>NZ_CP136098.1:0-191449 GCF_032465815.1 Cupriavidus sp. BIC8F | reverse complement strand
GCCGCATGCTTGTTCCCATTTTGGGATCAAATATACCAGCGCCAACAGCGGTTGTAAAGTTCCCAAATTGGGATTTTTTATGGTCTAAGTTTCGTCCTCGCTCAGCGGTAAAGTCTAGAATGCGGCACATTTATCCAGTCTCAATCAAGAATCGTGAAGATCGCGTCGGGGGCTATCTGGCGTATCAAGTTCCAGGAATCGCCTGCGGGGTGGTGAAGCGACTTGTTCATGATCGGGAGTTGTCCGCGTGCCGCTGCCGCTAATACATCGGGTGCCCTGTTCATCAACGTAAGCTGGTCGGCTTCCGCGGGGTTGGCGCTGGTATTCCCCCCGATGAATCCGGAGGGGAGGGAAGCGCAGAGATACGCCCCCCCTATCGCGAGCTGATACAGAGTGAACAGCAATGACCTTATGCCTCCCCGGGTTGCGAACCCGCTAAAATCTGAAGCCGCGCCAGGACTCTCAAAAGCGCGCTGGACGCTGGATCAGTAGATACGGGGGAAACGATTGGATCAGCGGCAACTTGATCTGCCAGGGATGCTGGGCGATGCCGGCGTCGCCGAGGAGGAAGACGACAATGGGAAGACCCCGGGTGTGCCTGATCGGGGTGAACTTCATGTGCACATGAACGGCGCGATTCCGGTGTCGAAGATTCGAGAGATTTTGTCCGATGAAGCGGTCGTATTGCCGCCTGGATTCGAAATCGAGCGAGACCTAGTTCGGTCAACACCTCGCCGGTCGCTCGCCGAATACCTCAGGCCTTGGCAAGTCCTGCGACTTTTTCCAAGGAAGCGCCAGAACCTCGATCGCATCACCCTCGCGGTCGCGGCGGGCTTGGCGGAAAACAACGTGCGCTTCGTCGAACTCAGAAGCAGTGTTTTATACCTGGCAGCACTTCAGAAGTGTTCGCCAGCAAAAGCGCTCGAGAACCTGATTGAATCGACCGGGGAAGCAGCGCAGCGCCACGGTATCCGTCGCGGCCTGATTCTTACGGTAACGCGCGGCGACTACAGCGCGGTCAGCCTATCCGCGCTCTTACAGGCCTATGAAGACCTTGGTGAGCCAAAGGACGTGATTGGGCTTGACCTGGCTGGGAACGAAGAAATGGCGTACCCGACAGAACTCCCGTCGCTTTTTCGGAAAGCCAAGGACAGGTTTGGGCTTGGGATTACGATCCATGCCGGTGAAACGGGCCGCGTGGAGAACGTCCGATCTGCCGTGGAACTATTCGGCGCAGATCGCATTGGCCACGGGACAGCGGCTGGCCAGGACCCGGAACTGCTGGAGCTTCTTTCGTCCTTGGGTATATGCGTGGAGGTGTGCCCGATTAGCAATCGGCTCACCGGCGCAGTTCCTGCGAACGAGGCCCACCCGCTTCAACAGTTCCGGCGATATGGGGTGCCGTTTGTCATTTGCTCGGATAACCCCGGAATCCACCAGCGCGGGCTTGCCGACGACCAAGCTGCCGCAATGGCCGAAGGCCTGTCGATTAATGACATGCGACAGCAGTACGAGGTAGCGAAACGCTACTCATTCATGAAGGATCTAATTTGAAAATCCGATTCATGTCAGGCAACGCGCACAAGATCACCGAGGTGCAGCGTATCCTTACACCCGTAGGCGTAGAGGTCGTGCCGGTGTCGAGGAAAATCGAGGAGCTCCAGACAGAAGATGTCGATAGTTTGGTACGGGACAAGCTGGCCAAGGCTTTCCAGGCCATTGGTCGCCCGTTATTCGTCGAGCACACAGGTCTCTACTTAAGTGGCCTCAATGGACTTCCCGCTGGGTTAACGCAGATATTCTGGGATAGGCTGCAGGCGAATCGCTTCGCCGATCTGGTTGCAGGACTTGGCGACGCCAAGGTCACTGCCAAGACGATCCTCGGGTACTGCGATGGGCGAGAAATCCACATATTTGAGGGTGCGATCGACGGGACTGTACCTCGCAAACCTGCCGGTCCCCCTGACTTCCAATGGGACTGCGTCTTCGTCCCGGATGGCAGCACTCGGACCTTCGCTGAGATGGGGGCGGCCAAGGACGACATCTCCATGCGTCGCAAAGCACTGGACCTGTTTGCCGCTCACCTCAAATCTGCGAAGGGTACGAAATGAAAGACGAACTCCTTGATGCCCATCGCGCTGGCAAGCTGATGCTGTTTGCGGGCGCCGGGGTGTCAGCCAACCTTGGTCTGCCGAATTGGGACGCACTGATCGCGCACATCGCAAAAGAGCTTGGCTATGACCCGAAGATCTTCTCTACCTATGGCACTCACTTGGCCCTTGCGGAGTTCTACAAGAAGAAGAAAGGCGGGCTCGGGGCCCTACGCAGTTGGATGGACCGTGAATGGCATAAGTCAACAACGGACATCTCCAAGTCCGACATTCACCGGCTGATCACGCAGGGCAATTTCTCCCGAATCTACACCACCAACTACGACCGATGGCTGGAGTACGCCCACGATGCGTTTGGTGTGGAGTACGACAAGATCGCCAGTGTGGCTGATCTTGTTTCCGTCACCAATGGCCGCCGGCAGATCGTCAAGTTGCATGGCGACTTCGACGCAGACGACTCGATCGTCCTTGACGAGACCAGCTACTTTCAGCGGTTGGACTTCGATACACCGCTGGACATCAAACTTCGCAATGACGTCTTGGGCAGCTCGGTTCTCTTCATCGGCTACAGCCTAAACGATCTCAACATCCGCCTCCTGTTCTTTCGCCTGACCGAGATGTGGGGGCGTTCTACGCTTGCGTCAGCAAGGCCAAAGTCCTACGTTTTCACAAATCGTCCGAACCCGGTGGCTCAGGAAGTCTTAAGCCATTGGGGGATCGAGATGATCGTGTCGGAGGAAGACGATCCAAAGAAAGCGCTTTCGGATTTCCTTCAGGACTTGGTGGCCTGACCTTGAGTAACACTGGACCCTCCATGTCAGGATAGTTGTCGGTGTGCCAAGAAGGAAAGCGACAGTTTGTCGCCGTACATGCTGTATCCGTGATGAGGGTAGGCCCCTCGGTTTCGCCGATCAGGCGGTGATACCAAACCACCCAGAGCTGCTTCCGTTAAGAGCGGTTGTGGTGAGCGTCTAGGGAAAAGGCGAGATGAATCTCGTCAGGTAGGCAGGAAGGAGGCGAACGAAAGTGAACCATCGAAGAAGTGTCGATAATTGCAATGATGTCAAAACCGAGGATTCGACATCTCCTCGGGATCAGTCAGACGGCGACCTGGAAGTGGGTCTGACGGCATCCGGCATAGAGATGGCGCGACCTTCCTGCAGGCATGGATACGGAACTTGGGAACCTGTCGTCTCGATGCTAAGGGAGAAACTGGCTATTTTCGCCCAACCCCCGAAAACTGAAAATCTCCCGCCAGCCCTTGCCAGGCAAGGGTTACGGGGGTGCGTAGTGTCCTGAAAATGGCCCATCAGGCCTTGCGGAGCCGTGGTCAAGATATCGGTCGAGCCGAGGGCGCCGGGAGGGTCAGGATTGGTCGCTTGATGGGGTGGCTTGCTGAATCCGGGCCCAGTAGGCCGGGTCTTCATAGTAGGCGGCCAGGGTATCCATGTCGACGGCCCCCGTCTGACCGAAATCGAAAGCGCCGAACAGGTTCACATGCTGCCAGGCGACCGGCGACATACCTGCGATCAAGTCCATGGCGGACTGATCACCGGCGGCGCGTTTCTGCTTGTACACGCGAGACAGAAGCACGGTGTTGTAGTGGATGATCTCCAGCTCGGCTTCGGACACCATCTGCTTCGCGCCCCACATATTGGAGCCGTTGGGTTCGAAGTCTTGACACCCACTAACTGCAGGACGTGGGTCCTCGAAGAATCAAGGACATGCGGAGGAGTCCTCGCGGTCGGCCGTCGGGGAGCAACACATGATTGAAGCCCGGCGCGGTAAGCGTCTGAACGTGGTCGGAGCACTGCTGTCCTCGGGAGAGCTGTTTGCAGCGAAGTTGTGGGAGACGATGACCTCGATGCTGTTCGCTGGATTTCTCGGCCTGCTGGTCGAACACGTCGGCAAGCCTCTGACCGTGATTCTCGACAATGCTTCGGTCCACACGGCCCGCGCACTGCGGCCTTATCTCCGGCTGCTACAAACGAAAGGCTTGACGTTGTACTTCCTGCCACCGTACGGCCCGGAGCTCAGTGCGACACGTGTCGCCGTCCGCCGAACGTAAATCGGCATGTAGTGGATGGCAAAGCTTGTTTCTGCATTGTCACGCGCGGCTCGCCGTGCCGTGACCTGCTGTACGGCCAGCAGTTGCCTACCTGGACGTGCGCGACTGGTAACGGTCGGGTGCGAAGCTCCAGCGACAACGTACCCGTCGAGAGACGTCACTACCGGTGACGGTGTGTGACGACGCTGCTAGCCGCAATGTGGCGTGGGGGCCAGGCAAGTTCCGCATGCGCAACAGATGTGAACCGTTGATAAACCTCGTGAGGGCTAACGGGCCGAAGCGGCTAATGGGCCCAGACCAAAAAAAGGTAAGCAGCGGGTTGCTCCCCTTGAGTTTGGGAGTACGTCGTCGCAACGCTGCCGGGGGATAGACGGGCGCTAACCGGACAGGCCCGGGAACATTCGGGTCGGCAGGAACGGGAACGTGTAAGCCCGTTTTCTCGCCATGGATTCAGATATTGAATCGGTGGCAGGCGAGCCGCGAGGCAAGCTGTTGGGGGAGCGGGTAAGAGAACGCGGAGAAAGCGAATGACGGACGGTAATAGTCCGTATAGGGGTTCAAACTTTGCCCCGACCTGAAAGGGTGCAAACTTCCGTGAGGTGTGGCTGTCGCTGACCCGTATTCGAGGTTCGACGCAGGGGAGCTTGGAAGAGACTGCCTTGTTGCAGTTCAGCACCCTCGTCTCAGCAATGAGACGAATCAACGATACGACGTTTGCGAAGGGCTTGCGCTGTTTGGCGAGACCGGCATCAACAATTGGTGGTGTTTTAGCTGTGCTTGAGCCGCTTGCGGTGAAAGTCGCTTGGGCGGTTCTTTGGGGAGGGGGCGGCAGTGATGCCGTCTTCTTACCCGCTATCGCACCGAGAAGCTCTGGCACAAGATGAAATACGAGTGGCTGGCGGGCAGACTACAGATTCACTTTTTGTTGAAAGCTTAGATGCGCGTGTAGTGGATTTCCGGACGGCCCTACTGATCCTTCTCGATGGGCAGTTCCTTCCACTGACAGCCCAGGTACAGCGGCCGCAAAATGTAATTGAAGAGCGCATGCGCGCTCAGCTTTCGCGCGGGGCCGCGTCTGCCCTTGCTCAGATGCGGCCAGACAAATTCCTCGAACTGCGCAAGACTCAGATTCGTTGGAATCCCTTGCCCTGACTGGCTTTTCGCCATCTCGACCGCCAAAGCACCTGGATTTTAACCGGCCCAGACGAAACCGGCGCAACCCCTGTCCAGAGCGGCTCTCAGGCCATTTCGGCGACCTTGAGAAACCCGCAACCAGTTGCATGCTACCGAGATAAGCGCATTTTTGCGTGGTTATGAAATGTTCCGAATAGGCCGCCGCGCAAGGGGGGTGTCAGTTATCCTTCGCAGCACGGCAATTTCATACTGCGAATCGGAACTTGTTGTCCGCACCGACGGAGGAGACGCCCCGTGCAACCCGGAACGTATCGCTGGAGCCGCGCTCCCTCACGCATGCACTCGTGGAATCGTGGAGACGGGATGCCGCGTCTACCGGGAACGGTCCGGGTGCTCATGCTGGCGATTTGGACGCTGATGGAGCCTGTTGCGGGGTCTGCTCAGACCGTGGTGGGCCCGGGTTCCGTAACCGGGCCAGTCGTAGTAAACGGCTCTACGGGAGACAAGGTCGTGGTGGGTAACACCACCATCACGGCGACCTCCAGCAACAGCGGTGCCACGGTCACCACCGGCGTCCTCACGCTCGACGCGCAATACCCCGGCAGCACTGGCCCGATCTCCGTGCAGAGCCTGAACGGCACGGCACTCGCCATCCAGGGCGGAAGCCTGCTGATCACCAACGGTGCGGGTATTTCGACATCTGGCGTTGGCAGTGCAGTCGTCGTATCCGGCGCAACGGCGGACATCACGGGACTCACCATCAACAACACTGGTACGAGCAGCGGCCACGGGATCCTCGCCAACCCCGATGCCAGCGTTACGCTGCGCTCGGGCAATGCGATATCCGTCACGGGCACGAATGCCATCGGCATCGGCGTCAACAATGGCGGCATCGTGACGGCCACGGCACCGGTCGCGATCAGCGCAGGCAGAGCCGGCGGGTTCGGCGCTGCCGGGCTATATGTGCGCGGGGCTGGCAGTGCTATCACCGTGCCGCAGGGCATGGTGCTGAACCTGGCGGGAAACCAAGCAGTGGGCGTGACATCGGCGAGCGGCGCGATCGTGCCCGGCGCGATCGGCAGCGGGCTGACCATCAATCTCGGCAGCGGCTCGGGAACCGGTACGTCGAGCACCGGCGTCCTGGCGCAGGGAGGCGGCAGCGCTGCGCTGAATACCGTCACTGTGCAAGGCCCCAATGTCGGGGCGGGCGCCTGGGCGCATGGTTCGGGAAGCCATGTCACGCTGACGGGATCCAGCCTGATCACGGTGGCCACGGCCGCCAATCCCGCGTTCAACAGCGTATCGCTCTGGAACCCGACCGGCACACCGATCTTCGGTAGTGTGACAGGATTTTCATCCGCCGCCGGCCTGCTCGCGGTCAGCGGTGGCACGGTGACCAGCACCGACACTCGTGTGGAAGTGCCCGTGTCGCCCACGGGCGGCCGGCAGCCGGCCGCAGGGGCAACGGCGTCCCTCAACGGGACAATCAACCTGACCCGCAACACGATCAACACCACGGGCGCCGGTTCGTTCGGCTTTCGCATCGATTCCGGCCAGATTTCGGCCAGTGACACGCGCGTGACCACCACGGGCGGCGGTGCCGCGATGTTCATCAACTTCGGGCCAGGAACGATCTCGCTGTCGAATTCGACCGTGCAGGCGACCGGGCCGGATACGACGGGGCTCGTTTCGCTGAACGGCACGCCCGCTTCCACCCACACGGTCACGCTTTCCGGTGGCAGCCTGAGCAGCGCCGAGCAATCCGCCATCCTGGCCCAGGGGCCGCTGGTGCTCAGCGCCAGCGATGGTGCTTCAGTCTCCGGCGCCAGCTCGCTGGTCAGGACCTTCAACCAGGACGCATTCTTCCCCCAGCCGACCAACGTCCAGCTCACGGCATCCGGCAGCAGCACCCTGAGCGGTGACGCCTTCAATGCCTCGGCCAGCATTCTGGATATCGGACTCACAACGGGATCGCGCTGGACAGGTGCGGCCTTCGACGTCACCAACGCCAATATCGACGCGACCAGCACGTGGAACGTAACGGCAAGCTCCAACGTGCGCCAGCAGGTGAGCAACGCGGGCATGATCGCGTTCACGCCGCCATCGGCCGGCGCGTACAAGACACTGACCACGCACAACTATGCGGGCGGCGGTACGCTACGGATCAACACCTTTCTGGGCACCGACGGCTCGCCGTCGGACCGGCTCGTCATAAACGGCGGGAGCGCAACCGGCCGGACCGGCCTGATCGTCGACAATACGACCGGCCAGGGTGCGCTGACCGTCAGCAACGGCATCCAGGTCGTCGATGCCATCAACGGCGGCGGCACCAGCGCCAATGCGTTCGCACTGGCGCGGCGCGTGGTGGCCGGTCCCTATGAATACCGTCTGTTCCGCAGCAGCGTCGACGGCACCAATGAGCAGGCCTGGTACCTGCGCTCCGAGAAGGAGCCGGACCCGCCACCACCACCACCGGTGCCGCCGACACCACCCGTCCCACCGGATCCGCTCTACCGGCCTGAAGTCGGCGCCTACCTGGCCAACCAGCGGCTCGCGGCGGGCTTCCTCGTCCACAGCCTGCACGATCGCCTCGGCGAGCCGCAATGGACCGAGCAGCAAACCTTCGAGAACGATGACCGGAAGCGCGGCGCGGGCTGGATCCGGCTGGTCGGCAAGGACATCGGCTCGCGTACCAGCGACGGCAATTTTGATGTGAAAAGCACGGTCTGGCTGCTGCACGGCGGCGGCGATGTCGCGCAATGGTCCATGTTCCGTGGCGATGACCGCCTGCACCTGGGCGGCATGCTCGGCTACAGCTGGGGATCGAGCACGGGCCGGGCATCGGGCAACCCGGCCAGCGCGGACAGCGATGTGCAGGGCGTCAATGTCGGCGTCTATGGCACGTGGTTCCAGAACGACGAGACGCGCCTGGGCTGGTACACCGACCTGTGGGGACAGTACGGCTGGTACAGCAACCACGTGAACGGGGATACCCTGCCCACGGTCGGCTACGACTCGCGCGTGCTCGCACTGTCGGCGGAAGCGGGCTATGCCTGGCCCCCCCGCAAAGACCTCGACTGGGTCATCGAACCTCAGGGCCAGGTGATCTACGTGCATGGCTCCGAAGGAGGGATCACGGAACCCAACGGCACGCGGGTCGATGGCGAGCGCGGCGGCGGCGTGATCACGCGGCTCGGTGTGCGCATGCATCGCACCTGGATACGCCAATCCGGCGAGCGCATTCAGCCCTACCTGACGCTGAACTGGTGGCACGACTCCGTCGACAACGTCATCGCATTCAACCAGGTATCGTTGCGTGACCTGTATCCGCGCAACCGGTATGAGGTAAAACTCGGCATCAACGTGCAGGGCCGCAAGGGCTGGACCGGATGGAGCAATGCCGGGTGGCAGTGGGGAACGCAGGCGTATCACGCGTTCATCGGCCGCGTGGGTGTGAAGTACACGTGGTAAGCGCGGGCCCGGACCTTGGCAAGCATGGTCTGACGCCAATCCCTTGTGGACCCGCCGCACGGTTGCAGCGATGTGGTAACTAAGTGAACCTGTGTGCCAACGAAACAATGATCGGCCCCAACACCGGAAGCGGTACGTTGGCGATGGCATAGGTGATCGTGTAGCCAAGCAGCGGCACCGAACCGAACTCTGGCTGGCCGCCAGGATGGCGCTGATCGCGGGGGTGCTCACATGCTGTCCGGCAATCGCACCAACCAGCAGCGGGCCTTCGATCTTGAGAAGCTTGTGCCCGATCCACAACGACAGGCACGCGGGCGTGAGCGACACCGCCAGCCCGATCAGCGGCAGCACGGCGCCGTGTTCCCGGATCAGGGAAATGGCATCCGGCCCGGCCGACAGGCCTACGCAGGCGACAAATACCGCCAGTCCGAGATCCTTCAGGATCTGGACCGCCGAACGCGGGAAGGTGCCCAGCGACGGCCTTCTCGAATTGATCCAGCCGAACACCAGCCCGCTTAGCAGCGCCCCGCCGCCACTGCCGAGCGAAATGTTCATGCCGCCGAGATGCAGGCTCAGCGTCCCCACCAGCAAGTGTCGACGTTTATATAACTTTGAACCCGTGAAGCCCGTGGTTTGTGGCTTCGCGACAAAGTTGCCCAAACAACTTTGAACTCGTGGTTCATCTAACTCTGAACTATCGGCAGGACGGTTCGCTTAACTCTGACCTTCCTGCCGCCGACCGTGCCGCTTCCAACGTCAGAAGTAGCACCTTCGGCTGCTGTCGACCCACTCCGGTCACATAACGTTCTCCAAACCGGTCAGTCGGCCAAATTCAGGTTTGCGAACTGGAGTGCCAATAAGCGGCCGTTGGCGACCTCACCCAATCGGCCAGGAACGGTCGCACAGAGGCAGCGTTTCAATGGCGGGGTTGCATTGGACTTCAGCCGTTCGAACACGGGCAATATTGAACTCGCGACCTGACGAGATTGCACGAAGTCCGACGCAATATTTTCCCAACGGTCTTGAATGAGGCGCGCCAATTCAAAGCCATATCGGCATACGGGGCACCGTCACTTGCCGGTGCCCCGTTAGGGTCCCCTTCTACTCGCTAAGCCACTTCTTGATCGACTGAACAACTACGTTGGTGGAAATGCCATAGCGGTCATGGAGCGTCGGGAGGGCGCCCGCATCCAGAAACTCGTCGGGCAGCGCCACTTGCCTGAAAGGCACATGTGCGCCCGCACGCAGTAATGTTCCAGCAACCGCCTCTCCGAGGCCTCCAATGACTGTGTGGTTCTCCGCCACAATCACCAGTCGGCCCGACTTTCGCGCTTCGCGCACGATGGTCTCCGTATCGAGTGGCTTGATGGTGGGGACATGCAGTACGGCCACGCCAACACGGTCCGCCTCCATTTCCTTCGCTACCTCCAAAGCGCGCATCGTCATGATTCCGGACGAGATGATCAGTACGTCGGCACCATCCCTGAGCAGCTTGGCCTTGCCGAGTTCGAACTTGTAGTCATACTCGTCCAGTACCACAGGGACGTTGCCGCGCAGGAGACGGGCATAGACGGGGCCGTTGTGTTCGGCAATGGCTGGAACCATCTGCTCGATGTCGATGGCGTCGCACGGATCGATGACAGTCATATTGGGCATCGCCCGCATCAGCGCCAAGTCCTCCGCTGCCTGATGGCTGGGGCCATATCCTGTCGTCAACCCCGGCAACGCGCAGACGATTTTGACGTTCAGGTTGTCCTCGGCAATCGTCTGATGCATGAAGTCGTAAGCGCGACGCGTTGCAAACACTGCGTAGGTCGTTACGAAGGGAACTGAACCTTCATGCGCAAAGCCTGCAGCCGCTCCCATCAACAGTTGCTCCGCCATACCCATTTGATAGTAGCGATCAGGGTAGGCCTTCGCAAAAATATGGAGGTCGGTGTATTTGCCAAGGTCAGCCGTCATGCCGATGATGTCCTGCCGTTCGGCCGCCAGGGCCGTCAAGGCGTGACCGAATGGCGCCGACCGCGTCGTCTGCCCTTCGCCAGCGATCGACGCAATCATGGCCGAGGTCTTCAGGCGGGGCTTGCCCGATTGAGTGTTGCTGCTCATGCTTTTCTCCCATCTTCGAGGGCCTGCAAGGCCAGTTGCCATTCGTGCGCATCCACCCGAATGAAGTGATTCTTTTCGCGTTGCTCAAGGAACGGCACACCGCAGCCCATCCGCGTGTCGCAGATGATCATTCGCGGCTGCGCTTCCTTATGCGCGCGGGCGTTGTCGAAGGCCGTCGCCACCGCATCGATGTCATTGCCGTCCACACGCTGCACATACCAGCCAAACGCCTCCAGCTTCGGAACCAGTGGCTCGAATGCCAGAATCTGCGTCGACGGTCCGTCGGCCTGCTGGTTGTTCACGTCAACCATGGCGATCAGGTTGTCCAGCTTCCAGTGGCTGGCTGACAGGATGCCTTCCCAGATCGATCCTTCGTCCAGTTCTCCATCCGAAAACAGGGTGTAGACGAACGCGTCCGAGCTCTTGCGCTTCAGACCCAGGCAACGGCCCACGGCTATCGTGAGGCCTTGACCGAGCGACCCCCCGGACATCTCCATGCCCGGTGTGTAGCTAGCCATGCCCGACATGGGCAAGCGACTGTCATCGCTCCCGTACGTTTCGAGCTCTTCGGCAGGCAGAATGCCCGCCTCGAGCAGCGCGGCATACAGCGCAATCGCGTAATGACCGTTGGAAAGCAGGAAGCGATCCCGACCCTCCCATTGAGGATCTTCCGGACGGTACTTCATGGCACCAAAGTAGGCGACGGCAAGCACGTCCGCGATATCTAGAGCTTGGCCTACATAGCCTTGCCCCTGGACTTCTCCCATCAGGATGGCGTTGCGCCGGATACGATAGGCGCGTTCGGCCAGCGAGACAGGCGCCTCAAGATTTGTACGACTCATGATTGACTCCGTTTGATGGTGGTTGGCTCAGCGATTCACAGCTTTCGCCGGCACCAGGAATACGAGCAGCGCGCCGAATACGACCGTTGCCGAGATGAAGATCAGGCCCGCAGTTGACTTGCCAGTGAAGTCGTTGAGCCAGCCCACGATGGCGGGTGAGAAGAAGCCAGCCAGGTTTGCTACGCAATTCACCGCAGCGATACCTGCTGCTGCGGACATGCCACCTAGCACGGCCGTAGGAAGTGCCCAGAACTGTGATGACGAGGTCATGATTCCGGCAGCAGCAATGCAGAGGCAAATGACGGCTGCGGTGACACTGCCGAGCATTGGCAGCGTGGCGAAGCCAATAGCAGCCACCAGCATCGGAATTGCGAGGTGAAGCCGACGCTCCCGCCGACGGTCGGCCGACAGGCCAACCAGCGGCAGTGCAACAATGGCGCACAGGTACGGTACGGCGGTAAGAATGCCAACCCACAGCGGATCCGCGACACCAGTTTTGCGGATGATTGTCGGGAGCCAAAACGTCAACCCATACTGGCCCAGCACCACGCAGAAGTAGATGGCAGCCATCAACCACAAGCGTCGATCGGCCATGAAGGCACGAATCGAAACGTGCTGAACCTTCTGGGCATTGTCGCCCTCCACATTACGAAGGAGCAGCGCCTTTTCCTGGTCTGTGAGCCATTTGGCGCCCTGAATTCCATTGTCGAGGTAGAACAGAATGGCAATACCGAGAACCAGAGAAGGCAATGCCTCAATCAGGAACAGCCACTTCCAGCCGGCCAGGTCATGCGCACCATGGAAAGCATGCATGATCCAGCCCGACAGTGGTCCGCCCACGATGCCAGCCAAAGGAATCGCCATGAAGAACATCGACAATGCCTTGGCGCGTCGCTCCGACGGGAACCAGTACGTAAGGTAAAGGATGACACCAGGCGCAAAGCCGGCCTCGGCAACACCGAGCAAGAAACGCAGTACGTAGAACTGCGTTGGCGTGCTGACAAGCGCGAAGCCCGCTGAGATGACCGCCCACGTCAGCATGATGCGCGCCAGCCAATTGCGTGCGCCTACCTTGTGCAAGATGACGTTGCTCGGCACTTCGAAGATGAAGTAGCCCAGGAAAAAAATGCCGGCGCCGAGGCCGTAGATGGTTTCGCTAAACTGCAGATCGTTCAGCATCTGCAGCTTGGCAAATCCCACATTGACACGATCAAGGTACGCTCCCAGGTAGCACAGCATCAGGAACGGAATCAGTCGCCGCATCACCTTGCCGTAGGTGCGAGACTCGAACGTGGCTTCGTCGGCGCGTTTTGTCACCACGCCGGGCCCTACGGCCGACGCTGCATATTTGGTCTTCATGGATGTCTCCTGCCGGTGCCCCGGGTGGTCCCGGGTGCTTTGACATGGTGGGAAGGCGGCCCTCGGGCCGCTATCAGTGAATCAGCATGCCGCCGTTCACATCCAGCGTGATGCCAGTGAGGTATGTTGAAAGATCGCTGACCAGGAACAGGCACGCGTTAGCCACGTCGGCGGCATCGCCAAGGCGTCCAAGCGGAATGCCCTTGATGATGTCCGTGCGCATTTCGGGGGTCAGCTTGTCGCCCGTAATGTCGGTTTGAATCAGTCCCGGGGTAACCGAGTTCACGCGGATACGATCGCTGCCAAATTCCCGGGCCATGGCTTTTGCCAGCCCGAGAACGCCGGCCTTCGCCGCGCTATAGTGTGGACCGCCGAAGATGCCGCCGCCGCGTTGCGCGGAAACCGACGACATGCAGACAATGCTCCCGCCCTTCTGTTCCTTCATTTGCGGTAGTACCGCCTGTGACATGTAAAGCGTGCCGCGGAGGTTCACGTCGACAACCGCATCAAAATTGGCGGCACCGATATCAAGTGTGCGGATCGGCTGCGTGATGCCGGCGTTGTTGATGAGACCGTCAATGCGGCCATAGCGTGCGATGGTGGCTTGCGCGGCGGCTTCGCATGACGCCTTGTCCGTGACGTCGCAGCGCAGTCCCAGATGGCCCTCACCCAATTCGTCAGCCGCCGCCTGGGCGGCGTCGAGTTGCAGGTCAACGATGACGACCCTTGCACCTTGTTCCGCCAGCGCCCGGGCAGTCGCTTTGCCGATACCACGAGGCGAAGCTGCGCCCGTGACGATGACTACTTTGTTCTCGACCAGCATCTCATGTCTCCTTGGTTATGCGTGGTGTGTTGATGGGTCGAGTTTTGTCTCTGCGGCGCTTCCAATCAATGCATTCGATGTCAACTATTGCTGAGAAATTTTCAGTTATCGAGGGTTGTCGAGATGAGGGAAAACCCGCATTAGTCCGCACCCTCCTGGCGCCGGTTGACCTCTCGATCAAGCCAGGTCAGGAAGCGCTGAATCCGTGGCAATTCGGCATTTTGGGCTGGATAGACCACGTGATGGCTGACAACTTCCACTGAGTATTGTTCTTCGAACACGGGTACTAACGTCCCCTTTTGAAGCATCACCGACGCCAGAGGTGGCGCCGGGAATTCGGACAGTCGGATAAGTGGAAGAGCTGGGGCCTGAGTCGGCCATAATGGCTGGCAGAAAGGACCCAGAAGATGACGAAACGAAGCAGGCGCACCCACTCGGCCGCCTTCAAAGCGAAGGTCGCGCTGGCGGCGCTCAAGGGCGACAAGACGCTGGCAGAGCTGGCCCAGCAGTACGACGTGCATCCCAGCCAGATTACGGACTGGAAGCAGCAGTTGGTCGAACACGCGGTCGAGTTATTCGGTGGCGGCAAGACGGTGGCAAGCGAGCCACCAGTGGACCTGAAGGCGCTGCACGCCAAGATCGGCCAGTTGACACTGGAGAATGATTTTTTGGAAGGCGCGCTCAGCAAAGCGGGGTTGCTGAGCGGAAAGCGATGATCGACCGCATGCACGCATTGCCGGTGAGCCGGCAGGTCAAGTTGGTGGGCATCGCCCGGTCGAGCGCGTATTACAAGCCGAAGCCGGTCAGCGAGGCAGATCTGAAGCTGATGCGCCGAATCGATGAACTGCACCTGGAGCATCCGTTTGCGGGCGCACGCATGCTGGCCCGCCTGTTGCGTCGGGAGGGCATTCAGGTCGGCCGCCGGCACGTGAGTACGCTGATGAAGCGCATGGGCATCGAGGCGCTATACCGCCGGCCGAACACAAGCCGCAAGCACACAGCGCACAAGATCTGGCCGTACCTGCTGCGCGACCGCAAGATCGATCGGGCCAACCAGGTGTGGGCACTGGACACGACCTACATCCCGATGGCGCGGGGCTTCGTGTACCTAACGGCGGTGGTGGACTGGGCCAGCCGCAAAGTACTGGCCCACCGGGTGGCGATCACGCTGGGGAGCTGCCATGCAGTCGAGGCGCTGGAAGAGGCCTTCGCGAAATACGGCAAGCCGGAGATCGTCAACACCGACCAGGGTAGCCAGTTCACTGCGGCCGACTTCACCGATACTGTGCTCAGCCGCGGCATTGATCTGTCGATGGACGGCAAAGGCAGTTGGCGCGACAACGTGTTCGTCGAGCGCCTGTGGCGCAGCGTCAAATACGAGGAGGTCTACCTGAAAGCCTACGACTCGGTCAGCCACGCGCGGCGCTCGATTGCCGCCTACCTGACCTGGTATAACCAAAATCGGCCCCATTCGAGTCTGGAAGACCAGACCCCGGATGAGGCATACTTCGCGACACTGCCTGCAATCCCATTGGCAGCATAACCACCGCCCCAGCGCTTCCACTTAAAAATCCCGGATCCCTGTCCGAACAAACGAAGCCACCTCTCTGGGAGGCGGCTGATTCTCCAGCCGTTTTGCGCTGGCCCGCCAGCCCGAATCCTGCTTGCGCTCGTTTTGCGGTTCGTCCACGTTAGCTTTCCTCCCATCACGCGGGGGCGTTTTCTTTACAAGTCGTACTGGTAAAGGGCGGCGCCAGGCTGTGGCTCGCTGGCACCAGCCAGGAACTCATCGCTGTCGGGTAGGTGCACGACATAGCCAACGAACCTGCAGGATTCCGGAAAACCCATGCTTTCTCGCATGGCTTCCGGACTGGGATTTGCTGAGGATGCCGCAGCCACCCGCTGGCTCCGGCTACCGCGCCGTTTTGCTTCACCCATAACTTGCAACTCCCAGATGCCCCACAAGAGGCGTTTTCCTCTGATTCGCCGCTCACATGCAGCGGAACTGAAGCGATGCGCTTGCTGGCCTCGCGAAGCCGGAGTTTGTTGTTTGAAGGTCCACAGTCTTGACCTTCTTTCCCTCGCGCGCGCAAAACTCGTTCGCTTCCTTATAGATGTCAGCCTTGGCGCCGTCAGCCGGCCCGAAGCCAACTTGAGCGCTTCTCTTTGCAATGGAATAGGTATCGCCGTCCATCGGCACGACGCCTGTGCTGGCGCACCCTGTAATCAGCGCAATAAGGAAGGGTAGGACTACGCGCTTCATGATCTCTTCGCCTCCACGCAACGGAAGGTGAGTTCAGCCTCTTGGGGTGTCCAACCCCGCGCCCCCCTCGTCTTGCTGTCCACGGCCTCCATTTCCTTGCCTTGGCTGCCGCAATACTCGTTGGCGCGATTTAGTGTGAGTGCCCTGACTTCGGCCCATGAAGAGAAGCCTCCTCGAACTTCAGACCCCACCATGTAGGTGCCGCCACCAGCCGGTACCACGTCAGAAACGCTTTGGCACGCAGCCAGCATGGCGCAACTTGAGGCGAGTGCCACGGAAATATTTCTTTGCATCGTCATTCCCTATTGTTGTGCTGCAGATTTCCGCACGGCTCCGCGCTACCTGTGCACCCCCCTTCGGTAGGGCACGGGCCCGCTTTGATCGCCCTTTTTCAACTGATCACCCTCGCGCGCGATCAACCCTGTAGCGGAACATGATCTCTGAGAATCTGTGACCAATTGGCAAACGATCCGAAGACTCTCAGATCTTGTGGCGAACGGTTGCCAGGTGCGCGAAGCTGTGGCAAGCAGGCGCCCTTCCCAGACCAGAAGGCTTTCACTGCGGGGTGATTTGGTCGCGCATCGACCCACAGCGTGAGGTGATTTGGTCGCGCCCCATCAAAGAGAGCCTCATGCAGCACATACAAGAGATGGGGTGAATTGGTCGCGCCCCGCTCCCAGCGCGAGGTGAAATGGTCGCGTTGCAAAAGTGTCGTTTGCCATATGATCCGAGAGCTTTGCCATCGCGCTCAGAGCCAAAGTTGTTTCCTTTCAGGTATTTAGCGATCTTGGCTGACCGGTATAGGCGGCTTAGTGTGGCAAGCGAACCGATGATATGGCCAGCCGGCTGTAATCATGCGCAAAGCAGCGGATCACAGTGGCAAACCGTCGGCCATCACACATATGTGCAGAGCGCAGCTCCAGACGGACCTGGTAGGCGGCCATGGCCGCCGCAGTCCCGAGACGAAGCCAGTATGGGACGGGTATTGGCTGCGACTTCCCGGCAATCGGAGGCGGATTGGCGTCTGGGGGCGTTAGGCATGGTGCGTTTGTCGGATGGCGAGAGCCTCTGTGCGGTACCGCACAGAGGCTCTCGCACGGTCCGCTACGCCGCCGGCTCCACGGGAAATACGCCGCGCAGAACCTGCCGCTGGCCGCGGAGCGTGATTAACGCACAGGTCTGGCCTAGCTTTGGTTGCCGGGATGCTTGTCTCTGGCGCGGTCGGCACAATCCGTACCGCTTTGGCGAACAGCAGGACGGCAAGCGACATCGCAAACCGGCTGATGTTCCAGCTGGCGCATCGGAGCAAGCATTTTAAGGCAACGGCTTGGCTAGGATGCCAACACTTATGCTCCCTAACGTCGAGCATTGGCTGATTGCTTAAGCATGTGCTTGTCAATGACAAATGGTTTAACCCGTACCTGGCGGGTAACCTCGAATCGTTGGAAGGCTGGGCGTGCCTTGATAACGGTCACGGACTGCTCAACATCGCCGACAAGCTTGGAAATATCGATTGCTGTTAGCTTGCAGCGAGCACCGATGATGACCTCACGTAGCTGTATGAAGTCGCCAAACTCCTGATAATAGTTTCCGTCGGGGTGCTGTGCTGTCAATTCCTTGAAGACCCGCCACTCTCGTTCATAGCTCCACTCATCAAACTTCGTCGTCATGGCGATCTTGGCCAGTTCTGCCGACACGCGAACACCAGTCTGCGTCTGATCAAGCTTGTGTCTCAGACGTTGTGGTTCATATTTAACCTCGGCCGCTTCCTTGACGTCGAAGCCGAGGCATAAGCCTTTGTGCTTGTCCCCGTAGTGTGCCCACATAACCGGGCTGCGCCAGTTATCCGAAAAGCAAATCACGCCGAAACGTTCGGCAACGGCGCGCCTCAAACTGTTATAGAAACGACGCGCTGACCGCTCCCCGAGGTGCGCGCTTAGCAGCTCGAATGGATCATTGAGGTCGTCGAACCGTGAAAACTTTAGATGCTTGCGAGCAAGGTCAGATGATCCCCAGCGCTCGCTCGTCATGTAGTACAGGCGCATTTGTCCTCTCAGAGTCTATTCCAGGCGGGTCGGATTCCATGCGGAAGAAGTTTTTGCCAGTGCAGAGACTCTATTGGCTTGCGGGCATGTCTAGCACGACCAGTACCCTAGAGCTTTGCAATGGGCCCTGGGGCCACCAGAATGTATGTCGCCGGATTCCGGTGGTCGAAGCAAAATGTTAACGGTCAAATGGCGAGAACCTAACCCCTGCTTTCGTAGGGGCGTTTCGGGACTAATAGTGACCGCTCGTTATATGCCTGCACCGTAAAGGAAGCCGCGAGTAGTACGGGGTGCCCGTTCCTTGCTGGGATTTCGAGATAGTATCAAGCTGCGGCCCCGAATTGGCCGGATGCGGGCGCCCTCCACGCCCGAACTCTTCCTGCATCGCGGCGACATGCTGGTGTGGGCGCTTGATCGCGTCTTCTTTTCGCCCTCTAGCATGCCCACATTGGGGCGTTTTCCACTTCGCGGATTTTCGCACGACTGCGCTCTACCTGTGCCCCCCATCGGTAGCGTGCCGGTCATGTGGCTTCGAGCACTCTGGGACGATTTGGCAAACAATGGGAGAACTCTGGGACCTTGTGGCGAACGGCTGCCGGGTGAGATGGCAAGAGTTTTGGTAAGTCGTTGAGGCAAAAGGACTTCGACTCCACGTTGTGGTGGCAGACGACAGTGGGGTGAAATGGTCGCGCTCAATTATGTGGATAAAGCCTGTGGATAATCAAAGTTATCCTGGGTGAAATGGTCGCGCTATTTGAGGTGAAATGGTCGCAGGCGTTGGGGTGAAATAGTCGCGCTGCGTGGGTGAAATGGTCGCGATTCTGAGGTGAATTGGTCGCGCCAACTAGCCACAAATCCAAGCTGGTGGCGGCTTGGCAGGTATACCCTGTAGTGCCTGTATTTTTGCCTTTATGGTTTACCTATATCTCACCTGTAGTTAACCTGCTCATCGCTGTGGAAAACCTTTCGAGCGGGACTTGCCCGACGAAACTATGGACAGCCCGCTTCGCGGGTTCCCGCCTAACCGCTGCGCGGTTCCCCGTGGGGAAGCGCTGGACAACCCTTCGGGTTGCCCAGCACTTCCCCACCGGTCGGCGGCTGCCCACAGTTTCCCCGGCCCCGATGACCAGATAGATATACGGCTCTGACCAACTACTGCAGTCAGCATAGGATGGACGTCCAGCCGAGCCAGGTTTCGACTCAAGGAGTCGGCGACCGCTGCCTCGCAGTGCTGAGCCGGCTGGGCGCTAAATCAGCTTGCGTGGTCGCCTCTACGTCCGATATATTGACCTCAACGTATACACGGCGAGGCGAAAAATGGCGATGGACATGCTGTTCATGGGGCAAGCGAGGGCAAATGCACGAGTCGCGAACGCCAACGCGCAAGCTGTCGATGAATGGGCTGCCTACGCGCACCGGCTCGAGCAACAGCTTCGTGAAGCCCAAGCTCGCGAGAAGGCCGTCGGCGCTGTCAAAGACGCCGCGCTGGCCGAACTGGCACGGGTAGACCCCCGCAACTACCTCCTGGTGCAGAAAAATCGTCAGGCTCTTGGTGATGCGGCGTACTACGAGGCTATGGAAGGACGTAAAGCGTCCTGACGCGCGCATCCAACTGAGGAAAGGAATGGCGAGCCGATGGCTCGCCATTTTGTTTCGGGCCTCTTGGCTTGCTCACCTGAGATATCACGCGGCGTCGACGCTGATATGAAATGGCCTATGCATGACAGGCCAGGAGGGGGCCACGACACACCAGGCATCGGGGATAAGTGTGCCGGATCTCGGCTGCTGCTTCGTCGCGGGCGCGCGTCTTACGGGACAAAAAATGGCTCGCATTTGCGAGCCATTGGGAATGGATAAGAATCAGTACGATGGTGGTTTAGACGATGCCTCAGTCGAGACTTTCGGCGGCTTCGGACCAGGCGCAGCCCGAGGCGGACGACCCATAGCTCCTATCGAATTCCGCGCGGCATCCTTACCTGTTGCCAGGCCACCGACAAAGACTTGCTTCGCTCTATCATCTGTATCGCGACCGAGATGTCCAGCCATGTGCCCACCAACCCACGAGAACACCTGGTCGGGGACGACATGGATCAGGTTGAAGCATCCGTGGATAAGTCCCAGGCATAGCGAAATGTATAGCGCGATGAAGCCAATGATGCTTACCAAGCCTGTCGTACTATCGAACTGTGCGTTGGCCATGGCGACGCCAAACATCGTGTTTAGCAGCGTTCCCAGCACAATGACGCCTGCCCCGCCGAGGGCGAAGCCGATCATCATCAGAGCGGGCCGAAAGAGGACATTCAGCAGGAAGATATAGCCATGCGTCGACCGCTGCCCGAGACCTTCGCCATCACCATCCAGATGCGTAATGCCCCAGAGGGGTGACGCGATTAGAGCCTCTCCGACCACGGCATACCATGACGTGACGCCACCAAACCAGATGATGAACGGCACCATCGGGATATAGATAGACAGCATCGCGCCAAAGAAGAACAGCGAAAGGAGCGCGACAATGATGAAGGGCCCCAAGGCTTCGAGGACGCCTCCTGCGGCTTTCTTGAGAGTGCCCGCCGCTCCAAACGTGACCACGTCTACTACGGCTGTTACGGCCTTCCCGAGGGTCGAATCTGAGGCCGCGAAACCGCCTTTGATGGCTGTATAAGTTCCCAGCGCCACCCATCCACCCATCAGGATAGAGTCGCCCAGATTCTTCATCCCGATCATCGGGTTAGTAGCTCCGCCCCCACCATTGTTCCCATTCAGGTTGATGGCGGCCTTGACCCATTCTTGCCCGCTGAAGATGCTGGCGACAAAGCCTTTCGCGTCCGTGGATCCCGTCTTCAATGCGGCGACGGCGTTCGCGCTTGTTGAGGCATTGGACCCATCCATTGCTCGCTGCTGCTGATATGCGGTCAAGACCTTCCGATACAGCTGCGGGTAAGCCAGGTTGTTCGGATCTGTGCCGGCCACGCCGGACGCCGTAGCGTTTGCCAAAGCAGTGGCTTGCGCGTTTGCTTGAGCGAAGGTCTGGTACCAGGCCCCGGTCATGATCCAGCCGTCACGCTTGAGGTTCTGCTCGATACGACTGGTTAGCGCATCAATGGAGCCACGCGAGCCGGCGATGGCCTGGCGAATGGTGTTCTCGTAAGCCTGTGCCGCCGAGCTGAGTGCGCCGCTCACGTCCGGTGGAGAACTGCCATTGTTCACCGCGCTCGCATACTGCTGAGCCAGCCCGCTTAGGGTCGACTGCATCGCGGACAGACCGGACTCATGGGCGGCCTGCATAGGGCTGAATAGGATCGAGGCGTCGAGCCCATAGCCGGCAATGCTTTCCGCCCCAGCCGACATGGCTACTGGTTGGGGCAACTCCAGCTTCGCGCCGCCGCACGACTGCCCCCGGCCATTCACAATATTGATGCTCTTGCTAGAGATCGAAGGTGCGAATCGCTCCGCGGCATCAGCACTTACCCCGCCCTCGGCTGGCATCTGTGCAATGGCAATATTCACCGACTCACCACAGAGATTCGCTTCAAACAGTGACTGGGCGAGCGTATTGGAAGCTGGGGAAGCAGGCGTTGCGACCATGGATCCGCCTGACTTGAGCACCGCGATGGTAGCGTCCTGCGTGAGGTTCGCAACCCCTACGCCCATCATCGTGCCCCAGAGCATGACGACCTGCGCACCGCAGTAGCCGCCGAAGATCGGAACCAGGGAGCAGAAGCCGATCACCATGCGAATCATGAACCATGGTGACGACTTCTTTTGTCCCAGGAACTCGCCGTCCTGGCCGGTGGCGATCATGCTGGTAGCGAAATGGTAGATCGCCCAGATCACGCCAACAGCCAGGATGCAAGACGTGATGACGAGGAACATGTTCGCAAGCATCCCGCCCCCAGCACCACCCGAGGCCGAGAGAGGGTTCCGAACAATGCTGCCGAATACCATCTCGAGTAGCGCCATGGACTTGTCGCCAGATCGATTGGCTGCGTTCTGGATCTCCCCTACAGACGTCTGTGCAATTGACGCCGAGCTGACCAGAAGGACAGCGAATATGCTGGCTGTTCGGACCAGCGCACGCGAGAAAAGGCTCATCACATGCCTCTGTTATGTATAAGGATTACGATACGGAAGAATACGCCTAATCGAACAGCTTCGGATCCAATACTTTCCGCGCGAGGCCCTTGCTATGCAGAAAGTCAAGAACACCGGGAAGCGGTTCATCGGGAGACGCCTGCCCCATGTCGATCTGCCACGACCGGTGCGAGTATCGCGTCGCGAGAATCACGCAGAGAATGGTGAACAGCAGGCCGGTCAACGCCCCGAACAGATTTCCTGGTACCAGACTCGCGACCGTGTACACGAGGGCCAGGAAGCCGAAGGCGAGCGCAATGCGCCGATTCGTTAAGCAGCCGCGCTGGATATCCTCCAGCGGCACGGCATCAGCGGGGCGCGCCGACATGGCCTCGCGGAAGGTGCGCACCCGTGGGTTGCGACGCTGGTTCGCCAGTTCGGCCTGCAGCTCCTGAATCGTTTGCCAGCCGCTGCTCATCGTCTTCTTCATCGAGACAACAGGCGAAAAGGGATTCACCGCCCTCCCGACCCTGCGCCAGACGCCCGGCTTCTTGCCTTCGCTCATGCTTCCATCCTTTCCGCCTGAATATCTGCCTGGTACTTGGCCATCAGCTCGCTGGCCACAATGTCGATGACGCCATCTGACTCGCTCTCAGTCAGTTCCTTCTCGCGCTGCTCCAGATACGCTTCGGCGGTTCCGGCTGGAAACGCCTTGGAAAGAATCTTGCGCGCAGTGGCCGGTTTCATGTGACGGTACAGCCGTCGGCGCAGAGCCGTGTCTTTCGGTGTCGTGGAGAAGGCCCACAGCTCAATCGAACCCGGCGCATTGTGCAGCACCTGGGTGACGACGCCTGACTTGACCTGGTGCCATACCAGGAACTTGCCGGGGCCATGCACATCGCGCTTCAACCGCTCAATGGCCGAGTCCGATAGACCAAACAGATCCTGCGCAGCCTTCTGTGTGTCGCTGGTGCCAGCGTTCATGATGTAAACGGAAAATGCGGATTCCGTGATCGACTCTCCGTCTGTGTTGAAATCGGTCATGAACTGGGAGGCGAGCGAAACGCGAATGCCCCACTTACGTCCTTCCCGACGGTCCAGTGAAAGCAGCTTCCGGAAAGCCTTTTTGCCGCCAGTGCGGTGCAGCTCATCGACGCACAGGCCTTTCATCTGATCTCGGATTTCCTCGATACGCTCCTGGTGATAGCGCTGATACAGCGGCGGGCAGAGCTTGAGGATCTCTTCGGACAAGTAATACTGGCGGGCCGCGATTTGTCGGGCGAAGACAAACATGATGCCGGCGCGACGTTCCCCGTCTTCGCCGCCGCCCCGTGCCACCTCGTCCAGGTCCAGCGCCACAACCCGCGAGTTCTCGTTGATCTCAAATCGGCTATGGCTCGAAATGATGCGGAAGTCGCGCAGCGCGGTCGTTAGTACCTGGGACATCTTGTCGATCAGCGTCAGGCCGGACGCGGTACGGGCCTGGGAATCCTCGCTCGGCGAGAAAATCGAGCGAATCGGAGCGCTGCGGACGACGTCAATGAGATCGGAGAGAACGGGCACAGCGAATCGTTGCGCCAGGCGCGCTTCACGCGGCCTGCCCGCGGTCATCAGGGCATCCGTGACTTCCCACCAGGTCGTCTTGTCGTCGGTCGCCACGCGGACCTCGGCCAAGGCCTGATCAACCGCCTCGTCTGTCATGGCGTCGTAACGCTTCATCGATCCCGGCGAGGCATACAGCTTATATGCCTCATCGATCATCATCGCTGCCAGCTCGGGGGCGCTTTCAGGCGGGTCAGTGTGTCCTGCTGGCGTAGCGAGCATGCTGATCATCGCGATCTGGAATTCACGCTCGAACTGCGTCGGGTATCGACAACCGAGTTGGGTGTCGAACGGATTGATCGCAAACTCGTCGGTGTTGCGCAGACGCAAGTAGATTGCCTCGTGTTTCCGGTCTTCGGGCAGTGCGCTTTGCAGAAGGTCGATAAGCCCAGCGGAACTCGGACCTACGTCGATAATGGTGATCAGCGGGATACGCTTCAACCCGGGCGAGAGGATCGATCCGAGGTTCAGGGTATTGAGCCACACCGACTTACCGGACCCCATGGTTGCCCAGATCAGATCGATCCATGCGGTCTGCTTTGACGACGTCGGTTGGTAGGGGTAGAGCTTGCCATCCAGCGAGCGGAGGGGGATCGAACCGCCTTCGAACCAGGGCGATGCCGGACGCTGCCACGGCAGCATCCGGACCACGTCGCTCAGGAGCGCAACCATCCGGGGAGCGATGTTCTTCTCGCTGAAACCCGGCAGTGTGGAGACAAGGCCCTGAATTGGATCACCGGCATCGGTGGTCACTTGCGTGATACCCCACCCTTCCAGCGCCTTCGCAATGGAAGAAACTTGCCGCTGGCAGTCAGCCTTGCTGTTCGCCCATGTGGATGCACAGATCTTCACGGTGATGTCGTGCTCGCCGTTTTCACGGGCATCCTGCAGGGCGTCGAACGAGCGCTTGATAGCGGCATTAGTCGAACTCAAGAATGCCGTGATATCCACGATGGTTTTCTTCATGGCCATGGAGTCGATCCCACCCGGCTCGATGGTCCACTTCACTCGCCATGGGAGCTGGTCGCCCATGCGCCGGAACAGCATCATGAAGTCGCGAGGATCTTGCGGACCCAACTCCATGAAGCAGTAACCGTGGTACTGGCCGTTGATGACGACGAACTCGCCGTCCGTGTCGGCTTTCGACTTGCACAACTGTTGAGACAGCTTGGGAAGCAGAAGATTGGAGGCGTCATTCTTGCGCGACGAAGCACGCGGTGTGTAGCGGTCGCCGGGCAATGCAGCCTTCCAATCCAGGCTGGTGTTCCGACGATCAAAGGTGCGGCGGATCTCGCGCAGGGCATGATGGGTCGAGAGGCGACCGATGTGCATCTTTGCAGAGCGGAGGTCCTCTTCAATGGCTTCAATGATCGTTTCGTGCGTGTGAAGCAGGCCTTTGATCAGCGCAGTCGGCGATTGTGCGTACCTTGCCGCGGGGATGTTGTTGTCCTTGATACGCTGGCGATGGTCAGCCATCTCTCGTTTGAGTTCGTCTGACGACATGGACGACAGATGCGTATAGACGAGGAGCAGGCAAGACTCGTGTTGACACAGGGCGGCAACGCGGGCGCAGCGGTCATCGAGGACGTCGCGCAAGCCATCGAGTCCCAGACGCCTGGCCGTGGCATAGGCCGGCTCCATCATCTTGTCGACGTGGGCCCGCATGAGTGCCGGGTCGCGCTCGAACGTGATCTCGATACTATGCCCGGGGCGCTGGAAGTATGAGGCCAGGGCGTCGTGGACCTTGGATGTGATGGTCTCGAATTCTGCTTCGCCGACCACGTCCATGCTGCCAGTCAACTCGAAGGCCGTCAGCATGGAACATTCGCGCGTCAGCAGAATGTACGGCTTTACCCCTTCAGGGTTCTTCGCTCGCGCTGCGATGGTACGGGGGTCATCCTCGTCAAGACCGATGGCGGATTCGAGGTGGCAATACGACGGAAGATCTGCGCCGAGTCCGAAACTGGCGAGCCATGCGAGGATCGACTCCACGCCTTCTACTACATTTGTCGCGAGAGCCCTGCTCATTGTGCGTTCCTTCTCTTCATGAATTCGATCTTCAGTACGGGGGCTGCTTGGGTTTCGCTGAGCACTTTGGCAACGACGGGGTCGATACTCAAAGCGTCATTCGCCATCTTCACCGCGTGCATGACGCGTTGCAGAGGCGACATGGTCGCGAGTACGTCTAGGCTGACGAAATTACCAGCGCGGATTGCGACGGCGCACAGGATCTCGCTCAGCTCCTCCAGGTTGATGGGAGCGTCATGCTGCTGCGGCTGCATCGGCATCTCCTGCGTGAATGATGCGGCTGAAATTCGGCGCGACCAGCTGGTTTTCGATGGCGAACTCCAGTGCCTGGAACAACTCGGAGCGCTGGATGCGAACGCGGACCGCGCCCGTGCCGTACCCCGTTACCACGAAGCCCCTGTCGACAGCCTTCTTCGCCAGAGCGAAGCACAAGGCCCTATCTGCGGCGCGCAGCCAAACTGCGCGAGAGGAAAGCAGCTTTCTCTTGGTGATCTTGTTGTACTCGTCGCTTGCGAGACTCATCCAGTGGTTCTCAGCAAGCAAGCCTGCCGAGTAGGACAGTTCCAGCAAGGGATCCGAGGTCAGGGCCACAGGCAACTGCGTTCGCTCAGGGAGGGCCACATAGCGCGAAGACCGGAAGACCGACTTAATCTCCACGGGCGCGAAGCGGGAGAGCCATAGCAACTCCGGGTGCGATACCCATTCACGCAGGACCATGCGACTGCTTGCCTTTTGGCCGAACGCTGACAGTGCCGCATATTGCGAGTCGGCCCGAGACATGTCCACCAGCACCTCAGCGAGCACGGGATGCTCATGTGAAAGGCAGAACGCGAGTCGTTCCCGGTGACTGCTGGGAAGGGCCACGCCTGGAATGTATTCCCAGGCGTCTTCCGGTACTGGGCAAGACAGGACGCGTTTGGCATGGGCGAGGCGGTTCATGCGCAGCGTGAGAAACACTGAGTCTGCGATGAAGTCCGCTTTGGATGTGGCAGAGTCGGTCTGATATGCCGCCTGCAGCCCGCGCTCCAGTGCTGGGTTGTTCAGATTCACATCGCGCGGGAAGCGTGACTTGATGTTCTGGTGGAGCTTCTCCGCATTAGCGATTTCGTTCGGCTTCCACTCATAGCATTCGGCGAGGAGCTTGAATGTCCGCGATGCGATGAGACTGATTGTTGGCGCGACCTGAGCCGAGTTTGTGGTGTTCATGTCCAGGCCTAAATCCGCGCCGATCTGAGTGATGTTGGTACGAAAGAAGTCGGAGCCCCGCAGGTTGTGGACGTTCCGGTGTCCTTGCACCATAAATTGACTCCACGCGCCATTCGTCACCCAGATGACGTTGTTGGCGAGGTCGGAATGCAGGCGAACATGGGTCGCCGGTGAGCCATTGACAGAGGCGTGCCCGGAGGTGCACTCGTTGGGGTTGTCGTATAGGAGGACGCCCACCTCAGGGATGACGATTTCGTTGTCCGCGTCAGTGGTTGGCCCCTCCCCTCTACCGGTTGCCGACTGCACGGTCATAGATACGCTGCCAGGTGTTTGTGGGGAGCGATTTGTACAGCTCGTCTACCCAGCGACCGATGTACTCGACAAAGCGAGAAGGTCGATAGAGCAAGCCGAGGCCGGTGAACGCGCTCTCCCGTTTTTCCATCTCGTGGTCCTTCAGTTCGAGCATTGCATTCGCAAAGTCGGATGGATTAGCGCTGCCCCATACCTTGACGACCAGTTCCCCGCGACTGGCGAGGTGTTGGAGAAGCGCTGACGCTTCCCGTTTTTCTTCCTCGGTGCCGATCTCCAGAGCCACGGCAATCGTTCGCTGCAGGTGATTCAGCTCGGCCTGCGGTAAGCCTGCCATCTCGATCATCAACCCATGCCGCTTTGATCCCACCTGGCCGATATGCTGCGTGCCATGGCAAAGCGGATCCGCGACGATCAGGTTCTCGCCGCGGTTGTCTGCGTGGTTGTCGTTCTTGTGATGGATCTCGGTGTGCTTCGAGCGAAAGCCGCAGAAGACGCACTGGTAGTTGCCCTTCTGTAATCGGGATTCCCGCTTTGTGCGGTACTCCGCATCAGCGGCTTCCATGGCGTCGTCATGCTTGCGCCAGAGCTGGCGCTTGACGGAGAACACAAGCGGCACATAGCGCCGCACGGCAAAGTTCGAGCCGAGCGTCTCAGAAGGAGGTGGCATCCCCTCGGTCGCCGCCTCCCATGTGACGCCTGCCGGAGCGTTGTCTGCCAGGCCGTCACCCATGTTTGCGGTGTTCTCCGTCATCCCCGCGACTCCCTTCTTAGAGGCCGCCCGGCATCCGGTTCATCTGGCCGGAACTACCACCGACCGACTCGGCAAGAGAGTCCGCCAGGTAGCCAAGCATCATAAGGGCCACGCCGCCGAGCCCGTTACCGTAGATGCTGGCGGTCTTGATGCTCTGGTCGCCGTTCGACTTCTTCTTGCCATTCACCACGCTGGTGATCAGCCCGATCATGCCGCCGCCATACGAGCCATAGATCATCAGGTCGTAGACGTCGCCAAGCTGTGCCTTAATGGACCGAGCCCATCCAGCAATGCCGCCCGCCGCGTGCGCGACGTCAGGCGACAGCAGCATCGACAGCGTGACGGAAGCAGCGGCGATTGCGGCGATGCTGCCAGCTTCGAGGCGCAGCGTCTTGCCCGATGAGAGCATGACGTACAGGCAGATCGCCGTAGATAGCAGCAGCGTGCACGCCAGCGAGGGATTGCGGTACAGCAGACCGCCGAAAATGATTGCCATCGCCGTGCCGAATTTCACGGCGCGGCTGTGGGTCTGTACGGCGATGTGAGCCGCGTTGATCCAGTGTTTCATGTTGATCTCCATCAGGGGGATTGGTTAAAAGGTCAAGCCAACGGTTTCTTTGAACGCATCCACGGTGCTGGCGATGTTGACCATCGCCGCTCCGCCGATGGCATGGATGAATCCTTTCCAGGCATAGTCTTCGTATCCGCCGCTACCGTGTCCCTCCGATGCTTTCTTGAACATGGTCAGGCCCTTGAATCCGTACCACCATCCGAAGGTCGAGACGATGGTGAAGATCGCATTGATGGCCGGTGCAAACACACCGGCAGCGCTCGCGCCGGAATAGGAAACCATCCCGAACCCTGCACCGCGCTCGCCCGTCACGGTTTCCCATAGGTCGCCCATGGTGCTGGTGAGGTTGAGCAAGATCGCGCCAACCAGGAGCGTCGTGAAAATCGCCGCACCCGACGTTTCGCCACCGCCCGGGTGGCTGGATGCTTTCATGCCCCTGTTGATCGCCTTGGCGATATACCAGAGGCCTACCCCGTAGGCCGCGGCAGCGGCAAGCGACTGGAATTCGACAATCGTCGCGCCGATCTGGGTGACGATGGTTGTGAGGTCCATTAGCGGATGATCCCGGCTGTCGTGCGGACGATGTATTTGTCTGCGTCGATCTCAACGATCTCACTACCGCCGAGCTTGTCACCTTTGGCCTTTACATACTGCTTGCCGGAGTCGTCTTCGAGCCAGGCCTGGCCGGGGATGACTTGCTTGATCTTGTAGCCCAGTTGCACTTCCTCTTTGGCGGAGGAGCGCGAACGGCTTGCTTTCACGCGCACCACACCTGCGGATTTCTCTCGGGCGCGGTCTTCGGCAGATAGTGGCTTGCTTGCGCGGACGGGCTTCGACTCGGCCTTGCCTTCAACACGTCGGGTTTCGAGGGCGGAAAGTCGCTTTCCCATGTCCTCCAGCTGCGCCGTCTGCGCTTTCAGCTGCTCCAGGATGGCGGAATCGGTGCTCTCTTTGCGCCCGCTTTCCACCGTGCTGGCCTTGGTGCTCGGGATCGCGCCTGCGGGCAAGGCGTCGTTCGCCGCCATCGACGCGGCGGTGGTGCCGCCCGCGATGGCGTTAGAAGCGGGCAACTCGATTGCCGACGTCGGCCCGTTGTTGTTGCTTGCGGGCTGTTCTGGTGGTTTTTCTGCGAGCTGTTCTGCAGGCTGGCTGCGAGCAAAGCCCTGCGGCGCAGGTTGGACGGGCGCGAACGATTCCGCCGCGGGACGCTGTGTACCCGACGCCCCCATCATCCCGCCGTCGCTCATCGGTGCGCTGGCGGCGATCTCAGCGGGACTGGAAGGCTTCGACATCTTCTTAAAGCCCCAGAAGCCAAGCACGGCTACGGCAACTGCACCATAGAGGAGGTAGTTTGTTGGCAGCTTTCGCTTGGGCTTGTCCGAAGTCGCAACATCGGTCACGTCAACCTCGGACGCGTCGTGATTCGGATCCTCGTGCTCGTTGGTGTCGAGGTGGGCGTCAAAGTGGTTTGTCTGGGTCATGGGTTGCCCATAGTGCGTATCAATACAATTATACGTAACACAGCCGGCGCGTGAACCCTACTCCTTCAAGTATGCGTCCGCCTTGAAGAGCACCATGATCGGAACGCCACGCTTGATTCTGCCGCGACGCGGCGGGATCGATGCGTTCTCCTGCTGGATGACCTGCTGGGTAGCCTGCAGGCCCGCAGAAGTAGCTGCGCCGGCGAGTTGCTTGCCGCTCGGATTTGGGTTCGTCGTTGTCGTTACGCCGCCAAGCGGTGTCTGCTGAACGATGGAGCCAGCATTCTGGTAAACCGAACCAGCTGCGCTCAGCGCGCCCAGCAATGCAGGGACGCCAATACGCTGCACGTAGCGGTGATCGACATCAGCTGGTTGCGCGGTCCGCAACTCTTCCTCGTCCAGGGCCACTGCCGAAATGGTGATCATTTCGCCGGATGGGGTCTTCATCTTGGTGAAGTCGGTAACGATCACCTCGTTAGATAGACGTGCGGTGCCGTAGAACAGGCTGCCCGCGTACTTGCCGGTCTCGACACGGGCGAGGACATCAGATGGTGCGTCCGTATCGATACTGTTCTGATAGATCGCCGGAATCTGGTCCAGGCCACGGATATATGGAGTGGCATCACGTCCCGTGGTGCTATTTGCTGCTGCGGCAGTCGTCGCAGCCCCGCTCGCCGCAGTAGCTGCCGAGCTGCGGGTGTCGCTGCCTTGTGCCGCGATGTTGAGAATCAGCTGCGAAGACTCTTCGCGGGTCCACACCGCACGCAGCCCCTGCAGCTGGTCCCCCAGGCCCGTCGAGGTGATTTGAGCTTGTTGCTGGGGATCACCCGCGGGGGTCGGCTGGTTCGGTCGCGCAATATCACGCGGTGGAGTCGGGGGACTGGTTTTCGCGCGCTGAGCAAGCTCATCTTCAAGGGCAGTCGTCTTGCCGCTGTTATCCGAAAGCGTGGGAATGAAAGTGCCGTCCGCCTGTTCGGCCTGCTGGAAATTCTTGTCGTTTGCGCGGTTGAGCGCGCGCGAGTAGTTCGGAGTCTCCTCGGTCTTCTTCCCTCCATGGGTGTCTATCGTCGGAACTTCGACGGTGGCCCCTTGGGATGAGCGGCTATTTACAGCCATGTAAGCAATGCCTACCCCAGCGGCGGCAACGCCTGCCACGATCATGGCTACCTTGGCGTTCTTTTTAAATCCAGGATGCAGCTTCTTTCGTTCCGACATGGTCATTCCAGCTCGAGGTAGACGTTGCGCAGAGAGCCGTTCTCGCTAAGGGTGGCAACGGGCGTCGGGGCCAACTCGTAGACCCGAGTACCGTCCGCTGCCGCAATCGTTGCCTGATAGGCGGGGTTATTCAGGAAGAGGGTCGTGCGCAAAACCACGTTTCCACCAACCATCCAGGCGCGCGTGCCCGGAGGTGCGTTCTCAACGCGAATCGGCTTCGCGTTCGGTGTGTCAGTGCCGTCGAGCAGCGTCTGCAGATAGTTCGCCGGCAGATTGATCGAAGGCGTTCCGGCAATGGGATCGATTGCATTGGGACCGCGCCGCGGGATACGGAGATCCAGGCGGTAGTCAGTCTCTCGCTGGCCAGCGACCATGCGAAGCATTACCGGGATCGAGAGGCCCTTCAGAAAGATGGCGACGTTGCCTTCCACGTAATCACCCAGCGCAGTGATCGTAATGGTGGGTACGTCCTTTGCCGGCTGCTTGACTTCGAAGTACCGTTTGCCGAGGTTGTTGACTTCGAGGATGTCCCACGGGGCCCCTGTGATGTCGACCATGGAAACAGCTGCCCCTTGATTGCTCACACGGACAATCGGCGGAGTGGATCCCGGGGATAGATCCACGGTCGTAGTCGAGATGACAGGCTTCGGTGGTACACCTGGATAGGTGGAAGCAGCGCGTCGTGCACTGTCGACCCGCTTACGCAGGTCCAGGATCTCGGTGCTCGTGAGCGGCGAGATCGTATCCACCGCGCTGTTGAAGTTAGCCGAGCCGACCGGAGGCGGCTTGAGGGGCGGCAGTGCGCGCGGCGCATTCGCGTCGTCCACCGCAGCGGTGGACGACGGCGCTCCGGCCTTGTTCGGTTCACCAGGACTGCCTTGCGCGGCGGCTTGGCCGCAGGCGGTCGAGATCGACAGGATCAGCAGCGCATAGAGCCGCGGAAGGGATAGGTGCATGTCAGAACGGCACTCCAGTTACTGCGGCGACCATGGACCGGGTATCGATGATGCCTTGCAGCCAGTCGTGACACCGCTTCGACGGTGCACTCTGCTGCAGCTCGATCAGGGTGTCCCTCGGTGCCGCAAAAACGTCGATGAGGTCGAGTTGGATTGCCCAGTCGGTTTGCATGGCTGTGCTGAGAGGATGACCGTGCTCCCCACAAGTCGCTTGCTGGACGATATCCAGCGACGTCGGCAAGGAGAATTCTTCTGCTTCTTGTGGCATGACTTCAACCTAGTTGATTTTTGTGTTGCAGCTGAGCCGCAGGGACTGCGTCGCAATACCTGCCGGGTTGTCTTCGACCGGAAGGCGCTTGACCGTTTGCTTGACCAGGCATTCGTAGGTCTTGCGCTCACTCTGGCCGGTGATGGTGATGGCAATCGGCATCTCGGTTTCCCATGTGTACAAGCCATCCCGCGCTTCATACTCATTGGCGATGACGCCTGCTCCGGTGGCGACAGCGGATGTCACCAGGCGGCGTGTGCGAATTTTTTCGATGAGGCCGGACGTGTCGTACTGCGCCATCAACGACGCGTAGCCGTCGCGGGTGAATTGAGAGCGCAATGCAACCAGTTTTGCCTTGAGATTGGTGTCATCGAAATCCAGTGAGAACGCGCCCGTTGCGGTCTTCTGGACTTTCTGGAGAACAGCTTCGCTGCTGACGAACGGCTTCGACAGCGGCACGATCTGGATGAGTCGACCGGCTTCTGTCATGCCCACCAGGACCGGGGCGGGACGCGTCACGAACTGGGTGATGTTCAGTGCCACAGAGCCGACCAGGGCGCAGCCGACGATGAGGTTGCTTTGGAGAAGGCGACCGAAACTGGATTTGTAGAAGCCGGACGAGGCCAGCGTTCGCATGATCGGGTCCGTATTCATGGCCGGGCCCGCGGCGGGCGATTGCTTCTGTTTGGGCGACGTCATTCGGCGGTGTCCTTCTCTGGCAGGCGTTCGGAGAAGCGCTCCGGATAAAGCAGGTGGATCTCCGACACGATCATGTACACCCCGCCCATGCGCTCTAACAGCTGCTTGCAAGAGGCAAGCAGCTTGGTCTTCTGTTCACTCGGCGCTCCTTCCCTGTCGCGACCACAGGTCCCCGAGTTGAGAATGCGTGCGAGGCTTGCCGCGACCTCAGGCGTGGGTACGCCACCTTGTTCTAGGCGGGTGAAGTACGAACGGGAAATCCCAGCGGCCTCGCATAGCTTGTCTGGGCTGAGATTGCGCGCCAGGCGGATGGCCTTGAGTGCCGTCAGCGGTCTTTCGGAAGCGGGCATTTGAACTGGCGTAATTATGTATCGTGTAAATGGTACGCAATTAAACCGCGCCCGGATTTTGACTGTCAAGAACATTCACTGACAAGAAAAGAACCCGCGACCCGGCCATTCTGTGTGCTTGTTATTGCACTTCCCTCCCGGTTTTAGCGATGAATGTGATCCTTTAGACTCTTTTGAGACGTGAACAGATCGTTTTTGCTTCGCGAGACGTGTGATCTTCGCGTTGCTTTTATCTGATGTTATTTCTTATTAAACGGCGGATGTGACAACTTCTGGACACCCCACTTGCGGGGGATGGCATCAAGTTGGGGCACCCAGATGCGGCCTTGCCGCAAAGGTGGGCTTCACCGCAAGGGGCCAGGCCTGGGCTCGCACTCGCGAGTCGGGGTCGCGGCCTGGGCCCAATTTGGCCGGTGGCCATCTTCGCGAACGTGCGCTGCCCTTCTGGGCCTAGCGGGGTAAAGCTCAGGAGCAGTGCCTGAAGTGGGCAATAATTATCGGCATTGTCTTTTGCTACACAAAACCGGCAGATACGAACGGGGGAGGAAAATTTCTCCTTGCAAAACAATGGGTTGGAGACAACCCACTCAGTAGGAGCAGAAGCCCCTGCGGACCGCTATCAAGCGGTTATGCGCCTTCTGGCTTTGGGGTCGGTGTCGGCTTACTCTGGTCGCGGTACTTCGGCCAGGCCGAACGCTTGGGCGCGTAGTGCGTTCTGGCCGTCCGCGTGGATGCATGCCCGAGCAGGCGGGCAACTTCCTGGTGATCGTGCACGGCCTTGGCGTTCGCACTGAACTGGTGACGAGCTGAATACAGCGCATAGCGCTTAGTGGGGTCGTTCCCCCAGAGCGCTTTGCAAGCTCGATTGACTGCGACCGCGCAGTTTTCATGGATTTCGGTGAAGGACCTTCCTTGTGCCAGCATTTCGCGGACGGAGGCGATATGCGCGCGCACGACGCCTATATCTTCGGGCGCAACAGGGACAGATCGCGTCGGGCCGGTTCCCCGTCCATTTGTGGCCTTGGCGTTACGCGCATGCAGTAAGCCGGTCGTCTCGTCCAGCTCGGCGTACTCCCACTCGCGTGGGCGCAAGCCGGTCGCGACCGCCGCCATCAACCATAGACTTGCGCGCTTGGCGTAGCGACCGTTCCGGGTAGGGTTCGAGAGGTTGGCGACAAGCAGGTCGTAGTCGGCTTTCCGGATGCCCTTGCGCTTACGGGAGGAAGTCTGGCCGACAGCTTTCGGTGGCACGCAGTCACCATAAGGAAGTCTCCGGATCTCTTCCGCAGTCTGCGTGAATAGTGCGTTGCCAGTCCTTTCGGCCTCGATTTCGTAGCGGCAGACCAGACTGGCCTGGTACTGCCGGAACGTCGACCACTTCCATTGGGACGCGTTCCGCTTCATGAAGGCTACGACCGCGTCAGGCGGCGGATATGCGTCGTCAGGCAGCGCCATCTCTTTCGCCAAGCGATTCATCAAGCCGTTCGCTCGCCGGAGGTAGCTCTCGACCGTTGACGATGTCCGGGATTGCTCGCGTGCTCTGTTCGGATTCATGTGCCTCGCACTTCTCTGGTTGCGGTTGGTTCCGGTGCGGCTGACTTGGCCTCGCCGCCCCTGCTCTCTCTAGGCGTATTCGCCTTCTTGTCCTCGACCGTCCGTTGGCTACCGCGGGCTGATTTCTGATCTGGTTGCATTCGGTCTTGTCGATTGCTGCCATCCCGCTTCCGCCCGGGTCCGGACCCTGCTTCCTCGAGATGGCCCGCGAGCACCGCGGCCTGAAGCCTATTTTGGTCGGTGCCAGACCTTTTGCTTCCCGCGCTCGGCTGACTACTGCCCGGTGATACCGGCCTGCGAGGTCGTCCCGCTCGGTTGCCACCCGGCGTGGCCACGCTGCTCGCCTTCAACCCTGCCGGAGTCGTCCGGATTGGGTGCTGGCCATTGCGCGTATGCTGCCGTGGCGGCTGGTCACTGAGCGTCGGTCACTGCCTGGTGGGTTGCTGTTTTTGCCGTTGCCTGCCGATGCGGGTTGCGATTCTGGAAGATTCCGTTACTCGGATTGGTATCGGCGGCGGCTATGTTTGCACATAGCCGCGTTACACGAGCGCTCGCTGCGTCGTGTAACAGGCGTTCGGTGTCGGAATCCTAGCAGATACCTTGTGCGGGCGGAATCGAATGTCGTGTTTTCGGCACAGTGGGTTCAGGTGGAGGTTGCAACCGGCTTCGGCGTGACCTGGATGGCGGAGCAGCATGGTGTCGAGCCTTGAGCCGAAGGCTAAACGCACGCGCTTCACTCAACGTGTGAACTCGCAAGGAGAGTGCGCCCAATCCTGGCCCTGTTGCTGTGCCTGCTGCTGTCCTCGGATGTTGCCCGCCCCCAGACCGATTGCCCCCGTTCCGGGCTGCCTACAACGCCATCATGTTGCTCCCATGCAGCAAGGGAATGCTGCGCTAATCCGTGTTCGTCAGATGCAAACGGCGGCTTGCGGGCCGGCGCTTCGCTGCCATGGCAATCGAGCTGACAACACGGTCTGTTACCGAGCATTTGGAAATGCTCGGTAACAGACGATAGCGATTGCCCTTAACGGACGTACTAGTGGCGTCCACCCTCGAAATGCCGGCAGCGCTCTTGTTATTTGTTGCCTCGCGATGAGGGCCTGAGATTTGCTTGAAGTGTCGTCTGTTACCGGGCATTGCGACTAGTGGGAAATCCGATACCGCTACACCGCACATTCACTGCCTATTCACTCCACGACACTGCGTGTTCACTGCTCGGGCACTGCGCCCACAATGCATGACACTCGCAATGACACCGTGGTCGCACTGCATCGCCGGGGTATATACGTATAATTGCATCGATACGCACTTTTTGAGGGGTTCAATGATGGAGAAAAGCAGCGTGGCAGGCGCGCTGCGCGCATTGGCAAGAGACGACAAAGGGCGCTCCGATACTGCACGCTTGCGCGACGTGTTCGAGGAGGTAGAGGCAGCTCTCAGCGCTGGCGTGAAGCGCCAGGCAATCCTGGATGCTTTGAACGGACAGGGTTTCAGGATGACCCTCAAGAGCTTGGAGAGCGCGTTGTACCGAATCCGTAAGCAGAGGGGTAAGGAGACCCGAGTGCAGCCCACACCCGCCGCGCAGACGCCCCCTACCCTGCCCATGGCCTCACAGCCCCAAGGCACATTTACAAGTGAGCCCGTTGCTCGCGAAGCAGCAGCCGATACGGCCACTGAGGCAGTACGCGATGCGCTGACCAATCAGCAATCGCGCGAAGAGAAGTTCTCGCGTTACTCAACCAGCACCACCCTTTCCAAACGTCTCGGACAAAAAAAGGAGTCCTAAATGCGTGTCGCCGTTATCAATTTTTCGGGCAACGTCGGTAAGTCCACCCTTGCCCGCCATCTTCTGGCCCCGCGCCTGAACACCGATCTGATCACCGTCGAAACAATCAATGCGGACGAAGGCGGCGAGAGCATCAAGGCCAGCCAGTATGATGAGTTGCAAGGCCATCTGCTTACGAACGACGTTGCCGTGATCGATATTGGGGCCTCCAACATCGAAGCCTTCATCCACGCGATGACGCAATACCGCAGATCCCACGAGGACTTTGATTATTTTGTGGTGCCGGTCGTGAAGGAATCCAAGCAGCAGAAAGACACCATCGCCACCATTGACGGAGCTAAAGTCGAAAGTGGTGTACGGCGGGGGATTTGAGGCGCGGAGTCGAGGGCGGTGGAGCTTTTCGCTGAGAATCTGATTGTCGAGATCGGAAACCAGCACAAAAAAAGTCCACCACCATGAGCAAGGATAAGGGTAAAGAAGCAGTCGGTCTATCGGAAATCGGGCTTGGGCTCGAGGAGTTGATCAGGCGCGGGGCCCGGCGGGTCATCCAGGAGGCGATCGAAGTGGAACTGGCAGAGCTGCTTGAGCAGTTCAGTAACGTCAAGACGTTGAGCGGGCAGCGCGCCGTGGTTCGCAATGGCTACCTCCCGGAGCGGGAGGTGCTGACGGGCGCCGGACCGATTGCCGTGAAGGTGCCCAAGGTGCGCGACCGGTCCGGTTCCGGCGTGAAGTTCAACTCGGCGATCGTGCCGCCGTATGTGAGGAAGTCGCCGCGGGTGAGTGCGGCGCTGCCCTGGCTGTACCTGAAGGGAGTCTCGACAGGCGACATGAGCGAGGCGCTGTCGGTGCTGCTGGGCGAGGATGCCAAAGGGCTATCGGCCAACGTGGTGAGCCGATTGAAGGCGCAGTGGGCAGACGAGCATGCGAGTTGGAATCAGCGTGATTTGTCAGCGGCGCGGTATGTGTATTGGTGGGTGGACGGCATCCATACGGGTCTGCGCAGCGAAGGCTCGGACGGGCAATGCCTGCTGGTGATCATCGGCGTTACGCCCGACGGCAGGAAGGAGCGCGTGGCGATCGGTGACGGCTATCGGGAATCGAAGGCATCGTGGGTGGAAGTCCTGCTGGACCTGAAATCCCGCGGCTTGCAGGCTGGCCCGCTGGCGGCGGTCGGCGATGGCGCCATGGGATTCTGGGCTGCCCTGGAAGAGGTGTTCCCGGCCACGCGTACCCAGCGTTGCTGGTTCCACAAGATGGGCAATGTCCTGAACGCCTTGCCAAAATCCCAGCATGGCCGCGCCAAGGCAGATCTGCAGGCGATTTGGATGGCAGCCACCAGGGCCGATGCCGATGCCGCCTTCGATCGCTTTGTAACGATCTACGGCGCCAAGTATCCCAAGGCCACCGGCGTGCTCACCAAAGATCGAGACAGCCTGCTGACGTTCTACGACTTCCCGGCCGAGCACTGGCAGCACATCCGCACGACCAATGCGATTGAATCAACCTTCGCGACCGTGCGTCACCGCACGACGCGCACGCGCAATTGCGTGTCCCGAGCGACCTTCCTTGGCCTGGCCTTCAAGCTGATCGAGGAAGCCGAGAAAACCTGGCGCCGCATCAACGGTGCCGAACACATCGAACTGCTCTTGAAGGGCGTTCCCTTCAAGGACGGAACTCCGGCGCATGACAATCCGCCGGTTCAGCAGAAACTCGCCGCCTGACAGCCGGCCACGATCAGCCCTCGTACACCAGATTTGACAATATCTCCCATTGACGCGCTGTCAGCACTTGGTGTGCCGGCTAAGAAGATCCGCGTCGTGTTCAACAAGATGGCCATCGAGGACGATGTGCATAGCGAGTTTGGCGCGATCTTCGGTTATGCCAGTGAGGAGAAGAAATGTGTTGTCAGGCCGGAGGCCGCCGTCTTCGAGAACGATGTCTTCGAGCGAAGCAAGGCACTGGGCAAGACGATCTCCGAGATTCTGGCGGACTCAACCGATTTCCGCGCGAAGCTGAAAGAAGCCAAGGACGAGCATGAGAAAGAACATTGCGTGCAAATGATCCTTGCCAAGCGCCTCGCAGACTCGGCCAACGATAATCTCGACGCGGTTTATAAGGTGTTGTTCAAGTAGAGACCGCGGCTATGCGTGAAATCCGAAAGGTCCACGAAGCCCTCCTGGCGCAGCACTTCGAGGACGTTGACCAACTCGCAGACAAAATCTCTGACGCTGCCAAGAAGGTCGAGCGGGCCACGGCCACGCTAACCGCTCTTAACGGGACGCCACGGGCTGCAATCTCGAGGCCTACCTCTCACCGGATAGCGCCACATTCGATAGCAAGCTGGGAGAGGCGAGGAATGTGGGCCGCTGCCGTGATTGCAGGCGTCATCGTAGCGGCCAGCGTGGGTGCCCTGGTTAGTCGCCATCAGCCCATGCAGACGCCAGAGCAAGCGCAGGCTACTGATATCGGTCGCGCCATTGTGCGAGCTTGGCCCAGTCTCGATAGCGCAACTCAGACCAAGATCTGGAACGCGCTCGACTCGCAAACGCAAGAGGCTCTGGTCTACTCCGTTCGGCGCAGATAACTCTACCTGCGCGGGCCTTCCTTGATTGCCTGGAAGGTCCTTGACATCCTCCCTACCCTTTCTGAGTGGGGAAGGATGTCAAGGACTCATAGTAGAGATGGGCTTCACCCGCGGCCCAGAATCACGTCCCTGACGAAGCGTCAGCCAGAACGTATCCCTGCCCTACCCGTTGGATTTCCCCGCTGGTCTCCAGTGCCGCCAGATACCGTCGCGCCACAGCCTGTGTCGCCCCATGCGCGGCATAAACAGCACGCAGCGAAGGCTTGAGCCTGCCAGCCAGAATGTCGGCGCGTACGCGCTGAAACCTTGCGCCGTCGTCCTCACCAGTGCCGGAGTCCTGTACAGCCCGATGCGTAACGACTGCACGATGCTGGGTCTGCTGGGCTTCGGTTGCCACTGTATCGGCCCGCTGCATCATCGTTGATGCGGTCGAGTGCAGCGGTGTTGCTACAGTTGGCCGCTCGGCGGGCGCAGGCGTTTGTACAGTGACCTGCGGTTGGGCGAACGCTGCCGGTGCTGCGGCCAATGCGGCAAGCGGTGCAGCGGCGAACCGACCTCCAGTAGACCGCATCGTCGGAAGCGGCTGTGACGCAGGTTCAGCCACAACTTCTGGCTCGCATGGGTCAGCCGCATTGATGACGGTGCGGCGGGCACGCAGAAGTGCACCGGCCACAGCGAATAGAACGACCCCCATCAAGACGATCAACAACGACCGACACACTGCATAGGCAATCATGCCTTGTTCGCCCAGCGTATCCGCCAAGGTCGGCGCGGATGCGGCTTCGAGGCGAGCAAGCTCTGTCACTTGGCCGGCGAGACTGGCTTCCACATCCAGCGCCTGGCGGGCCTGCTTTGCGGCAGCCTCGCGAATCCATACGTTGCTGCTTTGCGCCTGCCTTGCAGACGTCTCGCGCAGGGCAGCTGCCGCTTCACGCTGCGCCACGATCGATGCGCGCAGTTCTTGGATTCTCGTGTTTTGGCTGTGCGAGGCCGCTTGTGACGTGCGTACCATAGCCACCTGGGTGACATAGAGCGTGCCGGCCTCAAAAGCGAGTAGGGCAAGGCCCAACGCCACAAGCTTGAAACGGGCGGCGCGCAACGCTGTGCGAGGCAGGAGAGCGGCCAAGCCAAAGGCGAGCAATTCAACGACGACCATTAGCGCACCCGCGGCGATCAGCGCTTGGCGCGCTGGTTCATCGGCTTCGGTGCGCTCAAGGCCGAGCACGAAAAAGCGCGTGGTAATTACTGCAGCCACCACGCCCCCGGCGCCTGAAAGCAAGGCGAGGGCAGTGTAAGCCCACGGACGCAAATGACAGTCGTTTGCCTCCCGGCCAGCTCGGGCAGGGTATGATTGAGTCAGCATTCCAATTTCCTGGTTTGGTTTGGGGTGTCAGGTGCCGGGTAGGGGGCCTAATCCCTATCCCGGCACTGCTTCTACTGCGAGTCTGCATAAGGCGCCAAGGGCGGCTTATACATGATGTATAACCCTCCAACTTTCGCGCGCTTATACATGATGTATAAGCGGCGTTAAGCGGTCGGTTTCACGCCCAGTTGAGCCTGGATGAAGTCGTCCACGAGTTCGGCCAATTTCTGTTGCTGTTCCTCGGTCAGGACAGTTTTCTTGCACACGACCTTCGTGTCCTTGCCGCTTACGCTGACAGATACCAAGCCAGTGTTTCTCCTAGCCGCTTTGGGGGCCTCGGCCTCCCGCGGGCCGTCGTCCATCAGCGCAGCAAAGACCTTCTTTGGCGTGCGCTCCGTGACTTCCTTAGCTTGACGCAACCGCTCAGCGAGAACGCGCGGCTCCAGCTTCGATAAGCCGGTTAGGTCTTTCACCCACGGAAACTGGATATCGTTTGGACTATCGAACGCCTCCACCAAGGTAGAGGGCAGGGCAAACGCCGCAATCGAACGGGAAACGTGCGCTTGGCTCACCCCGATATCCGACGCCATAGCGTTCTGCGAAGGCCATAGCCCTGCGTCCAGAGCCATTTGATATGACCGGCCTTGTTCCCAGGCACTTGGGTTCTTGCGGTCCCGATTTTCATGCTCCATCTGCAGGAACACGTCGCGTTCGGACAGCTCCTCGTCAATCTGAGCCAACACAGGAAAGTTGTTGATCAAGCAGGCGTGATGACGGCGGCTTCCAAAGACTAGTTCAAACTCACCGTCTTCACGGGGTCGCACCTTGATAGCCACAACGTTGCCCTTGGTGCTCTTAATGCGCTCTTCCAGGTCCAGGAACTCCGGATCTGTATAGCTATCGTCATGCCGGTTGGCCCAGCGTGAGCGATGCACGAGTTTAGGGTCCAGTTTGCGAGTTGCCTGAGCACCGTCAAACTTCTCAAGCTCGCTTTTCAGCGACTCGACCTGCTTGGTGTGTTCCAGCATCTGTTGCCGGAACGCAAGCATCTGCCCCGGCCCTGTCTTCGGCGCACTATCCCGCTCTCTGGACTGCGGCTCTTCGGACGCAGGCCGCGCCACGCCAATATCGCCGGACTTGGCCAGCAAACGATCCTTGATCGACATGTGCCTCCTTACTGAGCGGTCTTGGCCCAATAGGCCTGGATGGATTGCTCGACCAATTCTGTGACTCGGTCATAGGCCTCGCGGGCCCGCCGATAGGTGCTTGCGCTACCGTCATAGCGCGACACGTCATAAACCGTACCGAACTCCGCGGAGGAGTTGGAAGTGACCGTCGTCTTCGGGATCTCCACCGGCAAAACCTTCTCTGCGTAGGTCGCGGAGATCCACTGGCGCACCACGCTGGCCGCGGCATCGTTGTGGTCCACTCGCGCGAGCAGTACGTGAATGAACTCGAAGGTCTTATCCACGCCCGTAGTCTGAGTTAGGTTCAGCGCCAGGTCGCTGAAAAGAGTCCAGAACTGTGCAGAGCTGGCAAAATCCAAAGCATTCGGCGGCGTCGGCACGATCAAGCCATCAGCCGCCATGAAGGCATTGACCGTGCCGTAGCTCAGCGCGGGCGGCGTGTCGATCAGAATCACGTCGTAGGCCTCGCGCGCAGCGCCAAGCCCCCCGTTCAGGACATTCCAAAACTGGAACTCTGGGTCCTTCATCTGTCGTGCAGGCAGACCAAATTCGCAGGTGAAAAGGGTAGGGGAAGCGGGTACCAGGTCAATGCCGTCCCAATAGGTAGAGCGGATGGCATAGTCCAGCGAGTCCTCGTCCCCGTTGGCCAGCGGCACAAACGTGTCTTCTTCGCGAACTTCGGTGTCAGGCAGGATGCCAAATAGCGTGGTCAGCGAGCCTTGTGGATCCATGTCGATCACGAGCACGCGATGACCCCGCAGGCTAAGTCCTTGCGCGAGAGTCATCGCCGTCGTGGTCTTGCTCACACCGCCTTTGAAATTACACACGGCGATGGTCATCGCCTTCGCACCCTTCGGCTTGGCCATCTTTGCGCGAAAGACGCGGACCCATTCCCGGGCCTCTGCCAAGGTGAATTCCCGACGACGGCCAGTGTCGTTCACCACGCCACTCGGCAACTCGTTGCGAGTCAATCGATAAGCGATAGCGGTCTTTTCCGCTCCACACAGACCGGCGAGCTGGACCATGTTGAAGACGGGCGGCTGCTTTCGAGCCTCTGGAGCCAGCATGCGCCCGCGCACGTCTCTAACGGTGCTGGCAGCTTTCAGTGCCTGTTCCGCAATGTCGTAGATAGAAATCGCCATGGACAAGCCCTTCATCAATTTGAGATGAAGGAATCATATCCTGCACTGACAATGGGAAGCAAACTAATTTGAACCTAAATTGGTGTTTTTTACCAATTAGGTATGAATTGCCTTTGTTCGTTCAGCCAGCCAGGCGGCAAAGGCGTCGTCGCCGAGACGCAAACCTACTTGACTCGGTAGCCATCGGCGAAAGGCAACACGAGCAGCACCGCCTGGAAAATGATCCGTCTTGGTTTCGGAGAAGTCGTTGGCGTAAGGCTTCCCGGCATCGGTAGTGATAAACACGCGAGCCAGGCCCAGCAACTCAGAAGGGGTTAAGGCTTGCACCGACTTTGCCTTGGTGCTGCGTTCAAACTCAGATCTCAGGTCCGCTAGTGCTTCAATTTCGCGCTGGGACTTGGACTTTTGCGTGGCGTCGTCTTTCCGTCGCTGCTGCACGGGCTTCTGCACGTCGGCGCCGCTGTCCATCAGTGAACGGATGAATCCTCCCGTGCTGCTACGGATTTCACCCTTGCCATCCTTCTCTTCGGCCAGCTCGACAATACGGGCTGCACGCTCCGGGTCCTCGGCAATAAAACTCAGCGCCAGCTTCTCTCCGATGCCATGTTTGCGCAAGCGCGCAAACAGAGGAGATTCCCGCAAGCGAGACACTTCATCCAGCTCGTCAGGCGGCAATAGAGACGCCTGACGATTCGGGTCCACCTGGAAACGTACCGCAGTCACCTTTGGACCCACCTTGATCAGATGCAACGTCAGCTCGATGTCTGCGACTCGGTTGATCTCTTTGATCGCTGGCGTCAGGACCTTTTGCCGCAAGCGGCCAAAGTCGCTGTAATGGTCAGACGTCGCCCCTAGCAGCCTCCGCAACGTATCTACATCCCATTCGCCGGTCGAGCCCACCTTCAAGTACCGCAAGCAGTTCTCATAGAGAGCCAAGGCGTAGCTGCCGTTGAAACGGGTCTGCACGCCGATATGCACCTTGGCATAGATGGCTGGGTCATACAGCTTCTCCGCCAGGGCCTCGTCGTAACGGTATGTGCAGACGCCACCGTGAATGCGCCCATACGAAATGATGGACGTCGCACTCCAGTCTTCCGCCTCTTTGAAGGTGTCTCCCATCAGGTTGAATTCGATGGGGGTGGACATGAGGCGAAGGAGAGCATCCTTCAGCTTGCGTTGACTAGTGCTGGTCTCCCAGCCCAAGATCACACACAGTGCAGCGACCGGAATTCGATGGGTGCGCGCCGTGGGCAAGTCATCGTAGGCGTTCAAAAGGAGCACGTTCGACAGCTTCCTTTCCAGCAGGCTCAACTCGCCGCTAGTATGGATGGCCGCTACGTGCTTTTTGAGGTGATTCTTGCGCGGCTCCTGGCCAATGTCATGTGTCGCTTGCATGGCCCTATGTTGCACCATTTCACCCAATGCGACAAGGCAAACAAGGGCGAAAGGTTGCCTACAACCCAACACGTATCGTCGCGATGATTCCAGATTGGGTGAAAGCTATCTGCCCCACATTCCAGATTGGGTGAACTGCCATTCCAGACTGGGCGATATATACCCTCGATTCGATTCCAGTTGGGGTGAAACCCCATTCTAGACTGGGTGAAAGGTGCCCGCTAAGTCGCCTCTGACAAGCCTTCCCGGCTCGTAAACGTTTTTAAAGCTGTATACGTAAACGTAAACCCAAACAGACATTCCAAACTGGGTGAAAGCTCACTCTGCGCTCGTAGAGACTCTGTGTTGTTGCCTTTTGGAACAGGACTCTGATCGACAAGGCCGCCAGGCCTTGATACTCACCAAGAATGCGGCGTGGCGCGTACAGGGACTGTGCGCTGACGAGCTTCCGCATCATACCTACGGCGCACATTTTTGTTTGATGCGAAAATTCCGTATGATATGATCGATACGAAATTTCCGGACCAGCCTACCCATGATGTTCAAGCGTCCTCACATGCTCACATTGCCGTTTGCGGCCTGCCTGGCTGCTTGTGCAGCACAGCCAGCACCTGTCGATGAGACGGCTCGCATGCTAGATACCAAGCTGACGGCGTCTGCACAAAAGATCGATGCGATGTTGGTCGACATCGCACGCGCAGGCGCGCTGACGTCGCCGGCCCAGAAGCCTGGAAAGGTGGAAATCAATGGTGATCTCGTTACCGTTGTGTGGCATGGCGACGCGCCGGACGTAATCAAAAAGATGGCGGAGGCCAAGGGCCTCACCTTCGATATCAAAGGACGGCGGGTTCCGTCCCCGGTGGCGATTGAAGCCGTGAACACTCCCTTTGTCGCAGTGCTCGAAAACATCGGCGTCCAGCTCGGCGGGCGAGGGGATGTGGTGCTCCGGCAGCAATCGTTGGAAGTGCATTACCGTGCGCAATAGTCGAAGGGCGCTCATGCCGCTGGCTGCCGCCCTCTTTTTTGGGAGTGGGGCAGCGCTGGCACAGATGACGCTGGAAAAGATCTCGGCGCTTTCCGCAGACGCCGCGCCGGCTGAAATTGAAGTAACGCCGGTCCGCGCGGCGATGCTGCGAGAGGCAGCGCTGACCATGGGCTCCAAGGCAGGCCTGGCCGACCGTTGCGCCGTGCTGGTTGCCGACTTGGAGAAGCGCGCCTATGTGCTCGACAGGCAATATCGCTTCTCCGCGTACGTCACAAAAAATGGGCTCCTGCCCCCAGTCATCACGGAAGCGCGGGACGCGGTCCAGTCCTCCGACGAGCAGGTACGCGTCGCCGACCGCATCTACAAGATCGTCGTGAAGGCCAAGCCAGTCACGACACCGCCGTCCTGGCGCGACTATCTCTTCGTAGGCTTGCGCCTGACCAAAGAAATACCGATGCCTGTGTCCGCAGCACTGCCCAAGACCGGCCCCGAAAAGGCGTTCTGGAAGAAGACCGTCGCCGAGGGCTGGGCCCATGGCCAGAAGCTGGCCGACGAGATCCTGGAGCGAAACCTCGCCAGACTCGACCGCGACTTCATTGGGATCATGCGGTACTCCTATCTGCTAAAAAACGGCATGGTCTCGGAGCCAACTGTGGCCGTGGCTCCCCGTGTTGTGAGCGGCGACCGTAACGAGCTGCGCGTGGGCGATACGCTCATGCGCATGACGGATGCAGGGGGCTTTATTACGGACCCGAAGAAGTGGCAACCAACCGTGTTGCCGGCAGGGGGCGTGAATTGACGTTCGACTACATCCAGCCTTTTGATCTGGCCCCGAACTTCTCCGAGAGCGAGTGCCAGTCGTTCCTCAGCTACTGCTCTGAGCGAGGCGCATCGGACATCGTTCTGCAAACCAACGACTATGCGTGGGTCGAGATCAAAGGTCGCCAACGAAAAGCGACCACGCGACCCCTACGAGACCAAGAAATCAAAGCGCTTCTAAGCGGGGGCTTTGGGGCTGAACTGATTGGCGTTGTCCGCGGCGGGCGTGATGCGGACCGACCGTATCGCTTCACCATCGCACGCGAGAACTTCCGCTATCGCGTGAACATTGCCAGTGGACAGATCGGGGATGCCGATGACGGTATTTCCGTGACCATGCGTTCGATACCCGAAACCCCGGTCGCACTGGAATCGTTGGGCTTGCCCGCGGGCATTGAAGAGAACCTGTTCCAGCCACGCGGACTCGTATTGATCTGCGGACCTACCGGCTCGGGCAAAACGACGCTGATGTCCGCGTTCTATGCGCACTGCTCGGAGCATATGGGCAACGCGAAGATCCTCCTTTATGAGGATCCAATCGAATTCCTCTATACGAAGGTCAAGAACAATGGCCCGCGCATTCGGCAGATGCAAATCGGGCGACACATCCCCGACTTTCCTGCGGGTATCCGCAATGCCATGCGGTGCAAGCCGACGATCATCGGAATTGGCGAGGCTCGCGATGCCGAAACAATCGGCACGCTCGTTGAGGCCGCGCTGACCGGGCACGGTGCATACGGGACCATGCATACAGACAGCTGTGCCGAGACTATCAGCCGCGCCATTCAAGTCTTCCCGCCTGCGCAGCATTCGGCGGTGGCCTCCAAGCTGCTCGGGTCCATTCGTCTCGTTGTCGTGCAGATTCTGGTGCCGACTCTCGATGGAGACCGCGTAGCTGTCCGCGAATGGCTGTACTTCAATGATGCGATTCGAGCCGAGATGGGCGAAATGGACTACACGACCTGGGGCAGCTTCCTGCGCCGCCAGGTCGCTGAGCGGAAACAAAGCATGAGCGATGGACTGAAGGTGTTGTTGGAAGCAGGGCGCATTGACGTGAAGGCCTACAAGCGCTACGCCGGGGAGGCAAGCGCATGAGCGGCAGAAAATCAATCTGGCGCGATGCTGCGCGCACGCCTCGCATCGCCTCAGTGGATGCGCGGGCATTCTTCCCGCTCGTCTTCGCGCTGTTTCACATGCGTACGTGGACGTTCGGCGTTGCCTTCGCAGTCATTGTGATGTTCCGCCTCATGGAGACGCGGGGCTATACGCTGCCTGTGTTCCTGAGGGCGGTACGGCACTGGCTGCGCGGCAAGAGCGTGCCTTCTCGCGGGTGGTGGGTACACCGCCGCTTCTTTGATTGAGGGATCCCAGAGCAATGGAAAAGAAGAACCTGGTGTCAGCGCTGATCGTGAGCAGTCTGCTTTGCGGCGGCGAGGCCATGGCCGGCTTTATCAACGAATCTGCGCCCGCAGCGCAGGCACCCGCTGCGCCTTCGCAGGCGCCAGTGCTGGAGGATAAGCCGGTGGAGGCCAAGCAGCTCCAAGCTGGTCCCCGCGACGGAAAGCAACTTTCCGATGCGAGTCGCGCTATCGCTGGTCGTCTTGTCGAAATCGGCTCGCGGCCAGCCGATATCAAAGAGGCGCGTGGCAAGGGCTCCGCCATGGCGCTCGGCGATGTAGTTCCGGCTGTCCTGCCCACCGCGTTTCATGCTGATTACGCGGACGTGAACCGGACAGTGCCTGTTAGCTGGGCTGGCGGAAAGCCCTGGCCGGTTGTCATGGGAGAGGTGGTTTCGCAACTGCCTGGCGTGGTCGCCACGATTGACTGGACGAACTCGACTATCACCTTCGGCATGCGGAAGGTGCGTGACGCAAGCGGCGAGGGGGCTGACGTTCCAAGCGCACAGGCGGTGGCGGCGCGTTGGGAAGTGCGCGCAAGCGACCTCACGCTCAGGCAGTCGCTGATGCGCTGGGCCAGGGACGCCGGGTGGCAAGTCTCATGGGAAGTGAAATACGACTTCCCGGTGCAGCTCGAGGCTGCATTCGGCGGAACGTTTGAAAACGCTGTTGAGCAGTTCACCGCATCGCTGCGGACAAGCGAATTCCCGCTGCTGGGCTGCATGTACGAAGGCAATCGAGTGGTCCGGGTCCTCCACTACGGCGACAAGAAGGAATGCGAAAAGTGAACATCAACCATACCGCGCGCAAGCTCTTTGCTGCTTCCCCGCTCTTTCTCGCGGCTTGCGGAACATTGCAGCAGAGCGTCGACGGCCAATACTTGGCAAACCGGGATGCCGTTACCGACTACAGCAACAAGGTCCTGACTCAGTCGGCGACCAGCAACGTGCCGTTGGTGCAGAAAAGCAGTGGGGCATGGCTCGGCGGCAAGGCGCTGCCTCTGCAGGCCGACCTGACGCTGCCGGAGGTATTTCGCAAGCGCTACGCGTTCAAGTTTCCGGGCAAGGTGGGGATTGAGACCGTCGCGCAGCGAGTGACGCAGGTGACTGGGATTCCCGTCCGCGTAAAGCCAGACGTCCTACTGCCGTCAACGGCATTTGTGACCGGGGGTAGTGCCATCACGCAGGCTGCACGCCAAGCAGCGCCGACGACGACTGCAAGCAGCGGTTCTATCCTGCCACCGCTCCCCGCGCCTCAAACGATGGGTACGCAATCATCGTTGCTGGCGACAGGCCTGTCGGCAAACGGGGCATTCAACGCGGGTCTTGCAGAGTATGAGATGAACTACGAGGGCACCGTCAGTGGCTTCCTGGATCTTCTTTCCGCTCGCGCTGGGATCTCCTGGGAGTATCGCGAGGGCGTGATTTCGCTGCATCGCCTGGTGACGAAGATCTTCACCCTCAAAGCGATCCCGGGTGATTCGACATTCAAGTCGTCCATCGGCAAGCAAGGCCAGACGCAAGCTGGCGCTGTGGGGTCGACAAACTCCCAGTCGAGCGCCGGCTACAACTCGCAGACCAACATCGAGATGAACTCAAAGTTCAGCCTTTGGGAGTCGGTTGAGGACGCGATCAAGTCGGTGATCTCCCCCGCAGGCAAGTACGCGATCTCGCAGGCCTCGGGCACCATCACGGTCACGGATACGCGAGATGTTGTCGACCAGGTGGCGAAGATTGTCGATCACGAGAATGCCGCCAACACGCGCCAGATTGCAATGCGCGTGGAAGTCCTGTCGGTCAAGCTGAACAACGGCCAGGAATTCGGTGTCGACTGGGATCTGGTGTTCAATCAAGTGTCCAATCTGGTGCCGTGGTCCTTGCGTTTCTCTTCGCCGGCATCGCTTGTCAGTAACAACGCAGCCAACCTCGGCGTATCGATTCTCGCGCCGACCAATGGGGCGATGTCGGCTTCGCAGGCGCGATGGGGCGGCTCGAAGGCGTTCTTTAAGGCACTGTCGAGCTTCGGTCGGGTGAGCGTGGTCACGACCGCGAACGCGATGACGCTGAATCGACAACCCGTTCCTGTCGCGATTACGAACCAGACTACCTATCTTGCGAAGGTCACGCCTGCGCCGGCTGGTGCCAGCGGCAGTGCCGGTGGTACGCCTGGCTTGGAACCTGGTACGGTGACAACCGGCTTCCTGCTGAATCTTTTGCCGACCGTCCTCGACAGCAATAGCATTCTGCTGCAATTTGGCCTCGGCATTTCCGATCTCACGGCGCTGGTGGACGTGCCGTCTGGCGACCAGAAGATCCAGGCACCGGAGATCTCCTCAACGGACTTCCTGCAAAAGGTCGCAATCCGCCCGGGTGAGACACTGGTGCTTTCCGGCTATGAGCGCTCCGCAGGCCAATACGACAAGCGCACGCTGACGTCGGGAGCACCTATTGGACTGGGTGGGTCGATCAACGGCACTTCCAATCGCGAAGCCGTGGTCATCCTGGTGACGCCTGTCCTGTCCGAAGGCGCAATCTAAGGCAGACGACAGTATGTCCGTGCACATCGTTCCAGTGGGCGACGCGCTGGCAGTCTTCGGGCTGAGCTGGCACCCGCTCAGCGACACCGACCGCGAGCGGGCGGAAGCGCGCCAGCTGTTCAAGGAATTCGACGCGTCCCATTGCGTTCGCGCGGCAAGCCAGGTGGAGGTCCTATATGGCCTGTTGCCAGCGGACGACCGGCGTTCGCTGGTTTCTGCCGGCACAATCCCGCGCAACGCCAAGCTGTTATCGCCCGCGATCCTGCTGGCGACGATGCCAGACGCGGGGGCAAATCTACTTTGGGCGGAGTTCCGTGGCGACACGGCGCATATGGCCGTCGTGGAAAATGGAGTTCCCTTCCCGGGTGGGGACTATCGTGGCTCGAAGGCGGAGGTCCTCGCCGCAGCCGAATCCATCCTTGCGCAGACCGACTCGAAGTTCCAGTTCTTTGGAAACCTGCTTCCGGACAGCATCCCGCTCCCGCTGACTGACCTCGTGAAAGAAGGGGACGCGAAGGCAGCGACCCTGATTCCGGCCTCACGCGGCGTCGACCCAAAGTTGCTTTTCCTTGTGGCCTTGCTCGCTGTCGTCGGCGTGGGCTACGGCTATACAAGCTGGAGTAAGGAGCGCGACCGAGCGGCTCGCCTGTCGGCGCGGGCGCAACAGCAGGATCCTCAAAAGTTGTACGCCGCAAGCCTTGCGGCTGCGCTTTCGACGGCTGGCGTGCCTGTTGCCGAAATCGCACCGCAGCTCATCGAGTCTGCGATGGATCAAGAGGTGTACGAGGGGGGGTGGATGCTCAAGCAGGTTGTCTGCGAGGCTGGCGGCTGCACGTACAGTTGGGAGAATATCGGGGGAAACAATCTCTCGCTCAAAAGCGCTATGGGCGGGCGGGAGATCAACACTTCTCTCGATGGCAAAGGAGCCGCGTTCACTGTGCCGGCGAAGAACGCGCAAGCCTCGCAACTCGATCCTTCGCGCTTGCCAAATATGCAGCACTTCATGGAGAACACGGGATCTTTCTCCCAGGACGTCCGCCTGCTTGGGGTCCAATACAACTTCACACTCCCAGAGATCTTCGGTGCGGATCCGACTATCCCAGCAGGGGCGATCAAATCGCCGGTCCGCGCAGGCACGTTCAGCTATGCGGGGCCGCTTGCCTTGGCTGCAGAAATGGCGTCGCAGTTGCCTCGCAATATGACCCTTACGCGCGTGACGCTGGGGTCGGATAGCACTGGACCAACATTCAATCTGGAAGGCAAATACTATGTCAAAGACTAACGCCATGGCGGTTCTGTCCGCCGTGTTGCTGTGCACGTCGGTCGCGCAAGCCGCACCGTTGCGGGAGCTTGTGGAAGAGCAGCGCGGAGCGATGGCGGACGAGATTGCAAAGAAGCGGGCAGAGTCCAAGGCGCGAGTCGAAACCCCATCTGTCGGCACAGTGCCTGCTGCTGCCCCGACCCAGACGCAAGTCGCGGCGGAAGACAACAAGCCTCGTATTGAGGACGTTGCGGTGGTAGCTGTCTATGGTGAAGTCGGAAAGCTCACTGCCGATGTCTCGTTGAAAGGCGGTGTGCCCACCGCGGTCAAGGAAGGCTATGAAGTCATGCCAGGCTGGTACGTGGACTCTATTACTTCGCAGCGGGTGAACTTCACGCGTGGAAAGAAAAGAGGAAAGGGGGTCACGCGTCATATCGTCTACCTGTCCGAGCCCGCAACCGTCGCGACCGCGCAATCCCGCGGCATTTCATCGCCTTCTGGCTTCGGCACTTCGTTGCCGCCTATCGTCGCGCCGACTCCGACGCAAGTCAGCCCTCTGGCGCAGACATTGACGAACATGGCAGCTGGCGCGGCCAAGCGCTAAGCGGCACGAGAGCACGTTGATGAACGCCATTGCGAACCTCCTTGGCTTTGGGCCTAAGAAGCCGGCTGTAGTCGCGCCGGTGCCCAAGCGCAAAGTCGCGGCGAAGCAACCCGCGCAGCCCGCCCCCGAGCAGCACCAGTGGGCGCGCAGCTTTGCCGAGATTCCTACGTATCGTTGTATTCATACGGGGAAAAAGAGTGACTTGGCAAAAGGCGTCACCGACGAGTTTCGTCGCGGCTGCATTGCCTTGGGGAACGAGAAGGCCGCGACCTTCTACGTCGAACCAAAATTCCACGAAGATCGGAAGAATCTCGTTCGCTCCATGGCGGCACAGCTTCGAACGGCCGGCATCCGGATTGACAACTACTACTACGCCCCAGCCGAGCTGATCGCCCAGCTCTACGCGACCGAAGCTACGCTGAATACGAGCAACGGCGTGCTTGCGGAAGGCATTACGTCTGCGGAGATCTTCTGGAACGAGATGATCGACCAGGGACTATCGATGGGAGCAACGGACCTGCACGTTCTGCTCGAGGAGGCGAGCCGAACCGGAACTTTGATGTACCGGGTGAACGGAGATCTGATCCCTCCCAGAACCGCAGACAAAGGCATCTATCCGATTGACACCGTAAAGGATGCGGTGGCCTTCGCTTACAACAAGCTGCACGCGGAGAAAACCAATAACGATGCGGGGTTCAGCACGGCGATTGATCTCGAGTGCATGGTTCCGTATGACAACGGCAAAGAGGCCTTCAATATCCGCTATACGGGCACCCCGAACTTTGGAGGGTTCACCGTCTATTTGCGATATCTCTTCTCGAAGACTACAGATTGGTCGTCGCCACAGGGGGCTGGCTACTCTGCCGATCAAGAGGCCTTGCTGTTCTCTGCCATGCGGGCGCGCAAGGGCGCAATTAGCATCTCAGGTATCACCGGTTCGGGTAAGTCGACAACGGCCAAATACTTTCTGGAATCGGTCGACCAACTGAACGGACATCGCCTGAACATCATCACCGTCGAGCACCCTGTCGAATACAAGATCCAAGGTGCTCGCCAGAAGACGATTCAGGAAACGACCGTAGATGCGTGGAGAGACGTCCAGCGGCGCCTCGTTCGAGAAGACCCGGATGCCGTCTTCATCGGTGAAGTCCGATGCATTGAATCTGGACAGACGGCCAAGATCATGAACGAAACGGGGCACCTCACCCTGTTCACGGTGCACGCAGACTCCGTGCTCGGCGTCTTCAACCGTTTGGTTGACCCGACGATTGGCTTCACTTTGGGGACGCTGACTATGCCGAACTTCTGGAACCTGATCGTCTACCAGGCGCTGGTTCCCACGCTCTGCGAGGACTGCAAGCAGCCCCTGGCCGACCATTTGCCCGACCTCGCGCAGTTTCTTCAGGACCGGTTCAGTCTCGATACGAGTCGCATGCGCGTACGCAATGAACACGGGTGCGACTCGTGCCATCACACCGGCGTCGCTGGGGTTGAGGTGGTCGCAGAGATGCTGCAGCCGACCCGCGCAATCCTGGACAAGCTCCGCAAGGGAGACATCTTTGAAGCGGAACGGCTATGGCGTGGCTCGTGGGATGGGCGCTTTGACTCGCCGAACATGACAGGGAAAACCGTGTTCCAGCATGCCCTTTACAAGGCATACCTGGGCCATATCGATCCGCGAACGGTGGAAACCTTCGAGACGTTCGACAGGTTCGAGATCATTTGAGATACACCATGGCATTTCAATCACTCATCGATGAGATCAAATACCGCGCTGCGGTACGCGCGTTCCGCAAGACAAGGGAGAAGTTCTACGACTCCCTCGCGGAATCCATCGCGGATGGCGAAGCGATGGCCAGGTACTTCAGCGCCTTGGCGGCACGCGCTGCGGCACAGAAGGATCCGCTCGCAGTGCTCTACAAACAATGGCTGCGCCGAATGGACATGCCAGGCGCAGAAGGTGGGCGACTCTCCCATGTATTGAAGGGATGCGCTCCCGAGATGGATCTGATGATCATCTCCGCGCAGGACCTGACGCTGCACCGCTTGCCTGAGACGCTTCGGTTCCTCGCGACAACGATCAAGTCCCAGCGGAAGCTGAACAGCGTACTGGTCAAGGCGGTAACTATGCCAGCCGTTGCGCTTGTAATCACCGTGGTCTTCATGGTGGTCCTGTCATTGCTTGTGGTGCCGGTGTTCTCTCTCATCGCTCCACCGGAGAAGTGGGGTGCTGCAGGCTATTCCCTGTACCTCATCTCCTATGCAGTGACTCATTACGGAATTCTGATCGCTGGCGTGGTTGCCGCGGGGGTATGGGCGTACGTCTGGTCCATCCGGAACTGGACAGGTCCCTATCGCGTGAAGGCAGATCGCATGGTTTTCTACCGTGTCTTCCGTGACTACTACGCCGCACAGTTTCTGGTTGCTGTGGCATCGATGCTGGCGGCAGGCGTGGGCCTCGACACGACCCTTGAAGAGCTGAAGAAGCGATCCAGTCCCTGGTTGCGGTGGCACATCACGAAGATCTCGAAGAACCGTCTACGAGCCTCTCGGTCGCATGGCGAGGCATTCAACACGGGGGTACTAGCTCAGCCTATTGCCAACCGACTCATCGACAGTAGCCGCCGCAGCAGCGATTTCCCAGCCGTCATGAAGCGCATTGGCATCGAAGGCATGGATGAGACCAGGCAACAAGTCGAAGAAAGTGCATTCAAGCTGAATCTCACGATGGTCCTGATCATGGGTGTTGTCGTCGGCTATCTCATCCTCGGCACGATGCGCACCGGGCAGGATCTGTCCAGTGCAATGAAGGGGCAACTCAATCACCAGCAGTATCGCCGCTAAGCGGAAAACGAACTTTCCAACGACAAGGAGCAATCTCATGAATCAATCGCGCAACATCCGCAAGAACAAGGTCGGCATCATTCGCAAGCAGCAGGGCGGCTTCACCCTGTTGGAACTGATGATTGCCGCGGTGCTGCTGGCCCTTGGTATCGCTGGCATCTACAAGGGTGTCACCGATTACATGTCCAACGACCGCGCAAACCGGGAGATGAAAGAGCTGCCAACCATCATCACGGCAATCCAGCAGAAGTATGCACAGCGGCAGAACTACGCCGGAGCGACGACGGCAGGCCTTATCAACCTCGGCGTATTCCCGCAATCGTGGGTCAGCGGCGCTACGTTGCAGAACCGGTGGGGCGGCACCGTTACCGTCGGTACTGCGACTCTGGTGTCGGCGAACGACGCTCTGACGCTTACCTTCACACAAATGCCCCAAGCGGAGTGCGCCGACGTTATTCCGGGCATTGAGCAGAGCGTGCGCGTCGTCACGGTGGGAGGCACGTCGGTGAAGGCAAACAACGCCCAAACCGACATGACGGCGCTTGGCACTGCCTGCGCTGCAGGTGGCGTGGCAAACACCGTCGTGTACACCATCGGCAAGGCGTAAGCCGCGGCGAAGAATCGGAATAGGAGGAACGGACGGTGATGAACGGCGATACCCCCATGGATGACATGCTGTGGCTGGAGGCGGCTAGCTTTCGCGACTGGCATGTGGATCTCGATTACATCGAAAAGACTGTGGTGTTTCGTCCCTTGCGGGATGGTGAGGCAACGGCGCAGTCCATCCCGTCCCGGGTCCCTCGATCGATGTTCCCGGTGCGCGATGCAATCTCGCGGGTGCTCAAGGAGAAGGTCGGCGATAGCTCGGTCAAGAGCTTGTCCTTCCTGGTCGGCCCGCTTTTCTTTCGAGGGGAGCGGATTCGGCCAGGTCGATACGCACTGCGACTGTCGCCTAAGGTTGTCCAGAACCTCGGCGAGCTAAAGCTCGGTCCGGAGGCTTCGCAGCTGCTTCTGGACGAGAGCTTTCGTAAAGGCGGTCTGATCCTGGTTGCCGGAGATACCGGGTCCGGAAAGACGACGACGGCCTATGCGACGGTCAAGGAGCGGCTGGCCCGCTACGGTGGCTACTGTTTGACCGTCGAAAGCCCGGTCGAGAAGGAGCTGGAGGGCTTCCATGGCGACGGCTACTGCGAGCAGGTAGACGCGACGAACACTGGCTTCAAGTCCGAGGTCGCCAGCGCGATGCGCAAGTTTCCGGCAGAAACGCGCTCGATGTTCTTCTTTGGTGAGGTTCTCGATGAAGAAGCGGCAGCCGAATTGGCTCGTCTGATTGGGCGCGGCCATCTCGTCATCACCACCATTCATTCGGCCACGATGGAACAGGCCATCGAGATGCTGATCGCATTTGCTGAGCGGGGTGGCGAAACTTACGCCCGCAGCCTCATTGGACAGAATCTGCGCGCTGTGGTCCATCAGAAGCTGGAGAACCAAAGGGCGACGGTGCGATGCCTCCGAATCACGCAGGACGTGGCGAACATCATTTCGGATCCCTCGGCTGATCTCAAGACGCTCGCTACGGCAATCGATCACCAGCGCCGGCAGGCAAGCACTCAACTGCTTGGACGGGCCGCATTTCAATCTCAAATGCGCCCGTGAGGGACAACTATGCATCCCAATAGACTGCACCGTCGTTCGACATCCCGTCAAGGGCAGGGTGGCTTCACGATTGTCGAGATGCTCATCGCGTCGACGTTGCTGGCAATTGGCCTGTCCGCAGGCTTGTGGGCGGCGCGCCAAGAGGCGCTGGCTGATGCATTCAGTGCTCAAGGCCAGACCCTCAAGGCCATCGGCAATGCGGCTGGCAATGAGTACATCCTCCGCTACTACAACGAGCTGCAGAAGGCCGCTCCGAGCATACCAGGCGTGGCGGACCCATATCAGCCCACGATGACCGAGTTGAAGGCGCTTGGTCTTCCGATTCAGAACTTCGCTGACACGGGCTGGACCAACCTGCCATATCGCTTCCGCTTCCAGCGCGTGCCTGCCGGCTGCACGCCTCCAGCCTGCGACGTGAACGGTCTGGTCTACCTGGCTGGGGCGCTGACGGATCCCGCGACGGGTGGTGTGTATGGTCGAGGCCTCGGCGAGGCGATCACGGCGATTGGCGGAGATGGCGGCTTCTCCGATGATCTCAGTCCCGGCACGATCTCAGGCTTCGGTGGTCAGTGGAACCAGACAAATCCGATGGGCGCCCAGGTAGGGACGTTGGCAATGCAGGTCGGCTACGCGACGTTGGGCTGGCAACAGTTCCTCCGCCGTGATGGCTCGCTGCCGATGACGGGAACGCTCAACATGCGAGATGGGGCGGGGACCCGTCACGATATCGCCAACGTCAACGCACTCGATGCGCAATCGGCTAGCCTGCCTGGTGGCGACAACGCGCACAGTGTTCGGGTAGGCAACACTTACTTCTACGGGGATGGTTCAAACACCGCGGTGCGTTCGCAACCCGGTGGAGGTCTCTACGTACAGGACGTGAACGGCAATGCTGCTGACATCAAGTCGGCTAAGGACGTCTACGCGAATACCACGCAAGCCAACGAGAGTTACGTGAACGGGTGGTTCCGCGCGCGAAATGACGCGGGCATGTATTGGGAGAAGTGGGGCGGTGGCTGGTATATGAGCGACCCCAGCTGGATTCGCGCGTACAACGGTAAGAACATCTGGACCCCGGGCACACTTCAAGCAGATGGCAGCGTCAATTCTGCCTATGTATCCTCATGGGGTGGAATGAACTCGACGGGGCGCTTGCGCACGGGAGGGTATCTGCAAATCGATGGATGGGCAGGGGAGGGCGGAGGCTGCGGCCCTAACGGGTTGCTTGGTCAAGACGGAAGCGGCAGACTTCTTGCCTGTCAATCTGGTGTGTGGCGGGCGACAAGCGGTATCTCCCAGCCCTTTACTGTTGGCGGCAGTGGAACATGTAGCTGGGATGCTGCCATTGCGCAGTGCCCTGCTGGCGCCAAATTGCTCGGCGGAGGGTATCAACTTACTTGGTTTAGCGGAAGCACATTCAGCCACGCCCCTGATCAATCGTATCCGGACGCCGGCAACAATCGATGGGTAGTCGGCGGTTCGGGAACCAACTCTTGCTTTCAAGCGTTCGCAAGCTGCGCATACTAAGGTGTACCGTGGCCGGAGTTTGCTTTTGCTGTTAAGTATTTGAACCAGCCGCCGTTGTTAACGAGGACCGCACGGAGCAAAAGCCGAGCGGTTCCTTTCTCTTAGCAACTGGCGCGCAGCGCCAACGTGGTGCCCAAGTTCCGAAGTATGTCGTTCCTAGTGTATCTAGCCTTGCTACTTAGCAAGCGCCTATCTGCTGAGCGTGCCTGTCAGTTCTACAATTCCGCCTGGCTATCGCGCAGTCATCGTTACCGCATTCTGCGGCGAGCATTCCCGGGGGTGCACGCAAAGTCCAGCATTGCCCGACCATTTCACGCAGGATGCGAAGGGAATTTCCATTTGGGCTTCCGTAGCTTCATGAATGCCGGCTGCCTTGTCCTCAATGGCGCGGACGTGCACATCGGTGAGCATGTGCTCGTGGGTCCAGACGTCAAGTTCTGTACGGATACCCATCATGTCGACCCCTATTTGAGACGAGCAAGCCCGCGGGCGTTCAGCAAGCCAATTGCGGTGGGAAATCATGCGTGGATCGGAGCGGGCGCAGTGATCTGCCCTGGCGTTGTCATCGGCGAGCATGCCATCGTGGCGGCAGGCTCAGTCGTAACGCGGGACGTCGCGGCATTCACAATGGTCGCCGGCAGTCCTGCCGTCCAAAAACGGGTATGGGAACCCGACGAGTCGAGCAAGCAGCAGCGTTCTGCAGAGCTAAGTCTTGCGACGCCCGCCCCGGCTGGATGCCTCCTACCTTGAGAGCAATGGTGCCCACCCGCAGTCGCGGGCGGTGAAACACTCCTTGTCGGGGAAAAGCCACGCAAGACGAGCCATGCCTCAACAAATTTTCTTGCCCAATAGGACAGGAATCTAAAGCGATACGGCGCATTGCCGACGAAATCCATTGCCTGACAGGAAAACCAGCGACAGCAGCCCCTGAAAAGCGGCTTGAAGCGTCCGTTAAAATACGTATCATGACAACGATACGCAACCAATTTGAGCAGCACCATGCACCAACGAGCGACGGCTTTCGCCGTCCTTGCAGAGCTTCCGCATTGGCATGACATCGCTGGCCGTTTCCCGTCATGGGCGGACACGGTCGAGCGTCAGCATGGTCCTGACTCGCTTCTTCAGGCGGCTACTGAAGTCAGTCGCCTATCTCATCTCGAGATCGCTGTCCTTGCGAAGGAGTTGAACAACATCCCGCATCAGGGTCGCACTGGCCGCGAGATCTGCGCCGAAAAGTTACTTCTGACTACGCCCGAACGCGTCGCAGGACATCAGGAGTGGACGCAAGGCGAGAAAGAAAATGCATTTAACCGCCTGAGCGCAATTCACGCACCAGGCCTTGAGCTGCAAGCGTCTCGGCCATCGGCCATTCCCGGCCTTCGATTTGGCGGCAGTGCGATTGGCCGGCTGCCTGGTGAGGGTGTGGTGCTGGTCGCCCGGACTGGCCTACACGGCTATGAGCAAGCGATCCAGTTGCACGTCGATGCTCTGAGTGCCAGCGAAGCGGGGTGCAGGATCAGCCGGCTCTTCGCAGTGGACGCTGAGGGCCAGGCCACAGAAGTCAGGCTGAGCCAGAAAATGCTGGCGGAGATCCGCCGCGTGCACGACCACTACTGGCATTCGCATATCGCGCTCAACCAGCTGCCGAAGGAAACGAAGCAGGAACTGCAGGCACTGGCTGACCGCGCCGCCTTCCTCAAATTGCTAGGCGACGCTGCATACGCCGAATTCAAGGCCATGGAACCGGAGCTGCGGACCCATCTCGCAGAGAAGCGCCTCCGCAATGCAAGCCTTCAATTGCGTGCTTTGACCGTAGAAGCCTCCGAAGCAGGCGATTTGCGGTTCCTGATCGCGCGTAGCCCACAGATCTCCCACCTTCGAGACGAGCTGCGTCAAGACGTCAAGCAGCTCCTCGATACCCACTTGCCTTCGGTGAAGTCCATCCGCGACGTGCCCGAGGCAAAGCTACTTCCGGCAACGGAAATCACCCGAAAGCCTGCACGCAAGCCGGCTTCTCTTTAACTCGCAAACAGGAGCAGGAAAATGTCCCTTCTCAATTCGTTCCAAGAGCAAACCGGTGCGCGTCGGCAGCTGCCTCCCACGGAGAATTTCTCCATGGAGGTCCAGGGTTACAAACGCGACCCGTCGGGCAAGCCGTTCATTACCGGCGTTCGCCAGGACACGGGCGAAGAGGTGTGCGTGTATCTGCGCCCTTATACCGGCAAGACGCCTCTGAAGGCGCCCCGTGCCGAGATCAAGGACTTCTACGCGAAGCCCGGTGAGATTTCCAGCGTGATCGAAAGCCTGCCGAATGACGAGGTCCGTAAGAACGTCATGAAGGGCTACAAGGCAAAGACCGAGCCGGGCGGCGCGATCATCGTCCAGCGCGCCTTCACGGATGCCGAAGGCATGGTGCAGGCCGGCTGGCTCGTGTCGGCTTCGAAGTATGCCGGCCACACGGTGGTGCACCCTTCTGTGATGGCGCGCGTGGATCCGGTGATCTACCGCGACAACGCACCGGCTTCGGCGACGGTCACGGTAATCAACCCGGCGATGGCGCAGGTAGTGAAGTCGGCGGAGCAGCTGCAGGGCGCAATCCTGTCGGCATTCGGCGGGAATGGCAACGAAGTCGGCGGCCGTAACGGCATGCTGATCCGCCTGAGCGATGGCCAGGTCAGCAAGGCGGTGGAAGTGGTGGTGCCGCGCATCAAGGACAAGGAGTCCGGCGAATACTCGGATCTGCCGTTCGATGAAGCAGCCGTCAGGTTCCTCCAGTCCTCGACCGGCAAGCAGATCGCGTCGTTCGCAGCGAACCCCGATCTCAAGGTCGAAGTCATGCCGCTGGCAACGCTGTCGATGGGTAGCCAGACCAAGGCTGGCTACGAGCAGAACGGCGGCAAACTTGACGTCGCCAACCGCGCGTACCGTCTGGATCGTGAAGACCAAAGCGAGACTGGCTTTGCCGAGTCCTACCTGGTTCTGCACCGTCTGCCGAATGGGGCGAAGGTCTTCACCATGGCAGAACCGCTGTCGAACAAGCCTCAGGTCTTCCACGCGCGCGACGTCGCCACTGCAAACTACGCCGGCCATGGCGTTACGGCGGAGGCGCGCGACCTGAGCGAAGGCACTCGTACCGAAGCAGGCTTCGAGGAGGAAGAGGACTTCGATCTGCACGACGTCGTGCCGGAGACGGCTGCTCCGACGCATAACGCACCACGTATGCGCATGTAACAGACATTCTGCCTCTGGCCGCCTCCGGGCGGCCTTTTTCTGTACTGACCTCAGCTTTCCACGATCATGTCTAGCTCCCCGACCATGCGTTGGCTCGATTTGTCCGCCCACAACGCTCGCCTCGCCCTTTATCAGGCTGACGACCGCACAACCCACCTGATCGTTGCCGGCGTTGCCCCTGGCTCGGAGCAGTGGGCGGGGCTGGAAGCGCTCGGCTTCGGTGCGTCGGCCTCGGGCAAGACGCTGATCCGGGAGGGCGCTGACCTGAACAGTCGCGCGGTGCGGCAGATCTTCCCGCGCGCCGTCATCGCCGAAATGGAAGTATCGCGGGTCTGGATCAAGGCGAAGGCGCAAACAGCCTCGCAGAAGGCCGCGCCGGACGAAGCGAAATCCAAGAAACGTCGTGCCGAAAGTGACGTCCGTCAACTGGGCGTCAACCATGCCGGACACCCGGTCTTCGAGGACAAGTCCGGTCGCTTCTATCGCTATCAAGGCTCGCAGGTCTATGAGGACCGTTCATATGTCGCAGCCGGCGAAACCGCAAACGATCGTAGCGCGCGTGGGGCGGAATGGTTGCGTGCCGATGACGACGCAGGTCTGCAGTTCTGTGCGGACGGATTCATTCAGGAGATGCTCAGTGGTCGGAACATGCGACAAGCTGATTTGCGTCTCTTTGCGCAAACGGCATTCGGTGCCGAGAAGCCGCTTCCTGCGTCAGACACCCGGCTGCGTCAGGCGCAGGAAGCTATTGAAGCGGCGATGCAGCGCGAACTCACCCGCGCTGCAGATTCCACCACCGATGAAGCCTTCGCTTACGCCGTGTCGCTGACAGATAAGCAACCGGTGTTCACGTTCCGTACGTCCACCAGCGTCGAGAACCAGCAATACTCGACCCCTCTGCCAATGTCGGTGGCAGCGCAGAGGATTCTTGCGCCCCAGTCCGGCGAGACGGTCCTGGAGCCTACCATCGGGAACGCGAGCCTGGTCGCACTTTTCTCCGCGGACGTGGCCGTTACCGGGATCGAGATCGATCCCAAGCGAGCAGAGCAAACGCGATTCGGTAGCGAGGTGAACGGCAGGCCGATCACTGTTATCGAAGGCGATTTCGTCGGTATCGGCCAGCGCGGAGGGAGGGACTATGACCGGGTGATCGCTAACCCTCCTTTCGGCGGCTTGCAGCAATCCGTTGTTGTTGAGGACCTGCGCTGCACCCGCATCGACCACCTCATCGCTATCAAGGCGCTGCAACGGCGCCAATCAGACGGGCGGGGGGTCTTCCTCATCGCCGCGGACCGCGAAAGTCTCGTCCACCCCGGCAAGATCGCTGGCGGCAGCAAGGCTTTCTTCGCCTGGCTGTCCGACCACTATGAGCTTGAAGACGTGGTTGAGCTGAACGGGGCGCTGTATCGGAAGCAGGGGTCAGAGTACCCCGTTCGCATGGTCACGGTGGGACGGAGGCGTACCGAGGCCGAAGCCGCGGAGGCGCTACGGACAAAGGAGCACCGCCTTGGTGACACGCTTCCTGTGATCCATACGTGGGACGCGCTCTGGTCCCATGCAAAGTCAGTTTCCGCTCGCCTGGCTGACAAGGCTGCAGAGGTAGAGCAACTCGGTGGCGTGGGCACGGACGAGGATGAGACTACCGACGCTCACCAGGTAGAAGCCGAGGACGTCGAAGCCGATGCACTGCCAACACAGGCTGTCGACCTGGCGGGCGACGATGGGACGCAGCCCGATAAAGCTGTGGACGAGGGCGTGCGCACGCCGAAGGAAGAGAACGAGTACCAAGCCCCTTATGTGCCGGCATCGCAGATCAGCGAGCCGACGGCCATGACGCCGCGTAACCTGCTGGAGCCCGTGCGCAAGGCCTTGGCCAAGCTGACCGATGAGATTGGCGAGAGCGTCGACAGCTATGTCGCGCGCAAGCTCGATTTCACACCCGAAGATCTTGAAATCGCCTTCAGCGCGGAGCAGGTGGACGCAATCGCGCTGGCAATCAAGCGCAGCGAGGAGGGCCGTGGATTCATTCTTGGGGACCAGACGGGGCAAGGGAAGGGGCGCGTGCTTGCAGGTCTCGCGCGCTACGCCGTGCTCAATGGTAAGGCCATCACGTTCTGTACGGAGAAGGCAAACCTGTTCTCCGACTTCTGGCGTGACTTGAAGGATATCGGTACGGACGATCTGTTCCGCCCCATGATTCTGAATGCGGATGAGCCAATTCGGAACATGGACACCAACAAGGTCGAGATCAAGGCGACCAAGGCCGGGGAGCTACAGCGCATCATGGACGCCAAGCTCTCGGTGAGCGATGCAGGCTACAACATCATGTTCGCCACATACTCGCAGTTCAACCGTGAGGCGACGAAGAGCAAAAAGGCCGACTGGATCTCTGATGCCGTGAAGGGCAGCGTGATGATCCTGGACGAGTCCCACGTTGCAGCCGGGGATTCCAACATCTCCGACAACATTGCCCGCGCAGCCGAGCATAGCGACGCCGCCATTTATTCGAGCGCGACATATGCCAAGGGCGCAAAGAACATGCGAGCGTACCGGAAGGTCTTCCCGGAAAGCGTTCAAGTGGAGAGTCTCGCAGATACGCTGGCAGTGGGGGGCGAGCCGCTGCAGGAGGTGCTGTCGGCAATGCTGGCGGAAGAGGGCGTCTTTATCCGCCGCGAGCATGATCTGTCGAAGCTCGAGTTTCGAACTGTCGTTGCGAGCAAGAATGCTGCCGACTATGAGTCGTGGGCCGATTCGCTGAGCGCGGCCCTGCGGGAAATGGCCTACCTCTCCGGCGACGTGACGCGGATCACGAAGCGGATGAACAAGGCGATCAAGAAGGAGCTGGAGAAGCTGCCCGAGGCGGCGAGGAAGGGCAACCGCATGGGTGTGTCCTATCAGAGCTTTGGCTCACGTCTCTACAACATCCTTCGCCAGTTCAGCCTGGCGATTAAGGTCGATGATGCTGCAGAAGCGGCGGCGAACGCGTTGCGCGAAGGCCGCAAGCCTGTTCTGGTCGTAGAACAGACGTTCGAAGCATTGCTCAAAGAGGCGCTGCAGCAGAACGACTCCCTGGATCCGGAGAACACGGATGCGAGGATGCTTGCGACCGGTGGTGATGGCACGACGCTTCCGCGGGTGACGTTCCGGGACGTGATGCGTCGGGTCGCTGGCAAGCTGGAGTACATCTACGTGCGCGACGACTATGGTGTCGGGCACTATGAGCACGTTCTCCAGCAAGCGGAAACCGACGAAGAGCGGGAAGCGATTCAGGACATGCTTGCATCGATGCGGGCTCGTATCGATGATCTGCCGGACTTGCCCGTGTCGCCCTTGGATACCGTGCGGGAACGCATTCAGGCGCTCGGCTACTCGGCTGGCGAGATTTCGGGGCGGAGCTTCGAGACGCGCGTAGACCCGACTGATCGCAACCGGATGATTGTCACCGTTCGCCCGGATGAGCGCCTGCGTACTATTCAGGAATTCAACAATGGCACCCGCGACGCTGTTGCCATCACGCGAGCTGGGGCCACTGGCCTCTCGCTTCATGCCAGCGAAAAGTTCGCAGACCAGCGGCAGCGCGAGATGATCGAGCTGCAGATTGCCAATAACGTTGCCGAGCGCGTTCAGTTCTTCGGTCGAGTTAATCGTCGCGGCCAGGTGTGCGAACCGATCATCACGACTCTGGTGTCTCCCCTTCCTTCAGAGGCTCGGACGCTTGCCATGCAGAACGCCAAGTTGCGCAAGCTGTCGGCCAACACGCAATCGAACCGAAACAACCAGGCAGAGATGCGGGACGTGCCCGACATCCTGAACAAGGTCGGCAACGAGATCTGCAAGCGATATCTAATGGAGAACCCGGATATCGCAGCACTACTTGACATTGACCCAGAGGAAGAGACGCCGAGCGATGATGAGGCGTACTTCGCGAACAAGCTGACTGGCCGGATTGCACTGCTGCCAGTCGCGAAGCAACGACAGGCCTATGCGGATCTGTCGCGCGGCTACGCAGAGACGTTGCAGGAGATGGCGGCCAAGGGCATCAACCCGTTCCAGACGTCCGTCTACGACTGGGGCGCACGTATTGTCGAGAAGACCGTGTTTCGCCCCGGCACGGAATCCGGCTCAGTCTTTGACCACCCGACCTACTGCGCTCGGGTCGAGTGGGAGGAAGAGGTTATCCCGCTCAGTGCCGACGTCATGCGTGCGGCAGTGGCGCGGAGCCGCCAGTATCTCGTGGAGAATGATGGCCGGTTCGAGCTGAAGGAGAACCAGTATGCGGTCAACGAAGCGCACCGCTGGGCGCTGTCGCCGGAGAAGCTCATGGCAGACGTGGACACGGCGTTTGACATGGTCCAGAAGCGCGCCCTGCGCTCACTGACGGAGTTCGAATCGATCCAGGCCGCGCTGCAGGCGACAGAATCGAACCCGATCAAGTTTTCTCAGACGCGGCGGGACTGGATGCGGGAGAACCTGCCCCGGATGATGCCGGGTCGTCTGATCCGATTCACGGGCGAGGAAGACGAGCAGCGCGAAGGCATGGTCATGCACTTCGATCCGCCAGAAGAGAAAGATGCGGCGCACCTCCTCGGTCAGTACAACGTGAAGGTCGTTGTTCCGGGTTCGGCTACCGCAGTCACACTTACCCTGAACCAGCTTTTCGGCGACCCGATGTACACGCCTCTTGCGCAGCTCGCGCCGGGCCAGAGCGACCCATTTCCGGCCTTTGACGAGGCGAAGCCTGGACGAATCCTTTTCAGCCGCTATGTGCTGATGGGCAACATGTTTGCCGCAGCGCAGTTCGCTGCGCAGAACCGCTTTGGCAACGCTGGCATCTTCGTGGACGACAAGGGCGAGCGGCACCGCGCCGTCATCATGTATGGCCGGGTCACGCGCGAGGATCTGGAAAGCCAGCCCGTAGCGCTATCGAAGAGCCAGGCAGCCTCCATTGTTGAGCGGGCGAGCGCCGAGGGGGTCAACGTCCTCCTCGTTGGAGACCCCGCGCTCGAGCCAAAGAACGGGGTACAGGTGGTGTTCAACGGGAAGGATCCGGACCGCTTCCATCTCGTCGCGCCGGGTACAAAGACTGCAGGGGGCAGCATCTACACCAATCCGGCCCTGACCGCGCTGACTGGCGACTTCGGTGGGAGCAGGAGCTGGATGGCCGTCGAAGTGCCGCTTCACAAGCTGGAGAAGGTCATTGAGGCGCTGACCGGCCCCTGCGGTCAAGCCCTCTATGTCGCAGCCGGCAAGGCCAAACGACTCCTGCCGCAACACGCCGCGGATACGGTCTGGAACGAAGAGCCCGCCGAGGCGGCGGTCGCCAGGCCAAAGATGGCCGCTTGAGGTTGCGTACTATGCCATGGATACGGAACAATGCCACAAACTACAAAGACGAGGAAACCATGAGCACTGTTGAGGCAAAGGCATCGAACCCCCTCCATCAGCTCGAGGCAGGTCAGTTGGAAGAGCTGTCGCGGTTCCGCGAAGAATCGGGCTCCAGGTGGAAATCGAAGCTGCTCGCCGGTTGGGTTCGTGCTGCATATCCGGGCCATCTGCAGGCGATCCGCAACCAGTTGGGCCCTGAGTGGCTCGCCACAGTGAAAGACGAGCATTTTCGGCACACGGACAAGGTCGAGGCCAACGCGGGGCAGGTGCAAGACGGTGAGCGAGCACCGCGCCCGCGCATGTAAGGAGACGGCGATGAAGATCACTGAAACGTACAACGGCATCGCGAATCTTCTCGGGATCCCCCTCGCAGAAATGGGTACGCATCCGCAGATGTGGTTGCAGCCAGGCGTCTTTGCTCAGCTGCGTCTCAAGAACAGCGAGCCGGAAATGACGTGGTCGTTGACAGAGGACGGTAGCGACGGGGCACCCACCTTCCAAGGCGTGGCCACGGTCGATGCCGACGCCGCGGAGGTTGTATTCCGCGACGAAGAGTCGCACACGAACTTTCTGCAATTCTGCGAGGCAGTTCGGCTGCTTGGCGCAACGCAGTGGTGATGACCATGCGCGTCTATCTGACGGAGAAGCCTGACGTCGCACTGCACGTTGCCGAGTTTTTCGGCTACCAGAAACGCGAAGCAGGGGCGTACTGGCTCAAGAATGGCGACGCCGTGACCTGGATGATCGGCGACATGTTCGCCCAGGGGAAGCCGGAAGACTACATGAGCGAGTCGCAGAAGGCGCTACGTGGCTTCGCGCAGCTGCCCATTCTGCCGGCCAATTTCAAGGACTTCCCTGACGCCCAGAAACGGGATCAGCTGCGCCACCTGGCATCTCTCATCAAGCGAGCCGACATTGTGGTCAATGCCGGCGATATCGACCGACAGGGGCAGTACATCGCGGACAAGACGCTTCGCTATGCAGGGGTCGACCCCAGCGGTAGTGGAAAGCCTGTGGAGCGCGTCCTGATCAAGGCGCTGAATCACGCCTCCCTGGCCGGCGCTTTTGCGCAGAGCGCGGTTCGGAAGAACGGAGAAAGCCAGTTCGTTTTGCAACGCCAGGCTGGCGAGGCCCGCGCCAAGGCGGACTGGCTGGTGGGCATGAATGGCTCGCGCGCTGTGCGAGCAGCCGTTAATGCCAGCCTGAAAAAATCACTTTCCGTAGGTCGTGTGCAGACGCCAACGCTCGCACTCGTGGTGCGGCGCGAGATGGAGATCCGAAAATTTAAACCGGTCGCGTACTACTTCCCCGAGATCACTTTGCCAGACGGTCGCGTTCTGTCATGGTCCGGACGCAAGGAGGGCGGCGACATGCGTGGCATTGACGACGAGGGGCGCATTATCGATAGGGCCGTGGCAGAAGCCATCGTGAGCGCGATCCAGGCGGGTCTGGATGGTGTCGTTAGCCGCTACGACTCCATCGAGAAGGAGCAAGCCCCTCCATTGCCATTCAACCTGGCGAAGCTGCAGTCGGAAATGTCGGCGAAGCACGGCATGTCGGCCAAGGAAACGTCCGCCGCGACCCAATCGCTCTATCAGAACCGCAAGATGGTTTCATACGTGGGGACCGATTGCCAGTTCCTCCCAGAGTCCATGCACGCTGAGGCCCCGAGCGTCCTCAAGGGGGTCTCCCAAATCTATACCAAACTCGCGAGCGGTAGCAGTCCGAGCATCAAGTACGCATGCTGGAACGACGCCAAGGTTTCTGCGCACCACGCGATCATACCGACGGGGGAAATTGCAACTGGGCTCTCGAAGCAAGAGCAGCAGGTATTCGACTCAGTGGCGCGTCGTTACATGGCGCAGTTCTATCCGAAGCACAAGTTCATCGACAACAAGCTGGAAGCCGACTATGGCGCGGATGTATTCGCGTCCTCGTGGAAGCTGATGACCGTGCAAGGCTGGAGGGCTGTTGACGAGCAGCATGACGAAGACGCCAAGGCAGAGGATTCGCCGGCGGATCGGGCGGCATCCCGTATGCGCCATTCCTGAGTCGCGAACCATGGCGAAATCAGTGCTGCAGATTCGCGCTATCCACCGCGGCGCGCACCACGGCCAGGACGACTACACGCTTGAAGCCATTCCCTTATACAGAAGTAGGACCGCCTCGGCAGCCGAGCATGTAGCCTGAGGCTGCGAAATTTCGAGGTAAGGGGTTGTTAACTTCGCCAGACTCGCGTTTACTCTCGAATTTTCGCGCAGCAATGAGCAACGAGTCGGGGGCATGGGTGGACGAGGAATTTGAGAGTCTGGATCTTGGTGATCCGCGGCGGGATCGGCGCGCCAAGGAATTGCTCAAGCGGTTTGCGGCCCTGCCCACGGCGAGCATCCCCGGCGCATGCGACGACTGGTCGCAAACCGTTGGGGCATATCGGTTTCTCGGCAATGAGCAGATCGATTGGCGGGACGTGATGCAGCCGCATTGGGAACGCACGGCGGACAGAGCTGCGCAGTTTCCGGTAGTGCTGTGCATCGCTGATTCGACCGAGTTGAACTTTAATGGCCAGGAGATGGAGGGTTGGGGCCGCTGAGCTACGAAGCCCAGCGGGGCATGTATCTCCATCCGACCTACGCGGTGACGCCAGACCGGGAACCGCTTGGGGTGATCGATGCTTGGATGTGGGCTCGGGAACCGAAGGACGCCGACGGCAACCGCGGCGGGATCAAGGAAAGCGTACGCTGGATAGAAGGGTATGAACGCGTTGCGGAACAAGCCGCGCCATTGCCCAGGACACGACTGGTGTATGTGACGGACCGCGAGGGTGATATTGCCGAATTGATGGCGCGCGCCCAGGAACTTGGCCAACCAGCCGACTGGCTGATCCGCAGCCAACACAACCGCAACCTTGCTGAGGGCGGCAAGTTGTGGGATAGCGTCGGCGCCAGCCCGGTACTCGGGGAAATCACCTTTATCTTGCCGGGGCGTGCAGGCCAGAAGGCGCGCGAGGTCAAACAGGAGCTACGCTCCCAACGTGTGAAGCTGCCGGGTCTGGTCGGCGCGGAGATCACCTGTGTAGAGGCAAGGGAGATCGAAGCGCCCGCGGGCGTCAAGCCAGTGGTTTGGCGATTGGTGACGAACCGTGAAGCACAGGATGCCGATGCCGTCATCGAGCTGGTTGAATGGTATCGGGCCAGGTGGGAGATTGAGATGTTCTTCCATGTCCTGAAGACTGGCTGCAAGGTCGAAGCGCTACAGCTATCGCAGATGGATCGTGTGGAGCGGGCCTTGGCGTTGTATATGGTGGTGGCGTGGCGCATTGCCCGCTGATGCGATTGGGCAGAACCTGCCCGGATCTGGATGCGTCCGTGTTCTTCGACGCTGACGAAATTCGGGAGCATACGTGCTTGCCAAGAAAGCTCGCCCGAAGACACCGGTCACACTCAATCAGATGATTCGGCTGGTTGCTTCCCTGGGTGGGTTCCTTGGGCGCAAGAGCGATGCCGAGCCCGGCGCAAAGACGATTTGGATCGGCATGCAGAGAACCATGGACGCCGCCCTCACCATTCAAGCACTGCGGGAAGAGTCATGACTTCCGTATAAGGAAATGGCTTGAAGCACGCATGGGCGACGTATGTGCCGGACATCTTGATTACTCCTGCTTCCAGGGCGTCCCGAAGATCTCCTTTATCGAGGTGAGCAAAGGGCATCGGCGGCGAGGGATCGGCACTGTACTGGCTCAAGCACTCCAAGAAGAGTATCCCGGGCGGGAAATCGAGTTCGGGATGCTCACTGAAGAGGGGGCCGCTTGGCGGCGCGGTCTTCCGATGGTGTCGGTGCCTGATCGAGCTGTCGTTGAGGCCGGAGCGGAGTTGGAGCTTGCCCGGAGCGAGCGTGATGCACTTATCAATGCGGCCACGCGCGGCGATCCCACCGACTTCGACCGACTCAATACGCTGCACGACCGCATCGAGGAGCTAGAGCAGGAAATCGCTGGCAAGAGCGCCGTCAAGCAACTCATCACAACCACCACGGGAATGAAAATGGACACCCAACACGATCCGATGAGAAGGGACGCCGTCCAGGTCGGCGCACTACAGCTGGAGCCGCTAACGATGAAGCTGTTCTCGGCGCGGTGGGACGCCAGCTTCGAGCAGCCTGGCGAAAAGGTGCAGCTGGAACGGGACTTCACTACCGATGCGGGCTACTCGCAAGAAGACATCGAGCGGATTCGGAGTCTGAAAGTCGGCGAGTCGTGGACGTGTCCAGACTATGGCAGGTCCCATACCGTGACGCGACTTCTTGACGGCGATATCCCGGAAGTGCGGACGGAGTACATCCAAAAGTACCTTTCGCCAAGGATTCCGAATGACGCCAAGGAGGCGCAACGAGTCCTCGATGGCTTCGAATCGAAGGCCCAGGTGGAAGCCGGTGTTGTCCGGTGGCTCAGCAATCGGCAAGTGCCCCCGCAGCCTGTCCTCGACCTTTGGAAGTTTGCTGGAAAGTCGTTCGATATCGCGCTGAGCGCGAAGGTCCGGGAAGCTGAACTATCCGACTTCCTCGCCCAATACCGTGCCATCAACACCGGTCGGAAGCCGACTGCTGAGCAGTTCGCGGAGATGCGGTCAGCCTTCGGCGCGGATGCGCAACCCATGGACATTGTCACAGGGGATCGGTACGACCTCGAGCGCGAACAGGTGGTTCAGCGCCCGCGCATGAAGGCATAAGGTCCGTTGCAACGACGGGCGCGAGGACCGCGCCTTGACTGGAGTAGAGAGTGTTCAAGAGCACGAAAGACAAGCTGTTCGAAGCGGCAATCGAAGGGGACCGCGGCGAGATCCTCCGACTGATGGAGGAGGGCGGATCTGATGCGAACGTGAAAAGCTCGCTGTGGCGTGGGACGCCGATCCTAGCGTACGCGATTCTCAATCAGGATCATATCCTGGCGCAGCATCTCATCGACAATGGGGCCAACGTGCGGGCCGTGGTGGATGGCATGCCCCTTCTGCATATGGCGCGAGACGCCAAGAGCGTGCATATGCTCATCGATGCCGGCGCGACCACGAGCGCCCGGATGGAAAAGGAGTATCCAGGCCTGCGGAAAGGTGCGACGGCACTCCACGAGGCAGCGATGAACAACAACGAGGAAGTGCTCAAGGCGCTGATCGATTTCGGGGCCGAGATCGACGCGCGAGATGTGTATGGGCACACCCCGCTGCACTTTGCGGCTACCCGCAGCGTGGAAAGCTCAAAAGCGCTGGTCATGGCCGGCGCGGATCCCGAGGCGACGAGCGACAGCGGCGTGACGCCGTCGGACCTGATCACCCGGACTTTCGGATTTGCCAAGTCGGCAGACGCCTGGCTGCGCGAGCGCGCCGCCGCGCTGACGAATTCGGCGTTGGCTCGATTTCGATCCGGGTCGGATGCGCCCGCTCAAGTAACCCATTCCACGCCTCCCGCACACCGCATGTGACCTAGTGAGATAGAGCATATGAACCCAGCTACGACCGCAGGCATCGCGGACGCCGATGCGCATCCCAAAGACGTCGGCCTGCCAACATACTCGGAGTTGGCAGGAGCCCTGAGGGATCTCATGAACTACACAGGCGGATGGGACGAGAAACCTCCCCATCCTTGTGGCAAGGCCGCGCGCGTGATTTCCCGACTAGAGGCGGCTGGTACGTTCCTGTCTCAGGATCCGACAGCGCAGGATGACACGCCAACAATCGAGCTCATGCATGTCTCGTATGATCGGATTCTCGACACATACTCGAAGGCCTATCCTGGCCTCCCGCCCGAACTCACGGCAAATGACATCGTTGGTCATCTCTGCGAGCTGATCGAGCGCAGTGCCACGCAAGCGCTTCGTGATGCCGCGGAGACGCTGGAGCAGCAGCTGGCCGGCGTCCGACCGCTGTCCACGGAGGCCGCCCTCGGAAAGTGGGATGGCTTCAAGGATCGCGCCATCGAAGGGGGCTTTAGCAGCCAGCAGGAGCGGATCTCCGGTCTGGTCAAGGCGGGCGCGACCCAGGCTCAGCTGATCCGGTTCTGGCGTGAAACAAAGCATCTGAGCTGGCTGGCGAGTTTCGGGCAGTCGCCTTGGGAGACTGCCTCGTCAGTAGGGGCCGCCCTGGATGCGGCGCATAGCGGCGGAGCCGTTAGCCCGTACCATCGAGGGCTGGTATATGTCTTTGACCGCACAATTGCAGCAGGCAAGGCGGAGGCAGTATCGGTCGAGCAAGGAGATCTGCCACAAAGCCGACAAAGGAGGATGAAAATGTAAGGCTGGAAGCACGCCGACGATAGGATTCCGCGAGCGTGCTCAGCACGACAGGCCTATAATGAAACCCATAGGCGACATGGAGAATGAAATGGCTTCGAAACTGACCCGCTACATCATGAGCGAACGCTTCCAAAGCGTTGCTGGCCACGGTGTCGAGAAGGCAGTTGCGAGGACGCGCGCGGCGGGGCTTACCCCGGCTGGCGATCCGAACATCAAGCCTAGCACTCGTCCTGCGACTACGGTAATCGTTGAGGCTCCCACCCCAGCAAAACCGAGGCGCAAGACGCTACGAGTTGCATGACCGACGCCGAAAACAATAACGAGTCCACAGTAATTTGCTTCGCCGGCCCTAATGGCTCCGGCAAAAGCACCACCGTCATGGAGGCCGTCGAGGACTACGGCCTTCCTCCCGAGGCATACATCAATGCCGACGATATCGCCAAGACCCTAGAGGGCGAGATCGCAGACTATCGGGAACGCAACATCCGAGCCGCACAGATCGCAGAGCAACGCCGCTTGGCAGCGTTGGAAGCGGGAACCGACTTTGCGTTCGAAACCGTCATGTCCACACCGGAGAAAGTCGCGCTGCTGACCCAGGCGAAGGCCAAGGGTTATGAGGTCGCACTTATCTTCGTATCTACCAAAGATCCTGAGATCAATGTGGGGCGTGTCGCAAACCGCGTCGCTCTTGGCGGGCATGCCGTTGAGCCGGATGCCGTGCGAGACAGGTATTGGCGCGCGCACGGTTTGCTGGCCTGCGCGGTTGAACAGGCAGATGCTGCCCTGGTGCACGACAACTCGGCAACGAATGCTCCCCACGTTCTCGTCGCGAGAAAGCTCGAAGGTCGGGTCGAGTTTTTTTCGTATGAGGAGCGCGATACGTCATGGGCGACCAAAGCGCTGGAGACGCCATGGCGCGAGCGCGTTGCATCTCGCTCCCATTTGCTCAGCGTGATGGTCGAGCGGGCAGCGGACCGCGGAGAAGAGCCGCCTTCGGCGCCGCGACAGGCCGAGGCGTTCAACGGAGCTGACTACATGGGGCTGGTGCTGGCGCATACAGATCACCACGTCCTACAGGTCAACGCCAGAGGTGATTACATCCTGCACGACCGGCAGCTTCTCGCCACCGAAGCTCTCAAGGACGGCGCCTGGCAATGCCTTCAATACAGGTATTCCAAGGGCAAGATTGACCGCTCCGGGCTGCTTGCCGCGGCCACTCCTGAGGAAAAGGTAGTCAGCCCACGTCCCAAGCTGTAGATTCGGTTGCGCGCGGATACAAGGACATTGCCTCGCGGCTCCTCCCGACAGCAATGTCCGGCCTGTGCGCGCTTTGGCCAACGACGGGTAAAGCGCGACTCGGTTCCAACAGGCGCGGCGCTCACGCCTTTTTGTTTTTCTGGTTCTTGCTGGTTTCCTCTGCCGATTCTCTGATAACCGCATATGACCGTCGTTCACGGAGCTTGCCCTCTGTGTCATGTATCAGAAGCTCAGTCCGCATGCGCAGTGCCATTGAAGTCCCTTCATCGATGGCTTCAGATTTTGTCGGGAACGTTTTGGTTTCGAAGCCGGAAGCCCGCGCCAGCCAGCCGCTTCCAGAAGGAAACACATGAACGTCAGGAGCCCTATAAAACTTGATGCCCGGAAATGCCTTCTCAATGGCGCGTCGATGAATTCTGTCCAGCAAGCTAATGAATGCTTTAGTGTCGAGAAAGTAGTTAGGATATGCCTTGCGCAGCGAGTCTATATTTCCTGCTGATACGAGTACCGCTTGAATTGATTCGCCGGAGTCGATCCTTCTCTCCGTTTCTGCATATGCAGCATTGGCTTCATCCAAGCGCTTCTTTCCGAAAGACTTAATTGTCACCGTACGTTGCGTGGAATCCAAGACGATGAGGTGGTAGTTGCCTGGCTTGTTGTCGGTCGCTATTTTGTTCGCCGCAACTGCGAAGGCGCGCAGGCGCTCTCTGACTTCGAGATGGTCAGCTCGCTCAGAGACCTCGCGAAAGGTGCTCTCTTCGTCCATGTGCTCATAGCCGGGAACCAATGGCGAAGCCTCAAGATAAGCGAAGGCTGATGCGGTCAGCGCGAAAAAATCAAGCCACCGGTCTTCACCTTCGCTTGATTTGAGAGCTTGGCCCAGGAAGGTGCCAATAGTCTCGACTGCGGTTGCCCAGGCATGTTGAAGCGTGGTCCGAAACTGCAATTCCACGCGTAGGCCGTTATATTCGGGCACGGCAGGATTGTTGTACTTGAAGACAAGATGTATGCCCCTATAGCCGGATGCCTTCGGCGCAGCAATGTAGTCATCTGTTCCCGCAAGCTCGTGCGTGAAGGTTCCTGCCACATAGTTGTCACGAAGCGCCCGTACCGCCTTGATGTCGGGTAAAACCGCTCGAAGCCCTCCGATGTCTTGCATTCGAGAAAGGTCCATGGAAGGGTTGCGTTGCAACTTTCCAAGAATAGACGGGGTTCGCTTCAATCGTTGTGCGACCAGCGCGTTGAGGCCAAGTCTCTTTAATCGGGTCCGAAGCGTCGCCTGAAATGTGTTGACCGGATAGCCATGGCATGCGCGCCAGTTCGTAAGCACCACAAATGCAGCTTCCTGATCCTCCTTGGTCGCGGTCTCGTCGATCAGCGTGGCACCCGCACGCTTCACTTGCGTGCGGGAATACTCCGGCCTTGGGAACGTCGCCATATGTAGCAGTGCAGTTTTGTTCGGTCAATCATATCGCAGTTACAACGTCGAGGTCGCTCGGACGCACGGGTGTGCCAGGCTGTCGTCGCGCTTCTTCCCGCCTGAGCACTTGCCGCTGGTTGACATGGGTACATGTACACCGCAGAATATGTGCTCGTGACGAGCGCCCTGGGATGGGCGCAGGACATGACCAAGCAGCGGAATCGACTAGACGAGGGATTAATGTGGGAATTTCTTAGGCAGAACCAGTTTGTTGTCGGCGGGCTTACAGGGAGTTTGGCCGCATGGATTCTTGGGCAGATTTTCACTCACTACAAGCGCGAAAAGCGATGGCTCGGTTTTACAACCACTGGTCGCAATATCGTTCAGAGCGGGCATGGGAAGCTAGCTATTAGCTATGATGGACGCCCAGTGAAACGACTCGACTCGTACAGCATCACGTTTCGCAACATTGGCAATAAGCCGCTATCTTCACTTCCGGTGAGAATCCAATGTTTGGAATCTGGCACTATTTTCGAACATGAACTTTCCGGCCCCGACGGAAATGCTTATTCAGTGTCAACGAATGGCCCGCACGAGTTGGAAATATCCGTCGATCTGCTTAACGTCGGTGAAGCGTTTTCCGTGGGGCTGACCGTCGCCGACGCAAGCGGCGAAGGCGGTGTTAAGCCTATTGTGAGGGCTCCCGCGCTTGAATTGAGAGATATTGGATCGCAAACCAACAGTAGCGAGCTTTTGGCTCTTCTGTCAGCAGCGGCTTTTACCGTCACTTTCGGCTTCGATAGTAAGGGGCTACCGACTATAGGAGTGCTTAGGGGCACCGATAAGTCCGACAGGCGATAGTGATTTCTTTCCGGTAAGCGATGGAGGAAGGGGGCAATTCTTGACTCGAAGTAAGACAGGCGGCCGTATCGAGATCGAACGCAAGCCAAACCGACAGACGTTCCTGGAGGTGCTGACGAGATTGGGGGACTTGATCGGGCAAGCCGAGAGCGCTCTCATTAGCGATCGCGACAAGGATCCCATCGGGAAAGCGCTAGCGCCGTTGCGCGAGGCACATGAGCTATGCATCCAGGCGAGGTCCTTCGACCCGCCCACTGACGATGTGCCCCAGGCCTCAGAGGGCCCCTCGCTGAAGAGTGATCCCCGGAACCGGGAGCGCATGCGTGAGTTGTGCGCGCTTGCGGGATCACAGGCGGAAGCAGCTCAGCTGATCACAAAGCACACGCATCGTCCCTGCAGCACGGACGCGGTGAAGTCTTGGACATGCGACGCGAACTCTGCTCGCGCCAGGGTATGCCAAGACTGGGCTGTCGAGGCGTTGGAGAAGGAACTGCGAAAGCTAAGAAAGCTTCCCTGACCGTCGTTCACCCTGTCTCGGCGCGTATCGATAGAGCCAGGATCGATGCTCCGGCAAAAGGGGGCCCCTTTAGAGGGGTAAACAATGGTATCGAGAGACCGATATATCGTGACTGGCTAAAAAAGGACACCTGATGAAGACATTTCGCAATACGGAAAAAACATACGGGCTCATCGTCACGGAAACGACGGAGAGCGCCGAGCTGGACCGTAAGCGCCGCTTCTTGGAGCGAGGTGATGCGGACAATATCGTGCTGTTCTCTGTGCTTCCTCACGACGTCAAAGCGAGGCCAGACTGGAGCGAGATCGAAATGGCTTTTTCCGCCTTTCCTCGTAACGGCCTGGCGATTGAGCATGTCACGCTGGATCAGATCGAGCAACGCCCTCAGAACATTACATTCGTCTAATACAGGTGTGCTCCGGTTGCTGCAGGAAACCGGAATTAGCCGGACTACGTGCGCTTTCGCTGGACTGGAAAACCGGCATTAGCTGGACTGCCGTGCATCCCCGCCAATACCGAGCCAAGACCTCACGGTCGGCGCACTCTCTGGTCACTGGGCGTGGCTCCTCAAGATATTTGGGGAGGCGGCCGTCAATACGGGACTCCATTCCCTGTCTTCGCCATGCGTTACATTCCGATCCGCGACCAGCACCTCACTATCCTCGTCCGCAACCGCGATGCCTGGCGGGCTCGCGCGGAACAGCGCTTTGACGTCGAAGGTCTCATTCGGGCATGCGTTCCGGATGCCGCCACCTGCGATCCAAGCATTGTCGCTGACGCACTCCGGGAGTGGTTCGATAGTTTCGATTACGGTATTCCCGCATGGCGGCTGTCATCGCAAGAGCGATAAACAGTCTGCACGGGAGGTTGCTACCCCATCTTCTAGAACTACCCCAGCTGCCCGACTCTTCCGGAGTCCAAGGGCACCAAGCATGACGCCGCCACCTTCAAGCGGGTTCAGACGGCAGTGGCAGACCTTGAGGGCCAGATGGCCCAGAAATCTAGCCACCACCGTACCCCTACCTCTACACCCTCAGCCTAGCGGCGCTGGGAACTGACGGCGGCGAGAGCTGGACTTCGCCGTCCAGCGCGACTTCCCAGGCGGGGGCTACTGCTGCGAGTTGCCGTAGCTTCTCATTGGGCTGCGTGAACAGTACCGCGAATACGCGGCATTGCTCTGCTTCCTCCCTACCCGGATTCGATACTGCAGCCACCGGACCCCCACCGCATCTCTGCCAGGTATGCGGCATGGCCACCGCGGCAAAGAACTGTTCAGCCTGCGTCAGCTCCCGCTGCAGTGCCACTTCCACCAGCTGAAGGGCGTCAGCGTCTGCAATCGGCTGGGTCCACGGTGACAGCATTGTGATCGGGTCCGGGGATAGCAGGATTCGGGGGGTTACGTCGAAAGTCACCCCAATATGCAGGCGGCGGTATCCATCTTCGTTCTCCACCTGGATCATGACGAGATCCCCGCGCTGCAGGAACAAGATCTGCTCTCGGTAACTCTGCACCACCGGCTCGTGGTCCAGGCGTTGCCCGTGCGGAATCCCGCTGATCCGAGCCGTTGACAAAACCGCGTCGTCGGACGTAAGCACCAGGGGAAACGTGTTTTCGAGAGCGGCCCGCGGAGCCTTACCGGTGCGGGCCTGCAGAATTCGCATTGCACCGATGTACTTGTCGACCGGCGCTGTCGTAGAGATCTCCCCGGCGAGATCTCCATTGGGCGACGTGTAGAGGTGAACAGAGCGGGGAGGAAGCATTCTGTACCTGGTGACTAGATGCGAGGCCGCGACGCGCGCGGGCCAAAGTCAGCATCGGCCTCGCGCGCGATCTGCTGGACTTTCACCGGATCTTGGCCGGTGGTCAGGATCTGATAGTCGAGCCTCAAAGCTTCGATTTTTGTGCGCTCCTGCTTGTACTCCTTGCGCAGCCCGTCTACTTCCTTCGCCGTTGACGCATTGAGCATTTCAATCTTGATGTCTTGTGCCCGCTCTTCCGCCGCCAGTAGCTTCAGGTGCGTGTCGTAAAGGCTTCGCTGCGTTTGCCAGCTCTCTGCCACATTGCCCACGTACAGCTTTGCGGGATCATAGTCGTTGCTCCCAACGCCGAAGGCGACTGCGCCGCTAAGCGCCACGACGCTGGCACCAAGATATGCCTGCTTTAGCTTGTCATGAAGTCGTAGTGCGCGAGGTGTCAGGTCAAAGTTGCGAACAAGGTGTTGATCCTCGGCGAGGACCTTTTGCTGCAGCCGTTGCAATGCACGCATGGGCGATCTCCGACTCAATGAGCGAGAAACTCGCGGATGTGCGCGAGTCTCCTGTTGAAGACTGCGTCCGGAATGCTCTTCCTATCCCGGAACGCGTCGTCTTCGGTGTCCACTTCCGCCTTGACGATGGAGAGCGCGAGGTCTCGCAGGGCGGGGGCATGTCGTACATCCGAAAGCGACTTCTCGGTCTCGGCCTGCAGCTTGGCGTCGCCAGACGGCATCACGATCTTTGCAGCGAGGAGCGCGCGCGCTGTCGACGTTGTGACTCGATGCACCAGGTCGGTCCGCCGCAAGATCTCGGCACGGGAATGCGTCTCGTAGACGAAGCCGCTGAGCTTGGGGCCGAGCTTCGGGTCGAGAGCGATGAGCGCTTCCACTACCTCACGCGTTTCGGGGTCCGGCAACATGATTCGCATTTCTTGACTCCAGTTTGTGTTTTATGTATCGTAGCATCACTACGGAAGATTATAGCGCATTCGTTCCCCCACGTTCGCCGTTGTTCTCCGTAGGGTTTCGCGTTTTCACGCACTGTTTTTGGCGGCTCTCCCTCCCCAGACCATGAATTGACCCGATTGGCTCTGCCTCGCTGCCACCTACGCCCCAAAGCGACGAAACCCTCGGCTTTGGGGCTTCTTTTTTTTGGAGTCGTCATGAAACGACTGGACATCGAAGTATCCAGCTCAGCAGAGGCCGAGTTGCTTGGTGGTTGCGTCAAGGTCATCAGCTATGACCGCCACGGGAACGTGACGGCGACGATCACGACTGAGAGCGCCGACAGCCTGGCAGATGCGCACCTCATGGCTGGCTTTCTCGAGCTGGAGCGCGCATCCAGGCTGCGGGGAGCAGTCTTCGAGCGTTATGAGATGGGGGGTCTAACCGTCATCCCGCGCTTTGTCACGTCTCAATCCGCGCTGAATTCGTGACCATCATGCTCAGCCAGATTTCCCCTTCATGCTGGCGAGTGGCTCTCCACGCGCCTCGAATCCCGGTGAGGGCTGTCCTGTTCAAGCCCGACATTGAAGACCTGGTCGAGTGGCCTGTCATCCCGGTGAACGTGGGAAAGCTACTTTCCTGCTGGGAGCGCGACAGCTACATCGTTGGTCCCGTAGGACATTGGCCCAGTTCAAAACGGGCTGGCATCGTAGCATTTCTCGATGAAAGAGGAGGGGCGATCAATGTCCCCCGCGCTGGCATTCACATGCAGCAATTCCCACGCCCCTGGTGGTCGCTCCGGCCCAAGCCTCCCGCGCCCGTCGTCTCGTTCATCAACGGAAGGCATCGCACCCGGTATCTGATCGATGCCGGGGTGAACTCTCTTCCCATCCAGGTACACGCAAGTCAGGCCGCGCTCCTGCGCGAGGTCTGCGCGTAGCCGCATACCGCTGGTCATCGGGAGCCTATATGTCCGAACAGAATGCCCCCATAACCCTGAGCCGGCGACTTGAGCTGGATCTGCATGCCGACGACTATGCGAGGCTCGAAAGAGCAGCGCAGAACGTTGGGATCTCAATCGAGGAATACCTGCGCGTGGCCGCATCCCGATGGTTGGCCGAGGCTCCGATGCCGGGCCAGTCGGCCCCATCGATGAAGCGGAGGCTCGAGTTGCTTATGCACCCGGACGACTACTCGCTGGTCGAGCGAGCTGCTCATGCTGTTGGCTACACCGTAGAAGAGTACAGCCGCCTGTCGCTCCATCTGCAGAGCAGGGGGATGTTGGAACGGTCTGTGAAGCCATCAGTGATCGAGAGACCAGCTGGTATGGTCCAACAAGTGGCGTCTTGGCTAACCTCTATTCCTCCCACGCCTGCCCACGCACCTGGCCGAACGTTGCAGCGTATCGGAGAACGCAACAACGTGGGAGTCCCACATGAGTAGCAAGTACGTGGAACTCGGTGCGGGATTCTTCCTGACGGACGTTGACAGCTTCACATTTGAAATCTGCGACGCCAACTCGTCAGACCCTGACGTCTACTACGGCCCACTTGCCTGGAATGGCGGCGTGGGTCCCGCTTCCTCCCGACGTCTCGCCTTGGTCGAGCCGTCCCAAGCCAATGTCTACCTGGCAGCGATGATGGCTTACGACAGAGACGAAGGCGAACACCCCGGAGACATGCCCTCTTGGCCAGCTACGGCAACCGTCTGCGCAGCGGGATCGGAAGCAGGCCTCGGTGATCTTCATGGTCGCCAGTTCGACAGCGAAGAAGCGCTGGTCAAAGCGGTCCGTCGCCTGACGCGGTCTATGCCGCGGAAGGTCTGGTCGGGATCGTCAAGTGCTGCTCGCCTGGAGTCTCTCAAGTTCGCCACGGAACGAATTCTCGGTAGCAACGCCGAGTCCATCAGCCGGTACGAAAAGATCCACTGACCCACCAAAAACACCCATGGACGGCTATTTCATCAAGACAATTGGTGCCAACCGCGGCAAGCCGCGTGTTTGGCTTCAGGGACTCGAGCTGGAGCGCGCCGGCTTCGCGCCGGGGCAGAGTTATGAGGTTGAAGTGAAGGGAAAGAGCGTGGTGCTCACGCTGAGCAAGGACGGGACGCGTACTGTGACCCCGAAGCAGATTCGATCCCGCACGATGCCCGTGATCGACCTGAACAGCAACCAACTGCTGGCTGCGTTCGATGGCATGGCTGCGATCCGGATGGTGGTCAAGGACGGCCAGATCTACCTGCTGCCGCTGGCATCCGAGCTGAAGAAGCAAGAGCGTCTGCAGCGCCTGAGATCGCGCATGGAGAATGGCGAGCCCTTGCGCATCGGCAGTCTCTCGCACGGCGGCGGCATCATGTCGCATGCCATCCATGCAGGCCTGCAGCGGGCAGGGCTCAAGGCGAAGCTCGAATTCGCGAACGAGATCCGTCCCGAGTTGCTTGAGCACGCGTCTGAGTTTAATGATGCCTGGTCAGACGATACCGTTCCCCTGGCCGCACCCATGCAGGAGCTGGCATTCGATGATCGAGGCCTGGCCCACGTCCCGAAGGTGGAAATCCTGGAGGCCGGTATCCCTTGCTCGGGAGCGAGCCGCGCGGGCACGGCCAAGCGCGGGCTCAAACATCCGGAGGCGCATCCGGAGGTGGGTCACTTAGTCGTCGCGGCTCTTGTGATCCTCAACAAAGCTGCTCCGGCAATTGTGACTATCGAGAATGTGCCGACCTACGCGAATACGGCCTCGGCCAGTATTCTCCGCTCTCAGCTCCGCGATCTGGGTTACACCACACACGAACGCATTCTGAATGGAAAGGAGTGGGGCGCCATCGAGGGTCGTGACCGGTGGTGCATGGTTGCCGTCACGCAGGGGATCGATTTCGATTTCGAGCAGCTGATGCCGCCGAAGGCGATGCGCCAGGTGATTGGGGATCTGCTCGAAGACATCCCACCAGAGGACGCTCGCTGGGGAACCATGAAAGGCCTCGTTGAAAAGGAGGCGCGCGACTTGGCCGCAGGCAAGAACTTCAAGATGCAGGTCTACACGGCTGAAGAAGAGTCCGTTGGGACCATCACAAAAGGCTACGCCAAAGTCCGCTCGACTGATCCGAAGCTGCGGCATCCGGATAACCCGTCGCTGATGCGTCAGTTCACCTCGGTCGAGCACGCGCGCTTCAAGCAGGTGCCCGAGCACCTGCTTGGTGACGCGTCAGAGACCTTGAAACACGAGATGCTCGGCCAATCGGTCATCTACGAGAAATTCGCCGACGTGGGGCACCACATCGGCAACTCCGTCAACCGCTTCGCCGGACGCCCCGAAGTCGAGATGCGCGACCGGATTGCTCAGGGCTTCCAGAACCAACTTGGAGTGGACCAGGATGTCGCTCAACTGGCGGCGCATGTTGTCGCCGACCTGCGGCGCGCGGAGCCTGGCGACAGCCGCTATGTCGGCCCGATTGTCGCTGTACGCGAAGATCTGGTCGTGCAGAAGATTGATGCGTGCTTATCCGGTTGTCTCCCAAGCCTTCTACCGATAGTATGTTGGGCATCTGTGCCAACCCGGGGCAACCATGGTTATTGACGTGCTTGACCGAGGCGATCTGCCGTTTCCAGGCTCGCTGCCGGAGTTTCAGCGGATGTTTCCAGACGAAGCGGCATGCATGGCCTACCTTGAGCGCGCTCGATGGAGCGATGGGTTCATTTGTGACCACTGTGGCTTGCTTGGTGAGCCGTATCGCTTTGCCAAGCGCCCCGGCGTTTTCCGTTGTCGCCATTGCACACGCGACACGAGCCTCACTGCTGGCACCGTCATGGAGCGCACGCACACACCGCTGTCGGTTTGGTTCTGGGCGGCGTATCTGGTCGCCAGTCAGACGCCTGGCATGTCGGCCGTTCAGTTCCAGCGCCAACTCGGCCTGTCGCGTTACGAGACCGCCTTCCAGATACTCCACAAGTTGCGCGCCGGCATGGTGCGCCCCGACCAGGATCGGATCGGTGGCAAGCCTGAGGAACACGTCGAGGCCGATGAGGCCTACGTCGGTGGGCGTACTCGCGGCAAAGGCAGGGGCGTGCACGACATGGTTCTTGTGGCCGGCGCTGTCGAGGTTCGGCAACGCAAGCTTGCCGGCAGCCGCAACAAACGCAAGAGCGCACGGTATGCCGGACGAGTTCGGCTCGCTCTGGTTCCTGACCGAAGTGCCCGGTCGCTGGACGGATTCATCGAGCGTACCGTTGCATCCGGCGCAACCATCATCACCGACGACTGGAGCGGTTATGCCAAGCTGGGCGAGCGCGGCTATGGCCATATCGCCATCGCGCAGCGCGGTGACATGCAAGTGGCCGAAACCTTCCTGCCGATCATTCACCTTGTGTTCTCCAATCTCAAGACCTGGCTGCGCGGTATTCAGCACGGTGTCAGCCCGCAGCACCTACAAGCCTATCTCAACGAATTCACTTTCCGCTTCAACCGCCGTTTCTATCCCTTCAACGCGTTTCGCTCCCTGCTCGGCATCGCTGGTGACGTCACCGCGCCGACCTATGCCGAGCTCTATGCCAAAAAATCGCTACCCACTACATCTAGTGGGTCTGGGAGCTAACCGGATAAGCACGGATTGATGATGTCACGGGCGTCCTCCATCAGGCCGTGTCGCTGCGCGAGATGCCGAAACTCGGTCAGGCCGTGGAGATCCGCTATCGCGACGGCTGCGCTGTCGTGATGGCCGCGACCAACACTGCCGCACTCCCAGCCCCGGCACCGACTGACTCGCCTGCTGTCCGCAGCGCGAAGGAACGACTGCTTGCCGAGACGCGACCAGCCATTCCAGATGACTACAACGCCTTCGATACGCTTCCCAAGTCCACCAGGCTGCGGATGTAAGTTTCCCTGACCGCTTTTACCACATACATGTATGAATGATTTCAAAGGCATTTCCGCCGAATTCCGGGACATGGAGGCACGTGAGGCTCGCGAGTGGCATGCTATGGAGCAACGACACGCGGAGGGGCGTGCGAATATGGTTGCGCGCGCGCGTGCTACTTTCGAAGACACTGGCGTCTACCGCTATCTCCGTGAACAGGCGGATTGCATTGAGCACGAGGGCTACTTCTGCCGATATGAGCGCGACGTTAACGTTCACCGCGCAGACGTTTCCATCGCCTTTGTCGCAAAGCACGGCGAACGTATTGAGGACCGAAGCCGGTTCGGCCATGGATTCTCAGGAGAGACAAATACCCATACCCTGAGTATCGCCGCGGACGGGGATGGCGCTGTCCGCTTCGAAACCTGGAATGAGTTTGACCGCAGTGCCCGAAAGACCTCCACGAAGGCCTTGAGCGATCTATCGCTGGACGACGTCGAGGGGGCTTTCCGGACTTTCGTGCGGGAAGCGTTCGTGGATCGCAAGCTGCACGACGACCGCAAGCTATCCCCCCGGCTTACCGGGGCTGATCTCTCGTAGACACGGGCCTGAGGCTGCGTCGAAAGCGCCAGGCCCGTTGGATTGCCTTATTCCGTGCGACGGCGTGCCGGCGCAGCAGTAAGGTCTGGCGCTGATATGCGGTTTCAATCTCTGTGATCTTTGATCGGAGCGTGGCAATCTCCACTGCAGTTGTTTGCAGCACGCTGTCCCTGTCGCTTCGCGCCTTAGCAAGATCTCGCTGCAGTTGCTCGATCTGTCCAGCAAAGCGCTGTTGCTGGCCCTCGGCCGACTCCTTGGCCGCCAGAAGTGCGTCACAACGGTTTTTCGCTTCGGTCAAGCGGCTTTCCGCCCCCTCGCGGGCGACTCTGTCCCGTAGGGCGGCTTGTTTGAAGTCATCCGCTACCGTCAACAGCCGGCGCTGTTCACTCATCAGCTGCGCGACCTGTTGTTGGACCCCATTTAGGGCTTGCGCCGCCAACTCGGCCTCCTGCCGGCGTATTTGCAGGGTGTTCTCCAACTCGGCCTTCCACTCGCCAGCGCTTGCCTCTGAGATATTGTCAAATCTGGTGTACGAGGGCTGATCGTGGCCGGCTGTCAGGCGGCGAGTTTCTGCTGAACCGGCGGATTGTCATGCGCCGGAGTTCCGTCCTTGAAGGGAACGCCCTTCAAGAGCAGTTCGATGTGTTCGGCACCGTTGATGCGGCGCCAGGTTTTCTCGGCTTCCTCGATCAGCTTGAAGGCCAGGCCAAGGAAGGTCGCTCGGGACACGCAATTGCGCGTGCGCGTCGTGCGGTGACGCACGGTCGCGAAGGTTGATTCAATCGCATTGGTCGTGCGGATGTGCTGCCAGTGCTCGGCCGGGAAGTCGTAGAACGTCAGCAGGCTGTCTCGATCTTTGGTGAGCACGCCGGTGGCCTTGGGATACTTGGCGCCGTAGATCGTTACAAAGCGATCGAAGGCGGCATCGGCATCGGCCCTGGTGGCTGCCATCCAAATCGCCTGCAGATCTGCCTTGGCGCGGCCATGCTGGGATTTTGGCAAGGCGTTCAGGACATTGCCCATCTTGTGGAACCAGCAACGCTGGGTACGCGTGGCCGGGAACACCTCTTCCAGGGCAGCCCAGAATCCCATGGCGCCATCGCCGACCGCCGCCAGCGGGCCAGCCTGCAAGCCGCGGGATTTCAGGTCCAGCAGGACTTCCACCCACGATGCCTTCGATTCCCGATAGCCGTCACCGATCGCCACGCGCTCCTTCCTGCCGTCGGGCGTAACGCCGATGATCACCAGCAGGCATTGCCCGTCCGAGCCTTCGCTGCGCAGACCCGTATGGATGCCGTCCACCCACCAATACACATACCGCGCCGCTGACAAATCACGCTGATTCCAACTCGCATGCTCGTCTGCCCACTGCGCCTTCAATCGGCTCACCACGTTGGCCGATAGCCCTTTGGCATCCTCGCCCAGCAGCACCGACAGCGCCTCGCTCATGTCGCCTGTCGAGACTCCCTTCAGGTACAGCCAGGGCAGCGCCGCACTCACCCGCGGCGACTTCCTCACATACGGCGGCACGATCGCCGAGTTGAACTTCACGCCGGAACCGGACCGGTCGCGCACCTTGGGCACCTTCACGGCAATCGGTCCGGCGCCCGTCAGCACCTCCCGCTCCGGGAGGTAGCCATTGCGAACCACGGCGCGCTGCCCGCTCAACGTCTTGACGTTACTGAACTGCTCAAGCAGCTCTGCCAGTTCCACTTCGATCGCCTCCTGGATGACCCGCCGGGCCCCGCGCCTGATCAACTCCTCGAGCCCAAGCCCGATTTCCGATAGACCGACTGCTTCTTTACCCTTATCCTTGCTCATGGTGGTGGACTTTTTTTGTGCTGGTTTCCGATCTCGACAATCAGATTCTCAGCGAAAAGCTCCACCGCCCTCGACTCCGCGCCTCAAATCCCCCGCCGTACACCACTTTCGACTTTAGCTCCTTGCCTCTGCTGCGAACCGCCTAGCTCTCTCCGCGGCGACCGCCTGATCCAACTCCGCAACCTTTTGCTGGAGCAACTCAATCTCTCTTGAGAGTGTTGTGTTGCGTGCCACGACTTCGTTGCATTGGGCTTGTGCCAGATCTCGTTGCTCGGTGATGGCCAGCACCTCGCGGACGGCTTCCTCCCGCACCTCTTGGGTCGTTGCCTCAGACTGCGCTACCGCGCTTTGCCAGACGTCAGAGGCCAACTGGCCGAAATGGTCCAGCAGGACTTCGGGCACATCTGGACGCTGGATTCGGATCCGGGCTGTTTTCCGCAGGTTCTCCCAGAAGCCGTTGATCTCTTCCTGAGCCGTGCTCATGCTCGGCGACCGCCCGTTATCCGCCAGCAAGCTGACGACCCGCTGGGCGCTTGGCCGCTGGCCGAATGTGAAAAATAGGTCTCTTGCTAGCTCCCGAATCTGGTCGCGGTAGCCGGCGCGGCCTGGGAAGCGCTCTTTGATGCGCAGGACCAGTTCGGAGAGCTGTGTTTCCGTGGAATCGACAGGGTTCATGGCTGATATTCCCGGTGCTGAGGGCTGGAAGGTTGCGAATACGACACTCGCCGCGCGTGTCGTCGATAGCGTAATTATACGCCGTAATACGTTATAGATGTTACTTCAGTCTGTTCATTCTTGACATAGTGCTACTTATGTTCATTTCTGATAGCGTAGTAACGATACGTAAGTTATACTGCCCATGCAGCTTCCGCTGCACATGCGCTCGGCCTGCTGGCCGTCTTCACGGGAGAATCAGATGACCAACACGAATAAGCCGCTGCCTTCCTTGAAGGCGATGGCAGAGAGCAAGCTGATGGACGGCGTCAGCAAGCAGACGATCTTCAAGCTCGATCCGCGCATCGTGAAGGTTCGGCCAGGACACAATGGCCGGATCAAGAACAGCGGCCTGCGTGCCCACATCGACGCCATGAAGGTCTCCATGCGGACTGCTGGCACAGCGGCTTTCCCACCGATTGACGTTGAAGTCGATGACGGCGAGATCTTTCTGGTCGACGGCGAGTGCCGCACGACCGCCGCCATCGAGCTTATGGACGAAGGCCATGACCAGCTGTACCTTGACGCTCGGCAGTTTCGCGGCTCGGAGGACGAACGCATTGCCCACATGCTCACGTCCAATCAGGGTCGGGGCTTTAATGGGCTGGAACTCGGGCACATCTACCTGCGCCTGCGGCGCTGCGGATGGTCGATTCAGCGAATCTGCGAGCGTAACGGCAAGTCGGACACTCACGTCCAACAGATGATCGTGCTCGCCGAATCCCCTTTGGAACTGCAGGGCCTGCTGGCAGCGGAAAAGGTCGGCACGGATGCCGCTGTAGCAGCCATCCAGAAGTACGGCGTGAAGCGAGCCCTTGAGATCCTCCGCGCCATGGTCGAAAAGATCGGCGGACAGAAGAAGATCACCAAAACCGCGGTGCTGGGGCGAGCCTTCTCCCGAACCACCGTCGATGACGTAGTTGCATCCCTCGACACCTTCTACAACCGCCTGTCGAAGCAACAGCTTTCTGAGCTTTCGACCGTTCTTGAGAACAACGACGCCGAGTTGGAAGGTAAGACGATTACGCTGCCCGCAGCCAGTTTGAAGGCATTGCTCGATGCGCGTCAAAAGATCGAGGGCGAACGCCAAAAGCACAGGAAGAAGGACGCGAAGGTGACTAGCGCCAAGCCTGCTACGCAGCTCGACCACGACGACGAGATGTTCGACGTTGAGGATCTCTGCAGGGGTTGATCCGTACGAAACCAAACACACTAAGCTGACGGAATGTCGGACAACCTCGCCCTGCGCCCTACCCTCATCACTCCCAGCGACGCCTACGCGACGCTGAGGAAACTCGCGCTGCCGCAGCACCTCGACGGCAGTGCCGGCACCAATCGGAATCCGGGCAGGCAGCAGATCTCCGCTGACCGGGATTGGGACGCCATCCAGGTCTGGCTGAGCCAGTACAGGGACCGGCAAGCGACTTTCCTTGCATACGAGAAAGAGGTTTCCCGCTTCTATGTCTGGGTAATCCTCACGTTGAAGAAGCCCCTATCTTCCGTTGTCCATGAGGATTGGTTGCGCTATACCGATTTCCTTCTCGACCCGCAGCCGGCTGCGCTTTGGGTTGGTGCCAAGCGGCCTCGTTTTGGACGAGATGGCCGCGTTTCGGAGGCATACAAGCCCTTTGCCGGCCCGCTCCAGCCGAAGAGCATCTCTTTTGCCGAGCGCGCCATCTGGCAGATGTTCGCCTGGCTGCGTGACGCAGGTTATTTGGCCGGCAACCCGCTACTGACGCTGTCCCGCCGTCGCGGAACGCCCGTCCTCAAAACGAAGCGCACTGACCGGATGCTGGAGGACGATCAGTGGCTTTCCCTGCTGAACTGGCTTGCCGCCTTCAAGCGCAACACCATCAATGCGCGACGGCAGTACGCACGGAACCGCTGGTTGATCGCTCTCTTCTACTCAACCGGAATTCGCAGCAGCGAAGCCTTGACTGCGCAAATGGGCGATATCGTCCGAGTACGAGACCCAGTCACGCAGAAGACCCGAGCATTCCTCCAAGTCATTGGGAAGGGATCGAAGCCACGCGACATCCCGCTGACCGACGATGTGCTTAGCGAACTGAGCCTGTACCGACAATCGTTTGGACTGCCCGTCACGCCCGCCCCTCGCGAGGCCACTCCGCTCATCTTCTCCATCCAGGTGAAGAAGCGATTCCGCCCGATCACTCGGCAAGCCCTATATACAGTCTTCAAAGGGATGTTTGAAGCAGCAGCCGAAACGCTGGAGGACAAACAGGATGCAGATCACCTCCGTGCAGCGTCGACTCACTGGCTACGGCATATGGCCGCTTCCGCCATGCTACGGAACGGCACACCGCTTCTCGTCGTTCGGGATGTGCTCGGCCACGCTGATCTGGCCACCACGTCACTCTACTCGCACTCGCAAGCGCTAGACATGCACAGAGAGGTGGAAGCTCACAACCACCTGGATCTCCACCAGGTGGGCAAGTAATGAGCGGGCTAAACCGCCCATTAATGTTTGCACAGTACACGTCGATAATTTGTCAATTCCGTATCGTTATACTTATACCCAAGGAGCAAGAAGATGAACAAGAATGCCGCCGCTACCATCGCCACCGGGCTCGCAATTCTGTTGAGTGCCAATGCGCACGCCGAGCAGAGTGTCATCTACGTCAGCCCGCCGCATATCGCCTATGAGATCCAGGTGCTGGAGAAGGGCCGCGTAATTCACGCCACTACCGTGTCGGCGATTCCCGGGAGTTCCTCGTCGTCCAAGACGGGACAGACAATCAGCTACCTGGCCTCCTGCGATCGCACCGCAGAAGCTCTCTCGTGCAACCCCGGCACGGTATGGAATGGATTCGAGATCGAATTGACGCCTGCGCTGGCAGCCAATGGCGATGTCACTACTGAGGTCGAAATCAAGGATAGTCAGGTGATCAGCATGGATACCGTCATGCAGGATGATGGCTTCCTGGTCCAGGCTCCCCGTGTCAGCACCGCTACCGCAAAGATGCGGGTCGCCATGCTGGACGGTAAAGCCATTCAATTGCCGTATGCGGACGTCTCGACCGGCGTATCGCGCGAGATCAGCATCATCGCCCGGAAGATCTGACCATGGGGCGCGACACCAACAGAGTTGTCCTCAAGGGCACCGTGGCCGGCGCTCCGGAGACTCGCAGTAAGGCCTCTGGCGAGAAGGCCGTTACGCTGCGTATCGCCACGGTGGAGCGCGTGCAGCGCAATGGCGAATTCACGGACTTCACCAACTGGCATCGTGTGGTGTGCTTCGGCATCGTGGCCGAGGAAGCCTGCAATCTGGTCCAGAACGACCGCGTCAGTATCGAGGGAAAGCTGCAGACGCGGAAGTACGAGGTCGAAGGTAAGACATCGTATATGACCGAAGTCATCGCGTTCGATGTCGACAAGCTCGCCCCCGGCCTTGCGACCGGTGAGCGCAATGCCCCCACTCGTTCTACCGAACGGCCAGCGAGCCGGCCCGCTGCCAACCCGCCTGCGGATACGGCCTGGGATGAGGATCGACCGTTCTAGCCAATGCTATGACAGCCTCCATGCAGCGAGTGTCCGTCGCATTCTTTCACATCGTCACCCAGAGTGGTCAAGATCTCGGCTGGGTTGGCTACTGCGAGCAACTGGATGAGGCAATGGTCCCGGCTCTACTGCATATGGGCGGCGAAGACGGGGCGAAGAAGCGTGCTGAGACAGATCCACCGAAGCCGCTTTCCTTTCACGGAGGCAACGTATTTGCCCCGGCCTCATGGATGTTCAAAGGCGTCCGTGACGAAACGTATGTACCTGTCGTCAAGGCCATGGACCACGCAGCCCGCGCAGCCTTTGCAGAGAGTAAGGGTACGCCAGAGAATCCGTCGCCGCGGCGGCCCAGTGCACCTAACGCATTCTGAAACGAAGCACTTTTTTATGGAGAGCGAATGATGAAGAAAACCATGCTTGTGATCAGCCTAGCTATGGCTGCTGCCCTCGCCGGCTGCACAACGACTGGCTCCAACAACACCATCACGGACCAATCTAAGGTCGCCATGATCAAGCCAGGCGTTACAACTACGAAAGATGTGGAACGCATCTTTGGTCGCCCTAGCAATGTGCAGTACCTCGAGAAGGGCGAGCAAATCTGGTCGTACCAGAACGTCAGCACTGGGGCCCTCGCCTACATTCCGTTCGCCAACATGATGGGCAACAGCATGAAGGAATCGACTCTGGTCTTCCGCTTCACCGGTAAGGGCGTGGTGAAGGAATTCCAGCAAGCCGAGAACCGCCTGTAAGGAGACCCAATTGGGGGTGTCGTTGAGGTACTGCATGTAGACGCTGCCGCCCTCCCCGGAGACGAGATCGCCGCCGCCCCTGCAGAGATGAACCCTCAGGGCTTGCGACCCCCCCGCGGCCTGCTCTTGTCGGCGTCGCCCGTGGCCGCGCTCAGGGCGGTAGGGGGTGGGTGATCCGCGGTTTCGGCCTGGATATGAGCGCGCAGCTCTTTCAACTCGGCCTGTGCCCCGGCAGCCAAGCCGACCGCCTCGGTCAGTTTGTCGCGCGTGGCCTGGTGCGCGGTGTGCGACTCAGCCAGTTCCTTGCGTGCCTCACCTTCCCGCGCCTCGGCGCTGCCAAGGCGCGCCTCAGCTCGCTGACGAGCAGTTTCTTCTGCAGCGCGCTGCGCCTCGGCGACCGCCGCGGCCTTGTCAGCCGCCGCGCGCAAAGCTTGTTCGCTTGCGAGTTGATCCCGCAGGGCCGCCAATTCGTTCTCCAAGCGAGGCACTGCTTCCAAACGCAATTCCGCCTGGGCAAGGGTGCGCCGTACGCTGGCCAGCTCCTCCTGTTGCCGCGCTGCCTCTTCCTTCAAGCGCTCGATTTCTTCGGCCTGTTCGGTCGCCTTGCCGGCTACAGTGTCGCGCTCAGTTGTGACTTCGAGCAGTTGCTGTGCGAGGTCGTCTCGCTCTGCTTCCAGTGCTTCGCCGTTCGCTGCCATCGCGGCCAATTCGCTCAGTGCTTGCGCTAGGGCGGCTTCGGCTTCAGCAGCTGCTTCCTCCGCGACTTTCGACAACTCGGCCCCCAAGGCAGAAAGTAGTCGCGAATTCGGTTCGCTGAGCTTGCGCGGCGTCGGTTTCTGCTGATCCTGCCATGCGGACCAATGGCGATGGATGGTGTTCATGCTGCCGCTACCCAATCGTTCGCGCACGGCGGTCAGCGTTGGCTTCAACTGGTCAGCGACCAGTGTTTCCGCGACCGCAGCCACTTGCTCGTAGGTAATACCTGGACGTGCCATATCGTATCGCCCCGCTCGTTTGATATCGTATTGGCCGATTATACGATACGATACGAAACGCCAGCGTGCCCCGCGGCGTTACCCAATCTATGGGAATGTCGCGCAGGTCCAGTCGCAAAAGCGGGGCTTACAGGTAACCGCCCACCAGCCCGCCAGCCCCATCCAGCATCTCGCGCAGCCAATCATCGAGGTAATCGGGTGGGTCGGGATCCTCGCGCAGCGACAGCGCCTCGGCGAACGACGCGGCGGCCTGGTTGCCGGTGACAGCCGCCGCCGCGACGTTGGCTTGTGTCACCCAGCCGCCCGCCTGGCCGGCGAGCGTGAGTGCCCCATCCAAGTCCAGTGCGCGGAGCGCCCCTCTTTCGGTGGCGTAGAGGGTCTGCCTGTAACTGTCGGCGGTGTCGAGTGCGGCGAGCGCCTCGGCCTGTCGGGCGCGATAGATCTGTGCATCCATGATTGGCCCCTCCTCTCGGTCACGTCGTCCCTTGAACGACAGACAAAAGGGGCCGATCAAGCCCCAACTTGGTTGATCACGTCTGTGACTTGGATGAAGTATCGGCCAACGGTGCGGTCGCAGCCAAGAGCATCTCTCCAAGCAAGCGGGTGAATCCTTTCTGCTGTGCCAGGTCCATGGCAAGTTCGTGCATGGGATCGTGAGTCATCTTCGACAGGTCACGAGTCACACTACCGTAGACGGCTAGCTCCGCTAGCGCTCTATCGCGCGTTCGGGTATCGCGGGTTTCGACCAGGCTAACGGGTGCGTGTAGCCGGGTCCACGCAGCGCCGTGTCTCGAGCCATGCTCGTCAATACGGCGCGCTGGCGGACCTGCGGTCACCGACGTAGTACCGGCCACCGACGAGCTTCAGCGCGTACAGGTAATAGGTGAAGTCAGCCTGTTGATTTATACGCACGGTCAGCAACTAGATGCCCATCAGTGGGTAGTCCACTATCTCGCTGCAATCGAAGACCGAGCGCGCAGCGCAGATGGAAGCGCCAAACTTCGCGAGTAGACCGGGCGCGTGACTATCAACGGTTACGACGGGGTACGATGCAAAACCTAGCGTCGAGAGCGCTACGGTGCGATGCCTACCTGCTTTGAACACCACCTCATCATGTACGTACCAGATCTCAGGCAGTTCGAACCACCCGTTCACGGGGATCTCCATTACAGTCGCGAGACGTTCAGGGTTCGCCTTAAAGCCGGACAGTCGCCGCTCTAGCTGAAGACGGAGCTTCTGGGGGTCGAGGATCACGATTACAGGCTTCACAACCTGGCCGTTCGCCAACTCCCACGCGCCGTCCCATTGGTAGTGGTGTGGCTTTATGCATTTGATCATGGACCGCATCGCAAATTTGGAGTGTTTAGATTTCCTGAGTACATCAGCCGGAGCTGGCCATAGGCTTAGTGAATCTCCCCGACCAGTTCGCCCTTTTCGTCCTTGAGCTTCAGCTGTACCAACTGAAACTGAATGACGCGGGTGTTCTTGTCCGCGGCTTGGGCGTAGAGGAACATCTCGGCCTTTGTCGGGTACACGTCTCGGATGACGGATCCTGGCACGCCATTGGTGACGATGGCTTCCATTGCTCTTGCACGACCCTCATCCGCGACCTTCAGCTGGCGGAAATCTGCGCCGTTGCTGATTGCGACGCGGTAGTTGGCGCCGTAGAAGTGCAGGTACTCACCGGGTCCGAGCGGCAAGCCCTTAACGGGAAAGGACTGGGATGGCAGATCGTAGTGGCCCAGCGAGCTGTCAGCCTGCAGCACGATGAACGGATTGGCCTTCAGAGCCGCAATCTTGCTTTGAATCTCCGGGCGCAGCGCATCGAGCATCTCCTTTTTCTTGAAAGTGTCGGTGGTCCTCCGGTATTCCTCCGAGACATCCGCGGCGAGCGCGTCATAGTCCACCGGGATATCCGTCAGTGCGAAGTACAGATATGCCAGATCCACCCCCGAAGTGGCTTTGTGATACGCGCGGGCCGGGTCCACCTGGACCGTGGGCAAGCTAGGTGCGCTCTCCGCGGGCGGTTGGAAGACCCTGACGTCTCCGCCAGACGGTGGACGCAGCGATGCCGCATCCACCTGAGGTTCGTCCTTCTTGCCGCAGGCCGCGACGAGCGTACCGGCCAGAATAGCGATTGCGAGTTTGTTCACAGGTGCCATCACCTCTCCGGAAGTTGTAGTCGTGGCGGGGGAAGGAGCGCACGCGACTTGCAGTGGCGGGGGCTTGCCCCCTGATCATCCACCTATCGGCAAAAAACAGCGGCGATTTACACCGAATCGTTACCCCTGCAGAGGGGTATTTGACGCGGCCATCTGGACTTTGAAGTTGAGCTAGCCTCCCTCATCTGCCTACGACACGGACGCGGCTACCCTACGTGAACCCGGGCAATCGAGATTGAAGTGTCCTGCATCCGGGCTGGAACCGAATCAATCCGCCACGGCGGCCAGACGAGCCGATAGCCCAATGAAGTAGACTGCCACGGTGGGCAAAGAATCAGGCCTGAGGATCGAGGCGCTAGACCGGGGTGGGCGAGGTGGCCGGGGCGCCAAGCCGCTGGCCGTGAGCCTTATAGGCAGATAAAGTATCCTGCAATGATTGCAAATCAACGACGTGGCGTGCATGACGGTATGTTCGAGGTCAACTGCCTCAAGAAGCTGGCGAGCCGTGAGGCAGGCTTCCCAACAGGGATCAGTTGGCGAAGTCAGCTGAAGCTGAATTCAAACCAGCCCAAGCTCTAACCTCGGGGGTATTTTTTTGCCGTTGACCGACTGAAACACTAGCAGATCAGCTTTCCAATGAACATCGCACTAGTAGAAGAAAAAGTTAAGACACTTGCGGGACGCATCAATCGGGATGAGTTTCTGTTTGAATTGTTGGAGTGTTACGGCAAGCCCAAAGCTTCCATTACCCGGCTGAAAATGGTTGGCAAGGGCAGCTATAACCTGTCCAAAAATGCAGAAGAGATTCTGTGGAAGAAGCAGGTCTACTTCAAAGCAACGAAGAGTGACAAACTGACAAACTACATCCTCATCCGAGGACGCGCTGGGACGCTTTCTTCTGCCCCCTGCTCGCGCTCTACGGGCTCGCCGGCCTGTACTGGCGTACCACCATAGACGAGGACACCGCAGCACGGGTCGAAATCCGGATCGGCCGGTCCTCGCCCAACGGCATCGACGCTGCAGGTAGCGTAGGTATACATTTCCGCGCAATCGCGGCGCAGCTGGTCCAGCGATACTGTTGGGTTGTCCATGACGGGGTCATACCCTACGGTCTCGACATACCAGGCCACGCATTGAGCCTGGCTCATTGTGGTGAAGTCTGGATTGCTCATAGCATCTGCTCCCTTACATTCTCATGGCTGGCGCGTTCTTGGCGGCATCCTTCCAGAACATGCCGAGCTTGCCGAGCTTCTCCTGCGCTGTGCGGCAAAACTCGCCGAAGTCCCCAGGTGAATGCGCCTCCAGGCGGTCCACTTCCGTCCGGAGAAGTCCGACCCCCTGCTCGAAATCACCCAGAATGCCCCTCATAACGCCATTGATCGCGCTGGATGTGTCGTGGCTGATGACACCCGCCGCCTTGGCGGCATCTTGTGTCTCCTGCAGCGCGCGAAAGCTCGCTACGAAGGCCTTGACTAGTGCCTTCACGGAAGCGGAAGCCGCACGCTCTCCGGACACCGAGTCATCCACCACTGCGGCGAATGCCTGCGTCGTTGCGGCTATTGACTCGACCGCGGTCTGGACGCGCCCGCGGCGAAATGCCGCGATGGCATCCGCTGGACTGGGCACTACGCTGTTCTGCGCGCTGGCAATCTGGTTCTCGTTCATGTGTTCGCCAATCGTCATGTTGCTCACGATCATGTTCTGTGATGACTCACTTGCTGCCGCTGCCTATCGGGCATTTGTGCTTTGCGCACGCAACAGCTGGGCCTCGATGGACGGTCGCATTTCCGTGCGCGTCTGGGCCGCGAGGAGTTGACCAAGAGCGACGCCAACCTTCTCCATCATCCGCAGATTCTGCAACTGCACTTCGTTGGAGTAGGCCTGCATGAAGATCATTTCGCGCTGCAGTTTCTCCGGACTCGCTTCCGCCGCCATGGCAACAACCCAGTAGGGGTTTCGGAAGCGTCGACCCGACTCGAAGTCCATCATCTCGGCGAGGCTCATCGAGCCGTTCTTCGCCTGCTTGGACGCGGTCATGTCGAAATACTTGGCCGCGTGGTCAGCCTTCTTGATCTCCTGAATCAACCGGTTGCTGCCCGGGAACGGCATACGCGAGGCGATCAGGTCAAACTGGATCTTTTCTGCGGCACTCATGTTGGCCTGGTACATCTTCTGCAAGGCGATGTAGCTCTTGCCCTGCTCGGTTGCTGCCTCGGCCTTCGTGATGTTCTGGGGCGGATGCGGGTCTAGTGACAGCCGCGCATAGGCCCGCGCAGCCTCTTCCTGCTCTGTCGAGAAAGTAAGTTCTGGATCCTTGCCAGGCATGCCCGCGCCGGTCAGGATGGATTCGACGTTAGCGTCCGCATCCGGCATGGATGAACCGCTGCAACCCGGGTAGCCCAGTCGCATCTCCACCGCGTTGCAGTATTTCGCCGTGTGAATTGCGTGCGATTGCCGACGGGCGACCTCCGGGGATGGGATGGGATCATTCAAGGCCTTGTTGAGCACGGGGCTGCTGACCGAGGATCCACCGCCACCACCTCGACGGTATCCAGACGACTTGGCGCCAGTGGCGACCGTGGCCTGGCTCGCATAGTTGCCGCTGGAGTTCGAGCACGGGTCGATTGGAAGCTCAGTTTCCCGCTCGACGCGTTCCTTCTCGGCTCGCCGCTGCGTCTCGATCTGGATCTCGCGCTGCTGATTCGCGGACTGCACAACAGCGTCTGAGATCTTGGAACCGACGTTTGCCACGTTGGTACTGAGCATATTGATGGCGTTGGTCAGGGTCCCGGCGAGTGAATTGGTCGAGGTAGTGATCGTTGTGGTGATCATCGTACTAGCGGCCTGGACCGCCCCTACAACGCATGAATCGCACACAGCGTAAGCCGACGGCGAGGCCATCGCCGCGACAGCGGCGCTGAGCGCGAAGAGCTTTCGTTTCACTGGAAGAACCTCCTAAGGGAGTCCACTAACCCGCCTGTGCTACCGGAGGATGACGAGCTGCTTTGGCCAGCGATCCCGCCACCGTTGATCACTCCCGGCAGGTTATTTCCGATGCCCCCTGGCAAGGAATTTGTCGCACCCTTGATCGCATCGTTCGCGGTATTGCGTGCTGCCTGGACGGCGGCGTCGTAGTTCTGTTGCGCCTTCTTGGTCAGGCCCTCGCAGGCCTGCTGTTTCACGCGCCTGAAAGCCTCCTGCAGGATCGTGGTAGACGGCAACTGGGTCGGGTAGCTTGGGAAGTTGTCCAGGCACATCTTCATAAGGTCGTTTGCCTTCTGCAGGACCTCGAAGCGCGTATCGATATCGTTCATGCGACGATCACGCTCTTCCTGCCGCTTCTGCTCCATAGCAGTGGACATGTCGCAGCCCTGCTGCGCCGCGCTTGCATACGGGCACGCCGCTGCGGCAATCAAGGCCACCGTCACGCAACGGGCGCGTAGTGTCATCCTTCTCATGCCTTCCCCAGATGCATAGCGTGTCCCGACGAGTGGATATCTGTATCGGTTGGCTTGTCGCCCATGCCCTCCACCTTCGTCTCCAGCACCGCGACTTTCCGCTCAAGCTGCAGGACGAACAGGGCATTGCGGAGGTTCGGTGCACCGGCCTCCGTTGCCACCCATGCAAAGGTTTTGAGCAACTGCCTGTCGGCTCCGCTGTCGGTAGTCTCATGCAGGTCATAGCAGGGATCGGCAAGCCAATCCTCAACGGCCTGCTTGTGGCGGTAGACGGCGTCCTCAATGGCATGCACGTTCATTTCCGCCTTGCCGCGACGCTCAACAGCTTCTGCCAGGGCGTGGACGCTCAGTTGCGTTTCCATCCCCACCGCGCCAAATCGCGTTGCCTGCGCATGCGCTTCGGCGATCACCGCCATTTCGCTCGGGGCGAGCTGTACGCCAAACGCGTCGGCAACGCCGCGCATGCGTGCCAGATTTTGTTCAATATGTGCCATCTTCTTCTCCAGGTCCCTAGATCACGGTCGGCTGCCAGCTAGCCCGCCGACGCTGTTCCGGAGGCAACCAGGCATACTCGAACATGGGGTACAACTCGACCGTCTTCCCTTGTTCCGGAGTGAAGATCAACTCCGCCGCCCGGGATAGCAGCAGGATCACGGGTTGCGTGCCCTCATCCTCCAGATCGACTCGCCTCCCCAGCAGGCTCTGGTCCGACGCCGAGTAGCGCGCCTTGAGCGGCGCGCCGAAGATGCGCTCGCTGAGCACGCTCGCGACGTCCACAACCATGGGAAGAAAGCCGCCATGGTGGAAAACCTCATCGTGCCCAAACTCCTGTCCGTTCAGGACAAACGAACAGCCCAGTGCACGCTCGTAGTAGACGGCGAGCGCGCGGGGATGCTCCACGGGAATGCGGAAGGGGTCCATTCGATTATGTACCGTTATATGGATACGTATGTTACAGCCAACGGAGCTTCGGGCGCACAGTCGCCGCACAACAGGCATTTGCTTCCGTGGCAAGGTGCTCCGACGCCCGTGGACCCTGCTCTTCTCGCTTGGCGAACAGGCGCAGCTTTTCAAGTAACGTTTTTGGGTCCGACAACAGTGCAGCAGCGACGACTTGCGGATCAACACCCAAGGCATCGCAGCAGAGTGTGAACGGGATGGTAGCCGCGTCGCCGGCCTTGTCGGCGATCCAGTGCTTGGCCGACTCGTGATTAAGTCTGGCCTCATGCGCCCCCCGTGTCTGATCCTGGTATCCCGGCAAAGGCCTGGCGAGATCTGCAGCTGCCAGCTCAAGCATCTCGATAGCTAGATGCTTGAAGATCGATCCGCCCGCTAGGCGTTTCTCGTCCGCCTCAAGCACGGCCAGCGACATTGCTTCTGCCCTCCCTGAGTTTGCGCAGGATCTGGTCCCTCATGTCTGCAGCCGGTTCCCCATCCGCCACCGGCACGGGGGCGGTGGCGGACATATATCGGCCCTTGAAGAACTCCCATTCCTCGGGTGACAAGCGCTCCTGAGCGGCGCTCAGGAACCGGATCAGCATCGTCATTGGGCTCCTATGCGGCCTTTGGCCGCTGCGTTTGAATGGCCTGTGGTGCCATCTCGAACTTGGACCGCGCAACATCGAGATAGTCCTTCATGGCGGCGTTGATCGCCGCTCGATCCCGCCCGACGGGATACGCCGAGTGCGGACGCGCGTCATGGGCGGCTTCCTCGGTGCCGTGTACAAGATAGTCCTCGCGCCAGCCGTTGGCCTCGATTTCGTCCTGGACGTAGCTCTCGAAGGCGCGGGCCGACAGCTCTCGCATCTGGGACCAGTAGGGCTGGGCCTTCTTCTTGTCGAAGTGTTGCGCGCTGACGGCATACTGCGTATAGGTGCGATTTTGTGCATGGGCGCACTCCCGGCGCAGCGCATCGTCGCTGCAGAAGGCGTAGGCCTGAATGTAACCGCGGATATGCTTGCCCAAGACCATCAGACGGACGTCATGATCCGCTTTTGCCTTGCCGGTCAGTCCCGCCACTGGCAGTTCTCGCAATGCGTCCTGCAGCGGATGCTTCGCCCAAATGCACTTTCGTGCGTCCGGATCGTTGGCTTCAAGTCGCAGTTTGTCGAGATACTTGCGAGAAGTCTGCTTGACGACTTCCATCGACGCACCGGGCTGCGCGGCCAGCAGGATGTTTTCCAGCGAAGTGAGAAGCGCACGCTCTTCCTTCGCCAGGTCATTTTGCACCGCGCGCAGGACTTCCTCGTCTGACCACGGCCTGATACTGATCGTATCGACCAGTTTTAACAGCGGACGCATCTCTTCCATATCCGCTGGCAGCTTGTTCCAGTTCGCGTAGATCACCGTCTTGAAGTCACCGCGTCGACGGCCGCGCTGCTGAGCAAGAAACAACTCAGAAGCGAAGTACGTATTCGTAAGCGTGGGCGCCATGGGCGCACGCTTGTCAACCGCCTCCGCTTTCAACTTGTCGCCAACATAGTCATCGAACGCGTGCCACCATTCATGCGCCAACGAGCCGGCGCCGCGTAGTCGCGTGAGGTTGATAACCTTGCGAGCGCACTCATAGTGCGCGAGGGCCCGCCCGACGCCGCGCGAGCCGAAAGCCAGAGCCAGAGTGCCGTCAAGGCTTAGGGCCTTCTTGTCGACATCCAGCACGCGCGCCAGCGTGCACAATGCATCGTAGGCACGGTTCAACACGTCTTGCCGTTCGGTGTCTGGAAGCCAGTTTCCGAACTCGCAAGCGCGGAAGCCAAAATCGTCCAACAGATCATCGGGCGCGATGTTGCGGCCACGGCGCTCGTCCGGCAGGCCGTCACGGATCACCTTTGCGAGGTGCGGACGCGCCAGCGCTTGCTTGTCGGTATCTCCGCTTTGGCGGTTTTCCATGGTCTGACGGCGCTTGTCCGCGACCTGTTGCCGTTGGGCTTCCAGAAAGTCGTAGAACCCTTCCGAATCCATGTCTCGCGGTCGCAGCCACTCTTCTCCGATCCTGAACTGCTTCGAGTGGTACGGATAGACGGCTCGCCTGAATCCATCCTCAGCGTCGAACAGGTAACGGTTGACGAACCGGAAGCCACTGCGAGATGCCGCGTAGAGCATGTCGCCATACTCGCTGGGCAAGGAACGCGACGTGCCATACTGTCGCTCCTCTCGCACCAATACGCCGGCATTGACCAGGCCATCCTCGAACGCAGGTAGGTCATCTTTCGTTTTCATCTTCGCCGCGACGTCCTGCAGCTTTCGCGCCATGTCGACATAGATTTCGACATGGTCAAGCTGCTTCGGCGCGGCAGGAAACTCGCGGCGCATCGTCTGGATGAATAGCGCGACTCTGGCATCGACGCCGCTCTCACGATAGTCGGCGACGGACCGGGACGGCCAAACGTTATCTTTCGTGACCAGTTCCAGCTTTTCCCGGTCATTCATATCGGCAAGATCTTCGACTCGCAATGCCGAGCTGTAGAAGTCCTTGCGGGCCCCGCCGATCTTTTCACCAGCATCTAGGATGCGCTCGCGTGCCCCGTCCGGATTCTTGGCGGCGCGACGACGGCGTACGGGTTGCTCTTCGACACGCGTGCCGTCTGCGGCATCGGTCTCCTGTGCTGCAGCTGCGGCGCTCTGATCGCTCTCAATGGCGGCTTCCGCTTCTTTCCAGAGGCTTGTGAGCGGAAATTGATGACCCAAGGGCGCATCCACCATCAGGTGCTTCGCCTTGACACCAGCCCCTGCGCCCGCCCATGTCTGGAAGGTGTGCCCCTTGTAAATGCCAGGCATCAGGGACTCCGAGGCCGAGATCCCTTCCTTGCTGATCAGGAAGGCGACGTACGCCACGGCTGCTGCACGCGCTTCGTCTTCCGTCAGCCGGTGGCCATCGTCCTCCTTATCCTGGTCAGGCTCCATACCAGCGTAAGCGAGCAGCCGCTCGAACTCGCCCGCCTGCAGGCGTGTATCCGTCCGGATGAATTCGAACAGCCCAGCCGTTTCCAGAGTGCCACGCTCGCGGAAGTAGTCGAGATCGTTGCGGTAGACGTCATATTGATCGGTTCCACGGAAGCGGATTTCTACGCGCCACTCATCGCCGGACTGGACGGCCTGGTAGTGATTGTCTAAGTCCACGCCCCTGTAGGCCGCTGCCAGCGCCTTGGCGAGCGACTCGGTCGGAACGAGGCTGTCAGGCACTTCCGTCCAATGGCCACTCCGATAGCGCTCATTCGCCTCCAGATCGGCGGATCGCTGACGGGCGGCTTGCGGTTCGCTAGCCAGAAGGACGCCAACCAGGCCGGCAAACTGCGCCGGATGTTCGTTCCAGATCCTTACCAGCTCGGCGTAGTCCTCCACGCTAGCCTCGTCGGTCCGGTACAGCGACACAGCGGCTTCCAGCACCAGTTTGGCGCGACGTTCTATCTCCGGAGCCTCCGACGCGTGGCCCAGCGCCTGAGTTGCTGCAGCCGTCTGCCATTCCGGGTCAGCCGTGAGTTTGTCCTTGATCGCGCCGAACATCGCAGACCAGTGGGCTGGGCGTTCGGCTTCGCTGTCGGCTTGAGCTGCCGTTAGCTGAGAATCCGCTTGGGCTTCCACCCCATGGGCTTGAGCCCGTGTGCGTTCCACCTCCTGGTTCGCGATTGCGATCTTGTGCTGTGCGAACAGATAGTTACCCAGTTGCCTGACCCGGGCGGGAGACAGGCCGCTGACCGCACTGTAGTGCTCATGCTGACCCAGCCAAGCGGCGGCTGCGGCCTTCGCCAGCTCGGGCTTCTCCCGCGCGTACTGCGACAAGAAGAAGTCGGCATTGGCGATAGCATCACTAAGGCCGCGGAATCCGGAGTGCTCACCGCGGCGGATGCTGGCGACTTCACGAAGCAGGTCGACACGATGGCGCTCAGCCTCGGCGTTGTCTTGCAACGCAGTCAACACTACGCCACGGGTCAGCTTCCCCTCCACAGAGCAAACCTGCTTGCCACGGAACAGGATCTTCCTGAATCGCCCGTCCTCCTGAACAGAAAACCCGGTATCTGCAAGCGTGGCCGCGGTCTTGACTGCCTCCACGGCAGCGTCGAGATCCTCCACCGTAACGCCTGTGGCTTCATTCGCGGCTGCTTCCCGGTCTTTAGCGCGCTGCGCCTGCACTTGGTCAGCTTGGATGGCCGCCTGGCTCAGAGCCTCCTCGATGCGCGCGGCACGCGCGCCGACTGGCGCGTCTTTCGTGAGTATCTTGCTACGCAAGACATTCGCGTCTGCCGACACCTCGATGTCGGCGTCCACGCCGGCCTCCACGATTTGCTGCAAACGCGGGGCAAGTCGGCTGTCGGCGAGGGCACCCAGAATGTGAACCGCCTTCAGCTTACTCTCGCGGAGGAACGCAATGAACTCGTCTGGTGTGATGGCGGCAGCGTTCGACGGAATCCCAACGATAAAGCGGTCGCTTCCAAGGATCTCCACCACTTTCGTATAGGCTTCGGACAGGGACAGCTCGCCGCGCTGCAATGGAACCACGGGTCGCGATACCTGGAACTCGGTTTCGACCTTGATCCACTTCCGATACTGCGCCACCAGGTCAAGGGATGCTGCCTGATCTCCCACAACGTCCGGCATAACGAACATGGGAGGCGTGATCTTCTCCTCGGCAGGGTTCGCCTCGGCGATGTATTGTTGCAGCAACTCGTACTTGTTGAGCACCGCGTCAAAGTCCATCGGTCGAACATCCCCGCTCTTCAATCCTCGCTTGAAGAGGCCGAATGCGCCGGAATCAACGAACACCTGTGCACGCATGTTCACGATGCGATCCGCAAGCTCGCGCATCGCGGAATCCGACAATTCGCCGATATCGACACCAACGCCGTGCTCAGCCCGCGTCGCGGGATGGAAGTCCTTTGCCCGCGACATGCCAGACGCAAACCGGCTCACGCGCTCTTGCAAGGCCTTGACGCGCAAATCCTGCTCGCCATCTTGCTCGGCGTCAGCACCCTCTTCTGTCGCCGGCGCCTGCATGGCGCGGCGGACAAAATCACCCACCTGGCGCGTGGCCTCAGCGGAATACGGGCCATCCCACTCCTCGACCCATTCTTCCCACGCCAGCCTGCGTACTTGAATCGAAGCGCCATGGTCATCCAGTTCGGCGTGGACTTCGTGTCCGCTCCCGAGATCCACCGACCAGCTGCGCGGGTTCAGCCCATCCATTTCCAGGCCAAGGGAGCGCATGGCTACCGCAAACTGACGCACCCGAACCGCCGTCGCCCCGTCATCAAGCTGATCGTATGTATCTGCGTCGCGCGACCATTGCGACAGAACGCTCTCGGCATCTGCAAGATCATCGTGCTTGCTGTACTCGTAGCCGCCGTCCTTCAGGCGGGAGACCGTGAACACATCGGTGGTGCCAGGGCCAGCGTGTGCGGAAAGGGAAAGTTGGTCGCTACGACTGGGGTGCTTCCAGTCGGTTCCGACTTCCCCAGACGGAACTAGGCCGGCAGCCCTTGCGGCCTTCTCGGCAGCCGCGATGCGCGTTCTTGCGCGCTCAGTCGGATTGGCGATGGCCTCAAACACCGCGCGAGTCAGCGCCTTGATGGCTTGGTCAGCCTCCTCAGGAGTATCGTAGGTCCCGCTCGCATATTCGCCGTCGAAGGCGCGGATCACGGAATACTTGGTCTTTCCGCTGTGCAACGGGCTATAGACTCGTAGCGAGATATGGGTGTCATCATTGCGAGTACCCTTCTCCCAGGACGAGCCATCGCTGTACTCCTCCTGCTGCATACCATTCGCTTCCCCGATGGCCTTCGCGCTGGCAAGCCTATCACGATAGCCGGCGTCCCGCGCGGCGTTGCGAATCTGATTCAGCCTCGTCCCGACGCGGTGCAGGATCTCGGTGGTCGGATGACGTTCGCGCGTTCCGCGGGGTGGTTGCAATTGTTCGATCAGCCGCTTCGCAGCGACGAGAACAGCCTCCTTCGATTCCGAGGTAATGACATCGACCTTACTGGCCAGCGCTGCCACATGGCTTTCCAGCTCCTCGTGCCGCGTTGCAGACGGCGCGCGCCGGTCTAGGGCTCGCCACCCTTTCACCCATTCGCCTAGGGTTGCCCATTTGACATTGGTCCCCGGGGTCTTGTTCTCGCTGGCCTGGTCCCTCGCCTTCGCGCGGAAGGCTTCGTTCTCGGCAACACGCTTGCGGAACTCTTCGGCGTTGACGGACTTGGAGCGTTCGTTCAGCTGATCACGGTTGACCGTGACATACACGATGAACGGATTGTCGGTGACCACGTCGTGGTCCACCCGCCAGGCGTTCTCGCCGTTTTCGTCAACCAATATGTCGCCCTTGCGGGCCAGAAGCTCGCGGCCAGCACGTTCCTGCGCCTCTTCCGCGGCCCGTACCTGCTCTTCTGCTTCCCTTGCAGCAACGGTCAAGGCCAGGATCTGGTCCAACTCGTCGTTGATGAGGCTGCGCTGGTAGTTGAGGGATCCTCTCAGCGCGAAAAGTGCTTTGCCTTGGAAGGCAATCAGAATGTCGTAGTCCGATACGGCATCCAGGCCACGCGAATGAAGCTCGTCATAGCGGTCGGCGAGCGTCTGCAGCGCTTGCCTCTTCTGGGCGAGTAGAGGCTGCAGCGTGTCAACTCGCGCCTCCGCCTCTTCGGGCAATGTGATACCGTCCAGCACCCTCTGGAACACCTCTTCGGTATAGCTGCGCGTCTGGGCCAGTAAGGCCCCGCTGCTCGGGAAATCGGCCAGTACGCCCGCGATTTGCTCTGGCGTCACTTCTGCGCGTGCGCGGCGTGCCTGCTCGTCGCGACTCGGATGGGTGTTCGCGTCCGCTGCTTTCGCGATCAAGTCATCCAGCTCGAAATCGGCGTTTGCGAGATCCAGGTCCTCATAGCCAACGAGGAACGCGGAGGTCTCGAACTCGCGGATGTCACGGGTTGGGTCGAAGCCGGGAAACCACTGTCGCAGGTCGCTCGTCTTGAACGTCGGCACGCTACCGAGCCAAACGTTGCCCTGCAGTCTGGTGAAGCCGAACTGCGAGAGATCGCTTCTGACGTAGTTGCGCACCGCCAGGCGATGTCCCCCGTCAGGCGGGCATCCGGTTGCAATAAGCATTTCCGCGCCGTCGTAGCGCGAGAGATCGACCCAGCGACGCACCGCCATGATTACCCCTTCATGCCGATAGGCCGCATGCGCTGAACCGCCCTGTCGGCCTCAACGCTTTTGAGTACGGGCTCCAGCTTCGCGGAGATCGAATCGAAATAGTCCGCCGCTTTCTGAAGGTTCTCCCGGCTGGGCGTGATACCGAGGGCACCGTAGCGGCTCAGCCGCACCAGATTGCGGCCCGCCAATTGCAGCTTGCGGGTGAGTTCGACGTTTTCGTCCAGGGACATGATGTGTGTGTCTTATGTATTGTGAACTTCTTGCAACTCTTCATCGACCGCGGGATCGACCACGAAGGTCTCGTCCTCGGGGTCAAATAGCGTGGAGTCGTCTTCGATACGGAGAGCACTCGCGTTACGGATGCATGTCCGTAGTAGCCGAATGACACTGTCTTCGGTGTATTGCTGCCCAGTCAGCGAGTGGGTGCGGGAGCCTTCGTCAAGGCAAAATCGCGGATGGAGAGTCCCGTGAACACCGAGGTAGCAGGTGAACTCGATGTTGTCGCCGCAGAGGCGCAGAGTCGCGACGTCGCTGTCGTTGTGAGAACCGACCAGGTCCACGGTCCCCATGGCGTGGCCGGCAAGCAGCAACAAGGGCGTCGCACGTTGGCCGGCAAGGTCAGCGATCATGGAAAGGTACTTTGTCTTCGCTATCGTGACGCTCGCGTTCATGTCAGTCGATCCATGTGGTGTGTTTGCACGCGGGATAGGCGGAGCAGCTCACCAGTTTTTTTCCGGAAGGCAGGCGACGGCCCGTCATCGTCCCCTTGCCGCACTTTGGACAGGGCGCACCGTGCCCTGGCAAGGCGGAGTCGACCTCGGACCGAGGCTTTGAATCCGCTTCGTCCTGTGCGCCCATCTTCGAGAGATCGAACTTCACGGTCTTCATGCCTTCGACCAGGGAGCAACACATCTTCCGGATCATGTCGTCAAAGCTCGCCGCGGGCATCTTCCCTTCCGCGATGAGCCCCAGCGCCATTTCCCACTTCGCAGTAGTAACGGGATCCCGGAGTTCGTTCGGCAGCTTCTCGATCAACTCGATGCCCGCGTCGGTCGGATGAAATTCCGACTTCACGACCTTGATGTAGCCGCGCGCCTTCAAGGTTTCGATGATTGCGTCCCGCGTCCGCTCGGTCCCGATTCCCTTGGTATCACGCAGGATCCGGCGATCCGCCTCGTTGGTAACGAAGCGGTGAATGTTGGTCATTGCCGAAATCAACGTGCCGTCCTTGTATCGCGGCGGCGGCGTTGTCTCGGCGGAGCGGAGACGGGCGCGACCCCCAGTGAGACGCTGCCCTACCGTGTATGTCATGAGCGGCTCTACTGCTGGTAGTCCTCGAAGCGCTGCGAGTCGTCCTGGCTCGCAGCGCGCTTCGGTCGCGCGATACGCGCCTGGCGGAAGCCGAGCTGTCGGTGCAACTCCGTGTCGCACTCGTCGGTCACATAAACCGCGACCGGTTCAGCGTCCTCGATTCGTTCGCTGTCTTCATTGACTGGATTGAAGAGGATGGTGTCGAAATACACATCGCCGCCATCACCACGGTGATTGACGACGCTGCCCAGCGCGACGGTCCGGTGTCCGATCTCGCCAGAGTGCGGGTTGGTGTGCCTGGCAGTCAGTGAAATCACGACTCCTTCGCCATCGCGTCGGGGATTGATGAAGCCGAAAACATGCTGACGGCCTTGCCCCAGGAGGTCGATGTATCCCGAGAACGCGGCCCTGCTGTTCGCGTCGGAGTTTTTGTAGAGCGCGGCTTTTTCAAACCACTTTTCCCCGATCTTGCGAACACAGCGCAGGACGGGCTGCGGGCCCTGGTCGTACGACATAGCGATTCTCCGAAGTCATTTTGAAAGGGCATCGCCTGCGGTACCGCGGCTTTGCCTTGCGTATCATGCATACGATACAGAATGCAACCAAAATATAGCCGTTTGCCTCTTCCCTGTCTAGGCATCAGCCTGCTGGGAACTTCTCCAGGCGGTTTATTGCATCTTTTGGGCGACAGTCAGGCGAGGTTGACGGCCTTGGAGTCTGCGGACCAAGATGCGTCCGCCAACCACCAGAAGGCAGGCCGCGAGACCGGACGCCATCGCCATGCGGTCCTTTACTGTCTCGGAGGCCGCTCCCGGGGCGGTTGCCGGCTTGGCCTGCGCGAGCGCATGCGCGCGCATGGCGCGCAGACGACCCTTCGTCGGATCCGGCTCACGCATGAGATCTTCGCGCAAGGCGGAGGCCGCGGATGGGTTGCCTCCCACGCTAGCGGCAACCCGAACGATCTCCTCCTGGCTGGCAGGCAGATTGTCGCGGGCCGACATCGCCAGTGTAAGCACAGCGAGCGCGCATAGGGCGAAAGCTTTGGCATTCTTCACCACGCTAGGGCTCCGCAAAGAAGTCGCGCTCGTCCTGGCGGTCGCAGTACACCATCCCTCCACCCACAAGCACCAGGGCGCGCTGACCTGGCCGGAAAGACTGCACGAAGCTCGGCCAGCCGATGCGGCCGGCGACAAGCATCGATACCATCCTGAAAAGTCGAAGCCGGTAACTCCACATGGTCGCTCTCCCCTTTGTCTGAGTCGCCTAAATCGCGACACCATACCCGCAACTTGCCGGCAGCGCCGTGATGATCGTGTCGATTACCGAGTACCCGGGATATGCCTTTCCCGCTTGCCTGGTGAAGACTGTCAGCGCAGCATCGGACGTGGGTGCCAGTACGAAACTCTGAACCAGCTTTATCACCCCACTTTCGCTCTCCTTGCGCAAAACAGCAGATACGAGAAACCGACCATCATTCGCCGCGGGCCAGATGTTCTCGCTTTCAGTCGACGGAAAATTGATATGCGCATGGGCCATGGCGGCGCTTAAGGCCAATGCGATTGCCAAGCACAGTCTAATGGTGGTCATTGCTTCTCAGACATTGTTGGCAGGATGGAGAGGGTCTGCCCCCAAAAAACACGCTATCCGGAGCACGGCAAGACCCCCGTTTTACAGCCTTTGCAAGCCTGCGCCTCGATCATGGTTGCTTTCCTCGGCGTTATGCCTCGATTGCGGGGTCAACGTCATTCGTGTACGTGCGGTCCGTCTTTTCCGACGCCTGTACGCCATCAATATCGGCACGCCAAGCGGTTTCCTTCACACCGCTAGCCCGCCAGCGGCGTAGCGGCTCCTACCAGCCATCTCGGCAACTCGACCAACTCAGCGAGCCCCGCGACTCTCGCTCTACGCCTCTTCCAACGCGCTGAGCTGGACCTGCATGAACTTCGATGCCGTGGAACCCACCGAATCCCTGTACACCGCCATCGTCTTCCACGGCTTGATGAACTTCAGCACGCTCTCTTCAATGTTGAGCTTCTTGCACGATGCACTCCAGTAGTAGCTATCGATGCCCAGCAGGATCTTGGTGCCTACTGTCGTGATTACCGCCTCCGGGAAATGGGACGGCGCTTGCGACACCACCCATAGCGCCATTCCGAACTTCCGAAGCTCTAGGCAGATTTTGTTGTAGATGCTGTCGGGGTCGTCATCGAAGAGGTTGTGCGCCTCGTCCGCGCCGAGGATCTCCCGCACCTGGGGAACCGGGCCCATCAGTTTCCGACGACGGGCGATGTACTGCGCTCGGACCATGCAAAAGAGCGTCTTTTCTTCTTCTGACAAGCTGGTTAGGTCATACGACCAAACCTTTGCGTCGGGATCGAACGGAGGAGGATTTGCATTGAAGATTCCCCGCGCCTCGAAGTTCTTCAGCCGGTCGATCACCCCTTTCAGCGTTTCCTTGCTGTCGTACTTGATCAGGTTGTCGAACTCCAGTCCGTTCTCGATGGACGCGATGTACTCGTCCACCTTGTCGCGGAAAAGCGCGACCGCCGCGTCGAAGTCCTTCTGTGCCTTCTCCTTCTCTTCTGTGGAAAAGGCCTTCTCCTGCTTCACCTGGGCCCGGTACTTGCGGGCAGCAGCACTGTTCATAGCCTCCAGCGCGCCCACGGCGCGGAAGCCGGATTCGCTACCGTTCAGCCCGCCATACATGGCCTTCAAGCGCCGCTCCGCAAAGCCGATGGCATCACGCAGCGTCGGGTAGTAGAGGTTCAATTCGCCCCAGCGGCGCTGCTCCCAGATCTCGTCACGCAGCGCCTCTGTCATCTCCTTGCGCACCCACGTTGCGGGCTGGCGCTCGTGAATACCGTAGAACGCATATAGATCCGTCAGGAGGTTGCGCAACGTAGCCTCCTGGCGGTCCATCAGCTTGCGGGACGTCTGGTTGATGGTGGAGATCAGGAAGTTGATTTGGCGATTTACACCGCCTGTTCTCGGATCGGTGTCGAGGACCAGCGGGTTGTAGCCATATCGAGTCTCGCCGTCGAACCGGACCCGGGACTCTCCCTCGATGACCAAGTCGCCGTGCACATCAAGATTGTGATAGCGCTCAAACTCGTCGCCGGCAGTAGCGACAGCCTCCGAGATCATTTGCTTTAGCCGGGTACTCTTGCCGGTGCCGCTCTTCCCGCACACAAGTATGTGGGGGTTGATGATGCTCGCAGGATCCCAAAAGACGGGAACATCCGTCGACTGGTGCTTGCGTTTGTAGTCGTCGTAGCCGAGGAACACTCGCATGATGTATTAGTGCCGAATAGGTGCAGGGTTGGCGTGCTCACTTCGCCAGCCAGCCCCTCAGTAGGTAGCGCGGACACGCCGTCAGCAAGAAGGGGGATGCCGCAACGAGTCCTGCGAGAGACGTTTGAGCGCCCTCCATCCCTAGTACGGGATCAAAGCAGTTCGCCAGTTCTTCCGCCGCAAGGCATAGCCAGATCGGATGACTCGCCCAGATGATGAAAGACGCAGCGAGCCACAGGCCGAAAATGGCCACCGCGCCCCGTACGCTCATGCCGACCTCGCTGCTGCGGGGCGCAGTTCGCTAACGTTCGTTGACTCGCCGCCCGTTGCGCCTTCGTCTCGGTTCAACTCGACCCGCGCGTTCGCGCCTAGATCGATTCCCAGCTCCTTGACCGGATCCGGGTCGGCTGGCTGCTCCGCGATGACATTCGGGATCACCATAGTCAGCCTCCCATCAAGTCTCGCGCCTTCGGCCATGGCCAGAGTGCTGTACCGAATGTCGCCTCGCACAGCTGCGCCTTCCGTGAGGATCACTCGCTCGGCCTCAATGTCGCCCTCGACTTGGCAGCTGACGATCACAGCCTTCCCTCGGATGCTCCCATGGACGCTGGACGTCTTGGTCAGAATGACCTGGTGGTCCCCAGTCACAGTGATGTTTCCGCGAACCGGTCCTTGAAACACGACGTTCTCGCCGATCTCAATCTCACCGACAACGGTCATGGATGCAGGAATGAGCGTGTGAACCACCTCTGTCCCATCCACGCGCGGGAGCTTCACCTTGGTTGGAATGGCTGGCACTGTCAGAGCATTGCCCGCTTCCGACGGCCCACCTGGCGCGGGCCTGCCCTGCGTCGTTCGCGGCTGCTGCCTCTCGTCGTCTTGAAGCGACTTCATCGGAAGCTCGATTTGCTTCTTTCGAACGAGCCCCGTCGAAAGAAGAAAGCGCGTGAGGATGGGAGGATTGGTTTGCATACTGGCCTCAGTTCGGCACGTTGACGATGCGCTTGTCCGTTACGACCGTGCGCGATTGCGGATCAACGGCGACTAGCACCTCGCCGCTTGGAAGGCGCGCGCCAACGGCATGACGCGCGCCAGCAATCACCACGGACTCTTTCTCGAATGCGCTAATGCCACTCTTCTCCGCAGTCATGAATTCGACTGGAAGCGCGCTCACTTCGACTTTCGTGGACTTGGCTGTCGCAACTGTTTTACGTGCCGCTTGCATGGACGTGGAGATCTCCTCCTTCGCCTTCTGGGTGGTCGCTTTCGGCAGGGAAGTCAGCAGCGTTTCGAGATCTGCAAGGGTACGCTCCGCTTCCGCCAGTCGGACGTTCTGCGCCTCCGCAGTTGCTCGCAATGCCGCGAGCATCACGGCTGACGTGGCCTCGCGGTGAGCGTCACGCGACAACTCTTTCGGTCCTGGCCCTACAGCTCCCGATGCCGCTCGCTTGTCCGAGATGGTCACGGGCTCCGGCTTTGCGCGGGCAGGCTCTTGCTGCAATGCGCGGCCTGTTGGAGACGCCAATCTCGCCCCGCTGGAATGGATGTACAAGTAGCCCGCGACGCCAATCAAAATGAGGCCTGCGACCAGAAGCAGCTTTCCCGCTGCCGTCATCTCGTACCCACCCGGCTTACGTGCCGGACCTGTTGCCTGCGTCTTCAATGTGCCATCGGCTTGCATATCGCCCCTTGTCTATCTTTCGTATCGCATGCATGATACGGAAGTGAATGATGTCAATTTTTTGCATACGAGTCAAGAAACGTATGCGGGGCGTTGCGCGTGGGCAGCGGCGGGCAGCCATCATCCCGAGCTGCCCGCCGCGGAATTTCTACAGCACGACTTCGATATGGGGGTGCAGGCGTGCGTTGGCGGAGACGATCTTCTTGTAGTCACTGGGAAACGATGTCGCAGTGAGGGGTAACGTGTGAAACGGCGTCATGGCCGGATGCGTTACCACATGGACATGCGTGAAGCCTGGCGAGTGCAAGAGACGAGGAATGAGATCCGGACGGCGAGCGATCAATTCGCCCTCTTTCAAAGCGCTGTAGTCCATTCCGCGGCGCCCCTCTTCTGAAAGCCACTTCAACCAGTCCTCTCGGATCCCTTGCATCAACTCTTTGCTGCTTCGTATGAGATTCAGAAGATCTACGTTCGGCAGATCTTCAGGCTTCAAGACCTTTGGATATAGCGGCTTCTCAACCTCCACTGAGAGATCCACTACGATCATCTCCAGCTTCTTCTCATCCGCATACTTGCGCGCATGCATCATGCCGACCAGGCCGGACTGCCCCGACAGTCCAGAAATGAACCCGGGAATCCGATTTATGAGCGGCATCGAGAAGTCGCGTATGCGAATCTGGTCTGGAATCGCCGCCTTCTTGAAAAACAGCACAACGGCCACGTCGATGCCTGGTGCCCCTTTTGTCTTTGTCATTCAGCTCTCTCTCCCCGAATTACGACTCAGCTTTTGCGCCAGGTAGCCCGTTCAAACAGGTCTGTGATACCCAAGCGCGCGGCAATCTTGACCGCGTATGTCTTCAGCAAGGATCTCTTCTTTGCCCCGGCAAGCTGGATGCGGCTGTACGCCTCGATCAGCCGCTCCACTGGCTTGCTGTAGTTCCCCTCTCCAGCAAGCCAACGGTACACAGCAGCAGGCTCGCGCCCCACGAGCACTGCAAACTCCTTCTTGTCCGATGGGTTCTCGGGATCGAATCCGAGTTCGATCATGAACTGCCGAATGTCGAGCTGACGGACACTCGGCATGGATTCCGGATAGGCCTCGTATATCTCCAGCAACTGACAGACCGCCTTGTCTTCGATTGGCTCTTGTGGCCGTGATCTCATCTCAGCGAACTTCGCGCGTTGAAGGCCCAACTGCTCGCATGCCGCACTCACTGTCAGGCCATTTTTCAATCGCCACTTCTCGACCTCGATGTTCTTGATTGGTTCAGCCAAGTATCGGTCTGTCTTTTTCATAATTTAGGTTGTTGGTCGATTCCCTTTCGCCTGGCCAAAGCCGGAAAGGTCATCCGCCTGCATTTCCATTTCAAACAGGTCGTCATCGCCCACCAGGGCGGCATGCTCAGCTGCGACGCGCTCGATACCTTCCTTTTCAGCCGGGTGTAAATGCCCTGCTGCCTCGAGTTTGCTCAGAGCTGCCTGCACCGTGGCAGGAGGCTCCGAAACAGGTCGCGGCTGTCGAAACGGCCTCAATTCCACTACGTTGTCCGGCAACTCATTTGCGGCCTGGCTTTTCAGCGCGAGCGCGTTCTTGAGCGCGTCTCGCTCCACCCCGTACCTGTCCAGGAGTGCCGCCAGTTCGCCCTCGCTATAGCCGGCCTCCAAAGCGGTCGCGCAGATCTGCTCACGGGCTCGGCGCTGTGCAGCCAAGGCGGATTCCAGCCGATCCATCTCGCCAACATAGGGCTTCATTTCGCCCAGCGGGTCGAATTCCCGTGCCAGGGTGCCACCACCGCGCCGAACGTCGCTCATGAACACCGCTAGAGCGTCCTCCGCGCCGACGTCGAGTCGCGCGGCTGCCGGCGAGATATGAACCAGAATGCGCGATTCCAGCTCCGACATGACGCCGTTCATCTGCCGGTCCAAGTCGCAGTTTGCCTGAAGTAATACACGGAGAGCGATCTTCGGATCCGCAAGTTCCAGCGTACTAAGGGCCGCGCGCAGCGAAGCGGATAGATTCTGCCCGGTGGCGGACTCTACCAGCCCGGACACCATGGTCTGAACCCGGTCGATAAGCTGCTGCGGCCCCGTAAGCGAGAAACCTTCAGGGGTCTCGGTGGCCGCGACAGGCGGGCCATCATCGTAGCCAGATCCTTTCTCCGGGTTGGATTGCCCCTCGCCGGCCTGCGCTTCTGACCTTCCGGTGAAGAAACTGACAATACGACGCAGCAGCGCCCGAATGGCCTCAATCAGGTGACGCAGAGTCAGGCCTTCCGCCTCATGGCCCTGCACAGGCGACTTCTTCACCCTGTTAGCCAACGCAGACTTGTCCACCCATAGCTGCTCGTTGCCTGCAGTCGCAACCTCCTTCTCTGCAGGTCGTCCAAAGTAACTTTCCGTCATTACGCCCGGGGTCATAAGTGCTCCAGCGCGATTCTGTATCGCTTCAATTATACGGGGTTCGAAATACCGAGAGCCAAAATCGGGGCTCATCCTTAAGAGTGAGGGTACTACAATTTGTAAGTGTCTCCTAGAGCACTATTTCCCCCTCCATGTGCGAATGCGCGAGTCGACGTCGTTGTGAACGAAGCCACGTTGGCTGTAGAAGCCCACTCCGCCCTGGCTGGCCACGTAGGCAAGCCGCCCGAGATACTCGGAAGAGATTTCACGGGTGCTGAAATCCACTGCCCGAAAAACGCCCATGTCGTTCGGCAGATGCCGGGAGTTCAATGCACCGCCCTCGCGGCTATTGGTCGAAGCGAGACGGCAGCCGGAGTGGATGAGAAATGGGATGCTGTAGCCGTAGGCCGCAAGCCATGCCTGTTCCCAGGCAAGCAATCGAAGCAGTGCAGGGTGCGGCCTGCCGACAAAATTGGCCTGCGCGTCTCTGAGCAGATACGCAGCGGCGTTGTAGCCTTCCTGCGTGGCAAAATCGATTCGCGCCTGATCCTTGCCACGCCGAAGCCAGAGAACCGATGGCATCGGCGCTTCCTGGCCCAGCGCTTCACGCACGCCGACACAAGGCGCAATGGCGGCTGCGGCAACCGTTGCGCGTAGAAAATCCCGCCTCAGCATCACCGGGCCTTGTTCGCTGATTTCTCGATGTTGGCCTGCATGCTTCCGAACAATTGCTCGATATCTTCGATGGTCATGTCCTCTGCTGGCTGGCTCCACTTCAACTGTGCGGAGATCTCGCTCTCTGTAGCCTTCACCGCCTCCTGAGGCTGTTCGCTGCCAAGCGCTTCCTCCATTCGCACAAGCATGTCAGCCGTCTCTTGCGTGAAGCCGATGACGACCGGGTTAGTTTCGACCTGGTGAGCGGTTCGTTGCGGCGGTTCGGGGTTCACCAGATCCACCTGCTCGGGGGTGAGGCTCGCTTCGCGCCGCATCGCGCGGTCGACTGGCGTCGCATCGCTGTCGCCCTGCGGGCTATCCTGATACTGGGCTAGCCATTCATTCAGACCACCGTCTGCACCATCACTGGCGCCAGCGCCCACTGACGACACGCTCTCAGTGCGACGCTCTCCACTACCCATCGCTTGCGCTTCCGGCAAGGCGTCGTAGTCGTCCGGAATGGCCCCGCTGACGGTCTTCTCTTTGACGCTCGACAGCACGGAAGTCGGAGGCTGCGTCGACTCCGCGAACTCGCGTACCAGCTCAGCAAAAGCGTTCGAAGCTGCTTTCTCCTGCAGCGGGGGATTGTGGTACGGCTCAGTCCGAGGCCCCGCCTCCTGCCTCTCTGCATCCGGCACGATTGCCGGCGCTTCCGCGGCGAAATCGACACCGTCGTACTGGTCGATAGGTGACGTCTCGGGGATCTGCTCTTGCTCTCCACCAGTCGCCGTCCAGTACCGGCCTTTCTCGTCGGCCTGGTGGGCGCGCATGGCCGCCACCGCCGCCTGGTAGTAAGCGATGCCGCGATTCACCGCCCCTTCATTCGGATTGGCCTCTTCGATCCTCCGCCACGTCTCACGCACCGCCGTCGCGATTGGGTCTTCGTTGGCGGGGTACGTCTTTGCGCTGCCGGCACGAATCAGCTGCACGATATTCGCTATCGTGGTGAACCGCCTGTCCGTGGCCTTGATCGGCTTCGCCTTTCCTTTCAGCTCGATGAACTGAGGTCTGTCTACCTGCAGGAAGCGGTTGAGACGGAAAGGTAGTTTTGTCTTCTTGAACGAGTGGAACCATGTGAAGCTCCGCGCGCGCGTCACCTGGTCCTTGAAGATCAGAATGCCCTCCATCTCCTTGAGGGCCTTTAGCTCTTGAAGCTCGATGCGATCACGACGCTGAATGGACCCTGTCAGCGCCTGGTTGAAGTTGGTCGGGAAGAGGTTCCCCACGCTGCCTTCATAAGACCCCGTCTCGACGGTAATGGACTGGCCAGCGACTTTCTTGAATACCTCGAGGGTCTTGTCCGGATCCTCCAGGGCCAACGTGTACTTGATCTTCGTGTTGGCGATCATCGAATCGACTTCTTCCTTGTTCTCCCCTTTCGCCATGGCCGCGACGTCCTGGCCCGCCGCGATCATCATGAAGCCAAGGCTCCGCGCCTGAGCGAACATGAGTGCAATACCCTCGGCAAAGTAGTAGCCCAGTTCGTCCATCGTGATGATGTACGGAGCAGGAGAATTCGTTGCCTTGGTGTCGATGATCTCCGCGTACGTGCCTTCGAGCCTGTGCCCGAGGTTCATCGCCATCATGAGGCGAATGCTCGCAACGACTAGCTTGCCGAGGTTGGCTGCTTCCTGAGCTGACTTCTCCAAGGTCGGAATCATGACGACGAGAATGCGCCGGTTCAGGAGCACATCCATCATGTCCACTTCTGAGTATTTGTCCTTGAAGATGTAGCCGTACGTGTCCATCAGCATGGACAGCGTCCGTGCGTATTGTCCGGTCAGGTAGCCGTGCTGGTCATAGACGCCCTGGTCCCATTTGTCCGGCTTGTCGGCCAGGTCGGGGCGAAAGCCAGGGAGGCCAGTTTCGAGATAGGCCTTGATGGGAAGAAATGCATACTCGGGGATTTCCCCCTTCTTGCCTTTCAGGTACAGCTTCACGAGATTCGGAAGCGCAAGGTACTCCCGGATGACACCAATCGAGAGCGTCAGATTTCCCACGGCTCGCTCATAGCACAACGTCCGCAGCACGGCGTCCATCATGTTGACCGCCTTTTGCTGCCACTGCGCCCCGTCCCCTCCGGCCTTCGGCAACAGGGACGACGAAAGCTGTGACAGGAAGTCAGGCGTGCCCTCGTACCACGGGTTCATGCTGTTCGAGTGCTTCTCCGTGGATTTCTTTCGCTTGTACGGATCCGCACCGCCCGTCATGAAGTTGAGGACAAGATAATCGTCCTCCCGCCCAGTTCGTCGGCACATGCTCCACACCGCGGCATGGAGACTGGAATCTGCCTTGCCGTCCGAGTAGAAGAACCCAGATCCCCATGCCAGGGCATTGAAGCAAATGGAGAGCAGCGTGACGGTCTTACCGGAGCCCGTCGTGCCCATCAGCAGCATGTGAGTGCGCGCATCCGAGTTCGTGACCCATAGCTCTTTCAGGTGCTCAGCCTGATCGACGGAACGCTGGTTGCCGAGATGCAAGATCCCGTCGGCTTCCTTGCGTTTGATGATTTCGCCTGTCCCATCCTTGTTCGGCTCTGCTGCATCCAGCGTCGGGTCGATACCGCCAAGGTGCTTCGGCATCCGCATTGGCAATTGGAACCGTTGCCACGAGTACCAAAGCTGGGTGAGCACCATCACCGCTGTGATAGGTAGCCAAAGGAATGACAGGGCCACCGATGCGGCGGCAGCACCCAGCTGGAACTTCGCATAGTTCCTTGGCTCCTTGAGCCAATCCCCCATCTTCTGAGCGATGGGGCGAGGATCGAGCGTGATCCCTTGTTGGGACAGCTCCCGATTCGGCGCGGTCTGGTATGGGTTGTTCACGGTCGTTCACCGCCTCAGCGGTATTGCTTCACCAGGTCGTTCAGGTCCAGCAATTGACCGTCTCCATTCACCACGGAAGGCGTTTGCGTCAGGCCCATGGATTCGAATGCTTGGCGGTTCTTCTCCAGCCACTCCTTGCCCTTCCCACACAGATTGGGGGCGCGATTCCGCTTCGTGAACAGCTCTTCGTTCAATCTGTGTTCCTTGCCGCGCACGTCGAGTGCCATCGCGTCTCGCCACGCCGCTGCTTGCTGCTCGCGGTCGGCCTGGCACAGCGCGTCGACGGCCACTTCTTCCGATCCTGGCTTGTAGGCGACAGGCAGAACGAAAACCGGGCGATGCTGGGCAATCTCCTTGATTGCGGGCTCTGCCGCGCGACACGCGGGACATTTTGGGTCGGAGAACACGTAGACCGCGGGCGTCCCGGGCGGGAAGATGACGGGGTTCACGTCAATCCGCCCGTCTGCCAGCGTCACCGGCGACGCGCGCGCAGCTGGCGCAGAGTCCAGCGCCGTGGGCGCAGCGATCCGATTGGCTTCGGCCAGAATTGCTGCTGTCAACTCGGGTGACTGCGATTTCGCTGACGCGAGAGTTGTAATCGTGCTGTACAGGCTAAGGACAAGCACCGGCAAGCCCACATAGAGCCCCAACGTGCGCAGCCTTACTTTCAGTCGCTCCACGAGGGACCGTCGGTGGAACACCTTTACGATGAGACTCAGGGCGGCTTCGGCATCCTCAGTGTTCTGGAATCTCTCCAGGATGCGTAGCTTCTCGCCGTCGTCCTCTGTGACGAACACAATGGCGTATGGCGCTACCGCGTCCGACTCCTGCGATGTATTGCCGCTCTTGGCAGAGGCCACAGAAAATGCGTTCAGAGACGCGGAAAATGTCGACGTCAACCGCACTCGGGACATCGCCTTCAAGTGGCCGCTTCCTGCAAAGAAGCACGAGAGAGAGCCATCCGGCTCGATGCGGACAATGTCCTTCGGCTTGCGCTCAAACGAGATCTTCATATTCTTTCCTTCACGGGCGATTCAATAGGGAAAATTCTTGCTGCTGGTTCGATTGCTCAATGATCCCGGTCTCTTCGAGGTATTTGCGCAGGCCTGCCAGCGCGTTATCGACGTGCGGTTCCAGCAGCACGCATCCAGACTCCCATGCCACCTCTTCGGCCTGCATGTGGTTGAAGACGCCTGCAGATTCCATCATCGGAGCCTTCCGACCAGCGGTATTGAGCGGATACCAAAGCGCGCGGTCATGAGGCTTAAGCCAGATGAACTCGGACGAAGGCAGAGTCCCCAGCTCGCGCGCCTGGATGAGCATGGCCATCAGCAACGTGCGCGGATACCTGTGCTTCTTGACCCAGGCGTGAACTTCCTTGCACTTCATGCAGCGTTGGAATGCTGCTGTCGCCAATGAGAAATCCGGGCGCGACCCCTCGTTCGATGCGCTGTAGTTCAGCGCATCCATCAACTCACGGCACGCCGCGATATCCTTGAAGAACACCCTAAGCCCTAGCACGGCGAACAGCGCGCGCTCCGTAGGCGATAGGTTTGCCAGTTGGCCACGGTCCGCAATGGGTTGCCCTAGCTGTTGCACCAGCATCTCTCTCGCGCGGTCCTCGTCCAGGCGATCCGAGTAGATCAATCCGTGCTCGGCAACCCACTCTTCCGGGTGGACAGAGGATGCCCACTCAGGCGGATCTTCCTGAGTCAGATCTCGGTGCAGGATTGGGGCGACCGCAGAGAAGTTCTGACTCTGCGCCTCCAGCAGGCTTTGGATGGTGTAGACGTTCTTCGCTTTGAGGATGGGGTTGCGCAAGGCCTTGATGGAGAACCAGATTCCGAGGGATACCGGAAGGAACGCCCAAAGATAGCCAACGGCAGACCCTGCTACCCAGATCTCTTTAAGCGTTACGACGCGCGCATACTTGAAGTACGTCACCAGTTGCCACTGGCGCTCTTTCGCGAAGTCGAAGAGTACCGCCCAGGGGTAGATCTCGTAGCCCTTCCAGATCAGCAATCGCTGCGCCACGGCCTCATGCCGGAATGTCCACAGAAACCAGCCGAGCGTGACGAAAACCAGGATGAACACGCCGAACAGCGGAGCTACCGAGCGATCGTTCTTTATTTGATCTGACATCCGAACCTCTTTGCCGCGTTCGCCACGCGCAAAACATAGCCATAGCCGATGACGGGGTCGGGATTGTGATACTTCGCCACCCCGGTCCAGAAGTCGCGGGCCCGGTTCATCTCGTATCGCAAGACATAGCCAGCGCCACGGATAGCAAGGCACCGGTCCTGAACGATCTGTTGTGCCGTGATGCCGAAGTTGCGCTGGAAATAGCGGATCCAGAAATCGTTGTGTTGCATGATTCCGTAATCCCGTGTGCCGTCGCGATTAGGACGTGACACCACGTTGCTGCTCTTCGAACCGGAGGTTTCGACCTGGTGGATTCCACGGAGAATGCATGAAGGCACCTGGTACTCCGCCTCTGCAGCAGCGAAACATGCATCCAGTTCGCCATCGTCCGCGGCAAATACGCTGGATGCGATCACTGTGGTTGTAGCGGCGACAAGTAGCTTTCGCTGTCGCGCCCTCATTGCGTTTCCTCGATCTCTTGGATGCAAACGAGCAGATGACGCAGCTTTTCTGTCGAGAACAGCAAGGCGTACTCGCCCCCCTTTCGGATTCGATCCAAACGACGGTTTGCTTCCGGGATGGTTTCGACGTGGTGCGGCCACTTCTGCTCGATGGCAATGACGACCGGTATCGCATCGGTGAAGGGCACAACCGCAAAGAAGCGGTTCAGCTCAACATGGCACGCCTCCAAGTCGTCGCGCGACATCGCTGCGACCATCTTGGCCATGCGCGCGGCTGTGGCTGCCACTTGCTGTCTGGGCATGCTGCGGTGCTGCACATCGATCTGCCTGGCGACCATCCGTCCCAGTTCCGACTGCAGCAGCTCGATCAACGCCGCCCGAGGCTCTCCGAGCGATGAGACCATGTGTTAGGATCCCCCATGTTTACGTATCAGTGTAACGATACGCATTGTAACGCCAAACTTTAAATTGACTGGGAGGAAAAAGTGACCGAGGCGCTGAAGAAGGATTTTCCACACGTCAAACCGGGCAATACGGAGGAAGAAGAAGGTTCGGCCCAAGACCTGAGCCACCTGGCAAGCCTGGCCGGACTCGGCCTGATCGGGCACGTTGCGGACTTCGCCGAGGCTGGAAGCGATGCGGTCGTCTCCGAGCGTCCGGGCGGGAGCGTTCTGGCAACGGATCCGCGCGCCGCCCTTGAGCCGCGCAAGCGCTATACGCCCCGGTGAATTTGAGTAGCCGGCAACGCCCTAACCTGCTTGACTCGCGGGGCCGCTGGGTCGCCAGCCGGCCCACGCCTCACCGATTGAAAAGCACGAAGGGCATCCGCTTTTTCACCACCCCTCTGCGGCTCGCCTTCTGAACGGCGGAACGCTCTCCTTCCCTCGTCGTGGCACAGAGCATTGCCAGGGTGCCTTTCTCGGCATATTTCATGACGTGTCCGTGGGTGGCGCGTGCCAGGCGGCAAGTCATTTGCCGGCATCCCCTCGAAACCGGTACAGTTGAAGTGGCGGCTTGGAGGCTGCGGATCAGCTTTTGGAGCGAAATGCCATGACGGCCAGGGATGAGGAGCGCAAGGTGTTGGACCGGTGTGAGGCTGCGTCTCGCGGCGATGTCTCCGTAGCGGCCGACCAGCGCGAGGCCAATGTCTTCCGAGTTGCAGCGATGGTGCTGCAGTCACGATTTCCCATGGAGGCTGCTCGCATGATGGCTGCGAGTGACCAATATTTTCGTTCGCATCCCGCCGATCTGGTCCCCAGCGCGGAAGTGGTTCGCAATGGTTGGGTCTGGGGCTTGCCGCGATTGCGTGACATGCTAACCATGCAGCTGCGACACCACTGATATGTCCGACAGCATCGCCTTTCACACCCGCACGGCGCTTGCCGAAGGCCTTCGGGAGCTGTTCAAGCAGCTGGAGCATCGGCTTTCCCTCCTTCGTCCGCTGACCGTGTATCTCGCTGGCGGCATGGCGGTCCACCTCTATACGGCAAACCGTGTCACGACCGACGTCGACGCCGAGTTCGCGGGGCGCGTCATGCTGCCCCAGGATGTCCTCGTGGATGTGGTACTGGAGGATGGCACCCCGCGTGTCATCTACCTCGATACCAACTACAACCCGACCTTTGCGCTGATGCATGAGGACTACCAGGAGGACTCGATTCCTGTGGACCTGGGCCTAGAACACATTCAGGTGCGGGTACTCTCGCCCACCGATCTGGCGGTCAGCAAGATAGCCAGACTCGCCGACAATGACCGGGAGGACATTCGCGCCTTGGTGGCGGCTGGCCTGACCTCTGCGGATGAGATTGAAGCGCGCGCCACGCATGCGCTTGGTGGCTATGTCGGTGGCATGGCCATGCTGCAGGCAAACCTTCGCGACGCTGTCGAGATCGCGCGTGAAGCGGAACGCCATCCAACCGCGGAGCCAGTCCACACGCAGCAGCGCCCCCGAGGTTGAAGCGTCAGCGTACCAAGCGCGCGCCAGTCCAGAAAATTTCGGACTTCCAACACGACGACGACGCCCCTCCCCTCTCACTCGCGAATGCGAAAAGTGAAATTTGACATATCAACCGCGCGATTCTATGATGCGTTCATTACGTGTCGTGGTAGCTATACGGAATCGACAACATGAGCGAATTGGAATTGGTGGCGTCCAACCCCTCCCCTCGGAAGAAGGTGCAGGCCGGCGAGAAGATTGTCCAGGCATCGACCGTCATCGCGACCCGAAAGCCTGGCATTGATGAAGTGGGTTTCGGCGCGAAGTGTCTCGTATCCGCTTCCCTCCCTTACCGGAATCCCAAGCCTGAGCAGCTCATTAATGGAGCATGGCTTCGCCACAACGGGAACTACGCTCTCTGGGTGCAGGGTGGTATCAACGGCATTCCCTATGGCACGTACCCGCGCCTGTTCGTCATGTGGCTGACTTCAGAGGCCCTGCGGACTGGGAGTCGGAAGATCCATACCGGTGGCAGCTTCGCTGAGTTCTGCCGCAAGCTGAACATCGACCGGAGTCGCGGCAAGCGCGGTGCCGGCAAAATGCTGATCGAGCAAGCGGACCGCCTGCTGCAGAGTCGAGCGGCATTCGTCACGCTTCCGGCCCACCTCGTTACGGCCAAGCGCGCGGACTTGCTGACCGCCAAGCTCAAACACACGGATTTCCTGAACTTCGCAGACGAGTATTCCCTGTTCTTCGACGCAGATGAGCGGGCATCGCAGCAGGGTTCACTGTTCGAGTCCGAAATCACGCTCACAGAGAATTTCTTCAACGAGATCACCAGCCATTGCATTCCGGTTGACCTACGGGCCGTCATGGCGCTCCAGCGCTCGCCCATGGACCTGGATATCTACCAGTGGCTGGCATATCGGATGTTCAGGTTGACGCGTCCGGCCTATCCGACGTGGGAGCAGTTGTACCAGCAGTTCGGTTCGACCTATGGACGCCTGCGCGATTTCCGCAGCGATTTCGTTGAATCGCTCAAGCGCGTAAAGCTTGTGTATCCCGGCCTTCGGGTGTCCGAGGCCGAAGGCGGGACTGGCCTTGTTCTGCTGCCGTCGCCCACCCCAATCGCCCCGACCGCCCTCCCGTCGGCGCGCATCGATGACGCTCCGCCGCAGCTGATGCTCGCATAAGAAGTTGCCGGTTCCTCGCCCAGTGAGGTGAAGTGGTCGCGCCATATTTTTTGGGGTGAAGTGGTCGCGCGCCCCTTCCGCTACCTTCGCCCCCTCTCGCGACGCATTGCGATGCGGCTTTGTGCCTCTGCGCGCATTCGCGCCAGGCTCACCTCATGTTCCGGCGTACGCACTTCGCCCCGCCATCCCCGTGAGCCAGGAATGCCACTGGCATAGTCGTCTTCCAGTAATTCAACAATGCATGGCTCTGCCATTAAGGTCTGGAGCCAGCTATCGGCCATCGTTCCGCCTTTCCCATACAGCAACTCGGCGATGTAATGTGCCTGCTGAACGGTCTGGCGCAGACGCGCAATTTCCCAAAGCAGATCCCTGACATCCGGATTGCGATGTCGCAGCCCAATGTCGCGCAACTCCTCTTGCGTCAATGCTGGCAGATCCTGCGGTATCTCTTTCACGGCCATGGCATCACCGCAGCGAGAACCGCACCGTGGTCGAGTTCAACTCGATCCATGGACCGACAGCAAGGCGCAGCAATTGGCCTTCCGCCCAGTAGGACAAGTAGTCGGGTCGCCACTTCAACTCGCACAGGCACTGTGTCTCCACACCGGCAATAACCAGACCCCCGGCTGTAGCGGCAATCGCTTCGCAGGGCAGACGCAACTCTTCGCTGTCCTCGCCGAAATAGTGAGCTTCGAGAAGAAGAAGAAAAAAGGTGGTGGCGGACATGGAGGCTTCCGTATCGATACTGTATATTCATACAGTGTGCGCCGGCTAACCGGCAAGGAGTAAAGGGTGAAAGTCCCTGACAGCAGAAGATTTAGCGAATCACGCTGTCCCCGAGTCATGCGCTGTGCGCCGCGAGGCGCACGGCGAAGCGTTGACAGGGGTGCGTATAGGCCAGCCATTGAGCCGCGAAAAGCATATTTAGACCCGAGTGCCGACGTACTACTGTATGCGGAAGGCAACACGGTTGGGCGCGCTTGCGCGAGCGCCCAGCCGGCTCGGCGCGGTCTTAGACCCTGGCATGTGCGTACGCTCCTTGTGCGGGAACCGGGAGATCTCCTGACTGGCCCACGGTGGCGGTATTGCCGTGCGGTCCGCATCGGGAAGGCGAGGAGCCGAAGCCGATGATGAACGGTCAAGAGAAGTCGGACCTCCCCATAGTAGCGACGAAGCTGGCGAACAAATCCGGGCAACCGGAGGCGGAGTCGGTGGAGCCAAGGGGGAGGGCCAAGGGGAACACGGACTGGTCACACACGTCCCGGACGCTGAGCCGGATAAGCGTGTCCCAGCGGTTGGTCCGTGTGCGGGAAGCCGCAAGGCAAAGAAAGAAGGAGCGGTTCACAGCGCTGTTCCACCTGATCGATCTTGAGTTGCTACAGACGTCGTTCTTCTGGCTGAAACGAAAGGCGGCGGCGGGGGTCGATGGGGTGACATGGAGCGACTACGAGCAAGACCTAGAGGCAAACCTGAGCGACTTGCACGGGCGCCTACACCGCCAAGCCTACCGGCCGCAGCCCAGCCGCCGTCAGTACATACCGAAGGCGGATGGAAAGCTGCGACCATTGGGCATTGCCGCGCTGGAAGACAAGATTGTCCAGCGCGCAGTGGTGGAGGTGCTCAACGCGGTCTATGAGACGGACTTCCTCGGGTTCTCGTATGGGTTCCGGCCAAAGCGCAGTCAACACGATGCGCTGGATGCACTGGCCACCGGGATAGCGCGTACAAATGTGAGCTGGATTCTGGACGCCGACATCAGTCGGTTCTTCGATACCGTCAGCCATGACTGGCTGATTCGGTTCTTGGAGCACCGCATCGGCGACCGGCGCGTGTTACGCCTGATCGGCAAATGGCTGACGGCTGGTGCGATGGAAGATGGGGTGGTGACAGCCACCGAGGAAGGTACGCCACAGGGGTCGGTCATCTCGCCCTTGCTGGCCAATATCTACTTGCATTACGTCTTCGACCTCTGGGCGAACCGGTGGCGAAACCGCCGCGCCGAGGGAAACGTCGTGATCGTGCGATATGCCGACGACATCGTTGTCGGTTTCGCCAAAGCCTACGATGCCAAGCGCTTTAAGCGGGACATGCAGCAAAGGCTGGAGCAGTTTGCGCTTGAGCTACACCCGGAGAAAACCCGCCTGATCGAGTTCGGCCGCTTCGCGGCCGAGAACCGAGCCGGGCGCGGACTGGGCAAGCCCGAGACCTTCAACTTCCTGGGGTTCACCCATATCAGTGGACGGGCCAAAGATGGCAAGTTCATGCTCAGGCGGCGATCCCGGCGAGACCGGATGCAGGCCAAGCTACGGGAAATCAAAGAGGAGTTGAGACGCAGATGGCATCAGTCAATCTCGGAGCAGGGGCGCTGGCTGCGGCGTGTGGTGCAAGGGTACTTTAACTACCACGCCGTGCCGACAAATACCCCAGCCCTTCGGACCTTCCGGGCACACGTAACCGACCTATGGCGGCGAGCGCTACGGCGCCGCAGCCAGAAAGACGGGACAACGTGGGCCTTGATGAAAAGGCTGGAAAGGGACTGGTTGCCTCCAGCCCGGGTCCTTCATCCTTGGCCGGTTGTGCGGTTCACCGCCAAACACCCGAGGCAGGAGCCCGGTGCGCGAATCGCGCACGCCGGGATCTGTGCGGGGGGTGCTCAGTAATGGGCATTCCTACCGCGACATACTGTATGAATATACAGCTCAGCACGGTTTAGGCCCTAGCGGCGAAATCGTCCAGGCGGGGTGGTGTAGGGAACCGGAATTAGCTGGACTACGTGCGCTTCTGCTGGACTGGAAATCCGGAATTAGCTGGACTACGTGCGCTTCTGCTGGACTGGAAATCCGGAATTAGCTGGACTGGCGTGCAGCGCAGGGAGGCGTGCGGGCGGAGTAGCACCGCAGTCGGCCATGCTGCCGCTCCACCGACGCCGCCAAGCATTGTGGCCGACGCAATCGAGTTTTGACGACGGCATTCCGGCATGGCGGCTGTCGTCTCAAGCACGATAAGAAGCCGGCCAGGTGGATCCAGCGCCGAGGATCGGTGTGAGCCAGGGAGGACCGCTTTCGGCCACAACCGGTCGGTCGAGGTCGACATCCAATTCGAACATCCAAGGTCTCGTCCGCCCTCGCTCAATGGCTGGTCTCCGGCGAGCGAGTTTCCGGGTGGCAATGCCTCGACCCGGCCAAGACGAGACCGTCGTCCGTTGCTTCGCCGTGACATTCGGGAGGCAGCTCCACCTCGCAAGCGGTCGCGCAATTTGTGCACGCGGACGCGAGCACAGATACTGCGGCAAGATGTCCTATTATCATGTTCCACAACGGTGTGCAGCAATTAGTTGCGCGGACATATAACAACCTCAACGGGGGCAGGATGAAGTTGATAACGTATCGGGTGACTAATTTTCGCTCTGTGAAGGACAGCGGCGATATTGAAGCCGGCGACATTGCCGCGCTGATCGGTGTCAACGAGTCAGGAAAGACGAATTTGCTGCTTCCGCTCTGGAAGCTCAATCCTGCCCGCGAAGGCGAGATTCAACCGACATCGGACTACCCGAAGACGATGTTCGCGGACGTGCGTGCCAATCCGGGAGACTATCGATTCATCAGTGCCGATTTTGATGCCAGCTCTCTCAGAGACAGGCTGGCGGTGCTCACGAAACTGGACGCTGCGCAACTGGAGGTCGTGCGCGTTGGCAGGTACTTCGATGGGAAACATGCAATCTCGTTTCCGCAGTTTGCGCGGAAGACGACGGTCGCCGCCTCGGAGATCAAGAGCGAGTTGACGACCTTAACCACAGCCGTCGAGCGAACAGACGCGCTCAAGAGCGAAGAGCCACTTAAGTCGACGATCGTTGGCGCTCTTCGCACTTTGGCCGAGCCCATCAGCCAAGACTGGACTGCGCAGGACCTCGATACTGCCATCGAGTCGCTGAAAAAGTTGTTGCCAGACCAGCCAGCCAAGACGTCGACGATCGTTCCTCGCATGCAACAGACGATCGACGTGCTGACCGAATGGTTGTCCCGCATCAGGTCGCCTGCTCCCGAAGACATCGAAGGCGTTCGAGATCTTGTCTTGAATGCACTCCCCAAGTTTGTCTACTACTCCAACTATGGAAATCTGGACTCGGAGATTTATCTTCCGCATGTGGTCCAGAATCTTGAGAGAAAGGATTTGGGGGCCAAGGAAGCAGCGAAAGCTCGGACCCTCCGCGTGTTGTTCAGCTTCGTTCGCCTCCAACCGAAGGAGATCCTTGAACTTGGACGCGACTTCAAAGACCCGAGCAACCAGAATCGGCAACCCACCGAAGACGAGATTGCAAAGATCGCTGAGCGCAAGCGAGAGCGCTCCATCCTGCTACAGTCCGCTGGCACGACATTGACCAAGGAATTCAAGTCTTGGTGGAAGCAAGGCGACTACCGCTTTCGATTCGAAGCGGATGGTGATCACTTCCGCATCTGGGTGTCGGATGACCGGCGCCCGGAAGAAGTCGAGCTTGAGAATCGCAGTACGGGGCTGCAATGGTTCCTGAGCTTCTACCTCGTGTTCTTGGTCGAAAGCCAGGGCGACCACGAAGATGCCATTCTTTTGCTTGATGAGCCAGGCCTATCCCTTCATCCCCTCGCTCAGCGCGATCTATCGGCCTTTTTCGATGGATTGACCAAGACCAATCAGATCATCTATACGACGCACTCGCCTTTCCTCATCGATCCCGACCGGTTGGATCGAGTGAGGAAGATCTATGTCGCCGCGGATGGCTCGACCGAGTCGTCGCCGAATCTGCGCCAGTCGGGCGCAGACGCGGCACATGCCGGGGCAGCGTATGCGGTGTACTCGGCACTTAATCTAAACGTTGCTGAAAGCCTGCTACTGGGTTGCCGTCCAGTCGTTGTGGAGGGCGCCTCCGATCAGCACTATCTGACGATGATTAAGGCGCTTCTCATCGGTGCGGGGAAGATCACACCTAGCCGCGAGCTAGTGTTCCCGCCCGCAGGTGGAACCAAGACGCTGAGGATCACTGCTGGAATTTTGACAGGCCGAGACGAGATTCTTCCGGTAGTTTTGCTGGATGGCGATCAGATGGGCAGCAGGATGGCGGCGGAGCTGAGCAGCGGCCTCTATAACGGTGAGGAAAAGAAGGTCCTATCAACAGACGAATTCGCTGGCTTCAAAGGTTCAGAGCTGGAGGATTTGATTCCCCATCAGCGCTTCGTGGACGCTGTAGATCGCGTCTTTCGCGCCTCGGAACAGCAATTCTTGGAAGTCGCGTCAAAGGGGAAGCCCATCGTGCCGGAGGTTGAGGCTTGGGCTAAGCGTGAAGGCATCGAACTCACTCCGGGCTGGAAAGTGGAAGTTGCTAAGCGCGTGAAGGCTACCTTGCTGTCCAAGGGGATTGACGAGGTCGAAGACGACCTGATTGAGCGATGGATACTGCTCTTCGCCCGGTTTGAGCCTTCCGTCAATTGACGCTCAATTCATTCTGTGCCTTCGACCCGGTGCCTCAGCAGAGAACAACTATGCGCCTCCGATTTGTATCAATCGCACTTCTCTCCGTCCCTCCGCTCGTCTTCGCTGGTGAAGTGGCCTCTGGGGCACAAACCACGACTCTCAGTGTTGATGCCGACCTGGTCCGGTTGCTGAAAGGTGCCGTTTACGCGGGTGGAATCTTTCTCGTGATCGTCGCGGGAATCGGCGTCAGTTTCTTTGGATGGGATGTCCGTAACGCACGAGCATCGCTACTTGATGCGCGAAAGGAGACGAGAGCGCTGCTGGACGAATTGAAAGGCGACGTCGCCCACTCAAAGGAGTTGATGGAAAAGCTTGAGCAACTCGGTGCACAACTCGAAGAGCAAAGCGACCGCCGTTTGGACGTCCATCAGTCCGGACCGGCGGACTCGATCGATGCCGACACCGTACCGTTTCGCTCAAGCGAAGCTGAAGGTCTTCCCGGTCAATCATCAGCCATGCCATCGTCGGGTGTTCACGAGTCGCCCAGGAGTAATCTCGAGCTGATTCGGAACATTATTGCCGCAGGCAGTTACGAATGGACAACCATCGGGAGAATCATGAATCGTACGGGCCTGACTCGCGAGCTAGTCCTCGAGGAAGTGCGCAAGGCACGCGATATATCGATAGCCAAAGGAAAACAATCTAAGGACTTTATCTTCAAACTGGAGTCCACTCGCTAAATCTTTCAGACCGCGCGATTATATTGACCTTCACCGCGCTGCAAGCTGTCGTCACGGCGAGTCCCATGATTCGGTTACTGCCCTGTTGGGTGCAATCCGCGCGCGGCCGGGATGGGCATCCATGACAGCGCGAAAGACGGTTGTACTTCTAGAGCGGCCCTTGAAGCGACGCGGGGCCGAACGGCAGCAACGGGTCGGGAGTACGCACTGCCGAGTGGCCGCTTCCGGGCAGCCGAATTCCACTGACCGCTTTCGAGCGATGAGTTTGAAGAGCGGACGGACGCAGCCCGACCCGTAGCGGCCGTACGAAGGTGCCGGCATCGCGGCTGGTGTCGGACGCGCTTCGGACATTCGAAAGAGGGAAAGAGGTGAAAGCTGAACCACAGATGGGCCTTTGTCCTAAAAATCGATGTTTAAACCAGGCCCACCCACCGCCGACAAATAGAGATCAATCTGGCTGAAAGTATTGACGGTTCGCTTTCACATATTCCTCGACAGTCACGGGCGCGCGACCGGTTAGCTTTTGAATTACATCGTTTGTTCCGGCAAACACTCCGGAAGAGTAGTCGCGATAGACGTTGACGATATGCTGGATGAAGTACGGTGTCATTCCCACTTGCGCAAGACGTGCCTCAAACGCGTCGAAGCTTTCATTCTCGTAAGTGATCTGACGACCAAGTGCTTTGCCAACCTCTGACGCGAGCTCGGCATGGTTCATCTCAACGGCACCATAAAGGGGATAAATCTTCCCCGAATGTTCGCCAGGGTTCAACAGAATATTGGCGATGGCCCGCCCTTGGTCCTCAGCGGCAATAGGCGCATGACGGCCCTGGCCTGCCGGCACTTTGAGAAGGTCATGTTTGGCAATCAAGGAAAGCTGGAAACCGTACATCAGCCATTCCATGAAAAACGTGGGGCGCAAATGTGTGACGGGCGTGCCAGCCCAATCGAATACCCGCTCGCCATACCAATGAGAAACGGAGGCATAGCTGCCGGCATCAGGGCGTGCAGATATCTGCGACATGTTCACGATCGAGCGCACCTTCACCGCCTTGGCGGCTTCGGCGAAGTACGCTGTGGCGTCAACGAGCTTTCCGTGATGGATCGGATATACGAAGTATGCGCCTGTCACGCCTTCAAGTGCCCTTCGTACCGCAGCAGGGTCAAGCAGATCGCCCACAATCACTTCTACTCCCTTGCCGCGGAGCTTCTCGGCTCTCTCGTCCTGGGTATGAACCAACGCGCGGACGTTAGCATTCTTTGAAAGTAGTTCGGAAATCGCGTGGCCACCGGTTGCACCAGCAGCTCCGGTAATCAGAAATAGCTCGTTGCTCATTTTGTAGCTCCAAATTCAATATGTATCGCACTGCTGCGCCTCAGCAGTTGGTATGGCGAAAAGTTGGGGTGAGCTTGAGTCGCTGCCTCGCGACAGCTAGGACGTTATGCAGAGCCTTCACGTAGCAGACTCGGAGGGACTACAGTCTCAATACGCCCAGTCTCCACGTCGTAGACGAGACCCGAGACAGTAAACTCGCCCGGCAGGTTCGGATTGGCCTTCAATGCTGCAACATCGATCGCTACTGCCTTATATGGGTCATCAATCTCCATCGCTTCAAGGCCTTCCTTCGTCACGTTAAAGTGTTTTTGAAGCAAGGCTGGAGAATGATGGTGACAAGGGACGATTCCGCAGTCCGTGTGATGTAAGACTATTAGGTTCCAGCCTGGGCCAACGTCCTTTCCATTCGCCTTTGCTACTGACCGCACGATCGCCATGGTCTGCAGCGTAGCCATATCAATGCGACCGCCGACATTGCGAATTACGGCCGCTTCACCGGGCTCGGGGTCATGCCGGGATAAAGCCGGAAATGACACATAAGCCCAAAAGTAATAAAGAACGGCATCTTTATGTCGGTCGCCCACTGGCCACGAGATAGGTGCGCAACTCGGCTACGATGTCTTGCTGCGCCTCGCATTTGGCCTGTGACTGCGCGAAGGCCAGCTCAAGCTCGCGCACCTGCGTCGACAGGCTGCCAGCTTGTGCCAACGCTGCCGCCAATTGTTCCTGCAGCGCTTGGGCGTGGGCATCCTTGTCGGCGAGCTGCGTCGCCAGCACGCCGTTGCGCTGCTCGATCGGCTGCAGCGCTTCGAGCTTTTGCGTCTGGCGTCGACTGAATTCTTGAGCCTGCTGAAGAGCCTGGCGCGTATGGGACAGTTCGGCCACCAGGCGCGCGCCGTCCTGGTTCAGACGGGTGACTTCCTCCTGCTTGACGACGATGGTTTGCTGCGCCTGGCGTAATTCGGCCTGCAGTTGCTGGAGTTGCTGCTCGTGCCGGCGCTGGTCCTGGTCGCGCTGGTCCTTGACCGCTTGGCGGTAGTGATCGAGGGCTTCGCGCGCGTGCTGGTGTTTTTCCTCGAGGGAGCGCCGGTGGGCTTCGTTCTCGGCCAGCCGCTCCTTGAGGTCGGCGACTTGCTGCTCGGCCGTGTGGCGCGCGATCGTTTCTTGCTGCAGCGTCTCGCGGGCGCGGCCGTGCGCGTCTCGCTCCTGCTGCAGGGCCGTCTCGACGCGCTGCACGTGCCCGCCTAATTGCTCGGCGTCGCGGTGTGCGGCGGCCAGATGCTCCGTGTGCCGGCGCTCCTGTTCCGCGTGTTCGGCGCGCGCGGCATCGATCCCCGCATTGGCTTCCTCCTGCAATTGCGCGGCCAGCCGCTCCACCAGATCCTGCAGCGCCTCGCTGATAGAAGCCTTGCGGCCGGCGGCACCGCCGTCCTCGGTCTCGAGTTCCCGCAGGTACTTGTGGATGGTCGTCTTCGAGCCAGTATTACCGAGCGCGATGCGCACGGCGTCGACCGACGGGTGCTTGCCTTGCGCGATGAGCGCGTCGCGCGCCTTTTTCACTTCGGATTTGTAGAGTCCGGTGCGGGCCATCGGGCGTCCTCGAAATATCGTAATAGATTACATACCACGTAATTACATAGCAAAATACCGCACATGACAATGACGATTTGGGAGGAAACTCACACCGGATAAGGCGGCGTTATCCGGTATCATGCGCAAATTCGGCCAGCTTTGGCCCCTTTGATCCGTAATACGGCCTTCGCCCAGCGACAGGAGCCCCCCCGATGAGCAAGCTTGACCAGTACCTGCGGGCCGCCACGCGCGACAACACGCGGCAGAGCTACCAGTCGGCCGTGCGGCACTTCGAGGTCGGTTGGGGCGGCTTCCTGCCGGCGACCGCCGACAGCATCGCGCGCTACCTGGCCGACCAAGCCGAGACGCTGTCGGTCAACACGCTACGGCAGCGCTTGGCCGCCTTGGCGCAATGGCATCTCGAGCAGGGCTTCCCCGATCCCACCAAGGCGCCGGTGGTGCGCAAGGTGTTCCGCGGCATTCAGGCGCTGCACCCCGCCCAGGAAAAGCGCGCTAAACCGCTGCAGCTCGCGCAGCTGGACCAGGTCGTGCGCTGGCTCGATGCCGCCAGCGAGACGGCACGCGCCGAGCGTGACCGCGGCGCCGAGTTGCGCCACCGGCGCGACAAGGCGCTGCTCCTGCTCGGTTTCTGGCGCGGCTTCCGTGGCGACGAGTTGACGCGCCTGCTGGTCGAGCATGTCGCCATCGCGCCCGGAGAAGGCATGACCTGCTATTTCCCGCAGACGAAGGGCGACCGCCACTACCAGGGCACCACCTTCAAGGCGCCGGCGCTGTCGCGGCTGTGCCCGGTCGAGGCCTATGCGGCCTGGGTGGAAGCGGCGCGGCTGACGTCCGGACCGGTGTTTCGCGCGATTGATCGCTGGGGCCATGTCGGCGAGGCGGGGCTGCATGCCGACAGCCTGGTGCCGCTGCTGCGCTCGATCCTGGCGCACGCCGGTATCGCCTCGGCTGAGCTGTATAGCGGGCATTCGCTGCGGCGCGGGTTCGCCAATTGGGCGACCTCCAACGGTTGGGACCTCAAAACCTTGATGGAATATGTCGGCTGGAAGGATGTCCACTCGGCCATGCGCTATGTCGAAGCGGCCGACCCGTTTGCCCGACGCCGGATCGAATCGGCGCTGCCGGGCGCGCTACCAGGCCCCAACCCCGCGTAATGGCAGCAGGCTTGGCATTCAGGCAGCGGCAGAATATGCTGGCGCCTTTGCGCGCGATCCGCGCAACGAGCCGTTGCGAACAAGGAACGCATGTTGGGGAGTCCCTTGCATGGCCAGCATCGAACGCACCGCCTATCCGCGTTTTCCGCGTACGCTCACGCTCAAGGATCTGCAGACCTCGTTCACCCCGCGGCCGGAGGAAATTGAGTGGGCGCAAGGCTTCGCCCGCACCGCGGAGCGGCGCCTCGCGCTTCTGGTCAACCTGAAGTGCTTCCAGTTCCTGCGCCACTTTCCGGCGGTGGAGGCGGTTCCCCCGGAAGTCATCGAGCACGTGTCGGCCTGCCTGGGCATGGCGCCGGTACGGCAGATCACCTATCCCGCCGCGCATACCGCGCGCTATCGGCATCACAAGGTGATCCGCACCTTGTTGGGCATCAAGCCTTACACCGATGCCCAGACGCGCCTCGTCGCAATCCGACTCACCGAGGAAGCCGCCGGCGTGGTGGACACACGCGTGGACATCATCAACATCACGATCGAGGAACTGGTTCGGCTGGGCTACGAACTGCCTGCCTTCAGGACGCTCGACGAGATCGCGGAGCAGGCCCATGCCATGGCCGAAGCCGCGCTCCATCGCCAGATCGCGCAGCGCCTGTCCGCCGACCAGCGCCAATGGCTCGATCAACTGCTGGAAACCGAGCTGCCGGCGCGGCGCTCGCTCTATCAGCAGATCAAGCGATCCGCAAAGAAGGCGACGCGCAAACACCTCGACCTGGTGCTGGACCAGTTGGAGTGGCTCGAATCGCTGCCTGACAGCGACACGCTACTCGACAGCGTTCCGGCGACCAAACTAAAACACTTGGCCAACATGGCATCCGCCCTCGACGCCGGCGACATGAAGGACTTGCGGCCCGCCAAGCGACACGCACTGATCCTGGCCTTGGTGCGCCAGATGCGCATCGGCGCGCGCGACGACATCGCGGAAATGTTCATCCGCCGCATGGGGGCGATCCACAAGAGTGCCAAGGAAGAACTTGACATCATCCAGGCGCGCCAGCGCGAATTGAGCGAAGAGCTGGTCGCCGCGCTCGAGCTGGTCATCGGCATTCTGGCCGAAGACCTGGACGATGCCCATACCGGACAGCGCGTGCGCGAGCTGCTGGCGCCGCATGGCGATCTGGACAAGCTGCAGGCCGATTGCGAAGCGATCCGCGTCTGGAGCGACGGCAATCACTTGCCTTTGCTGTGGAAGCCTTTCAAATCATGGCGTGCGGCGATGTTCCAGATGGCGAAGGGCTTGCGCTTTGTCGCGGCGACCGAAGACCGCCGACTGCTCAAGGCGTTGGACGTCGTGCTGCAGAACGAGCACCGCAAGACCGATTGGCTCGCCGACGAGGTGGACCTGTCGTTCGCATCCGAGCGCTGGCGCAAGCTGGTGCGCCGCTCGCAGACCTTGGGCAAGCCGACGAATCGGCGCTACCTGGAGGTGTGCGTGTTTTCCCATCTCGCCGGCGATCTGCGCTGCGGCGACGTTTGCATCGAAGGATCGGGTAACTTTGCCGACCTTCGTCAGCAATTGATGCCGTGGGAAGAATGTCAGGCGTTGCTTCAGGACTATTGCGACCGGATCGGCCTGGCGTCCGATGCGCAAGGCTTTGTCAACGACCTCAAGCAGCTGCTGACCCAGACGGCCGAACAGGTCGACAGTGAATTCCCACAGCATGCCGGCGACGTGACGATCAGCCCCAGCGGCGAGCCTACGCTCACGCGTGTCACGGCGCGCGAAGTCCCGCCGTCGGCCATTGCCTTGCAAGCCGCCATCGACAGCCGGCTCGTGCCGCGCAATCTGCTGGACATCCTCGCCAACATCGAGCACTGGACGGGGTTCACCCGCCATTTTGGCCCGCAATCCGGCGACGATCCGAAACTGCGCAACGCGCGCGAACGCTATCTGCTTACCGTCTTTGCCATGGGTTGCAACCTCGGCCCCAACCAGGCGGCGCGGCACTTGTCGAACGGCGTGACGCCACATCAGTTGTCGTACGTGAATCAGCGCCACATGGGCCTCGAGCAGTTGGACAATGCCTGCCGCGACCTGACCGAGCTGTATCTACGCCTTGATTTGCCGAAGCTGTGGGGCGAAGGCAAGAAGGTGGCCGCCGACGGCACTCAGTACGACTTCTACGAGCAGAACCTTCTGGTCGGCATGCATTTCCGCTACCGCCGCATGGGCGCCGTGGCCTACCGGCATGTGGCCGACAATTACATCGCGGTGTTCCGCCACTTCATCCCGCCAGGCGTGCTGGAGGCCATTTACGTCATCGAGGGCTTGCTGAAAGCCGGCTTGAGTGTCCAGGCCGACACCGTCTATTCGGATACGCACGGCCAATCCGAAGCCGTCTTTGCATTCACCTACCTGAACGGCATCCAGTTGATGCCGCGCATCCGCAATTGGAAGGATCTGCGCTTCTACAAGGCGGAGAAGGGCATCCGCTACAAGCACATCGACCGTCTGTTCAGCGATGTCATCGATTGGCAGCTGATCCGCAGCCATTGGAAGGATCTGATGCAGGTGGCGATTTCAATCCAGGCCGGCCGCGTCATGTCGCCGATGCTGCTGCGTAAGCTGAGCCACGAGGGCCGGCACAACCGACTGTTTGCGGCGGCAAGAGAACTCGGTCGCGTGCTGCGCACAGTCTACCTGCTGCGCTGGATCTCGCAGAAGGACATGCGGCAGGAGGTGACGGCGACCACCAACAAGATCGAGTCGTATCACGCCTTCACCAAATGGCTCGATTTCGGCGGCGACGTCATTACCGAAAACGATCCGAACGAGCAGCAGAAGCGCGTGCGCTATATCGATCTGGTGGCCTCGGCCGTGATTCTGCAGAATACGGTCGACATGATGCGGATCATGCAAGACCTTCACGCCGCCGGCGAACCGGTTTCCGCGGCCGATGCCGCCTTCATGAGCCCGTATGGCACGACCGGGGTCAAGCGGTTCGGCAACTACCACCTCGATTTGAAGCGGCCGCCGGAGCCGTGGCTCAAGGAATCCTTGTTCCGCCAAGCCGTGAAACGAGCGCGCGCCGACGCCGGCAATGGTTGAGCAGCAACAACAAATCAGGAGGATTTGATATGAGCGATTCCGACGATACGGTCGAGACGGCCTACGGTCGCCTGGACCGGGCAGCATTGGTGCAAGCACAGCAAACCTATGACACCACGAGCCTACTGCGCATGGTGGACGATCTCGACGCCATGTTGAGCGAAGCCCGCGGCGAAGATGGGCTGCGCGATATGCTGCTGCGCCTGCACGGGATGGCGCATACCGTCATCAACGGCGCGGGGATGACGGTCGCAACCGGCGAGGAAAGTTTGCCGGAATTGGCGTTCGACACGCTATCCGAAGTGCTGCGAATCGTCACGATGCTGCAAGGCTGGCTCCGTCAGATCGAGCCGTTGGAGCAGTTGACGCCACGCAACTAATCGCATAAGAGCGGCGTTCTATATTACTTTTAGTGTTAAGTGTCATTTCCGGCTTTATCCCGGCATGACCCCGGCTCCAGTTGAAAGATATCGACTGGGTCGACGCGGGGATCAACGCAGCCAATAATCACGGTCTTCATTGAAGGCATGATTTTCAGATCTGCTGAAAAGCGATTCTTTGCGAATACTTCGTTTCGTTGATTGAGAGTTTCTAGGAAGCTCATGATGACCTCTGATGTTTGACTTGGGGCGGAGGATTGATTCTATTAAGTATGCAATGTGCTACTCGGCTTTTTTCTCCGAATAAGAAGTACGTTCCGTGCTTATCCGGTTGTCTCCCAAGCCCCCTACCGATAGTATGTTGGGCATCTGTGCCAACCCGGGGCAACCATGGTTATTGACGTGCTTGACCGAGGCGATCTGCCGTTTCCGGGCTCGCTGCCGGAGTTTCAGCGGATGTTTCCAGACGAAGCGGCATGCATGGCCTACCTTGAGCGCGCTCGATGGAGCGATGGGTTCATTTGTGGCCACTGTGGCTTGATTGATGAGCCGTACCGCTTTGCCAATCGCCCCGGCGTTTTCCGTTGTCGCCATTGCACACGCGACACGAGCCTCACTGCTGGCACCGTCATGGAGCGCACGCACACACCGCTGTCGGTTTGGTTCTGGGCGGCGTATCTGGTCGCCAGTCAGACGCCTGGCATGTCGGCCGTTCAGTTCCAGCGCCAACTCGGCCTGTCGCGTTACGAGACCGCCTTCCAGATACTCCACAAGTTGCGCGCCGGCATGGTGCGCCCCGACCAGGATCGGATCGGTGGCAAGCCTGAGGAACACGTCGAGGCCGATGAGGCCTACGTCGGTGGGCGTACTCGCGGCAAAGGCAGGGGCGTGCACGACATGGTTCTTGTGGCCGGCGCTGTCGAGGTTCGGCAACGCAAGCTTGCCGGCAGCCGCAACAAACGCAAGAGCGCACGGTATGCCGGACGAGTTCGGCTCGCTCTGGTTCCTGACCGAAGTGCCCGGTCGCTGGACGGATTCATCGAGCGTACCGTTGCATCCGGCGCAACCATCATCACCGACGACTGGAGCGGTTATGCCAAGCTGGGCGAGCGCGGCTATGGCCATATCGCCATCGCGCAGCGCGGTGACATGCAAGTGGCCGAAACCTTCCTGCCGATCATTCACCTTGTGTTCTCCAATCTCAAGACCTGGCTGCGCGGTATTCATCACGGTGTCAGCCCGCAGCACCTACAAGCCTATCTCAACGAATTCACCTTCCGCTTCAACCGCCGTTTCTATCCCTTCAACGCGTTTCGCTCCCCTGCTCGGCATCGCTGGTGACGTCACCGCGCCGACCTATGCCGAGCTCTATGCCAAAAAATCGCTACCCACTACATCTAGTAGGTCTGGGAGCTAACCGGATAAGCACGGTACGTTCTGCCGAATGGAGAATAGGTGGGTAAAGATCGCTAGCGGAGCGAGGAATGCGGGAATCCAGACAAATGGCCACGCGGCAAAAGCTGTGAACGGCATTCCAGGCCAGTTGAGATGCAGGGGGCCAGGCATCGAGGTTAAGGTTGTTACTATGTAAGCGCGAAATTCTCCGCACATAGCATCAGAAGCGCAGACGGCGCAGGATTGTGTCCACCATTTTTAGTGGACACAAGTCATGGGCCAGATCGATTTGGATTTCTTGCCGCTGCGGGCGATCAACGTCGGCGCCAACGGCAAGCGTAGCTTTGACAAGGGTGACAAGCGGCGGTTGGTTGAAGCTTGCCTGCGGCCAGGGGTATCGGTGGCCAGCATGGCAATCAAGGCCGGGGTGAACGCGAACCAGTTGCGCCGATGGATCGGGCAACACAAGGCGGAACAAAAGGTTGCTGCTGGCACGAGGGACGTCATCGAAAGTGCGCCGGCGGCGTTCGTTCCGGTGGTGGAAATTCACGGTGCCGGCCCGCAGGCCGAGCCCGGGCGGACAACTATGCCTGGGGCAGTGTCGGTGCCTGTGCGTGCGTTGCAACCGCCGGCGCCATTGCCGTCTCGGCTGGTGGCGCAGTTGCCCAACGGCGTGACGGTCGAGCTCCAATGCGGCGGGCAGGACGTCGCGCTGGTGAAGGCGATGATCGAAGCGTTGGGAGCGCGTTGATGTTCAAGCTCGACGCTGACCTGCAGGTCTACCTGCACCGCAATGCGGTGGATTTCCGCCTCGGGATCAATGGATTGGTTGCCCTGGTCGAGCAGTCGATGCAGCTCGATCCGTTTGCCCGTGCCGTCTACGCCTTTCATAACCGCCGGCGCAACCGGATCAAGCTCTTGCTGTGGGATCGCACCGGCTTCTGGCTCCTGATGAAGCGCTTGGAGGAAGACCACTTTGTGTGGCCACGGCGTCAGCAGGCGGTGATCGAGCTGACGACCGAGCAGTTGCACTGGCTGCTGGACGGTATCGACGTAGACGCCGTGCAGCGGCATCCGTCGCGCAAATATCAGCACACAGCTTGATGGTCGTTCGGTGTGACGTATACCCGAATGGGCGGCGGCTGCACTATCGTGTTCAGCATGAACGAACACGACCTCTCCCAATTGCCGCCGGCCGCCCAGGCCTATATCCGCGAACTCGAAGCGCGGGCTGCTGCCAACGCCCAGCACATCGCCGAGCTAAACGAGCGCATCAGGCTCCTTGAGGAACAGTTCCGCCTCGCGCAGTCCAAACGCTTCGCACCAAGCAGCGAGAAGCTCAAGGACCGCGTGTTCGACGAAGCCGAACAAATGGCCGCAGAGTCGGCCGACGACAATGAGGATAACGCGCTCGCGCTTCCGGACACGGGGTTGCCGGAGCCTGACAAGCCTGCAGGCCGCAAACGTGGTCGCAAGCCGCTGCCGGCGGAGTTGCCGCGCCAACGCATCGAATACGACCTGCCCGAGGACCAGAAGATCTGCTCCTGCTGCCAGGGCGCGATGCACCGCATGGGCGAGGAGGTCAGCGAGCAGTTGCACATCGAAGTCAAGGTCTCGGTGCTGCAGCACGTCCGCTTCAAATATGCGTGTCGGCACTGCGAGCGCAACGCCGAACGCACGCCGGTGCTGACTGCGCCGATGCCGGCGCAACCACTTCCAGGCAGCAATGCAAGCGCGGCTATGCTTGCGACGGTGACCACCGGCAAGTACGTGGATGGCACACCACTGTACCGTATGGAAGACGCACTGAGTCGCGCCGGCATTGAAGTTGGCCGCGGCACACTGGCCAACTGGATCATCCGGCCCGCGCAATTGCACTACAGTCGGCTGTACGAGGCGCTACGCCGCACGCTGCTGTCCCAGCCGCTCATCCACGGCGACGAAACGACGGTGCAGGTCCTGAAGGAAGAAGGCAAGACCCCGCAGAGTCAATCGTACATGTGGGTCTATCGCAGTGCCGAAGACAGCGAACAGCCGGTCGTACTGTTCGACTACCAGCCGGGGCGCGCTCAGGAATATCCGCGAGCGTTTCTCGCCGGCTATGAGGGCATGCTGATGACCGATGGTTACAGCGCGTGGCGCACGGTCAATGGCGTCACGCACTTCGGCTGTCTCGCCCATGCCAGGCGAGCGTTTGTCGACGCGCTCAAGGGCCAAAAGAAACCCGGTGGCCGCGCGCAGCACGCGCTCGAGTACTTCAAGGCTCTGTATCAGGTCGAGACGCTCGCCAAGGCAGACCTACCCGAAGGTGAAACGCGCATCGACTACACGTACCGGATGCGTCAGCAGCACAGCGTGCCGTTGCTCGAAGCGTTCAAGGCATGGCTGGACGAGCAGGCGCCGCAGGTACTGCCCGAGAGCCTGCTGGGCAAGGCGATCGCCTACACGCGAAACCAGTGGGAGTACCTGAGCCGCTACGTCACCGACGGGCAAGCGGCCGTGGACAACAACATCATCGAGCGCGACATCAGACCATTCTGTACGGGGAGGAAGTCGTGGATGTTCAGCGACACAGTCGCCGGCGCCAAGGCCAGCGCGATGGTCTATAGCCTGATGCTCACGTGCCGGGCTTGCGGCGTGGAGCCGTATGCCTATCTGCTACACGTGCTGACCGAATTGCCGCAGCGTGCCCCGGACGCGGACGTCACCGACCTGCTGCCGTTCAACTTCGCCAAACGCCAAAGCGCCGCTGCGCCCGCCGCCTGAACGACGACCGGCCGCAACCAAGGCGCTGATCGATCATATACGGCACTCGCCCGTTACACGGTAACGGGCGAGCATTACCGGCTCGCCTTGAAGTAGAGGTCCCATTGCTCTGAATCCGGATCGAGCCGGCGCACGATTGCTTCGTCGGCACGAACTATCAGCCGCTCCAGCATCTGACGCTTCGTTACCGCGTAACGGCGTGCCAGGCGCGCGAGCGCGAGATCCACCTCGCTACTCACCCACATGTCCAGCCGACGTTCTCCGTTGCCGTCCTTGCCCGCTGTCGCGCGTCTTGCCCGATAGGCCGCCTGCCGTTGGGCTGTCGTCTGCGCCATCCTGCACTCCTTAGTTACCCGGTAACGTTTCCATATTGCGTACGTTACCGGGTAACGGCTCGACTCAACAAGGTGTGCTGAAATGAGCGGTTACGTTACTATCGCGTTTGACAGAATGAGAAGACCAAGCAGATTCCACACGATGACCACGCCCGGCTTAGGATTGAGCCGCACGATGGCAAACGCCAGGAGTGGAGCCGTCAGACCAACAAGCACGTCGAAATTACGCCCCTCAAACGTTACCTGCTCTGGCGCCATACCTGAGGCAAAAAGTCCCCAAAAAGCGATCTCAACTCCTACCCGGAAGGTTTGCATTGCGACCGGCCAATGCCTGGGTGTTACATCAAGAAGCCTCTGAAATGTCTTAGCCCTATTAACCAGGATGATTGCTATAAGTGCCAGAAGAGGAATCGCTGGAAGTCGGGGCGGCTTGGCATCCCAGATAGCGAGGGAGCCGCCTTGAGCGATTGCGGCGGTAACAAGCAGCCACGTGCAAAGCGTGATCAAGACACCGGCGACGATGCTCTTACTCTTGTCCTCCGTAAATGCCTGGACCAACGCGCGATTAAGCCAAAATGTCACGCAAGCCAGACAGACAACTGTTACGAGCGTTAGCTCGGCATAGACTAGATGAGTCATTTTGACGCCCCGTTTCAAAGGTTGAATCAGCGTGACATGCCAGTGATTGGGGCATCTCACTACGTCATGCGACGTACTTACATGTCGACCGGCGGAAGTTCCAGCGTGGTGCCGGCGACGTTGTTCAGCAAGTTAGTTACTGTCATCAGGGCCACCTCGGCGATCACTTCCACGATCTTGGAGTCAGTAAGGCCTGCAGCTCTGGCAGTCGCCAGGTCTTCGTCATTTATCTGACCTCGCGTCAGGGCAATCTGGTGCGCCAGCGCAGCGAAGGCATCGAGCTTTCCATCTCTGGCGGCGCGGATTGCTTCGGGTGACATCCCCCCTTTCGCGGCCATCATGGTATGAACACTCATGCAATACCCGCAGCCGTTAACCTGCGATACCGCAAGAGAAACGGTCTCACGCTCCCTGGGACTTAGCGAATTTGTCTCCATGGCTTGATAAAACTGAATATAGCCAGACAAAAACGCAGGAGAATGAGCCATCGTCTTGAAAACGTTCAACAAAGTACCGTAATTGCTTTGAATTTCTTCGAGGACAGGGCGCGAAGCCTCTGGTGCTTGCTCGATGCGAAGTGCGGGGATTTTTGGCATGGTAATTCTCTATGAATTAGGTAAGAATTGGTTCAACCAATAAAGATTGAAATGGACCAAACGCGTTCACAATCCCGCGATTGGCCGAAATTCATCAAGTGGGTAGTGGTCGGTTGAATATTTCCGCTTAACCGTTCACGTCTTCGAGCGTCTCGACACTCGTCTTCACCGGCTGGGTACCGCGTTCGTGGACGTGGGAATGCGGAGTGCGGTCAATCATCAGGCTTAGCAACTCCGGACGGCTGTAGTGGCCACGTGAGTCCATCAGCCGCTTGCGCTTATCAATTTGCCAAAAATCGAGGTCTGCGATGACTTCGCCTTCGCCTGAACGAAGGGGCTCACCCATGAATTCACCTTCCGGCGAAATGATCGCGGTGAAGCAGCCGCTGGAGATCGGTTCAATCGAGCAACCCGTATCCTTCATGATTTGCGCTTGTTGCTCTTCATCCAGCCACGCGGTGGCGTTCACAACAAAGCAGCCAGCTTCAAGCGCATGCTGGCGGATGTTGACGGAGATCTGCTCCGAGAAGAGATCTCCGGCAAACGAACCGGGATACATGGCGGAGTGGATCTGTTCGCCATCAGCCATCAATGCATATCGCGCCAGCGGGTTGTAATGTTCCCAGCAGGCGAGTTGACCGATCCGGCCGACAGCGCTGTCAACCGCGCGCAATCCCGAGCCATCGCCAGAGCCCCAGACCATGCGCTCATGATAGGTAGGGGAGATTTTGCGGCGACGTTGAATCAGCGTGCCGTCTGCATCAAACAGCAACTGCGTGTTATAGATGGTCCCGCCATCACGCTCATTGACACCGATGGACACCACCATCTTGGCTTGTCGGGCGGCCTCACCGATAGCTTGCGTCGTTTCCGATGGGACAGTTACCGCCTGCTCAAGAAGCTTGTAGTGCTGTGCACCCATTTGGTAGGGCGATTCAACAAAAGAAAAGTAGGGATAGTAGGGAACAACGGTTTCCGGGAACGTGGCGAATTGAACGCCTTTCTTGCCGAGTTCGATAATCTTCCTTACGACCTTGTCAACGGTAGCCTCACGGCTGTAAAGGACTGGAGCGATCTGAACAGCGGCAGCTTTGATGATAGTCATGGAATTTACTTAAATGAGTGAAAAAAATAAGTACAAATAAATTTATAAATAATCTGACCAATACCGGAGTGGTAAATGTACTGTGACAGCCTTGACGCGCTGCTCTACTTGTAATCGACACACGAACTACATTTTCAATGGTGTATATACAACAATGGCGATAAAAAAAGACGCCATCCTTACGACTGCGACGTCAACTACATGACATCAATCAGGCACTGACCAGATGGTCGCCGCTGCTTCACGGAGTCCTCGAGCACCTTCAGCGCCCAATAGCTCACAAGCTTGTTTCTGAGCAGCTCGCCAATCCGGCAACGCCGCTTCGATCTTCAATTGACCTTCCGACGAGAGGACTACTTCACGTACACCCTTCGCATCGGACGACACGGTCGCTACCAAATTCTTTGCCATTAGCAAGTCCAGATTTCGAGAGACCGTAGAGCGTTCCAACTGCAGAACGTCGCCGAGTTTACGCGGAGCACACGGACCGATTTCGCCCAACGCCGCGAGCATAGTCAACTGAGCAATCGTTATGTCATGCGCTGCAAGAGCCTCGTCGTGGAGCGAAGATACCGTCCGTGCAATCACCCGTGCACGCACAGCCAGGCAATGGTGAATAATTTCTCGAGTTGGGGTCAGCGGTTTCATGAGTCTATTGTTGTATCTACAACATACGATGTCAAGAAGTTTTTGGGGATGTCGAACAAAAGTGCTCAAAAATTCGCTCTTGGTGATTCGGCCTGCCTTGCCTGTCACGCCGAGCCACGCCGGCTCCGTGGAGTGTGAGGTTGGGCACAAAAAGGGGGGTAGGCAGGCAATGGCGACTTCAGCCTGGAGACGGTCATTGGGACTCCGCCTGATATAAGGCCGCTTCTGGCCGATTGGGTGAGGTCGCCAACGGCCGCTTATTGGCACTCCAGTTCGCAAACCTGAATTTGGCCGACTGACCGGTTTGGAGAAAGTTATCTGACCGGTGTGGGTCGGGCTGCGTCCGTCCGCTCTTCAAACTCATCGCTCGAAAGCGGTCAGTGGAATTCGGCTGCCCGGAAGCGGCCACTCGGCAGTGCGTACCCCCGACCCTGAAGAGCCGCTCGCCTTTACCCATAACGGACATCAGGGGCTCGCACTTGACGGCCGACTCCAGTAGGGCCGTCGAAAGCCTCAAAAGTGGCGGCAGCACGACGGTAGGCATCGAAACAAAAAATAGAGATGCGAAAAGCTCGCGCAGACCGTGGCTCTTTGGCCTCGCATGCTGCCTGACTCCGTAGCCCCGGCGTTCCACGTCATCTGCTCCTTGCGCTGCGTCTGTGCGGGTCCGAACATTACGGGCCTGCAACGATGCTCTAGATCGCCTAGCCTAATCTCCATTGCGGGCTGCCAATTTAATAGGTGCATCGACAATCGACAGGAGAAAAACGATGGCGATTGCTCAATACCAAATTACGCAAAGGCAAACGGAATCCGGCTTGCCGTTGTCTGTTATGACGATTCGACTCGAGTATGAAGTTCTAATTGGTCCCCAGCGCCTGCTCGAATTACGAGAGGAAGTCAGAAAATACGCGAACCGCGACGGCGAGGTGGAAGCGCGGCTTGATGATGAATCCTATCAACAGTGGCTTCGGGAGTTGGATCGCGTACGGCTTCTCCAAAATTCCATGGACGGCGTGAAGCCATACGTTCTATTTAATCTAGTCACACCCTGGTCGTCAATTCCTAAAGCTGGCCTAGAAACGATTCTAACGAACTTCTCGATTTCGACAGAAAGCAAGCTGAACGTATACATCGGCGGTGACGTGCCGAACTGCGAAGTGGTCATCAACTGGGGTGCATTTAGCGCAAAAATACCTGTTTCTAGGTCGGAGTTGCAGTCTGCATCGACTCAGCTTCACGACCTCGAAACGAAAATGAAAGCATATGCATCATCAGGGCCAAAAACTGTCAAAGAAGTCGTCGAGGCAATAAAATCGAGCGCAGAAATATCAGCCGGGTTAGGGAAATGTGCTCATGAAATTGTGGCCGCGGCAGAAGTCGGAATCGCAACAGATGGAGTAGGTCTGGCGCTATTCGCTGTCGAAATTGCGTCCACATGTGGCGCCGCCGTTGCCGGCATAGTTGACCTGTACAAGGCTGCAGACGAACGTGACGCCCAGGCACGGGAAGCCGCCGTAGAGAAGGCAATGCGTGCGCGCGAGCCGAAGGAGATCCAAGATGGGATTAAGCTTGGCGAGGCGCTTGATCGCGGGGAGCGAGCAGGGAGAACAGCCTGACAGCGTGAGCAAGTAGAGGAAGCGCGCCGGCTAATTTTCCAGACATTAACAAAGGGCGGTTTCAAGTGCGAAGTGCAACACCGCTCAGTTTATTGAACAGGAAGCCGGTCCGTGGGGTTAGCCAGGACCTGAGCGAGGACTTGTAACGGGGAGTGCCAGTTCAGGGTCTTGCGCGGGCGGCCGTTGAGGCTGTCGGCGATGGCGTCAAGTTCCTCTTGCGAATAGACGGACAGGTCAGTGCCCTTGGGCAAGTACTGGCGCAGCAGACCATTGGTGTTCTCGCAGGTGCCGCGCTGCCAAGGACTATGCGGATCGCAGAAGTACACGCGCACGCCAGTGGCGGCGCTCAGCTCTGCGTGCCGGGCCATCTCTCGGCCCTGATCGTAGGTCAGGGTCTGGCGCAGCGGCGCCACCAGAGATTGCAGCTTGGCCGTGAAGCTCGCCAAGGCCGAAGCAGCAGTAGCATCGGGCATCTTGACCAGCAGGACGGCGCGGCTCATGCGCTCGACCAGTACGCCTACGGCGGATTGGTTGCCCGCACCCTTGATGAGGTCGCCCTCCCAGTGCCCGGGCATCAGCCTGTCGTTCACCTCGGGCGGGCGCACGTGGATGCTGACCATGTCGGGAATCTGGCCGCGCCGGTCGGTTCCGCGCGAGCGCGGCAGACGCTTGGTTCGGGCCTGTCGCAGACACGCGATGAGCTGGCGGCGCAGCTCGCCCCGTGGGTATGCGTAGATGGCGTTGTAGATGGTCTCGTGGGACACGTTGAGGTCAGGGTGGTCGGGAAAGGCCCGCTTGAGCGTAGCGGAGATTTCCTGGGGCGACCACTTCTGATCGAGGAAGTGGCGTACCACGCCCCACAGTACGCCATCAGGAGCGAGCTTGGCGATTGGGCGGCTGGCCTTGAGGCGTTGCGTACGGCAGGCTTGCGCACTCATCGCGCTATAGCCGCCACGGGCAGGGGCATTTCGGCGAAGCTCTCGCACCAGTGTCGAAGGCGCGCGGCCAAGCCTGCGAGCCATGGCTCGCAGGCTGACATCTTCCGCCTTCCAAATCTCGATGCGCATCCGTTCTTCGGGTTGTAGTTGTTGGTACTTCGTGCTTGTCATTCACCACACCTTACCGAATGGCAGGGTGTTGCACTTCAGATTTGAGGCCGCCTATTCTATTTTTGCGTTAGCGATTATGAGTTTCTCTGGAGGCCACCGAGCGTCGTGAGATTTAACAGGACAATGCGTCCGATCATGATCGACGCGTATCAATACGACCTGTCGGTTTCTGAGATTTTTTGACTGCCCTGCTGTCGGCTGTGCCGGTTCATTCACAAAACACCGATACATTCATTGACGAGAGATGCGATGGATGACCAACCAATCAATGAACGCGAGCGGCGCATCCCCGAGAAGGTCGCGGTAATTGCCGTCCATGGCGTTGGCGCACCGAAGTTTGGCGAAACGGCCAGGCGGTTGGTCACTCTGCTCCAACGTCACGGATGCCAACCCAACGCCAATGACAGCTATAGCACGTTCGACGAGACCGTCGTAGAAATTCCCGTTAGGCGCCGGCATCTGGGCGGAACCCCGAACGCGTCGCCTACGGTGGACGTTGAGTTCTCGCTTAAGGCGATCGACAGGCTGGACAAATGCGACGCCTTGGCGCATTACCGCACCATCAGACTCGCCGGTACGCGTACCGCGCAAAATGGTACGAAGACCGCGATAGACATGTTTGAGATGAGGTGGGCAGACTTATCGAGCGGGCCGCGAGTCTGGAGCAGGTTCGTCGTCGAGTTGTACCAAGTGTTCTTTCACCTCGCGTCGTTGGGTCGCAAGACGGCCATCTCCGCCGCAGAATCGTCCGAGTGCGAACGTTCACGCGTGTTACGTTGGTCCGCTACTGCGCACCGGTGCGTGGAATGTCTGCTGCCGACCGCGATCCCCATCGCCAATCTGTTTTTTCTGGCCCCCGCGCTTGCGCTGATCGTACTGTGGATTCCGGCAAGCCTTGCACCATGGATTGCGCCGGCGCTGGGCGCCGTGGTCATGCTTGCGATCGGGCTATGGATCTCGTTCTCCGCGCGTGCAGCGCCAGCAATGATGCTGGTGCTCCCAGTTGCAGGTGCGGTAGGTGTGGCCATTTTCAGAGTGCGAGAGTCGGCGGTCGGTCTCGGGTACGCCGCAATGGGGCTTGGCATATGGTTCGCCTGGGTGGCCAGCCGATGGTTGTTGTTCCGCTACAGCGATCGTGTCAGAAGTCGCGCGGCCAGTGCCGGTCTCCTAGCAACCGTGTTCCTCTTCGGCGTCGCAGCATTTCAGCCTGATGCAAGTCCGGCAGAGGAAGCAGGCATGATTGGCGTTGCGATGTGGATGGCGGCGGCGATCTTTCTTGTGCTCCAGATGTTTTGGCTGCTGCTGTTCTTACTACTGGCAGCCATCTGCGTCCTGTCGCTGGCAGGAGGTGTCGTAAGGCTTGGCGCGCGGGAGATGCGGGCTTTGCGCACTGGTCGACTCGGTGTATTGACCTCAACAACCCTTTTTTTCCTGACCACGGTGCTTCTGTGGGCCTCCGTTCTTGCGCAGATCCTCGACAAAGACCGCATCAGCAAAGTTATCGACTTCAAACATAATTTCCCGCTACTTCTCTATGTTCCATCCCCGGCCGTATGTCATCCAGGCTGTAGTGTGAACCTGTACACATTCATTGAAACGCTTTATGCGGCAACGGTGGGAATGCATGCCAACCTGTTTCTCGTGTTGATAGGTATTACGTTGTTGCTGGCGGCGAGCAGTGTGATGCCGAGCGCCTGGTTCGAGACAAAGCCGCCCCGGGCAAATCAAGCTGGTCAGCCTCTCGAAGGTCGATTGAGGTATTGGCTGGACAGCGCTGGGGCGATGCTATGGCCGGCAGAGATAGTTTTGGTGATATCGATTGTTGCCCTTGCAAGCGGATATCCGTACATGTTGGGCGCGCCCGCGGACAGGGATTGGCTGAGGAGTGCGGGAGTGCTCCTGGCTGCGGCAGTGCCAGTTAGCATTCTGCTCAGAGCACGCTTGCCCAAGGCGGCCGCCGCGATCCTGGACATCGCGCTGGACGTCAGCAACTGGCTCAAGGAGCGTCCCTTCGCCAGCAATCCGCGCGGAAGAATCATGTGCAGGTATATCGCGCTACTTAAGGAGATCAACAAGGAACGTGCGTATGACAGAATCGTGATTGTCGCGCACAGCCAGGGCACGATCATCAGCGCTGATTTGTTCCGAATGCTGCAACAGACGCGACAGTGGCCGTTCCCGACCGGCCAAATGCCGCGGATCGATCTTCTCACCGCCGGATGTCCGCTCAGGCAACTCTATCTATCGCGATTCCCGATCTGGTATGGGTGGGCGGCGGATGCCGACTACCAGTCGCTCGGCGTTAGCCGCTGGATCAACGTATATCGTACGGGTGACTATGTTGGCAGGGATCTATGGACTGCCGCGGCGACATCCTTGAGTAAAAATTGTACGACCGCTGACATATCGATCGGAGGAGGGGCGCACACGCATTACTTTGACGAGACAGCGCCGGAAGTCGGTCGGATCATCGACTGGATGATTTCAACGTGACTTCGCCAGGGCTTGGTGAGCCCCGCCTAACGTCGGGCACGAGAGAATAGTCCCTCTCGCCTCAATGCCGTACGCCGCAGTCGCTGGCCGGCGACGCCGAGGCACGGAAGTTTCGTCCCATTTTCCGGAGCAAGCCGAAGGCTCCAGGTGGGCAAGTTCGACCCAATGCGATTGGACGCTGAACCGCACCGTGCTGTTTATCGCCGATGAGCGATCTCTACCACGTCTGTGGGATGGCGCAATGGAGTTGCGTTCATACGATAGTTGATACAACTTGGGGAGAGGGAAATGAAACGTATCGTTATCTGGACGGCGAGTCTTGTGCTTGCAGGCGCTTGCAGCCTTGCCACGGCGGCAGACGAGCTGAGACAGACTCGCGTTGCATGGCTGCCATCTTGCCCAAGTGATCCGCAGCCTGTCATCGATGCCAGAAAGAATCGAGTTGCCTTGCTGGGTCTGCTGGTCGCTGCCGTGGCTCCCAAACTGATCGAGGGCGCTGTCGATACCGCCGCGGAGGCATTGAAGGCCGCAGGGCAAACAAAGACCTTCGTCACCACGGCAAAATCGGCAACTGACTTCTACTCGGTCAGTCAGGACGCGGACTTGGCAGTCGAGGTCAATTGCCTGGTGATTGTCCGCGGCGTCTTCGACGAAACAAAGTCAAGTACTCCGCAGTGGGCCCAGAATAGTGATGAATTCAAGGGGTTGCAGAGCGCCAACTTCCAGGTAGAAGCCAAGCTGAAGCCGCTTCGGGGCCTCAAGTACTTCCAGCTCGTGCCCCAATACCTGAAGGTCGGCGAGTTCGATGAACATTCGGTGTTCAGCCGGAAGGATCGGGACTATGTTGCAGCGGTGACCTTCACCGTGCCCGGTGCGGCGCAACCTTTCGGTTCTGCAGAGATGACGTTCAAGGATGTGGTTCGGGATACTGAGCTGAAGGGGGAGGATTGGCGGTTGCGGAGTGCGGCCACCTTGCCCATCGCATTCCCTACCGAGTCGGCCGATGCGACCAAGGCCAAGGAGAAACGCGAGGCGGAAGTGGCTCCCTACCTTCTGGCCCTGGATATTCTCTCCGAACCGACGCCGAAGCCATTCGGAAAAGCCCCCGACCTCTACGAGGACCCAGACGTCAGCCGGAAGGCAAAGACGATGTGCGATGCGATCGAAGGGCAGAACCGGCATCTAGGCAAAGAGCACCAGGTGTATGACTACCGCTGCACGTATCCGCTGGCGAAAGTCAGGGAGGATCTGGAGACCGCGCTTGAGGAACGAAATCGCAATGACCCGCGAAAGGAATGGGCCAAGCGTGTGTGCACTTATGTGCCGGCGGATCCCGCCAAAAAGACCGCGGCCGATTGCAGCAATCGACCGACGGCGACTGACGTCGCCGCCAAGACCTTTACCTACTTCACCACGCAGTTAACACTGAGCGAGACTCGCGAAGGCAGCAAGTTCGCGCTCTATCTTGGCAATGCCTTGAGCTCCTCAAAGGCCGATGTAAGCGCGGCATTGCAGGCGAAGCTCCTGCCCAAGACACAGGCGGAGAAGGACAGCGAAGCGACGACGGCGCGCGCAGCCCGCACCGGGGTGCTCGTTGCGGATCTGGAAGTGACGAAGGCCGAAGCCGGGTTAGCGGATGCGCTCTTGCAGGATCCCGCCGTGCAGGTCGACATCGCGGATGCGCGGATTAAGCTTCTGAAGGCGAAGATCGCAGCGAACGATGCCCACCGCAAGGCCGGGATGTCGGTACCGTATCCGGAGATCGACTGATGTGCGCCGTGACGGCTCAAAGCCGAGCAGGTGTGCAAGTGCTGATGGCGACGGCGTTACTCATGTCGGCGAGCTGGAGCCGCGCGGCGGAACCGCTGGGCGTCCCAAGGCCCTTGTCTACCCGAGAGATCGAGGTGATCGGTGGCCGCATCGTCAGTTCAGGGGAGTCCCCTTGGCAAGTTGCCTTAGTGTCGTCAATCGGTACCAACCACGTAGAGGGTGTGTTCTGCGGTGGCACTCTGATTGATTCCCAGTGGGTACTGACCGCAGGGCATTGCCTCTACGACCCCAAAAACTGCGTCCAGCTCACCCGCCAAGCGTTCTTTGTTGCCTATGGCAGCACTGATCTCGGAAAGAAGGTTTCTCTCATGGCTCCTGCGGAGCTTCGCCCCGGGAAGGGCTACAGTTGCGGAAGCAAGAGCAACGATATCGCGTTGATCGGGCTGAGGGAGCCCGTTTCGATGAGCGCCTTCGTCCAGCTTCCATCGCCCGCGCAGGCAGCGACACTGGTGGTGCCGGGCGCGCGATTCATGACCACTGGATGGGGGCTCACGGAGGCCAATGGTTGGAAGTCCCGTGAGCTGTTGGCGGTTGAAGTGCCAGTGATCCAGTACGACGCTTGCAAGGCCCACTACGGCTCAGTGCTCCCTGCGAAAGCGATCTGCGCAGGCGAAGTTGGTAAAGATGCCTGTACTGGCGACAGCGGAGGTCCTCTATACCAGCGCATGACAGATGGTCGAGCGGTCCAGCTTGGCATCGTGAGCTTCGGGGACAGCTGCGGGAAGGCCACGTCGCCAGGTGTGTACACGCCGGTGGCCGAATACCTTGCATGGATCGAAGAGGTTCGAAAACCAAAACCATGTACCGCGCAGGATATCGCCAACCGCATTTGCTGAGCCTTGTTTGTCTAGCTTCCCAAGCCAATTTGAAATTGCAACCGGCCACAGACGCAAATTGCTCAGCGAAATGTACTTCCAGCAGGGATTGCACACAATCTAGGATCGGAACTTCAATGGCTCTTTCTGGCCGGGTCGAGGCATTGCCACCCGGAGACTCGCTCGCCGGAGACCAGCCATTGAGCGAGGGCGGACGAGACCTTGGATGTTCGAATTGGATGTCGACCTCGACCGACCGGTTGTGGCCGGAAGTGCCCGATCGACCCGGCAGCCCGGACAACTGGCGGCGACGGACTGTAGCCGACCCGGAGCGGCCGTACGAAATGTCGAACTGCTGTCGTTGAAGGAGCCGCTACCAGTTCGAGGGTGGTGCTGTACGCAGCTCGATGGATGCGATGACGCTGCTTTGATGATGATCTCACCAGAGCACAACACCGCAAAGCGGCCATCGTCGAGCGGCTGCTCATGGCCGGTCTCTGCCTGCCGGATGACGGTTGCCATGGCCCGCCGGCTCTAACCGACCCGAAGCTGACGCCAATGCGGCCGAAAGCAGGCGCTCAGAATCTTTGTCCAGACGTAACTATTCAGCGGGCATGGGCGAAAGCACGTTGCCGGTGAACGCGTGAGCCAAGGCTTCAAAGAGAGGTCGGGACTGCTTGCGCAGGGTGGCGAGGTAGGAGCGGATGGTGCAGAACGCGTCGAGACCGTTTTGGCTGCGGAAGCAGCCAGAGACTTTCTGCTTGAGCTTGGGCATGCGGATGTCGCGCTCGGCCAGATTATTCGTAAATGGCACCCGATGATCGGCAATAAAGCGCCAGACCTGGTCGGCATGACGTTCCAGACGCGCCAGCAGATTGAACGCAGGGCTTTGCTTGATCTTGCCTCGCTGCTTTGCCTGCGAGGGGGCACGCTGCTGCTGCGGATTGAGTCTACGGCCTTCGGCAATCAACTTGCTCGAACGCTGCCGGTAGTAACTTTGACGCTGTTTGGGCAGGCTCTGCGCACCCTGGTCGATACTGCGGCCGACCTCGCCGCACGCTTGGCGCAGCAGCTCAATCAGCTTTGCGGCCCAGGGCTGCTGTGTGGTTTCCGAGATGAAAATCAGCTCGCGCAGGTGATGGGCGTTGCACAACGCGTGCTCGCATTCATAGTGCGCATAGGGGGCCCAGCCGTCATGCACGGCAACGCCCGTGAACGCCGGGAGAATGCCGTGACTGTCCATGGCCTCTTTGCCCCGCTTCTGATGCGCGCCCAGCCAGCTGAGCATCGCCGTCGATACGCTATGCAGCCAGTGAAGCTTGCCTGCCACGTGCACCCCCGATTCGTCGAAGTGTGCCACGGTCGCCTCCTGCAACGCCTGCCTGATCTGTGCAACGGCAGGCTTGAGCGCAAAGGCGGCTTCGTTGATGCAGTTCTGGACTGTACCTGTGCTCAGCCGCACACCGAACAGATCGGCCAGCGCCTGGGTCGTACGGTCCACCGGCAGCTGCTGATATTGCGTCAGGTACACGACTGCCGCCTTGATCTGCGATCCGTACTGCGCCGCCTGACTCACGCCTGCGGGGAACGCTGCGCGATGCACCTTCCCGCATCCGCACTGTGCCCGCTCGACGCGATGCTCGGTCACTTCAAAGCGGATTGGCGGCAGGTCAATGACCTGCCGCGATTCGGCCAATACCGACACGTCCTCGCGGGCAATCGGCTGACCACAAGCGTCGCACAACGGCGCAACCGAATGGATTTCAACGTGATCAGGCTGCTCAACGCGCTTGAGCGTGTTGCCCTTGTGGCCGGGCTGACCACCGGCCTTTGCTTTGCCACGCTCGCGCAGAGACTTCGGCTTGCGGCGCAAGCCATCCGACGATGGCGGCTTGCTCGAGTTGTGACTGTCCTTCCCGAGCCTTGCCTCCAACTCATCCACCCGCTTCAGAAGCGTATTGACCATTGCGACCAGTTCGATGATGAACGCATCTTTCTGCTCGTGCGTCATCGACTTCAAATCGGGAACCGGCAACTCGGGGGTCTTATTCGACATCCCGACACTATGCCGGGTTCAGCCAATGTTTACAACACCCGCTGAATAGTTACGTCCAGACGAGAAAACCCGCTCGCCCGCACCGCCGTTCATGGTCAAAGTGAGGTAAAGTGACTCCGGCCCAGCGTGCCGCTGTTCGTGGAGTGTTGGTACTGTATGAATATCCATTTCGCCTTAACAGCACTCGTGCGGGATGCAGGCCGCGATCCATGCGCCGATGTTAGGGAGACAGGTGGCGGTGTTACACAGCAACGCTGTTTTCCTAAAACCAAGTTAGAACGTATGCGCACACTGTAACTTTTAAACCACAAAGGAGAGCATTCATGGCACTTAAACCAGGGCCAAAGCCGATAGCAGAATCAACAGGGAAACCGGATCAGCGCCGCCGTGATAACAAAACCACACCAGGGAATACACCGTCCCTCAAACCTAGCAAATCTAGCAATCCGCCAAAAAATAAATGACAGGGGGCTCTCGTTAATTTGCCCTTCTAACCCGGCAGTCGATCGGACCTGCGCGAAATGCCGCGCAGGCCGCTCACTTCGACGTTGGATGACGGCTCTTGGCCGATGATCCGACTGGCTGCTTCTGGCCGGGAAGCGCCTGATAGACCCCGAAATCCCCTAGGGTGACGCCGGCCGGCAGGAGTCGACCCCCTGCGGCCCTTCGACCCGGCGTGGCGTTTACGGCAGCTTCCAGGGTGCAACGGTCATTCGTGTATTCGGGTCGGCCGGCAGGTGCTCGGCCGAAGCGGACATTGGCCCTAGGAGTTTGTCGGGCTTTGCAGTCTTCCGCAAGATGACGTTGTCCGAGATAATCGCTGGCGCACAACCAAAGACCTACCCGATGAGCCGCTTCGTTCCCGTAGACCGAGATACCGCGTACCTGTTGCCGCCCTCAGTGGACGAATGGCTGCCCGATGATCACTTGGCGCGCTTCGTAGTCGAAGTCATCGAGCAGCTCGATCTGAGCGAACTGACACGCCAATACGCGGGCCGGGGTTCGGCGGCGCACCATCCCGCCGTGTTGCTGGGCTTGCTGATCTACGGCTATGCCAATGGCGTGCACTCGAGCCGCAAGCTCGAACGCGCGACCTACGACTCGGTGGCCTTCCGCTATGTGGCAGCCAACACCCACCCGGATCACGACACGCTGGCGACGTTCCGGCGTCGATTCCTGAAGGAGGTGGAGGCGCTGTTTGTGCAGGTGCTGGTGCTGGCGCGCGAGATGAAACTGCTCAAGCTCGGGCACATTGCGCTGGACGGCACCAAGATCGACGCGAACGCGAGCAAGCACCGCGCCCTGTCGTGGGGTCATGCCCAAAAGATCGAGGCGCAGTTACGACAGGAAGTGCAGGCCCTGCTTGCGCTGGCCGAGAACAGCGACCGCGCAGCCATCCCGGATGGCATGGACGTGCCGGCGGAGATCGCTCGACGCGAAGACCGCTTGAGCGCGATGGCGCTGGCCAAGGCAAAGATCGAGCAGCGCGCCGCCGAGCGTCATCAACTCGAACAGCAGGAGTACGAGGCCAAGACGGCTAAGCGCAAGTCTCAGCGGGACGCTGGCAAGAAGCCGCGCGGCAAGGATCCCGAGCCACCAGAGGCGGGGCCCAAGGATGGCGATCAGGTGAACCTCACGGATGAAGAGTCACGCATCATGCCCGTCTCGGGGGGTGGCTTCGAACAAAGCTACAACGCGCAAGCCGGGGTAGACACAGAGACGATGATGGTGGTCACCCAGCACGTGAGCCAGGCGTGCAACGACAAGCGCGAAGTCGTGCCCACGCTGGAGCAGATCGCGGCGTTGCCTGCGGTGCTGGGCGAGGTGCGCACGCTGATCACGGACAACGGCTTCTTCAGTCAGGCCAACGTGATCGCGTGCCACGATGCAGGGATCGAGCCGCTGCTGGCGCTAAGGCGGGAGCCGCATCATGCCCCTGTGCTGGAGCGCTTTGCCCCCGATGTGCCGCAGCCCCAGACCACGGACCCGGTTGTGCAGATGGCGCACCGACTGGGCACACAAGCCGGGCGCGCCCTCTACAGCTTGCGCAAGCAGACGGTGGAGCCGGTGTTCGGCATCATCAAACGGGTAATGGGTTGGCGCCAGATGAGCATGCGCGGGCTGGACAAGGCGCAAGGCGAATGGAGTCTTGTGACCATGGCCTGGAACATCAAGCGCATGCACGTTCTGCGAGCGGTTGGATAGCAAAGTGCGCCTCGACTACCCAAAGCCGAGCCCCTAAGGCGCTCCAATGTGCCATCACAGTGCCTCGTCAACCATCAAGAGCGTTCGATCAGCGCGATTGCCGTCCAAAAATCTCGTCGCACCGATCATTCGGATTCGCCCGGGCTCAAGTCCGACGGACTCCTAGGCAACCATTCCTGGTGGTCCACTGTGAAGTTAGCGTTGGGAGGATCCCCCCAACGTCCTTAGCCATACTCCACTCGTGTAACGCTGTTTGTTGCGCGCCCGTATGAGACTGCCGGCTACCATTATGCCTGTGAACCAAATCGCCGAGGAGATGAGGTGCGCCACCCGACGATGCTTGATGGCGACCAATGGACATCGATACTAGTGCGAATGCCTGTGATGAATGTCCGGGTAGTGGGGATGCTTGTGAACGATGGGGGCGTGTCGGTGGGCGTGCACGTGGGGTTCCTTTCCATCCCACGAAAAATCATGCTCGTGCTGATGGTGTTCATCGTGACGATGCGCATGCGTGTGTTCCATCGCTTCATGAGTGTGTTCGTGCTCGTGCCGTTCGCGCAGATGCAGCCACACACCCAATGCCATCAGCGCTGCGGCGAGCCAGAACAGGACATTCGGTATCTCCGGCCACAAGAGGAAGGAGATGACCACACCGAACAAGGGGGCCACTGAGAAATAAGCACCTGTCCTGGCCGTACCAAGATGACGAAGCGCGATCACAAACAGCGCCAGGCTCACGCCATAGCCGGCAAAGCCGATCACCATCGCCGAAGCTAAAGGTAACGCTCCCGGGAGCGTGCCGCCTGCAACCAGTGCGAATCCCGTATTACATGCGCCCGCGACCAAGCCCTTCAGACAGGCGATCAGGACTGCATCATTCGAGGACACCTTCCGGGTGAGATTGTTGTCGACCGCCCAGCATCCGCAGGCGGCAATAATGAGCAGCGCACCTGGGGACAAGGTGGCAGCACCCGGCTGCCAGGAAAGAAGAATGCCCCCCGCAACGATGGCAACCATGCCAAGCACAATCTGCCGATCGGCGTTCTCCTTGAACACGATCCAGGCGATGAGCGCCGTGAAGACGCCCTCCACATTCAATAGGAGCGAGGCGGATGCCGCGCTGGTCACAGCAAGCCCGGTCATCAGAAGTGCCGGGCCGGCCACTCCACCAGCCAGGATCGCTCCCAAAAGCCACGGAATTTCATGCCTCGGAATCGGAGGTTGCGGTGGGGTCCGGCTGTCGGCCTTCCGCGTGAGCTTCCTTAAGAGCAGGAATCCGCCAAGGCCCAGGCCGCTACCCAGGTACAACAGTCCCGCCAGCAACAGCGGCGAGACTGAGCCCGTCAGGGTCTTGGCCAGCGGCGTGCTAGCGCCGAACAGGAGTGCGGCGGCGAGTGCCGGGGCGGCGGAACGAAGGGACATGTCAGCAATGTCATGGGGGAATGGTTGCCTATTGTCGCGCGTTTGCGGAGAATACGAGCCTGTTATCCATATTGCGAGTGCAGCGGCCTCCCCGCGGCACCGCTGGCTGGTTCGTGCAACGCCTTGTATCGCGCTTCGTCGTCCGTCTGGTGACGCTGCTGTTCGTTCTGAACTGCGGCGCGACCTTGGCTGCGGCGCCGGCATGGCTCCACCACGAAATGGAACACGCACTGGAGCACGCGCACGATGCTGCCGGGCTGGATGGCAAGGCAGACGGTGGTGAGCAACTTGCTGCCGAATTTGCCGTGTCCGATCACGACGACGATTCCGGCATTCCACATGGCGCACTGCATGCCTTCGCCCAACTGCCTGCCACGCTGCATCCGCATGCGCCCCTGGTGATTTTGGAGCGCACGGGGACACCGCCATCACATACCGCAGCAGACGCCCCGACCGACCAGCCTCCAGGTCTTCCCTTCAAGCCGCCCCGAGTCTGACCCCACCAGGCGCTTCCTCTGCGCCGTCCAAGCCTATCTGCTGACGCGGCTTGCCCACGTCGGCGGCCCATTCCTGTCGCTTAACGAGTTCCGACATGGTCGCATTTCCGTGCCCACGCGGCCGGCGCGCGGCAACGGCAGCAGCGTTTCTCCTGACGCTCCAGCCGTGCGCTTCGCATGCCCAGCCGTCTGATGCCGGCATCGGCGCTGCCGCACCTGCAGCCTCGGTTTCCGCACATCCCGCATTGACGTTGCAAGCCGCGCAAAGCCGCGCGCTGGCAGCGAATCCTTCACTCCTCGCCGCAGAGAAGGAGCGGCTTGCCTGGGATGGCACGGTTCGCCAGGCCGGGGCCTACGCGAATCCCGAACTCTCCCTGGAGGGCGACGAGTTGCGCAGCGACAGCCGCACTGAGGCGATCCGTCTGATTCAGCCCATTGACGTAAGCGGAAAGCGACGGGCCCGTGCTGCCGTAGCCGAGGCAGGCAGGGACCGGACCAGCGCTACCCTGGCGGCCAGGCGCAGCGAGCTGCGCATCATGGTTGCCAGCGCCTTCGTATCGCTGCAGGAGGCCGAGGCGCTGGAGCGCCTGGCGGGCCAGAAGCTGGAGACCATCGAGTCTTTCCGGAGTGCAGTTGGCCGCCGCGTAGATGCGGGCAAGGTGTCGCCGATCGAGCGGGAGAAAGTCGGCTCGGATGCGGGAGGCGCTCTCATCGAGGCGCAGGACGCGAGGCAACGGACTGCGCTGGCCCGCCGGCGACTGGCCAGCTTCTGGGCCCGCACCGATGCGCCGGATTTCACGACGGTCAGCGGGCCGTTTGGCGAGGCGGCAGCGTTCCCGAGTCGCCAGATCGTTTTGAACGCCCTGTCGCAGCGCCCGGAATATCAGGCACGGCAGCAAGCCATCCGCGAGCAAGAGGCGCGGCTTGAGCTGGAGCGCGCTCGCCGGGTCGGCGACGTTACGGTTGCCGCGGGCGTCAAGCGGGTCCACCAGGCCCCCACGTTTGGCCAGCCCACCGCGCAGAATACGTTGATGTTATCCGTCGGCATCCCCTTGCCGCTGTTTGACCGGAATCAGGGGAATATCTACGAGGTGACCCAGCACGTAGACCGAGCCCGCCTGGAAGCCGATGCCACACGTGACCAGTTGCAGCTCAGGGCGCTCGAGCTGTCCGACGGCATCACACTGGCGGCCAACGAACTCAAGACCCTGCGCGAAGCGGTACTTCCCGCTTCGCGTGAAACGGCTCGTGCGGTCATGAAAGGCTATGAGTTCGGCAAGTTTTCCTACCTGGAAGCACTGGACGCACAGCGTGCCTACTTCCGCAACGAAGCTCAGTACATCGCCGCCGCGGCGCGGTACGAGCGTCTGAAGAACGAGATCCTTGAATATGCCGGTAGCCCGGCGGCCAACCCGGGAGCGCAACCATGAACACCAAGTCCGCTGTCGCACTGGCTGTGGCCACGCTCCTCGTCGGAATCATTGCCGGTTTTCAACTCGGAACTCGCAATGCAGGCAGTTCGCCTCAGTCCGCTCAAGCCGCACACGGCTCCGAGGCGCCAGCCGCGGAAGCAGCCAAACGCGGCCCACACGGCGGGCGCGTGCTCGAGGATGGGCCGTTCCAGGTCGAAGTGACGATCTTCGAGCAAGGCGTCCCTCCGCAGTTCCGGCTCTATCTGTATGAGAACGGCAAGCCGCTACCGCCCAAGGCTTCGCAAGCGACGATCTCGCTGCAACGCCTGGGCCGGCCGGCCGAGCCCATCGCTTTCCATGCCGAACGGGACTACCTGCGTGGCGACAAGACCGTGGTCGAGCCGCACTCGTTCGATGTGACCGTGTCCGCCGACCACAATGGCAAGACGTCGCGCTGGCGATACGCGCAGGTCGAAGCGCGGGTCGAGATGGGCGACGCGCAGTTGAAGGAGGCGGGCGTCAATGTACTGACCGCGGGGCCAGTCCGCATTCGTTCCGTCCTTGAGCTGCCCGGCGCGATCAAGCCCAATGGCGACCGCTTCGTCCCGCTGTTGCAGCAGTTCAATGGAACCGTGGTCGCGGCGCCAGTTGGGGAAGGGACGCACGTCAAGCGTGGCGACATACTGGCAGTTGTGGAAAGCCCTGAAGTCGGCGACTTGCGTAGCGCGCTCGCCGTCGCGCGAGACAAGGCGCAGCTGTATCGGCGAACACTCGAGCGGGAGGAAAAGCTCTTTGCCGAGCGCATTTCGCCGGAACAGGACGTGCTCGCAGCGCGGCAAGCCTATCGCGAAGCCCAGATCACCGCAAACGCCGCCGCACGTAAGCTGGAGGCGATGCGCGTGACCGCCGGCGGCGGCGCCAACGTCGCCCGGGTCGAGCTGCGCGCCCCCATTGACGGCGTGGTCACGGGGAAGTCAGTCGCGCCGGGCCAGGCTGTCGACGCCGGCACCGTCCTGATGTCAGTCGCGGACACGTCCACGGTCTGGGTCGAGTTGCCCATCTATCCGAAGGACATGGCCGCCGTGCGCCCCGGCCAGGCTGTCGTCATCAAGGCGAGCGATGGCGAGACCGAGGCGCAGGGCAAGGTGGAGGCAGTCAGCGCGGTCGCCGGCGAGCAGACACGCACGGCCACGGCGCGCGTTGTCCTTCCCAATCGCGAAGGTGTGTGGCGTCCGGGCACGCTGGTCAATGCTGTGCTGACCACTGGCGAGCAGGATGTCGCTGTCGCGGTGGACAAGAGTGCGATCCAGACAGTGCGTGACTGGAAAGTCGTGTTTGGCCGGTACGGGCAATACCTCGAAGCCCGTCCGCTCGAACTTGGGCGTAGTGACGGGAAGATGGTGGAGGTGATCGAGGGCCTGTCAGCCGGCGAGAAGTACGCGGCCGGAAACAGCTTCACCGTGAAGGCCGAGCTGGGCAAGGCCGGCGCGACACACGACCACTGAGGCCACGGGAGTCCGCCATGTTCGACAGATTGCTTCAATTCTCCATCCAGCGCCGCTGGCTTGTGATGCTGGGCGTCCTCGCCCTCGTCCTGGTCGGCATCGCAAGCCTCCTCAGGCTGCCCATCGACGCGGTGCCTGATATCACCAATGTGCAGGTGCAGATCAACACGCGCGCGGAGGGGTATTCGCCACTTGAGGTTGAGCAGCGCGTCACCTTCCCAATCGAGACGGTGATGGCCGGCCTGCCGAGTCTTGAGGCCACGCGCTCGGTCTCGCGCTACGGGCTGTCCCAGGTGACTGTGGCCTTCAAGGACGGCACCGACATTTATTTCGCCCGGCAGCTCGTCAACGAGCGGATAACCGAGGCCCGTGAGCGGCTGCCGCCCGGCGTCACCCCGGCGTTGGGGCCGATCGCGACCGGCCTGGGCGAAATCTTCATGTACACGGTGAAGGCTCGCCCCGGCGCCCACAAGGAAGATGGTTCCGCCTATACCCCGACCGATTTGCGCGAGGTCCAGGACTGGATCATCCGGCCGCAGTTGCGCACGGTAAAGGGTGTCACCGAGGTGAACTCCGTTGGTGGCTTTGTCAAACAGTTCCACGTGACCCCGGACCTGACAAAGCTGGCCGGATTTGGCTTGACCCTTGCGGATGTCTCGCGTGCGCTCGCGGAGAACAATGCCAACGTCGGCGCCGGATACATCGAACGCCAGGGCGAGCAATACCTGGTTCGCTCGCCCGGACAGGTGACGTCCCTGGACGACCTGTCTGCCATCGTCATCGAAACCCGCGGCAGCACGCCGATCCGCATCGGTGATGTTGCCACGGTGCATCTGGGCCAGGAACTGCGTAACGGTGCGGCGACGGAAAACGGTCAGGAAGTGGTGCTGGGAACGGTCTTCATGCTGATCGGCGAGAACAGCCGCACGGTTTCGTCCGCCGCCGCCGCCCGGCTTCAGGAAATCAATGCCAGCCTGCCCGGCGGCATAGTCGCGGAACCCGTGTACGACCGGACCACTCTGGTGGACCGCACGATCAATACCGTCAGCAAGAATCTGCTTGAGGGGGCCGCACTCGTCATCGCCGTGCTCTTCGTACTGCTCGGCAACCTGCGCGCCGCGATCATCACCGCAATGGTGATTCCCCTCTCCATGCTGTTCACGATCACCGGCATGGCGGGCAACGGTATCAGCGCCAACCTGATGAGCCTCGGGGCGCTCGATTTCGGCATCATCATCGACGGTGCGATCGTCATCGTCGAAAACTGCATCCGACACCTCGCGCACGAGCAGCGCCGGCTGGGGCGCCCGTTGACCCGCGACGAACGCTTTGCCCTGGTATTCAAGTCTTCGCGCGAGGCGCGCAAGGCCATTCTCTACGGGCAACTCATCATCATGGTGGTCTACCTGCCCATCTTTGCCTTGACCGGCGTTGAAGGAAAGATGTTCCATCCGATGGCGCTCACGGTCGTGCTGGCGCTCGTCGGCGCCATCATTCTGTCCGTGGTCTTCGTGCCCGCCGCCATCGCCATGTGCCTGACCGGGAGCATCAAGGAGAGCGAAGGCAGGGCCTACGCCGCGATCAAACGTCTCTATGCGCGGCAGCTCGATCGTGCATTGGGCAGGCCAGTTCTTACCCTCGGGATCGCCGGCGCCATCCTCGCCGGAAGTGCGGTGCTTGCGGCAAGGATGGGTTCGGAGTTCATTCCCAGCCTCAACGAAGGGGACATTGCCTTGCATGCCCTGCGGATTCCAGGCACCAGTCTGTCCCAGGCAATCCAGATGCAGGAGGCGCTGGAGAAGCGCATCAAGGCGTTTCCGGAAGTGGACCGCGTCTTCGCCAAGATCGGAACGGCCGAGATCGCGACGGACCCGGTACCGCCCAGCGTGGCCGATAACTTCGTCATCATGAAGCCGTCGTCCGAGTGGCCGGACCCGCGCAAGCGCAAAGAGACCCTGGTTGCAGAAATGGAGCAGGCTGTTGCCAGGATTCCTGGCAACAACTACGAGTTCACCCAGCCTATCCAGATGCGATTCAATGAACTCCTGTCAGGCGTGCGCGCCGACGTGGCGTTCAAGATCTTTGGCGATGACATGGAGACCCTGGAGAGCCTGGGCAAGCGCGCCGAAGCGTTGCTGGAATCCGTGCCGGGTGCCGCTGACGTCAAAGCTGAGCAACTGACGGGATTGCCGGTGTTGTCGGTGAACTTTGACCGGCAAAAGCTCGCCCGCTACGGTATTTCCCTGGCCAGTGCACAGCGGGTGGTGAACACAGCCATCGGCGGGCAGGAAAGCGGCACCTTGTTCGAAGGCGACCGGCGCTTCGATATTGTCGTGCGCCTGCAGGAGCAGGTTCGTTCCGACCCGGACAAATTGCGCATGCTGCTGCTTCCCGTGCCGGGCGGAACGGCGCGCTATGTGTTGCTTGGGGAGGTAGCCACGCTGGACGTGACGCAGGGTCCCAACCAGTTGAGCCGCGAGAACGGCAAGCGCCGGGTGGTTGTGACGGCAAACGTTCGTGGCAGAGACCTGGGCTCATTCGTCCGCGAGGCGCAAGCGAAGGTTGGCGGCGGCATCAAGTTGCCTGCAGGCTATTGGTCTAGCTGGGGCGGTCAGTTCGAGCGGCTGGAGTCCGCTGCCAACCGGCTCGAGATCGTTGTCCCCGTCGCGCTTGGCCTGATCTTCCTGTTGCTGTACGGCATGTTCACAAGCGTAAAGGATGGCCTGTTGGTATTTACCGGCGTGCCGTTTGCATTGACCGGGGGCGTTATCGCGCTGTGGCTCCGCGACATTCCTTTCTCCATCTCCGCCGGAGTGGGCTTCATCGCGCTTTCCGGGGTGGCGGTGCTCAACGGCCTGGTGATGGTCTCGTTTGTCCGCCAGCTCCGGGCCGAGGGGACGCCTCTTGACGCAGCGGTCAGAGATGGCGCGTTGCTTCGCCTGCGGCCGGTGTTGTGCACTGCGCTTGTGGCATCGTTGGGCTTTGTACCGATGGCGATTGCCACCGGTGCCGGTGCCGAGGTGCAGCGCCCGCTAGCCACCGTCGTCATAGGTGGGGTCCTGTCTTCGACGTTCCTGACCCTGCTTGTCCTGCCATTGCTCTACAGATGGGTGTATCGGAATGACGCGAAAGAACGCTCGCAAACAGCGCGTCTTGCCCGTGGCATTGCGCCACCTTTGGAGGGTGTGGGCGATTAGGCCCCTTTTGCTTCTGTGCTGTGTTATTTCGCGCTGGAGTTTCCGAATGAGAAGGCGTCGAACAAGGTCACGCTGTCCGCCTTGGTCCATACGCCGACGGCGCCAGCCCCGCTGATGTGGTCGTCTGCCACATCGATGTAACGCTTGCCGTCCAGTGACACATGGATGCGGTTTCCAGCGAATTCCACGCGAAGCGTATGCCAGGCGCGGGCAGCGACAGGGGCCTCCTGATACTGGATCGTGTGCCTGCGGCCGCTCGTCGTGTAGTACAGCGAGACATTGTTCTCCAGCGCGTTGGCCCGTGCGACGTAGTAGTTATCGCCGTCCTTCCAGCGCCAGACGACGCCGCCTGCCTGGTCTTCGCGGCCGGCCATCGGCTTGAACTTGACCTCCACGAAGCCATCGGTGGTGGAGGCGGCTTGCCTGACGCACCAGGGGAAATCCCCGTGGCCCGATTGCTTGAGCACGTTGGCGCTGTTCGGTGACGTCGGGTCCGCCTCGACGGTCCATTTCGGCGTGCCGCGGCCGGTGACACCGGCTACCCATCCCGCAGGCAATGCACCTTGTTTGTCCTGGTTGAACATGAGCGTTTCTCCCATCGCCGGCATCGCCATCAGCAGCATCCATGGAATGAGGATGATTCGATTCATGAGTACCTCCGCGGCGATGACACCGTTAGCGTTTTCATGCAGACATCTTGGATGGCCACCGATGCGTTTCCGCCTGGCAGTACTGGCACCATGCGTATAGGGCGTCGTACATCACCATGCCGTGCCGGAGCATCTCATGATCGTCCGAAAAGACCTGCGAGAGGCCCAGCGAGATGGCGTAGAGGCCGCCGGACTGAGGCGTCAGATCCAGCTTCGCCGTGTCGGCGCCACGCACGATGCCGGCAAGTTGTTGCAGGGCCGGATCGATAAGTTGGTATTTGTCCAGGAACGCGTCGAAGCTGCACAAGTCGCCGACATGCGAAAGCTCGACGCCGGGGATGTCATAGGGAATGGCACCGGTCTCGCCGGCGATCTTCACGACGTCGCCAGTCGGCACGTACAAAAATTCCGGCTCCTTGTCGATAAACCGGGCAATCAGCCAAGGGCAGGCAATCCGGTCGATCTTCGGACGTTCGCGGGTAATCCATTGCATGGCTGGCTCCTTACGCTTTGCCGATAGTCGGGTGATTGTCGTCGGCCCACTGTTCGATGCCGCCCGCGAGATAGGCTGCGCGCAAGCCCGCCGTCTCAAGCCGGGCGGCGCAGCCCTGGCTGACTTGATGGCCGCGCACACAATAAACAATCACCGGCCGGCTGGTGTCGAGTGTGGAGATCCAACTAGCAATATCGTCGGGGTCGCGCCAAGAGGCACCCGCGATCATTTGCACGCTGGCATCAAAGGCCGGCTTTCGTCTGACGTCGATAATCTGCGGTGGAACCAGAGCTTGAATGGCTTCTGCGAGTTCGCGGGGGGAGATGGCGGTGGGCATGGATCTTGGATCCGGAATTACTTCTGGGCCACGGCGAACCGCTCGGCAGCCTGGTCCCAATGGATGTTCTGCATGAAGGCATCCACATACGCTGCAGCTTTTGCGCCGAAGTCCATATGGTAAGAATGCTCATACATGTCGAGCGCCAGGATCGGGTTGGCCCCGGCGAGGGTATGTGCATGATCGGGCGCCCACTGGTTCACGAGCCGCTGGTCGCGCGGTGAGTAGGTCAGCAGCACCCACCCCGAGCCGCCGCCTAGCGCCTTGCCCATCGCGGTGAACTCGGCTTGCCAGCGCGCCACACTGCCGAAGTCACGAATCAGCGCCGACTCCAGCTCGCCACCCAGGGTACCGCCATCCCCGAGCCCGCCGAAGTACACCTCGTGCAGGATCATCGAATTGGTGGCGATCAGTTCTTCTCGCTTCAGGCCATTGAGCACAAAGACGGGCGCGGTCGCCGGATCCAGCGTGGCGAGTTCCGACGTGATGGCGTTCAATCGCTTCACCGCGCCGCCATAGTTGTTCTCGTAATGGCTGACGATCAGTTTTTCCGAGAGACCGGTGAGCTTGCCTGGATCAACGCCTAGCGGCTTCATTTGGTAGGTCATGATGGGTTCCTTGTTCGTGCGGCTCATGTGTGGAGGAGCGGATAGGCGACCAAGCCAACCAGCGATGCGCCGAGGACGATGACTGGCTCAGGCACCTTCTTGAATTTCCAAAGCAGCGCGACCGTGACGAGCGCAAGCAAGACGGTGGGCAGATCGACAATCGAGCGTTTGGCCAGGACGATCACGGCACCGGTGATGGCCCCGACGGCCGCCGCCGTCACGCCATCGACGAAGGCGATGATGCCGGGCCGCTTCCCATACTTCTTGAAGTAGGGTGCCGGGATCACGGTGAACAGGTAGCAAGGCAGGAAGGTGCCCAGCGCGGCCACAGAGGCGCCCGGCAGGCCAGCAACCAGATAGCCGATGAAGCCGACCGTAATCACCACGGGGCCCGGCGTGATCATGGCCACCGCCACTGCGTCGACAAACTGTTTGTCGTTCAACCAGTGGTGTTCAGTCACGACGCCGCCGTAGAGGAACGGCACGATGGCAAGCCCGGAACCGAATACGAATGCGCCGGCTTTGGCAAAGAACACGCCGATCTGCGTCAATAGCGGCCAGTCCACCGTGCTGACGATCCCGCTCACCGCGGGTACTTGCGTTGCCGCAAGGGCATTGAGACCGCCTTGGCGCAGCCACTTGGGTGGCGCGCGCCAGAACCACACCACGATGCCGGCCGCGAGGAACAGCCAGGCGATCTCGGATTCGGTGACGACGGTCACCGTTGCCAGCACCAGGTAGATCACCCACAGCAGCTTGTCCTTGCCCACGCTCTTGTTCGTGAGCTTGTAGGCGCTGATGGCAATGATTCCGATGACTGCAGCACCGACCCCATAGAACACCGACTGCATCCAGGTCAGGCCGCCAAACCGTACGTAGGCCCAACCCAGCGCCACCACCATCAGGAACGATGGGATGACGAATGCGATCCCCACCAAGGTCGCTCCCACGATGCGGTAGTGCACGTAGCCTAGATAGATGGCGAGCTGCGCGGCCAGCGGGCCGGGGGCCAACTGCGCCAGCGCCAGGCCTTCCTTGTAATCGGCATCGGTAATCCACTTGCGCTCATCCACCAGGTCCCGGTGCATGTAGCCTGCGAGGGCTACGGGGCCGCCGAAGCCCAGCGTACCCAGGCGCAACATATAGAGCACAAGTTGCCAGAGCGTATAGCCGGGCCGTTCGGCAGTTGGCGCCTGCGGGATGTCCGTTTGCTGCAGGTTGCTCATGAATTTTCCTTGAGATGAATTCGGTGCCGGCTAGCGTTTCCGGTTACTCGAAAAGTGGAAATACAGGGAATCCAGCACCAAGCCGATTTCAGCGAGCAGCGCGTCATCGTCGGGTAGCCGCTCGCGGGCACCGGCCAGGACCGCCTCGAACCCGCTGGCCTCCGGTACAGCCGGGCCGCCGACATCCAGCGCATGGACCATCCCCGCCAAGCGCAGCAACCCAGGATTCGATTCCAGGGCAAAACTGGCCAGCAGCACCTCGAAGGACACCCGTTCGCCGACATGGGTGAACGTCGCACCGTCGAAATCGAAGCCAAGCGCGTCATCCGGGCAGTCGGCAGGGTTTTCGAGCCAGCGGAAGCGGGCGTGCGGGTCGACGAAGCGCTGGATCAGCCAGGCGCTGGCCACCCGGTCCACCCACAGGTGGCGGCGCGTTGCCCACAGCCGTCCTTGATACTGGGCCGGATCCCGTCGGGCAATGCTGGCCGACGAAGGATGCGGCTCGCCGGGCGACTGGATTGTCGCGATGGCCCCGCTAAAATCATTCCACCGGGCTTCGGCACGGGTCGAAGCCTCGTTGGGAAAGAAGTCGATCTTGCGAATCGCTTCGTACGTTCGCCCGTGCCGGCGCAGCAGGCGGTTGAGTTCGGCCGCACTCAGACCGGAGAGGGTTTTGCGAGCATCGGACAATGCTGCCTGCAGTTCGGCATAGTCAGGGGTGCGGTCAAACAGGGCGCGGTATGCAGCAACCTCCCCGGCATCTTCGGCGTGGACGCTCAGCAGCCACGCTTGTCCGTCTTCCTGTGTGGTTTCGTCGGCGAGTTCACGTAGCTGGGCAACTTGCTCGTCGCCTGCGGGCAGCAGGTAAGCGCCGTCGCGCAGCGCGGCGCAGCCGAGCGTCTTGATCGTGCGCCAGATCCGCATGCGCGCCGTGGCGCCGGATGTCGGCAGGCTGACAATCAGCAGGATCCAGGAATCAGCGAAGGTGGGCATGCGGACATCTTAGAAGCCGATAGAATGGCTTTCAATGATGTAGAGATGTCTACATACGTCGCCGAGCTACAAGCGAGAACCGTATCAGGTCGGTCGATTGGGTGCCTTCATAAGCATTTTGCTCGGCTGAGGTAAGGCTTGGGGGACAACGGCTGGGTGGCTCGGGCTAAGCAGCCTGCTACCAGCCGCTGTAACAACAACGACTATGTCCGCTTTGGCCGATGAAGGAGCGTTCGTCTTTGACTATCGGACGGCCGGTTACGGGGCAAAGCCGACACCTGAACGTCCGACCGCCGACGCATGTGAACGGCGGGTTGTGGCCGATTGGGTGAGGTCGCCAACGGCCGCTTATTGGCACTCCAGTTCGCAAACCTGAATTTGGCCGACTGACCGGTTTGGAGAACGTTATGTGACCGGAGTGGGTCGGGAGTACGCACTGCCGAATGGCCGCTTCCGGGCACCTGAATCCCACTGGCCGCTTTCCAGCGCTGAGTTTGAAGATCGGGCTGACGCACCCCGACCCGAAGCTGCCCTTCGACGCATCTAATCGGCAATGGCTGGCGTCGACTGAAGAAGGGACCGTGCTTATCCGGTTAGCTCCCAGACCTACTAGATGTAGTGGGTAGCGATTTTTTGGCATAGAGCTCGGCATAGGTCGGCGCGGTGACGTCACCAGCGATGCCGAGCAGGGGAGCGAAACGCGTTGAAGGGATAGAAACGGCGGTTGAAGCGGAAGGTGAATTCGTTGAGATAGGCTTGTAGGTGCTGCGGGCTGACACCGTGCTGAATACCGCGCAGCCAGGTCTTGAGATTGGAGAACACAAGGTGAATGATCGGCAGGAAGGTTTCGGCCACTTGCATGTCACCGCGCTGCGCGATGGCGATATGGCCATAGCCGCGCTCGCCCAGCTTGGCATAACCGCTCCAGTCGTCGGTGATGATGGTTGCGCCGGATGCAACGGTACGCTCGATGAATCCGTCCAGCGACCGGGCACTTCGGTCAGGAACCAGAGCGAGCCGAACTCGTCCGGCATACCGTGCGCTCTTGCGTTTGTTGCGGCTGCCGGCAAGCTTGCGTTGCCGAACCTCGACAGCGCCGGCCACAAGAACCATGTCGTGCACGCCCCTGCCTTTGCCGCGAGTACGCCCACCGACGTAGGCCTCATCGGCCTCGACGTGTTCCTCAGGCTTGCCACCGATCCGATCCTGGTCGGGGCGCACCATGCCGGCGCGCAACTTGTGGAGTATCTGGAAGGCGGTCTCGTAACGCGACAGGCCGAGTTGGCGCTGGAACTGAACGGCCGACATGCCAGGCGTCTGACTGGCGACCAGATACGCCGCCCAGAACCAAACCGACAGCGGTGTGTGCGTGCGCTCCATGACGGTGCCAGCAGTGAGGCTCGTGTCGCGTGTGCAATGGCGACAACGGAAAACGCCGGGGCGATTGGCAAAGCGGTACGGCTCATCAATCAAGCCACAGTGGCCACAAATGAACCCATCGCTCCATCGAGCGCGCTCAAGGTAGGCCATGCATGCCGCTTCGTCTGGAAACATCCGCTGAAACTCCGGCAGCGAGCCCGGAAACGGCAGATCGCCTCGGTCAAGCACGTCAATAACCATGGTTGCCCCGGGTTGGCACAGATGCCCAACATACTATCGGTAGGGGGCTTGGGAGACAACCGGATAAGCACGGAAGGGACATTGGCGCGCCGCCAGAGGCCGCCGACGATTGCCTACCGGAAGCGTCCAAACTGAAATACGCGAGTCAGGACGATAACCATTCTGCGAGCTTCGACCAACGACGTTCTGTTTGCTTGCCCTTGACCGCAATCGCCAGTGCACGCTTTTGCCCGACTAGTACAACGAGGCGCTTGCCGCGCGTGATCCCGGTGTAGATCAGGTTCCGCCTGAGCATCATGTAGTGCTGCGTTGAGACGGGAATCACCACAACCGGATATTCCGATCCCTGGGATTTGTGGATGGTGGTCGCGTAACACAGCACCAGCTCATCCAGTTCGCCAAATGCGTAGGTTACGATGTGCTCATCAAAGATCGCTGTGAGCTCCTGCTCTTCAGAGTCGATGTGGGTCACAAATCCAATGTCGCCGTTATAGACGTCCTTGTCGTAGTTGTTCTCGATCTGCATGACCTTGTCGGCGACACTGAAGTGATAGCCAAACTTCTCGATACTGTGTTCGCCCGGCGGGTTCAGCGCCTCCTGCAACATCTGGTTGATGCCGCGAGCCCCGGTGAGGCTGCGGTTCATCGGGCACAGCACCTGAATGTCGCGCACGGGGTCCAGCTGGAATTTTCGGGGTAGCCGGGTCTTGACCAGGTCGACAACGGTCCGGGCAACCGCCTCGGGTTCTTCCGCCGGCACGAAATAAAAATCGGACTCTTCGCCTTTTTCCGGGAGGGCCGGGAACAGCCCCTGATTGATCTGGTGGGCGCTCCGGACGATGCGCGACGTAGCGGCCTGCCGGAATACCTCAGTCAGGCGTACGACAGGCACCGCGCCCGATTCGATCAAGTCAGAGAGAACCTGTCCCGGGCCAACCGAGGGGAGCTGATCCACGTCGCCGACGAAGATCACCGCGGTGGCGCTCGCCACCGCCTTCAGTAACTGGTTCGCCAGCGGCACGTCGACCATCGAACACTCGTCAGCCACCAGCAGATCACATTCGAGCGGCGACTCCTCGTTGCGCTTGAATTGCCCATTGGCCGGATTGACTTCAAGCAGCCGGTGGATCGTCTTCGCCTCAAGCCCGGTCGATTCCGACAATCGCTTGGCCGCCCGTCCGGTTGGTGCGCACAACAACGCCTTCACCTGTTTTGCACGCAGGATCGTCAGTATCGAATTGACCAGTGTCGTCTTCCCGACGCCAGGGCCGCCGGTGATGACCAGCAGCTTTGACGAAAGAGCCAGACGAATCGCCTGCTTCTGGCTATCGGCAAGCTGGATCGCGAGCTTTTTCTCAACCCAGGGAATTGCCTTGTCGGCGTCAAATGCGGTCCATGGCGGCGATCCAGACTTCAGACGCTTCATTTGCGAGACGATCGAAAGCTCGGCGTTGTACAACGGCGCGAGGAAAACGCTTGGAACGCCGTCAACGGTATCGGCGATTACGACTTCCTCTACCAGTTCCTGGTCGATCGCATCCTCGATGATGGGTTGCGGGATTTCGAGCAGCTTCACGGCAAGCGACACGAGTTGGCTCCGGGGCAAGCCACAGTGGCCTTCTCCGGCTGCTTCTGACAACGCGTAGGAGACGCCAGCCCGTGCACGCAGCGGGGAATCATGTGCGATACCGATCTTCTGGGCGATGGTATCGGCCGACAGGAACCCGATGCCGCGAATGTCCCGGGCCAACCGGTAAGGATTTTCCGTGACGATAGCGATGGCGTCCTGGCCATAGGTCTTGAAAATCCGCACGGCGCGGGACGTCGAAACGCCATTGCCATGCAGAAAGATCATGATCTCGCGGATCATCTTCTGATCGGCCCATCCAGAGGTGATCTTTTCGGCACGTATCGCGCCGATCCCCTCGACTTCCCGAAGCCGCTCGGGTGCCTGCTCGATGATGTCGAACACGGCAGCACCGAAGGCTTTTACAAGCCGACCGGCGTACACCGGACCGATACCCTTGACCATCCCGGAGCCGAGGTAGCGCTCGATGCCGTTCAGCGTGTTCGGTGGCGAAATCTTGACGAAGACCGCCTTGAACTGTCTGCCGTGCTCTCGATCCGTGACCCATGTACCTGACGCTGAGGCGTACTCGCCTGGCGCCACGGTCGGGGTGTGCCCGACCAGGGTGACGAGTTCACGCTCGCCTTTGACCTTCAGCCGTAGGACGCAGAAGCCGCTATCGGCGTTGTGGAACGTGACGCGCTCGACGAGTCCCGCGAGGCGTTCCGGTTCGGGCCGGGGTGCGGCGTTGGGGGGGCTTGCTGACATGAATGAGGCGCGGCTTGTGGTATCGCGACTGAAATGCTGACAGGATTGGCATCCTACAGTGTGACAAGGCGAGCGCGCCAAAGATGTCGAAGATAATGCGGGTCATCTTCCCTGACAGACACTCCAATTTTGCCCATGAACACGTTGAACGAAGTGCTCCCCCGCCTTACCGTCGACCAGTTGAAATCGCTGATGCGCTGGCTTCCTGATACCTCCCCCATCGGAAGGAAGGACCAACTGGTCGGGCAAATTTTGAAAAGCGTCGACGGCGACGGGCTGCGCACACTTTGGGATCGTCTGGATGATACCCAATGCATGGCGGTGGCAGAGACCGCGTACGCCCTGGGCGGTCTCTTTGATGGAAACCGGTTCCGGGCGAAATACGGACGGTTGCCCGACTTCACGGTCAAGGAGAATGGCCGCCGCAATTCGTATTATGGACCGCCGACGGCCCTGGGCCTTTTCTTGTACTACCAAGATGGGTGTTACGGCCTGCCCGATGATCTGCGCGAGCGATTAAAAGCCTTCGTGCCCGAACCCGAGCCCGTCAGGCTGAGCACAATAGAAACGCTTCCAGAGGAGATCAGTGAAGACCGGCTGACAGTGCGACACACCGAGCGCGATGCCATGGTGGATCTGTCGGTTCTGCTGCGTCTGACGGATCAGGGCAAGATCCAGGTCAGCGACAAAACGTCGCTGCCCGGCTCAGCCACGCTGCGCCTGCTGTCGGAGAGCCTCGCCGGTGGCGATTTCTATGCCGATAGACCTAAGCAGCATCAATGGGATCAGGAAATCGGCCCAATCAAGGCGTTTTCGTGGCCGCTCATGCTTCAGGCTGCCGGACTGGTGCAACGGGATGGCAGCAAACTGGCGTTGAGCACGGCGGGGCGGAAAGCTTTGGCTTCCTCCCAAGCCAGCGTCTTGGGTACGATCTGGAACAAGTGGCTTAAATCCGGTCTGTTTGACGAGTTCAGCCGCGTTGACGTCATCAAGGGGCAGAAATCGAAAGGTCGCGTCATGACTGCCCTGGCGCCGCGTCGTGCCGCTATCAATGAAGTGCTGCGGCTCTGTCCGGTTGGAGCGTGGATCGACGTCGATGACTTTTCCCGGTTCATGCAGGCGACCGGTCAAACGTTTGACGTATCGCACAACCCTTGGAAGCTTTACATCAGCGACCAGCAATATGGCAGTCTGGGTCACGATGGCTACCATAGCTGGGAGATTCTGCAGTTGCGCTATCTGCTCTGCGTCCTGTTCGAATACGCCGCCGCCCTTGGCATCATTGATGTGGCCTACATCGAACCGACTGAAGCGCGTGACGACCTTGGCGACCTGTGGGGGACGGACGATCTGGGATTCCTTAGCCGCTACGACGGCCTGATCTACTTCCGTGTGACGCCGCTGGGTGCCTGGTGCCTCGGATCGGTCAAGGATCACACACCGTCCCCGATCCGGCCCAGCGTCAAGCTTGCTGTCTTGCCCAGTCTGCAGGTAAATGTCGTCGGCGGAAGCCTGTCGACGGAAGAATCGCTAACGCTGGATACCTGGGCCGCAGAGGCAACGGATAAGAGTTGGCGCCTGGACCGCCAAAAGGCCGTTGGAGCGATTGAGAAAGGGCGCGACATTGCCGAACTTCGAGCGTTTCTGCAGACCCGGGAAGACCAGCCCCTGCCCGAAACAGTGGAGTCCTTCATCAAGACCGCCGAGAAGCAGGGCAAGGCTCTGAAAATCTCGGGAACTGCATTGCTGATCGATTGTGAGAATGCGGAAATCGCCGCCATGATCGCCACGCATAAGGAAACAGCCGGTTTGTGTCAACGCGCCGGCGATCGACAACTGGTGGTCCGGCTTGAAAACGAAGAGAAATTCCGGAGCCTAATTCGCATTCTGGGATTTGGCATGACTACCTGAAGCCCTACCTTGACGCGGATCACATCCGGCAGATGTTTGCTACAGGGCGCTCAGCGAAATCCAGGAAGGTCTCTTTCTTCGAAAGCGGGCGTCCCCGTCACGGTACTTTTCTGCCCTTGACTCCGATCCGCGACGTGCCAGAAAGGCCGGGGACGTGACGGGCACGGTCGGCGCGCGAAGGTCCATTGACTGGCCGGGACCGACGTTCGAATGTCCGTGCGATAGCGCACGCCAATGGCCGCAGGTGGCCGACAAGCGCTCGCTCGCCGGCCTTGATGGCATCAAACGTCAGTCTGCTCTGCAATTTCTAGAGCATCATCGACCTCGATGCCGAGATATCTCACAGTGCTCTCGATTTTCGTGTGCCCGAGGAGCAACTGCACGGCGCGCAGATTCTTCGTGCGGCGGTAGATTAGCGACGCCTTCGTTCGCCGTAAGGTGTGTGTGCCGTAGGCCGAATCATCGAGGCCGATCGAAGCGATCCATCCGTGAACTAGCCGGGCGTACTGCCGTGTCGAAAGATGGGCCGAGGCGTGGAGCCGGCTTGGGAACAGGTAGTCTGACGGACGCAGACCGCGCGATCGAATCCAGGCATCAACGCTCTCGCGTGTCTGCTCGGTAATCTCGAACTGCACTGGTCGATGGGTCTTTTGCTGCGTCACTATTGCTCGGGCAGCCACGTGACCGCCGTGGCATACGTCTTGGACCTGCAGTCGAGTCAGATCGCAGGCTCGGAGCTTGCTGTCGATTGCGAGGTTGAACAGTGCCAGCTCGCGCGCGTTCGCGGACATCTGCAGCCTGGTTCGGATCGCCCATATTTCCTTGAGCTTCAATGGAGGCTTCTGACCTGTGAGCTTTCCTTTGTTCCAAGGTGCACGAGGCACGGCAGGGGAATTTCGCGTGTCCATGACGATCTCCTTTCAGGTGAAGGGAGATTCAGTTTGCGCTACTGGCAACGGTCTCCGTCCGACCCACACCGGTCAGATAACTTTCTCCAAACCGGTCAGTCAGCCAAATTCAGGTTTTGCGAACTGGAGTGCCAATAAGCGGCCGTTGGCGACCTCACCCAATCGGCCATGAAGCGGTCGCCGGAAGCCACGTGGTGAACGTCCGCTTTGGCGAAATCTAATAACCAAGGCGTATCGGCGATGGCGCCCCCGTGGAAAACTCGCGATAACAGGTTTCTGGGGTATCCATTTAACCGGAGTCGTTACGCCTCCACGGCCTGTTTTGCCGGGGACGTTCGAGACTGGGAGGATGTCCGCGTTTCCAAGGCGGCGTCGGGTGCACGGCCTTGGGGCTCTTTTTGTTAGTTAGGAACTGTCAAAAAATAACTTTTACAAGTGGACGTGTTTGTATAGCATGAAAGGATGGATGAAAAAGAAGCTGGAATCGCAGAGAAGTTCAAGTCATTGAGTGAGCTGTTAGATGAACAGCAGCGGCGGCTATGGGCGGCCACGGAGGCTCGCGCGTTGGGTTATGGCGGGGTAAGCATCGTTGCGCGAGCGACCGGACTGACGCGTCCGACGATCGTTGCAGGACTCAAGGAACTCGACGATGCGAAGGGGCCTGCATCGACAAAGACGCAGCGGCGTGTGAGACGAGCTGGAGCGGGGCGTCCGCGAGTGACGCACAGTAATGCAGAGCTGCGTCCGGCGTTGGAGGAGCTGGTCGAACCGACCACGCGAGGCGATCCGATGTCGCCGCTGCGCTGGACGTGCAAGAGCGTGCGGATTCTGGCGTCGGAGTTGACCCGCCAAGGCCACCCAGTCAGCCATCAGAGCGTGAGTGCGTTGTTGCAAGAAGCTGGCTACAGCCTGCAGGCCAATCGCAAGACACGCGAGGGTGCCTCGCATCCGGACCGCAATGCGCAGTTCGAGCACATCGCCAAGCGTGCCCGGCAATTTCAGCGACGCGGCCAGCCCGTGATCTCGGTGGATACCAAGAAGAAGGAACTGGTCGGAGACTTCAAGAATGCCGGGCAAGAGTGGCATCCCAAGGGGCAAGCGCCCCAGGTGCGTGTGCACGACTTCCAAGACAAGGAGCTGGGCAAGGCCATTCCATATGGCGTCTATGACCTGAGCGCCAACGCCGGATGGGTCAGCGTCGGTGTCGACCACGACACGCCGGAGTTTGCGGTCGAATCGATCTGCTGTTGGTGGCGACGCATGGGGCGCAAAACCTATCCCGACGCAACCGAGTTGCTGATCACCGCCGATGGAGGCGGCAGCAACAGTTCGCGCGCACGGCTGTGGAAGGTGGCGCTGCAGCGCATGGCCGATGCCACAGGGCTGAAGATATCGGTGTGTCACTTCCCGCCGGGCACCAGCAAGTGGAACAAAATCGAACACCGGATGTTCTGCCATATTACCGAGAACTGGCGCGGACACCCTCTCGTGAGCCACGAGGTGATCGTCAACCTGATCGCCGGCACAACCACCGCGAAGGGGTTGCGCGTGAAGGCTGCCTTGGACAAAAGATCCTATCCGACAGGCGTACAGGTTGACGACTCGACGATGGCGTCGCTGCATTTGAAGACCGACAAGTTCCACGGCGACTGGAACTACACACTATCTCCTGCTGCGTCGGTTCGATCCGTAAAATCATCCATCAAGTCGCGCGAAAAGTTGTAAAAGTTATTTTTTGACAGCTCCTTAGGTCGTGGTAGCGCACGGGGTCGTGAGCGACAGCGAGTTCCAGGATCCGGTAAAAAACAGCAGTCCGCGACTGCGTGAACCTCTGCGGTTGAAGCGGAACACGAATTCGTTGAGATAGCTGGGCAAGTGCGCGGCGTCCACCGCCCCTTGGTGTGTCCCGAGCAGCCAGCGCTTTGCCAAGGACGCAATTCGATGCACGCCTGGCAACAGCGTGCCCGGGTCTTTTCCCCGCGCGCGCGGGCTGCCCGCTGGCTACGTCGCTCATGGAGGTAACCGTTCTGCTCCAATCCCCGGTAGCCCGGCCAAGCGTCGGTGACTACCGTTGCCCCTGGCTCCACGTTGGCTAACACGAACGCCTTGTAGTGACTCCGTCGAGGCGTCCGTGATGGGTACCATACGGCAGCGACCGAACCCGCTGGGCTGCAGAAGTTCGACTGCAATACAGGTGAGTACCTTCTTTCCTTGGGCGCGTCCTCCGATCAACCCAGGCTCGATACCGCCAATGTAAGTTTCATCTACCTCTACCCTTCCGCGCAGGCGCTCCCGATCGGGTCGCACCAACACCGATCGCAACCGATGCAGCATGGCCCAAGCCGTCTGATAGGAACCAATCTGCAAGGTTCGCTTCAGACTCAGGGCCGAGATTCCGTCTTTGCCGCTGGCGAAGTTCCAGCAAGCAGCGAACCAAACTGTGAGTGGCGTACGGGTTCGATCGAAGATGGTCCCCGCGGTCACGGATGTCCTGTTGCCACAGCCCGTGCACATGAATCGCCCGTCTCCGAGTCGCCATCCGCCGGCTTGGCCGCAGTTCGGACAGACAAATCCTGTGGGCCAGCGCAGCCATTCCAGGTAATCCAGACAGTCAGCATCGGACGGAAACCATGTCTGGAATTCGCCGAAAGAACGAGGGTAGTCAATGTCTGCGATTGGGGGACCCATTTCCCAAGTATGGAATGACTCCGGTTAAATGGATACCCCAAACAGGTTTTATCGCGAATTTCTGGCCATGGCAGGCCAGCCGCCGGCGCTGTGGCCGGCCGGCTCCGCAAGATGACTCGAAAGCGCATGAGCGGATGGCCGGGCAGGGTGCCCGGTGCCTCTGTGCTCAGGCGGCCAGCGCCAGGCCGCCCGCCTCCGGGCCGGCCGCCGCCGTCTGTTCAACCAGCGCCGCGGCGAAGCGGGCCTGGCAGGTTTGGAGATTTGCCAGCCGCGTCCGGAGATCCGCGCAGAGTTGGCGCAGTTCCACTACCCGGCTAATGATGCGCTCCTGTTCTGCAACCGGCGGCAACGGGAGACAGTACCTAGCTAACTCTTGTCCGGCGAAGTGCTTGATGGTCGCTCCCGTAAAGTAATCGGCAAGCCGTCCGGACTTCGCATCGGCTTCCAAGCAGAGCGCGATAAATTCGGCCCGAACGCCTCCCAAGGCGCGAAATCGATGGAGGGCCTTCTGGAAATACATCTCCTCCGCCTGCTCACGCCAAATTGCGCAGCGTCCCGGCTCCCCACCTTCGCAAATCAATAGGTCGCCGGACTGAAGGCGGTACTCATCAAGCTCATACTCTTCGAGCTGAATGAGCTTGATGTCATCCAGCTCGAAGCGATTCCATTGCACGTTCGTGTTCCTGAGATAGGGATAGGACGCCCCGGAATTCTTCGCCTTGTCCAACATCTTTCCTAAGCGGCTTTCCCCGATCTGCGGCGTCCTGACCCATGCCCATCCAGTAGGCAAATCGAACAACAGTTCATCGTCAGCGATCGGTGAAACCGGCTTATCACGCTTGATCTTTCCCGTGGCGATCAATGAGTCCTTCTGCGTGCGTATTCTCTTGAGCAGATCGTTGACAGGTTCATCCTTCAGGTCTTGGGCCACGAGCAGTCCGCGCATGGCGAGCTGCAGAATGGTTTGTTCGAGTGCGTCGACGGCTTCCGGGCGGTCGAGCAGCAGGTCGAGGTTGGCGGCGACGCGGGACCAGTTTTCCGCCAAGGCGTGCGCCGACTCGCTCGCGGCAAGCGTCTCGAACAGCGTCGTCGTTAGGCGCGCGTGCTGCTCCGCCTCCAGGCGGCCACGGGATTCCAGCTCATCGCACAGCCGCATCAGCTCGTCGAATTTCGCGAGGATCCGCGATTGCTCGGCTACAGGCGGTAATACAAGAATGAGATTCTCGAGCGTTCCCTTGGTAACGTGCTGCAAGCCCACACCGCCTTGAGCTTGAGATATCAGGACGTGTAGCTGACTGTTTATCGCGAGACGCAGAAAGCTGGGAACGTAGGATGCGCCGATCTGAACACACTTGAAAATGTGCTGGTTGAGCGCTGCAGTGCCGCGATTCCAGATGAAGGCACCAAACGATGTTCCAGGGGTACCAGACCAGCTAAGCAGAAGCTCGCCATTTGAGATGATGTGCTTTTCATCAACGCATCCAGGATCGCAGTAGTTGAACGTGGCGTCAGGGTTATTCAGATTCTGAATTCGAACGATGGGCAAGCCTGCCGAAAGCCATTCGGAGGCTTTGAATGCACGCCCGTTGATCATCTCAAGCACGGTCCCCAGTCGAACAAATTGCCAATTCTTCGGCAGATCGAAGGGAACGACTTCATCGGGAATCGGAGCAAGAGGCTTTGCTCGGACCGAGGCCGTAATCGGTGCTGGTTCTTCGTTCTTCCTCTGTGCCAACAGCTTGCCTTGCACCGCAAGCGACAGAATCAGTTCACGCAGGCGGGCCACACCGTCCGGGGCAGTTGCCACCAAATCAAAACCGTCGTTGAGTTTCATGCCTGGCCCTCCAGCGCATCCGCCAGGATGCCCTTAAGCTGGTCGCGCAGTGCTTGCGCCTCCGCGGTCAGCCGCTGATACTGGGCCAGAAGTTCGTCCGGATCGTGGCTGGTTGCCTCGCCCTGGTGCGGGTTCTTCTGGTCGAGGTTGAAGCCGTTGGCCTTCAGCGTCTCGATGTCGACCTTCCAGGCGAATTCGTTCTCGACCCGGCTGGCAAAACCATCCGCCTCGTTGCCCCACCAGGCCTTCTCCGGCAAGAACTCCTCGATGCGGATCGGCTTGGTCTTCGAGTAGCTCTTGTAGCCGGCCGGGTAGGGGTGCTCGTAGTACCAGACCGCGCGCGTCGGGGTGCCCTTAGTAAAAAAGAGCAGATTGGTCTTGATGCCGGTGTATGGGGCGAACACGCCGTTGGGCAGCCGCACGATGGTGTGCAGGTTGCACTCGTTCAGGAGCTTTTCCTTGATGCGGCTCTTGACGCCTTCACCGAACAGCGTGCCATCGGGCAGCACTACGGCCGCGCGCCCGTTGTGCTTGAGCAGTTCGATCATCAGCACCAGGAACAGGTCCGCGGTTTCCTTGGTACGTATGTTCGCCGGGAAATTGGCATCGATGCCCGCCTCCTCGGTGCCCCCGAAGGGCGGATTGGTCAGAATCACATCGACCAGATCTCGGGTGCCATAGTCGGCCAGCGGTCGCGACAAGGTGTTGTCGTGGCGGATCTGCGACGGCACCTCGATGCCGTGCAGCATCATGTTGGTCACGCACAGCAGGTGCGGCAACTGCTTCTTCTCGACCCCGGTGATGGCGTTCTGCAGGATGGTGTCATCCTCGGCGCGCTTGCGCTGCGTCTTCAGGTGTTCAATCGCACAGGCGAGGAAGCCGCCGGTACCGCACGCCGGATCCAGGATGCGCTCGCCCAGCCGCGGGTTGACCTGGTCGACCATGAATTGCGTGACCGCGCGCGGCGTGTAAAACTCGCCCGCGTTGCCGGCGCTCTGCAGATCCTTCAGGATCCGCTCATAGAGGTCATTGAACAGGTGGCGATCGGCTCGGTTGTTGAAGTCGATTTCGTTGATCTTGTTGATCACCTGGCGCAGCAACTGGCCGGACTTCATGTAGTTATTGGCGTCGCTGAACACCTCGCGCGCCACGAAGCCGCGCGCATTGCGCTGCGGGTCCACCTTGAGCGCCTTGAGCGACGGGAACAGGTCGCCGTTGACGAAGGCCAACAGCTCCTCGCCGGTGATGCCCTCGGGATCGGCCGCCCAATTGCGCCAGCGCAGCCGTTCCGGCAGCGGCGAGGTGAACGCGTCGCGCATCAGTTCCAGTTCGGTTTCCTGGTCATCGAAGATTTTGAGGAACAGCAGCCAACTGAGCTGGGCGATGCGCTGGGCGTCGCCGTCGACGCCGGCGTCCTGGCGCAGGATGTCCTGGATGGACTTGATAAAGGTCGAGCTGATAGTCATGAGAAATCGCAGAAAACGTTATTGATAGAGCGCGCGCTCGAGTTCCTGGAGCGCGGCCTGATACTGGGTGCGGCCGCCAAAGGCCGTGATGATTTCGACCGGCGAGCCAAATTGGTCGAGCGGCGCCAGCCGCAGCACCTCCGGCTGCTCAATGTTGGCGATGCCGTCGTCGGCGTACTTGTCGAGCAGCGCCTGCAGTACGCGCCGGGCGGTCTCGCCGTACTGGCCGAAGACGTTGCGTGTTGGCGCCGACCGAAAACTGAGCCACTGATGAGGGTTGTGCCGACCCAAAACTGAGCCAGGTGAGCAACCTACTCTGCTGCTTTTTTGTGCAACAGAGGACGAGGAGTGATCACCATGGACATGATTGGCAAGATCCGGCGTTTGCATGCCCGGAAGAACAAATCGGAGCGCGAGATTGCGCGCATGACGGGGCTGTCGCGCAACACGGTTGCGAAGTGGCTGCACGGCGAGGTGGACAGTCCACCGAAGTACCGGCGCGGCCAGCAGCCGAACAAGCTCACAGCGTTCCACGACGCGCTCCGGCAGGCGTTGAAGGCAGACTCCCGGCGGCCCAAGCGCGAGCGTCGCACGGCCAAGGCGCTGTACGCCGAAATCAGGAGCGCGGGCTACGAAGGCGGCTACACGCGGGTGACCGACTTCATCCGGGCGTGGCGCCAGAGCGAAGGGCAAACGGCGACTGCCAACGCCTTTGTGCCATTGGCCTTTGAGCTGGGCGAGGCCTTCCAGTTCGATTGGAGCGAGGAAGGCGTGGTGGTAGGCGGCATCTACTACCGGGCGCAGGTCTCACACATGAAGCTGTGCGCCAGTCGGGCCTTCTGGCTGGTGGCCTACCCAAGCCAGGGACACGAGATGCTGTTCGATGCCCACACCCGGTCGTTCGCGGCGCTCGGTGGCGTGGCCCGGCGTGGCATCTACGACAACATGAAGACGGCTGTAGACAAGGTCAAGAAGGGCAAGGGCCGCATCGTCAACGAGCGCTTCGCCGCCATGTGCGCGCATTACCTGTACGACCCCGACTTCTGCAACGTGGCCAGCGGCTGGGAGAAGGGTGTCGTGGAGAAGAACGTGCAGGACAGCCGCCGGCGCATCTGGATCGACGCGGCCAAGATCAAGTTCGGCAGCTTCACCGAACTCAACGCCTGGCTAGGCCAGCGCTGCAGGGCCCTGTGGGACGAGGTGCGCCACCCGGAGCACACGCAGTTCAGCGTGGCCGAGATGCTCGAGCACGAGCGAGCGCACCTGATGCCCATGCCCGCGCCCTTCGACGGCTACGTCGAGAAGCCCGCTCGGGTGTCCAGCACCTGCCTGGTGTCGGTGGCGCGCAATCGCTACTCGGTACCGTGCGAACTGTTTGGCCAGATGGTCAGCACGCGGCTATACCCGGCCAGCGTCGTCATCGTGGCTGAGGACAGAATCGTTGCACGCCACGACCGGTTGAGCAGCGCTGGCGAGACCCGGTACGACTGGCAGCACTACATTCCGCTGCTGCAGCGGAAGCCCGGCGCACTCAGGAACGGCGCGCCGTTTGCCGACATGCCCGAGCCACTGCAGCGGCTGCGCCGAGGGCTGCTGCGCAACCCGGGTGGCGACAGGGTGATGGCGCAGGTGCTGGCCATCGTGCTGAGCGCCGGACTGGATGCGGTGCTGGTGGCGGTGGAGTTGGCCCTGGAGAGCGGGCCGCCGGGCAAGGTCAGTGTGGAGCACGTGGTCAACGTGCTGGGCAGGCTCAACGCGGTGCCGACACTGCCAACAGCGGCCACGCAGTTGAAAGTGGCTACACCACCACTGGCGAACACGGCGCGCTACGACAGCCTGCGTGCTGCAAGCGGCGTGGGCAACACCGTTGGCATCACCGTCGAGGGAGCCGGCCATGACGACTGACGTGCTGGTCGAACTCAAGGCACTGCGCCTGCACGGCATGGCCGGCGCGTGGGCCGATCTGGTCGAGCAAGGTGGTCATGCGGGGATTGAGTCCTCACGCTGGTTGATCGAGCACCTGCTGCAGGCCGAGGGCACTGATCGTGCGATGCGCTCGGTCAGCCACCAAATGCACGCGGCGAAGTTCCCGGTGCATCGGGACATGGCGAGCTTCGACTTCGAGGTCTCGCCGGTGGACCGCAGACTCGTGGGCACGTTGGCCACGACGACCTTCACCGACGAGGCGCACAACGTCGTGCTCGTGGGCGGGCCCGGGACTGGGAAAACCCATCTGGCCACGGCTATTGGCGTTTCTGGCATCACCCAGCATGGCAAGCGGGTGCGGTTCTACTCCACGGTCGATCTGGTCAACGCGCTGGAACAGGAGAAGACTCAAGGCAAGGCTGGTCGTATCGCCACCAGCCTGCTGCGCATGGATCTGGTCATTCTGGATGAGCTGGGCTATCTGCCATTCAGCCAGGCCGGCGGGGCGCTGCTGTTTCACCTGCTCAGCAGGCTGTACGAGCACACCAGTGTGATGATCACGACCAACCTGGACTTCGCCGAATGGTCCAGTGTGTTCGGCGACGCGAAGATGACCACCGCGCTTCTGGACCGCCTCACCCACCACTGCCACATTGTGGAGACAGGCAACGAGTCGATCCGCTTCAGTCGCAGCACGGCCGAGGCGAAGAAGCGCATCAAAGCCCGCGAGCAGGCGCGCGCGAGTGCCAGGACTGAAGCTGAGGCCGACCCATTCTGACCGGAGTCGCGAGGGGGAAGACGCTACGGGCTACGCCCTACGCGGCTTCCCCCTCGCCATCAAAACAGCACAAAGGAGATCAACGAACCAGGCCAAGCCCTACACTTATCCACAGCCGACCCTCTCGAAGTCGGCTTCCACCCCTGGCTCAATATTCAGTCGGCACGGTGGCTCAGATTTGGATCGGCGCCAACAACGTTGCGCTTCCTGACACGCTCGGCGCGCTCGCGCCGCGTCAGCGGCGGCTGATCGAAGGCGACGTGGCAGATCAGGTCGAAGGGATCGAGTTCCTTGCCGGCCATCTCCGCCAGCTCCTCGAACAGCACCCCCTGCTTTTCCAGTTCGGCGAGAATTGCTTCCTTGCGCTCGGCCGCCTGCCAGGCCTGCAGAAAGCCGTCGAGCGAGGCGTAGCGCTTGTTGAGCTGGATGCGGGTGAAATCGCGCAGCGACTCGGTGATCAGCTTGCCGTCCGGCCCCAGGTACTGGACCTGCTCGTGCGCGACGCGCACCGGCACGTGGTCCAGCACATAGCGGGTGCGGCCCTGCCCGGTCGGGTCGTCCAGACCGCCAATGAGGCCCCCGGGATCGCCCTTTATACCGCCTCCGTCGGGGCCATTGGGGGCTTCCGGATCATCGTCCGGTGGCAGCACCGGTTCGCCCGGCTCGGGGTTGTACACCACGACCGGATCGCCATCGAAGGCCGGATCGGCGAACAGTGCCGTGGCTTGCTTGAAATCGAGGATGGTGAACCAGAGCTTGTCGTGCTCCTCGTCGATACGCGTGCCGCGGCCGATGATCTGCTTGAACTCGGTCATCGACTTGATGGTGCGGTCGAGCACCACCAGCTTGCAGGTCTTGGCATCGACCCCGGTCGTCATCAGGCGCGAGGTAGTCGCAATGACCGGGTAAGGCTTGCGCGGGTTGATGAAGTTGTCGAGCTCGAGCTTTCCCTCGGCGTTATCGCCGGTGATCTGCATCACGTACTTCGGATTGGCACTGGCCAGATCGGGATTGGCATTGATCAGCGCCTGGCGCATGCGTGCGGCATGATCGATGTCCTCGCAGAACACGATGGTCTTGGCCATGCGGTCGGTGCCGCGCAGAAATTCTGTGATGCGCACCGCCACGGCGACATCGCGCTGGGTCAGCACCAGCGTGCGGTTCATGTCCGACTGGTTGTAGATGCGGTCCTCGACCACCTGGCCGCACTTGTCGACGGTACCGACCGGCGGGCGCCAGCCCAGGTCCTTGTCCAGGTCCACGCGGATCACCTTGTAGGGCGCCAGAAAGCCGTCGTCGATGCCCTGACGCAGCGAGTAGGTATAGACCGGCTCGCCGAAATAGGTGATGTTGGACACTTCCTCGGTTTCCTTCGGCGTCGCAGTCAGCCCCAAGTGAGTGGCCGCGCTGAAGTAGTCGAGGATCTCGCGCCAGGCCGAGTCCTCGGCGGCGCTACCGCGGTGACACTCGTCGATCACGATCAGGTCGAAGAAATCCGGACTGAACTGGCGGTAGATGTTCTGGGACTCGTCGGTGCCAGTGACGGCCTGGTAGAGCGACAGGTAGATCTCGTACGACTTCTCGACCGTGCGGTTCTCGATCTTGGTCATCGCGCCGGCAAACGGCTTGAAGTCGTTGGTCTTGGTCTGGTCGACCAGGATATTGCGGTCTGCCAGAAAGAGAATGCGCTTGGCCGCGCGCGCCTTCCACAGCCGCCAGATGATCTGGAACGCGGTGTAGGTCTTGCCGGTGCCGGTGGCCATCACCAGCAGAATGCGCGACTGGCCCTTGGTCACCGCCTCGACGGCGCGATTGACAGCGGTGAGCTGGTAGTAGCGCGCTTCCTTGCCGGGATAGTAGTCCTGGGCATACACCGGCTCGGCCGCGGGCGTGATGCCCTTCCAGGCCAGATAGCGTCGCCAGAGCGTGGCGGGGGACGGGAATTCCGCCAGCGTCAGCTCACGCTCGATGACGCCGTCCTGGGCCGTGCGGTCGTGCCAGATGAAGCCGTCGCCATTGCTCGAGAAGGCGAACGGCACGTCCAGCATCTCGGCATAGCGCAGTGCCTGCTGCATGCCGTCGCGCACCGTGTGGTTATTGTCCTTGGCTTCGACCACAGCGAGCGGGATGCCAGGCTTGAAGAAGAGGACATAGTCGGCACGGGAAATCGATTCTTGGTCGCGAATGGCCTTTTTGCCGCGCACCACCACGCGGCCGCTCGTCAGACTCACTTCCTCGCGCAGTTGGGTGTGCAGGTCCCAGCCCGCGGCGATAATGGCCGGCGCGATGTATTTGGTGCAGATGTCCCGCTCTGAAAGTGTCTTATTGTTCACTTATTGACCCTTATTAGCAACCCGACGCCGTAAGGACCGAATTTTAATGCCTGAACACGTTCTTCCTGCCCGGACTTGATCCCCAACGGATTTTTCGGGCGCAGGAGCCTGAAAGCGGCCGTTCGGTCGCAACATCTGATTGACCGCTCCCGGTCGGGCTGCATCCGTCCGTTCTTCAAACTCATCGCTCGAAAGCGGTCAGTGGAATTCAGTTGCCCGGAAGCGGCCAGTCGGCAGTGCGTACTCCCGACCCAAAGCGGCCCGCCGGAGCGCCGAAAGATCGACGACTCTTCGCGAGGTGGAGCGGCCATTCGTGCGGCGGGATCTGCACGGGTGCTCTTGCCTCGCGTCCCTGTTAAACCGGCTGGTTCAATGCGCTAATGCCGCCCGTCGTCCGAGCATACTCGTAAGTCTCGGCAACAATCGCTGCCAGATGGTGGCTGGTGTCGAAGGCGATCCATTGGGTGGAGTTGCCTTTGATCTTGTGCTCGCTGCACTTTTTAATCATCTCGTCGCCCCAGCTAAACCCTTCCTTAGCGTATTGTGGCGATTTCACGACGTAATCTGCCAATCCCCACATCTGTCCGCCCTTGGGGCCGATCCGCATTGAGTGCCCCCGAACGATCAGGTACTCATTTCCAACCGTATATCGGATCTTCCCGTTGGTGTCAGGCGACATGGCGTCACTCGATCTCGGGCTACGCACACCGTAGTCGCCGAACACAACCCGCACGCCCGGAGTGGAAGCGAGCAACGTCTTCCACAGGATCATCTCGCCCCGCGGTAAGAAGGCTGCGGAATTATGCTTTTTTACAGCCTCGTTGATACTCGTCGGCATCGATGAGCCCGCGATGACGACCTGGATAAAACCTCGCGCGCGAAGGAACTCGAGCGCGGCCGACACGTCCGGCAGCAAGTCCGCGATGGGACGGTTCCGGATATCGCCCAGATCAATCAGCACAGGAAGATTTCGCGCGATCAATCCACATTGGTCGAGCACGTCGCCGAGCATGTCGTCAAACATCGCAGGATCGGACATGTCCTCAAGGTCTTCGGCTTCGAGGCGCAACAGAGCCTTACCGCCGTTCATGGCCAGCACGTGGCCGATCGCAGCCCGGTACTCCATGTTCGACCAGCGGTCCACCCCCACAACGGCGTGAAAGTTCATGCCATGAGCATGCAATTCCCCACAGAAGTAGGTGTACACATGCTCCCCGCTCTCGACTTTGTCGGCTGGGCCGAAATTGAACATGTCGACGAACAGCGGACGGTCATTCTGCGCATCGGCGAGCTTGCTCGCCACGTCGCTCAAATAATCCTGAAGCGACTTTGGGGTTTTGGAAGACTTCGGGGCTTTGGAAGTTTGCGTCGGCTGCTTCTGGACATCGAGCAGCGGCATTACCGATCGAGCAACGCGATCGTGCATATGGCGCAGAGCATCGAACTCGCCGTCTTTAGCACGGAGGATAGGCACGTAAGTAAGCAATTTTATACTCCTTGACCCAATCGATTCGCGAATAGCCGTTTAACCTGGTCGTATCCGACCACGTCATTGAAGAGCTGGAAGTTATTGAGCTCACGCCGCAGCCGGCCCGCGATCACTGCCGGACTGATCTTCAATTCCCGAGCGAGTGAGTCAATGTTTTCCTTGCTCGGCGCCATGAAGGCATCACTTCTTTTCCACATCACGCGCGGAATGAATGCTTCACGGGCCAATCTGTTAGCCTCAACTTCTCGCCGATCCTCGCTCGAAGCGTCCAAGTCATCGAGGAACGTTTCGTCCTGGCCAACGTGCTTCCATAGGTGAGCAACCTCGTGCAGAAGCGTGAACCAGAAGTTGTCCAAGCGATCCTGGCGGAGCGTCAATGCAACGATCGGCGTTCCGTCACAATCTTTCAGCGCGGCACCATCGAGCGCGGTGCCTTTCAGTTGCGGCTCCATCACCACGACGATTCCGTGTTTCTCCAGAAACTCCACGGCCAGTAATGGCCCCTGCTCGAACCAGCTCAACTGCGCGAGTTCGCGAAGAAACTCTGTCGAAAATACCTCGGGCTGAAAGGAGCGCTCCGGATTCTTCGCGGCTCGCGCCTTCTGGATGACGCGTGCCAGCCATGCGTGCAACGCATACTTGGTCGTCGGCGAATAAGCATGTCCACCTATCGTTCTGCGGAAAGCGGTCGCGCCAATCTGAAGACCGACGTCCGCAATGAAGTTCTTGACCAGTTCATCCGCGCTCTTCGTTGCCTTCGAGGACAACTTCGCCAGCCAGCCGCGAGCGACCATTTCCGTTACAGGAAATTTCGACCAATCCACAGAATCCTCAGATTTATCTTCGTTGGCCGACGCGAGGCCGATCAATGTGTCGGCGGAAATACCGAGCCCGATCGACAGCGCGCGAATCATCGGCACTGTGAGCGGCCGCTTCCTCCCAAGAACCTCGGAAACACGGCTTCGCGTTCCAAAATACGGCACCAGGTCGGACTGCTTCAGCCCACGCTCTTGCATCCGAAACAAAATCGCGTCAACCGGATCTGGCGCTTCCACCGGGTAGCGGTGCGATTCGTAGTCATCAATCAACACCGCTAGCAGCTCCAGCCGCTCCGCATCGGCACTTCCACGTTCCGGATGCTGCGTCATCAGCAAATGCAACTGCTCCAGATAGTCTCGATACTGTTCGTCAGATTTAATAACCTTTACTTCGCTCATGATGCTGCCTGTTCCATGCTTACCACCAGTGCGATCTCCTGCGGGAAATGCACTGCAAGTTCGATGTTCCACACGGCTGCCCCCACGCGAAAAATGAATGTGTCCGGCCCTGTCGCCATTGCACGCGGAAACTGAGCGAGCAGATCCGCCGCATCCTTCCAATGCGCTGCCACCAACTCCGAAATCCAGCTCCGCAGCCAGAGTTGGGCGTCTTTATCCAAAGCAACCTGAAGCTTGTCTTTTCCGATTA
>NZ_CP136097.1:0-299766 GCF_032465815.1 Cupriavidus sp. BIC8F | reverse complement strand
TCGTGGGGTGGAAGGTAGACGGCCGCGTTGGCCTACTTTCCGATGGCATCGATCGGCGCCACAGTCTCAGCACCGGACGTGGTTGCAAACAACAGGCGACGGTCCCCGCGATGCACGCTTCGGCCGTGGGCGGAGCCAGCCCGCCCTGTTTTCGGAACTTCCCGAAGTATCCCAACTTGGGACACTAGCCGCGACAGGCCAGACGGTCGACCGGGACGGGCCGGAAGCTCTTTCCGGCACGCGAGTGTCCCGAGTTGGGACGGCCGCTCTTGGTATGCGGCCGTACGGACTGGTTGGCGGAGGTGTCGTTAACTTGCCGGTGCCGATTTTCGGCGTGCGCCTCGGCAGACCTTTCTCGATGGGGAACGAAACCGTCCCAACTTCGGACGGCCTTGCCGACGCAACAACGCACCGTCAGTGCAGCCTGAAAGACGCACAACACGCCCACTTGGGATGCCGCGGCCGCTTTGTTCACGAACATCGGCAGAGGACAAGCACGCGGGCTTCTGCCCGAGGTCCGGCGGACGAGCGGAAACATGGCCGAGCGCCCGCGAGCGTTCCAATTTGGGGCAGCGGCTCCTGGGCGGCGGACTCGGCAGGCCCTTGTCGGTGGGGAAACGAACCCGTCCCAACTTGGGACAGCCTGCCCGAAGCAACGGGCAACGCACCATCAGTGCCCCCCTGGAAGATACACGACACGCCCACTTGGGAAACCATGGTCGCCTCGTCCACCGACATCCGCCGAGTGCCAGCACGGGAGCTTCTGCCCGAGATCCGGGGGGCCGAGCAGAAACATTACCGAGCGCCCGCGAGTGTCCCAACTTGGGACGGCGGGCTCCTGGGAGGCGGCCTTCCAATTTGCGCGGCGGCGCGGCCTTTCATTTGCCGTGCCGCTTCTCAACGCGCGCCTCGGCAGACCTTTGTTGATGGGGGACGAAACCGTCCCAACTTGGGGCAACCTTCCCGAAGCAACGGCAACGAACCATCAGCGCAGCGCACCCCTTGCAGATGCACGACACGCCCGCTTGGGATGCCACGGCTCCATCGACATCCGCGGAGTGCCAGCACGGGGGGTTTTGCCCAATGTCGGGGGACGAGCGGAAACGTCGCCGTGCGTCTGCGGCTATCCCAACATGGGACGGCGCCTCCTGGGCAGCGGCCATCCGGCTTGGTTGGGAGCTAACGTCAAGAGTGGTGTATGGGCATTTGATGGCGGTCGATTTCAAGCGGCGAGTTTCTGCTGAGCCGGTCGATCGTCTTTTACCGGTTCGCCGTCCTTGAAGGCAATGCCTTCCAGCAACGGCTTGATCTGTTCAGCGCCGTTGATGCGACGCCAGGTCTTCTCCGCTTCCTCGATCAGCTTGAACGCCAGGCCGAGGAAGGTCGCTCGGGACACGCAGTTGCGCGTGCGCGTCGTACGGTGGCGCACCGTCGCGAACGTCGACTCAATCGCATTCGTGGTTCGGATGTGCTGCCAGTGCTCGGCTGGGAAGTCGTAGAATGCCAGCAGACTATCTCGATCCTTGCTGAGCACACCCACAGCCTTGGGGTATTTGGCACCGTAAATCGTCGCAAAGCGGTCAAACGCCACATAGGCATCCGCCCGGGTAGCCGCCATCCAGATCGCCTGCAGATCCGCTTTGGCGCGCCCCTGTTGCGACTTCGGCAGCGCGTTGAGGACGTTGCCCATCTTGTGGAACCAGCAACGCTGAGGCAGCGTGGCAGGGAACACTTCCGAGAGCGCCGCCCAGAAGCCCATCGCGCCATCGCCGACCGCCAGCAGCGGGCCCGCTTGCAGACCGCGCGCTTTCAGATCCAGCAGCACTTCCTTCCAGGAATCCTTCGATTCCCGATAGCCGTCACCGATCGCAATGCGCTCCTTCTTGCCTTCCGGCGTGACCCCGATGATGACCAGCAGGCATTGCCCATCCGAGCCCTCGCTACGCAGACCCGTGTGGATGCCGTCGGCCCACCAGTACACGTAGCGCGACTGCGCCAGGCTTCGTTGCCCCCAGCGCGTATGCTCGTCTGCCCACTGCGCCTTCAGCCGACTCACCACATTGGCCGACAGTCCCTTGGCTTCCTCACCCAGCAGCACCGACAGCGCCTCGCTCATGTCGCCTGTCGAGATTCCCTTCAGATACAGCCAAGGCAACGCCGCGCTCACCCGCGGCGACTTCCTCACATACGGCGGCACGATCGATGAGTTGAATTTCACGCCAGACCCGGACCGGTCGCGCACCTTGGGCACCTTCACCGCAATCGGTCCGGCTGCCGTCAGCACCTCCCGTTCCGGGAGGTAGCCATTGCGCACCACAGCCCGCTGCCCACGCAACGTCCTGACGTTACCGAATCGCTCAAGCAATTCCCCAAGCTCCAACTCGATCGCCTCCTGGATGACCTGCCGGGCCCCGCGCCTGATCAGCTCGTCGAGCCCCAGACCGATTTCCGATAGACCGACAGCCTGTTTTTCCTTATCCTTACTCATGGTGGAGCGTTTCCTTGTGCTGGTTTCTGACTTCGACAATCAGATTCTCAGTTGAAACCTCCACCGCCTTCAACTCCCTGCCTCAACTCCCCGCCCGTACACCACTTTCAACTCTAGCTCTTGGTTGGCGGAGGAGCCCTTAACTTGCCGATGCCGTTTGTCGACACGCGCCACAGCAGACCTTTATCGATGGGATGCGACACCGTCCCAGGTTGGGACCCAAGGCAACGGACAGCGCACTGTCACCGGTGTACAGCGGGAGTATGAACGCCCACCAGCGCGGAGATCGCCGCCGGTTCGTCCGCGGACATCGGCGGGTGCCCGCGAGGGGCTTCTGGACGTGGTCGGGAAACCAGCGGAAACCGCGCTGAGCGCCTGCCAGTGTCCCAACTTGGGACGGTAATCCCTCAGCATCGCATGAACCCTGCGCGGGCCGCCGCGCTAATAGCGCGCACCACGACCAGCTCAACGCTTGACGGGAAACAGTCCAACAAAAAACCCGCCATTGGCGGGTTTCTTTTTCGTATCGAATCAAACTACTTTGGCTGGTGGTGGAACGTCTCGCTGATCAGCTGGCGGATCTGGGTCTCCAGGGCCTCGCTCAATACTCCGGCCTTGATCTTCACGGCGAAGCCGTTGACATCCTTCGTAATCGAGCCGGCATGCTCCTTGCCGGAAAAAAACTTATCAATGCTGCGCTCGCTCGCGGAACTGGGTGCGCCAGCACGACGGGTCGCCAGCGCTTTAATCGCACCAGCGGCCTTACCCTGATCCATCTTTCCCGACGCCACGAGCGGCCAAATCTCCTTCGCCGCGCCATCCCCAGCCTCACCATACTTTCGGATGGTCATGACGATCGCTTCCGCCGCAGTGCCGCCGAGAAGGCTCGGCTGCAGCTCCAGGTCCCGTATCACAAACTCGGGCAGTTGCGCAAAGCTGAGGAATCGATACAGACCGCTTCTGGACAGACCAAGCGCTTCAGCCAGTCGCGCACGGGAGGGAAATTCCTTCTCCGTCTGCCGAATGGAAAGCGCAATCTCATAGTCAGAGAGGTCGTCACGGCTAACGTTCTCCACCAAAGCCAACACCGCCATATCGGCATCAGTTGGCTCGGCGACCACCGCCTTAATCGTCTCGGCACCCAGCATCTTATGGGCGCGCCACCGGCGCTCACCCGCCACGATTTGATAACCCGTTTCTGCGCGACGGACCACAATGGGCTGCATCAGCCCAACCTCGCGAATTGACTCAGCCAGGTCAGAGAGTTTTGAATCGCTGAATACGCGCCGCGGCTGCCAGGGGTTCGGCACGATGTCAGCGACCGCGAGGTGCGACGTGACACCAGCGGCTTCGAGCTCCTGCACGCGCATCTGTGCCACGGCTAGTGCGCCAGCCAACCCAGGTGCGGTCTGCGTGCGATCGTTACGCTTTATCTCGTCCTTCTGAATTGCCGACGTCTTCCGGATTCCAGCCGTCTTCGCCAATAGCTGTTCTCGCATATTGCTCATTGCGCGCTCCTCCATTTTTCTGCGTAGATTTCATCCAACCATCGGCAATAGTCCACAATCGGCTGGCGCACCCGCTGCAGCGATTTTGCAGCGCTATGGGTACTACTCACGTCGAATACCGTTGAGAAAGCCAGGGCCCCCGTGCTCATCACAGAACTGGCGGGCACTTCGATTGAATGCAGCCAGCTCTCATAGGCGCTTTGCGCCCACGCACGAACAATGGGTGCAGACGACGTCCGCCCGTAGTCGACCTTTGAAAGAAGCAGCGAGACGAAGTCGTATTTCTTGTCCGCTTCGTACTTGATAAAACTTTTGGAGACGTCCGAGAACAAGCGCCAGAACGACAGCGAGCTGATGAAATCCAGGTTCTCTGGCACCATCGGCATGACCATCGCGTCCGCCGCCAGCAGGGCATTCAAGTTCATATAGGAAAGCGAGGGCGACGTGTCCATCAGGATGTAGTCGTAGTGCTTCCGTAATGGCTCCAGTCCCTCCCTGAGCACGGTCCAGAAACGGAAACCCGGCTTGACCTTCTGCATGGCAGGCAAATGGAACTCCGCGCCGATCAATTCGGTATGCGCGGGAATGAGATCCAGGCCATCCCAGTACGTCGATTGCACTTGGGCCAGCAAGCCCCCCTCGATCTGCTGATCGTAGATATACGGCAGCACGGAGTCTTCCGGCGAGACGTCCTTCTCCGCATACAGCCCACACAACTCGGAAAGCGAGGCTTGCGGATCCAAGTCTACGACGAGCACTTTTCTGCCGCGCAGCGTCAGCCCTTGGGCGAGGCACATCGTTGTCGTTGTCTTGGCCGAGCCGCCCTTCAGTTGGGCCGTGATGACGATTTTTCCCTCAGGCTCCCGCGTGCCAGTGACTAGCGGTGTCTGATAAATGTCCGACACGCTCTGCACCCAGATGCGTGCCTCTTCGAGCGTGAAGGTCCGAGTGCGCCCGGTTCCGGCCGCGGTGCCTGGCGGCAATTCCCCATCGCCCTTGGTGGCAAGGTATTGAACCTGGGAGTGTGAGATATTGCACATCTCGGCGATCTCTCCGGTCTTAAATACCGGCGCGGTCTTTCTTGGGCGCGGCGCAAGGATCGTCTCACGCAGTTCGTCCGTGAAAATGGTGACCTTTTCCGCGAACTGGGATATCTGCTCAAGCGGGACAGTCCTGTCGACTGCAGGAAGTTGGCTCGTTTTCACCATTCTGAGGTTATTCCGAAAAATTCTGGAAACCTCAGAATACAGGAAACGCTTGAGCAACGCTTTATAAATACCTGTTTTGGAAGCCAACTTTCCTAAAAAACCACAGGTTTGCCTAAAATTTAGGCAAAAAAGATGCGCCTTTCTCAACACAGTCCATTGCAACCTGGGTGGTCGCAGCTGCCTTCGCATGGGTCGGCCCCAACGATCAGCACAAATGACCTCACCATCAGACCCGGGAATTACGCACTGCGCCTTCCCTGATCGGGCGCCCGGCGCGTCGCCAGAAGTGCAATTGTAAAATTCAGCACAATCGACCTCACCTTCAGTTCCGGTCACCGCCTACGCCACGGTGAGATTCGTTGTGCGCAGCGATGAATGAAGCCGGCGGCCCTCGAACGACTTGTCGGCGGAACGTCCGAAGGAGCAGGGAAGGTGAGGTCCATTGTGTCGCCTTGCAGAAACCGTGCACAAAAAACCTCACCTCGCTTCGAAGGTGCTGCGTCGGTCCTCGCACAACGGACCTTACCTTTACTGCTGCACAAAGAACCTCACCCTGAAATTGTTCTGAACGGTGTTTTGCAGCAGGTAGCAGAGGGCCAATTCACTGAGGAAGCGTCCATACCGGTAAGCTTTGGTGGGGGGCCCGGCCTGCGCGGCCCCGCCATGTCACGCGGGCGAATCCATGCGAGCCTTATTGCGGTCGTTTCGACGTGTCTATCGCTCAGCGGCAATTCACGCGCGTAGAAGCGCATCAATATCGCTGTTTGTCGGTTTTCTTTGAAGTAAACAACCCAACCAACAAACAGGCGCAGCCAAAATCCTTTCCCTTCAAAGGTTTAGTACGAGGAAGGTGAGGTCCTATGTGCCAAAGGTGAGGTTCACTGTGCCGCGATCGTGCGATTCTTTGTGTCAACAAGGTGAAACTTATTGTCCGGAAACGTGCGGTTCCTTGTGCAGAGAGCGCGAAGGTGAGGTGAGTTGTGCGTGACCTGTGGATATGTGCGCTTGGCCGCGGCTGCACTGCGATCCGCAGCCAACATGACCGGGCACATGGTGAGGTTCATTGTGCGTACGGTGAGGTTGGTTGTGCCTGCAGACGATTCCCGCCGTCGAGACCATTATGGTGAGGTTCATTGTGTTGAGAACCTCACCATCACGTGCTAGAGTCGCCCCAGCACAAGACGAGCGGAACCACGAGTATGGCGGCCGAGAATCCGATAGAAGTCAAAGCGAGGACAACGCCTCGGCAAATGGCGCTCGCATTGTTTGAAGACATGTTCGACCTCGGTACGTCCATCAACGAGGCGAACCGCGAAATCGGATATCAGCGCAACAATTTCTTTACGGAAATTGTCAACATGGGGCTGGCGGCGCGTCGCTTCCTTGACGCTGCCTATTTCATCGTCGCCCAAGAGCCGGAAGTTCCTGATCAGTATGACGTTGAGCTGAACTACTTCAAATGGTTGATGCGGTACGACAGCCGCAACCTGAAGCATCTGCGCACCATCGCAGACGAAGCGCAGAACGCGAAAATCCGTGTCACCAACACCCCATCGGACCGTGAGCCTGCGGAAGACGATATTTGGGTTCAGGTGCAACTGATTGGCATGGTGGCGATGCACCGGGGCCGCATTCGTTTCGACGTGCACCACAGCCTGATTCCGCACATCAGAGACCCGCGGAAGTCTCATTGGCTAAGTCTACGGATTTCGACGGCATTTACTCGCAGCCTGGCACGCGCGATCTACGACAAGGTCTTGCCGAGCGTGCCGGCTGGCCGCACCGACTGGATTAAGCTGGACGAGATGCGGACTTGGCCGGGGAAGATGGGCGCGAATGCAAGCGTCTTCAAATATTTCAAGCGCGACTGGCTAGAGCCGGCGGTGCGGGAAATCAATGAGATATCGGACATCGAGCTGTCCTATGAAACCAGAACGGAATCGACGTCGTCGAAGAAAGTGGATCGAATCCGATTCCTGCTCAAGCGTAAGGAAACCGCCGATGCAGTGATGGCGAGCTTGTCCGATGCCAGCCAGATCTACAAGATCCTCAAGGATGAGTTCAATCTGTCTACCCGGCAGTTCAGCGAGATATCTGAGAACAGAGAGACGTGGAATGATGACCGCGTCCTCCAAGCCATTGAGTACACACGGTTCAAGCTCAATCGCGGCCAGGTGAAGAAGAGTCCGTCTGGCTATTTGATGAAGGCGTTGCGCGATAACTGGCGCATGTCGGAAGCTGAGCGGACCATGGTTCAGGTCCAGACGAAGTTGCTCATTGAGGAAACGGAGAAGGAAGCCGTCAAGGCCGCAGTGAAGACGACGGTTGAACGTAGCGTTGCTTCGCGAGAGGAAGAAACGCGAGCGCGCATGAATGAAGAATCGCGCCAAGGTCGAGAGCACTTCACGGCTTCTGATGCCAAAGCTCGCCGCGAGCTTGTTCGGGCTTGGCTTGCTTCGAGGGAGGGCAAGCTCGTGTTGAGGCGAATGAAGCTAGAGTCCTCGTCTGTGTCCGAAGACGTCATTCTGACTACTCCAGATCTGTCCTGGTACCTGGGACAGTTCGTGTTCGGGCGAATGAAATCCCAAGTCGCACAATAGCGCGTTCAATAGGCAGAGAAATGCATGCCCGCTGGAGCGCGGAACCATGCGGACTACTCTGCAATCCGTCGGTCCGCTAGCTGCGGCCAAGCTCACAGAAAATGTTGAGACTCGTGTCTGCAGCGTACCAAGCCGCGCATATTCGCAATAGCCGCATGCGCCACTGCCGACAACGACCGCCTCGCTTGTGTCGACCGGGCAACGCCAGGGGCAAGCCCGCCAGCTAATCTGTCCATCTCAATGAGCCAGGCGCGCGCTTGGTCGTGCCCCAAAGAGCTTCGGCGGCCGTTAGCGTCGGTGATCACGATGGACGCTGAATCGACTTCATAGGTCGATCCGTCGGGTGCTGAAACCCGTTTGCCTCGGTACCTTTCTACGAGTTCGGCAATCTGCTGCCGCTCTTGCGCGGCCCGAGCCTCGGCTGCGCGCTCTTCGTCTTCACGGAGCTTCCACGTCCGGACTACATGTCCATAGTCAACAGGCTTTTCGAGGAGCGACTTGAGGTACGCGAACAGTTCTCGCCCCCGGAGCGCCCTGAGCGCATTGCCAGCCGCCGAGACGACGTCCGACAATCGGTGGCCCGCCGTTCGCGCAAGCTTCATCAGTAGGAACAGCGCGGACATCTTTAGCGCTTGGTCGCTTACCAGGGGCGCGAGGTCCACCGGCACCGTGCGACCGTCAATCAGCAAAAAGGATCCCGGCCCCGGATGTTTCTTCGTAGAAGACTGTATGGCCTTGTTTACGCCACTCACCGGTGCGATACGTGTAGAGGCCCCAGACTCATCAGAGCAGGCCGGAACGTGGACAGTGGACTGAAGCTGCGGACTGGCGATCCCAATGCATCGGAGCAACTTTGCGCAGAACCCGATCCGCCCAACGACCTCGAGCTGCGCCCTGGTGCGCTGCTGCCGTTCACGCTTAATCAGCCCCGCATCTTCAAGCGCGCCAAGCGCTCGATAGACCGTGGCCTCACTGATCCCGAGGTGTTGTGCAATCGTTGCCTTCTTTATGAAGGCGAGCGCGGAGGGATCCTTCTGGTTCAAAGCGAAGCGGACGAGCGTGGCCAGTACCTGACGATTCGTGATGTGCAAAGTCCGAAGTCCATCGGACTCGTAGACCAGCGCGATTGCCTTAAGAATCTGCTCAGGCAGCTCGCGGGCATCGAGCCTGACTGCCTTGGGTTGCCGGTCGTCGGTAGCGACAGGGTTGGGAGCATGCGACGTACCGCCGCACATTGTTATTCTTCGGGCAATAGGAAGCCCGTCGAAGCTACATTTCATCTTCGATCAGCGCAAACTTCGAAAGGAAGCATTGACAGCGAAGGCGCGAGCTTCGTACACTCGATCCGTCTTGTAGATCGAGTCAAAGGGGTTTCGAAGCTCGTGACCTCTTTTGCCTATGCCGATGAAAAACCTGGAGCTGCAACTCCAGGTTTTTTTTCGCCTGTGGAGACGCCTATGGGCTCATCCACTCCTCCTTGGAAATCCGCGTGGCCACGCCGCACTTGTGCCGCGGCGGATAGGTAGACGATTGGCGATCAGCCGTCGCGCAGTCATTGGCAGTTCGATCCCGGGATTTCTTGCGAGCAAGTCGGACGTCATCCCTTCTTGCACGAGCTTCCGTTTGCTGGCAGCAAACACCGTCACAGCGGCATGTCTCTTGCGGCATCATGTAGCGATCGCCGCATCAATACCTGCCTCCAACACAAATCGAGAGGTCGGATTCTTCTTCGCCATCGACAGACGCAGATCCTCCCGCGCTCTGGTCACCGCCACATAGAACAGGCGGCGCTCTTCCGATTCGGTGCTTTTTTCATCGGGCACAACGGTTTCCTCCGCCCGAATGATCCATACCCGATCCCATTCCAGCCCCTTGGAACTGTGCATGGTTGTCAGGATCAGCGCATCCGCCGCCGGCTCATTGTTGTCGCGGCGCAGGAACTCCAGGCGGTCGGAGAATGGACCCTTGAGTCGGGACAGCACGTCATAGGTCGTGGTAATGGCACGACGGGCAGGATCCGCGTCGGCATGTTGGATCATCCACTCGCGCGCGCCTTCCAGCACCAGGGAGTAGAACTGCCTGTCACAGAGCGATCGCCACTCCGCAAGCCGCTTCATGAGTTCCCGATAGCGATCGGTGGACGCTTCAGAGAGGCCCAGTTCCAGAAGCTCTTTTCTCTGGCGTTGTTCTGTATTCGCACGGCCCTTGCTGTGCAGGAGCCGGAGCTCCTGGGTTCCAATCCCGACAAAGGACAGCAGCGAATCGACACCGGTACTTTTCGTCTTCTGGACCAGTTCCAGAAGATTGCACATCAGGGCAGCCTCTGGCCGGCTCAGGATCGACTTGCCGGACGCCCGATAATAATTGACGCCATGCGACCGGCATACGGCCTCGACCGGGTCAAGGATGCGGTTGGTACGGGCAAGAATTGCCGCCGACTGGCCGTTCCTTAGCGCCACGGCCAGGTGCTCCATGGCGGCCACTGCCTCGGCATACTCGTCAGGGAAACGCTGGAACTGAACCTGCCCACCGGGGCCCTTGTGCGCAACCAGCTCCTTCGGAATCCTGTCGCGGTTGTTCCGGATGATCCTGTCGGCCGCGCCAAGGATTTCTGCGTGGCAGCGGTAGTTGTTGCCTAGCACCACCGCCTGGGCATCGAACTGGCGAATGAACGACTCCATGCCCCGGAAGCCCAACGCCGAGCGGAAGCCATAGATGCTTTGGTCGTCGTCGCCAACCACGGTCACGATCGAGCCGGCCCGGGCATGCAACGCAATCCACTGGTACTGCAGGGGGTCGGTGTCCTGAAACTCGTCCACCAGAAGATACGTGAACGGGTACGGCTCGATGGTGCCGTTCTGCATGCCTTCTACCGCGAGCCGAAGCATGTCCTGGAAATCAATCTTGCCATTTCGTTCCAATGAATCCTGGTAGCCGCGGTAAAGGTTTTCCTCCGCGCTGCCGTTTTGCACCTGGCCGAAGTTGGTCTTGATCGCTTCGATTGCTGCGATGGCATCCTCCACCTTCCAGTCCAACCCGACGTCGGAGAGGACCTGGATGAGCAGGCCGGTACGATCGCCCTCGGTGGCGATGTCTGGCGCGCCACCGTCGCGCCGCCCAAGCTGCTTATAGGCGAGAGAATGAAATGTACCGGCAAGCAGCCGCTTCTTTATCGCTGGTCCGGCAAGCGCGAGGATGCGCTCTCGAAGCTCGAGCGCGGCGTCTTTGCTGAACGTCACGGCGCCCACGGTAGCTTTGGGCTCCGCCAGAAGCATCGCAGCCTTGGTGGCAATGGTCTTAGTTTTACCCGCACCGGGGCAGGCCACGGCGACGCAATGTCGCCGAAGCTCCACGACCTCTCGTTGCGCGGGATTCAGTTCATCCAGCATGCATGTCCCGTTCTGAAGGTTGGACGATGACTTCGATTTGATCTTCGGCGCCTCGCCAGTGGATGCCATCGCCGTCACGGATGACCAGGTCGCCGGTGCGCTCGTTATGTGCGATCACCCGGCCTTCACCATACGAGCCCAGATCGGTCTGAAACTCGACCCAAGCGCCTTTCATGTTCATATCCCGTCAATCGGTTGATGTTGCAGGGGAGTGGCCGGCCAGAGGATGACTGGCCAACGAGTTCAAATGCCTCGAACGGTCGTCATGAGCTTCAGGTGAGTCATGTAGCTGCGCAGGCCGAGCGGGTGGAACTTGCGCAGGAAGGACGCGACCTCGTCGTTGATATCGCTCTGATCGCGGATGCCGTTCCAGACCATGAAGTCGAACTGATCCATGGTGCGGTCGAACTTGGCCAGGACGCCCAGCACGCGCATGGAGAAGCGCGAGTATGCCTCGACCGTCAGGTTCAGAGAGGGGAGTGTGACTGTCGGCTCAAACACAATGTCGTTCTTGGCCCGCATCTCCGATTCGCGCTGGCCACGGTACGCTTCCGCCACGCGCAGCTGCTCATCGACGTAGTCCTCCATGCGCGTCAGTTCGCGCTCGAAGTAGGTTTCGACGGTGGATAGCTCGCCCTTGCCGAACGTGGCGCCGCCGAAGCGCTGCAGGTTGATGCTCATGCGATTCATGAACGGCCACCATTGCTCGAACAGCGGGCGCAGGCGGGTGTGGTTGAGCTTGATGGCGACTGGCACGACTGCGGCGCCTGCCAATTGGCGGGTGAGAATCTGCGCACCGATCTCGCGACGGCGGCGGATGATCGCGGCGCGGTCCTCCGGCTTCAGCTCACGGAAACGCTTGCGGGTGTTGGCGACCTCTGCCTTCTTTTCTTCCGCCTCGTCGGCCGAAATCAGGCCTTCCTTGCGCAGCGAATCGGCCGCCGTTTCCATGTCCACCAGTTCACGCTCGATCGAGCCGTCGTCGGCGCCGTCGGTGACGCCGGGGCTGGTGCCCGGCGCGGCGTCGGCCGGTTCCTCGATAGCGGTGTTTGGAGCCACGGCATCCATGGTGGCGGCGAGCAGTGCGTCATCCTGGTTGACAACGGCGGTGTCGGTAGTGGTGGTCATGCGGTTTTCTCCTGAAAGGACCCCCATGGATGGGCGATCCGCGTTGAATACGGTTGGTAGTGGTGAATACGAGGACGGCTACCGATTCACATGGAACGAGGCAGCCAGACGCCAGGCCAGCACGCCCACGCAAGCGGTGGCGACCGTCCAGACGGAGGCGGGCAGCGAGAGTGGCAACAGTAGGGCCGACGCGCTCACGCCGAGCGTAATGAGCAGGCCGTGCGCTGCGAGGTGAAAGCCAACGGGGCTAGCGACCCCAGCCGCCGCCGCGCGGATGCGCCGCTGCACGGCGCCGTCGTTAAGCATGGCGACAGCAAAGAAGAGCGCACCCCATGCCCAGTTGCCAGCGACCGTGGCGCGGTAAATGCTGCGGTATATCTCCATCCAGAAATGCCGCATCCAGCCTGCCGCAAGACCGGCCGTGCCGCCGTCGCTGATCAGGCTCGGGTTGGCTGAGCCAGAATAGGAGCGGCGGATCACGCCCGAGTCAACGAACCAAGCGCCGAATCGCGCATTGGCACGGCTGGCAAAGTCTTCGGCTCGATCGTCCCCGAATAGGGACTCGACAGAAGCCTGTTCGGCCGCGTCGACTTCGAAATGCCCGTCGTCAGGCAGCATGGGCGCGAGCGTCGCCAACAGGACAGGTGTGACGATCAGCCACAGACGCAGGTGCGATACGAAACGACTGTTGCTCATGTCAGCGCACCAGGGCGTGCAGGGCCAGGATCGGAATCGCGACGAAGGCGAGCAGCCCGCCCCAGAACTGGGCGGGACGGGTCTGCTCGAGCTTCACCATCGCCATGGCGAACGCTTGTCGGCCTTGGGCGAACTGGTTCGGTACCCGCGCCTCGGCATCGTTCGCGCGCACCCATGCCCGCATGTCCGCGACCTCCGCGGGAGCGAGGCCGGAAAGCTTAGCAATGAGCGAGTTGGCCACAGACATCGTATTCCTCGAAATAGCGGCGGAAGGTCGGTCCCTTGAGGACGCGGGCGGCGAGCTGGAAGGCCGCGCTGCGCGGCGTGATGGGCTCGGGGCAGGGCTCGTCAACCATGCGGCACACGTACCCCGGCGCCTGCCGGCCTTCGAACAGCGGGATCGGTTCCAGAAAGGGCGCCCAGACGGTGTATTTCTCGCCCTTGAAGGCGGCATAGCGCTTGGCGTACAGATCGTGCGCGCGGCCGAAGAGGCCTCGCATGAAGGCGACGTTGCCGTAGCCGTCCTTGCGTTCGGCCTTGTAGCCGGCGAGGGCGTCCATCAGCATCTCCTTCACCAGCGGCTCGTCGCGCACGATGAAGTGCAGGCCGATGAAGTCCACGAGGCGGGTGCAGACGTCATCCAGCTCCGGGAAGCAGATGAAGACGGGCGACAGTTTGGCCGAGAGCTTGTGCTCTTTGACGACCTGGCGAAACAGGCTGGTCATGTGCGAACTTATCCTTCGATGATGGGAATGCGGCCCTGGTAGACGGCGCCACCGGAAACCCGCAGGAAATATTGCAAATTGGGGAGCTGTGTAATCAGGCGCACCGGGATCAGGGGCACTTTCTCCAGTTGCCGGGAACGGGACACCGATCCGCTGAATTCGCCCACGTGAGCCTCACTGTCGGTGCTGGTGGTGCTCGACTGGACGATGTTGGTGATGCCGGTTTCGCCCACCTTGTCGGAGAACCACTGCGCCGTGTCGGTGTCTTCCAATCGTAAGATGATCTGGTTGTTGAGGTTCGCCAAGACCTGCAGCATTTTTGCTGCATTACCGAGTTTTGCCTCCAAATCGGACCGGCTCTGGAAGGCAACAAAGGCCTTAAAGCCCGCCCCGCGCCCCTTGTTCAGGATCTGGATCACCTGCTCGTTGATGGCCTCGGCCACCTCGTCGATGATGAGGACGACACCGGGCGGCTTGTCGTAGAAATTGTAGATCGTGCCTGCGACCGATGCGATGTCGGACAGGATCATCGAGGCGATGGCCTTGGCGACAATGCTGTTGGACATGGAGTCGAGCCCGACGCACAGCACGGCCTTCTGCCTGATGATCTTGTCGATGTCCCAGATTTCTCGGTCGTCCTCGAAGTCATCGGCCTTGGGCGCGAGCATCAGGCCGGTCTCGCCGGTGGCCAGCATCTGCAGCAGAGGCAGCGCGGAGGCGATGATGCGCATGTAATGCTCGCGGTCATGCGTGAAGGTCGAGACCAGGCCGTCAATTGATTCGTGAGCGCGCCCGACGTTGGCGAAGCGCTGCAGGTAGAGCTGCACCATGCCGTCGAGGAGCGTCGCGTCGCTCTTTTGCCCGAGCTTCTGCATGAAGCCGTTGACCTCATCCTCCCAGTCGGCCATACCGGATTCGGGGAAAAAACGCTTGAGGCAGCGCTCGAGCAGGCTGTTGATGCCGGACTGCGCGTAGTTGAGGATCGAGCGCAGGTTGGGCTTGTCGCCTACGTACAGCTCGCCCTTGACCGCCCGGTCGATGAAGAGGAAGGCGAAGTCGCGGAACGGGCCTTCTTCCATCAGCTGGGCGATGCGGCTCGGGATCTCGGAGGGCTGCGACCAGTTCTCCAGCGGGTTGAGGCGGATCGACTCGGACGGCGCGGCCTGCTTCCAGTACAGGAACTTGCGGCCGGTGCGCTCGCATTCCTTCTTGACACGATCTTTGAGGTCGCGGTCATTCTTGGGGTCAATGATGATCAGCACGTCTTCGGCGTTGTGGATCACCTGGGTCGCAATGATTTCGTAAGTACGGGTCTTGCCGGCGCCGGTGGTACCACCCACGGCCGTATGTCCGCCCAGCGCCTTGTAGTGCAGGGGGACGGGGGCCTTCTTCGGCTCCATGCCGTGGATCCAGGACTGGCCCTGCGGGGTGTGGTCGCGGATGCTTTGGGGCGGCGCGAACCGCGCTTCGACGGCCCGTGCAATCTTTGTGGGCAGCCAGCGCGGCAGGCCGGGGATTTCGGAGGCCGGCATCCGCAGGATGTCGTGCGCGATCTGGCAGTGCTTCTGCGTCCATTCGAAGCCAGTGCCGAGGTACATGGCATCGTCGCTTTTGCGCAGCGTCGCGCTCGCGGTGAGCAACCGGTCGATGCGGATCTTGGCGAGCCACTTGGTCGAGATGGCCATGCGAAAGGCCAGGGCCCGCCATACCTGCGAGCCGCGTAGTAGAAGCATGCCAACGCAGAGCGCGGCGAAGTAGCCGGCGTGCGGCATGCCCGAGGCGGCGATCAGCACCAGGGCCAGCGCCCAACCCGCGGTGGCGCAGACCTCGAACATCGGGCGGAAGTGGTTGATGTACTTAACCATAGGTTCAGGCCGGGGTGTTCGGGCGGGGCAGGATCAGCGTGCCGATACGCTCCGCCAGGATCAGGTCGGTGCCCTGCATGGCGTACAGGAGCGAGAGCTTGCGCAGGTTCTCGATCAGCGTGTCGCTGGCGATGCCATAGTTGCCAAGCATCTTCTTGGGCAGCACGAGCCCCTTCTCGGCCCACACCACCTTGATCTTGCCGGCGGTGACGTCCTGGGCAAGCGCGCGGAAGAACTCGCTCATCATGCGCGAGCCGCCCAGCAGCGCCATGAATGGATCCGGCGCGTCGCGGCGTGCCCGGCCAATGGCGGCGGCATCGATGGCCGCGGGTGCGGGGGTAGCCGGCGCCGATGGCGCCGCGGTCTCCGCATGAGTGGCGAGAGCCGTGGCCACCACAGGTTCGGCGGGGGCGACGGGGGCCTGGAAAAGCGCCGCTGCACCTGCGGCCGCGCTGGGTGTCGGTGCGACCGGCTCAGGCTTCGGTGCGGCAGGGCTGCGCGTGCCGCCGGCCGCCGGCGCGCCTGGGTTCGCCTCCGCAGCAAGCTGTTCGGCCGAGGGCGGCACGGTGGTATCCGGGGCGAACACCGCGCGCCGCGCCTTTTGCTCGTAGTCGCGGGCCGCGGCGACCGCCTGCCGCACGATCTTGTGCAACTGCGCCTCGAAGCCTGTGGGCATCGGGGCCGGGTTGATCGCACCGAACAACTCCGACAACACCGGGCCGTCCAGCCACGACAGCGATTCGGTGCCAAGGATCGAGCGCGCCAACAGGGCGCTGCGCATGCGCTCCACTGGCAGCGGCGCCTCCAGCCGGATCACGCGGTAGGCATTACCCGCGAGCCAGGTGTGAAAGGCGCCGTGCGCGGCCGGCAGCCACTGCTCGCCCGTATCCTCCCGCACGAAGTGGAAGTGCCGGCAGGGTTCGTCGAGCCAGGAACAGCACGCGGCCAGAAACAGCGCATACAGATACTGGGGCTCCAAGCGCCGGCGACGCTCCGACGGCTGGTCCGCGGCGAATTTCTGTCCACCAGAGAGGCGCATTGCAAAATAGGCCACTTCGACTGTTGCGCGGAACGCGCCACCCGGCTCAGCGTGCTGTTCTGGCTGTAGCGGCATGGTGGAGAACCAGCTTGCACAGGCGCGCAACACGACTAGCCATTTCGCATCAAAGTCAGCAGGGTTGGCCTCGTTGGCATACTGGCGAATCAGAGCAATGCGCTGCGCGTGGGACGCCAGCAGAGTGGACGCATCTTGCGGAACGTGCTTATTCATCTTCACTTCCCTCACTTTCCGAGCTTCCATGCACCCTTTGCCAGTCCCATTGCTGCGCCGCCAGAGACGCCGCCACCGGTACCGAAGAGCGAGCCGGCAAGCTTTGGAATCTCAAACGAGATCAACAGGACCAGGACCGACAGTGAGGTCGCTTTCCATCCCGCGGCAGCCGTGCTGGTACCAATGTCGGCGACCTTCTGGATGGTTTCGCCTGTTGAGGCCGCGACCAGATTCGCGATGATCGCAGCGGTAACCACATACATCGAAGCGGTGAGCATGAAGTCGAGCCACGCCCAGAAGTACTTTCGCGTGTACTCCGAGAATCCAAGGGAGACGGCGATCAGGCCGATCGCAAGCCCAACAGCGGCCTGGAGCTGACCGATCATCACGAAGTAGGTGTAAACGATGGACGCAGCGGCGGTCAGAGCAAAGGCGATGAGCAACCCGAGGCAGGAGAAGATTACGTCGAGCTTGTCGTACCAGGCGGCTACCCGAAACGCCTTGAAGAAGGAATCGAGGAACTTGCCGGCGGTGTACGCAAGCAACGAGCCGGTGTCGTAGTTCCCTCCACTCATGCTGCGCGCAAGCTGATCGAACCACTTGAAGATTCCAGTGCCGAAGCTATCGAAGCTGAGGTACATCGCGGCGAAGATGCCAAGAACCGTGAGCGATTCAATGAACTCCACCCACGCGCCAACGGGATTGCGATGCGCTGTGAATCGAAAGCCGGCGATCACCAGGGTGAGGACGGTGAGGGCCCATGCGAATTTACCGGCTTCAGGAGCCGTGGTTCGGCTAATGGCGATCCCGCTGTCGAGAAGCCCATCACGCAGTGCAAGCAACTCCCTGACCGTCGAAGACAGAGCCTCTCCCGTTGAACCGGCAGCCGGCGTTAGGGTTGAAGCAATGTTCGAAGACTCGTCGCTCGGTTGTGCCGTCGCTGGCCCAGAAACCAGGGAAAGTGCGACAAGAATGGCGCACAGCAGAAGCCGCAGGGGCGCGAGGTATGCCATCTCACTTCCCCGACAGGGTGCCGCGGTTGAAGACCTGTTGGCGCAGCTTCTGAAGCTCGTCCGCCTGCTGTCGAGCCAGTTGTTCGGCCGCCGCCGTCTTCTCGGCAGTATCCGCGTTCACCTTCTGGTCCTTCACCGCGTCCGCCTGGGTCTTCGCACCGATCAGTTGCAAGAGGTCGGCGTTCTGCCCGGCCATTACGTCCAGCATCTGGTTGGTGAGCTGGGCGGTGGCCTGCGCCGTTTGGTTCATGTTCAGGTCCTCCTGCAGATCGCGGCGGCGTTGAGCGAGCTTCTCGTTATTTTTGGTCACGTCCTGGCCTAGCCCGAATAGCCGCTTGGCAGTCTTGTCGCCGGTTTCGAGCAAGGTACGCTGGTCGCGGAACCACTGGTCAGGTGTCTTGCTCGATGACGCCACCAGGCCTTGGACGTTTGAGAGAAAGTCGGCGTTACTGGCGAGGCTACCGTACAGCTCCCGCATCACCTGTCCGTAGCGCTGGTGCTTTTGGATGTCCTCTTGGATGCCCATCGCCTGCGTGGTCATGGCGACGGAATCCAGCCCCACCGCCTGCTGGAGCTGATTGAGCATCATCTTGTTCTGGTAGACGATGTTCGTGTTCTCGTAGATCTCGGTCTTGAGCGCCTGGGCGGCGGTCATGGTGTTTTTGATGAAGTTGGCCGCGTCGAATACTGGCCAGCCGCCGGCGTGGGCCAGCGAGGAGGCGGTCAACGCTGCCGAAGCCAGCACGCCTGCAAGCACATTGTTCATGGGAAGGTTTCTGAGTGTGAGATGGGGAATTCGGGACGCCATGGACTAGCCGCGCGTCAGCACTTCGCGCACGTAGCGGTCTTGCCAGTCCGGTAGTCCGGACGCGTGATGGCGGTCGAGCACTTCCTGCGCATAGCCGTCGGAGCGCAGCATCGCGACCATTTCCTTGCCGAACGCCGTCTGCAGCATTCGGCTCTGAGTCTTGGTGGTCCAGTAGTAGTCGCGGTTGGGCACCGCCTCGGCAATCATCTTCACCTGGTCGAGCGTGAGGCCGAACACATCGCAGTACAGCTCCTTGCTCGTGATGGCTTGGTTGTTGGGCAGGTAGATGACGTTGGCGATGTTGTCCTTGAGGATTTCGAAGTCCGCCACCCGGGCAACCTGCTGGAGTGACTGCGTCGCCATCCAGATCGCGCCGTTGAGCTTTCGGATCGTGACGATCCACGTTTCCAATCGGGCATAGAAGCGTGGGTTGGTAAAGAAGAGGCCCGCCTCCTCCACCTCGATGATGGTGTAGCGGATTCCCATGGACTGGCTAATGCGGTAGAACGCATAGTCCATGAAGAGGGCGGCAGCGCGCGGGAAATTGGTGAACAGGTCGCCCATCTCGATCGACAGGTCGTCGCTCACCTCGAAGGCGTCCTCGACGTGGTCGAAGAAGTGCCCGTACTGCCCGCCCTTCACCCAGATTTGCAGGCGCTCACGCAGCGTGGCGTGGAGCTGCGTGCAGAGGTTGGACAGCGTCCACCGCTCGCGCGGAAAGCGCGCGAGGATCTGCACGGCCTGAAAGAGGTCAGTACGCTGCTGCGGCGTGCAACGGAAGTCATCGTCCTCGATCGCTAGCACCAACCAGTCCGTGACGTACGCGAAGTTGGCGGCATCCGTGAGCAAGGACAGCGGATTGGTCTGCGTGGCCGCCTGGAAGCGTCCCGTGACGTCGACAAACTTGCCGCCGGCGAGCAGCGTAGGGATTCGTGTCGAGCGGTCCTTGTCGAAGCGGATGCGGCGCGCCCGCTGGCGGCCCGCCTGCGTGACAAGGAAGTTGAGCATGACCGACTTACCGGCCCCAATGGGGCCGAGCACTAGCAGGTGGCCATTGCCACCCGGCTGGTGCATGTCGACCCGCTGTGCCGTCCGGTGGCGGGTCGGCAGGTACGTGAGCGGTGGCGTCTCGACGCCAGACAGGTTGGTGAGCCAGTTGTTGCGGGTAGGCCCGGGGCGCACTGAGCGCAATGGAGCAATGTCAGACACGGCCGGCGTCTCGACGAACTGGAGCCGGCGCTGCTTGTCCCAACGGCCGGGCAGGGTGCTGTTCCAGGCCGGCAGCAGGTTGGCCTTCTCCCGGATCGGGCCGAAACCCGCGTTGGTGATGGCACCCACCACCTCGCTCACGGCATCCTCGCATTCGGCTTCGGTGTCGCCGTAGACGATCACCGAAATATTGACGAAGCCGTGCTGCTGCCCCTCGGCGGTCAGGCGGCGCAGCGCGTCGCCCGCTTCGGCGGCCAGCTGCTCGCGGCCCTCATCGTTCTGCGCTTCCTCCTTCGCCGCCATCTGCTTGACGATCGACCAGAGGTTGAAGCTCGCCATCTTGTAGAAGCGGCGGATCTTCTCGATGTAATCGGTGGCCTTGTGGGTATCAAGGAACCGATAGAGGATGCAGATGTCCAGTTCCGCGTCGATCTGCGTGAGCACGTCGAGCGCGGCTTCCTGGAAACCCATCCATTCCTTGACGGCCACCACGGCGGCGAAGCGTTTGCCGTGCGCTGATTCGAAGAACAGCTTGTCGGCGCCGCTGGTCACTTCCGACTCGGTCAGATGTGTATCCAGCAGCGTGACGGGAAAGCGGACGCGGCGTGGTGGCACGGTCGGATTGGCCGTCTGGTGCAGCGCTGCCAGGCTGTCCTGCATCGACAGGCGGGTGAGGCCGAGCTTGGTCACGCCGCCCGTGAAGGCGTCCAGCATCGACTCGAAGCGCTTGGCGTCAGCCTCGGTGCGCTGCAAGTCGAAGGCGAAGGCATTGCGGGCCAGCAACACGTCCTTGGCGGTTTCGAAGGCGGCGATGGCAAAGTTCTTGCCGCCGACCGTCATGTGATAGGCCATGCGCTCGAACACCTTGTCGATGCCGTTCTCCGGCGTGTAGGCAAGCGCGAGCGAATGTGAGTTGTGGAAATACTTGCCGCTGGACATGTGCTCTCGATTGAGCGCATCGAGCCGGGCGTCGGACGCGGCGGGAAACGTGCCGCCGATGTAGTCGCGAGTGCGCCGGTGGCGTAATCGCCACCATGCCGTCACGCGGCTGTCGAAGCTGCGGCAGGCCTGATCGAGCTGGTCACGGGCGGCCGACACGTCCAGCGTGTTGCGACTGTCCGCGTCGATGCCATCGAAGTCAAACGTCGCCAGCAGCGAGCCATCCTTGTTCAGCACGAGGTCGGGGGTGACGAGCGTCATCCACGGTGCGATTTCTTGCATGGGGCGGCGTTTCAGCATGGCAGATCGCTATCAAAGCCGTAGGGGCGGCGAAAGCGCGGGCTGAACTTGCCGTGCCACGGGGCCGACTCGTAGACGTCGCCGTAGTGGTTGTAGACATTCAGCACGAGGTTCCACCATGGGTCACTGGTGGTGAGCCAGCGCAGGAACAAGTGGACACACAGGCCAAGCACGAAGAAGCCGGCCACCGTCCAGAAGCCGCCCGTGTAGGTGGCATAGCAGAGGAGGGCGGTGATGGTTCCGTTGGCGATCGCGAGCCCGCGCACAGCGCCACCGAGCATGCGCGGCAGGGAAAGCGAGCGGCTGACGGCGTGCTGGCGCATGATCAGCAGTACTGGGTCAGGCCAAGGTTCTTGGCGATCGGAATGGCGGCTGCCGCGAGGCCGATGCCGACGATGGCCGTCATGACGACCTTCACGATGGTCGACTCAGAGTTGGCGATACCAATTGCGCCCAGAATGATGACCACCACGCCGATCACGAAAATGATGGGGCCGCTCACCAGTGCCTGGATCGAGCAGATCATATTGGTCAGGCCGCTGAAGATCCCGAGGTCGGCTGCCATGGCGCTCTGCGCGCACAGCATCAGTGCCGCGCCCATTACCAGGGCTGTGTGTTGGGAACGGGTCAAGATAGTGTTGGACGGCATCCACGGTTGCGGATTGGAGCGAAGCATGGTGTGGTGAACTCCCAGTTAGAAAACGCGATTGACGACGTAGTCGTTGTTCTTGAAGCCCCGGATCTCCAGGATTTCCGAGACGTGCCGCATCTCGCCAGTGCGGCGCAAGTGCAGGACGTAGTGGAAACATTCGGCGATGAGCTTGCGCATGTCGTCCAGCTCCCAGCGGGAGCCGGCGGGGACGCCGAGCATCGCCAGACTCTCCAGCCGTGACAGGGCGGAGCGGGCGTTGTTGGCGTGCAGCGATGCCATGCCGCCATCGTGGCCGGTGTTGAGCGCCTGCAGCAGGTCGTACGCCTCGCCGCCACGCACTTCGCCAACGAGAATCCGGTCGGGGCGAAAGCGCAGTGATAGGGCGACCAGTTGCTGGGTGGTCACGCGGGTGTCGGCGTTCGACAACAGGCGTACCTTGTTGGGCACCGTCATCTTCAGTTCCATCGTGTCTTCGATGGACAGCACGCGCTCGCTGTGGGGGATCTCGGCCACCAGCGCGTTGAGGAGGGTGGTCTTGCCCGAGGACGTGCCGCCGGCGACCAGGATGTTCTTGCGCTGCACGACCAATTGGTTGAGCGCTGCCTTGAGCGCTTCATCCTCTACCAGGCCATCGAAGATCGGCTTGTGGTCAGCGGTACTACGGGCCACGCGCGCAGAGAAGGCGCCCATCTCGACGTAGTCGGAAAGAGAGAGGTTCTGCTCGCGGTGGCGGCGGATGCTGAGTGCGTTGCCGTCGATGGCGGTAGGCTGCATCACGGCGGCTATCCGCATGCCTTGGTAGCCGGCATTGATGATGCCCTGGTCCGTGCCGCGCACGGCGGACTTCTGTACCGAGGCGGCGAGCGCCCGCACAGCGCCTTCGATCATGGCCGGATCGAGTCGAATATCGAGCCGGCGTAGTTCGCCATGGCGTTCGATCCAGATACTTTCGGCATGGTTGATCATCACCTCGGCAATGTCCGAAGCCTCGACGTAAGCCTTGATGGGGCCAAGCGCTTCGAAGAACATCGCGACCGCGCTCGCTTCGAGCTGGTCGAATTGCAGGGTGGGGTGGGCGGCAGGAGCAGACATGCCGCTATTGTTCTCGTTCGACGTGTGCGCGGACGGCCGAAAGCTATGCGATTTTCGTGAGCTTTCTACGGGGTGGCATCGTGACCTCGCATCGATTCGCGACCATGAACCTCAAGGCCGGACAGTCCGACCTCATGTGAACTGGCCGGGTGAAGTGGAATATGCGGGCGCACGCGTGGCCCAGTCCAACCGGTTGGACTGGGATTCTGGGAAAGACGATACGAAAGTGTGAGCTTTCTCAGGATCGACCGGTGGTCAAAGCGGAATTTTCCTGGCCCAAGGCGCTGCGTCACCACGCAGGACAGCTTCCGAGCATGCGCGTGCAGGGCGGCGGTCGAAGGACCGGCTTCGTGGCTCGTTATGGTTGAGTGGCACCTCAGACTCGCGACACTTCGTGCCGAAACGCACTTGCCATTTTTGCCACGGTCGCACTCCCAATAACGTGGGCTTCGCGGAAAGCTGTCAATAATCGTATAGCTTTCGCATCTTAACTTGGCCTGATTCACTGGTTCAATTAGCGGCATCCAAACGGGTGCCGTATGCCACTGTTCTCACGCCGCAATTCCAAGAAGGTCCTCTCGCCAGCACCCGGCATGTATGCGGGTGAGGACGTCACGCAGTTCCTGTTCGACCGCACGGCGCGCGTGCTGGTCGAGCGCAATCACTGGAAGCTGGCAACGCTCGTCGCCGCGTTGGTGGCCGTAGCGGCTGTCATGACGCGCCAGCCGCCCGATCCAGTCGTGCGCGTGGTGGGTGTGTCGGCCGACGCCAATGGCAAGCCGGTGGCGCGAGAGCTGGAGGCCTACCAGCCCAAGGCGTTGGAAATCCAGGTTGCCTTCAAAGACGTGGTGATGCGCATGTTCACCATCGAGCCGGTGCTCACCACCGAGATCGAAGACTCGCGCATTTTCCAGAACATCAACAGCGTCAAGAAGCAGATGGTGGGCGCGGCCCGCAAGCAGTTCGAAGACTGGCTGTCGGAGGACGCGCCGTTCCGAGCCATCGCGCAAAGCCCGTCGCTGGTACGCGAAGTGCAGGTCACCAACATCGCCCTGCTGCCGGACAACACGGTTGCGGTGGAGTTCGTCACCTCCACCCGAGACGAGGGGGCGAAGCCGCGCAAGCAGCGCTACGCCATGACCTTCCGCTATCAGATCGATCCCCCGAAGAGCGACGCGGTACTGACCGCCAACCCATTTGGCATCTACCCCGTGTTCTTCAGCATCCAGAAGTCTGCCGCCTGAGTCGGCTACCTATGCCATGTCCCAATCCCTGCGTTCCCGTTTCTCCGTCGTTGGCCTGACTGCGGCCATGTGCCTGATGCTGTCGGCGGGCCCCGGCTTCTCGGCCGACAAGGCCTCGCGCAAGGCGCCCCCGCCCCTGCCCGCGCTCGGGATTGGCGATATGGCTGACGCCATGAACCCGATGAACCCGTTCAACGGCGGGGTCGAGCCCGTCGCCTTGCCCGGCGACTCGCGCCTGGTGGTGTTCCCCTACAGCGCCGATCAGATCTTTCGCGTGCTGACAGCGCCGCTGAAGGTGACCACCATCGAGTTTGCGCCCGACGAACAGATTGTGGGCGATCCGGCGTGGGGCGAGAACATCCGCTGGAGCTTCGAGACGGATGGTGCGAACCATCTGTATGTGAAGCCGAGCGGCCCGGGGCTGGTCAACACGCTGTCAGTCAATACCAACAAGCGCAGCTACGAGTTCACGCTGGTGTCCTCGCCGCTGGGCGGGATCTTCTACCAGAAGGTGCGCTTCCGCGTGCAAGAGCCGTTCGGCGCGAAGGCAAAGGCGCGGGCGGAGCATGGCCCAGGCGCGGCCGAGCGGGAGCTGGCAACGTCGGCGCCGGATACCGTTGCAGTCTCTCCGGACAAACTGAACTTTGACTACCGGGTGGACGGTAGCGCCGGGTTCAAGCCGGAGACGGTGTTCGATGACGGCACCGCCATCTGGATGCGCATTCCCCGGGGCGCGGACTGGCCGGTCGCGCTGTACAAGGACGGCAGCGACTACGTGGTGGCGAACTTCATCCGCCGGGGCGAGTTTCTCGTGATGCAGCGACTGGCCGACGAGATCGCGCTGCGCTCGGGCGACACCGAAGTCAGGGTGCTACGTGGCAAGCGCCGCTTTCTCGGTCTGTTCTGAGTGAGGCGCACATTGTGAAGCAGTCTGTGACTGACGTATCCGACGCCAAGGAGCGCCTGATCAGCGGCAAGGTGCCGCGCAATATCGTCACCACGCTTGGCGTGGTGGCGGCGGTGCTGGTGGGCACGCTTGGGTATTTCTACCAGAGCAACATGGAGTCGGATCTGGCCAAGCAGGCCGAGGAGAAGAAGGCCAAGAAGCTGCAGGAGCGCACCAGCACGCCCGACAACGGCGGGCTGGATCAGCTCATTCGGCAGCAGCAGGATGAGGCGCGCAAACAGGCGGCGCAGCAGGCGGCCGAGGCGACCAGGCCGGAGCCGGCCAAGGCGCCGGTGATGACCGCGAAGGATTTCGTGCAACCCGCGACAGCCGGGGCGCCCACCGCTGAGCTGAAGCAGGCGAACGACATGGATACCGTCATGACTTCACCGATCTTCAAGTCGGACGGCAAGGCCATGCGGCGCGACGTCAAGCGCCAGCCGGATCTCTCCGGCGTGGTCGATCCGGCGCAGATGCGCGCCCGGCAGCTGGCCGCAGTGGGAGGCATGAACGGGCCGGGTGGCGCTGGCGGCGCTGCGGGCATGCCCGGCGTGGCTGGGTCCGAGGGCGGCAACACATCGAGCGACACGCAATTCCTGCGCGGTGCGGCGGCCACGAGCTTTACCCGTACCGGGTTCGCCGGCAAGCTCGCCCCGTGTACGGTGAGCCAGGGTTTCGTGATTCCCGCCACCTTCGTCGGTGGCCTCAATTCTGACAAGCCGGGCGAGTTCCGTGCGACCGTTACCAACGACGTGTACGACACGGTGAATGGCACCTGCAAGGCGATCCCGGCCGGCGCCACGCTGGTTGGCACGTACAGCAGCGACATTGCCATTGGGCAGGAGCGCATCCTCGCGGCCTTCGTGCGCATGCAGTTGCCCAACGGCAAGTGGGTACCACTGTTGGGCATGGGTGGCGCCGACCCCAATGGTTACGCCGGCATCAGCGGCGACGTCAACAACCATTTCTTCAAGATCTTTGCTGGCGCGTTGATCATCGGCGTGCTGGAGCAGCGCTTTAACGACACCGCCACGGCCACGACGGTCGGTCCAAATGGCCTGACCACCTATGGCAATACGGCGGGGCAGGTCGCTGCGCAAACCGCGCAGACGATCCTGAACCGCAATCAGAACATCCGTCCGACCATCACCACCAAGCCCGGCCAGAAGCTACTGGTACAGGTCAAGCACGACATCGTGCTGGAGCCCTATCGTGACTAGGCGGGGGACTAAGCATGCTGTCGCAATCTTGCTGGCACTCGCCATGGGCGGCGCGGGCGCGCAGACCATCGAAGCGATGGTGAGTCCCACGGCGCTGGTCGTGCGTGACGCGGCGGGTGCACGCGTTGTCACGCTGCCGGGAATGCCGGTGCTCTTCTGCGGTCTGGACCCGTTCCTCGGCTGGTCCGCGCGGTGGATTGGCGCGACGCTGCGCATGGGAGCAGGCCACGCCCCTGTCGTGCTGGGGCAAGGGCAAGCCGTGCCGCTCGTCGCGCTGCTGGCACGCGACGGCTGGCTGCGCCCGGAGCGCCTGGACGATGGCGCACAGGTGGCTCTAGTCGAGCGTCGTGGTGGCTGGGCCTGCGCGCCCAAGACCGAAGCCTTCGCGCAGATGAGCGAAAAGGTAGATCCCCGCATCCTGATGGGCATCGCCATGAACGAATCGGCCTATCGCGGCCGTCCGTGGCCGTGGACGCTCAACGTCGCCGGCCGCGGCATGTTCTTCGCCACCCGCGAGGATGCGCACGCGGCGATCGAACAGCTCCTGGCCGCCAAGCGCTGCGACTTCGACGTCGGGATCATGCAGATCAACTGGTGTTACCACGGCAAGCGCTTCGCGTCGGCGTGGGATGCCCTGAGCCCCGCGACCAATATCCGCGCCGCCGAAGCGATTCTCACGGACAACCTGCAACGCAGCGGCTCACCGATGAAGGCGGTGGCCTGGTACCACAGCGCCGATCCGGCGCGCGGCGGGCCGTACTTTGCCCGATTCATGACCCACTTCCAGCGACTGAAGGCCCCTCAACCATGATGAAGCCGCTTCTGATCTCCGTGCTGGCCCTGGCGGCGAGCGGCGCTGCCGTCGCGGCGGATACCGACCCGCTCGATTTTGACTATCAGGTAGTGGCACGCGCCGGCGAGCGCCCAGCGCTGATTTTCAACGACGGCCAGTCTACCTATATCCAGCCGCGTGCCGGGCAGCTCGTGTCGGCCGACGGCGCACAGCAGAACGGTCCATACTGGGTCATCGATGGGGTGCCGGACGTGGTGCGCTACAGCGTGAACGGCCAGAGTGTCGTCGCCCGCTGGAAGCGCGCCAACGGCTTCACCAGTGAGCCGGCCAACCCGGTGGGCGATCTGCCGGGGAGTCTCGCCGGCTTCTCGGGGCGCATCGCCCTGATCGGCCAGCATCGTGATCTTGCGCTGGTGCGCGCCGGGCGGTCGGCAATGCCGCTCGCCGCGATGGTGAAGTCGCTCGCGCCGGCCGGCTGGTCGGGCTCGGCACAGAAGGACATCGCGCTCACCGCAGACGTGTCGCTGCAAAGTGCCGCCGGTGAGAACTGGCTGCAGGCGCTTGGACGCGTCCTTGAGCTACGCAACCTATACGCCGAAGTGGACTTCGAGCGTCGGCACGTGGCCCTGCGCGCCACCGCGCCGAAGGCCTTTGCGGTGGATAGCCGTCGACGCGCCGATGCCCCGGTCGCCTCGTTGCTGGCCGCCGCGCCCGCACCGGTGGCCGCCGAAGTGGTGCCGAAGTCCGTCCTGGCATCGGCTACCGCTTCGCCCGCCACATCCCCCGCCGCGGCGCCAGCGCCGACCGCTGGCATTGCCGCCGAGCCGTCGACGCTCGCCACTGCCTTCGACGCCAATGCGATCCGCGACACCAAGGCGGGCCGCATCGAGATTCGCTTCGACCAGAAGCCAGGCGAGCTGCTGTTCCAGGATGCGGAGGGCAAACGACTCTCCACTGAGTGGCGCGACGAGGACAAGACGCTGTCGCTGGCCACCGTCGACCGCTTCACCGTGCGCGGCGACGGCAAGGCCGTGGAAGTGGCCCGTGTGCCGGGCATTCACTACCTCTTTGCGCAACAGAACGAGGCGGGTCTCTCGCGTGTGTTCGAGAAGGACGGTGCGACGTACTTGAGCTTCGACAAGTCGATGGGCAGCATTTCAGTCTTCAATGAAAGCCGGCGCGGCAGTGGCGAGCACAAGGATCGCTACTACAAGTTCAACGGCATTTCGGCGCATCTGACGGTAGTGGCCGATGGCAACGTGGTGCAGGTCGATCGTGTGCCGGAAGTGCGCTTCTATGAACGGGCGGTGACGCAATGATCCGTCGCCTTGCCGCTGGCGTCGCCGCCTTCACGCTGTGCGCGGCCGCCTCGGCGTTCGTGAGCGGCAAAGCCCGCGCTGATTGCCTGGACGACGCCGCGGCCTACCACCAACTCAGCCCCGTGCTGCTGCGCGCCATCGCCCGGCATGAGTCGGGGATGCGCGCCGACCAGGTCAACCGAAACACAAACGGCACTGAGGACATCGGCCTCATGCAGATCAACTCGGTGCATTTGCCGCGCTTGGCCCGCTATGGCATCACGCGCGCCAAGCTCTTCGAGCCGTGTGTGAGCGCCTATGTGGGCGCGTGGATCCTGCGCGAGTGTCTTGACCGCGTGGGCGCGACCTGGGCTGGCGTGGGTTGCTACAACGCCGGTGCCCCCGACAAGCGGATCCGGTACGCGAACCGCATCTATCAGAGCCTGCTCAGCACGCAGCCCAAGTAACGACAAGCATCCCGATTCCAGAAGGTACGACACCATGTTCCAGCCTCTTTCTCCTGCCCGGTTGAGCCGGACCCTCGTCGCGGCGAGCGCGCTGTCCCTGTGTGCCGTGGCGCATGCCGCTGTCCCTGCCAGCACGTCCGCCAGCGCGTCGCCGTTTGGCGTCGATGCCACCGGCCATTTCGAGCCGACCGCGCCGCTGGCAGGCGCCGGCTGGCAGCTGCTCGCCGCCAATGCCAAGCGTGTCAAGGCTGCCACGGCAGCGCCGGCTACGGTGATCGCGACGCCGGCCACGGACATTGCGGCCGCGTCTGTCTCGTCCACGCCGGCGTCCATCGCCGCCCCGCCCGCGGCCCCGATGCCGGCCACCACCGCCGCGCTGCCCACCGCGCCAAGCACGTGGGTGGTGTCGCCGGTCGACGGTAATTTCCGTCAGCTGGTCGAGACTTGGGCGTCGCGCGCCGGCTGGAGCGCCGCGCCGTGGGAGTTGGAAAGGGACGTGCCGATCGTTGGGAGTGACGTGTTCGATGGGGACTTCAAGGCCGCCGTGCGCCGCGTGCTGTCCTCCACCGAGATGACGGACTACATCATCAAGCCGTGCTTTTACTCCAACAACGTCGTTCGGGTCGTGAAGCTGACCACCAAGTGCGACCTCAGCCAGTGAGCCGATATCCCATGAAAATGAACCGACTCTTTCGCCCGACCGCCGGCGCGGTGCTGGTGTGCTCGACTCTGGCCGGTTGCGTGTCACCGCAGCTACAGCGGGACATACGCCAGGCCGGCGCCGACGCACGCGCAGAACAGATGGCCCGTACAGAGAGCCTGTATGCGCAGATGCGCCGCGATCGCACCGCCGTCGAAGCCGAGCAGGAAGTCGCGAAGCCGTATCTGGTGGGCAAGCCCGTGCCGACTGCGCGCAACGTGACCCTGCCGCTCGCGCTGCGCAACAACGTCGATACCTGGGTCATGTTCCCCGAGCGCGTGATGCCGCTGGCCGTCGCTGCGCAGCGCATCACGATGGCGACTGGTATTCCGGTCAAGATCGAGTCCGACGTGTATCTGCCTGCCAATCTGCTGATGCCGCGCAGCCTGATGACGCAGGCGGGGGGCCAGTTGCGCAGCCAGGGCCAGAACGGCCCCGCCAGCGCCAATCCGCTTACTACGACGGGCCTGGGCCCAGCGCCCGCCACGAATGGCCCGCTGCCGGGGGCGCTGCTTGCCGGCGGCGCCAGCCCAGCTGCCGCCAGTCAGGCCACTCCGCTGATCGAGACGGCGCTCAACGTCGAGTTCAAGAACAGCGAGAAGATGCCGCTGGCGAACATGCTCGACCTGATCGCGACGCGCCTGGGGATCAACTGGGAGTACAACGCCTCCAAGGGCGTGATTCACTTCTACCGGCTCACCACCAAGATGTGGCAGTTGCCGATGAAGGCGGGTACCAGTTCCTTCACCACCGAGTTCAAGCAGAGCGCGCAGGGCAGCGGTAACGCCAACGTGGGCGGCGGCGGGCAGGCTACGCAGATCGATGCAGCCGTAAAGTCTGAGGCCAAGGAGCTGGACGACATGGACGGCATCCGCAAGAGCATCGAGCCTGCACTGACCATGGTCGGCCGCGCCGAGCTCAACCCGGCCACCGGCATCCTGACCCTCAAGGACACCAAGGAAGCGGTCGAGGCGGCCGACGAGATCGTGCGCAAGCAAATTGCCATCTACTCGCGCATGGTGTACGTGAAGTTCCAGACCATCGACTTCACGGTTACTGACAATGGTGAAGCCGGCGCGGACTGGAACGCGGTGCTTACCAAGGCGCTGGAGCACATTCCGAGCTTCACGTTCACGGCGCTCTCGCCCGCATCGCTTGTGTCGTCCAACGCCGGCAGCTTTGGCCTGGGGATCACGTCGGGCGGGTGGAATGGCACGCAGGCGATCGTCAACGCGCTCAAGCAGTACGGCACGGTCACGACCTCCGTCACGATCCCGATGGCGCTGCGCAATCGCCACGGCGCTCAATACAACAACCGCAGGCAGTTCACCTATGTGTCGTCGACGACGCCAGCCTCGACGACGGTTGGTGGCACCGGTGGCATTCCCGGCATTACCACCTCGACCGGCACCGTTGGTTTCAAGCTCACCCTGTTCCCAGACGCGAACACTCGCGACGACGTGAACCTCACGCTCGCCTTTGACCAGTCGGCGCTGGATGGTCCGATCGAGACCTTTACCTCTGGCTCGGGCAACAATCAGCAGTCTGTGCAGGTGCCGAAGATTGTGGCGAAGGGGATCCCAGCGCAGGACCTGATCGTACGTAACGGCCAGACCGTGATCGTGACGGCATTTGATCAGACCGATTCGCAGTTTTCCCACCGTACCCTGGGCGAGTACCTGCCGACCATCCTCGGCGGGTCGCTCACGGCCAGCAAGTCGCGCACCTTCACGCTGGTGCTGGCGACCGTGATGGTGCAGGACCAGGGCGAGGCGCAATGATTCTCGACATCCACGGCAAGAAGCTCGTCTTCGGCATGCAGTGGCGCACGCTGACGGGCAGCGATGCCCCCTCGGCTCTTGCGGCGGACATTGCGCGCGAGGTGAGGGCGACGCGGATCTGGCACGACGACCAGGCGCTGCACATGGGTTATCTGGATAGGGCCGACGCGCAGGCGAAGATCAAGGACAAGCTGTACTCGGGTGCGTCGTCCATCGCCCGCGTGCCGGAACTGGTGCCCAATGCGCTCTTCGTGTTCCGGCTGGAAGCGCCCGGACAGGCGCCGGTGTATCTCGTCTGCGGCATCGTGAAGGGGCGCCCGCGCGTTGGCTTTGACCAGGTGGTGCGCGACGAGAAGACGCTCGCCCAGCTGGCGTCGGACTTCCCGGCCAAGTGCGACGGCGAGTTCAAGTTGGTGGGCAACGCGCCCGAGTTGTTGCCGTTGCTGCCGCCCGAGCGCCACGTCACGCACGTGCCGTACACGCTGGACATGCTGGTGGCACATGCCGGGCCGGCCGCGCTGCTCAAGAAGCCCCGCACCACGAGCCAACGCAAGCGGGTCCTGACGCTGGCGGTGCTGGCGGCTGCGGCGGCGGTGGGCTGGCCGTATGGCAAAGCCGAGTACGACGCTTACCAACGCCGTCTGCATCCGCCGCCGCCACAGAAGACACCGGCTGAGCGCTATGCGGACGATCTGACCGCGCGTGCCGCCGGGCCGGTGGCGCTTGCCGGCGTCGCGCTGCCCGCCTGGGTGCAGTGGTTCGCCAACGATGTGCCGCTGCAGGTCGGGGGCTGGTCGCTCGCCAGCATCAACTGTGCCGATGTGGTGATGCCCAAGGCCAACTGCGCCCTGACCTTTGAGATTCGGCAGGGCGCGAAAGGCCTGACCAACCAGACCTTTGTGGTGGCGCTGCCGGATGCCTTCGGGCCGCCGGTCTTTCAGGCCAACGACACCAGGGCGGTAGTGAGTGCGCAGGTGGCGGTGGGTGAGGCGCGCAATCTCGGTGCGGTGCTGGAACAGCCGACCAAGGCGATGGCGCTGCGGGTGGGCTTCGGCTCCCAGTTGCAGACGCTGCGCCCGGTGGCCACCAAGGCGGAGCTGAAGAATCTGTCGATCTTTGGCACGGTGCCCCCCGAAGGACCGGCGTCGCTCCTTCACCCAGTGCTGTCGGCCCCGTGGGAAATCTCCGGTCCGCTGCGCAATGTGACCGAGTTCGCGGCTTTCCCGCCTAACGTCACAGTCAAGGCGATCGACCTCGTGGTGAATCTGGACGCTGCGCCGGATCTCAAGCAATCGAAATTCATGTTGACGGTCAAGGGCGATGCGTTCGCCCGCGACTGATAAGGATCCTAGCAAAAATAACTTGAACAATTACGTCTTGCGACGAGATGTTCGAGGTTTGATGCGGTAGTTCCACTCGCCATGAAATTCGTCGCGCTCAATGGCCACGGCAGCGAGTTCGGCGTCGCTGACCTTGATACCTGCGTCGTACATGTTCTCGTCCAGTTCCGCACGCACTTTCAGCCCTTCAGCGGTACTCACGCTGCCGATGAGGTTCACTACCACCTGACGCGTCAACAGCGGTCGGCCGCGCCAGTTGTTCGTGATATGGCAGAACAGGCGATGCTCGATCTTGTTCCACTTGCTCGTACCCGGCGGAAAGTGGCACACCTGCACAGCGAAACCGAGTTCGTCGGCCAGTCGCTGCAACTGCACCCGCCACAGCCGCACACGATACCCGTTGCTGCCACCGCAGTCGGCGGTGACCAGCAGTCGCCTGGCTTTCGGATACAACGGACGGCCCATCTCCAGCCACCAGCGACGGATGCTTTGAACCGCGAACTCGGCGGTGTCGTGGTTGATGCCCACGCTGACCCAGCCCTCGTTGGCCGTCACATCATAGACGCCATACGGGGCAACCTTGCCCAGTTCATCGTCGATGAAATCGTGCACACGCGCCTGCTCGGGTTGGCCCTTGGGCTGCCATTCGCGGCCAGCGTTCTTGAAATCGCCGATCAGCTCCTTCTTTTTCGTGTCCACCGAGATGACCGGCTGACGCTGGCGCTGATACTGCGCCACCTTGTCGGCGATGTAGTGGAACTGCGCGTCGCGGTCGGGGTGCTGCGCGCCTTCGCGTGTCTTGCGCACCGATTGCAAGCTGTAGCCCGTCTGCGTCAGCAGATCGCAGATCGTGCGCTGACTCACGCGATGCCCCAGCCGGTTGAGCTCTTCGGCCAGACGGGTGGTGCTCTTGCACGTCCATCGTAGTGCTGACATCGGGTCACCCCGGCTGGTCGGCTCCACCAGTGCATCCAGGTGCTCCAACAACCTCGCATCGAGCTCAGTTAGCCTCTTGCGCCCGCCTCCCGGGGCACGAATGCGCTTGGCCGTCATGTCCCGCGTCGCTCCACCGGCCGCTTCGAGTTCGGCCAGTCCCGCATAGATCGTGGTGCGCGAGATGCCTATCGCTTTGGCCACCAGACTCACGCCCCCACGCCCCAGGCTGCGCGCTTCGGCGGCGGCCCATAGGCGCAACGTCGCCTCATCAAGGCGCGCCTGCAGGGCCCGAAACTTCGCTTCGACTGCCTCGCTGATATCCATGTGCGCATCGTATAGACGCGAGGACAACTGTTCAAGTTATTTTTGCTAGGGTCCTAAGGACCCTCCCATGCGTGCAACCCCGTTCCCGATCCGCGCCGCCGCTGTCGCCGCACTCGCCTTGCTGGTGGCTGGCCCGGCACTGGCCGACGATGACAAGTCGCTCACCCAGAAGCTGATCGATGCCGACGCCAAAGTGGCGCTGCAAAAGCTCCAGCAGGAACTGGACAAGAATGCGCCGCCCGCCGCGGTGTCGGCCGCTCCGGCTGGCGCGGCGGTCAAGTCCGCGGTCGAGCGCGCCCCGCAGACCATCGCCCTCTATGGCGTGGACGGGCGTGGAGCGGGCGGTGCGATGACCCTGCGCAGCTACGTGCGCTGGGGCGACCAGGTATACCCGGCCAAGGTTGGCGCCAAGTGGCGTGGCTATACGGTGTTGGCCATCACCGAAAGCGGTACCACACTCGCGCGCGGCAAGGCTCGTGTATTTGCGCCGGTTGTGCAGGAGGATGCGGCGGTGCTGGTGGATATGCCGCAGCGGGGCGGCGCCGGGGCTGCTCGCTCCAGCCCGCTGCCGACCCCGGGCGCAGCTTCGGCGCAAAGCACGCCGCCGTTCTTCCCGTTGCCGTCGATGGGCCCGGTGCCGGGCGCCGCCCCGGTGCCCATGCCGCTGCCCAGCCTGCCGCCTTCCCCGCTTTCGCCAATGGGTGCGCCGACGGCTTCTGCATCGCCTTCAGCCACGATGGCGCAACGCTGAGCGCGGCCATGGGACTCTTCAGCAAACGCGAGAAAGCCGACGGCTTCTCCAGCGGCGGCTCCGGTGTCACGGTCCTGACAGGCGGCGCGGCAGCCTTCGTGCCGGGGACGCCCGGCGCACCGGGTGGACGGACTGCGCCAACGCTGGTGCCGCGGGCGAGCGAGGTCTGCGCCGCCGAGATCGCGACGGTCGACGACCTGCCGGAGTTCGTGCGCACGCTATATGACGAGCTCGACATGGCGCCGTCGCTGCGCCACGTCATCTGCCCCGTGCTCGTCGAGGCCGCGGCCAGCGCCGAGGGCCGGGGTCGGTTCGCCCTGATCCTCACGCTGGACATGGCGAACTCGGACGTGACCGAGGAGATCCTGCGCCAGTTGCGCCTTCGCTTCGACCCGGCAACGCCTGTGATGCACCTGGCCGCGGCACAGGTGATGGTCGCGCTCTCGCGCGGCAGTGTCGAGCCGACTGGTGGCGGCGACAGGCTGGACGTCGGCGCGGGTCGCCGCCCGGCTAGCGCGCTTTGGCAGAACTTCGATGCGGTCGGCCGCTTCGCGCTGCGCGAGGGGGCGTCTGATTTGCACTGGGAGGTCGAAGACCAGGGCGGCTATTCGCAGGTGCGCCTGGCCATCGACGGCTATCTGGTCACGCCGCCCGAATTCCGCATGGAGACGGGGATGATGCTGGATACGCTCTCCCACGTCTGGCAGAAGGGCAAGGGCGGCTCGCAGGGCGTCTTCAGCCGGGTGCTGCCGCAGCAAACCAGCATCCGGGCCAAGATCGACGGCCAGCCGGTGGTGTTTCGCTGGGCCTCGATGCAGAGCGCGACCGGCCACGTGACGGTCATGCGGATGCACCGGGAGGAGGTGGCGACGAAGCGCGTCGACTTCGTGCACGACCTGGGCTACTTCGAGCAACAGGCACAGTTGCTGGATCGCAACACGATGCAACTGGGCGGCGGCACCGTGCTGGTTGGCGTCGTCGGCTCGGGCAAGACCACCACCGCGCACGCGATCATGCAGCGCCTGCCGGCGTGGATGAACAAGATGGCGATCGAGGATCCGGTGGAGCTGCTGGCCGAAGGCACGCATCACTTCTCTGTGTCGCGCACGCTGGACGGGGCCAACCGCGACGAGGATCCGTTCATTGCCGCCAAGCGCCAAATCAAGCGGATGAACCCGCATTTCGTGATGGTCGGCGAGTTGCGCGACCAAGAATCGGCGGGGCTATTCCGCGACGTGGCCGGCGCCGGCCTGCGGGCCCTGACCACCGTGCACGCACCCAGCGCGCTCACGGCGCCAGACCGGCTCTCGGACGGCGAATTGCGCATCCCGCGCAGCGTGCTGGCCACGCCCGGCTTCGTGAACCTCTACGTCTACCAGGCGCTGCTGCCCAAGACCTGCACCTGCGGACTGTGCGGCGCGGACATGAAGCGCGTGCTTGGCGCCGACAAGCTCAGGCAAATCGAGCGGCTCTTCCGGTTCGACGTGGAAGGCATCCGGCTGCGTAACCCGCAAGGCTGCGACCTGTGCCGCCGACCCAACCTGCCGGATCTGAACGGGGCACGCGGTCGCACGGTGGTGGCCGAGATGTTCGAGCCCGACGAGCTGGATCTGAGCTATATGCGCGACGCCAAGAACATCGAGTTGGCCGCCTACCAGCGCAGCAAACGCAAGTTGGGCTTCGACGCGCCCGACAGCACCGGCAAGACCGTGTTCGAGGTCGCCATGTACAAGGTGTTCGCCGGCATCGTCGATCCGCGCGAGGCAGAGAAGCTCACGTCGCTGGACGCCTACGAGGCCCGGCGCCAGCGTGAGCTGGCGCGTGCTACCAACGCAAAGGGAATTCACGCATGATGCAGAACTTGATCAAACGCTTCGTCGGCGTGTTCTCGCGCAAGGTCGGCACGCCCGTCCTGCACGCCGGCGACCGCGTGTTTGCCGACAAGCTCTTTTGGGCCAAGTACCGGTTCCGCGGGATGCGGGCCACGTATTACTACGACCTCGCCAAGCGCATCCAGCACATGCCTGGCGAGCCAATCGCGAATCATTTTGCCAAGGACGCGGCACGCCGCGCCAGCGAGCCATTGGGAATCCTGGCCGCGCACTGGCTCTCACGCTCCGAGGGCATCGACGGTCAGATGCAGCGCTCGCGCCTGACCGAGATCTTCCGTGGCACGGTGCCGGATGAGGACATCCCGATCCTGGCCGTGGCCGAAGACGGCGGCGACATTCGTGAAGGCCTGGAAACGCTGGCACGCAACCTGACCGCACTTGGCGAGGCGCGGGCGGGGATCGCACTGACCCTCGCGGGCGTCGTGATGACATTGGTCATCCTGCACGCGTATCTGGCGGCCATGGCCTTCCTCGTTGGGCCCAAGGTCGATGAGTCGTTCCGCAGCATGCTGGACGTGAGCCAATACGGGCCGATCGGCAAGACCTTCCACAACACCACGACCTTCCTGCGGCACTGGGGCTGGCTGGTCGTCCTCCTCGAAGTCGGAGCTTGCGTGTGGGTGTTGCGGGCGCTCAAGAGCTATGTCGGCCGCCATCGCGCTTGGCTGGATCGGAAAGTGTTGGTGTTCGACTTCTTCCGTCGCTTCCAAAGTGCCCAGTTCCTGGCGGGGCTCTCGGCCGTCACGAAGCGCTTCGGGGGTGACCTGCGCAGCCTGTCGGACGGCCTCACGCTGATGCGTGCCAACGCCTACCCGTACCTGTCGCACCACATCGAGCGCATGGAGTTAAACCTCGAATACAACCCCAACGAGGGCGGCAAGGTATTCGACACGGGCCTCTTTGACCGCGACACGAGCTACCGGATTCAGGACATCGCAGAGTACGAGAGCGACCTCTCCAAGATGCTGCATACGGTCGCCGATGACCTGCTGGTGACGACGCCCAAGCTGATGCTACAGCGCGCCGCGCAGTTCAATCGTCGCGCGACGATCGTACTCATCATCCTGATCACCGGCCTGGCCTTCATGCCTGCCTTCATGGCTCAGGAAATGAAGGTGCGCACGCAACTGGCTGGCATGGCCGGCAAGCGGCAGGCGGCACCGTCTACGCAACCCTGACGTCCATTCCACCCAGCCCTGACAACCCCTTATTACTACGATACTTCCTGGAGAACCTGTAATGACCGAAGCAACCAAGACCCTGACCGCCGATCAAGCCGCCCTGCACGCCGCGCCCGCCACCGCTGGCCAGCCAGCCCTGATGAATCCCAAGACCGCGCCGGCCGGCCAGCGCAACCGCCGCACACGCAGGCAGTGGGGCGGGGGCGTGCTGGACGAATACGGCTTCTACCTGCTGCTGGCCGGTATCGCGCTGGTGGCGATTCTGGTGCTGTTCTCGCGCAACCAGACTGACTCGCAAGTGCAGCAACTGACAACGGAGCTAAACGGCGTGGTTGGAAAGGTGAAGACGAGCTATCGCGGCCAGTACAACAAGGTGAGCATCGGGGCGCTCATTAGTAACGGCGTGTTCAAAGATCTGACGACCATGACGGTGTCCGGCACGACGGTGCTCCTGCAGCCGGGCGGTGGCACGTTGACGGTGGCGCCAGGCCAGTTGCTGAGCGCCAACGACTCGATTCAATGGACGGTTCCGCAGCAGCCTGACGCCGCCTGCATCTCTATCGTTGCCTCGTACCAGGGAAGCGCCGGCAAGATCGTCGTCAACGGCACCACTATCAAAGCCGTTGGCGGCTCTGTCGATCCGACCAAGGTTTCCTGTTCGGGTGGCAGCAACACGATTGACCTGTACATCGCCTGATGCTGGCCCCCGGCCGGGCGCCGATGACCTCATAGTGGCCGCTGCCTTCAAAAGAGATAGCAAATTCGTGAGCTTTCGCTGATCGGTAGCAGCCTGATTTGAGGCAAAGTTCCAGTACAACCCGCGCCCGGCCTCTGGCTGGGCGTTTCCCTATGTGGAGGTCGCCATGTTCCTGACGGAAGCTGCATTCCAACTCACAATCGCCGCCGCCGGGATGGCGGTAATGATCCACAACACCACCAGCTTGGTTGATGATGCGCTGGCGATGGGCACGGGCCAGTACATGGCCAACGTAGCCAGCGCGGTCAACACCTATGTGTTCGACAACATGACGGTGCTCGCGGCCAGCCCTGCCGGCCCGACAGTGATCACGGCGGGGAGTGTGACGGCGCCCGTAGCGAGCCCACTGCATCCGACCATCCAGGATCTGATTAACCTGCAGCTGCTGCCGATCGGATTTAGCGATGTGAGCCCGCTTGGGTTGTCATTCAAGGTGGATCTGACGCCGACCAATTGCAGCGCAGGGCTGACCAACTGCACGATCCCTGGGGTCATGTACTCCACGACGGCCTACCGGGATTCGTCGGGCAGCGTGCGTACCGACCAGCTGAGCGGCGCGATTGTCACCGCGGGCGTCGATTCTGGGGTTTCCTATGCCGAAAGTCCGGGCGTCATTACCGGCATGGCAGCAAGTTGGTCTGCGCCGAATCCGCTTCCTGGCAACCAGGCCGGTGTGCTGATGATGCGCGTTGGCAATACCTCGCTGCTCGCGCAAAGCATGAATCAGTTCTACAAGCGCGATGGCTCGCTGAACCTGACCGGCCCGATGGATGCCAACAACCAGGCGATGAATCGGGTGGGGAACTTCCAGTCGAACGGTTCTGTATCCGCAGCAGGCAACGTGGGAGCTGGAGGGGCGGTTACCGCGAGCGGAAATGTCGTGGCGGGAGCCAATGTTTCTGCCAATGGCGTGTATGGTAACTATGTGCAATCGAATGGGGACCTGCGGGCGAACGCCAACGTATCAGGGAATGGTGTCTACGGCAACTACGTGCAGTCGAGCGGAAATGTGGCAGCAGCGGGCTGGTTGTCCGGTAATCAAGTTTCGGCTACTGGAAACGTGACCTCCGGCGGCTCAGTAGTTTCCTCAGGCTACTTATATGCAGCCGGAGCTGTTGTCCCATCCAGCGGCGGCGGCCAGCAAGTGTGGGAAGGTTGGGGCTGTGGCGATCCGCAAGGGGCCATACGCAGCGATCCGAATGGGAGGATCCTTTCCTGCCAGAATGGGGTCTGGCGTAATGCTGCAGGAGCCGCGGGGGTTGTTGATATCCAGTTTGTGAGCAACTGCTACAACAGCGATTTTGGCTTGTGGTGGCGGGTTGTCTATGGAAATGGCACAAGCAAAGACATGTTTTCGCCGTCGGGAGGGTCGTGCAACGATGGCGGCGGCTGAACAAAAGTAAAGAGGCCAGGCCTGGCCTCTTTACTTCGTTAGCGCCATTATTGGCACTTCAGGATGACGACCCCCGTGACATCGCCGCTGGTCGGTGTAGGCATTGCGTAGCCAAAAGCTAGCAGAGGCGCGGATTGGCTGGATCCCATGGTTTGTACATGATGAAGGACGCCAGACGACTGCGTTACCCCATTCAGGGTCGTGCCGCTGACAGTTGCGGTGGCGTGGCTGTCTGATCCAATTGCCACGTCAAGCGAAATGGTTGTAAGACCAGGGCCGTTCAGATCAATCACGGCAGAGGCGCTGTTCACCTTTCCGGGAGTGAAGTTACCAGACACGGCGGTCGGGCTAGTGCTCGCAAGTATCGTGCAAGCCAACGTTTGGCTTGGACCGAGGACTCGCTGGAGGGCCAGCGGCTTGCCAACGGCGTAGTGAGCGCCTTGATTCGCACTGATACTTCCGATGCTATTCGAGCCGTTCGTCCAGCGTCCGATGGCGAATTCCCCATTGCCGGCCACGTCAGCTACGGTGCCACCATTGAGCGTAATGAGGCTGTTCGCGTCGATGCCAAGTTGGGTATAAGCGCCGTCATTCGGTGCCTTCTGGAACTGTGCGGGGAACGCGTTGGACGCGATCGATTGCAGGACAGACCGAGTGGACGTTTCCGTTTGGGGAACGAACACCACTGCCAGCGGGTCCGCGCTCACCGTCGGCGCTGAACCTTGCACTGTGATCGTTGGCGTGGGGGCGGGGGGCGGCGTCGTGGCCGGGGTACCGGCCGGTGCTCCGTCGCCGCCGCCGCCCCCACCGCAGGCGGCAAGCGCGAGCAGCGAGGCGAAAGAGATCGCGGACAGACCAAGCTTCAAAGCTTTTTTCATTTTTGTGTTTCCTTCAAGGGATCAGGTTGGCGCGCTCACGTCGGAGCGAGTAATTTCATCCTACCGACCTTCCGCCAAAGTCAAGGGCGCGGCGCGGGCAGATAGCCGGCCGTTCGGCCAGCCGAAAGCGCGACAATCAAGGCAGACTGAAATAACGGCGGCACGGCCACGGAACTTGAGGCAGCGTGTCAAGTCCGGTCACTCTGCTTCGGTAGCAGTGGAGCCGCAGGCGCTAGCTGTCGTACAGGTATGAGCCGCAGTGATTGCAAAAATGCTGATCTCGATTGGACAGCAGACCGCCGCGGCGCCAGAGCCGGATACTGCCGGAATTGCAGAAGGCACAAGCCATGCCGCGCCCGGTGCGGCAATGGGGGTACTGGGCCAGGTACTGTTGCAGCGAACGCGCCTTCTGACGCGTGACAAAGAGCAGCACCAGTGGCGCAAACAGAAACAGCGGGTAGGCCATCGCGCCCCATAGCCAGGGATTCTTGCCGCGCTTGTGGGCGAGATAGGCCGTGAAGCCCATGCACAGTGCACGGAAACACCAAAATCCGTAGTCCAAGGTACCTCCCCTTTTCTTGTTTTGCGTTGGGACAGATCTCGAAGGGCCGCAAGTATAACGTGCCATTTCGAGGGGGGGCAGAATAGCTTTAATAGCCTAACTTGATTCGCCGCCACGGTTGCGGCGGCGCCAAGGCGCGCTGCTCAAGGTGCCGGAACAAGCTGGACAGGAGTACGACCGACTCAGCTCAATACGCGGTGCGCTGTTGGCGATAAGGTAGTCGGTACCGCAACTCCGGCATGCTGCGAGGGACAACTCCGACTCCTCGGCCATCGTTCGCGCCAGATAACTAGCGCGGTCCGCGGTGAGCCTAAGGTCCACGTCGAACGCTTGCTCCGTGACGTTATAGGCCGCGATGAGTGCCTCTGGGACATTAGCCCCCTCTTTCACGCAGATCCGGTAGAGCCAAAGGAAGAGCGTGGACTGGACCCGCGCGGTTGACGACTCAAAATGCCACGCGATGGAGCTTGGCATCTGGCCACAAGGCGAGGACGCCCCATGATGCCCCAGATAGATCTTTCTTGCCTTTGCCGGATTGATCGATAGGAGCGAGGCGACACTGGAGGCTCGGCAGCCCATCGCCGTGAGCATTCGGCAATAGACGTCAGACTGCAAGCGCTCCAACCGAAGACGGAGCTAAAGTCGAAAGTGGTGTACGGCGGGGGATTTGAGGCGCGGAGTCGAGGGCGGTGGAGCTTTTCGCTGAGAATCTGATTGTCGAGATCGGAAACCAGCACAAAAAAAGTCCACCACCATGAGCAAGGATAAGGGTAAAGAAGCAGTCGGTCTATCGGAAATCGGGCTTGGGCTCGAGGAGTTGATCAGGCGCGGGGCCCGGCGGGTCATCCAGGAGGCGATCGAAGTGGAACTGGCAGAGCTGCTTGAGCAGTTCAGTAACGTCAAGACGTTGAGCGGGCAGCGCGCCGTGGTTCGCAATGGCTACCTCCCGGAGCGGGAGGTGCTGACGGGCGCCGGACCGATTGCCGTGAAGGTGCCCAAGGTGCGCGACCGGTCCGGTTCCGGCGTGAAGTTCAACTCGGCGATCGTGCCGCCGTATGTGAGGAAGTCGCCGCGGGTGAGTGCGGCGCTGCCCTGGCTGTACCTGAAGGGAGTCTCGACAGGCGACATGAGCGAGGCGCTGTCGGTGCTGCTGGGCGAGGATGCCAAAGGGCTATCGGCCAACGTGGTGAGCCGATTGAAGGCGCAGTGGGCAGACGAGCATGCGAGTTGGAATCAGCGTGATTTGTCAGCGGCGCGGTATGTGTATTGGTGGGTGGACGGCATCCATACGGGTCTGCGCAGCGAAGGCTCGGACGGGCAATGCCTGCTGGTGATCATCGGCGTTACGCCCGACGGCAGGAAGGAGCGCGTGGCGATCGGTGACGGCTATCGGGAATCGAAGGCATCGTGGGTGGAAGTCCTGCTGGACCTGAAATCCCGCGGCTTGCAGGCTGGCCCGCTGGCGGCGGTCGGCGATGGCGCCATGGGATTCTGGGCTGCCCTGGAAGAGGTGTTCCCGGCCACGCGTACCCAGCGTTGCTGGTTCCACAAGATGGGCAATGTCCTGAACGCCTTGCCAAAATCCCAGCATGGCCGCGCCAAGGCAGATCTGCAGGCGATTTGGATGGCAGCCACCAGGGCCGATGCCGATGCCGCCTTCGATCGCTTTGTAACGATCTACGGCGCCAAGTATCCCAAGGCCACCGGCGTGCTCACCAAAGATCGAGACAGCCTGCTGACGTTCTACGACTTCCCGGCCGAGCACTGGCAGCACATCCGCACGACCAATGCGATTGAATCAACCTTCGCGACCGTGCGTCACCGCACGACGCGCACGCGCAATTGCGTGTCCCGAGCGACCTTCCTTGGCCTGGCCTTCAAGCTGATCGAGGAAGCCGAGAAAACCTGGCGCCGCATCAACGGTGCCGAACACATCGAACTGCTCTTGAAGGGCGTTCCCTTCAAGGACGGAACTCCGGCGCATGACAATCCGCCGGTTCAGCAGAAACTCGCCGCCTGACAGCCGGCCACGATCAGCCCTCGTACACCAGATTTGACAATATCTCAAAGTCGCATTGGCCGCCTGAATGCGAGCAACCAAATTACAAATAATCGATACAGCCCTCTCCGAGGAGACATCCGTGAATAAAATCAAGTTGCGTGCGCTGGCCATGGCCCTGCTGGCAGCGACCAGTGTGGCGGCGCTCGCGCAATCGCCAGGCGTGCCCATGCCCGTGCCCGACAAGGCTTCGATTCCCAAGGGACCGATGGGAGATGCCATCAAGCGTGGCAAGGAGTTGCTGACGGATACCCACAAGCAACTTCCGAAAAATGTTGGCAACGGATTGAACTGCACGAGCTGTCACCTCAATGCTGGGACCACCGCTTATGCATCGCCGTGGGTAGGCCTCGCCGGCGCATTCCCGGAATACCGCTCGCGCAGCGGCAAGGTCATTTCGCTGCAGGAACGCGTCAATGACTGCTTCCAGCGCTCAATGAACGGCAAGCCGCTGCCATTCGACTCGGCGGAAATGAACGCCATCATGGCCTATATGAAGTGGCTGTCCACGGGCGTCCCGACCGGCACTAACGTCACTGGTCGAGGTTTCGAAAAAATTGATACCTCCCTGGCGCCAGACCCGGTCCATGGCAAGGCGCTCTACACCGCGCAATGCGCATCCTGCCACGGCGCCGAAGGCCAGGGCACCAGAAATCCGGCAGGGGGCTATGTCTTCCCTCCGGTCTGGGGCAAGGATTCGTTCAATGTGGGCGCCGGAATGGCACGCATGTACACGGCGGCCGCGTTCGTGAAACACAACATGCCGCTTGGCCAGGGCGGAACGCTTTCAGCCCAGGACGCAGTCGACGTTGCCGCCTACTTCACCCAGCAGCCGAGACCCGATTACGCCGCAAGGGTGAAAGACTGGCCCAAGGGCGACAGGCCAAAGGATGCACGCTAGCCACGAGGGGGCGCACCAGCGTCGCCATTTCATATGGGATTGCGCTACATCATGACCACGCATCCGGCGAGAAGCGAAACTTAAAGGCATGCCAAGATACGGACAATCCGCTATCACAAGCCTTCCTCAGCAGCATAAACGGTGGCTAGATTTCCGTAGCTGCGATAGTTAGACTGGCTGGCCCTTCAGCGATTGCCGAGATCCGGCGCTGTTCAGGTTAAGCGTGGATAGCTGCTAGACTTTGGTCGTTGATATGACGAGAGCAGTCGATGAACGCCCGCCAGTTGAAGAGATTCCTGGAGTCGGTGACCAAGCTCACCGCCGGCCAGTTGGAGCAGGTACGAAGCGCGCTTACTACGGAGCATACGGAGCGCGCCAGCTATCAGGCCATCGAGGCTGCGCGGCCATGTGTATGCCGCCGATGCGGCAGTGAGAAGGTGGTCCGGAACGGCGTCCAGAACGGTCTGCAGCGCTTCCTGTGCCGCGATTGCGGAAAGACGTTCAACGCTGCATCCGGGACGCCGCTCTCGCGGCTGCGCGACAAGGAACGGTTCGACGCGTACGCGCAATGCATGAAAAATGGCCTCACGGTGCGGGAAGCAGCGGACGAGGTTGGCCTAACGTTGGACAGAGCCTTTCGGTGGCGCCATCGCTTCCTGAGTGAGGTTGTCGCGCATCAACCGAAGGGTATCAGCGGCATCCTCGAAGTCGACGAGACCTACTTCCGAGAGTCACAGAAAGGGTCCAGGAAGCTCACCAGACCCTCGCGGAAACGAGGCGGCAAGGCGGAAGGACGTGGCCGGAAAAGCAAGGACTGGGTTCCCGTCCTTGTAGGCCGCGCTCGCGGGCAGGCCCAGACGGCCGACAAGGTGCTCGGCCGGCTGACCGGCGCCGAGGTAACTGACGCGCTCAAGGACGCCGTAACGCCGGGCGAGACCATCCTCTGCACGGACGGACACTCCGCCTTTCTTCATCTGCAGCGCACCCTCGGCGTGCAGACCAAGTCGTTCGTCGCCAGCTATCACGGCCCTGTGCTCGACAAGGTCTATCACGTCCAGTCCGCCAACAACTATCACGAACGGCTCAAGTCGTGGATACAGCGCCAACTCAGGGGCGTGGCCACCAAGTACTTGCCGAACTACCTGGCTTGGCAACGGCTGATGAGTTGGAACCAGGAAGGCGTTTCCGCCGACGAAGTCATCGCGTCAGCCCTCGGCAAGCAGGTCATCAACGTTTAATCTGAACAGCGCCCGAGATCCTGTATGGCCACCATCGAGCGTACCGCCTACCCGCGTTTCCCGAAGGTCTTCTCCACCAAGGAGCTGCAGGCGTGTTACACGCCTGATGCGGAGGAACTGGACTGGGCCAGCCGCTCTACCCGAGGCCAGAGTTCTCGACTAGGCTTGCTGGTCCTGCTGAAAGTCTTTCAGCAACTGCACTACTTTCCCAATCTGGACACCATCCCGACTGCCGTGGTCGACCACATGCGCGCTAGCGCTGGACTCGATTCCGGTACGCCCTTTGGCTACGATCGCAGGCTTTCCCCCACGCAATTCCGGCATTACACGGCAGTGCGCGAATTCCTTGGGGTGCAGCCCTACATCGGCACGGACGCCAATGAGGTGACAATCCGCGCCGCGCGCGCGGCTGCGGAAACCATGGATCAGCCGGTGGATATCATCAACGCCACCATCGATGCGCTGGTCCTGCGCCAGGTCGAACTGCCAGCGTTCTCCACCCTGGACAGCATTGCGGAGCAGATTCACACGCGCACGCAAACCGCGTTGTTCCGGCGCGTCGCACGACGCTTGTCGGAAGAGGAGCAGCAGCGGCTGGACAAGCTTCTCGTCCGTGAATTCGCCAATCGCCAGACCCTTTACAACAACATGGCTATTTCTGCCCATCCCCCGAAAAGTGAAAATCTCCCGCCTGCCCTTGCAAGGCTTTGCGCTTTGCGGGGTGCGGCGTGATCTGGCAGCGAGGGCTGCGCGGCTGGCTGCCAAGCCTGCGCTCGGCGATATGTGTCGTGGCAATTCAGCGTTCGTCGGCTTCTGGAGCGGTTTGCTGGATCCGGGCCCAGTACGCCGGATCTTCGTAGTAGGCAGCCAGGGCATCAATGTCGACAGACGTCCCGGTCTGGCCGAAATCGAAGGCGCCGAACAGGTTCACGTGCTGCCAGGCGACTGGCGACATGCCGGCGATCAGATCCATGGCAGCGTGGTCACCGGCGGCATGTTTCTGCTCGTACACGCGAGAAAGAAGCGCTGTGTTGTAGTGGATGATCGCGTTCGCGATCAGGCGTGAGCAGTCATTCCACAACTGCTGTTGCCGATCGCCAATACCGCCAGCGGTAGCCGCTATATCCGCTAGCATTCACCTCGTAAGTGCTCAATAACCCGGGGCAAAGATGAGCCTGCTGCTCATGCAGAGATAGCGAGGCGCTGCTCGAGGATGTGCGGCAGCAGGGGAATGTGATTGGTGTATGAGATGCGGTCGGTCAGGTAATTCCAGAAGGAGATTCCCAGCTTCCGACAGGTCTTCTTCAGGCTCGAGAAGGTGTCACGGCATTGACGACCGAGTTCGCTGCGTGTGCCGCCACTGATCTTCTGCTTTTTCACTTGATCGCGAATGTCCCGTTCACTGCCATTTGTATGCAGTGGCACTTCGGGGCGTTCCAGCACCAGCAGCAACTCGGACTTGTTCTTGTGAATGCGCCTGAGCAAGCGGTCAAGCGTCGCGTAGCGGGTCTTCTGGATGAAGACCGCGTCAAATCGTTCTTGCAGTTCGCATTTGCGTTGGCTCGTCGGATGCAGCTTGTATTCCTTCAGATCCGCATAGAACGACCAGATGTCTGCGCGCACGCGGGCAATATCCTCGCGGTGCAGGTCATTGAGCGGCAGCAGCTTGTGCACGAGACGCTCGGCGTGTACCCAGCATAGCCCGTGAACCAGCACATTGAACTGTCCCGCATCATCGCTGATGATGGCCAGATCCTGGGCGATGCCTCGCCGCTTCAGGCAACCCAGTAACGCCCCTTCGGTGGCGATGGTCCGATGACGGGCAACGTCCATGCCCAGGCTGTCCAGGTGAGATAGCCACGCACTCTGATCGGCAAAGCTCGCGCGCTCGTGCTGACGCAGCACATCCAGGAACGCCTGCGGCAGTTCCCGCCTCTTCATGTAGGCGATGGCCTCGTCGTTGATCGGGTAGCCATGTCCCGCTGCGAGCAGCTCGAGGAAATTGATCCGACTCTTCGAGTTCGTGCTTTTGAAACAGGCGAAGTGCTCGTTACCGATGTGGGTGACATAGCCGTTGCGGCCCTGATGCCGCGTGCCAGTATCGTCGACCGTCACATATGCCGAGAGCGCCAGACCCGTCGACAGCAGGCCGTCTTTCTCGTCATGGAATCGCTCCTTGTCCTGCTGCAGCAGCGCATTCATCTGCCCGGACGAAATCTCGATGCCCCATTCCCGCAGTTGCTCGCACAGCAGCGGCTGAGTGATGTGGCAATGGTGGTACTGGTACAGCACGTAACTGACTAAGGTCGCGCCAAAATGGCTGGCATCAACGGCCTTGGGGAGCTGCCCGGTCAGTGCCTGACCGTCTGGCGTCTGCCACCGTGCGAGCCGGTAGCGCGTATTGTGTGTCCCGATCACGAGGTCCTGTACCACGAAGTCCCGGTAGCCCTTGAACCGCGAGCCTGGCGGGATCGGCTCGCTCGGCTGGATGACTTGCTCGCGATCGATCTTCAACTGCCCCGTCTTGCTCCTGGAGGGCGAACCGCGTCGCCTGGCTGGCTTGCCATGCTGCGGACCAGAGTCGCTGGCTTTGCCAGCCTGCTCATGCATACGGCTGGGCTTGAACGTCGGCCGCTTCTTCTCCCCCTTGAGCACCGCGACTTCGTCGTTCGCATGCCCCTTCTCCTCAACTAGGCGATGGACAAGCTCCACGAGGCTTTCACCCCAGGCCAGCACCTTCAGCACCGCCGGCGTGCGCTCAGCCTCCGCAATGTACGGTGCAACAAGCTTTTTCTTCACGGCCGCTGTCGCTCTACGCGCGCTTTGCAGCTCTTCTCAGCTCAGCAAGCTGCTGCTCCAGTTGCTCCTTCTCCTGCTGCAGGCCATTGGCCATCTCGACCAATTCCTCAACCCACGCCAGCACCTCGAGTTCCTTGGGCGTCATTCCTTCTCGCGGGATCTCTGGCAGCGTGTATTTTTTGGAGATGGTCATTCGGCAACGTCGGTGGTGGTAACGGCGCCGCGAAAGTTAACATCTCCACCCCGCGTTTACAAGCAAAACTCGCTGCAGCTGGCAACAGCCTCGTGTCCATACCTATCCCAATCACCCAGCCACAGACCATCCAGCACCACGCCGCTTTGCCCCGGGTTATTGAGCACTTACCGACTGTTATCACAAGTCATTGATATGGCGGAGCATTTCCCTTCAACGGTATAAATTCGCACGCGAAGGACGATTACCCCTAGTTGCCGGTTCGTCCCTCTCCTGGCAAATTTGTTCGTGCCCGCTACGTGGCACATCGACTCGATGGACTGCTCGATGCGCCGCGCCCGGGCGCGCCCAGAACGATTGACGATGAGCGAGTCGATGCTGTAATCGCCAAGACGCTGGAATCGGTTCCCAGCGGAGCGACGCATTGGAGTACGCGCACGATGGCTCGGGAGATGGATCTTTCTCAGACAGCCGTCTCGCGAATCTGGCGAGCCTTTGGCCTGCAGCCACATCGGCAGGAAACCTTCAAACTCTCGAGCGATCCGTTGTTCGTCGACAAAGTTCGCGACATCGTTGGTCTATACCTGAATCATCCGCTCAAGGCGATGGTGTTGTGCGTGGACGAGAAGAGCCAGATCCAGGCGTTGGATCGCACGCAGCCCATATTGCCGCTGGCGCCTGGCATTCCCGAGCGCCGTACTCACGACTACATGCGCCACGGTACCACTACGCTGTTTGCTGCGCTGGACATCGCCACCGACGAAGTCATCGGTGAATTGCATCGTCCCCATCGCAGCAGTGAATTCCTGCAGTTCCTGCGCACAATCGACGCCAACGTGCCCGCAAATCTGGAGGTGCATCTGGTGATGGATAACTACGGTACGCACAAGACACCTTCGATCAAGAACTGGTTCGCTCGACACCCACGCTTCCATGTTCATTTCACGCTGACATCCGCATCGTGGCTCAATCAGGTCGAACGCTGGTTCGCCACGCTGACTGAGAAGTACATACGACGGCGGCCGGCACGGTACCCGGAGCGGGCTCCCGATCGTCGATGCTTGGGATCTATCCATGACTGTGATCCCGCGCCTTGCGCCATCTGTACCGGTGGCACAAGGCACCTGGCGATTCTGGCTTGCGAAACTGAGCTTGCACCGTTCCACAATAACTGTATCCCTCGCGGCCAGGCTGTCATCCGTACGCTTGTCCGTAGTGCCGCGCGACACGCCGTCGTGCCGGGGGGGAGATCGACGGCGGCGTCAAGGCCGACAACATTGCCGAGATCGCCCGCGCGGGCGCCGACACCTTCGTCACCGGCAGTGCCGTGTTCGGCGCGCCGGATGCCGACGGCGGCTACCGGGCCATCCTGCGACGCCTGCGCGAGGCCGCCACCAACGCGTAGCGCGCACCGGCGCCACCCAAGAACACATAGCGATTAGAAGGGAGACCTGTCATGCCCGAAGTCCAGAGGATGACCCTGACGCAGTTCCTGATCGAGGAGCGCCGCCGCTATCCGGACGCCAGCGGTGGCTTCAATGGCCTGGATCCTCAACGTGGCCATGGCCTGCAAGGAGATCGCGTGCGCGGTGGCCTTCGGCGCGCTGGGCGGCCTGCATGGCCGCGCCGGCAGCGCCGATGGCGACGAGGCGGCCATCAACGTGCAGGGCGAGATCCAGCAGAAGCTGGACGTGCTCAGCAACGAGGCCTTCCTGCGCGTCAACGAGTGGGGCGGCCACCTGGCCGACATGGCCTCGGAGGAAATGGAGGCGCCGTATCAGATTCCCGCGTGCTACCCGCTCGGCAAGTACCTGCTGGTGTTCGACCCGCTTGATGGTTCCTCGAACATCGATGTCAACGTCTCGGTCGGCAGCATCTGGTGCTGCGCGCGCCCGAAGGCGCCGACGCGGTGACCGAGCAGGACTTCCTGCAACCCGGTACCGCCCAGGTGGCGGCCGGCTACGCGCTCTACGGTCCCACCACCATGCTGGTGCTGACCGTCGGCAATGGCGTCAACGGCTTCACCCTCGATCCGAACCTGGGTGAATTCTTCCTGACGCACCCCAACCTGCGCGTGCCGGCCGAAACCCAGGAATTTGCCATCAACGCCTCCAACAGCCGCTTCTGGGAAGCGCCGGTCACGCGCTATATCTCCGAGTGCATGGCCGGCAAGAGCGGGCCGCGCGGCAAGGATTTCAACATGCGCTGTATCGCGTCGATGGTGGCCGAGGCGCATCGCATCCTGATGCGTGGCGGGGTCTTCATGTACCCGCGCGATACCAAGGACCCGGCCAAGCTGGGCCGCCTGCGCCTGCTCTACGAGGCCAACCCGATCGCCTTCCTGATGGAGCAGGCCGGCGGGCGCGCCAGCACCGGCCGGCAGCCGCTGATGTCGGTGGCGCCGGGCGGGCTGCACCAGCGCATCGGCGTGATCTTCGGTTCGCGCAATGAAGTGGAGCGGATCGAGGACTACCACACCAACCAGTCCGATCCCGACCTTCCCAATCCCCTGTTCAACGAGCGCAGCCTGTTCCGCGCGTCCGCCTGAGGTGACCGGCCATGTCAGAACGTTATCCCATCATCGCTATCACCGGCTCCTCCGGTGCCGGTACCACGTCGGTGACCCGTACTTTTGAAAACATCTTCCGCCGCGAAGGCGTGAAGTCAGTGGTGATCGAAGGCGACAGCTTCCACCGCTACGACCGTGCCGAGATGAAGGTCAAGATGGCAGAGGCCGAGCGCACCGGCAATATGAACTTCAGCCACTTCGGCGCGGAGGACAACCTGTTCGGCGACCTGGAGAACCTGTTCCGCTCCTATGCGGAATCCGGCACCGGCATGCACCGGCACTACCTGCACAGCGTGGAGGAGGCCGCCCCGTTCGGGCAAGAGCCCGGCACCTTCACCGCGTGGGAGCCCTTGCCGTCCGACACCGACCTGTTGTTCTACGAGGGCCTGCATGGCGGCGTGGTCACCGACGAGGTCAACGTGGCCCAGTATCCCAACCTGCTGATCGGCGTGGTGCCCGTGATCAACCTGGAATGGATCCAGAAGCTCTGGCGCGACAAGAAGCAGCGCGGCTACTCGACCGAGGCGGTGACCGACACCATCCTGCGCCGCATGCCGGACTACGTGAACTACATCTGCCCGCAGTTCTCGCGCACCCATGTGAACTTCCAGCGCGTGCCGTGCGTGGACACCTCCAACCCCTTCATCTCGCGCGAGATCCCCGCGCCCGATGAAAGCATGGTGGTGATCCGCTTTGCCAACCCGAAGGGCATCGACTTCCAGTACCTGCTGAGCATGATCCACGACTCTTTCATGTCGCGCGCCAACACCATCGTGGTGCCGGGCGGCAAGATGGAACTGGCCATGCAGCTGATCTTCACACCCTTCGTGCTGCGCATGATGGAGCGCCGCAAGCGCGCTGCCCTGTAAACCGCCGCGCTGGCAGGAAATCTTCAAGGACATCAGACATGAACGCACCCCAACGCATGGTGGACCGGCTCGGCAACGAAGACACGGTGCAGATCGACGCCAAGGACGCCGACGGCAAGACATGGGTGCGCGACATGAATGCCGCGAAGGACGGTGCCATGATCAACAAGGTGGCAGTCGGCAACGGCGCGCCCGCCGAGCGCATCACGGCCTTCGTGACCTATCCCGAATGGCAGTGGCTGATTGCGGGCAGCGTGCCGACGGCGTCGCTGCGCGACGAACTCGAGGCCAGCCGAAACCGCTTCCTGGCCGGCGGCCTGCTGGTTGCGCTGGCCGTGTCCGCAGCGTTCTGGTGGCTGCTGCGTCGCATGGTCAGCCAGCCGCTGGCGCAGGCCGCCGATGCAGCCGGGCGCCTGGCATCGGGCGACCTTACGGCGCGGCTCGATACCCCGCGCAACGATGAAATCGGGCAGCTAATGCGTGCGATCGACGGCGTTGGCCAAGGCTTGACCGAAATCGTCGACAAGGTGTGCGGCAGCGTCAGCGCCATCGCCGGCAGCCGAGCCAGATCGCCAGCGGCAACGCCGACCTGTCCGCGCGAACTGCATCGCAGGCGGGCAGCCTCGAGCGGACCGTGGCGAGCATCGAGGAGCTCTCAGCCACGGTCAAGCAAAACGCCGACAACGCGCACGACGCCAACGCGGCCGTGGTCAGCGCTGCCGATGCGGCGCGCGCCGGCAGTACCACGGTGGGCCGCGTGGTGGCAACGATGGCCGACATCCATCGCAATGCGCAGCAGGTGGTCGACATCATCGGCATGATCGACGGCATCGCGTTCCAGACCAATATCCTGGCGCTCAACGCCGCCGTGGAAGCGGCGCGCGCAGGCGAGCATGGCCGCGGGTTCGCCGTGGTGGCCGGCGAGGTGCGTAGCCTGGCACAGCGCAGCGCGAATGCGGCCGGCGAGATCAAGCATTTGATCGAACGGACCGTGACCGAGCTGAAGACCGGCACCGAAGCCGTGGAACAAGCCGGCGAGGCCATCGACGACATGGTGCGGCGTGTGGAAGGCATCGCCGCACTGATGGGCGATATCAGCGTGGCATCGCTCGAGCAGTTGCAGGGTCTGGCACAGGTGAGCGGTGCCGTGGCCGAGATGGATTCGGTCATGCAGCAGAACGCCGCGCTGGTGGAGGAAGCCGCAGCGGCCGCCGAAAGTCTCTATCACCAGGCGCAGGAACTGCGCCAGGCGGTGGAAGTGTTCCGGCTGGCCTGATGCCCTGAATCAGGCTGCAGGCGCCGTTCCTGTTGGAGGGGACTGCGCCGGGGCCGTCCGGGCCGGTGCCGGCTGCGGTTTCAGGCCCGATACCTGCGGGCATCAGGCCGGTGATGCATGTCTTCGCACCGTAGCCTCGGTACTGCAATCCATCGCTGACGAGCATCAAATGATTGCGGGGCTTTTCCCGCGACACCGCTTGACGGCGGAGGCCCGAGGATCTGCCCTTGGCCGGATGCGAAGCGCCCGTGTCTTCGGTAAGCGCATCGAATAGGAACCGTATTGACGTGGTCAACGGTTCCGCAGCACAAACGGTCGCCCTAACTTTTACGCACTTTCTGATACTATGGGGTAGTATAGTATGATCTCAGTCACCACGAGAGAAGGTATCCGATGCCATACAGTCCCAAGGAGAAGAAACAAGCACTGACGCGCGTTAGACGCATCAGAGGGCAAGCTGCGGCGCTTGAGCAGGCACTTGAAGAAGGTGCTGAATGCGCGGCGGTTCTTCAGCAACTCGCTGCGGTCCGCGGCGCGGTCAACGGTTTGATGGCGGCGGTCCTTGAAAGCTATCTGAGGGAGGAGTTTCCCAACAGTGAGGTTAGGAGTGATTCGCAGAAGAAATCGATTGACGAAACCATCTCTATCGTTCGGTCCTATCTCCGTTAGTCAGCGCCAAGGTGGCGTTCGGTCAGGGGATTTAATTTAGGAAAGGAAACGAAATCATGAAATCACGTGCAGCTGTTGCCTTCGGGCCCGGAAAGCCGCTGGAAATCGTCGAGATCGACGTTGAGCCACCACGTAAAGGCGAGGTTCTCGTAAAGATCACGCACACGGGCGTTTGTCATACCGACGCCTTCACTCTGTCCGGCGATGATCCAGAAGGTGTGTTCCCGGCAGTGCTCGGCCATGAAGGCGCCGGGGTAGTGGTTGAGGTCGGTGAGGGCGTCACCAGCGTCAAGCCGGGGGACCACGTGATCCCGCTCTATACCGCTGAATGCGGCGAGTGCCTCTTCTGCAAGTCCGGCAAAACCAACCTGTGCGTGGCTGTACGCGCCACCCAGGGCAAGGGGCTGATGCCCGACGGAACGACTCGCTTCTCCTACAACGGACAGCCGCTTTTCCACTACATGGGCTGCTCGACCTTCAGCGAATACACCGTGGTCGCCGAGATCTCACTAGCGAAGATCAATCCGCAAGCGAACCACGAGCACGTCTGCCTGCTCGGTTGCGGCGTCACGACCGGCATTGGTGCAGTTCACAACACCGCCAAGGTGCAGCCGGGTGACTCGGTGGCCGTCTTCGGCCTCGGCGGTATCGGTCTCGCCGTGATTCAGGGTGCACGTCAGGCTAAGGCAGGTCGCATCATCGCCATCGATACCAATCCGGCCAAGTTCGACCTGGCCCGTTCGTTCGGTGCAACCGACTGCCTCAACCCCAACGACTATGACAAGCCGATTCAGCAGGTCCTCATCGAAATGACCGAATGGGGTGTCGACCACACCTTCGAGTGCATCGGCAACGTCAACGTCATGCGTTCCGCCCTGGAAGCCGCTCACCGTGGGTGGGGGCAATCGATTGTGATCGGCGTCGCCGGTGCGGGGAAAGAAATCTCCACCCGTCCGTTCCAGCTGGTTACCGGCCGTGTCTGGAAAGGCTCCGCCTTCGGGGGTGTCAAGGGACGTACCCAGCTTCCCGGCATGGTGGAGGACGCAATGAAAGGCGAGATCGATCTCGCCCCCTTCGTCACCCACACCATGGGTCTCGAAGACATCAACAAGGCCTTCGACCTGATGCACGAGGGTAAGTCGATCCGCACGGTTATTCACTACTGAGAACCATCGCATGGCGCGGCGTTAAGCCGTGCCATCCCAAATTAATTCAAAGGGAGAACCATCATGTGTCGATGGTGATGTAAATCTGCACAAATCTGGCGGCGTCAAAGATCGGCGATGTCGCGTGCGCCAACGACTCGATTTGGCACAGGTCTGCCTTGGGGTACCGGGATAAGGATGGGAAGGAAGTTGACGCAGGGCGCGTCGAAGGGAGCCCGAAGGGCGACTGGAGACGCGCCCTGCGTCGCGGCGCGTGTAGACAGTCGTGGTAGAAAGGCGATTGCCGAAGAAACAGGCGCGGCACCGGCCACATAGACCTCGAGTCCAACCGATGTCGCGCCCCACACCGAATCCGGATGTTGGTCCGGAGAGACGCGTGCGCGCCAAGTAGAAGTCAAACGTCTGCGGCCGGCCCAGGCCGGCGCGCTTGCGTTGGCTGGCCGCGTAGCGACCAAACTGCAACACTCGCGTCTTCTGCTCGTTGAGCGACAACCCGAACTGGGCGAATCGCGCCTTCAAGGCCTCCAGGAATCGCGAGGCGTCAGCCTCGGCCTCGAAGCCCACGACGCTATCGTCAGCATAGCGCACGACGATCACGTCACCCTTAGCGTCGCGGCGACGCCATCGATGGAGCCATCAGTCAAAAACGTAGTGCAGGTAGATGTTCGCGAGCAGCGGTGAAATCACCGCCCCCTGTGGCGTACCTACCTGTATTTCCGTCTTCGCCCCGTTCTCGATGACGCCGGCCGCCAGCCACTTGCGGATCAGCCGCAGCAGGCGCTTATCCGCAATTCGGTGCTCAAGAAACCGCATCATCCACCCGTGGTCGACCGTGTCGAAGGAAACCACCACAGACTACCCCTCTCCACCACGTTCCTGAATCCGTTGTCATCACACGATCCGGCCACCCGTTTGAGGGCCGGCGCCTCCAGGTCATCAGCCGACGGCAACGGGCCGGCAGATTGCACCTTCTGCTGACGCTTCCCGACCAATCACGTGGGCTGATTCCCGCCGACTGGACCGATTTCCCTGCCGCCTCCGGCAGCGTTCCCACAGGTACCGGGGCCCCAAGATCCGACGCGCTGGGCTCGATTGCCGACCTGCTCCACGCTCGCCTCATCATTGACGCTTTGCTGCGCCACACGGAACAGGAGAGCAATGATGCAACTGAACCTACCCCTTGCGGATCTGCCGTCCGGCGACGACAGCCTGTGGGAACAACTCGATCCAACGACACGCGAGGCGGTGATCAACGGCCTCGCCCAGGCGATTGCGAAGCTCGTGAGCTACAACAACCCGCTGCCCCGGGAGAACAATGATGATTGACACCTCCAACAAGATCGGCCCCAGCCATTTGCAGCGCACCGCCTTCGTCTACATCCGTCAGTCCAGCGCCAGCCAAGTCGAGCACAATCGCGAATCGACGCAGCGCCAGTACGCGCTCGCACAACGAGCCACCGCCCTCGGTTGGCCCGCGCAGCAGGTCAGCGTGGTCGACGAGGATCTGGGCCTCTCGGGCGCCAGCGCCGCGCACCGTGGCGGGTTCGCCCGCATGACGGCCGAAGTCGCGCTCGGGCACGTCGGCATTATTCTCGGACTGGAGGTCTCCCGCCTGGCGCGCAATAATTCCGACTGGTACCGCCTGCTGGACCTGTGCAGCATGACCGATACGCTCATCGGCGATGCTGACGGCGTGTATAACCCGGCGCTGTTCAACGACCGCCTGTTGCTCGGCCTGAAGGGCACCATGAGCGAAGCCGAACTGCACATCCTACGCGCGCGTCTGGACGGCGGCATCCGCAACAAGGCTGCCCGCGGCGAGTTGCGCCGCGGCCTGCCCACCAGACTGGTGTGGGGTGAGGCCGACGGCGAAGTCAGGCTGCATCCGGATGAAGCCGTCGTCGGTGCGCTGCGCACCGTGTTCGAGCGTTTTAGCGAGCTCGGCTCTGCCCGCCGCGTCTGGCTGTGGTTCCGCGCCGAGAATCTGTCATTCCCGCTGCAGCTCAATCACACCGCGCAGATCCGCTGGGTCGCCCCGACCTATACCGCCATCTACAATGCCCTCACCAATCCGGTTTATGCTGGCGCCTACTGCTACGGCAAGACCCGGCAAGAGCGCTACGTCGATGAACATGGCGTGCTCAAGACCCGATTGCGCCGGCTGCCCCAGTCGCAATGGGCCGTGCTCATCCGGGACCACCACGAAGGATATCTCGATTGGATGACCTATGAAGCCAATCAAATGCGCCTGGGGGCCAATACCAAGCCCCGGCCTCATCAGGTCGGAGGCGCTGTGAGAGAAGGCGCCGCCTTGCTGCAAGGCCTGGCCTGCTGTGGTCACTGCGGTCGGCGACTCAAGACGCACTATCGCGGAACCAATCAGACGCCCGGGTACCATTGCTCCAACAAAGGAATCGAGAATGGCCGCGGCGTCTTCTGCCTCAACGTTGGGGGCCTGCAAATCGATGCCGCCGTTGCGCAGGCCTTTTTGCAAGCCGTGGAGCCGGCCGGCATCGCAGCAGCCGTGCGTGCGGCCGAACACCTCGAGGCCGATCACGACGCGGCGCTTGCACAGTGGCGACTGAACGTTGAACGAGCCCACTACGAGGCACAGCGCGCTGAACGGCGGTACCACGCCGTCGACCCCGAGAACCGCCTGGTGGCACGCGGTCTCGAAGCGCAGTGGGAGCAGCAGTTGCGTGAGCTCGAACAGGCTCAGGCAGAACTTGCTCGGCGTGAACAGCTTCATCCATGCACGCTGAGCACTGAACAGCGCAAGAGTCTGCTTGCTATCGGTAAAGACCTCAAACAGTTGTGGGACGCGCCGACCCTCACACTGCGCGACAGGAAGCAATTGCTTCGCACGGTTCTGTTGCAGTAAGCCTTCGGTAGAATTGCCAAGTGTGAAATTCAGCATGTGTGATCGGCCATGAATCCGGAAATCGCGAAGGTACTGAAACGTCTGCATTACCCGCTGGAGGTGATGCTGACCTGCGTGCGCTGGTACGTGGCCTACCCGCTGAGCCTGCGTCATCTTGAACAGATGATGGCCGAGCGTGGCATCTCGGTGGACCATTCGACTGTGCACCGCTGGGCGTTGAAACTGCTGCCGGCACTGAACAGGATCTTCCGCCGGCACAAGCGCCCGGTGGGCAAGAGTTGGAGAATGGACGAGACCTACATCCTGGTGCGCGGCCAGTGGAAGTACTTGTACCGGGCCGTCGACAAGGCGGGTCACACCATCGACTTCCTGCTGTGTGCCAAGCGCGACAAGGCCGCGGCGCGGCGCTTTTTCGAGCGGGCCATCGCGCAGCACGGTCAGCCCGACACGGTCACGATCGACGGCAGTCCCGCTAACCTGGCGGCACTGCATGACCTCAACGCCGGGCAGGAAACGCCCATCGCCGTTCGGCAAGTCAAATACCTGAACAACGTCGTCGAGCAGGACCACCGGGCCATCAAGCGCCTGACCCGGCCGATGCTGGGGTTCAAGGATTTTCGCTGCGCCCGCATCCTGCTGGGCGGCATCGAGCTGATGCACATGATCGCCAAGGGCCAGATGCAGAGCCCCCAGGGGAGCAATCCGTCCGCTGCTGAGCAGTTCTACTCCCTGGCTGCATAAGCCGCAGCACAGCAGAGGGCGCGTCACACCTCAACCCGCTTACCGCGACAGAACCGGAGAAGTTCTCGGACGCCAAATACTGTGTCGGAGAATGGCACGTCAAGATCAAGCATGACGACACCCTGAGCTTTTTCTGCGACGCCCGGGAAGCACCGCGGCGATAGCCCATCGTCACGCGCACCGTCCTCTCAACTTGGCGCCATCGCCGCGCATCCGCGAATCGAGATCGCCGCCGACCACGCCCCCTCGACGGTATCCGAGTTTCCGCGAAATCGGGAAGGCTCGCTACTACGGGGATTTTCGGGCGGATACGTAATACCGCCCCTTGACCGCCGACGGCAGCCACGTGATGTCCCACGACCAGACCTGGTTCGGCGCCGTCGCACAATGACTGGTCACCACCCGAGCCGAGGGTTGGCGCGCACGACCCCGGTGGTGCTGCTGCGAAACGCTGCGCAGCACACGGTAAAAGCTCGACTCCGACGCGAGGTACACGCCGCGGTCGGCCAGACCCGGCACGATCTGGCTGGGCGGCAGGCTGGCAAACTCCTCACTGATGGCAACCTCAAGAATCTGTTGCCGTTCGGCGTCGCTCAGTTTGTTGCCCGGTTCCGGCCGCACGGTCGTCGTGCGGCGATCGGCCGGCACCGCGTCGCCGTCACCCACCCAGCGCTGGAACGTGCGCAGGCTCAGGCCCAGTTCTTTGCAAGCCTTCTCCAACCGGCAGCCGGACTGCGCTGCCTCGCGGATCAACGATATACATAACAGGCGATCCGGGACGTTGATCAATCGTCCTCTTTGTCTCCCCAGAGTCGAGTAGCCCGGCGGAACTTCCCCGCCAGGCCCTCACAGGTAGGGTCATGCCCTGAGTTGGTCTGTCAAGTTCTTTTGTTTCTTCCGCGTCCGCCCGTGGACAACGACGCTGCCCACAGCGCAAAGCTGTGGACAGCCGCCTGACGGCGGTTCCATCGTTGCCCACCGGCTCCCCGCGAGCTTCGCCTTCGGCCTGACGCGCCGCTGCGCGGCTTGCCCCAATTAGATAAAGCAGCAAGAGCTCCCTCTTATCCGGACAGACCGAGCTTGCCGAGAAGCGACGAACTGCGCTTGCCCAGGGCTTTCAGGTAGACCGTCTCGTTGTACGGTGTGCGCGTCTGCCAGCATCGGTACAGGATGCGGATCCACTTGAATGCAAGTGCTCGCACCGCGACGTGGTGTGAGCTGCCCTTCGCGCGCTGCTGCTGGTAGTAGGTACCCGCCCAGAATGACCGAGGGATGGTCTGGGCAGCCCACTCAACGAAGGTCTGCCGCAGGAATTTCGGACACTGCAGGCGCCAGTGAACCCAGCTCTTCTTCCCGCTCCGCTCAGTCACCGGGGCAATACCCGCGTACTTCTGCAATTCATCTGCACTCCTGAAACGCTCCCGCTGCTCACCGAAAGCAGCAAGCAGGCGCGGGGCAAGCTGAGGGCCAGCACCGGGCAGGGTCTCGAACAGCGCGTAGTCAGGCAGCGTGCATGCTACCCGCGCAATCTCCCGATCGAACTGCACGATCGCAGCCAGCACAGCGCGCAGCTGTGCGACCAGTGCCAGCACGTGCAAGCGGCACGGGCCGATGATGGCCGGGTCGTCAGTCAGCGCCGTCGCGCCGCGGATGGACGCCAGGCGCGCGCTGATCCGCCTTGTGCTGCGGCAGTGGTGAGCATGGAAGAATGTCTCCAACGTCGGCGTGCGCGCCTGCCTGACTGACCGCAGCGTCGGCCAGCGGTCGAGAAAGTCGCAGAACAGCACCGTGCCCCGGTCATCGAACCATTCCAGCGCCTGCGGGTAGTACTGCTTGAGCGTGTCGCACAGCCGGTTGGTCAGCCGGGTCTGGTCGCCAACCAGCTGCCGGCGCCGCTCAACCAGGCTCGTCAGCGAGCGCATCGCAGCACTCTGCGGCCTGAGAGGACTGAAACGCTCCGGATGGCGCACCAGCAGGTCCAGCGCCAGTTCTGCATCGGCTGGATCATCCTTAGCGCCACTGGGCTGGAACGCCTCGCGATACTTGGCCAGGGTCGCCGGGTTGATGGGAAATAGCACGAGGAAGTCATACTTCTGCAGCGCGGCGACGATCGGCCCCTTCGCCAGTTCAAGGGCCACCGCAATCGGGCCGCCGAAGCGGCGGTGCAACGCGTTTGCCCATTCATCGATCGCCTCGACCTGATGCGCAATACAGCCAGACTCGTGTCGGGTGTCGCCCGCCGCTTGCACGCAGATATCGTGCTTTGTGTCGGCCCAGTCGATACCGACCCAGGCCGTGAATGGCTGCTCCATTAGCGGTGACATGTGGACCTCCGCAGTGGTAGATTACGTGAAGGGACGTGCATGCCTGCGTTCAGCGAAGGCGATATAGCAAGCCGGTGCGACGGCGAACCCTGAGTATTCGTTCGAACGCAGGCGCACCCGAGGACTCGAAGCTGACCCTAGAAACGTCAGTACGTTACGAAAACTTATTCGTAGCCCACGGGTGCATGTCCCGCCTTCGCCGGCAGCTACCTGCCGGCTGTGACCAGTATCACCGAATGCGAGACAGCTTCCCTATATCGAGAACTGGCGCGCGCACCGGTAGGCGCCGGTGGTGATTCCACCGCTTTCGCGATGGCCCGCAATCCGGCAAACCATGGTCACGTTTCCAGCTCCCGCCACGTCGAACGCAGCATGCGGTTTGCCCGCACTACGCTCCCCTGCTTGCTTCATGTCAAGATTTATGTGACCTATCATGCCGGGCGCGCTTTCGGTGCGACCGTACGACGAACCCGATAGCTGTTAAACAGCTTCAGTTCCTCATACAACCAACTCCTACTCCACCGCTTCCAGCCGAAACCCCGTCTATTCCGGGATCGCCCCATATGCCGCCTGATCTTCTTTTCCACCCAGTCCTTGACGAAGCCGAAGCACTCGTCGGAGTCCCCAACGGCGAAGTAATTCACCCAGCCCCGCAACACGGGATTGATCAGTTGGACCACCCGATGCACCGGTTGCGACTGGTATCGCCGGAATACCTCCTTGAGCTTGCGCAATAGCGCCGTCCGTTTCTTCAACTTCGGCGTATAGTGCGCTCGCCACACCCGCCTCCTGAAACTGCGAAGTCGACGGAAGTCGAACCCCAGAAAGCCGAAGCTCTCCCCGCAGCTTAGATCGACAGTGCGACTCTTCTCTTCATTGACCTCGACCTGTAGCTTGGCAAACTCTTCCCTCAGTCGCTTGCTCACCGCCCCCAGCAACCACGCATGGCGCGGATGGGCATCGATCAGCACGACCAGATCGTCAGCGAAACGGGCATACTCGACGTAGGTGTACTTACCGTTTCGGGTGGCTTCCTTGGCCCGCTCCCCCCGCGGCAGAATAGATGTCGCCCCGATAGAATCCGAACTTGGGGGCGATGAGGGATGGCAGTGGCTCGATACGGACAAGCGTTTAGGGACCGCGCAGTAGCGCGGTTGTTACCGCCGGAGAGTGCGGCGGTTGAAGTGGTTTCAAGGGAATTGGGCGTGTCAGTGGCGACGCTGGAGCGCTGGCGTGCGGACGCTTTGTCCATGCCCGCTCGCGAGCGGGCATGGACAGCGGCGGCCAGGTTTGAGGCGGTGCTGGCGACGGCTGCGCTGGACGAGGCCAGCAAGAACGCCTGGTGCCGTGAGAACGGTGTATATCCGCAGGAGTTGGAGCAGTGGCGCACTGCCGCCACGCAGGCGCTGGCTGAGCCGGAGGATGCGCGCGCCACCCATCGTGAGACAAAGGCCGATCAGCGCCGCATCAAGGAACTCGAGCGCGAGCTGCGCCGCAAGGAGAAGGCGCTGGCCGAAGCCGCCGCCCTGTTGATACTCTCAAAAAAGCTCGAGGGGATCTTCCCGAAGGACAAGGACGAGGACGCATGATCGGCCTGGAAGATCGCCAAACGATGGTCCGCCATATCGAAACGGCTCACGCAGCCGGTGCTCGCCTGCGCTTGGCCTGCGAGCTAACTGGCATAACCGTGCGCACGCTGCAACGCTGGAAAGCCCACGATGGCTTGGTGGTCGGCGACCGCCGCCCCGGGGCCGAGCGGCCTACGCCCGCGCATGCGCTGAGCATCGAGGAGCGAGAGCGCATTCTGGCTGTGGCCAACGAGCCGCGCTTCGCCGACATGCCGCCGGCGCGCATTGTGCCCATGCTGGCCGATGAGGGGGTGTATCTGGCCAGCGAATCGAGCTTTGGTCGGGTGCTGCGCGCCCATGGGCAGACCCGGCATCGAGGACGCGCCAAGGCACCGCGCCAAAGCCGCCCACCCACCACGCACGTGGCCACGGGGCCGCGCCAACTGTGGTGTTGGGACATGACCTATTTACCGGCCGAGGTCGCCGGGCGCTGGTTTTATCTGTACCTGATCCTGGACGTCTACAGCCGAAAGATCGTGGGCTTCGAGGTCCATGATCGCGACGACGCCGACCACGCGGCGCATCTGGTCAAGCGTACGGCGCTGGCTGAGGGCATCCATGCCATGGCGGCCAAGCCGGTGCTGCATGGCGATAACGGCGCCACGCTCAAGGCCACCACGGTGCTGGCGATGCTGCACTGGCTGGGGGTCAAGCCTTCGTACTCGCGTCCGCGCGTGAGCGACGACAATGCCTTCGTCGAGAGCCTGTTCCGCACGGCCAAGTACAGGCCGGAGTTCCCATCTACAGGCTTTGCCGATTTGGCCACGGCGCGTACGTGGGCGGCCCACTTCGTCCACTGGTACATGTATGGACGCCCCCGGTTTGCCAAGCGCTGCGCGAGGTCGATGGCTAAAAAGTAGATTGCAGCCATGTATCCGGATTTCGTTCGGGCTCATGCCCGCGATCCCTGATGGAATCCGCTGACCGACGCCCCATCAACCACGTGAACTCGGAGTTCGTTGTACCAGTCGGGCTCTGCCGGTCACGGTCTGACCTGTCTTGCCATCAATCTGCGTGTTGCCTGAGCAATCTGTGGGAGTGTGTTATTTGTCTCCGGACTATAGGTTGATCGGATGCACACCACTTAGTCGCAGCTACGCGGGGGCAGTAGCCTTGGCATATGAGAAGTCTGACTTGTACTCTCGGTCACGCGCGAGCAGCGCCCAGACGATTCGTGCGTTCTTGTTCGCCAGAGCGACGGCAGCGACGTTAAGGTTCCGTCGTCCCAGGAGCTTTTGCAACCAGGGATTGCTGCGCTGATCCGGCTTGCTCTGAAACGCCGTCACTGCGGATCGTGCCCCGTGGATGAGCAAGGTTCTCAGATAGGTGTCGGTGTGCCAAGAAGGAAAGCGACAGTTTGTCGCCGTACATGCTGTATCCGTGATGAGGGTAGGCCCCTCGGTTTCGCCGATCAGGCGGTGATACCAAACCACCCAGAGCTGCTTCCGTTAAGAGCGGTTGTGGTGAGCGTCTAGGGAAAAGGCGAGATGAATCTCGTCAGGTAGGCAGGAAGGAGGCGAACGAAAGTGAACCATCGAAGAAGTGTCGATAATTGCAATGATGTCAAAACCGAGGATTCGACATCTCCTCGGGATCAGTCAGACGGCGACCTGGAAGTGGGTCTGACGGCATCCGGCATAGAGATGGCGCGACCTTCCTGCAGGCATGGATACGGAACTTGGGAACCTGTCGTCTCGATGCTAAGGGAGAAACTCAAGCGGAGAACCCGTGAGAGCCAGAGTACCAATGCGAGGCACAGGGGCGGAGTCATGCGTAGTAGCGTTGAAAGGGTTGTAATGACCTCTGGAGCGAAGGCATGACCTTGTCTGGCGAAGATCATAGAACAACCGCGTCGCGGGAGGATTCCAGGGTCGACGCCAAGTCGTTCGAGATACCCAAGCGGTTGATCTGGGAAGCCTGGAAGCGCGTGGCCGCCAATCAAGGAGGGCCGGGCGTGGACAGGGAAAGTATTGAATTATTCCGAAATCGCTTGGCGAGAAATCTATACGCCCTGTGGAATCGAATGAGTTCGGGGAGTTATTTTCCTCAGCCGGTCAAAGAGGTGCTGATTCCGAAGGGGGACGGGTTTCGCCCTCTCGGGGTGCCGACTATCACGGACCGCGTGGCTCAGATGGCGGTAAAGTTAATGGTTGAGCCGAGAATCGATGGAGATATTGTCAAATCTGGTGTACGAGGGCTGATCGTGGCCGGCTGTCAGGCGGCGAGTTTCTGCTGAACCGGCGGATTGTCATGCGCCGGAGTTCCGTCCTTGAAGGGAACGCCCTTCAAGAGCAGTTCGATGTGTTCGGCACCGTTGATGCGGCGCCAGGTTTTCTCGGCTTCCTCGATCAGCTTGAAGGCCAGGCCAAGGAAGGTCGCTCGGGACACGCAATTGCGCGTGCGCGTCGTGCGGTGACGCACGGTCGCGAAGGTTGATTCAATCGCATTGGTCGTGCGGATGTGCTGCCAGTGCTCGGCCGGGAAGTCGTAGAACGTCAGCAGGCTGTCTCGATCTTTGGTGAGCACGCCGGTGGCCTTGGGATACTTGGCGCCGTAGATCGTTACAAAGCGATCGAAGGCGGCATCGGCATCGGCCCTGGTGGCTGCCATCCAAATCGCCTGCAGATCTGCCTTGGCGCGGCCATGCTGGGATTTTGGCAAGGCGTTCAGGACATTGCCCATCTTGTGGAACCAGCAACGCTGGGTACGCGTGGCCGGGAACACCTCTTCCAGGGCAGCCCAGAATCCCATGGCGCCATCGCCGACCGCCGCCAGCGGGCCAGCCTGCAAGCCGCGGGATTTCAGGTCCAGCAGGACTTCCACCCACGATGCCTTCGATTCCCGATAGCCGTCACCGATCGCCACGCGCTCCTTCCTGCCGTCGGGCGTAACGCCGATGATCACCAGCAGGCATTGCCCGTCCGAGCCTTCGCTGCGCAGACCCGTATGGATGCCGTCCACCCACCAATACACATACCGCGCCGCTGACAAATCACGCTGATTCCAACTCGCATGCTCGTCTGCCCACTGCGCCTTCAATCGGCTCACCACGTTGGCCGATAGCCCTTTGGCATCCTCGCCCAGCAGCACCGACAGCGCCTCGCTCATGTCGCCTGTCGAGACTCCCTTCAGGTACAGCCAGGGCAGCGCCGCACTCACCCGCGGCGACTTCCTCACATACGGCGGCACGATCGCCGAGTTGAACTTCACGCCGGAACCGGACCGGTCGCGCACCTTGGGCACCTTCACGGCAATCGGTCCGGCGCCCGTCAGCACCTCCCGCTCCGGGAGGTAGCCATTGCGAACCACGGCGCGCTGCCCGCTCAACGTCTTGACGTTACTGAACTGCTCAAGCAGCTCTGCCAGTTCCACTTCGATCGCCTCCTGGATGACCCGCCGGGCCCCGCGCCTGATCAACTCCTCGAGCCCAAGCCCGATTTCCGATAGACCGACTGCTTCTTTACCCTTATCCTTGCTCATGGTGGTGGACTTTTTTTGTGCTGGTTTCCGATCTCGACAATCAGATTCTCAGCGAAAAGCTCCACCGCCCTCGACTCCGCGCCTCAAATCCCCCGCCGTACACCACTTTCGACTTTAGCTCGCTCGTCGTTTGTGTCCTCTCAGCTTCTTATACTTGTTTCGCGCCCACCCACCAAGCCGTAAGTCTATTCTGATCAAGAACCGTTTTAGCGGCTCCGGATAGAAGGCACCGTAGTAATTCACCCATCCCCGTACCATTGGGTTTATGCGCCGCGCCAGTTCGGGCAGCGTCAATGAGGTACTTCGATTGAGACTCATGCTTCTGATGGCCTGAGACATTCGCGTTAGCGCCTTTTGACTTACCGCAGGTCCGAATCCCGTGAACAAGTTTCCCTCTCGGTCTTGTACCGTCCGAGCGTGAAAGCTGAATCCAAGGAAGTCGAACTTAGTGTGGGTATGTTCCTCTCGGCGTCGTCCATCTTTGCAATAAACCAAGCGTGTCTTCTCCGGGTGTAGCGAAAGCCCACAAGCGGTGAGCCGTTCCCTCAGGACAGACAGGAACTTTTCCGCCTGCTGCTTCGTTTTGCAATGACAGACCACATCGTCGGCATACCGTTCAAACGGCACCTCCGGATGCTCAGTCTGGACCCATCGATCAAACGCATAGTGAAGAAAGAGGTTGGCCAACAACGGACTGATTACGCCACCAACAATAGAGCAAACTGCCGGATAAAATTGGGCCTGCGCATTTCGAGGGAGTGTCTGGCGCCCTGGTCCAGAAGCTGTGCTGACGTCAATGTGGATCTTGTCCTTGAGACGGTCGCTCCCGCTGACAGGCAGGTGCAGCGATGACCCGAAGACGTAAAAAGTGGAGCGTGCGTCTGGCTTTCGAGCCGAACCGCTATGCCCAAGAGCAGTTGCAAAAGGCATACGAGCAGATCAGTCCGATCGAAGCACGCGCGACGGCACAGCCGTCCGCTACGCGGTCTGCAGAGTCCAAGCAAGCGACCATCAAGCGAGGTAGACGATGAGCAAAGCTGCGATGGTTGCGCTCTACGCGCGGGTATCCTCCGAACAGCAAAACAAGCGCGGCACCATTGAAAGCCAGATCGCTGCACTGAAGGAGCGTATTTCAGCTGACGGCGCGCAGATCGTCGACGACATGTGTTTCCTTGACGCTGGCGTGAGCGGTGCGACGCTGATCAGGCCACAATTGGAGCGGCTCAGGGACTGTGCCGCGCTCGGTGCGATCGATCAGCTGTACATCCTGTCACCGGACCGGCTGGCGCGCAAATATGCGCACCAGGCGCTGCTGATGGAAGAGTTCTCAGCCTGCGGTGTCCAGGTGGTGTTCCTCAATCACGCGATCGGTACGACGCCGGAAGAGTCGCTGCTATTGCAGATGCAGGGCATGATCGCAGAATACGAACGGGCAAAGATCGCCGAGCGTCACCGTCGTGGCAAGCTTCACGGCGCAAAACGCGGCAGTGTCAATGTCCTGTCCGGCGCGCCCTACGGCTACCGCTACATTCGCCGGCAACTCGACGGAACGCCGGCCCGGTACGTTATCGAGTTGCCCCAGGCTGCAACGGTCCGGGCGATTTTCCAGTGGGTAGGGATGGACCGCCTGAGCATAGGGGACGTGGTACGCCGTCTCGCCGAGTCGGGTACCGTGACGGCGTCGGGCAAGCCGTACTGGGACCGTAGTGTGGTGTGGGGCATATTGCGCAATCCTGCGTACATGGGGCGAGCCGCGTTCGGCAAGACGCAGTCGCGCGATCACCTGCAGGTCCGCGTGCGTGCACAGCGCCACAGTGCCGACGTGCCCAGAAAGCCGTACTCGACAACACGCACCGAACCGCCGAATTGGATCGAGATCCCAGTACCGGCCATCGTCAGCGAGGCGCTGTTCCAGGCGGCTCAGGAACAGCTTGCCGAGAACCGCAAGCTGGCGCGCCAGAGGCGCGAGAGTGCACCGCTACGCCTGCTGCAAGGGTTGACGGTATGCGGCCAGTGCCATTACGCCTATTACGCAAAGAAGGTGAGCAAGGCTGCGGCTAAGGGGCATCAGCGGGACTACGCCTATTACCGCTGTGTTGGGACCGATGCCTACCGTTTCGGCGGCCACCGCATCTGTGACAATCTGCAGGTACGAACAGACAGGCTCGATGAGCTGGTATGGCAGCAGGTTGTGGAATTGCTCAAGCATCCAGAACGCTTGAAGAGCGAATACGAGCGTCGACTGGATATGATGGAGCGCAACGAGAAGAGTGCCTTCGACACAAGCAACCTAGAAAAGCAGCGGCTTCAGCTAGAAAAGGGCAAGTCCCGGCTGATCGACAGCTATGCGGACGGCATCCTCGATAAGTCCGACTTCGAACCGAAGATGCAGCAGTTGAGGAATCGGCTTGAGCAGATTGACCAGCAGATCCTTGAATCGAGGCAGCAAGGCGCGGTGCAAAGCGAGCTGTTTCTGGTCATTAATCGGCTCGAGGAATTTGCAGGCGCTGTCACCGAAAAACTGGACACGATTGATCTTGAGACGAAGCGCAGAATCGTATTGGGTCTGGTCAAGCGCGTCGAAATCCACAAGGATGAAATCGTCGTTGTGTTCAGGGTTGACCCACAGCCTGGGGCTTTTGACAGCGAAAATTCGAATGATTCAGACGACGGAGTGAAAAGTATGCAACGTTGTAAGCGGCGTAATCACCCCGCCTTGCGGAGTACCTCGATCCCGACCAACCAACTCCCCGGTTTGCTTCTGTACCGGACTCTCTAGCCAGCGTCTAATGTAGAGCCGTGCCCATGGCTCCGTGACGTGCTTTTCTACCGCACGCCACAGAAGCCCGTGGTCGATTGTGTCAAAGAAGGATTTCAAGTCAATATCGACTACCCAGTCGTAGCGCCAACAGTTTCTTCTCGCTTGCGCCACAGCTTGCTTCGCCGACTTGTTAGGACGATAACCGAACGATGATGAATGAAATATCGCATCGATTCTCGGCTCAACCATTAACTTTACCGCCATCTGAGCCACGCGGTCCGTGATAGTCGGCACCCCGAGAGGGCGAAACCCGTCCCCCTTCGGAATCAGCACCTCTTTGACCGGCTGAGGAAAATAACTCCCCGAACTCATTCGATTCCACAGGGCGTATAGATTTCTCGCCAAGCGATTTCGGAATAATTCAATAAGCGTTCAACAAAAAGTCAATCTGTAGTCTGTACCGAATCCCTGAAGGATTACGTCGACATCAGCTTCTAGGGTTTTGGCGTCGCGGGCCTTGAAGGCCAGCCACTCGTATTTCATCTTGTGCCAAAGCTTCTCAATGCGATTGAGCTCCGGGCTGTACGGTGGCAGGAAGTACAACGTCAAACCTTTCCTTCGTAGCAGCCAGAGATAAGGCCGAAGTGCGCGTGCCGTGTGGACCGAGGCATTGTCGAGAATCACGGTCAGCGGCTTGCCGACGTGTTCGACCAGTAGGCCGAGGAATCCAACGAACAGCATCGAGGTCATCGTCTCCCACAACTTCACTGCAAACAGTCCTCCTGAGGAAAGCAGTGCTCCGACCACGTTCAGGCGCTTACCGCGCCGGGCTTCAATCATGTGCTGCTGCCCGACTGGTGTCCAAGCACTTCGATTCGGCTGCGCTTGCGCGAAGCCAGCTTCGTCTACGTAGGCGAGCTCGATTTCGCCACGCTTAGCTTGCTCGACCAACTCCCCGATTTCAGATTGGGCTTGTCGGAATCGCTGCTCATCCCGCTTTTTTTTAAACTATGCCGGGTTCGCTTCCATACCAGCCCCGCTCGCTTGAGAGCTGCTGTCAGCGTATTGCGATGAACCCGAACCCCGAACTTCTCTTCGAGTCGTGAGAGCAGTTCCGGAACAGTCAGCGCTTCCTGCGTCGCCCATGCCTTCAACTGTTCAACGTGCTCCGTCGACAGCTTGGATGGGGCACCGCTGCGCGGCGCGTCTGACAGCGCTGCCATGCCTTTTTCCAACCAACGATAGCGCCTCTCGTATACCGCCTCCAACGTCAACTCCTGTCGCTTGGCTATCTCCTTGGCAGGCACGCCATCGCTAAACATCAGAATTGTCCGCGACCTGTCTCGTGTTCTTCCATCACGGCGGCTTCTCGCCAGTGCTTCAAGCTCAGTACGTTGTTCCTTCGTCAGTTTCAGCGGCTTCAATACGGACATCGTCTATGTCGCAGTTCTTATTTGATTCGATATTATAGAGGTATTTCTTGTGAACCGCTTACTTTCCCTGTCCACGCCCGGCCCTCCTTGATTGGCGGCCACGCGCTTCCAGGCTTCCCAGATCAACCGCTTGGGTATCTCGAACGACTTGGCGTCGACCCTGGAATCCTCCCGCGACGCGGTTGTTCTATGATCTTCGCCAGACAAGGTCATGCCTTCGCTCCAGAGGTCATTACAACCCTTTCAACGCTACTACGCATGACTCCGCCCCTGTGCCTCGCATTGGTACTCTGGCTCTCACGGGTTCTCCGCTTGAGTTTCTCCCTTAGCATCGAGACGACAGGTTCCCAAGTTCCGTATCCATGCCTGCAGGACGGTCGCGCCATCTCTATGCCGGATGCCGTCAGACCCACTTCCAGGTCGCCGTCTGACTGATCCCGAGGAGATGTCGAATCCTCGGTTTTGACATCATTGCAATTATCGACACTTCTTCGATGGTTCACTTTCGTTCGCCTCCTTCCTGCCTACCTGACGAGATTCATCTCGCCTTTTCCCTAGACGCTCACCACAACCGCTCTTAACGGAAGCAGCTCTGGGTGGTTTGGTATCACCGCCTGATCGGCGAAACCGAGGGGCCTACCCTCATCACGGATACAGCATGTACGGCGACAAACTGTCGCTTTCCTTCTTGGCACACCGACATCTACCTTGACGCGCGCCGCGCTCCAGCATCCGATCCACCTCGGTGAGATAGAGGTTACTGAGCAGTGGCGAAATCACCCCGCCTTGCGGAACGCCTTGTTTGCCCGATGCCGTCAGCATCAGCTTCAGCAGTTGCATGACGTCCCCATCATTGACCCGACGCGCTACCTTCTCCAGCAGCAGATGATGCCGCACGGTGTCAAAGTAGGCGCGTAAATCCAGGTCTATGACATGGGTCTTGCACTGAACAATTGCCGTGGCCACCCGATGCACCGCTTCATGCGCGGTGCGCTTCGGACGATAACCGTACGACCCCGGTTGGAAGTCTGCCTCGAAGATCGGCTCCAGTATGAGTTTGAGCGCGCCTTGGACCACCCTGTCCCGGATAGCAGGTATCGAAAGAACGCGGGATTTCCCCCCATCCTTCGGTATTTCCCGCCGCCGTGCCGGTAGTGGCCGGTAGGTACGTTCAACCAGTTCGCCCCGTATCTGCTCGAGGAACGCCTCCACGCCTTGCGCCTCGATGACCTCGAACGTTACCCCGTCAATGCCCGGCGCGGCGGTTGTCAAGATAGTTGACGCGTCACTTCATGCGGACTGCTTTAGTTCTTGCGGCTGCATCCGTTCCGGATTGAGCCAGACTTCATTCTCCAGCTCCCAATTGCGCGTCGATCGAGACCAACGCTGCGGATTGCGCGCCTTGGCCTCCGCGTACACGGCCTTGCGCTGCGCAAGCACAGCAGCGGCTACACCGTTGTGGCGCTGCGCCGGCGTGACGAATTTCAGGCCGCTGTGTTTGTGCTCGTGGTTGTACCAACGCACGAACTGCTGCGTCCAGGCACGGGCCTCATCGACACTGCCGAACGGCCTGCGTGGGTAGTTGGGCCGGTACTTGCAGGTGCGGAACAGCGACTCGGCGTACGGGTTGTCGTTGCTCACGCGCGGCCGGCTGAACGACGCCGCCACTCCCAGGTTTTCCAGGGTGGCGAGCATCGTCGCGCCTTTCATCGGGCTGCCGTTATCCGAGTGCAGCACCAGCGGACGTCCCGCCAGGCTCTCGGCCAGACTGGCACGCCGCATCAGCAGTGCGGCCAGTTCCGCCGATTCCGCCTCATGCACTTCGTGACCGACAATTTTGCGGCTGAACACGTCCAGCATCATGTACCAGTAGTAATACCGCCCCTTGACCGCCGACGGCAGCCACGTGATGTCCCACGACCAGACCTGGTTCGGCGCCGTCGCACAATGACTGGTCACCACCCGAGCCGAGGGTTGGCGCGCACGACCCCGGTGGTGCTGCTGCGAAACGCTGCGCAGCACACGGTAAAAGCTCGACTCCGACGCGAGGTACACGCCGCGGTCGGCCAGACCCGGCACGATCTGGCTGGGCGGCAGGCTGGCAAACTCCTCACTGATGGCAACCTCAAGAATCTGTTGCCGTTCGGCGTCGCTCAGTTTGTTGCCCGGTTCCGGCCGCACGGTCGTCGTGCGGCGATCGGCCGGCACCGCGTCGCCGTCACCCACCCAGCGCTGGAACGTGCGCAGGCTCAGGCCCAGTTCTTTGCAAGCCTTCTCCAACCGGCAGCCGGACTGCGCTGCCTCGCGGATCAACGATATACATAACAGGCGATCCGGGACGTTGATCAATCGTCCTCTTTGTCTCCCCAGATCGCCTGGGCTTTTTTTCTCAGAATCAGCAGCGCAGCCGCTTCCGCCAGCGCTTTCTCCTTGCGCTGTAATTCCTTCTCGAGCTGGTGGATGCGTTTCCTGTCGTCTTTCGACTGATGCCGCTGCTCCCGCGCCTGCTCCGCAGCGTTCGCATTGGCTGCCAGACAGGCGGCCCGCCAGGCGGCGATCTGTTCGGGATAAAGACCCTTGCGCCGGCAGTACTCGGCCAGCTCCGCTGCATTGAGCGGGGCGGTTTCCAGCACTACCGCAAACTTGTCTTCCGAAGACCATCCTTCGGGATTCTTCCCATCGCCCGGCACGACCAGCCCCTTTCCTTTCGCCTGTCGGCGCCACGTGTACAACGTCTGCTCGGTAATCCCCGTTTCCCTGGCCAGCGCTGAAACCAGCACGTTTTCTGGCGGCATCATGCGGCGCACCAGCGCTTCTCTTCTCTCTGCTGAGTAGGCTTTCATTTACCCTGATTTTACCGCCCCCGGACCTCGTCTCTAAGAATCAGGTGACGTGACATCTATCCTGACGCCGGGGGAACTGGTGGCCGATGCGTATCCTGGTCGAGTAAGTCAGTACACTTACCTCATCTTTCTCAACGACGGATACGAGGGCGGGCGGACGCAGTTTCTGGTAAGCAGATCGAACCCCTGCAGGCCAGCCAAGGATGGAAACGATGTAAGTGTGGTGTCAGTAAGTACACCGAAGGGTGCCGTGCTGTGCTTCCCGCACGGCTTTCATCCGCTTCACTGCATGCATTCTAGCGAGCCGATTCGTTCAGGTGTGAAGTACGTCATCCGGACGGATATTCTCTTCTAAGGATCGCATGCAGGTGCTGTCCGCTGTGACTGCTGGCGCCTTGCGAGTTGGCTCGCTCAGATGGGATTCACTCGTTGATGGCTACCGACACGATGCCAACGCATGAGCTTCGCGAGGGGGGGAAGGAAGGCGAAGGGACGGTGGTGTCTTTCGGGTGAGCCTGGGGCTCCGAAGATGAGGCCAGGAAGGTGTCGCAATGATGCTCCTATGGGGAGCAAGCAGCAAAGTCGTTAAATTTATATATTGACATATCGCGATATGCAAATTACATTGGAGGTACGGCGCATCGGTGGTGGGCGCTAAATCCCGAGTCGATACGGCGTTTCGTCGGTGACTCTCTCTAACCTCTTGGAGTACATAGTGCAAAGCCTGAAAGACATCTCTTCGAGCTACGTTCCGGACAGTAGCTATGGATTGTTCATCGACAACCAGTGGGTTGAAGGTGGGAGCGGCGAAACTATCGAAAGCATTAATCCTGCCAACGGTGAGTTTCTTACCCACATTCCGAACGCATCTGCAGAAGATGTGGATCGGGCCGTAAAGGCAGCCACTCGTGCCTTCCGCACGTGGCGTACAACTACAGCGATTGAGCGTTCTAACGCGCTGTTGAAGATCGCCGATTTGCTCGAGGCAGATGCTGAGCGTTTCGCCACGCTGGAGACGCTCGATGTCGGCAAGCCCATCCGAGAAACCCGTGCGATTGATGTGCCGCTGGCTATTGATCATTTCCGGTACTTCGCTGGTGTGATCCGCAGCCATTCTGACGAGGCAGTCATGCTTGATGAGAAGACACTTAGCATCGTGCTGAGTGAGCCTCTCGGGGTCGTAGGGCAAGTCATTCCATGGAACTTCCCACTTCTGATGGCAGCTTGGAAGATTGCTCCCGCAATCGCGATGGGCAACACGGTGGTCATCAAGCCTTCAGAAATGACGCCCGTCACCATCCTTGAATTGGCCAAGATCTTTGCCCAGGTTCTACCCCCCGGTGTTGTGAATATCGTGACTGGTACGGGCGTTTCTGCTGGTCAGCCGCTTCTGGACCACCCTGGTATTCGCAAACTGGCTTTCACCGGCTCGACCCGGATTGGTGAGGTCGTTGCTGCCGCAGCGGCCAAGAAGATCATCCCTGCTACTCTGGAGCTAGGTGGCAAGTCTGCCAACATCGTGTTTCCCGACGCAAACTGGGACAAAGCTGTGGAAGGAGCGGCACTCGCGATTCTCTGGAACCAGGGCCAGGTGTGCGAATCTGGAGCGCGGCTGTTTGTTCATGAGTCGATTTATGAGCGGTTCCTTGGGGAGTTGAAGGAGAAGTTCCAGGCAGTGCGTGTCGGCGACCCCTTGTCTTCGGAGACTCAAATGGGTGCCCAGGTAAGCAAGACACAGATGGAACGAATTCTCGGCTACATCGACATCGCGCAGACTGAAGGTGCTCGGGTACTTACTGGCGGCGGTCGCCTCGTCGGCGGTGACTATGACGCTGGATACTTCATTGAGCCGACCATTCTGGTAGACGTGCGCAACGACATGCGCGTTGCATATGAAGAGATCTTTGGCCCGGTTCTTTGCGTAATCCCCTTCAAGGATGAGGCAGAAGTCATCGCGATGGCGAACGACTCCGAGTACGGCCTCGCCGGCGGCATTTGGACTCAGGACATTAACCGTGCTCTGCGGGTCGCCCGTGCGGTAGAGACCGGCCGCATGTGGGTAAATACCTACCACGATATTCCCGCCCACGCTCCCTTCGGCGGTTACAAGAAATCCGGCCTGGGGCGCGAGACTCACAAGTCCATGCTGGAAGCATACAGCCAGAAGAAGAACATCCTAGTGAGCCTGAACGAGGCCACGCTTGGTCTGTTCTGAACATGGGTTTTGTTCAAACGTTGATATCTAGAAATCGCAATATATAGGAGTGACAAAATGAAAGATTCGACATTGTTTACCAAGACCGAGTTGGGGCCATACACCCTGAAGAATCGCATTGTTCTTCCGCCGCTGACTCGTTCGCGCAGTTCGCAGCCAGGCAATATTCCGAACGAACTGATGGCGACTTACTATCGTCAGCGTGCCGGCGCCGGCTTCATGGTCACCGAAGGCACCCAGATCGAGCCGCGCGGCCAAGGTTATGCATGGACGCCGGGTATCCACAGCGCCGAGCAGATTGAAGGGTGGCGAAAGGTGACCGATGCGGTGCATGAAGAGGGTGGCATCATCTTCGCACAGCTTTGGCACGTCGGCCGGGTTTCCCATACCTCGCTCCAACCGGGTGGTGGCGCGCCGGTCGCCCCGTCGGCAATTCCCGCCCAGCAGGTCAGCGTGTTCATCGAAACCGGCCCTGGCACCGGAACGTTGGCACCGCCTTCTTCGCCCCGTGCTCTGACCACCGCGGAGGTCAAGGAACTGGTCCAGCTCTACGCGCAAGCCGCGCGCAATGCTCTGGAGGCTGGTTTCGACGGTGTGGAGCTCCACTGCGCCAATGGGTATCTGGTCAATCAGTTCATCTCCGCGCATAGCAACAAGCGCGAAGACGAATACGGCGGTTCGCTGCACAATCGGCTGCGCTTCCTACGCGAGATCGTCGAGGCCGTTGCCGATGTAGTTGGCAAGGACCGTCTTGGCGTGCGGTTCGCACCGCTGTTTGCCAGCACCGACGAAGCCCGTGTCTACCTCGGTCTCGTTGAAGAGGATCCCCATACTACATACATCGAGGCTATCAAGGTCTTGGAGAACGCCGGCATTGCCTATCTGTCGCTCGCCGAGGCTGACTGGGACAACGCTCCCGATTTGCCCCAGGACTTTAGACACGAAGTTCGGCAGACGTTCAGCGGGCGCATCTTCTACGCCGGCCGTTACACCGCGGAGCGTGGCGTTCGGCTGTTAGACGCGGGCCTCGCCGATCTCATCGCTTTTGGCCGTCCGTTCATTGCGAACCCGGACCTCCCCGAGCGTATCGCAAACAACTGGCCGCTGAATCCCGTCGACCCCAGCACCATGTACGGCGGTACCGAGAAGGGCTACATCACCTATCCCGCCTATCAAAAGTAGGCGATCAAGGCCTTGCCCTGATTACAGGGCAAGGCCCGTATGGGGGCTGATATGCCACGAGCCTGCCTACGGCTGTGGCAGGACGACTGTTCACAGAGGGGAAACGAAGATGTACCAACCCAGTACTATTTCTTACCAGCAGCATGAAGGATTTCAGCGCACATTCTCGGCTGGTCGTCTTAGCTTGGGCTTGTTCTTTCCAATCGAAGCCTTTGATGGAGATAGGCCGACTATGCTTCATCAGGTTACGCTCGCCAAGCGAGCTGAAGAGCTCGGCTTTTCCGCGCTTTGGTTCCGTGACGTTCCGCTGAGAGATCCCGCCTTTGGCGATGTGGGCCAGGTCTTCGATCCGTGGGCCTATATGGGATTTATCGCCGCCAACACATCAAAGATTGCGCTTGGCACGGCTTCGATTGCTCTGCCGTTGCGTCATCCATTGCATACGGCCAAAGCTGCGGCGAGCGTCGATCAGCTAAGTAATGGTCGGCTGCTCTTGGGGGTCGCCTCGGGAGATCGACCAACCGAATTTCCCGCGTTTAACATTGATCCTGAAACGCGCGGCGAAAGTTTTCGTGAAAGCTTGGAAGTCATACGGAAGGTTCAACGCACAAGTTTCGAGCCGGTGATTTGGGAAGGTGGGGAACTAGTTGGCGCCGATCTAATTCCAAAGCCCACGACGAAGGAGATTCCATTTTTCGTGACCGGTCATAGCCGCCAGTCTCTGGATTGGATTGCCCGACATAGCTGCGGATGGATCACCTACCCGCGGGCCCCTCAGTTCCAGCGGTTAATCGTAGAGAATTGGCGGCGGGAAGTTTTGGAGCAATGCGGAAATGTGTATAAGCCTTTCCTGCAGTCGCTCTACATTGACCTGGATGCCTCCCCCTCTCTGCCGCCAACGGCAATTCATCTAGGGTTCAAGCTTGGAAGGCAGTATCTATTTGAGTTGCTGGAGGCTCTGCAGGAAATCGGTGTTGATCACGTTATTATAAATTTGAAATATGGCCGCCGTCCGGCAGATAAAGTTCTTGAGGAGATTGGCTCTTACATAATGCCTAGTTTCAGAAATGACAATGCTGCGCGCTAGTTTGTTGTGTGGTTGAAGGAAGATTAAGCATAGCTGGGCGGAAAGTTGATACTTTCTTTTCAACGCTCGGATTATCTGATCTGGTCAGCGTCGAGCGCAGCCGGGCCGAGGGCTCCAAGTCCAGCCGAAGGAGCCCCACCATCGAAGCCGTCTGCGGGCAGTCTTCTTGGGTCCAGACTGCAGGTTCGCTCGGCCGGGACGGTCCGCTAGGCGTCGAGCGATTAGTTAGCAACGGCCGTTCGGATCGCCCGTGGCCATCATTGAGCGGCTTCGAGCGAATGCCTGTTAAAATGTAGTCAGGAAGGGGTAGTGCGTATCCCATAACTTTTTTAGCTAAAGTGCATTTTATGAGCGTCGATGTCAGCGAGGCACTGAAGGCTCTGGATAATCCAACCCGTTTGGCAATCCTGGCGTGGTTGAAGGACCCGGGGAAGAATTTTCCGGAACAAGATGTCGATGCCGACGAATTCGGAGTTTGCGTGAGTATTATTCAGGAGCGCGTGGGCCTGTCCCAGTCGACGGTGTCCTTGTACCTTGCCACCTTGCAGCGTGCTCAGTTAGTCACTTCTCGGCGAATTGGCCCTTGGACCTACTATAAGCGTGATGATAAGAACATTGCTGCTTTCTTGCAAAAGCTGCACGCGCTGATTTGAGTCTGTTTTGGGTCCGCTTCTTCCATCCCTCGCTTTCTTGCGCCGAGGAATTTCGGCCGGCAGCAACTTCCCCAGTTGCGGTCGCCTTCGGGTTCGCCTAGTTGCTAGGCATATAGGGCGGCGAACGCATAGATCGCCTAGCGTGAGGTCGGAACTGTAAGTCGAGAAGGCACGTGCGTTCGCCTTCGGGCCGCGCGGCCTGAGGTTGCAACCCCCATCATCCCCAACAGTATTGTTTTTGTGGGGGCCTTCAGCTGTCCGACATTTTAAATGCTGAGCAACTTGCGAAAACCAAAGTAAGCCGTTGAGCGGCGAGGTCGTGGGTTGCAGTTTTTAGTTAGTGAGCTGGTGATTAGTCGTGTCGAACCGTGCTTTCGAAATCTCCTCTGGTTCGTACACGACTGACTGTCCTCAACGCCACCTTTGGGACGTGGAATTCAAGCATAGCTCGGCAACCTGCAACACATTGGTCCTGAGACAACCGAACCAGCCCTTTGGAGCCATTTCCTTATACGGAAGTCATGAGTGCGACACGTGCTGCTTGCCCGCGGCGTGTTGGCAGTGAAGTTGTAGCGGGTGGCAAAGCTCGTTGTTGTCTTGTCACGCACGGCAGCTACGTGTCGTGACCTGCTGTACGACCAGCAGTTGATGTTGCCCCCAGAAAGTGGAGTTCTTAGCCCCACCCCTTTCAAGGTGACGAAAATTAGGGCACCCTCCGTGTTCTCGAACAGAAACCGGAGTCAATGGCGTGGTACTGGACGCAGTAGTGGAACGCTTTCTCGAACTCAGCCCGATTAGCGTGATGGCGCGCCTGGGGTTGCAACGCGCCCTTGATCCGGCCTGGATCGACGAATTGTTCGAGCAAGAGCGTGAAACGCAGTACACGCGGGAGTTATTGTTCTCGACGACGGTGGAAATCATGTCACTGGTCGCCGTGGGGCTGCGCCCGTCGGTGCATGCGGCGGCCAAGGCCAGTCCGGCGTTGCCGGTTTCCATCACCGCGCTGTACGACAAGCTCAGCCGGACCGAGCCGGGGCTGGTTCGTGCCCTGGTGCAAGGCAGTGCGCAGCGGTTAGGATCCTAGCAAAAATAACTTGAACAATTACGTCTTGCGACGAGATGTTCGAGGTTTGATGCGGTAGTTCCACTCGCCATGAAATTCGTCGCGCTCAATGGCCACGGCAGCGAGTTCGGCGTCGCTGACCTTGATACCTGCGTCGTACATGTTCTCGTCCAGTTCCGCACGCACTTTCAGCCCTTCAGCGGTACTCACGCTGCCGATGAGGTTCACTACCACCTGACGCGTCAACAGCGGTCGGCCGCGCCAGTTGTTCGTGATATGGCAGAACAGGCGATGCTCGATCTTGTTCCACTTGCTCGTACCCGGCGGAAAGTGGCACACCTGCACAGCGAAACCGAGTTCGTCGGCCAGTCGCTGCAACTGCACCCGCCACAGCCGCACACGATACCCGTTGCTGCCACCGCAGTCGGCGGTGACCAGCAGTCGCCTGGCTTTCGGATACAACGGACGGCCCATCTCCAGCCACCAGCGACGGATGCTTTGAACCGCGAACTCGGCGGTGTCGTGGTTGATGCCCACGCTGACCCAGCCCTCGTTGGCCGTCACATCATAGACGCCATACGGGGCAACCTTGCCCAGTTCATCGTCGATGAAATCGTGCACACGCGCCTGCTCGGGTTGGCCCTTGGGCTGCCATTCGCGGCCAGCGTTCTTGAAATCGCCGATCAGCTCCTTCTTTTTCGTGTCCACCGAGATGACCGGCTGACGCTGGCGCTGATACTGCGCCACCTTGTCGGCGATGTAGTGGAACTGCGCGTCGCGGTCGGGGTGCTGCGCGCCTTCGCGTGTCTTGCGCACCGATTGCAAGCTGTAGCCCGTCTGCGTCAGCAGATCGCAGATCGTGCGCTGACTCACGCGATGCCCCAGCCGGTTGAGCTCTTCGGCCAGACGGGTGGTGCTCTTGCACGTCCATCGTAGTGCTGACATCGGGTCACCCCGGCTGGTCGGCTCCACCAGTGCATCCAGGTGCTCCAACACCTCGCATCGAGCTCAGTTAGCCTCTTGCGCCCGCCTCCCGGGGCACGAATGCGCTTGGCCGTCATGTCCCGCGTCGCTCCACCGGCCGCTTCGAGTTCGGCCAGTCCCGCATAGATCGTGGTGCGCGAGATGCCTATCGCTTTGGCCACCAGACTCACGCCCCCACGCCCCAGGCTGCGCGCTTCGGCGGCGGCCCATAGGCGCAACGTCGCCTCATCAAGGCGCGCCTGCAGGGCCCGAAACTTCGCTTCGACTGCCTCGCTGATATCCATGTGCGCATCGTATAGACGCGAGGACAACTGTTCAAGTTATTTTTGCTAGTGTCCTAACCCACGTAAGCGTGGATCGCCTGAGAGCCATGCAGACTCCAATTGGCTGGATCTATATACGACGTCGCTTACTGTATTGCTATCCCTGTTTGATCCTGAATCGCGCCGATGTGTGTTCGCCATTCTGGAAACTTGAGTGGCTGGATCCGACCTTTTCAATGTGCGTGCAACATCCCGGCAAGCTCGAAACGACCTGGCACTGGAACCTCTCTACGCTTCGCAATTTTAATCAGCTGCTTCGAAGAGCGTACGCAATGCCCCACCGGGCCATTGTTTCGCATTGAAAAGACAGTCGCATGAATGCTGAGCGGAAATAAGCAACAGTCGCATGAACGTTGAGCGCGGGACGCATTAACCTCGATCTTCAACACCCGCCTCCAGGTGCTTGGCAACCTGCCGCACGATGCCGTGGCGTACCTGAGCGAGATGGAAACGCAGTTTCGTATCCGCGGCATCGAGCGCGGCGTGGCGCATCTCGTATCCGAGCGCCAGCGGATCGTGCTCAGGGGCGGGGACTGGCGCTACGCGCAGTCCTTGCAGGCCACGCTTGATGACCTGGCACCGGGTGGTTCGGGCAATGGCAATGGGGTTCGCCCGGCCGAGATCGTGGCAGTTGCCGCGATCTCGCGTGCCAGGCTGGCGTTGGCCATGAACGAGCCGCAGGGCGCGCTGCTGGCCCTGGAAGGCGCCTGCGCCACGGCCACCGCATTCGGCAGGGAAGGGCTGATCGTCACTTCCGATCTGCTCCAGGCCCTTGCGCTCGAAGCGCTGGGACGGCGCGGCGAAGCCCTGGCGTGCATGGAGTCGGCTTTTGCCACGGCCTACCGGCTCGGGCTGGTACGCACGCTGCTGGACGAAGGCGAGGGCGTTCGCGCGCTGCTGGGCTGTCTGGCCCGGCGTAAGGACAACGCGCAGGACGCCTATCTTGCCCGCTTGCAGGGGATGCCCCTTGCCGCGCCCACGGCCAATCGTGATCGCGTTGCCGTGGCGGCGCCCGCGCAGGGATCGGTGGCACTGTCAGGGCTGACCCGGCGCGAGAAGGAGATACTCGGCTTGCTCGAGCAGTCGATGTCGAACAAGCGGATCGCGCTGGCGCTGAATATCAGCGAACTGACGGTCAAGTGGAATCTCAGGCAGATATTTGCCAAGCTCGGCGTTTCCCGCCGCTACGACGCCATCCTCGCTGCGCGCAGGCAGGGGCAGCAGACGGGCGCTGGCTGAGCTGTCGCTGGCTTGCTCCCCGCTCTCCTTGCTTGCGGGAGGGGCGGGGAGAGGGCGGGCGCTCATGACTTCGCCGCCCCGCGCACTCCCCCGCGCGAGCCTCTCCCCCTTAAAAGATATGCCGCAAGCCAACCGTCACGCCGATCATGCTCTTCTGCCCGGTCATCTGCGGATAGTTGAACGCAAAGGCAGTCGCTGAGCTATCGAAGCTCAGGCCGCCGTTGCGCGCGTAACCAGCTGACAGGTACACGTGCGTGCGCTTGGAGAAGTTGTAGTCGGCGATAAAGCTGTATTGCTGCATGTTGGCGGGATTGGTCTGGGCCGCGCCGACGGCAGCGCGGGCCGACTTCACGTCGGCGTAGTAGTAGGCAAGCGAGAGCCCCACCGCAGGCAGGCTGGCAGGTTATTCCACCGCCGGAAGGTGCAGCGTAACGGTCGTGCCCTTGCCTACTTCGCTCTCAAGAGAAGTATGGCCGCGATGCAGCAGCACAATCTCACGCACGAGGGCAAGGCCCAGACCATCGCCGGCCGACCCGTGCTGCAGCTTGCCTCGGAAAAACTTGTCGAACACCAGCCTGAATTCGTCAACTTTGATCCCCATGCCTCGATCGGTCACTTTCAGCATGGCGTTGCCGCTTTCGTCCGACGCTCTAGCGACCGAGACGTTGACCTCTCTCCCAAGCCCGTACTTCACGGCATTCTCCAGCAAATGGCGTATCACGCTGGCGAGGGAGGCGGAGTCACCCATCACACAGACTGGCTCTCGCGCGGACTCCAGCGTCACCCGGCTATCGTCCGCGGACCCTGCCTCAACAACGTCTCGCACGAGCCTTGCGAGATCCACCCGATGAAACGTCATCTCGGATGCTCCTAGTGTTTCCAGGCGCGTCAGTTGAAGATGATTCGAAACGAACTGGCTGATACGCTGGGCTTGCGAACGAATCGTGCGATAGATGCCAAGGCGTTTTTCCGGGGGGATCAGGTCGGCGGCGAGGAGGTCGGCATATCCGACGACGTTTGCGATGGGTATCTTGATTTCAGCTTCTGCGGTAGCAATGAAATGCGATTTGGCCCGTTCCTCGCGCCGCATTGCGCTTACGTCCCAGACAGACACCACACAGCCAGCGCCGTCGCTGGTATGCACAACTCGGATGGCGTAGCTGGATGAATCCGCTATATCGAACTCGATAACGCCGCTGAATTCGTCTGAGACTGCGGTCCGGTCGATCTTCGCAAGCAGTTCGGACGGGGTGGCTGAGTCCCGCGTGGGACGTTGGCCTCGATACAGAAGGTCAACGAACCGTTGTGGCGTGGCGCCGCGCAAGTCCCCGGGCGAAACGCCCAGGGTGTCGCACAGCCCGCCGTTGGCGTCTTCCACCTGGCGATCCTTATTGAAAATGGCAACGCCGTCCGGCACGGCAAAGAACAGCGCATGCAGGTGCTGGTTCCTTTCCCGTAGCCGGCGGCTGACCACTGCCTCGCGATCCGCCAGCTTCGCCATCCTCATGATTGACTTTGCCTGGCGCATCTGGACGAGGATGATCAGTGCGGATACGAAGCTTGCGATGCAAGCGACGAGGAGCAGCCTGCCGCGGTACATTGATAGTGCTTCATGGAGGTTGTAGCCGACCACGACCGCTACGTTTCCTCTCGAGAGCCGATGTACGCCATAAATGCGCTCGACGCCGTCCAGCGGGCTCTTCTCCACCACTTCGGCGTGGGCCGCGGCAGCTACGGCTCGCCGGGCCGCGGAGCTCGCCGGCAACGGCTGCCCAGGGTCGGAAGCCGCCCCGCTCCAACGCACCCGGTAGATGAAGTCATTGGTACCCAGCAGACCGATTGCCCCCCGGCTGCCCAAATAGATGATGCTTTTGTAGATGTTCGTCAGGGAGAGTGGGTCAAGCGACACCACTACGACCCCCAGGAAACGGCCGGTCGGTGCCACGATTCCCTTGGAAAGCAGGACTACCCAGCGACCTGAACTGCGCCCCCGCAGCGGCTTGCTGACAAACAATGTTGGCCTGGGATTGTCGGCGTGTACGCGGAAATGCTCGCTATCGCCTAGGTCAAGCGCTTCGAAGGTCGGATTAGTCGATGCCCTGAGGACGCCACTTTCGTCCAGAATCGCGGTTTGAAGGAAGGGTTCGGCACCGAGATGACCGTTGCGGGTCCATTCGGCAAGCGGCAAGTCCGGCCCCCGTTCGATGACGGCGCCGCCTAGCAGGGAGGCCAGTTGGTCCGCCTCCATCAATGTGCGCTCGACGTGCTGGCCGAGGGTATAGGCAAGCCGGTCGGCATCGACCTGGATCCTGCGTAATTCGCTGCCTCTGTCCCATCCGGCCCAGAGCGCGAACCCCAGCCAGACCGACAATACGAGCAAGAATGCTGAAACGCCCGGGGTGATGGTGCGCGCGGTGCCTTCCGCCGCTACCGGCCTATATATCTCCAGACCCATGAATCCTAGCCACCCAAAAAAAGTAGGTACAGACAGCCGCTAGGTGCCGTCGACGGCGAGGGGTGCAACTGCCGGAGCACTATGAAGGCCGGTGCGTGGTTGCGTCTCTCACCAATACGTGCAAATATGATACCAACATACTTGAATATGTGCAAAAACGATATACAATGCACGCACGGATCTCGCGGGGTGCATCGCATCCCGCGATCTATGCATAGGCAGGCTTAGGCTGGGTTGGCGTCGCGCTGGTTTGTCACCAGCGATTGCAGCATTGATAGGGGAATGGGCTTGGAGAACGCATGGATGCGCTTGGGAAGGCCGCCAAGATCGGCGATCGCGTGCTTGTCAAGCGACGTCACGACCACAACTTGCGACGTGGCACCTTCCGGCCGGGCGTCGAGTGTCCGGCACAGGCGAAAGCCGTCCATGCCCGGCATGACGAGGTCGAGGATGATCAGATCGGGATTTGACCTGCCAATCTGGAGTAGCGCATCGTAGCCATTTGTGGCTTGGAGAATCTCAATGGGGGGCGTCAGGTTCGCTAGGGCGGCGGAATATATCTCCAGCAGGTGTTCGTCGTCCTCCACCAAAAGGACGCGAAATGCTCTTTTGTGGTGATCGGTGCTACGCCCGCTCGACTGATCCCGTTGGTCCGCCACGAGGCGGTCCACCACCTCGGCCGGTATGCGTCGATGACCCCCGTCGGTTTTCCATGCCGGGAGGCGCCCGTTCGCAACCCAGAGTTGGATCGTGCGTAGCGAAACGCCAAGCTTTTCAGCGGTGGACTTGGTGGAATAGTAGCGCGGATCGGTCATCGGGCTCGTGTCATGTGACGCAACCGTGGTGCGAAGAGTTGCGCTTGAATCCCATTATTCTATAGGAAGGTGAGAAAACACAACTTATTGGCAGGAATAAACGCAAATATGATACTCCTTCGACAACTTGGGGGTCGGTGCCAGGTTTTCTTCGGTGCACCGTACGTGGATAGCCGCCGACTCGCACCGTAAAGGCAACACTGTGTGGGAAGAGAACCTGGCAGATGAAGTGCTGTTGATGTGTGTGCCGCAGCAGCATACCTGCGTATCGCTCGGCGGTCGCGCCGCCTTGCTTCTTCGGTGCCTATGAACTTGCACTTTTACCGATCGGCTGCGACAGCAGCGGCAGGTTCCAGGAGCCAGCGGTCTTGGTCGGCGATCGCTCTACTCACTTGCCTCTGGGGCGCAGTGGCGTTGTGGCGCATTCTTGCAACCGTAGGTGACGGTGTTCGCGAATCCCTTTCCAATACCAGCCAGCGCTCGTTGACGATCATCGTGCTTTTCGGACTGGTTTCCTCCCTGCTGATCGTGCGCTTGCACCTTATACAGGCTCGGACGATGCGCGAACTCGTGGCTCTGGCCGAGCGTGAGGCGGTGATCAGCAACGGACTGAGGAGAAAGAAGGAACGGCTGCGCACGTTATTCCAGGCGATGCCCGACGGCGTCGCCGCACTTCGGCACGACCGGGTCATTGATGAAGCCAACGATGCTTTGTGTGAGATGCTGGGCGTATCGCTGAGCCAACTGCGCGGCGCCACGCATCGCGAATTCGTCCAGTTGCTCTATCGCGGGCGGCAGCCTTCGCGGCATGGCTGCAGCGCCGCCGAACTGCTCGCTGAGCTGGACCGCCCCGGCGCCGCGACCGAATTTGCAGCGCTGGTCGAGTTCGACGTGCCCGACTCGCCAACCTACGAGGTTCGCCTGGTTCATGCCGCCAACGGAAATGGCACGGTGCTTGTGCTAAGAGACATGACCGATCGCATCCGGCACGAACGGATGAAATCCCATTTCGTGTCGACGGTTGCGCACGAACTCAAGTCACCCATGGCCAGCGTTGCCGGCTACGCCGAGTTGCTGGCGGAAAACATGGTCCCGCAGGACAAGCGGCCACGCATCTACCAGGCGCTGCGCAGCCGCGCGGCGCAGATCAACGGAATACTGTCCGACCTGCTTGACCTGGCACGTATCGAAGCGCGTAGCACGGGACAAGCCGAGATGCAGAAAGTCGACATGAACTCGCTCGCCCGTAGTGTGGTCGCCAACGCGTTCTCGGAAGAGCGGCGGATCCGGATAGTGGCAGCGCGTGAGCCGGTCATTGCAAGGGGCGATCGGCAGCAGCTTGAACGCGCCATCCGCAATCTGATCGACAACGCCCTCAAGTATTCAGAACCGCAAAGCGCAGTCGAAGTCGCGATCGCCGCGGCTGATGCCGGCGACAAGGTCTCGATTTGCGTCCTTGACAAGGGTATCGGCATGACGCAGGAAGAAGCACACATGGCATTCAACTGTTTCTACCGGGCCGGCCGGCCTGGCGGACCGAGTGGCACGGGTCTTGGGCTGACCATCGTGCGGCAGATCGTACTGCAGCACTGCGGCGAGATTGTGCTGGATACCGAGTCCGGGCGCGGTACGTCAGTCACCCTTCATCTACCAGCGGCAGCGTGAGCAGCGGGCGCGGCGAAGCATCGGTCTTGGCAAGGATGCTAAGGCGCACCTTAGCTGGCGGGTTCCGAGGCCATGGGGCACGGTTGCTGCAGGCACTGCGCAAGTTTTCTGCGACGGATGTGCGCCGGGGCCTGCGAAATGGCGAGTTCATTCCGTACTATCAGCCGGTGATCGACCTTGAATTGGGGGCGTGCCTCGGCGTCGAAGTGCTGACCCGCTGGCAGCATCCGCGTCGCGGCCTGCTCGAGCCGGGCGCCTTCATCTCCGTTATCGAACAACGGCGGATGGCGGTGGCGCTGACGCGAACTCTAATCCCGCAAGTTGTGCGTGACCTGTCGCAACTGGCGCTCCCGCCGACATTCCACGTGGCGTTCAACGTCACCGGCGAGCACTTCGCCGATCGTGCGTTCTGGGCCGACGACTCGCCTGTGTTCGATCTGCTAAGCGCCAACGTGACACCCGTACTCGAGATTACCGAACGCAATGCGATTGTGCTGAGCGAGCCCCAGCGTAGCGAAGTCAAGCGTGCAAAGGCGCGGGGGCTGAAGCTGGCAATCGACGACTTCGGCACGGGATACTGCAGCCTCGCGTATTTCCAGACGTTCGATCTCGATGTCATCAAGCTTGACCAGAGCTACGTCCAGGCCGGGCCTGGCGATAGAGTGAGTACCAAGGTCATTGACGTGATGGTCGAGTTCGCGCGGGCGTTGGACCTGACGGTAATAGCCGAGGGCGTGGAAACCGAGGACCAGCGGGCTAGGCTTATTGCCCGGGGAGTACGCCTTGCGCAGGGCTATCTCTTCGGCCGGCCGATGGCGCTTTCGTCCTTGCGCCGCTGGATAGGCGAGCGTGTGCACGGCGTGCCGGTATCAAAAGCCGGATATGGAACTTTAAATGACTTTGGGGATTCCGCACCCTAGGAGTCCGTCGGACTTGAGCCCGAGCGAATCCGATGGATCGGTGCGACGCGTTGTTTGAGACAGCGTCGCGCTAATCGAGCGCTCTCAGCGGTCGGCGAGTCTCCGCGAGGGCGTATCGGGCCGCCTGAGGACTCGTTTTCGGCGTGACCGGGGCACACTTTTCCCCTCACGCGGTGCGCAGCACGTGCATGCGCTTGATGTTCCAGGCCATGGTCACAAGACTCCATTCGCCTTGCGCCTTGTCCAGCCCGCGCATGCTCATCTGGCGCCAACCCATTACCCGTTTGATGATGCCGAACACCGGCTCCACCGTCTGCTTGCGCAAGCTGTAGAGGGCGCGCCCGGCTTGTGTGCCCAGACGGTGCGCCATCTGCACAACCGGGTCCGTGGTCTGGGGCTGCGGCACATCGGGGGCAAAGCGCTCCAGCACAGGGGCATGATGCGGCTCCCTCCTTAGCGCCAGCAGCGGCTCGACCCCTGCGTCGCGGCAGGCGATCACGTTGGCCTGACTGAAGAAGCCGTTGTCCGTGATCAGCGTGTGCACCTCGCCCAGCACCGCAGGCAACGCCGCGATCTTCTCCAGCGTGGGCACGACTTCGCGCTTGTCGTTGCACGCCTGGCTCACGTGCTGGGTGACCACCATCATCGTCTCTGTGTCTACCCCGGCTTGCGCGTTGTAGCTTTGTTCGAAGCCACCCCCTGAGACGGGCATGATGCGTGACTCCTCATCCGTGAGGTTCACCTGATCCGCATCCTTGGGACCCGCCTCTGGTGGCTCGGGATCCTTGCCGCGCGGCTTCTTGCCAGCGTCCCGCTGAGACTTGCGCTTAGGACCCTAGCAAAAATAACTTGAACAGTTGTCCTCGCGTCTATACGATGCGCACATGGATATCAGCGAGGCAGTCGAAGCGAAGTTTCGGGCCCTGCAGGCGCGCCTTGATGAGGCGACGTTGCGCCTATGGGCCGCCGCCGAAGCGCGCAGCCTGGGGCGTGGGGGCGTGAGTCTGGTGGCCAAAGCGATAGGCATCTCGCGCACCACGATCTATGCGGGACTGGCCGAACTCGAAGCGGCCGGTGGAGCGACGCGGGACATGACGGCCAAGCGCATTCGTGCCCCGGGAGGCGGGCGCAAGAGGCTAACTGAGCTCGATGCGAGGTTGTTGGAGCACCTGGATGCACTGGTGGAGCCGACCAGCCGGGGTGACCCGATGTCAGCACTACGATGGACGTGCAAGAGCACCACCCGTCTGGCCGAAGAGCTCAACCGGCTGGGGCATCGCGTGAGTCAGCGCACGATCTGCGATCTGCTGACGCAGACGGGCTACAGCTTGCAATCGGTGCGCAAGACACGCGAAGGCGCGCAGCACCCCGACCGCGACGCGCAGTTCCACTACATCGCCGACAAGGTGGCGCAGTATCAGCGCCAGCGTCAGCCGGTCATCTCGGTGGACACGAAAAAGAAGGAGCTGATCGGCGATTTCAAGAACGCTGGCCGCGAATGGCAGCCCAAGGGCCAACCCGAGCAGGCGCGTGTGCACGATTTCATCGACGATGAACTGGGCAAGGTTGCCCCGTATGGCGTCTATGATGTGACGGCCAACGAGGGCTGGGTCAGCGTGGGCATCAACCACGACACCGCCGAGTTCGCGGTTCAAAGCATCCGTCGCTGGTGGCTGGAGATGGGCCGTCCGTTGTATCCGAAAGCCAGGCGACTGCTGGTCACCGCCGACTGCGGTGGCAGCAACGGGTATCGTGTGCGGCTGTGGCGGGTGCAGTTGCAGCGACTGGCCGACGAACTCGGTTTCGCTGTGCAGGTGTGCCACTTTCCGCCGGGTACGAGCAAGTGGAACAAGATCGAGCATCGCCTGTTCTGCCATATCACGAACAACTGGCGCGGCCGACCGCTGTTGACGCGTCAGGTGGTAGTGAACCTCATCGGCAGCGTGAGTACCGCTGAAGGGCTGAAAGTGCGTGCGGAACTGGACGAGAACATGTACGACGCAGGTATCAAGGTCAGCGACGCCGAACTCGCTGCCGTGGCCATTGAGCGCGACGAATTTCATGGCGAGTGGAACTACCGCATCAAACCTCGAACATCTCGTCGCAAGACGTAATTGTTCAAGTTATTTTTGCTAGGATCCTTAGCCGTCTTGGCCTCGTACTCCTGCTGTTCGAGTTGATGACGCTCGGCGGCGCGCTGCTCGATCTTTGCCTTGGCCAGCGCCAACGCGCTCAAGCGATCTTCGCGTCGCGCGATCTCCGCCGGCACGTCCATGCCATCCGGGATGGCTGCGCGGTCGCTGTTCTCGGCGAGCGCAAGCAGGGCCTGCACTTCCTGTCGTAACTGCGCCTCGATCTTTTGGGCATGACCCCACGATAGGGCGCGGTGCTTGCTTGCGTTCGCGTCGATCTTGGTGCCGTCCAGCGCAATGTGCCCGAGCTTGAGCAGTTTCATCTCGCGCGCCAGCACCAGCACCTGCACAAACAGCGCCTCCACCTCCTTCAGGAATCGACGCCGGAACGTCGCCAGCGTGTCGTGATCCGGGTGGGTGTTGGCTGCCACATAGCGGAAGGCCACCGAGTCGTAGGTCGCGCGTTCGAGCTTGCGGCTCGAGTGCACGCCGTTGGCATAGCCGTAGATCAGCAAGCCCAGCAACACGGCGGGATGGTGCGCCGCCGAACCCCGGCCCGCGTATTGGCGTGTCAGTTCGCTCAGATCGAGCTGCTCGATGACTTCGACTACGAAGCGCGCCAAATGATCATCGGGCAGCCATTCGTCCACCGAGGGCGGCAACAGGTACGCGGTATCTCGGTCTACGGGAACGAAGCGGCTCATCGGGTAGGTCTTTGGTTGTGCGCCAGCGATTATCTCGGACAACGTCATCGTGCGGAAGACTGCAAAGCCCGACAAACTCCTAGTATGTTAAGGAAGCCTTAAGCCCAGCCCGGAGAGGCTCATGCCCCCGGCTTCCCTCTCAATCCGCTCCGTCGATGTCTAACCTATCTGGAAGGGTGAACCATGAGGAATGAAAGTGGCGGCCTGCGCAAGGATCTCGATGCATATCGGCTGCAGTGGCGCGTTCTGAGCTTCTATGAGCGCTTCGAGCAGATCGTTGCCCACGTCCTGAGCGCAGTGGTTTCGGTGATCATTGTCGTATCGCTCTGGCAACTGATACGCGCGGTCGCCATGTTGCTTATGTCGGGCGCACTGAACCCGCTGGATCATGGGACGTTTCAATCGGTGTTCGGCATGGTCATGACACTGCTGATCGCAATGGAGTTCAAGCATTCAATCACCAGGGTTATGGTGCGGCGCGACCACATTGTCCAGGTCAAGACCGTCATCCTCATTGCCCTGTTGGCGATAGCGCGCAAATTCATCATTCTCGACCCGGCCACGCCGCCCGCGCATATCGCTGCTCTTGCGGCTGCATTGGTTGCGCTCGGCATCGTTTACTGGCTGATGCGCCAGCGCGACGACCCGGTTGATGCCGCGCTGGCTGAGCAAGGCAAACCTGCGCTTATGAAGGCGGCGCATCAACGAGGCATGGAACGGGACGGCAACGATCAGGATGCGAATGCCTGAGCGACTCGTGGCCTTCTCGAAAGCGGACACCCACGTCATGGTTCTGGTCAGCCTTCGCCAGCGATCCGCGAACGGCTTAACAGGCTGCTGAAATACCTGCGGCGGAAGTCATCGCGGAGTCCGGCTGAGGCGTTGAAATGAGAACCCCACACGACCCTGAACACTCGATGCGCGGCGCAGACACCTTCACCGAGAGCCTATTCACGATGCGACGGCTGGAAGATTTCGTTCCGCAGTCGCATCCACTTCGCGCGGTCCGCGCCATGGCCAATCAAGCGCTCACGAAGATGGGACCGGCTCTTCGCCGGCATGTACGAGGCGGACATCAAGGGCGGCAGACCCAGCATCGCGCCGGAGAAGCTGTTGCGGGCCATGTTGCTGGAGGTTCTCTACAGCATCCGTTCTGAACGTCAGCTCATGGAGCAGACGCAATACAACTTGCTGTTCCGCTGGTTTATCGGTCTGTCCATGGACGATGCTGTCTGGGTGCCGAAAGTGTTCACCAAGAACCGCGAACGACTGATTAAGCACGACGCGGTGATCTGTTGCGCGCCTCCGATATATATACCCAAAAAGTGTCAAGAACTAACCAATAATATATTGGACGTGATCTAGCTGCGGCCATATTCTCCAGCAGACCCAACAACGGGCGCGGAAATGACCATGGCAAACGATCTCATTCTTGAAACTGTCGGACTGAGGAAGGAGTTCAAGGGATTTGTCGCCGTAAACGACGTCAGTCTCAAGGTCAGGCGTGGGCACATCCACGCGCTGATTGGTCCGAACGGCGCAGGCAAGACCACCTGCTTCAACCTCCTTACCAAGTTCCTGGATCCCACGCGCGGCACCATCCGGTTCAACGGTGCCGAGATCACCGGCGAGAAGCCGGCGCAGGTCGCACGCCGGGGCGTGGTGCGCTCCTTCCAGATCTCGGCGGTGTTTCCGCACCTGACCGTGCTTGAGAACGTGCGTATCCCGCTGCAGCGCAGGCTCGGGATTTCCTTCCAGTTCTGGCGCTCGCCGAAAGTCCTCGCATCGCTCGATGACAGGGCCATGGCATTGCTCGCCGACGTCGGACTGGAGGACTTCGCCGACATGACGACCGCCGAGATGCCCTACGGCCGCAAGCGCGCGCTGGAAATCGCCACCACGCTGGCCCTCGACCCCGAGCTGATGCTGCTCGACGAGCCCACGCAGGGCATGGGCCACGAAGACGTCGACCGCGTTATGCAGCTCATCAAGAAGGTCTCGGCCAATCGCAGCATCCTGATGGTGGAGCACAACATGAAAGTGGTGTCCGGTATCTGCGACGCCATCACGGTGCTGGCGCGCGGCAGCATGCTGGCCGAGGGCACATACGCGGAAGTCTCCGCGAACCCGCAGGTCATCAAGGCCTATATGGGCAGCGCTGATGCCGCGCTCACTGCGCCGGGAGGGCACTGATCATGGCGACGGAATATCTGCGGGTCACTGACCTCCATGCCTTCTACGGCGAATCGCACATTCTGCACGGCATCGACTTGCTGGTGAACGAGGGAGAGTGCGTGACCCTGCTCGGCCGCAACGGGGCAGGCCGTACCACCACCCTGCGCGCCATCATGGGCCTGACGGGGCGGCGCGCCGGCTCGGTTATGATCGACGGCCGCGAGGCAATCGGCATGCCGGCCCATCGCATCGCGCGTCTCGGCGTCGGCTTTTGCCCGGAAGAGCGGGCGATTTATTCCAGCCTCTCGTGCGAGGAGAACCTCCTGCTGCCGCCGCAGTTGGGTGGCGGCGGGATGAGCCTCGATGAGATCTACGCGATGTTCCCCAACCTCTACGAGCGGCGGCATAGCCAGGGCACGCGGCTCTCGGGCGGCGAGCAACAGATGCTGGCGATGGCGCGCATCCTGCGCACCGGGGCGCGGTTGCTGCTGCTGGACGAAATCTCTGAGGGACTGGCGCCGGTGATCGTGCAGAAGCTCGCCCAGGTCATCCGCGACCTCAAGGCGAAGGGCTACACGATCGTGCTGGTGGAGCAGAACTTCCGGTTCGCCGCGCCGCTGGCCGACCGCATGTACGTGGTGGAGCACGGCCAAATCGCCGCGGAGATCCACCAGCACGAGATTCACGAGAAGCAGCACCTGCTCCAGGAACTCCTGGGTGTCTGAGACCGCTGCGGAGGAGACAACATGACAACGATTCTGGGAGTCCCGCTACAGGGGCTGTTGGGGCAACTCGTGCTCGGGCTGGTGAACGGCTCGTTCTACGCGATTCTCAGCCTCGGGCTTGCCGTGATCTTCGGCATGCTCAACATCATCAACTTTGCCCACGGCGCGCTGTTCATGGTGGGCGCATTCGTCGCCTGGGCGGGCCTGGAGTATCTCGGCATCAGCTACTGGTGGTCGCTGCTGGCGGCGCCGGCGTTGGTCGGGCTGGCGGGTATCGCCATCGAGCGCGGCCTGCTGCGGTGGCTGTACAAACTCGACCACCTGTACGGGCTGCTGCTCACCTTCGGGCTTGCGCTCATTATCGAAGGCCTGTTCCGCTTCCAATTCGGCGTCTCGGGGCAGCCCTATTCGATTCCCGACGAGGTGGCCGGCGCCTTCAACCTCGGCTTCATGATCCTGCCGAAATACCGCGCGTGGGTCATCGGCGCCTCGCTCACAGTGTGCCTGCTGACTTGGTTCACGATCGAGAAGACCCGCCTCGGCGCCTACCTGCGCGCCGCCACCGAGATCCCGAGCATTACCCAGGCCTTCGGCATCAACGTGCCGGTGATGGTGATGCTGACCTATGCCTTCGGCGTGGGCCTGGCCGGGCTGGCCGGCGTGCTGGCAGCGCCGACGGGGCAACTAAGTCCGCTGATGGGGTCGAACCTGATCATCGTCGTGTTCGCGGTGGTGGTGATCGGCGGCATGGGTTCCATCCTTGGCGCGATCGTCGCCGGGCTGGGGCTGGGCGTGGTCGAAGGACTGACCAAGGTGTTTTATCCGGAGGCGTCGGCCACGGTGGTCTTCGTGATCATGGTCATCGTGCTGATGGTTCGGCCGGCAGGCCTGTTTGGCAAGGAAAAGTGAGGCGAGTATGAAAATGAGAAATCTTGGCTACGGTGTCCTGCTGCTGGGCGCGCTGGGGGCCCCGGCGGTGCTCTATCCGGTGATGCTGATGAAGGTGCTGTGCTTCGCCCTGTTCGCCTGCGCCTTCAACCTGCTGCTCGGCTATACCGGCCTGCTGTCGTTCGGCCATGCGGCGTTCCTCGGCACGGCGGCCTATATATCGGGCTACGGCATGAAGACCTGGGGGCTGACCCCGGAACTCGGCCTGCTGCTCGGCACGGCCGTCTCGGCTGCCGCGGGCTTTGTCGTCGGGGCGCTCGCTATCCGCCGGCAGGGCATCTACTTCGCGATGATCACGCTGGCTTTGGCACAGATGTTCTACTTCCTGTTCCTGCAGGCGCCGTTCACCGGCGGCGAGGACGGCATGCAGGCCATTCCGCGAGGCAGGCTGTTCGGCCTGATCGACCTGGCGTCGGACCTGCGCATGTACTACTTCGTGCTGGCGATCTTCCTGTTCACCTTCTGGCTGATCCACCGCATCATCCATTCGCCCTTCGGCCAGATCTTGAAGGCGATCCGCGAGAACGAGGCGCGCACCACCTCGCTGGGCTACGACGTTGCGCGCTACAAGCTGCTGGCCTTCGTCCTCTCGGCGGGCCTGGCTGGCCTTGCCGGGGCCACCAAGAGCCTGGTCTTCCAGTTTGCCACGCTGACCGACGCGCACTGGCACACCTCCGGCGAAGTCGTGCTGATGACGCTGTTGGGCGGCCTTGGCACTGCCTTCGGCCCGGTGGTCGGCGCGGGCATCGTGGTCGCCATCCAGAACGCCTTGGCCGACAAGGTCGGTTCCATGATCACCGTGATCATGGGGAGCATCTTCGTCGTGTGCGTGCTGGCGTTCCGCTGCGGCATCGTCGGCGAGTTGAACGCGTTGTGCCAGAACATCGTCGGCAACCGCCGCGCCCGGCCCGCACCGTGCCTCGCTGCCGTGCCGGCACCAAGTCATGACGAAACGCCCGCCGGAGCAGGCGTGCATGGCGGGCGCGTGGAAGGAAAGGCGTGAAATCGAACGCTGGACGGAACAGCCCATATATATCCCCACAGTAGAGGAGACACAGGATGAACAATCGCATCAAGCTGTTTTCGCTCGCCGCGCTGCTGGCGGCCTCGACGGCGCAGGCCGAGATCACGGATGGCGTGGTCCGGATCGGCGTGCTCAACGACCAGACTGGCGTTTATGCCGGGCTGGCTGGTCCCGGCTCGGTCTGGGCCGCAAAGAAGGCGGTCCAGGACTTCGCGCCCGAGAAGCATGGCCTGAAGGTGGAGATCGTGGCCGCCGACCACCAGAACAAGCCGGACGTCGGGGCGAGCATCGCCCGCCGCTGGTTCGACGTGGACAAGGTGGACGCCATCGTTGACGTGCCGACCTCGTCGGTCATCCTGGCGGTCAACCAGGTGGTCAAGGAGAAGAACAAGGTGATGATCGTCACCGGCGGCGGCACCTCCGACCTCACCGGCAAGGCCTGCACGCCCAATGCGATCCACTGGGCCTACGACACGTGGGCGCTGGCGAATGGGACGGGCAAGGCGGTTGTCAAGTCGGGCGGCAAGAGTTGGTTCTTCGTGACTGCCGACTACGCCTTCGGCCACTCGCTCGAACGCGACACCGAGGCCGTTGTCGTCAAGAACGGTGGCAAGGTCCTCGGCAAGGTCCGGCATCCGTTCCCGGGCAACGATTTCTCCTCCTACCTGCTGCAGGCTCAGGCCTCGAAGGCGCAGGTAGTGGGCCTGGCCAACGCCGGGGGCGACACCATCGGCGCGGTCAAGCAGGCCGCCGAGTTCGGCGTGACCGCCGGCGGCCAGAAGCTGGCGGGCCTGCTCGTCTTCAGCAGCGACGTCCAGGCGCTCGGCCTCAAGGCCGCCCAAGGCCTGTTACTGAGCGAGACCTGGTACTGGGACATGACCGACGAGAACCGCAAGTTCGGCAAGGAATTCGCCGCCGCCAACAACGGCAAGTTTCCGACCATGGCGCAGGCGGGCACGTACTCGGCGGTGATCCACTACCTGAAGGCAGTGGCGGCGATGAAGGCGGACGGCGACGGCGCCGCCGTGGTCGCGAAGATGAAGGCGATGCCCACCGACGACAAGCTGTTCGGCAAGGGCAGCATCCGCGAAGACGGCCGGAAGATCCACCCGCTCTATCTGTTCGAGGTGAAGAAGCCGTCGGAATCGAAGTATGCGGGCGACTTCTACAAGCTCATCGCCACCATTCCCGCCAACGAGGCGTTCCGCCCGATGGAAGAGGGTGGCTGCCCGCTCATTGGGAAGAAGACGTCATGAAGATCACTGGACACATGCTGATCGGGCAGGACTGCGTCAGCGGCACCGCCGGCGCGTTCAGGGCCTTTTCTCCGGCGCTTGCCGCCGACATCGAACCCGCGTTCGGCGGCGCCGCCCCGACGACGTCGACCGGGCCTGCCGCCTCGCTGCCAGTGGCTTTGCGAGGTATCGCGAGTTGACGCCCGAGGCGCGCGCCAGCGGCCGAAGCCGGGCGGACTGTGCAAGGCAAGCCGGCGGGTACGATGCTGACCCCCGGCATCGGCCGCGCCTGCGCCGCCGGGGTGGCGCGACTGCAGGTGCATGAGGCAGTCCGAATCGTGGCCACCGGCGAGAGCGGCAGCGGCGCGTGCTCGGCGACGGCCCATCTGTTCGCCACCGACGCGGCCAGCTTTCTGGCGTTTCCGGAACTGAGTGAGGAGATCTTCGGACCCTGCTCGCTGATCGTCAGGTGCCGCTCGGCGGCGGACATGGCGGCGGTGCTCGACGGGCTGGAGGGGCAACTGACCGCCACGCTGCAGATGGCGCCGGCGGACGAGGCCCTCGCGGCCGAACTGCTGCCGCTGCTGGAAGATCGGGCGGGCCGTATCCTGGTGAACGGCTTCCCGAGCGGCGTGGAAGTGAGTCATGCCATGGTCCATGGCGGCCCGTTCCCTGCCACGTCCGATGCGCGCAGCACGTCGGTCGGCAGCGCCGCTATCGAGCGGTTCCTGCGCCCCGTTTGTTATCAGAACTTCCCATCCCGCCTGTTGCCGGCCGCCCTGGCCGACGGCAACCCGCTGGCGCTCGACCGCCACGTCGACGGCTGCCTATTGGCGGCATCCCGGCGCGACTGAACGTCCGCGCCATCCTTCTCCTCGCCCACGTTACGGCGGGCGAGGCCGGGGGAACCTTCACAGCATGCTTTTCGCCGTCTCGATGAACGCGGTCATCAGCGGCGTTGGGGTGCGCTGGCTATAGCCGAGCATGATCTCGACTGTCGGCTGCCGGCCTTCGATCGGCTTGTAGACCACGTGGTCGAACTTCACCTGCCGGACCGACGCCGGCACGAAGCCGATGCCCGCACCGGAGCTGACTAGGCCGACCAGGGTGTAGACCTGCCCCACTTCCGACGCGACCTTCGGCACGAAGCCCGCCGACGCGCACATGCGCATGTTCATGGCGTGGAAGTCCGGCGCCACCTCGGGCGTGTACATGATGAAGGGCTCCTGCGCGCAATCCTTCAGCGAGATGGACTCGGCGTTCGCGAACGGGTGCCTTGCCGGCACGGCCAGCACGAACGGCTCTTCGAGGATGGTTTCCCACGTCACGTCCTCGAGGTCGGGCACCGGCCGCATGAAGGAGATATCCGCGTCACCCCGGCGCAGCGCCTCCGCCTGTTTGACGACCGGAAACCAGCGCAGCAGGATTTCCACGGAGGGAAAACGCTCCCGGTAGGCGCGCAGGATGGGAGGCAGCAGCGTGTAGGACGTGTGCTCGAAGAAGCCGACCGTCAGCCGGCCAGTCTCGCCGCGATGCGCGCGTTGCGCCTGGATGACCGCACTCTCGGTAGCGCGCAGGATCTGCCGCGCCTGCTCCAGGAAAATGCGACCCGCCTCGGTCAGCTCCACGTGCCGGCGCGACCGGTTTAGCAGCGTCACATCCATCTCCTCTTCGAGCTGGCGGATCTGAAGGCTCAGCGGCGGCTGGGCGATGTGCAAGCGCTCGGCCGCCCGCGTGAAGTTGAGTTCCTCGGCGACGGCGATGAAGTACCGGAGATGGCGAAGGTCCATAGATATATCCTGTGAGTATAAAAGAGCGATTAATTATATATTGGACACCCATTTGCGCAATCCCTACGATTCCATGCATACCCGCTCCGCGCGCCAGCCTGCCAGTCCGCAAGGCTGGCACCGGAGACCGGACAAGCCAATGTATGCATGGAGACAAACCGTATGGATTCCAGACTGGTCGTTGACGCGCTCGGCCGCATCCTGCAGCGCATCGATGCGACGATCGCGCAGGACGAGGTGGGCTTTCCGCACTATGGCAACCCGGCCGACGGCACCTGGACACGCTCGCCGGCCGGCGACTGGACCGGGGGCTTCTGGGTCGGGATGCTGTGGCTGGCTGCCCTGCGCACCGGCGAGCAGAAGTACCGCGACAGCGCCCGCACGTGGTCCGCACGGCTAGCGCCGCGGGTGGCGTCGAAGTCAGTGTTCAAAGGATTCCTCTTCTGGTACGGCGCGCAACTCGGCGGCTCGCTGCTGGCCGATCCGCAGGCCGCGGGGCTCGCGCTCCACGGCACGCGTGGCCTGGCGGAGATGTACAGCGAAGCGGCCCGCCTGATCCCGCTCGGCACCGAGGCCGAGGAGGCCTCCAGCGTGGGGACGAGCGAGGCCAACATCGATGCGATTCCGGGCACCGTGGCGCTGCTGCTGCGGCACGACGCCGCCCTCGGCACGGGCGAGATCGGCCGCCAGCACCTGCGCCAGCACATCGCCCTGTGCGTGCGGGAGAATGGCTCGGTCTGCCAGTCCGCCACATTCAACGCCACCGACGGCTCGCTCGTGAAGCGCTACACGCACAAGGGCATCCATGACAGCAGCACCTGGGCCCGCGCCCAGGCGTGGGGCATGCTCGGCCTCGCGCAGGCGCTGTCGTGCGGCGAGCAGGCGTTCACGTCCGACGCGATCCGCGTGGCCGATTGGTGGGTCGCGCACCTGCCCGCCGACCGCGTGGCCTTCTGGGATTTCGACGATCCCGCCATCCCGCACACTAACCGCGACACCTCGGCCACCGCCATCGCCGCCGCCAGCCTGCTTAAACTGGCCGCGCTTATCCCGGAGCGCGCGGCGGTCTACCGCCAGGCCGCCGTCGACAGCATCGAGCAACTCGTGACCCGCTTCCTGACCCCGGTCGGCCCAGGCGATGTACGGCAGCCTGGCATCCTCACCGGCGGCTGCTTTAACAAGCGCAATGGCGTCGCCATGGATAACGAACTGGTCTGGGGCGACTACTTTCTCCTCGAATCCCTGCTCATCCTCGCGAGCAGGATCGATGCCACCCAGGTCTGAACCCAACCCACTTCCGGAGAACCCACATGTCCGACATCAAGATCCCGCACGAAGGCAACGTATCTACCCTTATTGGCACGCACACCAGCTACACCCGCACCCTCGGCGAGTACGACATCTATGCCTTCGCCGGCATCAGCGGTGACAACCACCCCAACCACATGGACGACGAGTACTGCAAGCGCATGGGCTTCGGCGGCCGCATCGCGCAGGGCGCCATGATGGTCGGTTTCATCGCCGGCGCCGTGACCAAGTATCTCGACATGATCCAGCGCCCGGCGGTCTCCTACGGCTACGACAACGTGCGCTTCACCAAGCCCGTGCGCATCGGCGACACCCTCACCGTCAACTACCGCATCGCCCGCGCCGACGACGAGAAGAAGCGCCTGTGGGCCGAGGCGACGCTACTCAACCAGCGGGGCGAGACAGTCTGCGTCGGCACCCACATCATCCATTTCCAGGCCTGAGCCCGGGCTGCGAGCGGCGAGAAAGGTGAGAGATCGCATGAGCAAGATCTGCACTGCGGCGCAGGCCGTTTTGGACATCCGGCCAGGCCAGAGCGTGGGCAGCGTCGGCGTGATCGGCTGGTTGACGCCGGACGCGTTGTTCCAGGCGCTGGCGCAACGCTTCCACGAGACAGGATCGCCCCGTGACCTGACGTTCTTCTTCCCGGTCAGTGTCGGCGACGGCATGGGCATCCGCGGCATGGATCACGTGGCCGTCGAAGGGCTGATGAAGCGGATCGTGTCGGGCAACTTTACCAATGCGGTGAATCCGGCCACCGGCAAGCGCCCGGAGTTCATGCGCCTGATCCGCGAGAACCGGGTGGAAGCCTACTGCTGGCCGATCGGCGCCACCATGCACTGGCTGCGCGAAGTCGCCCGGCGCAGCCCAGGCTACCTGACCCGCATCGGCCTCGGCTCCTACATCGACCCGCGCCAGCAGGGCGGCAAGTACACGGCGCGCGCCACCGACGACCTGGTGCGGATCCAGGAGCTGGACGGCAAGGAATACCTGTTCTATCCGAGCTGGCCGCTCGACGTGGCGTTCCTGCGCGCCACCAGCGCCGACGAGCACGGCAACCTGAGCTTCGAGGAGGAGCCGATCACGTCGTGCGCGCTGGCCATGGCGCTGGCGGTGAAGGCGTCAGGCGGCACCGTGATCGCACAGGTGCGCAAGCTGGTGCCGCGCCACGCCCGGCCGGCGCACGCGGTGCGGATTCCCGGCGCGCTGGTGGATCGCGTCGTCGTGGAACCCGACGCCATGATGACCACCGACGTCCGGTACGACGATGCCTATCTCGGCGGCCAGCTTTTCGATGGCCGCGCCTCGGACCGCCTGCCACCCGGCGCCGACAAGGTGATCGCCCGGCGGGCGGCCCGGGAGGTCAGGCCCGGCGAGGTCAGCATCTTTGGCTTCGGCGCTTCGTCCGACGTGCCCACGGTGATGATGGAAGACGGCCTGTTCGCCGACGGCGGCCTGCATCGCTACAGCTTTACCACCGAGCACGGCCCCTTCGGCGGCCTCGTGATGAGCGGCTGGCAATTCTCCGCCAACAAGTATCCGGAGGCCTTGATCGACGGCCCCTCGCAGTTCGACTTCATCGACGGCGGCAACTGCCCGACGGCGGCGCTGGCCTTTGCCCAGTTCGACCGGGCCGGAAACATCAACGTCAGCCGCTTCGGCGCGGCCAATCCGGGGCCGGGCGGCTTCATCGACATCGCCTACAACGCGCGCAAGCTGCTGTTCACCGGCACTTTCACCACCGGCGGCCTCGCCGCCGACGCCACCGACGGCTTCCTCTCGGTCGGGCGTGAGGGGACAGTGCGCAAGTTCGTCGAGCGCGTGGACGAGATCACCTATCCGCTCGGGCGCAACGTGGCCGAGCGCGGCCAGGAGGCCAAGGTCATCACCGAGCGCGCAGTCTTCTCGGTGGCGCCAGACGGACTGGTGCTGGAGGAGGTTGCGCCCGGCATCGACGTCAGGTCGCAGGTGCTGGACCTGATGGCCTTCCCGCCGGTGCGCGTGGCGGAGCCGCTTCCGTGCATGGACCCGACGCTGTTCCGCGCCTGACGCATCGACATATCTACGAGGAAAACATGGCTGTCATCAACTACCTGACTACCGTTCACATCGACTTCGGCGCCATCCGGATGCTGGGGGTCGAGCTGCAGCGCCTGGGCATCCAGCGACCGCTGATCGTCACCGACCGCGGCATCCGCGCCGCCGGTATCGCCGACAAGGTGCTCGAGGCCCTGGGCCCGGATTGCACGCCTACGGTCTTCGAGGACACCCCACCCAACCCGACGGAAGCCGCGGTGTCCGCCGCGACTGACCTTTACCTCGGCAATGGCTGCGACGGCATCGTGGCCGTGGGCGGCGGGTCGCCCATCGACCTGGGCAAGGCCACTGCGCTGCTGGCAACCCACCCGGCACCGCTGCAGACCTACGCGGCGGTGGAGGGCGGCGCGAGCCTGATCACCAGCCGTGTCGCCCCGCTGGTGGCCATCCCGACGACCGCCGGTACCGGCAGCGAAGTGGGCCGGGGCGCGGTCATCGTCATGGAGTCCGGCCGCAAGCTCGGCCTGCTTAGTCCGTTCCTGCTGCCGAAGCTCGCCATCTGCGACCCCGAACTGACGCTGGGATTGCCTCCGGCCCTGACCGCCGCGACCGGCATGGACGCCATCGCCCACTGCATCGAGACCTTCCTGGCGCCGGCCATCAACCCGCCCGCCGAGGCGATCGCTCTAGACGGCCTGCGCCGCGGCGTGGCCAATATCGGCAAGGCCACCGCCGACGGCTGCGACCGCGACGCGCGCTGGAACATGATGATGGCCGCCATGGAAGGCGCGCTGGCCTTCCAGAAGGGGCTGGGCGCGGTGCATGCCCTGTCGCACCCGCTGGGCGCGGTGCCGGACGTCTCGTTGCACCACGGCACGCTTAACGCCGTGCTGCTGCCGGTCGTGCTGCGCTTCAACAAGCCGGCGACCGAAGCCAAGCAGGCCGCACTGGTGCAGGCCATGGGCCTGCCCGCCGGCGGGGACCCGGCTCAGGCCATCAGCGAACTCAACGCCCGTCTCGGCTTGCCGGCTGGTCTCGGCGCCATGGGCGTGCCGCGTGACGTGTTGAAGGACATCGCGGTCGCCGCCACGAAGGACCACTGCCACGCCACCAATCCCCGCACTGCCACGGTCGACGACTACTTGGCGATGCTGCAGGAATCGTATTGAGGAGAAAGACGATGTCATACATCGCAGAACATCACGAGATGATCCGCGAGGCGGTGCGCCGCTTCGCCGAGGAAGAGATCGCACCGGTCGCCCACCGGTTGTGGGAAGAGGAGAGTTTTCCCTACGAGATCTGGCGCCGGGCCGGCGAACTGGGCTATATCGGGCTGCCGTACCCCGAAGCCTGGGGGGGCAGCGGCGGCGACTGGCTTGGCTTCGCCATTGCGCTAGAAGAGATCGCCCGCGTCGATTGCGCCGTGGCGGTGGCCATCATGGCCAACTCGACGGCTGCCAGCCTGCTCAACAACTACGGCACCGACGGCCAGAAGGCGCGCTTCCTGCGGCCGATCCTGACGGGCACGCAGGTCGGCTGCATCGGCCTGACAGAGCCGAACGCCGGCTCCGACGCCGCCAATATCCAGACCCGCGCCGTGCTGAAGGATGGCTGCTGGGTCATCAGTGGCGCCAAGACCTTCATCAGCAACTCGGGTTCCGAGATCACCGGCCCGATCGTCATTGCGGCGGTGACGGGAACCCGGCTCGACGGCCGCAAGGAGATTTCGAACTTCATCGTGCCGAACGGCACGCCCGGCTTCAGCCATGGCAAGAAGCTGCACAAGATCGGCTGGCGCGGATCGACCACATTCGAGCTGTTCTTTGAGGACTGCGCCATTCCTGCCGACCACTTGCTCGGCGAGCTCGGGGCCGGCCTCAGACAGACCCTGTCACAGGTGAGCACCGGCCGGATCCTGATCGGAACGCTGGGCCTGGGCATCCTGCAGGGCTCGCTGGAACGCTCCGTCCGCTACATGAGCGAGCGCACAGCGTTCGGCAAGACGCTCAACCAGTTCCAGTCGCTGCAGTTCAAGCTGGCCGACATGGCGACCCACGCGCACGCTGCCCGCCTGATGCTGTACGACGCCGCAGTGGCCAAGGACGAGGGCCGGCCCTACGATCGGCAGGCCTCGATGGCAAAGCTCTTCGCAACCGAGAAGGCCATGGAGGCGGCTCACCAGGCCGTGCAGATCCACGGCGGCAACGGGATCATGACGGAGTACGCGGTATCGCGCGCGTTCGGGGATGCCAAGGTGCTCGAGATCGTTGAGGGGACCTCCGAGATCCAGCGGATGATCATCTCCCGCGACGTAATGCACTGACGCACGGCTGCAGCCAGTGAGGCAATCCATGGAACAGGTCGAACACAACGCGGATGGGCTGGAGCGTAGCCCGGTCAACTTCGTGCCCCTGACGCCGATCTCCTTCCTGCGCAGGACGGCCGAGGTCTACCCTGAGCGTACAGCCATCGTCTACGGCGAGCGCCGCACGAGCTGGCGGGCAATGCTGGACCGCAGCCGCCGCCTCGCGTCGGCGCTGGTGGCCGCCGGCGTGAGGACAGGCGATACGGTGGCCGTGATGGCCGCCAACACGCCGGAGATGCTGGAGATGCATTTCGGCGTGCCCATGAGCGGCGCCATGCTGAACACGCTGAACGTGCGCCTGGACGCGGCCGCCATCGCCTTCATGCTCAGGCACGCGGATGCGAAGGTGCTGGTCACCGACACGGAGTACGCGGACGTAGTTGAAGCCGCACTGGCGCTGCTCGACGACGAGCCGCTGGTGATCGACATCGTCGATCCCGCCGTCGAAGGGGGCCGCAGGCTGGCGGAGATCGAATACGAGGGCTTCCTGGCCGGGGGCGATCCGCACTGGGAGGGTGGCGAGCCCGCCGACGAATGGCAGGCCATCGCCCTCAACTACACCTCCGGCACCACGGGCAACCCAAAGGGCGTGGTCTACCACCATCGCGGCGCCTATCTGGCTGCGCTGTCGAACATGCTCGACTGGGGCATGCCCCGGCACGCCGTCTTCCTGTGGACGCTGCCGCTGTTCCACTGCAATGGCTGGTGCTTCGCCTGGACGCTGGCGGCCAACGCCGGTACCAGCGTCTGCCTGCGGCGGGTGGATGCTGCCGCCGTGCTCGATGCGATTCGCGAGCACCAGGTCACGCACTATTGCGGGGCGCCGATCGTGCATGCGATGCTTGCCCACGCACCCGAAGCATGGAGGGCGGGCATCGACCATCCGGTCCACGGACTCATCGGCGGCGCGCCGCCGCCGATGCCGGTGATCGAGGGCCTGCTGCGCATGGGGATCAGGATCACCCAGATCTACGGGCTGACCGAGGTCTACGGCCCCGCGGCGGTTTGCGTGGAGCAGCCCGAATGGGACGACCTCGGCATCGGTGCGCTGGCGGAACGGAAAAGACGGCAGGGCGTCCGCTACACCGCGCAGGAAAGCATGGCCGTGCTGCATCCCGAAACCCTTGTGCCGGTGCCGTGGGACGGGAAGACCATCGGCGAAGTCATGTTCCGCGGCAACATGACGATGAAGGGCTACTTGAAGAACCCCGAGGCCACGGCGGAAGCTTTTGCCGGCGGCTGGTTCCACTCGGGTGACCTCGCAGCCGTCTGCCCGGATGGCTATGTACAGATCCGGGACCGTTCCAAGGACGTCATCATTTCGGGCGGAGAGAATATCAACTCGCTGGAGGTGGAGGAGGTACTCTACCGGCACCCTGCGGTGCGCTTGGCAGCCGTCGTCGCCCAGCCGGACGAGCGTTGGGGGGAGACGCCATGCGCCTTTGTCGAAGTCGTCGATGGCGCGAGGGTCGGCGAGCGCGAACTGATCGAACATTGCCGCGCCCACTTGGCGCACTTCAAGGCGCCGAAGAAGGTGGTCATCGGCCACCTTCCCAGGACGTCGACCGGCAAGATCCAGAAGTTCCTCCTCAGGCAACGAGCAAGTTCCGGCGCTCCCTGGCCCGGCCACGTACCGGCGTGAGTTCGCCCGTGAATGTGTTTCGGTGGCCCGCCGAGCCTGCTCTCCACATTCGGGGTATCCGTAAGCGCCCGGCCGTGGCGGAGCAGAAGACTCGTGTCCGGCATCGCATTGGCAGCGAAGACCGGTTGATCGACCGCCTTGGCGACATCCTGCGCGAGATGCGTGACTGGCGCGTTGCCACCGCACGGCAGGCACGGTATCTGTCCAGGCGTCACGGTATCGGCTACCAGACCGCGCTGCTCTTCCTCTATCGCGCGGAGATGCGTTCAGCGTGCCCGAGGCGCATGGTGATCTGTCTTGCCGCGGCGGTGGAACTTGGCATTGACTTGAGCGGCTTCCCGGCTGGATGCCGGATTGAGGAGGCAGAGTTATCGTCGGAACTCCGGGTCATGTATTGGGTGGCGTTACGGAGAGGCGCGGGGCGGAAGTGGAGCCAATGGCCGGGTTGATGGCGCCGGACATGTATGAGTACAGGGTAATGTCGGATGGTGGTCGGCTGAATCCGCAGTGGTAAGCGGCCGTAGGCATGGCAACCTGTGAGTAGCTGCTTGGCCTTCCCTGCCGTTGACGCACTGATTGCTGAATGACTGAAATGGCCGGCAGCGGAAGGTCAACGCGTCATCGCCTAACGTCTCATGTCGGCCTGCGAGCGGTCTTATCTGAGTGGCGCAACCTGTCCCGACTGGGTCCTTTGTCGACGTCGATTCGGTAGTTCCCTGTCGGAAGGCCCCAGAGTGAGGCGATTCATGGCTCTCTGTCTGTGACAGGTTTATTTCGTGTCCGCTCTTATTGAATTTGCACGACCGGCATCACGCGTCGAAACAAAAAAATTCCACTTTAAAATCATCAGCTTGGCCGAGATGCGGCGATTTTTTTTTACGATTACGCACAGAGACGGATTAGGCGAAGCGCCATGGAGCCGATAGCGACACCGCCATGTCGACGCGGGATTGCGCGAGAACAGTTGAGTGGTGAAGGTTCGCATAATGACCTAAACTTTCCCTACCGGCCATGGTGGCCGGATGACGCAGTCTGATCTGTCGCGCGGCAAGGAATGCTTCGCGGCGCTCGTACCATCATGCGCAACCGCAGCTCAATTTCTTAGCGAATTTGACGCGAATCTCGGCACCGTCAAGGGCTTGGCGGAGAGCACCCGCAGGAAGCATGGCCGGTTCGTTCAACGCTTCCTGGTTGGGTTGAGCGGCGACGGTCCGCCGAATTGGCAAGACCTGTCAGTTGAAGATCTCCGCGCGTACGTGCGTCTCGAACTCTCGAGCAAGAAGCGGCGACTATCGAATTCCCCCATCGTCGCGTTGCGCGCGATGTTGCGCTTTCTCGTCGTCAGAGGATTGGTGCAATCCGGCCTGGAGCAAACGCTGCCACGGATTCGGCCGCCGGCTGCTCGGCGTCGTTGCCCCCGCGGAAGAAACTTCCCGCGTCATGGACGACTACCGTGACCGATACCAGCGACTCACTGGCAGGTCGTTACGCGATTGCCCCGTCTGCAACAAGGGTCACATGGTATGCATCGAAACGTTTCTGCCGGGTGCACTTCCGCGTGCGCCGCCCCCTCACCATGTTCACTGATCCGTTGGCATTACCCTCGACCACGTTGCCATTCCTTCCTGCCGGCAACGCGCCCGGGCTTGCGCCATCCAGGCCATTCCGCGTGCAAATGTTCCGAAAGCTGCCCAATTCACCTCGCCATGTCGACCCTCGCACCGCCATCGCACGAAAGCCATCGGCACTTCACCTCAGTCTTACGCGTGTGGAGCGCGCCGGATCATCGCGGCGACCATTCAATGCACATGGACGCGCTACCGCCCGTGGAGCGATTTAGCACAGACGGTTTTTTAGTTACCGGTCGCGGGCTGCTCTCCCCAAGTGCAGTTCATACGCACGCGGCCACGACTGCTAACAAAAAACCCCCCCGCTGCCTTGTGCTCTGCAGAGCATAAGGGCGTATCCCGCGCGACCCTCAGGTGGAGTGCAACGACTTTCGTGCGCTGACGCACCTGGCAGGTCATTCCGATACGGTCCTGCTGGCACCCTCGCGTGCGCTCAAGGCCGAGCTGGAAGCCGGCGCGCTGGTGCCGCTGGATCTGGTGGGAAGCCCTGCCATGACCGTGGAATTCGTGGTCGTGCACCTGGCGCAGCGCACGCTGTCCCCGGCTGCGGATAGGGCGGTGGCGGTGGTCGAGGCGGCCGCATAGGCCGGTCACACCCGACCACAGAGGGGTGTTGCCATGGCGGCTGGCTGATGACGACCGAACTGGTCGAGGCCTCGGAAGGCTTTGCCGGCTCGGACCTGGAATCGGCCGTTCGCGAGGTGGTGAAGGACGCGTACCTGAACGGCGACGGCGTTTAAGCGCCGGCCAGTGCCATCCCCTGTGGCACGCCCGCTTGGATGCAGATGTGCTTCACTTCGGTGAAGTCGGCTAAAGCGTCGTACCCGTGGAGCCGTCCAAGCCCGCTCTGCCGGTAGCCGCCCGTCTCGGCTTCGGCGAACAGGCGGTTGTGGTCGTTGACCCAGACCGTGCCGTTGCGCAGCGCCCGCGCGAGCCGCATGGCGCGCTCGCCTTGCTGCGTCCAGACGCTGGCGGACAGGCCAAAGACCGTGTTGTTGGCCTTGGCCAGCGCCTCGCCTTCGGTCGCGAAGGTCTCGAATGTGACAAACGGCCCGAAGATCTCCTCCTGGCAGAAAAACGCATCGGGGTCGCTGTGTTCCACCAGCGTGGGGCTGAGGAAGGCGCCGCGCGCAAGCGCACCGCCTGGCATGGCGCCGCGCAGCAGGACCGTGTCAGCCTCGTCGCAGGCGCGCTCGACTTGCGCGCTGACCATCGCGCGCGTCGGGTGGTCGATCAGCGGGCCGATCTGCGTGCCGGGCTCGATGCCGGGCCCGAGGCGCAGCGCGGCCAGGACCTCACTCAGGTGCCTGCGCATCTGTGGGGCGATGGCTTCGTGCACCAGTACCCGCCGCGCGGCCGTGCATTGCTGGCCGGCGATGATGGTGGCGGCCAGCGCGAGCCGCTTCGCAACCGCCTCGGCGTCAACGTCGTCGAACACCAGGCAGCACGATTTCCCGCCGAGCTCCAGCGAGAGCTTCTTCACGCTGTCCGCGGCGGCAATCATGATCTTCTTGCCGGTCGCGGTCGATCCGGTGAAGCTCACCACGTCCACGTCGTGCGAGCGCACGAGGTGGTCCGCTGCCGCATAGCCCGTTTCGCAGACGAGATTGACGGCGCCGGCCGGCAGCGCTGTCCGCTCGAACAGGCGCAGCATGGCCGCTGTGAACAGCGTGGTTTGCGCTGCCGCTTTGATTACGGCCGTGCAGCCAGCGGCAAGCGCCGGCGCGAGGGAGCGCACGAGCAGTACCGCCGGTGCGTTCCAGGGGACGATGATGGCGGCGACGCCGGCCGGCTCGCGCAGGATGGTCGATATTGTGCCGGGCTCGGGCTCCAGCACGTGGCCCGGGATGTGCCTTGCCAGGCCCGCGTAGTAGCGGACCTCCGAGATGGCGGCGCCGATTTCGCCCCGGGCCTGCGCTATCGGCTTGCCGTTCTCCATGGTGAGCAGGCTGGCCAGCCTTTCTCGCTCTGCCTCGAGCGCGCCAGCCCAGGCTAGCAGCACATCCTGGCGCAGGCGGGCATGCTGACCCCAGGTGGTGCGCTCGAAGACATGGCGCGCGGCGGCGATGGCGCTTTCGGCTTGCCTGGCGCCGCCGTCCGCGAACTGCCCGACCAGGGACCCGTCGGCGGGGTTGACGCTATCGGCGGAAGGCTCGCCGGTCCAGGCGCCGGCAATCCAGTGTTGCGCGTTCATTCCATCTTCTCCTTGTTTCTAGTCTTGGTTTCCAGCGGGCGTAGCGGCATCCGACGTACGCTGGATCTCGCTGGCAATGATGTTGACCAGTGCCTCGGCCGCGGTGCTCAAGGGGCGGCGCGGGTGGCTGATGCGCACGATGTGCCGGATCAGCCGTGGCGCCAGGATGGAGTGCACGCGTAACGTGCCGCGGTCCACCGCGCGCTGCACCGCGATGCGCGGCAGGATCGTGGCCATGTTCGTTGACTCCACCAGCTTGACGATGGTGCCGAGCGCGTCGATCTCGTACTCGGGCGTGAGCATCATGTCCAGCTGATGCGCCGCGCTGTCGAGCACGCCGCGCAGGCCGTGGCGTTTGGTGGGCAGCACCAGTTCCACCTCGGGAAGGCTGGACAACTGGACCGAGGCGGGCAGGTCCGGGCCGTGGGCCGCGCTTGTTGCCAGCACCATTTCCTCATCAAGCAGCGGCCGGGCGTCAAGCGACAACTGAGCGCGCGGCTTGTTGATGATGGCCACATCCAGCTGGCCGCCCGCCACCCAGTCGATCAGCGTGGTGCTGTAGCCGTCGGCCACGGTCACATCGACCTGCGGATAGCGCATGCGAAAGCTGGTCAGTGCTTCGGCGAGCGCGCCCTCGGCGATGGAGGCGATCAGGCCGATCGTGATGTTGCCGGAGACGACCTCGTCCCGTTGCAGCAGTTGTTCGCGCGCATGCGTGATGTCGCGCATGATGGGCAGGAACAGCCGATACATCTGGCGGCCCACGGCGGTCGGCGACATGCCGTGCGCGCCCCGCTCGAACAGTTTTTGATTCAGCTCTTCTTCCAGCCTGGCGATCTGCATGCTCAGCGCGGGCTGCACGATATGCAACCGCTTGGCTGCACGAGTGACTGAGCCGTCCTCGAACAGCGCGATGAAGTACTGGATCTGCTTTAAATCCATGTGCCCGAGTTGCCGCATTTTTTCATCATCAAAAGTGATACTGAGGAATCAAAGCATAGGAATCAGTGATTTTCCAGGCGCAGCGTGCCGGCAGCGGCAATCGGGCCTGAGGTGCAGACTGAGGTGCAAAAATACACTGGGCGCTGCATGAAACGCGAAGGTCGCTTCCAAGGGGTCTATTAGCGTTCAGCGCATGGCGCCTGTCATCAGGTCAACTACGCATATCAGTAACTATGATATTTCGGATCAATAAACAGTATTAGACCTGATGCATCTTCCTGACTAGGCTTGCCTCACATTGTGTGCGGCGGGGCCAGTCAGGACCGGTCAGGGCCTGGACCGCACACCAACGACCCAGGAGTCATGCAATGCTCAGGCAACCCGCCGAAACGACGAACCGCGCGCCGCAAGCCGGCCCTTTGCCCGAAGGGGCGCTGACCCTGCGCAGCTGGCTGCGCCACCTCGGCGACACGGACCGGCTGGCAGCAATCGATGAGCCGGTTGCGCTAGAGCACACCCTCGCAGCGATTGCCAAGCGGCTGGATGGCGAGCGCGCGGCCTTCTTCCGCCGGCCTGGCGGCCATGCCGTTCCGGTCGTGAGCGGGTTCATGTCGCGCCGCGCGTGGATCGCCGAGGCGATGGGCGTGCCCGAAGCCGGCTTGCTGGAGCGCTTTCGCCGCGCGGCCGCGCAGCCCCTGCCGGTGAGCGAGGTGGGCCAGGGCGAGGCAGCGTGCCAGCAGGTCATCCACATGGACAAGGTGAACCTGCACAAACTGTTGCCCATCCCGACCCACAGCGAGCACGACAATGGTCCCTATATCACGGCTGGTCTGGCCATCGCGCGGAACCCGCGCACGGGCGTGCAGAACGTCTCGATCCACCGCATCCAGGTGCATGCACCGGACCGCATGGCCATCCTGATGCTGCCACGCCATCTCGATGCGTTCTACCGCGCGGCCGAAGAATGCGGCGAGGCGCTATCCATCGCCATCGTCATCGGCGTCGATCCTCTCACCATGCTGGCTTCGCAGGCCATCACGCCGATCGACCATGACGAGTTGGAGATCGCCGGGGCATTGCATGGCGCGCCGCTTGCCGTGGTCAAGTGCCGTACCAGCGATGTGCGTGTGCCGGCCAATGCCGAGATCGTGATCGAGGGCCGGCTTCTGCCCGGCGAGCGCGAGATGGAAGGGCCCTTTGGCGAGTTTCCGAAGTACTACAGCAGCGCCGAGCTGCGCGAGGTCATCCAGGTGGATGCTGTCACCCACCGTCATCGCCCGATCTATCACACCATCGTGCCGGCGGAGATGGAGCACCTGCTGCTCGGTGCGATTCCACGTGAGGCCACCTTGCTGGCACACCTGCAGCGCAGCCATCCCGGGGTGCAGGATGTGCATCTGTCGGTGGGCGGCGTATGCCGGTACCACTTGTATGTAAAGCTCGACAAGAAGCGCGAGGGTGAAGCGAAGAACGTCATTCTCTCGGCGTTTGGCGCGCACTACGACATCAAGCAGGTGGTCGTGGTGGATACCGATGTCGACGTCCACGACCCGGCCGAGGTGGAATGGGCCGTCGCGACGCGCTTCCAGGCGGATCAGGACCTGGTGGTGATCGCCGGGGCGCAGGGCTCGGTGCTCGACCCCTCCACGACCGTCGCGGCCAGCCTCGCCGGCATCGACAATCCCGAGCCGCACCTGCAAGGCATCTGCGCCAAGATGGGGCTGGACGCGACCCGCCCGGTCAAGTACGCAGCGCATGTGTTCACGCGCGTGCGGATTCCCGGCGAGTCAACCATCAATGTGCAGGCGCTGGTGTCGGTCGACCCATCGCACTGGGAAGCGTATCTCGGCGATGGAGCTTGATGCCATGGCCAGCCAGAGACGCATCATTGTCGGCATATCCGGCGCCAGCGGCGCGGCCATCGGCGTCAATCTCCTCAAGGCGATGCACAGCCTGGACGGCGTCGAGTCGCACCTCATCGTGTCGGCTTCCGGCATGCTCACCGCGACCCAGGAACTCGGCATCAAGCGCAGCGAACTCGAGGCGCTTGCCGACGTAGTGCATAACGTGCGCGATATCGGCGCGGCGGTGGCCAGCGGCTCTTTCGTGACCGAGGGCATGGTGGTCGCGCCGTGCTCGATGAAGACACTAGCGTCGGTGGCCAACGGGTTTTCCGACAACCTGCTGACCCGCGCCGCGGACGTGGTGCTCAAGGAGCGGCGGCGCCTCGTGCTGGTGACGCGCGAAACCCCGCTGAACCTCGCGCACCTGCGCAACATGCTGCACGCCACCGAGATGGGCGCGATCGTGATGCCGCCCGTGCCCGCCTTCTACGCACATCCGACCAGCATCGAGGACGTGGTCAATCACACCGTGGGCCGCATCCTGGACCTGTTCCAGATCGAGCACGACACGCTGGCCAGCCGCTGGTCGGGCCTCGCTCACGACTTTGCCGGCTGACGGCCAGCGCTGCGGACCGGGGCGCTGATTCCGGCCGAACTTTGAATACTGAACAGGCAGGAGACAGACATGAAAACGTGGCTCGCCCATGCCGGGCTCGCTTTGCTGTTGCTGACGGGGCTTGCCCATGCACAAGGCTATCCCACCAAGCCGATCCGCATCGTGGTGCCGTACCCACCAGGCGGTTTCAACGACACGCTGGCCCGCATCGTCGGCAGCAGGCTCACCGCAGCCTGGGGCCAGCCCGTGGTGGTGGACAACAAGCCCGGCGCGGGCACCATCATCGGCACCTCGTTCGTGGCCAAGGCCGCGCCCGATGGCTACACGCTGCTGGTGGTGCAGTTCCCCTTCGGTGCCAATCCCTGGCTCTATAAGTCGCTGCCGTACGACACCCTCAAGGACTTCACGCCCGTCATCCTGGCAGGCCAGTCGCCGATGACCCTTGTGGTGACCAACGGATCGCCGATCCGCTCCGTGGACGATCTTGTCAAATCCGCTAAGGGCACGCCCGGCAAGATCAACTACGGCTCGTCGGGCAGCGGCTCGTCCAACCACCTTGCCATGGCGCTGTTCGAGCGCAGTGCCGGCGTCACGCTCGCCCAGGTTCCCTACAAGGGCAGCACGCCCATGCTGACCGATCTGGCCGGCGGGCAGGTCGAAGTGGCCTTCGACGCGTTGCCCCATGTGCTGCCTTTCGTGAAGTCCGGCAAGGTGCGCGCGCTTGCCGTCGCCGACCGGAGCCGCTTTGCGTCGCTTTCCACGGTGCCCACCATGGCCGAGAGCGGCCTGCCTGGCTACGACGCGTCATCCTGGCACGGCATTGTCGCGCCGGCCGGCACGCCTCCGGAGATCGTGCGAAAGCTGAACGCGCAGATCAACGACGCGCTGCGCACGGCGGATGTGCGCAATATCTTCCACGAGCAGGGCGTGCGCCCCGACGGCGGCAGCCCCGCCGACTTCTCTGCGTTTATCGGCAAGGAACTGGCGAAGTGGAAGCAGGTGGTGCATGACGCGGCCATCCCCTTGCAATGACGGAGCAACGACGCACATGACAAGGGGAGACCGCATGGATACGCCGAGGGAGCGTTTCGACTACGTGATTGTTGGCGGCGGGTCCGCCGGTTGCGTACTGGCCAATCGCCTGTCGCAGGACCCGGCCATCCGCGTCGCGCTGATCGAGGGGGGCGTCGATACGCCGCCGGACGCTGTGCCGGTGGAGATCCTCGACAGCTATCCGATGCCCTTGTTCTTCGGTGACCGGTATATCTGGCCATCGCTGCAAGCCCGCGCTGTGGCAGGGGGCAGGTCCAAGGTCTACGAGCAAGGGCGCGTCATGGGCGGCGGCTCCAGCATCAACGTGCAGGCCGCAAACCGCGGGCTGCCGCGCGACTACGACGAGTGGGCCGCGTCGGGCGCGCCCGGCTGGTCGTGGCAGGATGTGCTGCCGTATTTCCGCAACCTTGAGCGCGATGTGGATTACGGCAACAGCCCGCTGCACGGCAGCCATGGACCGGTGCCGATCCGCCGCATCCTGCCGCAGGCTTGGCCGCCGTTCTGCACGGAGTTTGCGCACGCGATGGGCCGCAGCGGCTTGTCCGCGCTGGCCGACCAGAACGCGGAGTTCGGCGATGGCTGGTTTCCCGCCGCCTTCTCGAACCTGGATGACAAGCGGGTTTCGACCGCCATCGCCTATCTCGACGCGGATACGCGCCGGCGGGCCAATCTGCGGATCTATGCCGAGACAACGGTGCGCAAGCTCGTCGTATCCGGCCGGGAAGCGCGTGGGGTGATCGCCATCCGGGCCGATGGGTCGCGGCTGGCGCTGGACGCCGGGGAGGTCATCGTGTCCGCGGGCGCCTTGCAGTCGCCCGCCATCCTGATGCGCGCGGGGATCGGCGACGCCGGCGCGCTGCAGGCCCTCGGCATCGAGGTCGTGGCCGACCGGCCCGGCGTTGGCCGCAATCTCCAGGATCATCCGGCGCTGACGTTCTGCCAGTTCCTCGCGCCCCAGTACCGCATGCCGCTCTCGCGCCGGCGCGCCAGCATGACGGCGGCGCGCTTCTCATCGGGGGTGCCAGGTGGCGAGGCGTCGGACATGTACCTGTCCAGTTCCACACGGGCGGGCTGGCATGCACTCGGTAATCGGCTCGGCCTCTTCTTCCTGTGGTGCAATCGGCCATTCTCGCGCGGGCAGGTGAGCCTTGCGGGAGCCCAGCCGGATGTGCCGCCCATGGTGGAGCTCAACCTGCTCGACGACGAGCGGGATCTGCGGCGCATGGTGGCCGGCGTACGCAAGCTGGTGCGGATCGTGGGTGCGTCGGCCTTGCATCAGCATCCGGGTGATTTCTTCCCGGCTACGTTTTCGCCGCGCGTCAAGGCGCTGAGCCGCTTGAGCCGCGGCAATGCGTTGCTCACAGAGTTGCTGGGGGCATTGCTTGATGTCTCGGGGCCGCTGCGCAGAAGCCTTATCGCGCGCTTTGTCACGGGCGGGGCAAACCTGGCCAGCCTGCTGGCGGATGAGTCCGCGCTGGAGGGCTTCGTGCGCCAGAACGTCTTCGGGGTCTGGCATGCCAGCGGCACTTGCCGGATGGGCGCGCATGCGGACCGGAGCGCGGTGACGGATGCGGCGGGCCGCGTTCACGATGTTGGCAGGCTGCGCGTCGTTGACGCTTCGCTGATGCCGCGGCTGCCGACGGCCAATACCAACATCCCCACCATCATGCTCGCGGAAAAGATTGCCGACACCATGCAAGCCGAACGCCGCGCCGTCCCGCTGGCATCGAGCGAAGTTGCCCATCCGAGTTGAAAACCGAAGCTCAAATCCACGCTGAAGAACGAAGCTGCACGATGGGGCGCCACCGGCGGCTGGAACGAGGAGATAACGATGAAATACGATGACGAAATCCGCGCACGCTCTTACCGCTTCCGCGACGAATATGTCGCCGCCACCCCTGCGTGGTATCGCGGCGAACTGCATCTGGCCTTCACGCTGCTATTCACCGGCGGGGTGATTGCCTGGTGCGCGATGAATCTGCAAGCACCGACGCTGGCGCAGTGGCTCGCGATCGTGCCAATCTTCTTGCTCGGGAACTGGGCCGAGTGGGCCGCGCACCGCTATATATTGCATCGACCGACGCGCTTGTTCAGCGCGATCTATAAACGGCATTGCGCGGTGCATCATCGCTTCTTCACACATCTGACGCTTGAGTACAAAGGCCAGAAGCACTGGCGCGCCTTGTTGTTTCCGCCCTTTGCGCCGGTAGCCTTCGTGCTGGCGGCCGTGCCGTTCGCGCTGGTGATCGGCGTGGTGTTCTCGAAGAACGCGGGCTATATCGCGCTGATGACGATGGCGGCGTACTACCTGATGTACGAGGGCCTGCATACGCTGTCGCACATCACGGATAGCCCGCTGCTGGACCGGATGCCGTTCGTGGGGACCGTGCGGCGCCTGCACGTCACGCATCACGATCCTGAGCTGATGGCCATGCAGAACTTCAACCTGACCTTCCCGATCTGCGACACGCTGTTCGGCACGCGCAGCGATGCGCCGCGCGAGGTGCGCAGCCCGGTGGAAGGCCGGCGGTAGCCAGGGCCACTGCGCCAGGATCAGGCTGGCGTTCCGGATACCCTGCGGATCTCCTCGGCCACGATCGCGATCAGCGCGTCGGCGGCCGTGCTGAGCGGGCGCTGCGGATGGCTCACGCACACCAGGTGGCGCACGATGCGCGGCGCCAGGATCGGGTACATGCGCAGCCGGCCCTCATCCACCGCGCGTTGCACCACGATGCGTGGCAGCACCGTGGCAAAGCGCGTGGCCTCGACGAACTGCACGATGGTGCCGAGGATGTCGATCTCGAATTTTGGCTGCAGCGTGACGTCTTCGATCTGCGTCGCGGCGTCCAGCACGCCGCGCAAGCCGTGGCGCTTGGTGGGCAGCACCAGCTCCAGCCCCGGCAGCTTGGTGAGTTCCACCGCCGCCGGCAGTTCCGGGCCATGCTCGGCGCTGGTGACCAGCACCATTTCCTCGTCGTGCAGGGATTGCACATGGAGCGAGAGCTTGCCACGGGGCTTATGCACCACCGCCGCGTCGAGCTGGCCGGCGGAGACCAGGTCGATCAGCGTGGCGCTGAATCCGTCCGCGACCGATACCTCCACATTCGGGTAGCGCGCGTTGAAGCGCGCCAGCGACCCCACCAGCACGCTTTCCGTTTCCGACGCCACCATGCCGATGGAGATGCTGCCGGCCACCTGCTCTTCGCGTTGCATCAGTTGCTGCCGCGCATTGGCGAGGTCCCGCGTGATCGGCAGGCACAGCCGGTACATCATGCGGCCGGCGGCGGTCGGCACCATCCCGTGCGGGATGCGATCGAACAGCTTCTGCCCGAACTCTTCCTCCAGCTTGGCGATCTGCATGCTCAGCGCCGGTTGCACGATATTCAGCCGCTTGGCCGCGCGCGTGACGGAGCCGTCTTCGAACAGCGCAATGAAGTACTGGATCTGTTTGAGGTCCATGCCAAGTGATCGATTCTGTATCAATAAATTTGTTAGATTGGACTGAGCGTATCAGCTTTTTTGTTGCCACATTGCCGGAACGCCTGGCCACTATTGGGGGAAAACCCTTATCCGTGGCGCGTTAGCAGCCCAGATGTGCCCGCTAAAGTCCACCTGGACTGGCATCAGTAGAACTGATTGAACTGATCAAAAAACAATATTAGAACTAATACCATAATCTCACTAAGCTCCTGTTCAACGTTGCATGTCCCCGGCGGATTCGCCTATCGGGGCCGACGCGCAGAACGGAGTCAGGAATGAGACAGAACGATGCTGGCGGCATGACCGGCACGACACTGGAGACAGCGGTAGCGGGCGTTCGCCCCGTGCCGCGTGGCATCTCCCCGTGCCGGCCCGCAATCCCCGCTAACCAGATGGACCGTCCCAGTCCCGCCACGCGGGAGGGCCGGTCATGAGCGACAAGCGCAGCCTGCCCGCGGCAGCGGCGGCCATCCACCTTGAATCCGCAGCGGCCGGCGCGGCCGCGCGCCAGCGTCACGTCGGCCGCTCGATGGAGCGGCTCGAGGACGCCGCGATCCTCACCGGCCGTGGCCGCTTTGGCGACGACCTGGGCGTGAAGCCGGGCACCCTGCACGCCGCCATCGTGCGGTCCCCGCATGCGCATGCCGAACTCGGCACCGTCGATGCCAGCGCGGCGCTTGCCGCGCCGGGCGTGCATGCGGTGCTGACCGGCGCCGACCTGGCAGCCTGGTCGCGCCCCTTCGTGGTGGGGGTGAAGGCGCAGATGGGGCAATGGGCGCTGGCCATGGACCGCGTGCGCTATGTGGGCGAGCCGGTGGCCGTGGTCATGGCCGAGAGCCGTGCCCTGGCCGAAGACGCGCTCGACCTGGTGCGGGTGAATTATCGCGTGTTGCCGCCGGTGGTATCGATCGAGGCCGCGCTGGCAGACGATGCCCCGATCCTGCATCCCGGCGTGGGCGCCAATGTGGTGAGCGACCGGCACTTCCGCTACGGCGAGCCCGAGGCCGCCTTTGCCGCCGCGCCGCACCGGGTCGCGCTGACCGCGCACTATCCGCGCAACACCTGCACGCCGATCGAATGCGGCGTGGTGGTTGCCGAATTCCTGCCTGGTGACGAGGGTTATGACGTCACCTCCAATTTCATGGGGCCGTTCTCGCTGCATGCGGTGATGGCGATGGCGCTCAAGGTGCCGGCCAACCGGCTGCGCCACAAGGCCCCGCGCGATTCCGGCGGCAGCTTTGGCGTCAAGCAGGCGGTGTTTCCTTACGCGGTGCTGATGTGCCTGGCGTCCCGCAAGGCCGGCGCGCCGGTGAAGTGGGTGGAGGACCGCCTCGAACATCTCAGCGCGGCCACCTCCGCCACCGCGCGGCTGTCCACGCTGGAAGCCGCGGTGGAGTCAGACGGCCGCATCAAAGCGCTGGCCTATGACCAGATCGAAGACTGCGGCGGCTATCTGCGCGCGCCGGAGCCCGCTACCTTCTACCGCATGCACGGCTGCCTGACTGGCGCCTACGACATCCCCAACCTGCTGGTGCGGAACCGCGTGGTGATGACCAACAAGACGCCCACCGGCCTGGTGCGGGGCTTTGGCGGCCCGCAGGTGTATTTTGCGCTGGAGCGGCTGGTGCATCGCATCGCGACACAACTCGGGCTCGATCCACTCGATGTGTATCGCCGCAACTTTGTCGCCGCCGATGCCTTTCCCTATCGCGCCGCGGCGGGCGCGTTGCTGGACTCCGGCAACTACCAGCTGGCGCTGGCGCGCGCGCTGGAAGAAGGCGGCTACTACGAGCTGATGTGCCGCCGCGATGCCGCACGCGCCGAGGGCCGGCTATATGGCATCGGCTTTGCCGCCATCGTCGAGCCGTCGGTGTCGAACATGGGCTATATCACCACCGCCATGCCCGCCGAGGCGCGCAAGAAAGCGGGGCCGAAGAACGGCGCCATCGCCAGCGCCACGGTCAGCGTCGACCTGCTCGGCGGCGTGGTGGTCACCATTGCCTCGACGCCGGCCGGGCAAGGCCATATGACGGTGTGCGCGCAGGTGGTGGCCGATGTGCTCGGCGTGAATCCGGCCGACGTGGTCGTGAACGTCGAGTTCGATACGCACAAGGATGCATGGTCGGTCGCCGCTGGCAACTACTCCAGCCGTTTCGCCGGCGCCGTGGCCGGCACCGTGCACCTGGCCGCCGAGCGGGTGCGCGACAAGTTGGCGCGCATCGTGGCGCCGCAGTTCGGCTGCACGCCCGCCGAGGTGGTGTTCGAAGACGGCCGCATTGCCCACAAAGGCGCGCCCGAGTCCGGCCTGCCCTTCACGCGCGTGGCCAGTAATGCGCCGCACTGGTCACCGCAGCAGTTGCCTGCCGGAGAGGAGCCGGGCCTGCGCGAGACGGTGTTCTGGTCGCCGCCCAACCTGGAAGCGCCGGATGAGAACGACCGCATCAACACCTCGGCCGCCTACGGCTTTGCCTTCGACATGTGCGGCGTGGAGATCGACCGCGCCACAGGGCGCGTGCGCATTGACCGCTACGTGACCGCGCACGACGCCGGCACGCTGCTCAACCCGGCGCTGGCCGATGGCCAGATCCGCGGCGCCTTCGCCCAAGGGCTGGGCGCGGCGCTGATGGAGGAGTTTCGCTATGGCGCCGACGGCAGCTTCCAGTCCGGCACGCTGGCCGATTACCTGATGCCGACCACCTGCGAGGTGCCGGACCCGGTGATCGTGCACCTGGAGACGCCCAGCCCCTTCACGCCGCTCGGCGCCAAGGGCCTGGGCGAGGGCAACAACATGAGCACGCCGCCCTGCATCGCCAACGCGGTGGCCGACGCGCTCGGCGAGCAGGACATCCGCCTGCCGCTGACCCCGGCCAAGGTGATGGCCATGGTGGGCTTCGACGATCCGCCGCCGTCGCGCCCCGAGCTGCTCGAAGCGATGCGCGAGGCCGCCGTGCCCGCGGCCCGCAAGGGCAGCGGCAAGGCGCTCACCGCGCGCGGCTCGGTGGATCTGGATGCCACGCCCGAAGCCATCTTCGCCGTGCTGGTGGATCCGCAGGCGCTGGCCAAGGTAGTGCCAGGCTGCCACGCGCTGGAGCGCACCGCCGAGAACCACTACCGCGCCGATGTGACGGTGGGGGTTGGCATGATCAAGGCCCGCTTCGAGGCGGAGATCGCACTGTCGGACCTCGATCCCCCGCGCCGACTGCGGCTGGCAGGCGCAGGCATGTCCTCGCTGGGCAGTGCGCGCGGCGCCGGCCTGGTGGAGTTGGTCCCGCATGGCAGCGGCACGCGCCTGAGTTACGACTACGAGGCCGAGGTATCCGGAAAGGTTGCTGCCGTGGGCGGCCGCATGCTGGAGGGCGCTGCCAAGGTGGTGCTGCGCCAGTTGTTTGAATCGCTCGGCCGCCAGGCCGCCGGCAAGCCGGTACGGCCGCAAGGCTGGCTTGCCCGACTGCTGGCCCGCTTGGGAGTACGCCGATGAAACCGTCTGCTTTCGATTACCTGCGCGCCGAGACCACGCAGCACGCGCTCGAGGCGCTGGCCCGTGGCGGCGAGGGCGCGCGCGTGCTGGCCGGCGGCCAGTCGCTGATGGCGGTGCTCAATATGCGCCTGGCGCAGCCGCAACTGCTGATCGATATCTCGCGCACCGCCGAGCTGGACACGGTGCGGGTGGAAGACGCTCACCTGGTGGTGGGTGCCGCGGCCACGCAGGGCAGCGTCGAATGGCGCGGCTCGCTGGCCGACGAGGTGCCGCTGCTGGCCATGGCCTTTCCGCATATCTCGCATTTCCAGATCCGGAATCGCGGCACCGTGTGCGGCTCGGTCGCCCATGCCGACCCGAGCGCGGAATTGCCCCTGGTGCTGACCGCGCTGGGCGGCGAGGTGGTGCTGCGTTCAGCCCGCCGCCGCCGCGTGCTGCCTGCGGCCAGCTTCTTCCAGGGCATGTTGATGACGGCGCGCGAGCCCGACGAGCTGGTGGAGGCGGTGCGCTTTCCGCTGCGGCGCCCCGGGGCGCGCTACGGCTTTGCCGAATTCTCCGCGCGCCACGGCGATTTTGCGCTGGTGGCCTGCGCGGCCACGGTGACCGATGACGCCATCGCGCTGGCGGTTGGCGGCGTGGCGGACCGGCCGGTGCTGGAAACCTGGCCGCGCCTGCAGGGCAAGGACCTGGAGCAGGCCATCAACGATTTCAGTTGGAAACTGGGCGCGCAGGACGACGCCCATATCAGCGCGCAGTACCGCCGGCACCTGGTGCGGCAACTGAGCATGCGTGTGATCGAGGAGGCAAAATGAGCAAGACCACCAAGGGCGCCGTTTCCGGCAAGCCCGCCGAGGTAATGCAGCGCCAGGAGCAACGCCGCATCACCCTGACCCTGAACGGCCGCGAGCGCAGCGGCCATTGCGAGCCGCGCGAGCTGCTGTCGGACTTCCTGCGCCACGAGCTCGGCGCCACCGGCACCCATGTGGGTTGCGAGCACGGCGTCTGTGGCGCATGCACGGTACGTGTTGACGGCGTTGCCGCGCGCTCGTGCCTGATGCTGGCGGTACAGGCCGAGCACCGGGCCATCGATACCGTCGAAGGGCTGGCGCCGGCCGAGGGACTGGGCGACCTGCAAGAAGCCTTCCGCCGCCACCACGCGCTGCAGTGCGGCTTCTGCACCGCAGGCATCCTGATGTCGTGCGCGGACTACCTGGAGCGCGTGCCGGAACCCAGCGAGGCGCAGGTGCGCGACATGCTGTCCGGCCACCTGTGCCGCTGTACGGGCTATACGCCAATCGTGGCGGCCGTGCTCGACGTAGCGGCCAGTCGTGCCCGCGCGCGCGCTGCCGCCATCGGCGTAGCCAGCCAGGAGGCCTGCGATGCTTGATCTCGGCCGCACCTTCTTGCAAAGCGTGGAGCGCAGCCCGCACACGCCCGCCATTGTCGACGGCGACCTGATGCTCACCTATGCGCAATGGTACGAGCGCATCCGGTGTGTGGCGTCCGGCCTGCGCGAGATCGGCCTGGCGCCGGGCGATCGCCTGCTGGTCGTGTTGCAAAACCGCTGGGAAATGGCCACGCTGCACTGGGCCTGCCAGTTCGCCGGCATCGTGATGGTGCCGCTGAACTGGCGCGCCAAGCCGGAGGAGCTCGATTACTGTGTGCAGGATGCCGGCGTCAAGGCGCTGGTGTTCGAGCCGGTCAGCGCCGATGCGGTGCTGGGCAGCCCCGCGGCGCAGGCCGTGCCCTGCATTGCGCTGGACTGCGCGGCTGGCGGCTCGATGTCCTTCGCTTCGCTGCTGGACAGCGCCGCGCTGCATGGCGGCCCGGTGGCAGAAGCGGGCGATGTCTCGCTGATGCTCTACACCTCGGGCACCACCGGCAAGCCCAAGGGCGTGCCGCGCCGCCACCAGCAGGAGCGCGCCGCGGCGCTGGCGCACGTGGCGCAGAACCTGTATCGCCATGGTGAGCGCACCCTTGGCGTGATGCCGCTCTACCACACCATGGGCGTGCGCTCGCTGCTGGCAATGGCGCTGGTGGACGGCCTGTTCGTCTGCGTGCGGCGCTGGAACGCTGGGCAGGCGCTCAAGGAGATCGCCACCCACCGAATCAGCTGCCTGTACCTGGTGCCGACGCTGTACCACGACCTGCTGGCCGATCCGGGGTTCGATGCCTGCGTCGTGCGCAGCGTGACCAAGCTCGGCTTTGCCGGCGCCTCGATGAGCGACGGCCTGCTGCGCCGCCTCGCGCAGGCCTTCGAGCCGGAGCTGTTCGTGAACCACTACGGCTCGTCGGAGGTGTACACCTTCAGCGTGGACCAGCGCGCCACCCGCAAGCCCGGCAGCGCCGGGCGCGCCGGCATCAACACGCGCCTGCGCGTGGTGCGCCTGGATGCCCGCTCACCCGACGATCTGGCGGCTACCGGCGAGGAAGGCCAGATCATCGCCGACCTGCGCGGCGACGAGGCCTTCGAGGGCTACTGGAACCGCGACGACGCCAACGCCAAATCGCTGCGCGATGGCTGGTACTTCACCGGCGACACCGGCTACTTCGATGCCGAGGGCGACCTCTTCGTCAGCGGCCGGGTGGACGACATGATCATCAGCGGCGGCGAGAACATCTCCCCGGTCGATATCGAATCGGTGCTGTCGCTGCATCCGGCCGTAGATGAGGTGGCGGTGGCCGGCGTGCCGGATCCGCGCTGGGGCCAGAAGGTGGTGGCTTTCGTCAAGCCGCGCGGCAACATCGACGCGCAAGCCCTGGATACCTACTGCCGCGGCTCCGACCTGGTCAATTTCAAGCGCCCGCGCGACTACGTCTTCGTGGAGGAGATTCCCAAGTCGCCGGTTGGCAAGATCCTGCGCCGCAAGTTGTCCGCCGGCGAATACGCGCTGGCCCCGCATTCCATGAGCCCCGACCCTAATCCCAACCCCAACCCCAACCAGGCTGCGGACGCCGCGCCTGTCGATACCATCAAGGAGTAAGACATGACCCAGGCAATCGAGATGATCCATCCCGACCAGCAGCGGCTCCAGCAACTCGACGGCTTCTCCGTGGAGATCGATGCCGGGCGCGAGCGTGCGGACATCATCCTGCACCGTCCACCCTACAACGTGATCGCCATGGCAGCGCGCGACCAGTTGCGCGCCGTCATTGAAGCTCTGGATGCCGACGATCGCGTGCGCGTGATCGTGCTGCGTTCGCAAGGCGAGCATTTTTCCAGCGGCGGCGATATCAAGGGCTTCCTGGAGGCATCGCCCGAGCATGTCTCGCAACTGGCCTGGAACGTGGCGGCGCCGGCGCGCTGCAGCAAGCCGGTGATTGCCGCCAACCGCGGCTACTGCTTTGGCGTGGGCTTCGAGCTGTCGCTGGCGTGCGATTTCCGCATCGCCACCGAGACCACGCAGTACGCGCTGCCAGAACAGAAGCTCGGCCAGATCCCCGGCTCGGGCGGCTCGGCGCGCCTGCAGAAGATGGTGGGCATCGGCCGCACCAAGGACATCGTGATGCGCTCGCGCCGCATCTCGGGCAAGCAGGCCTATGAGTGGGGCATCGCCGTGGAATGCGTGGCAGACGCCGAGCTGGAAGCCGCCACCGATGCGCTGGTCGACGAGCTGCGCGGCTTCTCGCCGCTGGCGCAGCGCACCGCCAAGAAGCTGCTCAACGACACCGAGGACGCGCCGCTGTCGATCGCCATCGAGCTGGAAGGGCATTGCTATAGCCGCCTGCGCAGCTCGGACGATTTCCGCGAAGGCGTGGAAGCCTTCCACGGCAAGCGCAAGCCGGCGTTCCGCGGCAGCTGATGGAAATCGCGGGCGCGCCGGCAAGGCCGCTCGCATCCCGGACGAACTGACGGATAACGATGCCCGCTGCCACGGGGCAAGCATCGCGGGGGGAGCGCTTGCTTGGCGGCAAGGCACCGCCCGCGCGTCATCGCTGCCGTAATGATCCAAGCAGAGATCCAAATCAAAGGAGACAACAATGGAAGCCGTAGCAAAGAAGAGTACAGAGACGATCAGCGAGGCGCTGCCAGCGGCGAGCAATCGCCAGGTGTTTGGTGCCGTGACGGCGTCGTGCATGGGATGGGCACTGGACCTGTTCGACCTGTTCATCCTGCTGTTCGTGGCGCCCGTGATCGGCAGGCTGTTTTTCCCGTCGGAGCACGCGATGCTGTCGCTGGCGGCAGTGTACGCGTCGTTTGCCGTGACGCTGCTGATGCGGCCGCTCGGCTCGGCGATTTTCGGCACTTATGCCGACCGCCACGGCCGCAAGGGGGCGATGGTAGTTGCCGTCACTGGCGTTGGCTTGTCCACGGCGGCGTTCGGCCTGCTGCCCACGGTGGGTCAGGTGGGGCTGCTTGCGCCAGCCTTGTTTATCCTGCTCCGGCTGGTGCAGGGTATCTTCGTTGGTGGCGTGGTGGCATCCACCCACACCATCGGTACCGAATCGGTGCCCCCGTCCTGGCGCGGCGCCGTCTCCGGGCTGGTCGGTGGCGGTGGCGCGGGCATCGGGGCACTGCTGGCTTCCATTACCTACATGGCAATGACCGCGCTGTTTCCCGGGGAAGCGTTCGACGCCTGGGGTTGGCGCTGCATGTTCTTCTCCGGCATCATCAGCTCGGTGCTCGGACTGCTCATCTTCAACTCGCTGGAGGAGTCTCCGCTGTGGAAGCAGTTGCAGGCGGCCAAGGGTCATGCCGCGCCGGTTGAGAACCCGCTGCGCGTGATCTTCTCCCGCCAGTACCGTGGCGTCCTCTTCGTCAACATCCTGCTCACCGTCGGCGGTGGCAGCGCCTACTACCTGACCTCCGGCTATCTGCCGACCTTCCTTAAGGTGGTGGTGAAGGCACCGGCTGGTGAGGCTGCCGCCATCCTGATGGCCAGCAGTTTGGGGGTGATCGTGGCATCGATTCTTGCCGGCCACCTCAGTACGATGATCGGCCGCAAGCGAGCCTTCCTGTTGATCGGCGCGCTGAACGTGGTGGTGCTGCCGCTGCTCTACCAATGGATGCCGGCGGCGCCGGACACCACCACGCTCGGCCTGTATGCCATGGCGCTGGCCATGCTGGGCAGCACCGGCTTCGCCCCGATCCTCATTTTCCTGAACGAACGGTTCCCCACCAGCATCCGTGCCACGGGGACCGGCCTGTCATGGAATATCGGCTTTGCCATCGGTGGCATGATGCCGACGTTTGCTTCGCTGTGCGCCAGCACCCCGGTCGAACTGCCCATGGTGCTGGGCATCTTCCTGGCGGTTGTCACCGTCATCTACCTGGTGGGTGCGCTCATCGTTCCGGAGACGGCAGGACGCCTTGGCGACAAATGAGCGTTGATGTCCAGCCCGGGCCGTCGTACAAAATAATTTTGTCAACTCGGTATCCGGCCGGAAGCCTTGCTGGATCAGGCGGTCCGGGAATTGAATTTGCAACCTGCGCGACATTGCGACTTACCCTCCCGTGGGCTGGTCCTTAGACTGCAAGCGCGAATACTTTGAGTGGACGAAGGCAGTGGTTGACGGGCTCCGAGGTGTCCATCCTCGACTCGAGAACCTCTTCGACGAAGCATACGAGATTGGGAAGCCCTGAGTCTCTCGCTGCTCGCGCTAGCTGTTCTGTTTAGCCAAAACCATATCCATCTGAGGATGGGACCTACGGTCACGTTGTCCAGCAAATACCCTTGGAGGCGCACTTTATTCTTCTGTCCTTGTCAGGTGTCGCGATGGCCCGAAGTGACCAGATAGCAGGTCAGTTTCGTTGCTGAGTCTGACCGCAGGGGCGGACTTATCGAGGGTGCTTCTGAGGTGCTGCTGATATCTTCCGCTTCAGCAATCGTGGCCAATACTTGGCGCGCTCCGATAATAGGTTTCACTAAGCTTGCGATATCACCGTGCTTATGAATCGCCCCAATTTGAAATCAAGACCGCTTTTGCCACTACACGATGCGGTGGCCATCCCCGAGTCAATCTTCCAAAACGCGAGCGTCAATCCCTCAGGTCTTAACGGTCGCGACAAGAAGTTAAGTGTTTTGAGTAAACCAATTTCACGAATGAGAGTCAGATGCCAGTCACATGAAGAATGAGCTGGCATCGCCGATGAAGTGCACCATCGAACTGAACGACGTGGAGAAACGAACCTTGCAAGAGCTTGCGCTGCGGCATCCGTATGAAGACTTCCGGGTCAGAGGACAAGGCTTGTTGCTGCTCGGCGCAGGTCAACGAGTGCACGAGATCGCGAAGCAGTTGAATGTGAGCAAGAAGACGGTGTACAACTGGACGAACGCCTGGCGCGAGAAAGGGCTGTGCGGCTTGCTCAACGGTCATAAGGGAGGCCGCCCCCATTCGCTCTGCGAAGACATGGTTGCCACGGCTGTAGCCGCGGCGCGTGCGCAGTCCATGACGCTCAAACAGATTGCGCAGTGCATCGAGGCCGCCCATGGCATGCCGTTGCCCTGCCGCCTTGAAACGTTGGCCGGGGCACTGAAACGGGCAGGCTTTTCGTACAAGCGTGGCCGATACGCGCTCAAAAAAAACGCGACGAACAGGAGTTTGCCGTGAAGGCTGCCACGCTCGAGAAATTGCAGCAAGCTGCTCGTGATGGTGCATGTCGTCTCGTCTATCTTGATGAGGCCGGATTTTCGGCCTCGCCGCCGGTGCAGCGTGGCTGGTCGCCAATTGGCCAACCTCACTGCACGGTTCCCCAACCGCATTGCAGGCGTTCAGTCTTGGGAGCATTGGATTACGGAGCCAACCGGCTTATCCACCAGACCAGCAAAGGCAGCATCAAGCGTCCCTTCGTTATTGAGTTCTTGGAACAGATTGCTCAAAGTGCCACGCCTGGTCAGCTCACGGTCGTCGTGCTCGACAACGCGAAGATCCATCACGCCATCGAGCAGGATATCCTGGATCGCTGGCTCTTCGAGCACCGTATGGTTCTCTTTCATCTGCCGCCTTACAGCCCCGAACTCAACCTGATTGAAATCGTATGGAAACATGCCAAGTACCACTGGCGACGCTTCATCACATGGACCAAAGAAACCATCGATACCGAGATCGAGGATCTCCTCTCCGGCTACGGCTCAAAGTTTGAAATCCGTTTCTCGTGAATACTTACCCAGGTCAATCCACATATCGCCTCCTACTTGGAGTTGGCGCAAAACTGCTCATACAACACGGCCATAACGGCAAGTGCCTCCTGGCTCGCAATGGAATAGTCCCATCCGGCGAGGAAGCGCCCCGACGTAGCGCCCCTGCTGGCTGCTCGCGGCTATCGCGTGATTGTTCCCTATTTGCGTGGCTATGGTCGATCAAGGCCAATGATGTACTCGAATGGGTCACGCGGGTTCACCGTGTGCCGCCAACGCAGTCCGATATCCTCAGTGCCATGCGTGGGTTTCTGCGCTTCGTAAAGGCTGTGGATCCGGCAACCTCAGTTCCCGACAACCCTAAAAGTGTCGCGACTGCAACAATAAAACTGTCATCCCGCCACTTGCCGGATAGCGGCTACTACTGTTTCGACATCTCGTTGACGATTGACCCCGCCCATACCCGTGGCCGCCGTTCGCGCCAGGGACATGCCGTTTCCAATTGCGCGGCCAGACGGAACAGCGTGTCCTCCCGCCCGAAGCCAGACATAAAATGCGAGCCGATTGGCAGACCCGTTTGCGGGTCGATGGAAAGCGGCACTGACATTGCTGGCGTTCCGGTCACGTTCGATAACGCGGTAAACGGTGACTGGCTAAAAACGTGCGCGATCCAGCCAAGCCCATCGACGGATGTCTCTACCCGGTTGTATTCACCAATCCGAGGCGGAAGTCCGGGTAGCGTCGGTGTCAGCAGAATGTCGTAGTCGCCGAAGAACCGCCCCAGCGCCCGTGTGACCGTATTCCTGACCTGCAATGCCGCCAGGAGGTCTACGGCGCCAATCTCGATGCCGTATCGATAGAGCGCGAGCGTTGCAGGTTCGAGGTGTTTTTCATCCACCGTTCGTCCGGTGGCTGCGGCAATGCCGTTGATCCGGAGCGCCGCGTTGGCAGCCCAGATTTGCGCATTGCATTGCACAAAGGCGTCCCAGCTCACACCCAAATCCGGCGCTACTTCATGGACATGATGACCCAGGGACTCAAGTGTCCTGGCCACCTTGCTCAAGGCATCAGCAACCCCCGTGTCGGTACGCGCGGCATTGCATGGATGCATCATGAACCCGATCTTCAGATTTCCCGGCTGCTGCCGGATCTCCGACAGATAGCTGGCTTCGGGTGGGGCAATGTAGTAGGGCTCGCCCACGCCGCAGCCGTGGATGCCATCAAGCAGCGCCGCACTGTCGCGCACAGTTCGGCTCACGGCAAAATGCACGCCCAGACCATTCCATACTTCGTCCACGTAGGGCCCGTTCGACACGCGTCCCCTGGTCGGCTTCAGACCGAAGAGCCCGTTGCAGGAGGCCGGCACCCGTATCGATCCGCCTCCGTCCGTCGCATGCGCAATGGGAACGATACCGGCGGCCACCGCCGCTCCCGCACCGCCGCTCGATCCGCCCGCGCCATGTTGCAGACTCCAGGGATTCCTCGTCGGGCCGTACAGCACGGATTCCGTCGTCGTGCTGACCGCCAGTTCCGGCATGGTCGTTCGCCCGAGCGTGATCAGGCCTGCCTGACGGAAGCTCGTCATCACGTACGAGTCTTCTTTTGCGACGGTTCCCATCGCCAAACGACTGCACATTTCGCTCCTGCGCCCCTGCATGGCGACGCCAAGATCCTTGAGGAGAAACGGCACGCCGCCGAGCGGTCTCGGATCGGCGCTTATGATGCCGGCTGACTGTATCTCCACCTCTTCGGGCCAATAATCGAGCACAGCGTTTACCTGGGGATTGACCGCCTTGATGGCAGCCAACGCGGCCTGCGCTACTTCCATTGCGGTCACTTCTCGCGTGGCGATGAGGTGATGCAGGCCCATGCCGTCAAGGGCGGTGTATTCGGCGAGCTTCATTTGGACGTTCTCTTACAGCGAGACATTGGGAGGGCGCGCATCGCAAGGGCTGCGCGCCTGTCTGGTCTGACCGCAGGCAATGAAGGACGTTCGTCCCGCATCGCACTCCCCGGCGGCTTCATAGTTGAGTGACTACTGGCATGCGCGATCACTGGCCAGAGGAGATTTACTTCGCTTGACGCACGCTGGCCGACATGGGCGACTCGTGGCGAAGCGCGGTATCGGCCTTGGGCTTCAGGCGCAGGAACAGGATGATGAACGCGCACATCGGCAACAGCGCTGCCATCAGCAGGAACCCAGGGTAGATGCTGCCGGTCACGGATTTCGACCAACCGATGATGCTCGGGCCGAAGAAGCCGCCAGACAGGCCAATCGTATTGATCAGGGCGATGGCTCCCGCTCGTGCGTCGCCCTTGATGTACGCGGGCGGAACGGCCCAGAAGACGATGTTGGCCATCCACATCAGGCCGGTAGCGACGGTAACACATACCAGTGTCACTGCGAGATTGCCGTCGGCAAGGTACCAGCCAATGAAGCAAAGAGAGCTTATGGCGGCGGGCACGGCGATGTGAATTCGACGCTCCTGACGCCTGTCGGAGCTGCGGCCACCGAAGAAGATGGCAAACGCCGCAGCCACATAAGGAATGGCCGCATACCATCCGAGCGTCTGTGTGTTGGTGACACCGGCGGATCTGATGATCGTCGGCAGCCAGAAGCTCAAGGCGTAGATCGGCGCGATGATGCACAGATAGGCAGCCGCCAGGATATACACCTTGGGATCACGCAGCACCGTGAGGAACGATTCGTGCCGCCGGTCCGCAGCCGTGTTCGTTTCCGCGGCCAGCGCGCGTTTCTCCGCGTCGTTGAGCCATTTCGCATTGGATGGATCATCGACAAGCAGGAAGTAGGCCGCGACGCCAAGCACAAGGGTGGGGGCGCCTTCAATGAGAAACATCCATTGCCAACCGGCGAGGTTGGCCGTACCGGCGAAAGCCGTCATGATCCACGCCGACAGCGGCCCGCCAACAATTCCGCTGAAAGGGCCCGCAAGCCAAACCATCGAAATTGCGCCGGCAATGCGGCTCGGACCATACCAGCGCGACAGGTAGAACAGGACGCCCGGCGCGAAGCCGGCTTCGAAGACGCCCAGCAGAAAGCGCAGGGCGTAGAACACCGGGACGCTATTGACGAACACCATGCACATCGAGGTAATACCCCAGAGCACCATGATGCGGCTGAAGGTAAGGACCCTAGCAAAAATAACTTGAACAGTTGTCCTCGCGTCTATACGATGCGCACATGGATATCAGCGAGGCAGTCGAAGCGAAGTTTCGGGCCCTGCAGGCGCGCCTTGATGAGGCGACGTTGCGCCTATGGGCCGCCGCCGAAGCGCGCAGCCTGGGGCGTGGGGGCGTGAGTCTGGTGGCCAAAGCGATAGGCATCTCGCGCACCACGATCTATGCGGGACTGGCCGAACTCGAAGCGGCCGGTGGAGCGACGCGGGACATGACGGCCAAGCGCATTCGTGCCCCGGGAGGCGGGCGCAAGAGGCTAACTGAGCTCGATGCGAGGTTGTTGGAGCACCTGGATGCACTGGTGGAGCCGACCAGCCGGGGTGACCCGATGTCAGCACTACGATGGACGTGCAAGAGCACCACCCGTCTGGCCGAAGAGCTCAACCGGCTGGGGCATCGCGTGAGTCAGCGCACGATCTGCGATCTGCTGACGCAGACGGGCTACAGCTTGCAATCGGTGCGCAAGACACGCGAAGGCGCGCAGCACCCCGACCGCGACGCGCAGTTCCACTACATCGCCGACAAGGTGGCGCAGTATCAGCGCCAGCGTCAGCCGGTCATCTCGGTGGACACGAAAAAGAAGGAGCTGATCGGCGATTTCAAGAACGCTGGCCGCGAATGGCAGCCCAAGGGCCAACCCGAGCAGGCGCGTGTGCACGATTTCATCGACGATGAACTGGGCAAGGTTGCCCCGTATGGCGTCTATGATGTGACGGCCAACGAGGGCTGGGTCAGCGTGGGCATCAACCACGACACCGCCGAGTTCGCGGTTCAAAGCATCCGTCGCTGGTGGCTGGAGATGGGCCGTCCGTTGTATCCGAAAGCCAGGCGACTGCTGGTCACCGCCGACTGCGGTGGCAGCAACGGGTATCGTGTGCGGCTGTGGCGGGTGCAGTTGCAGCGACTGGCCGACGAACTCGGTTTCGCTGTGCAGGTGTGCCACTTTCCGCCGGGTACGAGCAAGTGGAACAAGATCGAGCATCGCCTGTTCTGCCATATCACGAACAACTGGCGCGGCCGACCGCTGTTGACGCGTCAGGTGGTAGTGAACCTCATCGGCAGCGTGAGTACCGCTGAAGGGCTGAAAGTGCGTGCGGAACTGGACGAGAACATGTACGACGCAGGTATCAAGGTCAGCGACGCCGAACTCGCTGCCGTGGCCATTGAGCGCGACGAATTTCATGGCGAGTGGAACTACCGCATCAAACCTCGAACATCTCGTCGCAAGACGTAATTGTTCAAGTTATTTTTGCTAGGATCCTAAGTCGGGCGCCAACCCTGGGCAGCAAGAGATTGCTTGGCACCTCGAACAGGACATAGCCCACGAAAAATATTCCGGCCCCGATGCCGTAGGCGGCGTCGGAGAAGCCGAGGTCGCTCTGCATCTGAAGCTTTGCAAAGCCTACGTTGACTCTGTCCATATAGGCGAACATGAAGCCAGTGAACAGCAGTGGCAGCAGGCGTAGATCTACCTTTCGATAGAGGGACGCACCGTCCGTCCCGCGCCATGAAATTTGGTCTTTCTGAGACATAGACCTCTCCTTTGGTTGGTGTGTATAGCGTCGCCACGGCGCGCATCGGCGCCGGGAGGTGTGGTCGAAATGGTTCTGGCGTCATTGCGTGGCAACTTCGCTTCATGTCGACCGACACTTCCCGGTGGCGGTACGGCCGATGGCTGCCCGTGTGCGGTTGGCCCGGGCTCGATGCGGGAGTTGGAACTGCCTATAGTTGTTCGGACATGATCGCCAGCATGGCGTCGCAGAGGACTTGCGCCCCGGCCGCGGCATCGACTTCGCGCGCGTTCTCGGCCTCGTTGTGGCTGATGCCCTTCTCGCATGGCACGAAGATCATGCCGGTGGGGATATGGTGTGCGGTGTACTTGGCGTCGTGAGTCGCGCCGGATACGATGTCAAGGAATTTCATGGCCCGACCGGCGGCAGCGTTGCGCACGGTTGCCACCACGCGATCGTCGAACGTTATCGGCGTGGACCTCAACAGAACCTTCGCCGACACCGGGCAGCCCTCGATCTCGCCGGAGCAAAGCTGAAGGATCGTCTCGCCGGCACGTAGCAGGGAGGCGGGGTCGGGATGCCGCAAATCGATATTGAATGTCACGCGGCCTGGCACGGTGTTAGGCGATCCCGGATAAACCTCCAGCCTTCCGACGGTGAAGCGCAGGATATCCTCGGGGTCGTCTATCGCGGCGCGAATGCGTCCGATGAGCGTGGTGGCGGCCACCAACGCGTCTTTGCGATGCCGCAGCGGCGTGGTGCCCGCGTGGGCCTCAGCCCCTAGCAGTTGGATCTCGTAGGCATGAAGCCCTTGAATGCCCGTGACAATGCCCACATCGCATGCCTGGTTCTCGAGCACGGGGCCCTGCTCGATGTGGGCTTCGATATAGGCAAAACCGCTCATGCCAAGCGGGCGCTTCTCCAGAACCGGCAGCTCCGCGATTTGGGCCTTCAGTGCGCTTTCCACATCGACACCGTTGACGTCCTTGATCGCCAATGCATCGGCCAGCGGCAGCGCGCCGGCCGCAACGGCGGAACCCATCGTGGGAGGGGGGAACCTTGAGCCCTCCTCGTTCATCCACACAACGAGCTCGATCGGGCGTTCGGTCTCCATATCGTGATCGTCGAGGGTCTCGAGGACCTCGAAACCTGCGAGCACGCCGTAGACACCGTCGAACCTGCCTCCGGTCGGTTGGGAATCGAGATGTGAACCCGTCAATACCGGCCTGAGACCCGGATTCTTTCCGGGACGGCGGATGAACAGATTGCCGATCGGGTCGATCGAGGTCTGATAGCCTCGCCTTGATGCCCATTGGAGCAACAACATCTTGCCCTGGGTGTCTTCCGCGGTGAGCGCCTGGCGGTTGACACCGCCTTTGGCCGTGGCGCCGATCCTTGCCATGGCGCAGACATGTTCCCAGAGCCGCTGGCTGTTGATGCGAGGACCGATTTGGGTGAGAGAGGAGGAAGGAGTGGGGGCGTTCATCTGGCTGCTTACCTGGTTGTGTTGCGAGCCAGTTTGCCGAGTTGATTCCTGTTAGTCAAGTAACTTGACCGACAGGAATCAATCTGTCATTACTTGTGACTCAAGGGTACCATTTGGCATGTTCGCACACGAATGCGGTTATACTTCACATTTGGCCGAGCCCGATATAATCGTTGTGTAATTTATGGAAAATACCGGACAAAATCAGGAAATTGTAATTGGTGGCCGGTTGAAGCATGCCAGACTTAATCGCAAATTGAGTTTGCGCCAGCTGGCAGAAAAGGTCGGATGTACCGAAAGTTTCCTTTCGAAAGTCGAGAATAACAAAGTACGCCCTTCGCTCCCGATGATTCACAAGATCGCTGTGAATCTGGGAATCAGTGTTGCCAGGCTTTTCTCGGAAGAGACGGATGCGGGCGGCGTGGTCACGGTAATGCGCGAGGGACAGCGGCAGACGCTCCGGACCGAGCATCAACGCGCGGGAAATGGCGTCGCGTTGGAAACGCTGCTTCCAAATAACCTCTGCACGTTGCTGGAGGCGAATATTCATCATATTCCGGTCGGCACCTCGTCCCAGGGTTATCTTGAGCACCAGGGTGAAGAAATGGGCTATGTGCTGGAAGGGGAGCTCGAGTTGACGGTGGACCAGCAGAAGACGATTGTGAAGAAAGGCGATTCCTTTTTCTTTCTTTCGCACCTTCCTCACGGCTACAGGAATATCGGCGCCGTCGATGCCCGGGTGCTGTGGGTCAATACTCCGCAGAGCTTCTAGAGCGTCGCCAACGAAGTGGCAGCCGACTGCTCCGAAGCTATCGCCGCTGCCCGGTATTCGGCAAGCGCGCATGAACCTGGCCTGTGCCGCTTCGCGTGAGCAACTGGCTGCCGCGCTGAAGTTTGTCGCGCAGACCTTGAGAGTTCGTCCGCCCGCACGGTTTGGTTCGATCTGAAGCCTCAGTCCAGTTCGACGCAGACTTCGATCTCCACGCAGGCCCCCAGCGGAATCTGTGCGACACCGAATGCCGACCGCGCATGCTTGCCGGCATCGCCAAACACGTCGACGAACAGTTCCGATGCGCCGTTGGTGACCAGATGCTGCTCGGTGAAGTCGGGCGTTGAATTGACCAGGCTCATGACCTGGACGATGCGTTTGACGCGATTCAGATCGCCGGTGTGGGCCTGTAGCGTCGACAGCAGATCGATCGCGACCGCGCGGGACGCGGCGCGTCCCTCGTCCGTCGACATCGTGGCGCCGAACTTGCCAACCCACACGTTGCCGTTCTTCTTCGCAATGTGGCCGGATAGGTAGACAAGGTTGCCGCTCTGCGCGCTCATTACGTACGCGGCAGCCGGCGCGCCTGCGGGGGACAGCTCGATGTCGAGTGCTTTCAGTCTTTGGTGGATATCGTGTGATTGCATGATGTTTGTCGATGGAGGGCAAGATGGCTGGCGCCACGGGGAGTCATCGCGAGTCATGTGGCGCCGGCGGACCGGTTTCAGTCCGGCATCGGCTCGCGGCCGAAGGCTTCGAGTTCGCGCGCCAGGGACTGCGCGGCCAGTTCGACCAGTGCGCGGCCTTTCTCGCGCGTTGCCAGGCCTGGATCGGAACCGATGCGTCCGTCCGGGAAGCGGGCACGGAAGTCGAGGGCTTCGCGGATCGGGCCGGTTGGGGCAATGGGCGGCGCATAGTCGGCCGACTTGATCGAATCGGGGAAGGCGTACTGCGTGATCGCAATTTCCGAAGGCGTGGCATGCGCGCCGTGGCCGGTCGGGAACTGGTCTCGTGCCAGTTCGCCCACGCCTTCGAGATCCCACCAGTTGCAGAGCTTCAGTGCGAAGCCGGCACGACGACGCGCAAAGCTTGCTTCGGCGTACAGCTCGGAGAACGCGGCATCGATCGACGAGACATTGCCGCCATGGCCGTTCAGGAACAGGATCTTTTCGAAACCATGCACCACCAGCGAGCGGGTCCAGTCGCCGATCGCGGCGATGAACGTGGACGGGCGCAGCGAGATGGTGCCGGGAAAGCCGAGGTGATGCTGTGCCATGCCGATGTTAAACGTGGGCGCCACGAGGATATCGGCGGTTTTCTCCGATTCACGCGCGATGATTTCGGGACACAGCCAGTCCGTACCCAGCAGCCCTGTGGGACCGTGCTGTTCGTTGGAGCCGATCGGCACGACGATCGTGCGGCTGCGCTTGAGGAACTGCTCGATTTCGGACCAGGTGGAGAGATGTAGAAGCATGACGACTCCTTGTTACTGCCTCGCGGGCAGCTTGTTGGCGAGGATGATCAGTGCGGAGATGATTGGCAGCGCGGCCAGGATCAGCACACCGAGGTGAAGGTTGCCGGTGGCGGTCTTGGCCCATCCGATGATGGCCGGGCCCCAGAAGCCGCCCGATAGCCCGATCGTGTTGATCAGTGCGATGCCGCCTGCGGCCGCCGGGCCCTTGATGTATTCGGAAGGCATGGCCCAGAACACCGTGTAGGTCATCCACAGCGCGCAGGTGCCGAGCGTGAGCAACACCAGCGATGCCGCAAGATTGCCGTCGACGAGGATGGACGCGGCGAGCAGCAATCCGCCGACGGTTGCGGGTACGGCACAGTGGAAACGGCGCTCGCCGACCCGGTCCGAGCGGCGGCCCATGTAGTACATGCCGAAGGCCGCGGCGACATAGGGCAGGGCCGAGTACCAGCCGAGTTGCACGGTGTCGTTCACGCCCTGGGCCTTGATAAAGGTCGGCAGCCAGAAGCTGATCGCATAGATCGCGGCGATGAGGCAGAAGTACGCCAGGGCCAGCACATAGACCCGGACATCGCGAGCCACGGCCAGGAAGGAATGATTGTGCGCCGCGCTGGATCCGATTTCGTTGGCGAGCAGGCGCTTTTCCTGCTCGGTCAGCCAGGCGGCGTCGGCGGGACGGTTCGGCACGAAATACAGGGCGAGCACGCCGAGCAGGATGCAGGGCAGGCCTTCGACCAGGAACATCCATTGCCAGCCGGCCAGGCCACCGGTGCCTGACAGCGCGGTGATCAGCCATGCCGAGACCGGGCCGCCGACAATGCCGCCGAGCGGGCCGGCAAGGAACACGATCGCAATGGCGCGCGCCATGCGCTGCGGCCCGTACCAGCGGGACAGGTAGTAGATCATGCCCGGGGCAAAGCCTGCTTCGAAGATGCCGAGCAGGAAACGCATGGCGTAGAACATCGGCACGTTGCGCACGAACAGCATGCAGGCCGAGGTGATGCCCCAGAGCACGAGGATGCGGCTGAAGGTCTTGCGTGCGCCGATGCGCGGCAGCATCAGGTTGCTCGGTATCTCGAACAGCACGTAGCCGATAAAGAAGATCCCCGCGCCCACGCCATATGCGGCATCGGATAAGCCGAGGTCGCCTTGCATCTGAAGCTTCGCAAAGCCGATGTTGACGCGATCGAGGTAGGCGAACAGGTAGCAGATCAGCAGGAACGGCAGAAGTCGCCAGTTGATCTTGTTGTAAAGGGTTGAAATGTCGTCTACTGCGCTTTCGCTCGGGATCACCAGCATGCCAGTCTCCAATGTCTTTTATGTGGGTACCGCGTTGATGGATCTGATAGTGGCAGCGACAAGGGCAATCGCCAACAGCAACTATGTCCACACTTCGTTGTCTTCCAGGCAACGTATCGGGTATGGTGTGAGTCTGTCATCGGCCAAGTGGATGGTTCGACATGCGTGAAATCAATCAGCAGCGGCTGCGCTACTTCCGCGAAGTGCTCGAGCAAGGCACCATTCGCGGCGCCGCGGAGAATCTCAACACATCGCCATCGGTGATCACCCGGCAGATCCGGCTGCTCGAGGACGAACTTGGCACGACTCTGTTCGAGCGACAGGCGCGTGGCGTCAGGCCGACCGAGGCCGCCGCGCATCTGCTTGAGTTCTGGCGCGGCTACCGGTCACATCAGGAGAAGCTCGAGGACCAGCTCCATGCCCTCAAGGGCCTGCAGCAGGGGCAGGTCCAGCTGGTCCTGAGCGAGGGGTACGTGGATGCGCAGGTCAATGAAGTGCTGGCGCCGTTCTGCGCGCAGTACCCGCTGCTCGACATCGAGATGGAGATCCTCGGCGTGGATCAGGTACTCGACGCCGTGGCCGAAAGTCGCGCGCACATCGGCCTTGCCTTCAATCCGCCGCCACATCCGCGCATCGAGTATCTGGCGAGTTCGTCGCAGCCGGTCGGCCTGCTGGTGCGGCCCGACCATCCGTTGGCATTGCGTGGCGGCGCGGCCAGCGTCAAGGACATGTTGTCCTGGCCGCTGGCCATGATGCCGGCGTCATTCGGCGTCGGGCACGCCGCCAAGATGCTCGAATTCGCGGAGAACATCAGGATCCGGCCGGTGCTGGTCACCAATTCACTGACGGCGCTCAAGCAGTTTGTTGCCTACGAAAACTACATGACGCTGGTCGGCGGCAAGTTCGCCGCGTATCGCGAAATCGCTGCCGGAACGCTCACGGTGGTGCCGATCGATCATCCGCTGTTCAGGGGCACCCAGGCGCGCTTGCTGGCCAAGGCCGGGCGGCCGTTACCGGCGGCGGCGCTCAAGCTGCTCGAACATATCCTGCGGAACATGCCGATGTTTGCGCAGGGCGGCCAGTAGCCGCCCGCTACGGCTCGCGCGACACCTCGACCAGGCAGCTCATCGCATTCCGTCCTTGCGTCAGATCCGACGTGCCGATATCGAGCGTCAGGGTATTGGCTGCCCCGGGATCCTCGCCATCGGCGTCGGGCGTGTACCATGCGCCGGTTGCCATGACGGCCACGCCGCGTGCCACGCGATCGCTGACCGCCAGCCCTGCCGCAATCGCGCCCCGCAGGCGTTATCCGCCGCCGTCCTACATTACACAGGCCATCCTGTAACCCAGCAGGAGCCCGCTATGGCAACAAGTCTGGGCAGAGCTCGATCTCAACAGTTTATTCAGACATAGCCTTATGAATCCCGGGGATCCATCTCATCGAGGCTGCGGGCGTGCTTCGGCTAACGTGACACCCATTAGTCGGCCAAAGAAGATCCGCTGACGCGGACCCCAGCCCCGACGCTCTGATCGGCGACGGCCTTGCATCGAACCAAGGAGCTCCGCGAGCGGTCATCAATTATCGTGGTGGCGCTTCGTCGGCGCACGAACCCCGCGCCAACGGCTCGGCACCCTCATCACAGATCAGATCAGTTGGGCTTCGGCGTGGTCGCGGGGCGAGATAGCGCTCGCGCCGCACGCTGTGCTTGCAGTCCCTGCGCCCGGGTCGCATCGGCCGGTGCAACGTGTCCCGCCGCCTGCCCCGTCAAATCCACGCGCGCGGCACCTTCCACAAGGCAGGTCCAGTAGCGGGTGCCGCGGCACCAAGTGCGGATCGCATCGCGCAACACCGACTCCGTCAGGCCAAGTTCCTGCACGTGCGGGACGAGATCCTCAAAGATGCCGATCTTGAGCGGCACCTTGGGCGCAGGATTCTTCGGAAAGGTTTGCGGGAAGCGCTTTTGCAATGTCACGATGGCTTGCAGCACCGGATCGACGGGCTTAACGGGCTTCGCCGGGCGAGCCAAAGCCTTCGGGGGTGCGCGACGCGTCTTGGCCTGTGGCGCGTTCTTGGCTTGCTTTGCCAGTTGTTCCTTCAATGCCGCCAGTTGTTCGAAGCCCATCGTGCCCAGCCAGTAAAAACGAACGGAGATTGTAGCAGTCCGTCGCAATTCGCCTTGCCGCCCACGCCGCGGCGGGGCATTGACCAAAGCAGGCATGCTGGCCAGGGTGTGCGCGTGTCACCCTTCGCGCTTCCACCCGATCCGGTGACGTTCCTGCGTAGCTTCGTGCCGCGCATCGTCCTCCGTATGCAGGTAAGCGCTGGTGGTCGAGATCGACGCATGCCCGAAATTGTCCCGCACGAAACGCAGGTCCACCTGCTGGTCGGTCATATGCGACCCCGCCGTATGGCGCAGCCAGTGCGCCGAGGCGCTGGCCAGCACCGCGGCCCGGCTTGCCCAATCCGGTCCGCGCGCGCGCAGGCGCGCGGCCGCCAGCGTAAAGATCTCCTTGAGCACCAGGTGCAGCGCGCCGCGCGACAAGGGTTTTTCCTTGCCAATGACCGGTAGCACGATGGGGCGGTCCTCGCCTGGCAATGGCATCGGCGGCAGGCCGTGGGCGCTGCGATAGCGCGCCAGCTCCACCATCATTTCGTCCGTGGCCGGCACCAGCCGCGTCTTGTCGCCCTTGCCCGTCACCTCCAGCCACCAACGCTCCAGGCCCTGGCTGTCGCGCCGGCAAAAAAACGCCCCCATGCGCGTGCTGGCCACCTCCGCCGCCCGCAAGCCCCCCAGGTACAGCACGGTCAGCACCCAGCGGCAGCGCGCCGCGTGCAGGCGCTCGCGCTCGGTCGCACGTTCGAGCGTGCCCGGCATGGCGTCGATGGCGTCCTTGACCGCCTGCCACAGGTCGTGGCTCAGGTAGCGCGTGACGCGCGGCTTGGGCGGGCTGCGCCGGCTGCGCGCCAGCGAGAGCGGGTTGCCGGCCAGGTAGCCGGCGTCGACCAGCCAGGCGAACAGGCCATTGAGGATCACCATGGTGTGGCGCGCGCTGGCCGGGGAAAGCGGCCCGGCAAACGGCCGCCACGCGGGCGCGCCGCGCGCGAGCTTTTTGCGCGATGCCATCACGGGGTCATGCCGGGATAAAGCCGGAAATGACACATAAGCCCAAAAGTAATAAAGAACGGCATCTTTATGTCGGTCGCCCACTGGCCACGAGATAGGTGCGCAACTCGGCTACGATGTCTTGCTGCGCCTCGCATTTGGCCTGTGACTGCGCGAAGGCCAGCTCAAGCTCGCGCACCTGCGTCGACAGGCTGCCAGCTTGTGCCAACGCTGCCGCCAATTGTTCCTGCAGCGCTTGGGCGTGGGCATCCTTGTCGGCGAGCTGCGTCGCCAGCACGCCGTTGCGCTGCTCGATCGGCTGCAGCGCTTCGAGCTTTTGCGTCTGGCGTCGACTGAATTCTTGAGCCTGCTGAAGAGCCTGGCGCGTATGGGACAGTTCGGCCACCAGGCGCGCGCCGTCCTGGTTCAGACGGGTGACTTCCTCCTGCTTGACGACGATGGTTTGCTGCGCCTGGCGTAATTCGGCCTGCAGTTGCTGGAGTTGCTGCTCGTGCCGGCGCTGGTCCTGGTCGCGCTGGTCCTTGACCGCTTGGCGGTAGTGATCGAGGGCTTCGCGCGCGTGCTGGTGTTTTTCCTCGAGGGAGCGCCGGTGGGCTTCGTTCTCGGCCAGCCGCTCCTTGAGGTCGGCGACTTGCTGCTCGGCCGTGTGGCGCGCGATCGTTTCTTGCTGCAGCGTCTCGCGGGCGCGGCCGTGCGCGTCTCGCTCCTGCTGCAGGGCCGTCTCGACGCGCTGCACGTGCCCGCCTAATTGCTCGGCGTCGCGGTGTGCGGCGGCCAGATGCTCCGTGTGCCGGCGCTCCTGTTCCGCGTGTTCGGCGCGCGCGGCATCGATCCCCGCATTGGCTTCCTCCTGCAATTGCGCGGCCAGCCGCTCCACCAGATCCTGCAGCGCCTCGCTGATAGAAGCCTTGCGGCCGGCGGCACCGCCGTCCTCGGTCTCGAGTTCCCGCAGGTACTTGTGGATGGTCGTCTTCGAGCCAGTATTACCGAGCGCGATGCGCACGGCGTCGACCGACGGGTGCTTGCCTTGCGCGATGAGCGCGTCGCGCGCCTTTTTCACTTCGGATTTGTAGAGTCCGGTGCGGGCCATCGGGCGTCCTCGAAATATCGTAATAGATTACATACCACGTAATTACATAGCAAAATACCGCACATGACAATGACGATTTGGGAGGAAACTCACACCGGATAAGGCGGCGTTATCCGGTATCATGCGCAAATTCGGCCAGCTTTGGCCCCTTTGATCCGTAATACGGCCTTCGCCCAGCGACAGGAGCCCCCCCGATGAGCAAGCTTGACCAGTACCTGCGGGCCGCCACGCGCGACAACACGCGGCAGAGCTACCAGTCGGCCGTGCGGCACTTCGAGGTCGGTTGGGGCGGCTTCCTGCCGGCGACCGCCGACAGCATCGCGCGCTACCTGGCCGACCAAGCCGAGACGCTGTCGGTCAACACGCTACGGCAGCGCTTGGCCGCCTTGGCGCAATGGCATCTCGAGCAGGGCTTCCCCGATCCCACCAAGGCGCCGGTGGTGCGCAAGGTGTTCCGCGGCATTCAGGCGCTGCACCCCGCCCAGGAAAAGCGCGCTAAACCGCTGCAGCTCGCGCAGCTGGACCAGGTCGTGCGCTGGCTCGATGCCGCCAGCGAGACGGCACGCGCCGAGCGTGACCGCGGCGCCGAGTTGCGCCACCGGCGCGACAAGGCGCTGCTCCTGCTCGGTTTCTGGCGCGGCTTCCGTGGCGACGAGTTGACGCGCCTGCTGGTCGAGCATGTCGCCATCGCGCCCGGAGAAGGCATGACCTGCTATTTCCCGCAGACGAAGGGCGACCGCCACTACCAGGGCACCACCTTCAAGGCGCCGGCGCTGTCGCGGCTGTGCCCGGTCGAGGCCTATGCGGCCTGGGTGGAAGCGGCGCGGCTGACGTCCGGACCGGTGTTTCGCGCGATTGATCGCTGGGGCCATGTCGGCGAGGCGGGGCTGCATGCCGACAGCCTGGTGCCGCTGCTGCGCTCGATCCTGGCGCACGCCGGTATCGCCTCGGCTGAGCTGTATAGCGGGCATTCGCTGCGGCGCGGGTTCGCCAATTGGGCGACCTCCAACGGTTGGGACCTCAAAACCTTGATGGAATATGTCGGCTGGAAGGATGTCCACTCGGCCATGCGCTATGTCGAAGCGGCCGACCCGTTTGCCCGACGCCGGATCGAATCGGCGCTGCCGGGCGCGCTACCAGGCCCCAACCCCGCGTAATGGCAGCAGGCTTGGCATTCAGGCAGCGGCAGAATATGCTGGCGCCTTTGCGCGCGATCCGCGCAACGAGCCGTTGCGAACAAGGAACGCATGTTGGGGAGTCCCTTGCATGGCCAGCATCGAACGCACCGCCTATCCGCGTTTTCCGCGTACGCTCACGCTCAAGGATCTGCAGACCTCGTTCACCCCGCGGCCGGAGGAAATTGAGTGGGCGCAAGGCTTCGCCCGCACCGCGGAGCGGCGCCTCGCGCTTCTGGTCAACCTGAAGTGCTTCCAGTTCCTGCGCCACTTTCCGGCGGTGGAGGCGGTTCCCCCGGAAGTCATCGAGCACGTGTCGGCCTGCCTGGGCATGGCGCCGGTACGGCAGATCACCTATCCCGCCGCGCATACCGCGCGCTATCGGCATCACAAGGTGATCCGCACCTTGTTGGGCATCAAGCCTTACACCGATGCCCAGACGCGCCTCGTCGCAATCCGACTCACCGAGGAAGCCGCCGGCGTGGTGGACACACGCGTGGACATCATCAACATCACGATCGAGGAACTGGTTCGGCTGGGCTACGAACTGCCTGCCTTCAGGACGCTCGACGAGATCGCGGAGCAGGCCCATGCCATGGCCGAAGCCGCGCTCCATCGCCAGATCGCGCAGCGCCTGTCCGCCGACCAGCGCCAATGGCTCGATCAACTGCTGGAAACCGAGCTGCCGGCGCGGCGCTCGCTCTATCAGCAGATCAAGCGATCCGCAAAGAAGGCGACGCGCAAACACCTCGACCTGGTGCTGGACCAGTTGGAGTGGCTCGAATCGCTGCCTGACAGCGACACGCTACTCGACAGCGTTCCGGCGACCAAACTAAAACACTTGGCCAACATGGCATCCGCCCTCGACGCCGGCGACATGAAGGACTTGCGGCCCGCCAAGCGACACGCACTGATCCTGGCCTTGGTGCGCCAGATGCGCATCGGCGCGCGCGACGACATCGCGGAAATGTTCATCCGCCGCATGGGGGCGATCCACAAGAGTGCCAAGGAAGAACTTGACATCATCCAGGCGCGCCAGCGCGAATTGAGCGAAGAGCTGGTCGCCGCGCTCGAGCTGGTCATCGGCATTCTGGCCGAAGACCTGGACGATGCCCATACCGGACAGCGCGTGCGCGAGCTGCTGGCGCCGCATGGCGATCTGGACAAGCTGCAGGCCGATTGCGAAGCGATCCGCGTCTGGAGCGACGGCAATCACTTGCCTTTGCTGTGGAAGCCTTTCAAATCATGGCGTGCGGCGATGTTCCAGATGGCGAAGGGCTTGCGCTTTGTCGCGGCGACCGAAGACCGCCGACTGCTCAAGGCGTTGGACGTCGTGCTGCAGAACGAGCACCGCAAGACCGATTGGCTCGCCGACGAGGTGGACCTGTCGTTCGCATCCGAGCGCTGGCGCAAGCTGGTGCGCCGCTCGCAGACCTTGGGCAAGCCGACGAATCGGCGCTACCTGGAGGTGTGCGTGTTTTCCCATCTCGCCGGCGATCTGCGCTGCGGCGACGTTTGCATCGAAGGATCGGGTAACTTTGCCGACCTTCGTCAGCAATTGATGCCGTGGGAAGAATGTCAGGCGTTGCTTCAGGACTATTGCGACCGGATCGGCCTGGCGTCCGATGCGCAAGGCTTTGTCAACGACCTCAAGCAGCTGCTGACCCAGACGGCCGAACAGGTCGACAGTGAATTCCCACAGCATGCCGGCGACGTGACGATCAGCCCCAGCGGCGAGCCTACGCTCACGCGTGTCACGGCGCGCGAAGTCCCGCCGTCGGCCATTGCCTTGCAAGCCGCCATCGACAGCCGGCTCGTGCCGCGCAATCTGCTGGACATCCTCGCCAACATCGAGCACTGGACGGGGTTCACCCGCCATTTTGGCCCGCAATCCGGCGACGATCCGAAACTGCGCAACGCGCGCGAACGCTATCTGCTTACCGTCTTTGCCATGGGTTGCAACCTCGGCCCCAACCAGGCGGCGCGGCACTTGTCGAACGGCGTGACGCCACATCAGTTGTCGTACGTGAATCAGCGCCACATGGGCCTCGAGCAGTTGGACAATGCCTGCCGCGACCTGACCGAGCTGTATCTACGCCTTGATTTGCCGAAGCTGTGGGGCGAAGGCAAGAAGGTGGCCGCCGACGGCACTCAGTACGACTTCTACGAGCAGAACCTTCTGGTCGGCATGCATTTCCGCTACCGCCGCATGGGCGCCGTGGCCTACCGGCATGTGGCCGACAATTACATCGCGGTGTTCCGCCACTTCATCCCGCCAGGCGTGCTGGAGGCCATTTACGTCATCGAGGGCTTGCTGAAAGCCGGCTTGAGTGTCCAGGCCGACACCGTCTATTCGGATACGCACGGCCAATCCGAAGCCGTCTTTGCATTCACCTACCTGAACGGCATCCAGTTGATGCCGCGCATCCGCAATTGGAAGGATCTGCGCTTCTACAAGGCGGAGAAGGGCATCCGCTACAAGCACATCGACCGTCTGTTCAGCGATGTCATCGATTGGCAGCTGATCCGCAGCCATTGGAAGGATCTGATGCAGGTGGCGATTTCAATCCAGGCCGGCCGCGTCATGTCGCCGATGCTGCTGCGTAAGCTGAGCCACGAGGGCCGGCACAACCGACTGTTTGCGGCGGCAAGAGAACTCGGTCGCGTGCTGCGCACAGTCTACCTGCTGCGCTGGATCTCGCAGAAGGACATGCGGCAGGAGGTGACGGCGACCACCAACAAGATCGAGTCGTATCACGCCTTCACCAAATGGCTCGATTTCGGCGGCGACGTCATTACCGAAAACGATCCGAACGAGCAGCAGAAGCGCGTGCGCTATATCGATCTGGTGGCCTCGGCCGTGATTCTGCAGAATACGGTCGACATGATGCGGATCATGCAAGACCTTCACGCCGCCGGCGAACCGGTTTCCGCGGCCGATGCCGCCTTCATGAGCCCGTATGGCACGACCGGGGTCAAGCGGTTCGGCAACTACCACCTCGATTTGAAGCGGCCGCCGGAGCCGTGGCTCAAGGAATCCTTGTTCCGCCAAGCCGTGAAACGAGCGCGCGCCGACGCCGGCAATGGTTGAGCAGCAACAACAAATCAGGAGGATTTGATATGAGCGATTCCGACGATACGGTCGAGACGGCCTACGGTCGCCTGGACCGGGCAGCATTGGTGCAAGCACAGCAAACCTATGACACCACGAGCCTACTGCGCATGGTGGACGATCTCGACGCCATGTTGAGCGAAGCCCGCGGCGAAGATGGGCTGCGCGATATGCTGCTGCGCCTGCACGGGATGGCGCATACCGTCATCAACGGCGCGGGGATGACGGTCGCAACCGGCGAGGAAAGTTTGCCGGAATTGGCGTTCGACACGCTATCCGAAGTGCTGCGAATCGTCACGATGCTGCAAGGCTGGCTCCGTCAGATCGAGCCGTTGGAGCAGTTGACGCCACGCAACTAATCGCATAAGAGCGGCGTTCTATATTACTTTTAGTGTTAAGTGTCATTTCCGGCTTTATCCCGGCATGACCCCGATGCGGCACTGAGCGCCCATCCCCTAAAACAAAAAGCCCGGCATCGCTGCCGGGCTATTTGTTTTGCGCGCCGCGTTCACTGGCGGCGGAAGGCCTGGATCAGCGTCAGTGCGCATTCCCAAAGCGCCCAGCCTATACCGAATGTCAGCAGGAACTTGAAGAAGCGGATGATTTCATATTCTGTCATGTTGCTAGACCGCCTTGGTTCATTGCAGTTGATCCTATTGTAGCTGCCGCAGAAGGTAGTCAAGGTCGCGGCATGCGTGGTCAGAAGAAGCGATCCATGGCCGAATTCATGTCTAAGGCAAATGGCGGCGGTGCGGCACCGGCCGGCGCACCCGCGACAACGGTCACGGATGAAGGGGTTAGGGCATCGGACCCCGGGGAGGCCGCTTGCTCGTGGGCCAGTGCCACCGGTTGCCGTGCCGGCGGCTCGGGACGGAAGTCCGGCCTTGGCCCCGGTCGTTGCTCGGAACGTAGAGCAGGTCGATCAGCTCCCTCATGGGATGGCGGCACGGGTACGGCGGGAGCGGCTTGTGCAATGGGTTGCTGGCTCGCGGCGAACGAGCCTGACGCACCCATCGCACCCAGTCCAGTCTCGGCGAGACGGCGAAGCAATTCCGCACGATGCTTCGGGCTCTGGATTGACTTCAGGTACTGGAGCAGCTCCGGCGACGTGATCGAATTGATCGTGATCTGTATCGAAATCTTGTCCATCGCCGGCCATCCGTTAAGCGTCGGCGCGCTGCTGGCGCGACGAGCCGATGTCATAAAAGCCGCGGACGTTGGCAAAGCAGGGCGAATCCAAAACCTTCATCGGCGTGCGTGGGAATGCGGCGCGGATGGCGTGGGCATAGAGCGCGCTGCCGCCGCCGCTGAGAACGATTGAGCGAATATCTTCACTGCGACCGACGCGTGTCTGCACTTCCTTGACCGCTGCATGGCAGACCGCACGCGCCTGTTCCAGCAGCGGCTGCAAGTTGATTTCTTTCTGGAAGAAGAGCAGCGTGGTCGCGTCGCGTAGCGCTTGATCGATTCGCTCGATGCCTGCCACCGGCTCGCCTTCCTGCTCGGCAATGAGGTCCGCGATCTGCTGATAGATGCGAGACGAGCCGCCAGGGACGCCGCCGCTGCGCGTGTCATCCATGGTGAAGCCACGCGCCAGGACCCAGTCCGTTGTGAAATAGCCGACGTCGATCACCAAGTGCGCGTTTCTCCCGTCGTAGTCCTGTCCGCATTGCCGCATGAACGTGACGAGTGAACCAAGAGGTTGCGGCAGGCCCGCAACGCTGCGCACGCGAATATCGCCATGGCCAAAGTTGAGCGTTCCTGTGAAGCGGTCGCGTAGATACTGGGCGTACTTCTGCGCGGTATGGACGGGCAGGCCAAGCACGAGTTGGTCGATCTCCGTCGCACCAGTGTATTGCAGCGCCCCACCAAGCAGGGCGGCGTATTCGGCGGTAGTCGCGAAGTCCTCGGATAGCGTGCGGCCGGTCTGGCCGTAGGCAGAACTGATGGAGACCTCGGGGCCGACTTCGTAAGAGGCGCCTTCGACCTGTACGTTAATCACGTCCCGCGCCTTGAAGAATCCCCCGCCGTATCCCGTGACATTGGCGCGCACGGCGGGGGGTGCGAGTGAGGGAAACATCTGCGTCACCAATTTCCCCCCTTGGGAGAAGGCATACTTGGTGTTGCCATAGCCAACGTCGACGGCGACCGTACTCATTCTCATCTTGCGCTCCTGTGCTTGCGGCGTCTGCCGCGTCTGCAATTAGTGGATTTGTTCCAGCCTTCGCGCTACTCGTGATTGCTTCCAGCCAAGCGGGACATGCGCCACGTAAGCCAGACGTAAGTGCCACTTGCTCGCGAGAGCATCCGTGGCGACCATCAAAGTGGCACGTGCGTGCCACATGAATCGGACTTACGTCCCACGTCCCGGCCGGACACCTGTGACGCTTTCCAGGACGTGGCACCTGTGTGCCACGTAAGTCAGGCATACGTGGCACGTGGACTGGAACCTCTTCGAATCTACCGGGAAAGCCATGAAGTCAAGCCCGCGTAAGCTCGCCAATTTCATGCACGATTCGCAATGCACCGGGGTTGCACGGGTGGGCGACGCTCGTTATCCTTTATGTACTTCTCGCGTCCCCGACGCATCGACCTCGCCGCCACGTTTGCGGCTATCCCAAGCACCGACACCGCCCGAAAAATGGTTGTCGGTCGTCTCTATGTCCGAGCCGCAACTGATGCGGCAATTTTTTCTTTCGCCACAAGTACATACTGGCCCACACTGAGGACACCGGACACTGCGATGCCGCTTGGCTTTGCGGGTTGTTTGGAAGAATTGGACGTGATGAGGACATGTGTAGACCGGACACCCGGACACATTTTTCACACACGAACCTAGCCACGCCCGACAGCGAGATGCGGGGTAGACGAACACTGCGGGCCCGACACACGGCGGTCCAGATGTCGTCACCTGGGGGGCGGGAGAGAGCACGGCGCATGGCCGTGAACTCTCTGGAACGATACGAGCACGGTGAGCGCGACCGTCAACGAAACAGCGCAACAAGAGTTACGCGGGTGGCGAAGGCAGGTGTATAGGCACCGGTCGTCGTACATGTCGGGAGCGATCCCGACAACCGGGTAGCCCGAACCCTCCCCTGTACGGATTGCGCGAAGCGCGACTGGCGGGGAGGTTCGGGACGGTCATGACACGTCCTTCCACGTGTGGGGCCGACCAGCAAGGGGATCGCTAAAGGATCGGAAGGCAGTACCGCAGCCGACGGCAAACGGCGAAACAGGAAGCGCTGGAGAGAACTTCGCGCGGCGTCACGGGGGACGCGAGCGCAGGGTTGGGTGCACATATCAACGCGATTGAGAAGGACGAGCGGATGCGGCAGTCAACGGTGCTTGACGTGCGCGGTCTGTTGGCCAGATACGACCTCCCGACGAGGATGAAGTCGGAGATAGAGGTTGCGGTGGCCGGCAATGTAAAGAGAATCCTGAGTCAGACACGGATCAGCCACAAGAACGCGTCGCTCAAGACGCAGGAACGACGGATGTACACGGTGTGCCGTTCGTTTGTCGAACTGCGGGCATGCGGATTCCTTATTGAGAGCCCGCATACGCTACGGCACAAGCACGTGCGGGCGCTGGTGGAACACTGGGTATCGCAAAAGCAATCAGGCGGGACGATTGAGAACAAGCTTTCGTACATGAAGGCGTTTTGTCAGTGGATCGGCAAGCACAACTTGATCCGGACACTGGGTGAATACGTTGACCGCAAGGAACACGGTCTGGTGCGAAGCTACGTGACGACGATGGACAAGTCCTGGGCGGGAAATGGTATCGATGCCACTGCGAAGATCGAGGAGATTGCTGCAGAAGACCCGCACGTGGCGGTGCAACTGAAGTTGCAGGCAGCATTCGGTCTGCGCATCGAGGAAAGCTTTGCGCTGAAGATCAGCACGGCCTTGCGTAACCTGGACACGCTACGAGTCGTCGATGGGACGAAGGGCGGGCGCAAGCGCGAGGTGCCGGTGCAGCTACGGCTGGCCGTATTGGAAGAGGCGGCGGGGCTTGTTGACCCGATGAGCGGGTCGACAACTCCCTCGTCATATTCCCTCAAAGCATGGCGCCACCATTACAACGCGGTATTGCGCAAACACGGGATTTATAAGAAGGGGCTGGGTGTGACCAGTCACGGGTTGCGCCATCAGTGGATGCAGGAGTACTACAGCACGTTGACCGGCGTGGATGCGCCAGTGAAAGGCGGGGAGGCGCCGGCACTTGAGTTGCACCGTCAGGCGATCCTGGCGGTTGTCGAAGCGGCTGGGCATAGCAAGGCGTCGAAATCCGGCGCGTACCTGTCGACCTTCACTGCGATGGCGCGGCAGGAGAAGCCGCAGATTACAACGAATCAGGTGTTGGAGGCGCTCGCGGCCGCCAACGACAACAAGGCCAAGGCCGCTCAGGCGTTGGGAATCTCCCGGCAGGCGCTGTACCGGCTATTGGCAAAGCTTCCGGCCACGAACTGAACCCAATTAGGAACTACCCATGACGGACATCCAACATTACGAAGATCGCGTGTACACCACGGTCGACGTTTGCAAGATATTGGAGCTCGGGATCGACCCGGAGAGGCTGGCAGCCTGGCCCAACGTGACCTTGCCGGAATATGTGATTGCGGTGGCGCGTGCGCGTGCTGCCGAGGCGGATCCCCTTGAGCTAGAGGAACTGAAGGAAGCGCAAAGGCCGCGGCGCGTGTTGCGAACCGAGTGGGGAATCCTTGTGATCGATCTGGAAGAGTCGGAACCGGGGGATCTATCAGGCTGGGTGCTGCAAGTGGAGGCCTTCCTAGAGGAAGACCCCTACCTCGAGCTTCCCCACTTGAGACGGGAGCCGGGCGAGACCGTGGGGATCTATCTGAGCGACTTGGTGAACGGCGCCATCGAGAATGGTCCAGGAGGGTCCCTCTTGGAGGGGCTGTCGGAGATGGGGCTGGAATGGACAGACAACGACAGGACCGGCCAGGTCTTCGCCCTAATAGGCTCCAGCGAGCCGAGTCAGCCGCTGAATCTCCCACGGCTTGGTGGGTTGCTTCCCCACTGGCTGGGCAAATCGGACGTCGGTCGGGTTGCCAGTACAGTGCGCATGATGGAGGCCCTGCGCACTGTGACCGAAGATTGCGCGCTTCCAATCACAAGGGCCGTGCTGCACTAAAGGAAGGATCGGAGATCGCTCGGTGCCGTTCGAAGACGCGACGCAAAGGCACACCGGCGAGCGCGGGAGGGAGTGTGTTGGAGAGTGCGTCAGGGAGGGCAGCGCGGGCTTTGGGGCGTACCTGGGACAGCTGGCAGCCGGCGCCGAAAGGAATCGGCAGCCGGAACCCGGACAATTTAACCGGTTGAACGAGCCCGTCTGAGGTCTCAGCGCAGAAAGTTCGGCAGGTACGGCGAATCGTCCCAGTGCCCGGTTGCACCCCACCAGCAGAAGAACAGGACTAAGGCGATTGCGCCCAGGATGTAAAAGCGCGCTTCCCTGTCGGTGCGGAAGGTGTGGATGATCTGCTTGAGGCGTTTCATGCTTGTCTCCGATTCAGTGGGCGAGGACGGCGCCAACGAACGGCAGGACGCTGGACTGCCGGAAGGCATGGCGGGGCTCCTGCGCCTCGGGCAGCGCCGACCGTTCGACAGCGGTGGCCGTGAGGGTGGCTAGGTTGACCTTGCGACCGGCCTTCTCGCCCGGGTGCGGCGTCGGCGCGAGCAGCGTCATCGGCGCATCCCGGTACACCTTGTCGAGGCGTGGGAACGGATCGACGCCAGCGAACGCGGCCAGTTCGGCGATGCTCACAACCGCGTACCAGGGGGTCGCGTCGTTGCGAGCCACATAGGCGGCAGCCCCGACCCCGGGCACGTAGACCGCTTTCCACAAATACGTCGGGATGGAAATCCGGCCGTTGAGGCGCGTGGCCTGCGCGGCATCGAACGCCGGGCCGGTCACCACGAAGACCTGGCCGTACTCGCGCGCCATGCGCCGGGTCGAGGTTTCGATATGGCTCCACATCCGTCGATTGCTGGCCGAGGCCTGCGGCACGACGTTGGCGAGACTGAAGCTCTCGGCCTGTGACGCCAGATCAGGGAAGTCGCCCGATGGGGCAAGGTGACCGCGATCGAGGCTGCTACCGCGACCGTAGTCGGACAGGCGGGCACGGTCGGGGGTAGGAATCTCCGCTTCCTCATAAAAATCGCTGTCACGCGGTACGGAACGGGCAGCCAGAACGGCTTGGGCCGTCAGGTTCTCGGCCGACCACAACGCGGTGCGAGTGGCGGTCGACGTTTGCACGGCATAGCCACGGAAGCACAGGGATTGCGTGCGGCCCGTGGCGGCCGTGACCGTGACACGCGGCTGGCTGTTGGTGCCGAAGATATGCGGGCAGTCGGTGGACGGGGCTTTGGCGTAGGCAGCAGTGCTGACAGCGTTGCTGACGGAAGCGCAGATGGCGGCGGCGACGGCCGCGGCAAGGAACGGAGGCTTGTGCATGGTTCTTGTTCTACAACGATGTACCCCTATCTTGCCAAGCCGGGCGCAAAGTCAAGGGCTCGGCGGCCTCCCAAGGGTGGGCGAGATGGGGATCCCATTTTCATCAGTGCAGTCAAGCGCGCGCGCGAGGAACTCCTCCAGCATGACCGTGCCGCCGAACAGCTCCTCGTGGACGGACCCTGGCAGGGCATCGATTGGCTCGATATGCACCCATGGGCGGCCGTCGATCTGGATCAGCTTGGCGCGGCGCATGAGTTTGCGGTAGCGGCTGGCATCCTTCAGCAAGGCCTCGGCCGGCACCAGCGCCTGCAGGAATGGCTCGGGCTGCAATAGCTTTTCGGCCATGGCGGCGAACAGCGGTCCGCGCTCCGCCCAGTCGTCTTCGTTGCGGGCGATGAGTGCCAGCACTGTGCCCAGGTCAGAGCTGCTCAACTCCTTACGGACGATGACGGCAAGCTCGTGCTGTTCGGTCGTGCGGGGGCGGACACGGGGATTCCACACGCCGCTGAGAATGGCAAAGGCACGATCGCGGCCAGCGTCAAGGGACTGGGGCGGGGTGGACATGCCGCAGCCGGTGCAGACAATGACCGCCTCGAAGCGGTTGGCGATGAATCGAGGCTGGCTGTCGCAATGCGCGCAGGAGAGAAGACCGTCTGACATGGTTGGGCGGGTTCGCGGGAGTGTGGCGCGCATTATGCCAAGATCCCGACCCGCCCGGCCGCCGATGCTAGGCGGCGGGTCCTTGGAGTTGGAGATACTGTTCAGTCTTGGCGAGCAGTTCGGCGATGGCGTGTTGCATGGAAACGGGTAACTGTTGCTGAGTTGATGTGCCGTGTTGCATGTCAGCCGTGGTTATCGGCAGACGCAGGCTGCTCCTCAAGGCGTGCCGGATAGACAGCGTCGATGGCATGTGCGGCCTGCTCGAGCGCATTGACGTGATCCTGCAGGTGCACGGTGGTGTCGCCGACCATGCCCTGGAACGGCGGGATCGCCTCGTGGATCGCTTCGGTAGCGTTGCGGGCGGTGTGGCCGACCTCCCAGAACTCGGTGAGCCACGAGTCATCGGCAGGGCGAACCCCGCCCTGGAGGCCAATCGCAATGGCGCCGCGGATCGCCAGCACGGTCTCGGGTTGCGGAAGATCTTCGGAAGCGTCTTCATCTTTCGGTATGGTGGAATGGGGGTATAGGATTCACGTGCTCGTCGCGGGTGAGGGTGGCTGCAGGTCGCCGCTTTCGTCGCCGGTACGCACGAAGTCCGTCAAGGCATGCCTGACACCACGCGTCCGTATTGCGCCGGCGTCAAGCGGGCCTTGCGCACTACAGGCCACCACGTCGTTGATGAAGCCATGCAGCGCCTTCAGCTCGTGGGCCAGTGGCTCGGGCGCATACATATATAGGCCCCACAGCATCGGGCGCACGACGGTGGCTACTCGAGCCATGCGGGCCAGCAGCTGGCGCACGCCTCGGACGCCATGCGCAGAAGCGTGGTCTTGCCCGCGCCTGCATAGGCTTTGACCTTGACCTTGACCGGCCCGCCGACGATGAGCGCGTCTGTCGCGTGTTGTTGCTCTCCGGTAGACACATGTTCAGATTGCCAGCTGTTCTTGTACCGGCAGCGCTGCGCGGGCAGCACGTGCGGCGGCATCACGCACCCGGTAGTCGGCGACGCGGCATGCCTGATTGCCGCTCTCCACGTCGACCATCCATGAGAAGTACGTCGAGGTGGTCGGACCAACCCAGGCTCTCCACTTGGCGCGGATGATGGCCCGCATGGCCTCCGGTTGAGAAAAATAGATACGGCGCGCATCACGCCAGCTACGCGCGTAGTGGGCGCGCATATTCGCTTCGCAGGCGTCCGAACGGGCGTTGCGCCGCGCCAGCTCTTCGTCCACCGAATGCTGCTCGGCAGCCACATGCTCGGCCAGCAGCGGATAGTGTTCCCGTTCGCGCGCCTGTTTGCGGGCAAAAGCCGCTTGGCGGCGCGCATTGAAGTCGATCGGGTTATGGCGTTCGTAGCGGGTGAAGCGCATGGTTTGTCGTAGGCGGATAGGGGTATGAATCCAGCATATCCGGCCCCACGCGAAGTCAAGACGGCGTGCGGGGCCCATTGCGGCAGCAATCATTGTCGGCGCGAATTGGAAGGAGTTCATCCGTTGAATGACGTATCATTTGGCTCCTCCTTCGCAGGATGACGGGCAAATCCGTTCCCTGAACTGCCTCATGACCGATATCGACCTCGGTACCTGTCCTTGCGACGAGCGGGCGCTCGCCGCACCGGGCGAGCCGTATTACCGCGAATTGGCCACGATCGCCGCGCTGGCCTATCGACGGATGCTGGATCGGGTGTTCTGGCATCCGCCCGCCGAAGTCCTGCGCTTCGAGGTGCGTGCCATCCCCTCTGCGCAGGGCAGTAACTACACGGTTACTGCGATCATGGATGGCGTCGGCGAGATCTGGTTCGATGCCGATACCATTCCCGCTCGTTGGGATGCGATCGCCACGTTCGAGTTATCGTGGGCTCTGTCGCAGTTGCAAGCCGCGCAGCACGGCCTCGACCCCGTTGGCTTCGAGAAGCCAGGGGGCAAGCCGGGCATCGAGCGCTTGCCGGACTATTCGTCTGTCCAGGACCCGGCAGAGGGGGCGCACTACCGCTGGCACGTCGTCAACCGGCTACGTAAGGCTGGATTGGACCTGCCGTAGTGTCGGGGGCTTTATCGGTGGCACGCTTTGCGGTATCCTGCGCGCTACTTCCGCGTCTCTGACGCATCGACTCTGCCGATTCTTCGGCACTCTGCTTTTCTCACCCACCGGGGCATTGTCCCCATGGGCATGGCTCCACCTTTCGTTGGAGCCATCATGTTTATTCACTATCGCGGCACCGCCATGGCTGTTCTGGCCATGATCTTCGACCTGTTCGCCGCACTGGGTTTCACGCTCACCACCGTCGACCCAGGTTTGTTGTCCGTGCAACTGACCTGCTGCTTCATGATCGGTAGTCTGATCGTCTTGGCCTGGTTGGTTGCCTATTCCTCGCATATGCGTCACGTCCAAGCATTGGGCTGACGCCTCGGGCCGCCTTTGCGGCCCTCCTTCTCGACCTGCGCGCTTGCGTTGCCGGTCTCTCCCATTGGGGCCTTGTCCCCGCTGGGCAGGCTCCGTGCTTACCATTGGAGTCTGTCTCATGCCCACGCACGATCGTCTGTCCGCACTTGCTCTGTCCTGCCTCGGGGTCATTCTTTCCCTGGCCTTTGCATTCTCGATGAATACCGAGGACGCCTGGGTGATGAGCTTCCAGCTCAGTATCTGCGTGCTGCTCACCGCGCTGCTTTTCGTTGGTTGGCTGCTTGCCATCAGCGACGCGATGCGGCGTGAAGGCAGCTTGCTGCGGCCGCTGCATCAAACTGACTCATCAACCTCCGGCTGACCGTCGCACGACGCAGCCCATCATCTACCCACAGGGAAACGCGCGCCTGTGGAGCGTTTCCCGGCTTATCCAAGGAAACGCCATGTTCCAGAAATTCCTCGAAATCGAAGTCGGTCCCGCACCGTACGACGAGGCCTGCGCCCAAGTCGGCGCGGATGACTACGCGGAACGCTCTCGCCTTGAGTGCGCGGTGTATATCCGCCAACTAGGCCGAATCTTCGGCGTGCAAGCGCCCGACGTGCTCACGTTTGTGCGCCGTGGCTTCGCTCACGAGTTCGGTCGCTACCACGAAGTGGTGGCGCGCATGAATGCGGCAGGCGCAGCGCTATTTGACGAGTCCCGCCTGCCGGCCCAGTGGGATCACATCGCCCGCGCCGAACTCACCTGGCTGTCGCTGAGCTACCGCTACCTGCGTCAGCTGCAGGACGGCGAGCGCGAGCCGCAGGACGTGCCGATGCTCTACCGCCTCGGTTCGATCCCGGACTTTCCGGATCATCCGGTCGCGCACTGGCTGGCGCTTGGCGTTGTGCCGATGCCCACCGGCCCGGCCCTCGCCCTGCACTGATCGGGAGAGGCCATGACAACGCCATCTCTTTCCGCCGTTACGCAGGCGATGATCGAAGCAGCCGCCCTGGTCGATGACCTCAATGAGGCCCTATCCCTTGCAGCGTGCTGCCGGTATCGACGCCGGCGACATTGCCGGGGTGTTCTTCAGCGGCGACGAGAAGAACGAGTCGACTTGGATAAGGGCTTCACCGGCCGTGCGCGAGTAATGGTTGCAGGACTACCTGGACCTGGAGCGCAGATGGCAAGCATTGACAACGAGGATGACGACGCCAGCGCATAGCTGAGCGCCGTTTCCAACATTTGACCCGATCGGGGAGACATCCCGATGGGGCGTCTCCCGGCAGTTCTTTCGAGAGACACCATGTACAAGCAAATCATCGAGCAGTTTATTGCCGCCCAGCAAGCGGCCCATGCGGCGTATGTTGCTGCCGCTGCCTTCGAGCGTGAGACCGTTGCTGGCATCGCCGACCACTACCATGCGGTCGACGTTCGTAGCGAATTCGCCACGACGAGGGAGTTGCAAAGTTTCTGCCGCTCACTGGCGAGTGGCGTCGTCAATCGCGCGCGCCGCGAGTTTGCCCCGCAGGGCAGCCGACTGGATATCCAAGACCACGACGAGCATGAGCGCACCGGGCTGGATATCGACGCTGACCTGAAGGCCGGCCGCATCCCCGATATTGATGGCCTGTGGGCTTCGCTTACCGCACGCTATGGCGGCAACGGCGGGGCGGATCTGGCCTACCAGCAGGCGGCCCAGCGCATCGTCAACGGGTTCGGCCTGAATCGCAAGCGCGAGATCAAGAAGAGCGCCTCGGCGGTCATTCTGCGCAAGCATGTCGGTTCCGAGGCTTGCTTCGGTCGCTCCGCGCGCAGGGTGGGCTACTACAGCCAGCAGAGCACTGCGGATTGTTTGACCGGGCTGGCGACTTTCGCGGCGAAGGCCGGTCATCACGTGCTGGCGAATTGCCTCAATCGCTTCAATCTCCACCAGCTCGAGTACCACTATCGCGAGAAGGAATGCTATCCGGGCCTCGACATCGTCTTCTTCAAGGACGCGTGGGAGTTCAAGTTTTCGCACCAGGTGGCGGACGATCTGATGTTGTTCATCGGCGAGTACGGCGAAGCGTTCATGCAGGAGGTCATGTAGTTGACCAAGTACAACACACGCATTGAGGCGTTCCGCACCTCTCAGTATCCCCGTTGACGGCCATTCCAACATCTGGGACGCGATCGCGGCTTGCCGGATCTTGACAACTTCTGGGAAGTCCTGCGCGCGACCTACGAGGCCAACAGCCCCGCCATCGCGGGAGCAACACACGGCGGCGACGCTGTGCCGCGCCTTCGGGCTGGCCAGCAGCACGGCCGTGCGGCGCTGCGCCGCGGTGGATCTGATTTGCCTTCACCCATACCCCGCACAAGGCGGGGCCTTTTCTATTCTGGAAGCTACAATGTCATCTTGGTACGACCCCTTGCGGGCCATTGTCAGTCTTGGCTCACAAGCCGAGAAGATCGCCCACATGGGCGAATTGCACGCGGCGCGTCAGCGCCACCTCTCGCAGTTTTTCACCCCCGAATCGATTGCCCGCCTCATGTGGGGCGTGGTTGCCGCTTGGTTGCCGGCGCGCAAGGTGTCGATCCTCGACAACTCGGTGGGCTCGGCCCGCCTGCTCCAGTTCGCCGATCCGACTGTGTACAGCCTGTACGGTGTGGACGTTCACGCGCCAACAATCGAGGCGGTGCAGGCGTCCGTGGAAGCCGCAGGCTTCGATGGCAGCTTCCGGCACGCCGGCATGGAAGAGATCCATCCGCGCCACTTCGATATCGCCCTCATCAATCCGCCGTTTTCGATTCATCTTGAGTCGCCGCACCTGAAGCCCTACGACTGCACAAGCTGGGGCCGGTTCGGGGCCAGCACCAGCGCGTTGAGCCACGAGTATGCGCTGGCACAGGCACTGGACGCGGCACAGATTGTGGTGGCCTTGTTGCCTACGAGCTTCGTCGAAAAGTTCGCCGGGCTCTCCATCCCGCACGGTGAGCCGTTCAATGAGGCTGCGCGGCGAGTGGTTGGCGTGTTCGACCTGCCATCCAGTGCCTTCCGCGAGGAGGGCGCTGAGGTGCGCACGTCAATCGCGGTATTCGCGCGGTACCGGGCGCGGCAAGGCGACTATGTGCGTCAATCCCTCACGGATCTGACACAGCCGTTGCCGGCGTTGGCGCTGCAGACGGACGAGCGTTACTTTGGTGAAGCACGCCTCGGCCACCAATTGTTGGACGACGAGGGGCCGGCCATCACGCGGTCAGTGACCTCGCAGAAACGGGTACGCATCGCGCATGACGGGCGGCGCATCGTGTTTGGCTTCGACTGTGGGTTCGTCGAGGCGATGGTGCTCAACCGCGTGCTGGAGCGTCGCATCGTACCGCTGGAAGGCCAGCGCCTGCCGCGCGGATTTCGCTACGCGGGCACGGGCCGGCTGGATCTGGAGGCCTATCTGATGCAGCCTGATCCCATTGCGGCGCTGGGCGACCTGGTCGACATGGTGAAGGCTGCAGGCGGTGAGCCGGAGTTCGCACCGGGATTCCTCGAGCACTTCGGCCGGCGCTTGCGACGCAGTGCGCGACAGATCCTCCCGCTGCGCCATGCAGTCTGGACGACGGGCGTCGGCGCCGCGGATACCCTCACCGGTGTGGCGACAAAGACGCACGTGGTGGATCCGGCCGTGTGGGGCAGCCCGGTCATCAAGGCGGGCCAGGAAGTCCGCTTCGATCGGCAGCCCGATGGCCGCTATCAGTACGACATGCGCGGCAAGCAGTATGCCGTCTCGTTGGATGAGATCACCAGCCGTTATAGCGTCGAGAAATCGGCGCAGGTGTGGGAGATTGTGCACGAAGGACTGGCCAAGCGCTATCCGGGTCAAGCGAGCCGGCTGCACAAGCGCGTGCTCGCGCTGGGGATCGACGCCTGGCTGGACTGGGAATTCCAACAGGAGGACCTAATTGAGCTCCTGATGAAGCCTTGCGGTGCTGTCGCGGCATGGGAGCAGGGGTGCGGGAAGTCGCGGCTGGCCGCGGCGCTGATCCTGTTGTCTGGGGTCAAGCGCGGCCTGATCGTCGTCGAGGCCCGGCTGATCTCGGAGATGCGCGCGGAACTGGCGCAGATCATGCCGTCCTCGGACGTGCATGTGATCGAATCGCCTGAAGATCTGGGTACGCTCAGACGCGTCAACCTAATCGCCTATGAGCGCCTGCGCATGCCGGTGTGCCGGGAGGCTTCCCAGCGCGTCACGTATGCCCACCGGCTGCGCCGTCGTATCGGCCTGTTGGTGGCCGACGAGGGCGAGCGCCTGTCCAACCCGACGAGTGACCAGAGCCGTGCGCTGTGGCAGCTCTCGGCCAAGCGTCGCTACGTGCTGACAGGCAGCCCCATCGCCAACTACCCGCGCGATATTTTTGGACTGATCGCCTTCACGGGCGGTGATGGCACGGCAGCACAGCCCTACGGCTACCGCCGCGGCTATCTGGAGTCCAACTGGCTTGCCACGGTGCAGCACGCTGAGCGTGGCATTGATCGCTTCCGCAGCGACTTCGTCGTGCTGGAATGGGTGACCTGGGAATTCGCGGAAAGCCTGCAGGACGGGGCCAAGCGCGAAGTACCCAAGATCGGCAACCTGCCGCGGTACCGCCAGATGCTGGCGCCGCATGTGAAGCGCCGGCTGGTGTGTGAGCCCGACGTGGCCAGGTATATCCGTATCGAGGCGCCGGCAGTCGAGGTGGTCGAGACGGAATGGGATCCTGCCCACCTGTCGCTCTACCTGCGCACCGCCGACGAGTTCGCCAACTGGTACCGGGATATCCGCAAGGACGGTCGCCCGAACAACTTGATTGCGATTCTTGCCCGCATCCGGGCCGTGCATTTCGCCGCTAATTACCCGCAGCACGGGGTAGAGGGCGTCGGCATGCTGGCGCAGATCACGAGCAAGCAACGTGCCGTCATCGAGCGGCTGGAGGCTATCGCGGCAGAAGGCAAGCAGGCCATCCTGTTTGCGGAGAACCCAGGCGTCATCAACCTCATCGCCAGTCAGTTGAAGACGAGAGGAGTGGAATCGGTCCCGTTCCATGGCGGCATTCCGATCATGAAGCGCGTGGCCGACAAGGACAAGCGATTCGTGGCCGGCAACGCCACGGGGCTCCTATGCACCAAGGCGTCGGGCCGCGCGGGCTACAACCTGCCCAATGCGGACTATGTGCTCTTCTATGACCGCTCGTGGACGTGGCGCATCGAGTATCAGGCGATGCGGCGCGCGCTGCGGTGGAACCGGAAGGGGCAGTTGAAGGTCGTTTACTTCCACCTGCCGGGCAGCATCGACACCTACCAGGACCAGATGGTTGCGCACAAGCGGGACGCCATGGAGGCGGGTCTGGACTGGGCGACACCGGAACTAGACGACGAGGCGTTCCTGCACATGGACACGCTGTTGGATGAATTTGTGGAAGATCTCGCATTGCTGCATGGTCGCGAGGCCCGGGATCATCGAGAACTTCTAAAGGAAGCAGCATGAAAACTGACGATTGCACGATCGCCATTGGCGAGGGCGTAGCCACCGTGAAGCGCCGCAGTACCCGTGGCACGACCGTGGCAAATATCCTCGGCACCGTCGAAGCGGATGGCCTTGAGGTGATCTGCCTGGACCGGCTTGTCCACGGCATCTTTGAGGACAAGCTGGACGGCTGGTGCGTTGGTGGCGCGGTGACCACGCTGCTGTCGCGCCCGATCGGGCCGCGCCAGCCGGCGAGCCGCTAGCCGCCCCTCCCGATCGCCACGCGGTCGCGGGGGTACCATTGCCGATGTCCCTTCCTGTACTTGTCCGCCCTCCGATGATTGGAGGGCGTTTTTATTTGCGCTTGCTGCGGGATTCCAAAAAACAGATTGCAAAATGGTGGGCTTTTGCCGGTTGTATTGCTTCGGTTTGGCGATAAGATGATTTCCCGTAGCCCCCGCTATGGACCCAAGACCTCGCAGAACTTACCCTCCCGTTGCACAGGGTTTCTTTAGTCTGGCGCAATGGCGTTGGGTCGCGGCATCTGGCGTGGCAAGCACGATTGGTTTATCCTTACGGCTACTTCCGCGTCCCTGACGCATCGACCCCGCACCACCCGGTGCACAGCTTTTTGCAGTAAGTTGGCCTCCCGCTTCGCCGGGCTGCCAATCTCTCTTTTGTTATCCCATCGGGAACCTGTTCCCGGTGCGGCTACGGGTTCCCATTTTCGTTCCGGAGAACCCCATCATGCTGAATCCCACCATCGTCGTTGGCAAGATCCATCCTGGCCGCAACCCGCGCAAGTACTTCGATCCTGCCGAAATGGCGGAACTCACCGATTCCGTTCGCGAGAACGGTGTCATCCAGCCGATCCTGATTCGTCCGTTGGGCGAGGACGCCTACGAGCTGGTGGCCGGTGAACGCCGCTTGCGTGCCGCGAAAGCGGCGCACGGCGACGACTATCCCATCCCTGTCACCATCCGCGAGATGTCCGAAGAGGAGGCCGACCGGCTCTCCCTCATCGAGAATGTCCAGCGTGCGGACATGGCTCCCTCCGAAGAAGCCGTGGCTGCCGCCCGGATCGTTGGCCAGCTCAAGGGCGACCGCGAGGAGGCCGCCAAGATCCTGGGCTGGTCCCGCGCCACCCTGGACAAGCGCCTGGCGCTCATGAACTGCAGCACGTCCGTCCTGGATGCGCTCAACACCCGCACCATCCAACTCGGCCACGCCGAACTGCTGGCAACGCTCGCCAAGGACAAGCAGGACAAGCTCCTGCCCGTCATTGTGAGCGAGAAGAAGTCGGTAGCCGAACTGAAGAAGACCATCGAGGCCGCCGCGTGCTGTCTTGCCACGGCGATCTTCGAGAAGGCCGACTGTGCTGCCTGCCCGCACAACTCGTCGTTGCAGACGGAAATGTTCGGCGAGGCCATTGCGACTGGCAACTGCACCAACCGTGTGTGCTACAACCAAAAGACCGACAAGCAACTGGAAGCGGTTGCCTATGGTCTCAAGGACGAGTACCCGGTGATCCGGATTGTGCGTGCTGGTGACAACCACACGCGTGCGCAACTGGTGGTAGACGGTCCGACCGGCGTTGGCGAGGAACAGGCGAAAGCCTGCCACGCCTGCGAGCACTATGGGGCGGCCGTGAGTGCGCTGCCCGATAGCCTGGGCAAGGTCTACCGCGGCCAATGCTTCGATACGGCTTGCAACAGCAAGAAGATCGCCGCACGCATCAAGGCGGAGCGCGACGCCAAGGCGGCTGCGCAGAGGCCGGCCACGACGGCTGCCGATGCGACCGCAACTGCCAAAGGCACAACTAAGGTGCCCGCCGAGGAAAAGGCCGTCACCCACATCAGCGAGACCGAGAAGGTGAAAACCTACCGGGCCGCATTGTGGCGCAGGGCCTTGCGACGCGAAGCCGCCAGCAATGCCGACACCGCCAACAGCTACCTGCTGGCGATGGCGCTGACCGGCCTCTCGCGCAATATCGGTGGCGACACCATGGGCAAAATCTTCGAGAAGCTGACGGACGACAAGGTGTCGACCACCGACTTCAAGAAGAACCTGTCCGCCGTGCACGAAATGGATGCGAGCAAGCGTCAAAACCTGACGATCGGGCTCAGCGTCGCAGCCATCGAGGGGATAGAAGTTCCCCACCTCGTCACGCTGTGCCAGCACCACAAGCTGGACCTGCGCCAGCACTGGAACCTGCAGAAGTCCAAGGACTTCCTGGAACTGCTCACCAAGTCGGAAATGAAGGTGCTGGCCGACGAGCTTGGCCTGCGCGCTGCGCTCGGTGAGAACTTCGCCAAGGTCTTCAACAAGTCCAAGCCGGATCTGATCGAGGCATTGCTCAATGTCGATGGCTTCGACTACGCGGGCAAGCTGCCCAAGGTCCTGCGGTTTTGATCGTAACCGACCACCTCCCGGCGGTCGGTTCTCCCTGTCTATTCCATCTTTCCAAGGATCTATCCCATGTTTCAGGAACTCGTTCCGCTCGTCGCCGCGTGCGACAAGGTTGTGCTCACGCTCACCATGAAGGGTGACGCGATGGCTGTCGTTGTTGCACCGGTGGTTTCCAAGGCCGCTGATGCCGCGCTGGCCACCCCTCTCGCCCTGACTGCCTCGCCGGCGGAACTGGACGAGGGCTTTGCCCAGGCGATCGCCTCGGTGTCTGTCTCGCATCGTTCATTGGCAGAACAGGTCGAAGCCACGGCCTCGATCCTGAACGCCGCGACCAGCGCGCAGTCCACCAAGGCACAGAAGGCACTTAGTAAGGCCAACAGCAAGCCGTCTGCATCATCTTCGGATGACGGGGGCGGGGCTGATGGCACGAACGACGACGAGGAAGGCGAGGGCAAGGCCAAGGCTTCCGCGCCCCAGGCCTTGTCGCCCGAGCCGAGCGGCACCAACCTCGCTGACCTGCTGTAACGGAAAAGGAGCCACACCATGAGCCTGACCGTCCAGCAACTGACCCGTGAGTTCAGCTACAACGGCATGACCCTGATGGATCCTGGCCTGGCATTCACGCCCGACCAGGTGCGCGACATGTACACCGCCCAGTACCCCGAGCTGACCACCGCCACGGTGGACGGCCCGGAGCACAACGGCACCGTCATGCGCTACACGTTCGTGCGAGCCGCCGGCGCCAAGGGTTGCCATGCGTAAGTGTGAATTGATGCAGGCACTGTCCAGCCCGGACTTTTGCCTGCGTTCCAACCAGAAGCCGCCACAGGCGGCTTTTTTACATACTGAGGAGATGGAATCGTGCTGTTCGATCCTCGCCCGACTAATGAATGCTTCATTGAATCAGGACCCGGCTGGACGCCATCGCGACAGCCTCCTGCTGCCCGACGTCGACCTGCCCATGGCTTTCTGACGCTGCCCACGCTGGCGGCGGACATTCCCGCCAGCGGGAAGCTCCAGTACGGCGAGGGCGCTGACACATTCAGGCTGATTCGCAAGCAGTTCGAAACCGGCGTCCTCGCGGCCCGGGACGTGAAGGGTGCGGCCAGTGCCGGTGACGCGTTCGCGCAGGCCATGTTTGCCTGGCTGCGCCGGCGCACGCCCAAGTGCAAGCGGCTGAACTTCTCGTTCGCGTTGCTCGACTTGGCTGCCGCAAGGGAGCAGGTCGATCAGTTCGACCACGACGACGAGCTCCATGCGCCGCTGTACTTGGCGATCGAGCTGGAGGGAGAGAACGTGTTCGAGATCGGGGAGCGTGCCGACGTAATGCGCCGCGCCGATCCGGCCTTGCTGTACACAGCCATTCACCTCGTCAACGAGGCGGCGGGCCGATCGCTCTTCGTGCGCGCCCCTGACGAACTGGCGGACATGTTCGCCCGTTGGTGGTGGGAGTGTGATCCGACCATGAGCGATGAGGACGCGCGGGAGTTTCTCGCCGAGCGCTTTGGTGACGACGGTTGCGAGATCGAGCGCTACCTGCCGTCCACGGTACTGCCAGTGCTGGCCCCGGACGACGCGGTGCCGGCGTTCGCGCGCCGCGACAAGAAGCGGCGCATCGACTGCCTGCGCGCCCCGCAGCTGGAGGCGCTGGCGGGGCGCAACCGCGGCCTACCACGCCGCATTTGCCTGGCGCTGCTGGATCTGCAAGCGGTACTCGCCCGCACCCGGCGCAGCCGGGCGCTCAACCACGCGCAATGGGCGGAGCCGGCCTACTCGGCGGCGACGCTCTGCATGTGGAAGGAGCACTGGGTCGGTCAGATCCTCGATGACCACTTTGATTCTCTGAACTGCGGCGGCGAGGCCACGATGTACCAGTCGCTGATCCCGCTGGCAGATACGCCGCGCGCCATCCGGCGCCAGTTCAAGCAGCTGGCCGACATGATGGACGTCATCGCCGCGCTCGACCGCGTTCTCACATTGATTTCCGAATAGGAGGGGCTACATGGCCAAAATTCATAGTGCTTCACGCGACCATGACGTGGCCCTGCAAGGGGCCATTCTGCTTTATGGGAGCGGCCTCAGTGCGTTTTCGTATGCCACCGCTCACCGCATCGTCACCGACGGTCAGACGGGGCGACCCGTGATCGGCGCGGGCACGCCACTGAACCGGCCCGCGCTGATCCAGGCTGTGCGTCAGGTCGCAGAGGCATCGCTGCCCAAGGGCGAGTTCCTGACGCCCAACGTGCTGTCGATCGGCCCGGATGCCATCACCTGGTGGTGTCCGCCCGGCAATCGCCGTGTGTTCTTCAACTGTGAGGAGCTGGGCGATCGCAGTGCCGTGACGCCTCATCCCGGTCTGGTCTTTCACGCGTCGCCCGCCGGCTTTCGTGTGTTTGCCCTGATCGAGGACGAGCGTCCGACGCCAGATTCGATGCTGTACGAGCCGCCTTACTTCAATACCTGGGACCACGGGAAGATCTGTATCGGCACGGCACACGTGCCCAAGCAGATCGACGCAGCGTCTATAGCGGGCTGGGAAGAGGCGTTCTTTGCCTCGGCCTTCACACATCCTAATCACGGTGGCAGGCGTGTCGATCATGCTGATGGCTTCTATGCCTTCTGGCGCGACATGCTGGACGGAAGGTTTTCAACCTTCCCGAAAGCCGCCCTCATCCCGATGAACCAATCACTCGGCAAGCTAATCGCCGGGCAATTCTGAGACTGAACATGCATCCGATGGACATAACCCTGCAGCGATCCTTTCCGAGCGTGATGGTGCCGCGCTTCGGCGATCTGGCGCCGTTGGAAACCACGGGAGAGCGCCTTCTCATCGCCGCCAACGGCGTATTGCTGGAAGTGTCGCGGTCGTGGCTGCGACTCGTGCGCTGCGTGGCCCAGTTCGAGGTCAAGACCGCCGTGCCGTATGGCGTCGCGGCCGAGACGACGGACCTGCGCTGCGGCAGGCTGCCTGCGACCCTGATCGGGCAGTTTGCCGAGATGGCGCGTGCGGCCATGCCCAACGAGACCGGCGGCTGGATCGTCTGGAATTCGACTACCAGCGAATTCCGGCTGGTGCCGGTCACGATCCTGTCGCACGGACACGGCCATTTGCAGTACGAACGACCGGCGCTGGCTGACGGCGAGGTGTTGGTGGTGGACTGCCATTCGCACGGCAACTTTCCGGCGTTCTTTTCATCGACCGACAACGGGGACGACCAGCATGACGTGAAGTTCGCGTTCGTGATGGGAAATTGCCTCGCTGCGACGCCGTCGCTAAGCTTGCGGCTCTGCGCCAAGGGAATCTTCGAGGCTGTCGAGCGTGTACCGAGCGACTGGTACGCGGCGGCGCGGGCCCAGGAGGTGGTGTGATGACGTTCGAACACCATATTCCCGAAACGATGCGCATCAATGCGTGGAAAGTCGTGGTGGTGGGCGCTGGCGGTACCGGCAGCGCCTTGTTGCCAGCGCTGGCGCGTCTGCACCACGCCATGCTCGAAATCGGCCACCCCGGCGGTATCGAGTGCACGGTCTACGATGACGACACGGTGAGCGCGACCAACGTCGGCCGCCAGGGCTTCTACCCGAACGACGTCGGCCAGCACAAGGCGACCTTGCTGGTGAACCGGCTGAACCTGCTGATGGGCACCCGCTGGGAAGCCCGCCCGCGACGGATCGGCAGTCAGGATCGCTTTGTCTGCGACATGGCTATCGGTTGCGTGGACTCACGGGCGGCGCGCAAGGCCATTCTTGGCGCGCTCGAGCGTGGCGCCGGTGGCTACTACCTGGATTGCGGCAACGAGACTGACCGCGGGCAGGTCATTCTTGGCCAGGTGCGCGGCAAGCGGGAAACCCGCCTGCCCCACGTGGGCGACTTATTCCCGGAACTGATCGATCCCAAGGGCGACAAGGCGGACACGACGCCGTCCTGCTCGATGGCCGACGCGCTGCGCAAGCAGTCGCTGGTCATCAATCAGGCGATCGCGGTGCAGGCCTTCAACTTGCTGTGGACGCTCTTCAGAACCGGCACGCTGAAGTACTCGGGCGTGTTCGTCAACCTGGAAGCCGGGCGTACCAATCCGCTGCCGATCGATCCCGTCGCATGGGCCAGATTTGGCTACGCGGTGGCCTCCAAGCCCGCGCGCAAGCGTGCCAAGGCTGTATGACGGCGCGTCGCGATTCCATGCACCCCACCCCCGGACTGATGCTCTGAGCTTTACCCACAAGTCCGGTTGTAAACCGGATCGGACGGTGTTAACTTTCGTCCATTCTGTTGATGCAGCGGCAGCGGATTGGCGATCGGGAACGACACGGAGGACTGGGCGAGCGAGGAATTCGCAGCGGCGAATCTCGGTGACGCACGCCTGTCGTACCGGCTGGTGGCACTGGCCCGACAACTGTCGGCCAGTCCCCACACGTCGCTGCCGCAGGCTCTGTCGCCTGCTGAACTGAAGGCGGCCTACCGATTCTTTGACAACGACCAGGTCGACACCGACGGTGTACTGGCGCCGCATATCGCGCAGACGCTGCACCGTATGGAGCAGATCCCGGTGGTGCTGGCGATACAGGACACAACCGAATTCAACCTGACGCATTTGCCTGCCACAGAGGGTCTGGGGCGCGGTAACGGTGGCAATGAGCGTGGGTTCTTGATGCACAGCCTGCTGGCGGTCAGTCCGGAAGGTTTGCCGCTCGGCGTACTGGGCATGAAGACGTGGGCACGTCCTGAAGGAACCGAGGGCAGCGCCGCGCGGCGCAAATCCCGACCCATCCATGAGAAGGAAAGCATCAAGTGGATCGAGGGGCTTGCGCACCTCTCGGCGCTGAAGTCGCGCTGTGAGCACACGCAACTCATTGGCATCGGCGATCGCGAAAGCGATGTCTATGAACTGTTTGCTGCGCAACGCGCGGACGGGGTGGACTGGCTGGTGCGCGCGGCATGGAACCGCTGCGCCCGCCATCCCCAGCGCTATCTGTGGCAAGCGGTGCTGGACACCCCCGCAGCAGGTCAGACCGAGTTGCAGGTGCCAGCCAGAGGGACTCGTCCCCAGCGCACCGCACGCCTGACATTGCGATACGCATGCGTACGTTTGCGACCGCCTCAGACACGAACCCGTTTGCCCGAGCTGGACGTCTTCGCCGTGCATGTCATCGAGGACGAACCGCCGGCCAATATCGAGCCAATCGAATGGATGCTGCTCACCTCGGTGCCCACACACTCGCCCGCGCAAGCGCTTGAGCGGCTGCAATGGTATGCGCGGCGCTGGACGATCGAGACCTGGCACCGGGTGCTCAAGAGCGGCTGCCGCATCGAGGCCCGCCAGTTCGGCACGCTCGAGCGCTTTGTTCGGGCCACCTCCCTGTTCGCGGTCATTGCCTGGCGTATCCTCTACACCACGCTGCTGGCACGGCTGGACGGTGACCTGCCTTGTGAAGTGGTCCTCCAACCCGTCGAATGGCAAGCCCTGTATTGTCGCGTGCATCGAACCACCCGGCCGCCGGACACGGTGCCGTCGCTGCATCAGGCGATACGATGGATTGCGACCCTGGGCGGCTACCTGAATCGCCGTCATGATCCACCACCTGGCGCCACGGTCATCTGGCGAGGCTTCCTCGTTTTGCACGAAATCACCGAGATGTTCCGCATCTTTAATTCAGGCCCATAACTTGTGGGTAAAGCTCAGGACTGATGCTCGGGGGTTTTTTTCAACTGCGCAATTGCAAGGCGCGTGTCCAGGCTGATACCATCACTGCACTTCTCGCGTCTCTGGCGCATCGATTTTTTCAATCCTGACTGCCGTCAGGCCTTCATCACCCGCAGGGGCATTGTCCCTTGCGGCTGTGCTCCTGTATTTTTTTGGAGCACACACGTGATTCAGACTATCCAGATTGACCCGTGCCAGCTCAAGGCCATCGCCTTGCTTGCGCCCAAACAGGACCAGCGGTACTGGCTCAACGGCGTTTTCGTCGAGGCCATGCCACGGGAGACACGACTCGTTGCCATGGACGGCCAACGCATGGGCGTGTTCCGCGCAGAGAAGGCCAACCAGCTTGGCGACGCCATCTGCGTAGGCTGCATCCTTCCTCACAATGTCATCGAATGCGTGAAGCCGGTGCGCGGCAAGTTCGGCTGCTTGGAGCTGCGCCTCGATACAGAGCGGCTCGGCTGGGCCGAACTGACGCACGGCGGCACGCCATTCGAGTTTGTGCGGCCCGATGCGGGCTATCCCATCTACCGCCGTGCCATCGGTCCCCATCGGGGGAGCGGTGAACCGGGGCAGTGCGACCCGCGCCACCTCTATGACTTCCACCGCGTCTTCCAGGCGCTGGAGGGCAGGTTCGCCACTGACCGCGGCGGCGTCTTTCTCCATCACAACGGTTCCGACAATACACGCGTCAGCCTCCACGGGCGCGAAGACTTTGTCGGCACCGTGCGACCACGCAAGGGTGACGGCCCGGCACTGCTCTCTTGGGCGGATTCGCCGGCCCCCGTCGCACGCGTGGACGCCGCTGTCCTGGCAGAACCTGCTTAACCCCTGACCGTCTGTCTTCTTTCCTTGCGGGGCACAGCCCCTCGGGGGCTCGCTCCGTTCACCCTTTCAGGAGCAATCCATGCCTCAAATTACGCTTTCCCGTTCTCAGGTTGAGTCCCTTGTCGCCTTTTGCGACGCGGCGAAGTCCGAGCGGTTTTTCATCGCGAAGGACCATGGCGCCTATGTGGGATACAGCACCGGCAGCAAGCCGGAGCAGCAATGCCTGTACTACTTTAAGGGGTGCAACCCCGCGACCGATGCCGATTTCTATGAGAACTCCCACCGCGGCTTCGGTGGTGACGACTTCGGTGAGCGCCTGTCGTTGACCGGTCTCAAGGAGGTCTTGGCCAACGAGCAGTGCAAGAGCGTCCGGATCACTGTTACCGCCCGTTCTATCCGGATCGATGGGTACGCCTGAGTGGCTCCACAATCCGTGCACGCCCTGCTAACATAGCAGCACTTCTCGCGTCTTCGACGCATCGACCTCGCCAGCATTTTGTGCCGGCACAGCTTTTCTCTCCCACCACGGGCCTTCCTGCCCGTGGGCATGTTGGCCCATTTTCTTGCGAGGCCATCATGTTCAAGCGTTTCTTCCTGTTCGTTGCCATTGTCAGCCTGTACCTGTTCACCGGCTGCGCTGCACAGTCGTCGCCTAACGTCTATCGCAGATCCGACGCCATGCGCGCCGGATCTGCGGAGCAGGTGACGGTCGTGCGCGTGCGCAATGTCACCGTCGCCGGCGACAGCATGCTGTCGGCCAGTTCCGGAGTACCGGCCATCCTCAGCACGGTGGTTGGCGCGGTACTTGGTGCACGTGTGATAGGCAACGGCGACGGTCGTTACATCGCTGGCGCGCTCTCGGGCACGGCAGCGGGTGTCATCGGCCAGGTTACGGCGACGCACCTGTCGCAGCGCGACGGTGTGGAGGTTATTGTCCGCACGGACAGCGGCCGCCAGATCGTCGTGGCGCAGGGCTCGGAACAGCAGTTCGTCACTGGCGAGCGGCTGTTTCTGGTGTCGTCGGGCAGCGGCTATCGCCTGACGCGTTGATCGAGAGGGCCGAGTTGCTGGCCCTCCCTTTTCCTGCAAGCCCCAAGCGGTCTCGCTTGGGGCCTGCGCTTTTGATGGCGTCCCTGACGCATCGAAATCCATGCCTGGTACTGCCAGGATCATCCCTTGCACCCACGGGGCACCGCCTCCGTGAGCGGCGTCCCATTTCTGGAGCCGCTTATGCAAACGGTAACCCCGATTTCAACCGAAGGTATGACCGTCGACCAGGTCACCAACCTGCTGGCGCGCACGCTGCGCGCGATCGAACTCGAACCCGAGTGGATCGTCGCCGCGAACTTCCTTGCCGATGCTAACGAGGCGCGATATGGCCTGTTGCCCGGTGCGGACTGGCCTGCAGAGCATGCCCGCCACCGCTTTGCCGTCTCGGTGGAGCGCGGCATATCGGAAGGCTGGCGCGTGCATGTCGATCACATCGCGACCGCCGTGGAAGGGCCTACCGGCAGCGCAATTCTGCGCAAACTGGTTACGGCCAAGATGTTCAACCGCGATCAGGCATGGCAGACGGCGCGCGTCATCAACCGCGCCCTCGACCTCGATTGATCCGTCTGTGCGGGGATGCGTGGCGCCCTTGGCCGCTGCGCATGCCGCGCAAGAGAGCGCTTGCTCAATCGAAAGGCGATTCACAAACACTCTTTGATCGCGTCCTCGACGCATCGAACCCTCGTCTGGTTTGCCCAGACCCTACCCATCGCGGGACACTGTCCCGCTGGGGATGGCTGTCCCGTGCTTTCCTGAGACTGTCCATGAAAATCCCCAAATCCTTTAACCAACCGCATCAGCCCGGCAATGCCGCAGCCTGTGCAACCCTCAAACGCGATGCTTCCCGCATCATTCGCCGCCTGGCGAGCGATATCGGCCTGCGTCAGCGCGACTTCACCGTCCGCGAACGCCGACGCCGCCGCCACCAGACAGATCTGTATGCTCTGCATACCGACACGCTGTACGTGCAGATTGCCCACGCGCCGCAGCAGAACGCGGCCCGCCTGAGCTTTCGCACATGCCGCGGGCGCGATGACCACACCGGTGGGCGCGACAATGCGGTCTGCCTGCAGTCGATCGGCTCGCCCGAAGGCTATGCCTCGCTCGTTGCCACGCTGCGCGTGGTGGCGGGACGGCGCGGTTGAGGGGGTACCCATGACGACCCTCATCAAAGTCACCTTCACGTCCACCTCGGGCGAGGAGACCACTTCGTCGTGATTCTTGGCGGTGCCATTGCTGGCCTGCTCCTGTGGGCGGGCCAAAACGGGAAGCGCGTTCACAAGGATTAAGCGATGCGCGGTCCTCACAAGGGCTAGCCCCATCGATCCTCTCAGGTGTCCGGATTCCTTGGACGTCTGCTCTGATGCACCCCCTTGCGGGTGCGTTTTCTTTTCTACCCACGCGGGGCATGTCCCGGTGGGGCGGCTCCGCACTCAGGAGTCTCCCACATGGAAGACCTCATCATCGGCGCTGGCATGGCCAGCTACCCCGCCGGCGTGCACCTGCGCGTCCATGTCTACCAAAGCAACCTTCGCCCGGCGCTGTCACTGATCTGCGCCGACGATTTCGTGCCCTTTGCCGATCTCACGGTCAATGTTCCGCAGGAGCATCTGGCGGACGACGAGGTGTTCGTGGCGTCCTGGAACGTTCCAGAAGACGTGCTTGAGGCGCTGCTGGTGACGGACTGGTTCGTGCCGGTGCGCACCATCGCCGCAGGTCACACGCGCGGCCCGGTCTGGAAGATCCAGTCGGCCGAGCTGCTTGCATGGATTGTCGACGCCCGCGCCGAAGCCGCTGCGGATGCGCCGGCAATGGCCTGACTGTCAACGCGAGCTGAGCCTCGCACCGCCATTTCCTTTCCACCCAGACGGGGCAACGCCCCGATGGGTGTGCTCCGTTCGCTCCCGGAGCATTCCATGTACGTTATTACCACTGGCCCGGAACGGGTCGAAACCCGCACGACGCTTGCCGGCGTGCTGGCGTTCCTGAACCTCGAACCCGGCCCGAAGCGGGGCCTGCGTGCCGAAGACATTGGCGTGCGCCATGTCGAGCGTGGCTCGATTCCCGTTGTGCAGCTGCCGTCGGGCCAGTTCGCGGTGCGGCCCGCCGGCGACACCAAGGCGGTCCTCACGTCCATCCTGGATGAGGTGGAGCGCTTCGTCATCCGTCCGGGCGGCAAGGTGCTGCACCCGCATGAGATGAGCCGCACGTCGTGGCAAGCAGTCGCTGCCGCTGGCCGACTGGCCGTCTTCACCAACGAGGCGGTCGACCCCGACCAGGTTGCGAACCCCGGCTCTGAAAACCTCGATCTATTTGACGTGGCCGAGCCCTTCGACGCCTATACGTTCGTGTGTACCGAGTTCGATCGGCGCTTCGGCTACGGGACCAACGGTCCGGAGTACTCGCCGGGTGCTGGCATCAACTGTCGCCACGAGGTGCACGTCGCCTACGCCTTGCAGCGCGGCGAACCCGTGCGCGACTGCATCCTGAACGCCTATCGCGGCGGAGGGGACGTCTCTGACGCGGGCCGCCATGACCTGCACTGGCTGCCAACATTGATTGCGGTGCCCGCGCTGCGTGGTGCCCTGTCGGCAAACAAGCTGCGGGCGCTGTGCTCGGTGATGCGTCACGACAAGCTGGCGATCACGGCGCGCAATGCCGCCCGCCTCATCGCACTGGTGAAGCCTTTGCGAGACGACTGCAGCTATGTCGACGTCGAGGATGCACTGTTTGCCGCTCAGGTAATTCCGCCGCTGTCCGCGCCGTTGGGGAAGGCGCCGACCGGGGATTACGCCAATCCGGTGTCGCCGCTGTCCGCTCGCCTGCACGCCCTGATTGGTGCAAAGCGCTATGCGGAACGCACGGAGCGGGTACACGCTGAGCGGGCCAAGGGCAATTTGAGCGAGCGCCGGTATCAAGGCGAACTCGCCATGGCCGCCGTCGAACGCGATCACGGCAGCTTCAGCTGGCCCAACCGATTCGCGCTGGCTGTCCTGCAACGCGACATCGCGACGCTGCTGCAAACGCTCGACACGCCGAACGACCGCAACACGTCGTCCAAGCGTGCCCTGCGCGAGGAGTGCGGCGTGGTGCTGACCGGCGTGCCGGCCGCCACGCGGCGCCGTCGCATCTTCGAGATGTGCGGCTTCTCCGAATCCGAGCAGCAGCAATGGGAGGCGCAGGCGCTGGCTGCGCGATCGGAACGCCTGCAGGCAGCAGATGCAGAGGGGGCGTGCAGGCGTGCCGAAGCGTCGCGCTGGAAGCTCGATGGCCAGTTCATGAATGGTCGCGAGTACGTCGATCTGTGCATCCGTGAGGGCTTCAGCCAGATCCGTCATTTCCCACGTGGCAGCGCGCGGGTCTACTACATCGAGCAGCCCGCTACGCGCACCATCCGGCGCTTGCAGGTCAAAGATGGGACGCTGGCTTATGCACGGTCGCGACTGGCCACGGCGCGTCCGGCGCTGGCCATGGCTGCCTGACCCATTCATGCATTCCCCCGGCCGCGCCGGGGGACGTCTTCTCCCCCGAAAGAGACACCGAATTCGTCGTGTTTCGGCGTGCAGTAGGCACGGCATTGCCTGTAGGCTTTCCGATAGAGCATTGTTCGCACTGGTAAGGATCAGTCCAAACAGCGTTTTACCCGCGTCCTTGGACGCATCGACCCCTGCCAGCACCGCTGGCGCACTCATGAACTTCCCACAGGGACACCGTCCCTGTGGGGCCGGTGACTTTGTGGGACTCCGATTCAGGAAATCCCATGAAAGTGAATCCGTTTCAACTGCAATCCCTGCTCGCGGCCTTCATCCCCGCATGCCTGCCAGTCCTCATCACCGGGGCCCCTGGCATCGGCAAGAGCGATATCGTTGCCGAAGCCGCGCAGGCTGCCGGCTACGACCTGCTGATCTCGCACCCCGTGGTGGAGGATCCGACCGACTCCAAGGGTCTGCCATTCCCGGCGGCTGATGGAGCCGGTGCCCGCTTCCTGCCGTTCGGGGATCTGGCCACGGCGCTCAACAGCAAGCGCCCGCTGGTCTGGTTCATCGACGACCTCGGGCAGGCCTCGCCGGCCGTCCAGGCCGCCAAGATGCAGCTGCTGCTCGCACGCCGCATCGGTGAGCATGTCCTGCCTGACCACGTCACCTTCGTCGCTGCGACCAACCGGCGTATCGACAATGCAGCGGTGTCCAATATCCTTGATCCGTTGAAGTCCCGCTTCAGCACCATCGTGGAGCTGGAGGCAAGCATCGAGCATTGGACGCGTTGGGCGGTCGCGAAGAGCGTGCCGCCCGAGCTGATCGCCTTTCTGCGCTTCCGCCCTGACTTGCTGATTTCGTCGGAGCGCAGCAAGGAGACGGAGAACCTGCCCTCGCCGCGCGGCTGGGGGCACGTGGCGCGGCAGATGCCGGTGGTGCCGAAAGGCATGGAGATCATTGCTTCCGCCGGCGCGGTGGGCGAGGGCGCAGCGCTCGAGTTCCAGTCGTTCCGCCAGATCTATCGTGAGCTACCCAGCGTGGACTCGGTCCTGGCTGCGCCGGAATCCGCCCGGATCCCGGACAACGTGGCCTCGCAGTACGCCATCAGCTCGGCGCTGGCCGCGGTCTCCAATGAGAACAACTTCGATCGGGTGATGGTGTATGCCAATCGCCTGTTCGATGCCCATCTCGGCGAGTTTGCTGTGATGCTCGCCACCGACGCCGCGCGCCGCGACACGCGTATCTGCTCAACCCCTGCCTGGATCAACGCGCAGGGTGGCAAGCTCGGTGAGCTGCTGCTCGGCAACTGATCCAATCTCTTTTCTCTTCATCCCGTGACGGCGAGCCACCTGGTTCGTCGTGTCTTTTCTCTGCCTCATCCATCCCATTTTCAGGACTCATCATGAACATACAAGACCTTACCAAGCGCGTAATGCTCGCCACCTTCAACACTTCGGTGTGGCGCGCACGCAAGTTCGACACCCGGGCCACCGAGGAAGTCGAAGCCAACCATGACACGAAAGACATCGGCCGTTTCAACAAGAAGCTGCTGACCGAAGGAGCCACGTCCTACAAGGAGGTGTGCGCGATCGCCAACCGTGCTCGCGCCTACTTCGATGCGCACAGCCTGGACTACGACCAGCTGGGCGTGCGCCTGTTGCCGACCGACATTTACATGGAGGTCGCCGACCGCCAGCGTCAGTTCCAGGACGAGTTCAACGCGGCGACGGCCGTGTTTATTGCCGACTACCCGCGCCTGAAGGAGGAGGCAAGGGACGCGCTGAATGGTCTCTTCGATGAGGCGGACTATCCGACCCAGGCGGAGCTGGCTAAGAAGTTCGGCATGCGTCTCGCGGTACTGCCGTTCCCCGACGCGAGCCAGTTTGATATTGCGCTGCCGGCCAACGTGCTGGACGGGCTCAAGGCCGATATCGACTCGCGCGTGCTCGGTGCGGTGAAAACCGCGAACGACGACCTGGTCGGTCGGCTTTTCGAGGCTGTGCAGCACTTCGCCAACCGCCTGTACGGGGCGACGAACGTGCGACTGGACGTGGCCGACAAGGTGCGTGAGCTGAGCGCGTTGCTGCCCAAGTTGAACTTCTCCGGGGATCCGGCGCTCACGCGCATCCTGGACGAGACGCGACAGCATCTGGCCGCCTACAGTGGGCTGGACCTGCGCAATTCGAGCGACCTGCGAAAGCAGGTGGCCGAGAAGGCGATGGAGATCGAAGCGCAGATGGCCGCCTTCATGGGTGGGCCGCCTCCTTCGCCGGTGGCGGTAGTGCCGGCCTCGCCGATGTTCGACCTGCTCACCGCGTGAGGGCGTCATGCGCGATCGAATCTCGAAGCAGCGTTCCCAGCTCATTCTGTCGCAGCCGTTCTTCGGGGCGTTGCTGATGCGGTTGCAGCTGGTCGAGGATCCGTCGTGCAAGACATTCTGGGTGGACGGCGTGTCGCTGGGTTACAACCCGGCGTTCGCCACCACCCTGAGCGATCTTGAACTGCGCGGCTGTCTGGCCCATGAAGTCCTGCATCCGGCCAACGGGCATTGCTGGCGCCGAGGCGTCCGTGACCCGGACCGCTGGAACAGGGCTTGTGACTATGCGATCAATCCGTTGGTGCTCAATGCCGGCTTGCAGTTGCCAGCCGGGGCGCTGATTGACGGTCGCTTCCTCGGCAAGTCCGCCGAGGAGATCTATGCCATGTTGCGCCAGGAGGCGGCGGACAAGCAGAAGCAGGAGCCACAAGCTCAGTCGCAGCAGTCGCCACAGCAACAGGCTGGCGACGGCCAGGCCAGCGGGAAGGATCCGTCTGCCAAGGCTGATGACAAGGGGGGACAGCGCAACCACGCCGGTAACGGCGCGCCGCAGGCCTCCCCGGACTACACACCAGGCGAGGTGCGCCAGCAGCCGCAGGACCAGCAACAGACGCTGGCCAACGAGTGGAAGGTGGCCACCATGCAGGCAGCGAAGGCGGCCGCCATGCGCGGGAAGCTTCCGGGTAACCTGAGCGCGATGGTGGATTCCGCCACGCGGCCGTCCGTGGACTGGCGCGCCTTGCTGCACCGCTTCGCGTGCGAGCAGATCCGGAATGACTACAGCTGGGCCTTGCCGAACCGGCGGTACACCCACATGGGGCTGTACCTGCCGGCGCTGCATGACCAGTCCGTGGGCGACGCGGTGTTTGTGCGCGACTCCAGCGGATCGGTGTTCGACGAGACGCAGCGACAGTTCGGGGCGGAGATCGAAGCGGTCTTCACCACGCTTCAGCCGCGGCGCCTCTTCGTGCTGGACTGCGACACACGCGTGGCGCAGGCGCAGTGCTTCGAACATGGTCAGGCTATTGAGCTGGGCTCTGTGCGGGGCGGCGGTGGCACGAGCTTCGTGGCGCCGTTTGCCTGGCTGGAGGAGCAGGGGGTTCACCCCGCCTTCCTTGTCTACCTGACCGATATGGACGGGAAATTCCCGGCTGCCCCACCGGCGTATCCCACGTTGTGGGCCTCAACTAAGCCGCTCGATCGGATTGCCCCGCCGCCGTTTGGCGAGGCGGTGGAGGTCATCGTTTGAACCAACCCCGGGGCTTGCTCCGGGTTTTTTATTGCCGGAACCTATTCATAGACAAGATTGCGCGTCAATCAACCGAAATAGACAGTAGACCGGGAGTGTCCGCTAACAATGGCGCCTCGGCAGGGAGCAACAAGCGACGGAGAGCGCGACGAATTCAGAGAAACAGGGGTTAGCAGTTGATACAGAACGGCGATGCTGTCCGGTTGGGGCGTACCTAACCCGATGCCACGCCGATTGTTTTTCCAAGCAAGATGAGTATTGCCGTGCAAGTAATCAAATTCCATGGCGTGCCCAGAAATCCGTGGGCGTCACGATGGGATAGCGATCCGCCAGCGCCAACAGGTCCTTGTCGCCCGTGACCAGGTACTGGGCCTTTGCCGCCAGCAGCGTCAACAATATAGGCTGATCGGCAGGGTCGCGCAGCGCCTCGTCTGGCGTGCCGCTCGGCTCGACTATCTCAGCCAAGAACATGAGGCTGTCAGCCAGGTCGCGTATTTCCGTCGCGGTCATCTGGACTCTGGGCAAGCGTGGTAGCACCCGAATCATCTCATCCAGGATGTAACGCGATAGCACCACGTCCAGACCGCCTTGCCGCCAAGCGGCGACGATGCGTCCCGGCACACTGCCCGGATAGGCCAGACCCGATACGAGGACATTGGTATCGAGCACAACGCGCAATCCAGGCATCAGCGCTGTTTCCGCACCGCCGTCACCGCGGCGTCGATCTCGGCTAGACCTTCCTCGGCCGGCACGCCGGCATAGGCTTCGGTGATGCGATTGTTCAGGGCGTCGAAACGCTCCTGCATACGCCGGATGCGGGCGAACAGTTCAGCATCGACTAGGGCCGCGACTGGCTTTCCATCTTTGTTGATGACGATGCTGTCGTGGCGATACTGCACCTGGTTGAGCATTTCGCCTAGGTTTTGCCGAAAGTTCACGGCACTGACTTCGGTAATCATCATGCCCCCATGATCATATTGATTGATATGGTCATTATGATGGAATTTAAGCATGGTGTCCACCGGCAACACCTTCCCATGGCAATCCGGCCGTCCCGCGGTAGGAACCCGCTTGAACACAGCAGACAGCGCACGTCGGTCTCGCGTTTCGCCACGCTGTACGAGGCCGCGGGCCCTGCAGGGTTTTTGCGAGCGGGGGAGGGGCAGGCCTGGTGGCAGTGGCCTCGCGAATCCTCTTATCACCCAGCCAATGTCCCGGGGTATTTTCCCGGTGCCCGTCATAAATGTGCTCAAGACTGCACGCAAATCAGCCGAAATAGACAGTAGACCGGAAGTGCCCACTAACAAATAGCGCTTCCGCAGGGGAGTAACAAGCGACAAAGAGCGCGATGAATTCAGAGCAACAGGGGTTAGCAGTTGATACAGAACAGCAATGAGATACAAAAATGGGGGGCAATATCGCGTTATCGCGCAACGGCGCTATACGAGCAATGGTGTCAGGCCTTCAAGGCTCGTCAGACCGCGCTTTCATATGACGAGTGGTTGGAGCAGCTGTCCGGTTGGGGCGTACCTAACCCGATGCCGCGCTCACTGGTGTTCGAAAGCGAAGACCTTCGCTTTACGCTGACTCATGGTTGGCGTTATGAAATCAGTCATCGGCCTCGCGGAGCCCGCGCATTTGAGTGTCTGATTCATGATCGCCAGTTATTCATAGCCATGGCTTCGCGAACAAGGAAACGTGGGCCCTGGATCTGCCCGATTGGACTACTCAGCCAGACAGACTTGCGGAGGATCGTCCTGATAGGCCTGTCAGAGCAGAGCGGCCGACAGATCTGGGCTCCCGAAGACACCCGCATTGAGCGTCGGTCCGGTTGGTAGAACATCGAAGGCGAGAGCGCCAAACAGGGAACAACGGCCATTCGGCAATGGGACTTGCCGGGGAAAGCTAACACTATTCTGCCGTGTTTTCCGGAATGGCCGTCCAACCGGTTGGACTGACAGCCATCCGGCGAGATCCCGTCAGGCAGTTTCCAGTCTGTCTTCAGGCTGGGCGGGCGAGGTGGGGACACCAGGCTCGGACGACAGTGCTGCTGGCTCCGGCAGTGCGGCACGGGTGACCTTACCCTCCAGAACCGCGTTCAGGCCCAGGCGGATCGACCCCGCGTAGGCAATGTCGCCCTTCACCCGCCCGTTGATCACGAGCGATTCACGGGCGGCGACTCCGCCCTCCACGGTCCCTTCGACGAGCACATGCTCGCCTTCCGCCCGTCCACGCACGACGGCGCCGGCGGCCACATGTAGGAGCCCGCGGGTCACGGTCATATTTCCTTCGATCAAGCCGCCGCAGGAAATGCCGTGGTCCGCGACGACGTCCCCATGGATGCAGATGCCATAGTTGAGCACGCTGATTGAGATCGGCTGTTCCATGTGACTCCTTTCAGAAGAGCTTGATGTCGCCAGCGTGCTGGGCTGCCGGCTTCTGCGCGGGGCTTCGATCCGGAGCGCCGGATGTCGCCTTGACACTGACTGGGGGCGTCGTCACGGCCGCCGGGCGGCGAGCGGGCGGTTGCGCCGTGGCCGGCGACGCGGAGGCCGGTTGCGGCTGAACCGAGCGTGGCTCATCCGGCCACTGGGCCAATCTCGGCGTGGCCGGAGTCGGGAGATCCGCAGTCAGATTTGCACCGGACGGGGCCTGTGATTGCGTGACTGGAGTGGCCGCATCTGGCGTAGCGGCCAATGTCGGTGTGTCAGCGGCCGTCTGACCGCCGGTGGCTACCGAGGAGTCCCGTTGGTCATTCGTCGTCGCGCCGCGAGACATCCAGGATGCGGCGCTCATGCCAATGGCTGCCGCCACGCCAAGTCCCCCAAACACCAGCAGAAGGCTGCGGCCTCTGCCTGCGAGCGCCTTCCATTGCGTGCGAGTAGCCGTGGCCGCCTCGCTCGGCGATGGCAGAGACAGCGGAACGCCAAGGCCCGCGCTGGCCGGCATATCAATCGTCAGTGGCTTGCGGATGTACTGCGCGTGCAGCTGTTGGATCTCTAGCAAATCCATAGTTGTCGTCCTTCAGAGCGTAATGGGATGCGGCCTATCGGCCGGGCGCGTTCAGGCGAGAGCCGTCTTCAGCGAACTGGTCGTTGTCCGGCATGCAGATCGCGTGGATCAGCGATAGGCGGCGCGAAGCATGCTCGATCGCGTTGCTTCGGTCGGCTGGCGAGATCGAGCGCGCCGCCATGGCGAACAGCGAAGACGTGAATATCCGGTCGTGCTGGTTCAGCAGTCGCACCAATCGACCTGCGAGGGGGTGCTTGATCTCAATGTCCTGTCGGTCGGTTACCAGCGGGAGATCGAGGCTGGGCCGGTGTTCCAGCCAACCCAGGGCCTTGGCGAAGCCATCTTCCGCCTCGCGAAACACCGAATCCAGCGCGCGGAGCTTGCCGCCACGCGCGACGGTGAACTTGGCCGCGCAAAAATTGAAGTCCCGCGCGACAAAATCCCGAACGAAGGTGGAACAGTAGATGACGACGGCGCGGGAGTCCGTCTCAGGCACGATCTTCGCGAGGCGGCCATCGCTGCCAAGGCGCAGGATAGGGCGCAAGCCGGCGGCTTTGCGGCGGGCTGCGTCATCGTTGCTGTTGTCGTTGCTGTTCTCGTCCGGACCCGGGACGCTCCCATCATAGTCAGGCGTGGCCATATCCATTTCGGCGTTTACTCTCTCGCCGCAAATTGTCAGCCAGGACCGCATGGACGCTTGCCGTAAAAGCTATACGAAATTCGCAAGCTTTTCGGGGTATGCAAATTGTGGCGTCGATGCATAATCCAATCACACCTCGCGTCTCCGACGCATCGACCTGACTCCACCGCGAGTCCACTGCATTTCTCAAGTCGTGCCCTCGAGCATGCGCCGACCGGTTGGCTACCGGTGTGGACATTCCATTGTGATGAGCAACTTCGCCGTCTGCTCCCCATCTATCATCCGTAATACGCGTCCTGCATCAGTGCTGCTTCCTGCATGCGCTGTGGACACCGTTCGAGCTCGGGACCATGTGGCGTCTCTCTCTTGGCCCCTCCTGGGCAGAACGGCCGTCGTCGGCTGATCCGTGAACCTGCGGCGAACCACGTGTTCTAAATGGGTTGAAGTGCAGCGTGACCCTGCTGCACGAGGACGACTTTACGTCCTCACGTAGAGCATGCGCATTGGCGCACAGCTCCCTGTTTGCCACGCCCCCGGAAGGGGCGTGGCAACGGGTTTTCCTGCGAACAAGCTCGCTTCCGCATTGCCGGAGCGGGCTTTTTTTGTTTGTAGGAACCCACGACACAGGAGCCGAGCATGCTGTCTGCCATCGACCAGAATTCCGAAATTCGTGCCGCGATTGCGGCCATGCTCGCCCGCCGGCGGTCCGACTATGTCGGCCAGCCCAGTGCGTGGCTCAGTTTGTGTGAGGCCGCCCATGTGGCCGGTCTAGCGGAGCCCGCCCGAGCGGCGTTCCTTTCCCAAGTAACGACCCAGCGCGGGGCCGACACAGCCCTGCGTCTTCGGGAGCATGCTGCGTCCATCCGCGTCGCCGTCGTTCAAGTCCTTGAACGCAGGAGAAGCGCACTATGCAACGAACCATTGGCTACACCGACTTCGGGCATCCCCGCAGTCTCATAGAAGAACGGCCCGCGCGGCCGCCCATCATTGGCAGGATCCGCCCGGGTATCAAGGTTCTCACCAAGGCCGCCAAGGCCAACCCGGAGGCGGTCAAGATCCACGACGCCATGCTCGCCCTCGGCGAGTCTTTCGAGGCGATCGGCAACGAGATCGAGCGCAAGACCAAGCTGCGCAACGCGCTGGTGCCCAAGAACACCGGCTGGTTCACCTGCCGGGCTTCGGACTTCACCAACCCGGCCACCGTCGACGAAATCCTCCAGAAGTATGGCGAGGATCGCGGCGATGGCCTGAAGCTGTGGCGCTTTCCGGTGGTCTTCGCCTTCGACGACTGGCTGGCAAATCTGCCCAACCAGTTGAAGGTGTGGGGTGCACGGGGCCTGCAGTATTTCTCGGAGTACGGCGCCGACGGCAAGCGGTACTGCAAGATGTACGCGGCGCCGGAAGTCGATCAGCGCGCCCAGCGCGCCAAACGCCTGTTTGGCGGCCGCACCATCATCCTGCGCCAAGACGACGCCATTCCCGATGGCGTCTGCGATCCGCATCACTGCCCGCAGTATCAGGAGCGCAAGTGCAATCTGAGCGCGAATTTCGTCTTCGCGATTCCGGAGATCAAGGGCCTCGGCCTGATCGAGCTGCCGACCAACTCCATCTATGTGTTGCAGAAGGCCCATGCCGCGATGCAGACGGTGGCGTTGGCGCGCGGTGGTCGCTTGGCGGGCCTGCATTTCTGGATATCCAAGAAGGCGGTCGAGATCACGCGCATCGGAGAGGACGGCCTGCCCATGCGGCAGGAACAGATGCTCACGATGCTGGATGCCGAGATCGACTTGGGCGCGCTGCTGGATGGCGCCGACCAGATGGCCCCGGCACTGGAAGCCGCTGGCCAGGCGGTCTCGCTGCTGGAAGGGACCTCGTCCGATGCTGGCGCGACAATGTCGATGCCGGTGATTGACGAGCCCGACGCGACGCCAATTCCTATGCCAATGGCGTACTCGGAGGATCCGGAGGACCGCGAAAGCAAACTCGCCGACCTTGCCGCTCGCCTGGGCATGTCGAACGGGCAGGAGCGGGTGGATTTGCTCACCTTCGCCCGCCTCTCATATGGCCCGGGCTGGACCAAGCGGCCCAATGATGTTGACAGCATGATCAGCGAGATGCAAACCGCGCTGGCCAACCCGTTGGCCTTCCGTGAGCAGGTGCGCGCCCAAGTGCGCGAAGCAACCCTGCCGGTCTGACGGCGCTGCAAGTTGAACGGCACATCGCGTGCCATTCACCCCGTCGCTCTTCTTCTATCTCAACCCTGTTCACCTGTGGCCCACGCGGGCCACGCTTTCCCTTGTGCGCCGTCTCGGCGCATTTCCCTTTTGGAAAATCACATCATGCTCAATCCCAGTGAGAGCCTGCTGTTGGCTCATTTTTCTGATCTGCATTACTCGACCGGGCATCTGGCCGAGGCGGACTGCTGCTTCGGCTTTGCCGTCGAACACGCAATCGCCGCGGGCAGCCGGGTTTGCGTCGTCTCCGGCGATTCGACTGACCATCGACTGGACGCCCACACGCCAGCGCTGCGCGTGCTGGCCGAGCGTATCCGTCAGCTCTCCGATCACATGCCGGTGGTGATGCTGCAGGGCACGTTCTCGCACGAGCCGCCCGGCACGCTGGACCTGTTTCGCCTCGTTGGCAGCCGGTATCCGGTCTATATCGCCGACCGCATCCACCAGGTCGCCCTGCACGAAGGCAGCTTCACCGCCTCGGCAGGTGCGCTCTTCACCCCCGTCGAGATCGAGGCGCTGCTGGACGACGGCATGCCGGAGGTGGTCTTCACCTGCGTGCCGACCGTGAACAAGGCGATGCTCGCCGCCGCCGTCGGGACATCCGATGCGGCGACTGCGGTAGGGGACCATCTGGCCGCCTATCTGCACGCGGCGGGCTCCGTCAACCGCTCGTTGCGCGCGCGCGGCATCCGCACGATGGGTATCTCACACGGTACTGTCAACGGTTGCCAGACGGAGCATGGCGTGCCGATGGCCGGATTCGATCATGAATTCACCATTGGAGCGCTATTCGACGCCGAATGCGACGGCTTCATGCTTGGCCATATCCACCGCGCCCAGCAATGGGATCGCGAGAGGCGGCTGGTGGCCTATCCGGGCTCGATCGGGCGTTTCCACTACGGCGAGATCGGTGACAAGACCTATCTGCAATGGCGCGTCGCGCCAGGGCAGGCAGAGACAACACCGGTCGTGACGCCGGCACGCGAAACGCTGTGCATCGACTTCGACGGGCCGCCCGACATGGCGAAGCTCACTCGCGTCGCCGCTGAGGCGGCCGACAAGTTCGTGCGCATCCGCTGGGTCGTGGACGAAGAGCACCGCCAAGTGATCGATCGCGACGCCATTGGCACCCTGTTTGCCGGGGCTGCCGAGGTCAAGCTGGAGGGGAGGGTGTTGCCCGCCGTGCGCAGCCGCGCCGAGGGTATCAGCCGTGCCGCCAGCCTGTCGGAGAAGATCACGCGCTGGGGCGAGTTGACGAAAGTCGACCCCAATCCGTTGCTGGATCGCCTGGCGATGCTCGATCAGGCGGAGCCGCAGGCCATCGCGGACCTCGTGCTGCAGCAGCTGGAAAGCGTAGGCGAGCCCCCACGGGTTGAGGTTGCAGCCGGGCCGCAGAAGCCCGTGGAACCGGTTGTGGCAGTCATGCCGGCACCAACCCCACCCGTCATGCTGAAACCCAGTGCACCGCCCACGCCGATGGACTGGCTCTCCGAAGACTTGTTTGCGGAAGTTGCCGCCTAACCTTTGAATCTGGCCGAAAGCCATGTTCCGAGAGCCCTCCGGGGCTGTCGAAACATCGTTTTACCCCGCGTCCCCAGGACGCATCGACCGTTGTTTCATCCCATTGACCCCAGACGGGTGCTTCCCGTCCGGGAATGCACTCCGTCCTCCCTGGAGTGCACCATGATGCTTTACCCTGCTGGCCCGGATTGGGCCCAAACCTTTGAAACCACCATCCCCGCGTCCGACCTGGCTGCTCGCCTGACGGATACGCACGGCTTCACCCGCAGCACCTTGTTCCAGCCGTTTGGGGCGGGGCGCGGCGCGGCGATTGCGCGGCGCGACCATTTGCTGGTCCTGGCAGTGCATGCCACCGACGACAAGCACTGGTACGAAGTGACGCCGTCGCTGGAATTGCAGAACCTGATCTGGTCGTTCTCCCACGGCTATGCCAGCCAGTGGAGCGCGCTGGAACTCAAGGCACTGTGCGGCTGCACGGCATGGCCGGACGTGATCGCGCTGGCCCGCCAGCAATTTGCGGCTGCCGTGCGCTCCATGGAGCGTGCGCTGAGCGGGTTGCCTGAGCAGGACGCGCCGGTGGCGGTACCGGACATGCCCATGTATCTGGGCAATGTGATGGCGCTGCCCGCCGACTACCTGACTTCCATGACTGGTGCGGAGGTGGTCGAATGCGCCCACTGAAACTGACCCTTTCGGGCTTTCATGGCGTGCGCGATGGCATGCGCCGTGACAGCGTGACGCTGGACCTGACGCACCTGCCGCCCGGCCTGGTTGCACTAGTTGGCCCCAACGGCGCGGGCAAGACCACGCTGATGGACAACCTGCACCCGTATCCGATCATGCCGAGCCATGCCTCGAAAATGTCCGCGGATGCGTTCTCCTACTGGGATCATCTCTGTGGCACCCGTGGCGAAAAGGATCTGGAATGGGAGCACGCCGGCAAGCGGTACCGTTCGGCGTTCGCATTCCGCAATCCGGGCAAGAGCCGCAAGGCCGAGTACTACCTGTTCGAGAAGGGAGCCGCGGGCGACTGGGTGCCAGTGCAATTGCCGGACGGCACGTTGTCGGACGGCAAGGCTGATACGTACAACCGCTGCATCGAGGCGGTGCTGGGGTCGCCGGAAGCGTTCTTTACCAGCGTGTTTTCCGCGCAGAACCGCCGCCCCATTGCCAGCTACCAGGCCGGCGAAATCAAGCGGCTACTTGCCGAACTGCTCGGTATCGACCACCTGCGCGAGCTGTCGGCCAAGGCCGGTGAGGTGGCCAAGGGGCTGGGCCGGCATCTGGATACCCTGCAGCGCGACCTAATTGGCTTGTCCGCTCAGCGTGAACGGGCCGGGCAGTTGAACCGAGAAATCGGTCTGACTGACCAGGCGCTGGCCGCCGCGCGGCGAGATCGCGATGCGGAAGCGGCCAACGGCGCGAAGCTCCTCCAGGAGCGCGCGACGCTGGCCGCGAAGCAAAGTGCAAGCGCCGCGACCGAGGCGCGTCTGCGTGAACTCAGGCAACGGGAGACCGAACTGGGGACGCGTCGACGCCAACTGGAGGCCGATCAGCGTGCTGCCGTTACCCGTACCGCCACACGGCGCCGGGAGCTGGGGCAGCTGGTGGCCAGTCGCAGGATCACCCTGGCCGAAGGGCCGGCGATTCTGGCAGCCGCCGAGCAGCGCGACGCCTTGCAGATGGCCATTGGCCAGAGGCAGGGCGAGTTTGCCACGCTGCAGCAAGCCGTGACTGCGTTGGAAGCGCAGCGTGCCCAGTATGCGGCGCTCTCCACCGAGTTGCAGGGGCTGGAAGCCCGTGGCAAGTCGGCGGCGCAGTTTGCAGGCTCGCTCAAAGCCCAGGCCGACGTCATCGACACGGTGCCTTGCCGGGCCGATCCCATGCACAACACCTGCCCCTTGCTCGCGCAAGCGCGCGAGGCCAAAGGCAAGCTCGGCGAGCAGGTTATCGCAGTGCGGGATCTGCGCGCGAGCTACCAGGCCAAGCAGCTGGCGATAAAGCCGATGGCGGATGCGCTGGCGGTGCTGCCCGGTCAACGCGCGGCACTGGCGGCCCTGCAGGCGGCGCTGACGCGTGACCAGCAGGAGTTGCAGCGCCTCACGGCGCTCGCGGCCCGAAAGCCCATGCTGGACGTGGCGCAGGAAGGCCTCGCGCAGGCGGAGCGTGATGTCGTCGCCCTGGCTGAGGAGGAGGCTGCCGGCAATGCGCGTCATGCGCGGGACGTCGCGGAAACGGACGCGCAGTTGTCTGCCGTGCAGCGGGAGCTGTCGGGGCTGGCCACCGAGGACGTGACCGGCATGCTGTCTACCTTGGACCTGCGCATCCGCCAAAGCCGCGAGGCGGTGGTGGCGCTGGATGCCCGGATCGAGGTATTGATCCGCCAGCAAACCAGCCTGGCGACTGAGCGCGAGGGCGTCGAGACGGTGCTGGCCGGCCTGCCTGCAGTACAGGGCAAGGCCGACCGGCTCTCCGACGAGATCGCGCAGTGGAAGCTGTTGGCCAAGGCGTTGGGCAACGACGGCGTCATCGCGTTGTCCATCGATGACGCAGGGCCTGCGCTCACGCGGATCGTCAATGAGCTGCTGCTTGCCTGCTATGGACCGCGATTCACCATCGCGATCCAGACGCAGACGACGTTGGCAAACGGCGAGAAGCGAGAGGGGTTCGAGATCGCCGTCAATGATGGGGAAAACGACTCCAGGAAAGATTTCGCCGTGATGTCCGGGGGGCAAAAAATCTGGATCAATGAGTGCCTGACCCGTGGAATAGCACTCTACCGGGCGCAGGACACGGGGCAGTCTTTCCAGACACTGTTCACCGACGAAGCCGACGGCCCGTTGGATCCCGAGCGCAAGCGCGCGTTCATGCGCATGAAGCGCGAGGTGCTGCGCCAAGGCGGGTATGAGCGAGAGTTCTTTATCTCGCACACGCCTGACCTGGTCGACGAAGCCGATGGCGTCATCGACGTCGCAGCGCTAGCCGCCGCGTAACCAACTCTCTTTTATTCTCAAACTGAGGCCTGTTCCCGTAAGGGGCAGGCCTACTTTCATCCCGACCATGACCACTACCTATATCTCTCCTGAGCAGGCGGCCAAGCTGTTGCCGCGCGGCAAGAAGGTGCACACGTTCTTCAAAGTCTTCGGCTGGATGGGCGCCGACGTGGACCGCGCCAAGGTGTTGGCGGCTTTCGAGTCGGCCCGGCGGGTCGAAGTCTCGCCCGATGCGGCGTGCTTTGATCATCAGCTGGCCGTGCAGTTGGACGGAATGCGCACCTACATTGCTACCAACCAGAAGGCACTGCACAAGCTGGTTCCGCAAGCGGTGCCCGCATGAGCACCTGTCGCCTGTTGGACTGGCTGCGTGGCGGCAGGTAGTAACGCAGCAGCATTCGCTGTAACTTGATGCAAAAAGGCCCGACATCTTGCGATGTCGGGCCTTTTCCGTTTGCGCTTTCGGCGATTACAGTGCAGCGTCCTTCAGCTTCTTCATCACACGCCCCTTCACCTTGACGCTGGCCGGCTTTGCCGCAAACCATTGCTCCTGACCGGTGAACGGGTTCTTGCCAAAGCGCTTCTTGGTGGCCGGGACCTGGATGGCCTGAACCTTGAACAGACCTGGGAGGGTGAACTCGCCGGCGCCCTTCTTGTGAATCGCGCTCACCATGGTGTTCTCAAGATGGGTGAGCACCGTTTGCACCGTCTTTTTGTCCAGTTCAGTCTGCTCGACCAGGTGTGCCAGCAGGGTGGACTTGTTGAAGGTGTCCTTCAGGGGCTTGGCGACGGGGGCAGCGGCGGCAGCTTTCTTGGCCGGAGCGGCCTTCTTTGCCGGGGCTGCCTTCTTCGCAGCGGTCTTCGTTGCAGTCTTTGCTACAGGTTTTGCTTTCGTGGCCATAGTCGTGTCTGGTTGAAAGTGCACGCCTGCAGGCCGGATTTAGCGTGCAGCGCACCGCCGAAGCATAGCAAATGCGGCCATCTCTGCAAGGCCCGTAAACACTTGCTTTTCACCCGTTGCTGCGCGGCCGCAACGCTTCGTTCTGCGGAATTGTGGCTGCGATGCGGTCACAGGTGCGATTGCTGACAAGACCGAGCATCTTGCTGACTTCGTCGCGCGAGCGGCCAGCCAGCAGCTGGCGCCTGCAGAGCGTATTGCGCAGCGTGCGCGGGCTCATCTCGACGTCTGTGGCACCGATGGCGTCGAGGATCTCGGACACGATGCGGCCGAAGCTCATGTCGGTGATCGGTTGGCCGTTGGGGCGCAGGGTAAAGAGTCGATCGCCCTCGATCGGCAGTGTCTTTCGGCACGTCAGCCAATCATGCAGGAGTGGCACGGCAAAGTCAGAAAGATGCACGGTGCGCGCGTCTCGCGGTTTATGTGCTCGGACGAGAAGGTAGGGCGGTGCTGCGTCGGGGTGGAGATCGCCCATGCGGGCCGAACGAGCCTCGGCCGCGGTGATGCCTGTCCCGAGAAAGGTGGCCACGATGGCACGGCTGCGCAGGCTGGCCAGGTCATCGACTGGCGATCCGAGGTAGACCTGTAGCCGCTGGTCGGAGGCCGCATCCAGGTATTGCGGCGTGGGCTCCTCGTCTGGCCAGCGCTCCGACGTTAGCAGGCTCGCAGCGGGGTTGTGCTCGCGCACGCCGGCGAAGACCAGGTGCCGGCACAGCCGATCCAGTAGCTTCACGTACCGCATGCGGGTGGCCTGGGAGTAGGTGCTCGCCTCGGGAGTGCGCCAAAACGCCTCGATGTCGTCGGCGCCAAAGGCAATGACCGATGTGCCCCTGGCCAACAGATGGCGCCGGAAGTGCTCGAACATCGCCTGGTGCTGCACGATGGAACGCACGGAGAAGGGCCGCTGGTCAGCGCCGGCCGCCTCGCGGGCCTGCCAGTCGCGGTAGGCAAGGGTGGCATTTGAGAGCCAGAGGGTAACCATTCCAGTCATGCCATTGTTATATACTGAATTTGGCTTTCCCCCAACAGCCTGCCGCCTCGCAGAGGCGGATAGGCTTGCAGAAGAGGGGTCAGAAGCGAGGCCGCCCATGGAGGTTGCGCCGCGCCGTCAGGCGAGCACGCGTGCGTGCATAGCGCGGGTAGCGCCCGTCGAGAATCTCCGTGATCTCGCGCAAGCGGCGCTCTTGCGAGAAGCAACAAGCAAGCAGGCACTCCGCGGCGCAGAAGCGCAGGATTTCTTGGAGGAGGGCGTAGCGCATCTCGTCCGGGAAGTTCAGATTGCCTGCCTTGGCCCAAGCACGGAAGCCGGCATGGGTCAGCGCGAGCAGCGCTCCCGGCGTGCCGTGGAATGGCTGGAACAGAGTCTTCGCCTCTTGCTGCAGCGTTCGGTCGAAGTCGGTCATGCAACCACCTGGGTCAGCGGGTGTTGATCGTTCACGCTGACCCATCGCGCAGAAATCTTCGCGCGGGCACGAACAATCTCCTCAACCTCCACATCGGCCGTCGGGCCGCTCGGACCCGCGAAGAGAGCGAGCACGCGCGCCTTCAAGGCAGGGCGGCAGGGGGTGGCGCGATAGGCGAGGCTGGTGATGGCCCCCATTTCGACGCAGCCATAGCGGCGATAGAGCGGCGTGTCATTGGGGTACTCGCCGAACGGTTCGATGAAAGGCGACCCGAGGCCGTCCAGGAATGCGCTGAGTTGGGATCGCTGTGTACCGATGCCACCCTTGGTTTCCTCCACCAATGGTGGCGAATCACTGACGCCGGCCGACTGAAGTCCAGCGCGCAGGCGGAACTGCCGGCTTTCAACACGGCGTATGCGCCACAATCCTCTTATCGCTCATATGCGGGCGAAAAAACAACTTAATCGCTTACCTGTGAGCGGTATCGTGCCTCGGCGGTTGACGCATGCTCTTTCGGGCTCAATAATAGAGGCTCGAGCATCCAAAGCCGTAATCGCTCACATGGAACACTCTAACATTAATAAGCGCTCATACATGAGTGCTAAAAAGGACGTCACCCTGCCGACACCGGTGACTCGTGCGCTGGTGAAGCTCGGTCACGACCTGTCGCTGGCCCGCCGCCGGCGGATGCTGACGCAGGAGTCCATGGCTGAACGCATCCAGACATCCGTGGCCACGCTGCGCAGGCTGGAGAAAGGCGACCCTCGCATCCCCATCGGCACCATTGCGCAGGCCTTCTTCGTCCTGGGTGAGCTGAACAAAATCACCGGCATGCTCGACACGGCCTCCGACGACATTGGGCTGACACTCATGAACGAGCAGCTGCCGCAGCGCGTGCGCGGGAAAAACCGCAAACCCCCTTCGGGAGCCCTCTGACCCATGGCTCTGACTCAGAAGAAAGTGGGTGTCGCACTAGGCCAGGGTGCCATACCCCTCGGCGAGCTCGCCTACACCAAGGACGGACGGCGCGAACATTCGACGTTCGCCTACGCTGCCACCTGGCTGTCCAACGCGGCGAAGTTTGCTATCTCCCCGGACCTCTCCCTCGTAGACGGAAATCAGTTTCGCAAGGCGCCCTCCAAAGAGGACTCCATCTTCCACTTCGCATTCGCGGACACCGAGCCGGACGGCTGGGGCTGCCGGGTCATCGCGCGCGACCATGCCAAGCGTCGTAAAGCCGCGCAGCAGGACGGCAAGCCCGTGCCGAATGCTGAGCTCAGCGAGATGGACTACCTGCTCGGCGTCGATGATATGAGTCGAATCGGCGCTATCCGGCTCCTGGACCCGGACACCCAGGCTTTCCTCCGCGTCATCGAAGACGGCGCGCGCGGCACACCGCCCTTGCTCGAGCTCGCGCATCTGATGGCTGCGTCGCGCGCGGTGGAGATGAACAAGGAAACCGAGGCCGACCTGCGATACCTTCGCGGCCGCGGCACCTCGGTCGGTGGCATGCGACCGAAATGCACGGTCGTCGACGAAGACGGGCACCTGGCCATCGGCAAGTTCCCCAGCGTGAAGGATGACCGCAGTGTGACCCGTGGGGAAGTCCTCGCGCTGCACCTGGCAGCAGCAGCCGGCATCTCCGTCGCCGACTCGCGCATCGTGATGTCTGAGGACACTCCTGTCGCGCTCATTCGCCGGTTCGACCGGGTCGAAGGCGGCGGTCGGATTCCCTACCTGTCTGCGGGCTCGATGATGCAGGCTTCCAGGCAGGAGGACCACGCCTACACGCAGATTGCGGACACCATCATCGCTAACAGCGTTAACCCGGGCCAGGACCTCGAAGAGCTGTGGCGCCGGCTCGCCTTCAATCTGCTCATCACGAACGTCGACGACCACGTGCAGAACCATGGCTTCCTGCATGTCGCGCACGGCCAGTGGCGCCTGGCACCCGCCTTCGATATCAATCCGTTCCCGGACAAGGACCAGGAACTGAAGCTGTGGCTCGATGAGGCCTATGGCCCTGTCGATTCCATTGAGGCGGTGGTCAGCGTGGCGGGCTATTTTCGACTGGATGCCGCAGCGGTCCAGCGCGTGCTGGGCGAAATTTGTACCGCCATTGGCAGTTGGGCAACCGTAGCAATATCGGCAGCGGTTGGCATGTCAGGCCATGACCTGGAAGACTTTGCGCCTGCTTTCGAGAACGAGCAGATGCGCATCGCCAAGACACTTTTGAAGTAGCAAATAGCGGCTATCAGCTCGGCCCGTCGCCCAGGCTGTCCTGGCCACTCGAGCGCTGCGCGCTACACCGCTTCCGCAATACCGCGCCACCGGCTTTGTCACGTTGACCAGTGCATAGCGTAAGAACTATCACGGCCATCGGTTCCCGGCGGCGGTCATCAGCCAAGCGGTACGCTGGTACTTTCGCTTTCAACTGAGCCTGCGCGATATCGAAGAATTGCTGTTCGTCCATCAGCATGGCGCCGAACTCGACATCTTGCTGCAGAAGCGCCCGGAACAAGGCGCTGCGAAACGGTTCTTCAAGCGTGTGCTGGCAGCTTGTCTTGCTTGGTGTGCAAGCAGGTGTCCGCCGGGCGTCAGGTGTGGTGCGAGCATGTCGGCAGCAGTCAAAGGCGCTCGTCCCAATCACACGGTTGCCGCCAGCGCTGAAGCCGCATGTCAAGGTAAGCAGCTGCGGCATCAAGCTGCAGGCCAGCCAGTCTAGGTGGGACCGGGCGAATCTCCGTTTGGGTCTGGGCCGACCGAATTATCGGATCGACCAGTCGTCCGGGGTGTGCCTGTCAGCGGTGTTGTACATGCCTTGTGCACTGTCTTCGCATTACGATGCTTCTGGGGGGAGCCGCCGATGGGAGCCGACAGCTTAGCCCTGCCAGTAGAGAGGCGCCAGCCCCGCAGCGTTCTCGACCAGGCGGATCGTGTTCGCATGCGACCGTCATCCGGCTCCAAGTATAATTTCACCATAGTGAAAGAAACCAGAGGCCCGCCTTCATGCGGGCTTCCCTTCCGCACGGAACGTGCCTCATGCCACGACCACTCCCGGATCCGACACCGCCCTCGCGCGCAACCATTCGTACCATTCTGCAACTGGGTGACCGCATTCGCGCCACCCGAGCAGGGGAAGGAATGCCCATTGACCAGGCAGCAAGGGGTTGCGGTGTGTCTGTGGGCATGCTGTCCAAGCTCGAGAACGGCAAGGGCGTCAATCTTGAGCAGGTCCTGCGTGTGCTGGACGGTTTGGGTTTGACGATGTTGGTCGTTCCGAAGGTGCATGGCCCTTGGCTCGAGCAGGCCGCTGCCCATGCGGCCAAGCGCGGCGACGAGGCAGCATGGGAACCCCACCATGAATAGGGGCTGGATGGATAGCGGACCGCAGTCGGCGGGCTGGGTGCCGCGCCTCTGAGCTCCGAGGGATATTCACGTTCTTGTTCGCCAAGAAGGACCGGGACAATTACTGGAGATTTGCCGTGTCTGCTAAACGATTCAAGAGCGACGCCTTCGAGGCAATCCACAGCGCTGCTTCCGGTCTTCGCAAGTCGAATGGGATCGACACGAAGACGATGCGGGAATATGAAGATCTTTGTCTAGCAGAACCCTCTCACTTTGAGGTCAAGGACATCGTGCTAATTCGCAAAGCTCTGACAATGAGAACGCCGACTGAGCGACGGTAATCTCTTCTGTCCGCAAGGATGGTGCCGGCCTTCGGCAGATCCGGGCCAGCGGCTGACCGATGCATGCGCGAAGACGTGGGGCTGCAGGACAGGTACGGCGCCCTGACGCTTTCGCCGCCTCCCGAGGTGCAGTCTTTATTGCCGAAGTGACGACACGTGCCTTCGTGGAGGTCGTGTTGGACTCGACGCTTTTTGTGTTTGTGATGCCAAATTGGCTGGAAGCGTGAGCTTTACCGCCCTGCAGAGGCTTTTACCGGCCAGGTCTCTAAAATCGAGCATAAATCAGCGACTGCTCGATTTTACGAGCATATCGATAGCTATGAGCTGCTCGTCTATAATGTTCGTGAAATCGAGCAATACATCTTTTGCGAGCGATTTTTCGAACATGAAAGTTTCCCAGTCCTCTGTCCTCTCTCCACCGCTCGCTCAGCAAGCCGCCGAAGTCGGCAGGTTGCTGGCCCGGCTACGTCAGGCTCGCCACATCAAGCAAGCCGATGCTGCCGTACGCGCGGGGCTTTCTCGCAACACGGCCTATCGAATCGAGAAGGGGGATCCAGGCCTCGCATTCGGCCAGATGCTCCGCTATCTGGACGCTATCTCTCCAGGGGCAACCTTCGCGAGCCTTCTGGCGGAGACCGATCCCGCACTCAAGGCGCTGCAGTCGCGTGAAGCAACTCGGCGCGTCCGGGATCTGTCCGCCTCAGAGCTCCAGAGCCTCGACTTCTGACGACTTACTCCGATGGCAAAAGACCAGCAGCTGATGATCTTCGCCTACCTGGGCGAAGCCTGGGCGCCGTGTGGCCAACTCACCATGACGGAGGAGGGCGCGGCGCTGCTGGCCTCGAGCTTTGCCTACGGCCTCCGATATCTGGATCGTCCGGATGCGATCGAAGTTGACCCCGTGAGCCTCGGCATCCACGGAGAGCCGGTGAAGGGCCGGCGCCTGCTGCCCGTGAACGCGCTGACGGGCTTCGGTGGTATACGCGACGCGGCGCCGGATTCGTGGGGGCGCCGGGTGATTGAAGCCAAGCTCAAGGTGCCGGCGAACAGCCTGCCGGAGTCGCAGTACCTGCTGCATGCGGGTAGCGATCGCGTGGGTGCACTGGACATTCGCTCGGCGTGCCCTTCGAGCACCATGGTCGGCTGTGGGCCGCTCATAGCGCGGTCGGCGACAGCGCTCTATGGCCTCGATGGGTTGTCTCGGACGTTGTGTCAGGCGCGAAGCTACCCGGCGTGGCGAAGGCAATCCCGACGCCGCGCTCGATGTGATCGGCATAAGCAGGCTCAAGAAGGCCGTTGCCAAAATTAAGCGCCGTGGCACTACCAGTTTGAGCCAGTGCGGCGGTACATACAAAGCGAAGCAAAGCAGTTCTCGGCTCAGTGCCTGAACCAAGGGAAGAGGCTTATGGCAACGTTACTGGAATGTCTTCGCTCACTTGATAGTGACCTAGTCATAAAGGACCTGTCGGCGGTCAGAGATCCTGTATGCACTGTTGCGGAGCACATTGCACGCTTGAGCCACGACCAGACAGGCTATGAGGTTCGTAGATCCACGAGGAACTACGGCCGCACCGAATTAATTGAGGTCGGTTTGCTTGGAGGTTGGACACTCTATCGACAGGCTTAACGCCGAGGAACGTCTGGGAACGATAAAAAACATGAGCAAGCGCATCTGGAATCTTAAATACGTGGTCGGCAATCCTACGATGTTCACCAAGGTGACGAGCGATGCGGATAATCCAAAAACCCGGGCAGACGCTTTGGCAGACGCGTCAAAAGTCGCTCTAAACGGCTGGCGCGTATGGGTAGAGCATGCCGAAACCGGTGTGCGAATTTTCGAGAGCGAGGCTGAGCTGGCCCACACTGATGCTGCCATTCGGCGATGAAACGCAACGCACCTGCGATTACGCGTATCCGAGCGGCTGGCTCGGATCACCAAGTTGTCACAGTCGAGGGCGGCAAGGGTAGCTACCGCCGGGAACCGTGTCCTAAGGATCCTAGCAAAAATAACTTGAACAATTACGTCTTGCGACGAGATGTTCGAGGTTTGATGCGGTAGTTCCACTCGCCATGAAATTCGTCGCGCTCAATGGCCACGGCAGCGAGTTCGGCGTCGCTGACCTTGATACCTGCGTCGTACATGTTCTCGTCCAGTTCCGCACGCACTTTCAGCCCTTCAGCGGTACTCACGCTGCCGATGAGGTTCACTACCACCTGACGCGTCAACAGCGGTCGGCCGCGCCAGTTGTTCGTGATATGGCAGAACAGGCGATGCTCGATCTTGTTCCACTTGCTCGTACCCGGCGGAAAGTGGCACACCTGCACAGCGAAACCGAGTTCGTCGGCCAGTCGCTGCAACTGCACCCGCCACAGCCGCACACGATACCCGTTGCTGCCACCGCAGTCGGCGGTGACCAGCAGTCGCCTGGCTTTCGGATACAACGGACGGCCCATCTCCAGCCACCAGCGACGGATGCTTTGAACCGCGAACTCGGCGGTGTCGTGGTTGATGCCCACGCTGACCCAGCCCTCGTTGGCCGTCACATCATAGACGCCATACGGGGCAACCTTGCCCAGTTCATCGTCGATGAAATCGTGCACACGCGCCTGCTCGGGTTGGCCCTTGGGCTGCCATTCGCGGCCAGCGTTCTTGAAATCGCCGATCAGCTCCTTCTTTTTCGTGTCCACCGAGATGACCGGCTGACGCTGGCGCTGATACTGCGCCACCTTGTCGGCGATGTAGTGGAACTGCGCGTCGCGGTCGGGGTGCTGCGCGCCTTCGCGTGTCTTGCGCACCGATTGCAAGCTGTAGCCCGTCTGCGTCAGCAGATCGCAGATCGTGCGCTGACTCACGCGATGCCCCAGCCGGTTGAGCTCTTCGGCCAGACGGGTGGTGCTCTTGCACGTCCATCGTAGTGCTGACATCGGGTCACCCCGGCTGGTCGGCTCCACCAGTGCATCCAGGTGCTCCAACAACCTCGCATCGAGCTCAGTTAGCCTCTTGCGCCCGCCTCCCGGGGCACGAATGCGCTTGGCCGTCATGTCCCGCGTCGCTCCACCGGCCGCTTCGAGTTCGGCCAGTCCCGCATAGATCGTGGTGCGCGAGATGCCTATCGCTTTGGCCACCAGACTCACGCCCCCACGCCCCAGGCTGCGCGCTTCGGCGGCGGCCCATAGGCGCAACGTCGCCTCATCAAGGCGCGCCTGCAGGGCCCGAAACTTCGCTTCGACTGCCTCGCTGATATCCATGTGCGCATCGTATAGACGCGAGGACAACTGTTCAAGTTATTTTTGCTAGGGTCCTAAGTGCCCGTGGCGGGTGGACGCAGTGGGCGCATTTCCGGCTGAGGCGTTTCGGCACTCGGCGGAGACGTCTTACGATATGGCGTCGCACACGTTTGCTTGCCACGAATCCGGCGCGCACAGGCCGGCAATGTGTGCCGGATTCCTGCTACGCGGTGCTAACCACAACTTGTCAGTGCGGCTCAAGCTTATCCAGGGAGACCACTTCGAGGACGTCACCGACGGTGGTCACCAGTTGCACGAGAGCTATCGCGCAATGGCGGTCGCAAACGGCGTAGCGCCAGATGATCCCGTGCTGGCACCGTGCCGGGACTAAATCGATAACGGAGAAAGAATACATGGCACAAAGTCTTGATGCATTCATCGCGGAACTCCGCGGCGACGTAGAGCGATTCGAGCAAGCTTACCGAACGCGCATGGCTGAGAAGCCTGATCAGTATCCGGTAACGTTGCCGGATGGGCAGGAGGGGCTATGGTTCGAGTTTTTCATGGATTTTGTGACGAACCACGCGATTTGACATAGAAAAGCATGGACCAAGGAATCTGCACATCAACTGCTCTCGGCATCGCTTCCTGCAGGCGTTGAAGCAATCGCCGGGGAAGACGGCGCGATGATCGTTCGGTATCGCGACAGCACAGAGGTTACCGTAAAGCGCAGCTTTCTTTCGTGGATGGGAGATCCGACGTTTGAGCTATGGCTTCCTCGTGACGAACGGACGGGTATGAGCAATATGATGCCGAAGCTGACAAAGCTCGAAGTCATCGAGCATCTTTGCAGGATGGCTGAGATCGCCAACCGTGCGTCGTAGAGAGGTGGCGCCGCTCTTCACGTCAGCAGAGCATGGGGCCCGCCCAATCAACCGCATCCCTTATCGCAGGGTACGCAAACTGGCATTGACTGCATTCACGTCGAATCCCGCCGGGTCGAATATCCCACCGACCCAGGTTCGGTAGTCGCTGTGCTGGCGATGTTCCGGATCCGCCAAGGCTTGCAGAAACTCAGCATAGCCGGCGATGCTACCCACGTCTTCTGGTGGGCAGGCGTTCTCTCCGGCCAAGCAAATCGGAAGGGTGAAACACAGGTCTGGTGCGCCCAGCGCCTCGACCACGAGACGATGCCGCCAGTTGTCCCCGAAATCGTAGCGATATTGGAACTGGGTGGCAGAGCCAAGCGCCTTATCCAGCCGCACGGCCTTTTCGGACCGAGTGTGGTCGTCCGGAAACTCGTCGTCCAGCACACCGTATGCCGTGCCGCCAAAGTCGAACAGATGGAGGTGACTGTCTTCCCAGCCCATCACCGTCTGGATGATCTTGTGCAGCTTGGGCAGTTGCACATGCGCGGGCACCACAAACCTTCGCCAGACGAGGGGTGTCACGTCCAGCAGTTCGATGCGCAGGGTGGCGGCAGGCTTCAGCATGGACGGCAATCGGGAAACGGTTCAGGAGCATCTCAAACATTGTATCGGACGGCGCACGCGCTACGTCCCAGACGACATTCACCGTGGTAAAAGCATGCACGATGTGGGGGCGACCATCCCGCCCGGGCCGTCTCGGGCAGGCCTGCGCGTACCGCAGCCACCAAGTCGGCGCGGGTTTCTCACGATCGGCAGGGCTGACTACAATGTGATGATCAATTCATGCCCTGGCAGTTTCGGGCTGTCGCCGCTATGGTTCCCAATGCGACAAGACGGCGTGCGGAGGGAGGGCAATGTCGCTGCCGGTGTCGGTGACCGCGTTGAGGCTGACAGCCACGGGAGCGCTGAGTGCGCGTCGGCAAGACAAGCGAGATAAAATAGACGCACCTAAAGGAGTCACGCAGCATGAAACCGTCTCTTGCGCTCGCATCGCATCGGGAGGCCATTCGGCGCGTCGTGTCGGCGCACCGGGCCAGCAATCCGCGCGTCTTTGGTTCGGTCGTTCATGGCGATGACACTGAGGGCAGCGATTTGGACCTCCTCATTGATCCGACGCCAGACACGACGTTGTTCGACATCGGCGCGATCCGCCACGAACTGCTTCAGTTGCTGGGGGTGCCCGTCGATGTGCTGACGCCAAAGGCCTTACCAGAAAAGTTCCGCGCCACCGTGCTGGCCGAAGCGGTGCCGGTATGAGTCGAGATCAGCAGCGCCTGACCGATTATCTGGCGCACATTCTTGAAGCGATCGAACGCATTGGGCGGTACACGGAAGACTTGGACGCGATAGCGTTCCTGGGCAACGAGATGGCGCAGGACGCGGTGATTCGCAACCTCGAGATCATTGGGGAAGCCAGCCACAATATCGAAGGGCACTATCCCGACTTTGCGGCAGCCCATCCCGAGCTGCCCCTTGCCTTCGCCTATCAAATGCGCAACGCCGTGGCGCACGGGTATTTCAAGGTGGATCTGGAGATTGTCTGGAAGACCTTGCGGCATGACCTGCCCGGTCTGTATCAGCAAGTGCAAGCGGTGCAACAGGCGCTGGCGCAAGGCGGGGCAGCGACGTGAGGTCTAGCCCGATCGGTGGTGGCGGCTGAGGGACCGGCGGGTTCAGCGCATGCCGCTTCCTGCCAAAAGTGATTCATACATCGCTTTCGCATAAAAAGATTTATGTTGAATTGTTGTGGCGTATAACAAACGACTAGGCGCTAGGATAAGCCGCATCAGCCGGCCTTGGGAGCCAGTGCTGCGGTTGCCCAGTGGTCGGGCGGTCAGGCTATCCCATGGCGCCTGTGTGGGGCGAAGTCACGTAGCCCCATACACGAAAAGATGCGTAAGAAGCACCTACTGCCTTGCGCATCAAATGACCGTCAAATAGAAGTGTCTTTCCTAACTGGCTAAGTTTATTAGGATTTCTATCGTTCGTAAGCATCCGAGTAACCGGAGAGAAGCAAGTCATCAAATGGACTATGCGCCACACGGCACATATTCATGTGCTTGCGGGCCGGCACTTCTGGCGACGGCGCCTCTCCAAAGCCTGTCGCGAGCCACCGTTCACCCAACCGACTGCGGATCGAAAACTGCGTCGGCGCGCGGTCGCCGGGCCAAGCCTCCATTTACCTGCGCGAACGGAATGCGATTCATCTGTTCAGTATACTGGTCGAATATGCATTTTTTGCCTAGAATACTGGACATATGCCAGCCTTTACTGATACCACCTCAGTCCTAGAGCGTCACTTGCTTCTGCAACTCGGCGACCGCATCAAACGCCTGCGGAAGGCGCAGGACATCAGCACGGTCGAGATGGCCAAGCGCGTTGGCATCTCCCGGACGACCCTCGCTGCCGTTGAGGCAGGCGACCCCGCGCCGACGATGGGCACATACCTGCGCGTCATGTCCGTCCTGGGCGTTGCCGGTGACCTCGCCCTGTTGGTCAGCGACACTTTCCAGCCGCCGCCAGCGAATTCTGCGGCCGCTTCGTCCAAGCGTGCCAGACCGCAGGTGCAGGTTATGGTCAGGACTGATCCAGGCCGCCATGAGGCTCAGGATTTACAAAGCATGGCGCTCCACAAGGAGGCGATTCGCATGATTCATGAAGACCCTGCGCTACTGGACCGGGCACAAGAGGTCCTCAGGCGATGGCGCTCGCAGGGAGACTCACGGTCTGATTCACTCTGGTCCGAGTGGGAAACAATTCTTGCGAACCGGTCGTGGCGCAAAGCGCTTGGCCGGACTCGCCATTCTCAAGAGCTTCGCCAGGCCTCTCCCCTGCCGACGGTTCTACCAGAAGCCCTTCGGCATGACGTGCTTGCACAGATCCAGGCGTTGAAGAAAGGCGTTGTCCTCGGGGACCAGGAATGAATCGGGAAAATTTGGAACACATCATTCGGGCGGCGGCCGACATCACAAACGAGTACGAGTTCGTTGTCGTTGGCAGCCAATCGATCCTAGGGCCGATCCCCAATCCGCCGGCGGTCTTCACGATGTCCGCGGAGGCCGACATCTACCCGCTCAATGCCACCGACAAGGCGGATGCAATTGATGCGGCTATCGGAGAAGGCTCGCGCTTTCATGAGACGTATGGTTACTACGCGCAGGGCGTCGGGCCAGAAACTGCATGCCTCCCAGCCGGATGGCAAAGCCGCTTGCAGCGCATCCAGACGGCGGGCACGAATGGGCGGGTTGGCTATTGCTTGGACGTCGTTGACCTCTTTATGGCGAAGGCGGCAGCGGATCGCGACAAGGACCGCGTCTTCTGTATGGCCCTAATTCAGCACGGCTATGTTTTGCCGCGCACAGCGATCAGCCGCGTCGACGACATGCCGATAGAAAGAGCTGCACAGGGACGGCTGCGTGCACGCATCAAGCGCTGGATGAAGGCCTTGCGGGACCAAGGTCATGCGGTTCCCGCTGACGACGCCTAGATCTGCTTTCAGTAGACGCCCCAACTCTCGCTGTGGCCCTGGACGTTCGCGGGCTCTCACTTATCGGGTTGAGAGCTTTTTTTTGGGACGCCATGGCGTGCACGACGCGCGGCGGCACTTGCGCCGCGGGACGGCGGCGCGGACAACGAACGCGAGCAGCGCGCGACGGCTGCCCGATTTCTTCGTGGACGTTCGACGGGCTCTCTCCTTACCGGCTTGAGAGCTTTTTTTATGCTTGGTCTAGGCACGCTCGCTGATTGCTTACCAACCAGGTTTCAGGACTAAACGCTCATCTTTGCGGATGATATCGACTTCTTCGTCAATGATGGCTAAAAGCTCGGGCAGGCTCCGGAGAAGCCCTGACGCATATTCTTGCGCATTCTGCGCTCGCTGGCCGAACGAACGAGTTCATAACTGTCCCCGACTTTTGCGAAAGACGGATGACTCTCCGCTCCGTGCTGGGCGGTAGCCGCAGCCAATAAGAATACCCATTCCGGATTCCCTGCTCTGTACGTTCGCGGGGAATCAGGTATGGCCGGGCGAGCATGATGTCGGCGTGAATCGCTTCAAAGGACATGGCGCATGTGCTCAGAAAAGAAAGACCCCTGCATGCAGGGGTCGTAATCGATGCTGACGTGACTTGCGAAGGCTGGCTTACGCCTCTTCCTGGATCAGGAACTTGTTGGGGTTCCTGCCAAGCCAGGCCGGTTTGCGGCCGCGACCAGACCACGTCATGCCAGTCTTCGGGTCCCGATACTTCGGCGGCAGTGCCGATTTCGCCTTGCCTGCGCCACTCCCGGCAGGACGGCCACGACGGCGCTTGGCAATGTCTTCGACAGTCAGCCCGTATTCTGCCATCAGGGTCTGAATCTGTTCGATGACCGATGAAACTTCATTGGCACGTACCTCTTCCAGATGCGCTTCCAGAGCGGCCTTCTGAGCCATCAGTTCTTTGTAAGTTGCCATTTGCTGTTTTCCTTTCCGGTCGAGGGATGCAGATGGAAGCTAGTTTATAGGCATTTTCCCCTCTGGCATACGATAACTTCTGCCATATCGGCACATGAACAGTGAGAAAGCTCGCCTGAAGGCTCTGAATCATCACCAAAGGCACTTAGATCGGCAGGCTGTCACCCCGTCGTGCAATTGTCCGTAACTTTTGAACCGGAGTTCGACTTCGGTCTGATATCGTATCCCTTGTTCGACAAAAAGCGGACAGCGATCAAACTAGGTAAGCCCTGGATTCATACGATCTGTTGGAGGGAAAGATATGCAGGACATCCTCATTCTCACCGGCGGCGGCTTATTACTTGCTGCGATCATTTTTCCTGGCCTCAAGCGCCGACGAAGAAAATAAACGATGCGAAGAGTGTGGCTGGGCAAGCGCCCTTGCACCGGCTCGCCAGCTGCGCCGCAACGCGCCCGGCTCCCGGCCACGTTATCTTGATTAAGGGTTTCATAAGCACCTGGGGTTGCGATTCGTGAAAGGAGGAGCTCGAAACCACGTTGCGACTCACAGAGTGCGCCTCAGACGCGATCCAAAATCATCCGCGTGATGGGATCGCTGCGCCGCAGCAGAGACATAGCTTGATTCGTCGAGCAAAACGGCTTACTTTCAATGGTCGGTGTGCGCTTTCGCGCGTCCTCGCACCGATGCCCCACTGCCTTTCCAACTTCCGCCGTGGAACATATCCACGGACCAGCGGTCGTAGTTCCCTTTTGATCCTGACAAAGAGGCCGACATGCTAAGTCCACACGAAATCGCCGCACTACTGCTGCTTGGCGATGCGCACGAGATCGACGACCTCGAGCCCGAGCAATTGGATACGTTGTTGGTACACAAACTGGTCACGATGGAACATGGTCATGACAGCGGCAATGCCTATCCGCGCCTGACCCCTCAGGGACATTCCGTTCTCGACGCGGTGCGCCGCATCCGATAAGCCATCGGTCAGCGAGCAGACGGACCGCGAAAGCCGCGGCATCCTCCTTTGGATTTTTAGGCGAGCGCAGACCTGCCTGCCTACCGTACCCACCAGCGCACGGCGGACACTAGACGTGTTCCAGATGACTGGCGCCATCAGTCAATGCTTCAGCCCTATGACGCGCCGGAATCGGCTGCGCTACGCACGGTTTTTCGCCTAGAAAACTGGCATTGATTGGACTACCCTGCTATTCGTCTCGACACTGAGACAGCGTGAGCGTTTGGTCGCGTTGCCACCAATCCTGGTATGCACATTGGGATGCCTGGCGGCTTGGATCTGGAGCATTCACTTCCTGCCGGCACCGCGAACCGATAGAGACTAACAATAGCCACGCTCGACTGTTCCATTTGCTGTGGGGGTATGGTGACTCCTCATGATCTGGGAGCCAGAAGTGGCTGTTGACTATCACCGGGCGAAATGGACTACCTTGATCTGGAATTGGATTCGCGTCTACAAGGCCAGGCGCGGCTGTTTGGTATCGAATCACCGCTGGAAGTCGGCGTAGTCGAGTGGAAGGGACATGCGTTTTATCATGTCAGTGGCGTGAATGGTGGCGGGCAACGTGTCTTGATCGAGGTCTTCAGGGTCAATGCTCTCGGGAAGCTGGAAGCCGTATTGGTGTTCCAGTATCCGCCACCTATCCGCGATCTCTACCGAAATTAGCGCGAAGTTACTTGCATGGCGGGCTTACCTGAGTGGGCCTGACATTGCACCGGTGCAGTGCGCGGACGAGACGACCAGTGCCGGATGCTGGAGCGGACGCCGCCGAAATCTGAGGCAAGAATTCCCTGCCCTTCAGCACGAATCACCCATACTGGAAAAATCTTCTCCCCGTCCGTGTTTTTCGGAGCCGCTGATCCGTCATGACGTGGACGACACAAAGGAGCGAAGACCGACATGCCTACCTATGAAGAAGGACGGCTAGCGGCGCTTGCAGTGAGGTTAGCGCTTTCCACGGGACTCCCATCGACCAGTGCCCAGGCCGCACTTGAACTCGCGAGCCGCATGATTGACGACCTGGAACCAGCTGCCGCCGTCAAGAAAATGCCTGGCGCATCATCGATGCCGGTCTGCCAGCCCAACGACACTCGGAAGCGATTCGGCGCGAAGCCCTTGTAGCGCCGGCTCAGCTTGCGTCCCGGCGTCGACACAGGGCACGCCATCCTGTCAGGGTCGGAAATCGCCATCTCAGGTCGATGTGACATCCGGCTTCCGCAAGTTCATGAACTCAGTCCATATAGTCCTGGTGCCGGTGCAAGGCCCAGCCAGGAAGGCTGTTCGCCCATTACAATGTTGCTATGCAATAGGATGGGGGGAGATGCGGAGAATAGCCGCACGCCCGACAGCAACGGAGGAGGCAATGGCAACAGCTCTGGCTGGGACCAAAGCGGAAGCGCTCAAGCTCCTGGAAACAGCGGGGGTAACGGTCGTGGATCTGGACTATGAGTCCGGTTGGCAAGACGCGATCGAACTTGGCCGGCTGGGCGACAAGCGTGGTGTACGGATCCAGTATCGAGGCCATGAGAGTATTGCCGTCCGCTCGCCGGCGGCGCTCCTGGCCGGACTCAGTCGTCCGAAGTTGACGTTCCGTCAGCGCAATCTTTACTGCCAATTTGAGTTCAGCAGTCTGGAGGCGGCTGAGTTGGAGCGGCTGGAAATAAAGGCAGCGAAGCTCGGCGATTACGTCCTCGCGGGACACCTGATCAGGGAAGTCGATGCGGTGTGGGACGAGTAAGAGACCGATGGCAGTGGAGCGAGACGGCAGACGACGCACGGCTTGGCTTGCGTCCGCTCAAAAATTCGCGCCTTTGCTGAGGCGGGAATCAAGTGGGGTATTTGCCGCGCCTTGCATTGATGCGCCTACGTGGAAAGACACGCCGCGCGGGTACTTCATGCCTCGGAGACTGGCTGCCTCCCCAGAAGAGTGCACCATGCAGGCAGATCAAGGGATCTGACAGAGTCACCAAGCCCTCTTGACCATCCAAAGCTAACGTAAGATCCTATTCTGCATAATAAGTGCATTCGGGCTCACGCCAAAGGAACAGGCATGCGTCTAGCTGACTTCATCTTGCGGGACATGGGGCGCATTCTGGCGGAATGGGAGGCGTTTGCGACCACCCTACTGCCGGCTGCAAGACACCTGAACTCCCTCGCTCTGCGCAACCACGCACCGCAGATCCTGCAGGCCGTGGCCAAGGATTTGGCGACCCCCCAGACGAGGCAGGCTCAACGCGAAAAATCCCTGGGGCATGCCCCTGGGTTGCCCAGTGCGCCGGAGACTGCTGCACAAACACACGCCATCCTACGAGCGCGCAGTGGTTTCAACATCAACCAGTTGGTCGCTGAGTACCGGGCGCTACGCGCCAGCGTGCTGCGTTTGTGGATAGACGAATTTGAGCTGGTCGCCGCGGATCTGGATGACGTAATGCGATTCAACGAGGCGATCGATCAGGCCGTCGCGGAATCAGTGGATTTTTTCGATGCAGAGGTGGAGCAGTCGCGCAATCTGTTGCTCGGAATGCTAGGGCACGATCTGCGCAGTCCCCTGCAGACCATCCAGATGACCGCCGCATATCTGGCGGCGCTGAACGCCGGGGAAGAGGTAACGGAAGCGGCGGCCCGACTGATTCGAAGCGGCGCCAGCATGAATTCGCTTCTGGATGATTTGTGCGATTTCAATCGGACGCAACTCGGTTTAGGCATCAACATTGCTCCTGCTGACGTGGATCTGGCCAATGTGGTTGGCAATACCGTGGACCAGTTGCGGGCCGCTCATCCGGATCGCCGCATCGATCTTGAGGTGCTGGGCAACGTTCAGGGTATTTGGGACGGTACGCGCCTGCAGCAACTGATTTCTAATCTGGTGCTCAATGCGATCAGGTATGGCGCGCCGGACAATCCGGTCCGCGTCGTTGTCATTGGCTCTGACGCGGAAGTCCGTCTAGAGGTGACGAACAGCGGCCCCGCCATTGACCAGCTGACGCTGGGGCGGATCTTTGAGCCGCTGAGCAGAGGCCCAGACCACGCAGACAAACATGCGGGCGGTCTAGGGCTCGGGTTGTATATCGCGAGCGAAATTGCCAGGGCCCATCAAGGATCAATCGACGCCCGCTCCGACCAGACAGAGACGGCGTTTGAGGTCCGTTTACCGCGTCGCCGGTAGTAGGCAAACGGGGTAGCTTGAGCCTGCCCGGACGTGAAGCGCGTGTGGGTCTGCGCAGTGCCAGCGTATCTGGAATGTCTCAATGCGCGCGACTGCCAGAAAGGCGCGACCAACCGGCTGGCTAACCCAAACGAAAGAAATCGGGTAGAGCATCTCGCTCTACCGGCGCGGCAACGAACAGAGGGTGCCACTGCCAGGCCGGCAACCGGCATCGCAAACAGCAGCGCCGGTCGCATCGTAGCCTGCCGTGCCTCCCGAACTGCTCGAGCACTGCACGGCGCCCCTGCCGTCGGTCACGCACTGGCCTACCCCGCAGCGGGCGTCGCCATACTGGTCAAGCGCGATACCGCCACCAGGCTGGGCGCAACGGACTTCGCCAGTGCGAGTGGTGACACACTGGCCCGGACCGTTGGGGCAGGCCAAGTTGCCGTAGGCGTCGCGAAAGCAGGTGGCGGCATTCGTCCCACCAGCGGCGAGGAGCAGGACAAGGGCAGCCGCGCAGGAATTGATTCTTGGGATAGGCATTCGTCGTAGCCAGGCCGAAAGGTACCAGGCAACTTTTTACCGCCAAAGTCGCGTCCAACGTTCCCTCCCCCAGTGGGGGGTGTCATGAAGACCGGAGGTGGCGCGCACGTTGAGGTCCCACTTGCGTGTCGTAGTACTGCTGGATCGGCTCGACTTCTGGACAACTATCCATGCCCGTCCATATGATGCGGGAATAACAATGCAAAGGTGGAAGCGATGGCGGGTCAATTGGTCGGAATAGACGCCCGGGTTGCAGTGCTGGTCGACTGCGACAACACTACTCCAGAGATTCTCGAATACGCGCTCCGGGTCGTGGCCCAGTTTGGGCGCGTGGTCCTTCGCAGAGGGTACGGCAATCACGCCACACTTGCCCACAAATGGCAGGAGGCTTTGGTGAAGCTGGCCTTCACGCCGTGTCTGCAATATCAGTATGCGGCTGGCAAGAACACCGCGGATATCGCCTTGGCGCTAGATGCGATGGAGGCCATGTTTGACTCTCGCGCCAACACGTTCTGCCTTGTCACCAGCGATTCGGATTTCGCCTACCTCTGCCGCAAGCTCCGCGAACGCGGTGCCACCGTGCATATCGTTGGCGAGGCTAAAACGCCGGATGCGCTACGTAATGCCAGCGATCAGTTCTTCGAGTGGCTGCCGCCGGAGCCTGTCATCGAACCGGCGGACCCTGCAAAGCTGAAGGCTACAGCGGCTCCCGCGAAGCCACCGGCGATGCGACGGCCCAAGGCCGTAATCAAGGCTGTCGAACTGCTCGCCGGCGACACACCGGACGGCTGGGTAGGTTTGGGCGCCCTGGGGCAGTACCTCAAGCGCACCGACCCCGGATTCTCCCCGAAGGCTTTCGGCCATGCCGCGCTGTCTGACATGGTTCGCACCTACCCCGACTTAGTCATGAACCAGTTGAACGGGACAGGGTTCTGGGTCAGCTTGAAACCGAAGGCTGATGTGACCGAGGGGTGATCGGCGCCCACACGAAAGCGGGGTGTTTGCTCGGATCTGCCTGTGGTGACAAATAAGACGGCATTCAGGCTGGAATCGTCGAATCTAGAAGAGCTTTCAGTACATCGCGCTTGGTGGGCCGGGTGGGATTCGAACCCACGGTGGGATGTCTCCGGCGGATTATGAGTCCGCTGCCTGCAACCAACACGGCGTCCGGCCCTGTAGCGACGCGCGAGATTCTACCCTGAAGTTCGCGAGCGAGTCGTCGGCACGCATAAATCTCGTCACACTGGTCGAGGAACCAACCTCTGTGCCTCATCCACTATGACCCCGGCAAAATAGAGGTTGATCGATGCCGGCTCATACTTGCTGAAGATAATTGGCTCGACGCACGGGTCGGCAGAGGATTAGACCGGGCGCAAGCGGTGCGCCCTTTCCGTCATCGACCGGTTGGCGAAGTACCGCACCAGCCGAGGTAACGATTATGCCGAAACTTCGGGTGTCGCTACGGTCGGAACCACCTTCTTTGCGGGAGCCCGCTTTTTCGTCACGGCTTTCACTGCGGCCTTCTTCGGCGCAGTTTTCGCGGAGGCTTTGCTACCGGTCACAGCCTTTTTCGGGGCCGCCTTCGTGGCGGCTGCTTTGCCTGTGGCCTTCTTGGCGCCCGCAGCCTTTGCCTTCTTCGCCGCCAGCTTGTCCTTTGCGGCTTGCTTCTCGAAGCGAAGCGCGGACCTTGCGGCTTCCACCGCCTGCGCAACTTCGCGCTTTGCCGCCTCAATGGCCTTCTTCGTGTCAGTGCGCAGCTTCAGCAATCGCTTTTTCGCTGCCTGAGCCTCACGTGCAAGCACGCTGGCCTTCTTTGTTGGCACGGCCACTTTTTTTGCGGCAGGCTTGTTCTTCGAGACTGCCCTGACCTTCGTTGCTTTCGTTGCAGCGACCATTGTCGATTACCCGCTAGTTGTGAAGCGCGGAGTATAACCGTATGTGTGTCCGCCCCAAAGAGGTCTATCTTGGCGTGCAATACCACTCGGATGCAGTAGATTGCCGACAAACCGGGCCGCTTCACTCATGACCTTCGACGCAGCAAGCGCATCTGCAATCATGTCATTGGTGATTCCCGTCAGGCTTACAACCTGCGAGGGGATACGCCTTCCCGCACACCGATGCTACGCCACCCACCGCTCTCCCACCGTTTGACATTTACCCGTAACACCGTGGACAAGGAGTCGCCTTCACCTCATCGTGTAGCCGCCACCGCGTGTACTTGCAGCGCAGTCATCTGCTCAACCGGATGACGCAAGCTCGTCAGCCCTTAGATATCCCCCGAGGTAAAATTGCAAGCACCACTGGCGTCCAGGGAGGGGCGCCCACAACACTAATAACAAATAACAAATATGGCAACACTGCCGCCCATGCACGTCATGGACTTGCTGCTCGACGCGATCTGCGTCGTCGACCGCGAAGGCCGTTTCCTGTCCATCACAGGGGCTTGCGAAAGCATCTTTGGCTACAGACCGGAGGAAATGCTGGGCAAGCCCATGATTGACTTCGTCTTTCATGAGGATCGGGAGAGAACGCTGAAGGCTGTCGAACGGATCGAGGCTGGTTATCTGCAGCGTCAATTCGAGAACCGCTATTTGCGCAAGGACGGCAGTATCGTGCACATCATGTGGTCGGCGCGCTTGTCCGACTGCCAGAGCCAGCGGGTGGCCGTCGCCCGCGATATTTCGGACCGTGCACAGGTGCTGCCGGAGGAGCGGCTGCTGTCCGATGGCTCGCCGGCAGAGGCGCCTTGGCGACTATCGGATGCACCCCCTACCCTGATTCCGCCTGGGTTCGCACCCATTCCGCTATCGGCGCAGGATTACATGGTCTTGCACGCACTCGCCAGTGGCGATGAATGCGTGACGCGCAAGGCCATTGTGCGGGCGCTTGGAGAGGATTTTCTCCATTATGCTCAACTTTAGACATTCAGGCCCGCTCAACGAGCGGGTTGGAAACGGATTCAAGAAATCGAAAAATGCTTGACATGGGGCAATGATCGTGTGGCCGCCGCGCGCTTGCGCGCGGGTTTTAGCGCAAGCAGCGCGGCGGCCAATGAGGATCGTTTTCGGTCCTCTTGCGATTGCCCATGTCTTTGTCCAACCGTGTACGACTGTGTCTGTCCGAATGGATCAACCTCCTGCTTCTGGCCGTGCCGATTCGCTCTCGCGCGAGCTTTATCGAACTGCTGTGCGGCTGTATGGTTTCGCCAGAAGGCTGGGTGACGCGCGCTATCAGCGCCATCGCGCGACGCAGGCACTGGACGACCTACTACAAGCTTCTCGAGCGCGGCAGCTTGCGCACCGTGCGTTTGGCCCGCCGATTGTTCTTGCTGGTGCTCACAGTGCTGCCATGCGATGTGCTGACATTGGTCATCGACGATACGCTGGTGCCGCGCTCCTCGGAGCAGGCGCCCGGTTGCGCGTATCGCCACGACCACAGCCGAAAGATCAATCGGCCGCAATTCATGCGGGCCCAGTGCTGGGTCACACTGGGCGTGAGCGCGCTGGGCAACGGAGGGGGAAATCTGGTGCTGCCAATTCTCTCGCGGCTGGTGCCAAACGCCGGCAACCGCAACAAGCTGAAGATTGCGCTGGTGCTGGTCCGCTCTCTGGCAGGGGTGGCCAACAAGCCGGTGCGCGTACTGTTCGATTCGTGGTTCATGCGCGCCCGCCTGGTATTGCCTTTGCTGCGCAGACAAATGCATGTGATTGGACAGGCGCGCATCGACACCGCACTGTTTCTCGTCCCGCCACCGCCAACTACACCCCCCCGGCGTCAGGATAGATGTCACGTCACCTGATTCTTAGAGACGAGGTCCGGGGGCGGTAAAATCAGGGTAAATGAAAGCCTACTCAGCAGAGAGAAGAGAAGCGCTGGTGCGCCGCATGATGCCGCCAGAAAACGTGCTGGTTTCAGCGCTGGCCAGGGAAACGGGATTACCGAGCAGACGTTGTACACGTGGCGCCGACAGGCGAAAGGAAAGGGGCTGGTCGTGCCGGGCGATGGGAAGAATCCCGAAGGATGGTCTTCGGAAGACAAGTTTGCGGTAGTGCTGGAAACCGCCCCGCTCAATGCAGCGGAGCTGGCCGAGTACTGCCGGCGCAAGGGTCTTTATCCCGAACAGATCGCCGCCTGGCGGGCCGCCTGTCTGGCAGCCAATGCGAACGCTGCGGAGCAGGCGCGGGAGCAGCGGCATCAGTCGAAAGACGACAGGAAACGCATCCACCAGCTCGAGAAGGAATTACAGCGCAAGGAGAAAGCGCTGGCGGAAGCGGCTGCGCTGCTGATTCTGAGAAAAAAAGCCCAGGCGATCTGGGGAGACAAAGAGGACGATTGATCAACGTCCCGGATCGCCTGTTATGTATATCGTTGATCCGCGAGGCAGCGCAGTCCGGCTGCCGGTTGGAGAAGGCTTGCAAAGAACTGGGCCTGAGCCTGCGCACGTTCCAGCGCTGGGTGGGTGACGGCGACGCGGTGCCGGCCGATCGCCGCACGACGACCGTGCGGCCGGAACCGGGCAACAAACTGAGCGACGCCGAACGGCAACAGATTCTTGAGGTTGCCATCAGTGAGGAGTTTGCCAGCCTGCCGCCCAGCCAGATCGTGCCGGGTCTGGCCGACCGCGGCGTGTACCTCGCGTCGGAGTCGAGCTTTTACCGTGTGCTGCGCAGCGTTTCGCAGCAGCACCACCGGGGTCGTGCGCGCCAACCCTCGGCTCGGGTGGTGACCAGTCATTGTGCGACGGCGCCGAACCAGGTCTGGTCGTGGGACATCACGTGGCTGCCGTCGGCGGTCAAGGGGCGGTATTACTACTGGTACATGATGCTGGACGTGTTCAGCCGCAAAATTGTCGGTCACGAAGTGCATGAGGCGGAATCGGCGGAACTGGCCGCACTGCTGATGCGGCGTGCCAGTCTGGCCGAGAGCCTGGCGGGACGTCCGCTGGTGCTGCACTCGGATAACGGCAGCCCGATGAAAGGCGCGACGATGCTCGCCACCCTGGAAAACCTGGGAGTGGCGGCGTCGTTCAGCCGGCCGCGCGTGAGCAACGACAACCCGTACGCCGAGTCGCTGTTCCGCACCTGCAAGTACCGGCCCAACTACCCACGCAGGCCGTTCGGCAGTGTCGATGAGGCCCGTGCCTGGACGCAGCAGTTCGTGCGTTGGTACAACCACGAGCACAAACACAGCGGCCTGAAATTCGTCACGCCGGCGCAGCGCCACAACGGTGTAGCCGCTGCTGTGCTTGCGCAGCGCAAGGCCGTGTACGCGGAGGCCAAGGCGCGCAATCCGCAGCGTTGGTCTCGATCGACGCGCAATTGGGAGCTGGAGAATGAAGTCTGGCTCAATCCGGAACGGATGCAGCCGCAAGAACTAAAGCAGTCCGCATGAAGTGACGCGTCAACTATCTTGACAACCGCCGCACCCAGACGTGGTCGCAAGCGCATCTATGGCGAGCGCCTGAATGCCGAGGCCATCGAAGCACTGCCCGCGATCGAACTGCGCATGCCGCTCTATGGCAAAGACCAGCAGGTTCGCCTGCGCTCTGCCGAGGCCCGCGCTCGCTTCCTCAAGGGCGCGTTGGTGCGTGCCGTCTGGTGCCAGTTCTTCGATGCGAAGAAACAGGTCTGGACCAAGCCCCGTCTGCTGCTCGCGACCGAAACGGACTTGAGCGCCGAGGAGGTCGTGCAGTTGTACGCGCGCCGCTGGGGCATAGAACCGCTGTTCCACAATCTCAAGCGCTGGTTCGGCGTGAGCAATCTCTGGCAGCAAACGCGCACCGTGCTGGAGTTGTGGATGCAAATTCGCTCGATGGCCTGGACTTTGAACCAACTGCTGAGTCTGGTGCTTGCCGAGACCTTCCCGATGGACTCGGTCGCACCATGGCGCGTGAATCAGCCCGTCACAGCCGGCCTGGTCATGCAGTGGCTGCGCATGGAATTTACTGGACTTGCGTTTCGCGATGGCCTGAACCGCAAGTCCCAGAAATTCCAGTGGCCGACGCCACGCAACGACACGCGACCGACCTCGTAGGACTGCCCGCGCGCGCTTCTGACGGCGTCTCATTGCTGTTTCCATTGCCAAATCGCGTCGTTAACGACCACCATCGCAGCCGGCGAGGCGGCCGTTCGCATGTCTAATGTTGAGGTATTAGTTCTAATAGTGTTTTTTGATTCGCTAAATCAATTCCGATGATGCCAGTCCGGATGGGCGTTGACGAGCACATCTGGCCTGCTAACGCGCCAGGGGGTAAGTGTTTTCCCCAAATAGTGGGCAGGCGTTCCCGCGATGGGGCGGCAAAAAAGCTGATAAGCTCAGCCCCAGCCGTACAAAATTATTGATACCTGATCGATCACTTGGCATGGACCTCAAACAGATCCAGTATTTCATTGCGCTGTTCGAAGACGGCTCCGTCACGCGCGCGGCGAAACGGCTGAATATCGTGCAGCCGGCGCTGAGCATGCAGATCGCCAAGCTGGAGGAAGAGTTTGGACAGAAGCTGTTCGATCGCATCCCGCATGGCATGGTGCCGACCGCCGCCGGCCGCATGATGTATCGGCTGTTCCTGCCGATCGTGCGCGACCTGGCCAATGCGCGGCAACAGCTGATGCAACGCGACGAGCAAGTGGCCGGCAGCATCTCCATCGGCATGGTGGCGTCGGAGACGGAGAGCGTGCTGGTGGGTTCGCTGGCGCGTTTCAACGCGCGCTACCCGAACGTGGAGGTATCGGTCGCGGACGGCTTCAGCGCCACGCTGATCGACCTGGTTTCCGCCGGCCAGCTTGACGCGGCCGTGGTACATAAGCCCCGTGGCAAGCTCTCGCTCCATGTGCAATCCCTGCACGACGAGGAAATGGTGCTGGTCACCAGTGCCAAACATGGCCCGGAACTGCCGGCAGCCGTGGAACTCACCAAGCTGCCGGGGCTGGAACTGGTGCTGCCCACCAAGCGCCATGGCTTGCGCGGCGTGCTGGATGCGGCCACGCAACAGGAAGACGTGACCTTGCAGCCGAAGTTCGAGATCGACATCCTTGGCACCATCGTCCAGTTCGTCGAAGCCACGCGCTTTGCCACGGTGCTGCCGCGCATCGTGGTGCAACGCGCCGTGGGCGAGGGCCGGTTGCGCGTGTACCCCATCCTTGCGCCGCGCATCGTACGCCACCTGGTGTGCGTGAGCCATCCGCAGCACCCGCTCAGCACGGCCGCCGACGCGCTGATCGCGATCGTGGCCGAGGAGATCCGGAGGGTATCCGGCACCGCCGCCTGATCCGGGCGCTGCGGCCCTGGACTACCCCTGCCCTTCCACCGGCCTGCGCACCGCGCGCGGGGCATCGCTGCGCGTGCCGAACAGCGTGTCGCAGATCGGGAAGGTCAGGTTGAAGTTCTGCATGGCCATCAGTTCGGGATCGTGATGCGTGACGTGCAGGCGCCGCACGGTACCCACCAATGGCATCTTGTCCAGCAGCGGGCTGTCCGTGATGTGCGATAGCGTATGCAGTCCTTCGTACATCAGGTAGTACGCCGCCATCGTCATCAGCGCGATATACCCCGCGTTCTTCGAGAACACCGCGCCGATCGCCAGTGCGAACGGCACTGCGGCAAGCACGAAAGCCACCGGCGCAAAGGGCGGGAACAACAAGGCGCGCCAGTGCTTCTGGCCTTTGTACTCAAGCGTAAGGTGCGTGAAGAAGCGATGATGCACCGCGCAATGCCGTTTGTAGAGCATGCTGAAAAAGCGCGTCGGCCGATGCAGTACATAGCGGTGCGCGGCCCACTCGGCCCAGTTCCCGAACAGGAAAATCGGCACGATCGCGAGCCACTGCGCCAGCGTCGGTGCTTGCAGTTTCATCGCGCACCAGGCAATCACCCCACCCGTGAACAGCAGCGTGAAGGCGAGATGCAGTTCGCCGCGGTACCACGCGGGCGTGGACGCGACATACTCGTCGCGGAAGCGGTAAGAGCGTGCGCGGACTTCGTCATCGTATTTCATCGTTGTCTCCTCGTTCCAGGCGCTGGTGGCGCGCCATAGTGCAGCTTCGGTGTTCACCTTTGGTTTTCAGCTTCGGTGTTCAGCCCGGATCGGCAACTTCGCTCAACGCCCGCCGGGTTGCGCGGCGCTCGGCCAACATGGCATCGGCGATCTTTTCCGCGAACATGATGGTGGGAATGTTGGTATTGGCCGTCGGCAGCCGAGGCATCAGCGACGCGTCGACGACGCGCAACCGGCCGACATCGTGGACGCGGCCCGTTGTATCCGTCACCGCGCTCCGGTCCGCATGCGCGCCCATCCGGCAAGTGCCGCTGGCATGCCAGACCCCGAAGACGCTCTGGCGCACGAAGCCCTCCAACGCGGACTCATCCGCGAGCAGGCTGGCCAGGTTTGCCCCGCCCGTGACAAAGCGCGCGATCAGGCTTCTGCGTAGCGGCCCCGAGACATCCAGCAGTGCCCCCAGCAACGCGGTGAGCAGCGCATTGCCGGGGCTCACGCGGCTCATTGCCCTGACGCGCGGCGAAAAGATGGCGGGGAAGAAATCATCCGGATGCTGATGCAAAGCCGACGCACCGACGATCCGCACCAGCCTGCGCACACCAGCCACCATGCGTCGCAGATCCCGTTCGTCATCCAGCAGGTTGAGCTCCACCAGTGGCGACACCTCCGGCTGGGCGCCCGCAAGGCTCACCTGCCCACGCGAGAATGGCCGGTTGCACCACAGGAAGAAGAGGCCGAGCCGATTACCGAGCGCATGCCAGCCCGCCCGTGTCGAGCTGGACAAATACATGTCCGACGCTTCGCCGCCCGGCACTTCGGATGAGAAGCGCGCCGCCGTCATGCTGGAGCGCCGGCGCGCGAGCGGCATGCGGTACTCGGGCGCGAGGAACTGGCAGAAGGTCAGCGCAGGATGATCCTGGAGATTGCGGCCAACGCCGGGCCGGTCGGCCACCACCTCGATGCCGAGCGCCTGCAGCGCGGCCGCGTCGCCAATTCCCGCGCGCATCAGGATGGCAGGAGACTGCAGCGCGCCCGCTGACACGATGACCTCTGCGGCTTCCAGCGCCAGCCGCGCCCCGTCGGCACGAACGGCGATCACGCCGCGCGCTTCGCGTCCGGTTACGACCAGCTCCTTCACCGTTGTCTCGGCAAAGATCCGCAGATTGGTCCGCTTGCGCGTGTTCGCATCGAGATAGGCGATGGCGGTCGATACCCGCTTGCCATCGAGGTTCGAGAAGGCAGCGGGAAACCAGCCATCGCCGAACTCCGCGTTCTGGTCGTCCAGCGCGGACAATCCGCTGCGGCCCATCGCTTGCGCAAAAGCCGTGCAAAATGGCGGCCATGCCGGCGGCAGGATGCGGCGGATCGGCACCGGGCCGTCGCTGCCGTGCATCGGGCTGCTGGCGAAATCCACATCGCGTTCGAGCTTGCGGAAATACGGCAACACCTCCTGCCAGGACCAGCCGGGCGCGCCCGACGCCGCCCACTCATCGTAGTCGCGCGGCAGCCCGCGGTTGGCGGCCTGCACATTGATGCTCGAGCCGCCGCCCATGACGCGCCCTTGCTCGTAGAGTCTGGCGCGCCCCCCCGCCACGGCGCGCGCCTGCAGCGATGGCCAGAGGTACCGGTCGCCGAAGAACAGGGGCATCGGATAGCTGTCGAGAATCTCCGCCGGCACCGCGCCGGGTGGCGTATCGACGCCCCCTTCGATCAGCGCGACGCGTATGCCGGGGTCCCGCGACAGGCGATTGGCCAGCACGCAGCCGGCCGACCCGCCGCCAACGATCACATAGTCGAAGCGGTCCCTCGGCGTACCCATGTGTTGTCCCCTGATCATGTGCGTGGTTACTGCGTCATTGCTGCGTCATTGCGAGGGGATGGCCGCGTCATGCACGACCTGCTTCCACTTCGCCAGTTCCTTGCCGATGAACGCCGAGAAGTCCGCCGCGCTGCCGCCGGCCGGCCGGACGCCCTGGTCGTGGAAGATGTTGCGCACATCCGCCGTGCGCAGCGCGTCGTTGATCTGCGCGTTCAGCTTGCGCACGATCTCCGGGGGCGTGCCGGCCGGCGCGACAATGCCGTGCCACGAGGACGCGTCATAGCCGGGCAGGCCGCTCTCCGCCATGGTGGGCACCGTGGCAAGCGACGCGAAGCGGCTCCGGTCCGCCACGGCGAGCGCGCGTACCTTGCCGGACTTCACGAACGGCAGCACATGGGGCAAGGCGTCGAAGGCCACTTCGACCTGCCCGCCGGCCAGGTCGGTCAGCATGGGCGTGCTGCCCTTGTAAGGCACCTGGGCAAGCGAGACGCCCGCACTGCGCTCGAACAGCGCCATGGCAAGGTGATTGGATGAACCGCTGCCCGACGAGCCATAGTTGATCTTGCCGGGCGTGCCTTTCGCGGCTTTGACGAGATCGTCCACGGACCGGATCGGCGACCCGCTTGTCACCACCAGGGTCATCGGCGACTGCCCCGCCAGGATGACGGGCGTGAAGTCCTTGAGGGTGTCGTAAGGCAGCGACTTGTAGAGCCAGGGATTGGCACCGAAGGGGAACTGCACCACCAGCAGGGTGTAGCCATCGGGCGCGGCCTTGGCCACGAACGAGGTGCCGATGATCGTGCCCGCCCCGGGCTTGTTGTCCACCACCACGGGCTGGCCCCAGGCTGCGGTGAGCCGGCTGCCGACGATGCGGGCCAGCGTATCGTTAAAGCCGCCGGGCGGGTACGGCACCACGATGCGGATCGGCTTGGCGGGATAGCCGTCCGCATGGGCAAGTCCCGTTGCCAACAGCAAAGCGAGCCCGGCATGGGCGAGCCACGTTTTCATGTCTGTCTCCTGCTGGTTCAGTATTCAAGGCGCGGCCGGGATCGACGCCCCGGTCCGCTGCGCTGGCGTTCAGCCGGCGAAATCGTGAGCGAGCCCCGACCAGCGGCTGGCCAGTGTGTCGTGCTCGATCTGGAACAGGTCGAGGATGCGACCCACGGTGTGATTGACCACGTCCTCGATGCTGACCGGATGCGTGTAGAAGGCGGGAACGGGCGGCATCACGACCGCGCCCATCTCAGTGGCGTGCACCATGTTGCGCAGATGGGCCAGGTTCAGCGGGGTTTCACGCGCCACCAGCACCAGGCGCCGCCGCTCCTTGAGCACCACGTCCGCGGCACGCGTCAGCAGGTTGTCGGAGAACCCGTTGGCCACCGATGCCAGCGTCTTCATCGAGCATGGCGCAACCACCATGCCCTCGGTCACGAAGGAGCCGCTAGCTACGGTCGCGCCGATATCGCGCACGTTATGCACGATGTCGGCAAGCGCTTCGAGCTCGCTGCGCTTGATGCCGAGTTCCTGGGTCGCGGTGAGCATGCCCGAAGCCGACACGATGAGATGCGACTCGACGTTGTCCAGGCTGCGTATCGCCTTGAGGAGGTTGACGCCGATGGCGGCGCCGCTGGCGCCGGAGATGCCGACGATGATGCGTTTCTGGCTGGCCATGGCATCACGCTCCATCGCCGAGATACGCTTTCCAGCGCGATGAGTCGGCCGACACCAGCGCCTGCAGATCGATGGTTGACTCGCCTGGAATCCGCACGCGCGTGAACACATGCCCCGCGTACTTGACCGGGCGGGTCGCGTCGAGCCCCATCTTGGCGCAGATGCCTTGCAGGTGCGGCTCCGGGTTGTCGATACCGGCCAGGCTGGCCGCGACGGTCGTGGAGGGATCGAGCACCGAGCCCTGCGCCCCCGCGATCACCACCAGGTCCTGGTCCGCCTGGAAGCGCGTCGCGACCGCCCATTCGACCTCGGCGGGGTCGTGGACGTCGACATCGGTATCCACCACGATCACCTGCTTGATGTCGTAATGCGCGCCAAACGCTGAGAGAATGACGTTCTTCGCCTCGCCCTCGCGCTTCTTGTCGAGCTTCACATACAAGTGATACCGGCATACGCCGCCCACTGACAGATGCACATCCTGCACCCCGGGATGGCTGCGCTGCAGATGTGCCAGCAAGGTGGCCTCGCGCGGAATCGCCCCAAGCAGCAGGTGCTCCATCTCCGCCGGCACGATGGTGTGATAGATCGGGCGATGCCGGTGCGTGACAGCATCGACCTGGATGACCTCGCGCAACTCGGCGCTGCTGTAGTACTTGGGAAACTCGCCAAAGGGTCCTTCCATCTCGCGCTCGCCGGGCAGAAGCCGGCCCTCGATCACGATCTCGGCATTGGCTGGCACGCGCACATCGCTGGTGCGGCACTTGATCACGGGAAGCGGCGCCCCATGCAGCGCGCCGGCGATCTCCAATTCGTCATGGTCGATCGGTGTGATGGCCTGCGAAGCCAGCATGGTGAGAGGATCGACACCGATGACGATGGCGATCGGCAGAGCCTCGCCGCATGCTTCGGCCGCACGGTAGAACGCGTCGAGATGGCGTGGCAGCATCAGGATGGCCATGCGGTCCGGCGCATGCACCTGGATGCGGTGGATCGAGACGTTCTGCACGCCCGAGCGCGGGTTTCGCGCGATGGCCAGGCCGGCCGTGATATAGGGACCGTTGTCGTGCTCGCTGTGGGTCGGGATGGGCAACAGTTCGTGCAGGTTCACCTTGTCCAGGTGGATGACCTGCTGGCACGCTGCCTCGCACTGGGCGATCTCGCGCACCGGCAGGGGCTGCGCGGCCGCACTGCGGAAGCGTTCCAGCAAGCCGTCTTCGGGCACCCTCATCGCCTCGGCGATCCACGAGCGGCGAGACATGAATCCGCTCACCACCGGAATCGCATGGCCACCGGGCCGGTTGAAGAAGGCCGCGCGCTCGCCATCCAGCCGCTTGGCGACCGCGGCAAGGGTGTGCTCAAGCGCAACCGGCTCGTCTATTGCCGCCAGCCTGCCGGTGTTGCCAAGGTGGCGCAGCCAGCTGCGCAGGGTCAGCGCCTCCTCCGGCAACGCCATGGGTTCCGGCGCGCGGTACGTTGATTCGGCCATGTGCCTGAACATTGCATTGCTCCTGAGTCGTCGGCGTGCGGCCCAGGTCCTGACTGGCCCACCGCACGCAAGGTGAGGCAAGCCTAGTCAGGAAGCTACATCAGGTCTAATACTGTTTATTGATTCGAAATATCATCGTTACTGATATAAGTATTTGACCTGATGACACGCGGCAAGCGCGCAACGCTAATAGAGAACCCCCGGAAGCGCCCCGCTTTTTATTCCGCTGCCGCGAGGAAATGCACGATGAGCGGCATTTAACGGCATTCTCGCCCCGCGCCGCGAAATCACCGCTTCACATAAATTGATCTCATCTATCACTATTAATGATGCATTAATGCGGCACACCGGGCACATGGACTTAAAGCAAATCCAGTACTTTATTGCGCTGTTCGAGGACGGCTCCGTCACGCGAGCGGCCAAGCGACTGCATATCGTGCAGCCTGCACTGAGCATGCAGATCGCAAAACTCGAAGAAGAGCTGAATCAAAAGCTATTCGAAAGAGGCGCGCACGGCATGTCGCCGACCCCGGCAGGCCGCCAGATGTACGGGCTCTTCCTGCCAATCATGCGCGACATCACGCATGCGCGTGAACAACTGGTGCAACGTGAGGAGATCATTTCCGGCAGTATCACAATCGGCTTGATAGCCTCGATCGCGGAGGGCGCGCTCGCCGAGTCGCTCGCCCGCTTCCGCGCGCGTTACCCGCAAGTGGAGGTGACCGTGGCCGACGGCTACAGCACGACGCTGATCGATTGGGTAGCGGGCGGTCAGTTGGATGTGGCCATCATCAACAAGCCCCGCGCCCAATTGTCCCTTGACTCCCGGCCGCTGCTGGACGAGGAAATGGTGCTGGCAACGAGCGCCGCCCACGGCCCGGATCTGCCCGCCTCGGTCCAGTTGTCCAGTCTTACCCAGGTGGAACTGGTCCTGCCAACCAAACGCCACGGCCTGCGCGGCGTTCTCGACAGCGCGGCGCACCAGTTCGACATGATGCTCACACCGAAATACGAGGTCGACACGCTCGGCACGATCGTCAAGCTGGTCGAGTCGACGAACATGGCGACCATCTTGCCCCGCATAGCGGTACAGCGCGCGGTAGGCCACGGCACATTGCGTGCGCACTCCATCCTCGCCCCTCGTCTTGTCCGGCACATCGTGCGCATCAGTCACCCCCGCCGCCCGCCCAGCACCGCCGCGGAAGCGCTGATCGGCATCATTTCCGGCGAGATCCAGCGCGCGTCGCATGCCGCTGCGTCTTCCGACAGTCCAGACTCGAACAAGGAGAACAACGAATGAACGCGCAACACTGGATTTCCGGCACCTGGTCCGGCGAGCCTTGTGCCGATAGCATCAACCCCGCGGACGGAACCCTGATCGGCAAATTCCCGGACGGCGGGACGACGGAAGCCGGCGCTGCCATCGCCGCCGCGCGGCACGTCTTTGAACGCACGACGTGGGGCCACGATGCCCGCCTGCGGCAGAATGTGCTGCTCGCCTGGGCTGGCGCGCTCGAAGGAGAGCGAGAGGCCTTGGCCCGACTGCTCACCGCCGAAAACGGCAAGCCCATCGCGCAGGCCCGGGGCGAGATCGGCGCCGCCATCTCGGAAGTCCGCTATTACGCCGGGCTGGCGCGGCACATTCCGGGCCACGTGCTGGAGCCGGAGCCCGGCACGATATCGACCATCCTGCGAGAGCCGGCCGGCGTCGCCGCCATCATCGTCCCCTGGAACGCGCCGGCGGTGCTGCTCGTGCGCTCGCTCGCACCAGCGCTCGCCGCCGGCTGCACGGCAGTGGTCAAGGCTGCTGCGCAAACCACGCTATTCACAGCGGCCATGCTGCGCTTGTTCGAGCGGACCGGCCTGCCGGCCGGCGCCGTCAATTTCGTCTGCGAAACGGGCTATGCCGCATCGGACCGCCTGGTGCGTTCGCACGACGTGGATGTGGTGAGCTTTACCGGATCTACCGCGACCGGCAAGAAGATCATGATTGCCGCCGCGGATAGTGTGAAAAAGCTCTCGCTAGAACTCGGCGGGAAATCGTGCTGCCTGGTGTTCGATGACGTCGACACGGAGGCGGTTGCGAAACGGCTAGCGCTAGCGGCCACCATCATCTCGGGCCAGCAATGCACGGCGGCGCGGCGCATACTGGTACACGAGGCCATCGCACCGGAGATGCGCAGGCACTTGACTGCGGCCCTTGCCGCGTTTCGCCTCGGCCCCGGCATCGAGCCAGACACGCAAATCGGCCCGCTGATCGACTACCCGACGCGCGCAGCGATCAGCGCCCTCGTCGAGCGCGCCTGCGACGAGGCTGACTCGGTACTGCTGCGTGGCGCCATGCCAACCGGCGCGCTCGCGCGTGGCGCCTTCCTGAGCCCCACGCTGGTGGAACACAGCGACCCCGATGCCTTCTTCTGCCAAGAGGAGATTTTCGGTCCGTTCGCCACGCTCGAGACCTTCGCGACCGAAGACGAGGCACTGGCAAAAGCCAACAACACCGTCTTCGGCCTGTCCGCCAGCGTGTGGACGCAACAAGGCGAGCGTGCCATGCGGCTTGCGCGGGCCTTGCGAAACGGCACCGTCTGGGTCAACGACCACAACCGCCTGTTCGCCGAAGCGGAGACGGGCGGCTATCGGCAGAGCGGACTTGGACGGCTCCACGGGTACGACGCCTTGGCCGACTTTACCGAGTTGAAGCACATCTGCATCCAGGCGGGCGTGCCGCAAGGAACCAGCAGAGTTTGCGCGGCGTGATTCGCGGCAAGCGGGTTCGCACGTCGACTGCGGATACGACAGCAGCGCGCCCGCCCACCCGTGCCCCTGGCCCTCAATCCCTTGCCCCGCTTCTGCCCATGTCTCCCATCGTCGTCCCGCTTCTGCTGAAATTCACCCTTTCGTCCTTGACATCGTTCTCCCTTCGCCTAGACTGATGTAATCGATTGCATTGCCAGTTTTCCATCCACTCTGAGGCTTTGCAATATTTTTTGCGCTGAAATGTAATCGATTACATTCAACGGAAACCACGAAGGAGACATCGACATGCAGGAACGCCGTCGGAAGTTTTATGGCTGGGGCTACGAAGGGGACACCGTCACGTCGGAGGAAATCTCGGAGTTCGAGGCCGCGTGGAGCCGGCTGCTGGGCGTCGAGCACTTCGAGGCCGTGCCCTTCCCCACCGCGGACGAAATCGAGCTTCGCGCCCCGCGCGTTCAGCCGCCTGCAACGCTGCGCGAGATCTGCACGACCGACCACTATGACCGCCTTTATCACACCTATGGCGCCGGTACGGTGGACGTGGCGCGGGCCATTCGGAAAGAGTTCCCGAATCCGCCAGACGTCGTCGCATACCCCAAGACCGAACAGGAGATCGTGGATCTCTTCGACTGGTGCGGCCGCCAACAGCTCGCCGTCGTTCCCTACGGCGGCGGCTCCAGCGTGGTCGGCGGGGTGAACCCTCCGGAGCACGATCGCTACCGGGGCGTCCTCACACTCGACCTGAAACATTTCGACAAGGTGCTGGAAGTCGACCAGACTTCGCAAGCCGCGCGCATCCAGGCCGGCGTGCTCGGGCCGAGCCTGGAACGTCAACTCAAGCCGACCGGGCTGACCATGCGCTTTTTCCTGCAGGCATGGGAGTTCTCGTCGCTGGGGGGCTGGATCGCGACCCGCGCCGCCGGGCATTTCGCCACCGCATACACGCAGATCGACGACCACATCGAAAGCCTCAAGGTGGTGACTCCCGCGGGCAATATCGAGTCGCGCCGCTTTCCGGTATCGGGCGCGGGCCCTAATCCCGACCGGCTGTTCCTGGGCTCGGAGGGCGCGCTTGGCATCATTACCGAGGCCTGGGTCAAGCTGCACCGCCGCCCGGTCTTCCGCAAACAGGCCACGGTGCGCTTCCGCGATTATGCGCGGGCCGTGGAGGCGACGCGGCTGCTGTCACAGTCGGGCCTGAACCCCGCGAACGCGCGGTTGGTCGAGCGCGAGGAGGCAGCCTACACCGGCTCCAGCGACGGCACCTACGACATCCTCGTGCTGGGCTTCGAGTCGGCGGACCACCCGGTCGATGCGTGGATGGCGCGCGCGCTGGAGATCTGCGCAGCATGCGCCGGCGATTGGGATACCGCTCCGTCAACCAAGGAGGAAGGTGCCGATTCGGCCACGGCAAGCTGGCGCAACAAGTTCCTGCGCGGACCCTATCTGCGCGAGTACGCCATTGCACGCGGCGTCATGCGCGAAACAATGGAAACAGCCGTCACATGGGACCGCTTCGCCGCGCTTCACCAGCACGTCAAGACCGAGACGCATCGCATCATCCGCGAAGTGACGGGCCGCCCCGGCTCGGTGACCTGCCGCTTCACCCACCTGTATCCGGACGGCCCTGCGCCCTACTTCACCTGGTTTGCCTATGGGGACAAGGCCCGTATTCCCGAGCAGTACATGGCGATCAAGCGGGTGGCGGAACAGGCCATGGTGGACGCCGGCGGCACCGTCACGCACCACCACGCGCTCGGACGGGACCATCGGCCCTGGTATGACAAGGAGCGGCCCGAGCTGTTCTGCACCGCGCTGAAGGCAGCAAAGCAAGCGCTCGACCCTAAGCAGATCCTGAATCCCGGCGTACTGTTCGACCCGAGCTGAAGCGCTCTGGCATTCACAGGAGGCAAGACCATGGCAGGACCTTTGGAAGGCATCCGGGTGCTCGACCTGAGCCGCATCCTTGCGGGACCGTGGAGCACCCAATTGCTGTCGGACCTCGGTGCCGACGTGATCAAGGTGGAGCGGCCCGGCAGCGGGGACGATACGCGCGCCTGGGGGCCGCCCTTCCTTGCCCGGGAAGACGGCACCCCGACGGCTGAGTCGGCCTATTTTCTTTGCGCCAATCGTGGTAAGCGCTCGATCACCGTGGACGTCAGCAGCGAGGCGGGACAGGCCGTGCTCCGCGAACTGGCGAAAACGGCCGACGTTTTCGTCGAGAACTATAAATGCGGCGACATGCGGCGCTATGGCCTGGACTACGACACGTTGACGGACCTCAATCCACGCCTGGTCTACTGTTCGATCACCGGCTTCGGGCAGACCGGGCCGTACAGTCACCGGGCCGGCTACGACTTCGTTGTGCAGGCCATGGGCGGGCTCATGAGCATCACCGGCGAGTGCGACGACCTCCCCGGCGGAGGGCCGCAGAAATGCGGCGTACCTATCTCGGACCTGATGACAGGGATGTACGCGTCGGTGGCCATCGTCAGCGCCTTGTTCGAACGGGTCGAGAGCGCGCGCGGCCAGTACATCGACATGAGCCTGCTCGACACGCAGGTCGCGTGGCTTGCGAACCAGGCTTCCAACTACCTGGTAGCGGGTTCCGAGCCACGACGCTGGGGTAACGCCCATCCGAACCTCGCGCCGTACCAGTCGTTCGCGACCAGCAATGGCGCGCTGATCGTTGCAGTTGGCAACGACCGGCAGTTCGGTGCCCTGTGCGCCGCACTGGACCTGGGCGAACTGGCACGCGACGAGCGCTACGCGACCAACGCCGCGCGCCTGAAGCACCGCGAGGGCCTGGTGTGCTTGTTGGCGGACCGATTTCGTGGCCGCGACACGGCAGCCTGGCTGCTCGGACTGGAAGCCGCCGGCGTGCCGTGCGGACCGATCCATTCGATTCCGCAGGCCTTGTCGGATCCGCAAGTGCGTTCGCGCGGCATGGTGTTCTCGCTTCCCCATGGAAGCGGGGCGATCGCGCCGCAGATCGCCAACCCGATCAAGTTTTCCCGCTCCACCGTCGAGTATCGGCGTGCCCCGCCAGTGCTCGGCGAGCATACGGACGACGTCCTGAGCCGCGACCTCGGCTGGTCCGCGGACCGGATTTCGGTATTGCGCAAGGGAGGAGCGATTTGAACTGCAGTTAGCACAAACGCGATCCCGAAGCAGGATCGCATCAGGAGACAGGAGACCCCATCATGCATCGATATCTACGACAAGCGTCCGCCGCCCTGCTTTGCCTGGCAGCGATCTCCGGGTGGCAGCACGCGGCAGCCAAGGACTGGCCCGCCCAGCCGGTCCGCGTGGTCTTGCCCTATCCGCCCGGCGGCGCTTCAGATGTCACCGCCAGGCTGCTGAGCACAAAGCTTAGCCAGGCCTGGGGAGAATCGGTCGTCATCGAGAATCGGCCGGGCGCCAACGGCATCATTGCCAACGAACTCGTGGCGAAATCGGCCGCGGACGGACATACGGTGCTGATGGCCAACCTTGGTCCGAATGCGATCAATCCTGCGGTTTATTCGAAATTGCCTTATGACTCGGTCAAGGATTTCGCGCCCGTGATCCTGGTGACCACGGTTCCGCTGATCATCGTCACGGCAGCGAACTCACCCATCAAGGATCTGAGGCAACTGATCGCCATGGCCAAGGATAAGCCTGGCGAGATCACCTTCGGCTCGGCAGGCAACGGGGCGAGCAACCACCTCGCGGGCGAGCTGCTCAATACCATGGCGGGCGTCAAGATGGCGCATGTCCCTTACAAGGGTGACGCACCCTCCTTGACCGACGTGCTGGGCGGGCAGATCCATGTCGCGCTGCCGACGGCCCCTGCCGGCATGCCGCAGGTCAAAAGCGGCAAGCTACGCGCACTTGCGGTCACCAGCAAGAAGCGGCTCCCCTCCTTGCCGGATGTTCCCACGGTAGACGAAGCACTGGGCATTAACGGCTATGAGGCCGTATCCTGGGGCGGCTTCATGGTGCCGACGGGCACGCCGCCGGCCATCATCACCAAGATGAATGCTGAGTTCAACAAGGCGTTGCAATATCAGGACATCCGGGAGAAGCTGCTGGCTCAGGGCGCCGAGATCGTCGGCGGCACGCCGGAGTCGTTCGACGCCTTCCTTCGCGCCGAACTCGCCAAATGGAAAAAGGTTGCGGACTCTGCGAAGGTGCGGCTCGACTAGCCGCGGCAAGCGCCGGCCGCATTGCCGCGACCGGCGCTTGCATGGCGTTCCTGACCAGCGGACTTGCCCCCAGCGATACAATGCGTCGTCAGGCCGGGCCGCCAAGCCACCCCTGGACAGGCTCATCCTTCACTCCAACCTTGCTCTTTTTTTCGTTTTCGAGGCATGCCGAATATGGTCAACGTGAAACAGGTCGCTCTCCTTGCCGGCGTGTCTTCCGCCACCGTATCGCGCGCGTTGTCGGCACCGGAACTGCTGCGGCCAGAGACCCTGAAGCGCGTGCAGGAAGCGATTGCCAGCCTGGACTATGTGCCCTTTGCCGCTGCCCGAATCCTGCGTTCGGGACGGACCATGTCCATCGGCATCATTGCGCCGACGCTGATGAACGAACTGTACGCAAGAGCCGTGGACACCCTTGAGAAGCAGCTCGAAGCGCTAGGCTATACCGTTGTTCTGACGTGTCATCGCGACAACAGCGAAATCGAGTTGCGCTGTGCGCGGGAACTGCTGGAGCGGCGCGTGGACGGCATCGCCATCATCGGCTCGCAGCACCATCCCGAAGTCTTCTCTCTTATCCATAAGCACAATGTCCCCTATGTGCTGATGTGGGCAACGGATCGCGAAGGCAGCCATCCGACGGTCGGCTACGACAACCGGCTGGCGATGCGGCGCCTGACCGCCTATCTGGTAGGCCTTGGGCACCGCGAATTCGCCGTCCTCCCTGGCCCGCTGAACACCCAGCATCTGTCGGTCCAGCGGCTGGAAGGCGTCAAGGACGTGCTCAGCGAACACGGCATCGCACTGCGCGAGGAGCTGGTCCTGCCCACTCCATATGAGGTCGAGCCGGCCCGCGCCGCAGCGCGCGCCTGTCTGACCAGTCCACATCGGCCTACCGCACTGATCTGCATAAACGACTTCATCGCGGTCGCCGCCATCGCCGAGTGCCGCGCCCTGGGCCGGTCCATTCCGGCCGATATCTCCGTGACCGGTTTCGGGGACTGGCAGGTCGCGGAACTTATCACGCCCACCCTGACAACCATGCGTTCGAACCCCGTGCGTATCGGCGAACTGACCGCGAGGAACATCATTGCGCAGATAGAAGGCACGGCACGGCGGGAAAATCTGCAGGACGAATTCGAGCCGGAGCTGATCGTTCGGGAAAGTGCTGCCGCGGTGAAAATCGTAGCGGCGCCTTAGTCCCGTCCCGGCCAACGCTGGCTATCTTCGCTTCAAGGGCTCGAGGCGCAAACGCAATTCTGCAACGCGCCTCGAATGCCCAATCCCTGCGCTTCCGTGAACTTGGGTCTTCCGCAATTTGTGTGACGAAGGCGAATTCGTGTTGGGGACCTTGCCGTCGTCTTTCCCGCTCCACTACCACCATTCTTCATTCTGATTAACGTGGGCGAGCCCGCCAGCCTCGACCTGGCCGCACGAACTCACGCGCCTGCGATGGCGACTGGACCACCAGGTCCAGTAGTACAAGCAGCCCGGTCATTTAAATGTGACAACCGCAGGTACTCTCAGCAGGCCGGCAACGTGACGTACTGCGTAGCCGATGGCATCGGCAGACTCAGCGCGAGGTGCGGTATGGCTTGCCTGGATCGCATCATGGTAGAGAGCATCCGATTCCGTGCGCGAGATGATGCTATCCATCATGAGTACAGCCTCAACAGGATACTTTCCCGAGGCAGACTCGGCAGAGAGCATCACCGTATCGGCACCGTCGTGGACCGCTGTGGCGACGTCAGCTGCTTCCGCACGCGTCGGTACGGGCGCCGCGATCATGGACTCCAACATCTATGTTGCCACGATTACGGGCTTCCCTGCCCGACGGCATGCGCAAATGATTTGCTTCTGCAGTGAAGGAACTATTTCCGCCGGCATCTCAACGCCGAGGTCACCGCGCGCCACCATCACGGCGTCGGCCTCGACGACGATAGCTTCCAACTGTTGGATAGGGTGCGATGCAGTGGAAGGGGTGGGCACGAGCGACAGCAGCATCAAACATCGAGCGCAATAGCTGACGCGGCTCGTTGAAGCGGTGATTGTTCATAAAGAGTATGGGGTCAACGCTGACCACTGTTGCGCGCTGCCCGCGATGATGGGCTGTGGAAAGCGTCAGGAAGATGGCTGGAGGCAAACGCCCCTGGGGGAGGGCAAGTGTGCGCCCCAACCTGGGAACGCAAACTTGCGAACGGCTTAGAAGCTCTTATGTGGACGCCTCCCGGATTGCAAGCTTGTTTTGCATGTTGGTTGTCAGGTAAGGCAGCACGCGTATGTCCGGCCTGTTTGCGCAGGCCGGTTGAGCCTGCTGGCCCATATGGATTTCGCTGACGAGGGTCTCAGCTAACAATCGAACTCGACAGTTCAACGGTCTAATCAGACCTTCCTCGTCCCGGTCCAACCTGTTTGCCATCATGCAGTTTTGCTTGCGCTCCTTGGTGAAAGGGTTAAGTGAAGCGGAGCCTCATACAGGCGAGCGGCTACAAAGCCGTGCTCGCCTGTTGGTATCGGGTTCCTCGGTATAGGACAGCCCATATCGTGCGGGCAAGCTTGTTCGCCATGGCCGCCACCACGACGTTGAATGGACGTCGCTGCAGCAGACTGTCAAGCCACGGCGATCGTATGCCACGCGTGATCACGGCTCGGGCGCCGTGCATCAGTAACGTTCGCAAATAGGTGTCGCCGCGCTTACTCAATCCGAGTTGTCGGATCTTGCCGCCTGTCCCAACTTGTCGTGGCACCAAACCGAGCCAGGCAGCGAATTCTCGGCCGGAGCGGAAGGTGGCTGGGTTGCCAATGGTAGCGACAGCGGCCGTTGCGGTCAGCAGGCCAACTCCGGGGATCTCGGCGATCCTTTGACATTGCTGATTCTCGCGAAGGGCGATCTTGAGCCGATGCTCCAGGATGGCAATGTCCTTGTCCGTAGCCTGTACGCGGGCCCACTGTTCACGCAAGCTGTCGACAAGAATGGCCGGCAAGTGCTCCGCTGCAATGGCAAGAGCATCCGGAATCGCTTTTGAGAGCGCTTGATAGCCTTCCGGCAATGTCTGGCCGAACTCATGGAGCAGACCGCGTAGCGCGTTGGTCTGCATGATGCGGAATTTCATTAGTTGAGCGCGCAGGCGGTGTAGTGTGAGGATGGCTTGTTGTGCCTCGCTCTTGATGGCCACGAAGCGGGCGTCAGGTTGCTGGACCGCAGTCCAGATCGCCCGCGCGTCGGTGGCATCGGTCTTGTTGCGCAACACGAACGGTCGGACTGACCGTGCGCAGATCAGCCTGACGTCGTGACCAAGCCCCTGCAGTTGCCTAGCCCAGTGGTGCGCGCTGCCACAGGCTTCCATCGCCACCAGGGAAGGCTCGCGTTTCGTAAAGAACTCCAGGAGTTGGCTGCGCTTGAGTTTGATGCGCTCAGTTTCGCCGGTGGCCGAGTTGACTGCATGTAGTTGGAAGACATGCTTGGCGATGTCCATGCCGATTACGGTAAGCTTCATTTGGGATCCTCCCGTTCAGGTGGTTACTCGACATTTCCACTCTGGCACAACGATGCCGTGGCGGCGAGGATCCCCTTATTCCAACGTCATGGGGAACCCCCGTTGCCGGGGGGAGGCGTCCATACCATCTAACAAAATGAGTTTACGGGGGCTGTTAACCCCAAGTGATTTTTGTTAACCTTTGCGCAGTCATCGCTGCGCAAAGGACATGGCAAAACCAATACTCGACGACGAACTGTGGGCAATCATCCAGCCACTGCTGCCGCCACCGAAGCCTCGGCGCGCCCGCTATCCCGGGCGCAAGCCGCTGGACGATCGTGCCGTGCTCACGGGCATCCTGTTCGTTCTGCAATCCGGCATCCCTTGGGAAATGCTGCCGCAGGAAATGGGCTGCGGCTCAGGCATGAGTTGCTGGCGACGCCTACATGCCTGGCAGAAGGCTGGCGTCTGGGACCGTCTGCACGAGGTACTTCCGGCCAAGCTTCGTGCGGCCAATCGCATCGACTGGTCTCGTGTAGTCGTCGATTCCTCTTCTATCCGGGCAGTGGGGTCGGGTCAAAAACAGGACCTAACCCCACAGATCGCGCGCGACCAGGTTCAAAGCATGCGGTTATACACAATTGTCCCCATCATCGACGACTCGTAATCCTCGCAAAGTCTTCGCAGCGACATGAACTTCTTTCAGGCCAAGCCAAATCGTCTTCACGCCGGGCTCCCCATCGCTCTTCCGGCCGAGGAAGCCGCCAAGGCGTGCAATCAGGCGAAGCACTTCATTCAGCGTTGGCTTAGCAGGCTGTTTGACACGGGTCAGCAGATAGGCGCCGCGTATTTCATCCGGGTCGAAGAACAAGTCAGCGTCCAGGTCCGGGCAAGTGCGTCCGAGCCGCATCAGATGCGCTATGCGCCAAGCGACGACCATGAACAGTGCCAAAGCGCGCTCAAGGCGTTCTATCGCCGACAACTGGAGCGCTTCAACGCGACAGGCGTTCTTCAGGATGTTGAACAGCGTCTCTATCTCCCAGCGCGCGCGGTACCAGTCAATAAGCTCAATCGCATCGTCCAGACTAGCTGCGCTGCGATTTGTCAGGAGGCGCCACTCGATTGGCTTGACGCCGGCAGGCGCATCAAACTCGCGTGCGACGATGCTCGTCGCCGCGACCGTCTTGCCCTTACCTGCTGGCAGATCAACCCGTTGCACCCAGAGTTGCTGACGCACGGTGCGGGCCTTGACGCCATGGCGCGATCCCATCGTGAAAGCGATCTCGCCAATAGGCTTGCCGCTGATGGTGCGCTGCCACAGCTTCTCGCCATCCGGCAGGCAGCGATTGTGGGCCGCACGTATGAGCCAGTCGGCGGGCGTACCGAGTTCTTGAGCATGCAGCATCAACGCCATCAAGTCGGCTTCGCGGTCTGCGACATAGACCAAGCGCGTGCTGGGGAGCTCCAGGGCCATTTCAGCGATGCGCTCGTAACCTTCAATCCAACGCAAGCTTTCCTTTGGCCCACCGCGTTTGCCGAATTTATCCCGCTTCTCACGCGCCCACATCCACGCGTCCAGCACACCAAGCGGTTCGCGTTGCGGCGTGACGGCGTAGGTCGGATGGAGATACATACCCCGCTGCGCCTCATAGCTCAGCGGCCCCAGACCGATAGCCCCTTGACCGTTAAAATCAAGTTCCGTCGTATCCTGAAGACACAGCACGACGGGTTCAGCCCCCATTCTCTGCCGGGTCTGCTGCCAGTGCGGCGCCAGAATATCGCGCCAGTCAACGCTGTCGTTGCCAAAGAAGCGATACGCTCCCATGGTCTCGCTCCAGCCGTGGCAAGCCTTCGGTACGCTGGCCATCGGATCGGCCGCAAATCGCTCCATCAACATCCTCGCTCGCTTGTCGAGGCGCGCATCACCGAGATCCAGGTGGGCAAACTCAGTCGCTGCCCAGTGTGTCGATTCAATCGTCAACGCGTCACCCAAAATGCGACAGTAAACGCGAGACTTAGAGAGTTTACAAGGGGCGCTTCAACTCGTTGAAAGTAAACGCTTTTCCCGGGCGCTCTGGTCGCTTTGGAAGGTCAGAGATGTGTAAAACCGCATGGGTTCAAAGCACCACGTCCTGACCGACGCCCAAGGCATTCCGCTGTCGCTGATACTCACGGGCGCCAACCGCAACGACATTACCCAACTGCTGCCACTGATCGAGGCGATTCCCCCGATCCGCGGCAAGCGGGGTCGCCCCTTGTCCAAACCGCACATCGTTCAGGGTGATCGCGGCTACGACCACGACAAGTACCGCAAGCCCCTGCACGCCGTCGGCATCGCCACCGAGATTGCTCGTCGCGGCGAGCCTCACGGCAGCGGTCTTGGCAAGACGCGTTGGGTTGTCGAGCGAACGATCGCGTGGCTGCACAACTTCAAGCGATTGCGAGTCCGCTTCGAGCGCCTCGCAATCATTCACGAAGCCTTCCTGAAAATGGCTGGTTGCATCATCTGCTGGCGCCATCTCAGGAAATCATTTTGTTAGATGGTATGGACGCCTCCCCCCGGCAACGGGGGTTCCCCATGACGTTGGAATAAGGGGATCCTCGCCGCCACGGCATCGTTGTGCCAGAGTGGAAATGTCGAGTAACCACCTGAACGGGAGGATCCCAAATGAAGCTTACCGTAATCGGCATGGACATCGCCAAGCATGTCTTCCAACTACATGCAGTCAACTCGGCCACCGGCGAAACTGAGCGCATCAAACTCAAGCGCAGCCAACTCCTGGAGTTCTTTACGAAACGCGAGCCTTCCCTGGTGGCGATGGAAGCCTGTGGCAGCGCGCACCACTGGGCTAGGCAACTGCAGGGGCTTGGTCACGACGTCAGGCTGATCTGCGCACGGTCAGTCCGACCGTTCGTGTTGCGCAACAAGACCGATGCCACCGACGCGCGGGCGATCTGGACTGCGGTCCAGCAACCTGACGCCCGCTTCGTGGCCATCAAGAGCGAGGCACAACAAGCCATCCTCACACTACACCGCCTGCGCGCTCAACTAATGAAATTCCGCATCATGCAGACCAACGCGCTACGCGGTCTGCTCCATGAGTTCGGCCAGACATTGCCGGAAGGCTATCAAGCGCTCTCAAAAGCGATTCCGGATGCTCTTGCCATTGCAGCGGAGCACTTGCCGGCCATTCTTGTCGACAGCTTGCGTGAACAGTGGGCCCGCGTACAGGCTACGGACAAGGACATTGCCATCCTGGAGCATCGGCTCAAGATCGCCCTTCGCGAGAATCAGCAATGTCAAAGGATCGCCGAGATCCCCGGAGTTGGCCTGCTGACCGCAACGGCCGCTGTCGCTACCATTGGCAACCCAGCCACCTTCCGCTCCGGCCGAGAATTCGCTGCCTGGCTCGGTTTGGTGCCACGACAAGTTGGGACAGGCGGCAAGATCCGACAACTCGGATTGAGTAAGCGCGGCGACACCTATTTGCGAACGTTACTGATGCACGGCGCCCGAGCCGTGATCACGCGTGGCATACGATCGCCGTGGCTTGACAGTCTGCTGCAGCGACGTCCATTCAACGTCGTGGTGGCGGCCATGGCGAACAAGCTTGCCCGCACGATATGGGCTGTCCTATACCGAGGAACCCGATACCAACAGGCGAGCACGGCTTTGTAGCCGCTCGCCTGTATGAGGCTCCGCTTCACTTAACCCTTTCACCAAGGAGCGCAAGCAAAACTGCATGATGGCAAACAGGTTGGACCGGGACGAGGAAGGTCTGATTAGACCGTTGAACTGTCGAGTTCGATTGTTAGCTGAGACCCTCGTCAGCGAAATCCATATGGGCCAGCAGGCTCAACCGGCCTGCGCAAACAGGCCGGACATACGCGTGCTGCCTTACCTGACAACCAACATGCAAAACAAGCTTGCAATCCGGGAGGCGTCCACATAAGGGCTTCTTATTGCTTGGTAAAGATCTTCGGCGCCACGGTATTGAAGGTGTTCTGGATGGCTACCGCCTGCTTTTGGAGGTCGTCGCCCCGGACATCGGCCACCTTCATGCCAAATTCCTTGGCAAACGCCTTATAGGAATCGCTGGCAATGGCCTTGGCGAACAGCTCCTGCAATTGCTGCGCGCGCTCAGGAGAAATGCCCTTTGGCGCAACGAGATAGGACATCTGCTCCAGCGGACCGTACGGGAACACGTCGATCTTCTTTTCGGCAAATGTTGGGACGTTCGGCAGAATCGCCACGCGTTCCGTCGAGAAAACGCCAATCGGCTTGATCAGATCGCCCTTGATCTGCGCCATCACCTCCGAAGGCTTCAGTACGCCGGCATCGATTTGCTTTCCTGCGAGATCGGTCAGTACTTTCGATCCACCGGTGTAGGGCACATTGACAAAATCTACGTTCGCCGCACGCCCCAGCATTGCTGCCAACGTGTGGTTCACATTGTTGTTGCCGGGCGTGCCGATCGACACCGCGCCCGGCTTCTTCTTGAGCAGCGCGACAAAGTCTTCGATGCTGTTGACAGGGCTGGCCTTCGGCACCACCAGGACAAGTTGCTCCACGGTCGTCTGGTTCAGGGCCTTGTACTGGTCGATTCGCAGCTTCGTGTCATTCTGCGCGACGATGCCCATCAAAGACGAGGTGGCGAGGCCGACCGTATAGCCGTCGGGTTGGGCGTTCGCCACCTTGGTCAGCCCGATAATGCTGGTGCCACCGGGGACGTTCTCGACTACCACGGTCACACCCGACTTACCCAGAATCTCGGACAGCTTTCGCGCAGTCAGGTCGACGGAACCGCCGGCGTTCCAGGGAACGATAAGGGAAATGGGCTTGGACGGAAACGCCGCATCCTTGGCGTTTGCAGTGAAGCTGGCGAGTGTGGCCAACGCCATGACCGCCCCGGCGGCAATGCGAAACAACTTCATGACTGTGTCTCCTCTAGTAATGTGCACAGCAAAAACATCTGTTCGGATCAGAACTTCACGATGTAGCCAGGGCCATCGATGAACGCAAATCTTTCAAATACGGATTCATCGACCTCCAGGCCAAGGCCCGGCTTTTCCAGGGGCTTCACGCAGCCGGAAGCATCCGTCTCAAAACCTGGACCGAACATGTCGCGGAATGGGTTGTAGTGCGACACACAAGCCTCGAAGTACCCGGGGTTATCGACCGCGGCAAGGTAGTGAACGCAGGCGGCGTGATTGATGCCGGTGGCAGAACTGTGCGGGTGTACCTTATAGCCCCACGCAGACACCATTCCGGCAATGCGCATGGCTTCGGTGAGCCCACCAGTTTTCGAAAGGTCCGGTTGGAAGACTTGCACAGCGCCCTCGTCGAGAAGCTGAGCAAATGCATAGCGCGTGTAGTGGTTCTCGCCGGCGGCCAGAGGCACCCGCGTGCTGAACGACGCTGCGGCCCGATACGCACCAAAGTTGTCACATGCGAACGGCTCTTCGAGCCAACCCGCCCGGATGTCCTCGAGGACAGGCATCAAGCGACGCACCTCGTCCAATGAATATGAGGCATTCACATCAGTCAAGATGTCGATGTTGTCGCCGACGCGCGAGCGGACATGAGTGAGTCGGGCCAAATCGTTGGCAACGCCGTCGCCAAGACGTAGCTTGATGGCACGATATCCCGCGTCGATGTATTGCTGCGCCTCATCGGCCAGCGATTCCGGTGCCTGGTAACCCAGCGCGATTCCGCCTGCGTACGCTGGAATCGCCTTGTTGCTGCCACCCAGCAGCTTATAGAGCGGCTGGTTGCAAAGTTTGCCTCGCACATCCCACAGCGCCATGTCGATACCGGACAGCGCGAGCGAAGCTGCGGCGCCGGTACCATGACTGGCGAGTTGCATCTTGTGGACTCGGCTCCAGACGCCATTAGTATCAAAGGCATCCATCCCGACGACTAGCGGCGCAACCGTGTTGGCGATCAGGCTCGTGATGGCGCCCGGGCTGCGGCCAGGATGCGCCTCACCGTACCCGACAACACCGCACTCGGTCTCTACGCGGATAATGATCGTGTCGCGCTTGATGGTGCTGCCGATGCCGAGCGTGACGGTCTTACCTTCAGGCAAGCGAAACGACAGGGGAATGGCCTTTACCGATCGAATTTTTGACATGCTTAAGGACTTCCTTGCAAGGTAACGTGAGGGACGCTGCAGGCCACTCACAGCACTGGACCGTGCTGGTTCACAGAAACACCACCTCTCACGAGCGTGCCTCGGGTCACCCCGCGGACCCTTCGCGCATGAGCAGCACAACATGATTTGATTGATTAAAAGTATTGACCAACATGAATCGATGCAGTACAAAAATGGCTACGTATTCATTTTCTGGTCAGCGAAGGTCGAATGGAAGCGTCAATTGTTGTGCGACGCACCAGCCAGCGAGGGTCCGGTGATGGTTAGCAGGGGAAAACTAAGGGGGATCAGCCAAGAAGTACTGCCCGAGGCCCGTCGGCGCTCCCCCGGTGGAATGATCCGGTTCGTGAAGCGAAAGCCGCTTCTATTCGGCGTCGGTCCTGCCCCCTTCCCCAGCGCGCCGTATCACTGTCGAAAGGTCGGCACCCGCCAGTCTCTGCGCGGCAGTCCGGCTATCGCCAGTCCAGAAGTCCCGTTCGGCAGTGAGAATCCGCTCCTCTGTATTGCGCATGTGCAGGAAGGCCGCCTGGCGGGCGCGCTGCGGATCTTGGGTTTCGATCGCAGCGCAGATCTCCGCATGCTCGGTGCGGACATGCGCAGCCAGATCACTTCGCCTGGCTTCATTGCCGCGCGTGAGACGAATGGCGTCTCTCAACGCCCGCGTCAGCATGCCGAGTAGCTCGGTGTAATGGGGATTGCCAGTGGCACGGGACACCGCAAGATGGAATGCCAGGTCTTCTTCGACGCCGTCACCGCCCGCGCGCACTGCAGAGTCGATCTCGTGCAATGCGTTCCGGATGTCGTCCATTTGCCTTTCGCTACGGCGTTCCGCAGCCAATGCGGCCATTTCCGCCTCAATCCCTCGACGCAGTTCCAGGATTCGCACGACACCCAAGGCCGGGTCGGAACCGCCCCGTCCAAGGCGAAATACCTCTGCGGTCGCCGGATTGAGCACAACCGTACCGCTCCCCTGTCGGCTTTCCACGAGTCCCTCGGACTTAAGGCGGGAAATGGCTTCACGAATCACGGTGCGGCTCACGCCAAACTGCTCGGTCATGAACTTTTCCGTCGGCAGGCGCGCATTGACGGGGTACATGCCGCGCCGGATTTGCCCCGCGAGGTGTTCGGTGACGCGGTCCGCCAACGTAGGCTCAAAGCCGCTTTTCCCTGTCGGCAGCTGCTCTGCTTCCGCCAGATTTTCTGTCGTGCTCTGCACGGTAATGCTCCACATATCGATGCCACGCCGCACGCTTGTTGATGCGGCATCACTAGTTCACATGATAGCACCCCAAACAAATTTGCTTGACATACTCGTCATATGAATTTGTAATACAAATCACAAGAACACAACGACTTCGTGCGACGCTGTCGCAAACCAACGAGGAGACTGCATCAATGAAGGCCCAGGATCACAATCAGTCGCGCGAAAATGCTTACGTATGCAGACGTATGCCTGCGGAGATCGAAGCTGCACTGAAAGAGCGCTTCGTCGTAAAGCTCAACGAAAGCGACGAACTGACCGATTCCGCCACCATCATCGAGCGCGCCAAGGGTGCGAGCGTGCTGCTGGTAACCGCGACCGAGCGCATCGACGGCAACGTGTTGCGCGCACTGTCGCCCACCCTCAAGACGGTGGCCACCCTCTCGGTAGGCTACGACCACATCGACCTGGCCACGGCTGGCGAACTCGGCATCGAGGTTCTGCATACGCCTGACGTCCTGAGCGATGCCTGTGCCGAAGTCGCGCTAATGCTCCTGCTCAATGCCGCACGACGCGGCTATGAAGCAGATCGTATGGTTCGCAGCGGCCAATGGCCGGGTTGGGCGCCCACTCAATTGCTGGGCAAAGGCCTGGTCGGCAAGCGGCTCGGCATTTTCGGCATGGGGCGCATCGGCCGAGCCATCGCGACGCGTGCCCGAGCATTCGGCATGCAAATCCACTACCACAACCGCTCCCAACTCGGGCCGGAGGACGCCGAGGGCGCCATCTACCACGCGACCCTAGATGGCCTGTGTCGACACAGCGACATGCTGCTGGTCGCGGCACCGGGTTCACCACAGCTCAAAGGAGCGCTCGATCAGGCGCACATTCGCGCGCTGCCGCCTGGCGCTGTCGTCGCCAATATTTCCCGCGGCGACATCGTCGATGACGATGCGCTGATCGAAGCGCTGAACAACGGCCACGTCTTTGCTGCTGGCCTCGACGTTTTCGCCAACGAACCGAACGTCGATCCGCGCTACCGCGCCATCGACAACGTCTTTCTCAGCCCGCATATCGGCAGCGCAACGGAGGAAACGCGCAACGCCATGGGATGGCTTCTGATCGACGGGATCGAGGCACTGCGCCGCGGCGAACGACCCGCCAACCGGCTTTCCTGATACCCCCTTCAAGTCAAAGCGACCGGAGTTTCTTTTCATGCAGATCCAAAATCCCTCCCTCTTCCGCCAACAGTGCCACGTGAATGGCCAATGGGTAGACGCTGCTGACGGCGAAGTGGTGCCCGTCACAAATCCTGCAACAGGGCAACAGCTCGGTACTGTGCCGCGCATGACGGCCGCCGACGTCCAGGCAGCCATCGCCGCCGCGGACCGCGCCCTTCCGGCATGGCGTGCAACCAGCTCGCGCGAACGCAGCCGCCTGCTGCGTCGATGGTTCGATCTCTGCATGGCCCACCAGGAAGACCTCGCAACGATCCTCACGCTTGAACAAGGCAAACCGCTGAAAGAGTCCCGGGGTGAGATTGCCTACGGGTCTGGCTTTATTGAATGGTTCTCGGAAGAGGCACGCCGGATCTATGGCGACGTGATTCCCGCGCCGTCATCGGACCGCCGCATCATCGTCATCAAGCAGCCCGTCGGCGTCGTCGCCGCCATCACCCCATGGAATTTCCCGAATGCAATGATCACGCGCAAGGCTAGCGCCGCTTTGGCTGCAGGCTGCACGATCGTGATCAAGCCTGCCTCTGCCACGCCCTTCTCTGCGCTGGCGCTCGCCGCTCTGGCCAAGGAAGCAGGAATTCCTGATGGCGTACTAAATGTAGTCACGGGTTCCGCCTCTGTTGTCGGAGGTGAGCTCACATCGAGCCCTGTTGTGCGCAAGCTGTCGTTCACGGGTTCCACCGATGTCGGCAAGACACTCCTCGAGCAATGCGCCGGTACGGTGAAGAAGGTTTCTATGGAATTGGGCGGCAACGCGCCATTCCTCATTTTCGACGACGCCGACCTCGACGCCGCCGTCACCGGCGTCATGGCCTCGAAATTTCGTAATGCCGGTCAGACCTGCGTCTGTGCGAACCGCATCTTCGTCCAGGACGGCGTCTACGACGCGTTCGCAGAGAAGCTCAGGATCGCTGTGGAAGCTCAAGTCGTCGGCGATGGCATGGCACCGGGCGTGGATCTCGGACCGCTGATTGACGACGCGGCGATCGAGAAGGTTCGCGAACACATCGACGACGCGGTCTCTCTGGGCGCTCAAGTGTTCACCGGCGGCAAGGCCCACGCCCTTGGTGGCCGCTTCTTCAAGCCGACGATCCTCACGGACGTGTCGCCGAAGGCGAAGCTCATGAATGAGGAGACATTTGGCCCGGTGGCTCCCCTCATCCGCTTCAAGACTGAGGAAGAAGGTGTCGCAATGGCAAATGACACGCCCTTCGGACTGGCTGCCTATTTCTACACCACCGACTACGCCCGCTCCTGGCGCGTCGCAGAAGCGCTCGAATGCGGCATCGTCGGCCTGAACGAGGGCCTGATCTCAACCGAAGTCGCACCGTTCGGCGGTGTGAAGGAGTCGGGTGTCGGCCGGGAGGGATCCAAATACGGCATCGAGGACTACGTCGAGGTCAAGTACATCTGCGCTGGCGGCCTGGCATTGCGCTGAGCCACGAGACAACAATAGGAGACAGAATCATGAAGAAAACAGTGGGCATGATTGGCATTGGCATGATGGGCCATGGCATCGCGACGAATGTGGCAAAGCATGGCTATCCTTTGGTGGTCCTCGAGCACCCAGGTAATCAGCCACTCGACGCACTGCTGAAAGCAGGCGCGAAGACCGCACCGACTATCTCGGAACTCGCCGGCCAAGCCGACATCGTCATTCTCTGCGTTACCGGCTCCCCCGAGGTCGAGGATGTGCTTTTCAGCGCCCAAGGCCTCCTCAGCGCCTTGCGGCCGGGCACCGTGGTTATCGACTGCTCGACGGCGATCCCCTCCTCGACCGAGCGTATCGCCGCCGCCGTACAGAAGGCTGGCGGCAAGTTCATCGACGCGCCGATGACACGTACGCCCAAAGAAGCCGCCGAGGGGCGACTGAACCTGATCGTCGGCGGCGGCGAGTCGCTCTACCAAGAATGTCTGCCACTGCTGCAGAGCTTCGCCGAGAACATCACTTTCGCCGGACCTGTCGGCTCAGGACATCGGCTCAAGCTGCTGCACAACTTCGTGTCTCTGGGTTTCTCCGCCGTCCTGGCAGAGGCCGCCGCCTGTGCAGCACGCGCTGATGTCAGCCCTGAGGTCCTCGTCGATGTGCTGGCCAAGGGCGGTGGCGCCGGTGTCATCTTGGAACGACTGCGCCCCTTCATCGAGCGGGGGGACAGCTCCGGGTTCCGCTTCACCATCTCCAACGCGCTGAAAGACATGACCTACTACGACACGATGGCGAGCGAAGTGGGCGCCAGTCATGCGACTGCATCAGCGATCCGCGAAACCTATGCCGGCGCCTATGGCCAACGGTCCAACGGCACCGTGCCGGAGCTTGTCGCGTTGCTGGCCGAGCCGGCACCCGTTCGCTGATTGTCCACAGAATCCATCACCATGATTACAAACCAGCAATACAAGATTGCCGTCATTCCAGGCGACGGCATTGGCAACGAAGTGGTACCTGAAGGCATCCGGGTCCTGGAAGCCGCCAGCGCCAAGTTCGGCTTCAAGCTCGCCTTCACGACCTATGACTGGAGCTGCGCCCGCTACCATTCCCAAGGAAGCATGATGCCGTCCGACGGCATCGAGCGACTACGCGACTCTGATGCCATCTTTCTCGGCGCGGTCGGCTTCCCCGGCGTGCCGGACCACGTCTCCCTGTGGAACCTCCTCATCCCGATCCGCCGCGAATTCGACCAGTACGTGAACCTGCGACCGGTCCGGCTTCTGCCAGGTGTTCCGTGCCCGCTCGCGAACAAGAAGCCCGGCGACATCGACTTCTGGATCGTGCGCGAAAACACTGAAGGCGAATACTCGCAAGTTGGCGGACGCATGTTCGCCGGCACGGAGCATGAATTCGTCACGCAGGAGGCCATCTTCACCCGTCGCGGAACCGATCGAATCATGCGCTATGCGTTTGATCTCGCCAAGAAGCTCGGGAGGAATCACGTGACGTCGGCAACAAAGTCCAATGGCATCTTCCATTCCATGCCCTTCTGGGACGAGCGTTTTGCCGCAGTGGGTGCCGAGTATCCCGACATCCGCACCGACCAGTACCACATCGATATCCTGGCAGCGCGGTTCGCGATGTCACCGGAGCGCTTCGACGTCGTGGTTGGATCGAACCTGTTCGGCGACATCCTCTCCGATCTCGGGCCAGGTATCACCGGGACGATCGCAGTAGCGCCGAGCGCAAACATCAACCCGGAGCGGAAGTATCCGTCGATGTTTGAACCGGTGCATGGCTCTGCCCCGGACATCGCCGGACAAGGCATCGCGAATCCCATCGGTCAGATCTGGTCGGGGGCCATGATGCTGGAACATCTCGGACAGCCTGAGGCAGCGGCCGCGATCATGCAGGCCATCGAAACTGTCCTTATGCATCCCGATCGCGTCCATACGCCTGATCTGGGTGGAAGGGCCAGCACCCAGCAAATGGGTGCCGAGATCGCAAGGGCGGTGCTCGCATGACGCAAGCGTCCAGGGCAGCGAGTCGCGCACTTGTACTACTGACTGATCCCATCGTTCCGGAGGCGCATGCTCGACTGGCGGCTAACGCTGACGTCGAGTTACTGTCCCCGGGACTGACCGGCGCGGCAAGTGATCAAGCCCTTCGAGACCGTATTGCGAAGGTCGACGGTCTGATCGTACGGCGACAGCTCCCTGGCGATCTGTTCGAGCGCGAGCATCGTCTTCGTGCCGTCGTTCGTCATGGTGTTGGCGTGGACTTCATCCCGGTAGATCGCGCAACGGCTCACGGCATCCCAGTGGCCAATACGCCGGACACGAACTCGAACGCCGTCGCCGAATATGCGATAGCTGCCATGCTCGCAATGACTAGACGGCTGGCAACCTTCGACAAGGCCGTGCGTGACGGCGACTGGAACCGCCGCATGATCGCGGGAGAGCAATCCAGGGAATTACGCGGCTCCACGCTGGGAATCATTGGCTTCGGTGCCATCGGCCGCCGGGTCGCGGAGATCGCAGGGGCGGGTTTCGGAATGAAGCTGCTTGCAAATACGTCGACACCATCCAAGCTCCCGCCACACGTCGCCCCGGCAGAACTCGCCGAATTGTTCGCCCGCAGCGATTACATCGTACTCGCGTGCCCGCTTACCAAAGCAACAAGAGACATGGTGAATAAGGCGCTCTTGGCGCATGCGCGTCCGACTACCGTGCTCGTCAATGTGGCGCGCGGGCCAATCATCCAGCAGGCGGATCTGATCGACGCTTTGAGCAGCGGCACCATAGGTGGGGCCGTACTCGATGTATTTGAACAACATCCGCTTCCGGACGACAGCCCGCTTCGAGCTCTGCAGAACGTCCTTTTGACACCGCATATCGCCGGCCTGACCCAGGACGCCTCCATGGCCATGGGCCTGGCCGCTGCCGACACGATGCTCGCCCTGCTGCGAGGCGAACGACCACGCAACATCGTCAACCCCGAATTCAACGCCGTCAATCAGGAGACAACCAAATGAAGATCACCCGCATTACCGCAATCCCCCTGTCCTATCGTCTGCCCGAAGGAAAAACGGTCACCATGGGTGTGGGTAGTACGCTCAAGCGTGACGCGATCATCATCCGCGTTGAAACGTCCGAAGGCATCGTCGGCTATGGCGAGTCGCATCCCGGACGCAGTCCTGGCGCCATCACGAGCCTCATTCACAACACTCTGCAGCCGCTGCTGGTTGGCATGGACGCCACGGACGTCATTGGCACCTGGCAGCGCGTGCACCGCATGCAGTTCTCCAGTCACGGTCTTGGCGCCGGCGCCGCTCTGGCGCATTCGGGCATCGACATGGCACTCTGGGATATCCGCGGCAAGGCGGCAAACATGCCGCTCTACAAGCTGCTGGGCGGCTCGCGTCGGCGCATTCCGGCCTATGCGGGCGGCATCGCGCTCGGATATCAGCCTGCAGCATCGCTGGCCGAAGAGGCTCAGTCCTATATCGAACAGGGCTACAAGGCCGTCAAATTGCGGATCGGTGACTCGGTCAAGGCCGATATCGAGCGGGTACGCCATGTGCGCCGCATAGTCGGCGACGACATCGACATCCTGACCGATGCGAACACGGCCTACACGATCGCCGACGTGCGCCGAGTTATGCCTGTGCTGGCGGAAATTCAAGCGGGCTGGCTCGAAGAGCCGTTCGCCTGCAACGATTTCGCTTCGTATCGCGAGGCCGCCAAGATCTCCCCTGTCGTTCCGATCGCGGCTGGCGAGAATCACTTCATGCGATTCGAGTTTGCGCAACTGCTGGAAGCCGGTGCAGTCCAGGTCTGGCAACCCGACCTGTCCAAGACGGGCGGCATTACGGAAGGCATGCGGATCGCCGCTATGGCCTCGGCATTCCGCATCCCAATCAACGCCCACAGCTCCGCTACGGGCCTGAATCATGCCGCGACGCTGCATTTCCTCGCGGCAACCGAGAACGCCGGCTACTTCGAAGCCTGTGTTTCGCATTTCAATCCCTTCCGGGACATGTTCGGCAAGACCTTCGAAATCGGCAGTGATGGTTGCGTCCTCCCGCCGGAAGCACCGGGCCTGGGCGTCGAAGTCGACGAGGAAATCTTCAAGCAGTACCCGTCAATTGACGGTCCCGGTTACGTCGTCAAGTTCTGAGCAACTAAGCTCTGCAGACACCGATCCACCACATATAAAAGATGGTGAAGGAGACAAACATGCCTAGCAGAAGAACCGCGTGCAAATGGATTCTGTCATCCCTGGCGGGCGCCGCCGGCGTGACCGCGTTTGGTAGCGCCATTGGCGCTGCGGCCGATGCATACCCGGACAAGCCCATTCGCATCGTCGTGCCATATACCCCCGGCGGCTTCAACGACACCCTCGCGCGCACCGTGAGCGAGAAGCTGACCAAGCTCTGGAAGCAGCCGGTGGTCGTTGACAATCGACCAGGTGGCAACACATTGATCGGCAATTCGGTGGTTGCGAAGGCCGCCCCCGATGGCTACACGTTGCTGATTACGCCCCTCCCGTTCGCCGCACTTCCGGCGTTGTACGGCACGAAGCTTCCCTATAACGCGACGAAGGATTTTTCGCCGGTCATCTGGGCTGCCAGCACCCAGAACGTGCTGGTGGCACGAAACGACCTCGGACTTGCTACCATCAAGGACATCGTCGATTTTGCCAAGAAGAATCCCGGCAAGCTGAACTACGGCTCCACCGGATCCGGCTCCTCTAACCATCTGTCGATGGAACTCTTCGAGAAGATGACCGGTACAAAGCTGACGCACGTCCCGTATAAGGGCAGTGGCCCGGCTGTTGTCGCCATGCTCAGCGGTGAAATCGATGTGCTGTTCGACAACTTGCCCAATGTGATGAACCAGATCCGTGCCGGCAAGTTCAAGCCCGTAGCCGTCACCGGTCAGCAGCGATCCACCCTGTTGCCAAACGTGCCGCCTATCGCTGAATCGGGGGTGCCGGGCTACGAGGTAAACGTCTGGTTCGGCATTCAGGCACCTGCAGGCACACCGAAGGAGGTCGTCCAGAAGCTCAACCAGGAAATCGCGAAGGCATTGGCCGATCCGGAAATCGTGAAGCGATTCCGCGAACAAGGTGTGGAGGTCGTGGGTAGCTCCCCGACCAAATTCGCCACACTCGTGGAAGCCGAGATCCAAAAATGGGGGAGCGTGGTCCGCGATGCGAACGTCCGACTCGAGTAACCGCGGCGTCGGGAAAGTATCCGCACGGTAGCGGGCACGCTCAAATCCCCAAGCATTCCTCAATATCCCGCCGTTCGTCCGGCGGGATTTTCGTTTGTCCTCGCCCTGTCAGCGGACGTTGGCAGCGAACCGTTGCAATGCCGTCCAAGCTGTCGGACCCAATCCCCTTCTGCGCAGGCATGCCCGAAGAAAAATCCATGGACCGCCCATCGATCCTGAGCCATAGAAAAAGGCCCCGCAGATTTTCATCGCAGGGCCCTTTGCTTTGCACTTCCACTTTCCACACTGTTTGCTGAAGTCCGGTACAGCGCGGCGATCCAAAGACAGCGGCCATTGAGACCGGACGATGTCTCAATGGCCAATTACAAACCGAGGTGCCTTATTCAGCAACAACGTTTGCCGACTTTGCGACAGCACCCCACTTGTCGGCCTCGCTCTTGATATAGCCAGCAAACTCATCAGGCTTAGTTGCCACCACTTCGGCACCAAGCGTCGCCAGCTTGCTTTTCACTTCCGGCATAGCAAGCACCTTCATCAGGGCGGTGCTCAGTTGCTTGATGATTTCTGGCGACGTTCCGGCGGGTGCAACGAGACCGCCCCAGGAGGAGGCGTCGAATCCCTTCAGCACCGATTCATCGATTGTTGGTGCATTGGGGAACGCCGGCACTCGCTTCTTGCTTGCCACCGCCATGAGCTTGAGCTTGCCTCCAGTCACGAACGGCCGCGCAGCGACGGCCGTAGTGAACATCATGGATACCTGGCCGGCCATCACATCGGTCATAGCAGGGCCATCGCCCTTATAGGGCACGTGCATCATGTCCAGCTTCAGCCCAGAGTTGAACATCTCGCCAACCAGGTGGTTGGAGGAGCCATTGCCGGCCGAGGCAAATGTGTACTTCCCCGGATTGGCCTTGACTTCTGCCACCAGACCCTTGATATCCGTCGCCTTGACCTTCGGTCCGGCCACGAGGACGATCGGCACCGTGGTGGTTTGGCCGATTGGGGCGAAGCTCTTGTTGACGTCGTAGCCGAGGTGCGGGTAAATCGACTGGCTGATGGCATTCGGGCCGACGTTCGCCATCAGAAGCGTATATCCATCTGCCGGCGACTTGGCCACCATCTCCGCCGCGATATTTCCGTTTGCGCCGGGCCGGTTCTCGACCACAAAGGTGCCACCGGTGACTTCCTTCAGCTTTTCGGTCAGCACACGCGCCGTCGTATCAGACGCACCACCCGGCGGGTACGGCACGACAATGCGCACGGGCTTATCTGGGTAGGCTGCCATGGCGATGCCTGAGGCCAAGGCCGACGCAGCGATGGCCGCACGCCACGCAGTTTTGATCAGTGCATTCATGAGTGTCTCCTCCAGTTCTAGTTTATCGAGGATGGATGGGAATCAGTACCGCGCCTCTCGCGAGCGGTTTCACCGTCTTGCTATAGATGTTCAGCCAGCCTTGCTCCGTGGCGCCCTGGATCGGTGCTGCGTCGACTCGACGCGCAGCCATCTCCTTCTCATCGACAAGCAAGTTGATCTGCCGACCAGGAATGTCGATCTCGATCTCGTCGCCATCCTTGACGAGCGCCAAGGGGCCGCCCGCAGCCGCTTCGGGGCACACCTGACCGACGGCTACGCCGCGGTTCAAACCAGATAGCTGACCATCCGTCACTACGGCCACCTTACCATTGAAGCCCGCGCCTTCGACGGCGGCCACGAACGACGACGCCAAGGCCATGCCTGGACCGCCAATCGGCCCCATACCACGCAGGCACGCTACGGTCCCCTCGGCGATACGTCCATCCGCCAACGCAGCGATGGCTTCTTCCTGAGAGTGAAACACCATCGCTTTGCCACGGAAGCTCTCCGCCTTCTCGCCGGCATTGCCGAGCTTCAGAATGCTGCCTTCCGGCGCGAGCGATCCCTTCAGGATGACCAACGATGGCTTGGTGGAGACGGGATTGTCCAACGTGCGCAGGATGGACGGCGACGGCGCCTCGTACTCGTCGAGAATTGCCTTCCACGTCTTACCGGAGGCCGTCACGCACTCCTGCTCGATCATGGACGTCAGACGTTTGATCGTCGCCAGCGTGCCACCTGCCGCTTCGAGCTCCTCCGTACGGTGCGGACCATTGGGCTTGACGGTCGCAAGCAACGGCACCTCGCGGCCAAGCCGGTCGAACAGATCGTAGAGATCCACATCCGTTCCGGCCTCTTCCGCAACACCTTGCAGGTGACGAAGCACGTTGATCGACGTCGACAGGGCCAATGCAACGCGCACGGCGTTTCGGAAAGCCGCCGGCGTCAGAATGCTCCGGGGCGTCAGACCTTCATTGACCATCTCGACAATGCGTGCGCCGGCGGCGCGGGCTTGGTCGACCATCGCAGGAGAGTTGGCCAGCACCGGACTGGCGCCTGGAAGCGTCAGGCCCAATGCCTCGCAGACGATGTGCATGGAGTTTGCGGTCCCAAGACCGGCGCACACACCTGGGCTGCGCACGGCGCGCTTGCACATGCCGTCCAGGTCCTCGAAGGAGAGTTGCCCGGTCACGTGCATGCCGACCTTCTCGAAGACATCTTCGATGTCGACATGCTCGCCCTTGTACTGACCACTGGCCTGATAGCCGCAGATCACCACCAGTGTCGGAATGTTCAGCCGTGCCGCGGCCATCATTTGCCCCGGCGTCGTCTTGTCGCAGGACGCCAGGCAGACCATGCCATCGAGTTGTGCACCCTCCACCTGCACCTCGATGTCGTTCACGATCAAATCGCGGGACGGCAGGATGTAGCGGCCCTGCTTGCCTGCGCTGGTAATAAAGTCACTCGGGGCGGCGGTGCGGACCTCGAAAGGTACGCCCCCTGCTGCGCGGATCGCCGCCTTCACGTGGGCGGATACGCCATCAAGGTGACTGAAGCAGCTCGACAGCTCCGACGAGGTGTTGACCACCGCAATCTTCGGCTTGTCCAAATCGGCGTCGCTCAGTCCCAGGGCTTGCCATTGGGCCTTGCGCAGTGCCCAACGAGTCGTGCCCGGGGCGAAATTGCTACGGTACTTCGGGGAATTCATTGCAAGGCTCCAAGAAAGGCACCATTGTTTTCCAGCACCCGCTGGATATCGGAAGCCGGAACACGGTGAACGCTAATGCCGCGCGCCGCTGCCGTCGCAGCGGTATGCCCGGCCGCTTCGCCCATAGCGAAGCATTGCGCGGTTACCCTGATCGAGGCCTGTGCGCCATGTGTGGCAGATGCACACCGGCCAGCCACCATCAGGTTGTCGAAGCCTTCCAGCAGAAGCGAACGCAGGGGAATCTGGAAGTACGTGCCAGGCGGCAACCAGATCCATTTGGTCGCCCTGCCCGCAGCGTGGTCTTCCATTGGCCACGCACAGCACGCGATGGCATCGTCGAAGCGCGCTCCTTCGAGAACATCCCTGTCAGTCAGGACGTAGCTGCCGACGGTACGCCGACTTTCACGGATGCCGATTACCGCGCCCGTGTCCATGACAAAGGCCGATTCGAATCCCGGCACGTACTTTCGGAAGGCCTTCAGGTATGTACAGACTTGTTCCCGCCCCGCAATCTCAGCCCGTGACATGACGCTGAGGTCGAACGGGTTGGGCGATTTGCCGTCCACCGCCACTTTCGTGATGTTCAGATGCGCAAGCCCTGGCCGTTCGGCAAATACGCCACCGGCGGTGCGAGGAAGGTCGTAGCCGTCGGCGACAGCCTGCTCAAGCCTTTCACGAAGAGCCGGACGGCTCAGGCGGGCCAGCGAGTCCGTGTCTACGCCGCCGAACCGCACCATGGTGGTGGGAAACTGAAGGTCGCCTTCCGAAATTTCGCAAGGCGCGCCAGCAAAGCTCACCAGGTCGGCATCGCCAGAACAGTCGACGAATGATTTTGCGCGTATGGCGAGACGCCCCTCCTTGGTCTCTATCAGCACAGCGTCCAGTTCGCGTCCCTCCATGGCGACACCGACCACCATCGCGTGAAACAAGACCTCGACCTTGGCTTCCTGGACGAGTTGATCGAGGGCGACCTTCATGGCGAAGAGATCGTAGGGCAACGATGCCGTCTCCAGCCATCGAGTCGTCTCTCCGAGACCATCAAGGGACCGCAGTCGGTCGATGACCTCGTTGCAGAACCCACCCACAATCTGCTGCACCTCAGTATCGGTAACCGCGTACAGCCCGCAGATGCTGCCCAGACTCACCGAAGTCAGGGTGCCGCCAAGAAAGCCCTCGCGCTCCAGCAGCAGTACCTTGGCGCCCGTCCGCGCCGCGGCAATGGCGGCGGCCACCCCGGCCGCGCCACCTCCAACGACGCAGACATCTGCAGTGCGAAACACGGATGTAGACCGAGCTGGCTCGGACACCGCACCGAATGAATACGTAGTCATTCCGTCTCCGAAAAAATGCGCGATGCCGGGCCCCTACCGACCCGTATCACGCTTACTCACTAATTTGGTTACGTAGTCATTATATGCAGAATCCAGAAACTGCAAAGCTCAAGATGTTGTGCGTCGCAATACGAGGTCATTAGGAAGCACAAATGTATGCGGAGCCAGCTCCGGCGAAGTCATACGACGCTGGAGCCGGTCTACTACCTGCTCAACCATAGCCGGCAAGGGCTGTTGGACAGTGCTCAAGCTGATGCACTCCCACCGCGCCATGGGTATATCGTCATAGCCGACGATCCAAACGTCGGTCGGGACTTGCTTGCCACTGCGACGGGCGGCATCCAGGACACCGATCGCAACGATGTCATTTGTGCAAAACACTGCATCGACATCAGGGCGTTCTGCGAGCAGTGTCTGCATCGCCCGAAAGCCGAACTCGTAGCCAAAGTCGGCAGCGTCAGCCCGCACAAATGCGTTCCCCTGGCTCAACTCGCCAAGGCCCTCCATAAAGCCTCGCTCGCGTTCGCGGATCGTGCTTGCCTTGGAACTCTTGCTGGAGGCGGCGGAGATCAATCCAATGCACTTTCTGCCCGCAGACAAGAAATATTCGGCGACCCGCCGCCCGCCCGCATAGTTGTCGCTCACGATCGTGTCGAACAAGTCGGTACCCACAGAGCGATTGATCAGGATGATCGGCTTCTCGGCCGCGACCCGTGTCAGCATCTCCCTGGACTCATCCAGCGCAGCGGCAAAGATGACGCCATCGGTTGCGCTTTCGGCAAGCGCGCGCACCGTTGCCTCGTCCATCTTTCCTTCAAGCTCCCAGACCGTTGTGCGGAAGCCCCGACTCGCGAGTCGCTCGACCAGAAGTTGGAGCAGGAGCGGATACAACGGGTTGGACAGGCTCGCGATAACGACTGCAACCGTGCCGCTGCGACGCGTCTTCATCTGCCGAGCTGCCGCACTGGGCGAATACTCGTGGTCTTGTATGACCTTTAAGACCCGCGCCTTGGTTTCCGGCTTCACTGATGGCAAATCCTGAAGCACACGGGAGACGGTGGTTTGCGAAACCCCTGCCAAGTTGGCAATGTCGATGCTGGTAAGCCTCTTGCTCATGGTGAGGTCGGAACTACGCAGGTTACTGTAAATGCCCCGGATTCTAAACGAACACTCCGATGGCGCATCGATTCGGTCTGCGCTCGTTGACCGCCGCCCCTTTCCGTTTGCCTAGTCTCCTGAGTCGCCCGCCCACACAGGAGTGCCTGACTGACCAGGCTCGACTTGCCCGAACCCGAAACCCCCGTTACCGCCGTGAAGCAACCAAGCGGGATTTCCGCATCCACGCGGTGCAGGTTGTTGCGCGAGACATGGGTCAGCCTGAGCCATCCGGAAGGTTCACGCGGCGCACGCTGCTGCCGCTCCGGCGCGTCGAACAGGTAGGCCGCGGTGCGCGAGGCCGCGATCTCGGCGAGGCCGTCCGGCGGCCCGCTGTAGAGCACGCGCCCGCCATGTTCGCCGGCGGCGGGCCCCACATCAACGATCCAGTCCGCCTGGCGCATGGTCTGCGTATCGTGCTCCACCACAAACAGCGAGCCGCCGACCGCCACGCGCCGCGCCGTGTCTGCACGCGCTGCCTTGCGGCTCAGCACGGCGCCGGCGGCACCGGCCGGGCCGGGCGATTCGCCTTGCGCGATTGGACGCATGATCTCGGCCACGCGGGCCAACGGCAGGTGCGTGAATTCGCCGATGTCGAGCCCGGCGAACGTCACCGACAGCACCGTCTTCTTCAGCCGCTTGCCGTTGCATGCCGGGCAATCGCGCCCGATCATGTATTGCGCTACGCGCTTCTTCATCAGCGCGCTCTGCGTGGTGGCAAAGGTCTGTAGAACATAGCGCCGCGCACCGGTAAAAGTACCCTGATAGCTCGGCTCCGCCTTGCGCTAGAGCGCGGCGTGAAGCCGGCGTAGACCGGCACGGTGGGCTGTTCCTCGGTGAAGAGTATCCAGTCGCGATCCTTTTTTGGCAGGTCGCGCCAAGGCGTATCGACGTCGTAGCCGAGCGTGACGAGGATGTCGCGAAGGTTCTGCCCATGCCAGGCCGGCGGCCACGCGGCCACGGCGCGTTCGCGAATGGTCAGAGTATCGTCCGGCACCATCGACTGCTCGGTGACATCGTAGATTCGCCCGAGCCCATGGCATTCCGGACAGGCGCCCTCCATGGTGTTGGGCGAGAAATCCTCGGCGTACAGCATCGGCTGCCGCGCGGGAGAGGTGCCGGCGCGGGAGTACAGCATGCGCACCAGGCTAGACAGTGTGGTGACGCTGCCCACCGTCGACCGGGCGTTCGGCGTGCCTCGCTGCTGCTGCAGCGCCACCGCGGGTGGCAGGCCCTCGATGCTGTCGACCTCGGGCACGCCCACCTGATCAATCAGCCGCCTTGCATACGGCGCGACGGATTCGAAATAGCGCCGCTGCGCCTCCGCGTAGAGCGTGCCGAATGCGAGCGACGACTTGCCCGAACCGGACACGCCGGTGAACACCACCAACGCGTTGCGCGGGACATCGACATCGACATTCTTGAGGTTGTGCTCGCGCGCGCCGCGCACGCGGACGAAATTGTCCACCTCGGCAGGCGCAGACTCTGCCTCTCGGTCCGCATTGTCCAAACGCCGACGTGGCCGGATATCATCGCTCATACGCACCTTCGCTCGCACAATTTGCTGGCGGAGACCATGCACTTTGGGCTACTTGCCGCGGAGTTTGGTTGTGCGCTTGCGCGCGGGCCAGGGCGACGTCAGCGCAGCAATCCACACGTCCGTCGCCGCCTTGGTTACGGCGGCGGCCGTGGCCGTCTGACGTCTGCTTCGGCCATCGCGCGTTCGCGAGCAGCGCCGATCACGCCGTTGGCGCCGCTGAGCCACATGCTCAGCATCGGGTTCTTCTTGAGCCATGGGTTCTTCATCGCATGCTCCTTCGGACGATAGCCAGCCTGCCGATGCCGCAAGGCAGCAGGAAGCATGCCAGTGACACTACCGATCTACTGGAGTTCACCGCACTGCTCCGAACACCAACTTATCAAACAGTGTAGGCAAGGGTTGAGATACTGCTCATACTTGCCGAGCAGACGCCCGTCATCGTGCGCACGGATGCGTGGACAAGCGGCTCCTTACCCTGCGGAAAGAGAAGGCGAATCACGCAATTCCGCATGGCGGCGCAACTGCCCATGTAGCCTCGCCGTATGAGTTCTTGCCAGATCAGTTCAGGAAAGCGACAGCCGTGGGCGATTCGTTCCTCGATATAGCTAAGATAGGGATCCAAAGGCGTCGGACCCCGCGCCCTCGGTGCGCGCTCCGGAAAGGCTCCCGCGGTGACGAAGTTGCGCACGGTTCGCGTTGGTCAATTGAGAGCCCGAGCCCGATTCCTTTCATCGAGCCGCCCTGGGCGCGTAGCGCCATCACCCGCTCGTACAGCGCCAGCCGCGCAGCGCGTCGCTGATCGCTCTGGCGCTGCCACGACTGCAGTGAATCGCGGCTCAGCACTCGCTGCCGGCCCAGGGTCACGCCAGCGACCTCGACTTGCTGCGCGGCATGGCGCAGTTGCGGCCAGAGTCGGTACAGCAGCCTCTCGACGTTGTCATGCAGGTTGCTCAGCAAATGCCAGCGATCCAAGACTTGCTGGGCTGCCGACAGCGCGATGTTCACCGCGTCGGATTAGGCCCCGGCCCGGTCCCTGGCGACGATCTCGATCGATGGGTACGCACGCATCCACGCTGCCACTGCAATGGTCTCGATCTGCGCTCCGAACAAGTTGCCAGGTCTCGGCGTCGTAGGCTGTTCGCTTTTTAGACAGGTAAGGCCCATGCAGCCGACCGAGGCAAGTCGTGCCCCTCCCCTTGCCTTCACAATCGGCCAATCCCCGAAACCCGCCGGATTTCCTCGGCCACGATAGCGATCAGCGCTTCCGTGGCCGTACTCAAGGGCCGCTGTGGATGGCTGACGCAAACTAGGTGCCGCACGATGCGTGGAGCAACGATGGCATGTGTTCGCAACCGGCCATCCTCCACGGCACGCTGCACGACGATGCGCGGCAGGACCGTGGCGAAGCGCGTAGCTTCCACAAACTGGACGATGGTGCCGAGAATGTCGATCTCGAACTTCGGCGCGAGGGTAACGTCTTCGATCTGGGTGGCCGTGTCCAGCACCACGCGCAAACCGTGCCGCTTGGTCGGCAACACGAGTTCCACCCCCGGCAGCTTCGCCAATTCCACGGCCTCCGGCAGTTCGGGGCCGTGCGCAGCGCTGGTCACGAGGACCATCTCCTCGTCGTGCAACGACTGCATCTGCAACGCCAGCCGGCCCCGCTGCCGGTGCACCACCGCGGCATCGAGCTGGCCGGCGGACACGAGATTCCGCTGAAGCCGTCCGCCACAGAGACCTCAACGTTCGGATAGCGCGCGTTGAAGCGCGCCAGCGACCCCACCAGCACGCTCTCCGTCTCCGAGGCCACCATGCCGATCGTGATGCGGCCGGCCATCTGTTCTTCCCGCGCTGCAACATCTGCTGCCGCGCGTTGGTGAGGTCGCGCACGATGGGCAGGAAGAGCCGGTACATCATGCGCCCGGCGGCGGTAGGCACCAAGCCGTGCGGAATGCGCTCGAACAACTTCTGCCCGAATTCCTCTTCCAGCCGGGCGATCTGCATGCTGAGCGCCGGCTGCACGATGTTGAGTCGCTTGGCCGCGCGGGTGACCGAGCCGTCCTCGAACAATGCGATGAAGTACTGGATTTGCTTGAGGTCCATGGGTTCAAGATATCAATAACACCAAATGCTTGCATCATTTTCTGTAATGCATCATTCCTCATTGGAGTGCACTGAAAGTCTCTTAAAGTGACGGTTTTCCATCACTTTTCATGGAGAAATCGCTAATAGCGCTTAAGCTTCACATCATAACTAATGATCGAGTGCATCAAAATTCAGCATTAGAAATTATAGGTAGATCTCTCCTAATCTCCGTTTGACGTCGCACGGTCCTGTCCGCCTTCCGGCCCCGGTTCCGTCGCGTGAAACGGAGTCGCATATGAAAAGATTCGATGCCGGCGAAACGACCGGCACGGTACAGGAGACACAGGAGACCCGGCAGGCACCCCACGTCGGTCGCCCAATGGCGCGCGTCGAGGACGCCGCCATCCTGACCGGCCGCGGCCGCTATGCCGACGACCTCGGCGTCAGGCCCGGTACGCTGCACGCCGCCATCCTCCGCTCGCCGCACGCGCACGCCGAGCTCGGCGCCATCGACTTCGCGGCGGCACTGAAGGTACCGGGCGTGCGCGCGGTGCTGACGGCCGCTGACCTGCCCGCCTGGTCCCGGCCCTTCGTTGTCGGCGTGAAGGCGCCGATGGAGCAGTGGGCGCTGGCGATGGATCGCGTGCGCTACGTAGGGGAACCAGTGGCCGTAGTCGTGGCCGAAAGCCGCGCGCTGGCCGAGGATGCGCTCGACCTCGTGCGCGTGGATTACCGCGCGCTGCCACCGGTGGTGTCGATCGAGGCTGCCGTGGCAGGCGACGCCCCCGTGCTGCACTCCGGCCTCGGCAGCAACGTCGCCAGCGACCGCCATTTCTGCTACGGCGACCCCGAGGCCGCATTCGCCGCCGCGCCGCACCGCGTGACGCTGACCGCGCACTACCCGCGCAACACCTGCACACCTATCGAGTGTGGCGTGGTAATTGCCGAACACTTGCCGGGCGACGAGGGCTACCAGGTCACCTCCAACTTCATGGGGCCGTTCTCGCTGCACGCCGTCATGGCGATGGCCCTGCAGGTGCCCGCCAACCGCCTGCGCCACGTCGCTCCGCGCGACTCGGGCGGCAGCTTCGGCGTCAAGCAGGCGGTGTTTCCCTACGTGGTGCTGATGTGCCTCGCTTCGCGCAAGGCCGGCGCGCCGGTGAAGTGGGTGGAGGACCGGCTCGAGCATCTGAGCGCCGCCACCTCGGCCACCGCGCGGCTCTCCACCCTGGAAGCTGCCGTCGAGGCCGATGGCCGCATCGTTGCCCTATCGTACGATCAGCTCGAGGACTGCGGCGGCTACCTGCGCGCGCCGGAGCCCGCTACCTTCTACCGCATGCATGGCCTGTTGACCGGCGCCTACGCGATCCCCAACCTGCTGGTGCGCAACCGCGTGGTGTTGACCAACAAGACACCGACTGGCCTTGTGCGCGGCTTCGGCGGGCCGCAAGTGTACTTCGCGCTGGAGCGGCTGGTACAGCGAATCTCTGTGGAACTCGGCCTCGATCCGCTCGACGTCTACCGCCGTAACTTCGTGCCCGCCGACGCCTTTCCGTATCGCGCGGCGGCCGGCGCGTTGCTCGATTCCGGCAACTACCAATTGGCGATGTCTCGCGCCCTGGAAGCGGGGGCTTACGATGAACTGAAGCGCCGTCGCGATGCCGCGCGCGCCGAGGGCCGGCTGTACGGCATTGGCATTGCTGCCATCGTCGAGCCGTCGGTGTCGAACATGGGCTACATCACCACCGCCACACCGGCCGAGGCACGCCGCAAGGCTGGGCCAAAGAACGGCGCTATCGCCAGCGCTACAGTCAGCGTCGACCTGCTCGGCGGCGTGGTAGTGACCGTCGCCTCCACGCCAGCAGGACAGGGCCACATGACCGTATGTGCACAGGTCGTGGCCGATGTACTCGGCATCGACCCCGCGGACGTGGCAGTCAACGTCGAATTTGATACCCACAAGGACGCGTGGTCCGTCGCTGCGGGCAACTACTCCAGTCGGTTTGCCGGCGCCGTGGCCGGAACCGTGCACCTGGCCGCTACGCGTGTGCGCGACAAGCTGGCGCGCATCGTGGCTTCCCACCTCCGTTGCGACCCGGCCGAACTGGTCTTCACCAACGGCCGCATTGCCCGCAAGAGCACTTCGCCCGCGCCGCCAGCAACGCGCCGCACTGGTCGGTCGCCGCAACTCCTGCCAGCCGGTGAGGAACCCGGCCTGCGTGAGACCGTGTTCTGGTCACCGCCCAACCTCGACGCGCCGGACGAACAGGATCGCGTCAACACGTCCGCCTGTTACGGCTTCGCCTTTGACCTGTGCGGCGTGGAGATCGACCGTGCCACCGGCCGCGTGCGCATCGACCGCTACATCACCGCGCACGATGCCGGCAAGCTGCTCAATCCGGCACTGGCCGACGGCCAGATCCGCGGCGCCTTCGCGCAGGGACTCGGCGCGGCGCTGATGGAGGAGTTCCGCTATGGCCCCGATGGCAGCTTCCAGTCCGGCACGCTGGCCGACTACCTGCTGCCCACCACGTGCGAAATGCCCGACCCGGTCATCGTCCATCTGGAAACGCCGAGCCCGTTCACGCCGCTCGGGGCCAAGGGGCTCGGCGAGGGCAACAGCATGAGCACACCGCCGTGCGTCGCAAACGCCGTGGCGGACGCACTCGGCGTGCGCGACATTCGCCTGCCACTTACGCCCGCCAGGGTGATGGCGATGATCGGCTTTGACGATCCGCCGCCGTCGCGCCCCGAACTGGCCGAAGCGGCGAAAGAGGCAGCACCTGCAAACGGCAAAGGCGGCAAGGCCGCGAAGGCCCTGAGCGCACGCGGGACGGTCGATCTCGACGCCACACCGGAAGCCGTCTTCGCCGTCCTGCTCGACCCGAAGGCGCTGGCCCAGGTCGTGCCCGGCTGCCACGCGCTCGAACGCATCGGCGAGAACCGTTACCGCGCGGACGTAACCGTGGGCGTGGGCATGATCAAGGCGCGCTACGAAGCCGAGATCGCGCTGTCCGACCTGGAGCCGCCGCACCGGCTACGGCTGGCAGGCGCCGGCCTGTCCTCGCTCGGCAGCGCACGCGGCTCCGGAATGGTAGAGCTGACCCCGCACGGCGACGGCACCCGTCTCGCGTACGACTACGAGGCCGAGGTGTCCGGCAAGGTGGCGGCCGTCGGCGGCCGCATGCTCGAAGGCGCGGCCAAAGTGGTGCTGCGCCAGTTGTTCGAATCGCTCGGCCGGCAGGCAGGCGGCAAGCCGGTGCGCAGTCCCGGCTGGATCGCTCGCCTGCTGGCGCTCCTGGGAGTCCGTCGATGAATCCCGCCGCGTTCGACTACCTGCGCGCCGAATCCACACAGCACGCGCTGGAGACACTGGCCCGTGCCGGCGAGGACGCCCGCATTCTGGCCGGCGGCCAGTCGCTGATGGCCGTCCTCAACATGCGGCTCGCGCAGCCGCAACTGCTGGTCGACATCTCTCGCACCGCCGACCTCAATACCGTGCGCGTAGAATACGGCCATCTCGTGGTGGGCGCCGCCGTGACGCAGGGCAGCGTCGAATGGCGCGCATCGCTCTCCGACGAGGTACCGCTGCTCGCGCTCGCCTTCCCGCACATCTCGCATTTCCAGATCCGCAACCGGGGCACGGTGTGCGGCTCCGTCGCGCACGCCGACCCCAGCGCAGAACTGCCGCTGGTGCTCACGGCGCTCGGTGGCCAAGTCGTGCTGCGCTCCTTGCGCCGCCGCCGCGTGCTGCCGGCCGCCGGGTACTTCCAGGGAATGCTGATGACCGCGCGCGAGCCAGACGAACTGGTGGAAGCCGTGCGCTTCCCGCTGAGGCGGCCTGGCGCGCGCTACGGCTTCATGGAGTTCTCGGCCCGGCATGGCGACTTCGCGCTGGTCGCGTGCGCTGCGATCGTCACCGACGACGCCATCTCACTGGCCGTGGGCGGCGTGGCCGACCGGCCAGTACTGGAGAGCTGGCCACGCCTGCAAGGCAAGGCGCTGGCCGAGGCCATCAACGATTTCAGTTGGAAGCTGGGCGCGCAGGACGACGCCCATGTTAGCGCGCAGTACCGCCGCCACTTGGTGCGGCAATTGGGCATGCGCGTAATCGAGGAGGCAAGATGAGCAAGACCATACGTGGCGCGCCAGCCGGCACGCTCTCAGTGATGCGGCGCGACGAGCGCCATCGCGTCGCCCTGACCCTGAACGGCAGCGAGCGCAGCGGCCTGTGCGCTCCGCGCGAGCTGCTGTCCGACTTCCTGCGTCATGAACTCGGCGCCACCGGCACGCACGTCGGCTGCGAGCACGGCGTCTGCGGCGCCTGCACGGTGCGCGTGGACGGCGTAGCCGCGCGATCCTGCCTGATGCTGGCCGTACAGGCCGACGGCCGCGCCATCGACACCGTCGAGGGCCTCGCGCCGCGCGAAGGCCTGGGCGACCTGCAGGAAGCCTTCCGACGCCACCACGCCCTGCAGTGCGGCTTCTGCACGGCAGGCATCCTGATGTCGTGCGCGGACTACCTGGAACGGGTGCCCGAGCCGACTGAGGCGCAGGTGCGCGACATGCTGTCCGGCCACCTGTGCCGCTGTACGGGCTACACGCCGATCGTCGCCGCGGTCCTTGATGTCGCGGCCAGCCGGGCGCGGGCACGCCACGTCGAAGCGACGACAGTCGGGGAGACCTGCGATGCTTGATCTCGGCCGCACTTTCCTGCAAAGCGTGGAGCGCAGCCCCAGCGCCCCCGCCATCGTCGACGGCGACCTGCTGCTGACCTACGAGCAATGGCTCGCGCGCATCCGCTGCGTGGCCGCCGGCCTGCACGACCTCGGCCTGCGCCCCGGCGATCGCCTCCTGGCCATCCTGCAGAACCGCTGGGAAGCGGCTACGCTGCACTGGGCCTGCCAGTTCGCCGGTGTGGTCATCGTCCCGCTGAACTGGCGCGCCAAGCCGGACGAGCTGGACTATTGCGTGCGCGATGCCGGCGCCAGGGCACTGGTGTTCGAGCCCGTCAGCGCCGACGCCGTGCTGGAGAGCTCCGCCGCGCAGGAGATACCCTGCTTCGCACTGGACCATGCGCCAGGCGGCTCGCTGTCATTCGACACCCTGCTCGACGTCACACCCCGGCTCGACAGCACATTGGCCGCAGCCGACGACATCTCGCTGATGCTGTACACCTCCGGCACCACCGGCAGGCCGAAGGGCGTGCCGCGCCGCCACCGGCAGGAGCGCGCCGCCGCCCTGGCTCACGTCGCGCAGAACCTGTATCGGCGCGGCGAGCGCACGCTCGGCGTGATGCCGCTGTACCACACGATGGGCGCGCGCTCGCTGCTTGCCATGGCGCTGGTGGACGGCCTGTTCGTCTGCGTGCGGCGCTGGAGCCCATCGCAGGCGCAGCAGGCCATCACCGACTATCACGTGAGCTGCCTTTATCTTGTACCTACGCTGTACCACGACCTGCTGGCCGACCCGGGCTTCGACAGCATGGGTGTCCGCACGGTCACCAAGCTTGGCTTCGCCGGCGCGGCGATGAGCGACGGTTTGCTGTCACGGCTCGAACAAGCATTCCGCCCGGAGTTGTTCGTCAATCACTACGGTTCATCCGAGGTGTACACATTCAGCATCGAGCAGCGCGCGGGGCGCAAGCCGGGCAGCGCCGGTCGCGCCGGCCTCAATACACGGCTGCGCGTGGTACGGCTGGACGCCACTTCGCCTGAGGCGGTGACCACTCCCGGCGAAGAGGGTCAGATCATCGCCGACCTGCGCGGCGATGAAGCGTTCGAAGGCTACTGGAACCGCGACGACGCCAATGCAAAGTCGCTGCACGAGGGTTGGTACTTCACGGGCGACATCGGCTACTTCGACGCCGACGGCGATCTCTTCGTAACGGGGAGAGTGGATGACATGATCATCAGCGGCGGCGAGAACATCTCGCCCGCCGACATCGAGTCGGTTCTCTCCCTGCATCCGGCCGTGGATGAGGTGGCCGTGGCCGGCCTGCCGGATCTCCGCTGGGGTCAGAAGGTAGTGGCCTTCGTCAAGCCACGCGGCTGCGTCGACGCCCAGGCGCTCGACACCTTCTGCCGCGGCTCCGACCTCGTCAATTTCAAGCGCCCGCGCGACTACGTGTTCGTGGCCGACCTCCCGAAGTCGCCGGTCGGCAAGATCCTGCGCCGCAAACTGTCGGCCGGTGAATACACCTCGCTTTCCAGCCCTTCTTCCAACGTCCCGACCAAGGAGTAACGACGTGACACAAGCCTTCGCATTGACCCATCCCGACCAGCAGCGACTCCAGAACCTCGACGGCTTTTCCGTCGAGATCGACCCTGCGCGCGAGCGGGCCGACATCATCCTGCACCGCCCGCCCTACAACGTGATCTCGATGGCTGCCCGCGACCAGATTCGCGCCGTGTTCGAGACGCTGGACGCCGACGACCGCGTGCGCGTCATCGTCCTGCGCTCGCTAGGTGAACATTTCTCAAGCGGGGGCGATATCAAGGGATTGCTGGAGGCATCGCCCGAGCACGTATCGAAGCTGGCGGGGAACATTGCGGCGCCGGCGCGTTGCAGCAAGCCGGTGATTGCCGCCAACCGGGGCTACTGCTTCGGCGTTGGCTTCGAACTCTCGCTGGCGTGCGACTTCCGCATCGCCACCCACACCACCCAGTACGCGCTGCCGGAACAGAAGCTCGGCCAGATTCCGGGCTCGGGCGGCTCCGCGCGGCTGCAGAAGATGGTGGGCGTCGGCCGCACCAAGGACATCGTCATGCGCTCGCGCCGCATTCCCGGCCGACAGGCGTACGACTGGGGCATCGTTGTGGACTGCGTGGCTGACGCCGAACTGGAAGCGGCCACCGACGCGCTGGCCGACGAACTGCGTGCATTCTCGCCGCTGGCCCAGCGCACCGCCAAGAAGCTGCTGAATGACACCGAGGACGCGCCGCTGTCGATCGCCATCGAACTCGAAGGGCACTGCTACAGCCGTCTGCGTAGCTCGGACGACTTTCGCGAGGGCGTGGAAGCGTTCCACGAGAAGCGCAAACCTGCATTTCGCGGTAGCTGACCGTATGCGCGGGCGGGGCTGAACTGCCCGCCCTCAAAGGTAAGAAGGACTCGCGGCCAGCGCCAGGCCGCAGAGTTGAAGGACGCCGGATGCGACTCCATTCAGGGTTATCTGATCAGCCGCCCGCTTAACTCAGAAGCCTTTGCTGAATTTATGCTGCGTTTGTGAAGGCGCCAAACGGAAATGACGCTCGCGCGCTGTCTGTGCGTTGAGAGTCAACAAAGTGAGTTGGCCAGCGACCTCGTCAGCCTTTGGAAAGCGGCCATTCAATTCGTTGATTCGACAGGCCGTTCAGGGCATATCTTTATACATAAGTCAGCGGAGTCCCTCACGTAACGCGCGCAGCGCTTCAGCAGCGGAGAGTGCGCGATCGGTCCCACAGCTTGCCGCCGCCAGGCAAGGTGCGATTGTGCTGCGAGCGCAGTAGCCAATCCGCCGGGTGGCCCAACTCCTTTGCCTTGACCATCAGCGCCATGATGTCCGGCTCCCGGTCAGCCAGATAGACGAGTCGCGTGGCAGGCAGTGTGGCCGCTTGTTCGGCGACCCGCTCATACCTTTCGGTCCAGCGGGTACTCTCCTTGATGCCGGGCCGCACGCCATCCGGACCCTTGGGCTCGCGCGCCCACATGTAGGCGTCAAGCATGCCCAGCGGTTCGCGCGCTGGCGTTACCGCGTAAGTCGGGTGCAGATACCAATCGCTTCTGTCGCCTTGTGGCACTTCGACACGCCTTCGTGTCCTGTGACGTCCCCGACAATTCGCGAGTAGCGCCCGACTGGCTGGCGCATCCGTCATATACACAAAAAGTGTCAATGAATAATCAATAATATATTGGACGTGATCTAGCTGCGGCCATATTCTCCAGCAGACCCAACAACGGGCGCGGAAATGACCATGGCAAGCAATCTCATTCTTGAAACAGTCGGATTGAGGAAAGAATTCAAGGGATTTGTCGCCGTAAACGACGTCAGTCTCAAGGTCAGGCGTGGGCACATCCACGCGCTGATTGGTCCGAACGGTGCAGGCAAGACCACCTGCTTCAACCTCCTTACCAAGTTCCTGGATCCCACGCGCGGCACCATACGGTTCAACGGTGCCGAGATCACCGGCGAGAAGCCGGCGCAGGTCGCACGCAGGGGTGTGGTGCGCTCCTTCCAGATCTCGGCGGTGTTTCCGCACCTGACCGTGCTCGAGAACGTACGTATCCCGCTGCAGCGCAGGCTCGGGACTTCCTTCCAGTTCTGGCGCTCACCGAAAGTCCTCGCATCGCTCGACGACAGGGCCATGGCATTGCTCGCCGACGTCGGACTGGAGGACTTCGCCGACATGACGACCGCCGAGATGCCGTACGGCCGCAAGCGCGCGCTGGAAATCGCCACCACGCTGGCCCTCGACCCCGAGCTGATGCTGCTCGACGAGCCCACGCAGGGCATGGGCCACGAGGACGTTGACCGCGTCATGCAGCTCATCAAGAAGGTCTCGGCCAATCGCAGCATCCTGATGGTGGAGCACAACATGAAAGTGGTGTCCGGCATCTGCGACGCCATCACGGTGCTGGCGCGCGGCAGCGTGCTGGCCGAGGGCACATACGCGGAAGTCTCCGCCAACCCGCAGGTCATCGAGGCCTATATGGGCAGCGCTGATGCCGCGCTCACTGCGCCGGGAGGGCACTGATCATGGCGACGGAATATCTGCGGGTCACTGACCTCCATGCCTTCTACGGCGAATCGCACATTCTGCACGGCATCGACTTGCTGGTGAACGAGGGAGAGTGCGTGACCCTGCTCGGCCGCAACGGGGCAGGCCGTACCACCACCCTGCGCGCCATCATGGGCCTGACGGGGCGGCGCGCCGGCTCGGTTATGATCGACGGCCGCGAGGCAATCGGCATGCCGGCCCATCGCATCGCGCGTCTCGGCGTCGGCTTTTGCCCGGAAGAGCGGGCGATTTATTCCAGCCTCTCGTGCGAGGAGAACCTCCTGCTGCCGCCGCAGTTGGGTGGCGGCGGGATGAGCCTCGATGAGATCTACGCGATGTTCCCCAACCTCTACGAGCGGCGGCATAGCCAGGGCACGCGGCTCTCGGGCGGCGAGCAACAGATGCTGGCGATGGCGCGCATCCTGCGCACCGGGGCGCGGTTGCTGCTGCTGGACGAAATCTCTGAGGGACTGGCGCCGGTGATCGTGCAGAAGCTCGCCCAGGTCATCCGCGACCTCAAGGCGAAGGGCTACACGATCGTGCTGGTGGAGCAGAACTTCCGGTTCGCCGCGCCGCTGGCCGACCGCATGTACGTGGTGGAGCACGGCCAAATCGCCGCGGAGATCCACCAGCACGAGATTCACGAGAAGCAGCACCTGCTCCAGGAACTCCTGGGTGTCTGAGACCGCTGCGGAGGAGACAACATGACAACGATTCTGGGAGTCCCGCTACAGGGGCTGTTGGGGCAACTCGTGCTCGGGCTGGTGAACGGCTCGTTCTACGCGATTCTCAGCCTCGGGCTTGCCGTGATCTTCGGCATGCTCAACATCATCAACTTTGCCCACGGCGCGCTGTTCATGGTGGGCGCATTCGTCGCCTGGGCGGGCCTGGAGTATCTCGGCATCAGCTACTGGTGGTCGCTGCTGGCGGCGCCGGCGTTGGTCGGGCTGGCGGGTATCGCCATCGAGCGCGGCCTGCTGCGGTGGCTGTACAAACTCGACCACCTGTACGGGCTGCTGCTCACCTTCGGGCTTGCGCTCATTATCGAAGGCCTGTTCCGCTTCCAATTCGGCGTCTCGGGGCAGCCCTATTCGATTCCCGACGAGGTGGCCGGCGCCTTCAACCTCGGCTTCATGATCCTGCCGAAATACCGCGCGTGGGTCATCGGCGCCTCGCTCACAGTGTGCCTGCTGACTTGGTTCACGATCGAGAAGACCCGCCTCGGCGCCTACCTGCGCGCCGCCACCGAGATCCCGAGCATTACCCAGGCCTTCGGCATCAACGTGCCGGTGATGGTGATGCTGACCTATGCCTTCGGCGTGGGCCTGGCCGGGCTGGCCGGCGTGCTGGCAGCGCCGACGGGGCAACTAAGTCCGCTGATGGGGTCGAACCTGATCATCGTCGTGTTCGCGGTGGTGGTGATCGGCGGCATGGGTTCCATCCTTGGCGCGATCGTCGCCGGGCTGGGGCTGGGCGTGGTCGAAGGACTGACCAAGGTGTTTTATCCGGAGGCGTCGGCCACGGTGGTCTTCGTGATCATGGTCATCGTGCTGATGGTTCGGCCGGCAGGCCTGTTTGGCAAGGAAAAGTGAGGCGAGTATGAAAATGAGAAATCTTGGCTACGGTGTCCTGCTGCTGGGCGCGCTGGCGGCCCCGGCCGTGCTCTATCCGGTGATGCTGATGAAGGTGCTGTGCTTCGCCTTGTTCGCCTGCGCCTTCAACCTGCTGCTCGGCTATACCGGCCTGCTCTCGTTCGGCCATGCGGCGTTCCTCGGCACGGCGGCCTATATGTCGGGCTACGGCATGAAGACCTGGGGGCTGACCCCGGAACTCGGCCTGCTGCTCGGCACGGCCGTCTCGGCTGCCGCGGGCTTTGTCGTCGGGGCGCTCGCTATTCGCCGGCAGGGCATCTACTTCGCGATGATCACGCTTGCGTTGGCACAGATGTTCTACTTCCTGTTCCTGCAGGCGCCGTTCACCGGCGGCGAGGACGGCATGCAGGCCATTCCGCGAGGCAGGCTGTTCGGCCTGATCGACCTGGCGTCGGACCTGCGCATGTACTACTTCGTGCTGGCGATCTTCCTGTTCGCCTTCTGGCTGATCCACCGCATCATCCATTCGCCTTTCGGCCAGATCCTGAAGGCGATCCGCGAGAACGAGGCGCGCACCACCTCGCTGGGCTACGACGTCGCGCGCTACAAGCTGCTGGCCTTCGTCCTCTCGGCGGGCCTGGCCGGCCTTGCCGGGGCCACCAAGACCCTGGTCTTCCAGTTTGCCACGCTGACCGACGCGCACTGGCACACCTCCGGCGAAGTCGTGCTGATGACGCTGTTGGGCGGCCTTGGCACGGCCTTCGGCCCGGTGGTGGGCGCGGGCATCGTGGTCGCCATCCAGAACGCCTTGGCCGACAAGGTCGGTTCCATGATCACCGTGATCATGGGGAGCATCTTCGTCGTGTGCGTGCTGGCGTTCCGCCGCGGCATCGTCGGCGAGTTGAACGCGTCGTGCCAGAACATTGTAGGCAACCGCCGCGGCCGGCCCGCACCGTGCCACGCTGCCGTGCCGGCACCAAGTCATGACGAAACGCCCGCCGGAGCAGGCGTGCCTGGCCGGCGCGTGGAAGGAAAGGCATGAAATCTGGCGCTGAACGGAACACCCCATATCTATCCCCACAGTAGAGGAGACACATGATGAACAATCGCATCAAGCTGCTTTCGCTCGCCGCGCTGCTGACGGCCTCGACGGCGCAGGCCGAGATCACGGACGGCGTGGTCCGGATCGGCGTGCTCAACGATCAGACCGGCGTTTATGCCGGGCTGGCTGGTCCCGGTTCGGTCTGGGCCGCGAAGAAGGCAGTCCAGGACTTTGCGCCCGAGAAGCATGGTCTGAAGGTGGAGATCGTGGCCGCCGACCACCAGAATAAGCCGGACGTCGGGGCGAGCATCGCCCGCCGCTGGTTCGACGTGGACAAGGTGGACGCTATCGTCGACGTGCCGACCTCGTCGGTCGTCCTGGCGGTCAACCAGGTGGCCAAGGAGAAGAACAAGGTGATGATTGTCACCGGCGGCGGCACCTCCGACCTCACCGGCAAGGCCTGCACGCCCAATGCGATCCACTGGGCCTACGACACGTGGGCACTGGCGAATGGGACTGGTAAGGCGGTTGTCAAGTCGGGTGGCAAGACTTGGTTCTTCGTGACTGCTGACTACGCCTTCGGCCACTCGCTCGAACGCGACACCGAGGCCGTTGTCGTCAAGAACGGTGGCAAGGTCCTCGGCAAGGTCCGGCATCCTTTCCCGGGCAACGATTTCTCCTCCTACCTGCTTCAGGCTCAGGCCTCCAAGGCGCAGGTAGTGGGCCTGGCCAACGCCGGGGGGGACACCATCGGCGCGGTCAAGCAGGCCGCCGAGTTCGGCGTGACCGCCGGCGGTCAGAAGCTGGCAGGCCTGCTCGTCTTCAGCAGCGATGTCCAGGCGCTCGGCCTCAAAGCCGCCCAAGGCCTTTTGCTGAGCGAGACCTGGTACTGGGACATGACCGACGAGAACCGCAAGTTCGGCAAGGAATTCGCCGCCGCGAACAACGGCAAGTTTCCAACCATGGCGCAGGCAGGCACGTACTCGGCGGTGACCCACTACCTGAAGGCAATGGCGGCGATGAAGGCGGACGGCGACGGCGCTGCCGTGGTCGCGAAGATGAAGGCGATGCCCACCGACGACAAGCTGTTCGGCAAGGGCAGCATCCGCGAAGACGGCCGGAAGATCCACCCGCTCTATCTTTTCGAGGTGAAGAAGCCGTCGGAATCGAAGTACGCGGGCGACTTCTACAAGCTCATCGCCACCATTCCCGCCAACGAGGCGTTCCGGCCGATGGAAGAAGGTGGCTGCCCGCTCATTGGGAAGAAGGCGTCATGAGGATCACCGGACATATGCTGATCGGGCAGAGCAGCGTCAGCGGCACCGCCGGCGCGTTCAAGGCGTTTTCTCCGGCGCTTGCCGCCGACATCGAGCCCGCGTTCGGCGGCGCCGGCCCCGCCGACGTCGATCAGGCCTGCCGCCTCGCTGCGAGCAGCTTTGCGAGGTATCGCGAGACGACGCCCGAGACCCGCGCCAGCTTCCTGGAAGCAATCGCCACCGGCATCGAAGGCCTCGGCGACGCCCTCATCGAGCGCGCCATGGCCGAGACGGCTCTGCCGCGAGCGCGTCTGCAGGGCGAGCAGGCGCGCACGGCGGGCCAGTTGCGGCTGTTCGCAGGGGTTGTACGGGCCGGGCACTGGCATGGGGCGACGTTGGATACGCCCTTGCCCTATCGCACGCCGCTGCCGCGCCCCGACCTGCGCCGACGCAACGTCCCGCTGGGCCCGGTGGCCGTCTTCGGCGCCAGCAATTTCCCGCTGGCGTTCTCGGTAGCCGGCGGCGACACGGCGTCGGCCCTCGCGGCGGGCTGCCCGGTGGTCGTCAAGGCCCACCCAGCGCATCCCGGCACTTCCGAACTGGTCGGCCGGGTCATCCAGGCGGCGGTGGCCGAATACGGGCTGCCGGAGGGGACGTTCTCCCTGCTCTTTGGCGTTGGCAATGACGTAGGACAGGCGCTCGTCGGGCATCCCGCCATCCGGGCGGTCGGCTTCACCGGCTCCCGGGCCGGTGGCCTCGCGCTCTCGCGGCAGGCGATGGCCAGGCCGTTGCCGATTCCGGTCTACGCCGAAATGAGCAGCGTCAACCCGGTGCTCCTGCTGCCACATGCGCTGGCAGATCGTGCCGAAGGCATCGCGCGGGAATTTGTCGATTCGCTCGTGATGGGCGTCGGCCAGTTTTGCACCAACCCCGGTTTGGTGATCGCGCTGGAAGGGGACGACTGTGATCGCTTCGAGGCCGAAGCCGGGCGGATCGTACAAGGCAAGCCGGCGGGTACGATGCTGACGCCCGGCATCGGCCGCGCCTACGCCGCCGGGGTGGCGCGCCTGCGGGCGCATGAGGCAGTACGAAGCGTGGCCACCGGCGAGAGCAGCAGCGGCGCCTGCGCGGCGACGGCCCATCTGTTCGCCACCGACGCGGCCAGCTTTCTGGCTTTTCCCGAACTGGGTGAGGAGATATTCGGTCCCTGCTCGCTGATCGTCAGATGCCGCTCGGCGGCGGATGTGGCGGCGGTGCTCGACGGGCTGGAAGGGCAACTGACCGCCACGCTGCAGATGGCGCCGGCGGACGAAGCTCTCGCGGCCGAACTGCTGCCGCGGCTGGAAGACCGGGCGGGCCGAATCCTGGTAAACGGCTTCCCGACCGGCGTGGAAGTGAGCCACGCCATGGTCCACGGCGGACCGTTCCCGGCCACGTCCGATGGGCGCAGCACGTCGGTCGGCAGTGCCGCCATCGAGCGGTTCCTGCGCCCAGTGTGCTATCAGAACTTCCCATCCAGCCTGTTGCCGGCCGCGCTGGCCGACTTCAACCCACTGGCGCTCGACCGCCACGTCGACGGTAGCCTGTCGCCGACCTCCCGTCGCGACTGAACACCCGCGCCATCCTCCACCTTGCCCATGTTGCAGCGGGCGAGGTCGGGGGAACCCTCACAGCATGCTTTTGGCCGTCTCGATGAACGCCGTCATGAGCGGCGTTGGGGTGCGCTGGCTATAGCCGAGCATGATCTCGATTGTCGGCTGCCGGCCTTCGATCGGCTTGTAAACCACGTGGTCGAACTTCACCTTCCGGACTGACGCTGGCACGAAGCCGATGCCCGCACCGGAGCTGACCAGGCCGAGTAGCGTATAGACCTGCCCCACTTCCGAGATGACCTTCGGTACAAAACCCGCCGACGCGCACATGCGCATGTTCATGGCGTGGAAGTCCGGCGCCATCTCTGGTATGTACATGATGAAGGGCTCCTGCGCACATTTCTTCAGAGAAATCGACTCAGCGTTCGCCAACGGGTGTCTTGCCGGCACGGCCAGCACGAACGGCTCTTCCAGGATGGTCTCCCATGTCACTTCCTCAAGGTCTGGCACCGGCCGCATGAAGGAAATATCCGCGTCACCCCGGCGCAGAGCTTCCGCCTGTTTGACGACCGGAAACCAGCGCAGCAGGATTTCGACGGAAGGAAAACGTTCTCGGTAGGCGCGCAGAATGGGCGGCAGCAGCGTGTAGGACGTGTGTTCGAAGAAGCCGACCGTCAGCCGACCCGTCTCGCCGCGATGCGCGCGTTGCGCCTGCACGACTGCCCTCTCGGTAGCTCGCAGGATCTGCCGCGCTTGCTCAAGGAAAATGCGACCCGCTTCCGTCAACTCCACGTGCCGACGCGAGCGATTTAGCAGCGTGACATCCATCTCCTCCTCGAGTTGGCGGATCTGCATGCTCAGCGGAGGCTGTGCGATGTGCAGTCGCTCGGCCGCTCTCGTGAAATTAAGTTCCTCAGCGATGGCGATGAAGTACCGCAGGTGGCGAAGGTCCATCACTATATCCATTGAGTATCAAAGATCCATTAATTATATATTGGACACTAGTTTGTGCAATCCCTAGGATTCCATGCATACCCCGCTCCGCACGCCACCCCAGTCGGTCCGCAAGGCTGGCACCGGAGGCCGGACAAGCCAATGTACGCATGGAGACAAACATATGGATTCCAGACTGATCGATGATGCGCTCGATCGCATCCTGCAACGCATCGATGCGACGATCGCGCAGGACGAGGTGGGCTTTCCGCACTATGGCAATCCGGCCGACGGCACCTGGACACGCACCCCGGCCGGCGACTGGACCGGCGGGTTCTGGGTCGGGATGCTGTGGCTGGCTGCCTTGCGCACTGGCGAGCAGAAGTACCGCGACAGCGCCCGCATGTGGTCCGCACGGCTGGCGCCGCGGGTGGTGTCGAAGTCGGTGTTCAAAGGGTTCCTCTTCTGGTACGGCGCGCAACTCGGCGGCTCGCTGCTGGCCGATCCGCAGGCCGCGGGGCTCGCCCTCGACGGCTCGCGTGGCCTGGCGGAAATGTACAGCGAAGCAGCCCGCCTGATCCCGCTCGGCACCGAGGCTGAGGAGGCTTCCAGCGTGGGGGCGTGCGAGGTCAACATCGATGCGATTCCGGGCACCGTGGCGCTGCTGCTGCGGCACGACGCCGCGCTCGGCACGGGCGAGATCGGCCGCCAGCACCTGCGCCAGCACATTGCCTTATGCGTGCGGGAGGATGGCTCGGTTTGCCAGTCCGCCACATTCAATGCTGCCGATGGTTCGCTCGTGAAGCGCTACACGCACAAGGGCATTCATGACAGCAGCACCTGGGCCCGCGCCCAGGCGTGGGGCATGCTCGGCCTCGCACAGGCGCTGTCGTGCGGCGAGCAGGCGTTCAAATCCGACGCGATCCGCGTGGCCGATTGGTGGGTCGCGCACCTGCCCGCCGACTGCGTGGCCTTCTGGGATTTCGACGATCCCGCCATCCCGCACACTAACCGCGACACCTCGGCCACTGCCATCGCCGCCGCCAGCCTGTTCAAACTGGCTGCGCACATCCCGGAGCGGGCGGAAGTCTACCGCCAGGCCGCCGTCGAGAGCATCGAGCAACTCGTGATCCGCTTCCTGACCCCGGTCAGCCCAGGCGATGTACGGCAGGCGGGCATCCTCACCGGCGGCTGCTTCAACAAGCGCAATGGCGTCGCCATGGATAACGAACTGGTCTGGGGCGACTACTTTCTCTTCGAATCTCTGCTCATCCTCGCGGGCAGGATTGACGCCACCCAGGTCTGAACCCAACCCACTCCCGGAGAAACCAAGTGTCCGACATCAAGATCCCGCACGAAGGCAACGTATCCACCCTTATTGGCACGCACACCAGCTACACGCGCACCCTCGGCGAGTACGACATCTATGCCTTCGCCGGCATCAGCGGTGACAACCACCCCAATCACATGGACGAAGAATACTGCAAGCGCATGGGCTTCGGCGGCCGCATCGCGCAGGGCGCCATGATGGTCGGTTTCATCGCCGGCGCCGTGACCAAGTATCTCGACATGATCCAGCGCCCGGCGGTCTCCTACGGCTACGACAACGTGCGCTTCACCAAGCCCGTTCGCATCGGAGACACCCTCACCGTGAACTACCGCATTGCCCGCGCCGACGACGAGAAGAAGCGCCTGTGGGCTGAGGCAACGCTACTCAACCAGCGGGGCGAGACGGTCTGCGTCGGTACCCACATTATCCATTTCCAGGCCTGAGCCCGGGCTGCGAGCGGCGAGAAAGGTGAGAGATCGCATGAGCAAGATCTGTACTGCGGCGCAGGCCGTTTCGGATATCCGGCCCGGCCAGAGCGTGGGCAGCGTCGGCGTGATCGGCTGGCTGACGCCGGACGCGTTGTTCCAGGCGCTGGCGCAACGCTTCCATGAGACTGGATCGCCTCGTGACCTGACCTTCTTCTTCCCGGTCAGTGTCGGCGACGGCATGGGCATCCGCGGCATGGATCACGTGGCAGTCGAAGGGCTGATGAAGCGGATCGTGTCGGGCAACTTTACCAATGCGGTGAATCCGGCCACCGGCGAGCGCCCCGAGTTCATGCGCCTGATCCGCGAGAATCGGGTGGAAGCCTACTGCTGGCCGATCGGCGCCACCATGCACTGGCTGCGCGAAGTCGCCCGGCGCAGCCCAGGCTACCTGACCCGCATCGGCCTCGGCTCCTACATCGATCCGCGCCAGCAGGGTGGCAAGTACACGGCGCGCGCCACCGACGACCTGGTGCGGATGCAGGAGCTGGACGGCAAGGAATACCTCTTCTATCCGAGCTGGCCGCTCGACGTGGCGTTCCTGCGTGCCACCAGCGCCGACGAGCACGGCAACCTGAGCTTCGAGGACGAGCCGATCACGTCGTGCGCGCTGGCCATGGCGCTGGCGGTGAAGGCGTCAGGCGGCACCGTGATCGCACAGGTGCGCAAGCTGGTGCCGCGCCACGCCCGGCCGGCGCATGCGGTGCGGATTCCCGGCGTGCTGGTGGATCGCGTCGTGGTGGAACCCGACGCCATGATGACCACCGACATCCGGTACGACGATGCCTATCTCGGCGGCCAGCTTTTCGACGGTCGCGCCTCGGACCGCCTGACGCCCGGCGCCGACAAGGTGATCGCTCGGCGGGCGGCCCGGGAAATCAGGCCCGGCGAGGTCAGCATCTTCGGCTTCGGCGCTTCGTCCGACGTGCCCACGGTGATGATGGAAGACGGCCTGTTCGCCGACGGCGGCCTGCATCGCTACAGCTTTACCACCGAGCACGGCCCCTTCGGCGGCGTCGTGATGAGCGGTTGGCAATTCTCCGCCAACAAGTATCCGGAGGCCTTGATCGACGGCCCCTCGCAGTTCGACTTCATTGACGGCGGCAACTGCCCGATGGCGGCGCTGGCCTTTGCCCAGTTCGACCGGGCCGGGAACATCAACGTCAGCCGCTTCGGCGCGGCCAATCCGGGGCCGGGCGGCTTCATCGACATCGCCTACAACGCGCGCAAGCTGCTGTTCACCGGCACCTTCACCACCGGCGGCCTCGCCGCCGACACCACCGACGGTTTCCTGTCGGTCGGGCGTGAGGGGAGCGTGCGCAAGTTCGTCGAGCGCGTGGATGAGATCACCTATCCGCTCGGGCGCAACGTGGCCGAGCGCGGCCAGGAGGCCAAGGTCATCACCGAGCGCGCAGTCTTCTCGGTGGCGCCCGACGGACTGGTGCTGGAGGAGGTTGCGCCCGGTATTGACATCAGGTCGCAGGTGCTAGACCTGATGGCCTTCCCGCCGGTGCGCGTGGCGGAGCCGCTTCCGCGCATGGACCCGACGCTATTCCGCGCCTGACGCATCGACATATCTACGAGGAAAACATGGCTGTCATCAACTACCTGACTACCGTTCACATCGACTTCGGCGCCATCCGGATGCTGGGGGTCGAGCTGCAGCGCCTGGGCATCCAGCGACCGCTGATCGTCACCGACCGCGGCATCCGCGCCGCCGGTATCGCCGACAAGGTGCTCGACGCCCTGGGCCCGGATTGCACGCCCACCGTCTTCGAGGACACCCCATCCAACCCGACGGAAGCCGCCGTGTCCGCCGCGACCGGCCTTTACCTCGGCAATGGCTGCGACGGCATCGTGGCCGTGGGCGGCGGGTCGCCCATCGACCTGGGCAAGGCCACTGCGCTGCTGGCAACCCACCCGGCACCGCTGCAGACCTACGCGGCGGTGGAGGGCGGCGCGAGCCTGATCACCAGCCGTGTCGCCCCGCTGGTGGCCATCCCGACGACCGCCGGTACCGGCAGCGAAGTGGGCCGGGGCGCGGTCATCGTCATGGAGTCCGGCCGCAAGCTCGGCCTGCTGAGTCCGTTCCTGCTGCCGAAGCTCGCCATCTGCGACCCCGAACTGACGCTGGGCTTGCCTCCGGCCCTGACCGCCGCGACAGGCATGGATGCCCTCGCTCACTGCATCGAGACCTTCCTGGCGCCGGCCATCAACCCGCCCGCCGAGGCGATCGCCTTGGACGGCCTGCGCCGCGGCATGGCCAATATCGGCAAGGCCACCGCCGACGGCCACGACCGCGACGCGCGCTGGAACATGATGATGGCCGCCATGGAAGGTGCGCTGGCCTTCCAGAAGGGGCTGGGCGCGGTGCATGCCCTGTCGCACCCGCTGGGCGCGGTGCCGGACGTCTCGTTGCACCACGGCACGCTTAACGCCGTGCTGCTGCCGGTCGTGCTGCGCTTCAACAAGCCGGCGACCGAAGCCAAGCAGGCCGCACTGGTGCAGGCCATGGGCCTGCCCGCCGGCGGGGACCCGGTTCAGGCCATCAGCGACCTCAACGCCCGTCTCGGCTTGCCGGCCGGTCTCGGCGCCATGGGCGTGCCGCGTGACGTGTTGGAAGACATCGCTGTCGCCGCCACGAAGGACCACTGCCACGCCACCAATCCCCGCATTGCCACGGTCGACGATTACTTGGCGATGCTGCAGGAATCGTATTGAGGAGGAAGACGATGTCATACGTCGCAGAACACCACGAGATGATCCGCGAGGCGGTGCGCCGCTTCGCCGAGGAAGAGATCGCACCGGTCGCCCACCGGTTGTGGGAAGAGGAGAGTTTTCCCTACGAGATCTGGCGCCGGGCCGGCGAACTGGGCTATATCGGGCTGCCGTACCCCGAAGCCTGGGGAGGCAGCGGCGGCGACTGGCTTGGCTTCGCCATTGCGCTGGAAGAGATCGCCCGCGTCGATTGCGCCGTGGCGGTGGCCATCATGGCCAACTCGACGGCGGCCAGCCTGCTCAACAACTACGGCACCGACGGCCAGAAGGCGCGGTTCCTGCGGCCGATCCTGGCGGGCGCGCAGGTCGGCTGCATCGGCCTGACAGAGCCGAACGCCGGCTCCGACGCCGCCAATATCCAGACCCGCGCCGTGCTGAAGGATGGCTGCTGGGTCATCAATGGCGCCAAGACCTTCATCAGCAACTCGGGTTCCGAGATCACCGGCCCGATCGTCATTGCGGCGGTGACGGGAACCCGGCCCGATGGCCGCAAGGAGATTTCGAACTTCATCGTGCCGAACGGCACGCCCGGCTTCAGCGATGGCAAGAAGCTGCACAAGATCGGCTGGCGCGGATCGACCACATTCGAGCTGTTCTTCGAGGACTGCGCCATTCCTGCCGACCACCTGCTCGGCGAGGTCGGGGCCGGCCTCAGGCAGACCCTGTCACAGGTGAGTACCGGCCGCATCCTGATCGGAACGCTGGGCCTGGGCATCCTGCAGGGCTCGCTGGAACGCTCCGTCCGCTACATGAGCGAGCGCACAGCGTTCGGCAAGACGCTCAACCAGTTCCAGTCGCTGCAGTTCAAGCTGGCCGACATGGCGACCCACGCGCACGCTGCCCGCCTGATGCTGTACGACGCCGCAGTGGCCAAGGACGAGGGCCGGCCCTACGATCGGCAGGCCTCGATGGCAAAGCTCTTCGCAACCGAGAAGGCCATGGAGGCGGCTCACCAGGCCGTGCAGATCCACGGCGGCAACGGGATCATGACGGAGTACGCGGTATCGCGCGCGTTCGGGGATGCCAAGGTGCTCGAGATCGTTGAGGGGACCTCCGAGATCCAGCGGATGATCATCTCCCGCGACGTAATGCACTGACGCACGGCTGCAGCCAGTGAGGCAATCCATGGAACAGGTCGAACACAACGCGGATGGGCTGGAGCGTAGCCCGGTCAACTTCGTGCCCCTGACGCCGATCTCCTTCCTGCGCAGGACGGCCGAGGTCTACCCTGAGCGTACAGCCATCGTCTACGGCGAGCGCCGCACGAGCTGGCGGGCAATGCTGGACCGCAGCCGCCGCCTCGCGTCGGCGCTGGCGGCCGCCGGCGTCAGGACTGGCGATACGGTGGCCGTGATGGCCGCCAACACGCCGGAGATGCTGGAGATGCATTTCGGCGTGCCCATGAGCGGCGCCATGCTGAACACGCTTAACGTGCGCCTGGACGCGGCCGCCATCGCCTTCATGCTCAGGCACGCGGATGCGAAGGTGCTGGTCACCGACACGGAGTACGCGGACGTAGTTGAAGCCGCACTGGCGCTGCTCGACGACAAGCCGCTGGTGATCGACATCGTCGATCCCGCCGTCGAAGGGGGCCGCAGGCTGGCTGAGATCGAATACGAGGGCTTCCTGGCCGGGGGCGATCCGCACTGGGAGGGCGGCGAGCCCGCCGACGAATGGCAGGCCATCGCCCTCAACTACACCTCCGGCACCACGGGCAACCCAAAGGGCGTGGTCTACCACCATCGCGGTGCCTATCTGGCTGCGCTGTCGAACATGCTGGACTGGGGCATGCCCCGGCACGCCGTCTTCCTGTGGACGCTGCCGCTGTTCCACTGCAATGGCTGGTGCTTCGCCTGGACGCTGGCGGCCAACGCCGGTACCAGCGTTTGCCTGCGGGGGGTGGATGCTGCCGCCGTGCTCGATGCGATTCGCGAGCACCAGGTCACGCACTACTGCGGGGCGCCGATCGTGCATGCGATGCTTGCCCACGCACCCGAAGCGTGGAGGGCGGGCATCGACCATCCGGTCTACGGACTCATCGGCGGCGCGCCGCCGCCGATGCCGGTGATCGAGGGCCTGCTGCGCATGGGGATCAGGATCACCCAGATCTACGGGCTGACCGAGGTCTACGGCCCCGCGGCGGTTTGCGTGGAGCAGCCCGAATGGGACGACCTCGGCATCGCTGCGCTGGCGGAACGGAAAGGACGGCAGGGCGTTCGCTACACCGCGCAGGAAGGCATGGCCGTGCTGCATCCCGAAACCCTTGTGCCGGTGCCGTGGGACGGGAAGACCATCGGTGAAGTCATGTTCCGCGGAAACATGACGATGAAGGGCTACCTGAAGAACCCCGAGGCCACGGCGGAAGCTTTTGCCGGCGGCTGGTTCCACTCGGGTGACCTCGCAGTCGTCTGCCCGGATGGCTATGTACAGATCCGGGACCGTTCCAAGGACGTCATCATTTCGGGCGGAGAGAATATCAACTCGCTGGAGGTGGAGGAGGTGCTCTACCGGCACCCTGCGGTGTGCGTGGCAGCAGTCGTCGCCCAGCCGGACGAGCGTTGGGGGGAGACGCCATGCGCCTTTGTCGAAGTCGTCGATGGCGCGAGGGTTGGCGAGCGCGAACTGATCGAACATTGCCGCGCCCACTTGGCGCACTTCAAGGCGCCGAGGAAGGTGGTCATCGGCCCCCTTCCCAGGACGTCGACCGGCAAGATCCAGAAGTTCCTCCTCAGGCAACGAGCAAGCTCCGACGCTTCCTGGCCCGGCCACGTACCGGCGTGAGTTCGCCCGTGAATGTGTTTCGGTGGCCCGCCGAGCCTGCTCTTCACATTCGGGGTATCGGTGAGCGCCCGGCCGTGGCGGAGCAGAAGACTCGTGTCCGGCATCGCATTGGCAGCGAAGACCGGTTGATCGACCGCCTTGGCGACATCTTGCGCGAGATGCGTGACTGGCGCGGTGCTACCGCACGGCAGGCACGGCATCTGTCCAGGCGTCACGGTATCGGCTACCAGGCCGCGCTGCTCTTCCTCTATCGCGCGGAGATGCGTTCAGCGTGCCCGAGGCGCATGGTGATCTGTCTAGCTGCGGCGGTGGAAATTGGCATTGACTTGAGCGGCTTCCCACCTGGATGCAGGATCGAAGATGCAGAGTTGTCTTCGGAACTTCGGGTCATGTATTGGGCGGCCTTACGGAGGGGCGCAGGGCGGAAATGGAGCTAGTGGCCGGGTGATGGCGCCGGACAAGTATGAGAACAGGGTAATTTCGGATCATGGTCGGCTGAATCCGCGGTGGTAAGCGGCCGTAAGCATGGCAACCTGTGACAGTTGCGCCGATCCTTTTCTGCCGTTGGCGCGCGGATTACCGAATGACTGAAATGGCGACCATCTGCCGAAGCAGCATTGGGGCGGATGACCGTTGGACTCGGATAGCCGTCATCGTGTTGAAGAAGACTCGAACGGTGCAGAAGGGTCGCCCCCTGCCCTACGCGGGCCGGTCCGGGAGGAGCGCCCGGTTGTGTTCAGCCATGCTTCCATTCTGGGTTTGCATGGCTACGGAGGTCAAACTCCTGCCTTGCCTGTTCAATGTCCGGGAGATGCGTGACGGCCCAAAGGCCAAGCTCCGCCAAGGGTACCGTCAGCGAGTGACCGAGCGAGGTCAACGCGTAGTCGACGCGAGGCGGGACCATACCATATACGGTTCGGGCGACGAGTCCATCCCGTTCCAATCCCCTTAACGTCAGTGTCAGCATCCGCTGCGAGATGCCGCCAAGCTGGCGCTTCAGTGCGTTGTACCGCATTCTGCCGGAGGCCAGGCGCATGAGGAGCCGCGTAGTCAGAGCGAAAGGAAGTTTTACTTCACTGCACGGCTGGCCGGACGTGCGCACATCAAGTGGGAAGAACTGGGCGAGTACGACTACATCACGCTCGCCCAAGGTAGTGGCAACCGGTTCTTGATCGACCAGGCACTGGCGCGCCTGGCCTCGCGGCCTCGCTGGTATTGCGAGGTCCATCACGTCCCTGCCCTGGTAAGCCTCGTGCAGGCCGGCCTGGGCATTGGCGTAGTGCCACGCATGGCGCTACCCCCGGACAATCGGGGCGGACTGGCCGCGGTTCCGCTTGAGGCACCGGCCATCACCCGCACCCTCGGACTGATATCACGGCGCGGACGCCCGCTGGCGCCAGCGGCTCAACTGCTCTATGACATGGTCACCGCAAGAACATAGTCACAATCGGCCCTGAGCCGATCACGTTCAACGCGTGATCCGGTTTGCAAGCCAGTGAATGACCGGTGCCGCGACCATGACAACGGGCAACATTGCAGCCCAGGAAAACAAATACGCACGCAGCCAGTGCGAAACGAACGTCCCCTCGGCGACAAACTGCATGCTTGCGATGGCCGATGCCACCGCGCACGTTACGCCAGCCTGTATCGCGCCGAATGCAAAATGGCTGTATTGCCTTGGAATCTTCCACATCTTGTGCCTTCCGATTTGTAGTAGCGATGGGCGCGGCCCGAACCCGCGCCAGCAGGAACCCCAACCGCATTAGACGGGCCGGCGGCCCTCCCAGGCGTTCTGCAGCAGTTCGCGGATCGCGCCGGATTCGAGTGGGCGCGGATTCGGATACTGGTTCTGCAGGGCAATCTCGCACGCCTTGTCAAGTTCGTCCTCGCGCATGCCGATCTGGTGCAACCCCAAAGGCGCACCGGTCGTACGCGCCAGATCGAAAGCCCCGTGTGCCGCATTGTCTGTGCCCAGGGACTGCGCAATGGAGGCCATGGCGCCCGGCGCCGCCTTCGCGTTGTAGGCCAGCGCGTGCGGCAGGATGATGGTGTGCGTTTCGGCATGCGGCAGGTTGAAGCTGCCCCCAAGCGTGTGGCAAAGCTTGTGATGCAACGCTACGCCCACACTGCCAAGCACTGCTCCGCACAACCACGCTCCATACAACGCTTGCGCGCGCGCCTCGCGCAACCTGGCCGTATCCCGTTCGCTGACGAGCGCCGGCAGCGCCGCCGCCATGGCCTGTATGCCTTCCTTTGCCATTAGGTCAGAAATCGGGCTGCGGTCATGGGCGTACAAGCCTTCGGCCGCGTGCGCCAGCGCGTTGATGCCGCTGGTCACACTTGTCGCCACCGGCAGCAAGTACGACAGTTCAGGGTCGTAGATGACGGTGCGCGGCAACACCCGCACGTCCGTGCCCGTGCGCTTCAGGCCCGCATCGGTGAGGCCGTAGATCGTGGTCATCTCCGAGCCGGCATAGGTGGTGGGAATCGCCAGCACGGGCAGGCTCATCTCGAGGGCGATGGCCTTGGCAAGACCCGTTGTCGAGCCGCCGCCAATCGCCACCACGCTGTCGGCGCCCAACTCGAATGCCATCGCGCAGGCCGCGCGCGCCGTCTCGACCGGTACGTGCATCACGGCTCGATCGAAGATGCCGATCGCGCGGGCGCCGAGCAGGTCCGTCACCTGCTCGGCCAGCTGTCGCTGCTCCGGAGTACTGAGCACCAGGACACTGGATGCGCCGAGCGCATCGATTTCCGTGCCAACCTGCCGGATCGTGCCCGCGCCGAAGACGATGCGCTGGGCACGGGCGGCGTACTGGAATGCTTTCATCGTAGAGTCTCCATGCTGCTCGGGACGGTTCGGAACCGTCAGAACGATATGCGGCCCATGGCCCAGATCCGGTTGCCTTCCGGCCGATTGCGGGCGCCGAACTCGAACTGCCCTTTGAGCGAGAAGCTGACCTTGTCGTTGAGCTGGAAGCAGATGTCCGGTCCCAGCGCAGTGACGCGACCACGGTTGCCATTGCCGTTGACGCGCACGCCGTTCTGCGTGTCGTCGGTGGTCTGCACGTAGTAATAGCCGTTCAGGCCCAGCGTCAGCCTCGGCGTGACGTGATAGCCGGCACTGAACTCGATGGTGGCTTCGTCACCCGACTGGTACTGGGTGGCTTCGTTACGCGTGTTAAAACCGTAACGGAACTTGGCACTGATATCGACATGAGGTGTCGGGAACCAGGTGAAGGCGTAACTGGGGGCTATCTGGTAGTAGTTGCGACCGATATTGACCGGGTCATGGACATCGTAGGCACCAGTCTTGAGATGGAACTCGACGCCTGCCATCTGGTGAAATGCGCCGTTGTGCCAGCCGAGGATCACCGGCGCGAACGTCATGTCGGCCAGGCCGGTCTTGTTGCCGCCCTTGTCGAGCGGCGGCAGCGGTACCGGTCTGGCAACCGGCATGTCGAGGTTCGCCGACACGATCGGCACCACGATGCGCGTTTCCAGATTGGCGCCGAACACCCTGACGCCGGGCCAGACATACGACAGCCGCGGCGCAAGCGCATCAAGGCGCAGATGGAAACTGGCCAGCTTGGGATTGTCGTTGCCGGCATTGTCCTTGGAACTGCCCGCATCGTAATGCTGGTAAAACAGCAGCCAGTTTGCGCCCTCGGGCAGCATCAGGCCGGAATACAGATTGTCGACCCCGATGGGGTAGGAATTGCCGCCACCCTCCGTGGCGCGTGCCGGCATGCTGCCCGCCGCGCATGCGGCGGCGAGCGCCAGCCGCCCAAACTGAACCGGCAGCGCTGCGCGCGCCCGCCGGACCTTCATGCCATCTGTCGAACCCATTTGCCACTCCGAAATACCGCGTGGAACACCGGGCCGGCTGGCGCGGTGCGTGGTTGCAGCCGCGCCGCCCCCAAAGGGCCGCGCGGCGCTTTCCAGCGCTAGCGGGTTGGATTAAGCACGAAGTCGAAGTCGAGCCGGTAAGTGCCGTCAGTCTGGCGGACCCAGTCGCCGATCAGGGACTTGCGCACGCCGAACACGGCATCGGAGTCGAGATACTTGTCGCCGCGCCGGAACACGTGCGTAACCAGCGTCTCGTAGCCAGGCGCCTTGATCATGAAGTGCAGGTGCGCGGGCCGCCATGAATGGCGGCCGGTGGCGCGAAGCAGCTCGCCGACCGGGCCGTCGTCAGGAATCGGATAGGCCTGCGCGACGATGGTGCGGAAATGGAAGCGGCCATCCTCGCCCGACTTCAGCACGCCGCGGCCCTGCGCCACTTCAAGCCCTTCGTACTGCACGTCATAGTGGCCATCAGCGTCCGCCTGCCAGGTTTCCACCACGGCATCGGCAACCGGCCGGCCATCCACGCCCGTGACCCGCCCATAGACCATGCAGGGTTCGCCTTTGGCGCCGTTCGCCACGTCCGCGCCATGCTCGTAGTACGGCGCGCCTTCGACGTGGAAGGGACCGAACACGGTAGCCTCGGTACAGCCTTCCGGCTTCTCCTGGTTCATGGCCACCGTCAGCATCGACAGGCCCAGCACGTCGCTGAGCAGGATGAACTCCTGGCGCTTGTCGTCGCACATCTGGCCGGTGGCGGTCAGGTAGTCGATCCCGTGCTTCCATTCGGCCTCGGTCAGCCTGACCTCACGCGCGAAGTCGTGCAGGTGCCGCACCAGGCTGGTCATGATCTCTTTGGTGCGCGCATTGGGCGTATCGGCCAGGCGCGCGATGACGGCCCTGGTCAGGTTATGCTGGTCATACTCTTGCATCGCTGGACTCCCGGCCGCTAGGCGAGTTGGCAGGCCTGCTCGAACGACAGGCGCGGACTGCGAGCGAACACCTTTTCGGGGTCGCCGTGGCCAAGGCCGCAGATAAAGTTCGAGCGGATGCTCGTGCCGGCGAAAAAGGCCTGGTCGACGGCCTGGTTGTTGAAGCCGGACATCGGGCCGCAATCCAGGCCCAGCGCGCGCGCCGCGGCGATGAGATAGCCGCCTTGCAGCGTGCCGTTGCGAAACGCCGTGGTGTTGGCGAAATCCACCTTTTCGTCGCCCTCGAACCATGCCTTGACTGCGGGGTTGTGCGGAAACAGCGCCGGCAGTTGCTCGTAGAAGCGCGTGTCGTAGCCGACGATCGCGACGACCGGCGCTGCCATGGTCTTTTCGACGTTGCCCGGCGCCAGTGCCGGGCGCAGTTTGGCCCTGCCCTCCTCCGTGCGCACGAACACCAGCCGGGCCGGCGAGCAGTTGACCGAGGTCGGGCCGAACTTCATCAGGTCATACAGTTCCCGAAGCTTACTGTCGGGCACCAGCGTGGGCAGCCAGCCGTTCTGGCTGCGCGCGCCGCGGAAAATCTTATCGAGCAGTTCATTGGTTTGCATCGTTCACTCCTTGCATGTTTCGGGTGTTCCGGCCAGACGAGGCTGGCCGGATGTCTGCCGGTCACACAGTCATCGTGCCACTCAGGGCAAGCTTTTCCTGGTAACGCGCGGAATCGAGTGCCTGGGCGTAGCCGGCGGTGGCCTTGTATTCGCTCTCGTGGCCTTCGCTCAGTTCGATGCCGCAGACCTTGCGGGCCAGGGTGCCATAGGGGCCAGCGGCGGAGAACTCGGCGCGCTGCATGGTCAGCATGCGGATGGCCTGCAGTGGCGTGCCGTTGAAGTTCTCGAAGACGAACAGGCGGTTGCCCCAGTCGGTCAGGAACAGGTCGCGGATCACGCGGCCGATCTTGACGCGGTCGTGTGGCTGGCCCACCGGACCGTTGTTCATGCGTTCGAACCAGCCGTTGAGCGCCTCATCGTTCCACTGGTCTTCGCTCGCGAAGATCAGCGCGCTGCGCCCGGAGAGATCGACCAGCTCGTAGATCATCTGCGAGAAGTTTTCGAGGTAAAGCGCGCGGCCGAAGTCGTAGATCAGGATGTTCGGCTTGTAGGCACCGCCTGGCGTATGGAAGCCCAGCTCTTCGCTCGCGACAATGTGCGCGAGCATGGCCTGGTGGAACCCGATCAGCTTGGCTACCCGCGTCTGCACCGCGGGGATCTTGTTGGTGCCAATATGCTCGGTGATCAGGATTGCCAGGCCAGCCATCAGCTCGGCGCGCACCGACTGGCGGATCAGCGCGTGATAGTGCAGCCAGTCGAACACCCGCTGCGGGTAGAGCTTGGCGTGCTCGGGGTTGCCCAGGTGGAACACGTGCGACCACGGGATGAAGACGTTGTCGAATACCGTCATGCCGTCCAGCTCATCGCCCTGCGAGGCCAGCGGGTGTTCGATGGGATCTTCCTTGACCACGCTCTCGCGACAGACGATGGTCACGCCCGGGGTGTTGACCGGCGTGGCCGCGAAGATGATCTGGTCGCCCGGGATACCGGGGCGGAAGAACACCCCGATATGGATCCAGTCGGCAAAGGCAACGCCGGTGCCGATCGCCTTGACCCCTGACACGATGATGCCCTTCTCGTTCTTCTCGATCACGCGCAGCCCAGGCGAACGCTGCTGGGCATCGGGGTTGGAGCGATCCATCTGCGGATCGACGAACTGTGGCGCGCAGTTCAGGTCGTGCTTCTTGGCGAAGTTGACGAAGTCGACGATGTTCTTTGCCTTGACCTTGCCTTCAGCGCCGATGGTCTGCGTTTCCCACGGCGATGGATCGTCGATATAGGTCTGCAGCACGTAGTTGTTGACGTCCGGGGTGCGCGGAAACGACGCGCCTGCCATTTCGCGCATGATCGTCTCGTGGTACTTGCGCTTGCGGCGCAGCTGTTCCTTGTCGAAGTGGCCGAACCACTGCATGGTGCGGCGCTCGCCATCCTTGTCGACGAAGGTCATCACGTCCTGCAAGTCGGGACGATGGTGCAGGTCGTAGAAATCGGCGTGGCGCTGCGCGTAGTCCCGCGTCTTGGGGTGCGTCGCGACGTTGTCGATCTTCTCGTTGCCGACCCATACGTTGCGGCCGTCGTTGAGCGATTCCAGGTACTGCTTGCCAGTGCGAATCATCGCGAGGTCTCCTTGGTGGGTTTTCGGGGTGTGACAGTCCCTGCCCTGGAGAAGGGCATACGGACACTGATACGAATTTGGGGTTTCGCCTGGCGCCGGCCAGGCCGCTTCAAGTCGTGCTAAGCCGCGACCGGCTGCGTAGTGGCGTAGCTGCGGCGGCAGTAGACCAGCGGCGTGTTGTTGCTACTCTCAGCGCCGGAACTGCCGAGCACCTGCGCGACGAAGACGCTGTGGGTGCCGATCTCGAGCTGGTCGACGACCTTGCAGTCGAGCGCGACCATGGCGGACTTGCTGTATGGCGCGCCGGTGCCGAACACGCCCCAGCCGTCCCCGTCGAAGCGCTGGGCCATCGGCACCGCGCCGGCCCCGGCGAACAGCTGGGACACCGCAGTCTGGCTGGCGTGCAGCCAGTTGATGCTGACCACGCCGTTGGACTTGATCACGCTGTTTGCGGCGCTGCGGCGATTGATGCAGAACAGCACGGTGGGCGGCGAATCGCTCACGGAACAGACGGCCGAGCACGTGACGCCAGCGCGGCCTCCGGCGCCGTCGGTGGCAATGACGGTCACGGCGGTGACCGCACGCGACAAGGCGTCGCGGAAGCGGGTGGCGTCGATGGCGGCGTCGGTAATGCGGCTCGCACCGGCTTCGATGAAGACTGCGGACGACATGGCGATCTCCTCCTTGTTGGGGGCCTTCTTCGTTGCCCTGCGACAGGGCTTGGATGAAGCTTTGTCTCTGGAAACCTGCTTTCTGATCTGTGTCAGCTGTGTGAAACTAGACTACAGCCGAGCCGGCCCGTTTGCTAATCACCTCGCATCATGGACACTATTCCCCAGCGTCATGAAGACGAACTCAGCCTGAATCAACTGCTGGTGCTGGATGTACTGCTGAGCGAGCGCAGCCTGACCAAGGCGGCGCGCGTGCTCAACCTGACGCAGCCTGCGTTGAGCAAGACGTTGGCGCGACTGCGCCAGTATTTCGGCGATCCGCTGTTCGTCCGCGTCGGCCTGCGCATGGAGCCGACACCCAAGGCACTGGAGCTTGCCGAGCCGGTGCGGGGCATTCTCCAGAGCGTGCGTGCGCTGCGCTCGGACCATGTCGGCTTTGACCCGCGCACCAGCCAGCGCAGCTTCAGCTTCTTCCTGCTCGATGCCGGCGCCTCGCAAATGCTGCCGCCGCTGCTGAGCTGGCTGGCGGAAGAAGCGCCGGGCATCCTGGTGCAGGCGGTCAACGCCGATGCCACGCATCTCGACATCTGGCTGGAGAACGGCCTCGTCGACCTGGCCATCGGCTCGTTCCCGGGACTGACGCAGAGCATCCGCCGGCAACTGCTATGGCACGAAACCTACGGCGCCGTCGTGCGCAAGGACCATCCGCGGCTCGCACAGCTGGGCGATCTGGATGCCTTCGTCGCCGAGAAGCATGTGCTGGTTTCCGCGGTCGGTACCGGCCACCAGCACCTGAGCATTGAACGCGCGATCGAAGCCGCCGTGCCGCATACCAACATCATCTGCCGCGTGCCGAGCTTCGCCACCGCGGGCCTGATCGCCAAGCACTCGGACGCCGTAGCGGTCTTGCCGCTGACACTCGCCCGTGCGCTCTGCAAGGACCTCGATCTCACCGTGGTAACGCCACCGCTGACGCTGCCCGGCATGGACATCGCCCAGCACTGGCACGACCGCGTGCATCGTGAGGCCGGCAATCAGTGGATCCGCGCGCTGGTGCACAGGCTGTTTGCCCGGCACGATGCCGTGGCGGGCGCGGCTGCCGGGGCGGACATGGAGCAATGAGCGCTGGTTATAGTCACCATGAAGGCAAAGGATTGGCGTCCTGCGCCATCGCCTCCTAGCATGCGGTGCATGACAAGAGGAGGAGAGCACCATGCAGGTGACAAGGCAAGCAGACGCGCTGCGTCTGGCAGCATCCGTCGTTTCGATCGGCACTTTCGATGGCGTGCACCGCGGGCACCGCGCCGTCCTGGCCGCATTACGCACTAGCGGGCGTGCGCTCGGGCTGCCGACCGTATTGCTGACCTTCGACCCGCATCCGCGCGCGTTCCTGCAGCCGCAGAACGCGCCGCGCATGATTTCCACGGTCGATGACCGTATCGCGCTGCTGGCTGAAAGCGGCGCCGTCGACCACTGCCTGGTGCTGCCTTTTGACCGTGCCCTCAGTGAAGCCAGTGCAGATGACTTCGTCCGTGGTTTGCTGCTGGCGCGTCTGGGCATGCGGCGGCTGGTGGTCGGCGCGAATTTCCGCTGCGGTCGGGGACGCCAGGGCGACGTCGATTATCTCGGCCAGCTTGGCAAGGCGCAGGGCTATGCCGTCGAGCCCGTGCAGCTGCATGCCACCAATGCAAGCGGGACCGATGTACGCTGTTCGTCCACGGAAGCCCGCCGCCTGATCCAGAGTGGCGACGTGCGCGCCGCGGCCGCGCTGCTCGAGCGCCCGCATGAGATCCACGCGATGGTAGTCACCAAGGCGCCTGCCAGAGCCAGCGGCGCGGCAGAGATTCGCCTCCCGCAGGGCATCTGCGTGCCGCCTGTGGGGCAATACGCTGGCGCCGTCCGCGCTCAGACGGGTACCCCGCACTGGCGCCCAGCGCTCGTGCAACTGGGGGATGCGGACGGTGTGGCGCGCGTGTTCAGCGACGCGCAGTTCACGCCGACGCCCGGCCGCGCAGTGTCGGTGCGCTTCTTCAGTTCGGCGCCAGCCTAGCCGTCGAGGCACCCGCGCAAGGTTCGCGCGAGACGGGACGCTTCCCTCGCATCGGTGACGTTCGCGAAGCCCATGACCAGGCCGCGTGGCGTGCGCCGCGTGCGTGAGTTCGCATACCAGATCGCGTAGAACGAAGGAAATTGCTTCGAGTGTCGTGAAGTGTAGTAACACCGGGTCTTCCGCAATTTGTGTGACGACGGCGAATTCGCGTGGAGGACCGTTGCCGTCGTCTTTGCCGACCCACTACCACCATACTTCTTATAGACTTGGGCGAGCCCCACAGCTGGTCCCGGCCACACGAACTCACGCGCCTGCGATGGCGACTGGACTTGCGGGTCCAGCAGTACAAGCAGGCCGGTCATTTAGTTCGGCTTCAACACCCGCAGTCGCAGAAGCTCGATATTCGCGCGGCCATACATTTGGCGCTTGAGGTGCTTGTACCGCCAGGCACGCCCTTACTCTGCAATGGCGATGATCTGGTTCAGTTGCTCACAAGCAGCGGCAAAGACGTCCAAGGGAGCCTGCTTCCAAGCGTGGGCCTTGGCATTGCGGGCTCGCCAGTCGAACGACTTCGGTTGGTGAGCCAAGACGTAGCTGTTCTTTCCCTTCGGCCCCTGAAACTTGATGGCAAATGGATTGGTCTCGTTATAGGCTGCCGTTGTCATTGGCAAGCCAATGACGATACTGGTCCGTTCATTAAACGGCCGCGGTGAGAGCACCAGCATGGGATGCATGTCCTTCATCTCCCGGCCAGCTTGCGGATTGCAGTCGATCCAAATAATGTCACGTCGTTCCGGCACCCACAGCTTACCCGCCATTACATGGCCTCCGCACCGACACGCTGCGTGACCATGGCTTCCCCACCGTGCTGATTCGGGTCGAATAGCGCCAGCTTTTCCGCGAGCGTGAGAGCACGGCGGCCGACAGGCCTGACCGTGACACCGATCTCGTCGACCGACACCTCGACTTGCTGTCCTTCAGCAAAGTGCGCGGAACGAGCCACCGCCGCGGGGATGCGGACGGCCAGGCTGTTGCCCCACATTTGAATCGTCAGGGTTGCACTTTTGCGCATGATGGATACTCCTCGCTATGTTGATACAAGTTTAAACGTGCCCATCAATTGTTTCAACAAGTAGATACGTTGGCCTCCTGATGGCTTGTCGGCTCCATCCAATTTGATGTGGCTCATGCGTCGCCTGGTGACGCGCATCCTCCTCGCTGTGCGGGTACGCGCTCGTGGTTGCAATCGAGCAGGGCCAACGTTGTCGCGCACTGTTGAAAATCGCCATCCCATGCGGGCAAGCTCGGGCGGCCGGCACGAGGCTGGCTCGCACGCGTTTCATTCACAGAAAGAAGCGTGGTGGTGAGCGGTGGCGTTCTACGCAAAAACATCTTCCACGCCAGGACATCTTCGTCACACAAAGTGCGGAAGACCCATCTTTAATCTTCACGAAGCCGACCAAGTGTTAAGAACCGTCAGGCGCGAATCTCATCGTGGCGCGGGGGAGCAGTCCCCCACAACGACGCCGAATAGATTTTGGCAAGCCAACTCGACATCGAAGACCAGGGTGGCAAAAATGGCGGTGGACCATAGATTTTGCACGCTCGCCATCACGATGGCCAACCGCTCCGTGTCCTACGACAAATGCTCCAGCAGCGCGCTTACCTGACGAAATTCGACGGTGTCAGTCCCTTCGGGGAAGGCGTCCTGGATCTCGATCAACGTTTGCCGCGCAGCGTCGTGCTTGCCTTGCCGGTGCCAAAGCCTCGCGAGGCTTAGCACGCCCTGCCATTCCATGGATTTGGCGCCGTGCCGACGGGCAAGGAGGATTGCCTTCTGGAAACACGCCTGCGCAGCTTCCTCCATGGCAGAGGAATGATCACGCTCGCCAGGCCACTCCAGCATCAACTCTCCCTTGAGTCGATGCAGCGTCGCCTCATCGAAGCACTCGCCGGTAACGTCCACCAGCGCCAGCGCGTCACCCAGCACGCGCAGCCCTGCTTCCCGCTGCCCTGCCCTTCCATAGGCGTCGGCGAGCAGTCCCAGGAGGGAGGGTCGTCCCAGCGCGGCTCCGGTGGCTTCGTGGGCGCGAAGGCCCTGATGGATCAGTGCAATCCCCTCTTCGGGGCTGCCTTGCCTGGCGAGCCCCCAACCGCGCAGGATCGTCGCCCAGCCTATGTAGAGCGGGAACCCCTGCTCACTCGACAGTGCGAGCGCAGCGTTGGCATACTCCAGCGCCTGTTCCACCTCGCCTCGTCGCTGATGCAGTTCGGCTGCGAAGATCAGGCCCAGGGCCAGGGCGAAGGGATCCGAAGCCTCCCTGGCCAGAGCCAGTGCCTCTTCGCAGCGGTGTAGGGACTGCGTCGGCAAGCCTTGATACCAGAGGATCCAACTCAAGGTGCTGCGCATGTTGACGGCCGGGTTTCGCGCATAACGTAGAAAGTGGCCGTATGACTGGCGGTCGGGTCGGTGCAAAGCCAGCGCCTGCTCCAGATGGGTACGGGCCTGATTGATTTCGCCCAGACGAAACAGGGTCGCCCCCAGCACACGATGCGCCTCGGCGAGCTGCTCCGGGTCTTGCCCGCCCTGCGCGAGGCTGAGCAACCGCTCCCCCACGGCTTGCGCCGTGTGGAGTTGGGCACGCAACAGGTAGAAGGACCACAGGCCGAGTTGCGCGGAAAAGAATTGCGGCGCGTCTCCCCCTTGCTCGCCGAGCGCGAGGGCCCGGGTGTAGTTGGCCTCGACCTCTGGTGCCCCGTGGCCGCGCGCGGCAATCAAAGCCGGACCCAGGGTCAGGCGCAGCGTCAGCTCTTCACGCAGGCGCTCCCGCGTGTCCGGCAGCGTCTTCAACAGATCCAGGGCCAGACTGAGATGCCCGATGGCTTCGCGTTGCGCCGAACGCTGCATGGCCTGCTTGCCGACCAGCTGCAGGTACTCGACCGCCTTCGGTACATTGCCGCTCTGACTGTAGTGGTGCGCCAGCTCGCTGCCGTACTCGTTCAGCCGGTCCGGAAACAGGGCCTCGATGGCCTGGGCCGTGCGCTCGTGCAGAACACTACGCTGCCCCGAAAGCAGCGAGTTGCCCGCTACCTCCTGTGTGAGCGCATGCTTGAACGCGTACTCCACTTCAGGAAATGCGGGACGCTCATAGATAAAGTCCCCCGCCTGGAGATCCGCCAACAGGGGGTGTAGGGAATCCTCGGCCTGCCCTGTGACGCGCCGAATTAAGCTGGAAGGAAACTCCTTTCCGATAATCGCCAGCGTCTGCAGCAGTTCCTTCTGGAGAAGCGGCAAGCGGTCGATCCGGGCGGCCAGCACCCCCTGTACGGTGGTCGGAAGATGGAGCGTCTGCGGGGCCTGCTCGACCCGGTAGCGGCCGGGCTGGCCAACCAACGCATTCTCCTCGGCCAGGGTCTGGACCACTTCCTCCATGAAGAACGGGTTCCCTTCGGTCTTGGACAGGATCAGTGGTTTCAACGGCGCCAGGGAGGGATCATCGCCCAGCAGGGCCGACAGCAGACCTTCGGCTTCGGCCTGTCCCAGCGGCTCCAGGTGCAGTTGGGTATAGCAGGACTGGCGGCCCCACTCATGCCGGTACTCGGGACGATAGTTGACGAGCAGAAGAACACTGGCGGTCGGCACCGCCTCGATCAGGACATTGAGGAACGCCTCGGTCTCACTGTCCAGCCATTGCAGATCTTCGAACAGGACCATCAGGGTCTGGTTCTGGCTTTCGCGCACCAGCAGCCGGGCGATCGCCTCAAAGGTGCGCTGGCGTCGGATCGCAGGATCCATCGTCGGCAAGGCCGAACCTGGTTCGACAATACCGAGCAGATAAAGCAGGTAGGGCAGAGGCTCCTCCAGTGAGCGATCCAGGATCAGCACCTTGCCGGTGGCCTTCTCGCGATACCGGCGTTCGTCATCCTGTGCCGTAATCTGAAAATAATTCCGCAGCAGGTCGATCAGCGGCAAGTAAGGAAAGGCCTTGCCATGCGACACCGAGAAGGTCTCGAGCACCAGGCAGCCTTGCCCCGAGCGCGCCTTGAACTCATGGAACAGACGCGATTTGCCAACGCCCGCCTCCCCCACCACGCCAACGATCTGCCCACGACCTTCCTTGGCCATGGCCAGCGCCGCGCCGAGGCGTTCGAGTTCGGCCTCGCGGCCGACAAATCGGGCCAGGCCGCGGTGCGCGCCCACCTGCAGCCGTGTGCGTAATGCCCCGAGGCCAAGCACCTCATACACCGCCAACGGCTCGCGCAGGCCTTTTATTTGAGTGCGCCCGAGCGCCTTGAACTCGAAATACCCTTCCGCCAGCCGGTGGGTCGATTCGCTGACGAGGATGGAGGAAGGCGTCGCGACGCCTTCCATCCGCGCCGCGATGTGCATCGTATGGCCCACCGGATCGTAGTCGGTGCGCAGGTCGTCCTTGCGGATCGAGCGGACCACCACTTCTCCCGTATGCACACCGACCCGGATTTGCAACGGGATGCCCTGCTCCAGGCGGACCTTGTCGCTATGCACACGCATGGCCTGCTGCATCCGCAGCGCCGCAAAGAGGGCGCGCAGCGCATGATCCTCGTGGGCGATCGGCGCGCCGAACAACGCGAGAATGCCGTCGCCGAGCGACTTGGCCACGTAGCCCTCGTAGTGGTGCACGGCTTCCATCATCAGCGCCACCACCGGATCGATCAGGCTGCGGGCCTCCTCGGGATCCAGGTCCTGGATCAACGCGGTCGAGCCGGCCATGTCCGCAAACAACGCGGTGATCGTTTTCCGCTCGCCGCCGGCGTCGGCGCCCTTGGCTTCCATGGCGGCCCGCTCGGCACGGATGCGCTCGGCCAGGTGTGGGGGCGTGTAGAGAATGGGCGCCGGCACCGGGGGCGCAACCGGCGGCGGCGGTGCCGCGGAAGCCGTGGTGGCCAGGCGCACCCCACAGGCGCCGCAGAAGGTCGCGTCGGCGCTCGCGGCGTAGCCGCATTGCGGGCAGCGCTGCGCCAGCCGTTGCCCACAGGTCTCGCAGAACCGGACGCCTGCGGGGTTCTCCGCCTGGCAATGGGTGCAGCGCATCTCGTCCCCTTGGCAGCGGTGGGCCGCTACGCCCTCATTACAGGCGCAATTGCCGCGGGTGGCAAGGCCGTCGCGGCTCTCGGATTGCCAGCGACGACCCGCCAAGCGCCGGGGTCTGCGCTCCCCGGGCCCGGTGGCCCAGGTAGGGCGGAGTGCCCCTGGTGACGTGTCGCTCGCAGCCAAGCTGCGGTGGCCCTCTATGAGTTGCGGTGCTCAGCTTGCGCGGTCGGCGGCTGTCCTGTGGGGTGGGGCAAGATCGCCAGCGTAGCGGCGCACACCGTATGTCGCTCTACCGTTGGTTTGCACAAATTTGTTCCTGCTGCCCCCCCGCCAGCTCGCCGTTTGCGAGGCACCGGGAACAATATTGCTTCAACAAATTTTGCAGGATATTGTTCCTTCGCCCGACGATTGAAGCAATTTTGTTCCTTTCCCAACGCATCGGCCAGTCGCTGCCTTGCTCTCTGCCGACGCTGCGCTATCGTTCATTGTGATCCTCTCGTGGTTTCAACGGCCCCACTCGAGGATTTGCCATGGACGCAGGCGACGTTGTGGTGGCAGTGCAACCGGCAAAGCTAGCCGTGGCACGTGACGATCGGCAATCCCACCGCAGGTGGTGGCAGTGTTTTGGGATAACGTTGGACGCAAGCCGCGCGCGACCCATGGCACGTCAAAAATGCGGCCACGGTGCTCCATCACCTCGACCTCCGGGTCTTAATGAAGCCTGCCAACGCCGGGGGGCATCCTGACTCCCGGTCACACCTCCAGGCAGCATTTCTTGTACTTCTTCCCGCTTCCGCACGGGCAAGGGTCATTTCTTCCGGTCTTTGGCCCAGCGGTACGGGGGCGCGTCGCCTCCTGAAGCTGGGACAGCTCGAGCAGCCGCTGAAAGAGCTTTCCTCTCTTGGGTGCCGTATCGCGTTCGGTGCGCAAGCCAAGCGCGATCTCGACGTCTTCAACGTCGCCAACACAGTCGAGATCGACACAATCCTTGGCATAGGCCTCGCGGATCAGGTCGATGGACTCCACCGCATTCAAATCGAGGAGCACGGACACAATCTCCGTGTTGAGCGTCTGCTCGTTGTCCTCGAAGGATCGGAGAAGGGTCATCAGTATCTGCAGGCAACGCCCACGCTGATCGGGATGGGCGGACGCGACCTCCCCCATTGCCCGGCATGCACCACCCCTGGCATAACTCCCGTTATGACCTTCCGCTGCGAATGGCGCGAGCACATCCACTGACTGGCCGCCCATCTGGCCGAAGACGCACGGCAATTCGGTGGAAATCCAATCGTCAAAGTCATCGTCAATACGGCGCAACAGCGAAGCCAAGGCAGGCAAGGCTTCGGTCGCTTTGAGTGCCGCCAGTATTCGCCAGGCATGTACGGGGGCGAATGGCACAAGCCCGTATCCGGTGTGTAGCGCTTCGTCAGCGACGACCGCAATCAACTCGGGGATGTGGCGGTGGTCAATGCCGAGCCTTGCATACCCCTTCCACGTTTCAGGTCTCCCGTCGACCTCCTCGAACGATTGGCCCAGGGTAAGAAGCTGGCTGACAGGGTATGAATAGGAGGTGTTCATTTGCATAGGATCAGTAGGTGGGGCCGGTTCGACTACCCAGTCAAGCAGCGGTGGCGCCCCGCGCCCTCGCATGGCAGCAACGTCGACACCGCTCCGACCGCTAGCGACATGGCACCGCGCCAAAGGGCCTTGAAGACTGGGGGCCGCTTCGCTTGTCGTCGCTGCCGTTTGCTGGTTCGATCATTGCCGCGGCGGTGCCTGCACCTCCGTTCCGCTGTCCAGAATGCTAAGGAACTCGGTATAAGCGAACACTCGCCCGCGTTGCTTCCCGGTGACTTCCTTGACAATCTGCAGCTTCTCCAATGCCTCGAACGCTTTATTAACGGTGGGGGCGCTGAGTCCGGTCTTCTGCTGCGTTTGTGCGGCGTTGAGGAACGGGTGCGTCCGGAGCAATTCGTGAATCCGCAGCATGGAATTGATCTGTTCGCCGCTCGCGGAGATGCGTTCTCTGTCGGCCTGGAACAGGGTGACGATACGCATGGCACTTTCATGCGCGTTGTTTGCGGTTTCAGCGACACCGGTGAGGAAGAACTCTGTCCAGACTTCCCAGTCTCCGCGCAGCCGGACGTCTTGAAGGAGGCGGTAGTACTGCTCTCGGTGCGTCTTCAGGTAGAGGCTGAGGTACAACAGTGGTTCTTGGAGGACCTTCTTTTCCACCAGGAACAGGGCGATCAACAGCCGGCCGAGGCGGCCATTGCCATCCAGAAACGGATGAATCGATTCAAATTGCACATGCAGAAATCCGGCCTTGATGAGCGGCGGGATCTGGGCGGAGTCGTCCTGCAGAAAGCGTTCGAGGTCGCTGAGGCACGCCTGCATTTCATTGACGGGGGGCGGTACGTAATGGGCGTTCCCCGGCCGGGTCCCGCCGAGCCAGTTTTGCGAGCGTCGGAACTCGCCGGGATTCTTGGCTTCGCCTCGGCCTTTCTGCAGCAGGCGGGCATGCATGTCCCGAAGCAAACGCAGGCAGAGCGGCAGCCCTTTCGGATCGCGCAGGACGCTCAGCCCGTACATCATCGCATCGACGTAGTTCGAGACCTCGGTGATGTCGTCGAGCGGCTTCCCGGCCAGCGCCGCGTTCTCATACTGCAGCAAATCATCGAGCGTCGATTGCGTTCCCTCGATCTGCGAGGACAACACCGCTTCCTTGCGGACATACATGTAGAGGAACAACGCCTTGTCCGGCAGCAGCATCGCCACGCCATCGAGACGGCCGATGGCTCGGTCCGCCTCACTCAGTCGCTGGAGCAGTTGCGGCGCGAGCGTCAGCGGTGGCTCAGGCGGCAGCGGCGGCGGGACGTAGGCATTCACCGTCTCGTCGAAGGCCACGGTCGACACGTAGCGGCCGATTCTTGGGTTCGGCGGTGCGGGGACCAGGGCGGTGTCGTCTGTTGGCATGGCGCTTGGCTAGTAAAGGTTGCTTAACGAGCGGTGCGAATTAATAAAATTCTTGGCCTCCAATTTTACTCAGAGGCTTGTCCCGAGACAGCAAGTCGCTTCCCCGAGGGGGCGGTAGCAATCTTAGCCGCCGCCTTAGGCCGACAAGTCGTCGGCAGGCTTCGCCTAAGTAAGGGCGACTTAACTACCGTCAATCGCTAATAAAATATTAGCCGTAAATTTTACTTAGATTAGTCCAACAAGTCTTCCGCACTTGGCGGCAGTACGGGCGCGGGCCTGGCACCACATCGCGCAGGCGCTGGCCTGGCACCGGCCCGGACTGCCCGTACGCCTGCGCGGGCGGGGTGACGCGCCGGCGCCGTTGAGCAGCACGGGGCGATGATGAAGCGACGCTCCATTAGCGCCAAGGGGCGTGGGTGGGGGACCTGCCCCAACGAGACGGCGGAAGTCACGGGCCGGGCAACACCCAGCGGCGGTGGCCCCGAGGCCGGCGGCCGTCTATATTAATGGAGGGTTCGGGCGTCCGTCGGTCGGCGGCGTCGCGGGCGCGATCGCCAGCCGCGTGTCCCGAACCCCAAGGGTGAAATGTGATGTTTACTACATATTCCCAAGGGCATTCAGCCTTACCTGATAATCCCCATTATCAGGCTTGAATTTTTAGGGGATTTGCCGGGTTTTTCCAAATGCACTTGGGGAGATCGGGGACGGCGGAGGTGCCGGAACCGGCGCCAAGAGGCCGGCGGACGCGGCGCTGACACCGCTTGAAACCCGCCACGGGCGCGGCATGTTCGCTACAGTGTAGCCGAAAATGACTTCGCTGCCCTGCCCGCGACGCCACCTCGCCGCTTCCGTGTCGGTCTTCCCGTCCACGCACGCGCCGCGCGGGAAGCGCCATCCATCTATTATTATCAGGTAAGATGCCGGTCACTGCAGCCGCCCACCTTCCCTGCCATGGCCCAACACAACCGCGTCGCTGCCGACACCCCGCGTTACACCCGGGCCGACTTCACCGCACTACGCTTCCGCCTCAACCGGATTCCGACCGAGCAGATCCTGTCGCGTGTCTATGACGAAGACGCGCTGCACGCCGCCGGCATTGACACCCCGGCGCAACTGGAAGCCCGGCTCGATGCCATGCGCGACCATCTGGTCGAGCGCGTCTGCCTGAGCAATCCGTATCTGTCGGCGAGCCTCGCGGACGCGCGCCGTTTCAATCGCTGGCCCAAGACCGCCATCGACTACCTGGTGCGCGCGGCCGACCAGGATTTCTCGGCGCCGGAACCCGACGACCCGGTGTCGGCCTGGCTACGTCCGATCGTGTTCCGGGCGCTGCGGCACGAGCACATCCTGACAATGGCCCAGCTGCACGCCTATATCGCGCTGCGGGGCCGGCGCTGGTATCTGCCCGTGCCGCGGCTCGGCGCCGGCAAGGCGCGCGCCATCGAACGCTGGCTGCAAGCCCATGCGGCCACGCTGGGTCCGCTCGTGCTGCCCGACGAGACGCCGCAGACGGCGTTGGTCGAGCTGGGCCCGGAGCTCGCGCGCCAGCTGGTACCGCTGGAGCAGGTAGGGCGGGTCATGCGCGCGCTCGACGGCAGCCAGGGCCGCAACCGGGTGCCAGGCTATTGCTTGATTGCCGCGCGCGATGATCTGGAGGCCATCCGCGCTTACCTCTCCCGCTTCCGGGACCGGGACAAGACCGCGCGCGCCTACCAGAAGGAGCTGGAGCGCTTCCTGCTCTGGTGCGTGGGCGTGCGCCGCATCGCGCTGTCCAACGTGGGCGCCGACGATTGCGAGCGCTACAAGGAGTTCCTGGCGCAGCCGGATCCGTCCTGGATCGGCCCCAAGGCGCCACGCACCTCGACCCGCTGGCGCCCCTTCGCCGGCGCGCTGAAGCCGGAATCCCAGCGCTATGCGGTGCTGGTGCTCCGGGGCTTTTTTGCCTGGCTGGTGGGCGTGCGCTACCTCGGCGGCAACCCGTGGCTGCTGGTTCCGGATCCCGTGACGACGCAGCGCGAAGTGCCGCTCGCGGTCGAGAAAGCCTTGCCGGCGCGACTGTGGGAAGCGCTGGTGCGGCCCAATGGCATCCTCGATCTGCTCTGTGCGAAGTGGCCCGTGTCGTCACTGGAGGCGCCGCTGGGCGCGAAAAATGCCGACACTCCGGGGGCGCAGTACCGTCTGGCGCGTGCGACCGTCCTGCTGTTGGGGTGCAGTGGCGCGCGGCGCGAGGAGGCGGCCCGCGCACTGCGCTGCCACCTCCAGCCGGTGCCGGAGCAGGCCGGCATTCCCGCTGGCCTGTGGGAACTGGCGCTGCTCGGTAAGCGCAACAAGTGGCGCACCGTGTTCCTGCCGCCACGGGTCATTGCGGCGTTGCGCGCGCACTGGGCCGATCGCGGCCACGATTTCGAGAACGCCGATCAGGCGCTGGCGTTGCTCTCCCCGGTAGTAGTGCCGTCCACGCGCACGGCCCAGGCGAAGCACCTCAGCCCGGGGGACGACGCACCTGTGCTGACCGGCAGGGGCTTCTCACCGGATGGGCTGTACCAGCTGCTGACGACGGCGCTGCTGCGCATCGCCGACGACGCTACACTACCCCTGGCCGAGGCAGAGCGGGGTCTGCTGCGCCACGTCGCGCCCCATGCGCTGCGGCATACGTTCGCCACGCATGCGGTGGCCAACGAGATGCCCGTGGACGTCCTCCAACGGCTGTTGGGCCATGCCTCGCTGCAAACGACATCGCTGTATGTCCGCGCGGAGCGCGCGCGCGGCATCGCAGCGGTCGCGAAGCTCTACGGCGACCCAAGTTAGCGAACTGCCGCAAGGCAGCCAGCCCTTACCCGGTTGCTGGCGCGTGCGCCTTCTCCTTTGCCGCCATGGCTTCGCTGCCATTGCCGCTGCCGGCCTCGGCCCGCTAGCTCCGACAGACCTGAGCTGCCGGGCACGCTCCCGGGGCACCGCTGTCCTGGCTATCGCCAATCTCTTCACCGTCATGTGCCGGATCTGGAAAGCAAGTGCTGGGCTTCGCGCAGCGATCGAAGCCGACAGGAGGGTCACGATTACAACCGGTGGCTGGGCTCGCGTTCGTGACGTCGAGTGTCCCAACTTGGGACGGCACCGCGTGTCCTACCGCGGAGGCTGGCAACGACGGCGAGCCTTCCGATTTGGCGTCCCACCTTGGAACACAGCACAGCGCAAACCAGCTCTTCAGTCGGCCCCACATGTCGACAGGTGGTCCCCGCTGGCCTCGTCGCCAGTCGCTCGCTCCGGCTGCGCCATGCCCGGCATGGCATGGCATGGCATGGCATATTCCCTTCCGCTGGGGCGTTCCAGTGTCCCGAGTTGGGACGGCCTCTCGCGCATTGCTGCAGAGGTGCCAGCTCCGACAACGAGCCGGCGGGTAACTTGCTCCCGGAATG
>NZ_CP136096.1:0-348342 GCF_032465815.1 Cupriavidus sp. BIC8F | reverse complement strand
CTTCTTCGATCAATGCGCAAACTTGTGGGGGAGCATTGACAACGAAGGGTGGGCTTCATAAACTCGGACTGTCTTGTTGTTGGACGAGTCAAGAGGGTTTCGAAGCCTGCTACGCCTGTTGTCAATGCCGATTAAAAGCCTGGAGCTGCAACTCCAGGCTTTTTTCGCTTATGAGGATGCCTACGGGCTCAACAACCCCTCCTTGAAATCCGAGTGCCAACGCTACGCACAAAAATGAAATGCCGGACGGCTGTGGCACGCACGATGGCAGGGAGCTCGCAACCAACAGACGCCACGAACGATCGGCTGCTTAACAAATCAAGTTAGCCCGGCTTCAACAACGAACCGGGACGTGGGGTTCTTCTTTGCCGTAGAAATCTGCAGCCAGTCGCGGGCGCGCGTGAGGGCAACGTAGAAAAGTCGCCGCTCCTCACTCTCTGGACTGGCTTCGTCCGGAACGATGGTCTCCTCGGCACGGATCACAACAACAGCCGACCATTCGCGCCCCTTGGACGCATGCATGGTCGTCAGCACCAAGGCGTCATCGGCCGGTTCGTTATTCTTTTGGCGCAGAAACAAGAGTCGTTCCGAGAATGGACCGTTCAGCCGCGTCAGGACGTCATACGCAGTATTGATAGCGCGCTTCCCCGGGTCGTCCGCCACAAACTTGAGCATCCATTCGCGCACGCCATCGAGAACAAGGGATAAGAACTGGCGTTCACAGAGCGCTTGCCATTCCGCGAGCTTCTTCAGGAAGTCGCGATACTTGTCGACTGTTGATTCTGCGATCCCGGCCTGCACCAGGTCCTTTTTTCGCGGAATCGATCCCTCCGGCTTCGCCGCAGTCTGCGTGTGTAGAAGCTGCAGCTCATGCGAGCCAATGCCGGCGAAACCTAGCAGGGCATCGACGCCAGAGTCCTTGGACTTCTGGATCAGTTCCAGTAGGTCCCCCATCAACGCTGCCTCCGGGCGATCGAGGATAGAGCGGCCGGCCGCGCGGTAGTACTTGACACCGTGCGAGCGGCAGACAGCCTCCAATGGATCGAGAATGCGGTTCGTCCGCGCCAGCACGGCCGCCGTTTTGCCAGCCCGCAGAACTGGTGTCAGCGCCTCAACGGCTGAAACCGCTTCCTTGTACTCGTCCTCCAAACGCTTGAACTCGATGGCGCCGCCTGGCCCGCGATGGGCTACCAGCTCCTTCAGGATACGGTCCTTGTTGTTTCGAATGACACGATCCGCGATGTCCAGGATCTCAGCGTGTGAGCGGTAGTTCTTCCCGAGGATGACGGACCGCGCGTCGAACTCATTGATGAATGCTTCCATGCCCCGAAATCCGAGCGCACTTCGAAATCCGTAGATCGACTGATCATCGTCCCCGACCACCGTCACGATCGAACCGGCCGCCGCGTGCAGCGCCGTCCAGCGTGATTGCAAGCTGTCGCAATCCTGGTACTCATCGACAAGCAGGTACGTCATACGGTAGGGCGCAATTGTTCCGCTTTGCATCCCAGCTACAGCCAACCGCAGCATGTCCTGAAAGTCGATCTTGCCGTTCCGGGCCAGGGCACTCTGGTAGGCCTCATACAACTGAGCCTCCACGGTTCCTGAAGGCGGGTCGGACAGTTGCATCTTGGCGCGCTCAATCGCGGCGATAGCGTCCTCGACCTTCCCATCAAATCCCCCTTCCTGCAGGATCTGCCCGACGATAGCGAACCGAACGCCGTCGTGGACGATATCGGTGAGCTTGCCGGTTCCCTTCCCGAGTTGCTTATAGGCCAGCGAATGGAAGGTGCCCGCGAGCAGTCGCTTCCTGGCATCGGCGCCGGCTAGCCCCAGGATACGGTCACGCAATTCGATCGCGGCGTCCTTGCTGAACGTTACCGCGCCCACCGTCACGTCTGGGTTGGCGAGCAGCACGGCTGCCTTCGCCGCGATCGTCGCCGTCTTTCCGGCGCCTGGCACGGCCACGGCGACGCAGTGCTGACGCAGGTCGACCACCTCGCGCTGGGCGGGGTTCAGTCCTTCCAATACCTTTTCGAGCGACATGGCGGATCGCAGTGTGGCAGTAAGTGGCACTTGGTGCCGGTTCAATACAGCAAGTGCCCCGAAGTGGTACCTCAGGGCAGATGTCGACGTCTATTGATTCGTTCGAAGGTGGGAGCATGTCCCACGTGGTCCCACTAGCCATCACTACGTCCCCACAGAGTGCCAATCCTCTTGCTTCCAAACGGAGATAGAAACTAGGGCTGGGTGGGACTTGGTATGACTGAGCGGGACCGTGCAGGCGGACGGTCAGACGCCGCGAACGGTGGTCATCAGCTTCAGGTGTGTCGTATAGCAACGGAGGCCGAGCGGCTGGAACTTGCGCAGGAACCGCGCGACCTCGTCATTCACGTCCGTCATGTCGCGGATGCCGTTCCAAACCATGAAATCGAACTGGTCCATGGTCTGATCAAATTTGATGAGCACCTGGAGTGCGCGAACGGCAAATCGGGAGTAGGCCTGGACCTCAAGCTCGACGGACGCCCGCGTAATCGTCGGTTCGAAAACGATGTCGTCCTTCGCCCGCATCTCCTGCTCGCGCTGCTGACGGTAGGCGGTGGCAACGCGCAGCTGCTCGTCGACGTAGTCTTCGAGCTTTGCCAACTCACGCTGGAGGAACGTCTCGATAGTCGACAGTTCGCTGCGAGAGAAGGTGGACTGACCGAAGCGCTGCAGGTTGAGCGACATGCGGTTCATGTATGGCCACCATTGCTCGAACAGAGGACGCAGGCGCGTATGGTTCAGCTTCAGCCCGACTGCCACCACGGCTGCGCCGGCGAGTTCACGTTCGAGAATTTGACGACCCAGTTCACGTCGCCGGCGAACGATGGCTTGGCGGTCTTCGGGCGAGAGTTCGCGGAACAGCTTCCGGGTACGCTCGACCTCGGCCTTCTTCTTCTCCAGGTCGGCCGTTGAAATGATTCCTTCCTTGCGCAGGGCGTCGGCAGACGCCTCCATCTCAAGCAGCTCCGACTCGACGTCATCGGGCCGATCCATGCCGCCGGCAGTGTCGACCGCTACACCGGTCAGAGGATGATCGAGCGCATCGCTTGCCGTAGCGGGCAACTCGGCAGGGGACAGATCGGTAGTGGTCATATTTTCTCCTTGGATGGCCAGCCACTTGGCCTTTGGGCATTCAGAAAGATGGTGTCGACTACTTGCCGACGTGGAATGACGCCGCAAGGCGCCAGCTAAGCAAGCCAACCAGGCCGACGCCGAAGGTCCACCAGTAGGCCAGCAGGGAAAACGGAAGCAGCAGGGCGGATGCACCGAAGCCGAAGCACAGCAGCAAGCCATGTGCGGCGACGTGAAACGTCACCGGGTTCGCGAACCCAGCGCCCGCGGCTCGAATCTTTCTCGACACGGCGCCGTCGTTGAGCAGCGCAACAAGCAGCACCATCCCGCCAAACAACCAGTAATGCACAACGGCCGACCGATAGACCGCCCGATAGATGGTCATCCAGAAGTGCCGCATCCAACCACGCCCGAATTCGGATGCGCCGGCATCGGGCAGCGCCGTGTCCGCATCCGATCCCGAGAACGATGCCCGCAACGCACCAGACCGGACAAACCATCGATCAAAGCGGTCGTTAGCCACCGTCGTTGCCTTGTCCGCCTTGGGCTGTCCGAGCACATGTTCAATCGAAGCCTGCTCCCCTTCACTCACCTCGAATGCGGCATCGTCCTGTATGAACGGCGCGAGGGCACATATCATCAGGGGTGCCGCTAGCATCCACATCCGCACATGGGAGACGAATCGACTGTTGGCCATGGCTCAGATCCAGTGCAGGGCGAGCAGAACAGGCAGCGCAGGGATCGCAGCGAGCGCGCCCCAGAACAACGCCGGCTTGCGCTCAGCAATGCCAATCAGCGCGAAGCATGCGGCCGCGTTGCCGAGCAGGAATGTGCTTGGTATCGGCGCGTCCGCATTCCTTGCGGCAATCCACGTCTGCATTTCGAATGCGAGGGCCTCGTCGACGCGAAAGAGCCGCGCGGCGATCCGCGGCTGCGTCTTGCGCAGCGAAGCGAGCAATTGCCTAGCCCTAGTGTGCAAAGTCTCGAGCGACATCGTAGTTCTCGAAGTAGCGGGTAAAGCCGTACCCGGTCAGCACGCGCGCGGCCAACTGGAATGCTGCGCATCGCTGCGTCACGTTCCCGGGAACCGGCTCGTCGACCACCTGGCAGACGTAGCCGACGGGCTGGCGTTGCTCGAAAGAGGGGATCGACTCGTGATAGGGATACCAAACGTTGTACTTCTCGCCCTTGAATGCGGCGTAGCGCTTGGCGTAGAGATCATGGGCACGGCCGAACAGACCTTTCACGAAGGCCACGTTGGCGTCACCATGCTTTCGAGCGGCCCGCCAGGCGGCGATAGCGTCTGTCAGCATCTCCTTGACCAACGGGTCTTCACGCACGCGGAAGTTCACGCCGATGTAATCGACCACCCGCGTGCATACGTCGTCCAGGTCTGGCGAGACGATGAACACGGGCGAGAGCTTCGCGAAGAGTTTGTATTCCTTGGCGATTTGTCGGAACAGGCTGGTGCGCATTGACCTTTAACCTTGGATGATTGGAATTCGACCCTGGTAGACGGAGCCACCGGAGATACGCAGGAAGTACTGCAGATTGGGCAACTGCATGATCAACTCATGCGGAATCAATGGCGCCTTCTCAAGCTGGGTCGAACGTGCCACGGAACCGCTGAACTCCCCGACATGCGCCTCGGTGCCAGTGCTCGTGCTGCTCGACACCACGACATTCCGGATGGCCGTGGTGCCAGCCTTCTCGCAGAACCACTCGGCCGTGTCGATATCTTCCAATCGTAAGACGAGCTGGTTGTTCAGATTGCCCAAAACCTGCTGCATCTTCGCCACGTTTCCCAGTTTGGCGGTGAAGTCCGAGCGCGTCTGGTAGGCGACGAATGCCTTGAAGCCTGCGCCACGCCCCTTGTTCAGGATCTGCAGCATCTGCTCGTTGATCGCCTCGGCAGCCTCGTCGACGATGAGGACGATTTCCGGAGGCTTCTTGTAGAAGTTGTAAATGGAGCCGGCGACGGATGCGATGTCGGCCAGCAGCATCGACATGACAGCCTGGGCCACCATTGAGTTGGAAAGAGAATCTGCACCGACATAGAGCACCGCCTTCTGCTTGATGACCTTATCGATGTCCCAGATCTCCCGGTCATCGTCGAAGTCGTCCGCCTTCGGCGCCAGCATGAGGCCCGTCTCGCCGGTGGCCAGCATCTGGAGCAGCGGTAGGGCAGAGGCGATGATGCGGCCGTAGTGGTCCCGATCGTGCTGGAACGTGGCGATGAGGCCATCGATAGCTTCGTGGCCATTCCCTTTGTCGGAGAAGCGCTCGATGTAGAGCCGAGCCATCCCGTCTAAGCGCGTGCCGCCTGGGCGCTGGCCGGCCTGCTGCATGTAGCCCATCACTTCCTCTTCCCAATCCGGCTTGCCGGCCTCAGGGAAGAAGCGCTGCAGGGACCGATCCAGAAGATTGTTAATGCCGTTCTGGGCGTACTGGAGGATAGACCGCAGGTTCGGCTTGTCGCCGACGTAGAGTTCGCCCTTCACCGCGCGGTCGATGAACAGGAACGCGAACTGGCGAAATGGGCCTTCTTCCATCAGTTGCGCGATGCGCGTTGGAATTTCCGAGGGCTGCGACCAATTCTCTAGCGGATTGAGGCGGATGGATTGCGACGGGGCGGCCTGTTTCCAATAAAGAAACTTGCGGCCAGTGCGCTCACACTCGCGCTTGACGCGTGCGACCCACTCGCCGTCATTCTTCGGGTCGACAATAATTAAAATGTCGTTGGGATTGTGGATGACCTGAGTCGAAATGACCTCGTAGGTCCTGGTCTTGCCTGAGCCGGTCGTCCCGCTTACCGACGTATGGCCGGGCATCGCCTTGTAGTGAAAGGGCACCTGGATCTTCTTCGGCTCCATGCCGTGAATCCATGATTTCCCCTGAGGCGAATGGTCGGCGATGCTGCCCGCAGGCGCGAACAGCTTCTCGACTCGCTCGACTATAGGCTGCGGCAGCCACCGCGGCAAGCCGGGAATATCGCTTGACGGCATGCGAAGGATGTCGTGCGCGATCTGGCAATGCTTCTGTGTCCACTCAAAGCCAGTGCCAAGATACATGGCATCGTCGGTCTTTCGCATGCGAGCGCTCAGCGCGAGCAGCGCCTCGATCGGAAGGACCGCAAGCCACTTGGTGGAGATGGCCAGCCGAAACTTCAACGCGCGCCAAACCTGTGACGACCGGAACAGCAGCATGCCAACGCAGAACAGGGAAAAATATCCGGCGCTCGGCATATCGCTTAGCAACATCAGCGCCGCGGCAAGAAGCCACCCGATCGCAGCCCGAAATTCATAAATGGGCCGAAAGTGATTGATGTTGTGGTGCATCACTCGCTGCTCTCTGGGGATTGCGGACGGGACGCGATGAGGGTCGCCACCCTGTCAACCAGAAGGATGTCTTGGCCGACGATCTTGTAGAGCAGCTGGAACTTGCGAAGGTTGTCGATGAGTGTCTCGGAAGCGATGCCGTAGCTGCCGAGCATGCGCTTGCTGACTGCGAGCTTGTTGTCGACCCACGATACCTTCACCTTTCCCGCTGCCACGTCCTGTGCTAGCGCCCTGAAGAACTCGCGCATCAGGTTGGACGCACCCGCCAAGGCTTCCTTGAACGGGTCGGCAGTCTGATCGGGGCGCAGCGACTTGGTGCCGTCGAGTTGTACGACGCTTCGCGCTACCTCGCGTTGCGTGCCTTCGGCTGACTCGGCTTGAGACTGGGCTTCGCCAGTTCCAGGGCCCGCTTCCTTATCCATCTGCCACACCACCACAGTGCTCGCGATCTCCGGGCCGGGTGTCGAATAGGCTTGCGCCGCTGCTGGTGCGGCGGGTGGCTTGATCTGGGTCGACTCTACCGCGGCGGTTAGCGCTTCGACACTCGGTGCAGGCGTCGTGTCGGGCGCAAAGGCGGCGCGGCGGGCTTTGATCTCGAACTGTGTCACTGTGTCGATGGCCTGCCGGACAACCTTGTGAAGCAAGGTCTCGAGGCCGGTCGGTCGAGGCTCGGGGTTGATGGCGCCAAACAGATCAGCGAGGACCTGGCCGTCGAACTGTGCGAGCCGGTCAGCACCAAGAATCTCGCGCGCCAGCAACGCGGTGCGCATGCGCTCCAGTGGGAGCACCGCGTCACGACGGGTGACGCGATACGTGTCATCGCCTAGCCACGGACCGAAAGCTCCATGCACGGCGGGGATCCACTCCGCCCCATCCCTATCCCGAAAGAATTGGAAGTGTCGGCATGACTCATCAAGGCGGGAGCAACAGGCGGCGAGAAAGAGCGCATACAGGTATTGCGGTTCCAACTGCCTGCGCCGTTCGGACGTCTGATTGGCCGCGAACTTTTGTGCGCCAGACAGGCGCATGGCGAAGTAGGCCGCCTCAACCGTTGCGCGAAAAGCCCCACCGGCCTCGGCGTGCTCGCTGTGCCGCAGTGGCATACTTGAGAACCAAGTTGCACAACGCTCCAGCACATCAAGCCACTTGCTGTTGAAGTCCGCGCCGTCCGCTTCATTGGCGTACTGTCGGATGAGCGCGACGCGGTCTGCCTGGCAGGAAAGGAGAGCGGAAGCGGAAAGGTGTATGTGAGGGGTCATCATTTCCCTGCCAACTTCCTGCCGAGGTTCCAGGCTCCACGCCCAAACATCTTCATCCCACCGGTGCCACTCACCCCGCCACCAGTTCCAAAGAGAGATCCGGCGATCTTCGGAATCTCCAGGGCGACAAAGCCCAATAGGATGGCAATACTGAGTGCATAGCTTGCAGCAAGAAGCGTGTCCGTGCCGATGTTGCCAACGTCTGTGACGATGCTAAGCAGTGTGGCGCTCACCAGCTGAGAGATGATGGCGGCGACAACCATATACATCGAACCGGTGACCATGTAGTCCAGCCACGCGGTGAAGTATTTTCGGGAGATGTCCGCCATGCCAAATGCAACGGCTAGCGGGCCCACCACGATGCCTACGGCTACCTGAAGGTGACCCACCAGAATGAACCAGGAGTAGATCAAGGCGGCAATCAACACCGCAATGAATGCCAAGCCAAACAGAATCGCTGAGACGACGGCATCAATCAGTTTCAGTGGGTTAGCGAACCCAGCGAGCAGTGTCCTGAGCACGGAGTCGTAAAAGCTGCCTCCGGTCCTTGCCAACGAGATCGGCACGTTGTAGATGTCCACACCGCCATTGATCGCTTGGGCGAGATGGTTGAACCACACAAATAGACCGGGCGCGAAGCTGGCGTAGCTGGCGTAGAGTGACGCGAAGATGCCAACTACCAGAAAGGTTTCAAACAGATCTGTCCAAGCGGAAACTGCGTCGCTCGTTGCCGCGAACCGAAGGCCCGCGAATACGAGGGTAATCACGCCCAGCCCAAAGGCGATTTTGTCTGCGTCGTCGCGGGTGCGATCGCTCAGCGATGTGGCGGCCTGGATGAGGCCGCTTCGCAGGCCGTTCATCTTGTCCAGCGCTTTCTTGATGCCTTGACCGACCTCGCCAGGTGCGCCAGCATTTGCTACCGTGGCGCTCTCCGGACCGCTGTTCGATTCCTGTGCAGCGGCAACGCAGGAAAAGAAGGTGAGGAAGCTGAAGACGAGCGCGGTGAGCATCGCACAGAGGCCGTGTCGGATCAGCGAGGCGTAGCTCATTTCAAGTTCAGGATGCGCTGACGTTGCTGTTCGCGTTCTGCCTGCAGCCGGCGCGCGGCGTCTACCGACTCGGCTTCGACGGCCAGTGCCTTTTGATCCTTGTCGGCGTCCGACTGCGTCCTCGCGCTCATGATTTGCAGCAGATCGGAGTTCTGGTTTGCAAGGACATCCAGCATCTCGTTCGTCGCTTCGGCAGCAGCCTGTGCCGTTCCAGTCAGCTTCATTTCCTTCTGGATCTTCTGGCGCCGCTTCGCCTGGGTCTGCACGTTCTTGACGACGCTGTTCCCCAGGTTGAAAAGGTTCTTCGCGGTCTTGTCGCCGTTGGCGAGAAGCGTGCGCTGATCCTCAAGCCACTGACCGCTGGATTTTCCGGATGCGGCCACCATGCTCTGAACCTTGCTCAGGTAATCGGCATTCTCGGAGACCGTGCCATAAAGATCCTTCAGCGTCACGCCGTAGACGTCGTATTTGCCGATGTCGTCTTTGATGGCGTCCAGCTGTTCAGCTAGGTGCACGGGGTCCATGCCGGTGGCCTGAAGCAGCTGGTTGGCCATCATCCGGTATTGATAGGCAATGTTTGTGTTTTCGTAGATCTCCGTTTTCAGCGATTGCAGGGCGGTCCTCGTCGTTTGGACCAGGTTGGCCACATCGATAACGGGAAGCCCGCTGGCATGCGCAACCGACGAAACAAAGATGGATGCCGCGACCGCGGTCTTTGTGAACCAATTTCTCACGGGTAATCCCCTTAGACGGATCGCGCGAGCATTTCGCGCACATAGCTTTGCTGCCAGTCGGGCGCACCCGACGCGAAATGACGATCAAGAATCGATTGCGCGACACCATCCGAGCGCAGCATCGCTACCATCTCGTCGGAGAACGGGCTTTGCAGCATCCGGGTCTGGGAGCGCGTGATCCAGAGATAGTCACGATTCGGTACTGCGTCGGTGACCATCTGGATCTGGTCATCCGTCAGGCCGAACTTCTCCTTGTAGAGATCCTTGCTGGTATTGGCCTGGCTGTTCGGCAGGTAGACGAAGTTGCCGACGTTCTCCTTCAGGATCTCGAAGTCAGCGACCCGGGCCAGTTGTTTGAGCGACTGCGTGGCACCCCAGAGCGCAGCATTGAGCTTGCGGATGGTCACGATCCACATTTCGAACCGCTCGTAGAACCGCTTGTTCGTGAAGAAGAAGCCCAACTCTTCCACCTCGATGATCGTGTATCGCGTGCCGAGGCTCTGGCTGATGCGATAGAACGCGTAGTCCATGAATAGCGCTCCGGCGCGCGGATAGTTCAGGAACAGATCCCCCATTTCGATGGACAGGTTGTCGCTGATCTCAAACGCATCCTCTGCATGGTCGAAGAAATGCCCGTACTGTCCGCCTTGCAGCCAGATCTGCAGACGTTCCCGCAAGCTGTCGTGCAGCAGCGTTGCGAGTCGGCCCAACGTCCAGCTCTCTCGCCCGTATCCGGCAAGGATTTTCACTGCCTCGAAGATATCCTGGCGTTGCTGCGGCGAAAGCGTGAAGGAGTCGTCCTCAATGGCCAGCGTCACCCACTCGGAGACGTAGGTGAAGTTCATGGGGACGGCCAGCAACGACAGCGGATTCACCCGAGTCGCAGCCTCGAACTTGCCGGTGATGTCGATGAACTTCCCGCCGCTCAGGAGCGTCGTGATGCGAGTGGATCGGTCCTTGTCGAATCGGATGCGGCGAGCATCGTGTCTTCCAGCCTGGGAAACCAGGAAGTTCAGGAACACGGACTTACCCGCACCGATTGGGCCAATGACGATCAGATGGGCATTGCCACCGGGTTGGTGCAGGTCGACACGTTGTGCGGTCCGATGGCGGGTGGGCAGGCAGGTCAGCGGCGGCACTTCCTTGCCCGCCTTGTCCGAGAGCCAGTCGTTGCGTAACGGGCCGGGCATGACAGATCGGACGGGGGCGAGGTCGGAAACCGCCGGCGTCTCCACGAACTGCAGTCGGCGCTGCTTGTCCCAGCGGCCGGGCAGGGTAGAGTTCCAGGCGGGCATCAGATTCGCTTTCTCGCGGATGGCCCCAAAGCCAGCATTGGTGAGCGCACCGACCACCTCACTGACCGAGTCCTCCACGGCCGCCTCGGAATCGCCGTAGACGGTGATGGAAATGTTGGCAAAGCCGTGCTGCGTGTTCTTGGCCGTTAGGCGCTGGAGCGCCTTGCCAGCTTCCTTGGCCAATTCCTCGCGGCCTTCGTCGTTCTCGGCTTCCTCCTTGGCGAAGTACTGCTTCAGGATAGAGCGGATGTTGAGCGCTGCCATCTTGTAGAAGCGCCTGACCTTCTCGATGTAGGCAGCAGCGCGAGCCGTGTCGAGGAATCGGTACATGATGCAGACATCGAGCTCGGCGTCGATCCGCATCAGGCTGTCCAGTGCCGCTTCCTGAAAGCTCATCCATTCTTTGACGGCGACGATTGCCGCGTACCGCTTGCCGTGAGCAGACTCGAACAACAAGCGCTCGGCGCCGACGGTAACCTCGGATTCAGTCAGGTGGGTATCGAGCAGGGTCACCGGGTAACGAATGCACCGCGGCGGAACGCTCGGATTGGCAGCCTGGTGCAGGGCGGCATAGCTTTCCTGCATGACAAGGCGGCGGGTGCGCAGGCGCGGCACGCCGCCGGTGAACGCGTCGAGCATCGACTCGAAGCGACGCGCATCGGTCGAGATCTTCTCCAGATCAAAGGCAAAGGCGCTGCGCGCGAAGAGCGTGTCCTTCGTCGCCTCGAAGATCGCCGCGTAGATGGACTTGCCACCGACCGTCATGTGGAAACCGGCCTTGTCGAAGAACTTCGCGATGCCGCTCTCTGGCGTGTAAGCGAGTGCCAGCGAGTGGGCATTATGAAAGTACTTGCCGGTCGTCATGTGCGCCCGGTTAAGCGCGTCCAGACGCCCATCGGCCTGCGACGCGAATTCTCCTGCGACGTAGTCCCGGGCGCGCCGGTGGCTAATCTTCCACCACGCGGTAACCCGGTTATCGAACGTGCGGCATGCCTGGTCCAGCTGATTACGCGCAGACGTGATGTCATTGCTATCGGGGCTGTCGGCGTCCACACCCTGAAACTCGTAGGAGGCCAGTAGCGACCCATCCTTGTTAAGGATGAGCTCCGGTGTGATCGATGTCAGCCACGGCACCAACTCATAGAGGGGGCGTCGCTTTAGCTTCAGCATGGCAGGTCGCTGTCAAAGCCGTAGGGACGGCGAAAGAGGGTATGCAGCTTGCCGTGCCACGGGGTGGACTCGTACAGATCGCCGTAGTGGTTATAGACGTTCAGGATCTGGTTCCACCATGGGTCCCGCGTCGTGAGCCAGCGCAAGAGCGCATGGAACGCCATGCCCATCAGCACCACCGCGACCGGGATCTTCCAGCCGCTTCGAAAGGTCACATACACCAGCAATGCGACGACCGTGCCGTTGGCGATGGCCAGTCCGCGCACGGCCCCGCCGATTTGGCGAGGGCGGGAAAGCCCAATGCTGACGTGGTGTTCGCGCATATCAGAATCCTGAGCACTGGGCAGCAACGCCGAGCGTCTTCATGATCGCGGGTGCTGCAGCGGCAAGACCGATGCCGATACAGATCACCGAGACGAACTTCATGATGGTCGACTCGGAGTTGGCGATACCGATAGCGCCCAGGACGATCAGGATCAGACCGGCGACAAAGAGGTACTTCGTGTTGATGAACGTGGCGATGCCGCAGATGAATTCGCCCAGGTTGCCGAGGAACCCGTAGTCGGCCGCGACGGCGGATGTGGCCACGCTCATCATGCCGACCAGGACCAGCATCGACGGGGCGTACTTGCGCGCTGTCTTGGCGGCACATTGAACGAGCGGGGAAGACATTGGAAAGACTCCTTGGTTTAGAAAACGCGTTCGAGGTCGTAGTCGTTGTTGCGGAAGCCCTTGATCTCGATGATTTCCGAGACGTGCCGCATTTCGCCGGTGCGGCGCATGTGCACCACGTAGTTGAAGCACTCGGCGATCAGTTTGCGCATGTCGTCCAGCTCCCAGCGCGAACCCGGTGGGATGCCAAGCATGGCAAGGCTTTCCATGCGGGAGAGGGCCGAGCGGGCGTTGTTCGCGTGCAGCGACGCCATGCCGCCGTCGTGACCCGTGTTCAGCGCTTGCAGCAGGTCGAACGCCTCACCGCCGCGGACCTCGCCAACGAGGATGCGGTCGGGGCGGAATCGCAGGGCGAGCGCGACCAGCTGTTGGGTGGTCACGTTCTTGTCGGTGTTGGAGAGCAGGCGGACCGTATTGGGTACCCGCGTTTTGAGCTCCATCGTGTCTTCGATGGTCAGGACACGCTCGCCGTCCGGAATGTTCTCGACCAGGGCGTTCAAGAAGGTGGTCTTGCCGGAAGATGTGCCGCCAGCGACGAGGACGTTCTTCCGCTGCCGAACCAGCTCAATGAGCGCATCCTTGAGCGCTTCATCTTCGACAGCGCCCGTGAATATGGGCTGATCGGTGTGTTTGGTGCGGGCGTGCCGGGACGAGAAGGCCCCCGCCTTGACATAGTCGCTAAGAGAGAGATTGGTCTCGCGGTGCCGGCGGATGCTCAGCGCATGGCCGTCAATGGCTGTGGGCTGCATGACGGCGGCGATCCGAAGCCCTTTGTGGCCCGCATTGATGATGCCTTGTGCGGTGCCCCGCACCGCAGACTTCTGCACCGACGAAGCCAGGGAGCGCACGGCGCCTTCCAGCTTAGCGGGCTCGATCCTCACGTCCAGTCGCTTCATCTCGCCGCGCCGCTCCACCCAGATGCTGTTGTGCCGGTTGACCATGACTTCAGCCACATCGGATGCATCGATGTAGGCGCGTATTGGCGCGAGTGATTCAAAGAACATCGCGACCGCGCATTCTTCGAGCTGGCTGAGCTGCAATACGGGATGGTTGGCGACTGAGGATTCCATGCCCGATATTGTTGGCGGGCGATGAATCGTGTGGCGCGTTGAAAGCTATACGACTTTTGCCAGCTTTCTACGGATTTTTTTTGAGCACGGCTCTGGCCTGAGCCAATGGTGGTGGTGCGAAAGGAAAAGTCTGAGCATGCTCACGCTGTTTTCCCGGAAAGCGATACCAAAACGATCGGCTTTCCGGGCAATCCTCCTTCGGAGCGGTTTGATATAGGGTGGGCGGGAGAGGCAGCATGAAACGACGCCTCTTGCCGGCTCCCAAAGCCCGTCGCAGGATCCAGGCGTCGCTACAGCGTCCGGAGGTCTCCCAAGTGTCCTGCGTGATCTGGCGAGATCGCGGAGATTCTCGGAAAGCCGCGCAAAATCGCATGGCTTTCTGCGATCTGCAGGGTCGACTTCACTGCTTAAATTAGCGGCATCCCAAAGAACTGCCGCAGCATGCGCTTCTTCCGCAAAGATTCCGACAATGCCAAGCCCCTCGCCGTTGCGCCAGGGATGTATGGCAATGAAAGCCCCGAGCAGCTGATCTTCGATCGCACCACGAGAATCTCCGTGGAGCGCAACCATTGGAAGGTCGCAACGCTCGGCCTGGGCTGCATTGCGTTGGCGGCGATCATGACGCGTGAACCGCCGCCTTCGGTCGTAAAGGCTGTAGGCGTGTCGGCAGATGCGAACGGCAAGCCCATCGTGCGGGAGCTTGAGGCGTTCCAGCCGGAAGGCATCCAGTTGCAATGGGCATTCAAGGATCTCGTGACGCGCTGGTTCACCATCGAACCGATCCTGACAACCCAGGTCGAGGACTCACGGATGGCGCGCAACCTGCGCTCTGTCCGTGAGCAGATGATCGGGTCCTCTCGCAAGCAGTTCGAGGATTGGGTGGCTGAGGATGAACCGTTCCGGCAGGTCGGTGCGTCGGCAACCCTTGTCCGCGAAGTCAGGGTAACCAATGTCGCCGTCCTGCCCGACAGTACGGTCGCGGTGGAATTCATTACCACCACGACGGAGGACGGCTACAAGCCGCGAAAGATGCGGTACGCGATGACGTTCCGCTACCAGGTGAAACCGCCAACCAGCGACGCCGTGCTTGGCACCAATCCATTCGGTGTCCATCCCGTGTTCTTCAGCCTCCAGAAATCGCCGGCATAAGGCCGGGTCTACGCACATGGAAATTCGCCAGTCATCCCCGCTGAGTTCCCTGGCAGTCGCCGTACTGGTGGCGATGAGCCTCGCCATTCCGGACGCGAACGCTGCTGATAAGCCGGCGCGCCGGGGCGGCGCCGGCGTCGCGGGCCTCGGCATCGGCGACATTAGCGACGCCATGAACCCGGCCAACCCCTTTAACGGCGGCGTGGAGCCGATCGCGCTGCCGGGTGACTCCCGCCTCGTCGTCTTTACCTACAACCGCGACCAGATCTTTCGCGTGCTGAGTGCACCGCTGAAGATGACCACGATCGAGTTCCCTGAAGACGAGCAGATCGTTGGGGAGCCTGCGTGGGGTGAGAGCGTTCGTTGGGACTACGAAACCGATGGCTTGAACCATCTGTACGTGAAGCCGCAGGCGGCGGGTCTTGTCAATACCCTTTCAGTGAATACCAACAAGCGCAGCTACGAGTTCACGCTCGTATCGTCGCCGTTGGGCGGCATCTTCTACCAGAAGGTGCGCTTCCGTATCCCCACGACGTTTGCGGCCAGGGCCAAGGCGCGCAGTGAGGCGAGAAGCGAGCAAGCCGATGGCAGAGGCGACTTGGAGGTTCGCAATCCGGACGCCGTCTCCGTGGCTCCAGAGCAGCTGAATTTCGAGTATTCCATCTCGGGCAGCGCTAGCTTCAAGCCGGAGACTGCCTTTGACGATGGCAAGGCGGTGTGGTTACGGATACCGAAGGGCGCGGACTGGCCGGTGCCGCTTGCCAAGGACGGCAGCGACTACGTGGTGGTGAACTTCATACGCCATGGCGACTTCCTGGTCGTACAGCGGCTGGCGGAAGCTATCGCGCTGCGCTCCGGGAGCGAGGAGGTCAGGGTCGAGCGCGGCCGCCGGCGCATCCTGGGGCTGTTCTGATGCGCGATCGCACATCGTCCACCGGTGTCTCCGATGTGACGGATGCGCAGGAGCGCACCGTCAAGGGAAAGCTGCCGCGCAACATCGTCATGGCGCTGGGCGTCATCGCCGCCTTGCTGGTGGGTGGGCTCGGCTACTACTTCCAGTCGGTCAGCGAAGAGCAGTCTGACGCCAAGGCGGAGCAGGATCGCGCGGAGCAGCTGCGCCAACGCTCCAGCAGCGGTGACAACGGACAATCGCTTGAGGCCACGATTCGTGATCAGGCGGCCAGGGCGCGCGCTGAAGCGGAGCGCCAACGCGCATTGGCAGTGAAGCCGGACACAGGCAACGCGCCAGTAATGACGGCGAAGGATCTTGCCGCCCCGGCCAAAGCTGCAGCATCCGATGTGAAGAAGAACGAAGAAGACGATATCTTCACGGCGTCGATCTTCAAGAAGGGCATGCGCAAGTCCCAACTCGGGCAGGCCAAGGTGCCGACCGGGCTTGCTGATCTGACCGATCCCGCGCAGATGCGGGCGCTGCAGCAAGGCGCGGTGGCCCGTGCCAGCACTGCCAACGGGGCGCCGGAAGCGCCGGAACCGGCCGTCTCGCTGGACAAGCAGTTTCTCCGCGAGGCAGGTGCCATGACGACCCTGCGCACCGGCTTTGACGGCAAGCTCCCGAAGTGCACGCTGAGCCGAGGCTTCGTCATCCCGGCAACGTTCGCGGGCGGCCTCAACTCGGACAAGCCCGGCGAATTCCGCGCGACCGTCTCGCAGGACGTCTACGACACGGTGAATGGCCGGTGCAAGGTGATCCCGGCCGGCAGCACCCTGGTAGGCACCTACAGCGCCGAGGTCGCGGTCGGCCAGGAGCGCATCCTTGCCGCGTTCGTTCGTATGCAGCTGCCCAATGGGAAGACAGTACCCCTCTTGGGCATGCAAGGGGCGGACCCGAATGGGTACTCCGGCATCAGTGGAGACGTCAACAACCATTTCTGGAAGATCTTCAGTGGTGCACTGGTGATTGGCCTGCTTCAGCAGCGCTTTAACGACAGCAACACAGCCACCACCGTGGGACCGTCTGGTCTGACGACGTATGGAAATGCAGCCGGCCAGATTGCCGCTCAAACTGCTTCGACCATTCTGAACCGCAACCAGAGCATTCGGCCGACGATCACGACCGAGCCGGGCCAGAAGATGATGGTGCAAGTCAAGCACGACATGGTGCTGGAGGCATATCGTGACTAAGGACCCTAGCAAAAATAACTTGAACAGTTGTCCTCGCGTCTATACGATGCGCACATGGATATCAGCGAGGCAGTCGAAGCGAAGTTTCGGGCCCTGCAGGCGCGCCTTGATGAGGCGACGTTGCGCCTATGGGCCGCCGCCGAAGCGCGCAGCCTGGGGCGTGGGGGCGTGAGTCTGGTGGCCAAAGCGATAGGCATCTCGCGCACCACGATCTATGCGGGACTGGCCGAACTCGAAGCGGCCGGTGGAGCGACGCGGGACATGACGGCCAAGCGCATTCGTGCCCCGGGAGGCGGGCGCAAGAGGCTAACTGAGCTCGATGCGAGGTTGTTGGAGCACCTGGATGCACTGGTGGAGCCGACCAGCCGGGGTGACCCGATGTCAGCACTACGATGGACGTGCAAGAGCACCACCCGTCTGGCCGAAGAGCTCAACCGGCTGGGGCATCGCGTGAGTCAGCGCACGATCTGCGATCTGCTGACGCAGACGGGCTACAGCTTGCAATCGGTGCGCAAGACACGCGAAGGCGCGCAGCACCCCGACCGCGACGCGCAGTTCCACTACATCGCCGACAAGGTGGCGCAGTATCAGCGCCAGCGTCAGCCGGTCATCTCGGTGGACACGAAAAAGAAGGAGCTGATCGGCGATTTCAAGAACGCTGGCCGCGAATGGCAGCCCAAGGGCCAACCCGAGCAGGCGCGTGTGCACGATTTCATCGACGATGAACTGGGCAAGGTTGCCCCGTATGGCGTCTATGATGTGACGGCCAACGAGGGCTGGGTCAGCGTGGGCATCAACCACGACACCGCCGAGTTCGCGGTTCAAAGCATCCGTCGCTGGTGGCTGGAGATGGGCCGTCCGTTGTATCCGAAAGCCAGGCGACTGCTGGTCACCGCCGACTGCGGTGGCAGCAACGGGTATCGTGTGCGGCTGTGGCGGGTGCAGTTGCAGCGACTGGCCGACGAACTCGGTTTCGCTGTGCAGGTGTGCCACTTTCCGCCGGGTACGAGCAAGTGGAACAAGATCGAGCATCGCCTGTTCTGCCATATCACGAACAACTGGCGCGGCCGACCGCTGTTGACGCGTCAGGTGGTAGTGAACCTCATCGGCAGCGTGAGTACCGCTGAAGGGCTGAAAGTGCGTGCGGAACTGGACGAGAACATGTACGACGCAGGTATCAAGGTCAGCGACGCCGAACTCGCTGCCGTGGCCATTGAGCGCGACGAATTTCATGGCGAGTGGAACTACCGCATCAAACCTCGAACATCTCGTCGCAAGACGTAATTGTTCAAGTTATTTTTGCTAGGATCCTAAGACGATGATCGCCCTGACCACGCTGGTACTGGCCGGTGCGGCGCAGGCCGCAACGATTCAGGCTGTGATCAGCCCGAATGCCGTGGTAGTGCACGCCGATGGGAAAGACCGGCTGCACACGGTCGCTGGAAAGCCGGTCCTGTATTGCGGCCTCGACGCGTTCCTCGGCTGGTCGGCGAGGCTGGTTGGCGCATCGATCGAACCCGGGGCCGAGGACGGTCCAGTCGTCCAACTCGACGGGAAGGCTGTGCCGGTCGCAGTCCTCCTCGCACGCGAAGGCTGGCTGCGCCCGCCTGTCCTCTCCGAAGCAGCGCAAGAAGCGCTCGCGGAGCGCCGTGGCGGGTGGGCCTGCGCGCCGAAGACCGAGCCGTTCGCTCAGATGGGCCTACGCGTGGATCCCAAGATCACGGCTGGCATCGCGATGAATGAATCGGCATACCGTGGCCGGCCGTGGCCGTGGACCGTGAACGTCGCGGGGCGCGGCACGTTCTTCGCCACGCGCGAGGAAGCCTACGCGGCCATCAACCGTCTGCTGGCCAACCAGCGCTGCGATTTCGATGTCGGTCTCATGCAGGTGAACTGGTGCTATCACGGCAAGCGCTTCTCGTCGCCTTGGGAAGCGCTCGCACCGGCGACCAATATCCGCGTCGCGGAGGACATCCTGGCCGAAAACCTGCGGCGCAGCGGCTCTCCGATGAAGGCCGTGGCTTGGTACCACAGCGCCAATTCGGAGCGCGGCGGCCCGTACTTCGCTCGTTTCATGAACCACGTCGCCCAATTCCGATGATCAGGTCGCTTCTTCTCTCCGCGCTGGTGTTGACGGCGAGCGCTCACGCTGCGAGCGACACCGAGCCGCTGGACTTCGATTACCAGGTCGTTGCACGGGCTGCGGATCGGCCCGCCCTGATCTTCAATGATGGGCTCTCGACGTATATCCAACCGCGGCCGGGCCAAGTGGTGCAGGCTGACGGCGCCGCGCAGAACGGCCCGTACTGGGTGGTCGATGGTGTTCCCGATGTGGTGCGCTATTCGGCCAACGGCCAGACGGTCGTGGCGCGTTGGAAGCGAGCCAACGGCTTTACGTCCGAGCCGGCCAATCCGTTGGGCGATCTGCCGCGTGCGGCGATCTCGGGCAGGCTGGCTTTGATCGGCAGCTATACGGGCTTGCCACTGGTGCGCGCGGGCCGGTCGTCCCTGCCTCTGGCGCAAATGGTCAAGTCTATCGCGCCTGCCGGTTGGACCGGTACGGCGCAGAAGGACATTCCGCTGATGGATGACGTCTCCATTGAGCTGCATGGTGGTGAGAACTGGCTCCAGGCGCTCGCGCGGGTCCTCGATCGCCGCAATCTCTACGCCGAAGTGGATTTCACTCGCCGCAACATCGCACTGCGCGTTGCGCCGCCGAAGAGCTTCTCGGTGATGGGTGACGCGTCGGCCGCGGGGGCGGGTGGGCTGGTGCAAGCCTCCGCGACAGCAGCCGATATGGAGCCGGGCGGCCCAACTGAAACCGCAGCGGCGGTGCCGGTGACTGGCTCGCCACTGCAGGAGGGCCCAACCCTGGCATCGGCCTTCGGTGCCGTCGCAATTCGCGACGACAAGCAGGGTCGCATCGAGATTCGGTTCGAGCAGGAGCCCAAGGACCTGGTGTTGCGCGACGAGTCCGATAGCAAGATCTGGACGAAGTGGGATGGAGCACAACGCGTGCTGTCCTTTGCCACCGTCAACCGGTTCACGGCCATAGCGGACGGAAGATCCGTGAATGTGCATCGCGTGCCGGAGATCGACTACGTCTTCCCGCGAGAGAACGGCGCCGGGCTGGAAATGGCTTTCGAAAAGGACGGCGCGACCTACTTGAGCTTCGCCAAATCGATGGTGAGCGTGTCGGTTTTCGGCGATGACCACCAGCGCAACGGTGAGCAAAAGGACCGCTACTACAAATTCAACGGCATTGCGGCGCGATTGACGGTGATCGCCGACGGAAACGTGGTCTACGTGGATCGTGTGCCGCAAGTGCGGTTCAAAGAACAACCCGGGAAGGTGGCGCTGTGATGATCCGCAGGATCGCAGCGCTGATCGTCACCTCGCTGCTGGCTGGGACGGTCTATGCCGACTGCCTGGACGGTGCCGCCGTATTCCACGGTGTCAGCCCGTTGCTGCTGCGGAGCATCGCCATGCAGGAGTCCGGCATGAGGCCATGGGTGACTAACCGAAATGCGAACGGCTCAGAGGATATTGGGCTCATGCAAATCAACTCGATTCACTTGCCGCGGCTGGGCAAGTACGGCATTTCGCGGGCCCACCTCTTCGATGGCTGCGTGAATGCCTACGTCGGCGCGTGGATTCTGCGCGAGAACATCCAGCGCTTCGGCCCGACATGGAAGGCGGTTGGCGCCTACAACGCCGCGTCGCCCGACAAGCAGTTGCGGTACGCCAACCAGATCCATGCCCGGTGGCAGGCGCTGCAACGTGCCGCATTGCGGTAGTCCATTCCGTTCATTCGAAAGCATAGCTATGCGCCAATCCAACCGAACCCTCCGCATCGCCGGGGCTATTGCCTCGCTGGTCACCGGTCTGTGCGTCACGCCGGCCGCCAACGCTTCCAAGGCACCCAGCGCGCATCCAGCACAACAACTGTCGAGCGATGGGTGGCAGTCGTTGCAGCCCGATCGCACCGGCAAGGCCGCTGGCGGGGAGGCGGCACTGCTGTCCGCGGTGTCGCCCATCAGGACCACTGTAACAGGCGGCGCCGTGCTCGGCTCCGGTGACACCTCGACCGCTGCGGCGGCCGTCGCGCCGGTGACTCAAGAGTTCAGACTCCTCAAAGGGGAGCCCCTCCAACAACAGCTTCAAGGCTGGGCTACCCGGGCTGGCTGGACTGTGGCATGGAACGTCCCGGACGGTTGGATCGTTCCCGGCGACAAAGCTTACGGCAGTGACTTCGAAACGGCCGTCAAGCGTGTCGTCGAAGAGCTCGCGAGCAATGGTGCGGACGTGGTCGGCGATAGCTGGCGCGGCAACCGCACGGTGATCATCAGCCAAAACGGAATGGTGCAATGAGTATGCGAAGCAAACGCTTTACGGCGGCTGCCGTGGCGGCCGCCACGTTGATGTCCGGCTGCGGCGTGATCGAAACACGCAATGTACAAACTGCGATCGGCAGTGAGGCCAACGCGCACTATGCCGATGCGCCGCGCAGCCGGCCGGTGTTCCGTGTGCATGAGGGCGCATGGCTGATGGGAGAGAAGGTTCGCGCAAGCAAGCCACAACCGGACATCTACAGCAAGCATGTGGTGTTCAAAGGCAGTATCGGCTCACTGACGGAGGCCGCCAACTGGATCGCGCAAAGCGTCGGTGTGCGCGCCACCGTGGACGCGTCGGCGCTGCCAGTCAGCCCGGCTCCGGTGCAAGCGGGGACACGACCGGGTGGGCCTATCCCGATGGGTGGGGCGCCGCGTACAGTGGACCTCGGTGCGCCGCTGGCCGGTGGCGCCTCGGCATCGGCGAATGGCGCAAGCATGGCGTCGGCATTGCCGCTGACCCTGCGCTATGAGGGCAATTTCAAAGGATTTCTGGAGGTGCTCGAGGCGCATTTTGGCGCCTGGTCTCGCTACAACGACGGAACCGTGACCTTCTTCCGGACCGAGACACGGACCTACATGCTTCCGAGCCTGGCGGACTCCTCATCCATGAACGGATCGATCACCACCTCAGACAGCAGTTCCGGCAGCATGTCCGGTGCCAGCAGCAATGGCAGCGGTGCTGGCGGGAGCGGCGCGGGCAGAAGCGGCCAGTCGATGAACATGTCGGTCGAGATGAAACCCTGGGAAACCCTCCAGCAAACAGCGAAGGCGGTGGCCGGCGCCAGTGCTGAGGTCGTACTCGACAAGAACCTGGGCACCTTGACGGTCACTGGCGACCCCGTGCAGTGCGATCGCGTCGAGCAATTCGTGAAGAGCCTGGCTGCCATGTATGGCAAGCAGGTTGCCATCGACGTGCAGGTCTATGAAGTCCGCGTAACGCGCGAGGACAACTACGGCCTGAACCTCTCGCTCGCTTACCAAAGCTCCAGCGGCCATACCGGCGTCTCCTTCAGCTCACCCAGCACCCCGACTATCTCCGGCAGCGCCTCACCCATGAACCTCGGCGCAACGATCATGAGCGGCCCCCTGGCTGGAAGCAAGGCCGTGGTCCAGGCGCTCTCCAGCCTCGGCAACGTGTCGCAGGTGGTGTCGCGCTCGGGCGTCACCCAGAACGGCAAAGTGCTCGCCCTGCAGACGGCAACCCTGCAGGACTACGTGCCGCAGTCGCAGACGACGTTGGCAGCGAATGTCGGTTCCACCAGTTCCATCCAGACCGGCACCGTGACCTATGGCTTTACCAGCGCGTTCCTGCCCAAGGTCGTCGATGGTCGGATCCTGATGAACTTCGACATGACGTTGTCGGATTTGCTGCCGCTGCAGCGGTTCAACGCAGGCGGGGACGCGAATCAGACTAGCGTGCAGCTGCGCACCATGCCGACCAATCGCTTCGCGCAGTCGGTAAGTCTCAAGCCCGGTGAATCCCTGGTGCTGACAGGCCTGCGCAACCAGAAGGCGGCAACAACCAACAACGGCGTCGGTGAACCATGGATGGCTGCTCTTGGTGGCGGTGTCGGCGCCACCAAGGGAGACACGGTGATCGCGATCGTGATCTCGGCCCGCCTCCTGTAACACAGAGACAACACCATGCAGAAACGCGCATTGAATCTTCGTTGGGCTGCGGCTGCCCTGACCATCGCCGCTGCAACCGCCACTACCACTGCGGCTTTCGCGTCGCCCAATCCGGCTGCCGCCGCGATTGCCTCAGTTGGGGCTGGCCCCGTGACCTGGCAGTCGGCTTCTAGTCCGACGGCGAAATCGGTCACGGACGCTACCGCAGCAACCGCTGCAGCGAGTGCGGCTTCGCCCACTACTGCCGGTGCTCCGGTCGAAGCCAACCCGCCAGCTCGGCACACGGATGCGCCGGAGCTGGCCGCCCTGCAGTCTCAGATAGTGCTGTGGAAGGCACGTGCGGAAATCGCCAAATACAAGGCGGAAGTGAAGCGAGCGGAGGACTCGATGACGGCCGCATCCACGGGGGCGCCGCAGTCAGGCGGAGCACCGTCGATTTCGCTGACCGGTCCAATGCCGATGGGTGGGACCATCGAACGCAGTTCGAGGGTGTCGTCGGATGGGACGCGCCTCGTGTCGCTGCGTGCCTTCGATGGCCACTACAACGCCATTCTCGATGTCGGCGGGCGTACCGTGCCGGTTCATGCCGGTGACACGCTGGATGACGGCTGGAAGGTGGTGAGCATCGATGACGCCGGCGTGAAGCTTGCCAACGGTAAGCGCGCGCGCACCCTGAGGCCCTGAGCCATGGCAGAGATTTTGTCATTCCCCGGGATTAAGGGCGGCTTTGCCATTGGATTGTCCTGGCTGCACGAGGAGGCACAGCCGAGCAAGAGCGCCTTGCGTGCAAGCGCTCTGGAGCTCGGTCGCAATGTTCGTTGGGGCGTGGTGCATGAAAGCGCAGAAGGTGCCGTCCAGAGTGGCTTCTGCGAACCTATCGCCGGTGCAAAGCCTGCTGGGATAAAGCCGCTCGCCGCCATCGTGGCGAGCCAGCATCGTCAGCCATGGATGGGCCTCTTTCACCTGCAAGGCAGCCGCTACTGGTATGTGGCGGTCAGGCAAGGCCACGCCGTCATTACTGGTGGAGATCGGGTCGGCACGCTGGAAGAGTTGACTGCAGTCCGCGCGCAGCAGCGGGCGCTGGGCGAATGGACGGAGGTTGAGGGAACGCTGCGCGACCTGGCGGCGATGGCGCGTGCGTCGAAGGGCGTGTCGGCTATGCGAGACGTCCTGACGGGGCCGTGGAAGTCGACCGCTTACGTCGTGGCAGCGATCGCGGGGACCGCCTCGCTCGCCGGAGGCGGGTGGTATTGGTATGACCAACAGCGGGAAGCGGAGCGCGAAGCCCAGCTGATGCGCCAACGCGCGATCGCCGCCGCGCAGCGAGCCAATGAGGCCGCGCAGCCACGGGTGTTGCCTTGGGTGGAAGAGGCGACGCCGGGGGCTTTCCTTCAGGCATGCCGACGGGCGTGGGACATCCAGTCGCTCGCCGATGCCGGGTGGACGCTCGCCGGATGGCACTGTAAGCGAGCTACGTCGACGACCCTGACGGTCGAAACGAACTGGAAGCGGGACGGTGGGGTTGCCGCTAATGCGCCGGGCGCGCTCACTTCGGACGGCAATCAGGCGAATGCCTCGTCAAATGCCCCGGCTGCCTTCCTGCCGTCGGCGTCGGCAGTCCATTCCGTTGCGGACGCGCAGCGGTCAATCTGGACCTACGGGCACGACAACGGCGTGGGCTTGCAGCTGACCATGCCGCCGGCGCTGCCCCCGTCAAACGGCGATGCACCAGTTGAGCCGTGGTTGGCAATGTCTGCGGATATCGCTTTCGGTGCACCGCCGTGGCTGGGCGTTGGCGGCGGCCTTGATGCCGTGCCTGGCTTGCGGCTCACAGAAGTCAGCTACGACGCAGCCACTCAGGCATGGAAGGGAATCGGGAAGCTGTACGCAATGCGGGACGGCGTATCGCTGCCCGTGGCGGCTAACCACAACGTCGGAGAACCACGATGATTGGGACCATTTCGCGCCTGTGGCGCAATCCGAGCCGAGATCCTGCCCGTTTCACGGCATTTGCCTTGCGGGCCGAGCCGTCGGTGAAATCCGACGTGCTGACTTTGCCCCCGCCACCGGATGTGTTGGCACCCCATATCCTCTATCCGAAGACCCTTCTGGCCACCTTCGACCGCGTTGCCTGCAACATGAACCACCTGACGGCTGAGCAGGCAGCGGCTCTACGTCAGCGCGCGTCCGAGAGCGGACTCTATGTGGAGGATCTCGCCGAGGAGTTCGGCCTCACCAGTGACGAAGTGCAACAGGTGCTGACAGTGCACGGTTGCGAAATCTACGTGGATGCGCGCCACTTTGGCACGCCTCGCTTTCTTACTTGGGAGGCCAAGCTGCGGCGCAGCGGTGCGGCGCCACAAGTGCGCAAGGTGTCCGCGCAGGAACTCTCGGTATTGCGGCAGCAGCGCGGTACAGGCCTGTTGCAGGATGCAGACCTGCATACGTTGAGCTTGGCGCGCCAGCTGATTGCCGATTGCGCCGTGCTGGTCGCCTCGGACATCCACATCCTGGTCCGTGAGCACCATACTGAGATTCAGGTGCGGGTCAAAGGGGACCTGCGCACGGTCGCCGCCCTGTCCATGCGCAGGGAAGAGGGGGAGCGCCTGATCCGGGCAATGTACACGGGCTTGGCCACCGTGAAGGCCGCCACCTACAACCCGCTGGACGTCCAGGATGCGCAGATTGCCGGCGACGTGCTGCCCAGCACTGGCCTTTCCAGTGTGCGTATCGTCCGCGGGCCGGCCTATCCGGTGGAGAGCGGCGGTGGGTTTCTCGTGGCGCGCCTGCAATACCGGGAACATCACCAGGGAGCCAAGAAAGCCGAAGCGTTCGAGGCGGCGAAGCGATTGGAGCTTCGAATGCCAGAGAGTCCGATGGGCGATTTCATGCTCGGCGAGATGGGATACACGCCCCTGCAGGTGGAACTGATCTCGCAGCTACTTCGTCGGCCCATGGGGGTGATCGTCGTGACGGGCCCAACCGGCAGCGGCAAGACGACGACGCTCTTCGAGTGCACCCGCCATCAGGCCCGTCTATTCCCCCAGAAGCGGCTGATCACGATCGAGAACCCGACCGAGTACCCGATGGACTGGGCGATCCAGCTTGTCACGGAAAGCGAACGCTTTCCGGAGATGCTGCGCATGACACTGCGGATGGACCCGGATGCCGTACTGCTGGGCGAAATCCGTGGTGTTGAAGAGGCGATCGCAACGCTGCAGGCCGCGGCCACTGGTCACCTGGTACTGACCACCCTGCACGTGACCGATCCGTTCGAAACCTTCTTGCGGCTGGTCATGCTCGACCACGTGCGTCTGGCGATGGAAGTGATCTGCAATCACAATCAGGTCATCGGTCTGATTGCGCAACGGATCGTCCCGTTACTTTGCTCGAAATGCTGCGTGCCAATTGAAAGCGCGGCAGAACCGCTGCCGGACTACATGATGCGTGCGATGCGCTCTTGGGGGGATCTGTCTGGCGTGCGCGTTCGCGGCGCAGGCTGCGAACACTGCCATGGTGAAGGCATTGTCGGTCAGCAGGCAGTGGCAGAGGTTGTAGTGACCAACGAGGCGCTGATGCAAGACTGCGTCAACCATGGGGTGTTGGCGGCGAGGCGCAACCACAGGGCGCGTCCCGGCTCCGACAAGTCGATGATCGCTCACGCCATGGACTTGGTCCTGGCCGGCCGGCTCGATCCGGTCGACGCCGAGCGAAATGTCGATGCCATTCCGATGCGGGAGGAAGTGTGAACGGATTGTCCTGGGGAATGCGGCGGCGCCTGTATCAGCAGGCATCCAGCCAGTTGGAGAATGGGCTGACTCTCGCGCAGGTTCTGGAGGATTTCCGCGAACGGCAAGCTCGGCGCGGCAGAAAGCGCGCGGCCGGGGCGGCGCACGAGGTGGGTCGCCAGGTACGCGACGGCAAGACGCTGATGGCGGCAATGGGCGCAAGCCTTAGCGATCTCGAGCGCAGCGTGCTGGACGCGGGTGAGAGGGCGGGGCAATTGCCGGAAGCGATGCGGCTCGTGCTGGACGTTCGGGACCTGACGACACGCCTTCGCCAGAAGCTGCAGGCGAGCTTTTTCGCGCCAACGGTGTATCTCGTGACGCTCTACGTGGTCTTGCAGCTGATCGGGGGATACATCGTCCCGCAGTTTCTCGACGTACTGCCGCTCCAAAAATGGACGGACTGGGCCTATGCGATGTACTGGATGGGTCAGTTGGCGGTGGGGTGGCCAGCGCCAGTGATTTTCGGCGGGCTCGGTGCATATGCCGGCTGGAGTTGGTGGGCGCTGTCTCGATGGACGGGGCCGGGCAGGCGAGTCTGTGACCGGCACGTGTTCCCGTTCACGGCGTACCGAGAGATTACTGGCTTCACTTGGCTGATGTCCTTCGTCGCACTGTTGCGGGCGAACGTACCTGACACCGTTGCGCTGGAGGGACAGATCAGCTCGGCGTCGCCCTGGCTGGCGTCACGGCTGCGGCCGATTCGTCTTGGGCTGGCCGATGGGCTGGATCTGGCCGAGGCCATGCGGCAGACCGGCAATGGATTCCCGTCCTTGGATCTGATCGACGAAATCGGTGCGTATGCGGGCTTCGACGACTTTACCGAAAAGATCACGGTGGCCGTGCGCCAGAACGCTGAGGTCATCGAGCGGCAGTTGCTCGCCAAAGGGATGGTCATGTCCGCGATCTTCACCGGGTTGATGTTCCTGGCCTTCGTGGTGCTGCAACTCGGCTCCAACTCTCTCTCATCGATCCTCACGTCCTCGATGGGACAGTTCTAATAAACGGCGTATTTCAAACTCAAAAAGGGGTATCGAATGGATGGAATTCTCGGGCGCATCGTCGCCATTGTCTTGGGCCTGCTCGCACTGGTTGGCATTGCCTACGCGGGTTACAACGGCTTTCAGACCCATAAAGCCGGTGTGGTCGCGACCAACATCACGCAGCTGATTACGAATGCTCGTGCCGGATTCTCGCAAGGGAACAACGGGTATGCCAACTTCACGACGGCGAATATCGCGGCCATGGTTACTGGCGGCATGTTTCCGACGGACATGGTGCGCGGTACGTCGCTGGTCGATCCGTGGGGTAATGCAGTCACGCTTTCGTCCGCCAACAATGGCTCGCAGGGCGTGATCACCTTCGGCGGTGGCAACGCACAGACCGCAAAGCAATGTGTAAGCGCAGCCGTGGGTCTCAAGGACTATGTGACGCTGACGGTCGGCTCGACGACGTTCAACCAGACCAACCTCCCCGACCAGGCGACCGCCGGCGCGGCCTGTAGCGCCACGGCGACCTTCGCTCTGACATTCCAGTGAGTAAGGCGAGCGCGCGGGTACAGCGACCGCTTCTGCATCGGTATCACGTCCACGATGGAAGGCAACGTCATCGCGCGTTGCACTTTAGGAATATGACATGGATGGAGTTCTTGGTCGGATCATCGCGATTGTGCTGGGCCAGCTGGCACTCGTTGGTGTTCGCCTACGCGGGCTACAACCGCTTCCAGAGCCACAAGCCCGGGGGTAGTGGCAACCAACATTGCACAACTGATCACGATTGCCCGCGCAGGCTTCTCGCAGGACGACGACGGCTACACGAACTTCACGACGGTGAACGTTCCGTCGATGATTACCGGCGGGATGTTCCCGACGGAAATGGTTCGCAGCACCACGCTGCTCGATTCCTGGGGCATGCCATGACGCTGTCTTCTGCCAACAGTGGCTCGCAAGGGGTAATTCAGTTTGGTGGGGGCGGCGCTCGGACCGCCAAGCAGTGCGTGAGCGCGGCCCTGGGTCTCAAGGACTGCCGCCTTTACGGTCACCTTCCAGTGAGGTCGAGCGCCCGCGCCGGTTCCTCAGGAGAAATGTCATGGGTTACCTGATCATGCCCATCGCCACGGTCCTGTTTTGTCTTGGCTTCGTGGCGCAGCACGCGCAGCTGTCGCAAGCGGCGCCCGGTGCCGGTGTGCCCGGTCGCATGGAATCGGTGGCAACCATCACGGCACAGCAGGCGCAGGCCTACGGCGCAGCCTGCGTAGCTACGGCCGGCGCGACGCCCGGCCTGGTCGGAGCAAGTGTGACGCCGGTGCTGCCGGCGGGCATGGTGACTCCTGCCGGCGCGGGCTGCATGGCCGTGGCCAACCCCGCTGGGGGGCGGGACGTGTATGGCTATGTGCGCGTGTCCTCAGGGGCGGGCGCGTCGCTGCTCGGCACCACCCAAGGCAGCCTGGCGTGGTTCCGCGTCCGAAGTCAGGGCACGGTCGTCAATCTTGCAACCGGCATGGCGTACAGCGTGCCAGCGAACATTCCCGTTGGGGCGCTGGTCCACTGGGTCCAGTTGAACACCTGAGAAACGCATGGAAGCGATACTCGGATATCTCATCGCACTGATGCTCTCGATGCTGAGCCTTGCCGGCTTCGCGACGTGGGCGAAAGCCGGCGTCACGAATGTGCAGACCGCAGCCGCGGCGAGCCAGATGCTTGTTTTCGATAAGGCCGCCCTGCAGTTCGTGCAGGACGAAGCCGCAACGCTGGTCGCCCAGGCCACGGCGAGTGTGCCGGTGTCGGTCACGCCGGCGATGCTAGTCAATGGTGGCTATCTGCCCGCTGGTTTCTCAGCGACTAACGTGTTCGGGCAGACGTGGTTGCTCCAGGTCATGCAGCCAACGCCAAACAACTTGCAGGCGCTCGTCACATCGCAGGGCGGCCGTGCCATCACAGACACGCGCCAGTTGGTCCAGATCGCCGCGCAAGCGGGTGCGCAGGGCGGCTTCGTGCCATACGCAGGGCAGAACGGAGACCCGACGATGGTGCCAACCAGGGCCTATGGAGCGTACGGCGCGTGGCAGGTGCCGCTGGTGAACTACACCAACCCCGGGAGTGGCCGGCTGGCCTCGTTGTTGGCCTTCACCGGAGCGCAGGCCAATAACGGGTACCTATACCGGGTCCAGGTACCGGGGCATCCCGAGCTGAATCAGATGCAGACGTCGATCGACATGGGCGGTAACGACATCAATAACGCAAGACGGGTGACTGCAAACACGTCGCTGACGAGCAACAGTGACACGTACCTGACCAGCACCGGCAGTCCCGGCGGAGCATGTGGCGTTGACAGATCGATCCGGACAAGCGCAACGGGAACGGGGCTCGTGATCTGTTTTGGCGGCATTTGGCAGCCGATCGGGACGGCCGTCACGAATGTGACCGACGGTATATGGTGCGGAAACAATGGCCAGCTTGCCACGAGCGGTACAAACGTCGGCTACATCTGCAAAGGGAACCGGTATGTCGCATTGACCGTAAGCGCGAAATTCTCCGCACATAGCATCAGAAGCGCAGACGGCGCAGGATTGTGTCCACCATTTTTAGTGGACACAAGTCATGGGCCAGATCGATTTGGATTTCTTGCCGCTGCGGGCGATCAACGTCGGCGCCAACGGCAAGCGTAGCTTTGACAAGGGTGACAAGCGGCGGTTGGTTGAAGCTTGCCTGCGGCCAGGGGTATCGGTGGCCAGCATGGCAATCAAGGCCGGGGTGAACGCGAACCAGTTGCGCCGATGGATCGGGCAACACAAGGCGGAACAAAAGGTTGCTGCTGGCACGAGGGACGTCATCGAAAGTGCGCCGGCGGCGTTCGTTCCGGTGGTGGAAATTCACGGTGCCGGCCCGCAGGCCGAGCCCGGGCGGACAACTATGCCTGGGGCAGTGTCGGTGCCTGTGCGTGCGTTGCAACCGCCGGCGCCATTGCCGTCTCGGCTGGTGGCGCAGTTGCCCAACGGCGTGACGGTCGAGCTCCAATGCGGCGGGCAGGACGTCGCGCTGGTGAAGGCGATGATCGAAGCGTTGGGAGCGCGTTGATGTTCAAGCTCGACGCTGACCTGCAGGTCTACCTGCACCGCAATGCGGTGGATTTCCGCCTCGGGATCAATGGATTGGTTGCCCTGGTCGAGCAGTCGATGCAGCTCGATCCGTTTGCCCGTGCCGTCTACGCCTTTCATAACCGCCGGCGCAACCGGATCAAGCTCTTGCTGTGGGATCGCACCGGCTTCTGGCTCCTGATGAAGCGCTTGGAGGAAGACCACTTTGTGTGGCCACGGCGTCAGCAGGCGGTGATCGAGCTGACGACCGAGCAGTTGCACTGGCTGCTGGACGGTATCGACGTAGACGCCGTGCAGCGGCATCCGTCGCGCAAATATCAGCACACAGCTTGATGGTCGTTCGGTGTGACGTATACCCGAATGGGCGGCGGCTGCACTATCGTGTTCAGCATGAACGAACACGACCTCTCCCAATTGCCGCCGGCCGCCCAGGCCTATATCCGCGAACTCGAAGCGCGGGCTGCTGCCAACGCCCAGCACATCGCCGAGCTAAACGAGCGCATCAGGCTCCTTGAGGAACAGTTCCGCCTCGCGCAGTCCAAACGCTTCGCACCAAGCAGCGAGAAGCTCAAGGACCGCGTGTTCGACGAAGCCGAACAAATGGCCGCAGAGTCGGCCGACGACAATGAGGATAACGCGCTCGCGCTTCCGGACACGGGGTTGCCGGAGCCTGACAAGCCTGCAGGCCGCAAACGTGGTCGCAAGCCGCTGCCGGCGGAGTTGCCGCGCCAACGCATCGAATACGACCTGCCCGAGGACCAGAAGATCTGCTCCTGCTGCCAGGGCGCGATGCACCGCATGGGCGAGGAGGTCAGCGAGCAGTTGCACATCGAAGTCAAGGTCTCGGTGCTGCAGCACGTCCGCTTCAAATATGCGTGTCGGCACTGCGAGCGCAACGCCGAACGCACGCCGGTGCTGACTGCGCCGATGCCGGCGCAACCACTTCCAGGCAGCAATGCAAGCGCGGCTATGCTTGCGACGGTGACCACCGGCAAGTACGTGGATGGCACACCACTGTACCGTATGGAAGACGCACTGAGTCGCGCCGGCATTGAAGTTGGCCGCGGCACACTGGCCAACTGGATCATCCGGCCCGCGCAATTGCACTACAGTCGGCTGTACGAGGCGCTACGCCGCACGCTGCTGTCCCAGCCGCTCATCCACGGCGACGAAACGACGGTGCAGGTCCTGAAGGAAGAAGGCAAGACCCCGCAGAGTCAATCGTACATGTGGGTCTATCGCAGTGCCGAAGACAGCGAACAGCCGGTCGTACTGTTCGACTACCAGCCGGGGCGCGCTCAGGAATATCCGCGAGCGTTTCTCGCCGGCTATGAGGGCATGCTGATGACCGATGGTTACAGCGCGTGGCGCACGGTCAATGGCGTCACGCACTTCGGCTGTCTCGCCCATGCCAGGCGAGCGTTTGTCGACGCGCTCAAGGGCCAAAAGAAACCCGGTGGCCGCGCGCAGCACGCGCTCGAGTACTTCAAGGCTCTGTATCAGGTCGAGACGCTCGCCAAGGCAGACCTACCCGAAGGTGAAACGCGCATCGACTACACGTACCGGATGCGTCAGCAGCACAGCGTGCCGTTGCTCGAAGCGTTCAAGGCATGGCTGGACGAGCAGGCGCCGCAGGTACTGCCCGAGAGCCTGCTGGGCAAGGCGATCGCCTACACGCGAAACCAGTGGGAGTACCTGAGCCGCTACGTCACCGACGGGCAAGCGGCCGTGGACAACAACATCATCGAGCGCGACATCAGACCATTCTGTACGGGGAGGAAGTCGTGGATGTTCAGCGACACAGTCGCCGGCGCCAAGGCCAGCGCGATGGTCTATAGCCTGATGCTCACGTGCCGGGCTTGCGGCGTGGAGCCGTATGCCTATCTGCTACACGTGCTGACCGAATTGCCGCAGCGTGCCCCGGACGCGGACGTCACCGACCTGCTGCCGTTCAACTTCGCCAAACGCCAAAGCGCCGCTGCGCCCGCCGCCTGAACGACGACCGGCCGCAACCAAGGCGCTGATCGATCATATACGGCACTCGCCCGTTACACGGTAACGGGCGAGCATTACCGGCTCGCCTTGAAGTAGAGGTCCCATTGCTCTGAATCCGGATCGAGCCGGCGCACGATTGCTTCGTCGGCACGAACTATCAGCCGCTCCAGCATCTGACGCTTCGTTACCGCGTAACGGCGTGCCAGGCGCGCGAGCGCGAGATCCACCTCGCTACTCACCCACATGTCCAGCCGACGTTCTCCGTTGCCGTCCTTGCCCGCTGTCGCGCGTCTTGCCCGATAGGCCGCCTGCCGTTGGGCTGTCGTCTGCGCCATCCTGCACTCCTTAGTTACCCGGTAACGTTTCCATATTGCGTACGTTACCGGGTAACGGCTCGACTCAACAAGGTGTGCTGAAATGAGCGGTTACCATTGACCAACGGGTTGGGCAACTTGTCGATCACGCGGAAATTCGAGAACGTATCGGATGGGATGACATTCTCTAAGGACAACTGCCCTGGGGGCACCGCTTGGGCGATGTACACACCAAGGCAGGAAATGGTGAATATCACCGGAACCGTGATGCCGCCCATCCAAGGAACGTACTTCTCAATGAACGACTACGGCACCTACTGGTACGCGCAGGCAAGCGCCATGTCGCCAGGGGCGTGGTATAGCGGCAACGATACCGGGGCTCTTGGAGGTCAACTGCTGGGCACTGTCACGACAGGCTGCATGTATTAGAAACAGGATCGATCTATGAAGCGCATCCTTTTGGCGTGCGTTGTCGCTGCCGAGTCTTCAACAGCGGCCGCACAGTTGTACACCTTTCCGGCGTCACCAATGACAGTGGCAGACTGTCCTGCCGGGAAGATCTGGCTCGTCCAGATTGGTCTGGCCACTTGCGGTGCTCCGGCGCCGCCCCCCCCGCCACCGCCTCCACCACCGCCTCCACCATCGCCAAACACGGTGACGTTTGTACTTGTTGCTGGCGGTTTTGCGTTGGGTGGCGGCGTGCCGGTTCCAGCGGCTACCCCATACGCATACTCGTACACATCCCGGCAAGGTTTCGGAGGCAGTAACGTAGAGTATGTGCTGTTCGGCAGTGTCCCCTACGATCAATTGAAAGCTTCTGGCGGATACGCAGCATTGACGTCTGCGCTGGTCACCGTGAGAAATCCCGGGGCGTCGACGGTCGTGAACGGGTGGGTCATCACTCATGGCACACCGTCAATGCAGTTTCAAGTCGTCACAGGGCCTGGGTTCGACTCGGCCTTGACAGGCGGCGGCAGCAACGGCCCAGGGACGTGCTTCACTTGGACCTACTTGGCGCCGGCCAGTGTTTGCAATAACGGCTCTACAGTGCAATGAGACTAGCCCGCGGGAGAATATGGCCCGCAGCGATGCGGGCCATTTCCTATTTTGCAGCTTGGCGCTACGTCAGAATGCCGTGAAGCTCCAAGACTTGCTGATAGCTACGCCGTTGCGAGCGCCAGCGAAAGTTGCGGTGTAAGTGCCAGCCGCGAGCGGTTGGGTAGGGAGAAGGAAGGCCACTCCACTGTAGACGTAGGGATCAGAGATAGCCGAAGCGACTGAGCCCGGCTTCGCGGCGCTGGCAACCAGAATTCTGGCGGGAACTGCACTACCCCCCGGGCCGGTGAGGGTAAAACTTGAGACCGTCAGCACGTCACTTGCATTGGGAGCTGGAACCCTGAACATGACAGGGTGGCCTGCGCTCGGCAGATCCGGGGCCGGGCTTGGCGACTCCGCGGTGGCGGTGAATGTTCCTGGGACGCTTTCGGCGTCGATCGGAGAGTAAGCAAAGGCGTTCGTCGCCATTTGCTGTCCACCCCACTGCGGGAGGCCATATCCGCTGCCGTTTGCACCGGTCTTTACGCCAAAATTCATAACGCAATAACCCTCGCGAATGGAAAGGCCGATCGTCTCCTGGTTGCTGGTGATGCCCTGCAGGTGATACACCGAGTTCCTAAAGTCCGCTAGGCAGCCAATGGAACCATCTGCCGCTTGGCTGATCCACTGGTCCTTCGAGGCGCCCGCGGCCACACCTTGTTCGTAAGGAGTTGCACCGGTAAAGCCGGGCTTGCCGGCAGTTTCCTCGTGACCAACCGCAGAATTTGCTTTCAGGTACGCGACGTGGTTGTCCGCGGCGACATCGAGGGCTGTATCTTGCTTCAGGGCGCCGACGCCCATCTTGATCCGATAGTCGCTCAGGGCATTGAACGCTGTCAGACGCAGGTCGCCACTGGGGTACGTAGGGGCGGAGACCGTTGTCGCCGGCGGCACCGACGTCGGAGCCTGCGGAACCGTTGGCGTGGTTGGTGTACTCGGCTCCCGCTTGGAGCCACCGTCGTCGCCACCACCACCGCCACATGCGGCAAGAGCGAGCGTCATGGCCGTGGCCAGGACCGAGAGAGCGAATTTGGAGTTTTGCATTTTTCTTCTCTGATTTTGAATCGGCCGGGGATCGGTCCGTTATTTTTAGCTTAACGTCCGGGGCGCAAAGTCAAGTCCGCGCCCAGCCTTCGGCCGGCGTGAGCATACACGAAGAGGACCACTATCTAGACGACAAACTAAAGCCAACTTTGACCCCCTGAAGGTGGGGCATCAGCATCAGTGGTGTAAAGGATCCGGCCGCAGTGGTTGCAAATATGGTGCTGCCGCATGGAGAGGAACCGTTGTTCGCGTCACAGGCGGATGCTGCGCGATCCGCAATAGGAGCAGGGCATGCCATTATCCGTTGCGCATTCAGGATGCTTCCCGCAGTACTGCTGAAGCCTTGGGGTCGCCCGTGACGGAAGCAGATACAGCAGGAAGAGGCCGATGTAATGTGTGCAGAAGCAGATCAACGCCCACTTCCAGCCGCTTCGTCCCCATTGTCGCGCGAGCTTGTATGCCAGGACCGGGGGCACCACAAAGACGAGAACGAATAGAATAGCGGTACTCATCATCGTTCAGTCCTCTTTGATCTATTTGCGCCGGCGCGCCGCGCCATTTGCACCGCCCAGTAGCCCACTGCAGCCAGGGCAGGAGAATGCATGGCTGAGTTCAATACGGGGTGCCACGTTTGCAATGAGATAGGGTGTCCGACATACCCTGCAGGGTGCCAATTCGAGTTGCGCATCGGTGGACATGGTTCGGCAAATGTGACATGCCCGATCGGCAGATATCTTGGACGCAGTTCCGAAGAATTTGTCGAAGAGATCGTAGGCCGCGATGAATGCCTCCGGGACATTAGCGCCGAACACCAATCCAATGCGATACAGCGAGACGATGATCGTCGCCTGAAGGCGATGGGTCGGGTGCTCGAAGTACCAGGCGGTCGACGTCGGTAGCTGACCCGAGGGCGAAGATTTTCCGTGGATCTGCTGAAACAGCTTGCGGGTACGTGTCGAGGTAATGCCCAGCAGCGATGTGATAGTCGAGGCCCGGCAGTGGCTTCGGACCATCATTTCGCTGTAGACCTTCTTTTGGAATGGCTCCAAACGGAGGTTCGTCCAGCTGTTCTTTGTCGCCATGCGATCGGCGCGCAGCGGGGTGGAAGTCAGGAAGTGATGCCCATTCGAATCGGGACTCAGCCGATTGGAATCGAAGTCGATCCAGAAAGTCCTGCTATGCAGGCGCCAACGGAAGATCGGGAAGTCGACTCGCGCAATGGCCATGTCAAAGACGTGCTGCGGGAGCGAACGCAGATACTCTGCTAGCTCCTTGTTGATTCCGAGAAGAGGCGCGGCCAGAATGCTGACATGGAGCAGCTCGACCATCAGCCATATGTAATGGCGATTGTTGTAGAACAAGCGAAGCTTGTCGTCGTTGGTCCAGCCAGGCAACTGGGAGCGCAGTGTGTCGACGGCTAGCGTGGTCGTTGTGTTCTCCGTCAAGCAACGCCAGTCCTGTACATCGGCGAGCGTTGGTACGACAACGAGGAATGGGGTACCCATCAAATCGCGTTGCGTGGCCTCTGCCTTGCGGACCTTGTCGACGGCACCTTTGCCAATATGCAGCACCTGCTCAAGCTCAGGGTGCGCGCCGAGCAGTTCCGCAAGGTGATCTGTGAGGTGATAGTTTGCCGACCGAATCCGATCGCATGTCATCCGGGTGAGTTGCAAACGATCAAACTCGGCGGTGGGGGAGTGCTGTTGCATATCTCTTGCTCTCATCGGGCATTCAGGGCCGAGCGAATGTCAGCGTGGAGGCGGGAGATGATGCTGTCGAGCACCGTCAAGGCCGGGCGAAATTCGGAGATGTCTCCGGCCATATGTACGGTGAGTTGCGCCGACGCAAATGTCGAAAGGATTTGCTCGAATTGGGTCACCAGTTTGGCGAGGTCATCACGGGCGCGCGCACGCCTATCCAGGACAGAAGAACGTTCTGCGATTTCGCACTCAATCTGCTGACGCCGCGACTGGATATCGGCCAGATCTGCCTTTGCCGAGGAGAGTTCGTCATTCTTCGCGGCCAGGGCCTCTTCCAGAGAGGCATAGCCTGGCGGGACGATCTGCACTTCAACGGTTTCCGGGCGGGTATTGGCCTTCGAAAACGCCATGCGTTCCTGCAGCTCCCGCTTCTCGCGTTCCAGATCATCGATCTGCATCCGGATGGCGCTGTAGCTCAAGTTTTGCCGGGTCATCTCCTCCCGTACGTGACTCAGCGCTTCCCGATCCGCGTCGCGTTCTGACGCCAATCGTCCGAGCTCAGTATTGAGGCGCCGAATCTCAAAATCCTTGTCAGCATTCTCGGAAACCGTACTTGCAAGTTCCGCCGTCGCGATGTCCAACTTGGTTTGGACGTCGATAACCTCCTCCTCCTGCTTACGAAGCCGCTCGACGAACTTGCGAATGTCCTTGCGATGGTAGGCCGGGTCGTTCTCCTTGAATTCGATGACCGCGTCGATTTCCTCCGACGAGTAGTCACGCCGGCGGAGAACCATAAGTTCACCGATATTGAGCTTGGAAAGCGCGCCGTTGTGCTGAAGAAAGCGATGGTAGAGACTCAGGTATAGCTGTGCCTGGCTACGAGTTAGGTCCAGTGCCTCCTCAGCGATGATGAAAAACATGTCGCGTGCGCGTGACCGTGCCGCTCGGGTGTCGCCATACTCAGCAGCGACGATTTCCGTCGTTGATTCATGCATGAGCAGAAGGTCCGCCCCAAGGTCCTGGAGCAGACGAGAGATCTTGTCCTTCGTGCGCTGAATGTTTCGGACACATTGGAGAAGACGGCTGAATGCGTCCTCGTTGACTGGAACGGTACCCAGCGCATTGCGTAAGGCCATCTCCGCTCGGGAGACCTCAGGTTGCACAGGGAAATTCACGATGTCTGCCCGCACGGCAGGAACGTCTTCAGTTTTGATTTTTTTCTGCGGCATTTTTCGCTCACTCGGAAAGAACCTGACAACCAGCGTTACGGCCCAGAAGCGTTGTCAAGTCCTCATGGAGAGTACGGAACGTGCGACGCCTTTGGGTCAGCAAAAGCTCTTCATTTAGGGGCGTCTTTTGCCGGGAAAGGTGCAAAGCTGATTGCTTATGCTTCGCTTATCGGTACCGTCTGCCCGGGAATTTAGGGGTTTACCCCTAAAGTTAGGGGTCGATATTAGACATTCGAAAAACAGAAATAAACAAACCTTAATTTGCGGACGCGACCTCAAACTATGAGCATGCTCATGCGTTTTTCCCGGAAAGCCACCGTCTTTTGGTTAGCTTTCTGCCTACCCCCCGGCGTCAGGATAGATGTCACGTCACCTGATTCTTAGAGACGAGGTCCGGGGGCGGTAAAATCAGGGTAAATGAAAGCCTACTCAGCAGAGAGAAGAGAAGCGCTGGTGCGCCGCATGATGCCGCCAGAAAACGTGCTGGTTTCAGCGCTGGCCAGGGAAACGGGGATTACCGAGCAGACGTTGTACACGTGGCGCCGACAGGCGAAAGGAAAGGGGCTGGTCGTGCCGGGCGATGGGAAGAATCCCGAAGGATGGTCTTCGGAAGACAAGTTTGCGGTAGTGCTGGAAACCGCCCCGCTCAATGCAGCGGAGCTGGCCGAGTACTGCCGGCGCAAGGGTCTTTATCCCGAACAGATCGCCGCCTGGCGGGCCGCCTGTCTGGCAGCCAATGCGAACGCTGCGGAGCAGGCGCGGGAGCAGCGGCATCAGTCGAAAGACGACAGGAAACGCATCCACCAGCTCGAGAAGGAATTACAGCGCAAGGAGAAAGCGCTGGCGGAAGCGGCTGCGCTGCTGATTCTGAGAAAAAAAGCCCAGGCGATCTGGGGAGACAAAGAGGACGATTGATCAACGTCCCGGATCGCCTGTTATGTATATCGTTGATCCGCGAGGCAGCGCAGTCCGGCTGCCGGTTGGAGAAGGCTTGCAAAGAACTGGGCCTGAGCCTGCGCACGTTCCAGCGCTGGGTGGGTGACGGCGACGCGGTGCCGGCCGATCGCCGCACGACGACCGTGCGGCCGGAACCGGGCAACAAACTGAGCGACGCCGAACGGCAACAGATTCTTGAGGTTGCCATCAGTGAGGAGTTTGCCAGCCTGCCGCCCAGCCAGATCGTGCCGGGTCTGGCCGACCGCGGCGTGTACCTCGCGTCGGAGTCGAGCTTTTACCGTGTGCTGCGCAGCGTTTCGCAGCAGCACCACCGGGGTCGTGCGCGCCAACCCTCGGCTCGGGTGGTGACCAGTCATTGTGCGACGGCGCCGAACCAGGTCTGGTCGTGGGACATCACGTGGCTGCCGTCGGCGGTCAAGGGGCGGTATTACTACTGGTACATGATGCTGGACGTGTTCAGCCGCAAAATTGTCGGTCACGAAGTGCATGAGGCGGAATCGGCGGAACTGGCCGCACTGCTGATGCGGCGTGCCAGTCTGGCCGAGAGCCTGGCGGGACGTCCGCTGGTGCTGCACTCGGATAACGGCAGCCCGATGAAAGGCGCGACGATGCTCGCCACCCTGGAAAACCTGGGAGTGGCGGCGTCGTTCAGCCGGCCGCGCGTGAGCAACGACAACCCGTACGCCGAGTCGCTGTTCCGCACCTGCAAGTACCGGCCCAACTACCCACGCAGGCCGTTCGGCAGTGTCGATGAGGCCCGTGCCTGGACGCAGCAGTTCGTGCGTTGGTACAACCACGAGCACAAACACAGCGGCCTGAAATTCGTCACGCCGGCGCAGCGCCACAACGGTGTAGCCGCTGCTGTGCTTGCGCAGCGCAAGGCCGTGTACGCGGAGGCCAAGGCGCGCAATCCGCAGCGTTGGTCTCGATCGACGCGCAATTGGGAGCTGGAGAATGAAGTCTGGCTCAATCCGGAACGGATGCAGCCGCAAGAACTAAAGCAGTCCGCATGAAGTGACGCGTCAACTATCTTGACAACCGCCGCTACCTTCCTTGATCCTCTGTCGTTAGGATCGTGACAAACCTGCGTTCAGACGCATCGACCTAGCGCGCGCGCCAATTGGCGGCAGCGCTCAATCTCATAGTCCTCCGCCCACGCCAGCGTGCTTTCGCCATGCGTTACTGCATGCCGCAAGCGCGTTGAAGCGCAGCTGTTCCTCCAGAGATTCCTTGCTCCTCGGAGCATCGAACCATCGCCTGGCATCCGCCAGGAAATCCCTTGCAACGTTTCTGGAGAGAAACCATGGAATCCTTTGTCACGAATCTCATCAAGCGTCCGTTCAAATTCTTCATGCTCTGCATGGTGTTGTACATGGCGTCGCAGTCGTTCATCGTCGGTGCCTTTGTGACCGTCGTTGGACTGTCATTCCTGTATCACCGGGTCATTGCCTGGAACAAGGCCATTCCCGCAGCGCCCAAGGTTTCCATGCCGGATATCCAATCCAAATCGAAGCACGAAGCGCAGGAGATGGCGGAGCCCAAGCAACAACCTTATGAGCGCTCGGCAGTGGTTACGCCGCTTCGTCGAACGGGAACGTACGACCGTTCCTGATCCGTTGCCGCCTCTTTGAGGCGGCGCTTTCCACCTGTCGCGGGTACCCGTTACCCGCCGGCTGGTGGGTCTTCGGGTGCCTGTCCGGAGACTAAATGAAAACGACGACAGCTGGATGGCAGCTCGACTTCTTCGGTGAAGCGGCCGCCATCGTAATGCCCCCTCCCAAGCTCGACCCGTTGCCCGACCCCTCTTTCTGGAGCGAGGCGGTGCGCGAGAAAATGGTCGACGCTCTCATCAGCCTCGCCTGCGATAGCCGCCGCGGCGACAACATGCCGGAGTCCCTTATCGACTGTGCCGAGATGTTGCGTGCCCGCATGCGCAATCGGGCTCTCGACCTGGAGGAGTACTCCATGACGCTCGGCTGGATATTTGGCTATTGGAATGGCGCGTTGCCATACAGCTACGTCTGCGGCGTATCCGGGGTCAACCCTGAGACCCTGCAAGACGTGATTCTCAATCACGCCAGGCTGCGTGGCGACCTCGATGCGGTCCGACGTTTGTGCTGTGGCTCCCTTCTTTAGACCATGACTTGGCTTAATCTCATCAAGCGTGTGGCCGGTGTTCTGAGCGCGGAACAGAGAGGGTCATCCTCTTCCAGCATGATCCCGGTCGGCACAGGCGCCGCCAACGAGCGGCAGTTCTATGTTCACGGCATCCCCCATCTGCTTCGGGACGAAGGTGATCGCGTAATCCACTTCGTTGGGGGCTTTCATCATCGGCTGCAGAGCACGCCGTATGGCGACAAGCTGCTGCCGGAGGTGATCCCTCGTTGGAAACAGGTCAGCGTGCATCCAGGCGAAGCGCTAGAGAAGGTCGCGGCTGACGTCATTTTTCAAGCCGAGCGCGAACTCACGCCGGACTCGCCGACAAGTAGTGACGCGCCAGCAGGAGGGCGCCGCTTTCAGGCAACGCGCAGCTTGGATGGCGTCCAGCCATCGCGCAGCAAACGCGAAGGCGGCGAGCGGGAAGGGGGCGGAAGCGCCTCCTCTGAAAAGGGTTCCACTTCCGCCTACACCGTTGGCAAGCTCATCGAGTGGGGCGAAATGGAGTTCCCCAATCGTAAGTCTGGTGGGCCACGTACCTACACGTCGTTTGCCGTCAAGCTGTACATGGGTGCCGGCGAGAAGACCCTGCAGGGCGAAGGTCTGAAGGACGCTCTCGCAGAAGCCGGTTGCAAGCTAGGTGACCGTGTTGCGGTCAAACGCCTGCGCAAGGAGAAGGTGCCAGCCTTCGATAAGAAGACTGGCGATCCCATTAAGGACCCAAGGACCGGAGAGCAGAAACTCTGGGACAGATGGGTCTGGAACATCAATCTCGTTCATTGAATAGGAAGCACCATGGCATCCGTCAACAAAGTCATCCTCCTGGGCAACCTCGGGGCAGATCCTGAAACTCGTTACATGCCCAGTGGCGACGCGGTGACAAACATCCGTGTTGCGACCACCGATCGCTACAAGGATAAGCAGTCCGGCGAAATGAAGGAAGCAACCGAATGGCATCGCATTTCGTTCTTCGGCAAGCTGGCAGAAATCGCTGGTCAGTACCTGCGCAAGGGTTCGTCGGTCTACATCGAAGGCCGCATTCGTACGCGCAAGTGGCAGGATCAATCCGGCCAGGACAAGTACAGTACAGAGATCGTCGCCGATCAAATGCAGATGCTCGGCGGTCGCGCAGGTGCCAACGATGACGACGGCGATGCCGGCGCAGAGCGAGGAGCTTCGCAGCAGCGTCGTGGGAGTGAGCAGCGCTCGGCTCCGCCAACGCAACGCTCGGCCGGGGCGCGTCAGCAGCCTGCGCAACCGCCGTCGGGTGGCTTCGGCGGATTCGACGACGAGGAGATTCCGTTCGCGCGACCTGCAGCGCTCGATGGCATTCCTTTCCGCAACGATGGCGCGCCGATGTACTGACGCGCCCCTCCAAGAAGTACCTCTTTGAACTGACTGCTACCGGCTTGCCCGGTAGCAGCGGTGCCTTTCTCGGCCGGTCGGCCAAATCCCCATATTCCCCAGCAAAACGCCGTGCTGAAAAGACCTTCTGGCTACGGCCGGGACGTCTTTTGAGCAAGCGTTCCTTCGCCTGTCTCAGGCATCGACCAACCCTCCATCTGGAGCCATCCCATGAAAGAACTGAGTGACATTGTGAAAAGCTGGACGCCCGCTCAATGGGACGCTCTGGTGAGGCAGTACCTGCCAGCGGAAGTCCTGCCGGACAACTTCTGGCGAGGACGTCCTGGTCCTTGCCCCCTATGCGGCGGCCATGACCGCTTTACCTATGACAACAAGCGCGGCCGCGGCGATTGGGTGTGCCGCAAGTGCAATGCGGGCAACCCCAAAGCCGGCGACGGTCTGGAGCTTGTGCGCTGCTACACCGGCATGCCGTATTGGCAACTGCAGCGCGAATTGAACGGCGAGCCAGCCGTTCCGGTTGATCCTCGGCCTTACCGGCCTGTTCCCGCGCGGCATTGCAGGCCCGATGACTCCGCGGCCAAGATGCGGCGCATCGTCAAGCAGTGGAACTCTGCCGCCGAGTTGGTACATGGCGATCACGCCATGCGCTATCTCGCAGGCCGGGTTCCGGATCTGCGAGCGCCGCGGCCCGCTTCGTTGCGGCTGGCGGTGCAGGACTACTGGTATGAGGGCCAGCTAGTCGGTCGCTATCCCACCATCGTTGCGCAGTTCAGCCTGCCAGATGGACGCATGGCCACGGTGCATCGGACGTCGCTGGACCCGGTATCGCCTGCCAAGGCGACGATCGTAAGCGCTGACGGTGAAATCCTGCCGGCCAAGCGAAATGACGCATCGGCGTTACCGGTTGCAGGTGGCGCGGTGCGATTGATGCAGCCGCGTGCCGGTGAAGTTGGCGTTGCCGAAGGGCTGGAGAATGCCTATGCAGCTTACATGCTCTTTGGCGTGCCGGCCTGGAGTTGCTTGAACCGTGTGCTGCTTAGCCAGTTCGTGGTGCCACCGGACTTGGGCATCCACACCGTGCACATCTTCGCGGATTTCGACAAGGTCGATCCGAAGACAGGCAAGTCGCCCGGCATGGCCGACGCGTTGAAGTTGGAGAAGCGGTTGCGGGCCGAAGGGCTGTGCACGGTCATGCATAGACCGAAAGTCCGTGGCACGGATTTCTGCGATCAATGGCGCACCGAGTACCAGCTGCGCCTGATGTCTCAACAGGTAGCTACAGCCTGATCAGATCGCCACCAGACGGTGGCGTCATACTTAAACTCTGCCCTGTGGGTCCTTCCCATAGGGGAGGGTATCCCGTGGCAGATTCTCCAAGGAGAAATGTAATGCCGCAAAAGGGATTCACAGCAATCATCAACAAACTGCATATCCAGGCCATGCGCGCTACGGCAGCTACGGAAGTCCAGGCCGGACAATCGGAAGCGGAGTTCTTCGATGTGTACCGCCGTGAGCCGTCCGGTAGCTTCACCTTCCTGGGCCGGAAGTTCTCGTTCGATTCCGCCCTCGATTACTGTTTGGCGCCGACTCTTCACTGAGAGGCAATCCCATTAACAAAAAAATGCCCAGCGTACTGCTGGGCATTTTTTTTGTCTGAGGATATCAGCGACGCTTTCGGTTCTTGATGCCATTGTAGACAACCAGGGTGGCCTCTAGAAGGCACCACCCAATGAGGACGGTGAAGACGAAACGGTTAATGCCTTGAGTGTTGGACAGGTATTCGAACATGGCTCGCTATCCTTCGTGTCTTTGAACGATATCAGGTTGCCACACAACGAGAGTCAGTCAAGCGCCGCGAAACTCCGCGGCGCCTCGCTCACCCGAATCGCGCCATGGCGTCATTGAGCGCGCCGACATCCAGGCCGGCAAGCGGGTCAATGCCGGGATCTACAGGCACCAACACTGGTGCGGTCACTGGCGCAGCCTGCTGCCCCTCCGCTGCGGAGGCTAACGCGTGTTGCGGTCTTTCCACAACAAGCTGGCGTACCGCTGCCGGCGACGACGGCGAGATCTGCGACACGGCTGCATACGGTGCGGGCGGCTCCTCTTCGCTCGATGCTGACCGATCAGGTCGACCCCGGAGCGGAGCATCTAGTGCCGATGGTGCAACGATCGGAGCCGTTGCTACAGTATGCGGGCGCAGCAGCGTGTCGGGACCAGAGCTGAGCACAAGCTGTAGCCCTCGCTGGGCGAGCAGCTTAAGCATGAACGCCCGCTCCCGGGCTCCCGGGTACTGCCGCAGGTAAGCGAGCAGATCGGGAGCCGAGTCGGCGGACAGCGTCACGGTCATCTGAAGCTTGTCCATGGCCGGCATCCTCAGGCAGCCCTGGCGGCATGCCGTGCGGAACCGATGGTGTAGAAGCCGCGGACGTTGGCGAAGCACGGCGCGTCCATGATGTGGATCACGTTGAGCGGGAAGGCAGCACGGATGGTCGGGGCATACAGCTGGGCGCCACCACCGGTCAGGATGATGGCCCGGATATCTTCGGTGCGGCCGACGCGTGCCTGAATCTCCTTGACTGGCTGATGGGCGACGGCCATGGCCTCCGCCAGGTAGGGCGAAACATCCAGATCCTGACCATAGAACACCATGGGCTTGTCATCGCGAATGGCCTTGTCGATACGCTCGATGCTGTCGGTTGGCTGCCCACGGTCAGCCGAGATCAGGCTTGCCACTTGCTGGTAGATGCGCGCTGCGCCACCGGGCGCCCCGCCGCTTCGGGTGTCGTCCATGGTGTAGCCGCGCGCCACCACCCAGTCGGTCGTGAAGTAGCCGACATCGATGACCAGGTAGGCATTGTCAGGGTCGTACTTCTTGCCGCTCTGCTGGATGTACGTGATCAGCGTGCCCAACGGCTGCGGCAGCGGGAGGACGCTGTTGATTCGGACATCGCCCCAGCCAAAGTCATGGATGCCGGTGAAACGGTCCTTGAGGTAGGCCGAGTACTTCTGGGTATTGTGGACCGGCAGGCCGAGGACCAGCCGATCAACCTCCTTGGCATTGGCGTAGTGCAGCGATCCGGCAAGCAAGGCAGCGTAATTGGGCGTCGTCACATAATCCTCGGAGAGGGAGCGACCGGTATGGACATGGGCGGCGCTCAGCGAGACATCAGGCCCGACCTCATATCGCGCGCCGTCGATCTCCATATTCACGACGTTGCGTGCCCGGAAGATGCCACCAGCGTGCGCGGTGAGGGAGGATGTCGCGGCAACGGGTGCCAGGGACGGGAACATGTTAGTTGCGATGTCCGAGCCAAGCGGGAAGGCGGACTTGGTGTTGCCGTAGCCAACATCGATTGCGACGGTCGAGATCTTCATTTGGGCTCCTTGGCGATTCATAGAGGTGGATGGCTCGATTTGCCGAATGTCCTTCGTACCTCGAGCAAGTGGGACTTCGTGCTCCCGAGTCCCACTCACTCACCTCGGGGCGGTACGAGCATCTGGGACTTGGTCGGACTTTGTCGGTCTTGCTTTGAGAACGTCGGATTAATTGGCACATCGACATAGCCCACTCTACCGTCGGAAAATCGAAGTCAAGTCGCCGAAAGCTCGCGATTTTGCAGTGGCAAACGTTGCCGTTTGGCGCACGCCTGGTATATGCTTCGAGCACTTACCGCGTCCCCAACGCATCGACCTCGCCGCCAGCTGCGCGGCAAATCCAGCATGCAAAGCCCCGACATCCTGGCCTTGCGATCGCCAGTTGTTCACGCCGGAAATTGAACCGGCATTTTTTTCAATCAAATCAAGTGGACCGTGTCGGATAGTGAGGACACCGGACACCGCGATACCAAGCCGATTGGCGGTCTGTTCGTGAAAATAGACCGTAGTGTGGACAATTCCGAAGCCGGACACCGGACAGGTGCTCTGTGGAATTTCCACGAATGCCCGACGCCCTTTCAGCCGCTTGGCTGGGCGCGGATCACGAAGCCCGACACACCGCGGCGGGGATGATCCGGCTTTGGGGCGGGGAGCTGTTTGCGTACCGAACAAACGGTGGACGCAGGCTTCTGAGCAATATCGACCCGGGGGGCGCTACCGGTACCAGAACGGCGCAACAAGTAATCACTCATCACGGCATCGGCCGGCTGCACCAGGACGAAATCCCTGGCGCCGTCAGGGCTGGCATCCATTGATGCACCGGATAGGGTGGCCGCGCAGCGGCGTGCAAGGCGAAGGCCTGCGCCCGCACTGCGGACAGTCACGACGCATTGCTTCCATGCTCAGGGCTGATCGGTTTGGCATCGCTAAAGGACAGGAAGGTAGTGGCAAGACCGGCTAGGTGGGCCGGAAAGCTGGGGGTGGTACCCCGGAGCACCGAGGGGACAAAGCCGGATCGGGGGTCGGCGCTGTCCAGCAGCGAGCTGCGAGGTCCGGTGGCGGACACTCGCCGTGGCGCGCACGCGCGAAGCGCAAACGTTCGAGAACGCCGTATGACCAAGACAATCAACCTGCGCCCCATCATTAACCAATACCACCTGCCAGAGAGATTCAAGGCTGAGTTCGCAGTCCTGGCTGCGGAACACTTGCACCTGCCGTATAGCGGGACGCGAGTCAGCGGCAGATCGCTGTCGCAGATGTCACAGCGACAGCGCGTGCAGGCACTTCTCGCCATGTTCGTGGAGCTGCGCAGCATTGGTGGCATGGCCGTAACCTCGCCCTACAGCATTCGGCAGAAGCACATCCGCTGGCTGGTCCAGTTTTGGGTGGAGGAGCGCAAGCTGAATGTGGGAACGGTGGAGCTACGCCTCACCCACCTGCGTGCGCTGATGTCATGGATGGGGAAGACCAACGTGGTCGGCCGAATCGAAGACTATGTGCAACGACCGGCCGGATACGAGCGCAGCTATGTTGCGCGCGAAGACCGGTCGTGGGATGGCAAGGGCATTGATGCGGCGGCGAAGATCGCCGAGATCGCGGTCACGGACGCCCACGTCGCACTGCAGCTCAAGCTGGAAGCTGGCTTTGGCCTGCGAGCAAAGGAAAGCTGGCGATTGCGGCCTGCTTTGGACGTCCTGCCATCGGGGATGCTGCTCGTGCATGACGGCACGAAAGGCGGGCGCGCCTGCCGGGTCCCGATAGAGTTCGGCTGGCAGTACGAGTTGCTCGGGCAGGCGGCAACACTCGCATACGTCACGAATCCGGAGCGAGGCACGCTGATGCCTGCTTCCTTCACCCAGAACCGGTGGCGTCGACGCTTCTATACCGTGCTGGAGAAGCACGGAATCACCAAAGACGGCGACGGTGTGACGGCGCACGGGCTGCGTCACCAATACCTGCAGCAGATGTATAAGCGGGAGAGCGGCCAGCCGGCGGCTGTGAAGGGGAGCGGGCGAGTTGTTGATGTGGCGGCACACCGCGAAGCGATGTGCAAGGTGGTGGAGGCCGCTGGCCACAGCCGGGCGACCAAAGCGAATGCCTATCTTTCTACCTACTCCACCCAGTTGAGCTTGGGTAAGAAGGAACCCACTCTGAATGAGGTCAAGGCCGCAATCTTGGCCGCCGGTGGCAACAAAGCAGTGGCTGCGCGGCAGCTTGGGATTTCAAGGACCAAGCTCTATCGAATTCTTGCGAAGCAGGGCTGAGGCCGGAACTGCTCATCGGAAGCAGGCCCCTATTCGACGCTGGTCGGCCGGCCTTCCGGCCAGTATCCGCAAACGCTCGATGGCAAAGGTATGAGCATGCTCATACTGTTTTCCCAGAAAGTTCGCAGAAAAAGGGTCGCTTTTACCGAAAAGCCGCGTCAATACAAAATCCTCGCGCTGGCTCCCTTGTGCTTTGTTGCCATTTTGGTTGCCCCATAGTCAGCCAGGCTGGCGCGCTCATTCGCGGGAAGCCAGTCGCTGTCGCGCGGCAGCTCGCGGGCGGCATCCATCGCTTTCCGGGTAAGGTATTCTCAGAGCGCCGTTCGGGTCTGAGCGGAGCGCATCACGGCATAGGCGCGGTAACACAAGAGCCGCGTCTGGCTGGTCTTGGTGATGGCTGGCCTTACTTTCCGCAGGTCGCCGATCGAATTTCCGCGTAATTTCCCGGGCGCCCCGGTAGGTCAGGGCTTGCGGGGAGCTTCGGCGTCTATTAGGCGTTCGGTTTCGTCCTCCCACGCCTGCATCAGCTTCTTCGCCTGCCGATAGTTGGCGATGGCACGCCGTAACACGGCGGCTTGCTCGGGTGAGACCGTCCGATGGACAAGCTTGCCGCCTTTCATGTGCCCCCACTCATAGTACGGGCCATGGCGTGCGTCGGGATCCTGCGCGCAGCGGCAGCCCGGCTTGCCGCAGACCTTCATGCGTTCCAGTAGCGTCCCGGAACACAGATAGTCAATCTCATTGAGCGTCTCCCGGATGCGCTCGATCCGCTCGCGGGCTTGCTTGATGACGGCTTCGGGGCGGTGTGGCATGAACTTGACTTTTAAGATTCTGTCGCTAAGCTTAGCGACAGAATGAAAGGCACGCAAGAACCTTCTCCGCACAAGGCTCGCTTCATCCTTCACAGCGAGCGCTTGGGGCCTTTACCCCTCATCAATCACTTCATCCAACGCATCGGCCTGGAGGACGTACTCGATCGACACGTCCCCTCGGACGCACGCTGTGCGGTTCCACACGCCAGAGCCCTGGGCGTCCTGCTGCGCTCGATCATCGTCGAACGCGAGCCGATTTACCGCCAGCACGACACCGTGCACGGCTTCGCCAGTGGGATGTTCGGCATCCGTGCCGAGGAGATGGCGCACCTCGGCGATGATCGGCTCGGACGCGCGCTGGATCGGCTGTTTGACGCCGACCGGTCGGCCTTGTTGACCGAGGTGGCGTTGGCGGTCGGGGAGCGTTTCGGCGTGAACTTCGACGAGTGCCATAACGACAGCACTTCGATCCGCTTCTGTGGCAGCTATCGTGGCGCCTCAGGCCGCAAGATTCGCGGGCGAACCGCACCGGTGATCACCTATGGCCACTCGAAGTATGTGGCGAGCGCAGTTATGTGGCGCAGTCCCGGGAACCCGTTGATCCATCGTGGGTTCGCCTTGGGGCTGGCCACATAACCGGGCGCCGGTCGGTTGCAGTTACAGCGAATCCAGGAAGGCCATCAATTCGGGATCCTTTCGCCAGAGCGGTCCTTGATAGGTTCGTCCTTCTTTCGGAGTCACCGTGCACATTGCGATCGCCTTCGCCTTCATCTCGAGGTCGACTTCAGCGTACCGGTTCGTAGTCTCGACCGAGACGTGACCCAGCCACGCGCGAATTGTGTTTACGTCAACACCGGATCGCAACAGATGGACGGCAGCGGTGCGCCGAATGGCATGCGGGCTGATTCTCTTCGTGCCCAAAGATGGGAGCGTCCTGGTTGCCCGCAAGACGATCCGCTCGACCAGGGTGTGGATACCGAAGCGTGTCATCGGTGCACCGCGAACATTGATGAAGAGCGGCCTCTGGGAAGCAGAATCATCTCGTTCCGCGAGCAGATCCCGGAGGACATTTGCGGTATGAGGCCATAGCGGGCAGATGCGCGTCTTGCCTCCCTTGCCACGAATGCGAACGCAGACGGAGGAACCCGGAATCAGATCGCCGATCGTGACGTCGGCAGCCTCCTGTGCGCGAGCCCCGGTATTGTAGAGAAATAGAAGAATCGCGTAGTCACGGCGGCCCTGTGCGTGATCTCGATTGGGGACGGCCAGGAGAGCATCCATTTCCGCCTTCTCCAGGTAAGGCATCGGTTGCGAAGGGACTCGTCGTAGGGGGATGCCTTGGACCTGGGTCGCAAGGTCAAGCAACTCCGGGGCTTGACTCGCGGCGAAGCGCAGGAAGGAATGGATGACAGCGAGACGGTGATTGCGGGTAGCGGCCGAGTTACCGTTGTCCTTCTCCAGGTGTTTGAGAAAGGCACGTACAGCGTCTGGTGTAATGTGTTCGACCGTGAGCTGTGTGGCGTCACTATGGTGATGGGATTCGAGAAACCGGACCAACAGGCGAATGACGTCGCGGTAGCCCTTCTGGGTGTTGCGACTCAGGCCGCGGTCGGATATCAGGTACTCCAAAAGGAAGCGGCGCACATAGGGACCGAGCAGAGAATGCTTAGCCATGGTTATCCTCCTGGCGAGATAAGGCATAGCGCTCGAAGCGGAGTGAGGCTTCGCTCAGAAGTTCCGGGATCATGGAGAGATAACATGCAGTGCCCGACACACTTGCATGTCCAAGGTAAGTAGCCAGAAGGGGCAAACGGGTCTGCAAATTGGCGCCCTCGCGATACCAGGCAAGCAGCCGGTGAACAGCAAAGGTGGCCCGCAAATCATGGATGCGTGGCTGCCAGCGATCAATGGCGGGTCGCCGGATGTCAGCCAGCTCGCGAAGCCGTGCGAACACGGATCGGACCGCGGCGTAGGAGAGCGGCTTTCCGGTCCGAAACACGAAGAGTGGTGACTGCTCTTCTGCTGGAAGCGGGAGATACTCGCGCTGGCACCGGTATTCTGCAAGCACCCTGCATAGATCGCCTCCAATCGGAACCAGGCGGGACTTGAAAAATTTCGTATCCACGATGTGCAGAACAGCGTTGGCGAGATCCACATCGCAAAGTCGCAGCGAAAGCGCCTCGCTCACACGCAACCCGGTGCCGTAAAGCAACAGGAGCAACGTTCGCAGTGTGATTCGCTGCATGCGCCATCGCCTCGATGAATCCACGATGGCCGTCGCCGCAAGAAGATGCTCAAGCTCCTCGTGCGAGTAGATATACGGCTGAAAAGTAGTCGGACTTCGCTTTGGCGGATGCGGAAGTGGGGAGACGCTGAGCAACTCCCGCCCAACCAGATAACGAAAGAAGCCGCTGAGGATGTGATGTTTGTTCCGCTGATAGCCTCCGCCAGGGCCGCCGGAGCAGAAGGCCACACACTGTCCAGCGCTGATTTCCTCGACGGGCCGGTCACCGACTGTGCGCCCGAAGTGACACAGTACTTTGGCGGCGGTGGTGAATTCGGCCCCCATCGCCTTCCTGACGCTCACGTAGGCCTCGATTGCAGGGAGCAGTTTCATGCAAGTCCCCCCAAATCTTCCATGGCCACGAGACGCAGCGCGTTCAGATCCACCTTCGTGTAAATCCGGGTTGCCTCGGCGCTGCGGTGACCCAGATGATCGCCGATCTCCTTCAGGCTGAAACCGGCATCAACGAGATGACGCGCACAGGCGTGCCGCAGCGCGTGGGGGTTGCAGCCCTTCCTTCCCGGAATTACCTCCGCAAGATGGTCATGGACGATGTGGTAAAGACCTTGGCCGGAGAGCGGACGAAAGGGCGCGAGAAGTGTCAGGAACAGGGTCCTGCCTGAATGGGGTGGACGTGCATGACGCAGGTAGTCCAGGATGGCATTGCCGACAGTTGCCTCAAGTGGATAGATATCCCGTCTGCCACTCTTGGACCGCTGGAAGTGTATCGTCTCCTGCCGCCAGTCGATATCGTCGAGCCGCAACCGGCACAGCTCACCGGAACGAATACCATAGATCGCGAGGAGCAGAAGAATTGCCCGCGCTCGAAGCTGCGCTGGTTGAGCGCCTTCGGCCCGGGAAATGGCGAGGGAAACCTGCTCCCAGGTGGGACTGACCGGAACGCCTTCATATCGGTAGATCCGCGGGGCCATGATTGCCTTCGCGAGCCCCGGGTGCACGTCGCCCTTCTCCTCGCAATAGCGCAGCCAGGCGCGCAATGATTCCGCCGCGGTCCCCATGGAAAGACGGCACCAGGAGGCAGCGAGGTGTTGAAAGTAGGCATCCAGATGTGACGCTCGAACCTGCTCAAGGCCGACGTCGTGCTGTTCGAGGTAAGCGACGAACTTGCGAGCCTGTTTGATCCGTTTGATGCATGTGGCCGGGGCCAGGCCCCGATCCTGCTGCGCAACAAGAAACGCCTGGATCCTGTCCTCGAAAGGTCCGGAGACGGCGGCGGGAGCTACCCACTTGCCCGCGTCGCGGAGGAAGCCACGTGCCGTCGAACGGAAACTCTCCTTGGGGGGTAACTATTCAGCGGGTGTTGTAAACATTGGCTGAACCCGGCATAGTGTCGGGATGTCGAATAAGACCCCCGAGTTGCCGGTTCCCGATTTGAAGTCGATGACGCACGAGCAGAAAGATGCGTTCATCATCGAACTGGTCGCAATGGTCAATACGCTTCTGAAGCGGGTGGATGAGTTGGAGGCAAGGCTCGGGAAGGACAGTCACAACTCGAGCAAGCCGCCATCGTCGGATGGCTTGCGCCGCAAGCCGAAGTCTCTGCGCGAGCGTGGCAAAGCAAAGGCCGGTGGTCAGCCCGGCCACAAGGGCAACACGCTCAAGCGCGTTGAGCAGCCTGATCACGTTGAAATCCATTCGGTTGCGCCGTTGTGCGACGCTTGTGGTCAGCCGATTGCCCGCGAGGACGTGTCGGTATTGGCCGAATCGCGGCAGGTCATTGACCTGCCGCCAATCCGCTTTGAAGTGACCGAGCATCGCGTCGAGCGGGCACAGTGCGGATGCGGGAAGGTGCATCGCGCAGCGTTCCCCGCAGGCGTGAGTCAGGCGGCGCAGTACGGATCGCAGATCAAGGCGGCAGTCGTGTACCTGACGCAATATCAGCAGCTGCCGGTGGACCGTACGACCCAGGCGCTGGCCGATCTGTTCGGTGTGCGGCTGAGCACAGGTACAGTCCAGAACTGCATCAACGAAGCCGCCTTTGCGCTCAAGCCTGCCGTTGCACAGATCAGGCAGGCGTTGCAGGAGGCGACCGTGGCACACTTCGACGAATCGGGGGTGCACGTGGCAGGCAAGCTTCACTGGCTGCATAGCGTATCGACGGCGATGCTCAGCTGGCTGGGCGCGCATCAGAAGCGGGGCAAAGAGGCCATGGACAGTCACGGCATTCTCCCGGCGTTCACGGGCGTTGCCGTGCATGACGGCTGGGCCCCCTATGCGCACTATGAATGCGAGCACGCGTTGTGCAACGCCCATCACCTGCGCGAGCTGATTTTCATCTCGGAAACCACACAGCAGCCCTGGGCCGCAAAGCTGATTGAGCTGCTGCGCCAAGCGTGCGGCGAGGTCGGCCGCAGTATCGACCAGGGTGCGCAGAGCCTGCCCAAACAGCGTCAAAGTTACTACCGGCAGCGTTCGAGCAAGTTGATTGCCGAAGGCCGTAGACTCAATCCGCAGCAGCAGCGTGCCCCCTCGCAGGCAAAGCAGCGAGGCAAGATCAAGCAAAGCCCTGCGTTCAATCTGCTGGCGCGTCTGGAACGTCATGCCGACCAGGTCTGGCGCTTTATTGCCGATCATCGGGTGCCATTTACGAATAATCTGGCCGAGCGCGACATCCGCATGCCCAAGCTCAAGCAGAAAGTCTCTGGCTGCTTCCGCAGCCAAAACGGTCTCGACGCGTTCTGCACCATCCGCTCCTACCTCGCCACCCTGCGCAAGCAGTCCCGACCTCTCTTTGAAGCCTTGGCTCACGCGTTCACCGGCAACGTGCTTTCGCCCATGCCCGCTGAATAGTTACCTTGGGGGAAGGTAACGGCACCGCTCGCCTTCTGTTCGTTGCACGTCGGCGTGCCCACGATACGGCTAGCATCTTCAGGTCTTCTTCGCATATGCCTCGATTGGGAGGCCAACTCCTGGTGCGCTGAGCGACCCATCGGCAAACGAATGCAGCTTGCCGGACCACGCTCAACGACGATCCCTGATCAATCAGCTTCGTGAGATACGCGGCTCGCTCGGCAGCCAACGGGGCATCCTGGTGCCGCTTTACTGCGGACGGACGGGAGAAGAGTAGTTCGAACATGGTGGTCACCTCCTTGGGGAAGGACACACCATTCTATGGGTTCCTGATTATGTGGCCAGCCCCAAGGCGAACCCACGATGGATCAACGGGTTCCCGGGACTGCGCCACATAACTGCGCTCGCCACATACTTCGAGTGGTGTGGCTAGCCACACCACTCGAAGGACCATCGCCCCGATCTGAAGCAGTTGCTGTTCATCCTTACCATGACCGCCGACGGCAACATTCCCGTCGCGTTTCGCTGTACCGACGGCAACGCGAGCGACTCGCGTACCCACATTGAGACCTGGAATACGCTGCGCGCCGTGGCAGGGCGCAGCGACTTTCTCTATGTAGCCGATTCAAAACTGTGTTCGCGAGAGAACACCGACTACATTGATCGCGCGGGCGGGCGCTTTGTTACCGTGATGCAGGCGCTCATTGAGCGCGAGCTACGTCTTGCCATGAAGCGCGAGCACATCGATGAACTTCCTCTGTACCCGGAGCAGCGTCAGTGCAGACGCCCCACCACCGAACAAATCTTACGTCTGTTCAGCCTCGCTGAGCGCCACCAGTTGATCGAAGGTGCGCACACCGTGCAAGTCTTCGACGTGCCGCTAACTGGCTTGCAGCATCAGGTGCTCACGCTACTCGGCGTCTCAGAGAACGTCTTTCGGTCGCCAGGCTAGCAACGAAATTCGCGTCAAATTGTGTCCGCGACGTGCGGAATGTAAGGCTGGCGGCCGCCCTTGCGCCATTACGTGTGCACAGGCCCGAGCCGGTGAGTCCTTCGCGCTGGCCGCAGCTGGGGTAAAGCAGAGGAAATTCGAGAGGGCGGAGGCGAGCGGTCGCAGCATGGAAATGTCCTGGCTTGTGGAGCTTCCAGCTTGCCGCGGCCTGCGCGAAGTCAAGGCTCGGCGTTATCCGGCAAGCATGTCTAATGCCCGCGCGACAAACTCTTCAAGAATGGGGAATGGCCATTCATCGTCTTCCTTCGCTTCCTCGGCGATTGCTGCGGCGAGGGCCGGTATGTGATCGAACCGGACCAGGGGGGCGCCATCTATATAGATGACCTTCGAGCGGCGGACGAGTTTGCGGTACCGGCCGGCGTCCTCCAGGACGGTTTCGGGCGGGGATACATGCTTGAACTGGAATCCAGGCTGCGCCAACGCCGCGGCCATGGCGGCGAATTTCGGCCCGTTCGTTGCCCATTCTCCAGTGGTCGACGCGAGCAGGTTCAGGAAATAAGGAATGTCGGAGGAGGTCAGCTCACGGCGGGCGAGCATGGAAATCGTCTGCTGGTCTGCCGGCCGGTGTTCCACCCGGGTGTTCCAGATCGCGCGCAACTGCGCAAATGCGGTGTCCGTGTCAGTGGATTCCAGGCGGACTGGCGACGTTGAGATACCGCATTCCTCACAGACGACGACGGCCTGCAGCCGGCCGGCGATGAAAAGTGGGGCGCCATCGCAGTGGGCGCAGTTGAGCAGGCCGGTTGGCATGGCAAGGTCCGGGTGGAAAAGCCGGAATTATGCCTGCACCGACCGGCTGCCCGTTAAGATCGCTCGTCGGGCTGTTCGAATACCGGCTCGTTGATGGCGAGGTATCGCGTCGAAGTGCTGAGCAGGTTGCGGCACGCGGTGCCCTGGAAGCCCTGCAGCATGTCGCTGTGGTCGCGAAGCGTGCGGCCGATCTGCCAGAACTCGTTGAGCCAGTGACCCTCAGGCCCCATCGGACCGCCGTGGCGCCCGATTGCGATCGCGCCGCGAATGGCTAGGACGGTTTCAGGCTCCGGGTATTCGGATTGGTCGTTATCGAACTGCTGCATTGCTACCTTGTTGATTGGCCCAGTGCAGGGCCGGGTGGATGTGGGACCTGTCAGCCTCTCGGAACAGCTCGATGGCACCGCTTTCGCGGACCGCCTGAACCATCGTGAACTTAGCGTAGCGCGCGCGACCCGAAGTCAAGCAAGGAGTGAACCATGTGGACTTGCACGAAGTGCCGGCTCTCGGTGATGTTTAACGCGGCAGACCCACAGCTGGACGAACGCGGCTTCTTTTTCATCGGCCTTGGGTGCGGACATAGAAATCCGCTCGCCCGGGTTGGACCAACGCACAGGGGCGACGATGCTCCCCTGTATCTCGCTCAAGTCGTGGATGCCTAAGGCTCACCAGAGCCCAGCGCCGCCCCGCTTGCCCTGAAGCATCGGACCGGGAACTCGAAGAGCGTCGCGCAGGCGCACTGGTCGCCGCAACGAGCCGAGACGGTTGTCTCTGCAGCCAGGCCATAGCGAATGGCAGAGGCCCGAAGGTGGGCCGCGTCGATGCAATCTTCCGTAAGCGCGGCCAGCACCTCCTGCGCGAAGCCGTTCAGGCGCGCCAGTTCCGCGCCGATAGGGCCGTGGATGTAGAGGTAAAGGCCGTTCTGCATCTTGCGAACGGCCATCGTTTCGGCGGCCATGCGGGCCAACAGTGCTTCCGCAGCCTGCCAGCTGCGTTTTCCGCGCCAAACTGGACACCCATTCCACGGCAAACTGGACACTGATTCCACGGCAATCTGGACGGCGATTCCAGCGCAAACTGGACACTGATTCCGCCTCAAACTGGACAGCTTGAGGCGGCCACGAAGGGCGTAGCAACGCGGGATAACCGTGGCACTCTGGCAGATTTTTCCGGGGTGTCAGTTGGCCAACAAGAGGTTATCCATGCGTAAAATCCAAGAAGTATTGCGGCTGTATTTCGGCCACAGCCGATCGAAGCGAGAAATCGCTCGCATCATTGGCGTCTCGCCGACCACCGTGTCCGATTACTTGGCACGTGCCAAGTTGGCGGGCCTGAGTTATCCGCTGCCGTCGGAGTTGGACGAACCGTCCCTGGAACGGCTGCTGTTCCCGCCCAGCGAGCCGTCTTCGGTGCAGCGACCAGCGCCGGACTGGCTGCGCGTCCACAACGAACTGCGCGGCAAGGGCGTGACACTGGAATTGCTGTGGCAGGAGTACAAGGCCGGGCAGGAGGACGGCTTCCAGTACAGCGCCTTCTGCGACCACTACCGGCGCTGGCGCCAGCGGCTGTCGCTGTCGATGCGCCAGACCCACACGCCGGGAGAGAAGCTGTTCATCGACTACGCCGGCCAGACGGTGGCCGTGACGGACGGTGCTACTGGCGAGATCAAGCAGGCCCAGATCTTCGTTGCCGTTCTGGGCGCGTCTAATGCAAACAGCGTTTTTATGCGACGTCGAGCGATGCGGTCCAGCAGACGTGGCAGTCTGAGAGTGGTCCTCGACCAAGTCAGGCGGAATTGGACTTCACATAAAAAAACAGGTCTCCTGTAGTGGCCGTCCCCCTTCAGGAGCCATTCATGGATACCCTTCCTTCGCTTCACGCTGCACCGGCTTCGTGGCTGCGCGACAGCGTTCTCGCTCCGTACATTGGTGGCTATTGTCAGTACCTCGTCAGGCGAGGCTACGCCGATCACACCGTAAGAATGTACCTGTATTGTGTCGCACACTTCGCCCGCTGGATACGACGCCGTCGGATTGCCGCGTGCGACCTTACAGACGACGTAGTTCGGCGTTTCATCACTGAACACCTCCCGCGCTGTACCTGCCCACCGCCAGTTCGAAGGCACGGGCGCACGGTCCGAGCGGCACTGCGGCATCTGCTCATCGCACTGGATGAAGCCGGGCTGCTGCGTAAGGAGCAGGTTATCGCCGCGATTGATGATGAACTTCGCCGCTTTGATGATTACATGAACCGCGCACGCGGACGGGCGCGAAGCACGCGAATGCAACGTCTCAGCATCCTACGATGCTTCCTGCAACAGAGCCACGGTGCTGGCTCACCTACCCAGGACGAACTGCGCCGGTTCATCGACAGACAGCTTCGGCGACTGTGTCCGGGCAGCGCAAAGGTTGTTGCAGGCACGCTGCGCGCGTATCTCCGCTATCGAGCAACATTGGGGGACGCGGTGGCGCACTTGCTGCCGGTCATCACATCGCCCGCGAACAGACGCTTGGCGGTATTACCGCAGACGCTGTCGCAGCAGGAGGTTTTGCAGCTGCTTGACGCATTTCCACAAGGGTTGCCATCCAGGCATCGCGCTTACGCCATGGTCCGGTGCCTCGTCGATCTGGGCCTGCGAGCCGGGGAAGTTGTCACCATCGATCTGGACGACATCGACTGGGAAGCGGGAACCCTTCGCATCGCCAAGAATAAGTCGCGTCGAGTAGACGTGCTGCCGTTGCCCCAGACCACGGGCCAGGCCATCGCAACCTATCTACAAGTGGAGCGACCTCCGACGGCGAGCAGGCGCGTCTTTGTTCGCCATGTCGCGCCGGTTGATGCCCCGATCGGCCCGGAGGTGCTACGCAAGATTGTGCGCGAGGCATATCGGCGCGGCGGACTTCCCCATACGAGGGTGCACATATTGCGCCATACGCTGGCGAGTCGGATGCTCGCCAGCGGAAGCACCCTCAAGGAAGTCGCCGACGTGCTGCGTCATCGTGAGCTCGACACGTCAATGATTTACACCAAGGTCGACATGGTTCACCTATCGGCTGTTGCAATGCCCTGGCCGGGAGGTGTGAGATGAGCACTACCAACAACACTGTACAGCTTGCTGTCGAACGATATCTGAATCAGCGCAGACGACTTGGCTTCGAACTGAGTTTCACCGGCCAGCAATTAATGCGTTTCGCCCGGTACGCGGATGCCCGTTGGCATCGAGGGCCGCTGACACTCAAACTGCAACTCGACTGGGCGCGCGAGCATGTCAAGCGCACCGGACCTGTGACCTGGGCTCGCAGGTTGGAAGTCGTTCGACCTTTCGCGGCATACTACCGCCAGTTCCAGCCCGACACCGAGATCCCTGACTTACACACCTTCGGGCCAGGCCATCGGCGCTTAGCGCCGCACATTTACACCAGGCAGGAAGTGTGCGATTTGCTCGAGCAGGCAGGTCGCCTGCCCCCGTTGGACGGACTACGACCCGCGACCTACCGGACGCTGTTCGGCCTTATCGCCACCGTCGGCCTTCGGCTCTCAGAAGCATTGAACCTTCGTGATGGGGACGTCGATTTGCGACGTGCTTGTTTGACCGTGCGTCATACCAAGTTTAACAAGTCGCGTTGCCTGCCGTTGCACAGCAGTGCAGTACAAGCGCTCAACGAATACCGGCAACTTCGTGATCGGCGTGTCGAAACCCGTGCGGACATGCCGTTCTTCGTGTCGCAATCGGGCTGCGCCCTGCCGAAGAGGACGGTTCAAGACGTCTTCGTCCAACTGCGTCGGCAATTGGCTTGGCAGGCACGCGGGGACTACCCGCATCCGCGCATTCAGGACCTGCGCCACAGCTTCGCCGTGGCTCGATTGCTACGATGGTATGAGACAGGAGAGACCGTCGATCACGCCGTGCTCTGGTTATGCACCTACCTTGGTCATGCCAGCATCTCGGATACTTACTGGTACCTCAGCGGCACGCCAGAACTGATGAGGGTGGTGGGTGCGAAGTTCGAATGTTTTGCACTGGAGGAGGTGCGCCATGCATAGTTCAACTTCACCCACCTTCGGCGGCTTGGTGCAGGAGTTTTTCACCGACTACATGGTGCAGCAGCGAGCGCTCAGTCCTTGTACCGTCGCTTCCTATCGCGATGCCTTCTTGCTCATGTTGCGATTTGCCGAGCAACATCTGGGCAAGCCGCCGTCGGTCTTGCGGTTGGCTGACATTGACGCGAAGTTCCTGGCCAGCTTTCTGGAGCACCTCGAAAAAGACCGGCACAACACCGTCCGTAGCCGCAATATCCGGCTGGCGGCTATACGGTCTTTCCTGCGATTCGCGGCTCGTCGCGACCTCGCGAACCTGCGTGTCATTGAACAGGCGATGGCGGTCCCAATGAAACGCTTTGACAGGCCGATGATCGGATTCCTGTCAAAGGAGCAAATGTTGGCCCTCATGGACATTTCTACGGCGAGCTGGCTCGGTCAACGAGACCGACTGCTCTTGACCTTGCTTTATAACACTGGCGCACGAGTATCGGAGATCGTTGGTGTTCAGGTCGGCGACGTCATCCTTGGCCCGACCTCTTTCATTCACCTACATGGAAAGGGACGCAAGCAGCGGTCGCTGCCGCTTTGGAAGAGCGCAGTCCGAGATATTCGCGACTGGCTTGGCCGCAACCCGCAATTGACCGAGCGATCGCCGCTGCTGCCCACACGTCAAGGCAATGCAATGAACCGAGCCACGGTCTGTCAACGGCTGAAGCTGGCGACCAAGGCAGCGTCGGAACGACATCCCGAACTCGCTGACGTCAAGGTATCACCGCACCGTATCAGGCATTCGACCGCCATGGCGATGCTGCAGTCCGGTGTATGGCCCACTGAGATTGCGTTATGGCTCGGTCACGAGAGCCCGACGACGACGCACATGTACGTCGAGGCGGACCTTAAGATGAAGGAGCGCGCGCTCGCTCGGTTGAATCCGCCAATTGTGAAACGAGCTCGGTACCAGCCACCCGCGACGCTTCTGCAATTCCTGAAGTCGCTATGATTATGTGAATCGAATGAGGACACGCCGCGCCTCCAACCGAGCGCGGCACCTCACTCGTCTTGGCAGGATCTACATAAAAACGCTGTTCGCATTAGACGCGTCATGCGTATGTTGGCATGACGCGTCGAACTACACCTACATCGAGGCGACCTGGTCCCAACAACTGCCCGACTGGATCGCCAGCCATGTGCGTGCCCTGAACTTCTTCGGCGGTTGCACCGAGTTGTGGGTGCCGGACAATCTGCGCAGCGGCGTGACCAAGGCGTCGCGCTACGAGCCGGACCTTAACCCGACCTATCAGGACCTTGCCAGCCACTATGGCGTGGCTGTATTGCCGGCCCGTGTACGCCGCCCCAAGGACAAATCGAAAGTGGAGAACGCGGTGTTGGTGATGTCGCGCTGGGTGCTGGCGCGCCTGCGCCATCAGCGCTTCTTCAGCCTTGGCGAACTGAACCGCGAGATGCGTGCCCTGCTGATCGCCTTGAACCAACGGCCGTTCAAGAAGCTGCCCGGCAGCCGCGCCAGCGCCTTCGCCGAAATGGATCAGCCAGCCTTGCGCCCCTTGCCGGCACAGCCCTATGAATACGCCGAGTGGAAGCTGGCCCGCGTCGGCGTTGACTACCACGTCGAGGTAGACGGCCACTACTACTCGGTTCCTTACCAGCACGCACGCGAGCAGGTCGATGTACGCGTCACCGGAGCGACGGTCGAGATCTTCCGACACGGCCACCGGCTGGCCAGTCATGCCCACTGCGCCTTCAAGGGCCGGCACACGACGGTTGACATGCACATGCCGCGGACCCACCGCGAGGTAGCGGGCTGGAGCGCGGAGAAACTGACCAGCCGGGCTACTGCCATCGGCCCCCGCTGCGCCACGCTGGTCGAACGCTTGTTGCACCAGCGGCGCCATCCGCAGCAGGCGTTCCGCAGTTGCCTGGGTGTGCTTCGGCTGGGACAGGAGTTCGGCAACGCGCGCCTCGAAGCGGCCTGCGCGCATGCGCTCAAACTCAACGCCGTGAGTTGGAAGAGCCTGCAATCGATCCTCAAGAATAGCCTGGACTTGCAGACCCCGCCGGGCGCGCAACGCACGCTCGACCTGCCGGAGCACGAGAACCTGCGCGGCGCCCACTACTACCAATCGAACTCCATCCTGCACTGAAGCGCCAACGAAAGGAAAATGATGCTGCACCATCCCACCTACGACAAGCTGAACAAGCTGCGCCTGTTCGGCATGGCGCGCGCCTTGCACGATCAGGGCAGCCTGGACCTTGATCACCTCGGCTTCGAAGAGCGCCTCGGCCTGCTGGTTGACCGCGAGGCGACCGAGCGTGATGGGCGGCAGTTGGCTTTGCGCCTACTGCGCGCCAAGCTCAAGCCGAATACGGTTGCCGAAGACACCGACTACCGCCACGCACGAGGACTGGACAAGCCATTGTTCCAGCGCCTGCTGGCCGGGCAGTGGCTGTCTGAGAAGCAGAACGTGCTGCTGACCGGCCCGACAGGCGTGGGCAAGACTTGGCTCGCTTGCGCGCTGGCCCACCAAGCGTGCCGTCAGGGCTACAGCGCCTACTACGTGCGCTTGCCGCGCCTGCTCGACGAACTGAGCATCGGCCGAGCCGACGGCCGTTACACCAAATTGCTCAAGCAGTTGGCCAGAATTGACGCCTTGGTGATCGACGACTGGGGTCTGGCTGTCCTCGACGATGTGCACCGCCGCGATCTACTGGAGGTGCTCGACGACCGCCACGGCGCCCGTTCGACCATCGTCACCAGCCAATTGCCGATCGATCACTGGCACGCCGCCATCGGCGATGCCACATTGGCCGACGCGATCCTCGACCGGCTCGTCCATAACGCGCATCAGCTCACGTTGAAAGGTGATTCCATGCGAAAAATGCGCGCCCGTTTGACAGCGCAGACTGACCAGGAGTAAAACCCGAACTTCGACCCCGCGTCGCTGCGCCCGTAGTGTCCAGTTTGGCCTGGAACGCGTGTCCAGTTTGCGTTGGAACAGGTGCCCAGTTTGCGGCGGAGCGGGTGTCCAGGTTCGGCGGAATACGCATGCCAGCCGATGCGCAGATGGCGCTGGATTAGCGCCACCGACGCGGCGCGGTGTTGGTGGACCAGTTCCATTGCCCTATGGAACAGTTCTTCATCCATCGCTGCGTGATCAGCCTGCATGGGTGGTCTCCGGGGCTGTCCCGACAGGGGGCGGCAGCCGAACCGCGGAAAGCGGTTGCGCGGGAGTGTTCCATTCGACGAACGGCACGCCGGCGGCGCGGTAGCGCTGGCGCTTTGCCGCCATTCGGGTGTCGTATTCCGGGTTGCCAGCCATTCCCAGCACTTCGATTACCACCTCCGGCGATGTGTCGGTCAGCACGAAATCGGGATGAACCGGCGCGTTGCCGATGTGCCGGAGCGGTTTACGGAAGGCGCGCCGCTGTGCCACCAGGTGGTCCGCCATCGCCACCTCGTGCGCCGAGTCGCAAGGCAGAAACTGCGCGTTGGTGAGCATCGCGGCTGCGTCCACGATCGTGAGGTAGTTCGACTTGGATCGTTCGAACAGCAGGATCGCCACGCAACGCTGATCAGGCTGACCCACCCCCGCGTGCGCCGTGCCATGGGAGCGCTGCCAGCGGGCGAGCAGGAAGATATCTCGGTGGCGCCGTATCCTAGCGTCGGGTGGCGCGTGGAGGTCTTGCCCGCGCCGGCGTAAGCCTTGACTTTGAGGGCGTCGCCGCCCTTCACCGCGTCAACGACGGCGTCCTGCTCGTCGGTCGGGGCCATTAGACCCACCCCTTTCAAGGTGATCAAACGACACGTCCAGCCTTGATGACACGGGCCGTAGACACATGCCGTCGTGCCACGCAGCCGGCAACATAGCCTTTCTTCTTGGGCGCTTTCGGTCCCCGTGCATGTTTGCGCATCGCGCGGGGATCAACGTGCGTCGCGATTTTGAGCAGCATGCGGCCGAGTTGGGCCGGAGTGAGTGGGTCATAGCCTTGCCACACCTCGCTTGGTACAGCGATCATCATGCCGGCATACGTCGCCCGGATTTCGCTGGCGAGGTAATACGGCGAAAGCTCGATATCGCTGCTATCCAGTTCATGTTGGATTCTCACCGCGGTCGCAATCACGCTCAGCACGTTATATGCGAGCGCGGCCACGCCAAAGGCCAGCAGCGCCGCGCGTGGCTGACTCAACGAACGGATCTCGCTATTGAGCACGGATTCGAGTCGCTGAAACAGATTCTCGATGCTCCAGCGTTGCCGGTAGCGCTTGGCCACGGCCTCGGCTGTCAGGTGGGTGGCAGGGACATTGGTCAGCAGGCGGATGACGGTGTCACCGTCCTCGGTAGCGCCATCCAGATGCAGTTCAATGCGCCGCAGCACCAGCGGCGCGTCTGACTCATCCGGAATGCTGACCGCCTGCTCGTACACGAGCCCAGTCTCGACCCGGCCCATTTTGCGTGCCGGCTCCAGCTCGCTGGGGTTCGGATTGCGGCCGTGCTCCCGCACGATGAAGGCGCTGCCACGTCGCTGCCAGCCGGCCAGGATCGCCCGGGTGCTGAAGTTGCGATCGGCGATCCACAACTCGCCAGGCTGGGCCGATTCGAGCAGGGTTTCCATGATGGCCCGCTCCTGGGCATGCGCGTCTTCACAGGGCACCAGATCGACGATCATCGCTGTATCCGGGTCGTAGACCACCAATGACTGCCCCGGCAAGGCCGCGCCGCGAAACCCACGCAATGGTTTGAGGCGCTTTTCGCTCGCCGGCAAATGGCTGCCATCCACGATGCGCAGGCGATAGCCGTCCACCGAGGGCGGCTGCTTGCGCAACATCGGTTGCACAACCGGCGCCAGCCGCCGCGCGCTGCCTTGCACCAGGGCACGAACCAGCCCCGGCTCGGTTCGGCTGATCTTGTCGTACAGCGCGGTAATGGATACCGGCAGCGCCGGACTGGCCTTGGCCGCCGCATGCACCGACGGGCGCAGCCCCACGGCCACCAGCGACATGATTTCCACCGTGGTCGAGAACAATAGCTCCCGCGTGTATTGCATCTCCCGCTCCTGCTCGAACAACTCATCGATCCAGGCCGGATCGAGCGCGCGTTGCAGCCCCAGGCGCGCCATCACGCTGATCGGGCTATGTTCGATGAAGCGTTCCACCACTGCATCCAGTACCACGCCACTGACTCCGCTTTCGGCTCGAAAACACGGAGCGTGCCCTATTTTTCGTCACCTTGAAAGGGGTGGCCATTAGACCACCTCCAGCGCGGCTTGGCGGTTCACGGATTTCCACGCGTGGCGTCGGATCTCGGCGTGGCTGGCATTGGCCTCGGCCACCCGGCGTGCCCGGTCACCGCTCAGTTCGTCGACGATGTAGATGAAATTGGTTGCGGTAGTCGGCCCGGGCCAGGACAGCCACTTCGCGCGGATCCGCGCCTTGACGGCTTCCGGCAACGAAAAGAATCGGGTACGGGCCTTGCGCCACACGCGGGCCTCGAACGCACGCTGGCTCGCTTCGAACCTGTCCGCTTGTCGTTGCCGGCGATCAATCTCTTCGTCGGCTTTGTGCTGCTCCGCGGCGACGTGCCCGGGGAAGAGCGGGTATCGGTCGCGCTCGCGCTGCTGCTTGCGCGCGAGAGCGGCCTGCCGGCGGGCGTTGAACTCGATAGGGGTGTAGCGTTCGAAGCGGGTGAAGCGCATGGTAACGAGGTATCGAATGGTCTATGACCAGGATACCGGCGCCATCGCGAAGTCAAGGCCGCCGGCCGGCGAGATTCGCCAAACACCATTCTCAAGGCGCACATGGCCGGAGTTGCGCCCGAAAGTTATAGAATTTGGGGCATCTTTTCGGGAAATCCCATGTCATCACCCCAGACCCCCGCCGTTCGCGAGGTTTCCCTCGGCACACGGCCCAAGAGCGAACGCGAGTTCATCCCGCCCGGCGACCCGCAATACGCGGAAATCGCGATGCTTGATGCCTTCACGTTCAAGCGCTATCTCGACCGGACGTTCTGGTACCCGAGGCGGGAAGTGCTGCGCTTCGAGGTTCGGGCGATGCCGTCGCCGACCGGCAGCATCTACGACGTCGTGGCGCTGGTCGCGTCGGGGGAGGGCGAGGCGTGGTTTTCGGAGGCCGCAGTGCCCGCACGATGGGACTATGTCGCCATCAGCGAAACCAGTCACGGCCTGTCGAAGATGCAGACCGCCAAGCTGAAGGCAGAAGGCAAGCTGCCCGCTGATTATGAGCCGTTCGGGGACGATGGGCCGGTGCTTGACCACTCCAACCTGGAGAACCCGGAAGAGGTTGACCTGCGCCGGTGGGATGTGGTGAACCGCGTGCGCGAGGCAAGCCGACAGCGACGCGCGACAGGTCAAGCCGCAGCTAGGGTCTTATCCCCGAGCGGCAATTCGCAGTAATATCCGCCCGATTCTCCACGCTTTCAGCGCATCGACCCTGCCGGCGTACCCGCCATCCATTTTTTGGCGCCTTGGCATCCGCTGCCGAGCATGGCTGAGCCGGAGAAGGCGAGTTGTCTGCTGACGGATTTAGGTGACTACGATCCCGTTCACTTGGCGGGCTGCACAACAAGGTGAGCCTGCATGCGGTGGACTCGTGGTTCAACCGCATCCGCCGATCGGCGATGCTTGAGCGGCCGATAAAATCCTCCGCGAACCGCAGCCGGCTGTGGAATGGGATTCCGCCTACCGTCCGGGGCAGATCGGCAAGCTGCTCACGATCGGGAGCGCTACGTCCCAAATAAACTGGGCCAGTCGTGACCGACCCCGGTTGGGCTTAACGGCTAGCTGCAGGCGTACTACGACGGAGAAAGTAACCCGCTGAACGTGGAAGTTGTGGCCGGTTACGCACACAACATGCTGTCTCCCCGAAGCTAACGCCGGCCCTCCACATATATTCGAAGTGAGCCTCCACAAGACTTTGTGTGAGGTGCTTTAGGCACAATTCGCTGTCTTTGGTAGTCATTGATAAAATTTTTTGTCAATATTTTTATTAACGCCCGACGCTCGTTAAGTGGCCTTAACTATCGAAGCCCTATGCCATCAGACGACACCGCCCTGGCCTCCGCACCACAGAACCCGAATCGGCCGGTACGTGCCGACCGTGGCATTCGACGAGACGGTGAACGCTCACGTCCCGCTGGTTACGCACACAACATGACTGTCTCCCAGAAGCTAGCGCCGGCCCTCCACATATATTCGAAGTGAGCCCCCGCAACACTTGTGTGAGTTGTTTTAGTCACAATTCGCTGGCAGGGGATACTGATGTAGGGTCTTGCCGTCTTTGGCAAGCCTTAGTAAAATTTTCATCAATATTTTTTATTAACATCCGACGCTCGTTAAGCGGCCTTAACTATCGAAGCTCTATGCCATCAGACGACACCGCCCTGGCCTCCGAACCACGGAACCCGAGAATCGGCCGGTACGTGTCGACCGTGGCATTCGACGAGCCGGTAAACGCCTACGTCCCGCCTCCGCTGCCGCCTGAGCCACCGCTGACGCTCAACCCGCACCTTCTCCAGCGACTCAGCGAGGCGGACAGGGCCATCGGCCGTCTCGACGGCGTGGCGATGCTGCTCCCGGACAAGGCGCTGTTCCTCTATATGTACGTCCGCAAGGAAGCGGTCCTGTCATCGCAGATCGAAGGGACGCAATCGACCCTCGATGATCTCCTGCAGTACGAGAATGCTGCGCTTGCCGGGAAGCCGCTAGACGACATCACCGAGGTTTCGAACTACGTCGATGCGATGATGTACGGCCTTGGCGTCCTGCGAGATCCGAAAGGGCTTCCGCTCTGCCTGCGTCTGCTTCGGGACATGCATGCGCGCCTCCTCCAGAAAGGCCGAGGAGAAGCCAAGAACCCCGGCGAGTTCCGACGCTCGCAAAACTGGCTCGGCGGGACCCGGCCCGGGAACGCCCATTACGTGCCGCCGCCGGTCAACGAGATGGAGACGTGCCTCAGCGATTTTGAACGCTTCTTGCATGACGACTACGCACAGATCCCACCTCTCATCAAGGCCGGATTTTTGCACGTGCAGTTCGAATCGATCCACCCGTTTCTGGATGGCAATGGCCGTCTCGGCCGCCTGTTGATCGCCCTGTTCCTTGTTGAAAAGAAGGTCCTCCAAGAACCACTGTTGTACCTCAGTCTCTACCTGAAGACGCACCGTGAGCAGTACTACCGCCTGCTTCAAGACGTTCGGCTGCGCGGAGACTGGGAAGCTTGGACAGAGTTCTTCCTCAGTGGCGTCGCCGAAACAGCCAACAACGCCCATGAAAGTGCGATGCGTATCGTAGCCCTCTTCCAGGCTGACAGAGAACGTATTTCGGCGAGCGGCGAACAGACCAATTCCATGCTGCGGATCCACGAATTGCTCCGGACCCACCCATTTCTCAACGCCGCACAGGCTCAGCAGAAGACAGGACTCAGCGCCCCGACCGTCAACAAGGCTTTCGAGGCACTGGAGAACCTCGAGATCGTGAAGGAAATCACTGGAAAGCAACGCGGGCGGGTGTTCGCGTATACCGAGTTCCTGAGAATTCTGGATAGCGGAACGGAGGTGCAGGCCCCGCCACGGCAATGATCGAACAAGTAAGCGGTCGGGACGAAAGGGGAAGGGCTCCAAATCGATCACGGTCCCGCTGTCACTCGGCCTGTGACGTCGCAGAAACGGGTACGCATCTCCCATGTCGGCCGTCGAATCATTCTCGGTTTCGAGTGCGGATTCACCGAGGCGATGGTGGTCAATCATGTGTTGGACCGCCGAGTCGTTCGCTGGAAGGCAGCGGCTGCGGCTTTCGCTATGCGGGCACCGGCCGGCTGGATCTGGAGGCCTACCTTGTGCAGGACGATCCGATCGCTGCGCTTGGGCAGCTCGTCAGGCTGGTGAAGCGCGCCAGCGGCGAGCCGCAGTTCGCTCGGGGGCTTTCTGGAGCATGCGCCGGCGGCTGTGCCGCAGTGCACCCAGTCGCGCGCGGCCGGGCCTTCGGTCGTACCCGCTCGACCGAGTCAATATGAGGCGAAAGACGTATGAAATTGGCGAGCTTTTGGGCGACAGCGAAAGCTGTTCGCCCCATATGAGGGTTTCCGTATTCCCCGCTACGGAAAACCCTCTCGGACTTGCTCCCCGCCCTCCTTTCCTGAGAGCATTTGGTTGAAAAAACTAGACTAGGAGCCAATCCGTCGACTACGGTCATCGGGCGAGCGCCGGGCTATTTGATCCGGAGGGCTGACTTCGGATATCCTCTTACCACTTTCCGCGTCCCAGACGCATCGACCCCGCACCGCAAGGTGCCAGCTTCTGCAGTACGGTGGCCTCCCGCTTGGCCGGGCCAGTCCATCCATTCCATCCCACCGGGAACCACGTTCCCGGTGCGGCAACGGGTTCCCCATTCCTCTTCGGAGAACCCACAATGCTATACCCAACTGCTGTCGCCCTTCGCAAGATCCGTACGGCTCGCAATCCGCGCACGTACTTTGATCCGATTGAAATGGCTGAAATCACCGAGTCTCGACTTCAAGCTCGTCGCTGGAGAGCAGCGCTACCGTGACGTCGCTTGCCGCTGAATTACGATTGGGAATCACAATGAAAAAATTGCCGGTTGACTACTACTTGACGCTTTCCGCCTTCCACCTATCGGAAGAGACTTTTTGCTGCTTTGGTCAAGAGCCCGTTTTGGCTAATAACTTTGCGAGCTATTTTGTGGAGGTCATTAACGTCTACGCACCCTCTGCTAGGCACTATGCAATACCAGAGGACCTGGAGAAGGTAATGCAATACGCGATGTCACTTGGCATCAAGTTGCTGCATTTCGATGTGAGGGCCGACGAGATAGAGGTTTTGCCGCGGTATGAGTGAGATATTGTCAAATCTGGTGTACGAGGGCTGATCGTGGCCGGCTGTCAGGCGGCGAGTTTCTGCTGAACCGGCGGATTGTCATGCGCCGGAGTTCCGTCCTTGAAGGGAACGCCCTTCAAGAGCAGTTCGATGTGTTCGGCACCGTTGATGCGGCGCCAGGTTTTCTCGGCTTCCTCGATCAGCTTGAAGGCCAGGCCAAGGAAGGTCGCTCGGGACACGCAATTGCGCGTGCGCGTCGTGCGGTGACGCACGGTCGCGAAGGTTGATTCAATCGCATTGGTCGTGCGGATGTGCTGCCAGTGCTCGGCCGGGAAGTCGTAGAACGTCAGCAGGCTGTCTCGATCTTTGGTGAGCACGCCGGTGGCCTTGGGATACTTGGCGCCGTAGATCGTTACAAAGCGATCGAAGGCGGCATCGGCATCGGCCCTGGTGGCTGCCATCCAAATCGCCTGCAGATCTGCCTTGGCGCGGCCATGCTGGGATTTTGGCAAGGCGTTCAGGACATTGCCCATCTTGTGGAACCAGCAACGCTGGGTACGCGTGGCCGGGAACACCTCTTCCAGGGCAGCCCAGAATCCCATGGCGCCATCGCCGACCGCCGCCAGCGGGCCAGCCTGCAAGCCGCGGGATTTCAGGTCCAGCAGGACTTCCACCCACGATGCCTTCGATTCCCGATAGCCGTCACCGATCGCCACGCGCTCCTTCCTGCCGTCGGGCGTAACGCCGATGATCACCAGCAGGCATTGCCCGTCCGAGCCTTCGCTGCGCAGACCCGTATGGATGCCGTCCACCCACCAATACACATACCGCGCCGCTGACAAATCACGCTGATTCCAACTCGCATGCTCGTCTGCCCACTGCGCCTTCAATCGGCTCACCACGTTGGCCGATAGCCCTTTGGCATCCTCGCCCAGCAGCACCGACAGCGCCTCGCTCATGTCGCCTGTCGAGACTCCCTTCAGGTACAGCCAGGGCAGCGCCGCACTCACCCGCGGCGACTTCCTCACATACGGCGGCACGATCGCCGAGTTGAACTTCACGCCGGAACCGGACCGGTCGCGCACCTTGGGCACCTTCACGGCAATCGGTCCGGCGCCCGTCAGCACCTCCCGCTCCGGGAGGTAGCCATTGCGAACCACGGCGCGCTGCCCGCTCAACGTCTTGACGTTACTGAACTGCTCAAGCAGCTCTGCCAGTTCCACTTCGATCGCCTCCTGGATGACCCGCCGGGCCCCGCGCCTGATCAACTCCTCGAGCCCAAGCCCGATTTCCGATAGACCGACTGCTTCTTTACCCTTATCCTTGCTCATGGTGGTGGACTTTTTTTGTGCTGGTTTCCGATCTCGACAATCAGATTCTCAGCGAAAAGCTCCACCGCCCTCGACTCCGCGCCTCAAATCCCCCGCCGTACACCACTTTCGACTTTAGCTCGGTATGAGTGGTCGTAGCCGTTTCGCGCCATGGGAAGAATTGAGGTGCTAATGCATGTTCGTGCTGTAAGGCGCAGAAGCCATGTAGGCGCGGCAAGCGGCCGCCAGCTGTCACCAAAACTTGACGTTTTCCTTAAGGCCGCATTCCATACGAACCTGGTCTGTGTCCGGCTGTTGTTCGCCGCCACGTGGCAGCAATCAAATTGCGGGATCTTGCTACGCAAGCCAATATTGGCTATCCTCACATCACTTTCCGCGTCCCTGACGCATCGATCCCGCACCGCAAGGTGCCAGCTTCTGCAGTACGGTGGCTGCCCGTTTAGCCGGGCCAGTCCATCCATTCCATCCCACCGGGAACCACGTTCCTGGTGCGGCAACGGGTTCCCCATTGCTCTCCGGAGAACCCACAATGCAATATCCCTCTGCTGTTGCCCTTCGCAAGATCCGTACTGGCCGCAATCCGCGCATGTACTTCGATCCGGTCGAAATGGCTGAACTCACCGAGTCCATCCGGGCTTCCGGTGTCTACCAGCCCATCCTGCTTCGCCCCATCGAAGACGAGGAGTTCGAGTTTGAGCTCATCGCAGGCGAGCGTCGCTACCGTGGTGCCGTGGAGGCCCACGGCATCGACTGGGTAATTCCCGCCCTCGTCAAGGTAATGACCGACGACGAGGCTGACCGAGCGGCGCTCATCGAGAACGCCCAGCGCGCGAACATGGCGCCGTCTGAAGAGGCCGTTGCCGCCTCGAAGATCGTCGGCCATTGCAAAGGGGATCGCGAGGAAGCCGCCAGGCTCCTGGGCTGGTCCCGCGCGACGCTGGATAAGCGCCTTGCTCTCATGAATTGCAGCCCGGATGTTCAGGCGGCATTGAATGAGCGCAAGATTCAACTCGGTCACGCCGAGCTGCTCGCCACACTCGCCAAGGACAAGCAGGACAAGCTCCTGCCGGTCATCATCAGCGAGAAGAAGGCGGTGTCGGAGTTGAAGAAGACCATCGAGGCGGCCGCGTGCAGCCTGGAAGTGGCCATCTTCGACAAGACCGACTGCGCCACGTGCCCGCACAACTCCTCGTTGCAAACGGAGATGTTTGGCGAGGCGATCGCTACCGGCAACTGCACCAACAAAGCCTGCTACGCCGAGAAGACCGACCGCAAGCTCGAAGGCATCGTCTACGGGCTCAAGGAAGAGTATCCGATCGTGCGCATCATCCGGTCCGGCGACAACCATACCCGCATTCAGCTGAAGCTGGATGGTCCAACCGGGGTCGGTGAGGAACAGGCCAAAGCTTGCCATGCCTGCCAGAACTTCGGTGCCGCGGTCAGCGGTCTGCCGGATTCGATGGGCAAGGTCTACAGCGGCCAGTGCTTCGACACGGCATGCAACCAGAAGAAGGTAGCTGCCCGAATCAAGGCGGAGCGTGATGCGGCCAAGGCGCCTGCTGCAAAGCAGAACGCTGGCAAGCCGGCGGCGGCATCGAAGGGCGACAAGTCGTCCGCAGCTGCCGACAAGCCGGTCACGGTGATCAGCGAGTCGGAGAAGGTGAAGCAGTACCGCATCGAGCTCTGGCGCAAGGCGCTGCGCAAGGAAGTCGCGCAGAGTGCCGAGCAAGCCAACGCCTACCTGCTGGCAATCGCCATGAACGGTCTGTCGCGTAATATTGGCGGCGACGTGATGGGCAAGTTCTTCGAAAAGCTCACCGAGCAGAAGTCGTCCTCGACCCTGCAAGGCTGTCTCACGGCTGTGCATGGCATGGACGAGGGCCGTCGCCAGCAGTTGACGATCGGCATGACCGTGGCGGCAATTGGCGGCATGGAGGTGAACAACCTCCGGGAACTGTGCCGGTACCACAAGCTCGACCTGTGCAATCACTGGAACCTGCAGAAATCGCAGGACTTCCTGGAGATGCTGACCAAGTCCGAGATGAAGGTCCTGGCTGACGAACTTGGCATCCGCAAGGTGCTGGGCGACGGCTTTGCCAAGCTGTTCGGCAAATCAAAGCCTGAAGTTGTTGCCGGCCTTCTGGCCGTCGACGGCTTCGACTACACCGGCAAGGTCCCCAAGGTCCTCGGCTACTAATCTTCTTTCCAATCGGAGGCGCCAGGGCGCCCTCGGCCTCATTCATTTCCCAAGGATTCACTATGTTCACTGAATTGGCTGCGCTCGTTCGCCCGAGCGAAAAGGTTGTCGTCACGCTCACCATGCAAGGCGACACCATGTCTGTCGTTGTCGTGCCCGTTGTCAAGGACGCTGCAGATGCTGCGCTGAGCACGCCCTTGGCACTGTCGGCGACGCCGGCGGAGCTTGATGAAGGTTTCGCCGCCGCGATTGCAGGAGTCAGCGCTGCGCGTCAGTCGCTGGCTGAGCAGGTCGAGGCCACCACGTCCATCCTGGAGGCGGCCAAGATCTCGCAGTCGACCAAAGCCACGAAGGCCCTGACCAAGGCGGCGGCGCCGACGGCATCGGAAACGTCCGCGGAGGACGATGACGACGACAAGCCGGAAGGCAGTGCCGGCGCGCAGGCGAAAGCTGACGACGGCGCGGCCAAGACAGCCGGCACCGACCTCGCGTCGCTGCTGTAAAGGAGACTGGCATGGCACTCGAAGTTAAGAAGCTCACTCGCGAGTTCTCCTATAACGGCATGACGCTGATGGACCCCGGTCCGCAGTTCACGCCCCAGCAGGTGCGCGACGTCTATTCCGCCCAGTACCCCGAGCTGACCACCGCCGCGGTGGATGGCCCGGAGCACAAGGGGGAAGTCGCGCGCTACACGTTCGTCCGCGCCGCCGGCGCGAAGGGCGCCGATGCGCAAATCTGACCTCATGAAGGCACTGTCCACGGGACAGTTTGCCTCCATCAACAAGGGGCCGCTCGAAAGGGCGGTTTTTTTACATTCTGAGGAGACCCAACAATGTTGTTCGATCCTCGGTCGTTTGTTCCTGACATCCATCCGGGACAGCAACCCGCATGGACGCCACACCGAAAGCATCCCGCTGCCGGACGTCGACCTGCCCATGATTTTCTGACGCTGCCGAGGATTCCAGGAGCTGTTCCCGCCACTGCGCGCCTGAGGTATGGCGATGAGTTGGAAGTTGGGGATCTCGTGCTTGCGCAGTTTGCGGCCGGCATGCTTCGGGCTAGCGAGGTGTCGAACCCGACCAGTGCGGGGGATGCTTTCGCACAGGCCATGTTCGCTTGGCTGGGTAAGCGACTCCCAACGTGTCAGCGATTGCAATTCGGCGTGACGCTAATCGATCGCGGCGCTGCCATGGACCAGGTCATGCAGTTCGGCTGGGAAGACGGGCTGGAAGCGCCACTCTACCTGGCCATCGAACTGCCCGGCGAGGAGGTGTATGCGATCGGGGAAGCGCGGGCGCAAGCCATTCGTGCGGCCCACCCGTCGCTACTCTTTACCGCGATGAGTCTGATCAACGCCGCATGCGGAAAGTCGTTGTTCGTCCGCACGCCGGACGTGCTGTTGGACCAGTTCGCCCGCTGGCACTGGGACTACGACGCGACCCTGGCCGACGACGAGAACGCCCGGGAGTTCCTCAAGGAGAACTTCGGCGGCGAGGATGCCGATATCGAGCGCTATCTGCCGTCGGTGGTGCGCGCCGAGCTTGCACCGGACGACACCCTGCCAAGGTATGCGCACGTCGACGCGGCTTCCGCGCATCTGCGTGAGCTGGGTCCGTGCAACTTGCGCGCTCTGGCTCGGTTGCATAGCGGATGGGTTGGCGAGCTTGGTACGGCGCTCGCCGACCTTCGACTGCTGCTGGCGAGGGCGGGGGAACGGTCCGTCATCGCCGGCGCCCAATGGGCAGAGCCGGCCTATTCGGCAGCGACCATCGCCTATCTTCCCAGTGACTATGTGTCGGAGATCCTGGACGACCATTACGAATGCCTGAACAACGCTGGCGACGCCACGATGTTCCAGTGCTTCATTCCCCTTGCAGACGACGCCGCGGCGATCCGCCAGCAGTTCCGCGATCTGGCAGACATGCTGCAAATCATTGGCGCGCTTGACCGCGTGCTCACACTCATTTCTTCATAGGAGAGCCTCATGGCCGAAATCCTGACCGCTTCGCGGTCGCATGACATTGCCCTGCAAGGGGCCATATTGCTTTATGGCCGTTCTGTCGGAGACTTTTCGTATGCCACCGCGCATCGAATCGAACCGGACGGAAACACCGGCCGCCCCGTGATCGGGGCCGGCACGCCGCTCAATCGGCTGGCGCTGATTCAAGCGGTGCGCCAGGTCGCCGAGGCCTCGTTGCCAAGGGGCGAGTTCCTGACGCCCAATGTGCTATCGATCAGCCCCGCCGCGGTGACGTGGTGGTGTCCGGCAGACCGTCGACGCATCTTTTTCAACTGCAAGGAGCTTGGCGAGTGCAGCGGCGTGGTGCCGCATCCGGCCCTCGTCTTCCAGGCGTCGCACACGGGGTTCCGTGTCTTCGCATTGCCCGGGGAGGAGCGGCCGGCGCCTGCAACGGTGCTTTACGAACCGCCTTACTTCAACACGTGGGACAACGGGAAGATCTGCATTGGGAGCGCACATGTTCCAAAGCAGATCGACGTCGCCTCGGTCGCAGGATGGGAATCCGGGTTCTTCAACTCGGCATTCACCCATCCCAACCACGGCGGTCAGCGCGTGAAGTACAAGCGCGGCGCCTACGCCTTCTGGAAGGACATGCTTGACGGGAAGTTTCCGGACTACCCGAGGCAGGTTCTCATCCCCATGAAACGGACGCTGGCCGATCTGATCGCCGGCAAATTGGACAATTGATCATGCATCCTGCTGATGTGACTCTGCAACAATCCTTCCCGTCCATCATGGTTCCGCGCCTTTCCAAGCTCGAACCCGTGACCCGGGCGGGGGAACGGCTGCTCATCGCAGCCAACGGCGTTTTCCTTGAGATCACGCGCCCCTGGCTAAGGGTCATTCGCCGGCTTGGCGGTTTCCAGCATCGCACGGCTATCCCATATGGCAACGTGAGCGAAGAGACCGATCTTCGGTGCGGCCGTATTCCCGCACAATTGATCGGCGAGTTTGCCGAAATGGCGCGTGCCGCCTACCCGAAGGAAACGGGTGCGTGGATGGTGTGGAATACCTCGACCCATGCCTTCAGGCTGGTGCGGGTGCAGATCCTCGAGCACGGTGCGGGTCACCTAAAGTATGACCGACCAGCGTTGGCAGACGATGACGTGCTGGTGGTGGACTGCCATTCCCATGGCCGATCGCCTGCATTCTTCTCGCCCACGGACGATGAAGACGACCGGCACGACGTGAAGTTTGCGTTGGTGTTGGGCAACTGCGCCGCGCCTGTGCCTTCCTTGGTCCTCCGGCTTTGTGCCAAGGGCATCTTCGAGGCCATCGAAATCGTGCCGGCAGAGTGGTATGCGGCGGCGTCCTTGGAGGTCTTGGCATGATCGAGCATCGTATTCCGGAGATCATGACCCGACGCGCCTGGAATGTCGTCATCGTCGGTGCAGGCGGTACCGGCAGCGCCTTGCTACCCAATCTGGCGCGGCTGCATCACGCCATGATCGAACTGGGCCACCCCGGTGGCATGGAGTGCACGGTCTACGATGACGATACGGTCAGCGAGACCAATGTCGGCCGTCAGGGCTTCTATCCCGTGGACGTCGGTCAGCCCAAAGCGACTTTGCTGGTCAACCGGCTCAACAATCTGATGGGAACGCGCTGGGAAGCGCGCGTCTGTCGCGTTGGTAGCCGGGATCGCTTAACCTGCGACATGGTGGTCGGCTGCGTCGACACACGGAAAGCTCGCAAGGCCATCCTGGGCGCGATGAGCCGGGGGACCGGTGGCTACTATCTTGATTGCGGCAACGAGTCGGACAGTGGCCAGGTCATCCTCGGTCAGGTTCGCGGCAAGGCCGCTGAGCGGCTGCCCCACGTGGGCGATCTCTTTCCGGAGCTGTTGGACCCGAAGGGGGACAAGAAGGACACGGCTCCGTCGTGCTCCATGGCCGAAGCGCTTAGCAAGCAGTCGCTGGTCATCAACCAGGCGATGGCGGTGCAAGCGTACAACCTGCTGTGGACGCTGTTTCGCACGAGCACCCTGCAGTACTGCGGCGCGTTTGTGAATCTGGCGGTGGGTCGCACGAACCCGCTGCCAGTGGATCCCCAGGCTTGGGAACGATTCGGGTATCACCGCCCCGAGCCGAAGCGGCGTGCGAAACCCGCCACGCGCCAAGCCGTTTGAACCCGCGATCCCCGCTTTCCTTGGGGATGGCTTCTTTCATTGGCGAGTTCGGGTTGCATTAACCTGGGGCCCGTTTGAACGTAATACCCCGCGCCGCTGGCGCGATCCACTTTCATCAACCCGTTGGGGCACTAGCCCTGCGGGCGTGCTCCATCTCTTACCTTGGAGCACTTCATGAGCAATTCTTCAAACACTCCGCGCGCTTATCGTCGCATCTTCGTGACCGGGAGCTGGCTGCCGGACAACACCGCGGTCGGCGCCTACTGGAACGGCACGATGTGGAACGGCTTTCCGGTCCCTATGTTCACACGCGAAGACGGCGACGGACTGTGTGCGGTCATGCCGAACCTTGTCTACGTGGAGCGCCGGCAGGCGTTCCTCTTCGACGAAAACCAGCAAGTTGAATGGTTTCGTCCCTCGATCGCCGTGGTGGACGGCAAGGAACAGCACCTCTACGCAATCGGCGATAGCTGGTGTTGGCAGTTCACGGAGACTACGGACGACGCGAGCGGCGGGAACTGGCTCGCCGGTAGCTACCTGCAACTCCGTCTGCGACCGGGTGTGCACGCATGGATTCAGGGACTGGCACGGTCGAATGGCCAGGCGGTGGAACACTATGCTGAATTTCTGCTAGCAAGCTTCTGTGAGGAGCGCAGAGACGGGCGGCCCAAGTTCGATCTATCCGGTTTCGAGGCGACAGCGTTGCGCGCGCAGCACGCAACGCCTATTTCGGTGGGCGATGCCGTGCGCGTGTGCCGTGGACCGTGGCTCAACGTCGTAGACGCTGTGTTGTCGCTTGTCGCGGCAGAAGTCGGCGGCGAGCCATCGAGGCTCTCGCGCGAGATGTTTGCAGAAACAGTGCTGGATGGTCTCGCTCGCGGGCTCGGCGGTGTGGTGTAGCCGGACCTCTCCACATTCTCCGCCGAGCCTGCTACCATTACGTCACCTACCGCGTCTCAGGCGCATCGACCCTTCCGGTTGTATAGCCGGAAATCTCTTCTCCCCCACCTACGGGCCTCCCTGCCCGTTGGCATGTTGGCCTTTTTTCCTTGAGGCCATCATGTTCAAGTGATTTTTCCTGCTTTTGCTTTGCTGCGCCATTATCACCGGCTGCGCTGCACAGCCGACTTCGCCGAACACCTATCAGGGTTCCGAGGCGCTGCGCCGTGGTAGTGCCGAAGGTGTCACCGTCCTCCGGGTCCGTCCCGTCACGATTGTCGACAACGACGGCATGATGTCCGCGAACACCGGCGTGCCTGGCGTTCTTGGTGCCGTCGTCGGCGCGGTCCTTGGCGCTCGCGTCATTGGCAACGGCAACGGTCGTTACCTGGCTGGCGCCTTGTCGGGCACTGTCTCCGCGGTGATCGCGCAGACCGCAGCCAACCATCTGAGCCGCCGCGATGGCGTTGAAGTCATTGTCCGCACGGACAACGGCCGGCAGATTGTTGTCACCCAGGATGCCGATCAGCAGTTCGTCACTGGCGAGCAGCTGTACCTCGTCTCGGGTGCCGGCGGCTATCGCCTCATTCGCTGACGGGCTTCAGTCGGAGCCTCATCTTTTTCACCTTCCCCGCGCGGACCTTCCGCGCGGGGGGATCTGTCGCGACCTGGAGTTCACCAATGTTCGACGTTGCAGAAGCACCCCCCATCACCATTACCCCAATTGAAACGAAAGGGAAATACATCTTTGAAGTCGCGGATGACATCCGTCGTCAACTGCGCAGTGCTGGGCTGGAGCCGGAATGGCTCAATGCTGCCAACTTCATGGATGACGACAACGAAGCCTTGTACGGTCCGAAGTCGTCCCGTCAGTGGCCCATGTTCGGTGCGCGTGAACGGCTTGCCGTCTCCGTGCATCGCGGCTGGTCGGAAGGGTGGGCGGTCTTCGTTGACCGCGTCGGTTATACCGGTGATGCGTCCAACCTGGTCACCACGGCCCAGAAACTGTTGGTTGGCAAGACGCTGTCCGAGCGGCAAGCTTGGGACACTGTCCGCGCAGTCAGCAAGATGTTCGAGATTGCCTGATATCCAGGCCTATCCATTCGCAAGCCCGAGAGGACTTGCCCAACCCCTCCGGGTTCGGCAAGTCGCTTTCACCCGCGTCATCGACGCATCGACCCACTGTCCGGCAACTCCGGACCAACCCATTGCGGGACACTCGTCCTGTCAAGGGAAGGGATGTCCCCATCTGATTCGAGGATATCCATGAAGCTTCCCAAGTCTTTTCTTCGTCCCCACGCTTCCGGCAATCCGGCAGCATGCCAGGCGCTGCGTCGCGACGCATGCCGCATGCTGCGCCGCTTTGCCGGTGACATGGCCTTGCACCCACGCGACTACACGATCCGCGAGCATCGTCAACGCCGGCGCGAGGTGGCCGTGTTCGCGCTTCAGACGGAGTCGTTGCTGCTCGAAATCCAGCATCCGCCAGGCCCCGACGGCATTCGCATGTCCTACCGGACGTGCCGCGGTCGCAATGACCTCAGCGGTGGCCGCAACAACGCCATCGACTTGCCTTCGCTCTCCACCGATGAGGGCTATACCAATCTGCTAACCACGCTTCGCGTGGTTGCCGGTCGGCGCAGCTGAGGGATCATCATGACGACTCTTATTAAGGTCACATTCACATCGACGGCGGGCGAGGAGATCAACGGTCAGGCGCAGTGCGAGCCGATGTCTGAGCTCGTGACGCTGCCCTCACGATTGCTTGAGCTTGTACAGCGAGCCAGGGCTGCAGGTGATGGGCATGCCCTCGTCGCACATGAGGACGGCTATCGCTATCCGCTGCAGCCGGTCAAAGATGGTGTCTACCGGCTTGACCGCTCGCGTCGGCATCGGCAAAGGCTACTGGAGCAAGCTTGGAAGGCTGTTACGGCGCCAATCAAGGATCAGCGGCAGCAGTCTGGCCGCTTTGCACACATGCTGTCAGCCGCCGCGCTCATCGGCGCCAGCGTCTACGTGGGGTCTAGCAAGGTATGGACGCTGGTCGCCCTAACCGAAGTTCTTAGCCTCGTCGGCGTTGGCGTTGTACTATTTCTCGTAGGCGCAGTTCTTTCCAAAGGAGACTGAGTTATGACTCTCGGCCTTTTTGTATTGATTCTCGGCGGTGCCATCTCGGCCTTCCTGCTCTGGGCAGATCGAAACGGTCGACGTGTACACAAGGACTAAGCGCTGTTTCGACCACGCCCAGCCATCTGCGCGTCGCAAGGCCGAAAACGCCGATCCAATCGGCTCACCGCATGAACGCACTCCACACAAGGGGTGCGTTTTCATTTCCAGACTCACACGGGCGTCGCCCCGATGGGGCGGCTCCCTCCCAAAGGAGTATCCCCAATGGACGACATCGTCTTTGGCGTTGGCTCGGCCAGCTATCCTGCCGGCGTGCTGTTGCGCGTCGGCCTTTACGGTTCGAATCTTCGCCCGGCAATCCAGCTGGTCTGCGCTGACGATGGCATGCCATTTGCATCGCTCAGCGTGAACTTGCCGGAGGCGCCATTGCTCGCCGGCGAATTCTGTGTGGCGGCCGACTGGAACTTGCCCGCGAACCTGAAAGCGGCGTTGCTTGCCACCGGCAAGTTCGCGGCCACGGGCCGCGGTACTGAAGGCTGTAACCAGGGTGGCGCCATCTGGCGCATCACGTGTCCCGAGCTGCTGTCGCAGCTGGCAGCCGCCCGCATCGTCGCCAGCCGGTCCCGTCCGACCCCGCGCATGGCCGCCTTCGCGTAGCGCTACATCCTATTCCAACCCTTTCGGGGCACGTCCCCGAAGGGGCGTGCTCCGTCCAGGAGCACATCATGTACGTCATTACCCTCGGCCAACGTGCCGAAACTCGCACGACACTCGCCGGCGTGCTGCATCTGCTCAACGACGACCGAAGCGAGACGGCCCAGTCGCGCTTCGAAGAGATCGCCGTGCGCCACGTGGAGGGCGGCAACATCCCCGTTGTGTGCCTGTCGCATGGCAGGCTCGGCGTTCGTCCTGGCGGAAGCGCCCGTTCGATTCTCACGCGGGTCATCGATGAGGTGGATCGCTTCATCGTGCGCGTTGGCGGAAAGGTCCTGCATCCGCAGGAAATGAGCCGTGCATCCTGGGGTGCCGTACTGGCGGCGGGCCGCTTGGCCTACTTCCCGGAGGAAGCCATCGACTTGTCACAAGGCGCGGCCGGACCGCTGTTCCGGACGGCGGATCTCTTCGAGGAGTCGGGGCCCTTCGACATTGCGCAATACGTGCAGTCCGAATTTGTCCGGCGCTTTGGCTATGGCACCAACGGGCCGTTGTACGACCCAGCTCAGATCCCGAACGCCCGTCATGAAGTGCACGTCGCATACGCGCTCTTGCGAGGCGAAAAGCTTCGTGAGTGTGTGCTGAACACGTACCGCGACAATCCGCGCTTCGGGCGGTCAGACCTGGACTGGCTGGAGCCGCTGATCGCTGTGCCAGCACTGCGTGGCGCCCTGTCGGCCCATCACCTGCAGACACTCTGCCGTCTCCTGCGACTCGAGAAGATCGCAATCACGCCGCAGAACGCGCCGAAGCTCCTGGCGATCGTTCGACGCGTCCCTGCCGACGGCACCGATGTGCACATGGACGACGCCCTGTACGAGGCTGGCGTACTTGCACCACGGTCCACTCTTGTAGCGCGCCCGGCGGAGGGGCAGGCCGCAGCGCCCGTCTCTGCGCTTGCCTCGCGGATTCATCACCTCATCACGCAGCGGCAGTTCCATGCGACGATGGATAAGGCGAAAGCGCAACGCGAAGCGTTGGAGATCAGCCAGCGGCATTTCGATGATATTGCCAGGCGCGCGGTGCATGCTCGCGTGTCGACCAGCTTCGACTGGCCCAACAAGGTTGCACTGGCGGTCCTTCAACGGGACGTGGCCACGCTTCTGCACATCTTCGACAATCCGAAGGACTGGAATGTCGACTCCAAGCGCGCTTTGCGCGAAGAGCTCGACGTCGACCTGCTGCAATGCACCGCGGCGGTTCGTCGCCAGCGCATCTTTGAGATGTGTGGCTTCTCAGCGGCGGAGCAACAACGCTGGGAGCAGCAGGCGGTGGCCGCGAAAGCTAGCCGGCTGGCGTTGCAGGATTTCGAGGATGCCCGCAAGCGGGCTGAGGCGTCGAACTGGCGGCTTGAGAGCGGGAAGGTACTCAATGGCCGCGAGTACGTGGACTTTTGCATCGCCGAGGGCTTCTCGGAGATCGTCGATGTGCCGCCCGGTCGCGCGCGCGAATATCGCATCCGCGATCCGCACCGCAGCATGTCCCGACGCCAGCGTGCCAAGGATGGCACGCTGGCCTATGCCAGGGCAAAGCTGGCGCAGGCCGGCACGCCCAGGGCGCTCGCAGCCTGAATGAACTTACCCCTGGCCAACCGGCCGGGGGATTTCCTTGAAACACATAGCAAAGGTGCGAGTTTTCAGCGGCACCGAACGTCACGTCGTCAGTTAGCCTCTGTCTATCGCGAGCTGTGTTCGCACTGATCGGAATCAGTCCAAACACAGTTTCACCCGCGTCCTGGACGCATCGACCCCAACGCCGGCCTGCCGGCCATCTCTTGAACCTCCCCACAGGGACCGCTCCCTGTGGGGACGGCCTGTGGGATCCCCCTAAGGAATCCCATGGAACTCAGTCCTTCCCAACTGCAGAAGCTGCTTGCTGCTTGCATTCCGGCTACGCTGCCCGTCCTCGTGACGGGTGCGCCTGGCATCGGCAAGAGCGATCTCGTCGCCCAGGCCGCCGCGGACGCTGGCCATGAGCTGCTCATCTCTCATCCCGTGGTCGAAGATCCGACCGATTCGAAGGGCTTGCCCTTCCCGTCGTCCGACGGCGCTCACGCCCGGTTCCTGCCCTTCGGGGATCTGGAGCGCGCGCTGGGTGCTCGGCGTCCGCTGGTCTGGTTTATCGACGACCTGGGTCAGGCTACGCCTGCCGTCCAGGCGGCCAAGATGCAGCTGCTGCTGGCCCGCCGGATCGGCGAACACGCGCTGCCGCCACACGTTACCTTCGTTGCTGCGACCAACCGCCGCGTCGACAACGCCGGTGTTTCCAATATCCTCGATCCGCTGAAGTCTCGCTTCGCGACCATCGTGGAACTGACAACCTCGGTCGAGGACTGGACGCGATGGGCGGTGGCAACGAACCAGCCGCCGGAGCTGATCGCGTTCTTGCGCTTCAAGCCCGATCTGCTGCTGTCCGAAGACCGGACTCGGGAAATCGAGAACCTTCCCAGCCCCCGAAGCTGGGGGATGGTCGGCAAGCTGTCGAACGTGGTGCCTGCCGAACTCGAGCACGTGGCCTTCGCCGGTGCGGTCGGGGAGGGCGCTGCAACGGAGTTTGTCTCGTTCAAGCGCCTCTTCCGCCAGATGCCGTCTCCGGATGGCGTACTTGCGGCGCCCGCCACCGCACCGATCCCGACCGATGTCGCCGTGCAGTACGGCATTGCCACGGCGCTCGCGCGCCTGGCCAACGCCAGCAACTTCGATCGCGTGATGGTTTATGCGAGCCGGCTCCACGAAGCGGGGCTCGGCGAGTTTGCCGTGCTCCTAGTGCGCGACGCCGTGGAGCGCGATGCGTCGATCGCCAGCACCCCTGCATTCATCGTGGCGCAGGGCGGCCCGATCGGGGCTCACATCCGCGGCCAGTAAAGCCGCCTTTCTGCAACAGCAACACATCTGCCGGCCGGCTCGGGTCTTCCCGAGTCGGCCCTTTTTCTTTCCGCTGCCGCTTTGCGGCACATCCCTGTGAGGATTCATCATGAACATCACCAATCTGACGTCCCGCGTCATGCTCTCGACCCTCAATATTTCTGTCTGGCGCGCGCGTCGTTTCGACACCCGTGCCACGCAGGAGGTGGAGGCCAAGCACGAGGCCAAGGACATCGGTCGCTTCAACAAGCGGCTGCTGACCGAGGGTGCAACGTCCTACAAGGAGGTCTGCGCCATTGGCAATCGTGCGCGCTCGCTGTTCGATAGCCACTCGCTGGACTACGACCAGCTGGGAGTGCGTCTGCTGCCGACGACCGTCTACATGGAGGTCGCGGAGAAGCTGCGTGCGCTGCGCGACGAGTTCGACGGCGCCACGGCGCAGTTCCTGGCCGACTATCCACGCCTGAAGGACGAAGCACGGGTCGCGCTCAACGGTCTTTTCGACGAGGCGGATTACCCGACCCAGGCAGAGCTGCGCAAGAAGTTCGGCATTCGCTTCTCCGTGCTGCCTTTCCCCGATGCCAGCCAGTTCGGCATCGATCTGCCGCCCGACGTGCTGCAAGGCATTCGTGATGAGATGGATGCGCGGGTCATGGGCGCCGTGAAAACGGCCAACAATGACCTGGTCGGCCGTCTGTACGAGGCCGTGCAGCACTTCGCCAACCGGCTGTACGGGGAGGGCAACGTGCGGCTTGACGTGGCCGATAAGTTGCGTGAACTCAGCGCGCTGCTGCCCAAGCTGAACTTCTCCGACGACCCCGTGCTCGCGGCCATCCTCGCCAAGACCCAGGACCAGCTTGCCTGCTACACCGGGGCGCAGCTCAAGGATGACCCGCTGCTGCGGCTGAATGTGGCTGAGCGCGCGATGGAAATCGAAGCGCAGATGGCCGCATTCATGGGCGGCCCGCCGCCGGCGATGACGCGCGAGCAGAGCGACATGCCCATGCTCCAATTGCTTGCCGCGTGAGGTTGCCATGCATGCGCGAATCGTGAAGCAACGCGCGGCGCTGGTGCTATCGCAACCGTTCTTCGGTGCGTTGGCCCTGCGCCTGGCCCTCGTTGAGGATCCTGCCTGCGAGAGCCTGTGGGTCGATGGCGTGCGCCTGGGCTACAACCCGGCGTATGTCGAGACTCTCGACGACCTCGAGCTTCGGGGCGTCCTCGCGCACGAAGTGCTCCACGTGGCCAATGGCCATTGTTGGCGCATGGGGGCGCGGGATCAGGAGCGGTGGAACCGCGCGTGTGACTACGCGGTGAACCCGCTTGTGCTCAACGCGCAGTTCAAGCTGCCTCAGGGCGTCTTGCTGGATGGGCGATACCTGGGCAAGTCGGCTGAGGAAATCTACGCGATGCTGCGACAGGAAGAATCGTCGCAGCAGCCGGATGCCGCGGCGGGCGGCGGCTCGGGAACTGGGCCGTCACCGCAAGCCAGTGGCCAGCAGCCAGCACCACCGTCGACAGGATGTGGCGAGGTGCGGCAATACACGGCCGCCGACCGGCCGACGGTGGAGGGCGAATGGCGCGTAGCCGTGAATCAGGCGGCGAAAGCGGCCAAGATGCGCGGCGCGCTGCCTGGCGACCTTGAGCACCTGGTGGAAGCCGCGCTTCGGCCGTCTGTCGACTGGCGAGCGGTGTTGCACCGCTTCGCCGCCCAGGCGGCCCGGTCGGACTACAGCTGGAAAGTGCCCAACCGTCGCTATGCCCACTTGGGCCTCTATCTGCCGTCGTTGCATTCCGAAGCGGTGGGAGACGCGGTATTCGTGCGCGACTCCAGCGGCTCGGTCTTCGACGAGACGCAGCGGCAGTTTGCGGCGGAGATTATTGCGGTGCACCAACAGCTGCAGCCGGCCCGGCTCGTCGTCATCGATTGCGATACGCGGGTCACGCAGGTCCAGGTGTTCGAGCGTGACGAGGTGGTTGATCTGCGGCCGTTGAAGGGGGGCGGAGGGACCAGCTTTAAGCCGCCATTCGTATGGCTGGAGCAGGAGGGCATCGAGCCTACCTTCCTCGTCTATCTCACTGACCTGTACGGTGCATTCCCTGCCGCGGCGCCTGCCTATCCAGCCCTCTGGGCTTCAGTCACGCCGTTGGATCGCATCGCCGCACCACCTTTTGGCGAATGCGTTGAGGTGATCGTATGAATTAAGCCCTGGCTACGTCCGGGGCACTTTTTGCGGAACGAAGTCACTACTGAGCTGTCAATTCCTGTCACCCTCAAGCGAGCCACAAACGTGCCGATGGTGGGTACCGAAGTGGTCGTAGCAGGCTCCAGCCCCGGCGCGCCCCGGGCCTCTTCTTTTTGGATTCATATGTCAGCAAGCATTGTTCATCCGAAGTATGTGGTCGGGCTATTCGCGTAGCCGAAACAACGGCAGGTGCCAGTCGCAGTCAGCGGCTGGACCGTTGCCAAAGGCGGCGCGCGGGTTGCCGGCAGGCGCCTGAGGAGCGAGCTTTGGAACCCCAGCTTCAAGTGACGGACGTCGACCGCCTGCCGCGACATGGCATCGCCTTGCGTGTCGACGAGTGGTTTTCAGTTGCCCACAACGGACATTCCTCGCCGTTTGACGACTGGCTCCCGATTGTTGCAGTGCCCGTGCAATCTGCAATTGTGGGCATGCGATTGTCGCAAGGCAATGTCGCGTTCGAGCTGCGCCACGGCAAGCAATACGCGATCGAAGACTCGGTGCATGGCGGTCGGACATTTCAATGCATCATTGACAGCCGCGTGCCACTTGTGGCCTTCATTGACGCGCGAGGCAGCCGGGGACCGTGGATCACAGTCCGAAATCTCTTTACTATTCAAAAGATAGTGAGCATGCGCGAACTGCGCGAATGAAAAAGGAAAGGGCCCAACGCGTCTGCGTGTCGGGCCCTTGTTCTTTACGGGTTCTAGCAGAAAGACGACGCTTATGTGCGAGCTTTCCGGAAAATTGCCTTGAGCATGCTCATACTTTTGCCGCCGGCTCGGCCTCCGTCGTCGGCGCGGTGGCTTCGATCGTCGACTTCAGACCGTCGCCATAGGTGAGTGCGGGAACGCGCGAAATGTTCCCCTCCAAGGCTGCAGAGGTCCCAAGCCGGATGGTACCGGCATAGGCAATCCGGCCTTTCACACGGCCATTGATATGCAAGGAAATCCGGGCCGCCACATCTCCCTCGACGGTGCCATCAATTAGCACGTGATCGCCTTCAACGGTGCCACGAATCAGCCCTTCCGCACCGATATGGACCAAGCCTCGGGACGAACGCAAATCGCCGTCGACCAGGCCAAAACAGCTGACGCCGTGATCGCAGGCCACGTGCCCATGGATGCTGAGGCCCGCTTGAATCAAGCTGAAAGTTCGTTGCTGGGTCATATCTGGAGTCAGAACAGTTTGATCTCGTTTCCGCGGCTGGATGCTGGGGTTACCTGCGCGGTCTGTGCGGGGGAGGCCTGTTGCTGCCTGGTGGGCGCCGGCGCAGCCACGTTCTGCTTGGGCGCTTGGGGCTTCGCCCGGGCCTCGGCAGCGACTGCTGAGCTCGCCGCAGGCGCGGGCGCGGAGACCGCCGGCGCAGCCGAGGGTGAGGGGACAGGTGCAGCGGCTGGCTGCGCGACGCTTGGCTGCGACGCGGGCCATCCGTGGCCGCCATCTTCAGCTGGCGCATTGGCCGCTGGCAAAGCGGCTGCCGTCGACGAGTCGGGGCGCTTGTGCGTCTCGCCCGACGCGAGCCATCGACCGCCGCCGAAGGCGAGAACGGCAATCAGCACAATGCCAAGGCCCTGCCAATGGATCGGCTTGATACGCGCCCAGACGGGCACCGGCTCGTTGCCGGACGGCGTGTGAGGTGGGGGCAGCGCCAAGGAGGCGCTAAGGCTCACGGCACCGGACGGGGCCAGTTCGATCGTGACTGGCGGTTCCGCGTAGTGCGCGTGCAAGCGTTCGATTTCCTTGATGTCCATACTGTCTTTCGTGTATCAGGCTTGATCGATCAGCTTTCCGTCGGGTGAGAAGCAGTCGTTGTCGGGGATGCAAAGCCGGTGGATCGCGCGGATTTGTCGGGCGGCGCCAAAAATCGCATCGTCTTTCTCAGTGTCGGTAATGGACTGGGCCATGTATGCTCCGAGCGCACGGTGGAAGAGCCTGTCGTGCTGGTTAAGCAGCCGGATTAGCCGTCCGGCTAACGAGTGTGTCACCACGAGCTGCCGTTGGTCGAACCTGAGGCTGAGATGCCGCCTTGGCTGCCGCTCAATCCACTGCAGCCTCGCGTCCATCCATTCCTGCGCCGCCCGAAAGGCCTCGTCCAGGGCGAGGATCTTGCCTTTGCTGGCCACTGAGAATTTGGACGTGATGTAGTTGTAGTCGCTGCGCAGGAAGTTTCGTACGAAGTCGGTGCAGTAGGACACTTCTGTGCCGCTGTCCGTTTGAGGAACGATCTTGGCGACGCGTCCCTCGCTGAGCATCCGGCGGATGGGCTTGGGTCCGGCGTCGGCTGCGGTGGTGTCAGAAGGCGCGTCCCGCGATGATATCAGCGGTATCGGACGCGCCTCGCCATCGGGCAGATGGTGGGAAGGTTCGGCCATGTTTCATGTGGTGGGATCTCTCTCAGCAGGAATTCTGAGACAAAATACTGCACACATGCCCGGAGAAAGCGACACATAATTGGCGAGCTTTCTGACTTATTTCCGGGTGCTGATATGCCACAATTCACTCACACCTCGCGTCACTGACGCATCGACCTGACTCCTGGCGAGTCCATCTTTTGCTTCAAGTCGTGCCATTTGCGCACGCGCCGACCGGCTGGCTACCGGTGTGGATATTCCTTGTGATAAGTGTTTTCGCCGAACACTTCCCTCATCAGCTCGTAATACGCGTCTTTCGCTGTGCCTCTTCATGAGTGCACGCTGGACACCGTTCGAGCCTGGGACCATGTGGCGTCTCTCTCCAGGCCCCTCCTAGGCAGAACGGCTGGCGTCGAGCCGATCCGTGAACCTGCGGCCGAACCTGTGGGTTCGCGAAATGGGTTGTTGTGCAGCGTGACCATGCTGCACGAGGACGACTTTACGTCCTCAGCATGAGCGGCGCGTACGTAGCGCGCTGCTCCCTGAGTGCCACGCCCCCGGAAGGGGCGTGGCATGCAGGTCTCTCGAACAAAGCTCGCTTTCCGGCGCACCCGGGACGCGGGCTTTCTTTGTTTGTGAGAAGCCTGTTTCGGGGAGATGCCATGCACCACGATTCCGAGATTTCCGCCGCCATCGCGGCAACGCTGCTTCGTCGGCGTCCGATGTACAAGGACATGCCGGCAGCCTGGCGAAATCTTTGTGAGGCGGCACACGTCGCCAGTCTTCCGGAAGCCGCTCGCGCGGCCTTCCTTTCCACCGTAACGACCCAGCGCGGGGCAGACACAGCCTTGCGCCTACGGGAGCATGGTGCGTCCATCCGGGCGAACGTCGTTCGTTTTCTCTCAGAAAGGAGAAACAACGCATGCATGCACCCATCACCTACAGCGGCTTCGACGGACCGAGAAGCCTTCTAGAGGAGCGGCCCATGCGGCCGCCCATCATCGGAAAGATCCGGCCGGGAATCAAAGTCCTGACTCGCAAGGCCCGGGAGAATCCCGAAGCCGTGCGAATCCACGACGCGATGCTTGCCCAAGGGCATTCATTTGAGTCGATCGGCATCCAGATCGAGCGCAAGACCCAATTGCGCAACGCCCTGGTGCCGAAGAACGTGCCATGGTTTACCTGCCGGGGCACGGACTTCGCGAATCCTGCCGTGGCCGACGACATCATGCAGCGCTACGGCGAAGACCGCGGCGATGGCAATGGCCTGAAGCTATGGCGCTTCCCCGTGGTGTTCGCCTTTGATGACTGGCTGCGCAACATGCCAAATGAGCTGGTGACGTACACGGCCAGCGGCAGGCAGTTCTTTTCGGAGTACGGACCTGACGGCTTGCGCTACTGCAAGACCTATGCGCTGGTACAACGAGATGCGCGAGCCAATCGTGCGAAGCGCGTGTGGGGTGGTCGACCCGTCATCCTCCGTCAGGACGATGCAATTCCGGACGGCCGGTGCGATCCACACAGCTGCCCTCAGTACCAACAAGGTCTCTGCAATCTGTCCGCCTCGTTCTTGTTCGCGGTCCCCAGCACTCGGGGCCTGGGCTTGATCGAATTGCCGACAACGTCAATTTATGTCCTGCAGAAGGCGCACGCGGCCATGCAGACCGTTGCGCTTGCACGAGGGCGTCTGGTCGGGGTCCAGTTCTTTATGAGCAAGCAAGAGGTCGAGATCAGCCGGATCGAGCCCGAATTCGGCAAGCCGGTCCGGCAGATGCAGTGGCTCATCACCCTCGATGCGGATCTTGATCTGGCCGGGCTGCTCGATGGCTCCGATCGACCGCAACTCGCACATGTCGAAGCCGCGCAACACGCGGTCGCAGCGCTCGAGAGCGCACCGGACGCGTCTCATCAGAGCGAGTCTCTAGGCGAATTACTGCCAGAAGATGAGCGTGCGTTGCCCGATGCGCATGCCCCGCACGCGGCCGACAAAGACCTGGCCTCGGAATTCAACGAACTTGCGGGGCGCTTGGGTTTTGACAACGACCAGGACCGTATGGATCTGCGCATATTCCTGCAGGACAGATTTGGCGCTGGTTGGACGAAGCGGCCCACCGCAGTCCGGCAGGTGGTCAAAGATATGCGCATAGCGCTGGAGAACAACCCGGTCGCGTACCGTGAGCAGGTAAAGGTCATCGCTGCCGAGATTGCCCCTCTGAGCTAGCTCCCGGGGCCGGCTCGCTTTGGTGATGCCTGACGGCGTCCATTCTTCGTTTCAGCTTCGCCGGCGCCTTCCGCCGGCACATTGCCTTTTCCTAGGAGGTTCCATGTTCAATGAAGGCGAAAGCCTGCGTCTGGGTCATTTCTCAGACCTGCATTATTCGCCCAGCCACCTGGCTGAGGCGGACCGCTGCTTTGGCTTTGCGGTCGACGATGCGATAGCGTCGGCCTGCCAGGTCGGGGTCGTGTCAGGAGACTCCACCGATCATCGCCTTGACGCGCACACGCCGGCGTTGTCCGCGCTGGCCCGTCAGATTCACCGGCTGTCGGCCCACATGCCCGTCCTGCTCCTGCAGGGCACTTACAGTCATGAGCCACCGGGCACGCTGGACCTGTTCCGACTCATCGGTGCGCAGTATCCTGTATACGTAGCCGATCGCATCCACCAGGTAGCGCTGTGCACGGGGCAGTTTGTACCGTCGGATGGCCCGGTCTTCTCGATCGCTGAAATCGATGTATTGCTCGCCCAGCACGGCATGCCCGACGTCGTCTTCACCTGCGTGCCGACCGTCAACAAGGCGGTACTGGCTGCCGCCGCCGGCGTGGCCAATGCAGCGACGGCGGTGGGTGACCACCTTGCCCACTACCTGGTCGCGGCAGGCGCTATCAATCGCCAATGGCGGTCATGGGGCGTGCGCACGGTCGGCGTGTCGCACGGCACGGTGAACGGCTGCCAGACCGAGCACGGCGTACCCATGGCCGGCTTCGACCATGAGTTCACCATCGGCGCGCTGTTCGAGGCCGAGTGTGACGCCTTCATGCTTGGCCATATCCACCGCGCACAGCAATGGGAGCGGGAGGGCAGGGTAGTGGCATATGCCGGCTCAATCGGGCGATTCCACTACGGCGAGATTGGGGAGAAGGGATACCTTCAGTGGCAAGTGATCCCCGGACATGCCACGGCCTCGTTGGTGGCCACGCCTGCACGCGAGACGGTGTGCGTGGACTTCGACGGCCTGCCGGACATGGCAAGGCTTGCCGACATTGCCATGGAAGCCGGTGACAAGTTCGTGCGCATTCGCTGGACGGTCAACGAGGAGCATCGTCAGCTGGTCGACCGTGACGCGGTTCTTGCGCTGTTCGGGAAAAGCGCCGAGGTCAAGATCGAGGCGCGCGTCTTGCCGGCCGTGCGTAGCCGCGCTGAAGGGATCAGCCGGGCGGCCAGCCTGCCGGAAAAGCTCTCCCGCTGGGGTGAGCTGACCGGCGTTGACACTGCCCCGTTGGTGGACCGTTTGACTATGCTGGAAACGCTCGATGCGCAGTCGATCGCGGACGGCGTGCTGGCCCAACTGCGCGAGGCTGGTGCGGAAGCACCTCCTCGAGCGGAAGTGACACCAAGCGGCGTTGAACGCTCCGAGCCGAGCCCCGACCCCGTGGCGTTTCTCGCCTCGGCGCCGTTGGGCGACCAGTCAAGTATGGACTGGCTCACCGATGACCTGTTCGCAGGGCAACCCGCTTAACCCTCTGAACATGCGAGCCATGTTCCGACAGCCGTGAGAGGCTGTCGAAACCCGGTTTCACCCCGCGTCATTGACGCATCGATCCAGCAGTATCCATTTCTCTTCTATCTACCCTGACGGGGTGCTTCCCGTTTGGGGCGCGCTCCGTCCTACCCCTGGAGTGCAACATGATTCTCTATCACGCCGGTCCGAAGTGGCTGCATGTTGAGGAAAGTGCTATGACCCGTACGGATCTGGCCAAGCGGTTGTGCGAGAACCACCAGTTCACGCAATGCATGATGTATGAGCCGTTCGGCCATGGCCGCGGTGCTGTGATTGGCAAACGCGATCACATGCTGGTCATGGCGATCGCCACCGACGGTGGCAACACCTGGTACTCCGTGGCACCGTCCAAGGAGCTGCAGGACCTTATCTGGTCATTTTCGAACGGCTTTGCCGGACAGTGGAGCGCATTAGAGCTCAGGGCCATGACTGGCCTGGACGACTGGAAGGCGCTGCTGCAAATGGCCGGAGTTCAGTTTGCAGCGGCGGTTCGTTCGGTCGAACGTGCGATCGCTGGCCTGCCGGAGCAGGATGTGCCGGCTGCGGCAGAGATGCCGTTGCTGGATAGCGACGCCATGGAGCTGCCGCCTGACTATCTCCACTCCTTTGGTACGGAGGTCGTCGAATGCGCCCCTTGAAATTGACCCTCGCCGGCTTCCACGGTATCCGCGATGGCATGCACCGGGACAGCGTTACGGTGGATTTGACCGATCTGCCGGCTGGCCTGATTGCAATTGTCGGCCCCAACGGCACAGGCAAGACCACGATCATGGACAACCTGCATCCGTATCCACTCATGCCGAGCCACGCGACGAAGATGTCGGCCGACGCTTTCTCGTACTGGGACCACCTCTGTGCCCCGCGCGCTGAGAAGGACCTGGAATGGGAGCACGGTGGCAAGGCTTACCGGTCGGCGTTCGCGTTTCGTAACCCAGGCAAGAGCCGAAAGGCGGAGTACTACCTGTTCGAGAACGCGATGGGCGACTGGAAGCCGGTGCAACTGGCGGACGGTACCGTATCCGATGGCAAGGCTGACACCTACGGTCGCTGTCTTGACTCGGTGCTCGGATCCGCCGAAGCCTTCTTCTCCAGCGTGTTTTCCGCGCAGAACCGGCGGCCGCTGGCAAGCTACCAGCCCGCCGAGATCAAGAAGCTGCTCGCCGAGCTGCTCGGGATCGATCACCTGCGCGAGCTGTCCGCGAAAGCGGGCGACGTGGCCAAGGCGCTGAGCCGTGCTCTGGATGGCCTGCAGCGGAATGTGCTTGTGCTGTCCGGCAAGCGCGACACCGTGGCAGCGATGACCATTGAGATCCAGGAGATCGACCAGGCCCTTGCTGCTGAGCGGACGCATCGTACGGAGTGGCTCAACCGTGGCAGCAAGCTGGAGCAGGAACGTGCCACGCTAGCTGCCAAGCAGGCGGCATCAGCCGGCACCGAAGCCCGGTTGCGCGAGTTGCATCAGCGCAAGCGGGAGTTGACGGCACGTGCCCAGCAGCTTGCCATTGACCATCGCACGGCGATTGCGAAGGCGACTGCGCGGCAGCGGGACCTTGAGCATACCTTGGCGACGAGCCAGGCAGCCCTTGCTCAATCCGAGGTGATCACCGCCGCAGGCGCGCAACGTGATGGCGTGCAGATGGCCCTTGGCCGTCGGCAAGCGGAACTTGCCGAAGAGCAGCGGGAGTTGGCCGAAGTCGAAGCTCTTGCGACGCGGCATGCGGGGCTGGCAAGTGAGCTGCGCGGGATGGAGCAGCGCGGCTCGGTGGCGGCACAGCTGGCGCGGACCCTCAAGGCCCAGACCGATGTCATGGATACCGTGCCTTGCAGCGGCCACCCAATGCACGGCCAGTGCCCATTGCTTGCGCAAGCCCGCGAGGCCAAGGGCCAGTACGAGGCCCAAGCTATCGTGGTGACCAATCTGCGAACGAGCTACAGGGATAAGCAGGAAGCCCTGAGACCGATGGAGGCGGTACTACCGCGTCTGCCGGCGCGTCGTGAAGCGGTGGCGTCCCTGCAGCGTGACATCGCGCGAGACAATCAGGAGCTTCAGCGCCTGACTGCCCTGGCGGCTCAGAGACCGTTACTTGACACCGCCGCCGCTGCGCTTGAGAAGGCACGGGGCGACCTGGCAGCCCTGGCGCAGGAGGAGACTGAACGGAAGGACCGGCTCGTCCGGGATCTCCAGGATGTTGAATCCCAGCTGGCTGCGGTGCAGCGAGAGGTTGACACGCTGGCTGTAACTGACGTGACGGGCCTGATTGCGGACCTCGACCGCGACATTGCGGGCGTCCGGGAAAGGGTCAGCGCGGCCGACGGCAAGATCGAATCATTGATCCGCCGTCAAAGTGCGCTGGCCACCGACCGTGACCGCATCGAGCGGGAGCTTAGTGGTCTGCCGGCGCTTGAGTCGCAGGTGCAACGCCTGTCCGACGAAATCGCGCAGTGGAAGCTGCTCGGCAAGGGGCTCGGCAACGACGGCGTGATCGCGTTGTCGATCGATGATGCGGGGCCGGCCATTACCGGCATCGTCAATGACTTGCTGCTCGCCTGCTATGGGCCGCGATTCACAATCGCGATCCAGACGCAGACGACGCTGGCCAGCGGGGAAGCCCGGGAGGGATTCTCGATTGCGGTGTTGGATGCCGATAACGATAGCTCGAAGGAGTTTTCCGTGATCAGCGGCGGCCAGAAGGTGTGGATCAACGAGTGCCTGACGCGCGGTATCGCCCTGTATCGGGCGCAACACGCGCAGCAGTCCTTTCAGACTCTGTTCACCGATGAAGCGGACGGTCCGCTGGATCCGGAGCGCAAGCGCGCCTTCATGAAGATGAAGCGTGAAGTATTGCGGGTTGGCGGATATGAGCGGGAATTCTTCATCTCCCAGACGCCGGAGCTCGTTGATGAAGCCGATGGCATGATCGACGTCAGGGCGCTTGCTGCCGGGGCGTAATCGCCTTCTCCATTTCATTCCATGGCCGGCTCCCGAAGAGACCGGCTTTTCCTTTTCTTCTGACCAAAAACTGGAGCAACCATGGGTCTGATGGTCGTAATCGCTGTTGAGGGTACCACCTTCGATGGCTCGGGCGAACCGGCGAAAGCTCCTGCGCTCATGTACGTATTGGCCGGCGAGGTTGTGCCACGGATTCCGAAACTTGAGCCGGGCCAGTCGGCGCGTTGCGCGCGCGGGCGGGGCCTGCCGGCGGCCGGGCAGTCGGCGTGGCGGCGCATCGCTACGCGGCAGCAATCGCTCTTCTAGGCAATGATCCATGCAAAAAAGCCCCGAATCGCGAGATTCGGGGCCATTTCTTTTGCTAGTCGGAGCCGGTGCGATTACAGGGCGGCGTCCTTCAGCTTCTTCATCGCGCGAACCTTCACCTTCACGCTGGCCGGCTTGGCCGCAAACCATTGGTCCTGGCCGGTGAACGGGTTCTTGCCAAAGCGCTTCTTGGTGGCCGGGACCTGAATGGCCGACACCTTGAACAGGCCCGGGAAAGTAAACTCGCCGGCGCCCTTCTTGTGGATGGCGCTCACCATGGTGTTTTCCAGGTGGGCTAGTACCGTCTGAACGGTCTTCTTGTCCAGTTCCGTCTGGGCAATCAGGTGTGCCAGCAGGCTGGACTTGTTGAATGTGTCCTTCAGCGGCTTGGCGACCGGGGCAGCCGACGCGGCTTTCTTGGCGGGAGCGGCCTTCGTCACGGGAGCTGCCTTCTTCGCGGGGGCTGCCTTCTTTGCAGCGGTCTTCGTTGCGGTCTTTGCTACGGGTTTTGCTTTCGTGGCCATAGTCGTGTCAGGTTGGAAATGCGCGCCTGCAAGTCGGATTGAGCGTGCATCGCACCGGCGAAGAATAGCAAATACAGACGCGCATGCAAGGGGAAAGAGCCTTGATCTAGGGCATTTCCCAACGAAATTGAGCTTTTTGCAACGTCAGTCGGCTTGGATCGTGGCAGCAATTCGGTCGCAGGTGCGATGGCTGGTCAAGCCCAGTATCCGGCTGACCTCGTCGCGCGAGCGGCCGGCGAGCAGCTGCCGCCTGCAGAAGGTGTTGCGCAGCGTGCGCGGGCTCGGCTCTGCGCCGGCGAAGCCGATGGCTTCGAGCGCCGCCGCGACGATCCGCCCAAAGCTCATGTCCGTGATCGACCGACCATCCGGGGTGAGCGAGAAAAGCAACTCGCCCTCGATGGGCAGTGTCTCGCGCCGGGCGCGGCAGGCACAAAGCAGCGGCACGGCGAAATCGGCCAGATGGACCGTGCGAGCGTCACGCGGACCGTGTGCCAGCACGAAGAGGTAGGGTGGGATTGCATCGGTGCTTAGGTCTACCAGTCGCGCGCTGCGGGCCTCCGCGGCAGTGACGCCTGTCGCGAGGAACGTGGCGACAATCGCGCGGCTGCGCAGGCTGGCCAGATCCTCGGCAGGGGATTGAAGGTAAGCCTGCAGCCGCGCATCCTCGGCCGCATCGAGATACTGCAGTGCAGGATCAGCGTCTGGCCAGCGCTCCGCGCCCAACAGCGCGGCGGCCGGGTTGTCCCGGCGCACGCCCGCGAAAACCAAATGCCGGCATAGGCGGTCCAGCAGTTTCACGTACCGCATGCGCGTCGCCTGCGAGTAGTGCTTGGCGTCGGCTGTCTGCCAGAACGCTTCGATATCGGCGGCGCCAAAGGAAGCGATGGATGCGCCCCGGGCCAACAGATGGCGTCGGAAGTGCTCGAACATGGCCTGATGCTGCACGATCGAGCGCGCGGAGAACGGGCGGCGATCGGCGCCAGCGGCCTCGCGTGCCTGCCAGTCGCGATAGGCACGGGTCGGGTTCGTGAGCCAGAGGGAGTCCATTCGCGTCATACACGCTGTTATATACTGAAATTGCCCAATCCCTCACCCCTGCCGCCTCGCCGAGGCGGGCATTTCTGCTGACAGAGGAGGGGGGCAGCGGGGGTCAGAATTGCGGCCGGCCGTAGCGATTGCGCCGTGCAGACACCCGAGCGCGCGTGCAGGCATAGCGGGGATGGCTCGCATCCAGCATGTCGGCTATCTCACGCAATCGGTAGTCCTGCGTGAAGCAGCAGGCCAGCAAGCAGCGCGAGGCGCAGTAGCGCAGGATTTCCTGGAGCAGCGCATACCGCTTCTCGGGCGGGAAATGCAGATTGCCGACCTTGGCCCAGGCCCGATATCCCTCATGGGCAAGTGCCAGCAGCCTTTCGGGCGTGTCTGGGCCCGTCTGGCACAGGTCCTTCGCCTCTCGTTGGAGCGCCGGATAGAAATCGGTCATGCTGCCTCCTTCGGCGTGAGGGGATGCAGATCCGCGACGCTGACCCAGCGGGGGCAGATTTTCGCGCGGCCGCGCACGAACTCTTCCACCTCGACATCGGCGGTGGGGCCGCTCGGCCCATTAAAGACCGAAAGCACGCGAGCCTGGCGTGCGGGGCGAGCGGGCGCCGCCCGGTAGAGCAGGGTGGCGATGGCGCCGGACTCGATCCATCCATATGCGCGATAGATCGGCGTGCCGTTGGCATGCTGGCCGATCTGCTCGCGGAACGACGGCGCCAACCCGTCAAGGAAGGCGCCAAGCTGGGACCGCTGCATGCCGATGCCACCGATGGTTTCCTGCAGGACAGGCAATGTGGGACCGTACTGGAGAGCCAGCGCGGCGCGCATGACGCGCCGATACTCGGTGCCGCCAGCGAACATCACCGACCCGAAATGGGTCGGCCAGGCAGCTGGCCGAAGGTAGCTCGATAAATCAGCCACCATCTGGTCGGCCCGTTGCCGCGCCATGCGCTCGTCGTATGGCGCAATCTCGGTGTCGGGCTGCAGGAAGCCGTGACGCGCGGACAGGATCAGGACGCAGGGCGCCGCATCGCTGCGCAGGTGTGCCCGGTACGATTGGAACATGACGCCCCTATAGAGATCGATAGCACGTGCATCCCGATCGAGCTTCGAGCCGGAGCAGGCCATCAAAAGCAGAGCTGGCTTGGCGGGATCGTTGCAGAGCCTCGGTGTGATGGGAAACAGGGAAAGTTGCATAGTGGAGAGCATGGGCATGGAGTCGCGTCGCATGCGTTTCACTCTACCGATGCAGTCCCAAAGTCAAGGGAGCGGCGCACCCAGACGACAGAAGCGCGCGAAGGCTGCGAATTGCTCAGAAAAGCTTGTTTTCCGCATACGCTGTCGGCGCACGCTGCCAGCCCCAACACCCTCCGGCACTCGGCCAACTTTGAGCCGCAATGGACAGGGTTCAGCTTTGACGCGGCACCATACTGGCGATCTCCAGTTTCTTCTGGAGACGCATCCAGTTGCAAAGCGCGTCATCAGACAAGGGCCCGTCGCACACCTCCAGCCATGACGGCCGCATGTCCATCCAAGCCTTCGCGAACCACTCGAACTTTGCGCGCTCTCGTCGTGCGAATACCTCGCGCATGGCGGTACTGTCCGGTTGCTCGCAGAACTGTCTGAGCGCAACCTCACTGTCCTGCTGGTACTTTGCCCAGAACCTATCTGTGCGCTCGGAGATCACGAAGTCGAATTGCGCCCGCACAGTCATGATTTTGAAAACATCGACGGCACCATCGCTCTCGTTGGTGGGTAGCAGCCATCGAGCCAACTGCTTCATCGCAGTGGCATGCACATGGCTCACGCTTCCAATGCCAATCGTGGTGGCCGACAACGCTCGTAGCGCCTTGCTCAGGAGCGGCACCCGGACCTGATGTGGCGTACTTTCCAGCCATTCAAGCAGGACGGACGCCGGATTCTCTGGATTTTGGTAGGTATGCATGGGACAGCATGGGGAACATCGAAACACGCGAACTAGTAGCGTGCGCTAACGGTTCAGCCTACAACTATCGGCGGGAATGCAAGCGCTCTGAAGCCGTACATCAACATATTCGCCCCTTGCTGTATGGCCGCCTTACAGCAATAGCGCCCCCATCGCCCGACTCGCAAGCCTTCGACGCCAGCCACCGAAGGCCAACGGTCGTGCCGTGGGCCGGCTGATGGGCGTGCTGGGGCTGACTCTCGACCTGACGGACCCTGAAGCCAGTCAGCACAAAGGCACGGCGACCCGCACGCTATGGATGCCGCGAAGGGCGCGAACGTTAGTTACATGGGCGAGTTCACGCCGGAGGAACTTGAGCGGGCCTGGCCCCTGGTGAGGTCCCGTTGGCGTACCGACTGTATGTCGCAATGGCAGACGCACCGCTACAGCTCGTCACCAAGGCTGTAGTCGAAGTAGCGGCTAAGCTGCACAGGATGCCGGCTGACATTTGGAAGAACCTCCGACGGCTCGCGCAATCTTTGAGCGCGACGCGGAGTGGACTACGGGACGATCCGAGTCGGAAAAGGGGCAAGTAAACCAGGGCATCCGAACGCGCACGCTTCAACTTCGGGGGCGCTCCCTGTTGAAGGACTCTGCGATCGCATCAACTTCCGCTTCACGTGCAATCTCGATGGCGTGGCGGAAATTCGCCTTCGACATGGCAATGCCGCCGACATATCCACCGAGTGCGTGCGTGGCCCGGTCTTCAATCTCCGCTGCTGAGGTCAGGCCGGCCGCGACCAGGGCGCGAATGTCCTCGCGGCCATTGTCAGCGAGTCTGGTTATCTTGCTGACAACTCGACGTCGGTCGTAGCACGGTTGGCCGTATAGAGGTGGACCGCCATGCCGCCAGCGAGACACAGTAGGCGGTTGCCGGAGGGCAAGTCGATGCCCCAGTTGCTTGAACAGCTGCCGAAGGCCTTCGGCAAGGGCAGTGCGTGTGTGAAAGGTGACGCCGTCGGACATATCAGTGGTGACACAGCTGCATAGTCAACATGTCGCGCAGTCGCGGCAGGCCCCATACCCAGCCGTTTCGAACCACTTCGGCGCTGGGGACCAGGTTAGGATCCTAGCAAAAATAACTTGAACAATTACGTCTTGCGACGAGATGTTCGAGGTTTGATGCGGTAGTTCCACTCGCCATGAAATTCGTCGCGCTCAATGGCCACGGCAGCGAGTTCGGCGTCGCTGACCTTGATACCTGCGTCGTACATGTTCTCGTCCAGTTCCGCACGCACTTTCAGCCCTTCAGCGGTACTCACGCTGCCGATGAGGTTCACTACCACCTGACGCGTCAACAGCGGTCGGCCGCGCCAGTTGTTCGTGATATGGCAGAACAGGCGATGCTCGATCTTGTTCCACTTGCTCGTACCCGGCGGAAAGTGGCACACCTGCACAGCGAAACCGAGTTCGTCGGCCAGTCGCTGCAACTGCACCCGCCACAGCCGCACACGATACCCGTTGCTGCCACCGCAGTCGGCGGTGACCAGCAGTCGCCTGGCTTTCGGATACAACGGACGGCCCATCTCCAGCCACCAGCGACGGATGCTTTGAACCGCGAACTCGGCGGTGTCGTGGTTGATGCCCACGCTGACCCAGCCCTCGTTGGCCGTCACATCATAGACGCCATACGGGGCAACCTTGCCCAGTTCATCGTCGATGAAATCGTGCACACGCGCCTGCTCGGGTTGGCCCTTGGGCTGCCATTCGCGGCCAGCGTTCTTGAAATCGCCGATCAGCTCCTTCTTTTTCGTGTCCACCGAGATGACCGGCTGACGCTGGCGCTGATACTGCGCCACCTTGTCGGCGATGTAGTGGAACTGCGCGTCGCGGTCGGGGTGCTGCGCGCCTTCGCGTGTCTTGCGCACCGATTGCAAGCTGTAGCCCGTCTGCGTCAGCAGATCGCAGATCGTGCGCTGACTCACGCGATGCCCCAGCCGGTTGAGCTCTTCGGCCAGACGGGTGGTGCTCTTGCACGTCCATCGTAGTGCTGACATCGGGTCACCCCGGCTGGTCGGCTCCACCAGTGCATCCAGGTGCTCCAACAACCTCGCATCGAGCTCAGTTAGCCTCTTGCGCCCGCCTCCCGGGGCACGAATGCGCTTGGCCGTCATGTCCCGCGTCGCTCCACCGGCCGCTTCGAGTTCGGCCAGTCCCGCATAGATCGTGGTGCGCGAGATGCCTATCGCTTTGGCCACCAGACTCACGCCCCCACGCCCCAGGCTGCGCGCTTCGGCGGCGGCCCATAGGCGCAACGTCGCCTCATCAAGGCGCGCCTGCAGGGCCCGAAACTTCGCTTCGACTGCCTCGCTGATATCCATGTGCGCATCGTATAGACGCGAGGACAACTGTTCAAGTTATTTTTGCTAGGGTCCTTAGCCTGCGGATTTCGGTGAAGAGGACCAGTTGTTTCGGCGAACGTGATCAGGGGCGGAGGGGGGCAGGCAGCGCGTGCCGGGATGCATCTGGTACAGCGCAATGCCGACGGCAGTTGTCTCTTCTATCCCGAAACCAGGTCGATGGCGGAACTCGGTGTCCAGATTTGGGAGGCCTTGGGGCACCGTTAACGTGCATTTTCCCTTCGCTGCTCTTCCTGCAGGCGACGGCTCTAAGCCGTGTCTACGCGACTTCAGCGTGGAGATGAACCCGAACCGCCGCTGCACGAACTTCCTTCATACGGCCATGCCCAGGTAGTACCTTCTCGGCAACTGTCACCAGCCCGGCGTGAGCCAGTTCATCAACATCCCGCTTGACGGCGCTGCGATCCCGATGCAGTCGCTCTGCAATCTCAGTGATCGAACCCGGCCGCTCTTTCACAGCATGAAATAATGCTAGGCGAGCTGCCGTAATGAGCTTCAGCACGTCAGCAGGATCCTCAAAGCTGATGGTTCGCTCATCCGGCAGCTTTTTGGCTCGATCGGCCATCCTGGCCAGCTCACGGCCACGCTTGAAGAAGTCCGCCTCAGTCCCGGTTTTGATGATGAGCTTTGTCATTTGCACTCCTTCAGGGCAATCCAGTCTTCCTCGAATCGGGCCTCAATGTCTTCGAAGCTGACGAAATCTATCGGTTCGACGACGCCAAAATAGTGGCGGTGGTGGCCGTCATGGGCATTGTCATAGCCGACGACACGCCCGTTGTCGCCCGCAAAAAGACTGTGGTTGATGTAGGCCAGGTTATACCGGGTCACTTCCCCGGTGGCCGTGTCACACCAGACTTCTCGCCTCAACTTCCCGTTTCCGCGCTTGTCCGAAATCTTATGCGTTTCGTCAATGGTTTTCTTTTCAGCCATGATCGATCATATCATGGCTGGTTGGGGCCAGCATCCCATGTGGCCGGCGGCTGGCGCCGTCCATACCATCACGTAATCCGCCTGGCGTGCCTCAGCTGAGGCTGCGTAGTAAAAGCGCTGATGAAGACACCTGCACCAGATACAGCGCAAATGTGACGCATAGGACTCATGTCGCACAGTTGGTATGTCGGGGTTTTTGTTGCGAGGGGCGTTTTCACTGCCCCATATTGATATATAGCGGGTTTTCAGCGAAGTTATCCACAGCCGGGTGGCCGCACTGTTGCGCAACGATCTGAGGTCACTTTGTTGCGCGGGATGGCTGCCAGCAACGCAACAGCGTATTTGACACGAAGTCGACGCGCCTAGGCTTTGGGAGGCTCGCCCTCGTCGGGCCGGGAGACTGAGGGAAGTGCGGTGATCGTCGCGAGCGGCAGGGCGCCCAGCGCTTCGAGTTGCGCCCGGGCCTCGGCATAGTGCTCATAGAAGGCGGCCCATTTGCTGAAGCCGCCCAGTTCGCCCACGACCCGGATCATGGCCAGGTGCGAACTCGTCAGCAGCCTCACTTGCCGCTCGAGCTCGGCAATGCGCAGCTCCTTGTCGGCCAGCGTTGCCGCCGTCACCGCGCTCGCCTGTCGCGGCAGGCGACGCTGCCAGCGGCGGAATTCCGCCTGGCGCTGCTGGTATTGCGCCAGCAACTGGCTGCGCACGGGGCTGCGCGTGATCGACGAAGCCGCCTTGAGGCTGGGATGGCGACGCGCGACGGCGCGCGCCGTGATGGTCTCGTCGTGGGCCAGCAGATCTTTCAGAATGCGAACGAGGTCTGGATCGTCTGGCGCCGCCGCTGTCGTCTTGGTCTCAGTCATCGAGCACTCCGCGTGGCGGTATCACCGACAGATCCGGGCCATCAGGGAAGGGCAGCTCGCCGTTAGCGCTGGCCAGCAGCTTGCGCACGCCTTCGAGCCGAACGCGCGCATGAGCGATCTGGTTGTCGCGCCCCGGCGCCGTGGCCGGCCGTGCCTCGGCATGCGCGAGAGCGGCCACCAGCTTGCCTTCCAGCTTGAGCAGATGCGCCCGGTTCTCGGGCAGATTGGTCGCTGACAGGTGCCGGCAGCCGGTAAAGCATTCCAGATGCTTGGGGCAGGGATCGACCGTGAAGCTGTTCAGGCAGTGCCCGTACGGAGTCACATGGAAGCCATCGGCTTCCGCCTTCAGATAGGCGAAGGCCGCCTCGTCGCCTTCGTCAGCCTGGATGCGCAGGAACGCGGCAACAAGGGGGCCGCTGGCCTTGCCAGCCTGGATCATTTTGGCCACCGTCGCGGCTTTCTCGCCCAGGGAGGATTCCACTTCAGCCGGCAACTCGATCTGGTCGAGTTGCTCGGCCAGGCTGCGATGGTCGTACACGTAGCTTTGCGTCACGCTACGCCGGTTAAAGCGCTTGGAGATGATCGTGTCCGCGACACCGAGCCGGAACAGCTCGGTGTTCTGTAAATGGCGCAGCATGTGCGACTCAAGGTGCAGTCGCTGGTCCTCCGGGCTTTGCCCGTAACGCTGGAACAGCGTTTCTCCCGAGGGCCGCTCTCCGATCGCATTGGCCACGAAGCCGCTATCTGGCCGGTTCACCGCCATCACGCGTGTTACATCGCAGATGCCGTCATCACGTTCCTCCGCCAGCGAGCGCTTGGGCGCCAGGAACAGCAACTCCCAACTCTGGAGTTGGCCAGCCATCAGTGGCAACGGTGCCGTGTCCGACAGCTTGGTCGGCACCGCGGCCCGCAGGTAGGCTTCGAGTTCGCCCACATGCAGGCATGTCTGCGACCATTGCAACCGGACGTCAGGCGGGATCACACTGCCATCGGCCCGGCGGAATGATAGGGGGGGCTCGCCAGCCCGCATGGCCTTTTCAAGACGGTTCAGATAGACGTAGGCAGCCGAGTCCAAGCGAGGCTGCCGCGCATGGCTGGTGCGTTGCAGGTCATGCATCTCCTGCAGCAAGGTGATGTCGAACTGCGCGCGATAGCGCTCCAGCAGGTCGGCCCGCTGCGCGCCATCCATAGCAGCCCAGAACGGATTGCCGGTCAGGTGAGGGTACAGATGGGCGGCGGGCACGACCTCATGCTCGGCGTACCACGGCAGCAGACGGCCGGTTTCGGTTTGCTGTCGCAAGGTCCTGCGTAGCGGCTCGGTCAGCGCCACACTGCGCACTAGGGTCTCCGTCAGCAGGTCGCGGAACATCTCCGGTACATACTGCACCTTTTCGAACAGCACACGACTGTCCGACGTCGGGGTCTGCTGCTTTTCCGCGAAGTGGCGCAGCAGCAGCGCCTCCGCGTAGCCGCCCGACGTGCCCGCGGACTGGCCATGCCGGTCGTAGTAGGCGCGCGTGCGCTGCCAGTCCGCCGGCAGTAGCACGACCTCGCCAATGCGCAACCCGGTCACGATCATCGCGCGCAGGCACAGGAAGCGCAGCGTATCGACGAAGCTACGGGGTGGCTCGGTCATGACGATGCGCACCAACTCCCAGAAGGCGCGCCGCTCCGGCAGACGTTCAGCGCGCTTGCGTTGCTCGAGGGTGGCCCGTAGTTCGTCCGCGGATTGCAGGAAGGCGGCCCGACGAACCCGGCGACTCGTCGCTCGGCGCTGGATCGCGGCCTGGTAGAGCGGACCGCCGTTCGCCAGCCGCTGCACGTCGAACAGATTCCTGAGGACGCCCTCCACGAGCTGCCCCAGCTTGCCGCAGGCCTGGATGCTGCTCGCCAGTTGGACAGCATGGTGTCCATCCTGTGTCGTCAGTTGCCAAGGCTCCTGGCCGGGTAGGCACGTCGCCAGTACCCGCAAGGGACGCACGATGTTAGACACGATGTGCCCGGTGGTATTGCGCTTGACCAGCAGCTGCTCCAGCACGGCGGCCTTGATCAGATCCTGCCATGCCGCCGACAGCGCTGCTGGGGCAAGCGCTTTCGACTGCTCGGCCAAGGCCGTCAACATCTTGGCATCACGGCCGAGATGGTTCAGGTAGTGCACGGGAGGCGGCACATCGCCCACGAGCGCGGAGAGGTTCCAGCCGTGCCCTTGGCGCACGCGTCCGTCCGGCTCCAATGGCAGTGCCCAGGCCAGGCCCCGTTGTTCTGCCAAGGTTTGCCCCAAGGCGATGTAAGCGCGGTAGCCAGCGTTCATTTCGCCTCGCCCTCCAGCTCGGCCAGCACCGCTTGCACGCCGGCAATGGCCCGCTGCAACTGCAAGTAGGCTGGGGACGCCACCTCGTCGCGCGAGGCGTCATGGAAGAAGCGCACCACGCTGCGCAGGCCCGCCAGCACTTCGCGATGCAATGTCACATCACGGACCGGCATGAACCGGTGGCAGCCATAGCAAGAGGTCACCGGATTGAACGGGCAGGCCGGCTGGCCGCTGGTGCAGCCGCCGATGCCAGCGATCGGGATGCCATGCGGCACGCCGGCGATCTGCTGCTCGCCCTTGAGCGAACCCAATTCTTCCGCAGTGATGAAGCGCGCGTGCGCGAGAGATATTGTCAAATCTGGTGTACGAGGGCTGATCGTGGCCGGCTGTCAGGCGGCGAGTTTCTGCTGAACCGGCGGATTGTCATGCGCCGGAGTTCCGTCCTTGAAGGGAACGCCCTTCAAGAGCAGTTCGATGTGTTCGGCACCGTTGATGCGGCGCCAGGTTTTCTCGGCTTCCTCGATCAGCTTGAAGGCCAGGCCAAGGAAGGTCGCTCGGGACACGCAATTGCGCGTGCGCGTCGTGCGGTGACGCACGGTCGCGAAGGTTGATTCAATCGCATTGGTCGTGCGGATGTGCTGCCAGTGCTCGGCCGGGAAGTCGTAGAACGTCAGCAGGCTGTCTCGATCTTTGGTGAGCACGCCGGTGGCCTTGGGATACTTGGCGCCGTAGATCGTTACAAAGCGATCGAAGGCGGCATCGGCATCGGCCCTGGTGGCTGCCATCCAAATCGCCTGCAGATCTGCCTTGGCGCGGCCATGCTGGGATTTTGGCAAGGCGTTCAGGACATTGCCCATCTTGTGGAACCAGCAACGCTGGGTACGCGTGGCCGGGAACACCTCTTCCAGGGCAGCCCAGAATCCCATGGCGCCATCGCCGACCGCCGCCAGCGGGCCAGCCTGCAAGCCGCGGGATTTCAGGTCCAGCAGGACTTCCACCCACGATGCCTTCGATTCCCGATAGCCGTCACCGATCGCCACGCGCTCCTTCCTGCCGTCGGGCGTAACGCCGATGATCACCAGCAGGCATTGCCCGTCCGAGCCTTCGCTGCGCAGACCCGTATGGATGCCGTCCACCCACCAATACACATACCGCGCCGCTGACAAATCACGCTGATTCCAACTCGCATGCTCGTCTGCCCACTGCGCCTTCAATCGGCTCACCACGTTGGCCGATAGCCCTTTGGCATCCTCGCCCAGCAGCACCGACAGCGCCTCGCTCATGTCGCCTGTCGAGACTCCCTTCAGGTACAGCCAGGGCAGCGCCGCACTCACCCGCGGCGACTTCCTCACATACGGCGGCACGATCGCCGAGTTGAACTTCACGCCGGAACCGGACCGGTCGCGCACCTTGGGCACCTTCACGGCAATCGGTCCGGCGCCCGTCAGCACCTCCCGCTCCGGGAGGTAGCCATTGCGAACCACGGCGCGCTGCCCGCTCAACGTCTTGACGTTACTGAACTGCTCAAGCAGCTCTGCCAGTTCCACTTCGATCGCCTCCTGGATGACCCGCCGGGCCCCGCGCCTGATCAACTCCTCGAGCCCAAGCCCGATTTCCGATAGACCGACTGCTTCTTTACCCTTATCCTTGCTCATGGTGGTGGACTTTTTTTGTGCTGGTTTCCGATCTCGACAATCAGATTCTCAGCGAAAAGCTCCACCGCCCTCGACTCCGCGCCTCAAATCCCCCGCCGTACACCACTTTCGACTTTAGCTCCGTGCGCGATGCGGGCCACCTGTTGATAGATCGGAGACAGTCCCATGGCGCGATTGACGCGCTCCGCCTGGTTGGGCGAGCTGTCGAAGTACACGAGGCCGGTGGTCACGTCGGCGTGACCCAGGAAGGCGGCCAACTCTTCCTGGTTGGCGCCGGCATCGACCAGGCGCTGGGCAGCGGTGTGTCGCAAATCCGTGGCCGTGACGCGCACGCCCAGCAGCCGCTCGGTCAATGTGGCAATCCGTTCGGAGACTTCCGACGCGGAGGCCACGCTGCAGAAGCGATCACCACCGGCATGTCCACGCCCGCGTTGACGCTGCTCCAATTGGCCAGGTAGCACCGCCCACTCCCGTTTGACCCGGCGGGGCAGGGGCTTGATGGCGGCGCCACGCCGCTGCTTCACCATGCGGAAGGTCAGATGCACCGCTGGCAGCTCGTCGGTGCCGTCCGACCACACGCGCACGTCGCGCATGGTCAGTAGCGCAATCTGGATCGGGCGCATGCCGAACTGATAGGCACACAGCAACATCACCGCGTCACACAGCGCCGCATCATCCAGGCATGCGCCATCGCGAACGCCTTGTGCCGTGTCATCCAGATAGTGCACGATCGCCGCTTCCTCCTCGATCGACAGGAAGACGTCCCCGGTGCGTACGCCAGCGTATTTGTCCCGGGCCGGCCAGGGCAGGGCAACGCCGAGGAACTCGCGGTACTGGGGCGACCAGCCACACAGCCGATAGTGGCAGAGCAAGCGCAGCAGCGCCTTGGCGAACCCGTAAGCGTCCGCTCTTTTCCCCAATGCTCGTATCGCTGCCCAACTGGCCACGCAATTTTCGGGACCGGCCATCAGCAGGGCAATGACTTCCGCATAGCTGAAGTGCTTCGCCGCTTGCAGGTATCCCGTCGCAGTCGATACGTGCAGGTTTTCCCCGAGCAGATACAGGAACAGATGCTTCAGCAGTGTCGCGTAGCCGCCGTCATAGATAGAGAAGTCGAGATACTGGGTGCCGCCATTGATATGGACGGCGAAGACGCTTGCGCTGGCCGGTTCGTGGATCACGCGCGTGGCGTCGTCGAAGTCGTCGTAGTAACGCAGCAGGGACGGCAACGCCGGCAGTTGCAGTACGATCTGGTCCAGCCAGGCTTGCGCTTCGCTCGCGGTCCATTGGTTGACGTCAACGTGCGCTGGCATCTCGGTCTCCCGGTGGCAGGGCACGCAGCACCGCGACCCGGTCGTCAAAGACGTTGTTCCAGACCGCCGACAGGCGGTCTTCGAACACAGCCCGCGCATAGTAGGCCGGCATGTCCGATGTGCGGGACCAACCAAAGAAGCTGCGCAGCTTTTGCAAGGCCTCGTCCATCGAGTCGCCCTGGGTGAGCAACTGATTGAGTCGCACGACGGCGCTGGTATGCCGGAAGTCGTGTGGCGTCACACTGGTCTTGCCGGTCCGGTCTTCCAGTTCGGCCAGCACGTGCGCCGGCAAGGCCGCCGACGCCCGTGCAAAGAGCTTGGTGAGCGACTCGGTGGACAGCGGCGTGTTGGTCTGCGCGTTGAGCAGGTAGGGGTGATTGGGCCGCCCGCGGTAATTGTCGACATAGCTTTGCACCAGGTTCGCCGTCAGCTCGCTGACCGGAATCTGCCGAATCGAATCGGGCGTCTTGATGCCGGGGCGCGAGTGACGGGGATCCGCCGCGCCGTGACGGTGTTCGCCCACGTTGAGCCAGTAACGCGTCCGTTGCTGCCTGGCGTCAAAGCCGGACTTGATGGCATCCGCGCTCAGCAGTAGCAACTCGCCGCGGCGCAGGCCTTGATGCAACATCAGCACGAAGGCGATAAAAACCCGCCAGCGGGTGCCCATTCCCTTGAACGGGTTCGTCGGGGCGCTGGGGTCCAGGCGTTCGTACAGCGCTTGCACGACCGCTGCAGGCAGCGAGCGCAGGACGTTGACGCGATGGTGGCGTTGGAGCTGGAGCTGGCCGTAGAGCAGATGAAGGCGTTGCCAGCGCGCGTCGAGCTGCGCCAGCCGGTCGTCGCGCGCCATCCCTTGACCCAACCAGGTCGACACCGCCACGACGAATTCCAGCCCGGCGCGCCAGCGCTCCTGATCCGAGGCTGTCGGCCGAGCCTGATTGCGCAGCGAGACGAACCAGCCTTCCAGGATGGTGCCAAGCCGAGCGTCATCCAGGTCCGCCAGCGCATCGTCCAGCGCGCCGGCGCCCAACATGCCATCGGCATACGCATACAGGCGTTCGACATGATGCAACTTGCGCAGCCGCGTCAGTTCGGCGTGATCGGCCAGCGCCATCAGCGCCCACACGTTCGCCCAGAAGCGTGGCAAGCCATGCCGGTCCACCAGCGTCACGCCGTGCAGACGCTGCGGCACCTCCGGCTGATTGAGCTGAATGACCATGGCCGCCGAGGTCCAAGCCCCAGGAATCTATACCATAGACCATCCTGCCTGTTGCGCCAGAAGCGGGACGTCAAGGCTTCAGAACGCAACAGCCGTAAACCTACCGTTTGTCCAGCCAAAGTTGAAATGTCCGGTCCCCGGCAAAGTTAAAATGTCCGGTGAGTTTTCAGCTTGCTTGTTCAGTTTTTGGGTTTCCCATAGGGCGGTGGTGCTGGCCTGACACGAATGAGTCCAGCTCAGGGTGAGGGCTGTCATGCCAGCGGAGCGAGTGTGTGTCCCAGTAGTAAGTGGGTCAGTTCTCCGTTCCGTTAAGCGGCCACGACTGCTTCTGCAACCGCTGCAGCGCCTCCAGCATGTCGTTCTGGCCCAGCGACCGCTGCGACTTCTTGCCGGGCGATCGTCCACGCTTGCGGGGAGCTCCCTCCGTGCCAGGCACAGATAGTGACCGCGTGTTGTCGCGCTTCTCCTGAACGTATTGCGCCAGTTGCAGCACGTGTCCCAGCCGCTTGTTATCCACGATCGCGCCCTGATCGACTTCCGACAGCTTGTCGTAGATGGTGTAGGGCAGGGCGGCGCCATTGGCCCGAGGCTCGATCCTGCCATCCGGGTAGTGATAGACATCGATGTAGCGACCGGCCAGCTTCCGATGTTCCGGGGTGTCGGTCAGCAGGTAGAGCATCTTGTCGTACCGGATCGTCAGGCTCTTGGACACGCATCGCGGCTCGCGCCACGCGAAGATCAGATCCAGGTTCTCATCCGATCGCAGCGACCGATGGGCGTTGTGGTTGTTGCGCGGCACCTTGGCAAAGCGCGCGTTATAGTCGACGATGAATTCCGCCATGAAGGCATTGGCGGCCTCCATCGTATTGATCCCGCGCAGGCGCAGCTCCTTGACGAGGCGGTCCTGCAAGGTCAGGTGAGTTCGTTCCACGCGGCCCTTGGCCTGGCTGCTGTTGGCGCAGATGCCTTCGATGTTCAGCTCAAATAAGGCCCGGGCGAACTGGGTATGGCCGTCGCCGCCGGTCGCGTTCGGCTTGTTGACGCGGAACACGCTCGCCTTGTCACTATAAAATGCCACCGGCTTGCCGTGGCGCTCCAGATAGGCGCGCGTCGCCGCGAAGTATGTGAACGTGGATTCCGAATGGGAGAAGCGCAGTTCCATGATCCGGCTGGTGGCGTCGTCGACGTAAACCAGCAGCGTGCAGGCTGGCGCGCGCTCCTCAAACCAGCGGTGATCGCTGCCGTCGATCTGGATCAGTTCGCCATAGCAGGCGCGCCGGTTACGAGGCTGGTAGACCTTCGGCGGCCGCTGTTTGCGCGGCACCCACAGTCCGGCCACCGTCATCAGCCGGCGGATCGTTTCCTTGGACAGCGTCAGCCCATGACGCTCGTGTAACTTCTCGGCGGCCAGGGTCGGGCCAAAGTCGGCGTAATGCTCGCGGATCAGGTCAAGCGCTGCGGCCTCGCGATCGGCCGATAGGCGGTTGTTGGCGGGCCGGCCGCGCTTGCGGGAGACCAGCCCAGACGGTCCTTCCTGCCGGTAACGCTCCAGCAGCCGCCGGAACTGCCGGTCGGTGATCTGCAACCGTTCGGCGGCCACGCCGGGCCGCAACTGACCATCCACGACCGCCTGGACGGTCTTGAGCCTGTCTAACTCTCGCATGCTGACTGTAATGACCTCGGATCTAGCCATCGTCGGGCGTCCTCTTATGCATTCAACCGGGCTGGCTGAATACCATGGACGGGCGCTCAGGCGGACATTTCTGCTTTGCCAGAACCGGACATTACCGCGTTGCCGCTACACCGTTCCTTCGCAGAATACTTTTTATGTTAAATTACGCGCGAGATGGTGTAGGCGGCAGCTTCGTGATCTTCTGCCTTAGGACCCCCATTTGGGCGGAACTCCATGTGCTCCACAATGCGTATGGGGATCCAACATTACTGCACGAACCAAATCACTCAGGGCCATCTTCGCAGGATGGCACGTCTGGTCGGCCGTGGCATCGAGCAGGTCCGGATCAACCTTGTTGCGCCCCCATGGTCCAGGGACCGACCAGCGCCGGCTCGGCGCACCTAGCCCGGATCATTTCGGTCCCCATCCTCGTTTACGATGACCCCCGCCACGGCGCCCTTCGCCATATCGCAAGCGCCCTGCCATCGAGCAGCGCCTCCCCTGCCTTGTGCGCACCGTGAACACCGCCGAGAACTAGCCGTTGTGACCGTCTGCTCAACGTTTGTTTTCGAATAGAAGACTCAGAGACTCATCCTGGAATCCAGACCCGCCGCAACTGCCTATCGACGCACTGCGGAACTCCAACGCGCTTGTCTGCATCGCTGTGCAGGTGGCCTCCATACTGTGCGATCCCGAGAACCCGCAGCCAGTCCGCCCGTTGCACATTGACTTCGCGGACTGCGTGCCGTTGTCTGACTTGGCGGGAAAGATTGTCCGAGGCCGTGATCACCTGTCGCGATTTGCGCCATCTGGCGATCACCCGAATGGCGGTGAGCGGCCTGTATTCTGGGCCACTCAACATTCGGAAGGGCAAACAAGAAACCCGCCGAAGCGGGTTGGTTGGACGGGCGTCGGAACGAAGCGGAAGTGGGGTTGCGGCCCAGTATGGGCGACCGCCTTTAGGTACGTTCGTTCCGACTTAGGGCCAGTCTACGTGCACCAGCTTACGTTCCATATTGGGGAAAATCGTAATGGCGAGACGATGAAGTGATTCAGCGTAGACGACTTCGATCTCCGCCATGGTAGTGGCATCGCTCAAGCCTTCAAAAAACCGCTGCGCGTTGCCCCGTCAAGAACGTCTCACCTAGACTTGACCTTGATCAAGGCGGCGAGATTGGGCCACCGTCTAGCCTTCCCAATTTGGCGACCCCCCACGCCCGCGTAAGGAGAGAGGCAATGCTGACCCAGCAGACAAAGGACATCGTAAAGGCCACGGCACCGGTTCTGGCCGCACACGGTTACGACATCATCGAGTGCTTCTATAAGCGGATGTTCGAAGCGCATCCCGAACTGAAGAATGTGTTCAACATGGCTCATCAGGAACAGGGCCAGCAGCAACAGGCGCTGGCGCGGGCGGTCTATGCGTATGCCGAGAATATCGAGGACCCAAGCAGTCTGCTGGCTGTATTGAAGAACATTGCCAACAAGCATGCGAGTCTCGGCGTCAGGCCGGAACAGTACCCCATTGTTGGGGAACACCTGCTGGCAGCGATCAAGGAAATCTTGGGCGATGCCGCAACCGACGACATTATTTCCGCATGGGCGCAAGCCTATGGGAATCTGGCCGATGTCCTGATGGGCATGGAAAGCGAGTTATATGAGCGTTCTGCGGAACAACCGGGCGGCTGGAAGGGATGGCGCAACTTTGTGGTTCGCGAGAAGCGCCCCGAAAGCAACGTGATCACGTCATTCATCCTTGAGCCGGTCGATGGTGGTCCGTTGTTGAACTTCGAACCCGGCCAATACACCAGCATCGCGATTGATGTGCCCGCGCTCGGCTTGCAGCAAATTCGCCAGTACAGCCTGTCGGATATGCCAAACGGACGCAGCTATCGCATCTCCGTCAAACGTGAAGCTGGCGGGACGCAGCCACCGGGCTATGTTTCGAACCTGCTGCACGATCACGTCAATGTCGGGGATGAGGTCAGGCTGGCTGCGCCGTACGGGAGCTTCCATATCGATGTCAATGCGAGAACACCCATCGTATTGATCAGCGGCGGCGTGGGGCTGACACCCATGATCAGCATGCTCAAGAACGCATTGCAGGAACCGCCGAGGCAAGTGGTTTTTGTGCATGGGGCACGCAACAGTGCCGTACACGCCATGCGTGACCGGCTGCGCGAGGCAGCTAAGGCGTACGAAAACTTCGATCTTTTTGTGTTCTATGACCAGCCGCTATCGGAAGATGTCCAAGGCCGGGACTACGACTACCCAGGATTGGTCGATGTAAAGCTGATCGAGAAATCGATCCTGCTGCCTGACGCCGACTATTACATCTGCGGTCCGATTCCGTTCATGCGGATGCAGCATGATGCACTCAGGAAGCTGGGTGTCCATGAGGGATGCATCCATTACGAAGTGTTTGGTCCAGACCTTTTTGCTGAATAGCAGGACGGCGGTGGGGAGCAGTCAGGGTACAGGCTGCCAGGAATGCCTCCCATTGGCACAACCTACGGCATACGGCGATCATGCGGCTGGCGACAAGGCTACGCGCACTGGCTGCCGTATCCGGCCATCACAACCTGACCATGCTGCAGCCTGAAGCAGCACTACTATCCGTCGACCGCCGACTTGGCAAGAAAGATCGGCTGACCCAACAGGCGAGCGCCTGTGTCCCTGTTAGCCCGGCGTGAACTGCTTCTTTCTTGTTCCAGGCGAAGGCTTACGCGGAGCCACTCTTGCAGGCTGGCCCGGGAATTGCGGAGATTGCTAGTTGCAGTTCCTCATCGCTGATGATCCCAGTCTCACACGCGGGGCATCTCCACATATGGGCAACATGAATCTTGGAATCACATCTGCCTCCCACGGTGGTGGGCAGCGGGAGTGAGACAGGAGCCAGTTCGGCCTGTCCGCAGTCGGGGCATTGCATGATGTGATCTTGGGGAAAAAGACGGTCTCGTTGTATCTGGGCTTGTCCCACGACCCCACATTCTTGTTGACGCGTTAGGGTTGGGCAAGCAGATCATGGACTTTGCCACAGAAGGACGTCAGTCACCCGGACATCGGGGACGTGGTTCGCCGTGGGACTGACTCGTAAAAAAACTCACTTCAGCGTGTCGGCAACCACGGGCAAGTGACCGGCGCCCGCTGAAATGAGGGAGCCTTTGCTCAGCCAGCCTCAACACGGTTGCGCCCATCAGCCTTGGCGCGATACAGCGCGGAATCGTCCCGCGCCAGCAATTCGTCAAGGGTTGCTTCCCCGGCCTCGATGGTGGCCAACCCCAGGCTTGCCGTGCAGGCGGGCTGTCCCGCGATGGCCGATTGCTGCTCCACAGCCTGCCGCACGTGTTCGGCCACGGCAAGCACGGCCTCCATGTCGGTACGGGGCAGCAGCACGACAAACTCTTCGCCGCCAAAACGGCCGAGATAGTCCGTGTGGCGCAGCGCCCGGCCCACGGTTTGTGCGAAATGAGCCAGCACGCGGTCACCCACCAGGTGTCCGTGCTGATCATTGATGCGCTTGAAGTGGTCGATATCCATCAGCTATTGCGCGTCAATCAAGATGAGAACAGCGCGTCAATCAGGATGAGAACTGGCGTGGCGGCAGCGGTGGAGGGCGTAGCCCGGAACCGCTGCCGCCACGCCGCGCCGAACAGTCCTCCCGTCGTCGGGGAGCCTTGTAGGTGGTCGCGGTGGATCGGGTATGAAGGAGCCTTCCATTTCACGGGAGGCTACGGTGCCCGGGCGTCACGTCAACGACCACCAGATGAGGCTCTACATGAAGTACAGACACAAGGAACAACCGACCAAGGCAGGCGCACGCGCCGGGTTCAGCGCCGCCACTGCCTATCGCATCGAACAGGACCCACGACCGCCGTCGCAGAAGAAGGCGCCACGCACGCGGCGCCGTGCTGATCCCCTGGCGGCGATCTTTGAAGCCGAGATCGTCCCGCTGCTCCAGTCCGCTCCCGGCATCCGGCCCGTGGCCGTACTGGACGAGATGCTGCGGCGCCATCCAGACCTCCCGGGCAACGTGCGTCGCACACTGGAGCGGCGTATTCGCGACTGGCGCGCATTCCATGGCGAGGAACGTGACGTCATGTTCCGTCAGGTGCACGAGCCTGGTCGCCTCGGCTTGTCCGACTTCACCGAGATGGACAGCCTGGGCGTCACCGTGGCGGGTGTCGCGCTGGACCACCGCCTGTATCACTTTCGCCTGGCCTGCTCGGGTTTTGAGCATGCGCACGTCATTCTCGGCGGCGAGAGCTATGTTGCGCTGGCCGAAGGGCTGCAGAACGCGCTTTGGGCGCTCGGTGGCGCACCGCTCGAGCATCGCAGCGACAGCCTGTCGGCGGCATTCCGCAATCTCGAACGCGAAGCGCGCGACGATCTGACCACGCGTTACGAAGCGCTATGTGCTCACTACGGGATGCAGCCTACGCGCAACAACCGCGGCGTTGCCCATGAGAACGGCTCCATCGAGAGCCCTCATGGCCACCTCAAGAACGCAGTGCGTGATGCGTTGCTCCTGCGCGGCAGTAACGACTTCGATGACCTCGATACCTATCGCCGCTTCATCGACGAGCACGTCTGCCGCATCAACGCACGCAATGGCAAGCGCATTGAGGCCGAGCGCCCACTGCTTCAGCCACTGCCGCCGCAGCGCACGACGGACTACGAGGAAACGCGCGTGTACGTCGGCCCCAACTGCGGCTTTGTCCTGCGCAAGGTGTTCTATACAGTCCCGTCGCGGCTGATCGGTCATCGACTACGCGTGCGGCTGTATGACGACCGGCTGGATCTGTTCCTGGGCAGCACGGCCCTGATGACGCTGCAGCGCGGCCGTCCGGGCCCCAATGGCAAGCATGGCCACGTCATCAATTACCGGCACATCATCCACGCGCTGCGCCGCAAGCCCATGGCGCTGCTCAACCTGGTCTACCGCGATCAGATCTTTCCGCGTGAGGCCTATCGATTGACCTTCGATCGTCTGCTCGAGCAGCTCCCGGAGCGCGCGGCATGCAAGACCATGGTCGAACTGCTCAGTCTGGCCCACGAGCGCAACTGCGAGGCACAACTGGCGCAGGCGCTCCAGCAGTGCCTGGCCGATCGGCAATTGCCCGATCTGGACGCGCTAAGTTCTCGTTTCGAAGCGAAACCCGCGAGCATGCCGCAGGTGAGCGTCCAGCAGGTTTCGTTGCGCGACTACGAGGCCCTGCTTGACCTGCAAATGGAGGTGGCAGCATGAACCACGAACCACGAATTCGACGCTACCCGCCTGTCGCTGCTGCTCAACGATTTGCGGCTGCCCGCCATCAAGCAGATCTGGTCAACCTTCGCCGACCGGTCCGACAAGGAAGGCTGGCCCGCAGCCCGCCTGCTCATGGCGCTGGCCGAACACGAGATCGCCGAGCGCGATCGACGCCGTATCGAACGCCACCTCAGGGACGCCAGGCTGCTGCCGGGCAAGACGCTGGAGAACTTCGATTTCGATGCGGTGCCGATGGTGTCCAGGGCGCACGTCTCGGCGCTTTGCGCTGGCGACGGCTGGCTGCGCAACGGCGCCAACCTGATTCTTCTGGGGCCGTCTGGGGGAGGCAAGTCGCACTTGTCGTCGGCCATTGGACTGAGCCTGCTGGAGAACGGCTGGAAGGTTCTGTTCGCGCGTACCACCGACCTCGTGCAGCGGTTGCAGGTCGCGCGCCGCGAGCTCGCTCTGGAGTCCGCCATCAACCGGCTGGATCGCTTCGATCTCGTTATTTTGGATGACTTTGCATACGTCAGCAAGGATCAGGCCGAGACGTCGGTGCTGTTCGAGCTTATCAGCGCGAGGTATGAGCACCGCTCCCTTCTCTTGACCGCGAATCAGCCATTTGGCGAATGGGACAAGGTCTTCCCCGACCGGGCCATGACGGTGGCCGCCGTTGACCGGCTGGTCCATCACTCGACGATCTTTGAAATGAACGTCGAAAGCTACCGTCGGCGTACCGCCCTGGAGCGCAAGCAGCAGGGCCCGGGACGCCGGGCCAGTATCGCGACACCAAACAACGTCGGCGTGCCGCCGCGCCCGGAGGATCAGCAATGAAGCACAACGCACATCTGCAGCTCGTCACGCGTGACGATACATCCGATAGCTCTACGACGAAGCCCATCGCACGCACTGCCGCACAACGGCAACGCGCTTACCGCTTACGCCGCAAACGGGCCATGATTGACGCCACGGGTGAGGAAGCCGGCGCGTCACGCGTTACGCTGCTGGCTCTGCTCGGCGACGGGTTGGCGGCATTGGATGCCAGCGACACTCCGACAAGGCTCATTGAGAGCAGACGCCACAGCGTAAGGCGTGTGCTCAAAGTCATCGTCACGCGTTACGCAATCGACCTCAACGACTGACGCGCTGTTCTCATCCTGATTGACGCGCGGCAGGCAGGCAACGCTCGCCGGCGTCAATCATCATCGATATCATCAACCTCGCCGCCGCATTCTCATCTTGATTGTCGCGGCGGCACAGAATGCCTGCATCGTAACGCGTTACACTGCAGGCTCTGCTCGGCGCCGGCCTGGCGGCATTGGATGCCAGCGACATTCCACAATGCTCATCGAGATCAAACGCGACAGCGTCAAGCGCGTGCTCCAAGCCATCGTCACGCGTTACGCAATCGCCCTCACCGACTCACGCGCCGTTCTCATCCTGATTGACGCGCGGCAGCGCCAATCAACATCGGCATCATCAACCTCGCCGCGACATTCTCATCTTGATTGTCGCGCGGCACAGAATACCTGCGCGTAACGCGTTACGTTGCTGCTTCTGCTTCTGCTTCTGCTTCTGCTTCTGCTTCTGCTTCTGCTTCTGCTTCTGCTTCTGCTTCTGCTTCTGCTTCTGCTTCTGCTTCTGCTTCTGCTTCTGCTTCTGCTTCTGCTCATGCTCATGCTCATGCTCATGCTCATGCTCATGCTCGGCGACGGCCTGGCGGCATTGGATGCCAGCGACACTCCGATAAGGCTCATCGAGATTAAACGCGACAGCGTCAGGCGTGTGCCCAGATCCACCGTCACGCGTTACACAGTTATCCTCAACGACTGACGAACTGTTCTCAGCATGATTGTCGCGCGCAACACGCTTGCCAGCGTCAATCAAAAACTGCGCGTCAATCAATAAACGCTTGCCAGCGTCAATCAACATCGGCATCATCAACCCCACCGCGACATTCTCATCTTGATTGTCGCGCGTCTCTCATCCAGATTGTCGCGCCACAGCACACGAACGACAGCGAACGGGACATTCGCGATCACGTGAAAAAGCAGAAGATCAGTGGCGGCACGCGCAGCGAACTCGGTCGTCAATGCCGTGACACCTTCTCGAGCTTGAAGAAGACCTGTCGAAAGCTGGGAATCTCGTTCTGGGACTACCTGGCCGACCGCATCTCACACACCAATCACATTCCCCTCCTTCCCCAAGTCCTCGAACAGCGCATCTCTCTCCACCTGAGTGGCTGCCGCCGTTTGCCCCGCTTTATTGAGAACGTACCGAGGGCTATCACAAGTCATTGATGTAGCGGAACATTTCCTCTTCGACGGTATCAATTTGCACGCGAAGGACGATTACCCCCATATGGAACTGTTGCCACGTTGCGTGGCGGGGTCTGGGGCTTGCCCGCCGGAGGATATCGGCGGGGTGGAACGATAGCCCTCGTCACATTGCGGTTGGACAGAGGGCCGAATTTATCTGCGGGACTATCCAACCCGGAAAAACTCCACCGACTGCCCCGCATTGACCGCCCGCCGCAGCCAGTCCGGCATCTCGCCCTGCCCGTCCCACCTCTGCCCCGCGGCGTTCCGGTAGCAGACCACTGGCAGGGGCGCGGGTGGAGGCGGCGGTGGTGGAGGGGGCGGCGGGGGCGGTGGATCGAAGCACCCCGCCGCTGCCAACTCCTCCATGGTCAGCCCGTAGTCGGCCATCTCCGCCTGGATCCAGCCGTTGGTTTGCAGAAAACTGTTCCCGAACTTTGCAAAAGTTTGTTCCTTGCCCCATGGGCCAGACCAAGGAGCGGCACGGGAAGGAGGCCTGACACGTGGCGGCCGCCCCCTTCCAGCCTCACCGCCATACCGCCGGCTTGGCACCGTGCTTGCGCGGGGGCGCACACGGCGCCCCTGACGGCGCGCGTCCGCGGCTTCGCAAGCCTCAGTGGGCCACGCAGCGACTGACCGATCCGTTGGGATAAGGAACAAAATTGCTCAAAACGTCGACTGGAGGAACAATATTCTGCAAAATTCCTTGGCATAAAATTGTTCCTGGTGCCTCGGAAACGGCCAGCTGGCGGGCGACCAGCAGGAACAAAATTATGCAAACCGACGCCTCCCGTTGGTTTGCACGGATTGGTTTTTGCAGAATTTTGTCGCGCCCATGAGGACGACCTGCTGGTGCACGGGAGCGCTCGCGCTGGTGGCAGGCACGGCACACCACTGGCGTGACTCAGCAAGCGCCGGTCGGCGTTTTTCCTAGGATGACTGCCTACCCCAGTGTCGCGCCGCCTTGCTACGCCGACAGCAGGCTATCGGTCGACGACGGCGCGCTGCGACCGGGGGTGAAATCAAAATCCAGATCGAGCTCCACGCCGTCATAGTCCACCCGCGGTGCCAAGCGGCGGCGCGGTCCGGCCTCGAGGCGCACCAAGTTGTAGCGTTCCATGGTGCGTAGCGTACGCGACAGGTTCGAAATCGCGCGTCCGGTTTTCTCAGCCAACTCGTCGAGGGACTCAGGGTGCGTCTGGCTGATGAGCGTGAGTAGTTCGCGGTTGGCGGGCGACAGCACTTTGGCCAGCACGTCGAGCGATTGGAACCAGACCTTGGGCTCGTCAGGACCTGGTTTATATTGGCCCCGCGCAATGGCGATCGTGCGCGCCTTGTAGTCCTCGAGTGACGCAATGCCGATTTTCAATCTGCTCATGATCCGCTACTCCTTTGCTGCAGGATATTGTCGACTTCCGCCCAAAAATCGGAGACAAGCGTGCCCGCATCCTGATAGTCGTAAAACCGCACGCGCTCGCCGGCGTGCTTGTGGTCGTACTCGATTCGAGTGCGCGCCCCAGGGCCGTTGCCCTCAACGATGGAATGGGCATTGTCAAAGCCCAAGAGGCGCAGCCCAGCCGCGTCGTGCAACGTCAGCGAATATTTGATGCCATGCGGCCGTTCGGGCGACACCGCACAAGTCCTCGCTTCAAACTTGACCCAGCATGCCCCATCGGCGTCAACGGTGAAACTCTCGCCATCCAGAGCGAGTAAATTGTCCAAGCTTGGGTCACGTGTCATGCCATATCTTATCAGAGTATGATAATAAACTAAAGGGCGAGGCCGTCGCGTCGTGCGGTGCGCGCTGATACTGGATAAACATACAGTATCTGCCCGGCTCCCCCGGAGACCGAACCGGCATTGCCGCAACGTGCTTGGCTGGATTCTGGTGCCCGCGCAGGTGGTCTCCAGTTTGCACGTCTGATGCGACGGCTGTCCCCTCTGCTGCTCGATCCTGTTGAAGCAATGGCCAACGCCGCCCGCTGTCGCTCTGGGCGCGCAAGCCTGGCGCGCCGGCTTCGAGGCTGGTCGCCGCGTCGACTCGTCGCCCGCCGGCCCTTACCCTCTCCTTTCGGGGTAATCATTTGCCTGAAGCAGTGACTACATCGAGGGCCGGCTCGCGCTCCGCACATCGCCGTCAGATCGCTAGCCTAATCGCTCCAGGCCGATAAAGGCCTATCTGACCGTAGGACACGCTCGGCTAACTTATCCGCCCTCGTAGGACTCATGCGTGCGGCGCGCGACTCTGAAGCGTTGCCAGCCACACAGAATTGCGGCCGAAAACGCCATCAAATCCTGTGTTAAGTCCCGCTTACTTCACCGTATGCTGCTGCCTGAGCAGTCCTGCTACCGCCCGCGTTCCCACCCCCGGTGGCGCGGGTTCTTTTTTTCGCCTCTGCACTTACTCAATGGGGGAGCGATTGTGTGCACGGAGAGCTTGGCGGTTACTGATAGCTTGCACGGCAGCTCATGTGTGATGGCGCGCCTCACCAGCTATCAGTGCGAGCGCGGCTTCGCGGACGGCACTGGAGCCGGCCAGTCGACGATTCGGCGTAGCAAGGACCTCGACTTGCTGTCCGCAGAAACAGGTACGCTGGGCCGCGGGGAAGCCGCCCTGGCGCAGGGCACCGTGTGAGGGGACCTCTGGTGCCCCGCCGTGATCCGCTCGTCGAGTTCGAAGGTGGGGCACATGGAATCATTGGGCTCTTGCGCGATGCGGGGGTTTCCCTTCTGTTAGAAAAAGTGCCTAATGCGACTGTTTTCTGATTTCAACCTGCTCATCGATAATGGCCAGGAGTTCGGATACTGAGCCGGAGAAACACTGTCGTACCTTCTCTCGTGTTTTGCGCTCGCTGGCTGAACGCTCGAGCTCGTAGCTACCGCCTTCTTGCGAAAGTCGGATAACTCGCAGTTCCTTGCTGGGTCGAACCTGCAGCCAATAAGAATACCCATTCCTTATCCCTTTCTCTGTGCGTTCGCGAGGAATCAGGTATGGCCGGGCAAGCATGATCTCGGCGTGAATCGCTTCAGAGGACATGGTGCTGCTCTCAGAAAAACGAAACCCCTGCATTGCGGGCAGGGGCGAATTCTATTCCGAGGTGCAGAAGCTGAGGCTTTTAGGCTTCTTCTGCAATCAGGAATCTCTTGGGGTTCTTACCGAGCCAGGCCGGTTGGCGACCACGGCCGGACCAAGTATTCCCGGTCTTGGGGTCACGGTATTTAGGGGGCAGTTCCGACTTCGGCTTGCTTGCACCGCTGCCCGCTGGACGGCCGCGACGGCGCTTGGAAATGTCTTCGACCGTCAAGCCATACTCAGCCATCAGGGTCTGAATCTTCTCGATGACGCCTGCCACTTCATTAGCGCGTACCTCTTCCAGTTGGGCTTCGAGGGCCTGCTTCTGGGACATGAGTTCCTTATAGGCACCTCATTACACACAACTCCTGAAGGCTGGTCCTCCGCAGAAAGTCGTTTACGGTCAATGACATAGCGGGTGGGGTTGTATAGCGCCAGGATAAGACTGGGAATGGGGGAAGTACCGAAGTATGGGCGGAAACCATTCGTTGGATTCCAGAGGGTTCGACTCCCTCCCGGCAAAGCCTAACCAGCAGCCGCGAAGCGAGCTTTGCATGCGAGTGCGGTAACGCACTACTTGAAGCGTAAGCAGCAGGTACTAAAGCCATGTGATTGAGCCTCGATATCCTAAGCGCAGGGTGTCTTCATTCTTACAACAATGGGGACTGCACTGTTTGGTCGACATGGTGAGACCAAACAGACCGGCCGGGGTCTGAGAGCAGGGCAAAGGTACAGGATGGAATCTCCAGAAACCTGGGAGATCCTGTAGTCGACCAATCTGAGAAGCCGATGGCACGAGGCTATAAACGGGCCGGGCTCTTGCAGGGGCTTGCACGGCAAGGGAGCGAACATGCAAGAACGGATTGGGGCGGAGGAGCGAATAAATAAGTGACTCCGTATTCGCTACAGGAAGTCTTAGTGCCTTCGTAGTACCGTTGACGCCGGGGAACGCTGTTCAGGCGGACCCGGTCGAGGGAAGGGAGGCATCATCGTTGTTTTACAGAACCGTTCACGGGAAACACGGGAGGTACATTGAAACCGGAAAGCGTGTCAACGAAACAGGAACGGATAGCCATGCTGGCAAGGAGCAATCCGGCAATGGCACTCACGTCGCTAAATCAGTACCTCGACTACGAGTGGGTTAAATACGCCTACGACTGCACGCGCAAGGATGGTGCGGTTGGCGTGGATGGCCAGACTGGGGAAAATTACGCTGCCAACCTGGAGCAAAATCTTCTCAGCCTGATCAACCGGCTCAAGTCGGGCAGTTACCGGGCACCACCAGTTCGTCGGCATTTCATCGAAAAAGCCGATGGAAGCCTGCGTGGACTCGGTATTCCTTCTTTTGAAGATAAGGTAGCTCAACGTGCCGTTGTGATGCTGATGGAGCCGATCTACGAGCAGGACTTTATGGACTGTTCCTTCGGGTTCAGATCGGGTCGTAGCGCGCATGGAGCACTGGAAGCGATAAAGGAGGCAATTGTGATGCGGGGTGGGCGATGGGTGCTCGACGTGGACGTACGAAAGTATTTCGACAGCATCGATCGGGCCAAGCTGAGAGAATTTCTGGCCAGAAGAATCACGGATGGGGTGGTGAGGAAACTGGTTGATAAATGGCTAAAGGCGGGAGTGCTGGATCAGGGGCAACTGTCGTATCCCGAAGCCGGTACGCCCCAGGGTGGTGTGATTTCACCAATGCTCAGTAACGTTTATCTGCACTACGTGCTGGACGAATGGTTTGTGGAGGTGGTGCGGCCAAGGCTGCGCGGTCCGGGCAATCTGGTGCGTTTTGCCGATGACTTTGTGATGCTGTTTGCATACAGGGACGACGCAGAGCGTGTTTTGGAGGTGCTCGGCAGGCGAATGGGGAAGTACGGATTGGAACTTCATCCGGACAAGACGAGAATGGTCGACTTCCGGTTCAAGCCAAAGTCAGTGGGCGATGGCCGGGAAAAGGCATTAGCAACGACGTTCAACTTCCTTGGGTTCGTTCATACATGGGTGAAGTCGCGGTTTGGCAAACCTGTGGTGAGGCAACTGACCGCGAAAGACCGCGTGGCACGCGCACACAAGGCATTCAATGAGCAGATAAGAGCAATGCGGCATTGGCCGATACGCGAGCAACACCAGCGGATCTGCCGAATGCTAAATGGGCATTTCGCCTACTTTGGCATCAGTGGTAACTTCCAGCGACTCTCGGCCCTGAAATTCAAGGTGAAGATTCTCTGGCGCAAGTGGTTATCACGAAGGTCGAATGCAAGCTACATCACCTGGAAAGCGTTCAGGGAAATCCTGAACAGGTTTCCACTGCCGAAGGCCAGAATCATTCACCCATATCGCAAGAAGGCAAGTCCGTGAGCGAATCTGGACGATGAAGAACCTAGTGCCTTAATTGGGCTCGCTGGGGTCTGTGAGGGATGCGGGCGGTAACGCCCGTGTCTACTCGGAAACATTGGCTCAACATTAGACATGCGAACGGCCGCCTCGCCGGCTGCGATGGTGGTCGTTAACGACGCGATTTGGCAATGGAAACAGCAATGAGACGCCGTCAGAAGCGCGCGCGGGCAGTCCTACGAGGTCGGTCGCGTGTCGTTGCGTGGCGTCGGCCACTGGAATTTCTGGGACTTGCGGTTCAGGCCATCGCGAAACGCAAGTCCAGTAAATTCCATGCGCAGCCACTGCATGACCAGGCCGGCTGTGACGGGCTGATTCACGCGCCATGGTGCGACCGAGTCCATCGGGAAGGTCTCGGCAAGCACCAGACTCAGCAGTTGGTTCAAAGTCCAGGCCATCGAGCGAATTTGCATCCACAACTCCAGCACGGTGCGCGTTTGCTGCCAGAGATTGCTCACGCCGAACCAGCGCTTGAGATTGTGGAACAGCGGTTCTATGCCCCAGCGGCGCGCGTACAACTGCACGACCTCCTCGGCGCTCAAGTCCGTTTCGGTCGCGAGCAGCAGACGGGGCTTGGTCCAGACCTGTTTCTTCGCATCGAAGAACTGGCACCAGACGGCACGCACCAACGCGCCCTTGAGGAAGCGAGCGCGGGCCTCGGCAGAGCGCAGGCGAACCTGCTGGTCTTTGCCATAGAGCGGCATGCGCAGTTCGATCGCGGGCAGTGCTTCGATGGCCTCGGCATTCAGGCGCTCGCCATAGATGCGCTTGCGACCACGTCTGGGTGTAGTTGGCGGTGGCGGGACGAGAAACAGTGCGGTGTCGATGCGCGCCTGTCCAATCACATGCATTTGTCTGCGCAGCAAAGGCAATACCAGGCGGGCGCGCATGAACCACGAATCGAACAGTACGCGCACCGGCTTGTTGGCCACCCCTGCCAGAGAGCGGACCAGCACCAGCGCAATCTTCAGCTTGTTGCGGTTGCCGGCGTTTGGCACCAGCCGCGAGAGAATTGGCAGCACCAGATTTCCCCCTCCGTTGCCCAGCGCGCTCACGCCCAGTGTGACCCAGCACTGGGCCCGCATGAATTGCGGCCGATTGATCTTTCGGCTGTGGTCGTGGCGATACGCGCAACCGGGCGCCTGCTCCGAGGAGCGCGGCACCAGCGTATCGTCGATGACCAATGTCAGCACATCGCATGGCAGCACTGTGAGCACCAGCAAGAACAATCGGCGGGCCAAACGCACGGTGCGCAAGCTGCCGCGCTCGAGAAGCTTGTAGTAGGTCGTCCAGTGCCTGCGTCGCGCGATGGCGCTGATAGCGCGCGTCACCCAGCCTTCTGGCGAAACCATACAGCCGCACAGCAGTTCGATAAAGCTCGCGCGAGAGCGAATCGGCACGGCCAGAAGCAGGAGGTTGATCCATTCGGACAGACACAGTCGTACACGGTTGGACAAAGACATGGGCAATCGCAAGAGGACCGAAAACGATCCTCATTGGCCGCCGCGCTGCTTGCGCTAAAACCCGCGCAAGCAGCGCGGCGGCCACACGATCATTGCCCCATGTCAAGCATTTTTCGATTTCTTGAATCCGTTTCCAACCCGCTCGTTGAGCGGGCCTGAATGTCTAAAGTTGAGAGGTCATAACTGCTCCAGTGAAACAGAGACTCACGCGACTTGCAGGTCGCACGAACACATGTTTGGCGAGATCGATGCCGAGGATGTCGATTTCCATGATGAACCTCCACGTGTCAGGTTAGGCCGACAGTGTCCTCCGAGGGAGGCGCCGGGTCCATCTCAGTAAAATCTTACGGTTTCCCCGCAAAGCCTTTCTTTATAAGACGCTCCGGGCAAAGCAGAAGGCTGCCTGCTGCCCTCAAGTGACTTCGGGAGTACCATGTCCGCCCGCGATTTCGGATCGTGTCACCTGGATGGGGGCGGAAGATGCCGGGCTTGGAATTTCGTTATGTGGGAAAAGACAGCTTGCCTTCTCGATTGTCGGAATTCGATGTCGAGTACTATTTCGCGCTGACCGACAGCGATGTTGCCGCAATCAACCAGAAATTTCGGCGTGCCGGCCGTGCCGGAGCCGCCATCCAACTGGCATTTCTGCGGGCAAGTGGCCGTACCCTTGACCAACTGAACACACTTCCCCGTCAGCTTCTGCGCTACGTGGGCGAAAAGCTTGGGTTACCAACTCCGACGATCGCCTCGCTGCGCACCATCTATCAGCGATATCCGACGCTGTATGAACACCAGGTCTGGGCCTGCCAATACCTCGGCTTGACACGAATCGATGACGATCACTGGAGAGGCCTCGGAGCTTGGATGCGGCAAGATGCCGCCGAATCGCTGTCCCTTGAGGAGTTGATCCAGCACGCCCACTACTGGCTGTATGAGCGGCGGATTCTGATTCCTTCCACACGAGCGCTGCTGAGTCTGGCTCGTTCAATTTGGGCGGGCATCGAGCGAGATTTGCTGGTGACGATTGAGGCGGTCGTCCCCCTGGCGCAGATAGCAGGAGCCGAAGCTGCCGTGTTCGCCCACCATGCGACAGCGGGGGCGACCGTGCTGGAATGGCTCAAGACCCCGCCAGCACGGCACAGCCCCTCAACTATGAACGAGACGCTGGCCAAGATCCGCTTCCTGAAGGGCCTCGGCGTGCATACTTGGGCGTTTGATGCCATTCCGATCGAGAAACAGCGCGCCTGTGGCCAGCGTATCCAGGCTCGCCGTCCCGCCAAGGTCCGCGAACTGAAGACCTCCACGCGTACGATTGAGCTGGTGTTTTTCCTGCGTGTGACCTTGCTGGAGCTGACGGACGCGATGCTCTACCAAACCGGACGGCGCGTCTCCGACCTGGTTCGGCAGGCCTACAACAAGACCACGACGAAGCAAGCGCGCTCGGCGATCGAATCCCGGCAGCAAATGGTCGAGATCAAGGCCCTGGTTGACGATACCCGCCGCTCGGCCGACGAACGGCTGGCCGACATCGGCAAGCTGCTTGAAGGCCTATCCGGCAAGCCACGCCGCCAGCGTGCGCGAAACGCTCACGGAAGACCACCACCGTATCCGCAACCTCCTGACTTCCTTGCGGGAGTTGGAATTTGCCAGCAACGGCACCGATCCGGCCCTGCGGCAGCTTGAGTTCATCGGTAGTCTGCACGACCAAGGTGCGACGGAATTGCCGCCCGATTGCAATGTGTCGGTGGGCGCGAGCTGGCGTGACCTGGTCGACGGCGAAGACCGTAAGCGCGCGTTGCGCGCGATGGAAGCCTGCGCGATCACGGGCCTGCGTAAGGGGCTGCGCCGCGGCACCGTGTGGATCAGCCATAGCCTGTCATTTCGCGAACGCGATCAGCTGCTGATCCCGCCGGCTCAGTGGGATTCTGAGCGCGACCGGTATCTGTCCACGCTTGGCTTGCCGAACCAGGCGGACACCTACCTCAATCCCCTCATGGATCACCTGAAGGCAGGCCTCGCGGCACTGGATGAGGCGCGTGTAGCAGGCCACGTCACGATCGACACGAACGGCGTGCTGCATCTGTCACCACTCGAAGCGGCGGAAAGCGATGGCATCCCCACGCGCACCCGTGATCTGCTCTTCAAGGAAATCGGCAACGCGCAGTTTTCCGACATGATTCTCGAGATGGATGCCCGTACCAATTTCAGCGAAGTGCTGCTGGCGCGCAAGGCCGGGGACGCGCACGAACTGATCACGCTCTACGCCGCGCTGCTCGCACATGGCACCGAGCTCGACGCCAAGGGTGTCGCCGCCATGGCCTGCCCGCGGGACATGCGCAGCAACGACTTGCCCACCAGCCCAGTAACGAAGCGAAGCACTCGATGCGGTACCAGCAAAGACATGGCTGATGGCAGCTCCATGTTAAATCTCGCGCATTCGTTGTACTGCCGGGACGCGTGTTTCCCGAGTGGCGCCGATCACGGCGAAAGTGACAGAGACCAGAGCGACAACGACCACGGTAGCCAGATAGGCCCACGGCACCGTGAGAACTTCTGGCGGCGGGTCGAAGACGCCGGTCAATTGCTTGACCAGCATCCAGGCCAGTGCGAATCCGCTGAATGTGCCAACGGTGGTCCCAGCAAGAACCAGTAGTAGCGCCTCGCACCACAGAAAGGCACCGAGTTGCCGAGGCTTCGCGCCGAGGGCGGAGAGAATGGCAAAGGTACGCCGCCGGTCGGCAAGGCCGAGTGCCAGGATCAAACCGGTCGCACCGACCACCATGACAACGGCGAACCCCAGCTCCAGTCGCGTCAGCCCGGCGAGGTCGACCGCGGTAAGGCTTGAGCCAATGAGCCGCTGCGTTTGATTGACGTCGGTGACCCTTATCCCCGGGAATGGCACGACCATGGCCCGCGCGGCGAACGCGACCTGCGCCGGGTTCACGGACGTCTTCAGCAACACGATTTCAGCAGCCTCGGTCCCGGTTTGACGCCCAACGTAGCTTGCATTGGCAACCAGGAAGGAATCTCGGGGAGCGGTTGGAAACTCGCGTACCACGCCAATGAAATGGAATTTGACGATGTGATACTGATGGTCCTTCGCGCTCTGCAGCCGCAAGTTGAGTTCGTCGCCCAGGCGGAGTTGGAAATCCCTGACGGTCTCTTCCGACACCAGAATGCCATCTGGCGTACGCGCGAGCAGAGCCAGCGTTGCGCTGGCATCTCGGCTCTGGAAGTAGGCGTCCGATATTCTTGTCGCTGCCGCGATGTGCATCGCGTCGATCCCATACAGGTCCTGCAAATCGGTGCCGACGTAGGCAAGCCGGTGCTGCATCGGTTGGGCGGCGGTAACGCCGGCGAGGCCGGCGAGCTCGTTGAGCTTGAGTGACGCGGGCACCTGCGTCGTACCCGTGACGGTCACATCTGCACCATTGGTGAGTTCGGCGTCGATGCGCGCCTGCGCGTGGTAGGTGGCATTGAAGACCGCCGTTGACGTCGCGAAGGCAAAGGCCAGCGCGACCAGGACAATGCCCTGCGTCAGGCGGCGCCGCTGGCGGCTGATGGCCGCGGCAACGACCCCGGCCAGCGCCCCGGCAAGCGGGCGTAGCCCCTTGGCAAGCCGTTCACGGCCGCGCTTGAGTCCGGCCTGGCAAAGCCTGACCGTCAGCAGGCCCAGGCCCAGCCACAGAAAAACGGGGGCGAGAAAGGCCGGATAGTCGATCGAGGCCGAAGGCGTTCCCTCGGGAGCGAGTACCACCTGATACCCGGTGCTCCACGTCTTCCAGAAGATGAGGGCCGACAAGGCCAGCAGGATGACATCGAGACCGGCCCGCCGCCAGAGCCCGCTGCGATCCCGACCAATCGCCATCCGCGCCACCGTGACGGTCGCCTGTCGGGCATCGACCCAGGCTGTGGCAAGAAGCGCGGCATGGGCCAGGAGCATTCCCGCCATGGCCGCCCACACGCCCCAGCGCACGGCAGAGGCATCGACATGATCGGCGCCGAGTAGCGTCGTGGACAAGAGCGCGGCGAGGATAAGGCCGGCAAGCGCGCCGCACAGTCCAACACATGTCGCCTCGACCGCCGCCAGCCGCATAATTTGGACGGTCGAGGCCCCGCGAATGCGCAGCAGGGCCTGCTCGCGTCGCCGCCGGTCGGCACCGGATGCCATCACCGCGATCGTCAAAAACGCGGACAAGAAGACCCCCGGTGCGCCAAGAAACAGAAAGAGCACTTTGGCGTACAAGGCGTCACTGCGTACCGCGTCGAGGCGCGCTGCCAGATTGTCCGCAACGAGCCCGTTGCCCGCGATGCGCGCCTCGAGGTTCCTCGCGGCCCCCCTGACCGCAGTCAGCGCCGCCTGCGGATCGCCGGAAAGGCTGGCGTGAGACAGCCTGGCGTGCAACTGAATGCGCACCGAATCCGGTCTGATCGCTGCTTGGGGGTCGAAGAGGCGATGCCATGCGCGCATCGGCACTAGCAGCACATTATCTGGTGGCGCTTGCGGAGCGGCGCCGGGCGGCACCCCAACCGCCTGAAACATCGAATCGGCATTCGGCAGATCGACGATCCCCGCGACCTTGAGTTCGGCCGGCGGCAGGCCGACACGCAGGATCGTGACGGCGTCGCCTACCGTCACATGCAGATTGGCTGCCGTTTGCTGCGCGACCAGGACGCCCTCCAGGCCACCGAGCAGCTGGCGAAACTGCGCCGGGTAGTCATGCGCATAGGAGGCCTCCAGGCCAAGCACCTTGCCCTTGCCCGTCGTCTGCACGGTCCCGCCGGCCTGGGCCTCGAAGCCGTCCACCTCGGCATAGCCCACCGTCTGCAGCTTCGCGACCGCCGTGGCGCCTTTCATCGCCGCGACGACCGCAGGCATGGCCGTACCGGGGACAAGCTGCACCTGCCAATCGACCGGCACGCTGGCGATGGCGCGGCGCGTCATGGAAGCGGTGCTCTGGGCCAGGAATGCACCCAATGAAGCGAGCAGCGCGACGGTGATTGCAATGCCCGCCGCCGTACCGGCGAGCCGTGCACCGCGCGCCTTGATGAGACCGGAAAGCCAGAGTCCGATCATGTGCCCTCCGCCGTCTTGGCGCCTTCGGTCAGATGACCGCGCGCCATCTGCCAGACCGTCTCCATACGCGCCGCCACCAATGCATCGTGGGTGGCGACCACCAGCGCGGCGTTGGTGCCGGCGAGGTGCGCCAGCAGCGCATCGAGCAGAGCGCGACCCGTCGGCTGATCGAGCTGGCCAGTGGGTTCGTCGGCCAACACCACGCGTGGCCGTCCTGCGATCGCCCGTGCCATGGCGACCCGTTGCATCTGCCCTCCCGACAGCTCCTCGGGTAGTTTGCGCGCCAGGTCGGCCAGCCCGAAGGTCGCCAGCGCGTCGCGCACGGCCCGGTCGATATCGCCTGGCCGCTTGCCCAGCAGCAACGGTAACGCGACGTTTTCACCCACCGTCAAAGGATCGAGCAAACTCGGCGCCTGAAACACCAGTGCAATCTTCTCGGGCAGCAGCGTCTCGGCGCTGCCCAGCGCCGGCCACGCGATGGTGCCGCTGGTCGGCATCTCGAGTCCGGCCATGAGATGCAGCAGCGTCGACTTTCCGCTGCCGGAACGCCCCACCAGCGCGACCCGGTCTCCTGACTGCAGACGAAAGGTGGCAGCGGCCACCGCGTCGACCGAGGTCATGCCTTGTCGGTAGGTCCGGCCGATTGCCTGGGCCTCGATGAGCGTATCAGGCATCGATGAGGCGTCCATCCCGGATTACGAGGAGGCGGTCGGCATGCGACGCAAGCGCCTGGCTATGGGTGGCCACCAGGATGGCTCGCCCGGCGTGGCAGTGATCGGCCAGGTGGCGCAGGATCCTGGCCTCGGTTGCCGAGTCGACTTCCGCCGTGGGCTCGTCCGCCAGCAGCACCTGGGGGTTGGCCGCCAAGGCAACCGCCAACCCGGCGCGCGCCGCTTCGCCGCCCGATAGCTGCGACGGGCGTGCCAGGCGGCGGTCTGTCAGGCCCATGCCTTCGAGCAGGAGCTCGATTCCCCGCCGGTCGACTTGTCCCGCCAGCGACATCTGCAGCCGGACATTGCCCTCAACCGTCAGGTGTTCGAACAGGTTCGCCGATTGCATCAGGACGCCAAGGTGGCGCGCGCGCAAGGCGGCACGCACTGCTTCGGGCCGTCGCGACATGCGCCGCCCCATCACCTCCACATACCCGCCGTCGGGTTCGTCCAGTCCAGCGAGGCAGGCGAGCAGCGTGGATTTGCCACTCCCGGACGGACCCAACAAGGCAACGAATTCTCCTGCCCGCATTTGCAGAGAGATGCCCCGCAAGGCGGCGGTCTCGTCATCGCCGCGATGGTAGAAGCGGTAGAGTTCGACGGCTGTCAACAGTGGCAGAAGGTCAGCGCCACTGGAACGAGTTGGACATGAGCTTCCATTGATCGGCATTGTCGGCTCCCAGCGGTGCAGAGAAATCCAGCGTGACCAGCTTGCCGTGACGTTGAATCAGGTAGCGGCGGCTCTCGACGCGCAATGGCTTGTTGGTGACCGGGTTGGGTTCGGAATTCGAGGTATAGACGATCAGGATTGCCGGCCCCGCCTGCAGCGTCACGTTCCGGATTGCCTGTACGTTGACTGCGCGCCCGAGCCTGGCCAGCTCCACCGCCTCATGTTCGGCCACGGATGCCGCCGTGGGCACGGTGGGCCTGGTGGCGACCGCAATGTCGATCGCGTTGTATTTGTCCGCGAACCTCGCGCCGTCCTGGCGCTCCGTTCGCGCCCATCCCTCGGGCACCTTCAGCGCGAAGCCCAAGGGCGACGCATAAGTGATGAACACCTGGGAGTCCGGGATGTCGCCCGGCGGGGATTTCTCCGCCGCGGCCGGCCGTTGCGCTGCGCTCGCCGGCGTGCCAACACCTTGCGCACCGCCCAGCAGTGCAACCAAGGCAACGACAATCATGGGGGCCGTTGGGAAGGCGCTCTTGATGGTGCCCTGCATGGTGACTCCTTTCTCTGACTGTCGCGGCTCAATTTGCAAATGCGGAAGTTGGCTGCGCTCCTGGACTGCGCCTATCCTCGACGCCGGCGTGCAAGGAAGTGGCAACAAAGCGCCAAGCACAAGATTGCGCCTAGCACCCAGGGCTCGTAACGAGCGAAGTTCGCCAGCCATTGCTCCAGCACGTGGCCCAAGGCATAACCCGCTGCGCCAATCACAATGGCCCAGACCACGGCACCGGCGAGGTTGAGGACAAAGAAGCGGGACCGCGGCACCTGGCTCATGCCTAAGGCCATCGGCCCGACGATGCGCAGGCCATACATGAATCGAACGGCCAGGATGAGCGGGACATGGTGTCGATGCAGCAACGCTGTTGTGCGCGCCACTGAGGGTTGCATGGACGGAAATCGCTTCATCAGGGATGCGCCATACCGCTGACCCACATGAAAATACAGTTGGTCACCCAGGAAGCTCGCAAGGAGGGCAACCAAGACGACCGTCGGCAGGGCGAGGTCGCCGCGCTGGGCGGCGAAGCCCGCCATCACCAGGATCGCTTCCCCTTCCAGGAAGGTCCCCGCAAATACCGCCAGGTAGCCGTAGCTGTGAATCAAGCCTGCGATATCCATGGCGCGCGCACTTGGTCTGGCGAAAGTGGGCGGGACCGGGTGAGACGGCGACGAGTTGCCCGAAGTGGGCCCCGCATCATCCGGGCAAACACCTTGCCATTCGGCATCATCGATCCCCACTGATCCCTACTCCTGCCACTCAAAGATCAATCGCTGATGCTGGCTGGCCCGAATCTGCACCACGCGCTGCTTCGCGATGCCGTGCCGTTCGGCACTGACGCGATACCTGCCCTCGGGCAGCTTGGCCAGCAGAAAGGGACCCTCGGAAGTGGTCGCCAGGAACTCCTTGCCGGCCTCATCCTTGATCAATACTTTCACGTCGGACAGGTACTCGTCCCGCGGCACCGCCTTCCGATAGAACTGCAGCTCGAGCGGGTACTGGGCGGCGGCTTGCTTGATGGCGTCAGCCTCGTCGAGGCCGATCCCGCCGGTGACGTAGCGCACCGTCCCTTGTGCCCTGACGGGCGGCAGATTGGGTTGAGCACCGACCAAGGGAGCCATCGTCGCCAGGCATGCCGCGACGGTTGCGGCATGCCCAACCAGTGCCTTGCGTTTCATGGGAAAGCCCTCCAAGTCAAGTGCGACTATAGGCCCGGGAACGGCGGGGGGGCTGGTCTTCCGATCTGGCCTGCCCCCGGCCACCGGGCATTGCCTCACTTTTCCTTCATTTCCTGCTGCGTAACTATTCAGCGGGTGTTGTAAACATTGGCTGAACCCGGCATAGTGTCGGGATGTCGAATAAGACCCCCGAGTTGCCGGTTCCCGATTTGAAGTCGATGACGCACGAGCAGAAAGATGCGTTCATCATCGAACTGGTCGCAATGGTCAATACGCTTCTGAAGCGGGTGGATGAGTTGGAGGCAAGGCTCGGGAAGGACAGTCACAACTCGAGCAAGCCGCCGAGCTAAAGTCGAAAGTGGTGTACGGCGGGGGATTTGAGGCGCGGAGTCGAGGGCGGTGGAGCTTTTCGCTGAGAATCTGATTGTCGAGATCGGAAACCAGCACAAAAAAAGTCCACCACCATGAGCAAGGATAAGGGTAAAGAAGCAGTCGGTCTATCGGAAATCGGGCTTGGGCTCGAGGAGTTGATCAGGCGCGGGGCCCGGCGGGTCATCCAGGAGGCGATCGAAGTGGAACTGGCAGAGCTGCTTGAGCAGTTCAGTAACGTCAAGACGTTGAGCGGGCAGCGCGCCGTGGTTCGCAATGGCTACCTCCCGGAGCGGGAGGTGCTGACGGGCGCCGGACCGATTGCCGTGAAGGTGCCCAAGGTGCGCGACCGGTCCGGTTCCGGCGTGAAGTTCAACTCGGCGATCGTGCCGCCGTATGTGAGGAAGTCGCCGCGGGTGAGTGCGGCGCTGCCCTGGCTGTACCTGAAGGGAGTCTCGACAGGCGACATGAGCGAGGCGCTGTCGGTGCTGCTGGGCGAGGATGCCAAAGGGCTATCGGCCAACGTGGTGAGCCGATTGAAGGCGCAGTGGGCAGACGAGCATGCGAGTTGGAATCAGCGTGATTTGTCAGCGGCGCGGTATGTGTATTGGTGGGTGGACGGCATCCATACGGGTCTGCGCAGCGAAGGCTCGGACGGGCAATGCCTGCTGGTGATCATCGGCGTTACGCCCGACGGCAGGAAGGAGCGCGTGGCGATCGGTGACGGCTATCGGGAATCGAAGGCATCGTGGGTGGAAGTCCTGCTGGACCTGAAATCCCGCGGCTTGCAGGCTGGCCCGCTGGCGGCGGTCGGCGATGGCGCCATGGGATTCTGGGCTGCCCTGGAAGAGGTGTTCCCGGCCACGCGTACCCAGCGTTGCTGGTTCCACAAGATGGGCAATGTCCTGAACGCCTTGCCAAAATCCCAGCATGGCCGCGCCAAGGCAGATCTGCAGGCGATTTGGATGGCAGCCACCAGGGCCGATGCCGATGCCGCCTTCGATCGCTTTGTAACGATCTACGGCGCCAAGTATCCCAAGGCCACCGGCGTGCTCACCAAAGATCGAGACAGCCTGCTGACGTTCTACGACTTCCCGGCCGAGCACTGGCAGCACATCCGCACGACCAATGCGATTGAATCAACCTTCGCGACCGTGCGTCACCGCACGACGCGCACGCGCAATTGCGTGTCCCGAGCGACCTTCCTTGGCCTGGCCTTCAAGCTGATCGAGGAAGCCGAGAAAACCTGGCGCCGCATCAACGGTGCCGAACACATCGAACTGCTCTTGAAGGGCGTTCCCTTCAAGGACGGAACTCCGGCGCATGACAATCCGCCGGTTCAGCAGAAACTCGCCGCCTGACAGCCGGCCACGATCAGCCCTCGTACACCAGATTTGACAATATCTCCAAGCCGCCATCGTCGGATGGCTTGCGCCGCAAGCCGAAGTCTCTGCGCGAGCGTGGCAAAGCAAAGGCCGGTGGTCAGCCCGGCCACAAGGGCAACACGCTCAAGCGCGTTGAGCAGCCTGATCACGTTGAAATCCATTCGGTTGCGCCGTTGTGCGACGCTTGTGGTCAGCCGATTGCCCGCGAGGACGTGTCGGTATTGGCCGAATCGCGGCAGGTCATTGACCTGCCGCCAATCCGCTTTGAAGTGACCGAGCATCGCGTCGAGCGGGCACAGTGCGGATGCGGGAAGGTGCATCGCGCAGCGTTCCCCGCAGGCGTGAGTCAGGCGGCGCAGTACGGATCGCAGATCAAGGCGGCAGTCGTGTACCTGACGCAATATCAGCAGCTGCCGGTGGACCGTACGACCCAGGCGCTGGCCGATCTGTTCGGTGTGCGGCTGAGCACAGGTACAGTCCAGAACTGCATCAACGAAGCCGCCTTTGCGCTCAAGCCTGCCGTTGCACAGATCAGGCAGGCGTTGCAGGAGGCGACCGTGGCACACTTCGACGAATCGGGGGTGCACGTGGCAGGCAAGCTTCACTGGCTGCATAGCGTATCGACGGCGATGCTCAGCTGGCTGGGCGCGCATCAGAAGCGGGGCAAAGAGGCCATGGACAGTCACGGCATTCTCCCGGCGTTCACGGGCGTTGCCGTGCATGACGGCTGGGCCCCCTATGCGCACTATGAATGCGAGCACGCGTTGTGCAACGCCCATCACCTGCGCGAGCTGATTTTCATCTCGGAAACCACACAGCAGCCCTGGGCCGCAAAGCTGATTGAGCTGCTGCGCCAAGCGTGCGGCGAGGTCGGCCGCAGTATCGACCAGGGTGCGCAGAGCCTGCCCAAACAGCGTCAAAGTTACTACCGGCAGCGTTCGAGCAAGTTGATTGCCGAAGGCCGTAGACTCAATCCGCAGCAGCAGCGTGCCCCCTCGCAGGCAAAGCAGCGAGGCAAGATCAAGCAAAGCCCTGCGTTCAATCTGCTGGCGCGTCTGGAACGTCATGCCGACCAGGTCTGGCGCTTTATTGCCGATCATCGGGTGCCATTTACGAATAATCTGGCCGAGCGCGACATCCGCATGCCCAAGCTCAAGCAGAAAGTCTCTGGCTGCTTCCGCAGCCAAAACGGTCTCGACGCGTTCTGCACCATCCGCTCCTACCTCGCCACCCTGCGCAAGCAGTCCCGACCTCTCTTTGAAGCCTTGGCTCACGCGTTCACCGGCAACGTGCTTTCGCCCATGCCCGCTGAATAGTTACCCTGCTGCTTGGTTTCCTTCATTTCGTGCTTCTTGTTTTCCGCCTTCTCTTCCTTCATCTCGTGCTTCCTGCTTTCCATGCCGTGCTTCTTGACTGGCTTGGCGGTTTGCATCTTGGGGGACTCGGCACCCACTCCGGAAGCGCCTGGGTCGGCCGCCACGGCAGAGAACGTGAAGGCCGAAAAGGCCGCAGCAAATAGACTCGATAGTAGTTTGATCCGTGCTTATCCGGTTGTCTCCCAAGCCCCCTACCGATAGTATGTTGGTCATCTGTGCCTACCCGGGGCAACCATGGTTATTGACGTGCTTGACCGAAGCGATCTGCCGTTTCCGGGCTCGCTGCCGGAGTTTCAGCAGATGTTTCCAGACGAAGCGGCATGCATGGCCTACCTTGAGCGCGCTCGATGGAGCGATGGGTTCATTTGTGGCCACTGTGGCTTGCTTGATGAGCCGTACCGCTTTGCCAATCGCCCCGGCGTTTTCCGTTGTCGCCATTGCACACGCGACACGAGCCTCACCGCTGGCACCGTCATGGAGCGCACGCACACACCGCTGTCGGTTTGGTTCTGGGCGGCGTATCTGGTCGCCAGTCAGACGCCTGGCATGTCGGCCGTTCAGTTCCAGCGCCAACTCGGCCTGTCGCGTTACGAGACCGCCTTCCAGATACTCCACAAGTTGCGCGCCGGCATGGTGCGCCCCGACCAGGATCGGATCGGCGGCAAGCCTGAGGAACACGTCGAGGCCGATGAGACCTACGTCGGTGGGCGTACTCGCGGCAAAGGCAGGGGCGTGCACGACATGGTTCTTGTGGCCGGCGCTGTCGAGGTTCGGCAACGCAAGCTTGCCGGCAGCCGCAACAAACGCAAGAGCGCACGGTATGCCGGACGAGTTCGGCTCGCTCTGGTTCCTGACCGAAGCGCCCGGTCGCTTGGCGGATTCATCGAGCGTACCGTTGCACCCGGCGCAACCATCATCACCGACGACTGGAGCGGTTATGCCAAGCTGGGCGAGCGCGGCTATGGCCATATCGCCATCGCGCAGCGTGGTGACATGCAAGTGGCCGAAACCCTCCTGCCGATCATTCACCTTGTGTTCTCCAATCTCAAGACCTGGCTGCGCGGCAGTCATCACGGTGTCAGCCCGCAGCACCTACAAGCCTATCTCAACGAATTCACCTTCCGCTTCAACCGCCGTTTCTATCCCTTCAACGCGTTTCGCTCCCTGCTCGGCATCGCTGGTGACGTCACCGCGCCGACCTATGCCGAGCTCTATGCCAAAAAATCGCTACCCACTACATCTAGTAGGTCTGGGAGCTAACCGGATAAGCACGGTTTGATCATCTCAAGTCCTCTCATGGGTCGTATCAATGAGTGCATTGGGAACGCAGTCAGCACCCGATCCTTCCCCTCCACAATGCCGGCTGGGGAAGCGCGGGGACGCGCCGGCGGACTGCTAGCTTTCCTCGTCCTCTTCGTCGCCGCCCGTATCCACGTGCAGGACTTGTCCGTTGCCGGCGTCAACCTTTACGTCCTTGAGTTCGCCAGCGGGCGTCTTGACCTCAACGCTGTAGACCAGGTTGCCATTCTCGTTGTCCAGCGCAACCCGGTGCGCCGTCCCTGGCACCTTCGCCAAGGCGGCTGCGGTAGCTGTCACCGCGTCAATGCGGGCCAAGGTAGCGAGTCTGGCGGCCTCCGCCTTCTCCCCGTGATCGTGGTTGTCGACCTTGATACTGGAGCTGTAACTGGGCGTCTGCGTGCCGCCGGCAGCTACTGCGTATCCGCCACCGAGCAGGCCGAATCCAACGGCGAATGCGCCCACCACCGTTCCCATCGTTGGCTTTCTGATCATGGCTGATTGTCCTCCAATGAAGTCATCCGGCCGGGCTCTGTTCCGGGCAGCGCCGTCTGGTTCCCGCACCGATTGGCCAACCTTTGTGGTTCTTAGCCTAGGCCTGCTACCCTGCTGGAACCTTGCCCGAACGTTACAGTTTGGAAAGCTTGGCGCCGGCCGGCCCAACCACGCTAGCGGTCATCCCCAGGTGCCTGGGGAAGAAAGATGCGAAAGACGGAACCAGCGGCCAACGCACTCGACGCTTCCACATGGCCGTGGTGCGCCTCAACGATCGCCTTGACGAGGCTCAACCCCAATCCCAGCCCGCGCTGCGAACGGCTGCGGTCGCTTCGATACAGGCGAGCCCAGATTCTCGACAGCTCATCGGGGGTCATGCCGATCCCGGTATCGGTCACGCTGATGGCGATAGCCTGGTCGTGAAGCGCAACACGGACTGCGACGTGCCCACCTGGCTCGGTGTATTTGATCGCGTTGTCCAATAAATTCGCCAGGACCTGGCGCAGGCGGTTACGGTCAGCCAGCACGCGCATCTCTTGCGGCATGGTGGCTGAGATGGTGATTGATTTTTCTTCGGCGGCATACCGGTAGAGCTCGACGGTATCGTTGATCAACGGTGGAAGGCTCACGCTGTCGAGCTCCAGTCTCATCGTCCCGGTTTCCGCCTCCGAAATGTCCATGAGTGTGTTCAGCATCCTGAGCAACTGGTCCGACTCTTCGACACAATCAGCGAGTGCTTCCCGGTAGACTTCCAGTTTCGGTTCCGACCGCAAGGCGACTTCCGCAGTACCACGGAATCGCGCCACCGGAGTGCGGAGGTCGTGGGCCACGTTGTCAAGCGCTTCGCGCATGCCCCGGACCAGTGCCGCGATCTTGTTCAGCATGCCGTTGAAAAGTGTGCCCAGTTCGTCCAACTCATCGCCGGTGCGCAAGAGGGGCACCCGCGCATCCAGGGCACCCGCATCGATTTCCCGGACGGTCTGAATCAGCCTGCGAATCGGTCGCAAGGCACGCACGGCCAGGAACGATCCGCCGAGTAGGCCCAGCATGAACACCGGAATGGCCACGCTGGCGACGACCCAGACAAAGCGCTCCAGAAAGCTATCGCGCTCCTCCGTGCTCTTGCCGACCTGCAGCAAAGAGCCATCGGGAAGCCGCCGGGAGGCAATTTCGAGTATTGCCTCGTCGTCCTTTGCCGGCAGCCGAATCAGTGGCGCCGGATCGGCCAGGGGCGCGTGCTCGAGCCGGCCCACGTCGAATTCCGCCCACTGGTCGGGTATCTCCATGAACACCGTGGTATTTCGCGGTCCAGCGATGCGGATGAAGAAGGGCTTCGTGCTGCGTAGTCGTGCCTCCCGGGTCAGTTGGTTTTTGAGCCGTGTGAGGTCCGTCGCCTGATACTGGGCCACCAATTGACGAACCCTCTCGTCAACGCTGTGGCGATCCTGCTCGCGCAGAGAGGTGGCGAGAAGGAAATAGGCCAGCGCAAAGAGGCACAGCGTGCCCAGAATGAAGAACGCCGAGAACCAGAGCGTCAACCGAAAGCCAAGATCCTTTCGGTAGGCGCTAAGGGGCCTTGAGAACATAGCCCACCCCGCGGATGGTATGAATGACCTTGTCGGGGAAGTCGCGGTCTAGCTTGTTGCGCAAGCGACACACCAATACATCGACGACGTTGGTTTGCGGATCAAAGCTGAGGTCCCAGACATGCTCCAGGATCATGGCCTTGGAAACGGGGCGGCCGGCATTGCGCATCAGGTACTCGAGAAGCGAAAGTTCGCGCGGCTGCAGATCGAGCCTTTGGTTTGCGCGCCGGGCTTCGCGTGCCAGCAGATCCAGGACGATCTCCCCCACAACCAAGCGGGTGGGTTCTGCAATCCCACCAGCGGAACGCCGGATCAGCGCCTGGATGCGCGCGAGCAGTTCGCTCAGCGAGAAGGGCTTGGTCAGGTAGTCATCGCCTCCCATTTGTAGACCTTTGACTCGGTCGTCGACCGAGCGCTTGGCGCTGAGGATGATGACGGGGGTAGTCACCTGGTTGCGGCGCAATTCCTCGATGAGCGTCAAGCCGTCCAGGCGTGGCAGCATGATGTCGATGACGGCGGCATCATAGGAGGCTGCGAGGGCCAGATTCAGCCCGTCCTGGCCATCGCCAACCGGATCCACGGCAAAGCCCGCTTGCCTGAGCGCCCCAGCAACAAAGCCACGCACCTTGCTGTCATCCTCCACCACAAGCACCCGCATGGCTTTCCTTTCCCCCGAGGTGTTGCCGCACTTCGCTGGACGATGATGCTGCCGTAGGCATGGCGCGCTCCACGAGCAGCATTATCAACATCGCAGCCTACTATGCGTAATAGAGGAAAGTGGCTTACGACGCAAGAATCCGGCAGGGGCAGCAGTTTCGGCCCGATACTCCTCGCTGTCGGGTCGTCAAGGACCTCCTATACGAACACAGGGTTGGCCGCAATTCGCGAAATCCGCCACATCTCCGCTAACCCGCTGATTCGATTGCGAAATCGTCTGCCACATCGGGTGACGGAACACCCGGTGGGATCCGGGCGCAGTTCTTGCCGGATTCGCCCACGCGCACTTCCCGATCCTGGTCGTCCAACATCTCAATCCCAAGGGTCGGGCAGCCACAGGAAGCAAAGCGATCCGGTCATACATTTCGATTGCGCCCGTACATCCGGACTTTTGATGCGAGCATGGCATGCTCGCTGTCCCTGCGGGACTGCAGCGCCCAGGCCCATCTGGCCTTGGGTGGGAAATCCGATCTCTTTGACGACAACGCTCTTGTCGCCGTCAGCGCGGATCGCGTACCGCGACATCGGAGACATACCGAGTAGGCATCTCGCCCATCTAACCCAGTACTTCACGATGCTCCTTCACGTAGTCCATCAGCACCTTCAGCAGGATGGATGTCGCCGGCGACGGACTGCGCCTTGTCAGATGGAAGGCGCCCACTGCTCTATGGAGCATCGGTGGCCCCAGCTTTCGGAAAGCGAGTCCCTTTGCGTCGGCAAGCAGTTGCGCATTTGCAGGGAGGACAGAGACTCCCATGTCGTGACGGACCATGGAGAACACGGTCGCCGGGAACGATACTTCAAACGCATAGTTCGGCACGATGTCCAGTTGTGTGAGGTGAGTATCTAGCTGCTGCCGCAAGGGACTACGAGGGGAAAGCGCGATGAGTGGCTCCCGACTCAGCATCTCCCATGAAATCTGCCGCTTGTCTGCAAGCGGATGAGCGGCATGGAGCACGGCCAAGTAGGTATCGGTGAAAAGCGGTGTGCAGGTTATCTCCCGATGCGCGCCAAGGGATGTCCCGATCCCCACGTCAATCTCCTCGTCAATCAAGGCTTGCTGGAGGTCTTGCTCCGCCATGTCAAGAAACTGCAACTTGATGCCGGGATAGAGCTGACGAAACATGGCCATGAATGGCACAAGCAAGGTAGTGGACAGCACGGTTGCGCTGGCAAGCGCGACTCTTCCCCGTTCATAGCTCACCGTCTCCCGAGTGCGCTGGACGCCGTCTTCAATATCCCGAAGTACCCGTCGCGCCATCCCGAGAAGCTCCTGTCCGGAGGCAGTCAATCGCACCATTCGTGTGTGCCGGTCAAATAGCTTGAGCCCTAATTCTTCCTCCAAGTCCTTGACCAGCATGCTAAGTGCTGCCTGTGTCACGTGAAGAGCATCGGCCGCCGCTGTGAACTGGCTGCAGTCCGCAACCGCAACGAAGGCTCGAAGCTGTCGCAAGGTGATATTCATAAGGCAATCTTAGGAATGAATAAAATAAATTGAATTGTATGATGAAAGATAGCTTGCTTAAATGAGGCCATCAAGAATTACTTAGGAAGCCCCCATGACTCCAACAGCTTCATCGCCGCTGATACCCGTCTGGGTTCGTGGAATTCGCGTCGAGGCGGAAGGAATTCGGAGCTTCGAGCTGTGGCCAAGAGTCGGCGAACTCGCCGAGGCAGAGGCTGGAGCTCACATTGACGTCCATCTTCCGGGCGGCGTGATTCGTCAGTACTCCCTGACGAATCCGGGCGAATCCCATCGATACATCATTGGTGTCAACCGTGACCCGAAGAGTCGGGGAGGCTCACGCCATCTTCACGAGCAAATTCGAGTCGGTGATGAGTTGGCGATAAGCGTCCCACGCAATCACTTCCGCCTCAATGAAACGGCATCACATTCGGTTCTCGTCGCTGGCGGCATTGGTGTCACGCCGCTTTACGCGATGGCAAGGCGGCTCACGGAGCTTGGGCGTCCCTGGACGTTTTACTACTGTGCCCGATCTCAGCAGCGAGCGGCATTCCTGCCGGAGCTCTTCAGGCTGGCCGCAAGTGCAACGCAAGGAGGCCTGCACCCCATATTTGACGGTGAGCCCGGACAGGCGCCACTTGATGTCAGAGGCGTTGCGCAGCGTTACCGCGACGCAGATCTATATTGCTGCGGCCCAACGCCACTCATTGATGCGTTCCGCGAAGCCTGTTCCGACTTGCCACCAGAGCGGGTCCACGTGGAGTTCTTTGGCTCGGGTCCAGCCGCCACGGCAACCGATGCGGCGGTGCCGGCTCGCAAGGCCTTCCAGATCGTCCTGCAGCAGTCCGGCAAGACACTGGACGTTCCGCCTGAGAAGTCCGTGCTCGACATTCTGCTGGCAAATGGGCTGCCCGTCTTCAGTTCCTGCCGGGAAGGCGTTTGCGGTTCTTGCGAAACGCGGGTGCTTGGGGGCGCTCCGGAGCATCACGACCGGGTTTTGTCGCCGGGAGAGCGTGCGTCGGGAACGACCATGATGGTGTGTGTTTCCCGTTGCAAGGGCGAAAAATTAGTTCTTGACCTATGACCGCACCCCGTACGCAGTGGGGTATCGATAACGTTGAAGAGAGAGCGAGAGAGAAGAGGATGACACGCGAATTTGAGAACAAGACCATCATCGTTACGGGCGCCGGCGGCAACATCGGCCGGGCTTACTGTGACGCGCTGATTGCAGCCGGAGCAAACCTCGTGATGGCTGACTTGGGTAACCTCTCGGGGTTGGCGAGCGAGTATGGGAGCTGCGGCGCCCGGGCCATTGCCGTCAAGGTCGACGTTGCCGATCCCGCGTCGGTCCAGGCGATGGCCGACAAGGCAATGGAAACGTTTGGGCGAATCGACGGACTCATCAACAACGCCGGCTTTTTCAAGGGCTGTTCCTTTGGCTCCTTCATGGACATTCCGCTGGAGGAGTGGGACCTTTGTTTTGATGTGAACGTCCGCGGTGTATGGCTGTGCTGCAAGGCGGTGGTGCCACACATGACGTCGGCTGGGGGTGGGAAGATCATCAACGTGTCCTCGAACACACCTTACAAGGGGGTGCCGAACTTCCTCCACTATGTCTCGTCGAAGGCGGCCATCATCGGTCTCACACGTGCACTGGCTCGCGAGGTTGGCGAATTCAACATCCAGGTCAATACGCTCTGCCCCGACCTGATCCCAGATGCCGATATCACCGCCAAGCAAGGCACCGCCGCGGACGAAAGGACGATTGCTGGTCGCTGCCTCAAGCGCACGCAAAAGCCGGACGACATGGTGGGCTCGGCGCTTTTCCTGCTCGGCAAAGGCTCCGACTTCGTGACGGGTCAAAGCCTGCTTGTCAACGGCGGGGCATTCTTCAACTGACCCTCCTCGCAACCCCGATATCCCACAGCAACTGAAGCGATGAGCGAAGCCGGACCGGAAGGTCTGGCATATAAGTGGAATCCTCATGACAGACCTCTCCAATACCGGAATTCCGCTGCGCGACCTGCGCGGCCAAGCAGATAGCCCGCCTCTCTTCAAGGCGCTCAGGAAGTACTGGCATCCAGTAGCCTATGCAACGGAACTCTTGGACAAGCCGCTTGACGTGACCCTGCTTGGACAGTCCGTCGTTATCGCCCGGCTGAACGGTGAAGTTCGTGCCTTGAATGGTCGCTGCCCTCACAAGGGAACAAAACTGGCTTTGGGCCAGATTGTGGATGGCACCATCGAATGCCCATACCACGGCTGGCGTTTTGACGGCGAAGGCGCCTGTACTCGCATTCCGGCCCGCGAAGAGCTGACAGATGCCATGAAGGTATCGACATCGTGTTACCACGTGACCGAACAGGCCGGGATTATCTGGGTGGCGCTTGAGAAGCCCTTGTTTCCTACGCCGGTTTTCCCGGAACTGAACGACTCGACGTACCGGGTATTGCAGGGAGAAGCATACGATTGGGCGACGAGTGCACCGCGGCGACTCGAAAACTTCGTCGACTTCTGCCATTTTGCGTACGTGCACGATGGAACCATCGGAAGCCGTGCGAATCCGCGCGTGGAGCCAGTCAAGGTCTGGCGCGAAGAGTCGGTGTTGCGCTTTGACCGGAGCGGTATCAAGGAACCTGGTGTCGGGTTGAAGAAGCAGTTGCTTGGCCTGACGGAAGAGTGGATCGAGCCCGAGAACGAATATCACGTGACGATGCCGGCTACCGTGCATCTGAAGCGCACGTTCCCCAACGGGAAGCGCTATGTTCTGTTCATGGCTGCATGTCCTGTTGACGAACATACCACCCGCAGCTTCTGGTGGCAGGCACGTGACTTTGGGACGGAGCCGGTTTACGACAAATTCTTCATGGACTTCGAAGCCCAAGTGCTTGCTGAGGACAAGCCCATCATTGAGTCGCAGCGCCCGCTATGGTTCCACCTCTCAAACGCTCCGAACGCCGAGCGTGAGATTCCTGTGCGGGGCGCCGATGTCGTCACGATCGAGTATCGACGCTGGCTTGCTGAGATTGCTGCGGTCGAAGGTGGGGCACCATGAGGCCGGTGAGATCCGCGCCAGTGCGCCACCTCAACGTCCAACTAGATGACATGACCTTGCATGTGCTAGCTTTCGGCGAACACACGACAGGCGCGCCGCCGTTGCTTTGTCTCCATGGAGTGACCGGCAATGCGTGGCTCTGGCATGATGTCGCCGACCACCTGTCGCAGGGAGGGCTGGTCCTTGCCCCGGACCTCCGGGGCCACGGCGATAGTCGGTGGTCCGCCAAGGCCGAATATTCCACCAGTGACCACGTACGAGATCTGGCGGGCATCCTTGATGCACTGGAAATCGAGGTGTGTGACATTGCGGGATTGTCGTGGGGCGGCCTGATCGCGCTCGAATACACAGCGAACTATCCCGGCCGAGTGCGTAGATTGGCGGTTCTCGATGTTGAGCCGTCCTACCAGCAGGCGGACGATGCGGTACCGCCGCGCCCCACACAGTTTCCGGACCGCAATTCAGTCTATACGTGGGAGCGTGCCGCGAATCTAAACGCGCCAGATCCACTACTACACCTTTTTGCGGCGAGCTCTGTACGTCCCGGGGATGATGGTACCTGGGCACGTAAGCATGACCGCTTTTTCTTCACCCGCTGGCCATTTCGCAATGACGATGCCTGGGCAACTCTTGAGCAACTGAGGCTGCCCACGTTGTTCCTGCACGGCGAGCGAAGCTTCGTTCGACGGCAGGTGATGGAAGAGATGGCAGCACGGGTCCACGGCGCGGTCTTTCACAGCTTGAAGGACACCGGGCACCTCTTGCCACTCGAGGCGCCGCAGTCCGTCAGCGAGCATCTGGAGGCGTTCCTCCGAAGCTAGTGCACGCGCTTTGCCGGAGCCCAGGGGGCGTTGCCCTGAGTTCCGGCTCCTACACCACATCGAGCCTCAGTAGAAGGCACCAGGAGACAATGATGCCCCCAGTCCATGCAGTAGATGAGCGGATGCCACTCGGCCGACTCCTATCGCTCGCGTTTCAACATGTTCTCGTACTCTATGCCGGCGCTGTAGCGGTGCCGCTTATTCTTGGCGGCGCGCTCAAGCTGCCGCCGGACAAGGTCGCCGTTCTCATCAATGCCGACCTGTTCGCTGGCGGCGTGGTGACCCTTGTGCAGTGTCTCGGCGCGTGGAAGCTGGGCGCGCGTTTGCCAGTGATGATGGGGGTGTCTTTCGTGTCAGTCGGCCCAATGATAGCCATGGCCGCGAATCCCGACATTGGAATCACCGGCATCTATGGCGGGGTTATCGCTAGTGGCCTGTTCGGCATGGCAATTTCGCCGCTCGTAACGCGACTCCTCCCTTACTTCCCGCCGGTGGTAAGCGGATCAATCATCCTCTTACTCGGGCTCTCCATCGCCCCGATTGGGATACGGTGGGCGGGTGGAGGCGTTGGCGCCTCTGACTTCGGTAGTCCTGCCAACATCGGGATAGCTCTGGCCGTGTTGCTGGTCATCGTCCTCCTCCACAAACTTGGGAGAGGCATCGTCAAGAACATTTCCGTGCTGCTGGGTCTCGTCTTCGGGTACGCGCTCTGCCTGTTGCTCGGAAAAGTCTCGTTCGCCGATATCGGCAGTGCCCCGACGTTTGGCCTGGTATTGCCGTTCCAGTTCGGCCTGCCGACCTTCCATCTCGCGGCGATTGTCAGCATGTGTATCGTCATGACGGTGATTCTCGTCGAGTCGACGGGCATGTTCATCGCCATTGGCGATATTGCCGGACGGCCAGTGGACAAGCGCACGATGACGCGCGGTCTGATGGCCGATAGCGCGGGTGCGGTGTTCGGCGGGATATTCAATACGTTCCCCTATACCTCCTTCACCCAAAACATCGGTCTCATCAGCATGACCGGTGTCAGGAGCCGCTATGTCTGCGCTGCAGGCGGCGTCATCATGATGGTTCTGGGCATCTTGCCAAAGCTTGCGCACGTTATCGCAACCATTCCGCCTTATGTCCTGGGTGGAGCGGGAATTGTCATGTTCGGCATGGTGATCGCTGCAGGCGTCAGGATGCTCTCAGCGGTGGACTTTACGAACAACAAAGACAATCTGCTGATTGTGGCCGTCAGTTGCTGCGTTGCCATGATTCCGATGGCCGCGCCGACGTTCTTTGTGCAGTTCCCCAAGTGGCTGACTCCCATAACACACAGCGGCATTCTGCTCGGTGCAATGTCGGCATTCAGCCTGAATCTACTGCTGAATGGCAAACCACGCAATTGCGATGCGACGCTTGCAGAACATGGTGCCGCCATTCGCAGGAGTGAGTCCTAGTAGGGTAACCCTTGGCGCTAACGATTCAGTCGACCTGCGCCAAGCTCGCTATCCACGGTTCTCAACTGCGCTTACACTCAGAACAAGTTCCACCATGAATGTCTTTATCCAACACAAGTTCAAGCCGGTCGTAAAGTTGGCGGTCATGGCCGCAGCCTTGCTATGCGGAAACGCGATGGCGCAATCCAGCGCCACCTTGTATGGGATGGTCGACGCCTATGTTGGGGCCACCAAGGCACGCGGCGCTGACCGTGCCTATGGCGTCAACAGCGGCGGCATGCAAACCTCGTACTGGGGCGTCAAGGGCACAGAGGACCTTGGCAGCGGCCTCAAAGCGATCTTCGACCTCAACGGCTTCCTGCGCCCGGACACCGGCAAGCAGGGCCGCTTCGACGGCGACGCGCTGTTCACCCGCAATGCCTATGTCGGCCTGCAGGACGTGACGCTCGGCACGGTCAAGTTCGGGCGCAACACCACGCCCTACTTCATTTCGACCATCCTGTTCAACCCGCTGGTCGACTCCTTCGTGTTCTCGCCAGCGATCCTCCATACGTATTTCTCAGCAAGCAACGGCCGCCTGTACGATCCGGGCATCATCGGCGATTCAGGCTGGAGCAATTCCGTGGTGTACTCCACGCCAAACTTCGGCGGCCTCACCGCCAATGCGATGTATTCCTTCGGTGAGCAGGCTGGGAGCGTCGGCAAGAGCAAGTGGGGCGGCAACGTGCTCTACTTCAATGGAGCCTTCGCTGCAACGGTGGCCTTCCAGCAGGTTAAGTTCAATAGCGTACCGGGCGACGTGACCACGCCCGCAGCGCTGGCCGGCTTCGACAAGCAGAACGCCGTTCAGGCCGGCGCGAGCTACGACTTCAAGGTGATCAAGCTGTTCGCGCAGGGCCAGTACATCAAGAGTAGCGTCAACAATGCCACTGGCGCTATAACGCACACCAACGGCCAAGTTGGTGCCTCGGTACCGGTGGGCAACGGTAATGCGCTGGTCTCCTATGCTTACGACAAGACCAAGAACAATGTGGCGGACTTCAAACGCAACACGATCGGCTTCGCCTACGACTACAATCTGTCCAAGCGCACCGATGTCTATGTCGCGTACTTCTACGACAAGCTGAGCGGCCAGCCGCACGGCGACAGCTTTGGCGCAGGCGTGCGTCACCGGTTCTGATTCTGCGTTCCGCGCGAGCCGTGTAAGTGACAACGGCCGGTGCTTACTGGCCAGCCATTTCGCAATTGCGCTAGACGCATGAAGGGCATTGTCACGTTGAGGGATCCGTCGCGTAAGATGGCGCGATGAAGAAGACGAAATCGCTCTACTACGGCCAGAGGTGGCGCCGGGAATTCGGACAGTCGGATAAGTGGAAGAGCTGGGGCCTGAGTCGGCCATAATGGCTGGCAGAAAGGACCCAGAAGATGACGAAACGAAGCAGGCGCACCCACTCGGCCGCCTTCAAAGCGAAGGTCGCGCTGGCGGCGCTCAAGGGCGACAAGACGCTGGCAGAGCTGGCCCAGCAGTACGACGTGCATCCCAGCCAGATTACGGACTGGAAGCAGCAGTTGGTCGAACACGCGGTCGAGTTATTCGGTGGCGGCAAGACGGTGGCAAGCGAGCGAGCCACCAGTGGACCTGAAGGCGCTGCACGCCAAGATCGGCCAGTTGACACTGGAGAATGATTTTTGGAAGGCGCGCTCAGCAAAGCGGGATTGCTGAGCGGAAAGCGATGATCGACCGCATGCACGCATTGCCGGTGAGCCGGCAGGTCAAGTTGGTGGGCATCGCCCGGTCGAGCGCGTATTACAAGCCGAAGCCGGTCAGCGAGGCAGATCTGAAGCTGATGCGCCGAATCGATGAACTGCACCTGGAGCATCCGTTTGCGGGCGCACGCATGCTGGCCCGCCTGTTGCGTCGGGAGGGCATTCAGGTCGGCCGCCGGCACGTGAGTACGCTGATGAAGCGCATGGGCATCGAGGCGCTATACCGCCGGCCGAACACAAGCCGCAAGCACACAGCGCACAAGATCTGGCCGTACCTGCTGCGCGACCGCAAGATCGATCGGGCCAACCAGGTGTGGGCACTGGACACGACCTACATCCCGATGGCGCGGGGCTTCGTGTACCTAACGGCGGTGGTGGACTGGGCCAGCCGCAAAGTACTGGCCCACCGGGTGGCGATCACGCTGGAGAGCTGCCATGCAGTCGAGGCGCTGGAAGAGGCCTTCGCGAAATACGGCAAGCCGGAGATCGTCAACACCGACCAGGGTAGCCAGTTCACTGCGGCCGACTTCACCGATACTGTGCTCAGCCGCGGCATTGATCTGTCGATGGACGGCAAAGGCAGTTGGCGCGACAAGGCTTGCGTTTCACACTACACCTCCTCGCGGCGATCAGAGACGACGTCGGCAAGGCGACGCCGGCAGGACAGCTTGACCCCCTGTGCCTTTCGGGGTGGGTTATTGCCCGGTGGGTCATACAGGCACTCGTTCTTGTCGCTGTAGGCGTGACCACGGATCAGTCCGCGACGGTTCCATATCTTCACGCTCGTCGGCGTGACGTGCAGCGCGTCGGCCATCTCCTGCAGCGTCAGGAGACCCGCTTCGCGTAATCGATCATAGCGTGGCTTCAGACAGTAGTTGCGCTGCAGGCGTGCGACCATTTTTGCGTTGAAGGGCCTACCTGTGCCTGACGGGACGCCACGTTCGTTCAGGATATTCGCGATTTGCAGGACAGTATGGTGATTGAGCAGTTCGTCTATCTCCTTGATTACCATGGCAGGGGTGACCCATCGCTGCCACGATTTCAGCGGCAACGGCAGCCTGAGGGTCCGGTGAGCGCCGCCTTTGAAGCGGATCTGTGCGGTAACCTGCTGGTCCCGGTTTAGGGTGACGTCTTCCAGGAGCAGCCTGATCATGCGTTTGCGTTCCCGGTCGGGTGTGGCGGGATCACGCCATAGCCGGGGGAAGTTGGACGCCAGCGAGACGATGACGGCGCGCTGCTCATCCGTCAGAATACGCGCGTCCTGTTCGCGCCGACGCTGATATTCCTCGTTGGCCTCAGTCAGCGCTCGAAGCTTATGGTTCCAGTCTGCTTCGAGAGAATCGGCAACCAGCCGGTTCTCCGGATCGACGCGCATGTAGCGGCGCTGCGCCAGATCGGCTTCATACTGGGCGCGCTCCACCTGCTTGTGACGCAGACAGTCGGCTTCTTCAATGCGGGACTGGAGTTCGCGCTGAACCGCCAGGCTCACCTCAATAGCAAGCGGATTAAGCGCTTCGACGAGCAGTTCGCCAATGGCCTCGTCGATGGCAGCGCCGTGGATGCGCTGGCAGATCGGTTCAGCCTGCTCGATGCCATCGCGCTGGCAGACGTACTCGGGACACAGGCAGCCCTGGCGGCTGTGGTAACGAACCGTCATGCGGTTCCCGCATCGACCACAGACCACGAGTCCCTGAAGAAGGGCTGGACCCTCCCGCGGTGCGCCTCGGCGCCGATCGGCTCCGATCGCCTGGGCGCTCTCATGCAAACGCTTCTGATTCTGCTCATACTCTTCCCAGGACAGATAGCCGGCATGGGCGCCCGGAATCAGCGTATCCCACTCGTCCTGGGGGGCGCGAATCACACGCGTACGTCCCTCGACCGTCTTGCGAGTATGGCTGCGACCGTAGACGAACGCGCCGGCGTATCTCGGGTTGTGCAGAATACGCAGTACCTGACTATGAGCGAGGCGCCCCCACAACAATTCGCCCTTGTGGAGACCTTTGGCACACCGTCGCGGAAACGCCAACTCGAGGTGATGTGCGGCGCGCGCGGTGGCCATCGCCGACCCTGTACCACGGAAGGTGTCGAACAGCCACCTCAGGCAGTGCTGGACCTGCTGGTCCGGATCGAGAACGACCGCGCCTGCGGCGTTGTACACGAAGCCCACGGGCAGGCGCATCTGCAGTTCACCGCGCCTCGCTTTGCTTAGACCGAAGTTCACCAGCCGCCTGGGCGAGTTTCCCCTTTTGCGACAGGCACTTGTCGTGATTGCCGGGTTCCAGTTTCTGTCTACACGCGGATTTGCTGAAGCAACTCCAGAGCCTGCTTCTGTTTCGCGTTGGCCGTGGTGACGAGCTCGAACGTCGGCACTTCAGCGCCGGCGCTGGGTGTGCGGCAGGTGTTACGCACGATCGTGGCGAGTTCGGCCATCAAGCTCGAGAAGCTGTGCACGGGCGTGCCGTCGTCAAGTGTGTGGCGCGCCGCCTTGGCCAGCGCTGCCGCAGAGCGCACGGCAGGCGCCACCGGATCACGCGTGGCCTTGGCGGCCTGATCCGGGTCGGCGAACATCAGTTCGCGCCAAGCCTCGCGCATGTGCCATTCGACGTAGTAGGCCAGCATGCACAGCAGGATATGCGCACGCACCCGATCGGCCGTGCGGTGATGGATTGGCCGCACCTTCAGGTCCACCGTTTTTAGCGAACGGAACGCGCGCTCCACGTTGGCCAGAGCCTTGTAGTTGCGCACGCACTCGGCCGAGTCCATCTGCGCCGCACTCACCGAAGTGCGGATGATGTAGAGGCCGTCGAGCGCCGCCTCGCGGGCGATGCCCTCGCTCTTGCGGCTGAACGTGAAGGCCGCGTCGTCGATGCTCAGCGCAAAGTGCTTGGCCACCTTGTACTTGTCGATCACCTTGCCCACGCGCAGGCCGATCTGATCGCGCCCGGCAAGCTTGCCCGCCTGCACGCGGGCAACGATCGGCTGCAGGCACGCCTCGGTGGCCGCCAGCAACTCTTCTCGCTTGTGGGCACGTAGCCTGGCCAGTTCCGGATTGCGGCACGCCACCAGCCGCTCGCCCGGATAGTCCGGTGAACTCAGCTCCAGCAGATTGCGCTCGTCGAACAGGCCAAGCTGCAGTTGCCCTTGCTCGAGCAGCGGGCGGATCGAGGCGCTCTTGAGCGCGGTGATCCAGCCCAGGTCACCGCCCTCACGCATCTGGTCGATGGCCTTGCTGGAGATCATGCCGCGATCGCCCACCATGACCAATCGGGAGAGACCAAATTCCTCTTGCAGGCGCCGCACCTCGGGCATGAAGGTCTGGCTGTCGGCCACGTTGCCCTCATGCACCGACACCGCCACTGGGCAGCCGCGCGCATCGGTGAGCAAGCCGTAGTTGACCTGTAGCAGCCCCTTCTTGCCATCGCGGCTGTAGCCAAGCTTGGCCAGCGGGCAGGTGCTGCCCTCGAAGTAGCTGGAGCTCAGGTCATACAGCACCAGGCCACCGGCGCTCAAGTGGCGCGCGGCGAGCTTCTTCTGGATTGTGCCCTGGCGCGCGAGCAGCCAGTCCATGGCCGCGTACAGGTCGTTCTCGTTGGCCTCGGTCACGCCGAAGTCCTCCGCCAGGGTGCTGGTGTGCCACCCGCGCGTGGTGGCCAGCTTCGTGTGCGGCGCCGCGATGCGCGCGGCCACCATCGCCAGCACCAGGTCGCGCTCGCGCGAAGCCTTGGAGGCGATCAGCGAGGCAAAGCCCAGACGCTGCATGGCCGTGGCCACGGCCTGCACGTGGCCGTGAGCGCGCGAGCGTGTCACCTCGAACGCCTCGCCCAGCGGCACGAAGGTCTCGCCCTTGAGTGAGCGGCGGATGATCTCGATCAGTGCCTCGGGCAAGTGGGACAGGTTGCCCAGCGTCTCGTTCTTGACCACGCCGTCCTCGCGGTAACTGCGCCGCAACAGGTGGGTGCGATAGACCTGGTCCTTGTACTTGCGGGTCGTCGTAACGACGTGAGCGGTTCCGTTTCGTGCTGGCATAGCCAACAGAATAGGAGAAAACGCGCCAATGTCAAGTATTTTTAGTGACTACAAAATGAGGGCATCGAACGCCCCCCGATGAGCCGATTCCTCAATCAGGAAAAGGGCTTCGCGACGCCGCAGCCGCGGCGTCACCATGGAACTTCGGCTTAGAATGCCTCCTTGCAGGCGCGCCCGTAGCACGTGCAATTCGGCCTCGCTCATGGTGCCCTTGAGCCCCAATAGCAGTCGGTCGTTGAAGTGAGCAGGGTCGTATACGCCATCCTCGTCAAGGATCAATGTGTCGGTGAGTGCGCAAATCTCGAGCAGCCGATGCCAGTCGGTGGAGTTGCGCGCCAGGCGCGACACCTCCAAGCCGAGCACGATGCCGGCATGCCCCACACCAACTTCGGCGACCAGACGCTGGAATCCTTCGCGGTCCGCCGATGATGCCCCGGACTGGCCGAGGTCGCTATCAATCACAATAATGCGATCCTCTGACCACCCCAGGGCGACCGCTCGTTGGCGCAGCGCGTATTGGCGCTTGGTGCTCTCCGTGTTCTCGAACACCTGACGCAAGGTAGATTGCCGGATATACAGATAGGCGTTGCGCTTCAGATGGCTCGCCTGGACTTTCTGATGAGGATCGCTCTTCATGCTGCTGCCTCCTGACGCCGGTGTAAGAGCATTGAAGCCAGAATGAACGCATGCGGTTATACACAATTGTCCCCATCATCGACGACTCGTAATCCTCGCAAAGTCTTCGCAGCGACATGAACTTCTTTCAGGCCAAGCCAAATCGTCTTCACGCCGGGCTCCCCATCGCTCTTCCGGCCGAGGAAGCCGCCAAGGCGTGCAATCAGGCGAAGCACTTCATTCAGCGTTGGCTTAGCAGGCTGTTTGACACGGGTCAGCAGATAGGCGCCGCGTATTTCATCCGGGTCGAAGAACAAGTCAGCGTCCAGGTCCGGGCAAGTGCGTCCGAGCCGCATCAGATGCGCTATGCGCCAAGCGACGACCATGAACAGTGCCAAAGCGCGCTCAAGGCGTTCTATCGCCGACAACTGGAGCGCTTCAACGCGACAGGCGTTCTTCAGGATGTTGAACAGCGTCTCTATCTCCCAGCGCGCGCGGTACCAGTCAATAAGCTCAATCGCATCGTCCAGACTAGCTGCGCTGCGATTTGTCAGGAGGCGCCACTCGATTGGCTTGACGCCGGCAGGCGCATCAAACTCGCGTGCGACGATGCTCGTCGCCGCGACCGTCTTGCCCTTACCTGCTGGCAGATCAACCCGTTGCACCCAGAGTTGCTGACGCACGGTGCGGGCCTTGACGCCATGGCGCGATCCCATCGTGAAAGCGATCTCGCCAATAGGCTTGCCGCTGATGGTGCGCTGCCACAGCTTCTCGCCATCCGGCAGGCAGCGATTGTGGGCCGCACGTATGAGCCAGTCGGCGGGCGTACCGAGTTCTTGAGCATGCAGCATCAACGCCATCAAGTCGGCTTCGCGGTCTGCGACATAGACCAAGCGCGTGCTGGGGAGCTCCAGGGCCATTTCAGCGATGCGCTCGTAACCTTCAATCCAACGCAAGCTTTCCTTTGGCCCACCGCGTTTGCCGAATTTATCCCGCTTCTCACGCGCCCACATCCACGCGTCCAGCACACCAAGCGGTTCGCGTTGCGGCGTGACGGCGTAGGTCGGATGGAGATACATACCCCGCTGCGCCTCATAGCTCAGCGGCCCCAGACCGATAGCCCCTTGACCGTTAAAATCAAGTTCCGTCGTATCCTGAAGACACAGCACGACGGGTTCAGCCCCCATTCTCTGCCGGGTCTGCTGCCAGTGCGGCGCCAGAATATCGCGCCAGTCAACGCTGTCGTTGCCAAAGAAGCGATACGCTCCCATGGTCTCGCTCCAGCCGTGGCAAGCCTTCGGTACGCTGGCCATCGGATCGGCCGCAAATCGCTCCATCAACATCCTCGCTCGCTTGTCGAGGCGCGCATCACCGAGATCCAGGTGGGCAAACTCAGTCGCTGCCCAGTGTGTCGATTCAATCGTCAACGCGTCACCCAAAATGCGACAGTAAACGCGAGACTTAGAGAGTTTACAAGGGGCGCTTCAACTCGTTGAAAGTAAACGCTTTTCCCGGGCGCTCTGGTCGCTTTGGAAGGTCAGAGATGTGTAAAACCGCATGGAATGAACGTCGCCTCCTGATGCAGCGTGAAGGGGATGATCTCTGCCTCACCAGGCGGCGGCTGCCGCCGTACAACCGTGGTCGCGCACTGAGCCCATGCCTGCATCCACGCTCTCATGCCGCTGCGCATCAACAGCACGAGGCCCTGGCCGCGAGGAATCTCGCAGGGCAATCCAAGTGCCTGTTGCCTCAGATCTTCATAGCGCGGAATCAGTCCGTCATTGCACAGCGCACGATCCGGCAATGACACGGACGGCTTCGTTACGGTTTTTTTTGGCGCAGGAACTGCCGTTCGATACTGCGCGGATGAATCTGTACGCCGAAGTTCTGGCGTACCAGACTGGCCAATCGCTCCGCTCGCACCGTAGGCTCGGCAACCCGCGCCTGCCCCAGAAATTCGATCACTGCCGGAGTCAATTTGTGGCCGCTGCGCGGCCCGGTCTTCCGCGGAATTAAACCGGCCAGCCCACCCTGCTCGAAGGCCGCCTGAGCCTGATAGAACGACGGGCGGGAGAAACCGAACGCCTTGGCCGCTTCGCTGATCGACCACTTGTCCACGTGCACGGCACGCAGCATCTCGTACTTGACCTGCAGCAGATCGTGGGGATCGAAGAACTCTCTGTCCCGAAACAGAGGATGTGTCACGGCATCTGGACGAGGATTGAGGCTCGCCTCCTGCCGCAGTGCGCGGTGCTTGTCCTCTTTGCGTCGGTCTGTCGCCATGCACGACCCTCAAGAAACAGGCCAAATCATTGTAAATTTAATTATGTACCATATTTTAAAAGTTTCAAGCCAGAAGTCTTGAGTTCTTGCGGGAATCAGCCTTCCTAGTGCGAAAACACTTGTAGAGAGGTACCCACGGAAAACTTCATCCGGCATAGTTGACTTTACACAAGCGTCGTATTTAGCTTTACGCATCTTCGTGTTTGCTCATGGTTCCAGCGTGGCGATCAGTCGCCCGAGCTCCAGCAGCTCTTCCACGCGAAACAAGGCGCGTCCGGCAGCGACCACGTTGAATGGGTCCTCACCGACGACGCTCGTCCAACTGGCGGGCAGCGCCCGCAGTTGGCCATTCGCGTCGTGAAACCAGACCCTGTCCTCATGCCAGTTCTGGGCGTGAAGGACCAGTTCGAATTCTTGCAAATGAAGGGGATGGAACGGATGAGTTACCTGAAAACGTCGGCTTCCAGCGTCGCTCACGGGCGTAGTTGACTGCGAACTCCAACGCGATGTGCGAGGCCTTCTTCGCCACGCTCGAGTGCGAATTGCTGAACCGCTCGCACTTCGTCACGCACGACGCCGCCCGTCAGGCATTGTTTACCTGGATCGAGGGCTGGTACAACTTACATCGCCTGCACAGCGCCCTGGGCTATCGCTCCCCGCAGGAATTTGAAAAGCTATCTGTCGGTGTCAAGAATCCGTCGCGACACCGGGCCTACACCGCCCCATATCAAGGAGAAAACCCATCGACATAAAATTCCAATGCGGATCTGTCCATCAAAGCGGGGTAACCTCAGCCGGGGTCGTTGCCGCGGCCATCAGCCGGCAGCGGCGCCGCCTGACGCAGGGCATTGTCTTGGTCGCGCTGGCCTTTGCTTTTGCGACCTCGACTGCGGTCTTTAACGCCACCTACCACGCCCAGGCGCGCATCGATGCCGAGCTCACCAATGGCGCAGATGTCACCGTCACCGGGTCGACGCAGGTGCCCGCGTCAATCAGGCTCAAGGAGCTCGCCGGCCGGCTGGCGTCAGCGCTGCCCAGCCGATGCAGCACCGCCTTGCATACGTCGGCACCGATCTGCAGGACCTGTATGGGATCGACGCGACGCACATCGCGGCAGCGACAAGAATGTCGGACGCCTATTTCGAGAGCCGAGATGCCAGAGCAACGCTGGATCTGCTCGCGCGTACGCCCGATGGCATTCTTGTGTCGGAAGAGACCGTCAAGGATTTCCAACTCCGCCTGGGCGACGATTTTCAAAGCCCTTGGCCGAGCTCGAGCAACTCGGCCAAGGGCAGGTTCCGCGCGCGCCGTGTGATTGGCGTGGTTGTAGCGCGCACGCATTGCCACGATCGAGCGGCAGTTCGACGCCGCCGCGCAGGCCGAGGACCGCCAGCGTCACTGGCGCGCGATCAAGCTGCGCGCGCTGCGGGCACTGGCGCTGGAAGGCAGCGGCGCGATGGGGGGCGAGGCGACGTTCCTCGCGACGCTGCTCACACGGCTGGAGCCGGCGCGGCGGCATCGCCGCCCGACGCTGCCGCCGCAACGTGTACCGCCGCAGGCGGCTGCGCGCCGTGTTTTTCTGCGGATGCGCGCGCCTGCGCTGCGGCTATCGGGCCTTGATTTCCAATTTCTAAAGACCCCCCTACCGAGATATTGACACCCCGCTGGGCTGTGCCCGTCAGAAAGTGATCGGCAAGCGCACATTGACCTGCAGGTCGGGCGTGTCGCGGGTCAGCCCCGCGCCCACCGACAGGTTGAGCGTATAGCGGTTGTTGAAGCGGTACGAATAACCCACCAGCAGGGTGCCCTGCGTCAGGCGCACCGAGCCAGGAACCGTCTGCCCGTTTTGCTTGGTCGGCCAGATGATGCTCTGGTCGTAGCCGATACTAAACGACGAATGCTCGTTGAGCGAGAGGCCCATGCCGAAACTGAACCCGAAGATGTCCCCCGGCGCGATCTTGCCGAGGAACTCCTTCTCGCCATTCAGCACAGTACGGCTGACATTGTTGCGGGCGAAGTTATGCAGATAGCTGAAGGTACCAAAGAACACCGCCGGATCGGTCGGCAGCAGCCATGTCATCCCAGGCTGGATCGCCTGGAAGCCAGTGCCGGTCGGCAGGCCCAGCGGCTGGCCGGTACCCGTGATATTCCCAATGCAGCGCGTCACGCAATCGGTCACGACCTCGAACGGATCCTTGCCGGTATTGGACTTATAGCGCAACCAGCCGACGAAGAACGGCAACCTTTCATTGCCATAGTTGAGCTGGTATCGAACCGTGGCCTCGACGTCGCCGAGCCCCTTGCCGCTGGCATTGAATACGTTGTTGGTTGTGGAAGGCTGGAAAATCTCCCGGCTGACCGTTGAGCCGGAGACCTGCACGTAGGGCACCCTGGCCTCGATCTCGAGCCGCTTGGTCACGCCGTAGCGCAAGGCAATCGATTCGATATAAGTCGAGGTCTTGACCTCGCGCACATCCAGCAATCCGATCAGGATGGCCGGAATGACGGTGAAGCCAACCAGCGCAACACGGTTGTTGGACGAATAGCCGTACTGGAAGCCGGGCTCGACAATGAGCTTCCCGGCCCCTGTCAACACGCCAGGCTGGTCGAAAATCGGGGCAATTTCGGGCGGCCGCGTCTCGCGCTCGGGCGGCTTGCCTACCGGCTCCCCGGTGGATCCGGCCACGGTCTGTGGATCGGCGGACTCCCCCTGCTGCGGCTGGCCTTCTTGCGGCTGCGCAACCATCTGGGGAGGCTGCTGGTCAGCCGGCTGGGGCGCGCCGGTCCCCACGGGCACCGCCTGCGAGGCGCTAGCCCCGGCGGCGGCAGTCGCCGCCGCGGTTGCAGCATCCGAAGGTGTGATGGCTGGCCCCGCTCGCTGTCCGCCACGCTTGCGCGCCAGCACGTCCGTGCCGATCACGCTGCGCAACTCGCGGATGGTAGCTTCCTGCTCCGCCAGCGCCCGCTTCATCGCCTCCAGTTGCGCGGCCTGGTCGGCCATCTCCTTCTGCAAGGACTCGAGCCCGGCGGCCGGCGGCCCGGCATCGGGCAGCGTCTGGGCTTGCGCAAGCCCACCGAGCAATAGCAAGGTCGAGCACCCGGCGTTACGGATGCCCTGCATCGACCGCTTCTTCATGTCGTCTTCCTCCCCCGGGACGGCAGACTGGTTGTGCAGGCGCCTGCTACCTCCTGCGCTTCGCTATGGCTTGCTCTACCTCATGCTGGCGGCGCGCAGCAGCGCGCTGTTCAGCGTTGCGTTGGCCAACTGTGACCGGAATGCCTGTAGCGTATTCACGCCCGCATCGATTGTAGTCAGGATCCGGAAGCTCTGGTTGTCCAATGTGTTCTGAATCACTGTCGCCGGCGCTCCCGCCAGCGTGCCTACAGCCGCGGAATTACCGGGACCGTTCTGGACAACGTTCAGCACGCCGTTGGTGACGACCTGGCCTGTGCCTGCACCTGTGACAATCGTAGTCACCGGCGTGCCGGCAGTGGCCGGGTTGCTCGCGGGCGAGTTGTTCACGGCGGCTTGTGTCGCGTTCACGATCGACGGCCCAAGCGCTGCTGCCAGCTTTGCCGCCTGGTCGGCCGTGATCTTGCTGACATCCGGAATGGTAATGCTGGTTGCAACCGCCAGGGTGCCATTGATGAACACCATGCGTTCGATACCGAACGAAACCTGCAGCCCCCCAACATCAAAGCCGCCGCGCATTTCATCCAGCTGTTCATTTGCGACCGGTTTCCAGCCGGCCATTGCGCCGCGCGCGGTGGCGGTGCGTGGGTTGTCTTCCTTTGCATCCAGTGAGGCCAGCACGGCCTGCACCGGGGAGGCAGCCGCGTCGAGAGCGTCAGGCAAAGGCTGCTCGCCGGCGTGCGCCATGCCCGCGCCAAGCAGCATCGCCATGGTCATCGACCCGACCGCGCTGCGTCGGCAGACAGCCGGATGCGACGCGTATATTTGGAGCATGATGGTTTCTCAGAAATCGCTACTGCCATGCGCAGGCATGACAGTGAAGAACAAGCTGTCCCGATTTACTCCCATCCAGTACGGGCCAGTCGGCGCCACGCGCCAGTCGGCGTACTGGTTGAAACGAGCCATCTCCATGCGGTTATGGATCACGAACAGCAAGCGACTGTCCCAGATACGCTTGAAGTGTTCGCGCGACAGCGCACGCGTACCCAAGGCAGGATCACCGACCAGGACGCGGTTGCCCTGCACGCCCTTCACCACCACGAAGTGATGGTATCCATTCTCGACCACCAGCACAATTGCGGGGATCTGCGTTTCCTCCAGCTTGGAAAGGGGCAGTTCGTAACCGTCGGCCAGGAAGCCGCGCGACGCAAGGAAGCGCTTCATGTCAAGCAGGGAAAATCCTTCCCTCTGGATTTTGGCCTGCTCGCCACGGGCGTACATTTCCTGAAACACTTCCTGTTCGGAAACAGGCTGTCCATATTGAAAGGTCAGCAGGGTCGCTACCGCCGCCGAACCGCAACTGAAATCGTACTGCTGGCGGATGGTGGTCTTGAAGCGCGCCTCCCTCAAGCTCGTGACCTGCATGCGGTAGTTGCCGCCCGCATCCCGTACGAGGCTTTCCGCGGCCTGTGCCGCGGGCGCGCCGCCGGCACAGACCAGGAGCAGGGCAGACGACAGTAGGAGCCTGCGCGGTGTCATGGCTTGAACTGTATGTTGACGATGGTCGAGTTCTGGATCAGTACATTGGCCCCGCTGTTCTGAACAACGCTAACGAGGCCGTTTGCTCCGGCAAACGAGCCGCCAGTGATGACATTGTCCCCAGTGCGCACGTTTCGTGCACTGTTGTTGGCCACGTTGCCGCGCACGTTTATATCGTTTTCGACCTGGTCAGCGCCACCGCGAGCACTGGCAAGCCTTTCAACGTTAACCGGTGCGCCGAAGCCACCGGGCGCGCTGAGTCCCGCCCGCGCCGGTTCGGCTGGCAGTGGCTCGGCGTGAAGCGGCAGGCCATGCCAGAGCAGGAATACTATCGACAATGCGCCGATGCGAAGCGAGTGCATGGTGTCGCCCCCTTCTGTTTTTCGAGCTGAGTCTCTTGGTCTTTCGTGCCCCGGCAAGCCGGCTGCGCCGAAATCAGTCAGGCGTCCAGTGAGACGGGAAACCGTTGGCGTGCCCGGACCCGCGCGAGGCAAGCCGGTAAGGCCGCGGTCCCCCGTCTGATGACGTGCGTATTGCCGGTCAGGTGCCGCATTGCGGCCGGCACCGCGCGGGCCGGCCATCCGCCCGCCCCGCGCGGTGCCGACGCAACCGCTAGTTACCCACCTTGAAGTTTGCCTGCACGGTAACAGCCTGCTGGGTAAGCGACCCGATGGCGTTCTGGCTAACCATCGTGATGCCCGCGGCACCGGCCCCGACGCTCGTCATATTGTTCGACATGTCGAAGATGCCGGCATGGGCAAAAGTCCCACCGCCACTGCCGCCGGCGCCGCCATTACCGCCGGTGGCATTACCTGCATTGCCGCCGTTTCCGCCTTCGCTGCCTTCGCCACCTCTTGTGGCAATCTTGCCGCCGTTGCCCCCTGTGGAATCCCCACCATTAGCGGCCAAGCCGCCGTCGCCACCTCGGCCACCTTTGGTGATAATCCGGTGGCGGCCGCCGCTGGCATCGCCCTCATTATAGGCATAGCCGCCCTCATCGCCTCGGCCGCCCTTGGTGACAATCTTGCCGCCCTTGCCTCCGGTGGAATCGCCCTCGTTATAGGCATCGCCGCCATCTCCGCCGCGAGCGCCGCGGCCGCCTCTGCTTACAGCCCTCCCACCGTCACCGCCGGAGCCGCCGTTGGCGCTGCCATTGTTCGTGGGGTCGTTTCCGAGGTCCCCCAACGTAACGTTGGACACCGTACCGTTCAGCGTTGTGGTCGCAACCGCTTTGTAGCTAGCCCATGACGCCGACGAATATTCAGCGGCGTTGGCACCCTTCGTGCTCGACTGATCGATGTCCACCTTGTTCTTTTCGCACTCCCCCCCGCCTGAAATGGTAGAGCCCGCGCATGGGTTCGCCATTGCCTGCCCTGAAAAACCGAAGGCAGCCAGAATGACCGCCGAGGCTAGTAGAGTCTTCTTCATGATGAGTTGCTCCCAGGAAATTTGTGACACCGACTACAGGCGGTAGTCAGGCTCACCTTCGGCACCCTGCCGAGGCAGTCGACGCTTGAGCATAATCGGTGCCAGCTTCGCCACCGACGGCGGAAAACTCTTGTAATTCAAGGCTTGGCAAGTCGTCACACGGGAACTTTTGCGTGCCAAGCCGGTACCAGCAATAGCTGCCTCGGGGTGGGCGACGCGCGAGTGTCACGGCGACGTAACACGGGATTCCGCCTGTTGCAATGCCGGCCTGCGTCGGCTGCAGAAAAAACCCCTGATATTTGGCGGCGTCTTAAAGACGGGGCCGATAACTACCTCATGCGCCTGGTGTGTATCAACGTTGAAACAGCCCGCCGTCATCGCAACCGCAGAGAAGTACCAGCGGGTCGGCGCAGGAGAGGGGGGACGTGTGATGCTGCCGGGTCTGGCCGGCCCGGCGCTCACCTGTGTAGAGGCCAGGGAGATCGGAGCGCCCGCCGGCGTCAAGCCAGTGGTTTGGCGGCTGTTGACGAACCGGCAAGCGCAGGATGCCGATGCTGTCATCGAGCTGGTTGATTGGTATCGGGCCCGGTGGGAGGTCGCTACGTCCTGAAGACCGGCTGCAAGGTCGAAGCGCTGCAGCTGTCGCACATGGATCGTGTGGAGCGGGCCTTGGCGTTGTGGTAGTGGCGTGGCGCATTGCCCGATTGATGCGGTTAGTGGCGGGGCGGGGTTCCTTGGGCGCAAGAGCGACGGCGAGCCCGGCGCCAAGACGATCTGGATCGGCATCAACGAACCATGGATGCAGCACTCACCATTCAGGCATTGCGGGAAGAAATCGGGTAAGAGGACGGCGTTACCGCGATCCCCTCCCCAAAGAACCGCCCAAGCGACTTTCACCGCAAGCGGCTCGCGCATAGCTAAAGCACCTTTTAACCGATGCCGGTCGTGCCATGCAACACAAGACCTTCGCTCACGTCATATCGTTGGCCCATCTCATCGCTGAGACGGGGACGCTGAACTGCCGTAAGAACAGTCTCTTCCAAGCTGCCCCACCTCGGACCTTAGATACTGGTTTGCGACAGCTACACCTCGCGCAAGTCTGCACCCTTTCGGGTCGGGGCAAAGTTTGAACCCCTATGCGAACCATTACAGTCCGCCATTCGCTTTCTGCGCGTTCTCTTACCCGCACAACCCACAGCGGTCCTTGCGGTTCGCCTGCCCAAGTCAATCTAGCACCTCGGCAGCTGTACGGGCTTACCACGTTCCCATTGTTGCCGACCTCGGTCATATCCTCTGACCCGAGGCCTATCCGTTTAGCGCCCGCCTCTCCCCCGGCCGCCCCGATGACGACGTGCTCCCATCACGAAAAAGAGCAACCGGCGGCGCACCTTTTTGGTCCAGGCCTGACAGCCATTAAGCCCGTCACAGATTACGAGGTTTATCGGCGATTCACTTCCGTTGCGCATGCGGAACTTGCCTGGCCTTCACACCGCCTGCGGCTGGCAGTGTCACCCACTCCCGTCGCCGGGATGGGCTGCTGATCGCGAAGTACTTTGTCCCCGGAGCTTCACACCCCGCCGTTACCAGCGACGCATGTCCGGGTAGGCAACTGCTGGTCGTACAGCAGGTCACGACACGTAGCTGCCGTGCGTGACAAGACAACAACGAGCTTTGCCACCCGCTACAACTTCACTGCCAACACGCCGCGGGCAAGCAGCACGTGTCGCACTCATGACTTCCGTATAACGAGATGAGTTCTTAATGTCTGCGCTCAATTCGCGTCGCCTGTTTGTCCCGTACCGCGGCAAATTCAAGCTGCTCCCATCTGCGCTGTGGCACACATCCTGGCAAACTCGAACAGGAGAACGACATTTACCCGGCCTTGTTTACCACCTACACTTCGTTCAGCTTCACAACGTCGAAAGTGGTGAGGATTGGCGTTGTTGCACAAATCCATGGGCTGCGCCTGACGTTTACGCGCAACGGTCTGGGCGACAGCCCTGTTTACTTTCGGTAAGGCGGCGTAGTGTCTTGGATTTTTGCCAGGACGATGCGCAAGGACAAACGACAGCAAAGCGAGCCCAAGGCGGTTTACCGCGTCAGGAACTGGGCGCAATACAACGCTGGGCTGATCGCCAGAGGAGATGTCACGGTGTGGATCGATCAAGATCTGCTGCAGGCGGTCCCAGAAGCCGGAGTGCCCAAGCGAGGCCATCCGCTGGTCTATACGGATGCCGTGATTCAGATGCTGCTTGGTCTGAAGCAAGTGTTCAGGCTTCCACTGCGCGCGCTGCAGGGCTTCGCTGGCAGCTTGCGCAAGCTTGCCTTTGCCAATCTGCCTGTGCCGCACTACTCGACGGTGAGTCGCCGCGCGCAGGATCTGGAGGTCGTATTGCCCTCCCTGCGAACTGATGAACCGCTGCACCTGGTGGTGGACAGCACGGGCCTGAAGGTATTTGGCGAGGGAGAATGGAAAGTGCGCAAGCACGGCTACTCCAAGCGGCGCACTTGGCGCAAGGTTCATCTCGCGATGGACGCCAAGACTGGGCAGGTTTGCGCCGCCTTGATGACCCATCAGGACGTCGGCGATGGCGAAGTGTTGTCCGACCTGCTCGATCAGATCCCGGCTGATATGCCGATCGACACCATCGGGGGAGACGGTGCCTACGACAGCAAGCCGTGTCACGCGGCGATTGCCGTGCGAGGTGCGCAACCATCGATTCCGCCCCGCGAGGGCGCGAAGCCCTGGGCCGAGCATACGCCAGGTGCGGCCCGGCGTAACGACGTCATCGATGCCATCGAGAAAAGTAGCCGGCGCGAATGGAAGGCGTCCAGCGGATATCACCGGCGCTCGCTGGCTGAGAACCTCATGGGCCGTCTCAAAGCGCTCACTGAAAACTCCCTATGGGCGCGCGAGATCGGCTCCCAGGCCGCCGAGGTGTCCATTCGTGCGGGCGTGCTCAACCGCATGGTGGCGCTTGCTCGCCCGCAGTCCGTCCGCATCGCATGAATTCAGCCGCACAAGGGAACCTCAGCTTTCAAACTGATTTGTGCAACAACGCCGTGAGGATTGAAAGAATTTATGGCTTCTCAGCTTCTCAGCTTCTCAGGAGCGAACATTGATTAAATCTGTTACTTTCCTGAAGGCGGCAATCTCGCACTACGGCGGCAAGAAGGGCGCTGTGGCTAAGGCACTGGGTGTCAGACACAACGCACTCTCTAACTGGCTGAAGCGAGACCACGTCAGCCCGGCAGCCGCCGCCAAATGCGCTCAGATTGTGGGAGACGACGAATCCTTTGCAGAGGCCATCGCTGGTGCAGAAACCATCGAAGATGAGAATGCACGAAACACCGTGCTAAAATTGCTCCACAAGGCTTTCAACCGGTCTTTTTCGGAACACGATTAGCTAGGGAATTGCGACACGTGCTGCTTGCCCGCGGCGTGTCGGTAGTTAAGTTTCAGCGGGCAGCGAAGTTCGTTCCGTGCTTATCCGGTTAGCTCCCAGACCTACTAGATGTAGTGGGTAGCGATTTTTTGGCATAGAGCTCGGCATAGGTCGGCGCGGTGACGTCACCAGCGATGCCGAGCAGGGAGCGAAACGCGTTGAAGGGATAGAAACGGCGGTTGAAGCGGAAGGTGAATTCGTTGAGATAGGCTTGTAGGTGCTGCGGGCTGACACCGTGATGACTGCCGCGCAGCCAGGTCTTGAGATTGGAGAACACAAGGTGAATGATCGGCAGGAAGGTTTCGGCCACTTGCATGTCACCGCGCTGCGCGATGGCGATATGGCCATAGCCGCGCTCGCCCAGCTTGGCATAACCGCTCCAGTCGTCGGTGATGATGGTTGCGCCGGATGCAACGGTACGCTCGATGAATCCGTCCAGCGACCGGGCACTTCGGTCAGGAACCAGAGCGAGCCGAACTCGTCCGGCATACCGTGCGCTCTTGCGTTTGTTGCGGCTGCCGGCAAGCTTGCGTTGCCGAACCTCGACAGCGCCGGCCACAAGAACCATGTCGTGCACGCCCCTGCCTTTGCCGCGAGTACGCCCACCGACGTAGGCCTCATCGGCCTCGACGTGTTCCTCAGGCTTGCCACCGATCCGATCCTGGTCGGGGCGCACCATGCCGGCGCGCAACTTGTGGAGTATCTGGAAGGCGGTCTCGTAACGCGACAGGCCAAGTTGGCGCTGGAACTGAACGGCCGACATGCCAGGCGTCTGACTGGCGACCAGATACGCCGCCCAGAACCAAACCGACAGCGGTGTGTGCGTGCGCTCCATGACGGTGCCAGCGGTGAGGCTCGTGTCGCGTGTGCAATGGCGACAACGGAAAACGCCGGGGCGATTGGCAAAGCGGTACGGCTCATCAAGCAAGCCACAGTGGCCACAAATGAACCCATCGCTCCATCGAGCGCGCTCAAGGTAGGCCATGCATGCCGCTTCGTCTGGAAACATCTGCTGAAACTCCGGCAGCGAGCCCGGAAACGGCAGATCGCTTCGGTCAAGCACGTCAATAACCATGGTTGCCCCGGGTAGGCACAGATGACCAACATACTATCGGTAGGGGGCTTGGGAGACAACCGGATAAGCACGGTTCGTTCTTGTCTTGTCACATACGGTACTAGCATGCTGTGACCTGCTGTACGACCAGCAGTTTCCTACCTGGACAGGCGCGATGAGTAATCGTCGGGTCTGAAGCTCCGGGGACAATGTACCCGTCGAAAGACGTCATGATTCGGCGACGAATGGTGGCACGCTGCAAGCCGCAACGCGGTGTAGGGACTAGGAAATTTCCGCATGCGCAACAGATGTGAATCGCTGATAAACCTCGTCAATTCCGATGGGCCAAAGCGGCTGGTAGGCCCTGACCAAAAGGTAAGCAGCCGGTTGCTCCTTTGATCAGTAGGGGCACGTCGTCATCAGGGCTGCCGGGGGATAGGCGGGCGCTAAACGGAGAGTCCTCGGACTGGAGGTATCGCCGAGGTCGGCCAGAACGGGAACGTGGTAAGCCCGATTCGGCTCTGTCGCAGTAAGCCTTCGGTAGAATGTGCCGGTGTCAGACTCTCGATGTGTGGACAGCGGTGATGAACCCAGAAGTGGCGAAAGTGCTGAAGCGTCTGCATTACCCGCTGGAGGTGATGCTGACCTGTGTGCGCTGGTACGTCGCCTATCCGCTGAGCCTGCGCCATCTGGAAGAAATGATGGCCGAGCGAGGCATCTCGGTGGACCATTCGACCGTGCACCGCTGGGCGCTGAAGTTGCTGCCGGCACTGAACAAGATCTTTCGCCAGCGCAAACGGCAGGTGGGCAAGAGTTGGCGCATGGACGAAACCTACATCCTGGTGCGTGGCCAGTGGAAGTACCTGTATCGGGCCGTCGACAAGGCGGGCAACACCATCGACTTCCTGCTGCGGGCCCAGCGTGACAAGGCTGCGGCGCGGCGCTTTTTCGAGAAGGCCATCGCGCAGCACGGCCAACCCGACACGGTCACCATCGACGGCAGCCCGACCAACCTGGCCGCACTGCGCGACATCAATGCCGGGCAGGCAACCCCCATCGTCGTGCGGCGAGTCAAATATCTGAACAACATTGTCGAGCAGGACCATCGGGCCATCAAGCGCCAGACTCGACCAATGCTCGGCTTCAAGGACTTCCGCTGCGCGCGCATCCTGTTAGGCGGCATCGAGTTGAATGAAATGAACGCCTCCCACCTCCTCACGTGCCGACGGCATCAGAATGCCCAAGGCGGAGGATCATAAAGATCTTCACAGGCAAACCGGAGGGTCAGAAATGCAGCTTACGCCAGTTGGGATCGACATTGCAAAGAGCCTGTTTCAGGTGCACTACGTGGATACGGAATCTGGAGAGATTGTAAACAAGCCGATCAAGCGAGCGAAGTTTCTCGAGCATTTCGCGAACCGTGCACCCTGCCTGATCGGCATGGAGGCGTGTGGTGGTGCGCAACACTGGGCGCGGCAGTTCGCAAAGTTGGGGCACCAAGTGAAGCTCATGCCGGCGGAATTCGTCAAGGCGTTCAACGTCCGCAACAAGAATGATGCAGCGGATGCCCGGGCGATCTGGCTGGCTGTGCAGCAACCGAGCAAAGCGGTGGCAATCAAGACTGAAGCACAGCAGGCAGTGCTGGCGCTGCATCGGATGCGACAGCAACTGGTGAAGTTCCGCACGATGCAGATCAACAGTCTGCGCGGACTGCTGACCGAATACGGCGAAGTGATGGGCAAGGGCCGGGCTGCGTTGGACAAGGCGATGCCGTCTGTGCTGGGCAGGGTATCGGATCGCCTACCGGCATTGTTGATCGAAATGCTGCGTGAGCAGTGGAACGGGCTGGTGAAGCTGGACGAGCAGATCGCAGAAATCGAGCGGCGGTTGCGGCAATGGATGCAAGAGGATAAAGCGGTCAAGGCGATTACGGAAATTCCGGGCGTCGGCATGCTGACGGCGACCGCTGCAGTGGCGACGATGGGCAATGCGAAGTCGTTCAAATCGGGACGGGAGTTCGCGGCCTGGATCGGCCTTGTGCCGAAGCAAACGGGCTCAGGCGGCAAGGTGACGCTGCTAGGCATCAGCAAGTCAGTATGACTCCCGTCGCAGCGAGGCTGGCCGCCGTGGGGAAGTAGGCGCGGGTTAGCATTGCTGCCAGAGCCGCATTGAGTGAGCACGAAGCCCCTACTCAACGGTTCTTTCCGACGCGGAGGCCAGCATGAAAGACGATAGCACGTTGTACGTGGGACTGGACGTTCATAAGGATTCGATCACGGTTGCCTACGCGATCGGCATGAGCGAGGTGGAGCTGCTCGGCAAGGTGGGGACGACGGAGGCCGAAGTAGATCGTCTGTGTAAGCGGCTGCAGTCAAAGGCCGGGCGTGTCTCCGTAGTCTACGAGGCGGGTCCGTGCGGATATGGCCTCCATCGGAACCTTGTCGCGAAGGGGCTCGATTGCATGATGTGTGCGCCGTCGCTAATCCCGCGCAAGCCTGGGGAACGCGTCAAGACCGACCGGCGCGACGCAATCAAGCTGGTGCGCTCGCTGCGAGCAGGCGATCTCTCCGCCGTGCATGTACCGACCGTAGAAGACGAAGCGTTTCGGGACCTGGCGCGAGCATGGTCTGCGGCCAGGGAGGATCTCAAGCAGGCACGACAAAGGCTGAAGTCTTTCCTGCTTTCGCACGGCGTCCATTATCTCGGTCGTGCGAACTGGGGCCCAGCCCACCGGCGCTGGCTGAGCACGTTTTCGTTCGATAGTACCTGGCAACAACTGGCGTTCAACGAACATCGCCGTACCATTGAGGACAGGCTGGCGCAATGCGAACGGCTAGAGGTGGCGCTGCGTGAAGCCGTTGTCGACTGGCGGTTCTTCCCGGCAGTGCTCGCCTTACAAACCATGCGCGGCATCCAGTTCACGTCGGCGGTGGGATTGGTGTCCGAGCTAGGCGATCTGTCACGCTTTGAGCATCCACGGCAACTGATGGCGTGGATCGGTGTCACCCCCTCGGAACATTCCTCAGGTGCAAAACGGCGCCAGGGCAGCATCACCAAGACCGGCAACAGCTACGCAAGAAAGCTACTGGTCGAATCAGCCTGGAGCTATCGACATCCGGCCCGCGTGAGCATTGACATTCAGCGTCGGCATGAAGGCATTCCCAAGGCCATCATAGATCGAGCCTGGGACGCACAGCTGCGGCTGTGTCGACGCTACCGCAAACTCGTGGCGCGAGGCAAGAGCGCACACGTGGCGGTCATTGCTGTCGCTCGCGAGCTGGTCGGCTTCATCTGGGACATTGGGCGATTAGGCATGACCCTGGCCGTAGCGCGCAGCGCTTAGCAGCGCGTAGCAGTAGACGTAACCTGACAGACACTTGGGAGAGTTTCCTGAGGGGCGGCGTAGCCCGGTATTCGAGTAACCCGCGTCCGCGTTTGGCAACGGCATCAGCCGACTTGCGGAGCAAGAAAGCGGCAGGCTCATGAGACGGACCTCTGTAATGCGGTAGCCAACCCGCGAATATCAGCGTGATCCACCGTCGACATTTACTGCTACGCCGCCCTTCAGGAAATTCGTGAACGCCTATGAAGAAGAAGACCTGAAAACCCACCCTATTGACACGGGAAATGGAATGAACGCCTCCCACCTGGGAGGCGGTACCCACCAACCACGGTGGATTCTGGCGAGGTAGAGGCATTGGCCGTCTGGGGGGATGATGAGGATCCTAGGAGTCCGTCGGACTTGAGCCCGGGCGAATCCGAATGATCGGTGCGACGAGATTTTTGGACGGCAATCGCGCTGATCGAACGCTCTTGATGGTTGACGAGGCACTGTGATGGCACATTGGAGCGCCTTAGGGGCTCGGCTTTGGGTAGTCGAGGCGCACTTTGCTATCCAACCGCTCGCAGAACGTGCATGCGCTTGATGTTCCAGGCCATGGTCACAAGACTCCATTCGCCTTGCGCCTTGTCCAGCCCGCGCATGCTCATCTGGCGCCAACCCATTACCCGTTTGATGATGCCGAACACCGGCTCCACCGTCTGCTTGCGCAAGCTGTAGAGGGCGCGCCCGGCTTGTGTGCCCAGTCGGTGCGCCATCTGCACAACCGGGTCCGTGGTCTGGGGCTGCGGCACATCGGGGGCAAAGCGCTCCAGCACAGGGGCATGATGCGGCTCCCGCCTTAGCGCCAGCAGCGGCTCGATCCCTGCATCGTGGCACGCGATCACGTTGGCCTGACTGAAGAAGCCGTTGTCCGTGATCAGCGTGCGCACCTCGCCCAGCACCGCAGGCAACGCCGCGATCTGCTCCAGCGTGGGCACGACTTCGCGCTTGTCGTTGCACGCCTGGCTCACGTGCTGGGTGACCACCATCATCGTCTCTGTGTCTACCCCGGCTTGCGCGTTGTAGCTTTGTTCGAAGCCACCCCCCGAGACGGGCATGATGCGTGACTCTTCATCCGTGAGGTTCACCTGATCGCCATCCTTGGGCCCCGCCTCTGGTGGCTCGGGATCCTTGCCGCGCGGCTTCTTGCCAGCGTCCCGCTGAGACTTGCGCTTAGCCGTCTTGGCCTCGTACTCCTGCTGTTCGAGTTGATGACGCTCGGCGGCGCGCTGCTCGATCTTTGCCTTGGCCAGCGCCATCGCGCTCAAGCGGTCTTCGCGTCGAGCGATCTCCGCCGGCACGTCCATGCCATCCGGGATGGCTGCGCGGTCGCTGTTCTCGGCCAGCGCAAGCAGGGCCTGCACTTCCTGTCGTAACTGCGCCTCGATCTTTTGGGCATGACCCCACGACAGGGCGCGGTGCTTGCTCGCGTTCGCGTCGATCTTGGTGCCGTCCAGCGCAATGTGCCCGAGCTTGAGCAGTTTCATCTCGCGCGCCAGCACCAGCACCTGCACAAACAGCGCCTCCACCTCCTTCAGGAATCGACGCCGGAACGTCGCCAGCGTGTCGTGATCCGGGTGGGTGTTGGCTGCCACATAGCGGAAGGCCACCGAGTCGTAGGTCGCGCGTTCGAGCTTGCGGCTCGAGTGCACGCCATTGGCATAGCCGTAGATCAGCAAGCCCAGCAACACGGCGGGATGGTGCGCCGCCGAACCCCGGCCCGCGTATTGGCGTGTCAGTTCGCTCAGATCGAGCTGCTCGATGACTTCGACTACGAAGCGCGCCAAGTGATCATCGGGCAGCCATTCGTCCACTGAGGGCGGCAACAGGTACGCGGTATCTCGGTCTACGGGAACGAAGCGGCTCATCGGGTAGGTCTTTGGTTGTGCGCCAGCGATTATCTCGGACAACGTCATCTTGCGGAAGACTGCAAAGCCCGACAAACTCCTAGACCAACCGGAGATTCAAAATGAAACTCACGCCAGTGGGAGCAGACATTGCAAAAAGCGTCTTTCAGGTGCACTGGGTCGACCAGGACTCCGGCGAGATCATGAGCAAACCGTGCTTATCCGGTTAGCTCCCAGACCTACTAGATGTAGTGGGTAGCGATTTTTTGGCATAGAGCTCGGCATAGGTCGGCGCGGTGACGTCACCAGCGATGCCGAGCAGGGGAGCGAAACGCGTTGAAGGGATAGAAACGGCGGTTGAAGCGGAAGGTGAATTCGTTGAGATAGGCTTGTAGGTGCTGCGGGCTGACACCGTGATGAATACCGCGCAGCCAGGTCTTGAGATTGGAGAACACAAGGTGAATGATCGGCAGGAAGGTTTCGGCCACTTGCATGTCACCGCGCTGCGCGATGGCGATATGGCCATAGCCGCGCTCGCCCAGCTTGGCATAACCGCTCCAGTCGTCGGTGATGATGGTTGCGCCGGATGCAACGGTACGCTCGATGAATCCGTCCAGCGACCGGGCACTTCGGTCAGGAACCAGAGCGAGCCGAACTCGTCCGGCATACCGTGCGCTCTTGCGTTTGTTGCGGCTGCCGGCAAGCTTGCGTTGCCGAACCTCGACAGCGCCGGCCACAAGAACCATGTCGTGCACGCCCCTGCCTTTGCCGCGAGTACGCCCACCGACGTAGGCCTCATCGGCCTCGACGTGTTCCTCAGGCTTGCCACCGATCCGATCCTGGTCGGGGCGCACCATGCCGGCGCGCAACTTGTGGAGTATCTGGAAGGCGGTCTCGTAACGCGACAGGCCGAGTTGGCGCTGGAACTGAACGGCCGACATGCCAGGCGTCTGACTGGCGACCAGATACGCCGCCCAGAACCAAACCGACAGCGGTGTGTGCGTGCGCTCCATGACGGTGCCAGCGGTGAGGCTCGTGTCGCGTGTGCAATGGCGACAACGGAAAACGCCGGGGCGATTGGCAAAGCGGTACGGCTCATCAAGCAAGCCACAGTGGCCACAAATGAACCCATCGCTCCATCGAGCGCGCTCAAGGTAGGCCATGCATGCCGCTTCGTCTGGAAACATCTGCTGAAACTCCGGCAGCGAGCCCGGAAACGGCAGATCGCTTCGGTCAAGCACGTCAATAACCATGGTTGCCCCGGGTAGGCACAGATGACCAACATACTATCGGTAGGGGGCTTGGGAGACAACCGGATAAGCACGGAGCAAACGTCTTAAGCGAGCAGTCTTTCTGGAGCATTTTTCCAATCGCGAACCTTGTCTGATCGGCATGGAAGCCTGCGGTGGGTCGCAGCACTGGGCGCGGCGGCTCGTCACAATGGGTCACCAAGTGAAGCTGATGCCCGCCAAATTCGTCAAGGCCTTCAACATTGGCAACAAGAACGACCCAGCCGATGCGCGCGCAATCTGGCTGGCAGTGCAGCAGCCCGGAAAATCGGTAGCGGTGAAGACTGAAGGGCAGCAGGCCGTGCTGGCACTGCACCGGATGCGGCAACAAATGGTCAAGTTCCGCACGATGCAGATCAACAATCTGCGCGGTCTGCTGACCGAGTATGGCGAAGTGATGGGCCGGGGCCGCATTGCCCTGGACAAGGCAATGCCGATTGTGCTGGCACGGGTCGCCGAACGCCTGCCGGCCGTGCTGATCGACACGCTGCGAGAGCAGTGGAACGGTCTGGGGAAGCTCGACGAGCAGATCGCCGCAATCGAGCGGCGGCTGCGACAATGGATGCGAGAGGATAAGGCTGTCAAGGCGATTATCGACATCCCGGGCATCGGCGTGCTGACAGCGACCGCAGCCGTGGCGACGATGGGAGACCCCAAGTCGTTCAGATCGGGACGCGAGTTTGCAGCCTGGCTCGGTTTGGTACCCAGACAAACTGGTTCCGGCGGCAAGGTGCTCTTGCTGGGGATCAGTAAAAGGGGGGACACGTATCTGCGCACGCTATTGATTCACGGCGCTCGCGGTGTGTTGTACAACGCGAAGGATCCCGGGGCATGGGTTGAGCGCATCGGAAAACGCCGACCACCGAACGTTGTACTCGTAGCCTTGGCTAACAAAATGGCTCGTACAATCTGGGCGATCCTTGCCCATGATCGGCACTACGAGAAGGATTTCGTAAGTGTGAAACCCGCATGAACGGCGTACGCCGAGCAGAGAACATTAACCGTCCGCGTCGGAGGGATATGTTGAAGAGGTTGCGTTGGCGATTGAGTGTGATGACGAATCAGGTCGGACCGTGACTTGCTAAACCTGTATATGACTCAGAGCTTCGAGCTCTTACGGGAAATGAGGTGCGAGTCAGCGGATTTCATCGGGGCCCGCAGCCAACCACGCTGCAACCAGGCCGGATATAAAGCAGCAACCCAACCTGTTACGTCAGAGCGCACAAAGCCTCGCAAACGGGAGGCGTTCATATAGTTGGCGTCTCGTAGGAGACTAACTTTTTTGCAGGATGACACGTCGAAAGGTTGCGTTGGCAATCGAGTGTGATGACAAAACAGGTCGGACCGGGACTCGCTAAACCTGAATGTGCATAAGAGCCTTGAGCTCGTGAGTTGAATGAGGTGCGAGTCAGCGAATTTCATAGGGGCCCGCAGCGTCTGTATCGGCTGCAGCAAGGCCGGATATGCGTTTTCCGCGCCAAACTGGACACCCATTCCACGGCAAACTGGACACTGATTCCACGTCAATCTGGACGGCGATTCCAGTGCAAACTGGACACTGATTCCGCCTCAAACGTAAGCGTCAGCGGAACCCATCTGTAATGGACTTGACGCCATCCTCTGACGGTGGGTGACGGCTACAGATCGACCACTTTACGCAGAAACGCGAAGGAGACCCGCCAGTGGCCCTCGTCGGGATTGCACTGCACGGACACGGTCTTCTGGTTGATGCGTACGATGGTGCCGATGCGCTCGTGCAGGTGCTGATCCGTGAAGGCCACCGTGTCACCGACCACGAAGTCAGCACGCTGCGCACGGGGCGGTGGCGGTGGATCGTGCGGTGGCGATTGAGCCGCAGCGGTGGCATCGGCGATGACCGCGGCATAGGGCAAGGCCCAGCGCCGGCGCGTAGCGGCATCCTCGACCACGGCCTGGGTCTGCCGCAGTTCGAGGATGCGGCCCTGCCGCACCGGCTGGGTCAGATCGTCGGCCACGTAACTGACGGTCATGCCGATATGCAGGTGCCGGCGGCTCTCCAGGATCCGCTTCGGATCGTCGAGCATCCGACCGATGGTCAGATACAAGCGGTACAGGTCGGCGCTCGGGGCGAGGCGCAGGGCGTCAAGAATGTCCATGACGCCCAGTTTACCGGTTAGCGTGGCAGCGGTAGCAGTTCGTGGACCCGGCTGATGGGGTGGGCTGGCAGGCGCTCCAGGGTATCCTTGAGCCAGGCATAGGGCTCGATGCCATTCAGGCGACAGGTACCCAGCAGCGAGTACATCGTCGCGGCGGCACGCCCGCCACGCGGCGAGCCCACGAACATAAAATTCGCTCTGCCAACGGCAATTGGGCGGATGGCGCGCTCGAGGCGATTGTTGTCCGGCTCCAGGATGCCGCTTTCGGTGTAGCGCACGAGGGCCTGCCAATGTCGCAGTGCATAGCCGAAGGCCTGCGCCAACGGCTGCTTGGCCAGCAAGCCATGGGCATTGCCTAGCAGCCACTGGTGGAACTGGGCGAGCAGCGGCACGGATTGCGCCTGCCGCACGGCCAGTTTGTGATCCGGTGGCTTGTCCTTGATGCCGGCCTCGATGGCATACAGCCGGGCGATAGTGCAGCGTCTCGCTGCGCTCCTCGCCGATGCGCTCCAGGGTATCGAAGCTTGCCTTCTGCACCTCGGACAGGTCGTATTCGATGCGCGTGCGCGGCAGGTCCTTGGGCAAGGCCGGGCGGCCCTTGCGGGTGTGGCACGCCACCTTCACCTCCGGCGTCGCCGGCGGTGTCGGCAGGTCCAGCGGTTGCGCAAAGAGTTCGGCCTGCCCCGGCAGGCGCTCGGAACTGGCGCCGAACTGCGCGCGGTTAAGCTGCGCGACCTGGTGCTTCAATATCTCCAGTTGCTCCCACAGCGCGCGGGCGAGCCGGTTCTGCTCCAGCGCGAGAGTACGTACCGCCTCGAGATCGGCTGGCAGGTCGGAGGGTGTCAGTACTGGAAGCATGGCGCCATGATGCGCCAGCGCCGGCAGGTTTACAAGTCACAAGACGCGCGTGGCCGTGACAGTGCGGTGGGGTCGAACCGCCGGGATCTCGATGCCTTCGAGCCAAGCGTTCAGTTCGGCCAGCGTGAAGCCACGCTGGGCTAGCGTCGCGGGCGATGGAAACCGGCCGTGCGAAAGCCGCTTGTACCACAACGCGAAGCCGGTGCGGTCCCAATACAGAATCTTGACCTTCGATCGATCGCGGCCGACGAAGACAAACAGGTGTCCCGACAGCGGATTCTTGGCCAGCAACGGCTCCACCAGATACGATAGGCCGTCGATGGACTTGCGCATGTCGACCGCGTCACGGCAGATGAAAGCCTGCACATCGCCGCCGATCAGCACCGGCCGCCTCCCAACTGCCCCAGCACGAAGCGCACGATGCGTTCGGCATGCATCCCACTCAGCTCGATACGCGCGCCGCCGAGCGTGACGACCACTTGGTCGCGAGACTTCGACGGCAGTAAGTCGCTCGCCGACGCGACAGTCGGTACTGCGACCGTTGCCGCGGCGATGAATGCCGTGTCCGCGGTCAATGCCATTGACGGCGCCACGGGCGGTTGCTGGTCGTGGCTCAAGCGCTTGCGCCACAAGCCGAAAGTGCTGACCGCCAAGCCGTGCTGCCGGCAGAAGGCGCGGATGCTCCCGCCGCTGCGCCCCCATTGCGCCAGTAGATCGCGCCAAAAAGCCTCATCGTGGCGGTCATACCTTGCCCCGGCTCGTCCGCTCTTGCCTTCCCGCTGATTGGCCATCGCTTCACTCCCAGTGATCGTGAAGCTCCTACCTTCTCATCGCTGCCATCTACTTGCCAGACGGGTTCCGCTGACGGTTACGTCCCACGTGAAGCAGATCTGCTCCTCCCGTCTTGGTCAGACGCTCCGACAGCAGGTGCGTGCGGCCTGACCCTCCGGAACCGGGGGTGTCTCGACCGTACCCGGCAATGCTTCCAACTGCAGGAACCCGCCCACGTCGAATCCGTATCGCCGCTGAGCCCACCCGGTGGCAAAAAGCAGCAGGTTTCGGTCGTAGTAGCCAAGCGCCGGCCACTGGCCCGCCATATCGCTTTCCATCTGTGCCAGCAGCCTGGCGGCGAGCCGGTCGTGTCCCCCCGCGACCAGGAACGGATAGATCGCGGCGGAGAACCCGGCTGGGCCCTGGCCGAACACTTCGCCCGTCTGCACGTTCACATAGTGTGGCACCCGGCCGCTTGCAGCGAACGTCTTCGCCATGCCGGAAAGCGAGGACAGCAGCTGACAGCATGACGGATCCTCCGGACTCAGCATGCCTGCCCAGAGATAGGTCCGGATAGCGTCATAGCCGCCGGTGGGACCCTTGACTGGTTCAACGGAAAAGCCCGTACCATCCCTGAAGCGGCACCAGTCCGGCGCATAGCCCGCGGGCGCGCTGTGGATCAGCAGGCTTACCTGGTTGGCGGCGACCGACTGCCATGGCCCGCCGGGCTGGTGTCTGGCAAAGCGCCGCAGCAACTGGACCGGTGCGTAGCTCGGGTTCAGCAGGTAGGTCTGCTCGCCAAGGCGGAATCCGCTTTTTCCCGGAATCAGCAGGAAGCTTCCGTTCGCCAGGCGTGCTATCTCGCTGGACCGGATGGCGGCAAGCATCTGCGTGCCAAGCGGCTGGTACGCCGGGCGCTCCCACAATCGCGCGGCCTCCAGCAACGCGTAGGCGACCCAGAGATCGGCATCAGTGGCGGAATTGCTGTCGACGATGCCCCAGCTGCCGTCCTGCCGTCGCCCCCACAGCCATGCGGGCGGCCGCGCGCGGTTAATCCAGAGGTGGTCCAGCGTCCAGCCCAGTATGGTGTCGAAGCGGAATCTGTCGTTGGCGACCAGGGCGAAGAACAGCGCATAGGCCTGCCCCTCCGATGTGGTACGGTCCTCGCGGGCGTGCTCGATGACCCGCCCGTCCGCACTGACGGTTTCGCTGGCATAGCGGTCCCATAATGCCCACGATGCTTGCGCGGCGGACCGCCCGAACGGAATATGGCATCCGATGCCTGCGGAAAAGACAATGCTGCTCGCGATCCAGTGCCGCCGGCTGCGGTTCATGCGCGGCCCTCCTCAGAGACGCTGTCAGAATGCGGTTCTGGCTGGACGCGCGGCCGCGGACAATACAACTGGTCCGGTAAGCCCGCACGGCAACGACACAGGATCATTTTGACAACGTCTCTAAAACGCCTTGCTCAACTCCAGTCCGCCATAGAACGAACGGGCCTGCCCGCTCGTCTTCTTGACGCCCGAGTAGACGCCCAGCTTGAGGGTCTCGGTGACCTTGATCCCCGTCAGGACGACGCCCCCCTGGACCGCCCGATAGTCAGGATCTCCGTGCCCGACCGCCTCGAGCCCCAGCGACACGCTGCCGGCAATGCGGCGCAGCAGTCGTCCCCTGGCCCAGAAGGACGCGGGCCCGATCGCATAGGTGCCGATCCCGTTGAACGCCCAACGCTGCGCGAACTGCCACTCCCCCTGCACGCCGAGTACCAGCCCGAACCTGTGCCCTTCGGCACGCACGTCGACACCGGGCGGGTGGACCTCATTGTGACGATAGCGCAAGCCGGCGGAAGCCTCGATCCAGCCGGCTTCGGAAGCCGATTTTATCCCCAAGGCCGCTTCGACCGCATGCCCCCTGACTACCACATCGGTTCCGGCGGATTGATAGCCGTACTGATAGTCGCTCAGCATCAGCCTTTGTGTGAGGTATTGGGCCGGGAGAAACGCAGAGGCGAGTCCGAGATACTCATACCGCTCCCCGCGCTCCGCGACGGAGGCGCCCGCAAAAAGCAGCGGTGGCGCCGCCGTAGCCGCGCCGGCGCCTATCGCCAGCGTGCCGGTTGCCGCCAGCATCATGGCCGCCCGCCGCCAGACGGGCCGCTTGTCGGCAAGTTCGTTGCTCCGCATGGTCAGTCCTATTGTTGCTGCGCCGGTGTGGCTGACACTGCGCTGTAGAGATGGATCGCGCCGGTCGGCGTTTCCAGCATTCCCGCCGGACTCAGGCTGATACGCTGCTCGGACTGCCGTCCCGCGATACGCTGCCGCAACACCGTTTCCGCGTGCACGTCGAACGCCATACCGCTCGCGACCATCGAGAGCGCATGTCCGGTGTTGCCGTTCGCGTAGGCCACGGCAATCGGCACTGACGCCCCGTTCCAGGGCTGTGAGAGCAGGCCCGGCTCCCAGATGTGATCGGTGGCGGGCAAGCTGGCATCGCGCCGCAGCGCCCTCGCCAGCCGCGTCAATGGCGGTGCCTGCCTTTCCCGGAGCCGCCCCATCTCGAACTGGAGGCTGCTGCCGAACAGGAAGGTATCGAGCATCCGTCGCGCTTCCGGCGACGTCCACTGCAGGTGCAGTTCGATCAGGCAGTCGTGCTGCCCGGCCACTTCGCGCCGGGACGTGAAGGTGGCGGCGGCGTTGCAGCGGACGACAGCGTTGGGCAAGTGCACTTCCACGTCGACGTTGGCCTCGCGGGGCAGCGCCGGCACGACTTCGCCACGGTAGAGCGCGCTGCTTGCCGACAGATCCACCGTCAGGCCAACGAACGACTGGTTCTGCATCGTCAGCGTCAATGGAATACGCAGCGGGAAGCGATACTCGCCGCCTGCCCGCCTGCCAACGCGAAGACTGAAGCGGGCAAGCAGGATAGCCGTGCCGACCGTCATGCCTGCCCACAGGATCGAGATGGCGCCGGCCCCCAGCGGAAGCTGACCCAGTGCCATGCGCGCGATCCCAACCAGGATGCTGGCGAAATTCAGCACGCCGACTCCCAGCGACGGGGCCAGCCAGAGCCATGTCCTGCCGCGCCTGGTGACGTCCTTGCAGGTCACGGAGAACGGCACCCTTCGCCGGAACAGGCCCGTGATGGTCAGCATGAACGCGAAGAAGCGCGCCATGCCATATTGCTCATTGAGGACGAACGAGACAAAGCCCCTGCCCAGTTCGAGATAGACCAGCAGCGAAGCCAGGTAGTAGACCGAAAAGAACGCGAAGAAATTCCACGTCGAATCGACGATCGGCAGCACCCCGAAGATCAGGATCGCCGGCGGCGTCATGAAGAAGACGAGCTTCTGCCACCCCTCAAAATAGATGAGCATGGAAGCCAGGTAGTTCAGCCGCTGTGCAAGGGTCAGGCCGGAGGTGAAGACAACGCCTTCCTGCCGCAGCACCTGCATTGCGCCTGTGCCCCAGCGTATGCGCTGGCTGAGGTAGGTATCGATGTTGTGTGGTGCCAGACCGTACGCGAGCGATTCCGCATGGTAGACAGAGCGGAACCCTTTCTTGTGGAGCCGGATCGAGGTGTGGATATCCTCGGTCACGGTGTCGACTGCAAAGCCGCCGACCGCATTGAGCGCGGACCTGCGCAGCAGCACGCAGCTGCCGCACAGGAAGCTGGCATTCCACGTATCCTTGCCGCGCTGAATGACCTTGTAGAACACCGACTGCTCGCTCCAGACCGCCTCGCCGGCAACGCGATGGCTGAAGGCGTCAATGTTGTAGAAATCCTGCGGCGTCTGCACGAACGCTACCTCCGGATCACGAAAATATCCGAGCGTCTTTGACAGGAAGTCCTTCCGGGGTGCGTGGTCCGTATCGAAGATGGCGACGAATTCGCCCCGGCTGTGTTGCAGCGCGTGGTTGAGATTGCCGGCCTTGCCGTTCGCATTCACGACACGTGCCAGATACTTGCAATGGAGCTCCGCTGCCAGCTTGCGCATTTCGTCGCGATTGCCGTCGTCGAGCAGCCATGTCACGTGGGGATGCTGCATGTTCTTTGCGGCCAGGAGTGTCCGGCGCACCAGCTCCGCAGACTCGTCGTAGGTGGGCACGAAGACATCGACACTGGCGCCGCACCAGGGCGGCGGCGCCTCGCGAATACTCAGCCGGAACGTCATCAGCACGTAGAACAGGCCGTTCACGAATCCGAACAGCTCCGCTGCATACAAGGTCAGCGAAAATCCCATCACTTCCGAGTTGACGGTGCCGCTTCGCCAACTGAAGTAGACGATTCCGCTGATGACGTAGACCGCAATGAGAACGCGCACAGGGGCTGTCGGCCGTTCGAGCGCAAACCCCTGCCTGGTTCCCGGGACATTCGCCGCCGCGTGCTCATCTGACTGCGCATCCGTCACCTGTCTCCCCTCCAGCCATCCCCCGCGTCAGGCGATTGCATTACTCCTAGGGAGGGTATTGTGTCGGCTCTGATTCTTGTATGGCGCGGATCGGTCTCCGTGACCAAACGCTTCACGGCAATCCGGGCGCGCCGACGCTGGCGTCGCCAACAGCAGTGACGCCAATGATTGGCACATCTACCCGAGGGAATGTCCCGGCACGGCCAGCGGTCGCCACGACCTTCATGCCGGGCCAGGCCCGATTCATTAGTCGGAGGATAAAGAACGACGGGGCCGCGTGGACACGCGCAATGTTGGCTACCGCACATTGCCCGGACACAGTGCGCTGCGACCCTCGCCGGGCAATGCGCAGGCAGCCCATCCGCTTGCCGGACTTTCGCAAACTTGATGTTGTTCCGGGGCGGCACCGAGGCGGAATGTGGCGTAGGTATTGGATTTCGGTTGATTCTTTGGTTCGAAGATGCTACATGAAAGAAATGCACATTTTCGAACGAACGGTCAACGGCCATCGCTACCGCATCGCGGCGCAGTCCGTGTGGGATGCCGAGCGGGGACGATCCGTCGCACGCCAGGTCGTGCTGGGACCGGCCGAGCCGCCGCGAGTCGCGGATCTGAGTGCGACCCAAACGGTGGGCACGCGCGGGGTCGGCGACGTCGGGGCGTTGATCTGGGTGGCCGAGCAATTGGACCTGATCGGGCAGATTGATCGGGCGTGCGCAGGGGTTGGCGCCAAAGGCGGCCCGTCCGTGGGCGAGTTGGCGGTGGCCGTGGCGATTCAGCGCGCGTGTACACCGGGACCCAAGTGTGAGCTGGGTGAGTTTCTCGACGGGAGTCTGCCGCGCCTGTCGTGTTTGCCGGGCTCAGCGTTCACCGGCCAGGCCTTCCATCGTGTCGCGCAGCAGGTGACCGATGAGCAGTTGGAGCAGGCGCAGGTGGCCATCGCGAAGGCCGCCATCGCCCGCTTCGAGCTGTCCGCGGACGTGCTCGCATTCGATACCACGAACTTCGATACCCACATCGACACACAGACGCCCGGCGATCTGGCCCGGCGAGGACACGCCAAGAGCAAGAGAAAGGACCTGCGTGTGGTCGGGCTTGGCCTTCTGGTCAGCGAGACGGGTCATGTGCCGCTGTTGTATCGGACGTATCCCGGCAACGGCTCGGACCAGGCGGTGCTCGCGGCGTGCCTGGCTGGGTTGGCGCAGTTGCATGAGGCGCTCGACAGCGGTGAGGGTCGCAAGCAGCCGGCGCAGCGCACGGTGGTACGGGACGGCGGGTTCTGGAGCCCGCAACTGGAACTCGATCTCGATGCCGCCGGCTACTACAGCCTCATCTCGTTGCCGCTGGGGCACAAGGCCGCGCAAGAGGCGCTGCAGATGGCGGCGCAGCGCGGTGCGATGAAGCCGCTGTCGGGCAAGCTCAGCGAAGTGCGGGCAGCGCGGGTTCGAACCACCGTCGGCGAGTTGGACCGCACGCTCGTGGTGGTGGAGAGCCAGGAGCTGCTCGAGGGTCAAAAACGCGGGATCGCGGTGGCACTGCGCAAGGCGAAGGAGGAACTGCGCACGCTGGAGGGGTTGGTCCAAAAGGGTCGCATCACGCGCAGCCGGCTGGAGCTGCGGGTCAAGAAGGCGCTGACTCGGGAACACCTGTCGAGCTTCGTCGTGACCACCATCGCCGGAACCGAAGCGGCACCGACCTTGCAATGGCACGTCGATGCCGCATTGCGCCGCGAGCTGGAGCGAACGCGACTGGGCAGGCGGGTGCTGTGTACGGATCGGCACACCTGGAGTACAGGGCGCATCGTCTACGCGTTCCGAGGGCAGTGGAACGTCGAGGAGTTGTTCCGCAGAACGAAGAAAGGCGGCGTGGTTCCGTGGGGGCCATCACACCAGTGGGCCGACGGATCGCTGCGCCTGCACACCTTCGCGACCGTGCTCGGCCTGATGCTCGTGAGCTTGGCGAAGATTGCCCTGCGGGCCGACGCTTCGGCCCGTCGCATGATGGAAGGACTGGCCGAGATCAAGGTGACGTTGGTGAGGACGAAGACCGGGGCAGCGGGACGACGGCCAACGGCGATGCTGGCGCCGGAGCTCACGGCCGAGCAGCGCCGCGCCGTGAAGATCTTCGAGCTGCAGAGGTGGGAACCAACATTATTTCATGTATGACGTCGACGCCCATTCAGCAACGATTGACGGCCAAGAGCCGTCGATCCGGCCCCTTGCTTTGCGAAAGTACCGCTAGTGCTGAGCTTCACTTTAATATTTTACGCCCGAACGGATCACTGGATCAGCAGCGGCGACTTCCCGCCCAGTTCCTGATGCACACGCTTGACGCTCGGCGCGGCAGGCCGCTCAAGCTCGCCCATGGGGATTCGGCAGAGGCCATCTTCCTGCACATTGCCCGGAACTGCGTGGCGCAGATCTCAGGAAACGAACGCCGTGTGGTCAAGGGCACCAATCCGGAAAGCGTGCACCAGTTGCGTGTCGGCTTGCGCTGCCTGCGCTCGGCACTTGATATATTCCGGCCACTGCTCGTCTGCCCGCCAGCACTTCAGTCGGAACAAACTGGGGCTGCATATGGCACTTCGGTTGCCGCAGCCGCTTCCAAACTGAAAACCGTGCAACGCATGAGTAACAAACCGTGGTTAACACTGATATAAAGGGTTTTTACATCTGTTTACATTTCGTCGCGCAGGACCTCTTGTCCCGCCCGCGGTATCCCCGTGCCGCGGCTTTTTCTGCAACCCCTAAATATCCAGTCGGGCCGTAAACATGCGGCGCATGATGAGTTGCTGCCTGCCTTTGCTGTAATGACGTCCGTGCCCTCAATGAACACGGCAGCGCCTTGCGCAACCACGTCCTGCAGGCACCGCGCCTGCATCTGGACGACACACCACGCTGCCACCACTCGAGCGCGGGCGCGGCACCACACGGCAGGCCCGGCTTGCGCATGCCGACCGCATCGCGGCAGATGAAGGCCAAGCGCGTCATGTACCGTATAAACGCTGCCGCATTCGGGCATCATAGCGGCGTGCTTGCCGGTCCCGACACCCTCCGATCTGCCTGCCGATCTCGACGCCCTATGCGCCCTTGCGCTGGAGCAGAACCGGCTCGCCCGCTCCCTCCCGTGGGAGCAGCTCGAGATCTTGAGGCACCAGATCGCACAGCTTAACCGCGCGCAATTCGGCGCCAGTTCCCACCGCCTGCCGGGGCAGGCCGAACTCTTTGCGCAACCGCTTGACCTGCCGACACCGCCGGCGACACCGGAGGTCAAGGTGGCTGGCCACACCCGCAAGGGCCGCCCGGCCTTTCCCAAGGACCTGCTGCACACGCGCATCGAATACGACCTGCCCGAGGCGCAGAAGGCAAGCTTGGAAACTCTGGAGCGCATCGGCAAGGAGCGCAGCGAGACACTGCACTACGAGGCGGCCCGCCTCAGCTTGATCGAACCAATCCGCTTCAATCAAGAATGTGTCCACTCCACTAACTCCACTAAGGACGGTGAGCCCACCATCGTGACCGCCGCCGCGCAGCAATCGCCGCTGTGGCAGCAACCGCGGCGTGGGCGGGCTCGGGTAGTTGGGCGCAGCGCACTTGGGGGCCGAGCCTCAGCGGCGTCCGACGCTTTATCGCGAGGTGGCCGTGGTCGTGGATGTTGTTCAGTTATTTGACCTGACGGATCACGTTGGGTGTCTCTCCCATTCGGCGTTGATGTCGTGCAGGCCAGCGAGCTTGGTTGCGCTGCCGCCGATCGTCACCACGTCGGGTGCAACGTGCTGCTTGATGGCGTTGTCAAGGAAGCGCCTGGCCGTTCATGGACACTGGCTTTGAATGAAGGTCGAGACTCCGCGGGGCGCGCGAAGATCACTGCAGCGCGGTCACCCTGCATGCCGTCGCCGACCGATGCCTAACACCAAGTGGGCTCGAGCGCCAAGAGGCCTTCAAATGCCCGCATACCAAACCTTCGGTTAGGACCCTAGCAAAAATAACTTGAACAGTTGTCCTCGCGTCTATACGATGCGCACATGGATATCAGCGAGGCAGTCGAAGCGAAGTTTCGGGCCCTGCAGGCGCGCCTTGATGAGGCGACGTTGCGCCTATGGGCCGCCGCCGAAGCGCGCAGCCTGGGGCGTGGGGGCGTGAGTCTGGTGGCCAAAGCGATAGGCATCTCGCGCACCACGATCTATGCGGGACTGGCCGAACTCGAAGCGGCCGGTGGAGCGACGCGGGACATGACGGCCAAGCGCATTCGTGCCCCGGGAGGCGGGCGCAAGAGGCTAACTGAGCTCGATGCGAGGTTGTTGGAGCACCTGGATGCACTGGTGGAGCCGACCAGCCGGGGTGACCCGATGTCAGCACTACGATGGACGTGCAAGAGCACCACCCGTCTGGCCGAAGAGCTCAACCGGCTGGGGCATCGCGTGAGTCAGCGCACGATCTGCGATCTGCTGACGCAGACGGGCTACAGCTTGCAATCGGTGCGCAAGACACGCGAAGGCGCGCAGCACCCCGACCGCGACGCGCAGTTCCACTACATCGCCGACAAGGTGGCGCAGTATCAGCGCCAGCGTCAGCCGGTCATCTCGGTGGACACGAAAAAGAAGGAGCTGATCGGCGATTTCAAGAACGCTGGCCGCGAATGGCAGCCCAAGGGCCAACCCGAGCAGGCGCGTGTGCACGATTTCATCGACGATGAACTGGGCAAGGTTGCCCCGTATGGCGTCTATGATGTGACGGCCAACGAGGGCTGGGTCAGCGTGGGCATCAACCACGACACCGCCGAGTTCGCGGTTCAAAGCATCCGTCGCTGGTGGCTGGAGATGGGCCGTCCGTTGTATCCGAAAGCCAGGCGACTGCTGGTCACCGCCGACTGCGGTGGCAGCAACGGGTATCGTGTGCGGCTGTGGCGGGTGCAGTTGCAGCGACTGGCCGACGAACTCGGTTTCGCTGTGCAGGTGTGCCACTTTCCGCCGGGTACGAGCAAGTGGAACAAGATCGAGCATCGCCTGTTCTGCCATATCACGAACAACTGGCGCGGCCGACCGCTGTTGACGCGTCAGGTGGTAGTGAACCTCATCGGCAGCGTGAGTACCGCTGAAGGGCTGAAAGTGCGTGCGGAACTGGACGAGAACATGTACGACGCAGGTATCAAGGTCAGCGACGCCGAACTCGCTGCCGTGGCCATTGAGCGCGACGAATTTCATGGCGAGTGGAACTACCGCATCAAACCTCGAACATCTCGTCGCAAGACGTAATTGTTCAAGTTATTTTTGCTAGGATCCTTACCAAGCGGCCCAGTTGCCATTATGTCAGAAGCGCTACATCCGGTCGGTGACGTGGACTGATGACAACCGGTCGGAGAGCCTCCGTTGGATTACCGTAGGCTTTGCCTAGTACGCTTCGGCGCGCAATCTTGTCGTGCTTGGCACGCTGCGCATGCGACAGCGTCACGCAGCCGTATTGCGCGTAGCAGCAGTAGCCTGCAGTCACCTGACTGACTCACTCCCAGATGACGGTCGCGTCCTTCAGCAGGTGACCGGCCAGGATGTAGTCGCCGTGCAGAATGGCACGCCTTTCCAGTTCCGACAAGGCAGCTTCCGTCAGCCTTGCCAGGTCGAACAGGCAATACAGGTGACGTTGTCTGAAAGTGGTTTTCGGTTCCTTGAGCCCACGCAGCAGGCCTTCGGGTGACCGAACGGCAATGTGTTCAAGGCTCCTGAACTGAACGAGAATGCCAAATTCTTGCCCCAAGCTCCCCAGCTCAAGTGCGTCCTCCCCTCCAGTTTCGTAGTCGAGGTCGACCATGCCCTCAGTATGGGAACGGATGCACTCGATGGCTTTGGCTCGGCTGTGTGCAACGTAGATGTTCATGGGCGAAAAGTGGGCACAGAAAACTTCATCGACGGGCAAGCACGGCCAGGCCGAACGCCAGGCCACCTGCGCCACCAGGGCGATACATCAGTCGGTATGACGCCATGCGCCATGGCTCCTGGCGCCGGATCGACGCAGGAGTTTAGGTGAAAGTCTTATCTCTTCTGGCATCGAATCCACCGTGGCCAGCGGAGGATCTTCCGCCACGAGGGGCCTGTACTCGGCCGCTGTGACGACTACCGCCTTCGTGCAACCCTCGGCGCGAGCTCGCGAAAGCAAAGCACCAACAAGTGGGGCGGCAATCTGTCGGTCGCTGTACTCGCGAAGTACGGCCACCGACCGCACAACAACGGTCTGACCATGCCGCTCGGCGCAGGCGCAACCGACGATCGCTTCGTCCAGCACAGCGATATGGAAACAGCGCGATGACAGGGCGACGTGGTCGCTGGGCAACCCGCAACTGTCGAGCACCTGCGAAATGGCTCGCCAGTCGGTGCCCTGCGCCGCACGAAATTGTAAGTGTCTTGCCATCCCAATAATCTCCTCTTCTCATCCGCGCACGGAAAGCCGAAACGAAGCTGGAGACTGCAGTGCTTCTGCACCATGCGGCAACGGTGTAGAAGCATCCGTCCGTGATCAGGAGCAGGCGCCATGAAACATGGCCCCCTCCTCACCGTCCAGGGTGGCCGGTAGTCCCTCGTCTTTCCCTCCAGCGGACCGCCGCCACCCCGGCCAGCCGCGCGCAGCGAGCACCCTCACTGCAGGTGTTGGCCGCCGTTGATAGCGAGGTTCGCCCCGGTCACGAAGCCGGCCTCACGCGAGCACAGGTACACCACCAGCGCGGCCACCTCATCCGGTTGGCCGAGCCGCCCCACCGGGATTTGCGGAATGATCTTGCTGTCCAGGATCTCCTGCGGCACCGCCATGACCATTTTCGTCGCGATATAGCCCGGTGAGATGGTGTTGACGGTCACGCCCCGCTTGGCCACTTCGAGGGCCAGCGCCTTGGTGAAGCCATGCATGCCGGCCTTGGCGGCGGCGTAGTTGGTCTGCCCGAACCCGCCTTTGGAGCCAATGATCGATGAGATATTGATGATCCGTCCCCACCCCCGCTCGGCCATGCCGTCGCACACCGGCTTGGTCATATTGAACACCGAATCGAGGTTGGTCCGGATGACCGCATCCCAGCTCTCCTTGTCCAGCTTTTTGAAGCTCGCGTCGCGCGTAATGCCCGCGTTGTTGATCAGGATGTCGACGGGGCCGATCTCAGCCTGGATTTTCCCCACGCAGTCCTGGCATGACGCGTAGTCGGCGACATCGACCGCATAGGCCGGGAACGCGCGCCCCTGGGCCGCCATGCGTTCCAGCCAGTCGCCGACGCCCGCCTTATTCGGGGAATGGGTGACCAGCACCGTGTAGCCCGCATCATGAAGCCTGACGCTGATGGCCTCGCCCAGTCCGCCCATGCCTCCCGTGACGACTGCGATCTGTTTGGTCATGATTACACTCTCCTCCTCAGGATTTTCCATGGCCGCTCCTGCTCGATGACACTACCCCTACCAATGGCGCCAAGCACAGTCGGCTCGGGCCGGCGCGGGCGGTCCGCAAGACAACCTACTCGTGCGACAGCGACGCGATGGCGAAGCTGCTGCTGACATCGCGCACTATCGTTTGGCGGCACGCGCGGCCGGCCCAGTTGCTTGCTGAGCCGCGTTCGATGCTGCGTTGCCGGCCACCTTCAGATTGCTCTCGGCGACCTCCACCGCGCGCGTGGCGGTTTGCTGCATCGCTTCGAACAGGCTGGTGGTGGCGGCCATGGCCGATTTCCACGCGGCCATGGCCGCCTCCGAACCGGCGGGCGCGCCCCTCGTGGCGCTCTCGATATACTCCTGCATCATGCGCTTGTTCTCTACGTACAGGGCTTCGGCGACCTTCGCAAAGTCGGCCCGCGTAGCCTCGGCGATTTCGAACAGTTGACGACCGTACGCCTGCGCCTTCCCGGCCGCCGGCTGCATCAGACTGGCTTGCAGCGCAAACAAGTCCCCTGGATCCTTGGCGTCAAATGCTTTTCGCGCATTTTCCTGGACCTCTCCCAACGTCGATTTCATCGTCTGCAAGTTCAGTTCCGCGACCTTCTGAAGACCGTCGAGGGTCTTGCTGGTGAGGCCGGCGAGGATGTCGAAGCCGGCGGCTTGCGCCGCCGCAAACTGTTCGGGGGGTGACATTGGCATAACTAAAGCTCCTGAAAATCGTCCCGTGGCGTCTTCGCGGCATCGCTGCCGACGGAACGACAAGGTTGTTGGGAACCGATCAAAGTGAGTTGGCTACGGGCAAGACAAGCTCATCCGCGTTGCGCGGGCAACTGCTGCGCGTGCCTGGCGAACCGACGCGCGCAGCTCACCGACCGCACGCAGCCGGCGGAACTACCAACAGCAGGGAAGCAGTACGAGGCGCGCGGGTCAACGCCTTAGCGGCGCAGCCCGACAGCTTTCAGAATGGAGTGGCCACGATGCGTGATGCGGGGACGTGCGTGGCCGTAAGGACGTTTTTCCAGCTCCACGAACTCATGCTCCAGCAGCGTGTCGAGGTCCGCAGGGTCCAACCCCAGCGGACCTTGCGCATCCTTGACCAGGATGAGCGTGGCGATTTCGTGATGACTCAGCATGGGCGTCTCCTGCGTTTTTTTTAGGTTTGCTGGGCTCATACAACAACTGCCGCTACACGGGCCCCCAAGCCCACGTTGACGGCTTCTGAGACCTCGGGAGCGAGGCCTCGGTACCGAGGTCATGGCATGAAGCGAGCGCCGATACCATGCCCTGGGGGAGCCATCGTACGGGCGCCGAACTGGAGTTCTCAATATATGCGATGTAACAAATTGTGTAATGTTTTTGGTTCGTCAGAAAAATGTGTGGGTTGACGAAGGCTCGGGAAGGCTCCCAAGTGCATGATATAGCGCGATTTCCGTCGCCCTGAAGGTTCGAAACCCGTACGATTTTCTCATGGTGACTTTTGCCTTGTTGTTCAGACCCTCGACGACGCCGCTGGAGAACTGCTTGCGCGCACGGAAGTAGTTGAGGATCAGCTCACGGTGGGCACGCACGGTGCGGGCGAACTTCTTCATGGGCTCGATGCGCGAGCGCATCACCTGAGTACACCACTGGTCGAGGAATTTCCCGGCCCAGTCCGGTGAGATGTAATCCCAGAGCTGCTGAAATTCCTCTTTGAGCAGCCAGGCGCGTACGGTGCGCAGGTTGTACTGCAGCAAGTCACGCATGCGCAGCCGCTGTTTGTCGGTCAGATTTTCCGGGCGTTTGAGCAGACACCAGCGGGATTTCTTGAGCACCGGCTCGTATCCATCGCGGACCATGCGACGTGATTCGTCAGCGCGGACCTCATCGATGGCCTTATTCATCTTCGCGACGATGTGGAAGCGGTCCAGGATGTTCAGCGCATTGGGGCAATGCAGCGCAATCATCTCAAGGTAGGGCTTCCACATGTCCGAGCAGACGAACTCAACCTTCTCACATACCTGTTTGCCGATCATGGCGAAGAACTTGGCGAAGCTTGCCTTCGTGCGCTCCTGCCCCACCCATAGCAGACGCGTACAGCCGGCCTCGATCTGGTAGACCAGGGTGAGGTACTTGTGTCCACGACCATACTGGATCTCATCGACGCCAATGGCACGGATCGTACCGAGTTCGCGATGGGCCAGCCCCCAGTCCACCACCCACTCCACCGCGTTGAAGACTTTCTCCCAACTGGTGCGGAAGCTTTGTGCCGTATCCTTCCACGACAGCTTGCGTGCCCACTGCGCCAGGAACAGCATGTAAGCGCGGGTGAGCGTGTGCTTGCCGTTTGCCCACGGCAGGGCTTCGACTTTGACGCCACAGTCACGACAATCGACGCGCCGCATGGTATAGAGCAGGAAGACGGCGAAACCCCAGACCGGAATAAACTCGAACCTGCGCTGTGCGAGCGTGTCATAACCTCGCGCAGGCTGGCTACAGCATGAGCAGATCAGCTTCGAGCCCTTGCGCGGACGCACGTCGATCTCGATGGACTGGGTCGCCTCGCACAGCCGCGCACCTTCATAAACGAAACCCGGAATATGATGACAGGCATTCAGCAGGCGGGTCAGCAACATGGTTAGCAGGAGCAGAAGCGACAAGGGCAAAACCGCTATTGTTCCCGAACAGCAAACGCTCGCCCAGTACATTCCAGACCTGCATAACTGGCCTGCTTCGTGGCGAGTCGTTGACGAAGATATTTCGACTGGAGAGGCAATCGTAGCGATACTCACGCCTTTCCTGAAGCATCTCCCAACGTTGGGATATACGCGCAAGACATTGCTTCGGCACCGCGATCACATCTGGATGCTGGGCGGCGAAATGATCCGACGGCGCCATGAAGATCCCGATCTCCTCACTCTTCCTGTGGCAACCCTCCTGGACAAGATCATTGAGGAAGACGGCGGTCCTCTCATTTGGCCAGCTATCTCCGAGTCCGAACAAAATGCCTTTGATGCAACGTGTCGCAAGCTCTATCAATACCTCAATCGGGCTTCACTTGGCTAGCCGCGCATCCTCTTTCACCCACGGATTTCCCCGACGAGCCATGTTTTTTTCAGCGCACCTCGATTCGCCCGCTTGCGCTCTCCCGCCCGAAGCGGCTCTTCGCCTGTTGGCCAGGCATGCCCCCCACTCGTGGGGGTGTGGCACCGCGCAGGGTAAACGCCGAGCAGGAACGCGCCACGCGCTGTTTATATTTCTACGTGAACACTTGGGGCGCCGTCGGTCACCTTGATAGGCCAAGGTCATGGAACAAGAGAATATTGCGGACGCTTCTTTCTTGAGGATTCGATATGCCGACGGGTACTGTCAAGTGGTTCAACCAGGAGAAGGGCTTTGGCTTCATCCGCCCAGATGATGGCGGCGGGGATCTGTTTGCTCACTTCTCGCAGATTCGTCCAGAAGGCGTGAAGTCCCTGCAGGAGCACCAGAAGGTCAGCTTCGATGTGAAGGCCAGCCCCAAGGGCAAGCAGGCCGCCAATATCCAATTGCTGTGACGCGATTGAAGCCTCGCCGCGCGACGTTGCGGGCATTGCGCGCTTGGTGCCGTGACTGACAGTTAGGCAGGAGCCGAAGACCACGCCGACGGTTTCACTTCTGAAACCGGAAACGCGCCAGCCGGTTAGAGGCGCGCTCCCATCCTGTCTTTCTGCGGTAAGGGGCGTGCGACAGCACATGCGTTTTGAACGTTCCCGTGTGGCGGTGCGGCGGCTATCGACAGGTTTGGCCATCCATCAGCGCTCCCTTCCGAAATCTGGGAAGTATCAAAAAGAATGCCCCTCGGTAAAGGGGCATCATCAAATTCTGTCTTCCGCGCTGAATCGCGCAACGGCGGCGGCCCATCGCATATGGGCCGATGCCGCCATTAGAAATTCGGCACGATGTTGTGTTCGCAGCAGATCATGCGGGCTTCCAGCGTTGTCACAAAGGGGTTTTTGCTGACTTGCGCCAGGGTCGATGCCCCTGAGCTTTCCTTACGAATCAGCGGGGACGCTCCTTGCATCAGTGCTTCCTTCGGGACGCGATACAGGTCGCCGGAGCCCATTTCCACATACGCGCCAGGCTGGCTCAGGTCTTGCCAGCATACCTCAAGCAGACGCGTTCTGTGTTGCGGTTCAATCGAGACATTCGTGGACATAGGTCCTCCTCGGCTATCCACACTTCAATATTTAGCTGCCTGCGCCATCGCTCGGCCTGTTTCACTGACCGAGGCCTCAGAAGTTCGGCACGATATTGTGCTCGCAGCAAATCATGCGTGCTTCTAGCGTCGTGATGAACGGGTTCTTGCTAACTTGCACGAGCACCGATGCGCCGGCACTTTCCTTGCGAATTAGCGGCGATGCTCCCTGCAGGAGCGCTTCCTTCGGGATGCGATACAAATCGCCCGATCCCATCTCCACATAGGCGCCTGGTTCGGGCACTTCTTGCCACGCAACCTCCATCAGCCGCGTTCTGTGTTGGGGTTCCGCCGATACGTTTGCGGTTTGCGTTGCCATGAGAGTCTCCTGAGAAGTTTATTCTTGGACCCCGGCCATCAACCGGGACTTGAGTATAGGCACGCCGGACTACGATGCAAGCCGAACTGGGGGTTGCCGGAGCGGGAACACCAGCAGATCAGCGCGTCGCGCTGGCGCAGGCGCCCCAAGTCAACTCAGCGCCCCTCACTCAACGCAGCCCACAGCACGTACAGCAAGCCCAGCACCAGCAGGCACGCGCCGAGCAGCAGGTAGTAGCGAACGCCATGGAGCGGTTGCTCGGCGTTAGTGGGGTGGTGGAAGGAATCTCTCATGTTGCAGGAAACGTGGTGGAGACAGACGTCCAGCGCAGCAGCCATTGGCGTCGTGGTGCGTAGCGCCCGTCATCACCTTGACCGCTGGCGTCCGCCGCGATCCGCGTGGGTCCAAGGGTGGCTGGCACAGGCGATACCGTTCGGTCGAGCGGCGTCAGGCGCGGCGAGCGCAATCCACCCACCAACGCTGCGCACGCCTCGCCGGTCAATCCTGCCCGTCGGCTCACCGGCCGGAGGGGCACGGGGCACGCGGCCTCTGATGCCTCTCCGGCGGCGCCGTCACCACCCGCTCCCCTCTTTGACCCTGCGCCGCGACATCGCTGGATGCGGCATGCCGTCAAATCTAGAACGGCAGTCGCGCAAATTCAAGCAACTGGCGTCGGCAATCTCGCGCCCACGAGACATACAGTGGCGCCTTCTGCGAGCGAGCATCCATCTCGAGCATTGTCATGTCTTGATACATAGGGGCTCCGCACCTATCACAGCTTGATCAATCAATTGCGGCGGTATTGAATGAATGCTCCCGGCGCGGTAGGTCGCGGTCAGAATGGATCTCACGTCAACGTCACAAGGCGCGTCGCACGCGCCACGTTCGCGCGTGGCGATGGTAGTCGGGGCTTCCCAACATAGTTTTTTAGAATCAGGAGGCAAGGATGCTGAGCCTGCATGAAGTGGCTACCCTCATGCTCGTCATGAATGGCCCGGACGGTGTGGAGCTGGACCGCGCCGATCTTGAGGCCCTCGTCGAACACCGGCTGCTCCATGTCGAGACGCTCGAGTGCGGCCACCGACGACCATGTGTCACCACCAGCGGTCATGCCGTCCTCGATGCCATTACACACGTTCGTTGAGGTGTCTCTCCCACGGCGCGCCGCTGGGCGATACTGCGCGATGTTACGTTGCGCCACGATTCGATCAACTCGTATTCGGGTGCGTCCGTTGCTGCGAACACACGCCGGATCAAATTTCAGGAGCTCCATCATGAATCCGTTGCCAGCCGCCGAAGTCGGCGTCGCGCAGCAAGCGAATCTCATGCTTTTGGCCGAGCTGACCAATAAGGCGCTCAAAGGTTTCGAAAGGGTGGTCGAGCTGCAGCTACAGGCCGTGAAGGCAACCCTGGCCGAGACGAGCGACAACACGCAGAAGGCACTTGCGGTCAAGGACGTGCAGGAGTTGCTCGCGCTGCAAGTCGGCCTGATGCAGCCGACCGCTGAGAAGATGCTGTCGTACCACCGCCATCTTTATGACATTGCGCGAGCCACCCAGGCCGAGTTCGCCAAGGCCGCCGGGGCTGAATTTGAAGCGCACAACCGCCGCATACAGGATCTGGTTGACAACCTTGCGCAGAGTGCGCCATCGGGTTCGGAAGCCGCCGTGGGCGCTCTGTGCTCGGTGATCACTGCCACCAACAAGTGGTGTGAAATGATGTACCAGAGCGCGACGCAAGCGGTCGAGGTAGCCGAACAGAGCGTGCTTGCGGCTGCAGCAAAACAAGCCGTCGAGCCTGCCACAAATACCGCGAAGACCTGACGGGCGCAAGGCGCTCGTCCGCGCCTATGCGGTCAAGCTTCGATCAATCGGCGCCCTGGCTTGGCCTTGTCGCGACGCTGTGGCGACGTATATTGAAGCGTGTGCAGTCGTCGTCCGTGCGTCGTGATGGTGACGTCGGCGCTCGCTGCGGCGTAGCGGTGGCAGACGAGCTGGCTGTCCCGCCCACCTTGGATGGCGCTAGCCAGGTCAGATTGTGAGAGCCGCGCGAACAGACCCTCGTTGTGGAGTTCGCATGCTGTATCCATTCGTCGAATATCAGCGCTCGCTGCTTGCGCCATGGACGGCGTGGGTGGAGGCAGTCGCAAACGCATGGATCGAGCCGGGCAACCCCTGGTTCCCGTTGCCAGCTGCGTCATGTTTTGCCGCGGGCTGGGACATGCTGAACCGGTTCGGTAAGACCTATGAGAAGCCAGCCTTCGACATCAGGGCGGTCAACCATGACGGCCATGAGATTCCTGTGGTCGAGGATGTGGCACAGGACCGCCCGTTCTGCCGTCTGCTGCGCTTCGCGCCAGAGACGCCTGGCGCGAGCGTTGCCGCGCCAGGGCCGCAGCCTGTGGTGTTGGTTTGTGCCCCGCTCGCCGGCCATCATGCCGTGCTGCTGCGGGAACTCATCGAGACGCTGTTGCCCGAGCATGTGGTGTACGTGACGGACTGGAACGACGCGCGCCGGGTGCCGGCAGCGGACGGGCCGTTCACCCTGGAGGATTGCGTGGCCGAAGTGCGGGCATGTATCCGTGATATCGGCGTCGAACAGCTGCACGTGCTGGCCATCTGCCAGGCCACCGTGCCCGCGCTGGCAGCCGTTTCCCTGCTGGCCAGCGCAGGGCAGCCGACGCCAAGAACCCTGGTTCTGGTCGGCGGCCCGATCGACGCCCGCCGTAATCCCACCGCGGTCGGCCGCCTAGCTGCACGCCGGCCGCTTCCGTGGTTCGAACGGAACCTGATCCACGTCGTCCCGCCCCCCTACCCTGGTGCCGGCCGCAAGGTGTACCCGAGCTTCCTGCAGCTTGCCGGGCTGGTGGCGGCGCACCCGGACCGGCTGGTGGGGGCGCACTGCGATTACTACCTTGACCTCGTTCGGGGTGACATCAAGCATGCCGAAGTGCACCGGCGCCTGTGCGAAGAATACAACGCCGTGCTCGATCTGGCGGCCGAGTTCTATTTGGATACCATCCGCATTGTGTTCCAGGAATTCCGCCTGGCCGTCGGCGAATGGGATGTCCAGGGCGCGCCAGTGCGCCCCCAGGACATTTGCGCCACCGCGCTGCTCACGATAGAAGGCGAATTGGATGATATTTCCGGCCTCGGCCAGACCCAGGCGGCGCACGATCTGTGCCGGCGCGTGCCCGTTCCTCACAAGCGGCACATCTTGGCTCGCCGATGCGGCCACTATGATCTGTTCTCCGGGGCGCGTTGGCGGACCGAGGTCTTCCCGCGCATTCATGATCTGATCTGGCACTACGCGTAAGCCCCGGGGGTGGGCCAGAGGCGAGAATTCATGGTTCCTCGCAGGCGGGTACCGCGTCCCAAAGTGGGCGTGGACGATTTCGCTACGGATTTCGGTGGAAGGGGCTCAGGTTTCGGCGAACGGGCTCAGCGAAGGAAGGTGGTACGGCGCGGTCAGGGGACTGTCGCGCAGGTGATCACGATGCCCGTGTCTTTGGGTCGTATAGTGGCGCGGTCCGCCAGATCGCCGTGGAGGAGTCAGGGGGCGAGCACATAAGTACCCGGAGCATCTTCCAGTACGCTACCCCCGCCCATCGCCGGCGGGGCGCATTGTTTGCTGGAGTGCTCGGCCAGCCATTGCCGCCAGCATGGCCACCAGGAACCCTCGCAGATCGGTGGCCGCGCCAACCATTCGTCCGGATTCAAGGTGAGGCCACCCTTGGGCCTCGCGCAGAAACGATAGTGACGTCCGGCATGCCCAGGTTCAGACACGATGCCCGCGTTGTGTCCGCCGGAGGCAAGCAGGAAATTGATCTCGGTACTGGTCAGCAGGTGGAGCTTGTACACCGAGCGCCAGGGTGAGACATGGTCCCGTTCGGTGGCGACGACGAACATGGGCAGTCTGAGATCGGCGAGGGACACCGGCCGCCCCTTCGCACAGTATCTGCCCTCGGCCAAATCGTTGTTCAGGTATAGCCAGTGCAGATTCTCGCTATGCATGCGGTAAGGCAGACGTGTGGTATCGGCGTTCCACGCCATCAGATCGGTCGGCTCGGTGCGCTGGCCGAGCAGGTATTCGCGCGTCAATCGTGACCAGATCAGGTCACGCGAGTGCAACAGCTGGAAGGCTCCCGCCATCTGGCTCCCATCCAGGTAGCCTTGCTCCCACATGAGCGCGTCGAGATAGGCAAGTTCGCTGGCATCGATGAAGAGGCCGAGTTCGCCCGGCTCGCTGAAGTCGGTCTGTGCCGCGAACAACGTGACAGTCTTGAGCGGGGACGACTGCGGCCCGAGGTCGCGCCCCAGCGCCGCTGCGCCGATCGCCAACAATGTACCGCCGAGGCAGTAGCCAGCAGCATGGACCGGTGTCGCGCCGACAATGCGGCGCAGCTGCGTCAGTGCCTCGAGCAGGCCGAATTCGAGATAATCGTTCATGCCGAGCTCGCGCGCTTCCTCCCGCGGGTTCTTCCACGAGATGAGGAAGACCGTGTGCCCCTGTTCGACCAGATAGCGCACAAGCGAATTGTGTGGCGACAGGTCCAGTACGTAGTACTTCAGGAGCCACGAGGGAACGATCAGCACCGGCTCGTGCCAGACCGTCGCGGTCCGCGGTGAATACTGGATCAGTTCAATTAATGGATTGCGGTACACGACCTTACCGGGTGTGACGGCGACGTCTTGCCCGACATGATGGGCGGTGGATCGTGGGCGAGAGGTTCGCGCAGCGCCAGGGAAGATCTCCCGCAGGTCGTCGAGCCAATGGCGAGCGCCTGCCAGGAAGTTACCTCCGCCGGTCTCGGCCACCGCCCGCAGCACCTCAGGGTTCAGCCACCAACAGTTGCTCGGCGATAACATGTCTGTCCATTGCCGCGCCGAAAAACTGACCACGCGCTCATGGTGGGGAGAGACGTCGCGCAGATCGGTGGTTGCGTCCTGCCAAAACGCCTCCACTTGCGAAAACGTGTCACGCAACACCTGGAACGGCCAGCGATCCCAGTCGGGATGGGCAAAGCGCGGGTCGTCGCTGTTGGCAAGGGGAGCGGGCCGCCCCCCAAGATCAACGCACCATGGTTGCGCGATGCGCTGGACCAGCGCCAACTGCTTGCCTGGCGATCCGGCCAGGTGCCACGCCCAGTCCAGCCACGCCAGCCACAGCGCGACCGGCGAAATGCCCCCGGTGGCGCGAGCAATCGCTGCATGCAGGAGCCGGTCGACGCGCGTGCGCACCGACTCGGCCGCAGCACTTGGCGGCGACCACGTCGGATCGGCTGCGGCGGATGCGCCTGGCGCGAATCCGCCAGCACAGGGGGTGGCGGCAGGTTGCGTTGCGGTCTCCTCCAACATAAGCTCCGAATCGCCACTGCTGTGGCATGTTCCCAGGCGTTGTCAACCTGACGGAAGAAGGGCGAGCCGAGGTTGGGCGGCGCCAAGGCTCAGCAAGCAATAGACGGATTCTGGGGGAGTGCGGTAAATCGTGCCATGCAACGAGCGGTTTGCAATAGACCGAGGCGCGCCGCAAAGCGATTTGCTCTTCGTCATCGTACCATCTTACGTGACGCGAGCGCCAATCTGACAATGCTGTGAAACCATTGCCCGGCCCGCCGTTCTGGCATCGAGGAGTCGATCGCGGTCATTCGCTGTCCCGTTAGAATTCGCCCGCCTTGATGTCAGGGTACCAAACGCCGGGATGGCGTCAGTCTGGCCGGCGCGGATGGTCTTACGTCGACGCAGCGCCTGCACATCCTCGTCGGTAAACAACAGGTTTTTTTGCAGTGCGGCGAGGTCGGACACGGAGTACCGTGCGCGTGCCGCCGAAGCGTCGCCGCAAGCGGAGGCCGGGACCGGGGCGGATGGAAAGGCGCCTTCGTGCATGGCGATGGCTGCCTTCAGCACCGGCAGGCCCCTGGAAAGGGGCGGCAAAAACCCGGATGATGGCTACCATTACGTCCATCGAGGTTGCCCAACGTCCAAATTTGACGAGGACCCGGGCGCTTCACCGATCGACTACTTGTCGGCGCTCTTGGAGCAGAGCGCTTTCGCATGCGGGCGACGCTCTTCCATTCAGACGCCCTGTACGCCACACACATGTACGCGGCGCCCCCCGGTTGCGCGTTCCTGCACGTGCTGCGCTGCGGCGTAACGGAGGTCAGGCCCCCGCCCGCGCAGCGCGTGGAGCCGAGGCTGAGCCTTGTCGAGCCGACCCTTGCAGTTCCCGTTTGACCGGCAGAAGTCGTGTGCGCCTGCGCCGGCGCGGGATCGTCGGTCATCCGCAGCGTGTCACCGCCGCGCCAAATGGCTTGTGCGTCATGCCACATGGTTGAGCGCTAGCCGGGCTGCACCGTAGGTGCCCCCCAGCGGCTACCCTTGGCGCTGGTGGACCGCGTTGTGTCGACTTTCACTGTCGTGAATGACCTCCCTCAAGATCGGGTAAATTTGCGTCATCCAACGGCGGCCCGCGAAGACGCCATAATGCCCCACCCCGGCCTGGATGTAATGGCTCTTCAGATAGGACGGCAAGCCGCTGCACAGGTCCTGCGCCGCCGCAGTCTGCCCGAGCCCGCAGATGTCGTCGTTCTCCCCCTCCACCGTGAGCAGTGCGGTGTGGCGGATGGCGCGCGGGTTCACCTGACGGCCGAACACCCTCAGCTTGCCGAGCGGCAGCGCATGCTGTTGAAATACTCGGCTCACCGTGTCTAGGTAAAATTCGGCCGGCAGATCCATCGTCGAAAAATAGTCCGCGTAGAAGGCGCCAATCGCTGCCGCCTTGGCCGTGTCGCCCTGCGCGCGGGAATGGTAGCAATCGGTCAGCGCGTCAACGTGCCGCGAAAGGTTCATGGACATAAAGGCAGCAACCTGCAGGAAGCCGGGGTAGACGCGCCGACCGGCCCCGCTGAAGCGCAGCGGAACGACGTCAATCAGGTTCTCGAACCACGCCAGCGGTGTGCTGACCGCGAGTTCGTTGACCTTGGTGGGCTGGATACGAGTATCGTTCGGGCCAGCCATGAGGGTCATGCTGCGCGGTTGCGCCGGGTGGCCCGCCTCGGCCATCAGCGCCACGGCCGCCAAAGTGGCCACGGTCGGCTGACAGACCGCCACCACGTGCGTCCCCGGGCCGAGCCAGTCGAGAAAGCCTATCAACTGGGCGACAAAATCGTCAAAGCCGAAGGGGCCATGCGACAGTGGGACGTCGCGCGCATTGTGCCAATCGGTGACGTAGACGTCGTGGTCCGGCAGCATCGTGGCGACCGTGCCACGCAGTAGCGACGCGAAGTGGCCCGCGAGCGGGGCGACCAGCAACACCCGCGGTTGCCGCCGCGGCACCGCCTTCTTAAAATGCAGAAGGGAGCAGAACGGCGTGCCATGGGGCACCTCTTCGCTCACCGCAACCCGCTGGCCTTCGGCCTGAACCGCGTGGATGCCAAAGAGCGGTCGCTCATGCCGGAGGCGCACGAGGGCCAGCCATTCGTAGAGCGCGCAGATTTCCCGCGCCAACTCGGACACGCCTCTTGGCGACGCTGTGCAGGACGCAGCGGCTGCGCCAGCGGCCGCCTGCAGCGGGGCCACGAGGTCGGCAAGCGCCTGGTAAGCCTGATAGATCATCTGAGGAGCCGCAACAACCCAACCACCCGCAACGCTAGCCACCAGCATTACGGCCAGGATCGATAGAACATGCACATCGAATTGGCCGGCTTGATAGAGAGACATTCGCTACTGCAGGAAGTTCACCATGTCAAGGACTACCCTCACCATCAGCAGCAAAAATTATGGCGCCTGGTCGCTGCGCGGCTGGCTGCTGGTGAAGTTCAGCGGGCTCGAGTTCGACGAGATTTACGTGCCGCCTGCGGACCCGGGCGTCCGCGCGGAACTCTTGCTGCTCTCGCCTTCGATCCTGGTTCCCTGCCTCGAGCATGAAGGCATCAGGATCTGGGATACCCTCGCGATCGCCGAGTACCTGAACGAAGCGCGGCCAGACGCCGGTCTGCTGCCCACCGACCGCGTCGCCCGGGCGCACTGTCGGTCGATTTGCGGCGAAATGCATGCGGGCTTCAGCGCGCTGCGCTCGGCGCTGCCGATGAACCTGCGGGCCCATCGTCCCGGCTTCAAGGTCTGGTCGCGCGCGCAAGGCGACATCGACCGGATCACGGCCATCTGGCGCGAATGCCTGACGACCTACGGTGGCCCCTTTTTGTTTGGTGTACGCTCCATGGCCGATGCCATGTACGCGCCGGTCGTGACCCGCTTTCTCAGCTACGACGTGCAGCTCGATGAGGGATTGCTCGCCTATTGTCGGACGATCATGGCCATGCCGGAGATGCAGGAGTGGACCGATGCCGCCCGACAGGAACCCGACGAGATCGACGAACTCGATGTCGAGTTCTGAGTCGGGCAATTGGGTCGCGATCGACCCCGCGCGCGGCAGCCATCGATAGTCATGATGGCTGCCGCGGCAGGCCCGTGCAACGAGGCAGTGCTGGTCGACTGGTCAGCCGGAAAGGCGTGGATCTCAAGCTTTCATGGAAGCCTCATTTCACACCTTGATCAATCGACGTTCGCGGTATTGAATAAATTCTCCCGGCGCGCAGCGCAGGCACGCCGGGCAGCAGGATCCTTGCCGTTTTTTGCCGCCGCCTGCATCGCGCTTTGCTGCGGCTGTCATGACAACTTCCCAGCAGTCCAAGCCGATCAATCCAGGAGACGAGGATGCTGAGTCCTCATGAAGTGGCCACCCTCTTACTCGTCAAGGATGCACCGGATCACGCTGAGCTGGACCGCGCGGACCTGGACGCCCTCCTCGAACGCGAACTGGTGCAGTTGGAAAGGCTTGACTCGGGCCATCGACGCCCCGGCATCACCGCCAGAGGCGACGCGGTCCACAATGCCATTGCGCGCATCCGCTAACTAGTCCATCCCGCCGGCCCGGCGCACGATCCGCACTAATTCGCATAAGCGTGCCCTGGTCGATTCTGAGGAGACCCATGATGACGCCGTGGTCCGCTGAGCAAATCTCTGCCGTGCAACAAGCCAATCTCGCCATCGCGCTTGGCCTGACCAGCAAGGCCTTTGAAGGTTTCGAAAAGCTGGTCCAATTGAACTTGCAAGCCATGAAGTCGACGCTGGCAGAAACGCGCGAGAACGCTGAGAAGGCGCTCGGCGCGGGTAACCAGCAGGAGTTGCTAGCCTTGCAGGCCAGCATGCTCCCGCAGATCGGAGAGAAGGCGCTGTCGTACCAGCGCCAGTTCTTCGAGATCGGAACAGCCACCCAAGCCGAATTCGCCAAGGTCGCTGCAGCGCAATATGAAGCGCACAACCGCCAGATTCAGGAGCTCATCGACAATCTGGCGAGTAGCACACCGGCGGGTTCGGAAACCGCCGTGGGGACATTGACCTCGGTGATGACTGCCACTAACAAATTCTGTGAAGCGATGTTCCAGACCTTCCAGACCGCAAAGCAGGCGGTCGAGGTTGCTGAACAAAACGTCAGCGCGGCGAGCCACACGGCGTCAAAGGCAACCAAGCAGGCGGTCGAGCACACCTCGCGGACCGCAAAGGCATAACGTTGGCGACGCGCCGCAGAAGCTGTCGTCGTACCACCGCCGCGACTGGCGAGCCACTCTTTTTTGTCGATGGAGTGGAAGCGGCTGGTTGAGCCGATCGGCCTTCGGTGGCCAGGTATGGCAGCATCCCGCCCGCCGCCTCTGATCCGTGCGCGGAGTTTTGGCCAGCAGGGGATCCGGGGAGGCGTCCGGTGCAGAGCGCCTATCATGGCAACAGCCTGTCGCCCGGGTGCCGATGGAGCGGCGGCCAAACGTGAAGGGGGAACGATGTTCCAGCATCTCTTGGTGCCAACCGATGGGTCGGCACTCTCGGAAGGCGCGGTCCGTGTGGCGGTGCGACTCGCCAAGGTACTCCACGCCAAGCTCACCGGATTGCATGTCATCCCGGAGTACCGCGTCTTCACCCACCGCATCGACATGCTGGAGGATACGCAGGAGCGCTACGCGCAGCTTGCTGAACAGCACGCGGAGCAATTCTTGGGCGTGATCGCCCAAGCAGCTAAGGACGCGTCGGTGGCATGCGATACCATCTGCGTCGCCGGTGATCACCCCTTCGAGGCGATCATCCAGGCTGTCGAGGCGCGGAACTGCGATCTCATTGTGATGGCGTCGCACGGCCAAGCCGGTGTGCGGGGCCTACTGATCGGCAGCGAAACCCAGAAAGTCCTGACGCACTGCAAGATCCCGGTGTTGGTGTTCCGCTAGCACGATTCGAACGATTCCCCTACTCGATGCTAGCGTTCAGCGCCTTCATGACGTCGTCGGTGATATCGATGCGCGGATTCACGTAGACCGCTTCCTGTACGACCAGGTCGTACCCGCGCTGCTCGGCCAGCCGGCGAATCACCCGGTTGGCGTGCTCCTCCAGCTGGGCCAGCTCCTCGCTGCGTCGCCGCTGCAGGTCCTCGCCGAATGCCTGCTGCTTAGGGTCCAGGTCGGCCACTTCGCGCCGGCGGCGCTGACGCTCGGCATCAACCAGCGCGGCGGCGTCCTTGTCGAGTTGGTCGGCCAGGGCTCGGATCTTCCGGGCCATGTCCTGCAGTTCACGGACGCGCTGGGCAAACTCCTGCGCAAGCTTGTTCTGGGCCTGCTTAGCGGGCTGCGAGTCGCGCAGGATCCGTTCGGAATTCATTGCGGCGATGCGCGCGCGCTGACTGCGCCTGCGCCGGTGCGGTCGCGCACAGCGCGGCAGCGGTCAGGGATTGCGCAGTGGGGTTGACGGTTTCATGAATCGGAGCCTCTGTCAGTACGCCGTGGCAATCTGGAGCCTTGTCGCCGCCTATGGGAGTGCATCTCATCGATTCCACATTGGAGCCTTGCGCTAGGACACGTAGGACACCAAGCGCGCCGACTTGGAGCGGTGCGAGGCCGATGGGTGGCCATACCTCGAGGCGCTTTCGGGAGCCAGCCCTACTAGCGTGGCGGGCGTCGACTGGTGTAGATCGTGATTCGAGCCCTGACATGTTCAGCGGGCTGCGGGTATCGTCCGCGTTTGCCCCAATTAAGCCCAGCGATTTCTCACCAGCTCGCGCCCGGGGCGGCATGGTTCGGCTGGATCGCACATACACACTATGATCCGCCTGCCGCTGGCGCGACCAACCTCGCACTTTCCTGAGTCCCAGTGACGCAGGCCGGCTGCCTTCAGCGACTCAGTGCGGATAATCAGTATAGAGAATGCGGCGGCGCGCAGTATGGGCAATCCTGCTACGCCCTTTACAGAAGGCCTTCGCTTTTTCCGTGTTCCTATACCCGCAACTACAGCGTTCCTTGCCGTTCGCCTGCCTTGGGGGGGCGGCGCTGCGGGCTTATCCGGTACCACATGAACTTCAGAGCGTGTCAGACCCTACGCCTGGCTGCCGATCATGGGTCAACGCATATTGCCCGTGTGGCCTAGCGAATAGCGACCGGGTTGCGGCCAGACCGTCAGGCCATGCGGCTCCATACCGACCGGAATGGACTTGATTGAACCCGTCGTCGTGTCGATCGCGTAGACGACATCGTCAAACCGACCAGAGAGCCACAGCGTCTTGCCGTCGGCGCTAACATTGCCCATATCGGGGCTGCCGCCCCCCGGTATGGGCCAGGTCGCGACGACTTTGCGCGTGGCGAAGTCGATCACTGACACGCTGCCCTTGCCATGGCGCGGCCCGTGAACGCGATTGGAGCCGCGATTAGTGACATACAACCTGGTGCCATCACGGCTCGGGTACAGCCCATGCGTACCAATGCCAGTCTTGATGAAGTCGATCTTAATCAAGCGATCGCCGTCGACCACATGGACGCCACCGGCCATCATGTCGGCGACATAGAATACTTTGCCGTCCGGCGCGATGCGAATGTCCTGCGGCATGCCATTCCTGGCGAGTTGCAGATAGCCGACGACCTTGCGGCTCACAAGATCGATCTTCGCGAGGCTGCCATCGAATTCGCAGGTAAAGAGCGCGTACTTGCCGTCAATCGAGAAGTCGGCATGGTTGATGCCCTTGCACTGCGGGACTTCAAGGCTAGTTCTGAGTGCCATCGTGTGCGAATCGCGAAAATCGAGTCGCGCTTGCGCCTCCGCCACGACGATCGCTTCCTTGCCGTCTGGCATGAAGTACATGTTGTATGGATCGTCGACCCTTACCTCCTTGCCCGGCCTCCCGCTCTTCGGATCGATCGGGGTCAGGCTGCCGTCGGGCCGGCCTTCGGCATTGTTGGTCACCCACAGCGTGTGAAGATCCCACGAAGGGACGACGTGCTGCGGCCGGTAGCCGACACGAAACTTGTCGACCACTTTGCATGTCGCCGGGTCGATGACATAGACGTCGTTCGAGCGCAGATTGGGCACATAGACCCGCGGCAACGCCTCAGCCACCGCCGGGCTGAAGTGGTCGGCTCCCGCCTCGCTGTAGAGATTGCTCGCGTTCACGACGGGCGGCATGCCTGCCACTGTGGCAACAGCCGGCGCGGCGAATGCGGCGGGGGTAAAGGCCCCAAGCGCTCGCTGTGAAGGATGAAGCGAGCCTTGTGCGGAGAAGGTTCTTGCGTGCCTTTCATTCTGTCGCTAAGCTTAGCGACAGAATCTTAAAAGTCAAGTTCATGCCACACCGCCCCGAAGCCGTCATCAAGCAAGCCCGCGAGCGGATCGAGCGCATCCGGGAGACGCTCAATGAGATTGACTATCTGTGTTCCGGGACGCTACTGGAACGCATGAAGGTCTGCGGCAAGCCGGGCTGCCGCTGCGCGCAGGATCCCGACGCACGCCATGGCCCGTACTATGAGTGGGGGCACATGAAAGGCGGCAAGCTTGTCCATCGGACGGTCTCACCCGAGCAAGCCGCCGTGTTACGGCGTGCCATCGCCAACTATCGGCAGGCGAAGAAGCTGATGCAGGCGTGGGAGGACGAAACCGAACGCCTAATAGACGCCGAAGCTCCCCGCAAGCCCTGACCTACCGGGGCGCCCGGGAAATTACGCGGAAATTCGATCGGCGACCTGCGGAAAGTAAGGCTAAGAGCTACACCAAACAGGGGCAACATCACTCGACGAGCATGGAGCCGAACTGGACATCCTGTTGCAGAAGCGTCGCGACAAGGCCGCCGCCAAGCGCTTCTTCCAGCGGGTGCTGCGCTCCTGCCCGGCACCGCGCAAGATCGTCACCGACCAGTTACGCAGCTACCCGGCAGCAAAGGCCGACATGCCAGAACTGGCTAACCCACCCGCGATCGCGAGCGGCGCATGCGGGGCTTCCGCGACCGCAATCGGGCGCAGGCATTCCTATCGAGCTTCGGTCCGATCCGGCAACATTTCGCGCTGAAACGGCATCTGCTGCGTGCTTCGCTCTACCGCAAACATCTCGCCGCCCGATTCTCGGCCTGGCGAAACTTCACCGAAGTGGCCCAAAATCCGTCCACAGCTTTTTGACAGGGGGCACGCCGACCACTGCTTTGCCCCGTCACCGTTAAGTTGACAGTGCCCTGACAACGCTTGTTTCAGAGCTGCAACCCATATGGCCGCTACTGCCCACATGCAGGCCATCGGGGCAGGCCTCATCCATCATGGCGAGAGCAAGGTACGTTGCCACACATTGCGCACGATCCTTCCCCCTTGGCCTACGCCATACGCTGTTGCGTCGTAGTGCACGATCGCGATGCACAAGCGCATTGAATCAGGTAGTGGTGACGCGATCGCGCCAGGTGACTCATTACCTTCGCCTTCCAGGTGTTTCACATCTGCAACCATATCCAATCATGGCGATCACCCGTAGCCAATTCGAGTAATTTGCGTCTCAAACGCCATTTATTGCGGTATTTACACGACTTATCAATCACTTTTAGCCTTGCCAGTGTTAGCAGCGGAACAACGGCCTGGCGCCTGAACTCGTAACAACCCGGAAACATCTGGTTACACAGTATCGCTGCCGGCACATCCCTCAACTCCACGCCCCTTAAAAATCAAAGACTTAGCTCGCGTGGCACGGTCGTCGCGAATGAGGGCCAAAGCATAACGACGGAAGGTCTCTGAAGTTAGTCCCGACAAGGCGGCACGCGATGCCGCAGCGGGCCAGGAGACCAGCCGATGGCCAAGACGAACGATGGGCCGCCATGGCGGCCATCGAGGGGAGAAAACAGAGCCGGGCGAGCGCACAGCGACGCTGGCCCATGCGGGACCGGCGTTCTTGCCGGACAAGCCCGCCGTATCTCGCAGTGTTGCAGCACTTTCAGGCGTGGGACGGTTCCTGAAGAAGGTTGGACCGGTCCACGGCACCTGTCACGGCAGCCGCAGGGAGCGGCTGCACGCCGGGTGAGCGAGCGCTGGCGGACCCAGCCGCCGGTGCGACCCCTGAGAACGGTGGAGTCGGGGAGCCGCCCTGTCATTTGCGCTCCGGGGGACGTGCCGATCCTGTATCGGCCGGCGCTGGCAATCGCACGCGAAATGGCAACTTCCTGATTTGGCCCTGGCCGGCCCGTCCGGCTGAATCCTGTGCCTGTCTTCAGCGGGTGCATTTTTCCCTTGAACCATGACGTAAAGGAGAAGGACATGAACACCATGTTCCAAGGCATCAAGAACTTCGTTCGCGAAGAAGACGGCGCGGCCGGCATCGAGTACGCACTGTTGCTCGCTTTCGTGGCGCTGGTGATGGTCGCGGCTGCGACGACGGTGAAGGACTCGGTGAGGACGATTTGGACGTCGATCAACACCGCCTTGGCGGGCGCCGCAGCGCCCTGAGCCCGAGTAGCCAGCGTTTCGCTCATGGTCTTGCCGGGCGTCCGCACGGCAAGACCATGCACGCGAAGCCACAACAAGCAAACGCCCCGATCTCCGAGAGGGACCAACAGCATGCACCCGTTCTCACCTGCCACGACCTTCTGCCTGCTCGCCATGGTTGGCATTGCCGCCATCAGCGATCTGCGCAGCCGCCGAATTCCGAACTGGCTGGTTGTCGCCGGGCTGCTCGTCTCCCTGGTTTTACAGATTTCACAACTGGGTGCGGCTTCTGGCGCCTGGACATGGCTGACCGGTGCCCTCGCTGGCCTGGTGCCCTTCGTCGTGCTCTATCTCATGCGAGCGCTCGGCGCCGGCGACGCCAAGCTCATGGCCGCCATTGGCGCATTCGTCGGCCCTCAGCCATTGCTGTACATCATGCTGGTCACCTTCCTCGCCGGGGGAGTGATGGCGCTGGTGATGATCGCGATTTTCAGAAGCCCGCGCCAGGCGCTGGCAAGCATCTCGGTGATGTTGATGTCACTGCCGTTTGGGGTGACATCGGTCCACACCGCCGGGGAAGACAAGACACCAGGGTCCAGGCTGCCCTACGCCGTTCCAATAGCAGCAGGAGTGCTGCTGGTGGCAACAGACATGTTGTAGCGACAGGACTGGAGCGTCGAGGACGGGCGCTGGAGCAAGCCGCAAGGCAAACGATTCATGCTTGACACACGGGGGAGGACCACCAAATGAGAAACATTCGTGCATTCATCATGCTGCTCGTTGCGGCCTTGGCAGGCCTGGCGGCGGTGGTACTCGCCTCGCGCTGGATGATGCAACAGAGCGCCGGCACCACCACCAAGGTGGTGGTCGCTTCCACCGACATCAACCTCGGCCAGCGCCTGAGCCCCGAGTTCGTCAAGGTCGTCGACTGGCCGCGAGAAAGCCTGCCGCCCGGCGCGCTGACCGAGCAGAAGACCGTCGATGGCCGCGTCACCAAGAACAGCGTGATGCGCGGCGAGCCGATCCTCGAATCCAAGCTCACGCCCGCCGGGACAAGAGGTGGTTTGTCCGCAGTCATCGCAGACGGCAAGCGGGCCATCACCGTGCGCGTGAACGACGTGGTCGGCGTTGCCGGCTTCGCCCTGCCCGGCAGCTTTGTCGACATCATCGTGAACACGCAAAAGGACGCCAAGTCCGATAGCCAGCGCGAGCAGTCCATCTCCAAGATCGTGCTGGAAAAGATCCTGGTGCTCGCCGTCGCACAGGAAGTGAACCGCGACGAGACCAAGCCGAAGGTCGTCAACGCCGTGACACTTGAAGTCTCGCCGGAAGAGGCAGAGAAGCTCGACCTTGCACGCAGTGTCGGCTCGCTGTCGCTCGTATTGCGCAACCAGATCGACCCGCGCCCGGTTGACACCGCAGGCGCCACCAAACGCAGCCTGCTCAACGAACCGGTCCTGCCGGCAGCGGTAGCAGCGCCTGTCGTAAAGGCCGTCCAGGTCGTGCACCGGATCACCGAACGCAAGATCGCGGGCAACTGCGTTGGCGTCATCAGCGGCATGCAGCAAAACCAGGAGTGCTTCTAACAACGAAGTATCGAGCATGCAATACGCGGCCGCAGACGTCGCCAAGCGCCAGCCCCACTGAGCCGGGGCAACAACCGGGGGAAATCAAATGAAGCCACTCAGCCACCAGGCAGGCAGCCGTGCATCGGGGAACGGCGACAAGCGCAAACCTGCGCGAGACCACAGGCGCCTGCGCCTGAGCGCGCTGGCCACGCTGACCATGACCTGCGTCTGGCTCGCCAGCGAGCAGGCGCAGGCAGCGGACGAGACAAACAGCGCCACCACCGCAAACCAGCCAATGAAACTGGCGGCCAGCGGGCCGATTCAGCTCACTATCGGCGCCGCCGCAGTGCCTGCAGCACCGAGCGACAGCGGCGCAAACCGCGGACCGAGCTGCACCGGGGCTGCCGCTGAGCCCGCGCAGGTGACTGTGCCGGTCGGCAAGTCGCGCATGCTTCCGTTGCCGGAACCGGTGCGCACCCGAACGCTGGGCAATCCCAGCGTGGTACAGGCGATGCTCGTCGCACCGCAGACGCTTTACCTGCTTGGCCTTGAAGTGGGCACCACCAACATGATCGTCCAGGGCAGGAGTGGCCGCTGCACGATCATCGATGTCATGGTTGGCGCTGACCCGGGCGGCCTGCAGAGCACGCTGCACTCGCTGCTGCCGGAAGCCAAGGGCGTGCGCGTGGCCGCCGCCGCGGACAGCCTCGTGCTGAGCGGCAACGTGCCCGATTCGACCACCGCGCAAAAGGTGGTCGACATTGCCAACGCCTTTGTCATGCGCCAGACTCGCAGCCCGTTGCAGGCGCCAGCGCAACAGCTGGGCGGACCTGCCGGACAGCCCGGCGGCTATAGCATGGGCGGTGGGGGCGTGATGCAGGCCTCCTTGGGCGGATCAGCCAGCGGGCTACCGCTGCGCAGCCCGCGCGTCATCAACATGATGACCGTCGACTCGCCGCAGCAGGTGATGCTGGAAGTCAAGGTGGCGGAAGTCTCGAAGACGCTGATCGACCAGTTTGGCGCCGCGGCCAATATCAACGGCGCCTTCGGCAGCTGGAGCTTCGGCCTGCTGGCGAACTTCCTGTCGGGCGGCGCAGCCGCGCTCACCGGCATCAAGAACAACAACCTGCCCTTCGCCTTCAAGCTCGACGCACAGAAGACCGACAACCTGGTCAAGGTACTCGCCGAGCCGAACCTGATGGCGATTAGCGGCCAGGAAGCCAGCTTCCTCGCCGGCGGCAAGGTATTCATCCCGGTACCGCAAAGCTCCGGCGCAGGCGGCGCCGCTGTGGTCACGCTGCAGGAGGAAACCTTCGGTGTCGGGCTAAAGTTCACGCCAACCGTGCTGGCGAATGGCCGCATCAACCTCAAGGTTGCGCCGGAGGTCTCGGAACTGTCGCCCACCGGCGTCGCGCTGTCCGCACCGAACCTGAGCGGCATTTCCATCCTGCCGCTCATCAATACCCGCCGCGCGTCCACCACGCTGCAGGTCATGGACGGCCAGAGCTTTGCCATCGGCGGCCTGATCAAGAGCAACGTCACCGGCGCGCTCAAAGCACTGCCTGGCGCGGGCGAGCTGCCGATCCTTGGCAACCTGTTCCGCAGCACCAACTTCCAGCAAGACAAGAGCGAGCTGATCTTCGTGGTAACGCCGCGCCTGGTCAAACCGCTGCCTGCCAACTATCCGTTGCCCACCGACACGTTCGGTCCGCCGATCAATGGCGAGGTCTATATCAACGGCAGCATGGAAGGCCACCCCGTCAGCAAGCCGGTCAATGCACCGCCGCCGGGTTCGCCTTCGGCACCCATGCCCGCGCCGATGCCGGCCCCGGCTGCCGCCCCGGCACCGGTGACGCGCTTGCCTGCCCCGCCGGCGGAGCCTGTTGCCTCGACGCCCGCAGTGTCGACGCCAGTCATCGAACCCGTCGTCACGGCAACCAGCATCGATGCCGCGACCGCCACCGTGCCGGCCCAGTCGGGCACCCTCATCCAGTGACCAGGGGACAGATCATGACTATCCTGAAGCATCCCATCCGACTCGCCCGACCCGCCGCGACGCTCTCGGCAATCACGGCCCTTCTCCTGCTCGGCGGCTGCATGAACTCCACGCCCCGCTATGACGCGCAGTTCGGCGATGCCGTTCGCACGCTACGGGCCATGCAGACCATCAATCCGGAGGCATCGGGCAATACCGACCCGGTCACCGGGGTCGACGGCCGCGCCGCAACGTATGCGCTGGATCGCTACGGCATGTCGTTCCGCAACCCACCGACCGAGAACAATGCCTACGTGATCGGCGTGGGCAGCGGCAACAGCGGGTCGCCCTGAGCACCGGGCAAGACGTCTCGGAAACCGGCATTCCAAATGGGGTAGCAAGATGGCAAAGCTCTTACTGATCTCGGCAGACGAGACGCGTGCCCGGCAGTTGGCAGCACTGGCCGGGCAGGTTCGCACCACCCGGCAGGTACGCATGGTCTGCGCCACGCCCGAAGAAGCGCTCGCCACACAGGGACTGATCCATCCTGCTGATTTCGTCGTGCTGCAGGCAGATGAATTCAGCCCCGCCCTGCTGGACCGGTTGTGCCGGCGCTTTCACGATCCCGATGACATGCCCTGCATGCTGGTTACGCAGGCGCCAGGCGCAGACTTGCTGATGCGCGCCATGCGCGCGGGCATTCGCAGCGTGCAATGCTGGCCGCCCGAGGAGCGCGAGTTCTGCGACGAACTGGAGCGGCTGGCCAGCAAGAACGCCGGCGGTGTCGAAGGCGAAGCGCACACCATGGCCTTCGTGTCATGCAAGGGGGGCAGTGGCACGACTTTCACTGCATCGAACTTCGCTTACGCCCTGGCTGCGCTGCGCGGCAAGCGCGTGCTCCTGGTGGACCTGGTGCAGCAGTTTGGCGATGCCGCCTTTCTCGTCACCGACAAGACACCGCCGGCCACGCTGGCAGATCTGTGCGCCCAGGTCGACCGGCTCGACCTGGCCCTGCTCGACGCGTGCATCACGCACGCCCACCCCAACTTCGACGTCATCGCCGGCGCCGGCGATCCGGTGCGCGCCGGGGAGATCAAGGGTGCGCAAATGAAGCACATCCTGGAACTGGTGCGGCCCGTGTACGACGTGCTGATCTTCGACGTCGGCCAGGATATCAATCCGTCTTCGATCGTCGTGCTCGACCAGAGTGACACCATCTATCCGGTCCTGCAGCCGAGCCTGCCCTATCTGCGAGCCGGCCGACTGCTGATGAGCATGCTGCGCGCGCTTGGCTACCCGTCTGACCGCCTGCACATCGTCGTCAATCAATTCGAGAAACACGCGTCGGTCACCGTGCGCACACTTGAAGAGGCCTTGGGGGCTGAAGTCCGCCATCTTGTACCGCTCGACCCGAAGTCCGCCCGCGATTCCGCCAATCAGGGCGTACCGGCATTGCAGCTAGCCCCGAACAGCTCGATTTCGCGCGCTCTGAAGGAAATGGTAGATGCCGTCTACCCCCCGACTGCAAAGAAGGACGGCGGACTGCTGGGCCGGTTGTTAGGCCAGGGCGCGAGCATCATGCGGCCACCCCGCGCAGAGAAACACGCCTAGCGAGCCAGCCCGCAAGCAATAGACACCCTGTGGAGAATGAACATGTCACTGCGCGAACAACTCTATGAACGAGCCGGCGAAACGCTCTCGGAGCGTGTGAACGCGACGGTGCCCGCCACAGGTGTCCCGAATCCTTCCAGCGCGGCATACCAACAGCTCAAGCTCGAGATCCACGAAGCCATCATCGAACGCGTCGAACTGGACAAGCTGCAGCATCTTTCCCCGGAGCAGGTGAAGCGGGAGCTGGGCATCCTGGTCGAACGCATCATTGAGGAGCGCAGCATCCCGGTCAATGAATCGGAGCGCAAGCGCCTGGTTTCGGACGTGCGTGACGAGATGCTCGGCTTCGGCCCGCTGGAGCCGTTGCTCACGGACCCGTCGGTCTCGGACATTCTCGTCAACACATCGAAGCAGGTGTACGTGGAACGTCGCGGCAAGCTCGAACTGACCGACGTGACCTTCCATAACGACGCGCACCTGATGAAGATCATCGACAAGATGGTATCGCGCGTCGGACGGCGAATCGATGAATCCAGCCCGATGGTAGATGCACGCTTGCCGGACGGTTCCCGGGTGAACGCGATCATTCCACCGTCTGCAGTCGATGGGCCGCTGCTTTCGATCCGGCGTTTCTCCGCCAACCCGCTGATGATCAAGGACCTGATCGAACTGCAGACGCTGACCCCTCCCATGGGGCAGCTGATCGAGGCCATGGTCAAGGCCAAGCTCAACATCCTGATTTCTGGCGGCACTGGCTCCGGTAAGACGACCATGCTCAACATCCTGTCTGGCTTCATCCCGGCCAGCGAGCGCATTGTCACCATTGAAGATGCGGCCGAACTGCAACTGCGCCAGGAACATGTGCTGCGGCTGGAGACCCGACCGGCCAACATTGAGGGCCGCGGCGAAATCACCCAGCGCGCGCTGGTCAGGAACGCCCTGCGGATGCGCCCGGACCGCATCATCCTCGGCGAAGTACGCGGTGCCGAAGCGCTGGACATGCTGCACGCGATGAATACCGGACACGAGGGGTCACTTGCCACCATCCACGCCAATACGCCGCGCGATGCGCTGACCCGGCTCGAAAACATGGTCAGCATGGCCGGCTTGTCGCTGCCGCCAAAAACGATGCGCCAGCAGATCACGTCGGCCATCACGGTCATCCTGCAGGTCTCTCGTCTTAGCGATGGCCGCCGCAAGCTCATGAGCGTGCAGGAAATCACCGGGATGGAGAGCGACGTGGTGAACATGCAGGAGATCTTCACGTTCAAGCGCACCGGCGTGGATCACGAAGGCCGCGTCAAGGGCTACTTCTGTGCGACCGGTGTGCGACCACATTTCTCGGAGCGCCTGGCCGCCTTCGGCCTCAGCGTGTCGGAACGGCTTTATGAGCCCTCGGTCCGCTATGACGTCTGAAGACTTGCGCCCTGCGCAGGAGACAATGCCATGAACAACACCCTGCTTGGCTTCGCACTCGCCCTCTTCGTGGCCCTCCTGATGCTGATGATCGGAGGCTACCAGTGGTGGAACGCACGGCACGGCGCCAGCGCGCGGCGGTTTGGCCGCCGGCTGCGCGCGGCCTCCGAGGCAGCGTGGGAAGGTGATGCGCCGATCATCAGCAAGGTGCGCACCCTGGGTGGCTCGGCATGGTTTGCCAGCCTGCTGAAGAAGCTGCCGCGCGTGCACGCCCTGGACCGGTTGCTGATGCAGTCGGGTCTGCTGTGGACGGTATCGGCCTTCCTCTTCATGACCCTGGTGCCGCCCGTGGGCATGCTGCTGCTGGCGCTGCTGCTCGGATTGCCCGCGCCGGTTTCACTTGCACTCACCTTGCTATGGCTTCCCGTTCCACTCTGGTATGTGATGCGCCGGCGCCAGCGGCGTCTGCAGAAGATTGAACTCCAGCTGCCCGAAGGTGCCGACCTGATCAGCCGGGCATTGCGCGCGGGTCACTCGTTTTCAAGCGCACTGGATATGGCGGGCAGCGAATTGCCAGATCCGCTAGGGGCGGAGTTCCGGGTGACCTTTGATGAGATCAACTACGGCATGTCCATGCACGACGCTTTGACCAACCTGGCCAGCCGCGCACCGCTGGCCGACCTGCGCTACCTGGTCATCGCCGTGCTGATCCAGCGCGAGTCCGGTGGCAACCTGGCGGAGATTCTTGGCAATGTCAGCCACATCATCCGCGAGCGGATGAAACTGGCCGGCCAGGTACGCGTGCTTTCCGCGGAGGGTCGTTTGTCCGGCGTGATACTCGCGCTGCTGCCCTTCGGCGTGGGCGGGGCCATGTACTTGATGAATCCGGAATTCCTGATGCCGTTGTGGACCGATCCGGTCGGACCGTGGATTCTCGGTTATGCCCTTGCGCTGATGGTACTCGGGATCATCTGGATGCGCCGCATCATCCGGATCCACGTCTAGCCGGCAACGCAAAACGAACTGGAGGATGGGCCACGCCCAGCGCAATCATGAGAATTGAGCACATCATCATCCTGGCCCTCACTTTCGTGCTGACCTTCGGCGTAACCCTCGGCGCGCTGTGGCTGATGCAGCCGGATTCGCTGCGCCGGCGCATTACGCAAGTCATGCAAGCGCCCAGCAGCGTGGAAGGCTCTCCTTCAGAGAAACCGCAGCAGGACTGGCTGCAGACCCTGGAGCGCATGTCCAAACCACTGGCCAAGCTGTCGCTTCCCGGCGAGGGGTGGGATACCTCGGCGATCCGGACGCGCTTCATGACCGCAGGCTGGCGCAATCCTGCCGCGATCGCAGTCTACTTCGGCGCCAAGACGGTCCTGGCGGTGGCATTTCCCGCATTGCTGTTTGTACTGCTTCCACCCGCATGGAACGAAGACAGCCCACGCCTGCTGCCGACTGCCATGCTGGGGGTTGCCATCGTCGGCTTCTACCTGCCCGATCTCTTCATGCGCCGCACGATCAGGAATCGCCAGAGGCAGATCTTCGAGACCTTCCCCGATGCACTCGACCTGATCACGGTCTGCGTGGAAGCAGGCCTGGCCCTCGACGCCGCGCTGCTCAAGGTGGTGGAGGAATTCCGACGCGAGCGGAATCCTCTGGGCGACGAACTGGAATTGCTGGTGCTTGAACTGCGTGCCGGCCTGCCGCGCGAGAAGGCCTTGCGCAACCTCGCGCTGCGCACCGGCGTGGATGACGTGGAGATGCTGGTGAGCATGCTGATCCAGGCCGACCGCTTCGGCACCAGTGTCGCGGAGTCGCTGCGTGTGCATGCGGACTCGCTGCGTGTGAAGCGACGTCAACGTGCCGAGGAAACGGCCGCCAAGATCGCGGTCAAGCTCCTGTTCCCTCTGATCTTCTTCATCTTTCCGTCACTGATGGTCGTGCTGCTCGGATCCCCAGCGCTGGGTTTCTATCGCACACTGATGCCGGCGATGATGGGCGCCGGTGGCTGATCGCGGAGCGGCCATCTTGCAGCACGACAATCCATAGTAAGCCACGGGGAAGCTGCCATGCCGAATCACAAACCGATGCCGATGCCTGCACTGCGGCAGCACCTCTGCGAGACCGGCGCCAGCGCCGTTGAGTTCGCGCTGGTTGCACCCCTCTTTTTCTTGCTGATCTTCTCCATTGTGGATTTCGGCATGATGATGTTCGCCAACCTGACGATGCAGCATGCCGTCCGCGAAGGCGCGCGCTACGCGATCACCGGCCAGAGCAACCTGGATCCGAGCGCAGGCGCTAAGCAGCGCTACCTTGCAGTCGAAGAGAAGATCCGCTCGAGCTCGCTCGGCATCTACAAGATGTCGGGCGCCACCATCTCTACCTTGATCATCCCCCCCGTGGGGAGCGGCATTGCGCAGGCCAGCGGAGCCGGCATGTACGGGTCCGCTGGCGAGTTGGTGGAGATTCACGTGGACTGTTCGTGGCCACTCCTGACGCCGGTGGTCGCAGCCTTCTTCAAATCCACCGGCGGAAAGTACAACTTCCGCGTCGCCGCCACCATGCGCAACGAGGCTTTCTGATGAAACCGATCCGCGCCCTCGCCCGCAGAAAGGCCGCCCATGGCATCGCAGCCATCGAGTTCGGCATCTTGCTACCGGTCCTCATCTTCCTGACATTGCCGGTCATTGATTTCGGCCGCGCAATCCAGGCCAACCTGGTGCTTGTCAACCTGACCCGTGAGGGTGCGAGTCTCGCATCGCGTGCGTCGAACTACACACCGCAGTTCATCATGGACTCGCTCGGCGACACCGCGACGCCGATCCAGATGAAGCCGCAGGGCATGATCTACATCACCAAAGTCATGGGGCTGTGCGCCAAGGGCGAAACAACGTGCTCGCGGAATGTCGTACTGGAGCAGCACCACTGGCTTAACGGGTGGAAAGGCGCAGGCGGTTCGGCACCACTCAGCAAGGTGTGGAATTGCGGCAGTAACGGTACCAGTTGGGCGGGCAATGGCAGTTGCGGCAGCATCCCGACCGGCCCTTCGGCTCCGACAGCTAACGTCATGACCGGATCCATGCACGATGGGGAGATTGCCTATGTGGTCGAGGCCTACTACGGCTTCAACATGCTGTTCAAGGGTCTCACCATGGGTGTGCTGGCCATGCCCTCCATTGGCCCGAACCTTTATTCCATCACCGTGTTCTGACCCGCATGCAAGGAGGCGACATGACGCGCAAACCAGTTCGCAGACAACAGGGGCAGATCACGATCATCGTCGGGGTGTTGATGCTTGGCCTGGTTGGTATCGCCGGGCTGGGGATTGACGCCGGCATGGCTTACATCGTCAAGGCCAAGCTGAATGCAGCGGTGGACTCTGCCGCAGTCGCTGCGGCGCGCGCCGTCACCAACGGTGCTACCCGCGCGGACCAGACTGCCAATGCCAGGCAGGCTGCCAGCGAATTCTTCAATGCCAATTTCAAGACAGGATTCCTGAAGTCAACGGCGTCCCTCAATCCGGTATCGGTGGATTTCGATACGCCGACGCCCGGTGCGGTGACCCTGGGCGTGTCAGCGTCCGCCACGATGCCGCTGACACTGATGAAGGTCCTCGGCTTTTCCAACGTCGCCGTCGCCGCTACGTCGCAGACTATCCGCAAGGACCTTGACCTGATCTTCGTGATCGACTCGTCGGGCTCGATGGGCCCAGTGTGGTCCACAGTGAAGTCCAATGCGAACAGTTTTCTTGACCAGTTCAGTCCCACGTCCGACCGTGTAGGCCTGGTGCATTTTTCCGCCGGCGCGGTGTCCGATATCGCGATCAATACCGTGCAGCGCGGGTTCAATCGCACTGCGATGAAGACCAAGATAAGCGGTCTTTCCAGCAATGGCACCACCAACTATGCCGAAGGGCTGTACCAGGCGCGCGTACAACTCGATTCGATATTGCAGGCGAACCGGTCCAGCCTGCGCGTCGTCGTGTTCTTCTCGGACGGTGAACCCAATACGCTGGCCGCCACCTACAACATGGGCACGCGCACGGACGTGACGACTACAACTAGGGTCTACACCTGCGCCAAGAATCAGACGAGCAACTGCCCATACACCGAGACAAAGAACACCACGAGCAATACTGTGAACGCCAACAAGACTTGTGCGGGCGGCGCCAGTGGCACATCGGATCCGCCATCCGGGCTGTATGAACCTAACCAGCAGTCCAAGCCGATGTCGAACCCCTGTGCGACAAGCTCGAACAATAGTTCCTCGGGAAATCTTGGGAATGGGAAGAAATCGGGATCCTTCACCCAGAAGGATACGACTGTCTACTATGGCCCGACCGCCATGCCGGCGACCTACGACGTTCGCCAGGAGACGGATCCGGCGCTAAAGTTCAAGATCGTCGGCAGCCAGGCGACCACTGGTTCCGGCTTGCCGGTAGACGCCACCTTCAGCACGCAGAACCTCATGAACGCCTCGACCAACGTAGCGCTGGAGATGGCTACCTACCTGCGCCAGCACAATGTGTATATCTTCACCCTTGGCCTGGATGGCAACGGCGGCTTCAACGAAGACCTGCTCAAGAACATGGCCAACACGAGTGATGCCAAACTGTACAAATCGGATCAACCCAGCGGCGTCTATTGCTACGCCAAGACCATCGACGACTTAAAGCCTTGCTTCTCCAAGCTGGCTTCCGAAATCCTGCGTATTTCCAAGTAAGCGCGCAACGCGCTAGAACCCACGCCGCTCGCTCGCATTGGGGCTGCAACGGGTTCCCCCCTTTGGCCCGGCCCTGACCGGGCTGTTTTTTTCGGGGAGTGAGTGTGGCACAGCATGGCTCTTGGAGGGAGTCATCTTGTCGCATGCATTATCGGTGCTATTCCAGCCAGCGGTATAGCGGATTTTGTCGTCGGTGACGTCATAATCGCCATTGCCATTGCAGTCGGCAAACACCAGCCGGCCGTTGCCCCAGGTGTTGAATCCGGTGCAGCTGGCGCCGTTGGTGGACGGGCATCACCGACTGCCCGCGCCGAATGGCTTCGCTGCGGGCCAGTTGCAGGTCGCCGACCATGGCGCTTGCCTCGCCCAATACACGGCTGTTTTGGATCAGTGATGTGAAGGAGGGGCTGGCCACGGCCGCCAGAATCCCGATGATGGCCACCACGGCCATCAGCTCGACGAGCGTCAGCCCGCGTTGCCGACGCTCGAGACGCCTGCGCACGGACAACGGCCCTGCCAACATGGCGGCCGTCCGCACCCCACCGCTCGAAGCGTGCAAGCCCGATTCGACGCAATCCGCGACTGGTGCACTGCTGCTGCCTGGCAGCGGCAGGCACTCTGGAGACTGGTGACCGAACTGGGTCGCACGGCGTTGCGCCGTCGCCCCATGTCAACGGTTGCGCAATGGTGCCGCCGCAAGCGATGGTGTATAACTCTGAATGACCCGGCTCATATTGACCCCCGCTGCAATGTTCTAATCTGGCAATGGCGTCCCACTCTGAGGCAGAAGCACCGGCCCATACCCGAAGTTCCTTTTATGACTCGCGCCGCCTATCGCCTCCCTACGACGACGCGCACCTTCCATATAGCGGAACGATTACTAATCTGCTATTCCGCAATAGTGGGGTGGGGAACTTAGCAAAACGTGTCAATTGCGGCACGCGGCACCCGCGATTTCCGTGCTCACTTTTGGCAGATCGCAACTATTTGGGCTGTATGGACCTGACATGCCCTTCCGTGCTGATAGAACGCATAGTGCCATGGCGTGAGTTTCTCGCGCCGATTGTGCCGCACGCGCCGACCAAGACAAGGGGCCAGCCGTCTCCTCTCAAAGCGATGCTACGCATCCGCTTCACGCTTGGCCTGCGCGATGTCGCCAAGATGCATTCGTGATCAATTTGATGCGGCTGACCGCCGAAGGTCGGCTAGCGGCTGAATGACATCGTGCGCATGTTTCAGCATCCGCATCAAATCGCCCACTTCTTGCAGAACCCTCTCGGCCTGGTCAGCAAGGGAGAGAACTGCCTGAGCTTCCTCTGACTGTTCGCGGTGCAATATTCGTTCAGCCGATTCTTGCACCTCGACGAGATCGAGCCGTAAGCCCCGCAAGTCCTGGGCAAAAGGATTCGAATCGATCTTCTCGATAAGATACCGGAGGGAGCGCACGTCGAAGGCCTCGCGCAACACTTGCAGGACTTCAAGGTCGACGGGGCTGCCGGATGATAGTTGCGACATGACGGTTTCTGATTTCTGCCGGGTGAGGAATCCGAAAGTGGTCGCTGAGCCCGGCCTCCTGGGCGAGGCGGCGACGCCAACTACATGACATCGGCCTGGAAGCATTCACAGACCTAATCTACTGACGCTGCCCCCTTGCTGCGTTCCAGGCACGCAGGCCAAGAGCAGCTAACTAAGCAGCGATGGCGGATCCTGAGACGACACCTTGGTGACAAGGACTTCCAATTCTGCGAAAGCCGCCGCGTTTTCCACATGAGATCGGCACCGCTCATCTTCACCGCATTAAGTTGAACTTGTGGCCCAGCTTACCCTAAAATTGGGATCCGCGCAGCGGGAGTTGCGGCCTTTGACGCCTGGACGGGAATTATCGAGCACGCACTATTGCGTAGCAACGTAGAGAAGACCATGGCTCGCCGCCTTTCTAGTGTGGCGATTGCAGCGACCTCGGGTGCGCTTGTTCAGGCGCGCGTGCAAATGAGCGCCAAGCCACTGCTGGAAGCTGGCGCAGAGCTTGAATTGCTCATTACGGCGGCCATTGCAGGTCAAGGTTGAGTTCGCCCAGGTCCTGGCGAAGCGGAGCGTGAACATAGCTCCCACTACATCGTGCGGAGCATGGGTCTAGCTAGCAAGGGATACCAGATACACGGCACCCGCCATGGCTTTGTAGCCAGGTGCGTGCCCTCCCCACAATCTGTATGAACTGACTTCTTTCCAAGGAGCGCAAGCATTGATCGCATGATGGCTAACAGGTTGGACCGGGGCGAGGAAAACCCGATAGGGAATGTGAGCAGCAACGCTCGATGATCAGATGAGGACCTCGCCAGCGAATTCCATATGGGCCAGCAGGCTGAGCGGCCTGCACAAACGGGCCGGACATAAGCGTGCTGCCTTCACCTGTCGACCACCATGTCAACCGGCTTGCAATCCGGGAGGCGTCCACATAAGCATCTCCCTAGCCCGATATATGGACTCCCCCTTGTTTGCAAGAGCTGACCACTGAGTGTCAACGAGGATCGACTGCAGCAATATATGCGGCCTTTTGATGCGCCCGTCGGCGCTGGCCCTGATGACTTTCGCTCGTGGGGGCCTCGCAACTTTGACGGTGTCTGACTGCCACCAGTCGGGCTATCAGGCTCTCCCCACGCCGGTCTGACCTGTTTCCATCAAGCGGTTGGCTCTACGCAACCTGTGGCGGGTGTTACTCCTTTCGGTTCGACGTTGTGCTGCTCTCGAGGCAGGGCCGCAATTCGACCATTCGCGGCAACCTTCAACCTATGTCACCTGCAATTTCCCCCTCCCTGCAAGCAAAGCCTTTCGTGTCTAACGTCTCCGCTAGCCTCCTCGGGCTGCGGTAATCCGAACCCTTGGCGAGCATCGCCCAGATGATGCGGGCATGCTTGGCGGCCAGCGCCACGGCGGCCACGTTCTTTCCGCTGCGTGCTTCGAGCGCCCGGGCCCAGGCGCTGTTGGCGTCACTGCGCCGCTCGATGGTGCGCATGACCGCTCGGGCGCCGTGCACCAGCAGGGTACGCAGGTAGACATCGCCGCGCTTGGTGATGCTGCCCAGCCGTGCCTTGCCCCCGGATGAGTGCTGACGTGGCGTCAGGCCCAGCCAGGCGGCAAACTGTCGGCCGCTATCGAACAGCCTCGGATCGCCGATGCTGGCCACCAGCGCGGTAGCGGTGATGGGCCCGACCCCCTCGATTTGCATCAGTCGCTTGGCTGGCTCGCTTTGGGCGGCCAGCCGGTTGATCTGCCGTTCATAGCCGGCCACGCGCTCGTCCTGGTGATGAAACTCCTCCATCAGCTCGCATACGGCGACGCGTGCCAGCCCAGGCAATCCGTTCTCGGCGTCCTCCAGAACATCAGGCAGCCGCTCGCGCAACTTATGAATGCCCTGGGGCAGCACGATGCCAAATTCGCCCAACAGGCTGCGGATCTGATTGGCCTGTGCGGTGCGCATCTGAACCGCCAGCGAGCGCGCCCGGTGTAACACCAGCACCGCCTGCTGCTCCTCGCTCTTGACGGCGACAAAGCGCATGCTGGGCCGCCGGACCGCTTCGCAAATCGACTCCGCGTCGTTGGCATCGTTCTTGCCGCTCTTGCGGTAAGCGGCGACGAACTGGCCAGCCATCAGGCGCACCTCGTGCCCCAGCTTGCGCAGCTCTCGCGCCCAGTAGTGGGCACTCGCGCAGGCTTCGATCCCCACCAGGCACGGTGGGAGCTTCGCAAAGAACTCCCTCACCCGGGACCGGGTCAGCGTCCTGCGCACCACGATCTTCCCTTGGGCGTCCACCCCGTGCACCTGGAACACATTTTTCGCGATATCCAGTCCGATGCATGTAACCTTGTCCATGACTCCCTCCTCACCGTGATTGAGTTTGGTCCGAACTCTCAATCTGGCACTTCCGATGCCGCAGGGGAAGGGGGGAGTCCATGTCATTACTTTCGCAAGCTTGATGTTGTTCCGGGGCGGCACCGAGGCGGAATGTGGCGTAGGTATTGGATTTCGGTTGATTCTTTGGCTCGAAGATGCTACATGAAAGAAATGCACATTTTCGAACGAACAGTCAACGGCCATCGCTACCGCATCGCGGCGCAGTCCGTGTGGGATGCCGAGCGGGGACGATCCGTCGCACGCCAGGTCGTGCTGGGACCGGCCGAGCCGCCGCGAGTCGCGGATCTGAGTGCGACCCAAACGGTGGGCACGCGCGGGGTCGGCGACGTCGGGGCGTTGATCTGGGTGGCCGAGCAATTGGACCTGATCGGGCAGATTGATCGGGCGTGCGCAGGGGTTGGCGCCAAAGGCGGCCCGTCCGTGGGCGAGTTGGCGGTGGCCGTGGCGATTCAGCGCGCGTGTACACCGGGACCCAAGTGTGAGCTGGGTGAGTTTCTCGACGGGAGTCTGCCGCGCCTGTCGTGTTTGCCGGGCTCAGCGTTCACCGGCCAGGCCTTCCATCGTGTCGCGCAGCAGGTGACCGATGAGCAGTTGGAGCAGGCGCAGGTGGCCATCGCGAAGGCCGCCATCGCCCGCTTCGAGCTGTCCGCGGACGTGCTCGCATTCGATACCACGAACTTCGATACCCACATCGACACACAGACGCCCGGCGATCTGGCCCGGCGAGGACACGCCAAGAGCAAGAGAAAGGACCTGCGTGTGGTCGGGCTTGGCCTTCTGGTCAGCGAGACGGGTCATGTGCCGCTGTTGTATCGGACGTATCCCGGCAACGGCTCGGACCAGGCGGTGCTCGCGGCGTGCCTGGCTGGGTTGGCGCAGTTGCATGAGGCGCTCGACAGCGGTGAGGGTCGCAAGCAGCCGGCGCAGCGCACGGTGGTACGGGACGGCGGGTTCTGGAGCCCGCAACTGGAACTCGATCTCGATGCCGCCGGCTACTACAGCCTCATCTCGTTGCCGCTGGGGCACAAGGCCGCGCAAGAGGCGCTGCAGATGGCGGCGCAGCGCGGTGCGATGAAGCCGCTGTCGGGCAAGCTCAGCGAAGTGCGGGCAGCGCGGGTTCGAACCACCGTCGGCGAGTTGGACCGCACGCTCGTGGTGGTGGAGAGCCAGGAGCTGCTCGAGGGTCAAAAACGCGGGATCGCGGTGGCACTGCGCAAGGCGAAGGAGGAACTGCGCACGCTGGAGGGGTTGGTCCAAAAGGGTCGCATCACGCGCAGCCGGCTGGAGCTGCGGGTCAAGAAGGCGCTGACTCGGGAACACCTGTCGAGCTTCGTCGTGACCACCATCGCCGGAACCGAAGCGGCACCGACCTTGCAATGGCACGTCGATGCCGCATTGCGCCGCGAGCTGGAGCGAACGCGACTGGGCAGGCGGGTGCTGTGTACGGATCGGCACACCTGGAGTACAGGGCGCATCGTCTACGCGTTCCGAGGGCAGTGGAACGTCGAGGAGTTGTTCCGCAGAACGAAGAAAGGCGGCGTGGTTCCGTGGGGGCCATCACACCAGTGGGCCGACGGATCGCTGCGCCTGCACACCTTCGCGACCGTGCTCGGCCTGATGCTCGTGAGCTTGGCGAAGATTGCCCTGCGGGCCGACGCTTCGGCCCGTCGCATGATGGAAGGACTGGCCGAGATCAAGGTGACGTTGGTGAGGACGAAGACCGGGGCAGCGGGACGACGGCCAACGGCGATGCTGGCGCCGGAGCTCACGGCCGAGCAGCGCCGCGCCGTGAAGATCTTCGAGCTGCAGAGGTGGGGACCAACATTATTTCATGTATGACGTCTGCGCCCGTTCAGCGACGATTGACGGCCAAGAGCCGTCGATCCGGCCCCTTGCTTTGCGAAAGTACCGCTAGGCCGACTGATACGACCAGAACCGCCACCTTTCAGCTAGGCCGAACCCACAATCCGAATTTTTCAGGTCCGACTGGGTAATCGCAAGATTGGCCGGTCGCTTACGGTGCAGGCAGGCCAACGCTAGCGGCGGTTGGTTCGGCACGCAGACTGGCACGGCGACGGTGGCCGGCTCCGGCTCCCATTCTCCGAGCCGACGCACTCGATGTCTTCAGCCCCGTCCATGCCGACCGGGGGTTCTTCTTCTAGTCACTGGTCATCGGTTGGAAAGGCGTCCGGCGCCCTATCAATCTGCCTTCTGATCGCCGCGATTCCTCGCCTAGCCGCAGCTTGACAAGCTGAATCAATCTTGTCGAATTCCTCGATGAGAGCAATTCCCAAAGGGGTCAACTGGCTGCCACGCCCTCCCGGCCCCTGCATCTTCACGACGATCACAGCGGGCTTTTCGAGTGCTGCGTTGAGGTCTTGAATGAACCCCCATGCGGTCCGAAATTCCATTTCTCTTTCCCGCGCTGCGCCAGCGATTGATGACTGCTTGCCAATCTCACGTAGAAGCTCAATAACTTCATGCCGTATGACAACGCCATCTCCGACTTGAAGGCGCGGTTTAAGGAGGTTCAATTGCATCTGCTGGTCCTCGTTGGCTTCAGTTCATCTGCACTGTAGCAAAAGCAACAGAATTCCTCCCATGTCGCCTAGTCCGGAGAAGAGACTCGGCCCCAAGGTTTCCGTGGCCGAGGGTTTATCCTGTTGTGTCTTTGCACCAGCTTTTTCGGACTGGCGCCAGAGTCGAGCGCGTCGTGGCATGCTCTCGACGCCGGTTGGCTTGGCGAGTGAGCCGAAAACAGGCGCCAAACTGCTGAAAAACCGACAACAGCATTATTGCCACTGCGGACGGACTTGTCCCAGCTAATGCATCCGCACGAGGTTGTAGACGGCCATGGTCCGCACAAACATCTAATCGGCCTTCGTCAAGCCGCGCACCCAATCACCTGACACATGCGTCCAACCGTTTTGGCCCAGCCGACGCTTTGCTCGTGTTGAGGATCACGCTGCGCGGTGTTGAACTTCATGGCGATGTGGAACCAGTCGAGAATCCTGCCGCGAGCAAGCTGACTGCCCTGGACGGTCTTCTCAAATTCACTGGCGTCGTCGCTAATCACGGTCACGCGTTCATCGGTTGCCACACCGTTCCGACTGAGGAACTGATCGAGCCGCGCTACAGCCGAGGTAACTTCCCGGTGCACATAGGCATAGAACTTTGGCGGACTGTCGGTAAACGTCGCTCGCCCGGCAATGAGGTTGACGTGGCGGCCAAGGCCTCTCACGGAGTCGCAATGCCACAGCCACGCGGAGTCGACGCTCACGGCGGCGACATGGCTGGATTCGCGAATCTGGATGTCGGCTACAGGTTGGGGCAGCTTCGCGATGTCAAGCTTGATGTCAGCGTCAAGTCGTTTTCCAATAGTGCGAATCCGGTCACGGGTCGCGCTGAACGAAATGCCCTTGTCCAGCGGCAGCGCTTCTTTAAGCAGTGCCGTGGCCTGCCGGTACGGCAGATCGCTTGCCCACCTCGCCTGGAGGTATTTCAGCTCCGACGTGGCACGGTTAGTCAGAGTGCTTTTCAACAGCCCGCTAAACTAAAGGATTATGAACGTCCGTTCATTGCCACCCCGTCTCGTCCCAGATCCACCCGCTTGCAATCCTTTCAGCCAGCCCATAATATGAATATAAGCTGACTTAGTACGGATACTTCGATGCTCTCGAATATTTTCAATAGCCCGAGCCGGAGCAGCGGATGCTCCTCGATCAGCAACGCGTTCATGGCTTCACTCCCCGCTTTACTCAGGAGCGGACTGTGGGCGCAGTGCTTAAGGAGAGTGTGACAAGGCAGCAGCCCACTAACCACTAGCTAGGGCCTGACTGGAAATGATTCCCCCCTGCTTCCAGGTTCCGGCTGTTCCGTTCTTATGGGATTGAACTTGCCGCGGCTGGAAGGTTAACCCGTACCCGTACCCGTACCCGTACCCGAAAAATTCTAGCTCCGTACAGGTTGCGGCCAATGCGCCCGCCGACATCGCGCGGCTGGATGCCAAGCACCACAATGCAGACCTGCTCGTGTTCGGCATGCCCGCCGATACTGCGGCCGGCTGGGAGCAGCTGGAGCGGGCCAGCGAAGCGCTGTCTCCACAGCGCATCCTGATCTTGGCCGACGTGCTCCCCCTGCACGTCCCCAACCCTAGCGCCCGCTGCGTTTGCGGCTGCCTGCCGAAATCCGCCGCGCTCGCGGTAATCGAGGCTGCGATTCGCCTCGCTGTATCGGGCATACAGGGGATGCTCTTCGCCCCCGAGACCGGCGCGATGCCGTCCGCCTTGCGTTCGGCCATGCCGACGGTGCAATCGCTGGCATTGGCGGCGCCGCTCCCGCTGGGCGCCTCGCACCCAGCGCCATTGCAAGGCGAGCCGCTGTCGCTCGCATCCTGTGCCGGCACGCTGCGCACTGCAGTGGCCGTGCACGATCTGAAATACTTCAAGCACAAACAGCCCCTGTCCGCAGCAACCGCCGCACCGATGGTCGAGGAAGAGCCCAACTACGGCGAAGCCGTGATGCTGAAGATCACGCCGCGCCAATACGAGGTGCTGGTACTGCTGGCGCGCGGCTACCCGATCAAGACGATCAGCCGCATGCTCAATATCTCGGTAGCGACGGTCAAGAGCCACGCCTGCACGCTGTACCAGCGCCTGAAGGTGCGCAACAAGGGCGAGGCTGTTTACGCCGCCCTACAGCGCGGCGCGACGCTGGAGTGGGTTCTGCCGCAATAGTCCATTCATTAGAATGGACCGTGCTTATCCGGTTAGCTCCCAGACCTACTAGATGTAGTGGGTAGCGATTTTTTGGCATAGAGCTCGGCATAGGTCGGCGCGGTGACGTCACCAGCGATGCCGAGCAGGGAGCGAAACGCGTTGAAGGGATAGAAACGGCGGTTGAAGCGGAAGGTGAATTCGTTGAGATAGGCTTGTAGGTGCTGCGGGCTGACACCGTGATGACTGCCGCGCAGCCAGGTCTTGAGATTGGAGAACACAAGGTGAATGATCGGCAGGAGGGTTTCGGCCACTTGCATGTCACCACGCTGCGCGATGGCGATATGGCCATAGCCGCGCTCGCCCAGCTTGGCATAACCGCTCCAGTCGTCGGTGATGATGGTTGCGCCGGATGCAACGGTACGCTCGATGAATCCGTCCAGCGACCGGGCACTTCGGTCAGGAACCAGAGCGAGCCGAACTCGTCCGGCATACCGTGCGCTCTTGCGTTTGTTGCGGCTGCCGGCAAGCTTGCGTTGCCGAACCTCGACAGCGCCGGCCACAAGAACCATGTCGTGCACGCCCCTGCCTTTGCCGCGAGTACGCCCACCGACGTAGGCCTCATCGGCCTCGACGTGTTCCTCAGGCTTGCCACCGATCCGATCCTGGTCGGGGCGCACCATGCCGGCGCGCAACTTGTGGAGTATCTGGAAGGCGGTCTCGTAACGCGACAGGCCGAGTTGGCGCTGGAACTGAACGGCCGACATGCCAGGCGTCTGACTGGCGACCAGATACGCCGCCCAGAACCAAACCGACAGCGGTGTGTGCGTGCGCTCCATGACGGTGCCAGCGGTGAGGCTCGTGTCGCGTGTGCAATGGCGACAACGGAAAACGCCGGGGCGATTGGCAAAGCGGTACGGCTCATCAAGCAAGCCACAGTGGCCACAAATGAACCCATCGCTCCATCGAGCGCGCTCAAGGTAGGCCATGCATGCCGCTTCGTCTGGAAACATCTGCTGAAACTCCGGCAGCGAGCCCGGAAACGGCAGATCGCTTCGGTCAAGCACGTCAATAACCATGGTTGCCCCGGGTAGGCACAGATGACCAACATACTATCGGTAGGGGGCTTGGGAGACAACCGGATAAGCACGGAATGGACGTAACTCGACTGCAGCAGTTTATGATCGGCCAAATCCGGAAGCCACGGAGGTCTTGACGCGCCTGCACTACCTGCGTGCGCTGGTACGTCGCCTATTCGCTGAGCTTGCGCCATCTCGCTTGCCACGACTGCAGCGGGCGGCCACATTGTGGCCGGGAGCGGTCCATTCCGCGCTGCACCACCAGTTTCTCAGGAGCATTTTAGGCCCCTTGGCCGGGCCCGGCGTGGGCGGAGAAACCGAGATGAGCTATACCGGTGAACGGCAGCGCTGCGATGACCGACCGCCCAATGGTGCGCGCTCACGGCGTGGCATGCCGTGGAGTGAGCCCGCTTAGGAGCATGGTCCGGGATTCGTCGGCGACAGTGGTGAGCGGCGCGAGCCGCATCCCGTTCATGAGATCGAGTCAACTTCGACGCTTCCCATGGCGCTGCCGTTCACTGACGATTCTGGAGCAGGCCATGGCGATGCGCAAGCGAGACGACGACGAGGTGTTCCCACGCGGCGGGGATCGATGTGGGCGCGTCGAGCCACTGGGCGGCGGTGCCGCGGCATCTGGCCGAACAAGCCGGCTCTGAGCCGGTGCGTGAGTTCGGCGCGATGACTGACGATCTGCACGCGCTGGCCGACTGGCTGCTGGCGTGCGGCGTGGACACGGTGGCGCTGGAATCCACCGGGGTCTACTGGATCCCCGTGTATGAAGTGCTGGAACAGCATGGCCTGACGGTCTGGCTGGTCGATGCGCGGCAGATGAAATACGTGCCCGGGCGCAAGAGCGACGTGCTCGACTGCCAGTGGCTGCAGAAATGGTATGGACGCCTCCCCTCGCACCAAGCATCAAAGTGCCCAAGTTGGAGGATCATGGAGCTCTTCACAGCCAAACCGGAGGGTCCGTCATGAAGCTGACTCCAGTTGGTATCGACATTGCAAAAAACGTCTTTCAGGTGCATCACCTCGACGAGGAGACCGGTGAAATCGTGAACAAGCCGATCAAGCGGGCGAGGTTTCTCGAATACTTCGTCAACCGCGCACCGTGCCTGATCGGCATGGAAGCGTGTGGCGGTTCGCATCACTGGGCAAGGCAGCTCACCAAGATGGGGCATCAGGTAAAACTGATGCCCGGGGAATACGTGAAAGCGTTCAACATTCGGAACAAGAAGGATGCCGCCGACGCCCGGGCGATCTGGCTAGCAGTACAGCAGCCGAGCAAGCCCGTCGCGATCAAGACCGAGACGCAGCAGGCGATACTGGCGCTGCACCGTACACGTGAGCAGCTCGTGAAGTTCCGCACGATGCAGATCAACGCGCTGCGCGGACTGCTTACCGAGTACGGCGAAGTCATGGCCAAGGGCCGAGCGGCGCTGGACAGGGCAATGCCCGACGTGCTGGCCCGGGTTGCCGATCGCTTGCCAGCGGCACTCATCGACACGCTGCGCGAACAGTGGAACGGATTGACCGACCTGGACAAGCAGATCGCCACAATCGAGCGAAGGATGCGCGAATGGAAAAAGGAAAACAAGCAGGTCAAGGCGATCAGCGAGATTCCTGGCGTCGGCCTGCTGACTGCGACAGCGGCAATCGCGACGATAGGCGACGCAAAAGCATTCCGCTCCGGCCGTGAGTTTGCCGCCTGCATCGGGCTCGTACCGAAACAAACGGGTTCGGGTGGCAAGGTGAACCTCCACGGAATCAGCAAGCGCGGTGACACCTATTTACGCACGCTACTCATTCACGGTGCACGCAGTGTTATCACGAACGCGAAAAAGCCTGATCCCTGGATCGAGCAGATGAAAAGGCGACGGCCACCGAATGTGGTGGCCGTCGCGCTGGCCAACAAGATGGCACGGACCATCTGGGCGGTACTGGCCCACGACCGGCCCTATCAGAGAGGATACGTGAGCACCAAACCTGCATGAGCAGAATAGTAACCGTTGCGTGTGAAATCAACTTTGTAGAGGTCGATGGAACGTCAAAAGGTTGCGCTGGCAATCGAGAGTGATGGCAAAACAGGTCGGACCGAGGACTCGCCAAACCTGAATCAGCTGGAAGAGCTTCGAGCTCGTTGCAGAAATGAGGTGCGAGTCAGCGGATTCCATAGGGGCCCGCAGCCGAAATACCAGCTGCCACAAGGCCGCATATAAAGCTGCAGCCGTTCCTGTCACGTCAGATCGATCGAAACCCTTTGCAAAGATGGAGGCGTCCATATAAAGCTAATGAGCCTGGGGCTGCTGCGCGCGGCCTGGCGCCCCGGCGATGAAGTCTGTGTGGTGCGCGCGGTGGTGCGTCAGCGCGAGGTGCTACTGACCGCGCAGGCCGAATGGGTGCAGCGCATGCAGAAGGCGCTGGTGCAGATGAACCTGCAGCTCAGCGAAGTGCTCACCGACGTGATGGGCCTGACCGGGCAGGCCATCGTGCGGGCCATTGTGGCGGGCGAGCGTGACCCCAAGGCGCTGGCGCGCCATCGCCACAGCCGCGTCAAGGCCAGCGAGCGCGACATCGCGCGGGCGCTGACCGGTAACTGGCGTGAGGAGCACCTGTTCGTGCTCGGGCAGGCCCTCGCGATGTTCGACAGTCTGGCCCAGCGCATCCTCGAGTGCGACGCGAAGATCGAGGCCTTGCTCGCGCCGCTCGGCCGTCACGAGCTCGAACTCGGCGGGCCGGGCAAGCGGCGCGGCAAGAACACCCCGGAGTTTGATGCCCGCGCCGCGCTGGCGCGCTGGGCCGGGGTCGACCTCACCCGCATCAACGGCCTGGCCGTGACCTCGGTGCTGACGATCCTGTCGGAGATCGGCCCGGACCTGCGCCGCTTTGCTACCGTCAAGCACTTCTGCTCATGGCTCGGGCTGTGCCCCGGCACCAAGATCAGCGGCGGCAAGGTCCTGTCGGCGCGCACGCGACGCTCGACCAACCGGGTGCGCCAGGCGCTCAAGCTCGCGGCCATGAGTCTGTCGCGCAACGACTCCGCGCTCGGTGCCTTCTATCGCCGCCTGTGCGCCCGCATGGACAAGCCGCGCGCCAATACCGCCGTCGCCCACAAGCTCGCGCGCATGATCTACTTCATGCTCACGCGCGGTGAGGCCTTCCTCGACCAAGGTCAGCAGAAGTACGAGGAGCAGCAGCGCCAGCGCAGCATCGCCGCGCTCAAGCGCCGCGCCACCGCGCTCGGCTTCCAGCTCAGTCCTGTGGTGGCGGTGGCCCCCTGAACCCAGTTCTCAGGCGGTTTCACCGGTCTGTGCTTATCAATGTCCTACGCGCAGTCGATTACGCGCTGGTGCACTGGGCACAACGGAAATACAAAACCCTTCACGGTCGCAAAGCGCGAGCCTGGGCATGGCTGAACGGCGTCAGAGCTCGCCAGCCGGGCCTGTTCCCGCATTGGTCGTTGGGGGGCGGTTGAACGATAGGAGCCGGATGAATCGAGAGATTCACGTCCGGATGTGTGTCCAGCAAAGGCTGGCATGTTCAGCAGGAGATAGACCTGCCGGAGCAAAAGTCAGAAGCTCCGTAGTCAGTATGACTCCCCTGGGGGCAAGAGGGCTGGCCGCCGCGAGGAATCAAACGCGGGTTAGCATGACTGCCAGAGCCGCATGGTGTGGACAGTGCCACACCCGGCGATTTCCAGCGCGGAGGCCGGCGGGTAGCAGCAACGCATTGCTGCGTCGCCGCCCCCTAAGAACGCAGCGTGCGACTTTCACCGCACTGCGCTCAAGCACAGCGTTAAGTGTCGTCCCGACACCGACCATGTTGACTACATATGGACTTCGCATACGTCTCATCGTTGATTCACCGTATTGCCAAGGCGAGAGGCGCCGAACCGTAGTGATACCAGCCTCTTCCAGGCTTCCTCTCGTCGAATCTCAGACGATGGCATACGACAGCTGCACCATGCGGAAGTGGGCACCCTTTCAGGTCAGGGCAAATCTGGAACCCTTGTGCGCCCCATTACAGGCCGCCGTTCGCTTTTTCCGCAATCCCATGCCCGCTCCCCCAACAACTTTCCTTGCGGATTGCCTGCCTTCATACCGGTTCACTGGAATGAGGGCGAGAGATCGGGTTTACCACGTTCCCATCCTTGCCGACCCACGCCGGTGGGCCTATCCGGTTAGCACCTGCCTGTTCCCCGATGGCGCTTCGACGACGTACTTCCACATGCTAAGGAAGTAACCGGCCATTCACCTTTTGGTTCAAGCCCATCAGCAGCTTTGGCTTGTTCGTGTTTTCGAGGATTCGAGCGGCAATTCACTTACGTTGTGCATTCGGAACTTGCCTAGCCTTCACACCGCCTTGCTGCTTGCAGTGTCGGCCCCCTCGTCACCGAGATGAGCCGTCATTCGAAAAGTACATTGTCCCAAGAGCTTCACACCCGACAGTTACCCATCGCGCATGTCCTGGAAGGCAACTGCTGGTCGTACAGCAGGTCACAGTCTCTGCCGCAAATAGCAATGGCGGCGGAGTGTGACAAGGCAGGGAAGAGCTTTGCCATCCAATACCTCAACCGGTTTACGTCCGGCAGACGGCGACACGTGTCGCAAAGCATGGAGCACGATAGCACTTTGTATGTCGGGTTGGATGTCCACAAGGACTCGATCACGGTCGCCTATGCAATTGGCATGGGTGAGGTGGAGCTGCTTGGCAAGATCGGTACCTCGAAGACGGATATTGATCGCCTGTGCAAGCGCTTACAGTCCAAAGCATGCCGGATCCGCATCGTCTACGAGGCAGGCCCTTGCGGCTATGGCCTTTACCGGCAGCTTGCAGGGAAGGGATTCGAGTGTATGGTGTGCGCGCCGTCGCTGATCCCGAAGAAGCCCGGTGAGCGCGTCAAGACCGATAGGCGCGATGCGGTCAAACTGGTGCGATCGCTGCGTGCCGGTGACCTCTCGGCCGTGTACGTGCCTAGCGTCGAAGACGAAGCATTCCGCGATCTGTCACGCGCCTGGGTCAGCGCCAAGGACGATCTGAAGCGCGCCCGCCAACGGCTGAAGGCCTTTCTGCTTTTGCACGGTGTCCGCTACACCGGCAGAGCTGACTGGGGGCCGGCACACCGGCGCTGGATAAGCGAATTTGCGTTCGATAGCGCGTGGCAGCAACTTGCCTTTGACGAATATCGACGTGCTATCGAGGACCGGCTCGCGCAATGCGGCCGTCTCGAAGCGGCCTTGCGCGAAGCCGTGGTCAACTGGCGCTTCTATCCAGCCGTACTGGGCTTGCAGACCATGCGCGGCGTGCAGTTCACCACGGCGATAGGCATCCTCGCCGAGTTGGGCGATCTCTCGCGCTTTGTCCATCCGCGCCAACTGATGTCCTGGCTCGGCGTGACGCCCGCCGAACACTCGTCCGGTGAGAAGCGGCGACAGGGCAGCATCACCAAGAACGGCAATAGCTATGCAAGAAAGCTGCTAATCGAAGCCGCATGGAGTTACCGGCACCCCGCACGGGTGAGCCCCGAAATCCAGCGCCGGCACGAAGGCATCCCAAAAGCCATCGTTGACCGGTCCTGGGACGCCCAGGTCCGACTGTGCCGGCGCTATCGGAGACTTGCCGCACGTGGCAAGAACCCGAACATTGCGGTAGTCGCGGTGGCCCGCGAACTGAGCGGGTTCATCTGGGACATCAGCCAGCTCGCAATGTCGCTCGCCGTACCACATGAGGCGCGGGCAACATAACCCAGCGCCGCGGCATCGACGTATTTGACACCACTTTGGAGCCAGTTTCCTGAAGGCGGCGTAGCCCGGCACACGAGCAACCCGCGACCAAGCTAGGCAACGGATTTCATCCGACTCCCGGCCGTAGATAGCGGCAGGCTCATTGGGCGGACCTCTGTAATGCGGTAACCAACCCGCGGATATCAGCGTGATCCACCGTCGAGACTTACTGCTACGTCGCCCTCAGGAAATTGGGGAGAGAACAACATGCAACTGTGAAACTGAATCAAACCAATCTCGATTGACACGGGGAGTCATATCAGCTTGGATAGCAGGATGGCGGGAAACCAAGACTCTGAAGCCTATCGACAGGTGCTCCTTTGGGGAGTACGCGAGTCATCGGGCCGTAATGAAAGTGAACGTGAATGTGGCCTCGAAAATGAAAAGCCCCGAAGGCCGAGCCTGCATCCGTAGGGCGAAGGCAGCATGGGTAGCCGAAATCTGACCGATACGGCTATTCCACTTCGGCGGGGTGGAAGCGACGGCACGATGACAAGGACATGCTAAGCAACTGGAGAAGCCCTCCTCGCCCCGGCGCGAAATCACCGGAGCAAGGTAGGCCCTATAACCGGCGAACCCGGGAAGTGGGCCGAAGGCGAGAGGGTGGCGGATGGGTCCGTAGTAGCTGTGAAGCCGGTAACGACGGTGGAGCGAAGGGGCCCTGCTGTTTGTGATGTCCTCGACAACATGGGAGGCAAGGACGAGATGACAAAGGCGTCCAGCAGTTTGCAGGACCTGAGGCGGGGAATATACGTCAAGGCGAAGGCTGAACCGTCCTGGCGTTTCTGGGGGTTGTATGTCCATGTCTGCAAGATGGAAACGCTGCGCGAAGCGTACGCGCTGGCCAAGAAGAACGACGGCGCCCCGGGTAGTGATGGGGTGACGTTCGAGGTCATCGAGGCGCAAGGCGTGGAGTCCTTCCTCGAGCAGATACAGGGCGAACTGACCGAGCGCACCTACGTGCCGTTACGGGCGCGACGACAGGAGATACCGAAGGACGGGGGAAAAGTCCGCGTCCTCTCGATTCCTTGCATCCGCGACCGCGTGGTGCAAGGTGCGCTCAAGCTCATCTTGGAACCGATCTTTGAAGCAGACTTCCAACCGGGATCGTATGGCTATCGTCCGAAGCGGACCGCGCATGACGCGGTGCATCGGGTGGCGACGGCGATCGTCCAGTGGAAGACCCGTGTCATAGACTTGGATTTGCGCGCCTACTTTGACACCGTGCGGCATCATCTGCTGCTGGAGAAGGTAGCGCGTCGGGTCAATGATGGGGACGTCATGCATCTGCTGAAGCTGATGCTGACGGCATCGGGCAAACAAGGCGTTCCGCAAGGCGGGGTGATTTCGCCGCTGCTCAGTAACCTCTATCTCACCGAGGTGGATCGGATGCTGGAGCGGGCGAAGGAAGCCACCCGAAACGGGAAGTACACCTACGTCGAGTATGCTCGTTTCGCCGACGACCTGGTCGTGCTGATCGATGCCCATCCGCGCCATGCGTGGCTGCTGGGAGCGGTAAGCCGACGGCTTCGGGAAGAGTTTGCCAAACTACAGGTCGAGGTCAATGAAGAGAAGAGTCGCACAGTGGATTTGGACTGCGGGGAAAGCTTCGGCTTTCTGGGTGTTACGTCCCGCCGAACTTAAGGTTTAGCGAGGGGTGTTCATCGCGGTTTCGGCGAGAGCGTGTTTACGAACTTTGCCTTGATCATCGCGAGACTCAACGGATGTAAAGAAGGCCAGTACTGCTCTGATATCGTGCGACGTTTCCGACCCCGCACGAACCATCAGAACAGACCGGCCTATGCATCGAATTGTATTCGCGTTTCCCGCGCTCGAACAACATCTTCGCGCCGTGCGTTCAACGCCGCAGTCGTATCGGCCGGATGCCTGCGGGCATTGCGGTAGCGCATGCCTGTGGTGCCACGGCTGCTATCACCGCAAGGCTGACCGCAGTGATGACGGCTTGCTCAATCCGGTCCCTGTGCTGCGCTTTCGTTGTTCGACGTGCCGCCGAACCTGCTCTCGCCTGCCGCTGTGCCTCTGTCCACGCCGCTGGTACGACTGGACGGTGCAGCAGCAGGTCCTGCTGCTCCTGCTCATCGGCGCGTCGCTACGCCGCACGGCTGCGGTGCTCGGGCTGAGCTATTACACCGTGCGGCGCTGGTGGCGCTGGCTGCAAATGCATGGCGTCACCTTCGCCTTCCATCTGCGCAGCCGCTTTGCCGGGCTGGGCCGCGCCACCGATACGCGCGCGCTCTGGCTTGCCTGTTTCGACCGGATGCCATTGTGTGAAGCGATGGCCTGGCTCGATCACGACGGACAAGATGTCCCGTGATCCGTTGACTGCGGCGCGACGCGCGATGGGCCGATCCGCGCCGTAGCCAGCGCTCCACACACTTTGCCCACTGCCGCCGGATTCGGATCGCAGGTCTCATGGCGTTTCCTTTCTTTTAACGAGGAACGTTCATGAACGACATCGATCCGAAGGCGCTGTTTCGCCTGTCGGTGCTCGGCCCGCTGGTGAGCCGCGAGAAGCTGGGTCGCGGCGAGCTGCAGCAGCTCGTGCGGCAACTGGCCAGCCAGGAGTACGCGATTCCCGGCTCGCGCCGGCGCCACATCGGCGAGAAGACCTGGCAGGCCTGGTACTACGCCTGGCGGCGCGAGGGCATCGCAGGGCTGGCCGACAAGCCCCGCGCCGATACCGGCCGCTCCAAGCTGCCCGAGCCGGTGCAAGCCGCAGTGCTTTCCGCCAAGCGCGAGAACCCGCGCCGCTCGATTCGCCAGATCCGCCTGCTGCTCGAGGCCGCCGGCGTCGTGCCGCGTGACACGCTCTCGCGCTGCGCGATGCACCGACTGCTCCAGGCGCACGGTCTGTCGCGCATTGCCGGCCCAACTGTCGTGCCGGACGAGAAGCGCAGCTTCGTGGCCGAACACGCCGGTTCCATCTGGTACGGCGACGTCATGCACGGGCCCACACTGTCGCTCGGCGGCCGGCGCATGAAGACCTATCTCGTCTCGCTGATGGATGACGCCTCGCGGCTCATCGCCCACGGCGCATTCTGCCTGGCGGAGACGGCGCTGGATATTGAAGGCGTGCTCAAGCAGGCGCTTCTGAAGCGGGGTATCCCCAGGATGATCGTCGTCGACAACGGCGCGGCCTATCGCGCCTCGACCTTGCAGGCCATCTGCGCCAGACTGTCCATCCGCCTGGTCTATTGCCGGCCGTACGCGCCAGAAGGCAAGGGTAAGTTGGAGCGCTGGCACCGGACCCTACGCGACCAGTTCCTCGCCGAGCTCGACATAAGCCATATCCGCGACCTGGCCGACCTGAACGCCCGCCTGTGGGCCTGGGTCGAGCAGGTCTATCACCGCAACACACACAGCGCGCTCGGTAACCAAACGCCGCTGGCCCGCTATCAACAGGACCTACCCAGGATCCGCCTGCTGGGCTCGCTGGCCGCGCAACTCGATGAGCTGTTCCTGCATCGCGTCGCGCGCCATGTGCGCCGCGATGGCACGGTGTCGTTCCAGGGCAAGCGCTTCGAGGTCCCGTACGAGCTCACCGGCAGGACCGTGCTGCTCGTCGTCGATCCGCATACCGCGACGGTCAGGCGCGTCGAGAGCGAATCCGGACAGCCGCTGGGCGCCGCCACTGAACTCGACGCAGTCGCGAACCTCACCCGCCGACGCCGTAAGCCCCTGCCGGAACCGGCGAGCGGCGAACCCGCCGCGCCGGGTCCTAACCTGATCGAACTCGTTCACCAGCGCCACTACGCACCGGAGTCATGACATGTACCGACAACACTTCGGCCTGCATCGCGCGCCGCTGGACAAGGATTCGACCGAACTGTGGGACGATGGCGCGCTCGCCCAGTTGACTGAGCGCTTCCAGTGGCTGCTGACCAGCCCCGGCATCGGCCTGCTCACCGGCGAGCCCGGCGTGTGTTGGCGCCGATCCAAATCTGAGCCACCGTGCCGACTGAATATTGAGCCAGGGGTGGAAGCCGACTTCGAGAGGGTCGGCTGTGGATAAGTGTAGGGCTTGGCCTGGTTCGTTGATCTCCTTTGTGCTGTTTTGATGGCGAGGGGGAAGCCGCGTAGGGCGTAGCCCGTAGCGTCTTCCCCCTCGCGACTCCGGTCAGAATGGGTCGGCCTCAGCTTCAGTCCTGGCACTCGCGCGCGCCTGCTCGCGGGCTTTGATGCGCTTCTTCGCCTCGGCCGTGCTGCGACTGAAGCGGATCGACTCGTTGCCTGTCTCCACAATGTGGCAGTGGTGGGTGAGGCGGTCCAGAAGCGCGGTGGTCATCTTCGCGTCGCCGAACACACTGGACCATTCGGCGAAGTCCAGGTTGGTCGTGATCATCACACTGGTGTGCTCGTACAGCCTGCTGAGCAGGTGAAACAGCAGCGCCCCGCCGGCCTGGCTGAATGGCAGATAGCCCAGCTCATCCAGAATGACCAGATCCATGCGCAGCAGGCTGGTGGCGATACGACCAGCCTTGCCTTGAGTCTTCTCCTGTTCCAGCGCGTTGACCAGATCGACCGTGGAGTAGAACCGCACCCGCTTGCCATGCTGGGTGATGCCAGAAACGCCAATAGCCGTGGCCAGATGGGTTTTCCCAGTCCCGGGCCCGCCCACGAGCACGACGTTGTGCGCCTCGTCGGTGAAGGTCGTCGTGGCCAACGTGCCCACGAGTCTGCGGTCCACCGGCGAGACCTCGAAGTCGAAGCTCGCCATGTCCCGATGCACCGGGAACTTCGCCGCGTGCATTTGGTGGCTGACCGAGCGCATCGCACGATCAGTGCCCTCGGCCTGCAGCAGGTGCTCGATCAACCAGCGTGAGGACTCAATCCCCGCATGACCACCTTGCTCGACCAGATCGGCCCACGCGCCGGCCATGCCGTGCAGGCGCAGTGCCTTGAGTTCGACCAGCACGTCAGTCGTCATGGCCGGCTCCCTCGACGGTGATGCCAACGGTGTTGCCCACGCCGCTTGCAGCACGCAGGCTGTCGTAGCGCGCCGTGTTCGCCAGTGGTGGTGTAGCCACTTTCAACTGCGTGGCCGCTGTTGGCAGTGTCGGCACCGCGTTGAGCCTGCCCAGCACGTTGACCACGTGCTCCACACTGACCTTGCCCGGCGGCCCGCTCTCCAGGGCCAACTCCACCGCCACCAGCACCGCATCCAGTCCGGCGCTCAGCACGATGGCCAGCACCTGCGCCATCACCCTGTCGCCACCCGGGTTGCGCAGCAGCCCTCGGCGCAGCCGCTGCAGTGGCTCGGGCATGTCGGCAAACGGCGCGCCGTTCCTGAGTGCGCCGGGCTTCCGCTGCAGCAGCGGAATGTAGTGCTGCCAGTCGTACCGGGTCTCGCCAGCGCTGCTCAACCGGTCGTGGCGTGCAACGATTCTGTCCTCAGCCACGATGACGACGCTGGCCGGGTATAGCCGCGTGCTGACCATCTGGCCAAACAGTTCGCACGGTACCGAGTAGCGATTGCGCGCCACCGACACCAGGCAGGTGCTGGACACCCGAGCGGGCTTCTCGACGTAGCCGTCGAAGGGCGCGGGCATGGGCATCAGGTGCGCTCGCTCGTGCTCGAGCATCTCGGCCACGCTGAACTGCGTGTGCTCCGGGTGGCGCACCTCGTCCCACAGGGCCCTGCAGCGCTGGCCTAGCCAGGCGTTGAGTTCGGTGAAGCTGCCGAACTTGATCTTGGCCGCGTCGATCCAGATGCGCCGGCGGCTGTCCTGCACGTTCTTCTCCACGACACCCTTCTCCCAGCCGCTGGCCACGTTGCAGAAGTCGGGGTCGTACAGGTAATGCGCGCACATGGCGGCGAAGCGCTCGTTGACGATGCGGCCCTTGCCCTTCTTGACCTTGTCTACAGCCGTCTTCATGTTGTCGTAGATGCCACGCCGGGCCACGCCACCGAGCGCCGCGAACGACCGGGTGTGGGCATCGAACAGCATCTCGTGTCCCTGGCTTGGGTAGGCCACCAGCCAGAAGGCCCGACTGGCGCACAGCTTCATGTGTGAGACCTGCGCCCGGTAGTAGATGCCGCCTACCACCACGCCTTCCTCGCTCCAATCGAACTGGAAGGCCTCGCCCAGCTCAAAGGCCAATGGCACAAAGGCGTTGGCAGTCGCCGTTTGCCCTTCGCTCTGGCGCCACGCCCGGATGAAGTCGGTCACCCGCGTGTAGCCGCCTTCGTAGCCCGCGCTCCTGATTTCGGCGTACAGCGCCTTGGCCGTGCGACGCTCGCGCTTGGGCCGCCGGGAGTCTGCCTTCAACGCCTGCCGGAGCGCGTCGTGGAACGCTGTGAGCTTGTTCGGCTGCTGGCCGCGCCGGTACTTCGGTGGACTGTCCACCTCGCCGTGCAGCCACTTCGCAACCGTGTTGCGCGACAGCCCCGTCATGCGCGCAATCTCGCGCTCCGATTTGTTCTTCCGGGCATGCAAACGCCGGATCTTGCCAATCATGTCCATGGTGATCACTCCTCGTCCTCTGTTGCACAAAAAAGCAGCAGAGTAGGTTGCTCACCTGGCTCAGTTTTGGGTCGGCACAACCCTCATCAGTGGCTCAGTTTTCGGTCGGCGCCAACAGGGCGGTTCTGCGCGTGGATGCCGCCGGCGACGAAGGTGAAGACGAGGACTAGCCTGCCCCCGATGGATGCTCTCGCTTCCGCCGCTAGATGGTCAGCGCTGGGTTGCTCGGCACCGACTTCGGAGTCTTTGCGAGAGCGCTAAATGACTTGGCTCTATGAAAGGAATCGAAATGAAAACACTACTGTCAATCCTCGTCGCGGCGGCCTTTTCGGCCGTCAGTTTCTCTGCCCTTGCCGCCGATACGGGGGCGTCGGGAGTCGCTGCTGACGCAGCCAAGACGCAAACCGGTTAGCAGCATCGGGCTGCTTGATTCCCTCGGCTATAGGATTCGTGCGACAGAGGCAAGGTCAGCCGACGCGCATGCGAATTGACACTTTCGCTGACCAAGTAGTCACAATTTCCCTTTGTTGACAATATCACATTCAATTTTCTCCTGACGACTTCCAATAGACGGTCCTGCGCTTTGGGATGATGGTCGGGGCGATCTTTTGGGCCGGGAAATGGCCGCTTGCTCCACCCGATCGAAGGGCAGCGCCAATGATGACTGGCGTCACCTTGCCATCGACCGGCACGGTGGCAATCACTGGCGAAGGTGGCAGGCCGCCACCGACAAACAGGGTTGCGCGGCTGCCCCCACAGGCGCCCGGCACACCAACGGCACCGGATCCGTTGAACAGGTTGACCCAATATCCGTATGCCTTGCCCAGTGCCGTCGTGCAGGTGCCCTGCGTGGCCGGGATTGGCCGATTGGTACTGAAGGTCACCATGCCGCCACTGATCGCGGCGGACGTGACCGTTTGTTCGCCGGTCCCATTCTGGGTCAGGTCCATGAACCAGCCGCGCATGGTGGACGTCGGCAAAATGCCGGCGGTAGCGCATGTGGTGTCCTTGGTAAAGTCGACCATGATATTCGCATCGTCGAGATTGATGGCCGTAGTGCTTCCAAGGTTATCCAGGTAGATGTAGAAACGATTGATGACGGCGCTATAGGGGTACTGATTCGGCAAGGGATGCTCACGGTCTCCGGAACCGAGTGCCAGGTATACCTTGTTGCCAGGAGCCGGCAGCAGCGTGGGCGGAAACAGGAATTTCCGTCCTGCTCCCTCAGTGTAGGCGACGCGATTGATCGCCCAGGTGCTCACCTGCGAGCCGAAGTCGATGCGATAGATATTTCCCCCGGTGTCGACCGCGTAGGCGTGGTCTACCACGCCGGCAGTCTCCACGGCGAGCAGGGCTACTTCGGCTGCCACGCTGCGCGTGGTGCTGAAAGACTTGATCAAAGCGCCTGTACTTGCATCCAGTACGTACACGCCGGCACCCTTCGGGCTGGAGCACGCCGGCGAGGCCTGATTCGCATCCTCGCAAGCGTCGTATCCTCCGCCGACGATCACGACAGGCCCCGTGTAACCCTTGATCGCCGTCGTCACCTTCGGCATTGACCAGGTCTGCCCAATGCCGCTCATCCCGGTAGTGCACCCGCTGTCGTCGGCCAGATTCGGGCAGCCGACCTTCCACATATAGGCCGGCGAAGCGGGATCGGTAACGTTTAGCGCATAGATCACACGCCCACCGCGGCGCATCGTGGGGTAGATCCAGACCTTGGAATTGTCGGTGGGCTGGTACACGCCGATCGAGCCGTCGAAAAAGTAATCCTTGGCCGTCGGAGTCGGGGTGACGCCCGATGGCATACTTGGATAGTTGATCAATGGGCTGTTGTCCCTCAGCCGCTTGAGCCGTGGGAAGAACTCGGGCGCGATGAAGGCCCAGCGCTCGCGGCCCGTGGCGGCATCGACGGCCCGCAGCATTCCATCGTTGGCGCCGTAATAGGTGGTCACGCCAGTGCTGCCGCCATAGTCAACCGGCAGGGGACGGGAATGAATCGAATCCCCATGCAGCGAGGGGCGGGGCTCGGTCGTATCGCTGTTAGCATTCTCGTCATCGACATCCTGTCCCTTGATAAAGTTGACAAGCGTCGAGTCGCTGATCCCTGAATTCGAGGTTGAGACCGGTACCAGTGCACTACCCGATTGGGTATAGACCGTACGATTGAGCACCCACGTTGGTGTCGCATTCGTAGTGGGCGGGTTGTTGCCCTTGCGGATCACCTCGGCCACGCCGCCTTTTTCCACAATCGGGCCGTCAGGCGCATCTGAGAACTTACTGAAAGAGGTGTTCGGGCATTTTCCCGCCTGGTTAAGTGACTGCCAGTAGGTGCCGGAATCAGTCGTCCAGAAGCTGACTGCGCAGTCAGTCACAAAACCGGTTAGCGGATTTTCTGCTGGTTGCGGGGGCGAAGAGCTGTCGCCGATTGCCACATCGCTTCCCTGGCTGATCACTTGGTACTGCTTCAGGTTTCCCATCCAGCGCGGCTTGGCATCCGGGTCCGGCCGGAACATGGGAATGAACACCTGGTTCTTGTTCTGGGTGCGATTGGTTGTATTCACTGGCAGACTGGCCGATGCGAATGTCGAGTTGATCGCCTGGATCTCGACAAAGATTCTCAGCAACTCATTGGTGATTTCGACCTGGTTGCGAACGTGCTTGTAGCTTCCGCCGCCCTGCTTGGCCGTACTCTGCAAGGATTTGGAATAGCCCACATCCTGGTTGTCGTCAGGATAGTAGGCATCCAGCACGTAGGTCGTGATCTGCGGGTTGACGTTGGTATAGAGAAAACGCGCCCATTCTTGGGCATAGCTGTCCGGGGAGCTCGGCGCGGGGAGAATCTGCGGCCCTGCGTCAACGCCCTCATATACACGCTGTCCCATTGAGCCGCCGGCGGCGTTGTTGGCAACAATATAGATGATGTAGTTCTTGCCGCAATCCGAAGCGGTACTGTTGTATGTCCCGTCCGCCTTGAAGGCCCATCCTGAAGCCAGCCCCTGTCCGTATGCCGTGGAGCCCGCATATCCCCCCGCATTGCCGGCCGCATCTGCATACTTGTTCTGTGCAAGCGTGCCTGCGCGTGGCTTCAAGCCGGAAAAATACTTCCAGATTTCGTAGAAACCAGCGGACTCGTCCTTGTTGTTACCGGTTTCTTTGTTGACATTGGCATCGGCACTGATCTGCGCGATCAGGTTCTTGAGGGCTGTCCGATTCGCGTCAATGCTGATGTCTCTTGGGGCAAATCGAATATAGGCCCCTGAAGGACTGTTGTAGGAAAACGTGGCCAGGCCAACGTTTGTCGGTGTCTTGATGCTATCCAGCACCGCTGACAGCGCCAGGAATTTCGACTTGCCATTCGGCTGGTCGGATACCCAGTTGTTCGAGTTATCCATCAGGATCATGATATGCGGAGCAGCCGCCGATCCGCCCGATGAGCCGAGAAAGATGTCAATGTCGTCGGCCCTACCGAAACCTGGCGCGATCAAGAGACAGCAAAACAGGAAGCCCGAAATCAGCCTTCGAATGTGCAGAGCGCTCATGGGAAATCTCACGGTCAAGGACAAACGGAGGTTGCCGCCACGCGCACAGCGGTGCCCTGGTTAATGACATACTGCGCATTGCTCAGGACATCGGTTGCGACCGCCTGGACGTCCCACAAGGTATTTGCGCACATCGAGTTGTTGCTGGCGGCGCCGGCCACGCCAAAATCCTGACTGGCGCCCTCCAGGCAGCCCGCGTCGTTTGCATCGCTAAAGTTCAATGCCGATACGGGCACAATCTGAGTCGACACGCATTTCGACGTGACAACTACCGTGACATCGGTCACGCCGTCTCCATTGACATCGGCGCAGGTGGTGTTCGGCCCCGTCGCCTTGCACGGCTTGGCGAGCGCATTGGCTGGCGTCGTCGTAAACTGGGTGCTGCTGATGACCTGTTCGATGGCGCCCTGGGCCGCCGATAATGCCTGGTCGCGCTGCTGCGCATTCCCAACGACCTGTAGATTGCCCTTTGCAAGCCTGAATGCGCTAATGCCAAGCAGGGTCATCAGTAGCAGCATGACCATGCCCACCAGCAGCGTGGCCCCACGTTGACGAGATGAAAGCGATTTCATGGGGTATTTCTGCCGGCCGTGTTGTTCAGGCGGACCACGGAGTTATAGGCATGGCGCCTATAGGTGTCATTGAACGGGCCGGCCGTATTGGCAGTGCCATCCGCATTCAGACCCATGGCGTAGGTTTTGTTGTTGCCCCCGGTATAACCGGCAGAAGTCGCCTTGTTGCGAGCGAGCAGATAGACTTTCGCCGCGACCGTGTTCCGCCAGTACCCGACACAAGTCGATCCTGTGCAGCCCCCATAGCTGCCAGGATTGGCCGTAAATGCGCCGGCCGTACCTGTGGTCGGATTGACCGTCTCGAAGCCGTACTCGATCTGCAGGTTCTCGATGCCTTCGACCAGCGGGACGATGGTGAAGCCAGCTGCCCCGAGCTCCGCCCGTTTGAGGGTAGGAATGCCGTCCCCGCTCTTATCGTTGTTGGCAATGAAGTAAATATGCGTTCGGTACTGGTGCAAAGGTGCCAACGTTCCCGGCACGGGGGGATTGCAGTCCTTTTGGTGTAGGGTCAGCTTGGTGGTGTCGACCTCGAGTCCGTAGTAAAAGGAGACGTTGCCGGACGACAGTTCCGCTGTACTGCTGCAGGTCGAGGCCTGGAAATAGGGAGCGCCCGCGACAAGCGTGTCGCAACCTGCATCGCCGACGGCGCAAGTGCTTGCTCGGCGTACCACAACGATGTCCGTTCCCACGCGCACATCGCTCAGACAGCTCGGAGCAGCCGCTGGATTGTCATAACCCTGCACCGCAATCGGCAGAGCGGCCTTCAGATCGGCAGTTGCCGTGGCACATGGGTCGGGGAGCGCCGCCGGCGCCCCTAGCAGGGCCGGATTGAATTCAGCAAGGTAGCCAGCGTTGCGGAGGTCCTCCGTGAGCAGCCGCATGGCGTAGAGGCCGTTCTCCGTCTGCTCGCTGGCGCGCTCGATTTCGTTGCGTGTCTGGCTGTTGCTGACAAAGATCGTTGTCAAGCCTGCCGTGATGAGCAAGCCAAGCGTAATTGCTACCATCATTTCGATGATGGTATAGCCACTTTGCACAGGCTTATTGCTAGCGGTCATGGTCACTGCCGTCCGGAACATGGCAAAAGCACCAGGAGATCAATAGCATGCGGGCAACCCGACGAAAATCTGCGACGCGATAGAGCGCCGACGGGTGTCGTCGGTACCAAACTGTCCCTGGCCACAAGTGATGGCTGGTGCGGCGGTCTGGTGCATGCCCTGCCAGGCAACCGCTACTAGATAGATGCCGGGCGTGCAGATGCCGAGCGTCGGGTCAGGTGCCTGCACCTGCGTAATACAACCACGAGCCCCAACCATGGCGCCGATATTCGCCGATGCCTTCTGCTCTGCCGCCCCTTTCAGGGTATTGCTCCATTCGCAGAGATCCCGATCGGGCCCGACGGCGATACCGACACACGAAGCGGGCTGGCTGTCCCCTGTACCGATCGGGTTGGCGGCGACGTAGCTCGCAGCCTGTGCCCGGTTGGCACTGATTCGCTCGGTCATCTCATTCAGCACCAGAAGCGCCTGCGCACGCTGGTAAGACTCCACCTCGGCGAGATAAACTTTGCCGAGTAAACCGGCAAGGCCGAGCAGGCCGATCGTGAGGATCACGATGGCAACGAGCACCTCCAACAGGGAGATGCCTCGCTGGTCACTTGATCTATGTGATCGGGATGTCAGCATGATGGCGCCGCCACCATATATGGACGGCCGCTCAGGTCGACCGATACGCACTGGTAAGCAGTGGCTGATCCAGCCGTTGCCGTGATAAGAAATGAGGGCGCGGCGCCGGCGCCAAGCCGCCCGGACGCACGGTAAGTGACACTGGCGGGACCGTTGATGGTCATGCCTCCTGCGCTGCCGTGATCATCGAGCACATTTGCGGCATTGGACGGATCAAGAATCTGCCAGCCGCTTTGCCAGCTGCCCGCCTTGGGCGACAAGGTTACGGCCGTATTACGCATGATCGCCTCACTGCGCGTTCGCGACAGTGAGCCGAACAACTCCGAGGCAACGGCTTTGGCACGCTGGCTTGCTATCAGGCTGGAAAACGACGGCGCAGCGAGCGCGGCCAGGATGCCGGCAATGGCCACGGCTGCCATCAGTTCTATCAGCGTGAATCCCACTACGCGTTGCCATGGCGCTCCCCTACCACAGCGGAAAGCGGTTCTACGGAATTCACATGTAGTCATGCTGGTACACCTACCAGGTATTGGTAGGCGTCTTCGCGCCTGCGTTGTTGATAGTCAGGGTAACGTCAGCCGCCTGGGAGGTTCCGGCAATCGGTGTGGCAGTAGCTGTAAAGGCGGGCGGCGGGCCGGCGCTCGCGGTAATGGTGATGGTGTAGTAGGCGGAGACCTCGGGTGGCAGCGCAACATTAAGGCCAGCCAAGCTAGACGCGTAGGCTCTCGCATCCAGCAGATACTGCTGCTGCCGCTGCGCGACATCCATCAGCGCGGCTTGGGCGGATGAGCGCCTGCCCTTCACCACAGAGGAAATATATGAAGGATATGCGACCGTCGCCAATATAGCCACGATGGCGACAGTTATCATCAATTCGATCAAAGTGAAAGCTCTTTGTCGGCAAGGCACGCCTGCGGCCGAGATCTTCTTTGATGTCATGGCCGTGTCTCCGATGTGCCTTTTGTTGTTGTTTTCTTTATGAAAAACAATATGAGCACAGCAAACGGAGAGAGGACCCTCACAGCAGCGAGCGAAAATTCTAAGCGTCGAAGTGACAACTGTCGCCGGAGCAACCCGAAATTCTCGCGAGCAAAAAATGTGAATGGATCAAGTGTGGCGTCGGACCGGAGACTCCGAAATACGACGCCCTCGTAATCGGAAGCATCGGGGCTGCGGGGAGAACGCCAAGGGCATACGTACCGGCGCCCGGTGCCCATAATCCCGTTTACCCAAACGACCTGAAACGACAGATTGACCCGACTGTCGTGCCGCACTGCAGGGCTTCTCGGTCCCATGCTCGCGCTCCGATGCAAATTATGTGCTGATCGACTTATTTCCGACAGCTATGGCGTGAAGTGTAAGATAATAGTTACAAGTGGTCAAAAAATTCTGGTGTAGTGGCAATCAGCACGTTGCAGCAATCAGACAACGTCGGCATATTCCGCAACAGCCTTGGGGCGTATTGTGTGCGATGATGCGTCCCCTTCTTATACTGTATACCGCCGCACCACTCCTGCCGTCGCAGCAGGCGCTCGTCGACATCCGCGCTTCGTGCAGATGAACGGCGGAGCAGGACATGGTCTCATGCCCCTCATCGCGCCGCCCATGTGGCAGACCAGCAGCTTGTTCTACATGGCAGTAGGTTTCAGGCGTGCATGCATCATCAGCGCCGCATTCAACGTGGCCCCGCTGTCAATGGCTGCAACAAACTGCACCCCGATGAACAGGCCGTGGCCGCGGAGTCGCCCAAGTGAGGATGGCCGCTCGGGGCGTCGCGCTGGCGCGCGGCAAGGTATGCGGTGGCATGGCCGACGTACATCTGGCCTGTAAGAAACCGCTAAAGGTCACAATGATGTCATAGAGATGCGCCGCGTCGACAGCAGCATGGCTAGCCTTGGAGAAAGCAGCAATGAATCGGGCTTTGTTTAGGCCGTCGCTTCGGCAACGTTTCTAGCAGGCTGCTGAAGTACCTCGACCCCGAGTCAGCGCATCGACAGCTCGAAACGTTGATCTGAGAACTCGACACGATTCACTCTCCAACATTGCATGCGCGGCGCAGACACCTTCACCGAAAGCTTGTTCACCATGCGGCGGCTGGACGATTTCGTGCCCAAGTCCCATCCACTTCGCCCGATCCGCACCATGGTCAATCAGGCCTTGGCGAAGATGGATCGGCTGTTCGCGGGGATGTATGAGGCCGACATCAAGGGCGGTCGCCCGAGCATCGCGCCGGAGAAGCTGCTGAGAGCGATGTTGCTGCAGGTGCTCTACAGCATCCGGTCCGAGCGTCAACTGATGGAGCAGACGCAGTACAACCTGCTGTTTCGCTGGTTCATCGGGTTGTCGATGGACGACGCAGTGTGGGTGCCCACGGTCTTCACCAAGAACCGGGCGCGCCTGATCCAGCACGATGCGGTGATTGAATTCTTCAACGAGGTGCTGGCCCTTGCACAGAAGAAGAACTGGCTGTCGGGCGAGCACTTCAGCGTGGACGGCACGCTGATTCAGGCGTGGGCAGGCCACAAGAGCTTTGTTCGCAAGGATGGCAGTGACGGTGACGACGATAGTGGCGACTTCAGGGGGCACAAGCGCAGCAACGAGACGCATGAGTCCACGAGCGATCCCGATGCGAAGCTCTATCGCAAAGGCAAGACTGGCAGTGAGCTGCGCTACATGGGCCATACCCTGAGCGACAACCGCCACGGCCTGGTGGTCAGCGCCTTGGTGAGCACTGCTGATGGACACGCCGAGCGCGAGGCTGCGAAGGTCATGCTCAACGACGCCCGGCAGGCAACGGTCGACCCGGACACCGAAATCACAGTGGGTGCAGACAAGGGCTACGACGCGCAGGAGTTCATTCAGGCGTGCCTGGAGATGAAAGTGATGCCGCATGTCGCGCAAAACACCTCGGGTCGGCGCTCGGCCGTTCCTGATGCCATTGCCCGTAGCGAGGGCTATGCCATCTCGCAGCAAAAGCGCAAGCTGATCGAGCAAGGCTTCGGCTGGGTCAAGACGGTCGGGCGCATGCGCCAGGTGATGGCGCGCGGACTGAAGCGAGTCGACCAGATGTTCGTGCTGAGCATGGCCGCCTACAACCTCGTGCGCATGCGTTCGCTGGGACAAATCCGTCCGCAGTTGCAGTAAGCGGGCAAAGAAAGCCGGAAATGGGCGCCCAACAGCCGAAAAACTCAATTCAGGGGCGCGTAGGTTCCGGATTGTGAAATCAAACAGTGCCCACCTGCAGAGGCGGAAAGCATACCGTGTGTGCGGCGAGTACTTCAGCAGCCTGCTAGGCCTGCGACGGCTGGATGGTCTATTTATTCTCCTTTTCGCCTTGCTCGCCTGTCTGGCCATGCTGCTTGTCGCCTGATTCATCAGACTGAAATGCCAGCGCTGCTACCAACAGAGCTACTAATATGGCACCAATTCCGAGAACCCAACGGAGCGTCTTAGTCATCCTGTCCTCATGCGAAAATCGAGTGCAAATTGCGCTTTCTTAGGCAAGCCAATCCGCTGAGTTGTTTCGCTGATCCGATGAAATACGCGGCGCCTGTCAGTCTTGGTGCCCGTGCTGGCCGTGCTGGCCGTGGCCACGGCGGCCGTACCTGCGCCATTTCCACTCGCTTTGGTCGTCGTCATCGTCATAGTCCCGGCCTCGCCAACGAGGCCCATAAACGGGCGCGGGTGCCATGATGACCGGGGGAGGAGCATAGACAGGCGCCGGCGCGACGTAGACGGGCTCGGGCGCAACATAGACCGGGGCGGGCGCAGGGACGACAATGCCCGGAATGCCGATACCAACATCGACATTCACGTGCGCTTGGGCGGCGGGAGCAATTGCGAGCAGTGCGCTGCAGAGAACGAATGCAAGCTGCTTCATTTCTTCCTCAACTTTGGATATCGGCAACTGTACTTGCTCGCAGCGACCGCGTTGAGGCGTATTCTGTAACGGATAGTAACCGTTGTGTTTGCGCAGAATACGAGCACGCTGCGACCCTGGTCTGCGGCGGCACGACGAAAGCGGCGCGGGTTGGGTAAGCCAGAAACCTTTACGTTCCTGGGCTTCATCTTCATCTGCGGAAAGATGATCCGTTAAGCGTTCAACAAAAAGTCAATCTGTAGTCTGTACCGAATCCCTGAAGGATTACGTCGACATCAGCTTCTAGGGTTTTGGCGTCGCGGGCCTTGAAGGCCAGCCACTCGTATTTCATCTTGTGCCAAAGCTTCTCAATGCGATTGAGCTCCGGGCTGTACGGTGGCAGGAAGTACAACGTCAAACCTTTCCTTCGTAGCAGCCAGAGATAAGGCCGAAGTGCGCGTGCCGTGTGGACCGAGGCATTGTCGAGAATCACGGTCAGCGGCTTGCCGACGTGTTCGACCAGTAGGCCGAGGAATCCAACGAACAGCATCGAGGTCATCGTCTCCCACAACTTCACTGCAAACAGTCCTCCTGAGGAAAGCAGTGCTCCGACCACGTTCAGGCGCTTACCGCGCCGGGCTTCAATCATGTGCTGCTGCCCGACTGGTGTCCAAGCACTTCGATTCGGCTGCGCTTGCGCGAAGCCAGCTTCGTCTACGTAGGCGAGCTCGATTTCGCCACGCTTAGCTTGCTCGACCAACTCCCCGATTTCAGATTGGGCTTGTCGGAATCGCTGCTCATCCCGCTTTTTTTTAAACTATGCCGGGTTCGCTTCCATACCAGCCCCGCTCGCTTGAGAGCTGCTGTCAGCGTATTGCGATGAACCCGAACCCCGAACTTCTCTTCGAGTCGTGAGAGCAGTTCCGGAACAGTCAGCGCTTCCTGCGTCGCCCATGCCTTCAACTGTTCAACGTGCTCCGTCGACAGCTTGGATGGGGCACCGCTGCGCGGCGCGTCTGACAGCGCTGCCATGCCTTTTTCCAACCAACGATAGCGCCTCTCGTATACCGCCTCCAACGTCAACTCCTGTCGCTTGGCTATCTCCTTGGCAGGCACGCCATCGCTAAACATCAGAATTGTCCGCGACCTGTCTCGTGTTCTTCCATCACGGCGGCTTCTCGCCAGTGCTTCAAGCTCAGTACGTTGTTCCTTCGTCAGTTTCAGCGGCTTCAATACGGACATCGTCTATGTCGCAGTTCTTATTTGATTCGATATTATAGAGGTATTTCTTGTGAACCGCTTAGTGGGTAGCGATTTTTTGGCATAGAGCTCGGCATAGGTCGGCGCGGTGACGTCACCAGCGATGCCGAGCAGGGAGCGAAACGCGTTGAAGGGATAGAAACGGCGGTTGAAGCGGAAGGTGAATTCGTTGAGATAGGCTTGTAGGTGCTGCGGGCTGACACCGTGATGAATACCGCGCAGCCAGGTCTTGAGATTGGAGAACACAAGGTGAATGATCGGCAGGAAGGTTTCGGCCACTTGCATGTCACCGCGCTGCGCGATGGCGATATGGCCATAGCCGCGCTCGCCCAGCTTGGCATAACCGCTCCAGTCGTCGGTGATGATGGTTGCGCCGGATGCAACGGTACGCTCGATGAATCCGTCCAGCGACCGGGCACTTCGGTCAGGAACCAGAGCGAGCCGAACTCGTCCGGCATACCGTGCGCTCTTGCGTTTGTTGCGGCTGCCGGCAAGCTTGCGTTGCCGAACCTCGACAGCGCCGGCCACAAGAACCATGTCGTGCACGCCCCTGCCTTTGCCGCGAGTACGCCCACCGACGTAGGCCTCATCGGCCTCGACGTGTTCCTCAGGCTTGCCACCGATCCGATCCTGGTCGGGGCGCACCATGCCGGCGCGCAACTTGTGGAGTATCTGGAAGGCGGTCTCGTAACGCGACAGGCCGAGTTGGCGCTGGAACTGAACGGCCGACATGCCAGGCGTCTGACTGGCGACCAGATACGCCGCCCAGAACCAAACCGACAGCGGTGTGTGCGTGCGCTCCATGACGGTGCCAGCAGTGAGGCTCGTGTCGCGTGTGCAATGGCGACAACGGAAAACGCCGGGGCGATTGGCAAAGCGGTACGGCTCATCAATCAAGCCACAGTGGCCACAAATGAACCCATCGCTCCATCGAGCGCGCTCAAGGTAGGCCATGCATGCCGCTTCGTCTGGAAACATCCGCTGAAACTCCGGCAGCGAGCCCGGAAACGGCAGATCGCCTCGGTCAAGCACGTCAATAACCATGGTTGCCACGGGTTGGCACAGATGCCCAACATACTATCGGTAGGGGGCTTGGGAGACAACCGGATAAGCATGGCACCAACTACCTGTTTCGGCTGTACGAAGGCAGCGTCAAGAAAGAACAGGTGGTCGAGTTTCTTAAGGCGCTTAAAGCGCATCTGAAGCAGCCGTTGCTGATCATCTGGGATGGGGCCAGGCCCCATCGCGCCGCAATGGTCCGCGAATATCTGGATTCTCTCGAGGGACATATTCATATGACCTTCCTGCCACCGTACTGCCCCGAGCTCAACCCAGTTGAGTACCTGTGGGCATGGCTCAAGCGTCATGCGATTGCAAACTTCTGCCCCGACAACCTCAATGAGTTGCATACCGTCGCCCGCAACAAGCTCAAAAGCGCTCAACACCGGCCTTCGATCATCGCCGCGTGCTGGGTTCAGGCAACGTTGTGGTGATGTCGTGATTTACGGAAAGATCAATAGTCGATATCGTCCATTCGCTAGCCGAATACGGTCAGAACTTCGGCATGACTGCACGGGCATAACGCGGCGCCAACTTCAGGCCGGTGCTGGCGCACCGCTTACGTTGGTTACTATCACTACACTGATCGCAAAAGCCCCGCTAGCGCAGCTATGCCTGGTTTGGCTGCCCCCTCACACGCCTCATTGATTGTTTCCACTGCATGAAGCAAGTTCTTGCCGAGCGGAGTCAAATAAGTGGCCCGGCCTTGGATGGCGATGATCACAGGCAACTGCAGTGCATTCTCGAGTTCCTTTACCTTACGCCATGCTGTGCGATAGTGCATATTGTGCGCTCGCGCTGCGATGGTAATCGAACTGTGGGCATGTATGGCTCGCAGGAGGTCCAGCGTCTCAGGGGTCAATTTATAGTCCGAACCTATCTGCAGGTGCGGCCCTAACAAGTGAATTTGCATCCGTCCTTTCCATTTATTGCGCCAACGCGTCGGCAAGCCGTGACATTAACACTCTGCTGTGCACGGGCAGGTTCGTGAATGTTCGCCGTAGTTCCATCGAAAATTGCAATGCACCGCGAGTGGTGAACCTACAGACAGAGAAGCGCAGTATTTCAATTTTGCGCCGTATCCGGAAGCGGACCTGAGTAATATGCCGATCCGTCGCCCGCGGATTGAGGCCATTTGAGGGTCGCCCGGGATTCGGAAAGCATCCGCCTTCATGCCTCTGCAAGCTTCTGATTTAGCATCGAAACCGCATTTGCAGCGCCCGGTATCGCGCGGCAGTCCTCCTATCCGACCCGGTAAAACTCCACCGACTGTCCCGCATTGACCGCCCGCCGCAGCCAATCGGGCATCTCGCCCTGCCCGTCCCAGCTCATTCCCTGGGCGTTGCGATAGTAGACCGGTGGTGGCGGGGGCGGCGGATCGAAGCACCCCGCCGCTGCCAGTTCTTCCATCGTCAGCCCATAGTCGGCCATCTGGTCCTGGATCCAGCGGATCGCCGCGGCCCGCTCATTGTTGACTGTCATTGTCGTCGTTGCCATCGCTGCCGTCATCCGGATTCAGAGTTGTGGTTGGCGCGCCCTGATTTTCGCTCTGTGCTTGCTGCTCGGTCGGCGCTGGGCTCCCGGCCTTGCGCCGCCGCCCACCACCACTCTCCCCCCGCCGCTCCGGCGGCCCCATCCGCAATTCTGCCAGCAGCTGGCGCGCCAGCGCCGCCTCGGCCTCGGCGCGCTCCGCGCGGCGCTGCCCCGCGCCCAACTCCGCCTGCACCGCGTCCAGGTCGTGCACCGCTTTGCGCTGCGCCTGCTCGGCGGCCGCGAGCCGATCGGCGAGCGCCGCGGCCTGGGCCTCCAGCCGGGCCCGGACTTCGGCCTGCGCCACCGCCGCATCGCGGGCCTCGCTGCGCGCCGCCACCAGCTCCCCGCGCAACGCCTCGGCGGTGCGCTCGCTCTGCTGGCGCGCGGTCCGCTCCGCGTCCAGTTCGCGCAAGGCGCGGCGCTCGCTGGCTTCGGCCCGTTCCTGGGCAAGGGTCACCTGCTCGCGGGCGCGCTCGAGCTCGGTCGAGAATTGGGTACGCAGCTCCGCCAGCTGCCGCCCAGCGGCGTCCAGCTCCGCCCGCCCCGCTTCCAGCCGGGCCTGGGTCGCGGCGTGCCCCTGCCGCTCCGCCGCCAGCGCCGCCTGCACGGCCTCATGCGCCTGCCTAGCTTCGGCCAACTGCGCCGAGAGGGCGGCCACCTCTTCCCGCGCCGCCGCGGTCTCGGTGCGCGCGGCGTCGCGCTCGGCCTCGGCGGCGCTGACCGCATGGCGCGCCTCGGCGCGCAGCGTGGCCAGCTCGCCGGTGGCGGCCTCGTTGGCCGCCTGCCAGATGGTCTGCACCGCCCCGGCCGCGATCTCCTTCAACGCCTCCGGCAGGTCGGGGTGGTCAATGGTCACGCGCGTGCGCCCGCGCAGTTCCTGCCAGAACGCCTGCAGCACCTCGGCCGGCGTGCCCATGCTGCCCTTGCGCACCAGGCTGTAGAGCTTGTTGGCGGTGGGCGTGACGCCGTAGCGGAAGAACAGCAGGCCGCAGACCTCGCGGTAGAGCGCGCGGGTCTCGGGAAAACGCCCGCGCAGCTCAGCCAGGTCGGCCTGCAGCGCGGCGTCGGTCAGATCCAGGTCGGCAGCGGGCATGGGAAGAAAAACGCAAAAATGATGATAAATATTACACCGTAATACGTAATAAAGCCAATTTCAGGCAGCATATTTTAGACATAAGTCCGCTTATGTCTATAATATCGACACTAGGTGTGACTTTTAGACCCCGCCATGGACCCGCTTCCCCTCCCACCACGCCACAGCCTGGTCGACCCGCTCCCCACGCCGCTCGAGCGCCTGCGCCCGCCCCCAGCGCTGTCCGGCGCCCATGGCACCAACCGCGCACCGGCCACCGGCGCCCGCATTGCCGCGGCCGATGACCTGGCCGCCGTCACCGCCTGGCTCGCCCGCTATGCCGACAGCACCGCGACGCTCGCCACCTACCGCCGCGAAGTCGAGCGGCTGATCCTCTGGGCCGTCCTGCAACGCGGCAAACCCCTGTCGTCACTGACGCACGAAGACCTGCTCCTCTACGAGCGCTTCCTCGCCGATCCGCAGCCGGCCGCGCGCTGGATGCTGGCCGGCAGCAAGAAGCTCGCGCGCAGCCATCCGGACTGGCGCCCGTTTGCGGGGCCGCTGTCGCCCGGCAGCGTGCGTCAGGCGCTGCTCATCCTCAATGCCTGCTTCGCCTGGCTCACGGAAGCCGGCTATCTGGCCGGCAACCCGCTCGCCCTCGCCCGCCGTCGGCGCGCGCCCACCAAGCCACGGATCACGCGCTATCTCAGCCACGAGCTGTGGGCGACGGTCAAGGACACGGTCGCGGCGATGCCGACCGAAACCGCGCGGGAACGCCTGCACGCGGCGCGCTGCCGCTGGGTGCTGACCGTGCTCTACCTGGGGGGCTTGCGCGCCTCGGAACTGACGGCCACCCCCATGGGGGCGTTCTTCTGCCGCCGCGATGCCCAGGGGATCGAGCGCTGGTGGCTGGAGGTGACCGGCAAGGGCAACAAGACCCGGCTGGTGCCGGCCACCGACGAGTTGATTGCCGAACTGGCGCGCTACCGCCGCGCCCATGGGCTGCCGCCCACCCCGCAGTTCGGGGAGACGCGTGCGCTGGTGCTGCCGGTGATTGGCAAAGCGGGCAGCGAGAAACCGCTGTCACGCGGCGCGCTGCACCTGATTCTGAAGGAAATGTTCGGCATGGCGGCCACGCGGCTGCGCGCGCGCGGGCCCGAGTGGGAGGCGCAAGCCGCGGTGCTGGCCAGCGCCTCGGCGCACTGGCTGCGCCACACCGCGGGCTCGCACATGACCGACCAGCAGGTCGACCTGCGCTTTGTGCGCGACAACTTCGGGCATAGCTCGCTCTCGACGACGAGCGGCTACCTGCACAGCGAAGAGGATGCGCGGCACGAGGCCACGCAGGTGCGGCACCGGATCGGCTGGACGAACAAGGCCTGAGGCCGCCCCCTATTCGGCCCCGGCTAATTTCATGATCATGAAATTAGCCGGGGCCGTAAGGTTGCCACGCCGTGGCAGCACGGACCTGCCTTGCAGGGGTCATGCCGGGATAAAGCCGGAAATGACACTTAACACTAAAAGTAATATAGAACGCCGCTCTTATGCGATTAGTTGCGTGGCGTCAACTGCTCCAACGGCTCGATCTGACGGAGCCAGCCTTGCAGCATCGTGACGATTCGCAGCACTTCGGATAGCGTGTCGAACGCCAATTCCGGCAAACTTTCCTCGCCGGTTGCGACCGTCATCCCCGCGCCGTTGATGACGGTATGCGCCATCCCGTGCAGGCGCAGCAGCATATCGCGCAGCCCATCTTCGCCACGGGCTTCGCTCAACATGGCGTCGAGATCGTCCACCATGCGCAGTAGGCTCGTGGTGTCATAGGTTTGCTGTGCTTGCACCAATGCTGCCCGGTCCAGGCGACCGTAGGCCGTCTCGACCGTATCGTCGGAATCGCTCATATCAAATCCTCCTGATTTGTTGTTGCTGCTCAACCATTGCCGGCGTCGGCGCGCGCTCGTTTCACGGCTTGGCGGAACAAGGATTCCTTGAGCCACGGCTCCGGCGGCCGCTTCAAATCGAGGTGGTAGTTGCCGAACCGCTTGACCCCGGTCGTGCCATACGGGCTCATGAAGGCGGCATCGGCCGCGGAAACCGGTTCGCCGGCGGCGTGAAGGTCTTGCATGATCCGCATCATGTCGACCGTATTCTGCAGAATCACGGCCGAGGCCACCAGATCGATATAGCGCACGCGCTTCTGCTGCTCGTTCGGATCGTTTTCGGTAATGACGTCGCCGCCGAAATCGAGCCATTTGGTGAAGGCGTGATACGACTCGATCTTGTTGGTGGTCGCCGTCACCTCCTGCCGCATGTCCTTCTGCGAGATCCAGCGCAGCAGGTAGACTGTGCGCAGCACGCGACCGAGTTCTCTTGCCGCCGCAAACAGTCGGTTGTGCCGGCCCTCGTGGCTCAGCTTACGCAGCAGCATCGGCGACATGACGCGGCCGGCCTGGATTGAAATCGCCACCTGCATCAGATCCTTCCAATGGCTGCGGATCAGCTGCCAATCGATGACATCGCTGAACAGACGGTCGATGTGCTTGTAGCGGATGCCCTTCTCCGCCTTGTAGAAGCGCAGATCCTTCCAATTGCGGATGCGCGGCATCAACTGGATGCCGTTCAGGTAGGTGAATGCAAAGACGGCTTCGGATTGGCCGTGCGTATCCGAATAGACGGTGTCGGCCTGGACACTCAAGCCGGCTTTCAGCAAGCCCTCGATGACGTAAATGGCCTCCAGCACGCCTGGCGGGATGAAGTGGCGGAACACCGCGATGTAATTGTCGGCCACATGCCGGTAGGCCACGGCGCCCATGCGGCGGTAGCGGAAATGCATGCCGACCAGAAGGTTCTGCTCGTAGAAGTCGTACTGAGTGCCGTCGGCGGCCACCTTCTTGCCTTCGCCCCACAGCTTCGGCAAATCAAGGCGTAGATACAGCTCGGTCAGGTCGCGGCAGGCATTGTCCAACTGCTCGAGGCCCATGTGGCGCTGATTCACGTACGACAACTGATGTGGCGTCACGCCGTTCGACAAGTGCCGCGCCGCCTGGTTGGGGCCGAGGTTGCAACCCATGGCAAAGACGGTAAGCAGATAGCGTTCGCGCGCGTTGCGCAGTTTCGGATCGTCGCCGGATTGCGGGCCAAAATGGCGGGTGAACCCCGTCCAGTGCTCGATGTTGGCGAGGATGTCCAGCAGATTGCGCGGCACGAGCCGGCTGTCGATGGCGGCTTGCAAGGCAATGGCCGACGGCGGGACTTCGCGCGCCGTGACACGCGTGAGCGTAGGCTCGCCGCTGGGGCTGATCGTCACGTCGCCGGCATGCTGTGGGAATTCACTGTCGACCTGTTCGGCCGTCTGGGTCAGCAGCTGCTTGAGGTCGTTGACAAAGCCTTGCGCATCGGACGCCAGGCCGATCCGGTCGCAATAGTCCTGAAGCAACGCCTGACATTCTTCCCACGGCATCAATTGCTGACGAAGGTCGGCAAAGTTACCCGATCCTTCGATGCAAACGTCGCCGCAGCGCAGATCGCCGGCGAGATGGGAAAACACGCACACCTCCAGGTAGCGCCGATTCGTCGGCTTGCCCAAGGTCTGCGAGCGGCGCACCAGCTTGCGCCAGCGCTCGGATGCGAACGACAGGTCCACCTCGTCGGCGAGCCAATCGGTCTTGCGGTGCTCGTTCTGCAGCACGACGTCCAACGCCTTGAGCAGTCGGCGGTCTTCGGTCGCCGCGACAAAGCGCAAGCCCTTCGCCATCTGGAACATCGCCGCACGCCATGATTTGAAAGGCTTCCACAGCAAAGGCAAGTGATTGCCGTCGCTCCAGACGCGGATCGCTTCGCAATCGGCCTGCAGCTTGTCCAGATCGCCATGCGGCGCCAGCAGCTCGCGCACGCGCTGTCCGGTATGGGCATCGTCCAGGTCTTCGGCCAGAATGCCGATGACCAGCTCGAGCGCGGCGACCAGCTCTTCGCTCAATTCGCGCTGGCGCGCCTGGATGATGTCAAGTTCTTCCTTGGCACTCTTGTGGATCGCCCCCATGCGGCGGATGAACATTTCCGCGATGTCGTCGCGCGCGCCGATGCGCATCTGGCGCACCAAGGCCAGGATCAGTGCGTGTCGCTTGGCGGGCCGCAAGTCCTTCATGTCGCCGGCGTCGAGGGCGGATGCCATGTTGGCCAAGTGTTTTAGTTTGGTCGCCGGAACGCTGTCGAGTAGCGTGTCGCTGTCAGGCAGCGATTCGAGCCACTCCAACTGGTCCAGCACCAGGTCGAGGTGTTTGCGCGTCGCCTTCTTTGCGGATCGCTTGATCTGCTGATAGAGCGAGCGCCGCGCCGGCAGCTCGGTTTCCAGCAGTTGATCGAGCCATTGGCGCTGGTCGGCGGACAGGCGCTGCGCGATCTGGCGATGGAGCGCGGCTTCGGCCATGGCATGGGCCTGCTCCGCGATCTCGTCGAGCGTCCTGAAGGCAGGCAGTTCGTAGCCCAGCCGAACCAGTTCCTCGATCGTGATGTTGATGATGTCCACGCGTGTGTCCACCACGCCGGCGGCTTCCTCGGTGAGTCGGATTGCGACGAGGCGCGTCTGGGCATCGGTGTAAGGCTTGATGCCCAACAAGGTGCGGATCACCTTGTGATGCCGATAGCGCGCGGTATGCGCGGCGGGATAGGTGATCTGCCGTACCGGCGCCATGCCCAGGCAGGCCGACACGTGCTCGATGACTTCCGGGGGAACCGCCTCCACCGCCGGAAAGTGGCGCAGGAACTGGAAGCACTTCAGGTTGACCAGAAGCGCGAGGCGCCGCTCCGCGGTGCGGGCGAAGCCTTGCGCCCACTCAATTTCCTCCGGCCGCGGGGTGAACGAGGTCTGCAGATCCTTGAGCGTGAGCGTACGCGGAAAACGCGGATAGGCGGTGCGTTCGATGCTGGCCATGCAAGGGACTCCCCAACATGCGTTCCTTGTTCGCAACGGCTCGTTGCGCGGATCGCGCGCAAAGGCGCCAGCATATTCTGCCGCTGCCTGAATGCCAAGCCTGCTGCCATTACGCGGGGTTGGGGCCTGGTAGCGCGCCCGGCAGCGCCGATTCGATCCGGCGTCGGGCAAACGGGTCGGCCGCTTCGACATAGCGCATGGCCGAGTGGACATCCTTCCAGCCGACATATTCCATCAAGGTTTTGAGGTCCCAACCGTTGGAGGTCGCCCAATTGGCGAACCCGCGCCGCAGCGAATGCCCGCTATACAGCTCAGCCGAGGCGATACCGGCGTGCGCCAGGATCGAGCGCAGCAGCGGCACCAGGCTGTCGGCATGCAGCCCCGCCTCGCCGACATGGCCCCAGCGATCAATCGCGCGAAACACCGGTCCGGACGTCAGCCGCGCCGCTTCCACCCAGGCCGCATAGGCCTCGACCGGGCACAGCCGCGACAGCGCCGGCGCCTTGAAGGTGGTGCCCTGGTAGTGGCGGTCGCCCTTCGTCTGCGGGAAATAGCAGGTCATGCCTTCTCCGGGCGCGATGGCGACATGCTCGACCAGCAGGCGCGTCAACTCGTCGCCACGGAAGCCGCGCCAGAAACCGAGCAGGAGCAGCGCCTTGTCGCGCCGGTGGCGCAACTCGGCGCCGCGGTCACGCTCGGCGCGTGCCGTCTCGCTGGCGGCATCGAGCCAGCGCACGACCTGGTCCAGCTGCGCGAGCTGCAGCGGTTTAGCGCGCTTTTCCTGGGCGGGGTGCAGCGCCTGAATGCCGCGGAACACCTTGCGCACCACCGGCGCCTTGGTGGGATCGGGGAAGCCCTGCTCGAGATGCCATTGCGCCAAGGCGGCCAAGCGCTGCCGTAGCGTGTTGACCGACAGCGTCTCGGCTTGGTCGGCCAGGTAGCGCGCGATGCTGTCGGCGGTCGCCGGCAGGAAGCCGCCCCAACCGACCTCGAAGTGCCGCACGGCCGACTGGTAGCTCTGCCGCGTGTTGTCGCGCGTGGCGGCCCGCAGGTACTGGTCAAGCTTGCTCATCGGGGGGGCTCCTGTCGCTGGGCGAAGGCCGTATTACGGATCAAAGGGGCCAAAGCTGGCCGAATTTGCGCATGATACCGGATAACGCCGCCTTATCCGGTGTGAGTTTCCTCCCAAATCGTCATTGTCATGTGCGGTATTTTGCTATGTAATTACGTGGTATGTAATCTATTACGATATTTCGAGGACGCCCGATGGCCCGCACCGGACTCTACAAATCCGAAGTGAAAAAGGCGCGCGACGCGCTCATCGCGCAAGGCAAGCACCCGTCGGTCGACGCCGTGCGCATCGCGCTCGGTAATACTGGCTCGAAGACGACCATCCACAAGTACCTGCGGGAACTCGAGACCGAGGACGGCGGTGCCGCCGGCCGCAAGGCTTCTATCAGCGAGGCGCTGCAGGATCTGGTGGAGCGGCTGGCCGCGCAATTGCAGGAGGAAGCCAATGCGGGGATCGATGCCGCGCGCGCCGAACACGCGGAACAGGAGCGCCGGCACACGGAGCATCTGGCCGCCGCACACCGCGACGCCGAGCAATTAGGCGGGCACGTGCAGCGCGTCGAGACGGCCCTGCAGCAGGAGCGAGACGCGCACGGCCGCGCCCGCGAGACGCTGCAGCAAGAAACGATCGCGCGCCACACGGCCGAGCAGCAAGTCGCCGACCTCAAGGAGCGGCTGGCCGAGAACGAAGCCCACCGGCGCTCCCTCGAGGAAAAACACCAGCACGCGCGCGAAGCCCTCGATCACTACCGCCAAGCGGTCAAGGACCAGCGCGACCAGGACCAGCGCCGGCACGAGCAGCAACTCCAGCAACTGCAGGCCGAATTACGCCAGGCGCAGCAAACCATCGTCGTCAAGCAGGAGGAAGTCACCCGTCTGAACCAGGACGGCGCGCGCCTGGTGGCCGAACTGTCCCATACGCGCCAGGCTCTTCAGCAGGCTCAAGAATTCAGTCGACGCCAGACGCAAAAGCTCGAAGCGCTGCAGCCGATCGAGCAGCGCAACGGCGTGCTGGCGACGCAGCTCGCCGACAAGGATGCCCACGCCCAAGCGCTGCAGGAACAATTGGCGGCAGCGTTGGCACAAGCTGGCAGCCTGTCGACGCAGGTGCGCGAGCTTGAGCTGGCCTTCGCGCAGTCACAGGCCAAATGCGAGGCGCAGCAAGACATCGTAGCCGAGTTGCGCACCTATCTCGTGGCCAGTGGGCGACCGACATAAAGATGCCGTTCTTTATTACTTTTGGGCTTATGTGTCATTTCCGGCTTTATCCCGGCATGACCCCGCATCGGGCGTTGCAGACCGGCGCAATACGTGAAGGCGGAATCAAAATCCACGTCAGTGTGCTGAAGCTGCGTGGATCCGTCGGCATTGCGACGGTAGACATGGTAGGTCTCTGCGTCGGATTGGCACGCCGGGACGGTACCCGACGGCAGTTGGCGCATGGCTCGGATTTGCAGACGACCCACGATCACATTGAAACCTTTGAACGACATATCAGAACTCCAAGTAGATCCTATGTAGGGGAAGGGATCGCCAAGACGGCTAGCAGTAGGATTGATGGGGCACGGGCTTGCTCAATGGAGGGCATCATGGACGCCGATCACGCTACCGAACTACATGCTGAAGACGCCATCCTGGCGGTATCTCTCGAACTGTCGGCCGCACAATGGAAGGTTGCACTTCACGACGGCCTCAGGGAGAGACCCGCGGTTCACTCGGTTGGCGCTCTACAAGCCGCTCTTCGACTGCAGGCCGTCCTTGAGTTGATCGAGCAGCAAAAGCGCAAGTGGTCGCTGCCTTCGCATGTGCGCGTGGTTGTTAGCTACGAAGCTGGACAGGACGGATTCTGGATCCTTCGGTCGCTGCGCTCGCGCGGCATCGACTGTTATATGGTCGATGCCGCGAGCATCCCGGTGGAGCGCCACAAGCGGCGTGCGAAGACGGACCGCCTCGATGCGATCAAGCTCGTCACCAATTTACGTGCGTGGCTACATGGCGAGCGAGACCGTATGCGGGTGGTACGTGCGCCCTCTCTGCAGGATGAAGCGTCGCGTCATCTGATTCGCGATCGCGGACAACTGCAAAAGGAAGTCATGCAGCACCGCGACCGCATGCGCAAACTGCTTGTTACCGTTGGCTGTTGGGACGAGGTTGACCACCGTGCATTCGCCAAGCGGCTCGCTAGCGGCGAACTGACCTGCCACGACGGCTCCCCGTTGCCAGACGAACTGCGCGAACGGTTGCTGCGTGAATCGCATCGCCTGGAACTCGCCGAGCAGCAACTCAAGGATCTCCAGCGTACTCTTCACGACCGCCTACCCGAGCCGGTACGTGAGCGAATCACCTGGCTCAAGCGCTTGAGGGGAGTGGGTGACATTGGTGCATCGCGTCTTATGCTCGAACTGTTTTGGCGGCAGTTCCGCAACCGCCGACAGCTCGGCGCGTGCGTAGGACTCGTGCCCCAGCCCTACGACAGCGGCCAGAGCCGCGTCGATCAGGGTATTAGCAAGCAAGGCAATCGACGGGTACGGGTTCAGCTTATCGAGATGGCCTGGGGTTGGCTCCGATACCAGCCTGGCAGCGCGCTTACACGATGGTTCAACGAGCGAACCCAAGGTACCGGGCCCAACCGCCGTGCCCGCCGCATTGCCATCGTCGCGCTCGCCAGGCGCCTCGTGATCGCACTATGGCGTTACCTAAAGGAGGGCATCATCCCCGACGGGGCCCAGTTCAAACCGGCATGACATCAGTTGCGATGTCGCTTAACACTCGAGGGTGAGATGAGTTGTGCCCGTGCAGATCGCAGGCCTGCTTAGCGCGGCCGATAATTAGATGGGGCACATCTCCCGGATTGCACTATCCGGCGCCACGCGCATACAGGATGAGGCCGGTACTACCGGCGGATAGAAGTCGGTGAGACGTCGATGTCTCACGTGCGCACCAGCCGTCCCCCTCAAGTTAGTCGAGGCCACGTAGCCCCGACATCGAGGACTTTTTATGATCTGAATCTTTGTAGAAGGCTTGCCGCTACTTGACAAACTATTTCCCATAGAAGTGATCTGCCGCAAGGGTTCTCCCCCGCGGGCAGAACCCGCAGGGCAGAAAGAGAAAGAGGTACCGCCCCGAAAGGCGGCATTCAGAACGACCGGTTAAGCGCAGACTGCTCGCTGGCCAGCAATGCATTGCAACCGATACGCGGTGAGCCACTGGTCGCAAAAGTCCGTGCCGCGCACCAAAGGGCGATGCACGTGGACGGTCAGACCTTCACTGCGGGCGCGCTTGGCCAAGGCCAGCGCATCCGCCATGCCGGGCGACTTGCGTGTCTTCGGATCGATCTCATCGAAGTCGGCAAAGACGTGCAGCGTATGGATGCCAAGCCCTTGCGGCACGACGAAGCGGCTGAGCAGCACACGATTCAGGCAGCACCAGGTCGGCACGCCGAACAGCATGTGCGCCGCATAGGCCGTTTCCAGCCCTTCGGCCACGCCCAGCACGCCATCGCGCGGCGGCATGAGCCGTACCGCACCGCCAGGGAGGGGTAGCGCCGTCACGTCATTGCGCTTGGCCGGTAGGATTTCCCCGTCCGCCGTCACGATAAGCGCCTTGGCCGGTTTGGCCGGATCAAGCGCAGTCCGGTGCACCGTGGCCATGCGGCCATCTGGCCGCGTGAACTGGGCCACGATCGTTGGATAGCGCCCCTGCACTGCATGCTCGTGGCGATAGTCCATCATCGCCAGCCGCAGAGCGCTTGGGCGCGGTGCAACGAGACCTGGCACGCGAGCGGCAAAGTACCGCATCGCGGCGTCACCGGGCATCAGCGGGGTGGCGCTGGACCAGACTCGCTCGATACGACGGGCCTTGGCCGCGTCACCCATGCCACGACGCCGCATAGGGGGACGCGCCGATCGGACAATCGCCGGTGCCGGCTCCCCCTCCACCACACGAGCAAGCTCGAGAAAGGACATACCGGTGTACCGGCAAATGAGCAGGATGGCGTCGCCCGCCATCGGGTTGCCATTGGCACACTGGCGGCATACCCAGTCGCCACGGCCGCTTTTGCTGTCGTAAGTAAAGCGGTCATTGCCTCCGCACATCGGGCATGGGCCAGGCTTGCCGGTCAGGAAGCGCTCCGGCAGATACTGCAAAACCAGAGCGTCCCATTGAGCGGGCGTCCAGTTCTTCGTGATGTCACTCATTTTCATTGGGTTTCACTCCGGTCGGAATGGTTGGTCGATGCCTGAGACAGGCGGGGGAACTCGCTTGCTCAAAGGACACCCCGGCAGAGCCAGAGGGTCTTTTCAGCATGGCGCATCACTGCGGGATGGAGGATGAACCGCGCCAGTGTCCGGCGCACAGAGGTAGGGACTACTGCCGCCGGCGAAAGCCGGCAGCAGTAGCAAAACAACGTGGAGATGAGGCGAGAGGCGTCGAAGAGTCCGATTGTTCGTTCCAATCTCAGAATGGAATCGAATCGTCTTCCTCGTCGAATCCTGTCTGAGATGCAGGCCATTGGCGCGGCCGCGCGCTCTGGCGCTGACGCGTGCCCCGCTCGCCTTGCGACTGGCGGGAAGGTTGCTGGCCGTAGCCCTCGTCGTCACCGGCGCCGCCACCCTGACGGCTGCCGATCATCTGCATCTGATCGGCAACGATCTCGGTGCTGTACTTGTCCTGGCCGGACTGGTCCTGCCATTTGCGAGTGCGGATGCGGCCCTCGACGTAGACCGACGAACCTTTCTTCAGGTACTGGCCGGCGATCTCGGCGAGCTTGCCGAAGAAGGAGATGCGGTGCCACTCAGTGGCCTCCTTCATCTCGCCCGTCTGCTTGTCCTTGTAGCGATCGGTGGTGGCGATGCGGATGTTGGTGATCGCGTCGCCGCTGGGCATGTAACGGGTTTCCGGGTCGGCGCCGAGGTTGCCGACCAGGATGACTTTGTTAACAGATGCCATAGAAGAGTTTTCCTATTTTGAATCAATGTGAACGGGTAATCGACCACAGCCACTTGTCCCACATGATGGGCTGACCGTCGTCCTCGAGTTTTGGCGTTCCGGACTTGCGGTGGAATGCCTGTACCTTGACCTTGTGCAGACGCCGTACTTCCACACGGTCGCCGAGCTGGCAGCCGGCTTCGGCGATGGCTTCCTTTAACCCTTCGCCTTGCAGGGTGTCAACGCCAGTTGCCGTCTCCAGCTTCAGTGCAAACGACGTGTAGGTTCGACCGATGCGCTTGCGATCGGCGAACTCCGCTTCGCCCCAGAAAATGATGGTGCCGCGGTGCACTGCAGCGCCGGGCTCAAGACGGGTCTGCGCCCTGCCGGCCGCTGCGCCAGTGTGCTGGCTATGACGGGTCGGTTCGCGGGCAGATTGGCGTGCGGACTGGCTCGCGCCGCCGTCGCCCGGCGAGGCAGCTTGCGCCGGCGGAGCCACGTGGGCGCGAATCGCAGCGGCAATCACCGCGGAGAGCGTCGCCCCCTGATGTTCGGCCGTCACGTTCCAGTATGGAACCGGATTGGGCAACAGCTTCTGGCCAAAGTGCGTTGCCGTCGGGCGGGCATCGAAGTCGGCCACGAAGTGAACGATGCGCTCGCCCTCGTCGCGAAAGAGATTCGGCACGCCGCCGATCTCGATCTGCACTTCGTTGCGCAAACCGGTGCCGACGGCCGGTGCATTGCACGCACCCGGTGCGGCGGGCCGCGCTTGTAGGGCGTCCTGGAGCGTGTCGAAGAGTCGCTGAATGAAACTCACGGGCGACTCCCTAAAGCAGCGTGCCGCAGCGCATCCGGCGGACCTCGTCCAGATCGCGTTTGAGGCGGGGGTGGTTGAGGATGATGTCTTGCAGAACCTCGGGGTCAACGCCGGTCACAGCGCAGACATAGGTGTAGGGCACCGCCCCATCCCAGTAGCCGAAGATCCAGCCAAGCGTCATCTCGAAGTCGTCTTTCTCGACGGCCTTCCCATGCATGCGCGAACGCAGCAGGTCAGCACAGTCGGCTAGCGACTCGGGAAGGTTGTCGCCGCGACGACTGTCGCAGGCGAGGCTGATCAGGGCGTCAATCATCCGCTCGCGCACGGACTCGCTCCAGTACTTCGGATCGGGCAGCGGGTCGCGTTTGGGGGGATCGACCGTGAGGGGTGCTGCGTCCCCGAAGAAATCGAGTTGCCAGGCGGCGAGTTGCATTTTCATAGGGTGCTCCGCGCGGGAACCCTATTGCCACCTGCCGGTGAGAACGAGGTTCCCACGACAGTTGGATAGGGCCGCCCTCCAAGTGAGGGCGGTACAGGTCAGGCGCTGCGGCGGGCTGCTTCCTGACGTTTCAACGGCACAACGACAGGGGACTTGGCATACACAGGTGCTTGGGGCGCTTGCGGCTGCTCAGGTTCTGCATAGGCAGCTCGCGGCTTGGGCATCGACACGTCACGGGGCGTCGGCACAACGTGCGAACGACCGATGAGCTTGTGATACCCCCACGACAGCGCGACGATGCCGAGGAAAAAGCCGCAGACAGTGGATTGCGATGCCACATAGATCGCCATCAGCGTGAAGAACAGACGGATAGGCGCGCGCATCAGATTGGCCAAGGATTCCATGGTTTTCTCTCTTGAAAACAGTAAATGGGATTTCCCAGCAGAAAGGCCGGGCGATTATTCGATGCTCAGAAGAGCAAGGAATCCTTGAAGCGCCAACGCACTTGCCGGATGCACATGCATCGAGCAAAGGCGCTGGGCAAGGGAGATTGAGACGGAAAGGGGCGAGGACGAAGCAACCCCAGGGTGACGGTCTGCTTGTCGAAATCGATGCGTCTAGGACGCGCGTGTGAGTAAGACCTTAAATCAGTTTCCCGTCCGCGAATCCCCCGAAAGCTCGCCAAAAACACACAGCTTTTCGCGGCTGCCCGTCCAACCGGTTGGACTGGGGCCCTCCGCTGCCGCATTTGCACCAACGCACCGCACATCCCCACGGCGAGCGATTATCGCGCCGATGACACCTACCATAGGGGTAAACACCTACACATATCGAAGGTCGAGTCGTAAAAGAAGTACGCGATTCGGCAAGGCCATCTCGTGAAAGCTACATCCATTTCGTCGTCTTTCCGGACCGCAGCCCGTGAATGACGACGCTATCCTCGCCTTCACAAGAGAATTTTGCCTGGCGGTGAACTTGCCGTTTCGCAACTCACTACTCAACCGACTTTTCAACATATGAGCCAATCCGACCAAAACGAAAATCTGCCTTCACTCCCATCAGACGGCCCGCTCGATGATCGGGCTCGTCAGTTGGTGCTACTCGCCAGGGCTGTTCTCTCCGAGCATCTCGATGCAGCAGCAATCGGGCGCATCGTACAAGCGACTCAAGAGATATTCCTGAGCCTGGACCGCATTCAAACTGAATCGCTTGCCATTGGTTCGCGGCTGGCCCAGATCGACACCATCCTGGTCAGCAAGTTCGAGGCAGCATGCGGCAACCGTCAACTTGCCAGGCGCCAAGCGACTGGCCTTCTCACTACCTATTGCCAGCGTGTTCTGCGCATGAGTCGGTCATACATCTTCCTGCACATGCAGATCTACCGGCGTTTCCTCGACAACAATAAGGCGCTCAACCTGTTCAGTATCAGCGAGCTCTCAGTCCTCGTGCGGGCATCCGTTTCGGATGACGACTTGCTGATGGTGATGGAGGAAAAGGAGAAGAACAACAAGATCGGCCGGGCGGAAATTCGCCAATTACTGCGTAAGTCGCGTGAGGCTGACGAGCAATTGCTGGAAGCGGAAGCCAAGCTTGAAGGCGCAAGAGAGGAACTTGCGCAAGCTGTGTCCACGCAGCGCGATATGGAGTACGAAATCAAACAGCTCCGGGCGCAGGCACAGCAGACGGCTGCCGAACGCGATACTCACCGTGCCGCGCTGTCCGATGCCCAGGTGGATCTTGCTCGAAGCAACAGTTCTGTCAGTAAGTTCCAAATGGCGATTGATGACCTGACCCACGAGCGGGATCGTCTCCTCGAACAGCTGGCCACTGCCAAAGCCAGGGTCGAGACCAAAGAAGTCCTGCGCGAGGTGCCCCCCGCCGGCTACGTCACCATTGAAGCCGCCATCGAGGACGTCAATCAACGATTGGCGGCCGCACAACGGGAATTAAAGGACACCCTGACTGAGATGGAAGCCGCGCACGATGCGGCAACAAGGGAAGCGAACACCCACGCGGTCCTCACCGACTTCCACGCGCACTTTGAGGCCATGGTCACCAAGTTCTCCCTTGCACAACTGCGAGTCCTTATGGAGAACAACAGCGCGAAGGTCCGTCCGCTTCTGGAAACGATGGCATCTGTCGTTGGCCGATACCACTCGGACCTGGTCGCCGCTATCGCGGTTTCACGATAGTCGGAACGCCGTGACGCTGCTTAACCACGGAGCGGCGTGTAGGAAGCAAGAAACACAACAACAAAATACTAAGAGAAAAGCCCTGTCATGAAGCTTGACATTCTGCGCGGCGACTTTGACAAGCTGGGACTAGCCAGGTTGTCGGCCGAACGTATTCGCTCAACGAACTATCACCTGACCGACTACATGGAGGAGGCGCTGATCCGACACGCTGCATTTGCGCAGACCTTCGGAATCAGGAAGGAAGAGATCGAGGCTCTGCGCAGGAATGAGCCCGCCTTCCGCAAGGTGATGGGCATGCCGTTCATGACGGTTGTACCGACGATCGGAGCCGTAGCAGACTGGATGTCGCTCGTCTCTGGTCGCACTACGACGCTTGCCGTCGACAAAATCAGGCATCAGACGCCGGTTCTTGACAGTGTCGACAAGATCCTGCTTTACCACAACAACCGCGCCTACGTCTGGCTCATGGTCGAGCTGCTGCACGCCAGCATCCTGGCGGCCCCTCTTCTTGGGATCAGCCTCGAACTCGCGCAGTACCTGCGCGAACTTCCGCAGCATCATCTTGACCTGGCCGTCAGCCGCATTCAGTTCCCAATTTTCCGGTGGCGCATCGCAGAGCCGGTCTTCTTCATCGAGCACGGCGCGGACCGGACGTCCTACGACCTGCTCGGCCACTATTTCATGCAGTTCTCCCAAGCGCGTGTCGAGAAAGCTGAGGCCAAACAGGACTGGTCACGTCTTCGGGAGATATTGTCAAATCTGGTGTACGAGGGCTGATCGTGGCCGGCTGTCAGGCGGCGAGTTTCTGCTGAACCGGCGGATTGTCATGCGCCGGAGTTCCGTCCTTGAAGGGAACGCCCTTCAAGAGCAGTTCGATGTGTTCGGCACCGTTGATGCGGCGCCAGGTTTTCTCGGCTTCCTCGATCAGCTTGAAGGCCAGGCCAAGGAAGGTCGCTCGGGACACGCAATTGCGCGTGCGCGTCGTGCGGTGACGCACGGTCGCGAAGGTTGATTCAATCGCATTGGTCGTGCGGATGTGCTGCCAGTGCTCGGCCGGGAAGTCGTAGAACGTCAGCAGGCTGTCTCGATCTTTGGTGAGCACGCCGGTGGCCTTGGGATACTTGGCGCCGTAGATCGTTACAAAGCGATCGAAGGCGGCATCGGCATCGGCCCTGGTGGCTGCCATCCAAATCGCCTGCAGATCTGCCTTGGCGCGGCCATGCTGGGATTTTGGCAAGGCGTTCAGGACATTGCCCATCTTGTGGAACCAGCAACGCTGGGTACGCGTGGCCGGGAACACCTCTTCCAGGGCAGCCCAGAATCCCATGGCGCCATCGCCGACCGCCGCCAGCGGGCCAGCCTGCAAGCCGCGGGATTTCAGGTCCAGCAGGACTTCCACCCACGATGCCTTCGATTCCCGATAGCCGTCACCGATCGCCACGCGCTCCTTCCTGCCGTCGGGCGTAACGCCGATGATCACCAGCAGGCATTGCCCGTCCGAGCCTTCGCTGCGCAGACCCGTATGGATGCCGTCCACCCACCAATACACATACCGCGCCGCTGACAAATCACGCTGATTCCAACTCGCATGCTCGTCTGCCCACTGCGCCTTCAATCGGCTCACCACGTTGGCCGATAGCCCTTTGGCATCCTCGCCCAGCAGCACCGACAGCGCCTCGCTCATGTCGCCTGTCGAGACTCCCTTCAGGTACAGCCAGGGCAGCGCCGCACTCACCCGCGGCGACTTCCTCACATACGGCGGCACGATCGCCGAGTTGAACTTCACGCCGGAACCGGACCGGTCGCGCACCTTGGGCACCTTCACGGCAATCGGTCCGGCGCCCGTCAGCACCTCCCGCTCCGGGAGGTAGCCATTGCGAACCACGGCGCGCTGCCCGCTCAACGTCTTGACGTTACTGAACTGCTCAAGCAGCTCTGCCAGTTCCACTTCGATCGCCTCCTGGATGACCCGCCGGGCCCCGCGCCTGATCAACTCCTCGAGCCCAAGCCCGATTTCCGATAGACCGACTGCTTCTTTACCCTTATCCTTGCTCATGGTGGTGGACTTTTTTTGTGCTGGTTTCCGATCTCGACAATCAGATTCTCAGCGAAAAGCTCCACCGCCCTCGACTCCGCGCCTCAAATCCCCCGCCGTACACCACTTTCGACTTTAGCTCTGCGACTTTCACTACCATGCCCATGGCTATCAAGCCGGATACCAGGGCAAAGCCTTGTTGCAGTCGGTGACCACTTAACCGGCTGGCCACGCGCCGACCGACCAGCATGGCGACCATGGCGCCAGCGGCAAATGGCACGCCAACCTGCCAGTTCATGCGTCCGGCAATGGCCATCGAGATGACACCGGAGGCGGAGACCAGCGTGATGACGGCGAGCGACGTCGCCACGATGGCATGTACCGGGGCGTTGGTCGCCTTTTTCAGAGCTGGCACGATGACAAAGCCTCCGCCCACTCCGAGCAAGCCAGACAGAAACCCGGCACCAACACCAGAAACTGCCAGCGCGCGGGTGCAGGACGCGGTCCAGACAAAGCGGCCGGTGTGGTTGTCCAACTGGCAAGGCTGCAACGGCTGGCCGGCGCCCATTGCGTGTTCCGGCTTGCTCGCGGTCGCCTGCCGGAACATCCGTAATGCCACAAAGGCCAGCACGGCGGCGAAGAGCAGCGTCAGCGGGCCGTTCGGGAGGCGGTGAGCGAGCCATAAGCCGACGGGTGAGAACAACGTACCGGCGACAGCCATCACCATGGCAGCGCGGTAACGCACAATGCCCTCACGTAGTCCAAGCAAGGCCCCGACTGCGGCGGACAGGGCCACCGCAAGTAGCGCGACCGGCGCGGCCTCGGCGACGCTGAGATGCTGCACGAATAGCAGCAGAGGCACCGCGAGGATGGCGCCGCCGGCGCCGGTCAGCACCAGGATGAGGCCAATGACGGCGCCTAGCGTCGCGCTGCTAATAAGGATGCTTTCCATCGATTCACCGCTTACCAAAGTTTTTCACTGAACCGTGCCACCTTGGCCCGTGCCTTGCTCAGGCTCGCTGCATACTGGATTTCGTCCGCTCGAGGATTTCGAAGACAACCATGCCAGCCACCATCGCCGCGACAAAGCCAATCGCCTTCGGATAGCCCGCACCCAAAGCCACCAGCGCGGGGCCCGGGCAGAAGCCAGCCAGACCCCAGCCGACGCCAAACGCGGCGCTGCCCAGCACCAGCCGCAGCGTCACGGTCTTGCTGGCCGGCAGTTGCACGGGCAACCCCAGGAAAGAGCGCTTGCGGCGCTTGGCAATCAGGAAGGCAAGCGAACCAAGGAGAATCGCGCCGACCATTACAAAGGCGAGGGATGGGTCCCAATGTTGGCGCCGATCCAAATCTGAGCCACCGTGCCGACTGAATATTGAGCCAGGGGTGGAAGCCGACTTCGAGAGGGTCGGCTGTGGATAAGTGTAGGGCTTGGCCTGGTTCGTTGATCTCCTTTGTGCTGTTTTGATGGCGAGGGGGAAGCCGCGTAGGGCGTAGCCCGTAGCGTCTTCCCCCTCGCGACTCCGGTCAGAATGGGTCGGCCTCAGCTTCAGTCCTGGCACTCGCGCGCGCCTGCTCGCGGGCTTTGATGCGCTTCTTCGCCTCGGCCGTGCTGCGACTGAAGCGGATCGACTCGTTGCCTGTCTCCACAATGTGGCAGTGGTGGGTGAGGCGGTCCAGAAGCGCGGTGGTCATCTTCGCGTCGCCGAACACACTGGACCATTCGGCGAAGTCCAGGTTGGTCGTGATCATCACACTGGTGTGCTCGTACAGCCTGCTGAGCAGGTGAAACAGCAGCGCCCCGCCGGCCTGGCTGAATGGCAGATAGCCCAGCTCATCCAGAATGACCAGATCCATGCGCAGCAGGCTGGTGGCGATACGACCAGCCTTGCCTTGAGTCTTCTCCTGTTCCAGCGCGTTGACCAGATCGACCGTGGAGTAGAACCGCACCCGCTTGCCATGCTGGGTGATGCCAGAAACGCCAATAGCCGTGGCCAGATGGGTTTTCCCAGTCCCGGGCCCGCCCACGAGCACGACGTTGTGCGCCTCGTCGGTGAAGGTCGTCGTGGCCAACGTGCCCACGAGTCTGCGGTCCACCGGCGAGACCTCGAAGTCGAAGCTCGCCATGTCCCGATGCACCGGGAACTTCGCCGCGTGCATTTGGTGGCTGACCGAGCGCATCGCACGATCAGTGCCCTCGGCCTGCAGCAGGTGCTCGATCAACCAGCGTGAGGACTCAATCCCCGCATGACCACCTTGCTCGACCAGATCGGCCCACGCGCCGGCCATGCCGTGCAGGCGCAGTGCCTTGAGTTCGACCAGCACGTCAGTCGTCATGGCCGGCTCCCTCGACGGTGATGCCAACGGTGTTGCCCACGCCGCTTGCAGCACGCAGGCTGTCGTAGCGCGCCGTGTTCGCCAGTGGTGGTGTAGCCACTTTCAACTGCGTGGCCGCTGTTGGCAGTGTCGGCACCGCGTTGAGCCTGCCCAGCACGTTGACCACGTGCTCCACACTGACCTTGCCCGGCGGCCCGCTCTCCAGGGCCAACTCCACCGCCACCAGCACCGCATCCAGTCCGGCGCTCAGCACGATGGCCAGCACCTGCGCCATCACCCTGTCGCCACCCGGGTTGCGCAGCAGCCCTCGGCGCAGCCGCTGCAGTGGCTCGGGCATGTCGGCAAACGGCGCGCCGTTCCTGAGTGCGCCGGGCTTCCGCTGCAGCAGCGGAATGTAGTGCTGCCAGTCGTACCGGGTCTCGCCAGCGCTGCTCAACCGGTCGTGGCGTGCAACGATTCTGTCCTCAGCCACGATGACGACGCTGGCCGGGTATAGCCGCGTGCTGACCATCTGGCCAAACAGTTCGCACGGTACCGAGTAGCGATTGCGCGCCACCGACACCAGGCAGGTGCTGGACACCCGAGCGGGCTTCTCGACGTAGCCGTCGAAGGGCGCGGGCATGGGCATCAGGTGCGCTCGCTCGTGCTCGAGCATCTCGGCCACGCTGAACTGCGTGTGCTCCGGGTGGCGCACCTCGTCCCACAGGGCCCTGCAGCGCTGGCCTAGCCAGGCGTTGAGTTCGGTGAAGCTGCCGAACTTGATCTTGGCCGCGTCGATCCAGATGCGCCGGCGGCTGTCCTGCACGTTCTTCTCCACGACACCCTTCTCCCAGCCGCTGGCCACGTTGCAGAAGTCGGGGTCGTACAGGTAATGCGCGCACATGGCGGCGAAGCGCTCGTTGACGATGCGGCCCTTGCCCTTCTTGACCTTGTCTACAGCCGTCTTCATGTTGTCGTAGATGCCACGCCGGGCCACGCCACCGAGCGCCGCGAACGACCGGGTGTGGGCATCGAACAGCATCTCGTGTCCCTGGCTTGGGTAGGCCACCAGCCAGAAGGCCCGACTGGCGCACAGCTTCATGTGTGAGACCTGCGCCCGGTAGTAGATGCCGCCTACCACCACGCCTTCCTCGCTCCAATCGAACTGGAAGGCCTCGCCCAGCTCAAAGGCCAATGGCACAAAGGCGTTGGCAGTCGCCGTTTGCCCTTCGCTCTGGCGCCACGCCCGGATGAAGTCGGTCACCCGCGTGTAGCCGCCTTCGTAGCCCGCGCTCCTGATTTCGGCGTACAGCGCCTTGGCCGTGCGACGCTCGCGCTTGGGCCGCCGGGAGTCTGCCTTCAACGCCTGCCGGAGCGCGTCGTGGAACGCTGTGAGCTTGTTCGGCTGCTGGCCGCGCCGGTACTTCGGTGGACTGTCCACCTCGCCGTGCAGCCACTTCGCAACCGTGTTGCGCGACAGCCCCGTCATGCGCGCAATCTCGCGCTCCGATTTGTTCTTCCGGGCATGCAAACGCCGGATCTTGCCAATCATGTCCATGGTGATCACTCCTCGTCCTCTGTTGCACAAAAAAGCAGCAGAGTAGGTTGCTCACCTGGCTCAGTTTTGGGTCGGCACAACCCTCATCAGTGGCTCAGTTTTCGGTCGGCGCCAACACGGTAAGCAGTCTTTTAACGACGCCCCTCAGCGTTGCAGCGTGAGACGCAAGATTCAGCGGGGTGCAGCAGGCATGTTCCACGGCATCAACGCCGCGTAGTCGTCGGCAGTCTGTGCGAGCGGGAGGCGCTGGAACAACCAGGTCAGATAGCGATACGGTTCGATGCCGTTGGCCCGGCAGGTCTCGATGAGCGAGTAGAGGTTCGCGCTGGCTTCTGCGCCGGCGACGGAGGTCGAGAACAGGAAGTTTTTGCGGCTGATCACGAATGGCCTGATCGCGTTCTCACAGGCGTTGTTGCTAATTGGCCAATCCCCATTCTCGACGTAGCGAATGAGCTTGGGCCACTGCCCGCGCAGGTATTGCAGCGCCTTTCCAAGCAGGCTGCCAGGCACTACGTTTGGCAACTGTTCGCGCAGCAACTCCTCGATGGCTTGTAGCACACGCGCACTGTATCGGCGACGAAGCCGCTGTCGCCGCGCTGACGGCCACTCGGCCGAGCGCGATTCCGCGGCGAACAACTTGCCGATGAGCTTGACGAAGCGCGTGGCCGTCAATTGCGGCGTGCGCAGGGCCTTGGGTACAGCCTCCTCTGCCTTGATCACGGCACGCCGCGCGTGGGCCCAACAACCAAGGTGAATGAGCTGGTGCTCGATCGCCAAGCCGTTGTAAAGCTCGTAGCCATCGGTCATCAACGCCGCACCTGGACGGATGCCAGCATAGATTTCCTTGGCGTGTTTGGCGCCGCGTCCCGACGCGTAGCTGAACAAGCGCACGGGCGGCCCGGAGCCGTTCATTTGCGCCCACATGTAACTCTTCGTCTGTGGCCGCCGTCCCGGCTCCTTCAAGACCTGGAGGACCGTCTCGTCGCCGTAGAGGATGTCAGACTCAAGCAGCGTGTCGCGCAGCAGGTTGATCACCGGCTGCACGGCCTGACCCACGCGCACCATGCTGGCGGCGATGGTATTCGCCGAGATGTCGCCGCCGAAGCGGCGCAGCAATGCGGCCTGGCGATACAGCGGCATGCCGAACTGGTACTTGCCGGTGGCAATCCAGGCCAGTGCCGACTCGGTGAACAGGCCACGGGGGATGATACGCGGCGGGGCCGGCGTGACCTTGATGCCCAGATCGCAGCACGGGCAGGCGCGCTTGACGCGCTGGTGCTGGATGACACGGACCTGTTCCGGGATCACGTCCAATTGTTCGCTGATCTCGACACCGATCTCGACCAGCGCGTGTCCATCGTTGGCACAGAAGCGCTCGGACTCTGGCAGGTCGTGGCGCACCACTTCGCGTGGCAGATTAGGATCGAGGGGCTTGCGACCACGCTTCTTGCGGGTGTGAGCAGCGATCTTCGTGCCGGGCACGTCTTCCTGTGCCGGCTGTGCGTTGGCGGTGAGTGCTTCGGCCTCGTTGAACAGCCCGAGCTGGTCCGCATCACGCGCTTCGCTCTTGGCGCCGAACAGTTCGCGCCGATAGGCACGCAGTCGTTCTTCTGCTAGGTCGCGCTCCGCCTTTACCAGGCGCAACTCACCCTGAAGGACATCACGTTCGAGGCGAAGCTGGCGCGCTGCGTCGCGTTCTGCGAGCAGCTCCTCAAGTTCTTCAGCGGTGATCGTGACGTTGATGGGCATGGCGGGTTGGACCGACATGCCCATGCGAGAGTTCAACTCGTTCGCACGTAGATGCGTTGGGGATGCTTCCTGATGACTGCGATGTCGATGCCGTCCAGCAACCAATGCAACTGATCGACGGTGAGCGTGACGATATCGGTCGTGTCCGGCCACACGAAGCGATCCTCGGCTTCCAATCGCTTGAGGAATAGCCAGAAACCAGCACCGTCCCAGCCGAGGATTTTGATACGGTCGCACCGTCGGTTGCCGAACACATACAGCGAGTGGTCGAACGGGCTGAGCAACATCGCCTGCTCCACCAGAATCGACAGTCCGTTGATCCCCATCCGGAAGTCCACCGGCTCGCGATGCAGGAATACCTTCAGCCCGCTGTCGAACCGGAACACGGCATCCTCCCCAGCATCTGGACAATCATCGTCAGCCCTGCGAGATCCGCCTGGCTCAGATCCAGTTCGACGCCATTGGGCAATCGCACATGCAACGCGACGGCCATACAGGCGGAGGTTGGATCGACTGACGTCGCCTCTGAGGACTCCACGGCCACGAATGCTGAGGGTCGGTTCTCGGTCATCGTTCTCGTCTGCATCTGTTGCACAGGATCGCCGGGCGGATCGGGGAAATCCGCTGCTTGGCCGACAACCGGCGCCTGATCACTCATCGTGCGCTCACGCTCCAGCAGATACTGCGCTATCCACTTGCGCAGCAGGCTGACGTGCACGCCGCTCTCCAGCGCCTGGCCTGCGATGGATATCCCTGGCCGCAGACAGGCCTCAACCAGTGCTCGCTTGCTGGCCTTGTCGTATCGCTTGCGACCCCTGCTGTTGCTGCTGACAACTTTCAGTTCCGGCGATGCTTCGCTCATCAATGTTCTCCTGAAGTAGGTGGAGAACATCATCACCATTCAGACTGCCATTTGATAGACGCCAATGAAAGACTGCTTACCCAACACGCGCCCATGCGGCGCCCAGTCAAGACCAGTCAAGCGGGCTCGCTACGCATTGCCGCCCGTATGACTCCCTTTGCAGTCCCGCTCCCGCCAATGTGGTTTCGCCTCCGTTTGGGGCATCGGCGTCGACGGTAATGAATCAGCCGGCCAGCTTGAGGACCGTGGGCTGCGAGAGCTTCCTGGCCTTGCCTGCGCGCGACGGGGGGCGGCACATGCTGCATACAAAATTCGCCTGCGGCTCATATGGATGCGTCACGAACTGCCCACTGCAACAGGTGCAGGTGGAAAGCTGTAGCATATTGCGCTCGATAAACCGGACTAACGTCCAGGCACGGGTGAAACTTAAGACAATCTCGCCGCCGAGCAGCGATACCTGCTCGAGATAGAGCCGATAGCTGGCCACCACAGTACGGATGCCGCTCGCCTCGCCATGCTGCACCATGAATTGGTAAGCGGAGAAGAACAGCGACGAATGGATATTTGGCAGCCAAGTGGTGAACCAGTCGGTCGAGAATGGCAGCAGGCCTTTGGGCGGCGAGATCCCGCGCAACTCTTTGTAAAGCCGGATCAGGCGATCGCGCGAGAGCGTGGTCTCGGCCTCCAACACCTGCAAGCGCGCGCCCAGCCCGATCAACTCAATGGCAAGCTGGGTCTGCTTGGCATCCTGTAGCACGCTCTTGCGACTGGTCACCGGAGTGGCCGCAAGGCTCCGGGCCGGGACAGCTTGCAGCAGCGCACTCAACGGAAGGACTCCACGGGCTGGCAGGCCAGCAAGATGGCAGCGTGCATCTGCTGCATATCATGGCCCTTCGGGTTGTGGGTGAGCGTCGACAGCAAGGCATGATCGTCGAATCGGAACCGGCACAAAACCATATTGGATGCCGCCAGCTTGACCAGTTGCGCAGGTGTGAACTTGGCAATGATGTCAGCGACTTCCTTGCCAACACCCAGCCGGTACATGGCTTCTAACTGGTTCTCGCGCACGAGTTGTTGCGCGAGTAGCAGGTAAGCGAGGTTAATTTCCTTGATCTCATCCAGAAATCTGCTAGCTTCTTCCATCTTCTTCCCTTCTTCCCTACTGGCCCTCAGAGAGAGCCGGATGGACCACAAACTCGCCGCCGAACCCTTAACATCTTGTTAAATTGGTAACGAGATGTAACGCTATGTCCGGGATGCGTTATAGCATCGGTTCTTCCCTTTGCCAAACGATCTTCGCAGGAAAACTGGGAATGTTACACAACAAAGACAATGGGTGCCGATTCACGCACTGCCAGCATGGGGCGAATGCTGATTAGTTTACTTAGAGGCCGGAGCCTCCGGCCTCCAATACCCTGTCGGCTGCACACAATGCCTGCGACTCACATTCTTTTTATCCCTTTTGGTCATTTGACCGAGCGCGGGAAATTCACCTCAGCGGAGGCTTGCTGGATGCGACTACGGTGCTGCCCACGCTTGGGGAAGCGCGCGATTGAACATTTGTCGGGACGGCATCATGGCCGGCCCAATACTTCCGTCCCATCAACAATGGAATGGCCGACACCTCGAAAACGACCGCGTCATGGCGCTTAACGCAATAATCGGCTCACGCGTGGCCCGATATCGAACATTTCGGCAAATTGCAGCGCTGGTAAGGGGCGACCGAATAGATAGCCTTGCCCCTCTTCACATCCAAGGCGGTGCAGTGTGTCACGTTGCTCTTCGGTTTCGACCCCCTCGGCAATCGTCTCCATGCCGAAACTCCGTGCCATATCGAGCAGCGCGCGGACGATGGCAGCGTCCCGATCCGATTCCTGTATTTGTTGCACGAAGGAACGGTCAATCTTGATCCGGGTCAGTGGGAAGCGTTTGAGCAGGCTGAGCGATGCATAGCCGGTTCCGAAGTCGTCGAAGGCGATGCCCACACCGTGATCCCGCAAGCGCTGGAGCGATTCCAACGCCAGTTCGTTCCCATCGAGCACGATGTTTTCGGTGATTTCAAGCTCCAGCGCCTGCGGGGGCAGGCCGTGTCGCTCCAGGGCCGAGATGACCTGTGAATCCAGATCGTCCGCACGAAGCTGCGCGCCGAAGAGGTTGACGCCGATACGGAAATCTTTTGCGCCACTTCTGCGCCATAGCGCTGCCTGCGCACAGGCTTCATCAAGAATCCACGATCCAGCACTAACGGCGAGCGCCCCCTCTTCCAACGCGGGCAGGAAAGCCGCAGGAGACAGAAGGCCATGCTGCGGATGCAGCCAGCGGATCAGTGCCTCGGCACCGGTGAGTGAGCCGTTGGCCAGGCGAACCTGCGGTTGATAGAAGAGCACGAATTCGCCGTCGCTGACTGCCCGATGCAACTCAATGCTGTAGTGCCGCCGCCTCCTTTCGTAACACGGTGGCGAAGACGAACGACTGGCCATGGCCGATGCTCTTTGCCTTGAACAGAGCCAGGTCCGCATTGCCGATCAGTTCCAGCGCTTCCCGTGCATGAAGCGGTGCGATGGCCACGCCGCAGCTAACCGATAGCCGCACCTCATGTCCCTTGATGAGGATCGGCTCGGCCATGCTGGCAATCACGGCATGGGCGACATCCTTCGCCTGCCCGGCACGATCGCATTCCGGCAGCAGGATAGCGAACTCGTCCCCACTGATGCGTGCGACCGTATCGTTCGGTCCCACCGCGTTCTCCAGACGGCGAGCCACCTCGCAGAGGATTCCATCGCCCACCGCGTGGCCAAGCGTGGCGTTGACGTCCTTGAACCCATCGACGTCGACCATCACTACGGCTGCCGGCAAGGCGAGCGTGAGTACCTCTTCCACGCGCCGGTAGAAGCTCGCGCGGCTGGCAAGTCTGGTGAGCATGTCGATGCTCGCAAACCGTTGCAATGCCCGCTCCTCACGCCGCAGCGCTGTTAGGTCCTGCAGGCTGGCCTTGCATGTCAGGTCTGCGTCCGTGCGCAGGCAACTCAGGGACAATCCGAGAAGAAATTCCGTTCCGTCTTTGCGCAGGCCGTGCAGTTCCACCAGCATGGACGCTTCGTCGACCGAACCGGCCTCCGCACGCGAGATCAGCTGGCGCAGTGCAGCCCCCTCTCGCTCGGGGAACAGGCTGTCAAAGGATCGGCCGGGGCCCTCGCTCGGCTCGTATCCATACAAGGCAGCAGCAGCGTCGTTCCAAACGAGGATATCCCGTGCTTGATCGAACTGCACGAAGGCAGCGGCGTGGTCTTCGGTCAACCCCTCCGTGGAACGCCCCCGTACTGCCTGTGCAGCAATTTCGATGCGGCGCAACTCCAGCCTGTCCTCTGCCATTCTGGCCAGCTCGCGCAGACGCTCACGGTCTTCCTCTGAGAAGTCGCGGTGTGGCCGCCCGTCGATCACGCAGAGTGCCCCTACGGCATGGCCAGCAGGAGACATCAGCGGGACGCCGGCGTAGAAACGCAAGTTAGTTGGCCCCGTGACCAAAGGGTTGTCGTAAAAGCGTTCGTCGAGCGCGGCGTCCGGCACCACCATGACTTCGTTCCGGGTGATCGCATGCGCACAGAAGGAAACGTCGCGGCTCATGTTGACTTTTGCGCCCTCGAGACCAGTGCTTGCCGCAAAGAAGACATGGTCGCTGCCAATCATGTTCACCGCTGCAACAGGCATCTTGAACACCCGTGCGGCAATTTTGACCACCGGGTCGAGACTGGGCAATGGCCTATCGCTTCCCAGCCCATATGCTGACAGGGCCGCTAGACGCTCTGCCTCAGTCGCCAATACTGGAGGACACTTCATAAGAGTTCTCCTAACTCGCCGCAGCAGTGCTGAACTGCCTCAGTCAATTGCTCCGGCCATGCAATACGTGTCCCAAATGTGATATATGTGCAGCTTTCAACACAAATAATTTACACTCCGTGCTTGTTAATCACGTGCGCGTTTGGCCGAGAAACTTGACTTGCCGGCGTCATCTGTTAATACACCGTCACTTTCGTGAAAAATCGCGACAATATTTAGTATCTGATGTGCGCGCTTCGCTCCTTTCTTCAGGGCCATCCGCAATACGCCTGCCGAATAGGCTGTCTGCTTCGGCCAAGCGTCCTGAAGTCCAAGTATAAAGTACAGGAAAGCAACCTCACGCTCAGGTTCTGGCGCGCTATGTGGAGCATAGGGCGCATACAGTGACCACGCCTGCGCCAGCCACTCCGGCGTAAACGGAAGGTCCGGGAAAACCTTTTTGAAGCGTGTTGCATGGTCCTTTTCCCATTTCGGATTCGCTTCCACCATCCGTTCTTGTAACCATGCGAAATCCAGGAAATTCAGCCTATTGAAGCCGAAAACGAGTCGATCAACATCGCTGACTTGCACTTTCATTATGAATTCATCCTTGGCGTTGTGCGATTTAGCTCTTCATGCAGTGTCCAGTTATCCCGATGGATTAAGAAAAAAATAAAATTCCTCTTCCACGCGAAATGGTTAACGACGTAATTTAATGTGATGGCTAACTGGTGGCAGTCCAGAAAAAATGTCGGAAGCAGTCATCCAGCTCCGTTTCGAACACGTGATTGGTATAGTTGCTGAGCGTCGTGACTGCTATGGCTAGAATGATGTCCAAGACATTCTTCTCACTGTAACCGGCATCGAGAAATGCTTTTAGTTCGACTGTGCTCGGTCGCCCTCGATGGACGAACATTGCACGTGTGAAGTCCACCAGCGCGTGAAGCCTTGCATCCAATACGCCCCCCCGTCACGAATTGCATTTATGACTTCTGGGGGCGCGTTGATGACGGTAGTGGCGATGCCGCTATGCATCGCCACTGAGTAGGAACCGCCATTGGCAACGGATAGTGCCAGAGTATCACCTCTTGTTCCAGTGGCGTCAGGGAACACTCCTGACGGAATTGGGTGTAGCTGTAAAGGTATGCATCAAACAACCCCGGTGCGTTGGCCATCGCCGCATACATATTGGGAATACTGCCGACCTCGTCTCTAACACCGTCGAGAATCTCCCTGGCATTGGGGCTCGCTGTATGCAAGGTTACAAGAGGCAAGGAGAGACGGGCGCATAGAGTCATCGGGTCACCTGGTGCACAAGTAGGTATTGTTGATTTTGGTCGGATCGGTCCAAAAAGGTGCAAAAAATGCTGCAATGCGCATAAGATTATCAATCACCGGGGACAATTGACGCTCTGTGTAACCTGCTTTTGCCTGCATCGTGGAGATATCCCTACGCATCCTCATTCGGAGCCCCCGTCGAGGAAAGAAAGCGGTCCGCAAAGGCCGCTGCTGGTAGCGGCGGGCTGCACAGGTATCCCTGCCAAAGATCACACCCGAGTTTCTTCAGGAAGAGTCGCTGGGCTTCGGTTTCTACGCCTTCGGCTTGTACGCGCAGACCGAAACCCCTTGCCATCGCGACAATGGTGGCCACCAGTTGCATGTCTCCGGTTTCGTCAGGTACATACCGGATAAAGCTGCGATCGATTTTCAACTTGTCAACAGGGAAGCGCCTTAGATAGGCTAGCGAGGAGTAGCCTGTGCCGAAATCGTCAAGGGCCAACTTGATACCCAGCGATTTCAGGCTGCGCAGAAACTCGACCGCCTGGCTGCCGCGCGACATCAGGCCAGATTCGGTGACTTCAAGCTCTAATCGGTCTGGCGGGAAACCTGTCTCTGCGAGTATGTCCCGCAACTGCCCTTGGACATGACCGCTGCGAATCTCCGTAGCGGACAAGTTGACGGCAAGCACCTCGATTGCTTTGCCCTCATCAAGCCATTGTCGGCCTTGACGGCAGACCTCGCGTTGGACCCACGCGCCGAGCGGCAAGATTAAACCGGTGTCTTCCAGCAAGGGAATAAACTCGGACGGGCCGACTTCGCTTCCGCCGTCCCGCGGCAGGCGAACCAAGGCCTCGGCCCCGATGACCTTGCCATCTTCCAAGTTGACCAGCGGCTGGTAGTGTAGTTCGAACAGCCCCTGCCGTAGCGCTCGTCGCAAGCGCGCCTCTAGAGCCAGTCTAGAGTTGGCTGCAGAGGTGAAGCCCGGTGCATAGGTACGCCAGGTGGCACGACCTGAGCGTTTCGCTTCGTGCATAGCGGCTTCCGCATTTCGGATCAACTCCGGAGCATGACTGCCATGCTCTGGGTTGACCGCAACGCCGATGCTAACCTGCACGAACAACTCGCCGACCGTTGGCAAGCAGAATGGCGCAGAAAAAACCTCAATGAGTTGGCGGACGAACTCATCCGCCCCACGGACGTTTTCCATGTCATGGAGAACCACCACAAACTCGTCTCCGCTTTGCCGGCCGAGGATGTCGTGAGATCTCATCTGGGCCTGCAAACGTTGTGCGACTGCAACTAACAATGCATCACCCACGGCGTGACCGAGGCCACCATTGATCGTTTGGAAATGGTCAATATCGATGAATAGTACTGCCAGGCGATGGCCGCCTTGCTGCGCGACGGCAAGCGATTGCTCTAAGCGCGCACGGACCAAGAGGCGATTCGGCAGATCCGTCAATGGGTCGAAATGAGTCAGAGCGTCCAGCCGATTCTCAGCCTGCTTCCAACGTGTCAAGTCGGTCAATACAGTGACATAATGCTCAGCTTTCCCGTTGTCGCCTGTGACGGTGCTGATAGACAGGAAGTGCGGCAGTACCTTGCCGCTCTTGCTTTGATTCCATACTTCCCCTTGCCAGTAGCCCTCGCGCGCAAGTGTATCGTGCATCTCCCGATAAAATTCGACCGGGTGCATGTCCGAGCGCAGAAGACTGAGGGGATGACCTACTGCTTCGACCTCGTCATAGCCAGTTAAATTGCTGAACGCGCGGTTGGCCGAAACGATACGGGTATCCAGATCCATGATGATGATGCCGTCTCGCGAGCTTTCTAAGGCTGCCGCCAGCAGGTGAATCCGGGCGGCCTGTGCAGCATGCTTGGCGACAATATTGAGGCGAGTCAGCGCAAGGGAGATGTCGCCGCCGATCTCTCGCAGCAGATCCACTTCCTCGTTACGTTTGAGATCAAGCGCGTCGCTGGCGAGATGGAGCACGCCGATGAGCTCCTTATCGCACCGCAATGGAATACCGGCGCAGGCGCTCATGCCGCCCGTCAAATCTCCGATCGCCCACTCCGGAGCGATGTCATCATCCCGAAAGCTGGTGATATAAACGACTTCTCCGCGGCTCCAGGCATTGATCGGATCGCCGTTGCGGAGATCGACCGAATTAGGGACGGTGGCCTTAGTGTCTGCCTTGCGCGTTGTTATGCCGACACTATCGAACTCTTCGATCCAGGCCCGGCGGAACCCGCCGAATCGCAACGCAGCATCGCACACACATTCAAACAGCATCTCCCGTGTGGTCGCGTGCATGCTTGCCTGGTTCACGTGACTTAGGAAGCCGTATAGGCGAGACAGTTCACGCACACGCTGTTCGGCGCAGTGCCGTTCGGTGACGTCCCACGCCAGCCAGATCACGCTGTCGGTATTACCAATCGGAGCAACGCGGGCATCGAACCAGCGTTCGCTTCCATCGATTGTCAACCGGTATTCGTATGCCGTGGTGCGTCGGCTAGAGAGCGTTCCCCTGACGACACTGAGGCAGCCGTCGGCGGCGTCTGCCGGCAAGATATCCGTGATTTTGCGTTGCAGGATCGCAGTGGCTGGCTGAAGAAGTAGCTCGGTCTCGCTGCCAAATACTTCAAGATACCGCCCCTCAGCATCGAGCAGAAAAGATACGCCAGGCATCGCCGAAACAAAGGCGCGAAGCTGTGACTCCCTCTCGGAGAGTTCTTCCAGGGCACCGGCACGACGTCGCTCGGATCGCGCGAGTAACGCAAACAGGACCAGTGTCAGCAGGCCGACAAGCGCGATATTCAATGCATCGAGCCGATGCAATGCGCTACGCCGGGCAGCGATCTCTCGAAACAGGATGCTCTCCACTTCTGACGCCGCTTGCTCGACCGCTCTGTAATGCATCCGCAATTCGAGCTGCGTAGTACTGCGTGGATTAGCGAGCCTCTGACGAATGGCAGCAGCCATCCTCTCGAGCTTGACACCATAAGCGATTGCGGCGGCATCGATGCGGACGGTGGAGCGCTGCGTGACGGCGAAATCAGCAAGTTGGCCGTTCCCTTCCACCAGGCCACGGCCGGCCTCACGCGCGCGAGCGAGACTTGCAATCAGCAGACCCTGGGTCGAGGAAGGATCGCCACTTAGGATACTCTCCAGGTGCAGCTCGGCCGCAGTGGCCGCGCGGCGGCTCTCAGACAGACGGTCGAGGGCGATCAAGCCTTCGCGTAAGGTCTGATCGGAACGGTAACTTGACCAGGCCATCAGCACCGCCGTGATGCAGACGAACACCGTGAGCGCTGCCAAGAGTGGCACCGTACCCGGAGTTTGGTTCGAATGCCTGGTCATTGTCATGGAGCGCCCGGTGCAACTGCAATATTGTCGGCGAGAAGCCCGAACCGCCGCATCAGTTCCAGATGCGCGGGGCTACCCACGAAGTCCGCCAAGGCATGATCGATAGCATCGCGTAGTCGCTTATCCTCTAGCCGCATGGCAAAGGCCGGGGGGCCAGGGGAATATTGGTCGCGCGCGGTATCCGGCCTAATGAGTTCGAATACGCCAGCCTCTGCCCTTGGCATCAGGAAATGCAGCGATACGGATGAGAGCATCAAAGCATCTGCAAGGCCTGTTCTAACTGCAGCCGCCGCTGCAGCCGCGTCCGGAAAGGCTTGGATTTGCCCATCTGACAAAGCGGCTTTATGCGCCAACTGCTGCTCGACCGAGCCATCGATAATGGCCAGCTTTGCGGTCGGTAGCGCTGCTAAGTCACTTAGCGATCGAAGATGGAGAGGATTGCCATAACGAACTAACAACCCTGGTTGAATTGTTGCCGTTGGGCGAGTGAAGAGCACGCGCTGCGCGCGCGCAGGCGTGACGAACATGCCGGCGGCGATGATGTCAATGCGACCGCTCTCGAGTTCGTGAATGAGACTAGCGAGATCGGCCTGCATCCATACCACATTCTCCCTGCCGAGGGAGCGCAAAGCATGACGCAAGACCTCCGGCGCTTCGCCGGTAACTCTGCCATCTGCTTCGACCATCGCGAATGGTTCTTCGATGGCGTACCCTACTCGCAACGCTTGGCCACGTTGATAGCGGGTCAGCGTGTCCTCATGGTTCATGTCGAACACAAATATTGCTAGCGACACAGTGACTAGGCCCGCCAGCGTGGCCGCCAAGAGGTAAGGCCGTCGCAACAGCTTAATCAAATGCATGCCTGCCGAGTAGAAGGTCATTAGCACATCCTCGACAACCAGGATCGGAGGGAGGTTCGGATCATTAGCTGGGTGTTTTATTCGCAAGCTGGTCCAGTGCTGGACAATAGGAGTCGGGAGCCGCATTGGAACATTGATTCAGAAGGCCGTGCAACTCGGCTTTCATTGTCTGAAATTCGGATAGCTTGGCTTCGATCATTGCTAGACGCCGTGCGATCACGCCACAGATTGTCTGACAAGAGGAATCCCGCCCAACGAGAATCCCGATGTCAGCAAGAGAAAGCCCACAACTCTGGGCACGGCGAATTAAACGTAGTTGCCGGAGGTGAGCGGCCTCATACCGGCGCTGACTACCATGTGGCTTATTAGGAACATTCAGTAAACCCAAGGATTGATAGTAGCGGACGGTTTCAACGCCGACACCCCCATGCTGCGCCAATTGACCAATCGTGTAACTCACCAGCTTGACTCTGTAGTTCACTACGGAGTTAGAGTCTTTATGCGCAGAGGGCAGGGACTCTTAGTCCGGAGATTCAATATTGACCCAGCAGGATGAATTTATTTTTTTATAGACTGTAACAAAACGTTAACAAGATCACAAGTTATCGAAAATGCAACATCACTCGTGATTTCCTCGTTCCGGCAATCGGAGTTACAGCATCGCTGCCCTTCCATTTACGTAAGGCTGTGGGTCAATTGATGATAAATAGCTGAGAACGCCCGGTCAGGCGCAATTCGCCACAACGGCGACCACCGGACATAGTGCTCCGGGGGGCAGAGACAGCCGCCATTTGGCCTGATCTTGAATTGCAGCGCCATCAAGTCTGCGTGCCGCCGCCGATTCGACTAGACCGAAGCGTACCGCCCGCAGAGCGGCGAGCGCTGCGAGTTGCACTTCCAGCAAGTTGCGCCTCCGCCAATCCTCCGCTGCTCCTGGCCGATTGCGCTTGAGACGGCGCCGTTGCAAGGCTACGCTCGCCTGGAGCGACGCTATCAGGACGTCAAGGCTGTCAAGGCGGGAGATGTTAATGATGGCTTGATGATTGTTTGGCATGATGCATGAGGGCGAGGCCCGATGAAAAAGGTCCGATGACAAAGGCTTGCCGGCTAATGGCCAAAGCGGCAACGCCGTAGCCCAAAATTCGCCGCATTTCGCTATCGGATGAGGCGATCCCAGCGACCATAGTGCTCACGGCTGCGCCATCCGCGTGGCAGCGTGTTGCCGATGACGGCATAGTCGGCAACGGGAGGATAAGTGCATTCCCTTATACAGAAGTAGGACCGCCTCGGCAGCCGAGCATGTAGCCTGAGGCTGCGAAATTTCGAGGTAAGGGGTTGTTAACTTCGCCAGACTCGCGTTTACTCTCGAATTTTCGCGCAGCAATGAGCAACGAGTCGGGGGCATGGGTGGACGAGGAATTTGAGAGTCTGGATCTTGGTGATCCGCGGCGGGATCGGCGCGCCAAGGAATTGCTCAAGCGGTTTGCGGCCCTGCCCACGGCGAGCATCCCCGGCGCATGCGACGACTGGTCGCAAACCGTTGGGGCATATCGGTTTCTCGGCAATGAGCAGATCGATTGGCGGGACGTGATGCAGCCGCATTGGGAACGCACGGCGGACAGAGCTGCGCAGTTTCCGGTAGTGCTGTGCATCGCTGATTCGACCGAGTTGAACTTTAATGGCCAGGAGATGGAGGGGTTGGGGCCGCTGAGCTACGAAGCCCAGCGGGGCATGTATCTCCATCCGACCTACGCGGTGACGCCAGACCGGGAACCGCTTGGGGTGATCGATGCTTGGATGTGGGCTCGGGAACCGAAGGACGCCGACGGCAACCGCGGCGGGATCAAGGAAAGCGTACGCTGGATAGAAGGGTATGAACGCGTTGCGGAACAAGCCGCGCCATTGCCCAGGACACGACTGGTGTATGTGACGGACCGCGAGGGTGATATTGCCGAATTGATGGCGCGCGCCCAGGAACTTGGCCAACCAGCCGACTGGCTGATCCGCAGCCAACACAACCGCAACCTTGCTGAGGGCGGCAAGTTGTGGGATAGCGTCGGCGCCAGCCCGGTACTCGGGGAAATCACCTTTATCTTGCCGGGGCGTGCAGGCCAGAAGGCGCGCGAGGTCAAACAGGAGCTACGCTCCCAACGTGTGAAGCTGCCGGGTCTGGTCGGCGCGGAGATCACCTGTGTAGAGGCAAGGGAGATCGAAGCGCCCGCGGGCGTCAAGCCAGTGGTTTGGCGATTGGTGACGAACCGTGAAGCACAGGATGCCGATGCCGTCATCGAGCTGGTTGAATGGTATCGGGCCAGGTGGGAGATTGAGATGTTCTTCCATGTCCTGAAGACTGGCTGCAAGGTCGAAGCGCTACAGCTATCGCAGATGGATCGTGTGGAGCGGGCCTTGGCGTTGTATATGGTGGTGGCGTGGCGCATTGCCCGGCTGATGCGATTGGGCAGAACCTGCCCGGATCTGGATGCGTCCGTGTTCTTCGACGCTGACGAAATTCGGGGAGCATACGTGCTTGCCAAGAAAGCTCGCCCGAAGACACCGGTCACACTCAATCAGATGATTCGGCTGGTTGCTTCCCTGGGTGGGTTCCTTGGGCGCAAGAGCGATGCCGAGCCCGGCGCAAAGACGATTTGGATCGGCATGCAGAGAACCATGGACGCCGCCCTCACCATTCAAGCACTGCGGGAAGAGTCATGACTTCCGTATAAGGAAATGGGATAAGTGGGGTTGCGGAACACTCCGTCTCCTTGACTCGCCAAAATGGCAAAGCCGGACGTTGCGGACATGGCTTTCGGCGCCCATGCCGTCTGATTGCCTGTGCCACTAGCGCAGGAAAAAAACTTCAACGCGCTATGCCTGCGTTACACGGCTCGCCCTCCCGCTGTGCCATGGCTTCCCGAGCCACGCGTCACCGTTGAAGATCGAGCCGCCTTCTATTTAGGACTAGGCTATGGCGAGACAGGCCTGCGCGCACGCCTGACACGCTTGCGCGCACTCCTGGCAATGCTGCGCCTCATGCTTGGCGCACTCCGCCCCGCACTCTTCACAGACCTTCGCGCACTGCGCGCATATCTCGCGCGCGTACTGGCTGTCACGCGCCATCATCGCCGCGGCGTACGCACACGTTTCGGCGCAGTCCAGGTCTAATGCGATGCAGCGCTTTATGGCCTCAACCTTTGGGTCACGCAGGCAAGACGCCAAGCAGTGACGACAGGCGACTGCGCAGGCGTGACAGGCTTCAATACAAGATAGATAAGCGTTCAACAAAAAGTGAATCTGTAGTCTTTTCCGATTCCTTGAAGGATTACATCGACATCAGCTTCGAGGGTTTTGGCGTCGCGGGCCTTGAAGGCCAACCACTCGTATTTCATCTTGTGCCAGAGCTTCTCAATGCGATTTAGCTCCGGGCTGTACGGTGGCAGGAAGTACAACGTCAAGCCTTTCCTTTTTAGGAGCCAGAGATAAGGTCGCAGTGCGCGGGCCGTGTGGACCGAGGCATTGTCGAGAATCACGGTCAGCGGCTTGCCGACGTGTTCGACCAACAGGCCGAGGAATCCAGCGAACAGCATCGAGGTCATGGTCTCCCACAACTTCACTGCAAAAAGCCCCCCTGAGGACAGCAGTGCTCCGACCACGTTCAGACGCTTACCGCGCCGAGCTTCAATCATGTGTTGCTCCCCGACTGGTGTCCACGCACTCCGATTCGGCTGCGCTTGCGCGAAGCCAACTTCGTCTACGTAGGCGAGTTCGATTTCGCCACGCTTGGCTTGCTCGACCAACTCCCCGATCTCAGATTGGGCTTGTCGGAACCGCTGTTCATCTCGCTTTTTTTTAAACTATGCCGGGTTCGCTTCCACACCAGCCCCGCTCGCTTGAGAACCCCTGTCAGCGTATTGAGATGAACTCGAACCCCGAACTTTTGCTCGAGTCGTGCCAGCAGTTCCGAAGCCGTCAGCGCCTCCTGCGTCGCCCACACCTTCAACTGCTCAACGTGCTCCGACGATAGCTTGGAGGGCGCACCGCTACGCGGCGCGTCCGACAGCGCTGCCATGCCTTTTTCCAACCAACGATAGCGCCTCTCGTACACCGCCTCCAACGTCAACTCTTGCCGCTTGGCTATCTCCTTGGCTGGCACGCCGTCGCTAAACATCAGAATGGTTCGCGACCTGTCTCGTGTTCTCCAATCACGGCGACTTCTCGCGAGGACCTCAAGCTCGGTGCGTTGTTCTTTCGTCAGTTTCAGCGGCTTCAGTGCCATCGTCTATGTCGCGGTTCTTGGTTATCTCGATATTATAGAGATACTTGTCATGAACCGCTTAGCCCGACTTTCGCAAGCTTGATGTTGTTCCGGGGCGGCACCGAGTCGGAATGTGGCGTAGATATTGGATTTCGGTTGATTCGTTGGCTCGAAGATGCTACATGAAAGAAATGCACATTTTCGAACGAACAGTCAACGGCCATCGCTACCGCATCGCGGCGCAGTCCGTGTGGAATGCCGAGCGGGGACGATCCGTCGCACGCCAGGTCGTGCTGGGACCGGCCGAGCCGCCGCGAGTCGCGGATCTGAGTGCGACCCAAACGGTGGGCACGCGCGGGGTCGGCGACGTCGGGGCGTTGATCTGGGTGGCCGAGCAATTGGACCTGATCGGGCAGATTGATCGGGCGTGCGCAGGGGTTGGCGCCAAAGGCGGCCCGTCCGTGGGCGAGTTGGCGGTGGCCGTGGCGATTCAGCGCGCGTGTACACCGGGACCCAAGTGTGAGCTGGGTGAGTTTCTCGACGGGAGTCTGCCGCGCCTGTCGTGTTTGCCGGGCTCAGCGTTCACCGGCCAGGCCTTCCATCGTGTCGCGCAGCAGGTGACCGATGAGCAGTTGGAGCAGGCGCAGGTGGCCATCGCGAAGGCCGCCATCGCCCGCTTCGAGCTGTCCGCGGACGTGCTCGCATTCGATACCACGAACTTCGATACCCACATCGACACACAGACGCCCGGCGATCTGGCCCGGCGAGGACACGCCAAGAGCAAGAGAAAGGACCTGCGTGTGGTCGGGCTTGGCCTTCTGGTCAGCGAGACGGGTCATGTGCCGCTGTTGTATCGGACGTATCCCGGCAACGGCTCGGACCAGGCGGTGCTCGCGGCGTGCCTGGCTGGGTTGGCGCAGTTGCATGAGGCGCTCGACAGCGGTGAGGGTCGCAAGCAGCCGGCGCAGCGCACGGTGGTACGGGACGGCGGGTTCTGGAGCCCGCAACTGGAACTCGATCTCGATGCCGCCGGCTACTACAGCCTCATCTCGTTGCCGCTGGGGCACAAGGCCGCGCAAGAGGCGCTGCAGATGGCGGCGCAGCGCGGTGCGATGAAGCCGCTGTCGGGCAAGCTCAGCGAAGTGCGGGCAGCGCGGGTTCGAACCACCGTCGGCGAGTTGGACCGCACGCTCGTGGTGGTGGAGAGCCAGGAGCTGCTCGAGGGTCAAAAACGCGGGATCGCGGTGGCACTGCGCAAGGCGAAGGAGGAACTGCGCACGCTGGAGGGGTTGGTCCAAAAGGGTCGCATCACGCGCAGCCGGCTGGAGCTGCGGGTCAAGAAGGCGCTGACTCGGGAACACCTGTCGAGCTTCGTCGTGACCACCATCGCCGGAACCGAAGCGGCACCGACCTTGCAATGGCACGTCGATGCCGCATTGCGCCGCGAGCTGGAGCGAACGCGACTGGGCAGGCGGGTGCTGTGTACGGATCGGCACACCTGGAGTACAGGGCGCATCGTCTACGCGTTCCGAGGGCAGTGGAACGTCGAGGAGTTGTTCCGCAGAACGAAGAAAGGCGGCGTGGTTCCGTGGGGGCCATCACACCAGTGGGCCGACGGATCGCTGCGCCTGCACACCTTCGCGACCGTGCTCGGCCTGATGCTCGTGAGCTTGGCGAAGATTGCCCTGCGGGCCGACGCTTCGGCCCGTCGCATGATGGAAGGACTGGCCGAGATCAAGGTGACGTTGGTGAGGACGAAGACCGGGGCAGCGGGACGACGGCCAACGGCGATGCTGGCGCCGGAGCTCACGGCCGAGCAGCGCCGCGCCGTGAAGCTCTTCGAGCTGCAGAGGTGGGGACCAACATTATTTCATGTATGACGTCGGCGCCCGTTCAGCAACGATTGACGGCCAAGAGCCGTCGATCCGGCCCCTTGCTTTGCGAAAGTACCGTTAGATAGATAGATAGATAGTTTTCATGTGGCATGGCAAAGCTCCCAAAAGGAAATTCGGCAAGCGCGCGAGGCGCCGCCAGGAACGAGAGCAATTCGCGCGCCACAGGATGCAGACGCCAGCATGGATGCGCCCACCTTACAGGAGCATTACGCGATGATGACGCTGATGGTCCGCGCATGTTCTGACCATCTGGATGGCGTTAAAGAAGCTTTTGCTTCGACGTGGCGCGCACTATGCTAAGTGGACGCTTGACCATTGGGCGAGGAGACAACGTGTTCAATCGACTTAGCGATGCCATGCCTAGCCCCGTCTCACTGAGCCGCCGTCGACTGCTGGGAAGTCTAATCGCCGGAGGCGGCCTGGCGACTTTGGGCGTGTGTCCACGCGCCGTTTGGGCCTTGAAGAGCCAAGATCATCCGGTCGTGCTGACAGGGACCACGTTCGATCTAGCCATCGGCGCGACCCCCATGTCGTTTACCGGCCGTATCCGGCCGACCACCAGCGTGAACGGCTCCATCCCCGCGCCGATTCTGCATTGGAAGCAAGGCACCGAGGTCACGCTGCGCGTGACCAACCTGCTTGATACCCAAACGTCGATTCACTGGCACGGCATCTTGTTGCCGTTTCAAATGGACGGCGTGCCCGGTATTTCTTTTGCCGGCATCGCGCCTGGCGAGACCTTCGTGTATCGCTTTCAAGTGCGACAAGCGGGCACCTATTGGTACCACGCTCATACCCGGTTTCAGGAGCAAACCGGCTTGTACGGGCCGCTAGTCATCGAGCCAATGCGTCCAGATCCGATCAAGGTCGATCGCGACTATGTCGTGATGCTAAGCGAATGGACGGATGAAAACCCAGAAATGGTGTTCGCGAAGCTGAAGAAGATAAGCGACGTCTATAATTTTCAGATGCCGACCGTGGGCGACTTCGCCCGAGATGTGTCTGAAATGGGACTGTCCCAGGCATTGGCCAAGCGCGCCATGTGGAACCAGATGCGGATGAATCCGACCGATCTGGCCGATGTTTCGGGGGCCACCTTTACCTACCTGATCAATGGCACGCCCGCACATATGAATTGGACGGCGATTGCTAAAGCCGGCGAGCGCGTGCGGCTGCGCTTGATCAACGGCTCGGCGACCAGCAACTTTGACGTCCGGATCCCCGGCATAAAGCTGACCGTGGTATCGGCTGATGGCCAGGACGTTGAACCGGTACAGGTTGACGAAATCCGCATTGCCGTCGCCGAGACCTACGATGTGGTGGTGCAGATGCCGGACGACAAGGCATACACCATCTTTGCCCAGTCGATCGATCGAAGCGGCTACGCCAGGGCGACGCTTGCCCCGGAAGTCGGGATGCAGGCGGAGGTGCCCAAGCTCGATCCGAAGACCTGGCTCACCATGGCCGACATGGGTATGGACGACATGGCTAGCATGGACATGGGGGGCATGATGGACCAGCATCAATCCATGACCACAGACCGCATGCAATCAATGGGTGGCGCGCACATGATGCCGCCCATGGCGCCCGAGGCGGGCATGGCCGGCATGGGGGGGCATGACATGTCGAGCATGCCCGCTCCAGCGCAGAACGCACATGCCGGAATGACCGGCATGGACCACGGCAAGTCCGCCGCGATGCCTGGGATGCAGAAAACGGGTGGTGAGATGGGGCACGACATGGGCACGATGGCCAATATGCCTGGCATGGGGCCACAGGTCGACATGCGCTCGATGACCCCTTCCCGCTCACTGTCGGATCCGGGCCCGAGACTGCGCAACAACGGCAGGCGGGTGCTGACCTACGCCGACCTCAAAACGCTCGGCCCGGTGATCGACACGCGCCCGCCCAGTCGGGAGTTGGAACTGCGCTTGACTGGCAATATGCGCCGCTTCATCTGGGGCATCGATGGCAAGAAGTTCTCCCAAGCCGAACCGATCCGGCTCTACTACGGGGAACGCCTGCGCATCACGCTGATCAACGACACCATGATGAACCACCCGATGCACCTGCATGGGATGTTCAGCGAGTTGGAGAATCACGAAGGTCAGGCGCTGGTCCGAAAGCACACGATCAACGTCCAGCCGTCCAAACAGGTCAGCTTCCTGGTGACGGCCGATGCGCCGGGGCAATGGGCTTTTCATTGCCACTTGCTCTACCACATGGAAGCCGGCATGTTCCGCAAGATCGTGGTCGCATGATCGGGTTGAACTTCGCCAATGCCAGGGAGATAGACGTGTCCAACCACCGTCACATCCTTCTCGGAAGCCTGGCCTTATTGGCCAGCTTGCAGTGCCATGGCGTGGCGGCGCAGACCATGGCACCAATGCCAGGCATGGCCCACGATGCACCGATGCCACCGATCGCAGCCCCCGACGCGAAGGCTGCGCCAAGCCATACCGCGACCAGCCGGACTGAGTCTGACGTAGAGCCTGGCGGAGCGAACGCTATCATCCAGGTAAAGGAGCCGCCGGTGCCGATGGCAGATCCGAACCGAGGCATTCCGATGCCTGGGGATACGATGGCCGATAACGATATCTACTATCAAGTGCTGTTTGATCGCCTCGAGTACGTCAAGGCGCCAGGCGGATCTGGCCTGGCCTGGGACATGCTCGCTTGGGTAGGTCGGGATCTAAACCGGTTATGGGTCAAGTCAGAAGGCACACGCCTGTACGGCAACACCGAGGAAGCCAGAGCTGAAGCACTTTGGGGGCACGCTTTTGCAACGTTCTGGGATTGGCAACTGGGCGTGCGCCAAGACTTCGGCAATGGACCGCGGCGGACCTGGGGCGCCTTTGGCGTGCAGGGGCTGGCGCCGTACTGGTTCGACATCGAAGCCACGGCCTACCTGGGATCGTCCGGACGCGCGGCCGCCCGTTTTCGGGCCACCTACGACATTCGCTTCACGCAACGCCTGCTGTTGACGCCGGAATTCGAGGCAAACGCTTACAGCAAGGCCGATGCGGCGCGAGGGCTTGGTAGCGGCGTGTCCGAACTCAAGCTTGGCTTGCGCCTGCGATACGAGATTCGCCGGCAGTTCGCCCCCTACCTGGGCGTGGTGTGGGGCAAGAAGCTGGGCAATACCGCAGATTTCGCGCGTGCTGCCGGCGAGCGGACTACCGACAAGCAAATCGTTGCCGGCGTGCGAATCTGGTTTTGAACGCATTGCAACCGCGGCCCACCTGCGGGTCCGTTGCTGGTTAACCGCAAGCTGTCCGGGCGATTACATTTCGTGTCAAGCCTGCCAAGGCCAATCGCGGGAAAATAGAATGGTCACTATGGCGCACGTGGCGACATAACTGTGGGAACGCCGGCGGATGGCGCGGTATCCTGCATTGGCCTCGCCAAGCTTGCGCATGCATCGCACAAGTCGTCGGCTAACTCAGGAACGATCGATGAAAGTCGGAACGCTACTGCTCTTGCTCGGTGGCGCGGCAATCGGAATCGCGCCCGGTTCGATTCACGCCATTCAGCTCGGCGGAGAGTCCATGCAGGGCCTCAGCAGTAGTTGGTGGCTGCAGTGCGGCGAAGAGCCGGTTGCTACCCTGCATCCGATGGGGCCTGCCGTGGACCATGAATGGGAAATTTGGTCGCTGTACTGTGCGGCGCAGCGAGACAAGGCGACCCTGCAGTATGCGCTTGCGGTGAATCCGCGGCACCGCTTATTCAAGCACGACAACAGCGCCGCGGCACCGTCGAAGAATCCCAAGCCTAAGCCGTCGCGAGATGCGAAGCGGCAAGACCTTGAGTGCGGCCAGCCCTCACCGACGGCCCCGCAATAGTCTTGACGCCCCCTTTCGGCCCGCGCTTTCCGCGCGTGCCAACGTAGTGTCACCTGTGCCACCGAACCAACGGAGATCTTGAAGATGAAACGCAAACTTGTCGTTGCAAGCCTGATTGCCGCGGTTTCGCTTACCGCGACCGCGACCGATCTGAGTACTGTTGTGAAAACCTATGAGCTCAAGGACGGATCAAAAGTCCACGTTTTCAAAGACGGAAAGATGGGCATGGAGAACAAGTACGGCAAGTCCGTCAGCATGCCGGAGGGCAAGGTCATGGAGACTAAAGACGGGAGCAAGATCTTGATGAAGGGTAATGAGGTGTTCCGTCTGGACGACGCATTGATTAAGGGTCACCGCGAAGGCGGCTAACGGGGCGACGTGACACCGGCTGTTGCAAGCCGGTGTCTAGGTAGCGCCCGCTTTCTCAAAGCTCGTCCGGGCCAGTTGCCAACCTCAGCGTCACCTAGCTAGGCCGCGCGAGCGATGAGCGGGCGCTGCACTATTTAGTATCAGCGTACACGGACACGCTGAGCGAGCGAGAGGCCTGCAGTGTCAGGGCATGGCGACCATGCCCGGGAATCCGCATCGATACCGGTCGCGTACCGGGCATGACCCGTCCGGCCTCATCCTGAGAGATCACCACGGTGACCTCGGCAGGCTCATTGCGGGGATTGTCCAGGACCAGCACGCAACCCTCCCCCGCGACAAGCGTTCGGCGCCATGTCGCGTCGGCCCGCGCCCCGACGTCGATCAACCACTCAGCAGGGCGCGACTCGGCCAAGCCACCCGGCACAAAGGCGGCAGGCCCACGATCGAGATCCAGGATCGGGGCGTGGGCCAATGCAGAAGCGCTAAGGCCAACAAGCAACGCCGTGAGGCCGGCTCGGGAAAGGTTCAATCGAGGTCTCCCCAGAAAAGACGTGGACGCAAACCGCATTCGTGGGATCTGACGAACCCGTCATCGCGCAGCATGCTGCGCTGGCACTCGATCCACGACGACGCATGTGATTCTAGGCGGCCAGCCTGTCAAGGAGATTACGTGAACATGACAGGCCATCATCCCCGGCATCGCGCGCTACCGAGCACCCCACTAAGGGGGCGTCGTGCACGTCCCATGCGCCACCCAGAGCCTTACCTAGGCCGTTGTGGCCCTCACGACCGCTGCGCTCAGTACAAGTTGCGTCAGCGCCAACAATGTAACCAGCTTGCAATGTCGCAGTAACCTTGGCCTCATTAGACTCCAGTGCCCATCGAAGTCCAATAACGTGGCGAACTGGAGACGCTATGAAAAGAAGAAGGATGACCGCCGCTGGCATGCTGCTGGGGTCGCTGTCATTGGGCGCTTATGCTCACCCCTTTCAAGGTGACGAAAATTAGGGCACCCTCCGTGTTCTCGAACAGAAACCGGAGTCAATGGCGTGGTACTGGACGCAGTAGTGGAGCGCTTTCTCGAACTCAGCCCGATTAGCGTGATGGCGCGCCTGGGGTTGCAACGCGCCCTTGATCCGGCCTGGATCGACGAATTGTTCGAGCAAGAGCGTGAAACGCAGTACACGCGGGAGTTATTGTTCTCGACGACGGTGGAAATCATGTCACTGGTCGCCGTGGGGCTGCGCCCGTCGGTGCATGCGGCGGCCAAGGCCAGTCCGGCGTTGCCGGTTTCCATCACCGCGCTGTACGACAAGCTCAGCCGGACCGAGCCGGGGCTGGTTCGTGCCCTGGTGCAAGGCAGTGCGCAGCGGTTAGGGCCGGTCGTGCAACCGATGTTGCGCAAGCAGCCGCCCTCGGTGGACGGCTATCGCCTGCGCATCGTGGATGGCAGCCATTTGCCGGCGAGCGAAAAGCGCCTGAAACCATTACGTGGGTTTCGGGGCGCGGCCTTGCCGGGGCAGTCATTGGTCGTCTATGACCCGGACACAGCGATGATCGTTGATCTGGTGCCCTGTGAAGATGCGCATGCCCAGGAGCGGGCCATCATGGAAACCCTGCTTGTTATGTCTCGGCCTATTCGAGGAGCAGCGTCGCGAGCTATTCGAGGTGAGACGGCGGCGATCGTCGCGCGTTGCGTGGGTCGCAGAGCCATCTTGCGCAGCGTGAGATGGAATGAGGCGACGTTTGAGAATCGTCGCGCGATGAAGGGGCCGGCCGAAGTGCAAACAGCCCCGGCGGGTGAGGCAGGGGCTGCTGTTCAGAACGGATCGTCGAAACGAGGGGCTCGCGGGCCGCTACCGTGGTGCCATGGCTCGTAGTAGTGGCGGATCTGGTCCCTGTACGTGGCGCTGAACCACAGGAAGCTGTCTCGCAGGAAGTGCAGGATCTGCACCGCGGCTTCGTCCGAGAGGGTGGGCGGAACCGGCATTGGAGGGATGGCGGGACGGGCTGTGTGCTTCGATCGCATGTTGCAGTACTCCTTGTGTTGGCGACGCCGGGCGATGCCGCGCGCCGACTGCGGGAACGCCAGGCTTGGCGTTGTCGGTCATCGCAATTCCTCAATGGCCTGTTGTAGCAGTTCGTCAGGCAGGTGATTGAGTCCTTTGGGAACGGCCAGCTGCATCGCGGTGCGCAGGATGCGCCCGGCCTGCCGGGGGAGGCCACGCGAGGCCTGCCGCAGCAGCTCGAGCCCGGAGTCGGCCAGCAGCGTGTGGGTGGAGCCGGCACTCTTGAGCGCGTGCGCAATGAGCTGCGCGAAGCGTTCACGCTCGATGACCGGTTTGAATTGCACGCGTGCCTGAATGCGTCCATACAAGGCGGCGTACGGCGCGCGTTCGAGCGTACTGGCCAGACTCGGATGACCGGCGAGCCAGACGGTGAGCAGGTCACGAGCATCGAAGGCGAAGTTCAAGAACGATGGGAAGTCGCGGAAGAACTCGGGCGGCAGGTTCTGGGCTTCGTCGATGATCCACACAGGCAGCAATTGTTTGCTGTCGGCGAGCTCGGTGATGCGCAGCTTCAGATCGCGCCACAGGTCGGCACGCCGATAGCCGGGTTCGAGGCCAAGCGCGCGGGCCAGCGCCCGGTACAGATCGACGCGACCGAACTCGGTTTCGGCCAGATAGATGACCAGATAGCGATGCGGGTTGAGTGTGCGGGTGATGTGGCGTAGCGCGGCGGTCTTGCCCACGCCGGGCTCGCCGGTGAGCAGGCCGATGCCGGGGCTGGTCAGCAGCCACTGGAAGCGCTCAGTCAACTGGGCGAGCGCGCCATCGTCCCACAGTTCGGTCGAATCCTTGTCCAGCGGCGCGCGATGCAGGCCGAAGTGTTGTCGGTACATGTCATGACTCCGGTGCGTAGTGGCGCTGGTGAACGAGTTCGATCAGGTTAGGACCCGGCGCGGCGGGTTCGCCGCTCGCCGGTTCCGGCAGGGGCTTACGGCGTCGGCGGGTGAGGTTCGCGACTGCGTCGAGTTCAGTGGCGGCGCCCAGCGGCTGTCCGGATTCGCTCTCGACGCGCCTGACCGTCGCGGTATGCGGATCGACGACGAGCAGCACGGTCCTGCCGGTGAGCTCGTACGGGACCTCGAAGCGCTTGCCCTGGAACGACACCGTGCCATCGCGGCGCACATGGCGCGCGACGCGATGCAGGAACAGCTCATCGAGTTGCGCGGCCAGCGAGCCCAGCAGGCGGATCCTGGGTAGGTCCTGTTGATAGCGGGCCAGCGGCGTTTGGTTACCGAGCGCGCTGTGTGTGTTGCGGTGATAGACCTGCTCGACCCAGGCCCACAGGCGGGCGTTCAGGTCGGCCAGGTCGCGGATATGGCTTATGTCGAGCTCGGCGAGGAACTGGTCGCGTAGGGTCCGGTGCCAGCGCTCCAACTTACCCTTGCCTTCTGGCGCGTACGGCCGGCAATAGACCAGGCGGATGGACAGTCTGGCGCAGATGGCCTGCAAGGTCGAGGCGCGATAGGCCGCGCCGTTGTCGACGACGATCATCCTGGGGATACCCCGCTTCAGAAGCGCCTGCTTGAGCACGCCTTCAATATCCAGCGCCGTCTCCGCCAGGCAGAATGCGCCGTGGGCGATGAGCCGCGAGGCGTCATCCATCAGCGAGACGAGATAGGTCTTCATGCGCCGGCCGCCGAGCGACAGTGTGGGCCCGTGCATGACGTCGCCGTACCAGATGGAACCGGCGTGTTCGGCCACGAAGCTGCGCTTCTCGTCCGGCACGACAGTTGGGCCGGCAATGCGCGACAGACCGTGCGCCTGGAGCAGTCGGTGCATCGCGCAGCGCGAGAGCGTGTCACGCGGCACGACGCCGGCGGCCTCGAGCAGCAGGCGGATCTGGCGAATCGAGCGGCGCGGGTTCTCGCGCTTGGCGGAAAGCACTGCGGCTTGCACCGGCTCGGGCAGCTTGGAGCGGCCGGTATCGGCGCGGGGCTTGTCGGCCAGCCCTGCGATGCCCTCGCGCCGCCAGGCGTAGTACCAGGCCTGCCAGGTCTTCTCGCCGATGTGGCGCCGGCGCGAGCCGGGAATCGCGTACTCCTGGCTGGCCAGTTGCCGCACGAGCTGCTGCAGCTCGCCGCGACCCAGCTTCTCGCGGCTCACCAGCGGGCCGAGCACCGACAGGCGAAACAGCGCCTTCGGATCGATGTCGTTCATGAACGTTCCTCGTTAAAAGAAAGGAAACGCCATGAGACCTGCGATCCGAATCCGGCGGCAGTGGGCAAAGTGTGTGGAGCGCTGGCTACGGCGCGGATCGGCCCATCGCGCGTCGCGCCGCAGTCAACGGATCACGGGACATCTTGTCCGTCGTGATCGAGCCAGGCCATCGCTTCACACAATGGCATCCGGTCGAAACAGGCAAGCCAGAGCGCGCGCGTATCGGTGGCGCGGCCCAGCCCGGCAAAGCGGCTGCGCAGATGGAAGGCGAAGGTGACGCCATGCATTTGCAGCCAGCGCCACCAGCGCCGCACGGTGTAATAGCTCAGCCCGAGCACCGCAGCCGTGCGGCGTAGCGACGCGCCGATGAGCAGGAGCAGCAGGACCTGCTGCTGCACCGTCCAGTCGTACCAGCGGCGTGGACAGAGGCACAGCGGCAGGCGAGAGCAGGTTCGGCGGCACGTCGAACAACGAAAGCGCAGCACAGGGACCGGATTGAGCAAGCCGTCATCACTGCGGTCAGCCTTGCGGTGATAGCAGCCGTGGCACCACAGGCATGCGCTACCGCAATGCCCGCAGGCATCCGGCCGATACGACTGCGGCGTTGAACGCACGGCGCGAAGATGTTGTTCGAGCGCGGGAAACGCGAATACAATTCGATGCATAGGCCGGTCTGTTCTGATGGTTCGTGCGGGGTCGGAAACGTCGCACGATATCAGAGCAGTACTGGCCTTCTTTACATCCGTTGAGTCTCGCGATGATCAAGGCAAAGTTCGTAAACACGCTCTCGCCGAAACCGCGATGAACACCCCTCGCTAAACCTTAAGTTCGGCGGGACGTAACACCCTGCTCGCATCGGCTCAGCCGGCCGAACTGTGGATCGCCGATCGCAACTTCAGCACCCGGGCGATTCTTGCCGGCTGGCAGCGTCGCGGCAGCGCCTTCATCGTGCGGGAGCACGGCCGCAATCCGAGCCCCAGCGAGCTGGAGCCGTTACGCGAAATGGGCCGGGTCGAAACCGGCATCGTGTACGAGCAAGCGGTCAGCATCCCAGATGAATCCGTGCTTATCCGGTTAGCTCCCAGACCTACTAGATGTAGTGGGTAGCGATTTTTTGGCATAGAGCTCGGCATAGGTCGGCGCGGTGACGTCACCAGCGATGCCGAGCAGGGAGCGAAACGCGTTGAAGGGATAGAAACGGCGGTTGAAGCGGAAAGTGAATTCGTTGAGATAGGCTTGTAGGTGCTGCGGGCTGACACCGTGATGAATACCGCGCAGCCAGGTCTTGAGATTGGAGAACACAAGGTGAATGATCGGCAGGAAGGTTTCGGCCACTTGCATGTCACCGCGCTGCGCGATGGCGATATGGCCATAGCCGCGCTCGCCCAGCTTGGCATAACCGCTCCAGTCGTCGGTGATGATGGTTGCGCCGGATGCAACGGTACGCTCGATGAATCCGTCCAGCGACCGGGCACTTCGGTCAGGAACCAGAGCGAGCCGAACTCGTCCGGCATACCGTGCGCTCTTGCGTTTGTTGCGGCTGCCGGCAAGCTTGCGTTGCCGAACCTCGACAGCGCCGGCCACAAGAACCATGTCGTGCACGCCCCTGCCTTTGCCGCGAGTACGCCCACCGACGTAGGCCTCATCGGCCTCGACGTGTTCCTCAGGCTTGCCACCGATCCGATCCTGGTCGGGGCGCACCATGCCGGCGCGCAACTTGTGGAGTATCTGGAAGGCGGTCTCGTAACGCGACAGGCCGAGTTGGCGCTGGAACTGAACGGCCGACATGCCAGGCGTCTGACTGGCGACCAGATACGCCGCCCAGAACCAAACCGACAGCGGTGTGTGCGTGCGCTCCATGACGGTGCCAGCAGTGAGGCTCGTGTCGCGTGTGCAATGGCGACAACGGAAAACGCCGGGGCGCTTGGCAAAGCGATACGGCTCACCAAGCAAGCCACAGTGGTCACAAATGAACCCATCGCTCCATCGAGCGCGCTCAAGGTAGGCCATGCATGCCGCTTCGTCTGGAAACATCCGCTGAAACTCCGGCAGCGAGCCTGGAAACGGCAGATCGCCTCGGTCAAGCACGTCAATAACCATGGTTGCCCCGGGTTGGCACAGATGCCCAACATACTATCGGTAGAAGGCTTGGGAGACAACCGGATAAGCACGAAACGAACTTTACCGCCTAGTACATACCGCTTAACCCGAAGTTCACCAGCCGCCTGGGCAAGTTTCCCGTTTTGCGACAGCCACTTGTCGTGATTCCCGCGTTCCAGTTTCTGTCTACACGCGGATTTGCTGAAGCAATTCCAGAGCCTGCTTCTGCTTCGCGTTGGCCGTGGTGACGAGCTCGAACGTCGGCACTTCAGCGCCAGCGCTGGGTGTGCGGCAGGTGTTACGCACGATCGTGGCGAGTTCGGCCATCAAGCTCGAGAAGCTGTGCACAGGCGTGCCGTCGTCAAGTGTGTGGCGCGCCGCCTTGGCCAGCGCTGCCGCAGAGCGCACGGCAGGCGCCACCGGATCACGCGTGGCCTTGGCGGCCTGATCCGAGTCGGCGAACATCAGTTCGCGCCAAGCCTCGCGCATTTGCCATTCGACGTAGTAGGCCAGCATGCACAGCAGGATATGCGCACACACCCGATCGGCCGTGCGGTGATGGATTGGCCGCACCTTCAGGTCCACCGTCTTGAGCGAACGGAACGCGCGCTCCACGTTGGCCAGCGCCTTGTAGTTGCGCACGCACTCGGCCGAGTCCATCTGCGCCGCACTCACCGAAGTGCGGATGATATAGAGGCCGTCGAGCGCCGCCTCGCGGGCGATGCCCTCGCTGTTGCGGCTGAACGTGAAGGCCGCGTCGTCGATGCTCAGCGCAAAGTGCTTGGCCACCTTGTACTTGTCGATCACCTTGCCCACGCGCAGGCCGATCTGATCGCGCCCGGCAAGCTTGCCCGCCTGCACGCGGGCAACGATCGGCTGCAAGCACGCCTCGGTGGCCGCCAGCAACTCTTCTCGCTTGTGGGTACGTAGCCTGGCCAGTTCCGGATTGCGGCACGCCACCAGCCGCTCGCCCGGATAGTCCGGTGAACTCAGCTCCAGCAGGTTGGGCTCGTCGAACAGGCCAAGCTGCAGTTGCCCTTGCTTGAGCAGCGGGCGGATCGAGGCGCTCTTGAGCGCGGTGATCCAGCCCAGGTCACCGCCCTCACGCATCTGGTCGATGGCCTTGCTGGAGATCATGCCGCGATCGCCCACCATGACCAATCGGGAGAGACCAAATTCCTCTTGCAGGCGCCGCACCTCGGGCATGAAGGTCTGGCTGTCGGCCACGTTGCCCTCATGCACCGACACCGCCACTGGGCAGCCGCGCGCATCGGTGAGCAAGCCGTAGTTGACCTGTAGCAGCCCCTTCTTGCCATCGCGGCTGTAGCCAAGCTTGGCCAGCGGGCAGGTGCTGCCCTCGAAGTAGCTGGAGCTCAGGTCATACAGCACCAGGCCACCGGCGCTCAAGTGGCGCGCGGCGAGCTTCTTCTGGATTGTGCCCTGGCGCGCGAGCAGCCAGTCCATGGCCGCGTACAGGTCGTTCTCGTTGGCCTCGGTCACGCCGAAGTCCTCTGCCAGGGTGCTGGTGTGCCACCAGCGCGTGGTGGCTAGCTTCGTGTGCGGCGCCGCGATGCGCGCGGCCACCATCGCCAGCACCAGGTCGCGCTCGCGCGAAGGCTTGGCGGCGATCAGCGAGGCAAAGCCCAGACGCTGCATGGCCGTGGCCACCGCCTGCACGTGGCCGTGAGCGCGCGAGCGTGTCACCTCGAACGCCTCGCCCAGTGGCACGAAGGTCTCGCCCTTGAGTGAGCGGCGGATGATCTCGATCAGTGCCTCGGGCAAGTGGGACAGGTTGCCCAGCGTCTCGTTCTTGACCACGCCGTCCTCGCGGTAACTGCGCCGCAACAGGTGGGTGCGATAGACCTGGTCCTTGTACTTGCGGGTCGTCGTAACGACGTGAGCGGTTCCGGTTCGTGCTGGCATAGCCAGCAGAATAGGATAAAACACGCGTATGTCAAGTATTTTTAGTGACTACAAAATGAAGACATCGAACACCCCCTGATGAGCCGATTCCTCAATCAGGACAAGGGCTTCGCGACGCCGCAGCCGCGGCGTCACCATGGAACTTCGGCTTAACGCGCGGTTGACGGCGACACGTGTCGCACGGGTGGGGCCAAGATGCCCGGCCGGTAAAGCATAAGCCGTCGGGCGGACTGGCACAGCGGCCTGATCCCGCTGCTCATGGCACGTTCGTACAGTCCTCCCAGAAACGTCTAGCGTAGCCGGGGTGCCGGTAGAGCGCCTTCGGCACAGATTGAAGCGCCGGTATTGCAGCCATTGCCGGCGCAACCCTGGAGTTCGCGCGCTTGAAGACAGTGACAACGCATCTCCGAACGCGAAGGCGGCCGATGGTCGTCACAATGTAGTCGACACGAGCGGCCCATGGCTGCGTGCCCCACATGCCAAAGTTTACGAGTGTGAGCAACCGCACGGTCGTTGCTTGGCTGAAGCTACAGACTTGCAATGTAAGATCTGCCGCCACTCGAGGGAACCGTCGCTGTCTCACAGCTTGATCAGTTCCCAGTCTCCGGCTAGCGGCTGCCGCATAGTCCGGAGATGCTGGGGGCCCGCAATTCTCGCGCAACGACGCGAGGCAAAAGACATTGGGGAAGGGATGCGCCAGTTCAAGCCACTTACCAGTATGCGGCTGTTTCTCGCCTTGTGGGTGCTGTGTAGGCACTGGTTTCATAGCTACGGTACGGAGGGCCCCTACTTCGATATCGGCTTTACCAGTACCTTCTTCGACCATGGCTATCTCGGGGTCGATGGCTTCTTCATCCTGAGCGGCTTTATCCTGACCTACAACTACGACCCCTCGCCCCGTGAGCGCCTGGACTGGAAGAAATTTATCGTGGCGCGGATCGCGCGGATCTATCCGGCCTACGTCGTCAGCCTGTTTGTCTTCGCAGCTGCCGTGATAGCCCGAGATCTGGTCGTGCCTACGGAAATGCTGGGGACCAGCGACTACACTGCATCGAGCTTCCTGTTGCAGCTGTTCCTGCTCAGTGCGTGGCGGTATGCCGGCCCCGCCGGGTGGAACGACGTCGGTTGGTCGGTCAGCGCGGAATGGTTCGCCTATTTCTGGTTCCCGCTGTTCCTGTTGGCCGCTCCGCGATGGAACAAGGGTCGCATCCTTCTACTGGCAGCCCTCTCGCTGGCGGCGCTGGCCGTGGTGGAGGCGACCTCGCCCGAACACCTCTCGCTCAGTGGCGGCGTAGCGCGGTTGATTCCCGAGTTCATGTTGGGAGTACTGCTTTGCCGGCTACGCCAAGCCATGCCCCACTACAAAGGCTTCGCATTGGGTGCGTTACTGTCCTTGCTCGTATGCGCCGTTGGGGTGAAGCTGGGCGTGGATACCCTATTTGCCGCTGGCGCGGCGGGGTTGGTTTTCTCACTTTCCTATGAAAGAGATGCACTCACACGCATCCTCTCGGGAAGCATGCTGGTGTTTCTCGGCGAGATCTCCTACTGCATCTACATCGTGCAGCGAATCCCGCAATACCTGTTCACGTCCGCCAGGTCCCATCTGCCCGACCTGGCGGCGATGCCGGGTTCCGTGCAGGCGGTGCTCCTATTGGCACTGACGCTTGCCGCTGCAATGCTACTCCACTATCTGATCGAGAAGCCGATGCGGTCATGGATCAATCGCCGGTTCGGATCCAGCACCCAAAAGCGGCCGAAGCCGCTGCCTACCTCCGGGGCGAGCGGCCTGTAGTGGTCCCATTGCATGGAGCGCGGAACTTAGGATCCTAGCAAAAATAACTTGAACAATTACGTCTTGCGACGAGATGTTCGAGGTTTGATGCGGTAGTTCCACTCGCCATGAAATTCGTCGCGCTCAATGGCCACGGCAGCGAGTTCGGCGTCGCTGACCTTGATACCTGCGTCGTACATGTTCTCGTCCAGTTCCGCACGCACTTTCAGCCCTTCAGCGGTACTCACGCTGCCGATGAGGTTCACTACCACCTGACGCGTCAACAGCGGTCGGCCGCGCCAGTTGTTCGTGATATGGCAGAACAGGCGATGCTCGATCTTGTTCCACTTGCTCGTACCCGGCGGAAAGTGGCACACCTGCACAGCGAAACCGAGTTCGTCGGCCAGTCGCTGCAACTGCACCCGCCACAGCCGCACACGATACCCGTTGCTGCCACCGCAGTCGGCGGTGACCAGCAGTCGCCTGGCTTTCGGATACAACGGACGGCCCATCTCCAGCCACCAGCGACGGATGCTTTGAACCGCGAACTCGGCGGTGTCGTGGTTGATGCCCACGCTGACCCAGCCCTCGTTGGCCGTCACATCATAGACGCCATACGGGGCAACCTTGCCCAGTTCATCGTCGATGAAATCGTGCACACGCGCCTGCTCGGGTTGGCCCTTGGGCTGCCATTCGCGGCCAGCGTTCTTGAAATCGCCGATCAGCTCCTTCTTTTTCGTGTCCACCGAGATGACCGGCTGACGCTGGCGCTGATACTGCGCCACCTTGTCGGCGATGTAGTGGAACTGCGCGTCGCGGTCGGGGTGCTGCGCGCCTTCGCGTGTCTTGCGCACCGATTGCAAGCTGTAGCCCGTCTGCGTCAGCAGATCGCAGATCGTGCGCTGACTCACGCGATGCCCCAGCCGGTTGAGCTCTTCGGCCAGACGGGTGGTGCTCTTGCACGTCCATCGTAGTGCTGACATCGGGTCACCCCGGCTGGTCGGCTCCACCAGTGCATCCAGGTGCTCCAACAACCTCGCATCGAGCTCAGTTAGCCTCTTGCGCCCGCCTCCCGGGGCACGAATGCGCTTGGCCGTCATGTCCCGCGTCGCTCCACCGGCCGCTTCGAGTTCGGCCAGTCCCGCATAGATCGTGGTGCGCGAGATGCCTATCGCTTTGGCCACCAGACTCACGCCCCCACGCCCCAGGCTGCGCGCTTCGGCGGCGGCCCATAGGCGCAACGTCGCCTCATCAAGGCGCGCCTGCAGGGCCCGAAACTTCGCTTCGACTGCCTCGCTGATATCCATGTGCGCATCGTATAGACGCGAGGACAACTGTTCAAGTTATTTTTGCTAGGGTCCTTAGTGTGCCCTCGATCAGTTCCCCGATGAGTTCCTTTACCTTGGCACGTGCATCCGAGCGGGACGCCTTTCCTTGCTCGGAAATCTTGAGAAATTGGAATTCGTCAGACGGCACTTCCCAAAAAATCAGAGGCTTATCAGCTAATTCCGTAAGTGCTCAATAACCCGGGGCAAAGATGAGCCTGCTGCTCATGCAGAGATAGCGAGGCGCTGCTCGAGGATGTGCGGCAGCAGGGGAATGTGATTGGTGTATGAGATGCGGTCGGTCAGGTAATTCCAGAAGGAGATTCCCAGCTTCCGACAGGTCTTCTTCAGGCTCGAGAAGGTGTCACGGCATTGACGACCGAGTTCGCTGCGTGTGCCGCCACTGATCTTCTGCTTTTTCACTTGATCGCGAATGTCCCGTTCACTGCCATTTGTATGCAGTGGCACTTCGGGGCGTTCCAGCACCAGCAGCAACTCGGACTTGTTCTTGTGAATGCGCCTGAGCAAGCGGTCAAGCGTCGCGTAGCGGGTCTTCTGGATGAAGACGAGCTAACGTCAAGAGTGGTGTATGGGCATTTGATGGCGGTCGATTTCAAGCGGCGAGTTTCTGCTGAGCCGGTCGATCGTCTTTTACCGGTTCGCCGTCCTTGAAGGCAATGCCTTCCAGCAACGGCTTGATCTGTTCAGCGCCGTTGATGCGACGCCAGGTCTTCTCCGCTTCCTCGATCAGCTTGAACGCCAGGCCGAGGAAGGTCGCTCGGGACACGCAGTTGCGCGTGCGCGTCGTACGGTGGCGCACCGTCGCGAACGTCGACTCAATCGCATTCGTGGTTCGGATGTGCTGCCAGTGCTCGGCTGGGAAGTCGTAGAATGCCAGCAGACTATCTCGATCCTTGCTGAGCACACCCACAGCCTTGGGGTATTTGGCACCGTAAATCGTCGCAAAGCGGTCAAACGCCACATAGGCATCCGCCCGGGTAGCCGCCATCCAGATCGCCTGCAGATCCGCTTTGGCGCGCCCCTGTTGCGACTTCGGCAGCGCGTTGAGGACGTTGCCCATCTTGTGGAACCAGCAACGCTGAGGCAGCGTGGCAGGGAACACTTCCGAGAGCGCCGCCCAGAAGCCCATCGCGCCATCGCCGACCGCCAGCAGCGGGCCCGCTTGCAGACCGCGCGCTTTCAGATCCAGCAGCACTTCCTTCCAGGAATCCTTCGATTCCCGATAGCCGTCACCGATCGCAATGCGCTCCTTCTTGCCTTCCGGCGTGACCCCGATGATGACCAGCAGGCATTGCCCATCCGAGCCCTCGCTACGCAGACCCGTGTGGATGCCGTCGGCCCACCAGTACACGTAGCGCGACTGCGCCAGGCTTCGTTGCCCCCAGCGCGTATGCTCGTCTGCCCACTGCGCCTTCAGCCGACTCACCACATTGGCCGACAGTCCCTTGGCTTCCTCACCCAGCAGCACCGACAGCGCCTCGCTCATGTCGCCTGTCGAGATTCCCTTCAGATACAGCCAAGGCAACGCCGCGCTCACCCGCGGCGACTTCCTCACATACGGCGGCACGATCGATGAGTTGAATTTCACGCCAGACCCGGACCGGTCGCGCACCTTGGGCACCTTCACCGCAATCGGTCCGGCTGCCGTCAGCACCTCCCGTTCCGGGAGGTAGCCATTGCGCACCACAGCCCGCTGCCCACGCAACGTCCTGACGTTACCGAATCGCTCAAGCAATTCCCCAAGCTCCAACTCGATCGCCTCCTGGATGACCTGCCGGGCCCCGCGCCTGATCAGCTCGTCGAGCCCCAGACCGATTTCCGATAGACCGACAGCCTGTTTTTCCTTATCCTTACTCATGGTGGAGCGTTTCCTTGTGCTGGTTTCTGACTTCGACAATCAGATTCTCAGTTGAAACCTCCACCGCCTTCAACTCCCTGCCTCAACTCCCCGCCCGTACACCACTTTCAACTCTAGCTCGATGAAGACCGCGTCAAAGCGTTCTTGCAGTTCGCATTTGCGTTGGCTCGTCGGATGCAGCTTGTATTCCTTCAGATCCGCATAGAACGACCAGATGTCTGCGCGCACGCGGGCAATATCCTCGCGGTGCAGGTCATTGAGCGGCAGCAGCTTGTGCACGAGACGCTCGGCGTGTACCCAGCATAGCCCGTGAACCAGCACATTGAACTGTCCCGCATCATCGCTGATGATGGCCAGATCCTGGGCGATGCCTCGCCGCTTCAGGCAACCCAGTAACGCCCCTTCGGTGGCGATGGTCCGATGACGGGCAACGTCCATGCCCAGGCTGTCCAGGTGAGATAGCCACGCACTCTGATCGGCAAAGCTCGCGCGCTCGTGCTGACGCAGCACATCCAGGAACGCCTGCGGCAGTTCCCGCCTCTTCATGTAGGCGATGGCCTCGTCGTTGATCGGGTAGCCATGTCCCGCTGCGAGCAGCTCGAGGAAATTGATCCGACTCTTCGAGTTCGTGCTTTTGAAACAGGCGAAGTGCTCGTTACCGATGTGGGTGACATAGCCGTTGCGGCCCTGATGCCGCGTGCCAGTATCGTCGACCGTCACATATGCCGAGAGCGCCAGACCCGTCGACAGCAGGCCGTCTTTCTCGTCATGGAATCGCTCCTTGTCCTGCTGCAGCAGCGCATTCATCTGCCCGGACGAAATCTCGATGCCCCATTCCCGCAGTTGCTCGCACAGCAGCGGCTGAGTGATGTGGCAATGGTGGTACTGGTACAGCACGTAACTGACTAAGGTCGCGCCAAAATGGCTGGCATCAACGGCCTTGGGGAGCTGCCCGGTCAGTGCCTGACCGTCTGGCGTCTGCCACCGTGCGAGCCGGTAGCGCGTATTGTGTGTCCCGATCACGAGGTCCTGTACCACGAAGTCCCGGTAGCCCTTGAACCGCGAGCCTGGCGGGATCGGCTCGCTCGGCTGGATGACTTGCTCGCGATCGATCTTCAACTGCCCCGTCTTGCTCCTGGAGGGCGAACCGCGTCGCCTGGCTGGCTTGCCATGCTGCGGACCAGAGTCGCTGGCTTTGCCAGCCTGCTCATGCATACGGCTGGGCTTGAACGTCGGCCGCTTCTTCTCCCCCTTGAGCACCGCGACTTCGTCGTTCGCATGCCCCTTCTCCTCAACTAGGCGATGGACAAGCTCCACGAGGCTTTCACCCCAGGCCAGCACCTTCAGCACCGCCGGCGTGCGCTCAGCCTCCGCAATGTACGGTGCAACAAGCTTTTTCTTCACGGCCGCTGTCGCTCTACGCGCGCTTTGCAGCTCTTCTCAGCTCAGCAAGCTGCTGCTCCAGTTGCTCCTTCTCCTGCTGCAGGCCATTGGCCATCTCGACCAATTCCTCAACCCACGCCAGCACCTCGAGTTCCTTGGGCGTCATTCCTTCTCGCGGGATCTCTGGCAGCGTGTATTTTTTGGAGATGGTCATTCGGCAACGTCGGTGGTGGTAACGGCGCCGCGAAAGTTAACATCTCCACCCCGCGTTTACAAGCAAAACTCGCTGCAGCTGGCAACAGCCTCGTGTCCATACCTATCCCAATCACCCAGCCACAGACCATCCAGCACCACGCCGCTTTGCCCCGGGTTATTGAGCACTTACCTAATTCCGTCGCCGTTCGCCAGACTTGGAATCGGTAATAGCAAGACTGTGCCGACGGGAAGCGCGAATACACTGGACTGATCCCCACCGCTTGTTCACGGGGAACGGTCACGCAGATCGGCGAAACAGCATTTCTTTACGTGCAAATTGCCCCGAGGTGATGGCGCCACGCCTAGAAGCCAACCACTGCTAGCCAGCTGCGACCGGTGCTTTACTGGCGTGGAAACGTCAAGATGAAGCGCGTGGTACCGCCCGACGATTCCGCCGAGACCTGGCCACCATGTGCGACCATAATGGCCTGTGTGATGGAAAGTCCCAGTCCCACGCTATCGGAATCGGCCCGCGTCCTTGACTTATCGGCACGGAAGAAGCGGTCGAATAGCGAAGGTAGCAACTCGGCACTGATTTCCTCACCCTCATTCTCGACCATAATGGTCGTATTGGCACCCTGCTCACGCGCCTCGACCCTGATCTCCTTGCCGGATGGCGTGTAGCGGAGCGCGTTCGAGAGCAGGTTGCTGAGCGCCCGGCGCAACATCAGACGATCGCCGGTAATCTTCGCTTGACCGTGAAGGCGCAGATTGACGCCCTTGTCCTCAGCCAGCGCGTCATAGAAGTCAAACAGCGCCTGCACTTCGTCGGCCACGTTGATGGCTTCCTCGTTCGGCAGTGTAATGCCGTGCTCCATCTTGGCCAGGTACAGCATATCGGAAACCATCCGGCCAAGCCGCTGCAATTCCTCCGCATTCGAGGCCAGGACCTCCCGGTATTTGGCGGCGTCCCGCGGCTGAGACAGTACGACATGCGTCTGCGTCATCAGGTTGGTGATCGGCGTGCGCAATTCGTGAGCTAAATCGGAGGAGAATTCCGAAAGCCGCCGAAAATCATCCTGTAGTCGCGCAAGCATCGCGTTTAACGTGATCGCCAGATCCGCCATCTCCACTGGCACGGCCTCGACCGGCATGCGTGCATCCAGCTTGTTCGCGGTGACGCCCTTGGCGCGACTGGCCATCATGCGCAAGGGCGCCAGTCCGCGTCGCGCTGCCCACCAACCGAAGAGGCCGCTGGCGACCACCGCCAATGCCGTATAGAAGGCGAGGGAACGGCGAAAGGCATGCATAAAATGTGCATGGATTTCCGTGTCCATGCCGACGACGACCTTCAATGGGGCAATGCGTGGGTCAGCCGCACTCACCTGCGCGCGCATGCCGCGATACTCTTTCTCGCCTTGCTGCCAGACGAAGGTATTGTCTCGCGCTAAATCGCGTGGGATTGCCTCGTAAGCAATCGCAAAATCGAAGTCCTTGGTTGCATACAGCTTGTGGCCCTGTGCCGTCTGCACCTGCGCGACGAAGCCAGGATGGTGATCGACCATTTCCCGCAGCCGCTGCGGCAATCGTTCGGCCGGCGTCTCCTGTGCAATCTTTTCGATAAGGCGAATGTTGTCACCCAACACCACATAATCTTCGGTGGCGAAGTGGCGGTCCATCGCCAGCCAGATAAGAGCGCCCAAACCTAGCAGCACCACCGCAGAGCAGAGCGAAAACAGGATAGTCAGGCGCATCGTCAGAGACAGGCGATGCGTCATACCCGGTCCTCCGGCGCTTCCAGCACGTAGCCCATACCGCGCACGGTCTGTATCAGCTTGGTATCGTAGTCATCATCGATCTTCGCCCGCAAGCGGCGAATGGCCACATCAATCACGTTGCTATCGCTGTCAAAGTTCATGTCCCAGACTTGGGAAGCAATCAACGAGCGTGGCAGCACCTCACCGCGCCGGCGCGCGAGCAGTTCGAGCAGCGCAAATTCTTTGCTGGTCAGCGTAATCCGGCGTCCGGCCCGCGACGCCCGGCGCCTGCCCAAATCCAGTACCAGGTCGCCCACCTGAATGCGGTCCATCGCCAACTGTACGGTCCCGCGACGCAGTAACGTGCGTACGCGCGCGAGCAGCTCCGAGAACGCGAACGGCTTGACCAGATAGTCGTCAGCGCCCAACTCCAAGCCCCTGACCCGATCGGCCACGCTGTCGCGGGCGGTCAGGAATAACACCGGAACTGGGTTGTCCGCGGCGCGGATCGTCTGAAGAATGCGCCAGCCATCCAGATCCGGTAGCATGACGTCGAGGATAATCAGATCGTAGGACTCGTTAAGCGCCAAGTGCTGTCCGTCCAGCCCGTTGGCGACCAGGTCGACCACGAAGCCAGCCTCGCTCAGCCCCTGGCGCAGGTACTCGCCGGTCTTGGACTCATCTTCTACCACCAGCAGCTTCATCTTCGTGCCCTCCCCCTTCTTCCGGATTGTGTGCCCGCCTCTTGGGCCGGCTGTAATACGGGGTAGTCTACCCAGACGCTTTGTGGGTAACCTAGACCTTACCGGAATGTAATGTTTGGGTAAGTTGACGGTAGCCTCGCTCTCGTTACTCTCTTGCTGCCGCCTTCCGACGCGGCCATTCAAGCAAAAAAGGACTTTTTCATGCGACGTGATCGACCGTCTGGCCTTGTGCTGCCTAATCTGCCGCGCCGCCGTTTTGTACAGGGCCTGGCCGCCGGGGGCGTGATGGCGGGACTGTCTGGCCTGGGCGGTACGGCCTGGGCGCAGCCGTCAGGCCGACCGGCAGATGTCTTATCCGGCACAGCACCAGTGCTGCGGGGCACCGAATTCGACCTCGTGATTGGCGAGTCGGTGGTCAACTTCACCGGAACCCCGCGCGTGGCGACCACCATCAACGGCATGTTGCCGGGGCCCACGCTGCGCTGGCGGCAAGGTGACACCGTGACGATCCGGGTTACGAACCGGTTGCGCGAGCACACGTCGATTCACTGGCACGGGATCATCCTGCCGTTCGAGATGGATGGCGTGCCGGGCATCAGCTTTGCCGGCATCGCACCGGGTGAGACCTTCACCTACCGCTTCAAGGTCGAGCAGACCGGCAGCTATTGGTATCACTCGCATTCGGGCTTCCAAGAGATGACCGGCGTGTATGGCGGCCTTGTCATCGATCCCGCCACCGGCGTGGATGGCGTGCGAGCCGATCGCGATTACACAGTGCTGCTCTCGGATTGGACCGACGAAGATCCGATGCGTGTGCTCTCCAAACTGAAGGTTCAGAGCGATTACTACAACTATAACCAACCGACGGTTATCGACTTCTTCCGCGACGTCTCCAACGAAGGGATGAAGAACGCGCTCGCCAAGCGCAAGATGTGGAACGAGATGCGGATGAGCCCAACCGATCTGGCCGATCTCTCGGGTGCCACGCTGACTTACCTGACCAACGGCGTCACCCCCGCCGGCAACTGGACCGGCGTGTTCAAGCCGGGCGAGAAGGTCCGTCTGCGGTTTATCAACGGCGCGGGCAACACGTTCTACGATGTCCGCATTCCCGGCCTCAAGCTCAAGGTCATGCAGGTCGATGGACAGAACATTGAACCGGTGACTGTGGACGAATTCCGCTTCGGCCCGGGTGAAACCTGTGACGTGCTGGTCGAGCCGCGCGACGACGCCTATACGATTTTTTCGCAATCGATGGACCGCACGGGCTATGCACGCGGCACCCTGGCGACCCGGGTCGGGCTGACAGCCCCGATACCCGCGGTGGATAAGCCGCAGTGGCTCACCATGGCCGACATGATGGGCAGTATGGGCGGCATGGACCACGGCACCATGGGCGGAATGAGCCATGATGGCATGGCCATGCAGGGCATGAACCACACCGGGATGCAAGGCATGGACCACGGTTCGATGGGCATGCAAGGCATGAGCCACGGCGCTATGGCCATGGATCACAGCCAGCATGCTGCGGGGGGCATGGCCGGCATGGAGAGCGAGGCGTCGCTGAAGGTGCCTAGCACCAAGGCGCGGCACGCCAAGACCGAGTACGGCGCGACCACCGATATGCGCGTTGACATGGCACGCACCAACCTGGATGACCCGGGCATCGGCTTGCGCGACACCGGACGCAGCGTCCTGACGCTGGCCGATCAGCATACCATTGGCGGTCCGTTGGACCAGCGCGGTCCGGGGCGCGAAGTGGAGTTGCACCTGACCGGCAACATGGAGCGCTACTCCTGGTCCATCGATGGGGTCGAGTTCGGGAAATCAACCCCGGTCCACTTTAAGTACGGCGAGAGGCTGCGCGTCATTCTGCACAACGACACGATGATGACGCATCCGATGCACATGCACGGCATGTGGAGTGAACTTGAGTCACCGGATGGCGCTTTCCTTGCGCGTCGACACACGATCGCGGTGCAGCCTGCGCAGCGAATCAGCTTTCTCGTTACCGCCGATGCCTTGGGCCGGTGGGCGTGGCATTGCCACCTGATGTTGCACATGGACGCTGGCATGTTCCGCGAAGTGGTGGTGGCCTGACCTTAACGATTATGCACATGGATAAACCAACAAGAACAGTACTGGCCGCCTTGCTTGCTTCCGCAGGCATGAGCGCAGCTTGGGCCCAGCACACCCACACCACTGAAGTTCCAACACAAACTGCGCCGCCTGCCGCTGCTGAAAAGGCGAAATCCGTTCCGAAATCACAGTCATCGGGCAAAGTTGGCGGCACTGCTGCGACGGACGGCCAGATGCAAGGCATGGACCACAGCCAGATGCAGGGCATGGACTCGATGCAGGGCATGGACCACAGCCAGATGCAGGGCATGGGCTCGATGCAAGGCATGGACCACAGCCAGATGCAAGGCATGGGCTCGATGCAGGGCATGGACCATGGCCAGATGCAAGGCATGGACCATGGCGACATGCAGATGCAAGGCGGCAGCGCGCCTGCCGACGCGCGGGATCCACATGCGTATTCGGGCGGATATCAGCTTGGCGTGGGCCAATATGCCATTGGACCGAGCCGCTCGCTGCACATGGCAGATGAGCATCTGTTCGCCTCAGTACTGATTGACCGGCTGGAATGGGTCAAGGGAAATGAGAGCAATGCGGCCGCCTATGAGGCGCAAGCGTGGATTGGTAGCAGCTTTAACCGCCTCGTGATCAAGGCCGAGGGGGAATCCGAGAAGCGCAAGATCCACGAAGCACGCACGGAACTGCTGTGGGGCCATGCGATCGCCACCTATTGGGATACGCAACTGGGTATCCGCAACGATGCCGGGTATGGCCGACCGACCCGGAACTGGCTGGCATTTGGTGTTCAAGGCCTGGCGCCATACTGGTTCGAGGTGGACGCCACTGGCTACATCGGCACCGAAGGTCGCACTGCGCTGCGCCTGTCAGCCGAGTACGAATTGCTGATTACTCAGCGTCTGATCCTCCAACCTAGAATCGAGGCCAATCTCTACGGCAAGAATGATCCGGCGGTCGGCGTGGGCAGCGGGCTGTCCAGCGGTGCCGTGGGGCTGCGCCTGCGCTACGAGTTCAGCCGTCAGTTTGCGCCCTACATCGGCGTTGAACGGTACCAAAGCTTTGGTAATACCGCCGACATGGTTCGCAGTTCAGGCGGCCGAAGTGGCGAAACTCGTCTCGTAGCGGGTGTTCGCATGTGGTTCTAACTACGTATTTCAACCCACATTCTTATTTGGAGTTCATCATGCAAGCGCCCCGCTTCTCGATTCGTGCCGCCCTGGCTGTCGCTGCCGTGCTGGCTAGTACCGCAGCCTTCGCCCATCCGAAGCTGGTGTCGTCCACACCCGCCGACAAGGCCGAAGTAGCGGCACCGCAAAAGATCGAGCTGGAGTTTTCCGAGAACCTGGCGAGCCAATTCTCCGGGGCCAGCCTCGTCATGACCGGCATGCCCGGCATGGCCAACCATGCGCCGATGAAGGTTGCCGCCAAGGTTTCCGGCAGCGACGATCCCAAGACCATGGTGATCACTCCGGCCCAGACGCTGGCGCCTGGCAGCTACCGCGTCGATTGGCGTGCCGTGTCGTCCGACACGCACCCGATTAACGGCAATATCGCGTTCACCGTAAAGTGATCCGCCGATGGACTGGGCAACTGTTGCAGTGCGTTTCGCACTCTATTTCGATCTGACCGCGCTGTTTGGTCTGCCGCTGTTTGGCTTGTACGCACTGCGCCGTGACGAAATGGCGTCGCCAACTGGTGCGCGCTTTTTGACGATTGGCATGATGGTTGCGGCCCTAGGCATCATCCTGTCGCTGGCCAATATGGCCATCATGGCCAAGGGCATGACCGGTGCCGCGTCTTACGCCGAACTGCAAGGCCATGTCTTCGAAATGATTGTGACAGGCACCGCGTTTGGCGCGGCCTGGGCCGTGCGGCTCATTGCCCTGCTCCTCTGCGTGTTGGTCGGGATGTTCGTCCGCAAGCGGCCAGGGCTTCAATTCGGTATTCTGGCTGCAGCGGGCGGCGTCGCGCTGTCAACGCTTGCCTGGGGCGGCCATGGCGCCATGGATGATGGCATTCGACGCTACATTCACCTGACTTCGGATATCGCTCATCTGATGGCCGCCGGTGCATGGGTGGGCGCTCTGCTCGCATTCGTCCTGTTGTCCCAACCGTCTGCCACGCCTAGCAAGGTTGCGTTACTGAGCCGCACCTCCAACGGCTTCGCCCAGGTTGGCACGATCGTAGTCGCGACCTTGGTCATTACCGGCGCAGTGAACTATTGGTTGATTGTCGGTCCGGTCTTGCCGGAGTTGTCGCTGAACTCATACGGTGGGCTACTGCTGTCCAAGCTGGCGCTGTTCGGTTCCATGCTCGGTCTTGCCGCGGCTAATCGCTTTCATTTGAGCCCGCGCTTGGAGCATGCCATACGGACCGGCGATCATGCTGTCGCCGTTCGTACCTTGCGTCGCAGCCTGATGTTCGAGACCAGTGCGGCAACGCTCATTCTGGCTCTTGTCGCCTCGCTCGGCATCCTGTCCCCCGCAGGCATGTAGCCACTGTATTCAGGAATCGCGCAGCAAGGCTGCGCTTGCCTTGCTCTCAAACAACCGCCAAGGAGATTGCCATGAAGACGATCAAGTCGTTGCTGCTGGTGATGGGCCTATCGCCGATGCTGATCTGGGCCGCAGGCAGTATGGACGGCCATGTGAGCCCCGCAAGCGCTACCAACGCCGCTGCGGGTCAGCCGGGCAAGCCGGGCAAGGTCTCGCGCACGATTAACGTGACCATGAACGACACGATGCGGTTCGAGCCCGATTCAATTCAAGTCAAGCGCGGTGAAACAGTGCGTTTTGTCGTGCGTAACGTCGGCAAGGTCGACCACGAAATGGTGATCGGTACCGCCGCTGAGTTGAAGGAGCACGCTCAGATGATGCGCAGCATGCCCGATGCCAAGCACCGTGCCCCGAACCAGATTACGCTGGCACCTGGCAAGCTGGGCACGCTCGTCTGGCAGTTCGACGGCCCCGGGACCGTCGACTTCGGTTGTTTGGTCCCGGGCCATTTCGAAGCCGGCATGGTGGGTAAGGTGGCCGTCAAGTAACGCGCGATGCCGGCTGGGGCGTCCGCGCGGCGACCAAAACCGCGCAACGACCTGATGTATCAGCAGCGTAGGGTTGATCATGGTGCTACCGTCACTCGGCGCGCTCCCTTGCACTCGAGTTCACCCTACGCTGGGATCAAGCCGCACTGCAGACCGGACCAGACGCCTTGTCTTTCGCCGGCAAACGTGTTCCTGTCCAGAATGTAACGTTTGAGCAAGGTCAGCGTTGGGATGTCCTGATTAGACTTGATTGTGCAGCAACGGCTTTGCCGCAAATCGATAGGGAGTCTCATCATGACTGCCAAGCTGGCTTCACGGATCGCGCTGGCACTCACGGTCCTCGGCATGGCCTCGGCGTGTGCGCCGTTGCCACCTTCCAGGGCTGATTTGTATGGTTCGGTCGCTACCGTCGAGACGGCGACTCGGTCGATCACACTGCGGCCAGGGGCACGGTACGTTAACGTAACCTCTGGTGAAACCGTCGCGTTCCGGGGCGCTAACCGCACAGTCGCGTGGACCTTTATGACTACCAGTAGCGGACGATCGGCAGTTGAGCTGAGCTTCCTTTTGCCTGATCTGCCGGAAGCCAAAGGCGTCACCGCCATCATCGCGCCGAACCCTCTTTTTCGGGGCAGCGCCTGACGTTGTAGTAGCCAACGGGAGGCGTGCCACACGGCTGCTTTGGCTGCCATCCCCAACGCCGCAATCCCGCGCCCTATGGGGGGCCGAGGCATCCGTCTTGGCCCGCTGCCTTGGCGCTAGACGCGAAACGCGGGCTTAGCCGCTATCGCACTCCTGCGCAACGCCGGGACGTGACCTTGACTGCGTATGCACGCGTGCAGACCGGCAAAGCATCCCTAGTGCAATTTGGCGAGAGCATGCAAAATTTCAGGCTCGTGGGCGGAATCTGTGGGTGAATCGGGGCGCGATCAGGCGTTCCGCGGCCGATTCAGATAGTGGTAGAGCTTGCGGCAGGTTGCATCGAACGAATTCTGCTCGGACTCGGAGATACGTGGCCAGATGAGAGGGCCGCCGTCCTCCTCGATGAGGTTGTGCAAGAGGGTGACCACGGGCATGGCAAGCACGTCGGGATCCTCGTAACGTCGCCGGATCATTTCGCCGCCGAGCATCCAGAGGTGATCGCGGTGGCGAAGAAGTGTTTTGCGTGCGTATCCCAAGGTCAGCAGATACTCGAGGAAAGGGAGCTAAAGTCGAAAGTGGTGTACGGCGGGGGATTTGAGGCGCGGAGTCGAGGGCGGTGGAGCTTTTCGCTGAGAATCTGATTGTCGAGATCGGAAACCAGCACAAAAAAAGTCCACCACCATGAGCAAGGATAAGGGTAAAGAAGCAGTCGGTCTATCGGAAATCGGGCTTGGGCTCGAGGAGTTGATCAGGCGCGGGGCCCGGCGGGTCATCCAGGAGGCGATCGAAGTGGAACTGGCAGAGCTGCTTGAGCAGTTCAGTAACGTCAAGACGTTGAGCGGGCAGCGCGCCGTGGTTCGCAATGGCTACCTCCCGGAGCGGGAGGTGCTGACGGGCGCCGGACCGATTGCCGTGAAGGTGCCCAAGGTGCGCGACCGGTCCGGTTCCGGCGTGAAGTTCAACTCGGCGATCGTGCCGCCGTATGTGAGGAAGTCGCCGCGGGTGAGTGCGGCGCTGCCCTGGCTGTACCTGAAGGGAGTCTCGACAGGCGACATGAGCGAGGCGCTGTCGGTGCTGCTGGGCGAGGATGCCAAAGGGCTATCGGCCAACGTGGTGAGCCGATTGAAGGCGCAGTGGGCAGACGAGCATGCGAGTTGGAATCAGCGTGATTTGTCAGCGGCGCGGTATGTGTATTGGTGGGTGGACGGCATCCATACGGGTCTGCGCAGCGAAGGCTCGGACGGGCAATGCCTGCTGGTGATCATCGGCGTTACGCCCGACGGCAGGAAGGAGCGCGTGGCGATCGGTGACGGCTATCGGGAATCGAAGGCATCGTGGGTGGAAGTCCTGCTGGACCTGAAATCCCGCGGCTTGCAGGCTGGCCCGCTGGCGGCGGTCGGCGATGGCGCCATGGGATTCTGGGCTGCCCTGGAAGAGGTGTTCCCGGCCACGCGTACCCAGCGTTGCTGGTTCCACAAGATGGGCAATGTCCTGAACGCCTTGCCAAAATCCCAGCATGGCCGCGCCAAGGCAGATCTGCAGGCGATTTGGATGGCAGCCACCAGGGCCGATGCCGATGCCGCCTTCGATCGCTTTGTAACGATCTACGGCGCCAAGTATCCCAAGGCCACCGGCGTGCTCACCAAAGATCGAGACAGCCTGCTGACGTTCTACGACTTCCCGGCCGAGCACTGGCAGCACATCCGCACGACCAATGCGATTGAATCAACCTTCGCGACCGTGCGTCACCGCACGACGCGCACGCGCAATTGCGTGTCCCGAGCGACCTTCCTTGGCCTGGCCTTCAAGCTGATCGAGGAAGCCGAGAAAACCTGGCGCCGCATCAACGGTGCCGAACACATCGAACTGCTCTTGAAGGGCGTTCCCTTCAAGGACGGAACTCCGGCGCATGACAATCCGCCGGTTCAGCAGAAACTCGCCGCCTGACAGCCGGCCACGATCAGCCCTCGTACACCAGATTTGACAATATCTCGAGGAAAGGCGTGAATATGGCCACGATTGCCTGTCCGGGCGGGATATCCCCGTCTTCGACGCGCCACGACGCAGGCCATTCCTGCAGGTCGGGTACATATTGCGTCAGTGTGTCTGGATCCTGCGCGACAATAGCCGGTTTGCCCTTGCCACTCGGCGCCCTGCTAGCCATGTTGCTGACCCGCCTGCTGAATGCCTGTCATCATATTCCCGGTTTCGTTTATGAAGGTGCGCGGCTGTGCGAGGCGACCCAGTCCATCGAGATCGACGTACGGCCGCGCAAGGGCTCGAAGCCAATCTGTTCATGCTGTAGCCAGCCTGCTGCGGGTTACGACACCCTCACACAGCGCAGGTTCGAGTTTATTCCGGTCTGGGGTTTTGCAGTATTCCTGCTCTATACCATGCGACGCGTCGATTGCCGTGACTGTGGCGTGAAGGTCGAAGCCCTGCCGTGGGCCAATGGCAAGCACACGCTCACGCGGGCTTACATGCTGTTTTTGGCGCAGTGGGCACGCAAGCTGTCATGGAAGGAGACGGCACAAAGCTTTCGCACCAGTTGGGAGAAAGTCTTCAACGCAGTGGAGTGGGTGGTCGAGTGGGGGCTGGCCCAACGCGAACTCGGTACGATCCGTGCCTTTGTCGTCGACGAGATCCAGTATGGTCGTGGACACAAGTACCTCACACTGGTCTACCAGATCGAGGCCGGCTGCACGCGTCTGCTGTGGGTTGGGCAGGAGCGCACGAAAGCAAGCTTCGCGAAATTCTTCGCCATGATCGGAAAAGAGGTATGTGAGAAGGTCGAGTTCGTCTGCTCGGACATGTGGAAGCCCTATCTCGAGATGATTGCGCTGCATTGCCCCAACGCACTGAACATCCTGGATCGCTTCCACATCGTGGCCAAGATGAACAAGGCGATCGATGAGGTCCGCGCCGAGGAAAGCCGCCGCATGAGCCGCGACGGATACGAGCCGGTGCTCAAGAAGTCACGCTGGTGCTTGCTCAAACGCCCGGAGAATTTTACCGACAAGCAGCGCCTGCGCATGCGTGACTTGTTGCAGTACAACCTGCGCACTGTACGCGCCTGGCTGCTCAAAGAGCAATTCCAGCAGCTCTGGGAGTACATCTCACCGGACTGGGCCGGAAAGTTCCTCGACCAGTGGTGCACCCAGGTGATGCGCTCTCGCATCGAGCCGATGAAGAAGTTCGCCCGCACCGTGCGTGCCCACCGTGAGCTGATCCTCAACTACTTCCGTGCGCGCAAGCAGTTCTCCAGCGGCGTCGTCGAGGGTCTGAACAACAAAGCCAAAGTCACCATGAGAAAATCGTACGGATTCCGAACCTTCAGGGCGACGGAAATCGCGCTATATCATGCACTTGGGAAGCTTCCTGAGCCTACGTCTACCCACACATTTTTCTGACGAACCTTTGCAATAAACCAAGCGTGTCTTCTCCGGGTGTAGCGAAAGCCCACAAGCGGTGAGCCGTTCCCTCAGGACAGACAGGAACTTTTCCGCCTGCTGCTTCGTTTTGCAATGACAGACCACATCGTCGGCATACCGTTCAAACGGCACCTCCGGATGCTCAGTCTGGACCCATCGATCAAACGCATAGTGAAGAAAGAGGTTGGCCAACAACGGACTGATTACGCCACCAACAATAGAGCAAACTGCCGGATAAAATTGGGCCTGCGCATTTCGAGGGAGTGTCTGGCGCCCTGGTCCAGAAGCTGTGCTGACGTCAATGTGGATCTTGTCCTTGAGACGGTCGCTCCCGCTGACAGGCAGGTGCAGCGATGACCCGAAGACGTAAAAAGTGGAGCGTGCGTCTGGCTTTCGAGCCGAACCGCTATGCCCAAGAGCAGTTGCAAAAGGCATACGAGCAGATCAGTCCGATCGAAGCACGCGCGACGGCACAGCCGTCCGCTACGCGGTCTGCAGAGTCCAAGCAAGCGACCATCAAGCGAGGTAGACGATGAGCAAAGCTGCGATGGTTGCGCTCTACGCGCGGGTATCCTCCGAACAGCAAAACAAGCGCGGCACCATTGAAAGCCAGATCGCTGCACTGAAGGAGCGTATTTCAGCTGACGGCGCGCAGATCGTCGACGACATGTGTTTCCTTGACGCTGGCGTGAGCGGTGCGACGCTGATCAGGCCACAATTGGAGCGGCTCAGGGACTGTGCCGCGCTCGGTGCGATCGATCAGCTGTACATCCTGTCACCGGACCGGCTGGCGCGCAAATATGCGCACCAGGCGCTGCTGATGGAAGAGTTCTCAGCCTGCGGTGTCCAGGTGGTGTTCCTCAATCACGCGATCGGTACGACGCCGGAAGAGTCGCTGCTATTGCAGATGCAGGGCATGATCGCAGAATACGAACGGGCAAAGATCGCCGAGCGTCACCGTCGTGGCAAGCTTCACGGCGCAAAACGCGGCAGTGTCAATGTCCTGTCCGGCGCGCCCTACGGCTACCGCTACATTCGCCGGCAACTCGACGGAACGCCGGCCCGGTACGTTATCGAGTTGCCCCAGGCTGCAACGGTCCGGGCGATTTTCCAGTGGGTAGGGATGGACCGCCTGAGCATAGGGGACGTGGTACGCCGTCTCGCCGAGTCGGGTACCGTGACGGCGTCGGGCAAGCCGTACTGGGACCGTAGTGTGGTGTGGGGCATATTGCGCAATCCTGCGTACATGGGGCGAGCCGCGTTCGGCAAGACGCAGTCGCGCGATCACCTGCAGGTCCGCGTGCGTGCACAGCGCCACAGTGCCGACGTGCCCAGAAAGCCGTACTCGACAACACGCACCGAACCGCCGAATTGGATCGAGATCCCAGTACCGGCCATCGTCAGCGAGGCGCTGTTCCAGGCGGCTCAGGAACAGCTTGCCGAGAACCGCAAGCTGGCGCGCCAGAGGCGCGAGAGTGCACCGCTACGCCTGCTGCAAGGGTTGACGGTATGCGGCCAGTGCCATTACGCCTATTACGCAAAGAAGGTGAGCAAGGCTGCGGCTAAGGAACGCGCACGAAATAACTTCCCGCTATGCGGCGCTCCTTGAGCGGATGCTGTAGTTCCACGAAGGCAGGGTTGAGTCGTACTCGATGTTGAGTGAAGCGCGAGCGTGGCGGGTGACCGTCCGTCCGGCTTCATAAACTCCGTCAAGGATGTCAGCGGTAACTTTCAGACCGGTTTTTGTACAGGCCTTTTCGATCAGTTCCCGGACCAGACTGACGCTGCTGAAGACTACGCCAGCACAGGCCCGCGTAATGTGTGGAAACACGCGGTGCTCGATAGGATTATGTTTCGAGCAGTATGGAGCATAGTGGGCCACCCGGATTTCCAGTCCGAGCCGGTCTGCCAGATTTTGCAGATCGGCTTTGAAAAGCCACGAATTACTCGGGTTGCTGCCTCCGCCATCGCACAACAGCAGTAACCGTGTGGCGTGGGGATAATCGGCGCGAGCCTGTTTTTCCCACCAGTGCGCCACGCTGTCACAGGCAAACTGCGTCGTGTCACGGCTCACGCCGATGTTCACATGTGCCTTGTTCAGGCCGATGTCATACAGTCCATGCGGAATGACCCTGCCTTCGCTGTAACTCGGAAAATCGTGGTCGAGGACTTCAAGCTGTTCGCGCGTGTAGAGCTTGCCGTCGCGATAGAAGTTACCCAGCATCTCCTTTTTCTTCGTATCGATGCTGATGACAGGCTGGCCGTCTTCGAGATATTCCGCCTTGAGTTGCGTAATACGCTGAAACTGCGCGTCGCGTTGCGCGTGGGATTTGAACGACTTCTTTTTCTGTGACTCAACATTAGACATGCGAACGGCCGCCTCGCCGGCTGCGATGGTGGTCGTTAACGACGCGATTTGGCAATGGAAACAGCAATGAGACGCCGTCAGAAGCGCGCGCGGGCAGTCCTACGAGGTCGGTCGCGTGTCGTTGCGTGGCGTCGGCCACTGGAATTTCTGGGACTTGCGGTTCAGGCCATCGCGAAACGCAAGTCCAGTAAATTCCATGCGCAGCCACTGCATGACCAGGCCGGCTGTGACGGGCTGATTCACGCGCCATGGTGCGACCGAGTCCATCGGGAAGGTCTCGGCAAGCACCAGACTCAGCAGTTGGTTCAAAGTCCAGGCCATCGAGCGAATTTGCATCCACAACTCCAGCACGGTGCGCGTTTGCTGCCAGAGATTGCTCACGCCGAACCAGCGCTTGAGATTGTGGAACAGCGGTTCTATGCCCCAGCGGCGCGCGTACAACTGCACGACCTCCTCGGCGCTCAAGTCCGTTTCGGTCGCGAGCAGCAGACGGGGCTTGGTCCAGACCTGTTTCTTCGCATCGAAGAACTGGCACCAGACGGCACGCACCAACGCGCCCTTGAGGAAGCGAGCGCGGGCCTCGGCAGAGCGCAGGCGAACCTGCTGGTCTTTGCCATAGAGCGGCATGCGCAGTTCGATCGCGGGCAGTGCTTCGATGGCCTCGGCATTCAGGCGCTCGCCATAGATGCGCTTGCGACCACGTCTGGGTGTAGTTGGCGGTGGCGGGACGAGAAACAGTGCGGTGTCGATGCGCGCCTGTCCAATCACATGCATTTGTCTGCGCAGCAAAGGCAATACCAGGCGGGCGCGCATGAACCACGAATCGAACAGTACGCGCACCGGCTTGTTGGCCACCCCTGCCAGAGAGCGGACCAGCACCAGCGCAATCTTCAGCTTGTTGCGGTTGCCGGCGTTTGGCACCAGCCGCGAGAGAATTGGCAGCACCAGATTTCCCCCTCCGTTGCCCAGCGCGCTCACGCCCAGTGTGACCCAGCACTGGGCCCGCATGAATTGCGGCCGATTGATCTTTCGGCTGTGGTCGTGGCGATACGCGCAACCGGGCGCCTGCTCCGAGGAGCGCGGCACCAGCGTATCGTCGATGACCAATGTCAGCACATCGCATGGCAGCACTGTGAGCACCAGCAAGAACAATCGGCGGGCCAAACGCACGGTGCGCAAGCTGCCGCGCTCGAGAAGCTTGTAGTAGGTCGTCCAGTGCCTGCGTCGCGCGATGGCGCTGATAGCGCGCGTCACCCAGCCTTCTGGCGAAACCATACAGCCGCACAGCAGTTCGATAAAGCTCGCGCGAGAGCGAATCGGCACGGCCAGAAGCAGGAGGTTGATCCATTCGGACAGACACAGTCGTACACGGTTGGACAAAGACATGGGCAATCGCAAGAGGACCGAAAACGATCCTCATTGGCCGCCGCGCTGCTTGCGCTAAAACCCGCGCAAGCAGCGCGGCGGCCACACGATCATTGCCCCATGTCAAGCATTTTTCGATTTCTTGAATCCGTTTCCAACCCGCTCGTTGAGCGGGCCTGAATGTCTAAAGTTGAGTTTCTGTGATTGCCGCCGGGAAAAACCGTTGCGTTTTAACAGCTGCCGGACCGTTCGCACGCTCACCCGTCCGTCGACCTGCTGCGTCATCGCCTGGGCGATTTCGCGTGGCTTCAGATCTGTCCAGATGACGCCGTGTTGTGGATTACCCGCCGTATGCTCTCGCACCACGTCCAGAAATATCGCGCTCCACTCCGGATGGTCCGTTAACCTGGATTTACGCCCCTTTTCGGATCCGCTCTCCAGCCGGATCCAGCTCTTCTTCCAGGTCCTTCAACCCTTGCCTGATTGTTTTCGGGTCAATTTCAAACAGTTTCGCAATATATTCGAAACCGCCATGGCCCAGCTTGTCCGCCTCCACAGCCGCATACCGACGTCGGTCCTTCTCCGACAACCGCACGTACAGCCGCTTCATCCGCGTTTCAACCTCAGCCCGGTAACCAGCCTGCATCGTCTGTCCTCCAGAAGGACCGCATCTTACCAGCGTCGCTTTGCACCCGCCACGTCCACTTCGGGAAGTTATTTCTCACCCGTTCCTAAGGGGCATCAGCGGGACTACGCCTATTACCGCTGTGTTGGGACCGATGCCTACCGTTTCGGCGGCCACCGCATCTGTGACAATCTGCAGGTACGAACAGACAGGCTCGATGAGCTGGTATGGCAGCAGGTTGTGGAATTGCTCAAGCATCCAGAACGCTTGAAGAGCGAATACGAGCGTCGACTGGATATGATGGAGCGCAACGAGAAGAGTGCCTTCGACACAAGCAACCTAGAAAAGCAGCGGCTTCAGCTAGAAAAGGGCAAGTCCCGGCTGATCGACAGCTATGCGGACGGCATCCTCGATAAGTCCGACTTCGAACCGAAGATGCAGCAGTTGAGGAATCGGCTTGAGCAGATTGACCAGCAGATCCTTGAATCGAGGCAGCAAGGCGGTGCAAAGCGAGCTGTTTCTGGTCATTAATCGGCTCGAGGAATTTGCAGGCGCTGTCACCGAAAAACTGGACACGATTGATCTTGAGACGAAGCGCAGAATCGTATTGGGTCTGGTCAAGCGCGTCGAAATCCACAAGGATGAAATCGTCGTTGTGTTCAGGGTTGACCCACAGCCTGGGGCTTTTGACAGCGAAAATTCGAATGATTCAGACGACGGAGTGAAAAGTATGCAACGTTGTAAGTGGCGTAATCACCCCGCCTTGCGGAGTACCTCGATCCCGACCAACCAACTCCCCGGTTTGCTTCTGTACCGGACTCTCTAGCCAGCGTCTAATGTAGAGCCGTGCCCATGGCTCCGTGACGTGTTTTTCTACCGCACGCCACAGAAGCCCGTGGTCGATTGTGTCAAAGGAAACCACCACAGACTACCCCTCTCCACCACGTTCCTGAATCCGTTGTCATCACACGATCCGGCCACCCGTTCGAGGGCCGGCGCCTCCAGGTCATCAGCCGACGGCAACGGGCCGGCAGATTGCACCTTCTGCTGACGCTTCCCGACCAATCACGTGGGCTGATTCCCGCCGACTGGACCGATTTCCCTGCCGCCTCCGGCAGCGTTCCCACAGCTACCGGCGCCCCAACATCCGACGCGCTGGGCTCGATTGCCGACCTGCTCCACGCTCGCCTCATCATTGACGCTTTGCTGCGCCACACGGAACAGGAGAGCAACAATGCAACTGAACCTACCCTTGCGGATCTGCCGTCCGGCGACGACAGCCTGTGGGAACAACTCGATCCAACGACACGCGAGGCGGTAATCAACGGCCTCGCCCGGGCGATCGCGAAGCTCGTGACCTACAACAACCCGCTGCCCCGGGAGAACAATGATGATTGACGCCTCCAACAAGATCGGCCCCAGCCATTTGCAGCGCACCGCCTTCGTCTACATCCGTCAGTCCAGCGCCAGCCAGGTCGAGCACAATCGCGAATCGACGCAGCGCCAGTACGCGCTCGCACAACGGGCCACCGCCCTCGGTTGGCCCGCGCAGCAGGTCAGCGTGGTCGACGAGGATCTGGGCCTCTCCGGCGCCAGCGCCGCGCACCGTGGTGGGTTCGCCCGTATGACCGCCGAAGTCGCGCTCGGACACGTCGGCATCATTCTCGGACTGGAGGTCTCCCGCCTGGCGCGCAACAATTCCGACTGGTACCGGCTGCTGGACCTGTGCAGCATGACTGATACGCTCATCGGCGATGCTGACGGCGTGTATAACCCGGCGCTGTTCAACGACCGCCTGTTGCTCGGCCTGAAGGGCACCATGAGCGAAGCCGAACTGCACATCCTGCGCGCGTCTGGACGGCGGCATCCGCAACAAGGCTGCCCGCGGGGAGTTGCGCCGCGGCCTGCCCATCGGACTGGTGTGGGGTGAGGCAGACGGCGAAGTCAGGCTGCATCCGGATGAAGCCGTCGTCGGTGCGCTGCGCACCGTGTTCGAGCGTTTTAGCGAGCTCGGCTCTGCCCGCCGCGTCTGGCTGTGGTTCCGCGCCGAGAATCTGTCATTCCCGCTGCAGCTCAATCACACCGCGCAGATCCGCTGGGTCGCCCCGACCTATACCGCCATCTACAATGTCCTCACCAATCCGGTTTATGCTGGCGCCTACTGCTACGGCAAGACCCGGCAAGAGCGCTACGTCGATGAACATGGCGTGCTCAAGACCCGATTGCGCCGGCTGCCCCAGTCGCAATGGGCCGTGCTCATCCGGGACCACCACGAAGGATATCTCGATTGGACGACCTATGAAGCCAATCAAATGCGCCTGGGGGCCAATACCAAGCCCCGGCCTCATCAGGCCGGAGGCGCCGTGAGGGAGGGGGCCGCCTTGCTGCAAGGCCTGGCCTGCTGTGGTCACTGCGGCCGGCGACTCAAGACGCACTATCGCGGAACCAACCAGACGCCCGGGTACCATTGCTCCAACAAAGGAATCGAGAATGGCCGCGGCGTCTTCTGCCTCAATGTTGGGGGCCTGCAGATCGATGCCGCCGTTGGGCAGGCCTTCTTGCAAGCCGTGGAGCCGGCCGGCATCGCAGCAGCCGTGCGTGCGGCCGAACGCCTCGAGAACGATCACGACGCGGCGCTTGCACAGTGGCGACTGAACGTTGAACGTGCCCACTACGAGGCACAGCGCGCCGAACGGCGGTACCACGCCGTCGACCCCGAGAACCGCCTGGTGGCGCGCGGTCTCGAAACGCAGTGGGAGCAGCAGTTGCGTGAGCTCGAACAAGCTCAGGCGGAACTTGCTCGGCGTGAACAGCTTCGTCCACGCACGCTGAGCGCTGAACAGCGCAAGAGCTTGCTTGCGCTCGGTAAAGACCTCAAGCAGTTGTGGGACGCGCCGACCCTCACCCTGCGCGACAGGAAGCAATTGCTGCGCATGCTGCTCGAGGAAGTGTGTATTACCGTCCATCGCGAAGAATACCGGGCGCATCTGAAGCTGCGTTGGCGCGGCGGCAAGCTTACCGATTGCGAGGTCGCGTTGCCGCGCTCGCGACCCGCGACCATTCGCACCGACGAAGACACGATTGCCCTGGTCCGCCGTCTGGCTGAGCACTATCCCGATGCCACCATCGCCGGCATCCTCAACGCACAGGGCCGGGTCACTGCGCGCGGTTTGCGCTTCAACCAGAACCTCGTAGGCAACCTACGGCGCCATTGGCATATCCCTTGTTTCGAGCGCCCCACGGAACTTCCTGATGGCGAGTTGCTCAGCATCCGCCAGGCAGCACGCGTGCTGGGTACCGCGCCGTCCACGCTACACCGCTGGGTCAACGACGGCTTTATCGCCGGCGAACAGACCACGTCCGGTGCGCCCTGGCGTATCCGTATCACCGATGCGCTGCGGCAACAATTCGTCGCGCACAGCCCCGATGGCTACGTCGTCATGCAGGAAGCAACCAAGCTGCTCGGCGTGTCCCGCCAAACTGTGTTGCAGCGTGTAAAGCGCGGCGAACTCGATGCCGTCCTGGTCTGCCAGGGACGGCGCAAAGGCTTACGCATCAAGGCTGTCAGCGAGCAACCCGATCTCTTCGAACACTCCTCATGAACCAAAGGGCATTCTCATGCGCGATCCAAGAAGGATTTCAAGTCAATATCGACTACCCAGTCGTAGCGCCAACAGTTTCTTCTCGCTTGCGCCACAGCTTGCTTCGCCGACTTGTTAGGACGATAACCGAACGATGATGAATGAAATCTCGCATCGATTCTCGGCTCAACCATTAACTTTACCGCCATCTGAGCCACGCGGTCCGTGATAGTCGGCACCCCGAGAGGGCGAAACCCGTCCCCCTTCGGAATCAGCACCTCTTTGACCGGCTGATGAAAATAACTCCCCGAACTCATTCGATTCCACAGGGCGTATAGATTTCTCGCCAAGCGATTTCGGAATAATTCAATACTTTCCCTGTCCACGCCCGGCCCTCCTTGATTGGCGGCCACGCGCTTCCAGGCTTCCCAGATCAACCGCTTGGGTATCTCGAACGACTTGGCGTCGACCCTGGAATCCTCCCGCGACGCGGTTGTTCTATGATCTTCGCCAGACAAGGTCATGCCTTCGCTCCAGAGGTCATTACAACCCTTTCAACGCTACTACGCATGACTCCGCCCCTGTGCCTCGCATTGGTACTCTGGCTCTCACGGGTTCTCCGCTTGAGTTTCTCCCTTAGCATCGAGACGACAGGTTCCCAAGTTCCGTATCCATGCCTGCAGGAAGGTCGCGCCATCTCTATGCCGGATGCCGTCAGACCCACTTCCAGGTCGCCGTCTGACTGATCCCGAGGAGATGTCGAATCCTCGGTTTTGACATCATTGCAATTATCGACACTTCTTCGATGGTTCACTTTCGTTCGCCTCCTTCCTGCCTACCTGACGAGATTCATCTCGCCTTTTCCCTAGACGCTCACCACAACCGCTCTTAACGGAAGCAGCTCTGGGTGGTTTGGTATCACCGCCTGATCGGCGAAACCGAGGGGCCTACCCTCATCACGGATACAGCATGTACGGCGACAAACTGTCGCTTTCCTTCTTGGCACACCGACAACTAGTCTGCCACGGGGGGCTAACGAGGATGGATGATGGTGTCGCGACCCCTTCCATCCGCGCCGCGATGTGCATCGTATGGCCCACCGGGTCGTAGTCGGTGCGCAAGTCGTCCTTGCGAATCGAGCGGACCACCACTTCCCCGGTATGGACGCCGACCCGGATCTGTAGCGGGATCCCCTGCTCCAGGCGGACTTTGTCGCTGTGAAGACGCATGGCCTGCTGCATGCGCAGCGCGGCAAACAACGCCCGTAGCGCATGATCCTCGTGCGCGATCGGTGCGCCGAACAGAGCCAGGATGCCGTCGCCCAAAGATTTGGCCACATACCCCTCGTAGTGATGCACGGCTTCCATCATCAGCGCCACAACGGGGTCAATCAGGCTGCGGGCTTCCTCAGGGTCCAGATCTTGGATTAATGCTGTGGAACCGGCCATGTCTGCAAACAGCGCCGTGATGGTCTTGCGCTCGCCGCCTGAGTCCCCGCCCTTGGCCTCCATGGCGGCGCGCTCTGCACGGATCCGCTCGGCCAAGTGTGGCGGGGTGTAGAGGACTGGAGCAGGCACCGGAGGCGGAAGTTGCTCGGATGCTGGAGCCGCGCTCGTCAACAGCGCGCCGCATGCACCGCAGAATTTCGCAGTGGGGCTGGATTCGTGGCCGCATTGCTCGCAGACCTGCACAAGCCTTTGACCACACTGCTCGCAGAACCGGACTCCCGCGGGGTTCTCAGATTGGCAATGTGTGCAGTGCATATCGCCCCTTACTGCTTTCTGCCGCCACCAATCAATTAAAGGTGCAATCACGCCCTTAGCAAGACGTCAACGGTCGTGATGTGTATCAAATATCACTCGCCGGACCGACGGGCACGGCATCGTGCGCACGGGTGCCTTGAGAAGCGGTGCCTTGCCCTGCCGTGAAGGCGTGAAGTGTAGTGAGGGTGCAATCTCGCAGCAAAAGCCGTGCAGTGTAGTAGTCGCGTTTGCGCCTGAATTGCTGCAGAGATGTTTGCGCGGGTGGCGCAATCATTACGGGCGGACAGAAGTGCGGCGGAGAGTGCTCGATCAAGCCTGATAACGCGTATTATCAGGCTTGAATTTTTGAGGATTTTGCCGGGTTTTGCTGGCTTCACTTCGGGGATCGGGGGGGGGCGCGTCCGCCGCAAGCGCGGCGCTGGCCAGGAAAGAGAATGGCAATCCGGTGCGGCCAAGCTCATTTTCGACCGTTGGACAGCACCAGTGTAGCCACAAAATGCGCCGGCGACCACCCCGCTACCTGCCGGTGGTGCTGCGCGGCTGGGATCTCCTCCCTTCGGTGTCCGGTCGCGAGCCCGGTGGTCTGGTGGCCCCGGCCGGTGGGCTGCGCAGGGGGTCCCCCATGCTACTCCGCGACCGCAACGTGGCCTGTGACAATCCGGGACAGAGTACGGCAGCATATTGTTATCAGGTAAGATGAGGCCGCCTACCGGACTCCTACTGCCATGGCCCAACACAACCAGGTCGCCACCACCGTCATTCGCTATACCCGCGCCGACTTCACGGCCCTGCGCTTTCGGCTCAACCGCATTCCGACCGCGCATATCCTCGAGCGCGTCTATGACGACGAAGCGCTGGCCAAGGCCGGCATCGGCACGCCGGCGCAGCTGGAGGCCCGGCTCGATGCGATGCGCGACCATCTGGTCGAACGCGTCTGCCTGAGCAATCCATACCTGTCGGCAAGCCTGGCGGATGCACGGCGCTTCAATCGCTGGCCGAAGACCGCCATTGACTACCTGGTGCGCGCCGCCGACCACGACGTGTCGCGGCCGCAGCCCGAAGACCCGGTGTCCGCCTGGTTCCGCCCCATCGTGTCGCGCGCGTTGCGGCAGGAGAACATTCAGACGCTGGCGCAGCTGATGGCGTACATCACGTTGCGCGGCAAGCGCTGGTATCTACCGGTGCCGCGGCTGGGCACGGGCAAGGCACGTGCGATCGAGCGGTGGCTGCAGGCCCAGGCGGAAGCGCTGGGCACCCTGGCGGTGGCCGACGACACGCCGCGCGCGGACCGCGTGGACCTGGGAGCGGACGGCGCTAGCTGTCTGGTCCCGCTGGAGCAGGTGCGGCGGGTGGTGCCGGCCCTCGACGGCAGCGAGGGCCGCAATCGCGCGCCCGGCTGGTGCCTGATCGCGGCACGCGACGACCTGGAGGCCGTGCAGGCCTACCTATCCCGCTTCCGCGAGCGGGACAAGACCGCCCGCGCCTACCAGAAGGAACTGGAGCGCTTCCTGCTCTGGTGCATCTGCGCTCGCCGCACCGCGCTGTCGAGCGTGGGCGCCGACGACTGCGAGCGCTACAAGGACTTCCTGGCGCAGCCGGACCCGGCGTGGATCGGCACCAAGGCGCCACGCGCCTCCGCGCGCTGGCGCCCCTTCGCCGGCCCGCTCCAGCCGGAGTCGCAGCGCTATGCTGTGCTGGTGCTGCGGGGTTTCTTTGCCTGGCTGGTGGGCGTGCGCTATCTGGGCGGCAATCCCTGGCTGATGGTCAAGGATCCCGTCATCGCGCAGCGAGAGGTGCCGATGGCGATCGACAAGGCCTTGCCCGGTCAGCTGTGGGGGTCGCTGACGCGGCGCGACGGCCTCCTCGACCGGCTTTGTGTCAGGTTCAACGCGACGGCGCCAGCCGGCCCGCTGAGCGCGAAGGACGCCGACACACCGGGTGCGCAATGTCGCCTAGCGCGCGCCGCGGTGCTGCTGATGGGCTGCAGTGGGGCGCGCCGGGAGGAGGTCGCCCGCGCGCGCCGCAGTCACCTGAAGCCCGTCCCCGAGCAGGCCGGCATCCCCGATGGCCTGTGGGAGTTGGCGCTGCTCGGCAAGCGCGGCAAATGGCGCACGGTGTTCCTGCCGCCACGCGTGATCGAGGCGCTGCGGGCGCACTGGGCCGATCGGGGCCACGATTTTGAAGACGTGCACCAGGATCTGGCGTTGCTGTCGCCGGTGTCGCTGCCCTCGACGCGCACCGCCCGCAGCAAGCACCTGACGCTGCGGGAGGGCTTGCCGGTCCTGAGCGGAGAGGGATTTTCGCCGGACGGGCTATACCGGGTGCTGACAACCACGCTGCTTCGCATCGCGGAAGACAGTACCCTGCCGATTGACGAGGCCGAGCGCCAGTTGCTGTGCAAGGCCGCGCCCCATGCGCTGCGGCACACCTTCGCCACGCACGCGGTGGCCAACGATATCCCCACCGATGTCCTCCAAAGGCTGTTGGGCCACGCCTCGCTGCAAACGACCTCGCTGTATGTCCGCGCGGAACGCAGGCGCGGTATTGCCGCCATGGCGAAGCTGTACAGCATCCAAAGTTAGCGGCTTTCCAGGACTGGGTATCTACGCGGTCGTGCGCGCGGCTTTCGCCGAGGCGGCCGACCGCCTGGAGCGCGAGGGCCAAGGCGAGCAGGTGGCCCAGGCAGCGCGCCGCGTCGACGCACTGACTGCAGCATGCGCATGCCACGCATCTGCTGCAGCTGGCGTGCCATGACCGACGTACGGCCCGCCCTTGGGTCACCGCAACACTAGCACTACGCGGCGCTACACCCACGAGGCACTGGAAGAAGTGGCGTGTGCGTTCGCCGGCAAGCCCTTTGCGGCGCCGGGCCCCCTCACTGCCCTTCTGGCCTACAGACGGGCAATGGCACTCAGCCGGCGAGTACGGGAGCGCGTTGACCTTTCGAGGATGCCCCGATCCGGAATCCTTCTGTGGAGGCAGCGGAATGCGTAGCGCGGCAGGCAGGCTCTCACAAGGTCACCAATATTGTTCTGTTCCGATGCTCCCCAACAGGCAAAGTCACCGTCGATTGTCCGTTAGCGGCAGAGTCCGGCGCTAAACAAGTCCGCGCACAGGGCTTACGGAGGCCTTGCAACTAGGATTCGTACAAACTTTGTGACCTTGCTGTCGGTCCTTGCGCCATCGTGTCGCGGGATCCCGCGAGGGTATGTCTCAAGTTGAGACGAGACGAAGCCGGGGCATGCACGCTCTGGGTGACGTGAGGCAACTCATTGAGAGGTGTGACCACGGATGGCATCGTCCGATTCCGCAGCTTGCTCCATGTCCGGCATTCGCGTTCGATCGGTGATTCGCTGCCAATCAGACTACGCAGAGTATGGCCGGACCAATTCAAGATTTGTGCGTAGTTCGCAGCGGTCGCCCCGGATCGAAGGGCCGCTGTCTCTCCAATCCTGGAAGGGCGCTATTCCGATCAAGTGTTCCGTCTTAGATTGGCCATCCACGTGTGAAGAACTCATGGGCGACTGTCGCGGACAGGTCGAAGTGAAGGAATTCAAAATGGCAATAGACAAGGCGCTACTTCCCTGCTCTCGGTTTTGGAGGTTGAGGCGCCAAGCGCATCGACCGATGGACTTAAGCCTTCATGGAGCAGGCGGCCACCTGGTAGCTGTTGGCGCGGGGCACGCGAAAGCTGCGGCGTACCGCATTCAGCCAATGAGGTAATTGACGGTATCCAGTCCAACTTCGGTCCCCCTATGAGAGCCGGCGCTCGGCGCCCGCCTTTATCATGTCGCACTCTTTCAGGCGACGTGTCCTCGGCCGTCAGCGCTCCATAGCAGCGCGATCTTGCGCCGCAAAGCTATTGCTGCTGTCGGTTTGCAGTGCCTGCCCTACAAGGGTCCCCGTAAGCGACCTCCATTGACGCCCAAAATGCGCTCGCCCGAGGTATCGCCGGGACAACCTCAGCTGCGTTCCAAGTCAGAACACGGACACCCGCACGACCAGCCTTAGTCGGGTGATGCAGCTTCAGACCTTTGAGCTTCGTGTTCCGAGTCGGAACACGAAGCTTTCCAGCGGACTTACTCGGAAGTGTTAAGGAACGCGCACGAAATAACTTCCCGCTATGCGGCGCTCCTTGAGCGGATGCTGTAGTTCCACGAAGGCAGGGTTGAGTCGTACTCGATGTTGAGTGAAGCGCGAGCGTGGCGGGTGACCGTCCGTCCGGCTTCATAAACTCCGTCAAGGATGTCAGCGGTAACTTTCAGACCGGTTTTTGTACAGGCCTTTTCGATCAGTTCCCGGACCAGACTGACGCTGCTGAAGACTACGCCAGCACAGGCCCGCGTAATGTGTGGAAACACGCGGTGCTCGATAGGATTATGTTTCGAGCAGTATGGAGCATAGTGGGCCACCCGGATTTCCAGTCCGAGCCGGTCTGCCAGATTTTGCAGATCGGCTTTGAAAAGCCACGAATTACTCGGGTTGCTGCCTCCGCCATCGCACAACAGCAGTAACCGTGTGGCGTGGGGATAATCGGCGCGAGCCTGTTTTTCCCACCAGTGCGCCACGCTGTCACAGGCAAACTGCGTCGTGTCACGGCTCACGCCGATGTTCACATGTGCCTTGTTCAGGCCGATGTCATACAGTCCATGCGGAATGACCCTGCCTTTGCTGTAACTCGGAAAATCGTGGTCGAGGACTTCAAGCTGTTCGCGCGTGTAGAGCTTGCCGTCGCGATAGAAGTTACCCAGCATCTCCTTTTTCTTCGTATCGATGCTGATGACAGGCTGGCCGTCTTCGAGATATTCCGCCTTGAGTTGCGTAATACGCTGAAACTGCGCGTCGCGTTGCGCGTGGGATTTGAACGACTTCTTTTTCTGTGATTGCCGCCGGGAAAAACCGTTGCGTTTTAACAGCTGCCGGACCGTTCGCACGCTCACCCGTCCGTCGACCTGCTGCGTCATCGCCTGGGCGATTTCGCGTGGCTTCAGATCTGTCCAGATGACGCCGTGTTGTGGATTACCCGCCGTATGCTCTCGCACCACGTCCAGAAATATCGCGCTCCACTCCGGATGGTCCGTTAACCTGGATTTACGCCCCTTTTTTTCGGATCCGCTCTCCAGCCGGATCCAGCTCTTCTTCCAGGTCCTTCAACCCTTGCCTGATTGTTTTCGGGTCAATTTCAAACAGTTTCGCAATATATTCGAAACCGCCATGGCCCAGCTTGTCCGCCTCCACAGCCGCATACCGACGTCGGTCCTTCTCCGACAACCGCACGTACAGCCGCTTCATCCGCGTTTCAACCTCAGCCCGGTAACCAGCCTGCATCGTCTGTCCTCCAGAAGGACCGCATCTTACCAGCGTCGCTTTGCACCCGCCACGTCCACTTCGGGAAGTTATTTCTCACCCGTTCCTAAGCATCTGGGGGGTCTCCTGTTGGCAGCAAAGCCGGGAGTCGTTTGAGCAGGCGATAGTGCTTTTGTTGATAACGCGCCGTTCCGAGCCGATCTCAACCAACAGGAGCGGAGCGGTCATGTTGCTCACCTCAGAGATGTAGTCAGCAGGCGAGCGTGCAATCGGATCGGCGCCAACGCTTGTCCCACGATGGCGTCTAGTTGGCGGGCGTGTGCTCCGAGGCTCCAATGGCGTGAGCATCGTGGGGTGAGGCTCGAAGCTCGACCGGATCAGGCTATGGGCGGGCAGATCAATCCGCATCGCGTGTTGACGTCGCTCTTGCACCCAGGCACGCAATGGATGTGCAGGTTCAACATCAACTCGAAGTAGGCTTCGACGAAGCGGCGCGCCGGCTTCCAGTACACCCGGAGGCGTCGATGACCGCATCGGTGCAGCCGTTCGAATCGTTTGGGATCGTGTGCCTGATGACGTCGTGTTCCGACTCGGAACACGATTGCACGGGCTGTCGATGGGACCACATTGCACCGTTCGCACCGACAAACTGCGCTTCTGACGGGTCCACGGGGAATTCAGACCGCGTTTGTACAAGAACGAGACTGGTGTTCCGACTCGGAACACAAAAAAACCCCTCAGTGAGGGGTTCGAATAGTCTGGGCGACAACTGTTAGCGTTGCGGTCCTCCGTCGAAAAGTTCATTGATAACCGTCCGTATCCGCTCCTCTTGAGCGGCAGTCAGGACAGCACTCTTAAGCTTTACGGTAAAGCTCACGGAGTCCTTGGTAATACTGCCGGCTTGAGTCTTGCCCGCATAGACTTTATGAATGTCACGCTGGGAAGTTACAGGCGTCGCTTCACGACGAAGTAGCGAAGCCTCCAGCAGCTTGGCGACCTTCGACTGCTCAAGGCTACCGTCTACAAGTTGCTTCCAGACCTCGCGAGCCGCTGCCACAGCTGGCTCGCCATGCTTCTTGAGCACGGCGTAGGTGTCACTTGCCGCAGTACCGCTGAAAAGCGAAGGGTTCTTCTCCAGATCTACACGCATGAATTGGGGTAGATTGTCGAAGGCAAAATATCGATAGAGTGTGCTCCGGCTCATCCCCATGGATTCAGCCATCCGCTTCCTGTCTGGAAATTCCTTCTCGACACGGCGCATCGCCTTGCCAATTTCGTAGTCGGTGAGGTCTTCACGGCTGACATTCTCGGCCAAAGCGAGGACGGCCATATCTGCATCTGACGCATCCGTGATGAGCGCCTTGATTTCTTGTAGGCCCAGCACCTGGTGAGCGCGCCAACGGCGCTCACCGGCAATCAGCTCGAAATAGGATTCTCCGTTGTCCGGCGTGACTCGTCGAACGAGAATGGGCTGCATTAGGCCCAGTTCCTTAATGCTCTCCGCGAGCTCAGTGAGACTGCTCTCGTCAAACTTTATCCGCGGCTGCCAGGGATTCGGCCGAATCTTCTCGACCGGAACGGTGCTTGCAGCCCCTTGGGACTCCAATTCTTGAATCCGAAGCTGTGCCGCACTCAAGGCCGCCATCATCCCTGGTGCAGTCTTCGGCCGGTCTGCAACTTGGGGGGCGATTTCCACTTTGATTTCATTAGCAGGAGTCAAATTTGCGGTTTGCTCCAGCATGCGCTTGCGCATATTCATTTAGGCGTCCTCCCACTTTCCGGCGTAAAACTCATCCACCCAACGGCAATATTCGTCGAACGGAATCCGCACACGCTGGAATGTCTTGTTGCTGCCCTCGAACTTACTAATGTCGAAGACCGTCGCAAGTGCGAGAGCCCCGTTACTCATCACGGAGCTCGCCGGCACTTCAATTGGGCTCATCCAATCGCCATAGGCTCGTTGTACCCAGGAGCGAACTATCGGAGCCGAAGACGCTACGCCATAGTCAACCTTCGAAAGCAGAATGCTCACAAAGTCGTAGGTTTTGTTTCCTTCGATGTTCTTGAAGCTGTCCGCCATATCGGAGAACAGACTCCAGAACGATACCGAGCTAATGAAGTCGAGACTTTCCGGCACCAAAGGCATCACCATGGCGTCCGCAGCCATCAGGCCGTTGATAGTTAGGTAGGATAGCGAAGGCGCCGAATCCAACACGATATAGTCGTATTTTTTTCGAAGTGGCTCCAAGCCCTTACGTAACAGCGTCCAGAAGCGATAATTCGCCGACTTGCTTGCCATCGCCGGGATATGAAACTCGGCGGAGAACAAAGATGGATGCGCAGGGATGACATCAACCCCATCCCAATACGTCTCCTGAATGACGCTCTCAAGCGTAAAGTCTTCAGGGCTGTAGATGTACGGCAGAACGGTGCTTTCCTCGACAATCATCTTCTCAGCATACAGGCCGCACAATTCGGTCAGCGATGCCTGAGGGTCCAAGTCAACGAGCAGCACCTTGCGGCCGCGCAAACTTAATCCCTGCGCCAGGCACATACTCGAAGTCGTCTTGCAGCTACCACCTTTGAAGTTGGCAGAAATCAGAACGCGGCCATCCGCTTCACCTTTTCTTAGTAGCGGGGATGGCTTCACCTGTGAAGCTTGTTGAACCCACTTCCGAGTCTCACCAAGCGTAAATTGGCGTACGCGCCCATGAAGCTCGCCCGCCGGAAGTGTGCTCCCGTCTTTCGTTGCCAGATAATGAAGCCGCGCACGGTCGATACCGCACATTTCGGCAACCTGGGTGGAGGTGAACGTGGGCGGACTTTTCCGAGGGCGAGGTGCCAGGATATGTTCGCGAAGTTCCTCCGTAAGTTTTTGAAGCTTCTTCGAAAAGTCACTCATTGAACCAATCGTGACAGTCCGGTCAATCTCGGTTAATTCGCTCTTCACCACCATATTCAACGTTCCATGTGAAATTCAGGATGAAACGTAGAATACGCGACCAACGGGGAAACTTCACGTATTTGTACGCACTTTTGGCGAAAAAGTGACGCCTAGAGGGGCTCTATGTGCGCGATTCGCCGTATCTGATGAGGCCAGGCCGGCCCAGAGCGTAACTCGCGTTGGGGGAAAGGATTGAATTGAGCCGTCCCCTCCATAAAGACCGGCACGCGGGTGAATCCTTGGGTAATAGGCAAAGTCACCATCAATTGTACGAATTCACTGTTTTGTGGTTCTGCAGATTAGCGTCCGGCCCCGCAGCGGAGTTCTTTTACTAGCGACCCTTACCCGGGCAAAGTCACCAAAATTGTACGCATCGCTGTGCTGTAAAGGTCACCACGTTCCTACGGGCGTTGCTATCCCTTAAAACAACGGATGAAGACCGGCGACTTTGGCTGCTGCGGAATACTTATCACCGGCAACTGGCAAAAAAGGCCGCCACCTTCTTGACAACTCCATAGTGACTGCTGCGCAATGTGCCTTCAGCCAGTAACCTGTGGGAAGCTCGCACAATTCTGGTGACCTTGCTAGATAGTTAGAGGCCCAGATCGTACAAATCTTGTGACCTTGGCTCCCACTCCAGCAACCGGACAGACAATTTTGATGACCTTGTTGCCCGTGTATCGTCAATCCAGCGATCTCAGCGCGCCTGTTGTTGCTGCAATTACGGACAATCTTGGTGACCTTGCTCCATCTGTGGCTGCGTACCAAGCCGTTCCCCGCAGAAATACAATTCCTGTGACCGTGCGTCGGGCAAACCGCTCGCAGATCCTTTTGGGGTTGGCTTAGGCCCGGAATCGAACAAATCTGGTGACCTTGAGGACAATTTTGGTGACCTTGTCAGAGCCGACAGTCCATCGACCTGGGAGGCCCGGCCAAATCCGGTGTCCTTTCGACCACATCTAGTAACCTTGCCCGACAAAATCGGAGACCTTTGGAACCACAGAAGTGACCTTTCCAAACTAAGTCATTGATTTTATTGACAAGCCTGCTGCCTCTAGTAAGTGGTGTTCTGTTTATAAAAACAACAAACTAACCCGCCCCACGCTCCTATAGACAGATATAAAAGCGGGGCACGTCGAACAACCCCCACCGCAGGACCAAGCATCCGACTCCAAAAACGGTCACCAGAATTGTCCCGAACCGCGACGAACGCAAATTCCTATGTTGACCAAACTCGGCCACACCATCGCTGGGACGCCAACCAGACGACAGGAAGGCAAAGTCACAAGAAATGTTTTGACTTTTCGACCTTTCCCCTGCAACCTCCTGCCCGAAGGAGGGGAGTGGTATGGAAAGCGCATCGCAACAATTAGCCTTGGCATTGTTCGAGGACTTCGCTCCTCGAGGCCAGAGCGTCACGGAAGCACCCAAGGATTTGGGCTTCCGTCGCAGCAATGCTTTCGTCAAAATCATCGACCTCAGTTTGGCAGGCCGTCGCCTTATCGATGTTGCTTACTTTCTTGTAGCTGAAGACCAAGAAGTCCGGCGCGAATACCGGGTCGATGTCGGCTTGTTCAAGTGGCTTCTGGCCACAACGAGCAACAACAGACGCCACCTAAGCAAGCTCGTTCGCGAAGCCCAGAAAGCGGCTATCGAGCTTAATGAGATCGACGTCGAAGACCCTTCCAAAGATCGCTGGGGTGCAGTGCCCCTAATGGGCTCAGCATTCATCGAAAAAGGGGAGTTCATCTTCGAGCTTCCTGAACGGCTACAGCGCGCCATCAAGAACCCAAAATCTTCCCACTTTCTTAGCCTGCGCTATGTATTCAAGTCGGTGCACTCTAAGGTCCTGTACGACCGACTACAACAATTCATGGTTGAGGGCATCACCCCTTGGTTCGAAGTTCAAGCCCTACGAGCTTGGCTAGAGTGCGAGAAGAAAACCTACGATCTCTTCAAGCACTTCCGAAGTAAAGTCCTTGAGGTAGCCATCTCCGAAATTCGCGAAGTGACCGGACTCCACATTGAGATGCTTACACTTAATGTGCCCGGTTCAAAGAAAATCGGCCAAGTCCGATTCCGATTGAACGTTACCGAGCAGCCCAACGAGCAAAAGACCGCGTTCATCGTGCTTCGCAACGTCTATGAGACGTTGCGCAAAGAGTTCGCACTCAACCAGTCCGAATTCAACGAGATTATTACCAACCGCGACCTGTACAACGACGAGCGAATCCACCAGGCCATGGAGTACACCCGGCACAACGTGAAAGTTGGCAAGGTGAAGGTGCGAGCAGGTGGTTATTTCATGAAGGCCCTTCGCGAAGGCTACTTGCTTGGTGAACTCGACAAGCAGATTCATCATCAGTCGGCCATTGTAGAGTCAACTCGTAAGGCTGCTGACCAGGAGATGGCTGAGCGCGAGGCCCGCGTGAAGGCTGCTGGCGCCGAGCGCGACCAACGAGAAGCTGATTTCGGTTGGGAAGCCTACAACAAGCTGTCCACTGAGCAGCAATCGGACATGATCTCCGAATTTTGTCAGTCTCAGGCTGCCAAGCTTCTTGCGCGAAGACTTAACGTGGCGACCCTGAACGTGCATGAGTACATCAATGACCCTAATGTTCGAAGCACGTTTGGAGGCTTCGTGGCCAGTCGCGTGCACAAGGCGGCGAAGGCCGCCAAGCGAGTAGGTGCAGCGGCCTCAGCAAGTCTGATCTGAGCACACCAGCGTTACTTCACCACAAACTCAACGCCAGCTAAAGTAAAGCCCCGCTGCGTCGATCTAACCATTCGAAGCCAGTGTACAAGTCTGATTGCGGACTGCTCCCGAGAATGCCTGAGGTCTTGCCGTGCTGGTTGCAGGCAGCGGACTCAAAATCCGCCTCCGAGAGGACACCGTGGGATGAACTCTCCCACCCCCGCTAAGCGCCTGTCGACGCGTAGCGGGGGTTTCGCGGGTCACGGACTTTGACTTGGCGCGTTGCCGCCCCAGCTGTTTCGGTCTAGCGCCTTCGAGCGCGCCATAGCGCCCCCAAGCGAGTTGAAGCGCTCTCAAGCGCCTCAAAGCGCGTTGCTTTCAACCCGGGTGGTACAAGGCCTGCAAGCACGTTGGAGCGTGTAACTAGACCTCCGAGCTCAGCCACCTACCATGTTGGGTGGAGGTCTGCCACCGAGGATGCTGCGAAGTTGCTCAATAGCGGCCTGTGCCGTGGCCGACGATGACCGTGTCGCTGACGACGGCTGGGCCAAGGCACGCGAGAGCCCAGTCGCTGCTCTGTCCATCTCGATCAGCCAGGCGCGCGCCTGGTCGTGCCCTAATGAACTCCGCCGACCGTTGGCCTCGGTGATCACAATCGAGGCCGAGTCGACCTCGTAGATCCGACCGTCAGGTGCGGACACCCGTCGCCCACGGTATCGCTCAACGAGTTGGGCAACCTCCAGCCGGTCTTGCGCCGCCTGCGCGGCGGTTGCGCGCCTCTCGTCTTCTTGGGCCTTCCGAGTTTGAACGACATAGCTATAGTCTATGGGCTTTCCGAGGAGCGACTTGAGGTAGGCGAACAGCTCTCGTCCCCGCAGCGGCCCAAGAACATGACCCGCCGCCGAGACAACGTCCGACAGTCTGTGGCCGGCCTCTCTCGCGAGCCGCATCAGAAGGAAGAGGGCGGACGTCGTCAGCTCTTGGTCGCGCACGAGAGGCGCTAGATCAATGGGCACAGCCCGATCGTGAATTTGCACAAACTCTCTCGGGCCCGAAAGTTTCTTCGTAGAAGACTGCTTGGGGTTGTTTACGCCACTCACTGGTGCGAGACATGCGGAGCTGGACCGCGACTCATCGGAGCCCGTTTGAGGTTCTGGGTACCCAAGCTCCCGGCCAGCGAGCCCGATACACTGTAGCAACTTTGCGGTGAACCCGATCCGCCCAACGACCTCGAGCTGCGCCCTCGTGCGTTGCTGCCTTTCACGCTCAATAAGCCCGGCGTCTTCAAGTGTGCCAAGCGCCCGATAGACAGTGGCCTCGCTAATCGAGAGGTGCTGCGCGATCGTTGCCTTCTTTATGAAGGCGAGCGAGGTAGGATCCTTCTGATTCAGAGCGAAGCGGATGAGCGTTGCCAAGACTTGGCGATTGGTGATGTGCAAAGCCCGAAGCCCATCGGACTCGTAGACCAACGCGATCGCTCTGAGAATCCGCTCGGGCAGCCGGCGGGCATCGCACCTGGCTGCCTTGCGTTTCGAATCTTCGCTTTCGATAGGGGCCGGAGAGTGCGGCGCACCGCCACACGTTGTTGTTCTTCGGGCAATAGGAAGCCCGTCGAAGCGATAGCTCAT
>NZ_CP136095.1:0-3160026 GCF_032465815.1 Cupriavidus sp. BIC8F | reverse complement strand
TCCGTGGGCTGCGTCAGGCGGGCGCTGATGTCGCGCACCTGGGCAGCCAGCGGGCTGACGCTCAGGCCGGCGGACGGCGCCGCGGCGCTGGCCGGCGCGGCCTGGGGCCGGGCGGCGGCGGCGTCCGCGGGGGCGTCGGCGGGCCGGGACGAGGCGGTGTGGTTGATCTTCACGGGGCGTTCCTTGCTGGTTTCCTATGGCATTACGGTCGCGCCGGCGAATTCTTTAGGGCGCTCGCCCCCGATTTCGCCGCGCAGCGGTTTCGGCGGCATTTTCGCATGCCCCTTGCCACGGGTTTCCAGTCTTTTGGCCACGATTAAGGCACTTTCGGCGGACTACTGCAGCACCACGGTGTCGCCGCTGCGCACCAGCCCGTTGACCACCTGGCCGCTGCGCAGGCGCACCTGCACGGTGTTGCCGGTGGCGGCATCGGCCAGCACCTTGCCTTCGCTGGTGATCTGGAAGGCATCGCCCTCCACAGCCACGGTGACGGTCTGGCCCTGGCGCACGGCGATGGCCTTGCGCAGCAGGTCGGAGCGTATCGGCGAGCCGGCGGCGATACGGTTGGCGGTGACCGCGCCGGCAAGCTGCGCCGGGTCGGTGATCACCGCGCGCGGCAGCGTGGACAGGTCGCCCTGGCGGACTTCGATATCGGCCTGGCCGACCGGCTCGCCCGGGCCCAGCGCGCGCGCGGCGACGTAGTAATCAGTCAGCACCGACACGCGCGCCTGCATGTAGCGCACCCACGGCCGCTCGCCGCCGCAGCGCACGCCGACGGAGACGCGGCCCCACGTCGACGTGCCGGCGGGCAGGAACGGGTCGGGCGCAAGGCAATCCGGCGCGCGGCCACCCGAAGGCGGTGCCACCTGCACGCTGACCTTGCCCGGCAGGCCGGCGGTCTGCTGCAGCAGGAAGCGTTCGACGGCAACGCGCGCGGGGTCTTCGGCAAAGGGGCTGGCAGCGGGGTTGCCTGCATATGCAGCCTGCTGCTGGCCGTGCGCGGCCGGCGCCTGCATGGCGACGGGCATGACCTGCGCCGGCGCGGCACCGGCGGCGGCCGGGCCAAGCAGGCAGGCGCCCAGCAGGGCTTGCGCCAGGCTGCGGGCGTTGCGGCGATTCTGTTTCATCTGGACTTCCCGGCAAGGACGGCACGGCATGCATGGCATGCCTGGCGCACCGCCCCGTGACTGGCCGCGCGCCCCGTTTACATCTGTCATCGGGGTCCCATTGTAGGCAGCCCCTCGCGCGAGGGCGGGCCGAAATGCATGGATTTCCCGTCCTTATTCATCCGATTGGCGTGACAGGTCGCCGCCTAAGATGGCAACCCTGAAGAAGGTCGTTCGCTCCGTTCACGTGAGCAGGGAGATGCCAGATGATTGACAGACTCGACGCGGCACTACGTTTCCAGCAGGAAGCGCTGAGCCTGCGCAACCAGCGGCAGTCGGTGATTGCCTCCAACATCGCGCACGCGGACACACCCGGCTACAAGGCGCGCGATTTTGATTTCTCCAGCACGCTGGCGCAGAGCGTCGAGCGCGGCCACCGCAATGAAGGCATGTCGCTGTCCACCACCTCGGTGCGCCATCTGCCCGCGCAGGCGCCGGGGCGCGAGGAATTCGACCTGGCCTACCGCATCCCGCTGCAATCCAGTGTCGACGGCAACACCGTGGAAATGGATACCGAGCGCGTGGCCTTCGCCGACAACGCCGTGCACTTCGAGTCCGGTCTGACGGTGATGAATTCCAAGATCAAGACCATGCTGGCCGCGATCCAGCAGTAGGGAGAGAGCGCATGCCGGCAATGAACATCTTCGACGTCGCGGGCTCGGCCATGGCCGCGCAGTCGCAGCGCATGAACGTGACCGCCTCCAACCTGGCCAACGCCGACAGCGTGGTCAGCCCCGACGGCCAGGCCTATCGCGCCAAGCAGGTCGTATTCGGCATGGCGCCCACGCCGGGGCAGACGGACATCGGCGGCGTGCAGGTCCGAGGCGTGTCGGAAGACCCGTCGCCGCCGCGCATGGTGCACAACCCCACGCACCCCATGGCCAATGCCCAGGGCTACGTGGTGATGCCCAACGTCAACCCGGTGGAAGAGATGGTCAACATGATCTCGGCCTCGCGCTCCTACCAGGCCAACGTGGAAGTGCTCAACACCGCCAAGAACATGATGCTCAAGACACTGACGATCGGCCAGTGACAAGCCCCGGCCTGTATCGGCAACGCCTCCACCAGCACGCAGACAACGAACCGACATGACAACCACCTCCGCGGTAGGCAGCAACACCCAGGGCATCAACGACGCCCTCAAGAGCGGCAGCGCCAGCGCGTCCGAGCTGCAGAACAACTTCCTGACCATGCTCGTCACGCAGATGAACAACCAGGACCCGCTCAACCCGATGGACAACGCGCAGCTGACCTCGCAGCTGGCGCAGATCAGCACGGTCAGCGGCATGCAGACCATGAACGCCACGCTGTCGCAGTTGCTGTCGCAGGTCAGCGCCAGCCGCGCCATGGACTCCGCGGCGCTGATCGGCCATACCGTGATGGTGCCGGGCAAGCAGGTGTCGGTGGAAGGCGGCGTGCCGGGCAAGTTCGGCCTGGACCTGCCGTCGACCGCGGATGCGGTCACCGTCGACGTGCTCGACAAGGACGGCAACGTGGTGCGCACCATCGACATGAAGGGGCAGACCGCGGGCGTGCACAACGTCGTATGGGACGGCAAGAACAACGCCGGCGCGGCCGTGGCCGATGGCGACTACACCTTCAAGGTGACCGCCACCGCCAACGGCACCTCCGTGCAGCCGGTGGCGCTGGTCTACGGCAAGGTCCAGAGCATCAGCGGCGACGCCAGCGGCGTGCTGGTGGACCTGGGCGACGGACAGACCGCGAACGTCGACGACGTACGCCGCATTCTCTAAAACGCAGGTGCCGGCAGCGCACAGGCGCCGGCCGGCTTCAATGACAGCCTAGTCAAAAGGAAGCACTCATGGGTTTCGGTCAAGGGGTAAGCGGCCTGAACGCCGCCGCGTCCAATCTGGACGTGATTGGCAACAACATCGCCAACGCCAACACGGTTGGCTACAAGCAATCGGCCGCGCAGTTTGCCGACATCTACGCGGGCACCAAGATCGGCCTGGGCGTGCGCGTGAACTCGGTGGTGCAGTCCTTCAACCAGGGCAATATCGAGGCCTCCGGGCGTGCACTGGACGTGGCCATCACCAACGGCAACGGCTTCTTCCGCCTGACCAGCCCGGAAGGCGCGGTCTACTACTCGCGCAACGGCCAGTTCCAGCGCCAGGAAGACGGCCGCATCACCAATATGCAGGGCCTGCAGGTGACCGGCTATCCCGCCGGCGTGGCCGGCGGTGCCGGCGTGCAGCCGCAGCCGCTGGTGGTCAGCAACGCGCAGATGGAGCCCAAAGCCACCAGCAACATCACGGCCAAGTTCCAGCTGGATTCGCGCAGCACGGTGCCGGCCAATCCGTTCCCGACGGCAGCCGTGCCGCCGGCGACGACGCCCGCGCCCGACAGCAGCATGTTCAACTACAGCACGGCGATCAACGTCTATGACTCGCTGGGCAACAAGCAGCAGCTGATGGCGTACTTCGCCAAGTCGGGCGGCGCGCCCACTGTTGGCGGCGGCACTGATTGGAAGATGTATGTCACGGACGTCAATGGCAACCCGGTTGGCGGCGCACCGCTCACGCTCGCGTTCGACAACTCCGGCGCGCTGAAGTCGCCCGCGGCCAATGCCGTGACCCTGACCCAGCCGGCCGTCAACGGCGCGCAGGCGATGGCGATGAAGCTGGACCTGACCGGCACCACCCAGTTCGGCGCCGACAACGACGTCAAGCAGCTCAGCCAGAACGGCTACACCTCGGGCAGCCTGCTGGGCTTCTCGGTCAATGGCGACGGCACCATCACCGGCAACTATTCCAACGAGCAGACCAAGCCGCTCGGCCAGATCGTGATGGCCGCATTCGGCAACGTCGAAGGACTGAAGCCGGAAGGCGACAACGTGTGGTCGGCCACCGGTGCCTCCGGCCAGGCGCTGGTCGGCACGGCCGGCGGCAGCATGGGCACGCTGCGCTCCAATGCGGTGGAAGCTTCCAACGTGGATCTGTCCGGCCAGCTGGTCAACCTGATCGTGGCGCAGCGCAACTACCAGGCCAATGCGCAGACCATCAAGGCGCAGGACACGGTCATGCAGACCCTGGTCAACCTGTGACCACCACGCTGAGCTGAGCCGCCGCCATGGACCGCATGATCTACACCGCCCTGTCGGGCGCCAAGCAGATACTCGACCAGCAAGCGGCGGTATCGAACAACCTGGCCAACGTCTCCACGCCGGCCTTCCGCGCGCAGGTCAACCTGTACCGCGCGGTGCCGGTGGTGGGGCCGGAGGCGGGCACGCGCGCCTTTACGCTGGCCTCGACCCCCGGCGCCGACATGCGCGCCGGCCCGCTGACCTACACCGGCCGCACGCTGGATGTGGCGCTGCAGGGCAATGGCTGGCTGGTGGTGCAGGCACCGGACGGCACTGAGGCCTACACCCGTGCCGGCGCGCTGCAGGTGGCGCAGGACGGCCAGGTGCAGACCATCTCCGGCCTGCCGGTGATGGGCGACGGCGGTCCGCTGGCGGTGCCGCCGGGCTCGCAGGTGACCATCGGCACCGACGGCACCATCACCGCGCGCGGCCCCGGCGAAGCCTCTGCCGGCCTGGCGCAGGTGGGCCGGCTGCGCGTGGTCAACCCGCCCAACGACGCCATCGCGCGCGGCGATGACGGCCTGTTCCGCCTGCGCCCCGGCGCGCAGCCGCTGGAGGCCGATCCCACCGTGCGCGTGATCTCGGGCGCGCTGGAAGGCAGCAACGTCAACCCGACCGAAGCCATGGTCGAGATGATCGCCAATTCCCGCCGCTTCGAGATGCAGATGAAGATGATCCAGGGCGCCGACGGCAACGAGCAGCGCGCCAACCAGCTGCTCTCGACCAACTGACCCGAATGACTGACCGGCACGGCGCGCCGTGCCCCGCCCGACCCCAGTATCAACGCAAGGACCACCATGATCCGCTCTCTCTGGATTGCCAAGACCGGCCTCGATGCGCAGCAGACGCAGATGGACGTGATCTCGAACAACCTGGCCAACGTGTCGACCAATGGCTTCAAGCGCGGCCGCGCCGTGTTCGAGGAACTGATGTACCAGACCATCCGCCAGCCCGGCGCGCTGTCGTCGGACCAGACCACGCTGCCTTCCGGCATGCAGCTGGGCACTGGCGTGCGCCCCGTGGCCACCGAGCGCATCCACACTCAGGGCAACCCGCAGCAGACCGGCAATGCCAAGGACGTGGCCATCCTGGGCCAGGGCTTCTTCCAGGTGGCGCTGCCCGACGGCACCACCGCATACACCCGAGACGGCTCGTTCCAGGTGGACCAGAACGGCCAGCTGGTGACCTCCAGCGGCTTCGTGATCCAGCCCGCCATCACCATTCCCGCCAACACGCTGTCGATGACCATTGCGCGCGACGGCACCGTGTCGGTGACGCAGCCGGGCTCCAGCGCCAACGTGCAGGTGGGGCAGCTGCAGCTGGCCACCTTCATGAACCCGGCCGGCCTGGAAAGCAAGGGCGAGAACCTGTACGTGCAGACCGATGCCTCGGGCGCGCCCAACACCACCGTGCCGGGCCTGAACGGCGCCGGCGTGGTGCAGCAGAACTACGTGGAAGCGTCAAACGTGAACGTGGTGGAAGAGCTGGTCAGCATGATCCAGACGCAGCGCGCGTATGAGATCAACAGCAAGGCCGTGCAGGCATCCGACCAGATGCTGCAGCGCCTGTCGCAACTGGGTTGATTGGTGTGAACATGGCCACCTTGCTTTCCCGCCTGGGCGCGCATGCGCTGGTTTGCCTGGCCGGCGTGGCAATGCTGGCCAGCGGCGGCTGCGCGCTGATGCCGCGCGAGCCGCTGGTGCAACTGCCCACCACCGCGCGCGCCGAGCCGCGGCCGATGGGGCCGGCTTCCGGCTCGATCTACCAGTCGTCCTACGCCGGCAACCCGCTGTTCGAGGACCGGCGTCCGCGCAATGTGGGCGACATCCTGACGATCCTGATCACCGAGAACGTCAACGCCAGCAAGAATTCCGGCACCAATGCCAGCCGCACCGGCAACACCGCGCTGGCGTTCGACGCCGTGCCGCGCGCGCTCAGCGGCCTGTTCAACAGCAGCAGCAACGCCAGCATCAACGGCGCCAACACCATGAAGGCCAGCGGCGGCGCCAGCGCGGCCAATACCTTCAACGGCACCATCACCGTGACCGTGCTTGAGGTGCTGACCAACGGCAACCTGGTGGTCTCCGGCGAAAAGCAGATGGCCATCAACCAGGGCGCCGAGTTCATCCGCTTCTCCGGCGTGGTCAATCCGCGCACGATCACCGGCGACAACGCCGTGCTGTCGACGCAGGTCGCCGATGCGCGCATCGAATACACCGCCAAGGGCGTGATCGACGAAGCGCAGAACATGGGCTGGCTGCAGCGCTTCTTCCTCAATGTTTCTCCGTTCTGACCGCGCCATGTCTGCTCCCATGCTCGCCCGTTTCCTGTCCCGCCTGCTGCGCCTGAGCGTGATCAGCCTGGCGCTGGGCGTGGCCTTCGGCGCCTTTGCCAGCGTCGCCAAGGCCGAGCGCCTGAAGAACCTGGCCACCTTCCAGGGCGTGCGCGAGAACCCGCTGGTGGGCTATGGCCTGGTGGTCGGCCTGGACAACACCGGCGACCAGACCATGCAGACGCCGTTCACCACGCAGAGCCTGACCAACATGCTCTCGCAGCTGGGAATCACGCTGCCGGCCGGCAAGAACATGCAGCTCAAGAACGTGGCGGCGGTGATGGTGACCGCCTCGCTGCCCGCGTTCGCGCAGCCTGGCAGCCAGCTGGACATCGTGGTGTCGTCGATGGGCAATGCCAAGAGCTTGCGCGGCGGCACGCTGCTGATGACCCCGCTCAAGGGCGCCGACGGCCAGGTCTATGCCATCGCCCAGGGCAATATGCTGGTGGGCGGCGCGGGCGCGTCGGCCAACGGCAGCAAGGTGCAGATCAACCAGCTGGCGGTGGGGCGCATCGCCAACGGTGCGATCGTTGAGCGCGCGGTGGCGCCGTTCCAGCCGGATGGCGGCGTGCTCAACCTGGAACTGAAGGACACCGATTTCGGCACCGCCGAGCGCGTGGTGGAAGCCATCAACCGCTCCATGGGCGGCGGCGTTGCCGCGGCGCTGGATGGCCGCGTGGTGCAGGTGCGTGCGCCGGCCTCGGCGGCCGCGCGCGTGGGCTTCCTGGCCCGCATCGAGAACATCGACGTGACCCCGGCCAAGGCCGCGGCCAAGGTGATCCTGAACGCCCGCACCGGTTCCATCGTGATGAACCAGGCCGTGACCGTGGAAGACTGCGCGGTGGCGCACGGCAACCTGTCGGTGGTGATCAACACGCAACCCGTGATCAGCCAGCCCGCGCCGTTCAGCGGCGGCCAGACCGTGGTGGCGCCGGTGTCGCAGATCGACATGAAGCAGCAGGGCGGCTCGCTGCAGATCGTCAAGGCGGGCGCCTCGCTGGCCGCCGTGGTCAAGGGGCTGAACGCTCTGGGTGCGACCCCGGCCGACCTGCAGACCATCCTGGAAGCCATGCGCGCGGCCGGGGCGCTGCGCGCCGAGCTGGAAGTGATCTGACCATGAACACGGCACGACCCCCGCAGGCGGCGGAGCTGACGCAGCGCTTCGCGCTGGACACGCAGGGCTTCGAGGCGCTCAAGCACAGCGCGCGCGGCGGCGCCGACGCCAATACGCTGCAAGCCGTCGCCAAGCAGTTCGAGGCGGTGTTCACGCAGATGGTGCTCAAGAGCATGCGCGATGCCACGCCGCAGGACGGCCTCTTCGACAACGAGCAGAGCAAGCTCTATATGTCGATGATGGACCAGCAGCTGGCGCAGCAGATGTCGTCGCGCGGGATCGGCCTGGCCGATGTGATGGTGCGCCAGCTGGCGCGCGCCACCGGCACGCCGATGCCGGCCGGCATGAGCGCCATGAGCCCGGCCGAGTCAGGCAAGGCGGCCGATGCCGAGATGGCACGGTTGCTCGACAGCCGCGGCGCCGGGGCGATCCCGGCCGACGCCGGCGAACAGGCTGACCTGCCTGCGATCGGCACCATCGTGCCGGGGCAGAACTGGAATCCAACGGCCGGCCTGCGCCAATACCAGCCGCAGTGGTACGCGGACCGCGGCCAGGGCGAGGACAGGCTGGGACGGCTGCCGGACGACGCGCCGGCCCACGTCAGCGCCTTTGTCGCCCGCATGGCCGGACCCGCGGAAGCCGCCGCGCGCGCCAGCGGCGTGCCGGCGCGGCTGATCGTAGGCCAGGCCGCGCTGGAATCCGGCTGGGGCCAGCGCGAGATCACGCACGCCGACGGCTCCACCACCTTCAACGTCTTCGGCATCAAGGCCGGCGCCAGCTGGAAGGGGCGCGTGGCGGAGATCACCACCACGGAATATGTCGACGGGCAGCCGCAGAAGGTGCGGGCGAAGTTCCGTGCCTATGGCTCGTATGACGAGGCCTGTGCCGACTATGCCCGCCTGCTGACGAACAATCCGCGCTATGCGGGCGTGGTCAGCGCGGCGTCTGCTGAAGAGGCGGCGCATGGCCTGCAGCGCGCGGGCTATGCCACCGATCCGGCGTACGGGCACAAGCTGGTGAGGATCATGAAGAAGGTGGCGGCCTGAGGGCGGGGGTGTTGCCCTAGCGCAGGCCGTAGCTGACACCGTGTGAACCCGGCTCCCCTCTCCCGCCCGGCGGGAGAGGGGAGCAAACCAACGGGGATCTGGAAAACGCCACTTCCACACCTAAAGTCCCGCCCCCGACCAGCCGATAACTTCCACATCCACCACCGCCGGCCCTTGCCGCGGCAGTCCCATCCATCCGGGGTCAGAGCACAATGTCTCTCTTCAGTATTGGTCTTTCCGGCCTGAACACCGCGCAGAACGCGCTGACGACGACCGGCCACAACTTTGCCAATTCGGCGACCGAAGGCTATTCGCGCCAGAACACCATCGTGGCCTCGGCCGGCGGCCAGTACACCAGCCAGGGTTTCTATGGCTTCGGCTCCAACACCACCACGGTGATCCGCGTCTATGACGAGTTCCTGACCGGCCAGCTGCGCGGCGCCACCTCGGCCAGCGCATCGCTGGCGGCGTACTCGGACCAGATCGCCCAGATCGACAACCTGCTCGCCGACCAGAAGGGCGGCCTGGCGCCGCTGATGCAGAAGTTCTTCGCGGCGGTGCAGGCCGTGGCCGATACCCCCGCCGATCCGGCAGCGCGCCAGGGCATGCTGTCGGCCGGACAGGCGCTGGTGGGGCAGGTGCGCTCGGCCAGCAACTATTTCAAGCAGCTGCAAGCGGGCGTCAATGAGCAGGTCGGCACCGCCGTCACGCAGGTCAACGCGTATACCAAGCAGATTGCCAACCTGAACCAGGAAATCACCCGCCTGAAGGCTGCCTCCGGTGGCCAGCCGCCCAACGATCTGCTGGACCAGCGCGACCAGGCCGTGGCCGAGCTGACCAAGCTGGTCGGCGCCAAGGTGGTGGTGCAGGACAGCGGCACCTACAACGTCTTCGTCGGCAACGGCCAGCCGCTGGTGATGGGCAATGACGCGTACGCGCTGAAGGCGGTTGCCTCGGCGGCCGATCCCAACCGCACCGTGGTGGCCTACACCCTGCCCAACGGCAACGTGTTCGAGAGCGAGCCGGGCGCGATCACCGGCGGTTCGCTGGGCGGCCTGCTGCAGTTCCGCACCGAATCCCTTGACGCGGCGCAGAGCGCCATCGGCCGGCTGTCGCTGGCGATCGGCCAGAGCTTCAATGCGCAGCACAAGCTGGGCATCGACCTGAACGGCGCCATTGGCACCGACATGTTTGCACTGGGTGGTGCCACCGCCATCCCCAACGCCAACAACACCGTGAATACCACGGTGGCAACGGCCAAGATCGCCAATGCCTCGGCCCTGACCACCAGCGACTACAAGCTGCAGTTCGACGGCACCAACTACACGCTGACGCGCCTCTCCGACAACCAGCAGGTGGTCACGCCGGTGCCCGCCGGCGGCGCCAGCTACCCGCTGCAGTTCAGCGCCGACGGTTTCACCGTCGAGATCAATGCGGCGATGGGCACCAACGATTCGTTCACGATCCAGCCCACGCGCAATGCCGCCACCGGCTTCGACATGGCGATCAGCGACCCGGCCAGGATCGCCGCGGCATCGCCGGCACACGTCGAAGCGGGGGCCTTGAACAAGGGCAGCGGCACGGCAAGCCTGAGCAACGTCGCGCCCGGCTTTACACTGCCGGCCGCCAATATCACTGCCGAGTTCGACGGCAGCCTCAACAAATACGTCTTCAAGGTTGGCGGCACCGCGATGGCGCCACAGCCGGTGGGCGTAGCCAACGGCAGCAATACCGACTTCACCCTCAACGGCCTGACCTTCAGCTTTGGCGGCACGCCCAAGGCCGGCGACACCTTCACGCTGGTCAGCAACGCCGGCGCGGTCAAGGACAACGGCAACATGCTGGCGCTGGCCAAGCTGCAGAACGCCAAGACCATCGGCGGCGTGTCCAGCTTCAGCGAAGGCTACGCCCAGCTGGTCAACGACGTCGGCACGCGTGCCAAGTCGGTCAAGATCGCCTCGGCCTCGCAGGACAGCATCACCACGCAGATCAAGACCGCGCAGCAATCGGTGTCCGGCGTCAACATGGACGAGGAGACCGTGTCGATGCTGCGCTTCCAGCAGCTGTACCAGGCCAATGCCCGGGTGATCCAGACGGCCGGCACGCTGTTCGACACCATCATCGGCATCGGCAGGTAAGCGGCGGCACCCACAAGCGTCAGCAGAGTCAGAAGAGGTAACCAATATGCGCGTTGCAAGCTCCACCCTGTACCAGCAAGGCCTGGCTTCGATGAACTACCAGCAGGGCTCGCTGATGCATATCCAGCAGCAGCTCGGCACCGGCCGCAGCATCCTGACGCCGTCCGACGATCCCGTCGGCGCCACCCGCGCGCTGGGCGTGAGCCAGGCGCAGGCCGTCAACGGCCAGTACGCAACCTCGCGCAAGCAGGCCAATATCGCGCTGGCCGCGGAAGAAAACGCGCTGCAGTCCGTGACCACAGTCACGCAGAACATCCAGACGCTGCTGGTGCAGGCCGGCAACGGCACCATGAGCGATGCCGACCGCGGCTCGCTGGCCACGGCGCTGGAAGGCCTGTACAACCAGCTGGCGGGCCTGGCCAACTCCGACGACGGCAACGGCCAGTACCTGTTCGGCGGCACCCGCTCCGGCAGCGCGCCGTTCACGCAGAGCACGGGCCCCGGCATCTACATCGGCGACAACGGCCAGCAACTGCTGCAGGTCGATGTGGCGCGCCAGATGCCCGCCGGCAACACCGGGCGGGAAGTGTTCATGAGCGTGACCGGCGGCGCCGGCTATGTCGTCAAGGGCAATGCCAACAACACCGGCAGCGCCACGTTCGGCACGGTGTCGACCACGAACCCCAGCGATCCCGACTATGGGCTTTCGATGGAGGTCAAGTTTGCGACCAATGCCAGCGGCCAGATGGAGTACACCATCACCGACCTGTCGGCAGGCACGACCCCCGCACCGGTCGTGAAGGGCCCCGTTGCCTACACGTCGCCAGCCCATATCGACGTCGCCGGCGTCAGCTTCAACGTGACCGGCGATCCCAAGGACGGCGACACCATGACCATGGATCCCGCCAGCAAGGCCGGCACCGACATGTTCGCCAACCTGCAGACCGTGATCGACACGCTGCGCCAGCCCACCCCAAACAGCAGCGATCGGGCCCATCTTGGCAACGTCATCTCCACCGCCACGCGCCAGTTCTCCAACTCGCTCGACAACGTGCTGACCGTGCGCGCATCGGTGGGCTCGCGCATGAATGAACTGGATGCGCTGGACGATGTGGGGTCCAATCGCGACCTGACCTATGCGCAGACGCTGTCGGGGCTGCAGGATCTGGATTACGCGAAGGCGATCACCGAGTATTACCAGCGGCAGACGGCGCTGCAGGGGGCGCAGCAGTCGTTTATGCAGATTCAGGGGATGAATTTGTTTAAGTATTTGTGAGGTGGGTGCGGCGCCCTCTCTACAGCCAATGGTGTGAGGGACAAACAAAGTTTGGAAAGTTCATCCCGAAAGTATGGAAAATTTGTTTGACCTACCCGGAAACCCGCACCGGGCAAGGATTTTCCATACTTTAACCAGCCTGTTTCTCTGCGCAACGAGGCGGGTTGCAACCGGCATTTCGGCAAAACTCGTGGTTTTCGCCTCCTACCGTTCTCTTGGCTGCACACGCCGGTTGTCACCTCAAAACTATAGAACATTTCGCCGAGCCATGTGATTGGCTTCGGGCGTTCAAGCCGTGGCGCCTACTATGCAATAACGTCGTTCGGACGACGCCTCCGGTCTTTCTAAGAAACGACCTGCGTCAGGGCTTGGATGACAGAGGGGTCAGCTTCTGGATGTCTCTTGCCGGCCGAGTAGTCATTCAGCCGGTGCAGTGCCAGCGCAATTGCACACGACCGCGAGTATCCACATTCACCGTGCGCGACAACGCATTCCACCGCAAGCTCCCGCACGAACCCCCGAATCGCTTCCGCATGCTCCGGCGGAAAGGCATGGGGTGAGCTTCTCCTTCGCCGAAGCCGAGAGGTCCGGGCTGATGAAGTCCACGTCCGCAACGCTCAGCCGAAGGAGGTGCTCGAAGCCATCTAGGCTTGCTTGCGTGCGCCCGGGCGCAGTCACCGAGATGGCCGCTGCCGACGGCAGCCGCGGCAACCCTTCGCCAGGCCCCTCGACATAACAATACATGGCGCGTTCCACCATCCGGCAGATGGCCGGTATAGTTTGGCGATGGCATCGTTCAGTCGAAGCGGTACGCATCTCTACCAGCGACCCGCTTACAGCTGCAGCAGCACGCCGAGCCGCCGGATGAGCCAATCAAGCTGCGCCTCTGACACCTAGCCTTGTGCGCCACCGATATGCGCACTCTCTTCAGGGTCTACGCTCTCGAGTGCTCCGAATGTTTGGCAGCATCCTTCTGCGCCACCGGAAGAAGCTGTTGCGCCCCAAGTGTTCGCAAACGTCCCAGCGCTCGAACCTATCTTCGTCGGTCTGGCCAGCGACATACCGCCCGTCAATCTCCCGAACACATATCTTCGGCGGGGCTCCGGTCGCCACCGCCGGGTGAAATTTCTGAGCAGGAGAGAGCTCTATGGCGGGCATTTGCCTGTCGAGTCTTAAGGGGCGAGCCGGCAGATGGGCGGCGACAATCAATTTGACACGCCGGCCGTCCTGCAGTGGTCTAATTTCCTCGGACAGGTCGATAGGAGGACAATCCGGAATCGACGAGGAAAAAAGTAGATGACAAGAAGGCGGCGACAGTTTGATGCCAGCTTCAAGCTGGAAGTGGTACGGATGATCCGAGACCAGGGATTATCGGTCAGCGAGGTTTGCCGGTCGATGGAGCTTGGTGAGACCGCCGTTCGGCGCTGGATAGCGCAGTACGACGCGGAGTGCGCAGGCGGTCCTGGCGTGGGCAAGCCGCTGACGGCGGAACAGCAGCGCATCCGGCAACTAGAGGCGGAAAATCGGCAACTGCGCGAGGACAACACGCTGTTAAAAAAAGCGTCGGCCTTCTTTGCACGGGAACTGAAGTGAGCTACCGCATGGTGGCTCACTTGCAACAGGAGGCCGTATCGGTCAGTAGTGCTTGCCGGGTATTGCAGGTCAGCCGCTCCGGCTACTACGCGCACCGCGGTGCCAAGCCGAACACGAAGGGCTTGCAGGAACAGACGCACGTCAATGCAGCGTTCGTGGCTAGCGGCGCGAGCTACGGTAGTCGACGCGTGATGCATGCGCTGCGGCAGCAGGGGGTACGCATTGGCCGCTACCGGGTGCGTACGCTGATGTACGAAGCGGGCTTGCGCGCGAGCTGGAAGCGCAAGTTCGTCTCAACGACTGACAGCCGGTACGGATTCAACCGGTCGATGCAACACACTAAAGGCTTTGCGAGCCTGAGGGGTGCTGCAAATGAAACAAAGACGGCGGATCTACTACTCCGAGACTCAAAAGGCACTGATGTGGGAACGGTGGCGCAAAGGTGACACGCTTGCGCAGATTGCCCGACTGTTCGATCGCTACCACTCATCGATACAAGGGGTTCTCGCGAGGACCGGCGGGATACAGCCAGCGCAACGACATCGCTCTAGGCTGGCCTTGACGCTCGCCGAACGAGAGGAGATTTCGCGCGCAGTAGTCGCTGGCCACTCCATCCGATCCGTAGCAGCCCGGCTAGGGCGTGCTCCTTCTACTGTCAGCCGCGAGGTCCGGCGAAATGGTGGCAGACAGGGCTATCTGGCGAACCAGGCTGACCAGCTCGCCTGGGAGCGCGCACGGCGCCCAAAGGCATGTAAGCTCGTCAGGAATCAGACACTCGCCCAGGTGGTGGCAAGCAAGCTTCGAATGCAGTGGTCGCCAGAGCAGATTGCGGGTTGGCTTAAGCACGTGTATGCGGTCAACAAGGACTATCAGGTGTCGCACGAGACAATCTATCGGAGCCTCTACATCCAGGCCCGTGGTGCGCTTAAAAGAGAGTTGCTGGAACACCTACGGCGTTCTCGAGCCATGCGTAGATCGCGCCAACACACACTGAAGACCGACGACCGTACGAACATCCGAGATGCCGTATCGATCAGTGAACGCCCTGCCACGGCAGAGGATCGTGCGATACCCGGGCACTGGGAAGGCGATTTGCTGTTCGGCAGCGCCAACAGCCAGATTGCGACACTCGTCGAGCGCCAGACCCGGTTCGTGATGCTGGTGAAGATTGCCAGCAAGGACTCCGAGGCTGTAGTCAACGCCCTGATCAAGCACGCTGGCAAGCTGCCGCAGGAGCTGTACAAGTCGCTGACTTGGGATCGTGGCACGGAGATGGCTGGTCACAAGCGTTTCACCGTCGCCACGGACATCCAGGTCTACTTCTGCGATCCCCAGCATCCGTGGCAACGCGGTTCCAACGAGAACACGAATGGCCTCTTGAGACAGTACTTGCCGAAAGGCACCGATCTCTCAGCCTATTCGCAAGCCAAGCTCAACGCCATCGCCAGGCGGCTCAACGAACGCCCGCGCAAGACACTAAACTTCGATACACCGGCTGAACGATTCCATCAAGCTGTTGCATCGACCGGTTGAATCCACAGGCACACGCTGCCTGTGGCAGCGAACGTGCTGGACCGGCAGTTCGACGTGGCAGAGCCCAACCGCGCCTGGGTTTCAGACATAACGTATGTCCGGACGGCCCAGGGCTGGTTGTATCTGGCGGTGGTGCTGGACCTGTATTCACGAAAGGTGGTGGGCTGGTCAATGGCGCCCACCATGCCAGCCGGCCTGGTCATGTCGGCGCTGACTTTGGCCCTGCAGCACCGCCGGCCAGCGCCGGGACTGGTCCTGCATTCGGACCGGGGGAGCCAGTACGCAAGCGATGAATACCAGGCCTTGCTCAGGCAGCATCACGTGGTTTGCAGCATGAGCCGCAAGGGAAATTGTTGGGACAATGCGGTGATGGAGCGGTTCTTCCTGAACCTGAAGATGGAGCGCGTGTGGCAGCGCCAATACGCCAATCACGACGAGGCGCGACGCGACATCACCCAGTACATCGTTGGCTTCTATAACCCGGTGCGCTTGCACTCAACCCTGGGGTATCTGTCGCCCACTGCTCACGAGGCGAAATCGACAGTGAAAAAACCTATCTGCCTGTCCGAAATAACTTGACCACCACATCCTGCTTGACGCAATCTAGGCAGAGGACGAAGCGGAATCGTGATCGATACTTTGCAACTTCCTGGGTGAGGATGGCGCATTACACCGCAAACGATGGGGCGTGGTGCACGGCGACGTGGCGCCACGCCGCCGCGGGCAAGCGTACCTCGGAGAAAGGGGCGCGCCCCTGCAACCGCCGTGCGCTTTACCGAGAGGTCGTCCCTATACTGGGCATGCACCTCCCATCGACAGCCTATCTCGACGCCTACGACCTTGCCGCCCTCCTCAAGGTCAGCCCTGCCACCATTCTGCGCCGCGCTGAAGGAAGGCCGCACACCTTGCCGCCGCCTGCGCATCTCGTCCCCAACTTTCCACTTCGCTGGCGCCGGGAGAACGTCGATTCCTGGTTGGCTGAAGGCGCCGTCGCGCTAGGCTGCAGTTGCTCTGCCGATGATGCGGCAGTTCCGTGCGATTAACGCACCGAATTTTCCATCTGGATGCATTCCGAAAACGGCCTGCTATCCCTTCCTCTTTTCGCTTCCCATTCCTGCTCGGGCCGCTTCGAAACGTCAGAACTTGTCCTCCCGCGCAAATCATCTCCCCACCAAATCGAATCTTCTGCCGATTGGAAAACTGGAAGAACTCCAGTTGTTGAAAACGCAGTTCAAGCAGGCTCGTGGCTTGCCAGGAAACCTCCCTGTGCTGTCGTGCCCGATTTCCGAAGAGCAGAAGCATTTGCTCGGGTCCCAAGGCGGAAGAAGCAATCTCGGCTTCGGATGCATCAACCTGGGCGATGGAAGCAAGCTGCAGACAATCCGATTCCAGATGGGTGGGCTGCAGTTTTATTGGGTCGCGGACATGGTCGACCCGGAGGTCTGGGCGGCGATTGACATGTGGCGGACCGTGGGCCGTATGCCTCTCCTCTTCAGAATCGAGAACGGTAAAGATTGGGACGCGAAGTTTGGCGTAATAGGCGGTCCTACCGGGTCGCTCCGGAATGAAGCATTTCGGAGTGATGTTGATTCGGTTTCCACTGCGAGCACAGTGGCCGAACTCCCGGTATCGTCTATCTCGATCAGCACGGGTTGGTTCAACGAATCAATGGCATGCCCCAGGGCGAGTCGTTGCATTCGGTGCTTGGCCCCCGATAACAAAGGGGGTAGGGATAGGGAGCTGGCAGGCAACCCCCATCCCTCCTGGAGAATTATGACGCAGTGGGCATCGCGAACTCCGCTCCGCGGGCAGTATCGTTCGGCCAACGCTGCATGATGCTCTTCTGGCGCGTGTAGAAGCGCACGCCTTCTTCGCCATATGCGTGCATGTCACCGAACAGCGATCGCTTCCAGCCGCCAAAACCATGCCACGCCATCGGCACGGGGATGGGCACGTTAATGCCGACCATACCCACTTCTATACGGCGGGCGAATTCTCGTGCAATTTGCCCATCGCGCGTGTAACAGGCCACGCCGTTACCGAATTCGTGTTCGTTGACCAGCTTCACCGCTTTCGCAAAATCATCCACGCGCACGCATGACAGCACGGGACCAAAGATTTCCTCCTTGTAGATGCGCATGTCGGGCGTGACGTTATCGAATAGGGTTCCGCCGGTAAAGAACCCTTGCTCGTGACCTGGAACCTTGAAGTTGCGACCATCCACAACGAGCTTCGCACCTTCCTCCACGCCCAGGGCAATGTAGTTCTCGATGCGTTCCAGCGCTTGACCTGTGACGACGGGGCCCATCTCTGCGTCTGCTTCCATGCCGTTCTTAATCACCAGCTCGCGCGCACGGGCCTCGAGCTTCGGCATGATCTTGTCGGCCACATCGCCTACAAGCACTGCCACGGAGATCGCCATGCAGCGCTCGCCGGCGGAGCCATAGGCAGCGCCGATCAGGCCATCCACAGCCTGGTCAATATCCGCATCAGGCATCACAACCATATGGTTCTTCGCGCCCCCCAGGGCTTGAACGCGCTTTCCGAGTCGAGCGCCCGTCTCGTAGATGTAGTTCGCAATAGGAGTAGAGCCCACGAAGCTCACGGCCTTCACATCGGCTTGATGGAGCAGGGCGTCGACGACCGTCTTGTCACCTTGAACGACGTTGAACACGCCATCGGGAAGCCCTGCCTCCTTGAGTAGGCGAGCCATAAAGAGTGAGGCCGATGGATCGCGCTCGCTTGGCTTCAGAATGAAGCAGTTGCCGGTGGCGATGGCGACCGGGAACATCCAGCACGGCACCATGCACGGAAAATTGAACGGCGTGATACCTGCGACGACCCCCAAGGGCTGACGCATTGTCCAGTTGTCCATGCCGGTGGAGACCTGGTCCGTGAAATCGCCCTTGAGTAGCTGAGGCACCCCACAAGCGAATTCGATGATGTCGATGCCGCGGCTCACTTCGCCCACCGCATCGCTCAGCACTTTGCCGTGCTCGGCAGTAATGATCGCAGCAAGCTCGTCCTTATGCCGGTTCATCAACTCCAGGAACTTCAGCATCACGCGCGCCCGGCGAATGGGGGGAGTGTCGGCCCACTTGGGGAATGCAGCCGCTGCTGAGGCCACGGCGGCATCGACGTCCTCGGCCGTACCCAGGCGAACCTGGCGCGCGATGGCGCCGGTGGCCGGGTTGAACACCGCCTGTGATCGCTTGCTACGGCCTTCATACGGCATGCCAGAAACGAAATGAATCACGTCTGCGGAGTGGGTGTAAGGCGCAGTCACGGGTTTCTCCTGTCAGTGCTGGGCGGGAAGCAGTTGTCCGCCGGGTTTTGATGTCTGGAGTCTAGGGACGGCATAGACCAGGCGGTAGTCGTCCAGCGCCGAACTTACTGTTCAGGAAATTAGTATGCTGGCATGCTAGAGACGTGAAATGTGGCGGCCAAAATGTGATGATTAGGAGTAAAAGTGCGAAAAGAGAACGTTGAAGAGCTCTGGGAACACCTGCACTGGCTGGTAGTGCTCCAGCAGCAGGGTAGCTTCAGCAAGGCGGCCGCGCGGCTTGGGGTCAGCAAGGCTTCCATGAGTCAGCACATCACAGATCTGGAGAAAGCAGCGGGTATTACCTTGGTGCAGCGAACAACCCGCAGCGCGAGCTTGACGGATGCGGGGCGGCAATTGGTGGAGTCAATGCGCGGCGCTTTCGAGCAGATCGCAACCGGCTATGCCAATGTTCGCGATCTGGCGGGGGCGCCTAGGGGCTTTCTTCGCGTGACGGCGCCGGTGGCATTCGCGAGGCAGCAGTTGGTTCCCCGGCTGCCGGACTTCTTGCGGCAGTACCCCCGGATCCAGCTCGAACTGGACATGTCCGATCGCCTGCGCCCGCTTGCCCAGGAGGGCTTCGATATCGCGGTCCGGCACACCTCCGCTCCGCCGGAAACCCATGTGGCATGGACGTTAGCGTCAACTCGCGCCGTTCTGGTGGCAAGCCGAGCATACCTGCGGGGAAGTGGCACGCCTGAGACGCCGCAGGCGTTGGTCGATCATGCATGTCTTCACTATCCACGGCTGCAAGGTACGACCACCTGGACATTTGTGCCTGCCAATGTGGAGCCCAATTCTAGGCACGCTGATCCCGTGACAGTCCAGGTCTCCGGTCCGCTGGCCGTGAATAACAGCGAAGCATTGCGTGACGCTGCTATCGAAGGCTTGGGCATTGCGTTGCTCCCCGATTTCAGTGCGCAATCTGCCTTGGAAACGGGGCGCCTTATCGAGGTCATGCCTCAGTGGCGATCTACGGGGGCATTTGGAGACTGGCTCTACGCCATCAGACCCTATTCGGCGCACGCCTCTCGGGTCTCGCAGGTGTTTGTGGATTACTTGCGAGATGCCTTTTCGGAAGGTTTTACGTCGACGCCTCCCGCGTTGCGCTAAGGGCGTCTGAAACGGGTGCTCTAAGGGGCATTTTTTCTTATTAAGTTCAAAAAATATCAAGTTATAAAATATTGATTCATAAATATCGATTACTTAAACTCGTTTCAAGTCAGGTGCGGTTATGCAGACGCGCCAGCGCAATGAAGCAAACGGGAGAGAGTGATGGAGGCGACAAAGGCCGCGCAACGCACGCTAACGGTACGCATTGCCCGCGGCACCGAGGAAGGCAACTTCGCAACGTATGAGGTCCCATGGCGCGAGAACCAGACTGTTCTCGATGTGGTGACCGAGGTACAGCGTCGCATCGACTCGACGCTGTCTTATCGATTCGCCTGCCGCGTAGGGGTCTGCGGATCCTGCGCAATGACTGTCAACGGCAAGCCGCGCTGGACTTGCCGCACCCACGTGAGCCGTGTCGAAGAGGATGGCGAGATCGTCATCGAGCCGCTGCGCAACATGCCGCGCATCAAGGACCTCGTTGTCGATATGTCGGAGTTCTTCGACAAATGGAAGAAAGCCGGTAGCACCTTCGTCGGCACCGCCACGCGTCACGATCCGCCGGCCGCGGTGTCGCCGACCAGCAAGAAGAGAAAGATGGCCGACGCCGCCATCGAGTGCATCAACTGCGGCGTTTGCTATGCCTCGTGCGACGTAGTGGCATGGGACAAGGAATACCTTGGGCCCGCAGCGTTGAATCGAGCATGGACTCTCTTCAACGACGAGCGCCATGCCGATCCCAAGGATGTACTGAGGAAGGCGACATCTGGGAGCGGATGCAACTCGTGCCACACGCAGGGCAATTGTATGACCCACTGTCCCGTCAGTCTGAGTCCAACGGGCAGCATCGCAGGCCTGAAGAAGAACGCTCTGCTGCAGTTCCTCAAAAGAGGAGACTGATGATGGATCAGCGTCTATTCGCACTCCAGCGCCTCAGCGCGATGGTGATGGCGCCATTTGTGTTCGTGCACTTAGTAGTAATCCTATATGCGGTGCGGGGTGGCTTGACCGCGGCTGAGATTCTTTCACGCACCCAGGGCAGTCTTCTGTGGATCCCTTTCTACTCGCTGTTTGTGATTAGTGTGGCCGTGCATGTGCCTATTGGTCTGCGCAACATACTGATTGAGTGGGGGAGGCTGAACCGCAGTACGGCTTCCGCTTTCTGCTTCTTGTTCGGGCTATTGCTGTTGTCGATGGGCCTGCGTGCCGTGGCGGCAGTGGGAGGTTTGCTGTCATGAAGTCTCCGAGAAATCACCGTGCCTATTGGGCGTTTCTTGGGCACCGCTTGTCGGGCCTGGCGCTCGGCATCTTTCTGCCAGCACACTTTTATGTTCTGGGTCTGGCGCTGGATCAGCAGGCTCGCATGGACGCGTTCTTGAAATTCGCGGATATGGGTGCCGTCAAGTTTGGTGAATGGGGCCTGGTGCTGCTCCTGTCCATTCACATGTGCTTTGGCCTGCGACTGCTGGCGCTGGAACTCCTGCCATGGAGTTCCACACGCGATGCACGCTTGTCTTGGATCAGTTGGGGAGGCGCGCTGTCGCTGTTCGTCGGCGTGATCTTCGCCTTGGGGGTAATCTGAAATGCAAATCGAGAACCACAAGACAGACATCCTGATCCTTGGGACGGGTGGGGCGGGGTTGTTCGCAGCCCTGCATGCCAAGAAGGCCAATCCGGCGCTCAAGGTATCCGTGGCAGTAAAGGGCCTGTTAGGAAAATGCGGCTGTACGCGGATGGTCCAGGGCGGCTACAACGTCGCACTGTCCACTGGCGATTCGGTCGAGCGTCATTTCATGGACACGATCGAAGGGGGCAAGTGGCTGCCGCGCCAGGATCTGGCATGGCGCCTCGTTGAAGGTGCGATCGAGCGCGTGCGCGAACTCGAAAACGAGATTGGATGCTTTTTTGATCGCAATCCCGACGGCACGCTGCACCAGAAAGCATTCGCGGGCCAGAGCTTCGATCGCACGGTTCACAAGGCTGACCTGACAGGCATTGAGATCATCAACCGCCTGATGGAACAGGTGAGGGCGCTCGATGTGGAAGAGTTGGAGGAACATCGGGCCATTGAGCTGATACCGGCTGCGGACGGTTCGGGCATTTCGGGCGTACTGTTTATCGACATGCGTCGCGGCACCTATCGCTTTGTGCAGGCCAAGGCCGTGCTGCTAGCAACGGGGGCGGGACCCACGATGTACCGGTACCACACGCCATCCGGTGACAAGACCTGTGATGGGCTGGCGATGGCCATGCGCTACGGCCTGAGTCTCCGGGATATGGAGATGGTCCAGTTCCATCCGACGGGCTTGCTGGGCGGACCGGATACCCGCATGACTGGCACGGTGCTCGAGGAGGGCCTGCGCGGCGCCGGCGGCTGGCTGATCAATGGCAACGGTGACCGCTTCATGACCAACTATGACCCCCGCGGAGAGCGAGCGACGCGGGACGTGGTCAGCCGTGGCATCTACTCCGAAATGCGCGCCGGCCGGACAGGGCCAATGGGCGGCATCTATATCCAGATGAGCCACCTTGGGCCGGAGAAGGTGGCGAAAACGTTCCCGGGAATGGTCAACCGATGCAAGGACTGCGGCTTCGACTTGGCAGGCGGACGCGTGGAAGTCGTGCCAACCGCCCACTACCTGATGGGTGGCGTGGAGTTCGATGTCGACTGCAGCACGGCTTCTCCTGGCCTGTTCGCAGCCGGGGAAGACTGCGGCGGCGTGCACGGTGCTAATCGCCTGGGCGGAAACGGTGTGGCGAACTCGACCGTCTTTGGCGGCATTGCGGGCGATTCCATGGCCGCATACGTCTCGAAAGTACAGCACTGGAAGGAACCGGACAGGCGGGTCATCCAGAGCGGCGTCGAACGCGCCGAGTATCCCTTCTCGAAGACGCCGGGCGCGATCCACGAACTGCGCGATGCGCTGGCGCAAACGATGTGGGACGACGTTGGCGTGCTGCGCAATGAGCAGGCAATGCGCCGCGGACTCTCTTCAGTCGCCGGCCACCGCGACGCCCTGATGGCCATGGGCGTTCCCGATGGGGACCGCCGCTACAACGTCACCTGGCATGACTGGCTCAATCTGCAAAGCCTGGTCGACATGTCTCGCGTAATCACCGTTTCCGCGCTGGCCCGCGAGAACAGCCGTGGGGCCCATGCTCGTGAAGACTTTCCAGAGCCCGGAGATCTGCACAGCAGTCGCTACACCCGGGTGACGGCAGATGGCGATGACATTCACCTGGAGATGGTGCCGGTGAAGTTCGACATCGTGACGCCAGGTACATCACTGATTACCGGTGAGGCCGGTCAACCCCCCAAAGTTGCAGCATAAGGACCGCTACGATGACCATCTCTATCGATTGGGTCGAGGAAGCCGCGTTCGAGATCATGAAACGCGCCGCGATCGAGATCCCAAAGGACTACAAGCAGGGCATCCAGGAGTTGCAGAAGACGGAAACTGGCAAACTGCCGCGATTCGTGATCCACGCGATGCAGGACAACTGGGAAGCCGCCGATCAGGACCGCCGTCCTATGTGCGCCGACACTGGCCTACCGCGCTACTACGTGAAGGTGGGAAACAACGCTAGCGTTCAGCGCGGCTTCGTTGCAGTGGAGCGCGCGTTGCGCAAGGCGACCGCCGACGCCACGCTGGCAGTTCCGTTGCGCCCGAATCGGGTGCATCCACTCTGGCGAACGGATAACAACAACAACGTGGGCATCAACGCGCCCGAGATTGAATGGTCTTTCGAGCCCGATGCAGACTGGGTGGACATCACCACAGTCCACAAGGGCGGCCTGTTCGGGACCGACTACCGGATGCTGTTCCCCGGCGACGGCATCGACGGGATCAAGCGATTCGTGCTCGACACCCTTATAGCATTCGGCAAGCGAGGCCTTGCATGCCAGCCGGCAATCGTCGGCATCGGCCTGGGTGGATCCAAGGATACTTGCATGCAACTCGGCAAGCAGGCGGCTTGTTTGCGCGTGGTGGGTGACCGCAATCCCGATCCGAAGATCGCCGAACTCGAGCTTGAGCTCATGAAGCTCGGAAACTCGATTGGCATGGGAGCCATGGGCTTTGTCGGTTCCTCGATGGTAGTCGACTGCCATATTGAGGTGGGCCACACTCACACGGGTGGGATGCCGATAAGCCTCCATACGTTCTGTCTGTCATCTCGACGCGCCACAGCTCGGATTTACGCAGACGGAAATATTGAATATCGCACGGACCCTCAGTGGTTCACCCCATATCTGCGCAGGGAGACGGTCGAATGGTAAGCCCGCAAGACGATGAACTGAAAGTCTTCCACATCAACCTGCCTGCCACGACGGAAGACATCGCAAACCTTGAGCTAGGCGCCGCCGTCTACTTGACAGGGGTGGTCTATACGGCTCGGGAAGGAGTCTACAAGAAGGTGCTCGACGAGGGCTTGGAGCCGCCAGTTGAGCTACGAGGGCTTAGCAACGTCAATTTTCATTGCTCACCAGCCGCCGCGCCCAATGAAGACGGAAGCTATAACGTTGGCGCGGTGACCGCCACCGCGAGCTTCCGGTTCTCCAAGTGGATCCCGAAGTGGATGGAGAAGACTGGGTGTCGCATCTTCATTGGCAAGGGGGGTATGCCTGCCGATGACTACAAACAGGTGCTCGCGCCTGGCGGAGCAATCTATCTCACGACTGTTGGCTATGGAACGGGCGCGCTGCTCGGTCGGGGTATCAAACGGGTGAAGGACGTATTTTGGCTGGACGAACTCGGGATCGCCCAAGCTATGTGGATGTTCGAAGTGGAGAACTTCGGACCGTTCATTGTGGAGAGCGACCTGGAGGGCAACTCGCTGTTCGCGCAGCATGCGGAGGTTATCAACGCCGGAATCGAAAAGCTTTACGCCGGCCTGAAGCCGCCAGCACTCCACAGGTACGGCGAGACCGATGATCGCAAGAACGAGGTGATGTAACGACATTACCGAAGCAATCAAGACTCAGGAACATGCCATGATCGTTGATTTCAGACTTCGCCCGCCGGTTGGCGGCTTCCTCGATACGCTGATGTATTCGGCCGGCGAGCGCCGTGACGGCTTCACCCGCACCGTTGGCTTCGCACCGTCACCAGCGGCTCAACAACAGTCCATGGAATTGCTGCTCAAGGAAATGGATGAGTCCGGAGTGGACAAGGGTGTTGTGGTTGGGCGTCTTGCCGGGACTCTGGGCAGTGTTTCGAACGAGGATGTCGCGCGGATTGTGCGTGACTACCCGCAACGCTTCATCGGTGCTGCGTCCATTGACCCGACTAACCGGGTTGCCGCCTGTAAGACGATTTCCGATGCGGTCGCCGACGGGTTCAAGGCTATCAATATCGAACCGGGTTCCTACCCGATTCCCATGTACGCCGATGACAGGCGCTTGTACCCGATTTACGCACACTGCGAAGATCTGGAAGTGCCCGTGATCATGATGGTCGGCGGGACCGCAGGTCCGGATCTGAGCTATTCCGACCCCGTCAGAACCGACCGTGTCTTGACGGACTTTCCCAAGCTGAAGGTTGTCGTCGTGCATGGTGGATGGCCATGGGTAACGGAAATCCTGCATATCGCATTTCGTCGTCCGAACATGTATTTGTCGCCGGACATGTACTTCTCGCGCATGCCCGGCTGGGAGGAATACGTGAAGGCTGCGGACTCGTTCCTGGCCGACCGCATGCTGTATGCAAGCTCCTTTCCATTTTGCCCAGTGCGGGACTACAAGCAATGGTTCGAGACGTTGCCGATTCGTCCTGAAAACATGGAAAAGGTGATGGGCGGCAACGCGCGTCGTCTGCTGGGGCTCTAGTCCGTGTGGGCCACGCCCATGCGGCAAAATGACGGCACGACGCGCTAGCGGCTTGAACCACACATCAATTTGTCAGACATGGACGTCAAAACGCTTTACACACTCGTAGCCATTGCCGACAGAGGCAGCTTTGCTGAGGCAGGCAACGCTATCGGGCTGACGGTCTCGGCCGTCAGCATGCAAATGCGTGCTCTCGAGGAAGAGCTGGGCATCACAATCTTCGACCGGAGTCGCCGGCCCCCTGTGTTGACGGACGCAGGGTTGGCGTTCACGAATCGTGCGCGTGACCTTCTGACCCATTGGGAGAGCATGAGCGCGGCGCTCAAACGCGAAGCGGCCGGCGGAGTGTTGAAGCTCGGTTCCGTGCACACCTGCGTTTCTGGCGTCTTGCCGCTTGCGTTGAAGCGTCTGCACCAGCAGGGGCATCGTATCGACATCCACCTCACCACGGGTCTTACTCATGATCTGGAGCGGGCCGTATATCGACGGCAATTGGACGTGGCTGTCGTTACCGAACCGGAGGTTCCGCGCCTGGACCTGCAGTTCATGCCCTTTTTCAACGAGGAGTTCGTGGTGATCACACACGCCACGACGCGAGGGGACTCGGATAAGGGGATTTTGGAGACGACGCCCTACGTGCGTTTCAATCGCACAGCCCGCGTGGGGCTTCTTGTCCAGGAAGAGATGGTGCGGCGCCAGATCGCGGTCCGGTCGACGATGGAGATCGATACCCTCGAAGGGGTCATCGCCATGGTGGCCAACGGTCTGGGCTCGTCGGTCGTGCCGGCCCGGGGTGTCGAAAACGAGTTTCCGGCATCTATCCGTACGATCCCGTTTGGCTCGCCACCCCTGACGCGTCGCCTTGGCATCCTGGTCCCTCGCGATAATCCGCGTGCGCACCTCTCACACTTGCTGCTGGACGCGCTCACCGATGTGACAAAGCCGACCAGCACACCTGACGATGGCCGCCCGAGACTGGTGCAGAAGAGCTAACCATGGCGGCGTTGCGATTCTCTCTTCGGCAACTGGAACTGTTCTCCACAGTGGCGAGGACAGGATCCACCTCTGCCGCGGGAGAAGAGGCAGCGTTGTCGCAGTCGGCCGTGAGCTCGGCCGTCAATGAGCTGGAGCAGACGCTAGGTGTCACGTTATTCGATCGAGTCTCGAAGCGGCTCGTACTCAACGACGCAGGACGGGCGCTCCAGGAGCGGGCAACCCGGCTCATATGGGATGCGCGCGCAATCGAAAGGGAGTTTTCTGGAGGCCATCCGCCTTGTCATCTGAAGGTCGCAGCGAGCACGACCATTGGCAATTACCTCATTCCAAGGATTCTGGCTGATTACCAAACCAGTTATCCGGAGCGTCGGGTGGATACACATATTGGGAATTCACACGAAGTCATCCGGTTGGTTTCGGAGGCGCGCGCCGATGTGGGAATTATTGAAGGCCCAAGCCCTGCGGCGGACCTGGTCAGCCACAAATGGCGTGACGACGAACTGCTTATCGTTGCGTCTGCTCACGACAGCCTCGCTGTGACGCAAAGAGAATCCGGTCAACCGGTTTCCTGCAAGCAGCTTCGAGACGCAAACTGGCTTTTCCGGGAAGAAGGGTCAGGGACCCGCGATGCGGTGAGGAGTGCCTTGTATCCCTACCTTGGGCCGCTTACTCCCCAGACCGTATTGGGAAGTTCGGAGGCGATCAAGTACGCGGTCGAGCTTGGCCTGGGCATCAGTTGTTTGTCGCGGATTCTGGTGCAGTGCATGTTGGATAAGGGGACCCTAATTGAGTTGCGCACGGACTTTCCTCGGGTGACACGGCCTCTATCCATCGTATCGCATCCGACGCGACCGCCTTCGGCCGCCATGTCGGATTTTCTAGATCCGTATCGAACGGGATAACGAAATTCAGGAAATCATCATTATCCGATCTCATCTGGAAGGATGGGAGTGGGATTTTTTTTGCCCAAAAAAAGATAAGAACTTTAACTGATAACGATAAGTGCTATATCTCGTTTCCGTTCCAGGAAACCTGCAATTAGGATTCGTAAAAATAACAGAAAAACACGCACGCGATAGTCGTCGAATCATGACAACGCTACAAAGGAGACAACGATGAACTCAAAAGACACGAGAATGGCCATCGGCAGTTGGCTTGCGCGAGGGCGGCAGTGGTTGCGTCGCATCATACGCCGGAATCCAATCGTCAAGGAGTTGTGCCAGGACGCGGATGCCCCGCGGTACAGGATGTCGACCGCTGTGGCCATGTTCGCGTTTGTCATAGTGCCTGTGGCGATGATGCCTGCTCACGCGGAGGAATGGCCGAAAAAGCCGATCCGCCTTGTCGTGCCGTTTGCTTCCGGCGGCGCCACCGACCTGCTGGCTCGTGCCGTGGCCCTCGAACTGGGAAAGCAATGGAAGCAACCCGTGGTGGTGGACAACCGTCCCGGCGCTGGCGGCGCCGTGGGCGCGGAAGTCGTAGCCAAGGCAGCGCCGGACGGCTATACGCTGCTGCTGGCTTCAGGCAGCATGTTCACTGTAAATCCGTTCATCTATCAGAAGCTGCCATACTCTGCCGAAAGTTTCGAGATGATCAGCAAGGTGGCTAGCGGACCAATGGTGGTGACCGTCAATACAAAAGTCCCGGCCAAGACCGTGAGCGAGCTCATCGGCTATGCGAAGGCCAATCCTGGAAAGCTGACTTTTGCGTCGGCGGGTAACGGCAGCCAGGTCCACATGGCCAGCGAGGCGTTTGCCGAAGCTGCCGGCATCGACGTCGTCCACGTGCCATACAAGGGAGAAGGACCGGCCTACTCGGATCTGATGGCCGGCACGGTGGACATGACCGTGGGCAACATCAACGCCATCTCCCCGCTTCTCAAGGGTGGCCGCTTGCGTGCGCTCGCTGTGACAGGCAAGGAACGCTCATCGCTGCTTCCCGACGTGCCGACGGCCACTGAAGCCGGCTTGCAAGGGTTCACATTCTATGGCTGGTTCGCGCTGATGGCACCTGTCGGTACGCCGAAGGAGTTGACGACTAAGATGTATGCCGATTTGGAGAAGGCGGTGTCCGAACCGAGCATGCAACGCTATCTGGCCTCCCAGGGCATGACCAAGACACTCACTCCGAAAGGCCGACTCCCCGAAGAGATCGCTCAGGAAGCCGGGCGCTGGAAACTACTGGTGGCAAAGCGGAAGATCTCTGCCAACTGACCGGTGCAATGACGTGTGAGGATTCCCAAGGATCTGGCGGCGGACGTTTCCAGCTATCCTTCCGCCGCCAAGTGCGAGGTGATCAAGATGTAGTCAGGCAAGCAGACGCATTTACGACGAGGGCGGCCGGAAGATGATGCAAGCAGCAGACTATGCGATCCTGGGTGCGACAATCGCAGGCGCCTACACCGTGTTCGGCCTCACGGGATTTGGTGCAGCGATGATCGCGGTGCCCATTCTGGTGCAGTTCCTCCCGCTGCAACTCGTCGTTCCGATGCTGCTTCTGCTTGACCTCCTGGCGACCACAGTGGTCGGCCTGCACAACTGGAATTCGGTGTCGCGAACCGAGTTGCTGCGTCTGCTCCCTTTCATGATGGTCGGCGTGGCGCTTGGCACCACGGTCCTGACCAAGGTCGAATCCCGTTGGTTACTGGTAGCGCTTGGCCTGTTTGTGCTGGCCATGACGGCGCGCGCACTCATGACTTCCTCCGCTCGTCTGGAGGCCGTCGCAAAGGGCTGGTCAGTGCCGTCTGGCGTTATTGGTGGCGTATTCAGTGCTTTGTTCGGCACGGGCGGCCCTGTTTACACAATGTATCTGTCCAGGCGCCTCCCGGAGATTGACGAGTTCCGTTCAACCATCGCGGCTGTGATCTTGTCCAGTGCGGTAGTACGGCTCTTGGCATTCGCCGGCGGGGGAATTCTGCAACAGGGCGACCTGGTGCGTAGCGCAGCATTTGCGATGCCATTCAGCCTGGCTGGGTTGGCCGTCGGATCACGCTTGCGTCGACGCATCTCGGCGGATGCCGTACGTCGTGCGCTTCAGATTTTTCTCCTTGTCAGCGGTGCTTCGGTGCTTGTCCGTGGTCTGCTATTGGACTGACATCCCGGCAGCGCCACGGCGGTGAGGTTTGGGCCCACCAAACGAGGCGACCACGGCTACTGTGGTCAACGCAATACCTTCTGCCGATTGAATTTTATTTCAATTGATCATGGGTTTCTCGGCGGATAGGCTGGCACGAAGCGTATAACCACGAGAACGACGAAGGACTATGGCCGCTATCGAGAGCGTCAAGGACATCACATCCAGGATTGAGGGTCCGGCATCAAATTATGTGCAGGCCTTTGAAGCGCACAGGTCCAACCTGGATTCGGCAGGTAATGCGCAAGGGGTTTTGACGCCGCGCCAGCGGGCGTTAGTCCGGCTCGCCATTGCAGTTGCAATGCCCTGTAAGGAAATGCTGCGAACTTCCAGAAGTGAGGCGGAAGGCATCGTCGCGCGAGAAGAGATCGAGCAAGCGGTGAGCGTTGCAACCGCCTTGCGGGCTGGTGCCGCAGTAGCTTACGGCAGGCTGGCTTACAAGTACCTGAATGGGGAAGCAGATGGCACCGCCGTCTCATCGGCGGTTTCGGAAATCAAGAAAGATCGTGAGTTGATGACGCAATTCCGCAAGTCATCGCCAGCGGACTTCGAGCGGATGACGATGATGCTGGGCGAGATGCATAAGGACGGTTTGCCACTGTCCAAACTCGACTACGAACTGCTTGCCATTGGCTGCGCGACCATTACCCAGTGTGTCTACTGCATGGAGCATCATATCAATGCCGCGCGAGCGCTGGGTATCCAGCCGTCGCAAGTTGCTCAGGTAGTTCATCTGGCAGTGTCTGCCCGGGTCGAAGCCTCATTTTTTGCCGCCGAAGAGATACTTTAAACACGGGCGCGAAGCGAAAGTCGCCTTCTGGTTTCTTCGCCCTCCGGACAAATGGCTGCACTGAGCCATCGCTGTTTCATGTAGGCCACATTTGGTTACCTGTCGCGAGAGCGGTTAATTCCCGATTCGCCCCTGAATCTCCGCTCTTTCTGCTTCCTCGCAAAGTTAAGCTAATTCGTCTGCTTCATCTTGCCGTGGAGGTGCGAGGAGGTTTTTCAGAACCAACCACAAGAGGCGATAATCGCCAAGCAGTTTGTTGGAGTTTCCGGCGAGACGGATAGACGCCCAAGCCTTATGAAGATTCTCCACTTTCCGGTCCTGGGAGCTCTGGTCTTGGAGCATGTGCCCTGCTACGACTAAAGCAGTTCGCCAGGGTGATTGAGGTGGCGGGGGAGATGTCGGATGACTTTGAGCTACGCCAAAGGGCACTTCAACGAGTCGTTCTAGCGATGGTAGAGCTTCGGCTCGATTGGATTTGAACGTGTGACCATCGATACTCCAATCTAACAGAATGACCGCAGGAGCGACGAGGCTGGGAACTGCCTGCCTTGTGCGTGCATAACTAAATGACGAATATCCTTACTCAGCTTCGCTCAGCAGCGGCGTCTGTCTTCATTATCGCAATTATGGTCTCCTCGGCGTTCGCCGAGCCATGGCCAAAGAAGCCCGTCAGGCTTGTTGTGCCTTTCGCGGCAGGCGGCGCAACGGATGCTATCGCCCGATCTCTGGCGCAAAAGCTTAGTGACATGTGGAAGCAGGGCGTTGTAATTGACAACAGGCCCGGTGCAGGCGGCAGTGTCGGAGCCTCGCTCGTCGCAAAGTCGCCTTCGGACGGCTATACGATGATCTTGGTCGGCGGAAGTCAGCTGACCGTGAACCCGCACATTTATCGGCAACTTCCGTACAGCCTCTCAGATTTCACTATCATCGCCAATATCGCAAAAGGGCCCATGGTGATTGCTGTAAGTCCCTCTGTCCCAGTCCAAAGCTTGAAAGACCTTGTCGCGCTTGCTAGTTCAAAGCCTGGACAGCTGAATTTTGGGTCTGCCGGGAATGGAACTCAGGTCCACATGGCGGGAGAAGCTTTCGCAGATGCCGCAAGGATCGATATCAAGCATGTGCCCTATAAGGGAGAGGCTCCCGCGTTGAATGATCTCATGGCAGGTCAAATTCAGATTGTGGTGGGAAACATTGCAGCCGTAACTCCTTTCGTGAAGTCAGCTCGAATCAAAGCGCTGGCGATCACAGATAAAAGCCGCTCTCCTATGTTGCCAGACGTCCCTACTGCAACCGAGGCTGGGGTCCCGGGCTTGGAAGGTATTTCGGCATGGTTTGCTCTGATGGTTCCTGTAGGAACGCCAGCAGACATCACGCTCAAAATCCGGGCTGACACGGTCAAAGCGCTGACGGACAAAGAGCTCAACGCAAGACTGATGTCGCAGGGCATGAGTCCGGGTGGTGAAGATTCATCGCAGATGAAGACCATCATTGCGGCCGAATCCCAGAAGTGGGCCAGAATCGTAAAGCTGAAACAGCTCAGCGCAGACTAACGCGAGTGATGGGCTCGCGGCCGGCTCTCCGTTACTGCTGCAGTTCCGCGAGAACCATCCTCTCGCCGCCGAATATTCGGAGAGGAACGCAGTTATCCGACTTATCGCTGGAGCGCGAATCCGTCGTCGAAATACTGTCCGCCTCCTCGCATCCTTGGCCTTCGTGCCGCTCATGTCGGCATATCGGGAGTTGTGACAAAAATTCGAGATGAGATCTTGGTGCAAGTCATGCTGACGCCTTTTTTGTCTGGGTGAATATCCGTCCAAGATCGGTACATGCGCCTAACAGTAAAGTTGCAACGCCATAGCCATCCGAATGTCTACTTTCACTCAAAGGTGATTTGAGCGAATTTCATAATTGAAAATGGAAAATTGGATTTAAAGTGCAAGCCAGACGGACCTTTACGCAGCTTTGGATGATAGCGCCATTAATATGAATTCAAGCGCATACCATTGATGGAGGCGGAAGGTGGTCTGGGATAGGAGATTTGCCGGCGTGGACAGGTAGTCACTATATCAAAAATGTAAAGGAGACAAGGTGGTGGAATTTTTTGAGAAGAAACTGATCGGGAAGCGCCTTGCAGTGGGCGCGATGTTGACGTTCTCGATATTCAGTGCAAATGCGCAATCGGTGAAGCCGCTAACTATCATTGTAGGCTTCCCCGCCGGCGGTAGTGTCGACCACATTGCACGGCTCTTGGCCGATAAATTGAAAGATCCGTTAGGCAGGCCGGTCATCGTCGACAACAAGCCGGGAGCCAGCGGCCGTATTGCGGCTAGCCAGTTGAAATCCATGCCAGCAGACGGTTCGGTGATGATGATTGCCCCGAATACTCTGATCCTGCAGTCAATCATCTACTCGGGAAAGATTAACTATGATCTTGTCAGTGATTTTTCCCCGGTTGCAAAGATCGCCAAAATGCCGGTGGCTGTTGCAGTACCGGTCAACTCGCCGTTGAAGAATGCCACGGATCTGGTTAGCTACGCGAAGTCTCATAAGGGCAATACCAGTTACGGTAGCAACGGCCCTGGTAGCCTTGGTCATTTGACGGGACAGCGGTTCGCTAAAGCGGCGGGAATCGAATGGACAAATATCCCTTACAAGGGCGGGGCACCGCTGGTGAGCGATTTGCTGGGGGGGCATGTACAGTCAGGAGTGGATGGCTTGGCAGAGTACATTGAACACCACCGCGCAGGCCGACTTCGAGTATTGGGCACATTCAGTGGCGAGCGATCGACTCTAGCACCAGAGGTGTCGACCATCAATGAGCAGGGAATCAAGGGAGTCAACACGGAGCTTTGGTATGGGATTTGGTTCCCCGCTAGGACCCAAACTACTACAGTGATTCAAATGCAGAATGCGGTTGAGAAGGTGCTGAAGGATCCAGATATTAAGAACCGGCTTGGCAAGATGGTGACAACCATCGACTTTCTCCCGTCAGAACAGTTTGCACAATTTATCAATAAGGAGTTCGATGCCTGGCGTCCGGTGATTCGGGACTCTGGCGTCACGCCGGACTAAGCGAGGATAACGGGTTCGAAGGATGCCGCGCGAGAGTATCTGCGCATTGCGGCATCCTATTGGCCTCCATTCGTCGTGGCATCAACCGATGGCCAAATCAACGCCGATCGAAATGATGAAATCCGCTACGAACGAAATGCAAATCCTTCCGTGCTGCCCGGCGGGCACGGACGGAAATGCCGCAGATTTGATACATGCTATCGAACGCAATGAGCTAGCGCCGGATGCTCGGTCATGAGTCGCCTTATTTTGTTGTGCGTCGGTCGCATAGGGACGTGCATGGGTACGATGGCGTTTGCTGGAGCGCTACCCGTTTTGAGTCGCGAATGGGCAATGGATGCCGCCACCGCGGGCGCCATACAGACCACATTTAACCTTGCGAATGCGCTCGCGTTGTTCGTGGCAGCTTATCTATCCGACCGGTTTGGGGCGTGCCGGATCTATCTATTTTGCATTTGGTCTGGTGCTTTGGCGTTGGCATTATTTGCGCTCTTCGCCCATTCAGCTGTCAGCGCGTTGCCGTTGATCACATTGGTGGGGCTGACACAGGGCGGGGCCTATGCACCGGCACTGATGTTGGCCACCGATTTGAGTTCCACCTCGGCGCGCGGACGCACGATGGGGATGGTACTCGCTTCCGGGTCACTGGGTTACATGCTGTCCATTGTCTTTGCGCTTTGGGGGGCGACTAAATTTGGAGCGATGGCAGGGCTTGCCATTTGTGCCGTCGGTGGATTGATCGGCGCCATTGTGGGCCATATCAGCCTGGCGGGTCGCAAAGTGGACTCTCTTCCGCCGACGCTGGGAGTGCTGGCGTCGTCCAACGTCCGTTTGGATAGTTGGTATTCCGCCCTTGGGCCCGCGTCATTTTGCCTCCTCATCGGGTATGTTGCACATTGCTGGGAGCTTCTCGGCAATTTCGCATGGACGCCTTCCTTACTGGCGACCGCTCTGAAGCCGCTCCAACTCGGCGCCATAACGACCGGTTTGATCATAGGCGCCTCCATCCACCTTTCAGGGATGGTTGCGACCTTTGTGTTTGGTGTTCTTTCTGACGCTTGGCCGCGCACTAGGGTGCTGATCCTTGTTGCCGCCGCCGGCGCTTTGTGCTCCCTGTTGACCGGAATGTCGATTCAGTGGGGGCCTGCCTGGACTGTCGCGGTAGCAGCGATCGGCAGCTTTTTCATCTTCGGCGATTCGGGTGTACTCACCGCAGCGATGACGGAGGAAGTCCCCCTTGGTCGACTTGGCCGGGTCATGGGAATCCGCTCGCTATTGGGATTTGGCGCTGGTGCACTAGCGCCGATTAGCTTTGGCGCAATATTTGACTCGACGCAGAAGTGGGAATGGGCATATAGCGTCCTTGCATTCGGTGGCGGTATTGCCCTGATTTCGGCTATCACCCTCAGATTCGTCGCGGCCGGAAGTTCCTCGCGCGCTGCGCTCTTCAAAACGGATGCTCATTGAGCATCATTTAAATGTCGGGGAGTCACTTTTTGGATACTCCTTTGACTTCGCGTATCCAAAGAACGTCGTCCATCCTGCCTACCTTACCCCATGCGGTTATACACAATTGTCCCCATCATCGACGACTCGTAATCCTCGCAAAGTCTTCGCAGCGACATGAACTTCTTTCAGGCCAAGCCAAATCGTCTTCACGCCGGGCTCCCCATCGCTCTTCCGGCCGAGGAAGCCGCCAAGGCGTGCAATCAGGCGAAGCACTTCATTCAGCGTTGGCTTAGCAGGCTGTTTGACACGGGTCAGCAGATAGGCGCCGCGTATTTCATCCGGGTCGAAGAACAAGTCAGCGTCCAGGTCCGGGCAAGTGCGTCCGAGCCGCATCAGATGCGCTATGCGCCAAGCGACGACCATGAACAGTGCCAAAGCGCGCTCAAGGCGTTCTATCGCCGACAACTGGAGCGCTTCAACGCGACAGGCGTTCTTCAGGATGTTGAACAGCGTCTCTAAGCGTTCAACAAAAAGTCAATCTGTAGTCTGTACCGAATCCCTGAAGGATTACGTCGACATCAGCTTCTAGGGTTTTGGCGTCGCGGGCCTTGAAGGCCAGCCACTCGTATTTCATCTTGTGCCAAAGCTTCTCAATGCGATTGAGCTCCGGGCTGTACGGTGGCAGGAAGTACAACGTCAAACCTTTCCTTCGTAGCAGCCAGAGATAAGGCCGAAGTGCGCGTGCCGTGTGGACCGAGGCATTGTCGAGAATCACGGTCAGCGGCTTGCCGACGTGTTCGACCAGTAGGCCGAGGAATCCAACGAACAGCATCGAGGTCATCGTCTCCCACAACTTCACTGCAAACAGTCCTCCTGAGGAAAGCAGTGCTCCGACCACGTTCAGGCGCTTACCGCGCCGGGCTTCAATCATGTGCTGCTGCCCGACTGGTGTCCAAGCACTTCGATTCGGCTGCGCTTGCGCGAAGCCAGCTTCGTCTACGTAGGCGAGCTCGATTTCGCCACGCTTAGCTTGCTCGACCAACTCCCCGATTTCAGATTGGGCTTGTCGGAATCGCTGCTCATCCCGCTTTTTTTTAAACTATGCCGGGTTCGCTTCCATACCAGCCCCGCTCGCTTGAGAGCTGCTGTCAGCGTATTGCGATGAACCCGAACCCCGAACTTCTCTTCGAGTCGTGAGAGCAGTTCCGGAACTGTCAGCGCTTCCTGCGTCGCCCATGCCTTCAACTGTTCAACGTGCTCCGTCGACAGCTTGGATGGGGCACCGCTGCGCGGCGCGTCTGACAGCGCTGCCATGCCTTTTTCCAACCAACGATAGCGCCTCTCGTATACCGCCTCCAACGTCAACTCCTGTCGCTTGGCTATCTCCTTGGCAGGCACGCCATCGCTAAACATCAGAATTGTCCGCGACCTGTCTCGTGTTCTTCCATCACGGCGGCTTCTCGCCAGTGCTTCAAGCTCAGTACGTTGTTCCTTCGTCAGTTTCAGCGGCTTCAATACGGACATCGTCTATGTCGCAGTTCTTATTTGATTCGATATTATAGAGGTATTTCTTGTGAACCGCTTATCTCCCAGCGCGCGCGGTACCAGTCAATAAGCTCAATCGCATCGTCCAGACTAGCTGCGCTGCGATTTGTCAGGAGGCGCCACTCGATTGGCTTGACGCCGGCAGGCGCATCAAACTCGCGTGCGACGATGCTCGTCGCCGCGACCGTCTTGCCCTTACCTGCTGGCAGATCAACCCGTTGCACCCAGAGTTGCTGACGCACGGTGCGGGCCTTGACGCCATGGCGCGATCCCATCGTGAAAGCGATCTCGCCAATAGGCTTGCCGCTGATGGTGCGCTGCCACAGCTTCTCGCCATCCGGCAGGCAGCGATTGTGGGCCGCACGTATGAGCCAGTCGGCGGGCGTACCGAGTTCTTGAGCATGCAGCATCAACGCCATCAAGTCGGCTTCGCGGTCTGCGACATAGACCAAGCGCGTGCTGGGGAGCTCCAGGGCCATTTCAGCGATGCGCTCGTAACCTTCAATCCAACGCAAGCTTTCCTTTGGCCCACCGCGTTTGCCGAATTTATCCCGCTTCTCACGCGCCCACATCCACGCGTCCAGCACACCAAGCGGTTCGCGTTGCGGCGTGACGGCGTAGGTCGGATGGAGATACATACCCCGCTGCGCCTCATAGCTCAGCGGCCCCAGACCGATAGCCCCTTGACCGTTAAAATCAAGTTCCGTCGTATCCTGAAGACACAGCACGACGGGTTCAGCCCCCATTCTCTGCCGGGTCTGCTGCCAGTGCGGCGCCAGAATATCGCGCCAGTCAACGCTGTCGTTGCCAAAGAAGCGATACGCTCCCATGGTCTCGCTCCAGCCGTGGCAAGCCTTCGGTACGCTGGCCATCGGATCGGCCGCAAATCGCTCCATCAACATCCTCGCTCGCTTGTCGAGGCGCGCATCACCGAGATCCAGGTGGGCAAACTCAGTCGCTGCCCAGTGTGTCGATTCAATCGTCAACGCGTCACCCAAAATGCGACAGTAAACGCGAGACTTAGAGAGTTTACAAGGGGCGCTTCAACTCGTTGAAAGTAAACGCTTTTCCCGGGCGCTCTGGTCGCTTTGGAAGGTCAGAGATGTGTAAAACCGCATGACCTTACCCCCGCCCGCAGAATTTGTGCGCGAGGCTCATCTTTGAATTGTCTGGCCGGCGGTGCCGCGCAGACGCAGGTTCGCGGGCGGAGGGTTGCGCTCGCGCAAAACGTGGCGAAATTGAGCGAACCCAACCGGCGTCTTGCACGGTCATCCCATTAATGACCCAGCTGCTTACCGATCCAACGCCCGTGCGTCATTTGTGAGGCCGGGTTGAAAATGCTTGCACAAAATCGAAACGAATTCGAGGGCTTTTCCTCATGCTTAGCCGGGAGGCGACTACGTAGACTTGTGTCTGCGATGGGTGCCGATTAGGTGCCGCAAGTTTTCTATAAAAACGCTGATTAATTTAGCAAAAAATGCAAAACCATTGCAAGGAGACGGAGAGTGCATCTAGCGTTTGCGTTCCCGATCAAGAGTTGATCAAAAGATGGGTGGTGATAGATGACTAATATTGGCGGCGGCACGGTCCGACTAGAGGGTGCGCTAAGCGAACGTATCCCATTTACAGCATACGATGCCGGATGGGTTGTCCTGTGTATCGGCATGGCGATTGGATCTGGCATCGTATTTATGCCGTTACAAATGGGAATTAAGGGGATTTGGACATCCGTTGCAGCCATTCTTATCGCTTATCCTGCTGTATATTTTCTTTCCAAGCTATTCATTCGATCGCTCTCCGCCAGTGGGCAATGCAGCAACTACACCGGGATTATTACGGAATATCTGGGGAAAAATTGGGGGATTTTGCTGAGTGTAGTATATTTCGTTAATCTCACAAAGAGTATGTTTGCATACTCCGCGACGATAACCCACGATGCTGGATCTTATCTCCAGGTTTTTGGGGTAACTCAGCAATCCCTTGCGTCGACTTACTGGTTTCCTATCGCCATCATCACATTCTTGGTTGCGATCGCATCGCGTGGGGAGCGACTCCTATTTAAGGTTTCCGGTCCACTGATTATCGTAAAGCTTTCCGTCGTGATTTTCCTCGGCGTATCCATGATTCCATACTGGAACTTCGGGAATATCGAATTCATCCGTCCCCAAAGTGCAATCCGCTTCATTCAGGACGTCACTTTGTCATTGCCTTTTGCAGTGTTTTCGATTGTTTACACTCAGATTCTTAACCCGATGAATGTCGCCTTCAGAAAGGTTGAATCCGACCCTGCCATAGCGACCTATCGTGCGCTGCGAGCGGGTCGGTACGCCTACATGATTCTGGTTGTCAGTGTTCTGTTTTTTGCTTTCTCCTTTCTTTTTTCAATTACTGCGGAAGAGGCGCGCACTGCGGTGGCTCAGAATATCTCGGCGTTGGCGCTGGCTGCGCGTGTGATGCCAGGTAGCTCTGTCAAGGTGCTTTCGATGGTATTGAACATCGTGGCGATTATGTCAGCTTTCCTAGGTCTTTACCTTGGATTTAGCGATGCGCTGAAAGGTATTGTTATCAATGTCGCCGATCGCTTCATGTCGCGAGGAACTACCTTTGATCGTATTTTCCCTGCAGCTATGGCAATGGTGTCAGTGGTCATCCTGTCAGCATGGGTGATCGCAAACGTCTCCTCTATGGCGCTAATTCAATGGACGGCTCCGACATTCGGCATCGTGTCCTGTCTTATCCCGTGCTATCTCGTGATACGTGTGCCGGCCTTGAAGCAGTTCCGCTCGGTGAGCCTCTGGTTCGTCGCGCTTACCGGCATCCTTGTAATCGCGGCTCCGCTATTCAAGCTGTTCGAACGCTGATAGCGCGCCTGACGGCTTCATCCAATTTCACAGTCGCGCCGTTCGCGATGATTTCTTGGGAGAACGGCGTCCGATGACTCGCAACCTCATACAAGGAAAAAGGCAGTATCTACATGACATTCAACTTCGACGAGGTCATTGACAGGCGCGGAACCAATTCGATGAAGTGGGACCAGGGTGCCCAACGCCTGACACGAGAACAACACCAGGCCGACCCGTTGCCAATGTGGGTGGCCGACATGGATTTTCGAATCGCACCTGCAATTTCGCAGGCGTTGCACAAAATGGTCGACATGGGGGTGCTTGGCTATGGTGGCACCACGGCGTCCTGTGCGGAGGCGGTCATCGACTGGCACGCGAGACGATTTGGATGGAAACCTCAGGCAGATTGGCTGACGCAAGCATCTGGCGTGGTGCACGCGATGAGCATGACCATTCAGGCGTTCTCGCAGCCTGGCGACCATGTTGTCGTGCAGACCCCGGTGTACGCGCATTTCCTGAACGATGCGGCCGTGAATGGTCGCCGCGTTATTCAGGCCCCCTTAAGGCTAGAGGGGGACAAGTACCGATTCGATCCTGAATCATTTGAAGCGGCACTTCTGCCAGGGACGAAAATCTTTATCCTCTGCAACCCTCACAATCCGACGGGTAACGTTTGGACAAAGGATGAACTGCTGTTGATGGCGGACATCTGCGAACGACATAACATCTTGATCGTTTCAGACGAAGTTCATGAGGACTTTGTCATGTCTGAGCACAAGCGTCACATTCCATTTGCATCGCTGGATCACGATTGGGCGATGAGGAGCGTGGTGTGCAATGCACCAAGCAAAACCTTCAACTTGGCTGGATTGACTTGCGCAAACGTCTTCATTTCGGACCCGTATCTGAGGCGCGATTTTCGTGCGCAGTGTGAAAAAAGCGGGGTCACTCTGATCAACACCATGGGGATTGCTGCATGCGAAGCTGCCTACTCGTTTGGCGAGCCTTGGGTGAAAGCAATGCTGTCGTACGTCCGCGCCAACCATGAGCACTTGCGCTCGCGCGCGGCGGAATTGGGGCTTCCCTTCAAGATGATGCAAATGGACGCGTTGTACTTGGCATGGCTGGATTTTCGAGAGCTAGGGATGACGTCGCTCGAGCTTCATGATTATCTATTGCGGAAGGCTCGGCTTTGGCTCGACCCCGGTCAGAAGTTCGGGCCCGCGGGACAGGGTTTCGCGCGGATCAATCTAGCCTGCCCGCGAAGCACCATAGACGAAGCGTTGGCGCGTCTGAAGGCCGCATTCCGGTAATTTCTAACGCACGGCACGGTGTCTACCCGTGCCGTGTGGTTAAAACGGAGCGCTAGGCAACGTCTCTGAGCTCTGGTTGGGTGGGGGATGCATTCGGCGTGTGCTCCTCTGCCCATTCCAGTCCAACGGATTCTTTAAGCGCCGCATCCCAGGGCGGCGTTTCACCAATTTCATTGACAAGGTAGTCAATAAAGCTTCGGACCAGGCTGTTCGCGTATTTGGATCTGTAGTACATCGCGTACAGCGTGTGTGCAATGGCGGACCGGTACTGGGGTAGGACGATACAAAGGCGTCCGCGCACAATATCGTCGGCAACCAGATAGGTCGGCAAGCATGCTATGCCATGCCCACTGATTGCGGCTTCACGCAGACCGAGGCTGGAATTGCATTCCAATGTTGGCGTCACAGGAACCCGCTGGAAGTCTTCGTTGCCCAAGAATGTCCACGAGCCGTCGGCCATCATCATCGGGTATATCAGGCATCTGTGCCTTGTCAGGTCTCTCGGTGACCGTATTGCTGCGCTCGCACCGAGGTATGCGGGGGCGGCGCAGTAGACCCATCGGATCAATGCCAACTTGCGTGCTGCATAGTTGGCATCAGTGCTAGCCGTGATGCGAATGGCGAGGTCGAAGTTGTCCTCGACTAGGTTGGTCAGCTTGTCTTCCAGCGCGACTGAAGCACTTGCCTTGGGATGGCAATCGAGATAGCGGCCGACAAGCGGAGTAAGTTGCGTCGAACCAAATGCCATTGAGCACGTGAGACGGAGATGGCCTTGAGGTGCCTGAGACTGACGCGCAGCGTCAAGGGTGAACTCGAGATCTGCGAGGATGTTGTTTGCCCGCTCGAAGATGATTCTGCCGCCGTCTGTCAGCGTCAGGCTTCGCGTCGTCCGCTTTACCAGAAGGAGACCGAGATGCTCTTCAAGTTGGGCCAAACTCTTGCTCACGGCCGACGGTGATATTCCCAGTTCCCGCGCCGCGGCCGAAAGACTCCGAAGTTCGGCAATGCGGACGAATATGCTGAGTTGCGCAAGCGAGGCGATATTCTTCATAGGAACGCGGGCGGGCATCGGAGGGCAGGTCAGGCGCCTTAGCAAGACACCGTTGCGGATTCTGATCACTGTGCAACCGCATGCGCAATTGAAATCGTCTTCAACCACCGGTTAGTGACTCTTCGGCATCGTTGAGCGGTTTTCCGGGTGAGCTTGACTGGAACTTGCCATTTCCATTGTTCGTGACAGATGAATACGCTCTGCATCCATTCAATCTCGAATCCTGGACGACCATGCCGCCTGCTGTGTCAACCCGCTCCGTACCCGCTTCCATTCCCAGCGCGTGGAAGCTATGGTGTTAACGGCTGCTCACGCTGCTTCCACTCGGCGTCATCGCATGGGACGCACGGGTGCTGGCAACTGTCGTACTGTTCGGTACGGTCGGAATGTTTCTGTATCCATGGTTGTTCGAACTGGCCGCGAGTGACTTGCATCTTGCGATTAGTCAGAAGGTCTTCGGTATCTACACGGGCGCGACGCTACACGAGGTTGCTCAGGTCATCGCCCCGGGAAAAATGGTGAGCGATACCGCGGCCGACGCTGCGGTGGTCGCAAAGATGGTGCGGGTGCTGGCGTTGGCGCTGCTGTTGCTGGTTATCGCGCTTTGGCCAGGTGCGAACTGGTCGCAGAAGGGGGAGCGATCTGCCAGCCTGAGCAGCCTGCGAAAGGCAATCCCTTGGTTCGCATCGACTTTGTAGTGGTCATGGCAGTGAACTCGGGCGGTCTAGTTCCGCTTGGATGGAAGCCCGCGCTCATCGAGCTGGACAACTGGATGCTGGCTTGCGCGACGCTCGCGATCGGCTTGCATACCCGCTGGAGCGGCCCCCTGAATCGCCGGACACAGTCCCTCACTTACAATAGCGGGTAGGCATACGACTGTGTTTATGACTAAAACGAAGCAGGAATTGGTGGAAGTGTTGACGGGGCCGGAGCGCCGGCGGCGGTGGTCGCCGGACGAGAAGCTCGCGATGGTGCGCGAGAGCTGCGAACCGGGCAAGACGGTGTCGATGGTGGCGCGCCAGCATGGCGTAAATCCGAATCAGCTCTTTCATTGGCGCAAGCTGTACCAGGACGGCAGCCTATCGGCGGTCAGTGCCGGTGAAGAAGTCGTGCCGGCATCGGAGCTGAGCGACGCGCTCAAGCAAGTCCGTGAGCTACAGCGCCTGCTGGGCAAGAAGACCATGGAGAACGAGATTCTCCGTGAGGCAGTGGAGGTGATGAAGTCGCGAAAATGGATTGCGCGCTCACCCTCATTGCCGGGGGACGACCTGTGAAGCGGGTCTGCGAAGTTCTCGGTGTAGCGCGCTCGAATGTGGCAGAGAAGCTGACTCGTCCTGCAGACTGGCGGGACGGGCGCAGCGCCCGACAAACCGACGATGCAGGGTTGGTCGAGGAGATTCGCAATGCGGTCGCGCATCTGCCCAGCTACGGCTATCGCCGGGTATGGGGCGTACTGCGCCGGGAACGAGAGCATCGTGGCGCGCCTCCCGTCAACGCGAAGCGGGTCTATCGGGTCATGCGAGTGTACGGCTTGCTGCTGCAACGCAGAGTGGCCCCGCCACGCCCGCAGCGCAGGCATGAGGGTAAGGTCGCGGTAGCAAAGACGAACCAGCGGTGGTGCTCTGACGGCTTTGAGTTCCGCTGCGACAACGGCGAGCCGCTGCGCGTGACGTTCGCCCTGGACTGCTGCGACCGCGAGGCGATGAGTTGGGCGGCGACCACTGGTGGGCATAGCGGTGACGTGGTCCGCGACGTGATGTTGGCCGCCGTCGAGAATCGCTTTGGAAACGCGCTGAAGACGCCGACGGAAATTGAATGGCTGACCGATAATGGCTCGGGCTACACGGCAGACAAGACCAAGGCGTTTGCGTCGGCAATCGGCTTGAAGCCACTGACCACGCCGGTCTGCAGCCCGCAGAGCAACGGGATGGCCGAGAGCTTTGTGAAGACCATGAAGCGCGACTATGTCGCCTTCATGCCCAAGCCTGATGCCGAGACGGCAGTTCGCAATCTGGCCATTGCCTTTGAGCACTACAACGAGCAGCACCCCCATAGCGCCCTGAATTACCGCTCTCCGCGCGAGTTCAGGCGTGCGATGGCCTTATCAACCTAAGGGTGTGACCGTGTCCGGGGACACGGGGGCAAATCCACCCGCATCAGTGATCTGGTAAGTGCAGGCAAGCGACCGTTGGCCCTGGCAGGCTTCCTGTTTGTGTTCCTGATTGGTTTCGGCGCATTGTGTTGTGCATAGATGGTGTAGCGCCAGTCAAGACACACTCGGCCCGGTGACGGCCTAGCGGACTTGACGGCTACCGCTTGGCCACCGGCAAAGTGCGAGCCCTGATTGACACGCGACGTTCGTGAGCTTATTTTCAATGCCATTGAAAGTAGCGTGAGCCATGCTTCAACTCCTGGCTCCCAAAATGGCATGCCAAAATCAGCGAGATCCCAAATCCCGACGCTCCGGCAGCTCGAACTTCTCTTGGCGCTTGTCTCGTCAGACGGCATTGCTGGCGCGGGTGCGAAGCTAGGCATGACGCCGTCAGCAACGAGTCACTCTCTCCGGGCGCTTGAGGATGCACTTGGAGTTCAGCTCGTAGAGCGCAATCCAACTGGTCTATCGTTGACGTTTGCTGGCGAGCAGGTCCTTCCTCATGTTCGGGATGTATTTGCGTCAATGCAACTGGTCACGGCCACGGCGAGGGCGGGGGCGGAGCTAAAGACAGGATTGATCAAGGTCGGGTCTTTTGGGGCCAGCGCAACGCTGCACGCGCTACCGATGCTCCTTGAGCACTTCAGGAAGAAGTATCCTGGTGTGAGTGTATCCATCACAGAACGCCCGGACGAAGAAACGAGTCGGGACCTCATAGAGCGACGGATCGAGCTTGCGGCTGTCACTCTACCGAAAAGTGACTTTGAAACGATAACGTTGGCTGTTGACGAGTTGGTTGCCGTGCTGCCAGAAGGCCACGCACTCGCCGAAAAGCGCGAGGTCCAGCTTGCAGAAATCACGTTACACCCGTTTCTGCTCACTCGCGCCGGATCTCAAAATTTGATCCGCCGCCTCTTCGCCCGGCACAACTGTACACCCACGATTGTTCACGAGTTGCTGCAAATCATGTCGATCCTCGAGTACGTATCGCGAGGCGAAGGTGTGTCTATCCTCGCGCGGCTTGCGGTTCCCGCCGCGTATCCCGGCGTTGTTTTCAGGCCCTTGCTGCCGCAGACGCGCCGGAGTATCGGGCTGGCTTGCCTTGATGAAAGTCGCCTTTCTCCCGCAGCCAAGGCATTGTGGCTAGAAGCTAAGGAACGGGTGAGAAATAACTTCCCGAAGTGGACGTGGCGGGTGCAAAGCGACGCTGGTAAGATGCGGTCCTTCTGGAGGACAGACGATGCAGGCTGGTTACCGGGCTGAGGTTGAAACGCGGATGAAGCGGCTGTACGTGCGGTTGTCGGAGAAGGACCGACGTCGGTATGCGGCTGTGGAGGCGGACAAGCTGGGCCATGGCGGTTTCGAATATATTGCGAAACTGTTTGAAATTGACCCGAAAACAATCAGGCAAGGGTTGAAGGACCTGGAAGAAGAGCTGGATCCGGCTGGAGAGCGGATCCGAAAAAAAGGGGCGTAAATCCAGGTTAACGGACCATCCGGAGTGGAGCGCGATATTTCTGGACGTGGTGCGAGAGCATACGGCGGGTAATCCACAACACGGCGTCATCTGGACAGATCTGAAGCCACGCGAAATCGCCCAGGCGATGACGCAGCAGGTCGACGGACGGGTGAGCGTGCGAACGGTCCGGCAGCTGTTAAAACGCAACGGTTTTTCCCGGCGGCAATCACAGAAAAAGAAGTCGTTCAAATCCCACGCGCAACGCGACGCGCAGTTTCAGCGTATTACGCAACTCAAGGCGGAATATCTCGAAGACGGCCAGCCTGTCATCAGCATCGATACGAAGAAAAAGGAGATGCTGGGTAACTTCTATCGCGACGGCAAGCTCTACACGCGCGAACAGCTTGAAGTCCTCGACCACGATTTTCCGAGTTACAGCAAAGGCAGGGTCATTCCGCATGGACTGTATGACATCGGCCTGAACAAGGCACATGTGAACATCGGCGTGAGCCGTGACACGACGCAGTTTGCCTGTGACAGCGTGGCGCACTGGTGGGAAAAACAGGCTCGCGCCGATTATCCCCACGCCACACGGTTACTGCTGTTGTGCGATGGCGGAGGCAGCAACCCGAGTAATTCGTGGCTTTTCAAAGCCGATCTGCAAAATCTGGCAGACCGGCTCGGACTGGAAATCCGGGTGGCCCACTATGCTCCATACTGCTCGAAACATAATCCTATCGAGCACCGCGTGTTTCCACACATTACGCGGGCCTGTGCTGGCGTAGTCTTCAGCAGCGTCAGTCTGGTCCGGGAACTGATCGAAAAGGCCTGTACAAAAACCGGTCTGAAAGTTACCGCTGACATCCTTGACGGAGTTTATGAAGCCGGACGGACGGTCACCCGCCACGCTCGCGCTTCACTCAACATCGAGTACGACTCAACCCTGCCTTCGTGGAACTACAGCATCCGCTCAAGGAGCGCCGCATAGCGGGAAGTTATTTCGTGCGCGTTCCTAAGCGCATTAGCGCGGTCAAGCACTGACACCGGAAGCGCGTTTGTCCACGCGGCAGAACATCCCGACGGCTCTCACTTGAGAATTTTCTCAATTGCGGATGAGTAGCATGCCACCTTAGCCTCCTGCAAACGCAACCTGGGAAGATCGGGTGTGTCGATATCAACTCAACCGGGTCAGCCCATGTGTGCCAGCAGAATTTGCGAGACTCCCATTCAAGACGAGTATGCGGCTGACTACAGCCATTGCTATGGTTGCGGGAGAGACAATGCCGATGGTCACCATCTGAAGACCTATCTCATTGGCGCAGAGACGCTGTCGCGCTTCACCCCGGACGCGAAATACAGCGGTGGAGTACCAGGCAACGTCTACGGCGGCATGATCGCGTCACTGTTCGATTGTCACGGTACAGCATCCGCAGCTGCGTTCCATCGACAAGATTCCAGCGACGAACAGCCAACTTTGGCTCGCTTCGTTACAGCCTCGCTCGTTGTCAACTTCATTGCACCCACGCCGCAGTTTCAGGAACTTACGATTCGTGGGGTCTTGAAATCGATTGAGGGCAGAAAGGTAAGGGTCGAAATGACCCTCGAAGCTGAGGGGCTAGTTCGTGCCAATGCCGAAATGTTGGCCATCGCCCTGCGGCGTTGAGGCGCATATGCGCCGGAAAATCACCAATTAAGCGATGTCCCGCGGCTAGCGCTGCGGGCTGGTTGGCACTCCTTCATTCAATTTTCGAAAGTCCTTGCGCGGTACTTTTTGCAGACGTGCAGGATTGCGTTCGGGGACTCAACCCTTCGTGATTCGACATTGGCTACAAACCTCGCGATCAGTCTTGCGGAACAATTCAATTGAGCTTGCTTCTCACTGATTTCTAGAATTTACGCATGCAAGAACGGGAGATTTCTTCATGCGACGTATCACTGTCTATTTCCAACACCTGAACCAGAGCGCCGCGAGAGTTGTGAACTCGGGCTTCCAGCGAGGTGCGCGATGACGGGCGCCTTGGAAGCAAGAGCGCTAGCAGGCGTAAAAGTCCTGGATTTGTCGCGTATTCTGGCCGGCCCCAGCGCCACCCAACTGCTGGGTGACCTCGGCGCCGACGTCGTCAAGGTTGAGCGTCCGAACGAAGGGGATGACACCCGAAAGTGGGGCCCGCCTTATATCAGCGATACGGCCGGCAATCCGACCAGCGAAAGCGCGTACTACCTGAGTGCCAATCGCAATAAGCGTTCGATTGCCATTGATATGGCTACCGAGAAGGGGTGCGCGCTGATTCACCAACTCCTTGAGCACGCCGACGTGCTCGTTGAGAACTACAAGGTAGGCGGACTTGCCCGATATGGCCTCTCCTACGAGCAACTCAAAGACCGGTACCCGAAGTTGATCTACTGCTCCATCACGGGTTTCGGCCAAACCGGACCTTACGCGGAGCGCCCGGGCTATGACTTCTTGATCCAGGGCATGGGCGGCATCATGAGCTTGACCGGCGAGCCTGATGGTCAGCCCATGAAGGTAGGCGTTGGTATCGCCGATGTGATGACGGGCATGTATGCCGCGGTCGGAATCCTGGCCGCGCTTCACCATCGCGCGACCTCTGGAGAAGGGCAGCACATCGATGTTTCGCTCCTTGACTCGCAGATTGCATGGCTCGTCAACGGCGCAACAAATTTCTTGGCGGATGGCGTGCTGCCCAAGAGACTCGGAAACGGGCATCCCAACATCGTTCCGTATCAAGTCTTTGACACTGCCGATTCGCCCATGATTCTCGCGATCGGCAACGACGGGCAATTTGAGCGCTTCTGCAGGGTTGCGGGCGTTATGCACCTTGCTGCGGATGATCGTTTCAAGTCTAACCCTGCGCGCGTCGCCCATCGCAAGGAAGTGTGTGAGCTAGTGGCGGAAGCACTGAAACGGCGAAGCCGCGCCGAATGGCTGGAAGCGCTGGAAGGCGCCGGGGTGCCATGTGGTCCCGTCAACAATCTCGAAGATGTCTTCAACGATCCGCATGTGAAGGCCCGCGGAGCGGAAATCAGGATGCCTTGTGAGTGGGCGAAGGATGGACACCTCCGGCTTCTTGCGAACCCGCTGAAGCTCTCGACCACGCCGGCGAGCTATCGCAGCCCGCCACCACGGCTGGATGAGCATCGCGATGCGATTCTGAAAGACTGGCTGAACAACTAAGGATGTACAGGAGATGAGTATGTTTGAACTGAGCGCTGAGCAAAAAGAACTGCAGTTGGCGGCACGCGATCTTGCACAGAACGTCTTCGCGCCAACGGCGGCGAACACCGATGTGACAGAGGCCTATCCGTGGGCGAACATTGACCGCTTGTTGTCCGAGGGCTTCATGGGGATGACGGTTCCTAAGGAGTTTGGCGGACAAGGGCGCAGCTATCACGACACCGTTATCGTCATCGAGGAAATGGCGAAGGCCTGTGCGACGATGGGTCGTATCACGGTGGAGGCGAACATGGGGGCCATCGGGGCAATCATGCGCTATGGAACAGATGAACAGCGCAAGATCGCCGCCGAAGCAGTTCTCAGTGGCGACAAGCCGGCCATCTGTATCTCCGAGCCCAACGCCGGCAGCGCGGCCAGTGAAATGACCACGCGCGCGGACAAGGTCGGCGACCACTACATTCTCAATGGGGAGAAGTACTGGATTACGGGTGGCGGTGTATCGCGTCTGCACCTGATCTTCGCGCGCGTCTTCGACGACGGGGTGGACCAGGGGATCGGCGCGTTCATCTGCATGCGTGACGGAAATTCCCCGGAAGGGCTGGTCATCGGTCGCCGGCTTTACGCGATGGGTGTGCGCGGCATTCCTGAAACGCATATCGAATTCCACGACCTGAAGATCCACAAATCCATGTTGGTAGTCCCCCCTGGCGGATTGAAGCGCGGATTCGCATCCCTGATGAGTGCCTACAACGCTCAGCGAGTCGGCGCGGGAACTGTTGCGCTGGGCATCGCCCAGGGTGCCTTTGAAGAAGGGGTCCAATACGCTAAGTCCCGAGAGCAGTTTGGCAGACCGATTGCGGAGTTTCAGGGGCTCCAATGGATGATTAGCGACATGTCCATCCAGCTCGAAGCGGCTCGGCTTCTGCTGCACTCGGCAGCATGCAGCGGACAGGAGTTTCCGGACATCGCCAAAGCGGCACGCGCCAAGATTTTTTCGGCGGAAACGGCTAACAAGGTCACGAATGACTCGCTGCAACTCTACGGATCGTCGGGCTACGGCCGTCACAACCCCATGGAGCGGCATGTTCGCGATGCGCGAATGTTCACCATCGCTGGCGGCACAGCACAGATTCTGCGGACCCAAGTGGCCGGCAATATTCTGGAGATGAAGCTTCCGCAGACCCGGACCGGTTACGTTCCAAAGTAGCCGCGGGGCGATAGATTTTCACTCCAGAAAAATATATGGAGGAGACAAAGATGAAACGCAGGAACTTTATCAAAGCCATATCGTGTATGGGGGCAGGGTCCATGGCTCCGATTCTCGCGCACGCGGCGGCTAACGCAAGTTACCCGGCCTCGCCGGTCCGCCTGGTTGCCCCTTTTCCGCCTGGCGGCACTGTAGACATCCTGGCACGCGTGGTTGGTGCTCAGCTAACTAAGGAAACGTCGCAAGCCTTTATTGTGGATAATCGCGCCGGCGCAGGCGGGACAATTGGCGCAGATGCTGTAGCACGTGCTAAGCCCGATGGATACACGATCTTGTTTGGCGCGGCCCATCATGCCATTGCACAGACCGTATATCCTTCGCTGCCCTATGATATCCGTAGTATGACGGCCATCAGTTTTCTTGGTCGCGTGGATCACGTGTTGCTTGTCACAAACAAGCTACCAGTGAAGACAGTGGGTGAACTTGTCGCCTACCTCAAGGCGAACCCAGATAAGCTTGCGTATGGTTCACCGGGCACTGGCACGCTCCATCACCTCATGGCTGAGCAGTTCAAAGCCGTGACTGGAACAAGGATGATGCATGTCCCCTACAAAGGCTCCAGTCCGGCGCTAGTGGACCTGATTTCGGGAACGATCCAGGTCTACTTCGAGACGATGCCCTCGGCGCTCCAATATGTACGAAACGGAAGCGTGCGCGCGTTGGCGGTAACGTCCAAGCAACGCTCACGCAGTCTCCCGGACCTTCCGACCATCGCGGAATCTGGCGTCTCCAACTATGACGCTGCAAGCTGGTACGGCCTTTTCGCGCCGAGCGGTACCCCAGCCTCGGTAGTCTCGGCGTTGAACGCGGCTACTACTCGCGCATTCGCCAATAGCAGCTTTGTCGAGCAATGGCGCAACCAGGGGGCCGAGCCTGGTGGCGGCAATCCAGACGTGCTCCGGAAGCTGCTGCTGAGCGAGGTGGACCGCTGGAGCGTTGTGGCCCGCGAAGCGAAGATCCGGATTGATTAGCCGTACCAATAGGAGGCCGATATGCCAATCGGATACTCGGCCTCCGACGCCTTCGTTGACTGGCACACGCGCCGAAGACTTGACTGCAAAATGGCAAGACGGGCGTTGTTGAAGGCGTTCAAGATGAAGGAGGCAAGATGAGCACCACGCCAAAGCGACTTCGAATTACACTAAGGCAATTAGAGGTATTTGTTGCCGTGGCCAAGGAACGCTCGACGCGCGCTGCTGGCGACGTCGTTGCTAGGTCGCAGTCGGCAGCAAGCAGTGCACTAGCGGATCTTGAGGGAGCACTGGGGTGCGACTTGTTTGATCGAATTGGGCGCCGCTTGGTGCTCAATGAGTATGGACGTAACCTGCTACCGGTCGCGGCATCGCTGCTAGAGCAAATTGCCGATTTAGAAGAGATCCTGCATACCAAGGTCGCCGGATCTCCTCTTGTAATCGCGGCGAGCATGACTATTGGCGAGCATATTCTACCCAACCTGATTGCCCGATGGCGCGTCACTCATCCGCGAAATTCTGTCCGGATGCTGGTGACGAATACCGTTGGGGTGTTGGACGCGGTGGCTGAGCTTGAGGCGAGCGTCGGCTTTATCGAAGGGCCGCAAACACGTAGTGGCCTTTCTTTGCAGCCTTGGTTCAGCGATGAGATGGTGATTGTCGCGGCGCCGACTCATCGACTGGCACAACGTACGGCGTCGCATTCAGATCTGCGCGCCGTGAGCTGGGCAATGCGGGAAGTGGGGTCGGGTACCAGAGAGGCAGCAGAACGCTGGCTAACCGAAAATCTGGGCACCGTTCAGATCGACTATGAGCTAGGAACCCCTCAGGCCGTCACGGCACTCGTCATGACCGGCCTTGCCGTAGGCTGCTTGCCACGGCACGCGGTCGAGCGGTCCGTGGCCGCGGGCGACCTCGTGGTGCTGAAACATGAAATGCCCCAAGCGCAGCGACGCCTGACTATCGTCACTCATTCTGCCAAGCGCCCCGGTCCAACGTGCGGCGCGTTCATTCAGCATTGCTTGCTGGCGGTAGATGCCGGATCGCATACTTCGGATCCGGCACATGCCGATGCCGTAGCTGTGTAATCGGGGAACCAAGGAGCTGGCATCGCATTTCTTGGGGAAGAGTTGCGCACGCGCAGGTTAATCAGCAGTCTATTCCGACCGTGCGAGATGGCTAGCGACACGTTCCTTGATGCCGGGCAGCGCTGCTGATCTAACAAGGCAGGCAAGGTCGGCGTTTGCCTGGAGGTCGGATACGGCCGCGTAGAGGTCGGCCCGGCTTGCCGGCGAAAGGATGCTTCCTGTCGCGGAGGCGGCATGAATCGCTTCGGCCCAACGGTCCTGTTCAGAAACTTCGTGAATGAACCCGATCGATTTAGCCTCCGATGCGGAGAATGTCTTCGAGTTCGAGAGAATGTCCGTTGCTTTTTCCTTGCCGACGATAGAGGCGAAGCGACGAGTCCCTAGAACAAGGCCGAACTTGAGCCCAGGCATGCGAAAAGTAGCTTCCTCTGTCGCCACGCGATGCCGGCATACGGCCAGGAGATCGACGCCTGCGCCGAAGTTTTTGCCGTGGGCAAGGCCTAGGGTGAGGCAGGGAGATGTGGCGAATGCCTGCAGCAGTAGTTCAATTCGCACGAAGCGGAGCAGAAGATCGCCATCACTTAGAAATGAGAGATCCGAAAAATCGAAGCCCGCACTGAAGTTCTTTCCTGCGCCCTGAAGAACGAGGACTGGCACGCGACGGTCGCGCGCATCCTGGACGGCGTCCAGAAGCGCCTCGACCATGTCATAGGACAGTGCATTGCGCTTCTCCGGACGTTGCAACTTCAGCGTCCAGACGTCCTGCGTTCTCTCGACATGCAGTGGTGAACTCATGCGGCCTTCTCCCCGGCTCGACGCAGCTCACCCATGACTTCGTCGTTGTGTTCCCCTAGGGCCGGTGGCCGACGCCGGACCGGGAAGCCCTTGCCTGACATGCGGATAGGGGACACAAAGGTCTGGGTCTGGCGTCCGTTGGGCAAATCCAGAGGTTGCACCCATTCCATATGTGTTACCTGCTCGTCGGCAAGAACTTCGGAGTATCGATTGATCGGGGAGCATGGAACGCCAGTGTCCCGGAATATGCTGAGCCATGTGTCCGTATCAGCCTTGATAAATTCCCTTTCCAGCAGCACCAGGAGGTCATCCTGATGCTGAGCGCGGCTCGTTGGTGTTTGAAAGCGCGGGTCGAGCAACAAGTCTTCCCGTTTTAGGGCGACGCAAACTGCGCGCCAGAGAGAGTTGTTGCCAGCTGCCATCCCGAAGTACCCATCTCGGCTCCGGAACACACGGTATGGTGCGTTTCTTGGATGCGCTGAGCCGAGAGGGAGGGGATCTCGTCCGGAGCCGAAGTACTCCGACGTCTGCAGGGCCGCAATTCCAAGCGTAGCACCCAACATCGGCACATCCAGGTGGCAGCCTTGCCCGGTAGCTTCTGCAAGTCGTAAGGCGGATACGACGCTGAAGGCTCCATACAGACCTGCGGAGAAGTCAGCGAGCGGAACTCCGCACTTTACTGGGGGGCCGCTAGACTCGCCTGTGATGCTCATAATGCCGCTCATTGCCTGAATGGTTAGGTCGAAACCACCCTCCTGCGATCGGGGGCCGGCCTGGCCATAGGCAGAGATGGAACAGTAGACCAGGGAAGGATTCAGTTGGCGAAGGTGCTCGTAACCGACTCCCAAACGGTCCATCACGCCAGGCCGATTGTTCTCGATAAGCACGTGAACCGTCTTTGCAAGTTCGCGCAGCAACTGGACATCGCCCGATTGCTTCAGGTCCAGAGTGACGGATCGCTTATTGCGATTCAGAGACGCAAAATTTTCGCTGTACCCGTCGTTGACGGGAGGCCAGCTTCTAAGGGTGTCGCCACCATCAGGGTTCTCGACTTTGATGACATCTGCCCCCATGTCAGCGAGCAACATGCCACAGAAAGGGCCGGCCGCGACATTGCAGACCTCAATTACTCGAACACCTTCGAGTGGATTCCTGTTTGACATTATGTATTCCTTTGGCCTTACCGGCCAATGAATTTGGGCGGGCGTTTTTCCTTCAGGCTAGCGAGCCCTTCCTGAAAGTCTGCACTTCCAAAGACCGCTTCGGTCTCCTTCAGAGCAAATGCGCCCTTTTCCACAGGGCTCTTGGGAAGGACGTCGTTGGCAAAGCGCTTGAGCATACCGAGAACCAATGGCGCGTGGGTGGCCAACTGCCTAGCCATTGCTTGCGCTTCGATGAGCTGTTGCCCAACAGGAACGACGCGATTCACGAAGCCAACCTGGTAGGCGCGCTCGACGCCAATCTCGCCGCCGAGAAGCATCATCTCCATTGCGACCTTGTGAGGGATGCGACCGGGCAGCGCGCTCAGCAAGCCACCAGCGAATCCCATCTTTGATTCGGGATAGCTGAACTTCGTATTGTCCGCTGCAATGCAAAGATCGCACATTTGCACAAGTACCACTGCTCCGCCAACACACCATCCGGCGACGGCCGCGATGACTGGCTTGTCCACATCGATGACAACACCCGGCGTAAAGCGGCGATAGTCCGGCGGTTCGACGGTGGCGCGATCGCGTCCAGCGGAGAACGCGCGATCACCGGCACCCGTCAGCACAGCCACGCGATCCTCATCGCTGGCATTGAAGCGAAGCCACGCCTCGCGCAGGCCCTGCTCGACCTCTGTGTTGATTGCGTTGAGCTTGTCTGGGCGGTTGATTGTGATGGTCGCCACGCCTTCGCTCGATGAATACGTAACTGCATCGTCTTGGTTGAGGCTCATAGTGGTCTCCGAGTTATAAGTGTCAGAGCAGGCGGACAACGCCTTCAGGGTCTGGCGTCTGGGCTAGTCCTTTCAACTGGTGCTTCAGGACTTTTCCATTGGGTGAGGAAGGGAGCTGAGATACCACGTACACCTCGCGGGGGCGTTTGTACGGCGAAAGTCGCTCTGCGAGGTGTTGACGAAGCTCGTGGGCAGTCAACACAAAATCTTCCGCACGCTCGATGAATGCGATGACTTCCTCATTGCCACCAAGGTTGCGTGGAACGACTGCGGACTGCACTATTCCTGGATGGCTGTTCAGAGCGTTCTCGACTTCGAGCGGGTAGACGTTAAAGCCACTGCTGATAATGAGGTCCTTGGTGCGGCCTTCAATGAACACATGTCCGCTTTGATCCACCCGTGCTAGATCCTGGGTGTTGAACCAGCCGCCTGGTCGCATGATGTGCGCGGTGAGCGCAGGATTGCGGTAGTAGCCCTTCATCACGTTGGGCCCGCGGGCCCAGAGTTCGCCGACCTCGCCGTCAGCAACTGGGATGCCATCGGGGCTTAACAGACGTATCTCTACGCCAGGCAGGGGCAGCCCCACCGAACAATCAGTCCGCGCAGCGTCCAGTCGTGTCCAACACAGCCCGGATCCTTCGGTCAACCCATAGCCATTGTGCAAAGGCAGTCCAAACAACGCATCTGCATCTGCCATGACGGTCGGATCAATCGGGGCGCCGCCAGCGGCGATGAAGCGCAGGGCCGGTGCATTGACGCGACGCTTGTGGGCTTGGTCAGCCAGCTTTGAGAACATCGCCGGGGCACCCTGTAGAACGCTGATGTTCTCGGTCTCAAGAGCGTGAAGGCAATGGGCTGGCGAGAAGCGCGCGACGAGATGGACATGCGCGCCGGCACGCAAGGTCGCACCAAAAACAGCAACCAACCCCATAACGTGGGTGATAGGCAAGACGCCATAGATTCGGTCGCAAGCATCAAGCTTGCGCAGCCGGATCATCATGGCGCCGAGATAGAGTAGATTAGCGTGCGTCAGCATGACCCCTTTGGGCGTGCCGGTCGTGCCAGTCGTGTAAATCAGCGCTGCAATATCGTTGGATGTTCCGTCGATGGCGTCAGGGGTAGAATCGCCCAACTCCCGCTTTACCATGAACGCCCCGATATACGGGAGTTCTACCGGTGCTGCGTCATTCCGGCGCCCATGTTCGGCCGCGTCGGAAGATTCCTCCGAGAAATAGAGCGTTAATTGGGGCTGCGCGTGGGCTCTGATGGCGTTGACCTCGAATTGCGCGCGGCGCGCATTTTCCAGGACTGCGCAACAGTCTAGAAGGCCGGCCGCCAGTATGAACGCCGCAAGCCCCAGGCCGTTCTCGCCAACTAGCATGATTCGGTCGCCACGTCGGACGCCGTAATCGCGGAGCATTGCGGTAGCGGCATCGACCGCGGCGGCCAGTTCGCCGTACGTCCAGTCCTTTCCTCTGGCGCTGATGGCGGGGCGATGGGGATTCTTCGCTGAGTGGGCCAACGCCGCGTGGGCAAATCGTGCTGGAGTATCAAGCTGCCCAGGCCATTGAGGAAGGGGCGTGTCTGGAAGGGGCGCGGTGTTGAGTAATGCGACGCGCGGTTGAGATTTCGCATCCATGTCTCAGTCCTCACGTAGCGTTCACGTTAACAATGATGCGCCCCTCGACTTTTCCTTCCAGCAGTCTCGCGGCAGTCGACGCGGCCTCGCTAAGGGAGATCTCGGTGCCGATGTGTTCCAGGAGTTTGGGCGCGATCTTTGCCAAGTTCGACCATGCTTCATCGCGCAGTGCCCGTGGGGCGTAGACGCTGTCAATTCCCAAAAGTGCGACACCACGGAGGATGAATGGCGCGACGCTCGCCGGAAACTCCAACCCCTGTGCCATGCCGCACGCTGCCACAGCACCGCCGTAACGCGTCTGTGCGCAAGCGTTGACGAGGGTGTGGCTGCCCACACTGTCGACGACCGCCGCCCACCGTTCCTTTTGTAAGGGCTTGCCAGGAGTGGCAAGCGTCGTTCGGTCGACAATTGCCGACGCACCGAGGGCTATCAGGCGCGCTTCCGCCTCGGGGCGCCCGGTTGACGCAATCACTCGGTAGCCTCTCGCTGCGAGGATGCCAAGGGAAAAGCTGCCAACACCGCCATTGGCGCCGGTCACGAGCACTTCGCCCTGATTTGGCATTAGGCCATGCCGCTCGAGTGCCAGGACACAGAGCATGGCCGTGTAGCCTGCCGTGCCTATTGCCATTGCCTCGCGCTCACTGAGACCCGCTGGCAGAGGCTGCAGCCAGTTTCCGGAAACGCGAGCCTTCTGAGCCAAGCCGCCCCAATGGGCTTCCCCTACCCCGTGTCCATTCAGTAGGACCTTGTCCCCCGGCTTGAAGTCGGGGTGGTCGCTTGAGTCGACGGTGCCCGCAAAGTCAATTCCGGGAATCATCGGGAACTTGCGGACGACCGGTCCTTTGCCTGTGATGGCGAGGCCATCTTTGTAGTTCAGCGTAGAGTACCCAACGCGAACCGTGACGTTGCCATCCGGCAGCGAGCTTTCCTCAAGGTCTGTCAGCGATACGGACAGACCTTCTTCTCCTTTTTCCAGCAGCAAACCTTTGAACATCAGCAACTCCTTGGAATGTTGCCAAGTGTCGACAGGCCGTATTGCAATGGCAGATGGCCTACATCTCCATGATGCGATCGGCGACGTACTCGCACACGCGGAACTCGGAGTCGGCCGTCACGCCAGCAATGTGCGGTGTAAGTAAAAGATTGGGGGCGTCCGCCAGCGCTGAACCACTTGGCAACGGTTCTGTGTCGAATACGTCCAGCGCTGCGCCGTGTAGATGTCCCTTGTGCAGTGCCTGTGCGAGTGCAACTTCGTCGACAATCCCACCGCGGGCGGCATTGATCAGGATCGCCCCTGGGCGCATCTTCGACAGACGCCTTTCGTCGATCAAGCCGCGCGTCTCAGGTGTGAGGGGGAGGTGCAAGCTAACGACGTCGCTGCATGCAAGGAGCTCTTCCAGCGGCAGCATCTTGCATTCGAAATCTCCAGGAGCCCGCGAACCCGAGGTGTGTCCGTATGCGACAACTCTCATGCCGAGCCGGTCTGCCAGATGTCCGGTGAGTTGCCCGATTGAGCCGAACCCGACCACACCTAACGTGCGCCCTTCGATTTCAAATCCTTCGGGTGACGCTGGGCGTGGCCACTCCCCCGCAGCCATCCCAGCGCTGACACCATAGTGGCTTCTGCGCAGCAGCATCATGGCCGTGGTCACAACATACTCGGCGACGGAGCGCGCATTTACCCCGAAGGCAGGGATGATCTTAATGCCCTTGGCTCGGCAGCCCTCAACGTCAATGTTGTCCAGGCCGACACCCAGTCTTCCCACGGCACGGCATCGCATCAGAGCCGCCAACAGATCATCTCGGACCTGTGTGCGATTGCGGATGATGAGGACGTCTGCATCACGCGCCGCTTCAACCAATTCAGGCCCGCGTGTGAACAACGTGGGATCGTGCTTCACGTCGTGCTCAATGCGAAGGCGTTGAAGCGAGATTGGGTGCATCGCTTCGGGCACTAGGATTTTCATCCCAAGCTCTCCGGGGTGGCGTCGGTATCAGGTGTTCTCGAACTGGCCGAACGCTTCCATTGCGCGCACCGAGTAGACATAGGCTGCGCCGGCATTCAACGCAATGGCCGTGCCCAGGGCGTCGCTGAGCTCGGCCTCGGTCGCGCCAGCGGCGCGTGCGGCGCTCGCGTGGGACGAGATGCAACCATCGCAACGGGTGGTGACTGCGACGGCCAGCGCGATGAGCTCGCGCGTCTTCGGATCGAGTGCACCCGCGCCATTTTGAGCGGCATTCAGGGCCTGGAAGCCGCTGACCAGTTTGGGGTTAGCCTTGGCCAGGGCGCCAGCGGCGGAACGCAGATTCTTCAGTTGGTCGATCCAGTTATTCAGCATGGTGATTCCTTTGGTTAGTAGATGCTGTTGAAAAAATCGTTGAGTCAGTTGTTTCGCTTGTACTGCAAAAGGCCGCCCGTGCCCTTGGGAGGACGAGCACGCAGCGCTTCCTCGATGGGCTCAGTTCCCCAGCCCGGACGGTCGGGGATCACCAAGTGGCCGTCCCGGTATTCCGGCTGATGAGTAAACAGTTCGCCTTCCCACGGGAGCCGATCGACATCGGTTTCCATGAGCCGGAGATTGGGGACAGCCGCCGCGAAATGTGCGTTCATCATCGTGCAGAGATCGCCATAGAAGTTGTGCGGCGCGATGTTCACGTCGTGCGCCTCACATGCAGCGGCGATCTTTATGGATTGCCAGACCCCGTTCCAGACGGTGTCAATAATGGCGACGTCCATGGCTTGTGCTTCAAGGAACGGTAGGAAGCCCCGCACACCAATCAGGGTTTCGCAAGAAGCGATAGGGAAGGGGCTGTGGTCGCGGACGTAAGCCAATGCCTTCGGATTGAAGCTGTCTGTCTCCACCCAGAACAGGTCCATATCTTTCAGTTCGCGAAGCAGCTTCAACATGCCTTCCGGCTTAGCATTGAAATTGAAGTCGACAAGGATGTCCATGTCGGGGCCGGCTCCGTCGCGCAGCGCTTCCAGATGCATATGCGTATTGCGGATCAGCTTCCGGTCGACGTTGAGTTCCGGCTGGAAAGGCACGCCGAAGCCCGGTCGCCAGGCATACGGCGAGCCATCTTCGTGAATGAACAAGTTGGTCTTAAGCGCGGAATAGCCGCGCTCCCGTGCCTCCGCTCCCGCCTGGTACACCCCGTCGAGATTCGTGATGGCCGGATGGTAGTAGGCGGGATGGTTAATGCGCCATGTCGCGCAGTGTGACCAGTAGACTGGCACGCTGTCGCGCACCTTGCCGCCTAGCAGCTCGTAGCATGGAACATTCAGGAGCTTTGCTTTCGCGTCCAACAGGGCATTCTCCAAGGCGCCGATGGCTTGTGCGATTACGCTCCCGGGCGCCGGGCGAGTGAGGCAGCCGGCTTCCTGAAAGGATCGCTCGTGGGAACGCACGTCCTGGCCAATCAAGCGTTTGCCGAGCTGCTCTATGATCGCGCCGACGCCGGGGGATCCGAAGCCCTCGTCATACTCGCTCCATCCGACAATGCCTTTGTCGGTGCTCAGTTTGACGAAGAAGTAATTGCGCCATCCTGCATCACAAAGGATGGTTTCAATTTCGGTGACTTTCATAACGTATCCAATCCTGGCGCGAGGCGGGTTAGCTTGCAGCCTTGGACGGTTCGTTCGAATATCCGGAGATGAACGGTTTGGTGGACCCGGTAGCGACATCAAAGACATGCCGAGAAATTCGTCCAATGTTCCCGCCATAGACGTGGATACTGATCGACACACGGTCGTCGAAGGCGTTGGAGACGCGATGAATGTCTCCAAGTCTGGGCGAAACCATATCGATATCGCCTGGCTCGAGGGTGTCCTCGCCAAGAAGCTGCATTGGCTGGTCACCTTCAGGAACCGAAAAGCGCTCGCCGCGCTCGGCACCACGCATCATGCCGATCAACGCCCAGACGGTATGATTGTGAACAGGTGTCTTCTGCCCGGGCCCCCATACAAAGCTCACGACGGAGTAGCGGTCATTCGGGTCGGCGTGCAGCAAATACTGCTGGTAATACTGATGGTGAGGCTGCGCACAGCAGTCCGGCAGCCAGTCGTCGTTTGCGATGAGTTCGTGCAGCAGGGTTTTCCCCTCTGCGAGAATCGTCGGTTCGTCGCCACCTGCGCGGTCAACAAGCTTGTCGAACGCTTCGACAAAACGCAGAAAGCGGGAAGAGGAAACAGTCGTGGTCATGGTTCAATCCTTGTGGGGCCATTACGCTTTCGTTCGACAGAAGTCGTCGGAGACGTGCTAATTCAATCAAGTTGGACGTTCATCTTTTTGGTTACTTCACCCCACTTCGCCATCTCGTCCTTGAAGAATGCGGCGAAGTCCTTCTGTGAACTTCCGACGGGCGTTGCACCGATTACCTTCAGCCGGCTCAGAGTTGCTTCTTCTTTGGCCATAGCCGCGGCGGCTTCGACAACTTGATCCAAAATCTCCTTGGCTACGCCGACCGGAGCAAACACGCCGTACCACGAGTTGACATCGAAGCCGGGAAGGGTGTCAGAAAGCGGCGGCAACTGCGGAGCGAGCGGACTGCGTTTAGCGGACGTCACCGCAATGCCAATCAGGCGTTTATCGTTGATAGGTACCAGCGCTTCATTGGCGATGACCATGTTGGCCTGGCCGCCCATGACATCCTGCATCGCAGCGGCGCCACCTTTATAGGGAACGTTGACGAGCTCCGCGCCGGTCATCGTCTTGATCATCTCGCACGAAAGATAGGTGCTTGTCCCAACACCGGTGTTCGCACAACTCAGTTTCTTCGGATTGGCCTTGGCGAACGTAATGATTTCACCCATCGTACGGAATTTCTCGGTCGGACCCACTGCCACATAGTTGGGAACGTTTACGAGCTGCGACACGGGAACCAAGTCTTTGTTCATGTCGTAGAGCGGCTTCTTGTAGAAGTACTGGTTCAGGACGTTTGCAATGCTTCCGAGAAGGAAGGTGTAGCCGTCAGAGCCAGCGCGGACCACCTGGTAGGAGCCCACCATGCTTCCAGCCCCCGGCTTGTTGTCTACGACTACTGTCTGCCCAGTCTTCTGGCTGAGCTGCTGGGCGAACAGTCTCCCGAGGATGTCTGCATTGCCGCCGGGCGGGTACGGTACGACCAAGGTAATTGGCTTCGCCGAGGGCCACGCTGGGGCAGCGCTGGCGGCGGATGTGAGGAGAGTGCCGCTGAGTAGGATGCATCCCACAGTCCGTACGACAAATTTCATGTTGTTGTCTCCGCTATGTTGATTGATCCCCTGTCTATTGCAGTGGGTGTCTTTCTGGAGTGCATGGTAGTGCGGCACCGAATCGGAATGGAAACGCGAATTTCCTTTCGGTCAGACCCGAAAAACCGGTCAATCCACACGGCCTGTCGGGGGGCGAGGTAATGCGCTGGATGTCATGACTGATCAGCTTTATCAATTGTTCAGTCCGGGAAATTCGGTCATCGAGGATGAATCTGCCGTTCATACTCGTTCGAAACCCTAAGAGCATCGGCGTCGACACGGCGCCGGGGCGTCCCCAGCGACTCGACAAGCAAGCCAACGATTGACTTGGCTCTCTCGTCTCGCTTGCCCATACCCCCGTCGCTAGCTGTATCCAGAAGCAGACAAGGATGCTTACATCCCGAGATATGTGCTGGGGTCAGCTGCTGCGCCTGCCTGTTCAGATACGAGCATGAAATTCCATCCAATCCATCCTGGTCGCCAATCGATCCGAGATCGCCATCCATGTGATGCGAGAGGCGCCAGATCTCGACGTCCGAACGGTTGGTATCTATTCGAAAGAGGACCGACTCGCTCTGCATCGCTTCAAAGCCGATGAGAGCTACATGGTCGGAGAGGGAAAGAAGCCGTTGGCGGCTTACCTTGAGCACACATTGCCGGGTTCCTGCGGCTGTCGAGCCAGAAGCGCGTCGGCAGTCGAACCCGGCTTGGCCCTGATCAATGCTGGCGGGATGCCGCGGCAGGGCGCCATTGCAGCCAGAGGAGGGCAACGGTCGAGACGGCGACCGGCGGAAGAATAAGCGAAGTCACTGTTCCCCAGCCGAACGTTGTGAGCAGTCCTCCAGAGACGAACGAGCCTACGACCATTGCGCCAAAGACGACGAAATCGTTGATGGACTGCACACGGGGGCCTTCTTCAGTGGTATGGCAGGTCAGCACCATTGCTGATGCCCCAAGGAACGCGAAGTTCCAGCCTAGTCCTAGAAGCACCAATGCTACCCAGAAATGGCTGACCGACAGGCCGTTCATTCCGGTTAGGGCAGCCAGGGCTGTCAGCACCAAGCCCGCCAGAATAATTGCCGACTCCCCAAAGCGGGCGATCAGCCGTCCTGTGAAGAAGCTCGGTGCGTACATTGCGATGACGTGCATCTCGATGCCGACGTTTGAGTCAAGCCGAGGAATGCCACATAGCTCCATGGCGAGGGGAGCCGAGGTCATCATGAAGTTCATCATCATATAGCTGACCACCCCGCACAGCATGGCGACCAACAGCCGCGGTTGCTTCAGGATCTCCCGGATTGGTCGGCCTCCCGTGTTACGCAGCCCTGTCGGCGCGGCCTGGAACCGGATGCCTCTCAGTACGAGCCCGGACAGAACGGCAATGGCTGCGGAAGCGAGGTATGTCACTGCGTACGCATGCGGTGGCCATAGATTCATCGTGGCCGAAACCAGTTGTGGTCCAAGAACTCCTGCTGCGACACCACCTGCCAGCACTAGAGATAGCGCACGGGGCTTGTCTTGCGGGCTGACGCATTCAGCGGCGGCGAAGCGAAAGGTCAGCACCACTGCGGCATAGGCACCGCCGAACAGCATTGAGATGCAGTACAGCGTGAAGGAATGCGCCGCCAGAGCTACTGCGGCCAGGAGGCCGACGAGAACGCCGCAGGCGCTTCCGGCCAGGAACGCCACGGGCCTGCCAAAGCGGCGGGCGAGCAAACCGGCCGGAAGCGTCGACAGGGCCATTCCAACAACAAAAAGCGAGATTGGCAGGGTGGCAAGCTCAGGCCTCGGCGAAAGCATGTTTCCGATGATGGCGCCGGTGGCATAGACCACTGTAGAGTTGGCGCCTGAAAGGGCTTGGGCGATTGCGAGTCGCGTGACTGACGAGTTGGAGAACATCGGATGACTGGGGGGAGTTCAGCGAGAGTGAGGGGGTATGGTCAGCACCATCCGGAACTTGGGGGCGCCATTCTTGAGGCGCTGGTAGGCGTCAGCCGCTCGCTCCAGAGGCATTGTCTCGAATCGAGGGCGTGCGTCGACCAAGAGGCTGAAATCCAGTAAACGTTCGCATTCGGACGGTGTGCCCGTCAAGGAGCCGATGACGTGGCGCTCTCCTGTAACCAACATTCCCGCGGGGATGGATAAAGGGTCCTTGCCGGCTCCAAGGATGATGAGGCGTCCATGAGGCGCCAGCGCGTGAAATAGTGTGGAAACTGAATCGGCGTTGCCTATTGTGGCGACGATCGCCCGCGCGCCCCCCATTTTTTTCAGCGTGCTCACTGCATCTACACGCTCTGTGTCCAGGTATAGATGGGCGCCGAGCGCAGCGGCATCCTCTGCGATATCGCTACCCCGTCCGATGGCGACGACCCTGAAGCCCATCTTCTTCGCGTACTGCAATGCCATGTGGCCTAGGCCACGGATGCCAAGAATTGCCACCGTGTCGCCGGGTTGCGCGTCGGAGCGCCTCAATGCATTGAACGTTGCTATGCCTGCACATAGGATCGGTGCAGCCTCTTCCGAACTGAGCGCATCTGGAATTGACACAAGACCTGTGGCCCTGGCTAGCACCATCTCCGCATAGCCCCCGTCGCATGTGGCGCCGACAAACGTCTGGTTCTGACAAAGCTGAAACTCACCGCGGCGGCATTGCGTACACGTGTTGCAATGCCCCCCGAGACGGCCAATCCCGACGCGTTGGCCGATCTTCCAGACTTCCTGCGTGCCGGCTCCAAGTGCCGCGATTCGCCCCACGATCTCGTGGCCTGGAACGCGTGGTGGATTAAGTAAGGAAGCAGCCTGTTCGATGTCGCCAATGTCAGCGCCGCACATGCCGCAGGCCTCCACCGCAATCAGTACCTCTCCTGGACCGGGTGTAGGGGTCGGACGCTCGACCAGTTCAAGATGGCCTGGGCGGCTGATTTGCACGGCACGGTAAGTTGGTTTGATTGTCATTGGTCGTTGCAGGATGTGTTCGGGGATTTTCCGAAGATGGATTCAATACCCCGTGTTGCAGCATCGATAGCACCTGCGACATATCCGGGGAAGTTGGGGGACCATTCACTCGCGATGCCAATTACGCGGCCCTTCCACGGATCGGTCAGGGCGGTGGCCGGGGGAGCTATGGAGTGGCGGCTCAGCGCTAGTTCCAGATCAGGAGGGGTAGACGTTAATGAGTCAGTTGCCCAATCCTTGATGAAGTCATGGCTCGGAACTGCAGCTTTGGGGCCGAACAATCTGGCGAGTTGGGCTCGGCAGTGGGTTTTCAGTGTGTCGGTGGGAACGCCACGGCGCGTGTGCGCGGGCATGCCAAAGAATCCAAACAGTGCGGCAGAGCCGCCTGGCATGGTCGCATCGTGGATTTCGGCCAGCGGCCCGACCGCGCTTCGGGCTTCGCCGGACAGACCCTCTGCTCGCCAGAAGGGAGTTTCATAGACGGCGGCATACTTGGCATGGCCCGCCATCCATGTGGGTGTGTCCAGCCATGGCTGAAGCAGCCGGGGTGGTAGGGCTGGCGAAAATTCGATGGACTGGCTCGAGAGACGAGGGGGCACGGCCAGCAGGAGATGGGCGGCCTGGGTGATGGTAAGTCGGTCCGAAGCATCATGGCTTTCGACTTCGATGCTATGGCCGGCTATGCGAATATGCCTTACGGATTCGCCGGTGAGGACCCGCGACCGGCTGACACGCCGAGTCAGCGCGTCGATCAAAGCTCCCATGCCGCCCATCAGTCGCATCGCTGTGGGGGAGTTGGGAAACCCATGAATGCGCATCGGCGCACCGGTGGCGGTGCGCTCCGCCATCATCCAACCTCTGTCATGCTGCGGGAATCGTTCCACTCCCAGTGCATGGATCAGCTTGTCGAACTGATGCTGGTAGGCGGGCCAGAACCACGTCGGCCCTAGGTCTACCCGATCAATTGCGTTGGATTCCGTCGCCAGTGGTGTTTCCTGACGACGACCTGAGGCCGCCACGGAATGGATCCGACCACCGAGCCTATCGCGTTCTTCGATCAGCAAGTAGTCGCCTACGCCATGCTGTTTCAACAGTGTCGCAGCATAGAGTCCGCTCAGGCCGCCACCAACGATAACGCATCGGACGCTACGCATTATTTGGCTCCGCATCCGAACGCTCGAATAGACCGCTCTTTACGTATAGCTTAGCGCCTGCAGTTCCCGCCAGTATCTTGCCTTGGTCGCCGACCGGGAGGCGCATCCAGGTGCCATGGGAATAGCGAACGCCTTCGAAACTGGTGTCACCGTCTAGTATCAGCAACTCCATTGCTCCGTCGACAGGAAGCATGCTGCTTGGCCGCAACCGATGTAGCCGGACCCGCTCCACTTCATTTACATAGAGCAAGCAGATGTCGCCGTTGGGTTCGGACTGCCATTGATTCATGTCGCGCGTATCGATGCGTACGCTCTGGCTATCGAATGGCGCCATTTGTCGAAGCTTCACGAAGATCGTAGCGCCATCCGCGCTTGACGGCGCATGCGACGAACCCGGGGGATTGCGCAAATACCATCCTGCTGGATAGTGTTTGCCTCCCTCGGAAAAAGTGCCGGAAAGTACAAGGATCTCCTCGCCACCGGGGTGTTGATGGCGAGGAAAGCTCGCGCCCGGCCCGTATCGCACGATGCTGGTCGCACGCGTATTTTCGCCTCCCAATCGGTCTAGCATGGCGCGATCGACCTCGCCGTTTGGCGAGGCGATCCACTGGTACTGATGCGGCATAACAATGGCACGTTGCGAAAAGTCCGCGTTGACGAGCATGGAATTCCTTCGCCTTCATGACGAGGCGGCCCAGAGCGGGCTAAACATTGGGGCGCACCTTGGGGGCGTAAGGGGAATGTGGCTGGCCCCGATAATGAACGAGGAGGCACTGACCAAGCCTTGCAACACGTCAGCAGAATTGCGCCAGGGGGTCCAATCTTGCCGAGTTTGCAGAGTTGCAAGGCCGAGTAGGCCGACAGCCAATACTGGCAGTTAGCCATTTGGAGTTACTGGACTTGGTAGATCCTGATGTCAGGTGCGCCTTCGAGTAACGGCTTGAGGCCACTAATCACATTGGCAGTGAACAATGCACTCTGCAGGTAGCTGTTTGCGTTCTCTACCGTATCAAAACCGTGCAGCACTTGCACATCCTCGTCGCGCACCTGTAGTTCCTTCGATGCGGCTCCCCTAATTGTGCTGAGGAAAGATGTTTTGTATTGCTTGTAGATGCCAATGGCGGCAGCTCGGTTTTCCTGGTGAATCCGGAGCGTGATTTGCAGATAGACCATGGTTTGAATCTCCAGTAGGTGCTTGGGGAATGGATAGGTGTGGCATTCAGTTGCGGCCGGCCATGACGCCGCCGTCGACGTCCCATATCGCACCGGTAACCCAACTCGCCTTGTCGGACAGCAGGAAGGTGACCGCTTCTGCCACATCGTTTGGCGTGCCAACGCGGCCGATGGGATGAAAACCGTTGAAGCGCTGCAGCGCGCTTGCGACTTCGGCTTTCGGGATAAATCCCTCGTAAATTGGCGTTTGCACCACGGCAGGGGAGACTGCGTTGACGCGGATGTGCTTCCCCGCCAACTCCATGGCCAGATGCTGGGTAAGTGAATGCAGGCCGGCCTTTGCCATCGAATAGGCCGACGACGGCGTTGCGGCGATGGCCTGCTTGGCCCACATCGAGCCGATGTTTACGATCGCGCCCGGACGCTCTGCCTTGATGAGGTTGGCGGCGACGCGTTGCGTGACGAAGAACTGCGCCTTGTTTAGCGCCATGTACAGGTCGTAGTCAGATTCCTGATGCTCGAGGAACGGCTTTGGGAAGAAGATGCCAGCTGCATTGACCAGCAGGTCAATGTCCGTGTGCTGGCTGTCAATGGCCTGGAGCAGGCTCGAAAGTCCTTCACTTCTGGACAGGTCTGCGACCAGCGCGGTGGTCGGGCCTAGTGCGGCCAGGTCCTTGCGGGCTTGTTCTGCCTTGTCGGCCCGGTTTCCCACGATCACCGCGCTACCGCCCCGGGTCAGCACGTCGCGGGCGATCTGCAGGCCCATTCCGCTGGTGCCGCCTACTACCAGCAGCTTTTGGCCTTCGAATTGGTTGTTCATTGTCTATTCCGTGTATTGATGGGCGAGGGATGGGATAGATAAACTACGAATGGAACTGCCCACCTTTCGGCCTACTCGCATAGCTTGGGCTTTTGCAATGCCCCCGCAATGAAGATCATTCTTGGGTATCCATGTCAAGCTGACAAACGAGATAAACTCTCTCGTATAGAAAGAAAAAATTTAGTGATGAAGACGCCTGTTCACCTCAATGCGCTGCGTGCGTTCGAAGCTAGCGCTCGGCATCAGAGTTTTTCCGCTGCGGCGGTCGAACTTAACGTCACGCCAGCTGCAGTTGGCCAGCTCGTCCGTACATTGGAGGAGTGGCTTGGCGTACCGCTATTCCATCGAGCGTCCAGCGGACGAGTACGACTGACCCCGACTGAAGCGGCAGAGCGAGCGTTACCCGACATCCGCGCGGGCTTTGACCGGCTTGTTTTGGGCTTGGAGCGTCTGCAGGAGGGGGCGACCAGAGGCGTTCTGACCGTGACCGTCAGCCCGGCCTTTGCAGTCAAATGGCTGTTGCCGCGCGTGGATCGGTTCCAGGCGGCATGGCCAGACATGGATGTCCGCCTAGAGACCAGTCTTAAGCCGGTCGACTTTTCGGTGCAAGACATTGACATCGGCGTACGGTACGGCACGGGATCATGGGCGGGATTGACGGCGGACAAGCTCATGGACGAGGAGGTCTATCCCGTTTGCTCGCCCAAGTTGTTAGGCCAGGGGACCTTGAGCCGGGCGGAGGATCTCGCGGAGGAAGTGTTGATCCATGACATGTCGATGGAGGGGCATGCCGGTTTTCCCTCATGGGATGCGTGGCTTCGCAGGGTTGGCGTCACGCGAGCGATTACCACGCGCGGATTGAAGATCAATAACTCTGCGGCAGTTTTGCAGGCGGCTGCCGAAGGGCAGGGCATTGCACTTGCGCGAAGTGTTATGGCGCGGGACGACCTCGCAAGCGGCCGCCTGGTGAAGTTGTTCCCGGATATCAGTTTTCCGTCGGCACTTGCCTACTTTGTCGTGTACAGAGCTGAGACTTCCCATTTTCCAAGAGTGATTGCCTTTCGAGAATGGCTTTTGGAGGAGGCGGCCAAATGGGAGAGCTCAGTTGCGCCGATCAAGTTGTAGCCTGTGGCTTTCTCTGAGCTTCTCACTGGTTCGTTGGTGCAACTGGGCTTCCAATTTCGCAAGGTTGTTGCGTAGGGGCTAGGCAAAGTGGGACGCTGTTGCACCTCAACGCTCTAACATTGCAGGCATTCCAGCGCGACCAGTGGTCTGCTGGACAATGAATGTCATGGTATTGGAGACTTGAATGTCAAACAGCGCACCCGAAGCGCGCCGGCTTCATCTAGATGGCGCCACATTGCTGCGTCAGCTTAAGGAACTCGGGGAAATCGGCGCCGACAGCGAGGTTGGTGGTCGTACTCGCATTGCCCTTACCGACGACGAGAAGGCGGGGCGGGACCTTGTTGCTAGCTGGATGCGCGAACTGGAACTGGAGGTCGTTGTAGACCGTATCGGAAATCTGTTCGGCATCCTCCGCTCCGAGGCGGACGACGGCACCGAGGCTCCGCTGATGATGGGCTCGCACATTGACAGCGTAACAAATGCCGGCGCGCTGGATGGCTGCTATGGGGTGTTGGCCGGACTGGCTGTGGCGCGGGCCTATCGAGAAGCCGGCATTGCACCGTCCCGCAGCATCATGGTTGGAGCCTTCACCAACGAGGAAGGCATCCGTTATCAGCCGGACATGATGGGGTCGCTCGTCTACGCGGGTGGTCTCTCTGTCGACGAAGCGCTGAATACCATTGGCACGGACGGCACGCGCCTTGGCGACGAACTGGCGCGCATTGGCTATGCGGGAGACCTGGAGCCGGGTGCAATTGTCCCGCATGAATACCTCGAGCTTCACATCGAGCAGGGCCCGATTCTGGAAGCGGAAGGTATCCAGCTCGGAGTGGTGAAGAACCTGCAAGGCATCTCATGGCAGCAGGTGACCATCCAGGGCAATGCCAATCACGCCGGTACGACCCCAACGCACCTGCGGCACGACGCCGGATTCGTGGCGGCATCCATCGTGACCTTCCTGCGCGAACTGGCCCGCGACTCCGGTGGCACAACACTGGCGACCGTGGGCTGCTTGAGCGTTCAGCCGAACGTCATCAACGTCATCCCGCGCCGCGCGACACTCACGGTAGATCTTCGCGATCCGGACGAGGAGCGCCTGACACTGGCCGAACAGCGTTTCGCTGAATTCCTCGAAAAGGTGGCCCAGCGGGAGGGCGTAAATATCTCCACCGAGCGACTGGCACGGTTCGAGCCTGTCGTCTTCGATTCCTGCCTTGTGGATTGCATCGAGGCATCGGCGAATGGCTATGGTTTTACCAACCGACGCATGACCTCTGGCGCCGGCCACGACGCGCAGATGATTGCCCGCATTGCGCCTTCGGCCATGATTTTCGTGCCGAGCAAGGGCGGCATTAGCCACAACCCGCGGGAGCACACCGACGATGTCCAACTCGTAATGGGTGCGGAGGTTCTGCTCAACGTCGTGCTCAATCGCCTCGGCCAAGCTCAGGCCTGAATTTCAATTTTATCGGAGTACCTATGCTGATTAAGAATTCTCGTGCCCGTCGGGCCGCCTATCCCGCCGAGCTCAAAGCCGTCATGAGCATCGAGCAAGCCGAGCGCAGCCGCACGTGGCTTTCCCACTGGGATCAACTGAACGCCGGCCCCACGCCGCTGCGCGATCTTCCCAAGCTTGCCGCCAGCCTGAATATCGCTGAACTGAGCGTGAAGGACGAATCGGTTCGCTCGCCGCTGGGCAGTTTCAAGGCTCTCGGTGCTCCGATTGCCCTAGTTCGTTTGATCCTCCGCACCTTCCCGGAGCGCAACCTGGACGCGCTGGCGCTAATCGACGGGAAGTATGCGGATCTGCTCAGGGACTTCACGGTCATCAGCGCGACTGACGGCAACCACGGTCGCGCACTGGCCTCTGCGGCTAGGTCTTTCGGCTGCCAATGCGTGATTGTGCTGCACGCTAACGTAAGCCAGGAGCGCGAAGATGCCATCGCGGCATATGGCGCTACCATCTTGAGAATTGCTGGGAACTACGATGAATCTGTGGAGGAAGCGGCTCGTCTCGCAGCCGCCAACCACTGGACTGTCGTCTCGGATACCTCTTACGAAGGCTATGAGGACATCCCGCGCGACGTGATGCAGGGATACGGCGCCATTGCCGCAGAAATCGTGGCGCAGGCAAACGTTGCACCAGGCCAGCAGTCCCCATATACCCACGTGTTTCTTCAAGGTGGCGTAGGCGGACTTGCCGCCGGCATTTCCAGCTATTTCTGGGAGTTCTTCGGTGCGAATCGTCCCAAGTTCATCGTTGTTGAGCCCGTGCAAGCGGATTGCCTCTACCAAAGCGCGCTGCAAGGCAGGGCGGCTAACGCAACTGGCTCGGTTGACTCCGTGATGGCGGGACTGGCTTGCGGCGAGACGTCGCCCCTCGCCTGGCGTTTCCTGGAGAACAGCGTGGACGTCTTCATGACGATTTCGGACGATGACGCGGTGACGGCAATGCACCAGCTCGCTGGAAGGGAGACTGGCGACCTGCCGGTCGTTGCTGGTGAATCCGGTGCAGCGGGCCTGGCTGGCCTGGCCGTACTTCGTGCGAATGCAGCGCTTTCCGAAGAAGCAGGTCTCGACGCAACGTCACGCGTCTTGGTCATCAACACTGAAGGTGCTACGGCGCCTTCCGTCTATCAGCAACTGGTAGGCGAATCGCATGAATCGGTGCTCGCACGCCAGACGGCGTGGCTGGCGCGTTGATTCCGGCGACACCACGCAGATAACTCACTAAGAAGCGCACACCGCGGCGATGAGGCTTTCCTCATCGTCGGGGAGACGTGCGTCCAGACGAAATGGAGACAGCAATGAGTTCGACACAGAAGCGCAGTATCGGGCCAATCGCCCTGATGTTCACAGGGCTCGGTTCCATCATTGGTTCCGGGTGGTTGTTTGGGGCGTGGCACACGGCAAAGATTGCAGGGCCCGCCGCAATCCTGGCGTGGATCATCGGCGCCGTGGTCATCCTCGCCATTGCATTGACCTACGTGGAGCTCGGGGCAATGTTCCCGGAGTCGGGCGGCATGGTCCGGTATGCGCGCTACTCACACGGTTCGCTGGTTGGGTTCATCAGCGCATGGGCAAACTGGATATCGATTGTTTCCGTCATCCCGATTGAGGCCATTGCGTCGGTGCAATACATGGCGTCCTGGCCATACCCATGGGCGCAAGCACTCATGGCGGATGGTGAGCTGACGACGCCCGGTCTGGTTGCTAGCGCCGCACTTGTCATCGTGTACTTCTTGCTGAACTACTGGGGTGTCAAACTCTTCGTGAAGACCAACTCGGCCATCACGGTCTTCAAGATCGCCGTTCCCGCGCTGACGGTCGTCGGGTTGACCTGGGGTGGCTTCCATACCGAGAACTTGGCGATTGGCACCAGCGCAGCGTTTGCACCCTATGGATGGTCCGCAGTCCTGACAGCTGTAGCTACCAGCGGTATTGTCTTCAGTTTCAATGGCTTCCAGAGCCCGGTGAGTCTGGCTGGGGAGGCTCGCAACCCGGCGCGCAGCATTCCGTTTGCGGTCGTGGGCTCCATTCTTGTGGCGCTGGTCATCTACGCACTGCTGCAGGTCGCCTTCATTGGCGCTGTAAGCCCGGCAAGCATCCGCGAGGGATGGTCGCATCTCGATTTCACGTCGCCTTTTGCCGAACTGGCCTTGGCCTTGAACCTGAATTGGCTGGCCATGATGCTGTACGTGGACGCCTTCATCAGTCCGTCAGGGACCGGCGCCATCTACACGGCAACTACAGCTCGCATGATTCACGCCATGGAGCGTAATGACACGATGCCCCGGCTCTTCGGTAATACCCATCCCATCTACGGTGTGCCGCGTGAAGCCATGTGGTTCAACCTGGCCGTCTCGTTCATTTTCCTGTTCTTTTTCCGCGGCTGGGGAGCCCTGGCTGCAGTGATTTCGGTAGCAGTTGTTATCTCGTTCCTCTCCGGACCCGTGAGCCTGATGGCGTTGCGTGAACACGCTAGCGATATCCAAAGACCACTACACATCCGCGGAATGTCGTTGATTGCGCCGTTCGCTTTCGTTTGTGCCACGCTAGTGCTCTACTGGGCAAGGTGGCCCCTGACCGGACAGGTCATCGTGCTGATGGTCGCTGCGTTGCCGCTGTATCTGTACTACCAGGCAAAGGCAGGATGGCGTGGCTTTGGCGAAGAGCTTCGGTCTGCCTGGTGGCTCATTCTGTATCTGCCTGCCATCGCAATGCTGTCGTGGCTGGGAGGCGAAGAGTTTGGCGGCATTGGCGTCATTCCGCCTGGTTGGGACATGGCGTCGGTTGCCGTTGTAGGTTTCGTCTTCTACTGGTGGGGTGTGCGAAGCGGCCGCCGTACCGCATACTTAGCGGAGAGCAGCGAAAGCGGACTAAGGGAGTTTGCTTGAGGAAGGGCAGGGCGGTTCCCCAAGTGGCGACCGCCTTCGTGGCCATCATAGGTCGATGGAGACGCCCAAGCTCACCTTCGACCGCTGCATGGCCACGTGCGTCTTGAAGTTCTTCACGTTGCCGGAAACGAAGAACAGTTCTCGTGTCAGGCGCTCATACTCGGTCATGTCCGAAACGGTGAGGACCAGCAGGAAGTCGTAATCGCCGGTGACGTAGTAGACCTGTTGCACCTGAGGGCAATCGACAAAGCGCTTCTTGATCTCATCAAGAAGGTCCAGTCGCTCGTTCTCCAGCGTCACCTCCACCAGTACGGTAATGGGCTTGCCGACCTTGGCGGGGTCGACCACGGATGTGTTCACTGTGATGACACCATCGGCCTCGAGCGCGGCGATCCGACGATTCACGGCTGAGGGGGACAAATTTACCGCATCAGCCAGCTCTCGCTGGGAAAGCTTGTTGTTGCCCTGAAGCAGGTGCAGAAGCTTTCTGTCGTATGCATCCAGTTGCAATGGCATGGTCTCGCCCTCGAGAATTTAGCTGCGCGCAAGTTTGAACCAAAATAGGGCGGGCATTTCGCCGAATTTTAGCGGCATCAACGCAACAATGTTTCCTCTTGTTCGAGGAACGACCGGATCTTGCAGTGCGCCGCATCGTGGATGCGGGCGAAGGCACGATTACCTCCCACCAGTGGGGGTGGGCGTACATGCCTCTCGCCGCTGGCGGCTTGGTCGCGTTCGTTGCTGCCCTGGGGTTACGGAAAATCGACCGACCCGTAGTGGGCATGGTTGCTGTGACGAGATCTTCCGTGTCCTCAGCAGTGGGCTCGTGCGAGTGGCGAAATAGCCAATGAATATTTACCGGCCGGTCACGCTCGCTGCGCAAGCGAGTTGATTTCTGGCCCCAACTCCCATCATTCCGCGCACAGCCTCATTTCGCTTTAGATGCCTGTGGACTCGTGCCATAGCGCAATCCGTCGACAAACAGCGCCACCAACCTCCGGGCGTCGGGCGGATTGGGACATTCGAGTGGAGCGCAGAGGGCTCCGATCGCGCAAAGGAGCTCATCTGGCTGCACTCCTTTGCGGGTAACGCCCGAAGCGACCGTCGCATCGAGGAGATTTTGAACGACTGGGCGGAGTCTCTCCAGGAAATACGTTGGCACAGCCTGGAACGCGGGGTCCCCCGAATTCAGAGCAGCCGCGAGGCCACGCCTCGTTGTCACGAAGTCGACATAGCGGTCGATCCATGCGACCAGCGCTTCGCCGGCTGGCAGCTGTGCGGCGAGCGCGGCTCCAGCGCTCGCGCAGGCATCCACTTCGCTGCACAGCGCCGCCACGACAAGGTCTGAGCGCCGAGGAAAGTGCCGGTAGATCGTGCCGACTCCTACCCCTGCCTTTTTGGCGATCTCACGCACGGGAGCATCGATACCGGAGGACTCGAACACTTCTAGCGCCGTCCGCAGGAGCGTCTCGAAGTTCCGTTGCGCGTCTGCACGAACGGCGCGCGGTGCACTTTCGTTGGTGGACTTATTGGTGTTGCTACTCAAATCATGACCCCCCCTTGCTAATCGGAACAATGTTCCATATAGTTTGTAACCGGATCGGCGTTCCGGTTAATTCTACTGTATGAGCGTCGGTACTACCTCATTCCGAACGGAGCAAACATGCATGGCACACCTGTCGCACTGGTTACCGGTGCAAACAAAGGAATTGGCCTTCAGATCGCCAAGGAGCTGGCGTGGAAAGGCTTCAAAGTATTGATTGGAGCACGCAACCTGGATTTGGGCCTGGCAGCGGCAAGAAGCGTCGGAGAAGGGGCTCAGGCCATCCACCTCGATGTAACGAATCAGACGTCAATTGCAAAAGCGGCCAGGCAGATCGAGGAAACGCTGGGGCGCCTGGATGTGCTCGTCAACAACGCGGGGATCTCGCGACCGATCAAGCCGGGCACCTCTATCGAAGAAATGAGGGACGGGGATAAGGTGAGCCGCGTACCAGTCGACGATATGCGCGCCGTGTTTGAGACAAATGTGTTCGGGGTTGTAGCGGTCACGCAGGCGATGCTGCCGCTCCTGCGCAAAGCACCGGCTGGACGCATCGTCAATATTTCGAGCGCAGGTGGTTCACTCGCGCTGAAGGACAACCCTGCGGATTACTCGCGGCAGTACGTCGGGGTTTATCAGACTTCAAAAACCGCACTCAATGCGATTACGCAAGCGTTGGCCATCGAGTTGGAGGGAACAAAAATCAAGGTCAACGCGGCCTGTCCGGGCTTCACTGCCACTGATCTGAGCAACTATGCGCCTGGCGCTGGATCGGTTGAAGACGCGGCACGAGAGCCGGTCCGGTTGGCGCTTCTTGATGCGAATGAGCCGACGGGCACGTTTTCAAACGCAAACGGATTGCTCCCGTGGTGAGATGTTCCGTCGAACAGGGATAGATCTGTAACGGTCTATCGCCTGTGACAAGCAGTCGGCCGCTGCTCTCCATAGATTTCCCAAAGGTAGCTGGCGATACCGGCAGCCATGCCACTGGCGCCACCTCGCGGGAACACATGCTTGTAGGCTCCGGCAAAGAGCGCAACAGTGTCCATCTTTTCTTCCGGCCAGAGTCGCAAGATCAGTCGCACAAGCGCGATGGGAGCGTCGAGCGCCTTAAAGCTACCAAGCGGAGCGAATAGCCTCATCCTTGATAAGAACTTGAGCAACGCCAAATCTCTCCGCAAGGTCCGGCAGATGAGGAAGAGGGGCGGCGCCGCGGTTGATACCTTCCCGCCTCGACAGCCGCTTCCGGCTGTCCTCTGCTTTCTCCACACACATGACTGCCTTGAGTTGTGCGGGATAGATCGAGCGAGAAGCGCGCTGGTTCGCAATTAGCATCTGAATCTCCGAGAATGTGTGAGGCGGCTGACGGCCGCACGTTGCAGCAACGCCAACTTCATCCAATCCTATTGCGCCGGTCTGTGTATTTCTGCGCGATTTTCGATCCTGAAATGCAAGAACGACACGCCGCTGCCTAACATGTTGGCGACCCTCCAGGCGCAACATCTCGCCCCTCCGGAGTGCAACCAGACCCTGCAACCAGTCAAAGTGAACAAAGAGGCCAAAGCAAAACGCAAAACGCGTCACTCTTGCAAAAAGAGACCTCAAATTGAGACAGACATGCGTGGCACCTGAATAGACTCTTATCAATGCATTGGATGCGGAACACAACAGCAAACCACACAGTTCCGCCGTATCAAGAGCGTTCGAACTTGGAGGAGACACTATCATGGGGAACCACGCAACCCTGCCTGCTGGCCTGATTGCCGGTGTGATTCTTACCACTACGCCGCCCACCGCATTTGCTGACGTCATGGTCAAAATCGGGCAAGTGTCTCCCCTCTCGGGTGAGCTCTCCCATATCGGCAAGGACGACGAGAATGGCGTACGGCTGGCGATCGAGGATTTGAACGCGCAGAAGCTATCGATCGGCGGTCAAAAGGTAACGTTCGCGCTTGCTTCACAGGACGACGGGGCAGACCCGAAGACCGCAGTGTTAGTGGCGCAAAAGCTGGTGGACGAGCGAGTGGCTGGCGTAGTGGGCCACGCAAACTCGGGCACTTCGATTCCCGCCTCCAAGGTGTACGCCGATGCCGGCATTCCCATGGTTACGGAGTCGGCGACGAACCCCAAGCTGACGGCGCAGGGATTCAACAACGTCTTCCGCATGGTCGCGAATGATGTTCGCCAGGGCACGGTGATTGGCACATTCCTCGTCAAAAATCTCAAGGCGTCAAGCGTGGCCATAGTTGACGACCGAACGGCCTACGGCCAAGGTCTTGCAGACGAGGTGGAGAAGGCCGTGCTGGCCGCCGGCGGGAAAGTTGTGCGGCGTGAATATGGAACAGACAAGACCACGAACTGGATGGCTGTATTGACCAGCGTTCGTGGCCAGAACCCGGATGGAATGGTGTTTGCTGGTGGCGATACACAAGGAGCCGCCCTCGCGCAACAAGCTCAGCGGCTTGGACTTAAAGCGAAGTTCATTGTCGGGGACGAGGCATGTACGCCCCAGTTCATCAAGCTTGTCGGAGCCGCCATGACTGGGCAGATGTACTGCACGCTCGCCGGCGTTCCCCCATCCCGCATGCCACAAGGTCCGGCGTTCTTCAAACGCTTCGAGGCTCGGTTTGGAACCCCTGTCCAGCTCTATGCACCCTATGCCTACGATGCTGCGATGGCGATGGTGCAGGCCATGCGGGAAGCAAACTCCGTCGATCCAAAAATCTACCTCACCAGCCTGCGCAAGCTTCGGATGACGGGGGTGACCGGGCCTATTCAATTCGACGACAAGGGCGACATGATGAATGGGGCGATCACAGTTCGGCAGTTTGATGGTGGTGCTTGGAAAGACCTAGATGTCGTGAGATAAATGGCGAACGCCGTTTGGCGGTAGCTATGGCACTGCAAGCCAAAGGGGCATGCATCAACACAGGCGATAACGCTATGAGCAACCATTCCGAACTGCAGTCCCAGATGGCCCAATGGCGCCATCATCTGCACAAACACCCGGAGACGGGTTTCGAGGAGAGGCTGACCTCTGACTACGTGGCGAATGTCCTCCAAGACTTGGGTCTTGACGTGCATCGCGGGATCGGCGGGACGGGGCTCATTGCCAACCTTACGGTCGGCAATGGAAATCGTATAGTCGCCATTCGTGCTGACATGGACGCGTTAAACATAACGGAGAGCGCGAGCTCCCGGGCACATGCTTCCAGCATTCCGGGAAAGATGCACGCATGCGGGCACGACGGCCACATGGCGATGGTGCTTGGCGCAGCGCGGCTGCTGTCCGAACGGCGGGACTTCAATGGGACGGTCCGCTTCGTGTTCCAGCCGGCCGAGGAACACGGGCGCGGTGCCAAGGCAATGATGGCCGATGGCCTCTTCGAGCGGTTCCCTGTCGATGCGATTTTTGGCGCCCACAACATGCCTGGTATTCCTGCAGGTTCCATCGCCACGCGTGTCGGTGGAATTATGGCGAGCGAGGACAACTTCGTTATCAAGATCACAGGGCGTGGTGCACATGCGGCCAGGCCGCACATGGGGGTTGATCCTCTAGTCATCGGTGCCGAAATCGTGCTTGCCCTGCAAACGGTCGTCTCGCGCAATGTTGATCCGAGCCAGTCGGCTGTGGTGTCGTGCACGGAGTTCATTACCGACGGTATTCGCAACGCGATTCCGTCTAATGTCGTGATCAAGGGAGACACACGCAGTTACCGCCCGGAAGTGCAGCGACTGCTGGAAGAGCGGATGCGAGCCATCTGTGAAGGAATCTGCAGCGCGTATGGTGCCGGATGCGAGTTCGAATACACGCATGAATTCGCGCCCACCGTGAATTGGGCGGCATGCGTGCCCGTGGCTGTTTCTGCGGCAAAAAGTGTGGTCGGTGCCACGCGCGTTACAGACGACATTGAGCCCATGATGATCTCGGAGGACTTTGGGGCCTTCCTCACCAGGGTCCCTGGAGCGTTCGTGTTTATCGGCAATGGCGCATCCGGTGAATCGGGCTCAGTTCCGCTGCACAACAGTGCCTATGATTTCAACGACGATGTCTTGATAACCGGTGCCGAGTACTTCTACGAGGTCGCGAAGCAGACACTGGAGAGCCAAGTGAATTTTGCTGCGAGCAATCCAAACTAGCGTCAGGGGCCTTCGATAGTCCAAAGCTTCTTCTTCTCCAAAGCCTGGTAAGCACGTATCCCGACATACCCTGTCTAGCTACGTACGTGAGAAGAGGGCGGCGACGAACAACGTCGCCGCTTTTTTCCATTTTATGTCGGCTGGGTTCGCATATCGGCATCAGCGGCGCCCAATGGCCATCATCGGTGTCCGAGAGCAGGGTGCCTAAGATATTGCCAATTAGATCGATGCGAACATCGATACCGGCCATTGCTAATGTGCAATCTCCGGGGATGCCAGCAGCCCTGTGGCGTGGCTGACGCTCGCATATTCGACTTCAGCGTGACGGCACGTGAATCCAAGCACACCGGCGCGGCGGTCGACGCCTTCCACATCGCTTGCGCGCCCGAACTGGTTGCAGGCGAGCGCTTCCTCAGGCGAGTGTGGCCAGTGCCTGTCTGATCACGCCAACCCTGAGCCAGCCTCGCTATTGCTTCTGGCGCCGTGGCCCTCCCTCGATCGTTCAGAAGCAAGTCGAGATACTCGGTATCCATATACCCGGCGAAACCGATATCCATCTGATTAGCGGCTGCTAGCTGAAGGACATCAAGTGAGGAATGGACGTCTAGCGAGACGATCACGCCAGGACGAGCCAGTGAGAACCGCCGAATGCTTTCGCTGAGGAAGCTCGACCCCAGCGTCCTTATGGAAACGATGCGCAGTGTGCCAATGCGTACGGACTTGAGGTCCTGTGCGACCTGCTCGATCTGTTCCATACCCTGATAGAACCGATCCACTTCTCGAAAGAGTCGCTGCGCCTCAGCGCCAGGGATGAGGCGGTTGCGGCCGTATTGGAAAAGACGACTCGTCCCTCCTTGTCCAGAGCGAAGACCGCAAGGCCAAGTTGCTCCATCACTTCGGTCCCCAGCGCGGCGTCCTGGTGCAGAACCCTGGCGTCCTGCCAAAGGTTGATGGCGCGATGGAGATGCGGGATCAGACTGGCTGCCGTGTTTCTCTCCGCGTCGGTATAGGGTTTTCTTCCTTTGTTGCGAAGTAGCCCCAGGAGGGTTTCGCTTCCTCCGGGCCGCGTAAGCCGTGTTCCCATCAGATAACGGTGTCCGGAAGTCGGGAGCTGGAAGTCCTGGTAGAACTCGCTCCGAGCCACGTCCAGGTCGCTGATGTGGTCTTGGCAGGCAACAAGTGCTCCTGCGGGTGCCCGCTGGACCAAATCGCGCCGCGGATCCCGCTATAAGTGTGCCGTCGTTGCCGGCAGCCCGTCGCCGTGTGAACGGCTTAGGCGAGCACGTGGAACGGACGTTGGGAGATTACGGGCCCCGCGTCTTGCCCGGGCGGGGCTTCGGCAGAGGACGGAAGCTGCAGCAGCACGCGCACGTCCCGTTCGACCGTTGCGAGCGAAGCGGACCTGGACAGGGAGCGGGCAAACCGGCCGTCGAGGCCTGGCGGCAGACGCAGCCACATATTGTCCGAGACCAGCAGCAGGCGCCTTGGCTTCAGCACCAGGCTGGCCAGGCGCAGCAGGTGCCAGCCGTCGGCAAGATCCGGCGGCATGCCGAACACAAGCAATGCCGGAGCCGGCAGGCGCGCATTGCGTGCCGCCAGGGCGTTCGTTTCCACGGTTTCCACCCGGCCAATGCCCGGCATTTCTCCGAGCAGGCGCATGACTCCGTGCCGGTACACCGGCATGTCGTCGATCACCACGGCATGTGCCTCGCGGCTGCGTCCCAGGACTTGCTCCCAGGCGGCCGCTCCACGGTTCGTCCAGCGCATCCTTGTCTCCTCCGGTTTCCCGGCGTTGGCTTCGTGGCCAGCGCCCTGCACCAGAACCAGCAAGGGCAATGCCAACTCTGGCAAGGCAGCCTCATGCCATCGCGCGCAAGCGCGGGAGCCAGGCCCGCTGCGGGTTTCCGGGAGGTCGACGCAGACCTGCCGGCCTTTGCGGACGACTGGCAGCCGCGGGGAGGTGTTACGTGTAACGTAACGTGTTACGTGACCGACCCCGGCCGGAAGCTGGCGGCTGTCGAAACCCTCGTGCCGCGCAGAGCACGACGCCAATGAGCGAAAGCTGGTGCTCAATTGCGATTGGTCTCAATTCGCCTTAACCTGTCACGTAGCCCCAACCTGGAGCCGCGTGATGCAAGCACATCCCTTACGCCTCTCTCCCGGCAACGATCTGCGTGCCGCACTTGAAGACGTGCTGAGTCAGCTCAAGCTGCATGCGGCCTTTGTCATCCAGGGCATCGGGAGCCTCAGCGTTGCCCAATTGCGATTTGCCGGGGCCGAAGACCCTACCGAACTGCGTGGCAACCTGGAAATCCTGACGCTCGCCGGATCCCTGTCGCCGGATGGAGCGCACCTGCACATGTCGGTTGCGGACTCGCGCGGTCGGGTGTTCGGTGGTCATGTGGCACGCGGTTGCACGGTCCGTACAACCGCGGAGATATTGCTGGCGCTGCTTCCCGAACATCGTTTCGCCCGCGAGTACGACCAGAGTTCAGGATTCATGGAGTTGGTGGTACGGAACGAGCCGCCGCTGGAGTAGCCTCGAAACAACTCCCGGGCAGCGGGTGGATGAATGAGGTTTTTCGACTGCGGATTCAACCAGTCGGTGCGAGTGTTCGGGCGACCGCCTTACGCATGAGGCCTATGCCCTGGCACACTTGATGACCGTATCGAGCGTACGAGTGGTGATGTCCTTCCCGAACGAGCGTTCGAGCAGGCTCATGAACACCGGGCCCTTCTTCGGGTCGGGCACGTAGGCGCTGAAGACCTCCGTGGCACTGGCCTTGACGATGCTTGCGCCGTCGCGCTCGATGGGCAGCTTCACGTCTGGCGGCACCGGGCTGCGGAGAAAGGTGACAACCCGCTTGGCCGACGGCGCAAGGCTGAGCTCGGCGAAGGGGTCCGAGTCGATGAGGTCCTGGAGATAGCGGGCCGGCCGGACGAAGGTGTCGAAGCTGCGGCCCAGTTCAGACTGCATCGCCTTCTCGGCACGCCGCTCCAGGCTGGCCAGTGACGACGATCGCGCGTCGAACACGACATTGCCGCTGGAGAGCAGGGTTCTCACTTCGGAGAAGCCCGCCGCCTCGAAGCAGCGCTTGAGTTCGGACATCCGGGCGTTCATCGGGCTGACGCCGCGAAGAAAGGCAACATATCGGGACATGGCTATCTCGTGATTGCTGGCGAACCGCCACACAGCTTGCGGTCGATGGTAAATGCAGGGCGAGGCTCCACCGCAGCGGCTGGTCAATGATAGACGAGCGCCGGCTAGCGGTTCAGCCCACGCCACGTGTCGGCGCATGAAACCTGCGTTGTTTGCCGGATGCCCCCCGCGGCCGCGAAACTGCCGCCGATGTTGCCGCCTTGAACTCCAAGGGCGGCCCACTACTGCGTTGCTATGACTAGCACGCCTCCGGCGACGGAACCTGGCGGCACATGGCGTGCCAGGTCCCCGCTGTCCATCAATCCTGCAGGCCGCTGTGGCACGGCTTACCTGGACCGGGGCGTCACCCAAGACGCCGACGGCACCGTCAGTGGTTTGTGGCCTATGCGCCCCCGTGGGACGATCAGTCAAGCAACTGACCCGATTCGTCAAATGGGCGTGTGGGCCAGTTGATACAATCGCGAGCCCTATGCAGGCTGGTCCCCCGGCTGGTCGCGCCACCCCGATTCATTCATTGTGCCTCGCCTCAAGGCCGGACCATCCATTGCAGGCTGTAGTAGCAGATACCCTCCCGGAGCCGATCCGGGGTGTGGAGAATTAACGCGCATGCCACCACGTACCATCTCCGCCGTGATCGCGGACGATCACCCGGTGATTCAACTCGCCGTCAAGACCACCCTGAGCGAGATCCCGAATGTCCAGGTTTCCGCGATGTGCGCTTCCGGCAGGGAGCTGTTCGCTGCCCTGGAGGCGCACCGGCCCGATCTCATTGTTACGGATTTCACAATGGGACGTTCCGAAGAGAGCGATGACGGACTTCGCCTGATCCAGCGACTCAGGCAGTCCAGCCCCGATACGCCGATTGTCGTCTTCACGATGCTGACCAACGGCGGTCTGCTCACGCGCATCCAGGAGACCGGTATCGCCGGCATCGTGGGGAAGAACGAGGACCCAGGCATCCTGCGGCAGATCTGCATTGATGCGATCTCCGGTAAGGGCCTGCGCTTGTCGCCGGGGGTATCGGCCAGGATGTCGAGCGCCGGCGCGCTGGCAGGGGCAAGCGCCAGCGCGCTGTCTCCGAAGGAGATCGAAGTCGTGCGGATGTTCGCCGCGGGAAGCACCGTCACCGCAATCGCCGGATACCTCCACCGCACGCTGGCAACCGTGGCGACACAGAAGCGCTCGGCCATGCGCAAGCTGAACATCACCAGCAACGCGGACCTCGTCGCGTACGCGCGCGACAACGGTCTGACTTGATGCAGGGCACGTTCGAGCCGTCGCCCGACCTCCGCGCGGTTGAGCGGAATCTGCAGCGGAACGGCGGGTCTTCTCGCTGGTGATTGTGCTGCTGGGGCTGCTGGCCGTCGCAATCGCCGCCACGGGCGTGTTCGTTCGGCTCAATGGCTCGCTGCGCGCCCAGGAGCAGGTGGCCCGCCTGTATGAGCAGGGTGTCGTCGATGCCGTCCTCGAACGCCGGAGCACACTGGCCGCGAGCAACCTGATCCTGGAGCTGCGTGCCAACGGCACGCTTGCGCTCTCACCAGGCAGTCAGGGCGGCCTCTGCACGCAGGTTTTTCCGTCCGCGCCGGCAGACGACGTGCTGCAGCAGAGCTGCGACCAGTCGGTCGGCACGCTGATTGCCGCCAGCCGGAGGCCGTCGATCGAAATGATCTCGATCGCCAGCGGTGCGACGTATCGTTATGAATTGCCCGATGCACCGGGATCGGCAGCGCGGCCGACACCGCCGCCGATGCCGCCGGCACTCATCACCAGGACGATCCTCGATCGCTTCCGGAGCCGCGATATCGATGTTCTGCAGGCCGCGAGGGAAAAACGCGTCGAATGGCTGGGCGTCCCGGCCAGTGCGGCAGGCACCGATCCGGAGATGGTTGGCGCATCGCTGGTCGCGAAGGGCGACACGCTCTACGCGGTCGTGCTGACACGCATCCCGCTGCACGAGCTACTGCGGCCTGCCGGACCCAACCTGTCGATCCCCGAACCGATCGTGTTCGACAGTCTTGGCACGCCGCTGGTCGCGGCCGGCGCACGGGCCAACGCGCAGCACCTGGATGCCAGGCTGGAAGCGCGGCCGGACGGAATATTCCACTGGGTCCCGGACTATGGCTGGGCAGTGCGCCGCCCGCCGCTCGTGGCGGATTTCGGGCACCTGATCTTCGCGCTCCCGATCGGGCATCAGATTCGGGAGATGGCGGAGGAACTGATTGTCATCGGCGCAATCACAGCCGTGCTGGTTGCATTGCTGTTCGCGATCTACCGCTACTGGAACTATCGCTTCCTGACCGGCACTTATGCGGAAGCGGCGCGTGCGCAGCGGCTCCTGCATGAAGCCCGGCTCGCGACCGAAGCGGCCGCCGGGGCCAGGGTGGCATTCTTCGCGTCGATGAGCCACGAGATTCGCACGCCGCTTGCCTCGCTGCTGGGGAACATGGAGCTCGTCGCGATGGGGGCTCTGGAGCCGGAGCAGAGGATGAGGGTGGGCGCGATGCAGGTGTCGGCCGAGGGGCTGCTGCAGATCGTCAACGACGTGCTCGATTTCTCGAAGATCGACGTGGGCGCATTGAGCATCGAGGTACAGCCCGTATCCGTCACGGAGCTGCTCGGCCGCATCGCGATCGCCCATGCCCCGCTTGCCGCGCAGCGCGGACTGAGCTTCCTGGCGGTGTACAGCAGCCGCATTCCCTCGCAGCTCGATCTCGATCCCGTGCGCCTGACCCAGATCGTCAACAACCTGCTTGGCAACGCGTTCAAGTTCACCCAGGCGGGCAAGATCGTCCTGCGCGCGCAATGGCTGGAAGGGAATCTGGAGATCGTCATCGCCGATACCGGCATCGGCATACCGGATGAGTACCAGGACCGGCTCTTCCAGCCGTTCTCCCAGGTCGCCGACAATCGGATCGCCCAGGCGCGGGGAACCGGGCTGGGCCTGTCGATCTGCATGCGGCTGGTGGAACGGATGGGTGGCCGCATCAAGCTGGACAGCACCCTGGGCGTGGGAACGCGCGTCACGGTCCGTCTGCCGCTGGGCGTGTCCGACGCGGTGCCGCCCCCGGTGCGCCCAGGCTTGCCGCCGAACCGGACGCTGGTGCTGTGCCGCGAACCCGAGTGCATCGAGGGATTGCTGAACCATTTCGACTGGGGCGCGCGCCAGCCGTCGGCGCGCGCAAACCTGGATGAGCCCGTGGATGCAGACAGTTATGACTGCCTGCTGGTGACCGAGGCATTTGATCCTGGGCACGTCATGGCCTGGTGGCCGAAGCCGGCCTCGGTCGTCTGGCTGAAGCAGTTGGGGCCGCTGGTTGCGACGACACGGCCGGATGGCGGCCGCGAGGTCTCCAGCTATAGCCTCGCAGGCATCCATGCAGCAGTGCTGGCCGTCATCACCGGAGCACAGCCACCGAAGCGGAGCGAGGAAGGCGTTGTCGGGCGCCTCACATCGCCGCTTGCGGGCCACTCCGTGCTGATCGCGGAAGACAACTTGCTGAACCGGAATCTGCTGCGCGACCAGCTTCGTGCACTGGGCGCGAGCGTAATCGTCGCGGGCAATGGCATCGAGGCCATGGCGGCACTGAGGGAGAACCGCATGAACGCGGTCCTGACCGATATCGACATGCCCGTCATGAACGGCTTCGACCTGCTTCGGGAAATGAGGCACGCCGGCATCGACATCCCCGTCTACGCCGTGAGCGCAAGCGCGCGGCCCGAGGATGTCGCCGAAGGGCGGGCGAGGGGATTCACTGGCTATCTGACCAAGCCGGTGTCTCTCGCCGCGCTGGCGTCGGTTCTTGCACACGGTGACGATGGCGTGGGCCATGAGGACGTGGAGCAGACAGCCGCATCGCCCGGTGACGATGATCTCCCCGAGTTGCCACGGATTCCTGCCGGATATGTCGAAGCATTCCTCGCCCAGACCGGAGCGGATCTCGACAAGTACGACGCGATTCGGGCTGGGCGGGACGTGACTGGGCTGGCGCAACTGCTGCACCGCATCGCGGGCGGCCTGGCGGTCGTCGGGCCGTCAGAACTGGCCGCGCTGTGCGAAGACCTGCGCGACTACGCCGCCGATGCGGACGGCTGGGACGACGAGATCGAGCTTCAGTCCGCGTATATCGCACAAAGCCTCAGGCAGTTGTGCCAATGCCTGTCCGCTGCCTAGTCCACTGAATCACTGAAATCGGTCGGTGCCTGCCATGTCATGCGGGCACATCGCGTCGTTGCAAATGCTCGCAATAGCCGTGCTATTGCTGCGCTTTGCGCCTAGCGCTGTATCCCGCACGACATGTCCTTCACCTCCCATTTCAATGATTCAGTGGACTAGCAGCATTGCCGGCACGCCGGCCTGGTTCTTTCTAATTCCTATGATTGCGAACGCGCCGCTGCGCAATCAGCATTGAGGGGACGGGTACTGGCCGTCTTGCAGGCACCCGTCTTGGGTATTTCCCCAGGCAAGACCTCGCAGTTTGCCCGCCTCCCCGGCGGGCATTTCTTCCTTGGCCAGGGACAAGCGGCGCAGCGTCGGCTGCCACCGCCGGATGTCGTCACGCCTGGGCGTGCGCCGGTATCACCGGGGCATGACGGACCGACGCCCGTGGGCGCCCCGGACCTGGCACCTCATCAGGAGAGTTCATGAGCAATCGTCCAGACTTTGCGCTTGCCGCGTGTACGGCATTCGTTCTGGTGTCGGGCGCGGTACCCGGCACGGCCGCAACGGCGCGGGCTCAGACCATGCTGCAGAAGCCCTACGCCTATCCGGCGCGAGGGCAATCGGCGTATCAGCAGACCAATGACGATGGCGCCTGCTACGGCTGGGCCAGACAGCAGACCGGCATCGATCCGTACCGGGTGGCAAGCACGCCGGTTCCGGTCATCGTGCCCGGTGGTGAGCGTGTACGCGGCGCGGCGGGCGGGGCTGCCGCTGGCGCCGTGGCGGGCGCGATCGGCGGCGACGCGGGCAAGGGCGCCGCGGCGGGCGCGGCAGTCGGAACCATCGCGGGTGGCGTGGCGCATCGCCAGCAACGCCGCCAGGCCGTTGCCGCCAGTGCTCAGGTGCAAGCCAGCAATGACTGGGCCATGACGTCGTACTGGCAAGCCTGGCGGGCCTGCATGACGGGCCGCGGCTACTCGGTGCAGTAAGCGCTGTTGTCAGGCGGACCGTGCTGAGATGGCCGGTCCACGGTGGCTCAATGCGCCAGCCTGTGGAGCCCTGCAATCCTGCAATCGCGATCCACTACAGAACAGCACAGGCTTGCGCGGTGGCGGTGACGGTCACGCTCACTCGCGCATCCTCGCGCAACAGCACGCACAGGTAGCCGCCCGTCAAGTCGTCGGGGCGGGGATCCTTCGGCCACAGGGGCGGAAGCGGCACCGTGGAGGTGTGTTGCGCACCGGCGCCGGCATCGTTCCAGGTGATTGCAATGGGTCGCTCGGGCTTCTTGCCGAGGAAGCAGAACGAAGGCGTGGATTGCGATTGCCGCAACGCGGGCCCGGTCTCGCAATGGCCGGCGCGCACCGCCAGCACATCGTGATCGGTGCGATTGACGGCGACGAGCTTCGTCCATGGCCACGGCTCCTGGAACGGGCTCAAGGTTTCGGCGGTTGGGATTGCGCACCCGGACAGGGCGCTGGCGGCTGCGACGGCGACGAGGCCCGCAACGATAGGGGAAACAGCATTCATTGGGCTCTGCGGGTCGGGCGAGCCTGGACTACACCCGAACGATGTACGACGGGGAACAGGGTAGGTCGGTCACGCTGTGGGGGCTATCAAAGGAATTCGAAAAGCGCCGCCGTACCGAGAGCGGATCAATGCCGCGCGCCCGCACTTTCGAAGTTCTTTGATAGCCGCGACCGGCCCGCTGCCATAAGGTGTGGGCCTCATCGAGACGTGACCGGCGGCGCCGGTGCACGTCGTCGGCATCCGAATCCAATCGAAGGAACCTGCAGACATGATCAACAACTGCCGCTCGGCCGTCCGGGCCTTTGGCATTGCGCTGCTGATCGCGGGCGCCGGGCAAGCGTATGGGCAGCTCCCGCGCGGACTGGAGTCAAAAGGTCTGCGAGATCGGCCCGATGCGTGCGCGCAAGCCGGACTTGCCTCGAAGCCCGCGGTCTGCCGCGCTGCCAGCGAGCCCGCCAGCAGCAAGTACAACCTTCTGTACGCCGACGCTGCGCCAGCGGACGAAGGCGAGGACGAATCACCATCCCACCGGCACGCGGGACACGCGCGCGATGACGCCTACCGGGGCGGCCCGCGCAACGAGGCAACCGGCGCCTGACCGGCCGGTGCATTGTGCAATCGAGCGCCAACGCTCCATCTCAAAACAATTCGATGAAACTGCGCCCCTATCTGTTGGCGGCCATCGGCCTGCTGGCATCGAGCGAACCTGCTTTCGCATCCGCACTCAGTGGCAAGGCCCTGGAGACCGCGGCCAATGCCATCTCCTGGGTGGTTCTGTTCTTCGTGCCGGTGGCAGGGGTCTACCTGTTCTGGATGCTGCATATCTGGCCCGAGAAAATCGCACATCGCAAGCGCCATCCGCAAAAGGAGGCCATCCATTCGCTATGCCTGTTATCGCTCTTCTTTGGGGGCTTGCTGTGGCCGCTGGCCTGGCTCTGGGCGCACACGAAGCCCGTGTTCTACCGGGCCGCGTACGGCACCGACAAGGCACCGGAAGACGATGACGCGCCAGGCCATGACAAGGTGCCGTCGACGCAGGTAGCGGGACATGGAGTCTCTTACGGGCCGAGGAGCATCGTCACCCTGCGGGCATCCACGACGATGGACATCGCCAGCGGCATGCTCGCCGGAAAGGAGCGGATCTGAATGGATGCGCTGCTGCTTGGTGTCTACGCGCTCGCCGTCTGGCTGATTTTCTTCAAGTTCAGATGGCTGCCTTGGAACACGACGTCCATGGTCATCGTGTTCACGATTCCCGTGGTTGCGATGACGATGCTGGTCCTTACGCTCAACGTGGTGGCCCCGTCTTCCCATGACGTGCGGGTGGTGGGCAAGGTCCTGCAGGTGGTGCCACAGGTCCGCGGCCGCATCGTCGAACTGCCGGCCGAAGGCAACCGGCGCTACAAGAAGGGCGATGTGCTGCTGCGGATCGATCCGACCCCCTATCAGGCCTCGGTCAGGCAGCTCGAAGGCAGGCTGATGGCCGACGATGCCGCGCTGGCTGAAGCCGAGGCATCGGCGCGCCAGCTCAGCGAATCGGTGCGCGGCGCGGCCGGACGGGTCAGCACTGTGCAGGCCAGGCTGTCGCTTGCCCGCCAGCGGGCCAAGGAGCATGACGCACTGCTTGCGGCGGGGGCCGGGTCAAAGTTCGACCGGGAAGATGCATTGACCCGCCAGCGTGAACTGGAAGGCGAGCTGGTCAGCGCGCAGGCCACCGAGGATGAGGCCCGGCAGAAGCTGTCGGCCAGAAGCCAGGGGGAGTTTGCCGCCATTGCAACGGCACGCGCGAAGCGGGCGGAGACCGAAGTCATGCTCGAGAACGCCAGATGGGAGCTTGAGCAGACCGTCTACCGGGCGCCCTCCGATGGCAAGGTCGTGAACCTGCAGGTGCGCGTGGGCACCATGCTCGTGCCGTTCCCGTTCTCGCCGGCGTTCAGTTTTGTCGAGGATTCTCAGGAGGTTGTTGCCTTCTACAACCAGAACGAGCTTTACAACGTCAAGGAGGGCGATCTCGCCGAGATCTATCTGCCGACGAATCCGGGCGAGATCATCAAGGCGAAAGTCAATTCGATCGTCTGGGCACAATCACAAGGCCAGATTGCGCAGGGCGGCATGATCCCGAACACCGGTGCCACCGATGTGGTGCCGAACCGGTTCGCGGTCAAGCTCGATCTGCGCGACCAATCCAGCGGGCTGATGCTTCCGGTTGGGGCAGTCGGAGCGGGCGCGATCTATACAGAGCATATGGAGATGTTTCACATCATCCGCATGGTCTTCCTGCGCGTCAGTTCCAAGCTGAACTACCTGGTGTTCAAGCTTCACTAGGTTCACTCGATTTGCGATTTGCCAGAGATCTGGAAGAGGGAAGTCCGTGTCGTCGTTTCAACTGAAAAAGACCTTGCTGCTGGCGCTTCCGGTCGCCATGCTTTGCGGCTGCGCCCTGCAGACACCGCCCGAGGGCGCTGCCCTTCGACGCCAGGCCGTGCCGGCGCTCGAAGGACAGGCCACGTGGGCGAACGCGGCCACGGCCGGCGCCGCCGCCAATGGCTGGCTCGCGACCTTCGACGATGCCGGGCTGCAGCGGCTGGTGCGGGAAGCCATTGCGCACAACGGCGATCTCCGGCTGGCCGCGGTGCGCGTGCAGCAGGCGCAGGCGCTGGTCGCCATCCAGCGCAGCGGTCTGCTTCCGAGCGCAGGCGTGAAGGGCAGGGCGGGCAATTCAGAAACGCAGATCCTATCGATCGGCGCGAGCTGGGAGATCGACCTCTGGGGACGCATCCGCGCCCAGTCTCGCGCCGCGGAATCGCAATATGCGGCCACGAGGGACGATTATCTCTGGGCCCAGCGCGTGGTCGCGGCGACCACTGCCAGGGCATGGTTCACGCTGATCCAGAACGCGAAGCTGGAGGATCGACTGCGGCAGACCGCCGCCATTCAGGATGAACTGGTGCGGATCACCGGCCAGCGCGTCGAGATCGGGGTGGCGCCGGAGACCGAGCTGCTGGAAGCGCGCAATGCGCTCCGCGCGCAACGCGACGCGATCGGGAAAGCCGAACAGGCCCGAAGCCAGGCCGCGCAGGCGCTGGAACTGCTGCTGGGCCGCTATCCCGCCGGAGAAATCGCGACCGGGCCGGAACTGCCGGCCATGCCCCCGGCCCCGGCTGCGGGCTTGCCGGCGAACCTGGTCGGGCGTCGGCCCGACCTGACAGCGTCGGCGCACCGTGTTGCGGCGGCCTTCGATATGCGGCAGTCGGCGGAGGCGGCGCGCCTGCCGCGCATCTCCATCAGCGCAGCCATCACCGGCATCCGGAGCGACGTGTTCCTGCTCAACCAGGCCGGCAGCCCGATCAAGGGACTAAATGGTTCCTTCCTCGCACCGATCTTCACGGGCGGAGAGCTCAAGGCCAGGGCGGACTACTACAGCGCCGAAGAGAAAGCCGCCCTGATCGCCTATGGCAACACCGCGCTGCAGGCACTGGGCGAGGTGGAGGCGGGACTGCAGGCCGAATCCGGTTATGCCGAGCGCACCAGGCAACTGCGGGAGCGGGTGGATGAAAGCCGTGTACTGGTGCAGCGAGAGGAGGCGCGCGCGGGCATCGGCGCCTCGGATACGCGGAGCGTGCTGAAGCAGCGGCAGGCACTCGTGGCCGCCGAGATGGATCTCGTCAACGTGCAGGCCGACCATCTTAACCAGCGCATTGCGCTATTGTTGGCGTTGGGTGGTGATTGGAAGGACGAGGCAGGCGCCGGTGCATGAAGGGCTTGTGCTCGCCTCCAGATGAAAATTCTTGCACCAGAGGACAAGCAGAGTCGGCAGTGGCTACGCCTTGATGGCCTCGCATGCCGCCTCGTCGATCAAGGCCGCGACTTCTGCTGCCTTTGACGCCAGCGAAGCATGGCTTGCCGCCAGGGTCAGGACTTTCCTGGCATTGAGCCGGGCCGCCATCTTCTGCTGGTTCTCCGGGGCGATCATCCGGTCTTCGCTGGAGACCTGGTACCAGGACGGCTTCTTCTTCCACGCCGGCGCAGTGATGGTATCGCCAAAGGTGCTGGCAAGCGGCGCCTTCTGCGTGACCGCCATCACCAGGGCTTCGTCCGGCGACAGGTCCTGGCAGAAGCTCTCATGGAACTTGTCGGGGTTGAGCCACAGGTAGCCATCGCTGTCGGGCACCAGGTTCGGCGCTGCGGCAGGAAGATGCTGCTGCGTGATTGCGCCGGGGCTCTCTCCCGCGTCGGGAGCAAAGGCCGCGATATAGACAAGCCCGACCACATTCGGCTGGTCACCCACCTGGGTAATCACGGCGCCGCCGTATGAATGCCCCACCAGCAGGACCGGGCCTGCCTGCTGGGCAATCATCTTGCGGGTGCGCTCGGCATCATCAGCCAGCGAGGTCAACGGGAGCTCCACGGCGCGCAGGGACGTATAGCCCTTGCGTGCCAGCTCAATGATGACGTTGCGCCAATGCGCGGCGCCGCCCCAGAACCCGTGCACCAACACAACCGTAGGCTTGTTGCTCATGACCTGGACTCCTGTTCGTGGATGAATACGGCTCGCCGATCATGGCGGCACGCCGAGGGTCTTCGGCGGAGCGGCCCGTGCTTCAACCGATGCCACGACGGCTCGGCCCGGTGCCCCATACGACTATAGGAACAATGATGCGGCCAAGCGAGCTCATATTCGTGAGCCTTGGCATATGCGGGAAAAGGCACCTTTGGCAGTAATGCCGTTCAGTTAACCACTGTCGTTCCCGCGCAGGCGGGAACCCAGTGACTTCAGAAGACGCTGGATTCCCGCCTGCGCGGGAATGACGGTGGGGCTTGATACCTTAACTGAACGGCATTACACCGTTGGCAGGCTTCTTAGGCGGCTTCTTTCAGCTCCGCCAGCACGCGCCGGCCGGCGACCAGTTGCTGCGCCACTTCGGCCACGCGGGCGCCCAGGTGCTCGGCGGTGCGCAGATCGGCCAGCGGCGGCGCCCACCTCGGCGCTCACATCCGCATCGGACTGCGCGGCGGCGCCCAGGAAGAAGCCGTGGCGGTTGAGCGTGTCTTCTGTCGACTTCGGGTTGTTGTGGCCCGGGGGCAGGCCCGGGTTAACCCAGCCGGCACGATCACATCGGCTCGAAGTCATGCTGTTTGCAAGGGACACACTGTCTCGATTCACGGTATTGGACCTGCGGATGCGTGCCAGACTTGCTGTTCTGCCAGGCAATTCTTCCGCATTGTTGAAGAGTGTTTTCCGGACGGCCTATTTCCTTTCTGCGCACGGAAAGATAGCGTTCTGCTCATCCGTACCAAGACCTGAAGGAAGCCATGCAGTCGTCGTCGCAACCATTCATCCATGAGGCGCATGCGGTCCGCATCGTGTTCGGCGCCGGCACGTCGGACCAGGTTGCAGACGAGGTCGGGCGCCTCGGCGCCAGGCGCGCCCTGGTCCTCTGCACGCCCAACCAGGTTGCCGAGGCCCAGCGCGTTTCCGACTTGCTGGACTCGCTGTCGGCCGGCATCTTCCCGGGCGCCGTCATGCACGTGCCGGTGGAGAGCGCCCGCGAGGCGGTGGCACGTGTCCGTACGGCCGGCGCCGATTGCGTGGTGGCCATCGGCGGCGGTTCGACCACCGGACTGGGCAAGGCCATTGCGCTGGAAACCGGCATGCCGATCCTGGCTATTCCGACCAGTTACGCCGGCTCGGAGATGACGCCCATCTACGGACTCACGGAGGCAGGCCTGAAGAAGACGGGCCGCGATCCGCGCGTGCTGCCACGCACCGTCATCTACGATCCGGCACTGACGGTCGGGCTGCCTGTCGGGCTGACCGTGACTAGCGGCCTGAACGCGATCGCCCATGCCGCCGAAGGACTATATGCCCGCGATGCCAACCCCGTGATGTCGCTGATGGCCGAGGAGGGCATCCGGGCGCTCGCCGCCGGCATTCCCGCGGTCTTTCGTGAACCGACCGATCTCGACGCGCGCGCGCAGTGCCTGTACGGCGCGTGGCTGTGTGGCACCGTCCTCGGCAGCGTCGGCATGGCGCTCCATCACAAGCTGTGCCACACGCTGGGCGGCAGCTTTAACCTGCCGCATGCCGAGACCCACGCCATCGTGCTGCCCCATGCCATGGCGTATAACGTGGCGGCAGCGCCGGAGGCCATGGCACGCATTCAGCGGGCCACCGGCGCGACCGGGGTTTCGGCGCCAGCGGCATTGTTCGACCTGGCCGCGCGCCATGGCACACCGGTCGCTCTGCGCGATATCGGCATGCGCGAGCAAGACCTCGAGAGCGCCACCGACATCGCCCTGGCCAACCCCTACTGGAATCCCCGCCCGATCGAGCGCGAGCCGATCCGGGCTCTGCTGCAGGCCGCCTATGACGGCGTGCGTCCGGCATGAACCCATGAATGCAAGTTCACAAACGAGAAACTGGAGAGAGACCATGAAGATTGGCTTTATCGGAACTGGCAAGATTGGCTTGCCGATGGCACGTCATCTGGCCGCGGCTGGAAATGAGGTCCTGGTATTCGACGTGGCTCCCACGCAGGTGGCGGCTGCACGGCAGGCGGGCCTTTCCGTTGCGGCGTCGCTTGCCGAAGCGGTTGCCGAGGCAGAGGTGGTGTTCAGCTCCATGCCAAACGATGCCGCGTTCACGGCCGTTTCCGGCCAAGTCGCTGCCGCGGCCAGACCTGGCGCGCTCTACATCGACACCAGCACGATATCTCCTCCAACGTCTGCCGCCGCAGCGCCGGCGCTGGTTGCGCGAGACATCAGCTATCTGCGCGTGACCGTGTCGGGCAATAACCACATGGCCGAGGCGGCCCGGCTGACGACGCTTGTATCGGGGCCAAAGGAGGCCTACGAACGTGTCACGCCGCTGCTGGCTGCACTGGGCCCGGCGCAGTTCTATCTTGGCGAAGCCGAGGAGGCGCGCCTGATGAAGCTGGTCGTCAATCTGCTGATCGGCCTGACCAGCGGCATGCTGGCCGAAGCGCTGACGCTGGGCAAGAAGGGCGGCCTGGACTGGGCCGCCATGTGGGAGGTGATCACCGCGAGCGCCGTGGCCTCGCCGATCGTCAAGGCAAAGTCCGCACAACTGGTCGCGCATGACTACACGCCCACCTTCACGGTGGACCAGATGCTCAAGGATGTCGGGCTGATCCTCGACGCCGGCGCGGAGCTGCGCGTGCCAATGGGACTGACCGCGTTGCTTGGACAAATGCTGCAGGGCGCCGCCGCGCAGGGTATGGCGGGCGACGACTATGCCGCCGTGATCAAGTCGGCGGGACTGGCCGCGGGCTTGCAGCCTGGCTAGTCAATGCCCGCTGCCAGTAGGCCAGCCGCCCCCGGCGGCCTACGAGGTCCACTTGCGCTCGTAATCCATGCGCTGGAAGTGGCTGACCAGGAACTCGATGAACAGGCGCACCCGTGCCGGCAGGTGATGCCTGGTCTGGAATGCGATATTGACAGTCAGCCTGGGCAGATCCCAGTCGTCGAGCACGGGGATCAGCCGGCCCGCGACGATGTCGTCGTAGATGATGTACTTGGGCTGTACCAGGATGCCCATGCCTTCCAGCGCGGCCGCGCGCAGCACCTGGCCCTCGTTGGACTCCATCTTGCTCCGCACCGTCACCACGCGTTGGTCGTCGCCCCGCGTGAACGCCAGCTCGTTGGGCCGGTTGGCGTAGGCGTAGATCATCATCTCGTGATTGACCAGGTCTTCCACGCTGCGCGGTGTGCCCTTGTGGTCGAGATAGCGCGGCGAGGCTGCCAGCACCCGTCGCGTCTCCGCCAGGCGGCGCACGGTCAGGTTGGAGTCCGGCTCGAACTCACGCGTGCGGATCGCCAGGTCGATGCCGCTGTCCATGATGTCGTAGTAGCGGTTGGCGGTCAGGATATTGACGTTCACCTTCGGGTAGAGCGCGGTGAACTCCGGCATCAGCGGCGCCAGGTGCTTCATCGCGAAAGACACCGAGGCCGTAATGGTCAGCGTGCCGCTGGGCTCCAGCACGGTGGCGCTGACGTCGGCCTCGGCCTCTTTCATCTCCGCCAGCACCCCCTTGCAGCGCTTGAGGAATTCCTCGCCCACCTGCGTCAGGAAGAGCCGCCGTGTATTGCGCTCGACCAGCCGCGCGGACAGCCTTTGCTCCAGCGAACTCAGGTAGCGGCTTGCTGCCGCGTTCGAGATCTCCAGGCTTTCGGCGGCCTTGGTGATGCTGCCAAGTTCGGCGGTTTGTACGAACAACTCAATTTCGGTCCAGCGGTCCATGCCTTGTCTCCGCTTCTTCCCGGTTCGCCTGACTTTCTCGGGCAGTGGAAAGAAGATTTCCTCGTACGCCGTTTTTTTTCATTTTTTGCCAGTATAGACTCCAACCCATGCGCAGTCAGCAAACGTTTGCAACGCGTACTGACCAGCACATGGCAAGGAAACGCTGAAAGAAATGCGTAGGCGGCACCGCAAGGGCCAGCCACCAGGCAAAGGAGACAAAAGGTATGACGCGTACCCTGATTCGCGGGGCGATGCTCGTCACGATGGAGGCCGCCGATGGCGAGTTCATCGGCGACCTGCTGATCGAGGGCGAGCGCATCGCCGCCATCGCGCCGCATATCGACGCACCCGATGCCGAGCAGATCGATGCGCGCGGCTTTATCGTGGCGCCCGGCTTTATCAACGCCCACATGCACACCTGGCAGAGCGCCCTGCGCGGCGTGGCCGCCGGCTGGACGCTGACAGAGTACTTCCGCCAGATGCATGCCGGCCTGGCAACGCGCTTCGCGCCGGAAGATATCCATGTCGCCACGCTGGTCGGCGCGTGGAACCAGCTCGACTGCGGCACGACCACGCTGGTCGACTGGTGCCACAACAATCCCACTCCCGCCCATAGCGACGCTGCGCTCGACGCGCTGGAGCAATCCGGCATCCGCGCGGCCTTCCTGCACGGCTCGCCCAAGCCGGATCCCAGGCCCGGCGTTGCGCCGTTCTGGGAAACCCCGCATCCGCGCAGCGAAGTCGAGCGCCTTGCGCGGCGGCTGCAGGGCTCCAGCCTGGTAAGCCTGGGCCTGGCCATACTCGGCCCGCATTATTCCACGATGGAGGTGGCGCTGCATGACTTTGCCCTGGCGCGCGAGTACGGTCTGCTGGCCAGCATGCACCAGGGCGGCGGCGGCGCGCGCACGCCCGATGGCTGGGAGCGGCTGGAAGCCGCCGGCCTGCTCGGACCGCACATCAATATCGTGCACGGCAACAACCTGAGCGACGCGCAACTTGCACGCTTCGTCGACGCGGGCATGAGCTTCTCGCTGACGCCGGAGAACGAGCTGACCCAGGGCCACGGTTTTCCCATCACGGGCCGGCTGCGCAAGCTGGGTGCAGCGCCTTCACTGGGTGTGGATCTCGAATCCGTCCTGTCCGGCGAGATGTTCATCGCCGCGCGCGTCGCGCTCGGGGTGCAGCGCGCGCTGGACCATGCCGCCTTCCGCGCGCAGCAGGGCGAGATTGCCGCCAGCCACGAAGTGAGCTGCCGCGAAGCGCTGGAATGGATCACCGTGGCCGGCGCGCGCATGCTCGGCATGGCTGACCGCATCGGCTCGCTTGCCGCAGGCAAGCAGGCCGACCTGGTGCTGATCGACGCGCGGCGGCTCAACATGATGCCGCTGCACGACCCGGTCAGCGCGGTAGTGATGCAAGCCAGCCTGGCCAATGTCGACAGCGTGTTTGTCGGCGGCGTTGCACGCAAGCGCCACGGCCACCTGCTGGTCGACGGGTTGCCGGCGAAGCTGGAGGCGTTGCGCGCGTCCGGCGAACGCCTGCTCCATAAGCCTGCCCACGCATAAGAGGAGACCATGAACGCGATCACCAAAGTGACCCCCCTGTTCGAGATGCGCGGCATCTGCAAGGGCTTTCCGGGCGTCAAGGCGCTAGACGATGTGTCGTTCGCGATCTACCCTGGCGAGGTGCACATGCTCCTGGGCGAGAACGGCGCGGGCAAGTCATCGCTGATGAAGGTGCTGTGCGGGGTGTATGTGGCCGACGCCGGCGAGTTCTACCACGGTGGGCAGCGCGTCCGCGTGGCCAGCCCCGTCGATACGATGCGGCTCGGCATCGCCGTGATCTTCCAGGAGTTCTCGCTGGTGCCGTACCTGGATATCGCGCAGAACATCTTCCTCGGGCGCGAGCCGCGCGGGCGCGTGCCGGGCTCGGTGGACCATGCCAGGATGCATGCCGAGGCGCGCCGCCTGCTCGATATCCTCGGCATGGACCTTAGCACCCATATGCCCGTGCACCGCCTCGGCGTGGCGCAGCAGCAGATGGTGGAGATTGCCAAGGCGCTGTCGCAGGACGCCCGCATCCTGGTGCTCGACGAGCCCACCGCGGCGCTGTCGGACCGCGAGACCGAGAAGCTCTTCGCGGTGATCGGCAAGCTCAAGGCCGAGGGCGTGTCGATGATCTATATCTCGCACCGCATGGCCGAAGTGTTCGCGCTGGGCGACCGCATCACCGTGATGCGCGACGGCCGCAAGGTCGGCAGCTACCTGCCGGGCGAAGCGACGTCCGATGAGCTGGTGGCCCGCATGGTGGGCCGCAAGGTCGATATGAGCTACACCCGTGCGCGCGGCGGCCCCGTTGGAGAACTCGCGCTGGAGGTGCACTGCGTCAGCGCCGACAACGGTATCGAGGACATCAATCTGCAGGTGCGCGCCGGCGAGATCGTCGGCCTGGCGGGGCTGGTTGGCTCCGGCCGCAGCGAGGTGGCCAGGGCAGTGTTCGGCGCCGACCCGATCCGCCAGGGCGAGATCCGCATCTTCGGCAAGCCGATGCAAGGCGGCCCGGACAAGGCGCGCGCGCTCGGCGCGGCGCTGATTCCGGAGAGTCGCAAGACCGAGGGGCTGGCCCTGATCCGCACCGTGCGCGACAACCTGCTGCTGGCCGGGCTGCGGCGCGCCTTCCCCGCGCACTTGTATCGCAGCGGCAAGGCCGACACGCTGGCAACGCGCGAGATCGGCCGGCTGCGTATTGCCACGCCCGGCGGCGACCAGCTTGCGCAATTCCTCTCGGGCGGCAACCAGCAGAAGATCGTGATCGGCAAATGGCTGATCGCCGAATCCAGGCTGTTTATCTTCGACGAGCCAACCCGCGGCATCGACGTGGGTGCCAAGGCCGAGATCTTCGCGCTGATCGACAGCCTGGTGAAGGAGGGCGCGGCGGTACTGCTGATCAGCTCCGAGCTGCCGGAGATCATCAATGTCTGCGACCGGACCTATGTCATGCGCGAAGGCCGTATCGCCGGCCAACTCCTGCATGGGGAAATGACCGAGGAAAGCATTTTGCAACTGGGGATGAACGATGCCTGATATGCCTGATACCCGCGCTCTGCCGCGCGCCGGGGCGCTGCCGCTTGTGACGGCGCTGATGCCGGCGCTCGGCAAGCTACCCGGCTCGGTCTGGGTCCTGCTGCTGCTGACGCTGGCTTTTTCCGCCAGCGGCCACGGCTTCCTGAGCCTCGCCAACCTGCTCAATGTGGGCACGCAGTCCACCATCCTGCTGCTGATCGCCTTGCCGATGACGCTGATCATCATGACGGAAGGGCTGGACCTGTCGATGGGCGCGGTCCTTACGCTGTGCGGCGTGGCTCTCGCCATGGTGATGGTGGCGACCGGCTCGCTGTTGCTTGCGCTGGCGGCGGCGCTTGGCATCGGGCTTCTGTTCGGCGTGCTCAACGGCACGCTGGTGGCCGGCCTGGGGATTCCTCCCTTCGTCGCCACGCTCGGCACGCTCGGCGTGGCGCAGGGGCTGGCACTGGTGGTTACCGACGGCCAGAGCGTGGTGGGCATCGGCGACACCATTCCGCTGCTTTACTCGGGGGAGTTGCTCGGCATTCCGGTGCCGCTGTGGATCGCCGTGGCGTTCTACGGCCTGTTTCACTGGCTGCTCTATCGCACCCGCTTCGGCGCCTATGTGTTCGCGCTTGGCGGCAACCGTGAGGCGCTCAAGTTCGCCGGCGTGCGCATCAACCGCTGGCTGGTCACGGTGTACGCGCTGGGCGGCGTGATGGCTGGCGTTGCCGCGCTGCTGCTGACCGCCCGCATGAACGCCGGCCATCCGACGGCGGCGATCGGGCTGGAGTTCGACGCCATCGCCGCGGTGGCGGTCGGCGGCACCACCTTCGATCGCGGCAATGGCTGGCTGCCGGGCACGGTGCTTGGCGTGCTGGCCGTCGGTGTGTTGCGCAACGGCCTGAACCTGGTCGGGGTGCAGTCCTCGATCCAGGTTGCGGCTATCGGGCTGCTCGTGCTGGTGGTGTTGCTGATCGAATCCATCAAGGGGAAAGCATGAATGCCGTGACCGCATGGGCCCCGTTGTCGACGGACGCCCGCTCCTTTGCCTACCGCCTGTTCGCGCTCGGCCTGCTGTGTGCGGCGCTGGCGGTGGCGTCGGACGCCTTCCTGACGCTGAACAACCTGCTCAATGTGCTGCGACAGGCCAGCTTGTTGTTCCTGCTGGCCTCGGGGCTGACGCTGGTGATCCTGACCGGCGGCCTTGATCTCTCCGTTGGAGCCAATGTGGCGATGTCCGCCTGCCTGGCGGCGAGCGTCATGAAGGCCACCGGCTCGACGACGCTGGGCGTGGGCGTCGGCCTGGGCAGCGGCGTGCTGATCGGGCTGGGCAACGGCCTGCTGGTGGCGGTGCTGCGCATCCCGCCCTTTATCGCCACCTACGGGATGCTTTGGGTGCTGCACGGGCTGACCTACTGGTTCATGGCCGGCGAAACCATCCACGGCTTCGCGCCCGAGTTCCGCGCCATCGGCAGCGGCTACCTGTGGGGCGTGCCGATCCCGGTCTTCCTGATGCTGGCTTTCCTCGTGGCGGGCACCGCGATATCGCAGAAGACCACCTACGGCCAGGAGATCTACGCCATCGGCGCCAACCCCGTGGCCGCCAGGCTGTCGGGCGTGCCGGTCACGCGCCGGCTGGTGCTGGTCTATGTGGTGAGCGGCGCGATGGCCGGCCTGGCCAGCGTGGTGTTCCTGGCGCGCCTGAACTCCGCCGAGGGGGATATCGGCGAGACGCTGACCTTGCCGGCCATTGCCGCGGTACTGATCGGCGGCACGTCGCTGTTCGGCGGCATGGGCCGGGTATCCGGCACGCTGGTGGGCGCCATCATCCTGACGCTGGTGCTCAACGGCATGAACCTGCTGACCATCAGCGCCAACTGGCAGCCGCTGGTCACCGGGATCATCGTAGTGCTGGCGGTATTCCTCGACACCCTGTCGCGCCGCCGGCTTGGCACCAGATAAGAAATACAGCAGCAACGCCGGCCCATACCGCGCCGGCGATATCCCAAAACCAAGGAGACAGAACATGCAAGCGCGCAACCTGAAGCAGATCGCAGCCATGCTGGCCTTCGGCCTGCTGGCCATGCCGGCCGCCCACGCCGACGGCGAAAGGATCGCCGTCTTTACCAAGAACCAGACCAACCCCTACTTCCAGGTACTGCGCCAGGGCGCGGACGCGGCGGCCAAAAGTATGAATGCAAAGCTCACGCACTATATCCCGACCAAGCCGGACAGCATTCCGGAGCAGATGAGCCAGATCGAGGACGTCATCGTCAAGAAGTCCGATGCCGTGGTGTTCGTGCCGGTGGACTACAAGGCGATGGGTCCGGGCGTGAAGAAGATCAACGCGGCGAATATCCCGGTGGTCAACGTCACTGACCGCAGCGATGTCGGCAGCTTCGTTTCCTTCGTGGGCGCCAGCGACTACGAGCTTGGCCTGAAGACCGCCAGCCACCTGTTCAAGGCCATGGGCGGCAAGGGCAATGTGGTGCTTCTCGAGGGCGTCAAAGGCTCGCTGACCAATGTCGACCGCGTGCGCGGCGTACAGGATGCGCTCAAGGCCTTCCCGGGCGTCAAGCTGCTGGCCTCGCAGCCGGCCAACTACCAGCGCCTGCAGGCCTTGCAGGTGATGGAGAACCTGATGCAGTCCTACCCGCAGATCGATGGGGTGTTCGCCGCCAACGACGCCATGGCGATCGGCGCCATCGAGGCCCTGCAGGGTGCCAACCGCAAGGCGCTCGTCTCCGGCATCAACGGCACCAAGGAAGCAATTGACGCCATCAAGGCCGGCACCATGCTGGCCACCGGCGATTACAACGGCTTCGCCCAGGGCTGTCTCGGCACCATGGCTGCGATCCGCAAGCTGCGCGGCCTGCCGGTAAAGCAGGAGATCGTTCTCCCTGCCACGGTGGTCGACAAGACGAACTACCAGCCGCTCGACGTGCCCGTGGAAAAACGCACCTGCCCGCGCTGGGAAGACGGCGCGAAGGCGTAGCGCCTCGCAGGCAATCAAGGAATGACTACCATGCGCAATCTCGATGAAGAGACCATTACCCAGGCGGTACTGGCTCGCAATACCGATATGAAGGACCGCCGCCTCAAGGAGGTCATGACCAGCCTGATCCAACACCTGCACGCGTTCGCCAGGGAGATCAGGCTGACCGAGGAGGAGTGGGCCGCCGGCATCCGGTTTCTGACGGACGTGGGCCATACCTGCAACCCCAGCCGCCAGGAGTTCATCCTGCTTTCGGACACGCTCGGCCTGTCCACGCTGGTGACCGCGCAGAACCACCGCAAGCCGCTGGGCTGCACCGAGGCCACGGTGTTCGGCCCGTTCTATGTCGACGACGCGCCCGAGTACGAACTCGGCGCCGACGTGGGCAACGGCATGACGGGCGAGCCCTGCTACGTCAGCGGGCAGGTCAGGAGCATCACAGGCGAGGCCGTGCCAGGCGCCAGGCTGGAAGTCTGGCAGGCCGATGCCGAGGGCTTCTACGATGTGCAGGACCCGGAGCGCACCTGCGCACGGGGGCGTGGCACGCTGCACGCTGATGCGTCCGGGCACTTCGATTTCAAGTCCATCGTGGCGGAGTGCTATCCGATCCCGCACGACGGCCCGGTGGGGCGCATGCTCGACGCCATGGGGCGCCATCCCTGGCGTCCGGCACATCTGCATTTCATGATCTCGGCATCTGGCTACGAGACACTGGTCACCCATGTATTCCGCGACGGCGACACCTACCTGGATTCCGACGCGGTGTTCGGTGTGCGCTCCTCGCTGGTGGCCGACTGGGTCCGGCATGAAGCGGGCAAGACGCCCGACGGCGGCAAGTCGGACGCACCCTTCTTCACACTCGATTACGACTTCGTGCTCAATCCCGTCAAGCCCACCCAGGCCAACAGATAACGAGGCAAGCCCCATGCTTTACGTATTTCACCTGATCGACAAGCCCGGCGTAGGCGAACTGCGCCTGCGCGTGCGCCCGGAACACAAGGTCTACCTGCGCGCCGTGGAGAACCAGATCGCCTTCGCCGGCCCGCTGCTGGCCGAGGACGGCGAAACCATGGTCGGCAGCCTGCTGGTGATCGACTTTGCGTCCATCGAGGCCGCGCGTCGCTGGCTGGCCGAAGAGCCGTTCACGCGGGCCGGAGTCTACGCCGCGAGCGCGATTCACGCCTTCAACAATATGTGGCAGCAAAAGATGGGTTTTCCGGCGGCCTGAGGCGCCGGACATTCGCAGAAACAAAGAGAGACAACGCTTCAGCCAGGGAGGTCATTTTGCCCATCGTCAAACATATCGTGATGTGGAACTTGCGCGGGGACAACGAAGGCGAGAAGCGGGATGCCATCGCACGGCTCAAGGGTGCCTTCGAGGGCCTGCGCGGCAGGATTCCCGGCCTGCGGCATATCGAGATCGGCGTCGACTCGAGTCGCGTCGACTATGCCTGCGACGTGGTCCTGTACTCGGAGTTCGACTCGCGCAGCGCGCTCGAGGGCTATGCCAGCCATCCCGAGCACCAGCGCGTCAAGCGTGAGCTCGGCGACCTGCGTATCGCCAGGTATCAGGTCGACTACGACGGCGCCGGGCCGCACGATGAACCATCACTGACCACGTAGCGCGTTCATTCAGGTAGGCATGACCGGCCTCGACATTCGTGGCGTCGATTGACCGGCAGGCCAGCATTCAAAGGAGACGGATTGTGAAAGTCGCAGTGGCCGGTTTGGGGTGGTGGGGAAAACAGATCATCCGCTCATTGGGCAAAAGTACCAAGTTCAAGGTGGTCGTGGCCGTCGACCCGATGGTGACCGATGACGTGCGGCAGTTCGCGCGCGAGTCGGGCGTGGGACTCGCCGCCGACCTGGCCGAAGTGCTGGGGCGCAGCGATATCGAAGGCGTGATCCTCGCCACCCCGCATTCGCTGCATGAGCAGCAGGTGTTGTCGGCACTCGAGGCCGGCAAGCATGTCTTCTGCGAGAAGCCGCTGGCGATGACGGCGGACGGCGCGCAGCGCATCGTCGATGCCTGCGCGCGGCAGGGCAAGGTACTCGGGGTGGGGCACGAGCGCCGCTTCGAACCCGCCATCGTCGAGCTGATGCGCATGGTGCGTGCCGGCGAACTGGGTCGCCTGCTGCATATGGAGGCCAATGTCAGCCATGACCTGTTCCGCAAACTCGATCCGTCGAACTGGCGCCTGGACCAGAAGCATGCGCCGGCCGGCATGATGACGGCGGTGGGCATCCACATCACCGACATCTTTGTCGCCCTGGCCGGTGGCGCGAGCAGCGTACGGGCGCGTACCGAGTCGCTGGTCTTCCCGGACCCCGTGCGCGACTTCACCACGGCCACGATTGCTTTTGGCTCGGGTGTGCAGGCCGCCATCAGCTTCCTTTCGGTCACGCCGTTCCACGGGCGTATCGCTGTGTTCGGTGACAAGGGCTGGGTGGAGATCGTATCCCACGGCAACGTCGACCAGGGCCTGCCCACTCGCCTGACGCATTGCAGCGGTACCGGGGTGCCGCGCATGGAGCGCGTCTATGAAGCTAATGACGCCGTGCTGGCCAATTTCGAGGCGTGGGCCGACGCCGTGGCAGGTCTGGGGCAATATCCTTTCACGGCTGGCGAACTGGTGGACAACATCAAGTTGTTCGAGGCCATCGTGCAATCAAGCGAACGGGGCGGCGAAGCCGTCGCGCTGTAATAGGACGAGCAGGATTTTTTCGGAGGAAGGACAATGTCCAGCAACAACAGCGAGACGCCCGTGCCGCGCGCATTCAACCATGTCGGACTGACGGTGCCGGATATCGACCGGGCCATCGCCTGGTATGGCGCCGTATTCGGCTTCCAGCTAATCTACCGGCGCACCATCGAGCTTACGCCGGGGGTGCCGGAAGTGGCGGAGATCTTCGGGCCCCGCTTCGAAAAGGCCTACCAGGCGCACCTGGTCACCGCCAATGGTGTCGGACTAGAGCTGTTCCAGTTCATCACGCCGGCGGTGGAGCCGCGCGAGGATACCTTCAAATACTGGCGCCAGGGTGTGTTCCACCTATGCTTCACCGATCCCGATCTTGGAGGGCTGGCAGCGCGCATCGTCGCCAACGGCGGCAAGCAGCGCACGAAGGTGTGGACCTTTCTCCCGGACCGTCCCTACCAGCTGGTCTATTGCGAGGACTGCTTTGGCAATGTGATCGAAGGCTTTTCGCATTCCTACGCGAAAGTGTTCTCCAGCATGCCGGGCTGGCACGGAGCCAGAAACGCAGCCTAGGGCTGTCCGGCGAACTGCGGTCATTGCGAAATGGCAGCGAGGCGTCCGGAAGGCGGAGATGCGCTCATCGCCGCCATGGATAGGGAACAGGCTCTTCCGGCCCGTCTATTTCAGCTTCCGGACTTCTGGCAGGCGCGCACCGGCGTTTCCTCTGCAGCTTGTCTGGACTGGCGCACAGATCTCTCAGCAACGCACTGCAGCCAGCGTCTGGCGGATACCTTTGTCGTAGGGCGTCTTGCGAATCGGCCCGATCAGCCGCTGCAGCGCCGAGTCGTCCATGACCAGCGGGTCCGTCATCAGGTAATGCATCTCCACCAGCTCGCGCATGACCGGGTTGAACAGGCCGAGCAGGCGCAGCATCGTCTTGCCGGCGACGCGCAGCTTCAGCGTGCGCCCGGTCTGCCGTTCCATTTCCGCGACCAGCTCGCGCTGCGTCGTGACACCGGCGCCCGCCAGGTGCCAGATCTTGCCGAAGGCCGCCGGCGTGTCGATCAGCCGCGCCACTACCGGCCCCACGTCGGGCACATAGATGAATTCGTGCGGCAGGTCGACGGGCCCGATCATGTCAGCCGTGCCGCCATTCACCGCCGCCTGCGCGGCGCGGTGCAGCAGGCTGGCTTGCACGCCCGGGCCATAGAAGTCAGGCAGCCGCAGCACCGTGGCGCGGATCCGCCCGCTGGCATCGGCCTGCATCAGCAGATCCTCCTGGGCCTTGCGCATGCGCCCCTTGAAGGTATGGGGCGCGCGCGGATGGTCTTCGCGAACCGGGTTGCCGGTCTGGACCCGGCCGTAGGGATAGACGGTGCCGATCAGGATGAAGTGCTTGACGCCTGCGGCCACGGCGCCATCCAGGGTCTTGCGCATCAGCTCGGGGTGCAGCTGGAACTGCCAGTAGTCGACACCGACCATGTAGATCAGCGTCTCGATGCCGCTGGCGGCGGCTTGCACCGACTCGGGCGAATCGGGATTCCAGGTGACGACCTCGGCGAGCGGATCCGTCCCGAAGGCTGTGCGCAGGCTGCCTGCGCTGCGGCCGACCACGCGATAGGGCCGGCCCTTGCTGCGCAGCTCGGCGGCCACGCTTTGCCCGATCGCGCCGGCTGCGCCGAAGAGAGCGACTTTGGACATGGCGAATCTCCTGTTGAGTTGGCACCAGTGCTGAAAGCGGCTTCAGTCTGCAAGCTCTGTGACTAAAAGGAAATTGCCTATAATCGGCTGGCTACTATAAATAAATGCATAGCCATGCCCAAGCGCGAACCAGACTGGGAGTGGTACCGGGCCTTCCTTCATGTGCTGGAGACCGGCTCGCTGTCCGCAGCCGGGCGGGCAATGGGCCTGACGCAGCCGACCGTCGGCCGGCACATCGACAGTCTAGGAGTTTGTCGGGCTTTGCAGTCTTCCGCAAGATGACGTTGTCCGAGATAATCGCTGGCGCACAACCAAAGACCTACCCGATGAGCCGCTTCGTTCCCGTAGACCGAGATACCGCGTACCTGTTGCCGCCCTCAGTGGACGAATGGCTGCCCGATGATCACTTGGCGCGCTTCGTAGTCGAAGTCATCGAGCAGCTCGATCTGAGCGAACTGACACGCCAATACGCGGGCCGGGGTTCGGCGGCGCACCATCCCGCCGTGTTGCTGGGCTTGCTGATCTACGGCTATGCCAATGGCGTGCACTCGAGCCGCAAGCTCGAACGCGCGACCTACGACTCGGTGGCCTTCCGCTATGTGGCAGCCAACACCCACCCGGATCACGACACGCTGGCGACGTTCCGGCGTCGATTCCTGAAGGAGGTGGAGGCGCTGTTTGTGCAGGTGCTGGTGCTGGCGCGCGAGATGAAACTGCTCAAGCTCGGGCACATTGCGCTGGACGGCACCAAGATCGACGCGAACGCGAGCAAGCACCGCGCCCTGTCGTGGGGTCATGCCCAAAAGATCGAGGCGCAGTTACGACAGGAAGTGCAGGCCCTGCTTGCGCTGGCCGAGAACAGCGACCGCGCAGCCATCCCGGATGGCATGGACGTGCCGGCGGAGATCGCTCGACGCGAAGACCGCTTGAGCGCGATGGCGCTGGCCAAGGCAAAGATCGAGCAGCGCGCCGCCGAGCGTCATCAACTCGAACAGCAGGAGTACGAGGCCAAGACGGCTAAGCGCAAGTCTCAGCGGGACGCTGGCAAGAAGCCGCGCGGCAAGGATCCCGAGCCACCAGAGGCGGGGCCCAAGGATGGCGATCAGGTGAACCTCACGGATGAAGAGTCACGCATCATGCCCGTCTCGGGGGGTGGCTTCGAACAAAGCTACAACGCGCAAGCCGGGGTAGACACAGAGACGATGATGGTGGTCACCCAGCACGTGAGCCAGGCGTGCAACGACAAGCGCGAAGTCGTGCCCACGCTGGAGCAGATCGCGGCGTTGCCTGCGGTGCTGGGCGAGGTGCGCACGCTGATCACGGACAACGGCTTCTTCAGTCAGGCCAACGTGATCGCGTGCCACGATGCAGGGATCGAGCCGCTGCTGGCGCTAAGGCGGGAGCCGCATCATGCCCCTGTGCTGGAGCGCTTTGCCCCCGATGTGCCGCAGCCCCAGACCACGGACCCGGTTGTGCAGATGGCGCACCGACTGGGCACACAAGCCGGGCGCGCCCTCTACAGCTTGCGCAAGCAGACGGTGGAGCCGGTGTTCGGCATCATCAAACGGGTAATGGGTTGGCGCCAGATGAGCATGCGCGGGCTGGACAAGGCGCAAGGCGAATGGAGTCTTGTGACCATGGCCTGGAACATCAAGCGCATGCACGTTCTGCGAGCGGTTGGATAGCAAAGTGCGCCTCGACTACCCAAAGCCGAGCCCCTAAGGCGCTCCAATGTGCCATCACAGTGCCTCGTCAACCATCAAGAGCGTTCGATCAGCGCGATTGCCGTCCAAAAATCTCGTCGCACCGATCATTCGGATTCGCCCGGGCTCAAGTCCGACGGACTCCTAGAAGCCGCCCTTGGGCTGAAGCTGTTCACCCGCTCATTCGACGGATTCGCGCCGACCGACGCGGCGCATGAGCTGAAGCCCTATGCCGCCGGCATTGCCGCGACGGCTGCGGCGATGCGGCGGGTCGCCAGCGGCCACGGCGCGGGCGTGCGTGGCACGGTGCGCCTGTCGGCAAGCGAAGTCATCGGCGTGGAAGTGTTGCCGCCGATACTGGCGGCGCTGCACAACGAGCATCCGGAACTGGAAATCGAGTTGGTGCTGTCGAACCAGGCCGACGATCTGCTGCGCCGCGAGGCGGATATTGCGGTCCGGATGTTCCGGCCCGAGCAGGCAGCGCTGGTGGCCACGCGCGTCGGCGGGATCGAACTGGGCCTGCATGCCCACGAGAGTTATCTGGCATCCCGTGGCGTGCCGAAGTCGCTGGCGGATCTGTCCCGTTTTGCGTTGATCGGCTTCGATCAGGAGAACGCCTTTATCCGCCGCTTGCAGGCCAGGTTCAAGGCATTCTCGCGCGACGCCCTGGCCTTCCGCGCCAATAGCGACCTGGCCCAACTGGGCGCGATACGCGCGGGATTCGGCATCGGCGTGTGCCAGGCGGCGCTGGCGGCGCGGGACCCGCGGCTGGTCAGGGTCCTGCCCAACCAGTTCTCGGTGATCATGGATACCTGGGTCGCGATGCACGAAGACCTGCGCGAGAGCGCGCGATGCGCGGTGACGTTTGCCGCGCTGGCGGCGGGGCTGCGCGCCTACGCCGAAGGGGCGTAGGCGCATCGGCAAGCTCAGCCCGCAGCGTTCTCCTGCGCCGCGTCGTATTGCCCCAGGCAGGCCATGGCATTCAGCCGTGAGCGCTGCAGCAGCGCCCGTTGCGCTTGCGCCGCGTTGGCGGCGTTGCCGCGCCAGGCCAGCAGGGGCGGCTCCTGCAAGGCGCGCCCGTAGGAGAAGGACAGCCGCCAGGGCAGCGGGGCAAGCCGGTTCATGGCGTCCAGATTGGCGGTGGCCTCGGTGGGTGTCTGGCCGCCGGACAGGAAGAAGATGCCCGGCACCGCCGCCGGCACCGTGCGCCGGAGCACCTGGACGGTCTGCATGGCGACCTCGGCCGGCGCCGCGTGCCCGGCCTCCTTGCCGGGCAGCACCATGCTGGGCTTCAGCAGCATGTGCTCGAGCACCACCGCATGCCGGTCCAAGGCATGAAAGACTGCATGCAGCACGGCCGCGGTGACCTCGGCGCAACGTGCCATGGAGTGCGCGCCATCCATCAGCACCTCAGGCTCGACGATTGGTACCACGCCTGATTCCTGGCAGATCGCGGCATAGCGCGCCAGCGCCTCTGCATTGGCCTGGACGGCAGCCCAGCCCGGCAGTTTGTCAGACACGTTGTAGACCGCACGCCACTTGGCAAAGCGAGCGCCCTGCTGGCGATAGCCGGCAAGCCGCTTGGCCAGCCCGTCGAGACCCTCGGTGATCTCGTCCCCGGGTGCCAGGGCGAGCGGGATCTTGCCCTTGTCCACCTTGATGCCGGGCACGATGCCCTGGCGCGCCGCCAGTTCCGGCAGCGGCGTGCCATCGTCGGCGCGTTGGCCGAGGGTTTCCTCATACAGGATCACGCCGCTGATGAACTCGCCAAGACCTGGGGCCGACAAGAGCAGGTTGCGCCACGCGCGGCGGTTTTCCTCGCTCGACTCCACCCCGATGCGTTCGAACCGCTTGGCGATGGTCGGGCCGCTCTCGTCGGCTGCCAGCAACCCTTTGCCCGCTTGAGCCAGGGCGTCCACGGTGGCTTGCAGTTCGCTTTTTCTGTCCATGATCAGGCTCCGTGCAGGTGACATAGGAACAAGCATTGGCCCGAAAATGCCGTCGCGCAAGCAGGGCGGGGCGCGTAGCGCCTGCCTAAGGTGGCCGCCCGAACGCTTCACGCAGCTTGCCCTTGGCCTTTTCCAGCGTGGCGCGACGCGCCTCGGGCAGATGCCGGCCGGCGCGATTGATGTAGAAATTGAGCATCGACATCGCCGACTGGAACGCCGTGCCTTTGCGGCGCCGGCTGCTCACGGCGGAACGCTTGAGCGAAGCGGCAATTTCCTCGGGGTTGTCCGAGGCGAAGAGGTGCGGTTCGAGGTCCAGCGCGTTGCTGTGCTCGGTTACCTGCTGCGACCAGCGCCGCCCCTTGCTGGCGCCAGCCTTGGCGCGGCCCTTTGCCGGCCTGCGGGTGGATTTCGCGGCAGCCATTTCCGGTCCTCCCATAGCTTTATCGGGATCCGTCTAGGAGTTTGTCGGGCTTTGCAGTCTTCCGCAAGATGACGTTGTCCGAGATAATCGCTGGCGCACAACCAAAGACCTACCCGATGAGCCGCTTCGTTCCCGTAGACCGAGATACCGCGTACCTGTTGCCGCCCTCAGTGGACGAATGGCTGCCCGATGATCACTTGGCGCGCTTCGTAGTCGAAGTCATCGAGCAGCTCGATCTGAGCGAACTGACACGCCAATACGCGGGCCGGGGTTCGGCGGCGCACCATCCCGCCGTGTTGCTGGGCTTGCTGATCTACGGCTATGCCAATGGCGTGCACTCGAGCCGCAAGCTCGAACGCGCGACCTACGACTCGGTGGCCTTCCGCTATGTGGCAGCCAACACCCACCCGGATCACGACACGCTGGCGACGTTCCGGCGTCGATTCCTGAAGGAGGTGGAGGCGCTGTTTGTGCAGGTGCTGGTGCTGGCGCGCGAGATGAAACTGCTCAAGCTCGGGCACATTGCGCTGGACGGCACCAAGATCGACGCGAACGCGAGCAAGCACCGCGCCCTGTCGTGGGGTCATGCCCAAAAGATCGAGGCGCAGTTACGACAGGAAGTGCAGGCCCTGCTTGCGCTGGCCGAGAACAGCGACCGCGCAGCCATCCCGGATGGCATGGACGTGCCGGCGGAGATCGCTCGACGCGAAGACCGCTTGAGCGCGATGGCGCTGGCCAAGGCAAAGATCGAGCAGCGCGCCGCCGAGCGTCATCAACTCGAACAGCAGGAGTACGAGGCCAAGACGGCTAAGCGCAAGTCTCAGCGGGACGCTGGCAAGAAGCCGCGCGGCAAGGATCCCGAGCCACCAGAGGCGGGGCCCAAGGATGGCGATCAGGTGAACCTCACGGATGAAGAGTCACGCATCATGCCCGTCTCGGGGGGTGGCTTCGAACAAAGCTACAACGCGCAAGCCGGGGTAGACACAGAGACGATGATGGTGGTCACCCAGCACGTGAGCCAGGCGTGCAACGACAAGCGCGAAGTCGTGCCCACGCTGGAGCAGATCGCGGCGTTGCCTGCGGTGCTGGGCGAGGTGCGCACGCTGATCACGGACAACGGCTTCTTCAGTCAGGCCAACGTGATCGCGTGCCACGATGCAGGGATCGAGCCGCTGCTGGCGCTAAGGCGGGAGCCGCATCATGCCCCTGTGCTGGAGCGCTTTGCCCCCGATGTGCCGCAGCCCCAGACCACGGACCCGGTTGTGCAGATGGCGCACCGACTGGGCACACAAGCCGGGCGCGCCCTCTACAGCTTGCGCAAGCAGACGGTGGAGCCGGTGTTCGGCATCATCAAACGGGTAATGGGTTGGCGCCAGATGAGCATGCGCGGGCTGGACAAGGCGCAAGGCGAATGGAGTCTTGTGACCATGGCCTGGAACATCAAGCGCATGCACGTTCTGCGAGCGGTTGGATAGCAAAGTGCGCCTCGACTACCCAAAGCCGAGCCCCTAAGGCGCTCCAATGTGCCATCACAGTGCCTCGTCAACCATCAAGAGCGTTCGATCAGCGCGATTGCCGTCCAAAAATCTCGTCGCACCGATCATTCGGATTCGCCCGGGCTCAAGTCCGACGGACTCCTAGCCTAGGCAACTTCTCGTCGTCCTGGGGGGCTCAGGCGGGACCGGTGCGTGGTGGCATGGCAGGCCGGGCGGTGTGGGATAATTGCCGCTTTGCCCAGGGCGCAGCTCAAGAGGTTGTTCGCACGGGCGCGCAAGGGCCCTTAGGACCCTAGCAAAAATAACTTGAACAGTTGTCCTCGCGTCTATACGATGCGCACATGGATATCAGCGAGGCAGTCGAAGCGAAGTTTCGGGCCCTGCAGGCGCGCCTTGATGAGGCGACGTTGCGCCTATGGGCCGCCGCCGAAGCGCGCAGCCTGGGGCGTGGGGGCGTGAGTCTGGTGGCCAAAGCGATAGGCATCTCGCGCACCACGATCTATGCGGGACTGGCCGAACTCGAAGCGGCCGGTGGAGCGACGCGGGACATGACGGCCAAGCGCATTCGTGCCCCGGGAGGCGGGCGCAAGAGGCTAACTGAGCTCGATGCGAGGTTGTTGGAGCACCTGGATGCACTGGTGGAGCCGACCAGCCGGGGTGACCCGATGTCAGCACTACGATGGACGTGCAAGAGCACCACCCGTCTGGCCGAAGAGCTCAACCGGCTGGGGCATCGCGTGAGTCAGCGCACGATCTGCGATCTGCTGACGCAGACGGGCTACAGCTTGCAATCGGTGCGCAAGACACGCGAAGGCGCGCAGCACCCCGACCGCGACGCGCAGTTCCACTACATCGCCGACAAGGTGGCGCAGTATCAGCGCCAGCGTCAGCCGGTCATCTCGGTGGACACGAAAAAGAAGGAGCTGATCGGCGATTTCAAGAACGCTGGCCGCGAATGGCAGCCCAAGGGCCAACCCGAGCAGGCGCGTGTGCACGATTTCATCGACGATGAACTGGGCAAGGTTGCCCCGTATGGCGTCTATGATGTGACGGCCAACGAGGGCTGGGTCAGCGTGGGCATCAACCACGACACCGCCGAGTTCGCGGTTCAAAGCATCCGTCGCTGGTGGCTGGAGATGGGCCGTCCGTTGTATCCGAAAGCCAGGCGACTGCTGGTCACCGCCGACTGCGGTGGCAGCAACGGGTATCGTGTGCGGCTGTGGCGGGTGCAGTTGCAGCGACTGGCCGACGAACTCGGTTTCGCTGTGCAGGTGTGCCACTTTCCGCCGGGTACGAGCAAGTGGAACAAGATCGAGCATCGCCTGTTCTGCCATATCACGAACAACTGGCGCGGCCGACCGCTGTTGACGCGTCAGGTGGTAGTGAACCTCATCGGCAGCGTGAGTACCGCTGAAGGGCTGAAAGTGCGTGCGGAACTGGACGAGAACATGTACGACGCAGGTATCAAGGTCAGCGACGCCGAACTCGCTGCCGTGGCCATTGAGCGCGACGAATTTCATGGCGAGTGGAACTACCGCATCAAACCTCGAACATCTCGTCGCAAGACGTAATTGTTCAAGTTATTTTTGCTAGGATCCTTATTCCCGTGGCCCGCTTCCTTTCTGCGATATTTCTTCAGCAATAAAATGCCCACATACCGTTCCAAAACCTCCACCGCCGGCCGCAACATGGCGGGGGCGCGCTCCCTGTGGCGCGCCACCGGCATGAAAGACGAAGATTTTTCCAAGCCCATCGTTGCGGTGGTCAATTCCTTCACCCAGTTCGTGCCCGGGCACGTGCACCTGAAGGACCTGGGCCAGCTGGTCGCGCGCGAGATCGAGGCCGCGGGCGGCGTGGCCAAGGAATTCAACACCATCGCGGTCGATGACGGCATCGCCATGGGCCACGACGGCATGCTCTATTCGCTGCCCAGCCGCGACATCATCGCGGACTCGGTGGAATACATGGTCAACGCGCACTGCGCCGATGCCATGGTGTGCATCTCCAACTGCGACAAGATCACCCCCGGCATGCTGATGGCCGCCATGCGGCTCAACATCCCGGTGATCTTCGTCTCCGGCGGCCCGATGGAAGCAGGCAAGACGCGCCTGGCCAACCCCGTCACCAAGGCCATGGAGTTCAAGAAGCTCGACCTGGTGGACGCCATGGTGATCGCCGCCGACAGCGCCTATTCCGACGCCGACGTGGCCGAGGTGGAGCGCTCCGCCTGCCCCACCTGCGGCTCGTGCTCGGGCATGTTCACCGCCAACTCCATGAACTGCCTGACCGAGGCGCTGGGCCTGTCGCTGCCCGGCAACGGCACGGTGGTGGCCACCCACGCGGACCGCGAGCAGCTGTTCAAGCGCGCCGGCAGCCGCATCGTGGAACTGGCCCGCCAGTACTACGAGCAGGAGGACGAACGCGTCCTGCCGCGCGCGGTAGGCTTCAAGGCGTTCGAGAACGCCATGACGCTGGACATCGCCATGGGCGGCTCCACCAACACCATCCTGCACCTGCTGGCGATCGCGAGCGAGGCGGGCATCGACTTCGGCATGACCGATATCGACCGCCTCTCGCGCGTCGTGCCGCAGCTGTGCAAGGTGGCGCCCAACACCAACAAGTACCACATCGAAGACGTGCACCGCGCGGGCGGCATCATGGCCATCCTGGGCGAGCTGGAGCGCGCTGGCAAGCTGCACACCGACGTACCCACGGTGCATGCCCCCACGCTCAAGGACGCGCTGGAGCAGTGGGATATCAGCCGCACCCGGGACGAAGCCGTCAGGAACTTCTACCTGGCCGGCCCGGCAGGCATTCCCACCCAGGTGGCGTTCAGCCAGAACACGCGCTGGCCCAGCCTGGACCTGGACCGCGCCGAGGGCTGCATTCGCTCCTACGAGCACGCCTTTTCCAAGGAAGGCGGCCTGGCGGTGCTGACGGGCAATATCGCGCTCGACGGCTGCGTGGTGAAGACCGCCGGCGTGGACGAGAGCATCCTCGTGTTCGAAGGCACGGCCCACGTCACCGAATCGCAGGACGAGGCGGTGGAGAACATCCTCAACGACAAGGTCAAGGCCGGCGACGTGGTGATCGTGCGCTACGAAGGCCCCAAGGGCGGCCCCGGCATGCAGGAGATGCTCTACCCCACCAGCTACATCAAGTCCAAGGGCCTGGGCAAGGCCTGCGCGCTGCTGACCGACGGCCGCTTCTCCGGCGGCACCTCGGGTTTGTCCATCGGCCACTGCTCGCCCGAAGCTGCGGCAGGCGGCGCCATCGGCCTGGTGCGCGATGGCGACAAGATCCGCATCGACATTCCCAACCGCACGATCAACGTGCTGCTGTCCGACGAGGAACTGGCGAGCCGCCGCGAGGCGCAGAACGCCAAGGGGTGGAAGCCGGCCAAGGCGCGTCCGCGCAAGGTGTCTGCTGCGCTGAAGGCTTACGCCAAGCTGGTGATGTCGGCGGATAAGGGCGCGGTGCGGGACTTGTCGTTGCTGGATGACTGATCCCGGGGCGAAGCGCTAGCCCGTTTGTCGAGAAGGCCGCTCTTTGGAGCGGTTTTTTTTGGTTTTTCGCTGATCTGCGGGGCGGGGTGAGGGTCTCAAAGCGACCCCACAAGGGACCGTGGTCCGAGACGTTGCGGATGTCTGCTCTCAGAAGCCGACGACCTTTAGGACTCCAAGTTAGGCTCTCTCGCTTGATCTGGTCTGACGCGGCCTATTGCGTAGCAGCGTGCCACACGATCTGAAACCCTTCGGCTGTCGAAGGCGGGCCAAAGTACTGCGTTATCTGATCGAACTGGGCATCGCTCGTTTCGAACGGATGCTCGCCTGAGGCATTCCGTGCCCTGAGGCGCATCTTACAAATCTCGTCATTGACTTCCAGATAGTGAAGCAGGTGTCCCACGCGAGCTCCATTAAATAACTCGCGTCCCCATGCACGGCTGTCGATGGTGTTGAAGGGGAAATCCAGAATCACGGACATACCGGCCGATAGGAGCGTCCGGACGTGGTCCGAGAGCACCCGCCTGATGCGCCCCGAGCAACGTACATAGTCTTCCAACGCGCGGATCTCGCCTGAATAGAGATGCGCCATCCAGACGTCCTCACTGATCACCAAAGCATTCTCCGTGCACGCCAAGCGCTTCGGCAGTGTTGATTTCCCCGAAGCGATTTTGCCGCAGACCATATGCAGAACGGCTGTCTGGTCCGAACTGCCCTCTCTCTTGCTCATCATTTCCAAGTCCTCTGATGGGCCCAGAAAGCAAAAACCCGCCTTCTGGACGGGTTGCTTGCGAACTTTCAAGTCGAGAGCTATTCCGCCAATACATTCGTGGCGGTAATAATCGATTTGATGTGGAACCGATTCATAAAAAAAATAGTACCGCAATGAACGGGAAGGCGGCAAGCTAAACGCAACCATCGTTGCTGACGGTGGAGTGTGGGCTCGGGCCGCGGGCACCGGCCCCAGGGTCAAGGTTTCCGCGGCTGGCCCAAAGCCGGAGGCGCCGGTGGCGGCAGAGGGGTGGCCACGGGTTCCAATCCCGTGCTGCTGACAATCGCAGCCGCCGCCGGCGAGGCAAGGAAGCTGACGAACCGGGAAGATGCCGGTGTCTGTCGGCCTACGATCGTTCCCGCGGAAAAGAACACCTTTTGCTGCAACTCGGCTGGCAACGGACCGACGTAGTCCAGTTCCTTGAAGGGAAGCAGCTCGCTGACCTGCTGGAAGCCGATTTCGGCATCGCCTCGCGCCACCACGGCGCCGACACGCTCGCTGTAGATCTTGCGGGCTTTGTCCTTGATCTCGTCCGCGACGCCAAGCCGGGGGAACAGCTCGTTGGAGAGATACGTCCCGCTGGCGCTGGCGGAATACGCGATGGATGTAGCGTTGAGCAGGGTCTGCTTCAGGGCTTCGGTCGTGCTGATGTCCGGCTTTGGCGTGCCCTTGCGCATGGACATGCCGATCAGCGAGCGGGCCAGGTCGACCCGGCTGCCGGCGGCCACCTTGCCTTCCGATACCAGCTCCTCAAGACCCGAGTCCGCCAGGATCAACACATCAAACGTCTCGCCCCGTGCCAGCCGGCTGGGAATGGAATCGGGCGCATTGCCCATCGACGCACCATAGGCAGTGATGACACGGTCCTGCGTAGCGGCCTCGTACAGCGGCACGAGTTGCTGGTAGGCGGCGGTGAAGCCGCCCGAGGTAATCACGCGGATCTCGTCTGCCCAGGCCGGAGAGACCAGCCAGAGCATGAGAACCAGCAAGGTTGGCCTGGTGGCAAGGATCTTCAGCTTCATGTCGTCTCCTGTTATTCACTGGTGCGGGCCGTGCCGCCCGTCAGTCTTCTTTCATATTGGCTGCGCGCGCGATCGGGCCGAGGCGAGCCTTTTCGCCTGCCAGGAACTTGGTAAAGTCAGCCCGCGTCCCGCCCATCGGCTGGATACCTTGCGGGATCAGCCTGGCGCGCAGCTCCGGTGACTTGATGGCGGCGTCGATGGCCTTGTTCATCTTGTCGAGGATCGCGTCAGGGGTACCGCGCGGTGCGAAGACGCCGGACCAGTGACCGATGAAGATGCCGGGATAGCCGAGTTCCGTGGTGGTGGGCACGTCCGGCATCGCGGCAATGCGCGTATTCCAGGTGGAAGCGATCGCTCGCAGCTTGCCGCCCTTGACCTGCGGCAGCACCACCACGCTGGCCTCTGAGGTCGCGTCCACCTGTTTTCCGACAACGGCGACCATGCCTTCCGAGCCGCTCTTGTAGGGGATGATCTCGAGTTTTGCGCCGGTTGCCAGCTTCAGCATCTCCGCGACGAAGTGCGGCGTGCTGCCGGTACCCGCCGTAGCAAAATTCAGGCTCTTTCCGCCTTTGCCGCTGGCAACCAGGCTCTTGAGGTCCTTGATCGGGGAGTCGGCGGGCACCACGATGACCGACGGGCTGACGGCCAGCATGGCCACGGGCACCAGATCCTGCTCCTTGTACGGCAGGTGGGCCTTGATCATCCCGTTGGTGATCACGCCGGCCGCTGGCGCCAGGAAGGTATAGCCGTCCGGCGCGGATTTGGCCACATAGTCGGCGCCCAGTACCGAACCGGCGCCAGGCTTGTTCTCTACGATGATGGGTTGGCCAAGCTGCTTCGACGCTGCCTCGGCCACGGCGCGGGCAACCAGATCGTTGGCGCCGCCGGGTCCAAACGGCACGACGAACTTCACCGGCTTTGCGGGCCAGGCTTCAGCCCAGGCGGTAAAGGTGCAGGCGCTCAGGGTAAGGGCGAGCGCGAGATGGCGAACTGCGAGTTTCAAGATAAGTCTCCGAGATACGTCTTCTTGTGCGCTTCTCGGCACGACACAACGTCCCGATCAGGCATTGCAAGCGTATCGACGCAAGACTATTCTGTGAATTGCAATGTTCTGATGATTCAATGCATGCCACGCATTAATTTCGCCCTGGAAGACTTGCAGGCCTTTGTCGCGACGGCCGAAAAAGGAAGCTTCCGTATGGCGGCCGAAGCCCTGCACATTTCACAGCCAGCACTAAGCCGGCGGATCGAAAAGCTGGAAAAGACGCTCGGCTCTCGCTTACTGGACCGGACCACGCGCCGCGTGGAGACGACGAATATCGGCCGCCAGTTCCTGGAAGAAGCCCGCGCTGCGCTGGACATCCTGGATAACGCGGTGTTCCGGCTCGGCGACGAGGCCACGCTTCAACGCGGCCTGGTGACAGTGGCTGCCATACCGTCTGCCGCGCTGCATTTCCTGCCCCATGCGATCCACGTGTTTGCCAGCCGGCATCCGGGCGTGCGCGTCCGCGTGATTGACGAAAGCGCAAATGCCGTACTGGCCAGCGTCATGTCGGGAGAATCGGATTTCGGGCTCAACTTCATGGGCGCCCAGGAGCCCAACATCGAGTTCCGCGCGGTCCGCGCCGAGCGCTATCGCCTGGCAATGCGGCGCGACCACGAATGGTCCGGGCGGGAGTGCGTGGCCTGGGAGGAGTTGGCGGGGCAACGGATGGTCAGCGTGTCGAAGCAAAGCGGCAATCGCGCCTTGATCGAAAATGCCATCGCCCACCTCGAGCGACGCCCCACCATTCATTACGAAGCCAACCACGTCGTCGGCGTGCTGGCGCTGGTTGAAGCTGGGCTTGGCATGGCCGTGCTGCCTGGCATGGCGGTGCCTCGGGATCATCCCCGGCTCTGCGCAATCCCCCTGGTCGAACCTGACGTAGACCGCGTCCTCGCGCTGATACGCCGTCGCGACAGGCCATTGCAGCCTGCCGCGCAGGCGTTGTATGAGACGATCACCTTGGAAATGGGGGGCAATTAGATGGAAGCCTGTTCTGGGCTTCTTGTTGCCTGTCCGCCTGCGCGTCGGGGGCAGGCGGAGTCCGTCGATGCGTCAATGCGATGTGGCTGCATCGAGAGCATCTGCAATATCAAGGGTGCCAGGTCGACGGGCTTTCAATTTGCATCGCAGGCCGTTGGTATAGGCACGTATGCGTGAGCGAGGGTCCGTTTTTGCTAGCACATCGGTCCTATCATAAGCTAAGCGGTGCCCTACGGTCGAAACTGGCCGAGTCCTGCCCACCGGCCGGGATCAGTGCAACAATGAAGGCGTCGGTGCACTTTGCGACGCATCCTCGGCCATGGAGGAGGACATGCTGGAAGTCGAGAAGGGAAGAGTTGTGGCAGCGGTGAGCAGGATTCTTGAATCCGTGCTGGCCCCGTTATGTGCATCTTCCCTCCTGAGCGTCCTGCTCGCCATGGCTTCGGCACAGGCGCAGTCTCCATTGTTCGAGACGTTTTCCGTTCCCGCAGGCAGCGCGCCGCACGACATCGCACCGGCGCCCGACGGCACCGTGTGGTACACAGCGCAGGCACAGGGCGCGGTCGGACGATTGGACCCGCGCGGCGGCAAGGCCGACAGGGTGCAGCTCGGCGCAGGGTCGGCGCCGCACGGCGTGATTGTCGGTCCCGATGGGGCGGCATGGATCACGGACGGCGGCCAGAACGCGATCGTGCGCGTCGACCCGAAGACACTTGCCGTGACGCGTTTCCCGCTACCGAAGGACCGGCCGAACGCCAATCTGAATACAGCGGTCTTCGACAAGGGAGGGCATCTGTGGTTCACGGGGCAGAGCGGCATCTACGGCGAGCTCGACCCAGCGCGCGCCAGCATGCGCGTTTTCGATGCGCCGCGCGGGCCCGGCCCCTACGGCATTTGTGTGAGCCCTGACGGCAGCCTGTACTTCGCGTCACTGGCCGGCAGCTATCTCGGTCGCATCGATCCCGCCAGCGGCGCGGCGCAGGTCATCGAGCCGCCGACGCCAAATCAGGGGGCACGACGCGTATGGGCCGATTCGAAAGGACGCATCTGGGTCAGCGAGTGGAGCGCTGGCAAAGTCGGCGTGTTCGACCCGGCAACGCATCAATGGCGCGAATGGCGGCTGCCCGGCCACGACCCGCATGCGTACGCGATCTTCGTCGACGACCGGGACATCGTTTGGCTTAGCGAATGGAGCGCCAACGCGCTGGTGCGCTTCGACCCGCGCGCCGAGCGATTCGAAGTGCTCACGCTACCGCGCCCGCACGCGAACGTACGCCAGATGATGGGCCGCCCGGGAGAAGTCTGGCTGTCCGAATCCGGCACCGACCATCTGCTGCGCTACCGGTCTGGCGCGGCCGATGCCAGCGGCAATTGATGGCGCACTGCTGTGACGCTGTCGAATGTGCCGGAACTCATTGCGAGCATCCCGCGCGGGGTTGTGCGCTTGCTGCGTGTGGCACCGAACTCGCGCATGCCGAAGACTTGGTGCGTGAAAGCTGCAGCGGAAACGTCCGTGCCTATTTGCGCTCGGGCAGCGAAGCCAAGCTCAACACCATCGCCAGGCGGCTCAACGAACGCCCGCGCAAGACACTAGACTTCGATACACCGGCTGAACGATTCCATCAAGCTGTTGCATCGACCGGTTGAATCCGCATAGCCTAGCTGCCATTCAAGCGGTGACGCGTTAGTCGAGAAGCGGCGGAACTCTGCTCACACCCTGTTCGGCTGCCACATACTGGCGAACAACGACCAATTGCCCAAGTGGTCCTCGCCAATGACGGCCAGGCATCGGGGCGTCGATCAGCAGGCCCATCTTCTTCCACGAATCGTCATTTCAGATTCAGGCCCTCCACGCCCTGTCCGGGTAATTGGTGCGCGCGCCAGCAGGCCGGGCAGGGAAGTCGCCCAGCACGGTGCAGCAGGCGGTCAGGTGCACGGTGCCCTGCAATTCATGCACCTGGACGCGCGACTCACGCAGAGCGTCTTCTTCCGAATCCAGGATCTTCCATGCGAGTAGAACTGGTGACCTTCGGTGGTCAGCGCGACGCCTTGCGGCAGGCACTCGAATGGCGCTCCGTCTGATGCTGCTCGAGTGCCTGCACCGCATTGGGGACGGCCGATTGCGACACATGCTCGGCGGTGACAGCCATCGAAACTGCCCGATCTCGGCGGTCGTGGCGAAGTAGCGGAACTGCCGCAGTGTAGTCTCCTTGCAGAACCCTTGCGGTGCCTCGCGAAACTTGGCCGTGACCATCCTTCCGCTATTTGTTATGCGGATATCAGGTTTTGGAATTTTTGATTTTACGATGGCGCGGGCGCTTCCTACACTCCTTCGGACAAAAGAAGCATGCGGAGACAGACATCGTGATTGCCACACTATCGCCAACTTGCGCGAAACCCAGGCCGCGGCCAGCCTGGACGACTAATACACTCCCGCAAAAGGCCGCGTCTACGTGAGCGGCACCCAGGCACTGGTACGGCTGCCACCGCTGCAATAGGCGCGCGACCGGGCCGCGGGAATGAATACCGCCGGCTTTATCTCCGGGTACCGGAGCCCGCCGCTGGGCTGGCGCCATGACGGCGTCTGTCTGCTGGCGCGCCTGAAGGGCTTGCACGGCACCGCCTTCGATGTATTCGGCGGGACTACCGAACGACGTGCTGAGCGGCAACTGATTGCCGAGTATCTTGCCACGGCGGTTGAGCTTGCGCAGTCCCTGAGCGCCGACAAACTGGACCCTGCCGCCGCACAGGCTTCACCACCGGACAATATTCGCAGTTTCGGCCATGTGAAGGAGGTCATTATGCAGAAGACGGCGCAGCGCCGGACGGCGTTGCGGGCCCGATATCGCAGGGGCGCGCAGAGTGCTGCAGCCTGGCTCCGAATGCATCAGACTGGATTCCTGTGGCGAGCGCGTCCGGCTTGGCGGTGGTGGGGCGCGCGAAGGCGCGACGCTTTTGGGCGAGTAGCTCTCCACCCTTGTCAGGCAACCGCCCTGACGACGCTACCGCGACGGCCAGGGCCATATGGCCCAACATTCTTGGAACACTGAAAAATGACCACGGAAAATCAATTGCAGTTCGTTGTAGAGCCTCGCCCCGACCCCACCTCCGCCGATGAGATCGCTGCCAAGTTGGCAAATCCGACGTTCGGACGCATCTTCACAGATCACATGGTCACGATCCGTTGGACCGACGGTCGCGGCTGGCATGAAGCCAGGGTCGAAGCACGCCATCCTTTCCAAATCGATCCCGCTTGCGCAGTACTGCACTACGCGCAGGAAATCTTCGAGGGCATGAAGGCATACCGTGGCGAGGACGGCAAGATCTCCCTGTTCCGACCACAGGAGAACGCAAGGCGCTTTCGCGCCTCCGCTGCCCGCATGTCGATGGCCGACCTGCCCGAGGCAACATTTCTGCAAGCCGTGGAAGCGCTCGTCGATATTGACCGAGCCTGGATTCCAGGTGGCAGCGGTAGCCTCTACCTGCGTCCATTCATGTTCGCCTCGGAGAGTTTCCTCGGCGTGCGCGCGTCGGCCGAGTTTGTATTTTGCGTGATTGCGTGCCCGGTCGGCCCGTATTTCAAGCCCGGCAAGTCGGCGGTGACCGTATGGGTTTCGGATCAATACACCCGCGCGGCCCCTGGCGGCACTGGCGCGGCCAAGTGCGGCGGCAACTACGCGGCCAGCCTGATCGCGCAGACCGAGGGCTCGGCCAATGGCTGCGACCAGGTGGTGTTCCTTGACGCGGCGGAGCACCGCTGGATCGAGGAGCTCGAGGGCATGAATGTGTTTTTCGTGATGGATGACGGCTCTCTGCGCACGCCCCCGCTAACAGGGACCATCCTGCCGGGCATTACACGCGCTTCGATCATCGAACTGGCCCGGCACGAGGGTATTCGGGTCAATGAGACACCATACGACTTCGAGACGTGGCGCGCAGATGCAGCCAGTGGCCGGGTTAAGGAAACCTTTGCCTGCGGCACGGCCGCAGTCGTCACCGCCATCGGGCAGGTACGTCACGCTGGTGGGGAGTTCACGATCGGCAATGGTGGGGAAGGCGAAGTCACACAACGCTTCCGTTCGTTGCTGACCGGCATCCAGCGCGGCAAGATCGCCGACCCGTTCGGATGGGTTCATCACGTCGATTGAGACCGGCGTGTTTCACTTCGGTGGCGTGCAAGGAATCGGAGGGCCGTGCGCGCCGTATTGATTCGGTTTGATGTCTGTCCCCGCGACCTGGGCGGTCCGGGTAATTCCAACAAATATCGGGGCCGGCGCGCTACCAGCGTGCTGGCAAGCCGTGCCGTCGACCCCAGCAGCACGCTCCCCGGATGCCATCGCGCCCGCATGACTCGTTGCCATCCCCGGCGCGGGCCCGTGCGATCGCACGGCAGCACATACAGGAGACACCTATATGAGCTTGTTCCGAACCAAAAACATTGACGCCATGCTGGCGGACAGCCACGTTGGCGGCCTAAAGAAGGTGCTGGGTCCGGTGGACCTCGTGCTGATGGGCATCGGCGCCATTATCGGCACCGGCATCTTCGTGCTGACCGGCACTGGCGCTTTGACCGCCGGCCCGGCGCTGACCGTGTCTTTCGTCATTGCGGCCATGGCCTGCGGCTTCGCCGCGCTGTGCTATGCCGAGTTCGCCTCCGCCATCCCGGTGTCGGGATCGATCTATACATATAGCTACGCGACTCTGGGCGAAATCATCGCCTGGATGATCGGCTGGGACCTTCTGCTCGAATACGGCCTGGCTACCTCGGCGGTGTCGGTGGGCTGGTCGGGATACTTCCAGTCGCTGGCGGCGGGTTTCGGCCTGCATTTACCGGCGGCGCTGACGGCCGCTCCGGGGGCGGTGCCAGGCGTACACACCGTGTTCAACCTGCCGGCCTTCCTGATCATGCTGATCACCACCTGGGTGGTGTCCTGCGGCGTGCGCGAGTCGGCCCGCCTCAATAACGTGATGGTGGCGATCAAGGTTGCGGTGGTGGTGCTGTTCATCGCGGTCGGCGTCTGGCATGTCAAGCCGGCTAACTGGCAGCCATTCGCGCCGTTCGGGGTATCCGGCATCTTCAATGCGGCGGCGCTGGTGTTCTTCGCCTTCATCGGCTTCGATGCGGTGACCTCGGCCGCCGAGGAAGTGCGCAATCCCCACCGCGACCTGCCGGTCGGCATCATCGGCTCGCTGACGGTCTGCACAGTGCTATACGTGATTGTCGCGGCCATCATGACCGGCGTCGTCCCCTTCGTCAAGTTCGCCGGCATCGACCATCCGGTGTCGCTGGTGCTGCAGTACGCGGGACAGAACTGGGTGGCCGGCTTTGTCGACCTGGGCGCCATTCTCGGCATGACCACGGTGATCCTGGTAATGACATTTGGGCAGACCCGCGTCATCTTTGCCATGTCGCGCGACGGCCTGCTGCCCGCCAAGCTGTCGTCGGTGCATCCGGTGCACGCCACGCCGTTCTTTGCCACCTGGACCGTCGGCATCGTGTTTGCGATGATCGCCGCATTCGTGCCGCTCAACGTGCTGGCCGAGTTGATCAATATCGGCACGCTCTCTGCCTTCACGCTGATTTCGATCGCGGTGCTGGTGCTGCGGCGGACCCGTCCCGAACTGAAGAGGGCCTTCCGCTGTCCCGGCGTGCCGGTGGTTCCGCTGCTATCGGTGGGCTTCTGCCTGTTCCTGATGGCGCACCTTCAAGCGCTGACCTGGATCGCCTTTCTCACTTGGCTCGGGATCGGGCTGTCGGTCTACTTCCTGTACGCGCGCCGCAATGCGGTGCTGCACGGTGGCGGCACCAGGTAGCACTCGGGGCCAGCCGTAAAAGCCTACATGGACGCCACCGTTTGCCAAGTAAAGAACATGTGAATGGAGGTAGAGGCCGACCCTGGAGTAAGCGAAAACCCCAGCCCTTCTCGCACCCAGAATCTGGGTAAGATGCCAACCCGGCGCCGGCGCGACACGATCGCCCGCAGCCGAACGCGATGGGGGCTCCGCGCCCCATCAAAGCCGCACCGCACTGCAACCCAGGCGGTGTGCCAAGGAAGGCAGAGCTACAGCTTTGCATTCCCCACGTCATGGAGAAGAAGTTGAACGACCGTACCCACGCGGCGGCCGCTGTCCGCCTGTTCGGCACTGGCGAAGGCCTGTCCCACGAGCGCGTGACGCTCGCCACCGATCCGGAATCCGGCCTGCAGGCCATCATCGCCATCTACAACACCAGACTGGGCCCCGCCTTCGGCGGCTGCCGGTACTGGACCTATGCAGCCGAGGCCGAGGCGCTGTCCGACGCCCTGCGCCTGTCGCAGGGCATGGCCTACAAGAACGCCCTCGCCGGGCTTCCGTTCGGCGGCGGCAAGGCTGTGATCCTGCGCTCGCCGGCGCAGATGGACCGCCAACAGCTCTTCCGCGCTTTCGGCCGCATGGTCGAGTCGCTGCGAGGCAGCTATATCACGGCTGAAGATGTGGGCACGACGGTGGACGACATGCGCGCTGTCCAGGCCGAAACCCGCTATGTCAGCGGCATGCCGCGCGACGGCGGATTCGGTGGCAACCCATCGCCGTGGACGGCTTACGGCGTGTTCGTCGGTATTCAAGCGGCGGCGCAGTACCGCCTGGACCGCAAGGCGCTCAGCGGCCTGTCTGTGGCAGTCCAGGGTCTGGGGTCGGTAGGCTGGGAGCTCTGCCGCCGCCTCCATGAAGCGGGCGCCACCCTGACCGTGGCCGATATTGACGCCGGGCGCACAGCGCAGGCGCAACAGCAATTTGGCGCACGTGTCGTATCGCCGGAAGTCATTACGGAAGTGGATGCCGACGTATTCGCGCCTTGTGCGCTGGGTGCCGTCATCACCGCGGCCGTGGCCGAATGCTGCCGCTTCCAGATCATCGCCGGCGGCGCAAACAACCAACTCGCCTCACTGGCCGAGGGTGACACCCTGCATCAGCGCGGCATCTTCTATGCGCCCGATTTCCTCATCAATGCCGGCGGCATCGTAAGTTGCGCCCGGGAGTACCTCGGCGGCGTCGACGATTCAGCCCTTCGCGACGAAGTCGCTGGTATCCGCGATCGGGTGCTCGGACTGGCGCAACGCGTAGAGTCGACGGGCCAGCCGCCTGCACGCGCGGCCGTGACGTGGGCGAATGAGGTGTTGTCGCACGGCATCGAGCCGAACTGAGCGGTCGCCCTGACCCAGGAGTAGGTAAATGAACGGAAACCAGAAGCCCCACAGTTCGACCAGCGCCGACGACAAGCTCGTCATCTTCGATACCACCCTGCGCGATGGCGAACAGTCGCCCGGCGCGGCGATGACCATCAGGCAGAAAATCGCGATCGCGGAACATCTCGACACCCTGAACGTCGATGTCATCGAAGCTGGCTTTGCAGCCAGCTCGGATGGTGACCATGAAGCTATCAAGGAGATTTCCCGACAAGTAAAAGGCAGCGTGATCTGCTCGCTTGCCCGTGCCAATGAGCGGGATATCGAGAGAGCCGCCAATGCGTTGAGCAGCGCGAGAAGATCCCGCATCCACACCTTTATTGCAACGTCAGCGTTGCACATGGAGAAGAAGCTGCGCATGACCCCGGAGGAGGTATCTCTGCGGGCCCGCACTGCTGTCCGCTTCGCGCGAAAATTTACGGACGACGTGGAATTCAGCCCTGAGGATGGGAGTCGATCGGACCCGGATTTCCTCTGTCGTGTGATCGAAGGTGTCATCAGCGAAGGGGCGACTACGATCAACTTCCCCGACACCGTTGGCTATGCCATGCCCGCCGAATTCGCCGAAGGACTCAGGAGGCTTCGCGAGCGTATCCCCAACTCCGACAAGGCCGTATGGTCAGTGCATTGCCACAATGATCTCGGCCTGGCCGTTGCCAACTCTCTGGCGGCCGTCAGACATGGTGGCGCGCGTCAGATCGAATGCACTATTAACGGGCTTGGCGAACGCGCAGGCAATGCGTCTCTGGAAGAGGTCGTGATGGCAGTAAAGACCAGGCGCGACCTGTTCGGACTTGATGTTGGAGTGAACACCACCCATTTGCTCGCTGCGTCCAGGGTCGTTGCCGAGGCCACGGGATTCAGCGTTCCACCGAACAAGGCGGTGGTCGGTGCAAATGCCTTCGCCCATGCTTCCGGTATTCATCAAGATGGCATCCTGAAAGCACGCGAGACCTATGAAATCATGCGACCGGAAGACGTCGGATGGGACAAAGGCGCGCTCGTGCTTGGCAAGCTTTCCGGCCGGAATGCCTTCAGGCACAGGGTCCAGGAGCTCGGGATGCACTTTCCCGACGACGAAGTCTTATCCGCTGCCTTCGCTCGCTTCAAGCGACTGGCGGATACGAAGGCCGAGATCACTGATGACGATCTGAGGGACATTGCCCTTGGCGTGGTGGAATCCCGTACGGTCAGCGCCTGATAGGCGCTTCCGGTCACGCCGCTGGGAGCTACAGCAGGCGGCGCTCAGGACCGCGCCGCCTGCTCCGCTTCCCGAACGTCGGGACAAGCCGACGCCAAAGCTCCGGTACCTGCGCGAGGCGTGCGACATCAATGACCACCGGCAGCGCCGTCGCCACCGTCTTGCCCGCATTGGCAATGGCATGGGCGAGGTGCGCGCCATAGCGGGCGGTCTACCCATGTTTCAGCCTCTCTTTTTCCCAGCCTGACTGCACGGTCATTGAACTCGACTGGACCGACAGGTGCTCGGGTTACGCCAGAGGGCCCCATGCCCGCTTCCGACACCGCCCTCCACGACCTGCTGCGCCCTCCGCGCCCGGATGCTGCAACCCTCCTTTACGACTGGCGCACCGAAACCTCTCGCACGTTGAGGGGGGAAGACTGAACTCCAATAGGACCGATATCTGATGTAGATGCGCCGTTCGAATATCAGCTTGATACCGCAGGCGATCGTCTCTTGCTGACCGGGAACCGCCGTAGCTGGGTCCTGAGTCAACGGCAGCGACCCGGCCGACTCGGCCGTCCACCGGTGCAGAGGTGAGAGGGTGGAATTGATTCCCTGAGCGGTCGTACTGTGAGTTCCAAGCAGTACTTGACCTTTCTTCGGTGGATGCCGCCAGATTGTCGTCGGGCTGCGTCGGACCCATGAGTTAGCATCGTCACTCCGAGATCAGTCCCTCGTACATTTTGCATCGAGCATATCGAGACGAGCATCATCTCCATGGCACGCTTGACGCTCCCACTCCTTAGCTCCCTGCTACGCCGAAGATGAATCCGCCCGGCCGTCAAGGACGGTGCGGCCCCGGGCCCATTACTCCCCTTGGTGGGAGGGAAGTCGATCTTCTAGCATAGATACGCTGGCCAAGCGACCGACAAGGCGGGGAGCGCCTGATATGACGGTTACGAGTCAAGTGACGGTTACGAAGCTTCAGGAGGTAATGGATATGTCTGCCACAAGGATTGAGATGTGCGACCAGGATGGCGACGGGGTATTGACCATTCGAGATGACGGCGCCGCATTTTCAGGAGTCGCGCTTGAGCTTTCGAATCTTTTCGGTGAAGACGTGGTCGCGGATCTTGACAAGCACCAGTTGCTCAAATGGTGCGAGATGGTCGCGGCACACCTTCGCAACCAAGGCGTTATGCCAAGCGAGTGCGCTCCGGAGGGCTACGTCAACAAAACTAGTCAAAGCCGGACGAAAGAGCAGCCTGGCGTCGAGGAGCTTTTGCAGTCGGCGGCATCTTGACTCTGACGAACGCGAGACGCTCTGCTGGCAACAGAGCGTCTTTTCGTTGGCGCATTGCTTAACAATCCCCACCAGCCAGCGATTCCCGTCTATCTCTAGGCCTGGCGAGATTTCAGTCTTGCTCGATTACCAGCGACGGACCGGTTGACGGCCGTTTCCGAAATCTCTCCTGGCCGGATCGGTTCGAAATTACCGAATATTGGAAGCCCAAATTGTGTGGGGCCCGTGTAGTGACCAGATAAGGCCTGCAATTCCGCCGCCGAAAAGACCTTGGGAAAATGCAGATAAGCCGTACGTTCGACGGTGGCCATGCCGGACTGAAATCTCCAATGGGCCGGCCAGTGTAGCGGAAGCGTCCTTGGCAGAGGCATTAACCTGCTACAGAGTGCCGTTGTCGCTTCCTATGCTGCTTTCGAGCACGAACAGCGCCTGAAGATCACCGCCCAGGCTTTCCGTCCCGCGCAGGCCCCAGCGGGAACCCGAGAGCCCCCCACTCTGCATCGAAAAGCGACTCCCCCCCGGTTACTGGACACTGGCGCCAGTGGTTGGATTGATTGTGGGAGCGCTGACCGCCAGGTGATTGACATAGCCACCGCTATCAGCGCGATGCATGATGGCCTGTCGGCCGACGCATGACCTGAATTTCCGGCCCAGTACGGGATTCGCAGGAACTTGCTACATTGCTGACTGCTGGCGAAAACAGCCCGACGCTGCTACCCCGCTCACCGCAAACCGACAAACCGACAAACCAAGGAGACATCGAATGCACACCGCACTTCAACTTCGTTCGCAAATCAAGAGCGGCGGTGAACTCGAGCTGTCGCTAGACAGCATCGACACGCCGCTCCCTGGCCCGGATGAAGTGCTCATCCGCATTGAAGCCTCTCCCCTCAACCCGTCCGATCTCGGCCTGCTGTTCGGTGCGGCCGACATGAGCACGGCCAAGGCCAGCGGCACGGCCGAGCGCCCCATAGTCACCGCGCGCGTTCCGGAAGGCGCGATGCGCAGCATGGCGGGCCGCCTGGATGCGTCCATGCCGGTTGGCAATGAGGGCGCGGGCGTGGTCGTTGATGCAGGCTCGTCCCCTGCGGCGCAAGCCTTGATGGGCAAGACCGTGGCTGCCATCGGCGGCGCGATGTACTCGCAGTACCGCTGCATTTCCGCGGACCAGTGCCTGGTCCTGCCCGAAGGCGCCACGCCTGCTGACGGCGCGTCGTCATTCGTCAACCCGCTCACCGCACTGGGCATGGTCGAGACCATGCGGCTCGAAGGACATAGCGCCCTGGTGCACACCGCCGCGGCCTCCAACCTGGGCCAGATGCTCAATCAGATCTGTCTCAAGGATGGCATCAAGCTGGTGAACATCGTGCGCAAGCAAGAGCAGGCGGACCTGCTCAAGGCACAAGGTGCGGTCCACGTCTGCAACGCCGCGTCGCCCACGTTCATGCAGGACCTCACCGAGGCACTCGTCGCCACTGGCGCAACGATCGCGTTCGACGCCACGGGCGGCGGCAAGCTCGGCGGCCAGATCCTCACCTGCATGGAAGCGGCCTTGAACAAGACGGCCCGCGAATACAGCCGGTATGGCTCGACCACCCACAAGCAGGTTTACCTCTACGGCGGCCTGGACACAAGCCCGACCGAGTTCAACCGCAACTTCGGCATGGCGTGGGGCATGGGCGGCTGGCTGCTGTTCCCGTTCCTGCAGAAGATCGGGCGCGAGCGGGCCAACGCGCTGAAGCAACGCGTGGTGGCGGAGCTGAAGACCACCTTTGCCAGCCACTACTCGAAAGAGATCTCGCTGGCCGAGGTGCTGGACCTGGACGTGATCGCCGTCTACAACAAGCGCGCGACGGGGGAGAAGTACCTGATCAACCCGAACAAGGGCATGGCCGGATAAATCACCCCGGGGCACCTTGCGCGCCCACCGTGTCAAGAATCAGCCGCTGCGCCACAGCCAGCGGCGCGGCGCTGCCGGCCGGCCGGCAATGGGTGAGCGCTTTCCAGTTCCGCGGCGGTGTGGAAGCTCACCCGGGTGCTGCCCTGGCAGTCATCGCGCACCAGCACGCGCAGGGGCAAGTCCAGCGCAACGCTGGGTGCCGCGAGCGTCAACGGCGTACCCGCTTGGCGTTGCCATAGATCAGCACCTGCGTCGGCGGCATTGCCAGCCCGGCGTTGCGTGCAGCCTCAGCATGGCGATCCGCGCGAAGATCGTCATGCCCTTGTCCAATTGGCCGGTCACGGCTGCTGCCGGTGATGCCGCGGCCGTCTCTGACCGACCCATCTCGGCCATTGGCTTTCGATCGACTGTAACGACAGCTTTCGAGTGCAAAGCCGTCGTTTCTCAGCGAGAGCCAGGTCCGCGATCATTGGTCAAATCGGCTGCATTATGTACCAGCCGCTTGCCTCGAAATGGACCAACTCACGAACAGGCTTGCAGCACGCCTGTGTTGCGTCCACCTGGTGCTGCAAATTCGGCACTTGTGCTCGCACGCTTCGGTCAGCACACCGCTGGCAACCAATCGGAAATACATTCCGGAGATGGGATGCAATGCGTCGTGACCGTGGGAAGTCCGCGCATCGCTGCGCAGGGCTTCGCATTGTCGGCAAAGCACCGTCTCCGGCTGCTTCCTTGCCGGGCTGGATGCCTCAGTTACATGGGATGTGCGGGTCCTCGCATGGCGATCCGCTTCCGCATCCAGCGCTGGCCAGTTCGATCGCATTCGCCGGACCGCCGTCCAGTACAACACACGCATCGCACTGGAACCCGTATGGATGGCTGCCAGACGGCAATGCTCGCTCTGGTGATGCATCGGGATGCCAAACTCCACTGCCGAAGCGAAGCACACGACCCTCTCATGGGCGTCGCCTTGATCCAGGATATCGTTGATCACCGCGGACACGTTCCGGGCGTAGTCGCCGACACCATCGAGAGTCCGCAAGATCGACTGGCGATGCACCCGCCGGCTCATCGTCCGCACCTCGCGATGCAGGCGGCCCAGTGTCGGCAGCATGGCATCGGCCGATTTTCTTTGGTTCTGCATGGTTGGTTCCTTGTTCCCGTCACGGCGCAGACGCGGATTGGACCGAGGTCGCAGGCCGACCGCGCCATTCCGACACACTGCAACCAAACCGCATGGCGAACCATCTGGAAAAAACGCAAAGCGAAGTGAATCCAAGCAATGCTGCAACTTCCGAGAGCGGTCGTTCAATATTTGCGATGTAGCGCACCGCGAGATCGGCGCGCACTTCATGGAGAATCGTCAGGTAGCTCTGGCCGGAAAGCCGGAGCTTGCGATGGACCGTGCGGCGATCGATCCCCAACTGCCGGGCGACCTCGTCGGCCGAGCATTTGCCTTGCGGCAGCATGCATGCAACCAGCCGCCTCACATTGTCAGGCATGCTTTCCCCGCGTTCGGCGAGCATGGAATCGAGATGTCTGCGCGCTTCGGATACTGTGGAACGGTCGTAGGCCTTCAACGGGACTTCGAGGTCGTCGGCGCGATACGTGATGCCGTCGAACTCCTGGCTGAACGACACCGTTGTGCCGAACAGTCGGGTATGCGTGGCCGTGTTGGCGGGTGCCGCGTGGGTGAAATAGACGCGGTGCGGTACCAGGGGCACGCCGTGCAGGCGCCCGAGCAGGCAATGCAGCGCGCGATGGATCGCCCCGACCACCAGTTCGATGGATTGGCGCAGGCCGCCGTCACCCGTGCCGAGCAGTTCGGCCCGCACCGTGACCAGTTCGCCGGATCCCTCGATATGAAGCGAAAGCGCCTCGTTGTGCAGGCGCAGATAGCGTGCCATCGAATCGAGAGCCATGCGCAGGCTGGGCGCTTCCCGCATGGCAAGCCCCAGGGGGCCCAGGTCGGCGAGCTGGCGGGATTCGGCCATGCGCAGGCCGAAGTCGATCCGGCCTGACGCGGCCGCCGAGGCCTCGAGGAGCTGGCTCACGGCCTCGACCGGGACACGGATGTCCGTGTCGAGCAGGGCATAGCGGCTCAGGCTGGCCTTGGCCAAAAGCTGATGGGGATTCAGTCCTGCGGACCGCGCCACTTCGGCGTAGTTGGCCAGACTGCCGCTGCGCAGCAGGTAGGGCATGGTGTGTCTCCAGAAGTCTCGGGATGCCGGCGAAGGTGCCCCCCGGCGCCGTCATACCGCAAGTCGCATGGACTGATAATGATGCCGCGAGGAGAGATGCATCCAGCCAAACCTCGGTGGGCAGGGCAGTGCCCGGATCATGGCGTGCCGGCGGCGTCCACCAGCAACGCCAGGCTGTCTCCAGTCGCCTGGACGGTAAATTTGCGCAGGCACAGGCTTGCCGAGCCGGGCTCACAGGGCTTCGTCAGATCGAACCGTAAGCCGTGGGCGGGGCATTGCAGGACGGTGCCCTGCAGCTTCCCGCTGGCCAGCGACGCTCCGTTATGGGGGCAAGAGTTGTCGATGGCGTGGATGGTTCCCTCGACGTTGAACAGCACGATGCTCTTGCCGTCGATAAAGATGAGCTTGCGCTGGCCGGGCGGGAGTTCGTCCGTCCTGGCGACCGTGACTGGCTTCTGCGTGGCGTCCATTTGTGTTTCCTCCGTCATGCCACCGCGCGCTCGTTGGCGTCCCCAACGTCCGTGACGTCCGATCCATTGCGCGCGCGCTCCAGTTCTTCGATCAGCAGCGGGCCGCCCAGGCTCATCGAGTGGATGCCCAGCACGCTGACGAGTTGCAGCACCGCGGTGATCTGTTCCCGCGTGGCGCCGAGTGCGAGCGCCTTGCGAATATGGCGCTGCGTACCGGACGCGTACAGGTGCGTGCAGGACGCGTCCACCGCAATGCAGATGAACTCGATGGTTTTTGGGTCCAGCACGCCCGCCTTCAGCGGATGCATGCCCATCGCCACGAACCGTTCCGTCCAGACCGGATCGAGTTCAGCGGCCGCATCCCAGTCAGAATTCCAGTAGCCGCTGGCCCGCAGTTCATCGCAGACTGGCGTGGCGGTCGGATCGGCATCACGGTTCATGCTGGTCTCCAGGGACGGGTTTTTGGACGGCACGCTCGCGCAGCAACTTCTTGTTGATCTTGCCGACGCTCGTCTTCGGGATCTCGGCGACGAAGGCGATGCGGTCCGGATCGGGTACCGCGTACTTGCTGATGCGCTTCGAATCGACGTGCTGCATCAGTCCGTCACGGATCGCTTCCACGCCTACGTTCGCGTCGGGCTTGCGCACCACGAACGCCATCGGCCGTTCGCCCCACTTCTCGTCACGCACGCCGACCACCGCGCACTCCTGCACGCCGGCCACGCCCGTGATCAGGCTTTCGACCTCGATGGAGGACACCCACTCGCCGCCCGTCTTGATCACGTCCTTGATGCGGTCGACGATCCGGACGAAGCCATCCTGGCCCATGACGGCGATATCCTGCGTATGCAGGTAGCTGCCGGTCCAAAGTTCTTCCGATGCTTCCGGCTTGCCGACATAACCCTTCGTCAGGAAAGGCGAGCGCAGCACGACTTCGCCCTGTTGCTTCCCGTCGCGCGCTACGTCGTTCAGGTTGCCGTCGACAATGCGGAAGTCGACGAACGGCACCGGGCGGCCGGTTGCGCAGCGCATCCGCACCTCTTCCTGGCGATCCTTCGGCTGGTATCCCGGCGGCAGTTGCGCCAGGGAGACGATGGGGCCGGTTTCCGACATGCCATAGGCGGTGAACACGTCCATGCCTCGATCGAGCGCCGCCTCGCACAGCGCCGGCGACATGGCCGAACCGCCGATGATCAGCTTCCAGCCGGACAGGTCCTTGCCTTGCGCGTCGGACGCATCGAGCAGCATCTGGAGGATAGTCGGCACGCAGTGGGAGAACGTCACGCCCTCCGACTCGCGCAGGCTGACCAGCCGCTCGGGGATGTAGCGGCCTGGCAGCACGGTCTTGAGCCCCAGCATGATCGCGATGTACGGCATGCCCCAGGCCAGCACGTGGAACATGGGCGTGATCGGCATGTAGACGTCCTCACGGTGCAGGCGCTGCCCCTCGCGCGGCGAGCACAGGCTCATGGCGGTGGACATCGCGTGCATGACGATGTCGCGGTGGCTGTAGGCGACCCCTTTGGGGTCGCCGGTCGTGCCGGTCGTGTAGAACGTCGCGGCCTTGGTACGCTCGTCGAACTCGGGGAAGTCGAAGTCGGCCGAAGCCTGGTCCATCAGCGCCTCGTACTCGCCGGCCAACGGCAGGGTATTGGCCGGAACCGCCTCACCGTCGGCGATGACGATCACGCGCCGCAACGACTTCAGTTCCGCCTTGATCTCCTCCAGCATGGGGACGAAGTCGGCATGTACGAGGATGACTTCCGCCTTCGAGTCGTTCAGGGTATAGAGGATCTGCTGCGCCGATAGCCGGACATTCACCGTGAACAGCGTGGCGCCCATCATCGGAATGGCGAAATAGCTTTCGAGGTAGCGGTGGCTGTCCCAGTCCATGACCGCGACGGTGGTGCCGTGGCGGACGTTCAGCGCCCGCAGCACGGAGGCGAGCTGGCCGATGCGCTCGCGGAATTGCCTGAAGCGGTAGCGGCGCTCGCCGCGGTACGTGATTTCCTGCTCGCCGTGGATGCTCATCGCATTCAGCAGCAACTGCTTGACCAGCAGCGGGAAGGCATAGGCCGACGGCGTCGGCGTGATCAGGTTCTCTTGCATGTCGGTGTTCAGAAAGGCTTGGTTCCGATGATCCCGGCGCGCTCCATCTTGCGATGGCAGGGCGGGTAGTCCATCACGGCGTAGTGCTGCGTGGCGCTGTTGTCCCAGATCGCCACGCTGTTGGGCTGCCAGCGCCAGCGCACCTGGTATTCGGGGATGGTGGCCTGGCTGATGAGGTAGCGCAGCAGGTCGGCAGCGCCGGGATTGGCGTCGGCGCCATAGCGCACGCGGGCCGGCGTATGGAAGTTGGTGAAGTGGGTAGTGAAGACGTTGACGTACAGGACCTTCTCGCCGGTCTCGGGGTGCGTGCGCACCACCGGGTGCTCGGCGTCCGGGTACTGCGCCTTGACCGCCAGCCGCTTCTCGATGGGCATGGCCGCGCCGAAGGTTGCCTCGATGCTGTGGCGGGCGCGCAGGTCGGCGATCTCGGTCTTGACGTGCTCCGGCAGCCGTTCATAGGCGAGTACCATGTTGGCCCACATGGTGTCGCCCCCGACCGGCGGGCATTCAACGCAGCGCAGCACCGCGCCGAACTGCGGCGCCTCGCGCCAGGTCGCGTCGGAATGCCAGGAATTCTCGTAGCGGTCGTTCGGCTGCTCGGGCGTGCGGTAGATCCGCACCAGGCCTGGGTGCTCCGGGTCGCTGCCGGCGACCGGGTGATCTTCCAATTCGCCGAAGCGGCGGGCGAAGGCCACGTGTTCCGCGCGGCTGATGTCCTGGTCACGCAGGAAGATGACACGGTGCTTCAGCAGCGCGCTACGGAGTTCGGCGAAGAGGCCGTCGTCGTGGATGGCGTCGGCGAGCTTCACGCCGGTGATTTCTGCGCCCAGTGCATGGGTCAGTTGCTCGATATGCATAATGCGGGTCCCGTCGTCAGAGGATGAAGACCGACGAGCCTGTCGTCTTGCGCGACTCCAGGTCGCGGTGGGCCTGCGCCGCATCTTCCAGGCCGTAGCGCTGGTTGGTCTCGATGCGGATGCGGCCGGACGCCACGTGGTCGAACAATTCGCCTGCCAGCGCGGCCTTTTCCGCCGGGTCGGCGATGTAGTCGGCCAGCGCCGGGCGGGTCAGGAAGGGCGAACCCTTGAGGCCGAGGATGTGCGGATTGAACGGCGGGATCGGGCCCGACGAGGTGCCCACGCACACCACCAGGCCACGGCGCTTGACCGAGTCCAGGCTGGCTTCGAAAGTGTCCTTGCCGACGCTGTCGAGCACTACATTGACGCCGGCGCCGTCGGTCAGTTCGCGCACGCGCTTGGCGATGTTCTCGGTGCTGTAGTTGATGGTGTGGTCACAACCGTGGGCGCGCGCCACCTCGGCCTTGGCTTCGCTGGAGACGGTGCCAATCACCGTCAATCCGAGCAGCTTGGCCCATTGCGACACGATCAGCCCGACCCCGCCGGCGGCGGCGTGCAGCAGGATGGTGTCGCCGCGCTTGTAGTCATAGATTCGGCGCATCAGGTAGGACGACGTCAGGCCGCGCATGGTCATCGCGGCGGCGGTCTCGCAGGCGATGCCGTCGGGCAGGCGGATCAGCGGGGCGGCGGGGATCAGGCGCTCGGTGCAGTAGGCGCCGAGCGTGTTGTAGGCGCCGGTGTAGGTCACGCGATCGCCGACCGACACATTGGTCACGTCCGGCCCCACGGCCACCACCACGCCAGCGCCCTCGGTGCCGATGCCCGACGGCAGCGGCGCCGGATACAGGCCGGTGCGGAAATAGATGTCGGCAAAGTTCAGCCCCACGGCTTCGTGGCGCAGTCGCACCTGGCCCGGGCCGGGTTCTCCGACTTCAACATCTTCATAACGGAGGACCTCGGGACCACCGGTTTCATAAAAGCGGACAGCCTTCGCCATCTTCGTTCTCCTGATTCGTTCCATGGTTGACTGGCGGATTCACCGGGCGGCCGCAGCGCGGTCGCGTGCAAAGCCGGCATACCAGGCCAGGCTTTCGGGATTCGCCATGGTGTCGGGATTCGCCACTTTCTCCAGTGGCTGCCCCAACAGCAGTTTCTTGATCGGCAGTTCCATCTTCTTGCCGGACAGCGTGCGCGGGATGGCGGCCACCTGGAAGACGTCGTTGGGCACGTGCCGGGCGGACAGCGCCACCTTGATGCGGTCGCGGATGGTGCCCTGCAGTTCGGGCGTCAGTTCGACGTCGGGCCGCAGCACGACGAACAGCGGCATGTAGGACTCGCGGCCCAGGTATTCGAGGTCGACGACCATGCTGTCCAGCACCTCAGGCAGTTCCTCGACGGCGCGGTACAGCTCGCTCGTGCCCATGCGGATGCCGTGCCGGTTGATGGTGGCGTCCGAGCGGCCGTAGATGACGGCTCCGCCGCGCGGCGTGATGCGCACCCAGTCGCCGTGGCGCCAGATGCCGGGGTAGGTGTCGAAGTAGCTGTCGCGGTAGCGCAGGTTGTCCTGGTCGTTCCAGAAGCAGAGCGGCATCGACGGCATGGGCGCGGTGCAGACCAGTTCGCCGACTTCGTCGATCAGCGGCCGGCCGGCTTCGTCGAAGGCCTCGACGCGGGCGCCCAGGCAGCGGCACTGCATCTCGCCGAGGTAGACGGGCAGCGTCGGCACACCGGCCACGAAGCAGCCCGCGAAGTCCGTGCCGCCAGACAGCGCGTTGATCCAGACCGGACCGACATGGTCGAGGATCCAGCGGTAGCCCTCCGGCGACAGCGGCGATCCGGTCGACCCGATGCCGCGCAGGCGCGACAGGTCGGCTACGGCGCGCGGCTCGACGCCCGCCTTCAGGCACGACTGGAAGTAGGCAGCGCCGGCGCCAAAGAAGTCGATCTTCTCCTCGCCGATGAAACGCCAGAGCGTCTCCATGTTCGGGTAACCAGGGTTGCCGTCGAACAGGCACACCGTCGCCCCGGCGAGCAGGCCGCCGACCTGCAGGTTCCACATGATCCAGCCCGTGCTGGCCTGCCAGTAGAAGCGGTCGCCCGGGTTCAGGTCGAGATGGAGCGTGGTGAGCTTGACATGCTCCAGCACGATGCCGCCCTGCGAGTGCACGATGGGCTTGGGCAGGCCGGTAGTACCGGAGGAGTAGACGATCCACAGCGGATGATCGAAGGGCACTAGTTCCGGGTCGAGCGGGACGTCCATCGCCGTCGCTTCGGTCCAGGTGACGCCGCCGCGGAAGTCGTAGCACGACGTCTCTTCCGTCAGGTCGGGAACCAGGATGATGCGCTCCACGCTGGGCAACTGCGCCAACAGTGTATGCAAGAGCGCCCGACGGTCGAACGCCTTGCCACCATAGCGATAGCCGTCGACGGCGATCAGCACCTTGGGCTCGATCTGGCGGAAGCGATCCAGGACCGCCAGCTCGCCCATATCCGGGGCGCATGCGGACCACACCGCACCAATGCTCGCGACCGCCAGGAACGCAACAATGGTCTGGGGGGTGTTGGGCAGGAACGCCGCCACACGGTCGCCCCGGTCCACGCCCATGCCGCGCAGTGTCGCGGCCACCGACGCCACCTGCCGTTCGAGTTCGGCCCAGCTTATCTCGCCTGTCTCGCCAGACTCGTTGCGATGAACGATAGCGGGGTGTTCTGTGGTGGCGTGGCGAAACACCTGCTGGACGTAGTTCATCTGCACGCCGGGGAACCAGGTCGCGCCCGGCATGCTGGCGTCGGCGAGCGCCACGCGGGGTGCCTGCGGCGACGGAATGTCGGCCCATTGCCACAGCGCCAGCCAGAAGGCGTCGATCTCTTCCACCGACCACTGCCACAAGGCGTCGTAGTCGGCGAAGACAAGGCCGCGCTCCTGCTTAAGCCAGCGCTGGAACGCCGTGATGCGCGCGCGGCGGACGACGTCCGGCGATGGCGCCCAGGCGGGCGCTTCGGCTTCAGGCAAGCTGACTACGGAAGCCGAGGTAGTGGAATTGCTCATTGCTGGATACTCAAGGTGGCTGCGTCGTGTCACGACGCAGCCGGAAGGTGAAAGTCGGTGTGGTCTCAGGCGGATACGGCGACCGGGGACACTGCGCGCGTGGCGGCATCCATGCGGACGTCGGCAACCTTGGCCAGGTCCGCTTCATACGTACGCATGGCGCGCAGGAAGCACAGCGCGGCAAGCAGCCCGAAGGCAGGCATGACCGCAAGCGCCGTCTGCAGGCCCCACGCATCGGATACCAGGCCGCCCACGAAGGGCCCGACAGCCAGCCCGAGGAGGTTCTGGAACAGGGCCAGCATCGCCGCACCCGTGGAGCGCAGGCCGGGATGGATCACGTTGAATACCACGCTGGAAGCGGGCGCGACCGTGCACATCATCAGCAGGCCGCCGAAGGCAATCAGCAGAAACTGCGCGTTGGCACCCATCGGGACGCCGAAGGCGGTCATGAAAACCAGCAGCGTCGCGGTGGACAGCGAGGCCATCAGCACCAGCTTGTTGCGCGGACGGCGGACGGCGACGGCGTCGGCCGCCACGCCCCAGAAGAAGGATCCCGCTGCGCCGCAGAGCACGATGATCGCGGCCAGCATGGCCGCCTTGTCGGCGGCGGCGCCGTGATACCGGTTGAAGTAGCTGGGCAGCCACGACCAGATCGTCGAGACGACAATGAGCTGGCACGCCGCGCCGATGCATGTCCACCAGACGGTAGGTGAACCAGTCAGTGCGCGCACGGTCTGCGTGACGAAGCCCATCGTCGATGGCTGGCGCTCGGTGCGCGGTGCAATCTCTACGGTCTTGTAATCCGGCACCAGCAAGTACAGGCCGGCCAGGATCAAGCCGGGAACTCCAACCACGCCGAACGCGGCTTTCCAGCCCCAGCGCGCTGCGACGACGCCGCCCAGCACTACGCCCAGCACGGAGCCGATCGATGCCGCAGCGAGGAAGGCGCCCAGCAGCGTGGCGCGCAGCCGCTTGGGAAACAGGCTCGCGATCAGGGCGCCGCCGACCGAGCCGTAGCCGGTTTCGCCCGCACCGACGATGGCACGGGCCAGGAAGAGCTGGCTGTAGTTGCGGGTGAACATGCAGGAGATCGTGGCAAGGCTCCACACCGTTGCCATCACGAAAATACTCTTGACCCGCCCGAAGCGGTCGGCGAGCAGCGCCACGGGCAGGCCGCCAGCGGCAACGACGATCGAGATGATCGACACCAGGCCACCGAGCTGCATGTCCGACAGCCCCCAGGCGGCTTTCAGGTGCGGGAACAGCGAGACGATGACCTGCCGGTCGATGTAGTCGAACAGCATCAGCGCGAAGGTCATGGCAAAGGCGAACCAGGCCTTCGGCTTGCTGACGAGGTAGCCGTCGCGGTCATTGTTGCCCGGGGCGGCGGAATGGAAGTTCATGATGCGGTCTCCGAGTCGGGGGCTTTTGCTTTGAAAGCCCCCTGTGTATTCGGTCGGTGCGGTCGGTGCCTGGCCCACCTTGATGGCGGGCCAGGCGGCACGCCGTCAGGCTACGGCGCGCAGCGGCACGCCCCGGACTCCCGGCAGACGGTTGGGCGCCATGCCGTTGGCAGCGAGCGTCTCGTCGACGCTGTCGTACCAGGTGCCAATGCGGTAGATCTCGCGCGCTTCCTTGCCGCTGGCAACTTCGCGGCCGAGTTCATTGGCGACGCGCACGCACTGCTGGATCTGCTGCACAGAGGTCATGCGGTTGCCGCGCTGGTCCGTCAGGGTGTCTTCCGTGCCGACGCGCGGATGGAAGCCCATGGCCATCGACATCATGTTGATCGGCAGGACGTTGCGCAGAAGCGATTCGGACGTGACACAAATGCCATCTGCCGCGCGTTGCAGGAGATGCATGAAGTTGAACGGATTGGGGCCGTCCACGCCACCGGCGATGCCGATCCAGGTCAGGTTCACCGGACCCTTGTAGATGCCGCGGCGGATCATGCGCTCGAGTGTCTCGTAGGAGTGAATACCGGCGAGCTGGAAGTGCGGCTGGATGCCGGCAGCCTGCAGGCGTCGCAGGTGCTCCTCCACCCAGCCCGGGCCGGCCGGCACGGTCATTTCGCGGTAGGCGTGCTGCAGCGCCGGCTCGGAAAGCGTCGTACCCGCCACGGTGTCCGGTGTCATCAGTTCCATGATGTTCATCTGGGTGGTATTGATGGCCACTGTCACCTGGTCCGGCTTGGGATCGAGTTCCGCCAACATGTGCCGGGTGTCATCCGACAGCCACTTCGCTGCCTGGCCTTCGTCTTCCGGCGCGAACGAGATCGAGCCGCCCACCTGGATGATCATCTCAGGCACAGCCTTGCGCACGCCGGCGATCAGTTCATTGAACTTCGACAGGCGCTTGGAACCCTTGCCGTCGAGTTCTCGAACGTGCAGGTGAAGCACACGGGCGCCCGCTTCATAGCAGTCGACCGCCTTCTGGATCTGCTCCTCCATGGTCACGGCGATGTCTTCGGGAAAGTCCGACGGCATCCATTCCGGGGCGTACGGTGCGACGGTGATGACTACCTTCTGCTGGTTTTCGGGGTGCAGCGAATCGTCGAGGAATTGCATGGTTGTCTCCTGGATGGGATTGCGCCGCCTTGGCGCTTTCGGGTGTGTCGGATGCCGGTCCGGTCGGAGTGGGCTTCGGCATGGGCTCCACTGTAGGCGGCCGATGCATTAGACTTTTCGGTTCAGGCGCCATAGTTTTTCGTTTTCGCGCCACTCCGCGTAAACGCGAAGAAGTGATCCCGTGAGCGGTCTTTTAAAGACAAGGATAAGAAAGTGGCCGATCCGATGGTTCGTGCACGAGCCCTGAGTGGCTTTTTGCAGGTGGCAAGACGCTTCGGCCTGTCTCCGCAGGATCTCCTGCGGCAAGTCGGGCTGGATGCGGCCGTCCTGGCGGATTCCGAGCGCCGCCTTCCCATTTCATCCGTTTGCCAGCTACTGGAGACGGCTGCCGGAAAGTCCAACTGCGCGACGTTCGGGTTGCAGATGGCCGATACGCGCCAGCCCTTCGATTTCGGCATGATCGAGCTGGTGCTGTCGCACAAACGCACGTTGCGCGAAGTCTTGCTGGCTGCGATGCAGTATCGCCATTTGTTGAATGAAGCCCTCGCCATCCATGTGGAGAGCGGCGGCGACAAGGTCGTGGTGCGCGAGGAGATCATGGCGTCCCCAGGCATTTCGACGCGTCAGGCAACGGAACTCGCCGTCGGGCTGCTGTCGCGCACCTGCGTTGCACTGCTGGGCGAGCATTGGAAGCCCTGGAGCGTAAATTTCACGCATCCGGCTCCGGAAGACCGGCGTTTTCATCGCCAGTTCTTTGGCTGCCCGGTCGAGTTCGACAGCGACTTCAACGGTCTCGTCTGCGCGGCAGCGGATCTGGATCGCCCCAATCCCAATGCCGACCCTGAACTGGTGAAGTACGCCGAAAGCATGGCCCGTCCGCTCAATGTTTCGGGTCCCGAGTCCATCGTGCTCGACGTGCGCAAAACCATCCACCTGCTGCTGCCGATCGAGCAAGCCACCGTGGACGAGGTCGCCCTGTATCTGCATCTGAGCGTGCGGACCATGCAGCGTCAGCTCGAGGCGGCGGGCACGAGTTTCTCGAATCTTGTCGAGGACGTGCGCCACGAGCTTGCGGTGCGGTACCTGACCAACGGGCGTTACCCGATCGGCCAGGTGGCGACGCTGCTGGGCTATTCCCGCCAGTCTTCGTTTACGCAGTGGTTTACTGCGAGGTTCGGCACTACGCCGCGTGCGTGGCGTTCCGCGCGCGTCAAGTAGCGGCTCAGGTGGCGCGCGTGTCCGGATGCGATGGCCGTGTCGCGCGCCAGGTGCGCGGCGCCATGCCGAAGCGCCGGGAAAACCATTGGGTAAAGGATGCTTGCTGTGTGTAACCGAGCAGGGAGGCCACCCGTCCGATCGGGTAGCGCTCGTTGCTCATATAGCGCACGGCAAGCTCCTGCCGTACTTCGTCGAGCAGGTTTGAAAACGTAGTTCCTGCATCTTCCAGATGGCGCTGCAGCGACCGCACGCTCAGGTGCAGGTGACGCGCCACGTGCTCGGCCGTGGCCTGCTCGACCGGGAGCAACAGGTAGATCGCGTTGCGGACCTCGGCGCTGATGGTCTGCCGGCCGCCGGCGCTGGCGGACTCGGCGAGTCCCTCCGCGTAGCGCACCAGTTCGGGATCCGCCATCGGGTTCAGCCGGTCTAAATCGCTCGCAAGGCAGACGAAGCCGTTGAACTCGCTCTCGAACACCAGCGGGCAGCCGAAGATCCGGCTGTGGACCCGGAGGTCCGCCGGGGCGGCATGCGTGAAATGTACGCTGGCGGGACGCCAGTCGGGTCCGAGCACCGCGCCACAGGTACGCACCAGGACGCCGACTGCAAGCTCCATTGTCTGCCGCGGCCAGACACCGATATCACAGAGATTTTCCTCACGAACAATCACCTGCGAACCCGTGGTCTCGACATAGAGCCCGAGGGCGTCATTGAGCAGGTGACGGTAATGCATCATCGCATTCAATACCTCCCGCAACGTCCGCTTATGCGCGAGCAGCACGCCGATGACGCCAAAGTCGAACGCCGTGCGCGCTTCGGCCATCTGGATGCCCACGGAAGGCGTCGATGATTCCGCAGCGGTCGCTTCGAGCAGGTGACACAGCGACGCAAACGGAATGCGCTGTTCCCGGTTCATCAGGGTGGCCGGGTCAAGACCGAATCGGCGCATGAACTCGTGGGGATTCAGACCGAGCCGCAGGGCTACCTGCGGGTAGCTGGTGAGCGCAGCCGCTCGCGCATCAGGACTGTTTTCCGACACTTGGTTTCTCTGGCGAGTGATGGTCATTGGCATGCCTCGGTGTTTACGCGCACTGGCGCCAATTATTAAAAACATGGCGCGAAAACTAAAAGACACTTCGCGCTGCCGCCATATAGTAGCCAACAACTTCACCGCGTGCTGAAGACAGCCAGCGCCAATTGGGAGAACTCAGATGCCACAGGCAATCCGCTTGTACGAAACCGGGGGTCCGGAAGTCCTGAAGCTCGAAGACGTGGACGTCGGGGAGCCGGGACCAGGCCAGGCGCGTGTGCGACATAGCTATATCGCCGTCAACTTTATCGACGTCTATCACCGCACTGGCTATTACCCGCTGGCCCTGCCGAGTGGCCTGGGCTCGGATGCCGTGGGGGTCGTCGAGGCAGTAGGCCCCGGCGTGACTGATGTTCGCGCGGGTGACCGCGTCGGCTACCTGATGGGACCCCAGGGCGCCTATTCGGATGTTCGCGTGATGCCCGCGAACGTCCTGATTCCCCTGCCCGATGGCGTCTCCGATCGTACGGCGTCGACGCTGATCATGAAGGGAATGACCGCCCAGTACCTGTTCCGCCAGGTCTACCCGCTCAAGGGTGGGGAGACGATTCTCTATCACGCCGCGGCGGGCGGTGTAGGTCTGATTGCCTGCCAATGGGCGCGCGCCTTGGGCGTGACGATGATCGGCACAGTCAGCAGCGACGAGAAAGCCGAGATCGCCAGGGCGAACGGCTGTACACACACGATCGTCACGTCTCGCGAAAACATCGCCGAGCGCGTGCGCGAACTCACCGACGGCAAGGGCGTGCCAGTGGTGTTCGATTCCGTCGGCAAGGACACGCTGCAGGCGTCGCTGGACAGCCTTCAGGTGCGCGGCACACTGGTCAGCAACGGTACCAGCTCTGGCCCCGTGTCGTTCGATGCGCTGACCCTCGCGCTGAAGGGCTCCATCTGGGTCACGCGCCCGGCGATGGCGCACTACGCAACGCCGCGCTCGCACATGCTGTCGATGGCTACGGAACTGTTCGATCTCGTGCTGGCCGGAAAGATCTCGAGCGAACCGAAACAGACCTACGCGCTGCGCGACGCCGCCGACGCCCATCGCGCGCTGGAATCGCGGCAGACGACTGGCGCCACCGTGCTGGTGCCTTGAACAGCGCGCATAGCACTGGAACCTCCGCATCGACCGAACTTCTTCTCCCTATTGCACCATGCGAATCGAGCAACTGACTCATGCGCTGGGCGCCGAAATCACCGGTGCCAAGCTGGCCGATGCCATTCACGACGACGCTCTGTTTGCGGAACTCCGCAAAGCCTTGCTCAGGCACCGTGTGCTGTTTCTCCGTGGGCAGGATTTCACTCGCGCCGAGCATGCCGCGTTCGCGCGCCGCTTCGGCGAACTGGAGGACCACCCGGTCGCGGGCTCCGACCCGGAAAATCCCGGCCTGGTCCGCATCTACAAGAAGCCCGACCAGCCGCCTGACCGCTATGAGAACGCCTGGCATTCGGATGCCACGTGGCGTGAAGCGCCGCCATTTGGCGCCGTGCTGCGATGCGTGGAATGCCCGCCACTCGGCGGCGACACCATGTGGGCGAACATGGTCCTCGCCTATGAAAAACTGCCGGACCGGGTCAAGACGCAGATCGCTGACCTGCGTGCCCGTCACAGCATCGAGGCCACCTTCGGGGCGGCCATGCCGATGGAGAAGCGGCTTGCCCTCAAGGCGCAATACCCCGACGCCGAGCACCCGGTGGTCCGGACGCACCCGGAGACCGGCGAAAAGCTCCTGTACGTCAATGTATTCACTACGCACTTCACCAACTTCCACACCGCGGCGCATGTTCGCTATGGCCAGGATGCCAACCCGGGAGCCGGCGAGCTGCTCCGGTACCTGATCAGCCAGGCATACGTCCCCGAGTACCAGGTGCGCTGGCGCTGGCAACCCGACAGCGTGGCGATCTGGGACAACAGTGCCACACAGCACTACGCCGTCATGGACTACCCGCCCTGCCATCGCAAGATGGAGCGAGCCGGAATCATCGGCAGCAAGCCGTTCTGAGTCGGGACAGTGATCCACCAAACCAAGGCATGCCCTGAAATGAACCCTACGATTCTGATCGTCCCCGGCCTGCGCGATCACGTGGCCGAACACTGGCAGACACTGCTGGAAGCGCAATTGCCCAATGCCGTCTCCGTGCCACCGCTTGAACGGGACAGGCTGAGCTGCGCGGCGCGCGTGGCGGCGCTTGATGCGGTACTAGCCCGCATCAGCGGCCCCGTGATCCTGGTCGCCCATAGCTCCGGCGTCATGACGACCGTGCACTGGGCAAGGCAGTGCGATCGCCAGATTCACGGCGCCTTGCTCGCAACGCCGCCCGACATGGAAACCCCGTTGCCGGCCGGGCATACACCACGCGACGAACTCGAGCGGAATGGCTGGCTGCCGATTCCCCGCGTTGCGCTGCCGTTCCCGAGCATCGTGGCGGCTAGCCGCAATGATCCGCTGGCCAGCTTCGCGCGGGTGACAGAAATGGCTAACGACTGGGGCAGTCGCCTCGCCGACCTTGGTGAAGTCGGCCACCTCAATCCTGCCGCCGGCTTTGGCGAATGGCCGCTGGCGCGCGGCCTGATCCGCGAACTGATCTGACCGATTGGGGGCCATCGTTCCCCGTTGCAGCATCCATTTCAATCCAGATTCCAACCAAGGAGACAACCGTGCAATTCCTTGATGATTCCCTGTTGCCCGAGAACCAGGAACCCCTGGTCATCCAGGTGGCACCCTACGGCCCGCAGTGGCTGCCCAGCGACTCGGACGATATCGCTGTGAGTATGGATGAACAGGTCCAGAAAGCGGTCGATTGCTATAACGCCGGCGCCACGGTGCTGCACGTGCATGTGCGCGAGGCCGATGGCAAAGGCAGCAAGCGGCTGTCCATGTTCAACGAACTCCTTGCCCGCCTGCGCGAAGCCGTACCGAAGATGATTCTGCAGGTGGGCGGCTCCATTTCCTTTGCGCCAGAGAGCGACGGGGCGGCTGCCAAATGGCTGAGCGACGATACGCGCCACATGCTGGCTGAACTTAGTCCCAAGCCGGACCAGGTGACGATCGTGGTCAACAGCGCCACGATGAACGTCACTGAGATGCATCCGCCGGAGGAATACGCGGGGACGTCCATGGCCGAGCCGGCGATGTACGAGGCGTACCGCAACATGTCCTACGAGGCCGGGCCGGTGTTTGTGGAAGAGCATCTCAAGCGCCTGCAAGCCGCCGGCATCCAGCCGCATTTCATGGTCGGCCAGATCGCCAAGATGGAATCCATCGAGCGGCTGATTCGCCGAGGCATCTACAAAGGGCCGCTGCTGGTGAACTGGGTACAGCTCGGCGGGGGCTCCGAAGGACCGAATCCGCGCAACCTGCTGGAAATGGCCAACCGCTTGCCCGACAACGCGGTCTTCACCGTGGAGTCCTTTATGCGCTACGTCCATCCGCTGACCACAATGGCGATCGCAATGGGCTTCCATGCGCGCTGCGGCATCGAAGACACGCTTTGGGGCCGCAAGGGAGAGCGTATGACGTCCGTGCAGCAAGTGGAGCGCCTGGTGAACATGTCCCGCAGCCTGTACCGGGAAGTGGCGACCGCTGACGAGGCCCGTCGCATCTATCGTATCGGAGAGCAGTACGAGACCACGGACGAGACGCTCAGGAAGGTGGGCTACCTGCCCAACCGGAAAGAGGGCCGGACCGGCCAGCCGTCCTGGACGGCCTGAGTCGCGACCACTGATCAATACCGGGCCCGCTCGCGCATCGAACCAGCGGGTTCCAGCAATCACGATTGGAGACAAGAATGTCCATCTGGAGATCGCTCGGTCTGGCAGCCGGTATGCTCCTTACGTCTGTCTATGTGCATGCGGCGCCCGCCGATTCGGGGCCGATCCGGATCATTGTTACCGGCCCAGCCGGGGGGACGGTGGACACCATCGCCAGGGTGTTTGCTGGTTCAATGCCGTCCGTCATTCCCAACGCGGTGCCTGTCGTGGAGAATCTGCCGGGCGGCAGCGGCGTCGTTGCAATTCGCGAGCTCCTGAAATCGCCGAAGAACGGATCGACGCTGCTGATCGGAACCAACGCTTTCGCGTCAGAAGCCCCCCACATCATCAAGATGTCAGTCGACCCGCTGAAAGCGTTGACGCCGGTGACCGACCTGGCGCGAAGCGGGCTGGTGTTCGTGGCTGGCAACAGCGTGCCTGTGAGCACTTTCCAGGAAGCGCTTAGCTATGCCAGACAGAATAGGGGCAAGACGCAATACGCATCATTTGGACTCGGGACCCAGTCTCATATCCTCGGCGTAGAACTGAACAGGATTGCCGGACTCGATATGATGCATGTCGCGTACAAGGGATCTCCGCCTGCGTTGACTGACATCATGGGTGGGCATGTGCAGTTCATGTTCGACGGGCCGGCCACATCGCTGCCATTCCTGAAGTCCAACCGGTTGAAGGCCCTTGCAACCACCGCGCCTCAGCGTCTTTCTAGTCTTCCGAGCGTTCCTACCGTCGCGGAGCTGGGCTATCCGAAGTTGACGCAAGTCGTATGGATCGGACTATGGATTGCCTCCGGCACGTCGCCCGATGTCAGCGCCCAGCTACGCAAGTCGGCCATGGCCATCGTGCAGTCGCCTGCATTTCGCAAGAAGATTGCGGAGATCGGGATGGAGCCCCCGCTGGGCGTACCCATGGAAGAACTGGCGGCTCAGTTGAGCGAGTCGTCCCGGCGCCATGCCCAGAAGCTGAAGGAGATCGGCTATGTTCCGGACTAGGGCGGCCTCGATTGTCTGGGCACGTCTCTGTAGGGGAAAGCTGGTCGTCCGTCAACGCATCGCTCAGGCACCGCTGCGTGAAGCATGATGGGCTAAATGACGGTGCTGTTGGCCTTGAAGACGTTTCAAATGGCTGTGGCGGACGGGGAACTAAATGTACCGGCCGCCAGCAGAAGTCCGTTTTTGAGATTGGAGCCGACGTTCGAATGACGGGGCAAGGCGATGGACATGTGGCCGGAAATGGCCGACTTCTGCCTAACGGGTCCGGCGGAAGACGACCCCGGGAGCAGCGTTCGCGCCGCGCACGCCGGTTCTATGCCGGGGACCTGCGGCGTCGGCTCGACGGGTTGTCAAGCGGATGTGGCGGCGGCGCTTCTCACGATCGGTTCGGGGCCCGGTCGCCGACGGGATTCCTTACCCTCGCGGCTGCGTGGGAAATCCGGTCCCTGACGACGCCGATCGCCTGCTTGAGGGCGTAGACTTCCTGGAAGTAGCGCTGCGGCAGCCGTATCTGGCTGGCGTGCGCATCGATGCTCTCGATCTCGTCGCGCCATTGCGCCACCTGTTCTGTGGTTGGCTCGCCGTTTCTCCAGATTTCATCTTCCAGCGCCTTGATCTCCTGGTACCAGACTACGAGCCGGTGCTTGTACCGCGCCTCCATCATGCGCGGCAATGCTTGCAGCAAGCCGAGCAGCAAAGCCATGAAGGGCAGCAGGATCAGCAGGCGCCGCTCGATGAAGCTGGCGAGCCAGAAAGGCAGGTAGCGCTGCAGGAAGGGGCGTCCGGACTTGAAGTAGCGCGTGCTCTCGTCCGAGACCGGAAACTCACTCGTATTCAGGTTGGGAAACGTGCCCAGCCGCGTGAAGTAGTCCTCGCCGCCATGCACAGACCGGGCGGCCTCCAACAGTAGGTAGACCAGGGCGGGGTGGAGGGTGTCCTTTGAGACCAGCAGGGCCGTGGCGGCCAGCAGCGTGACATCCGCCTGCGGAAGATCCTTGGCGATGCTGGTCGATGCGCGCGGGAAGGTGAGCTTGGAGAGCGCGGGGAACCTCTGTACCAGGGCGTCAGCCTGGGCGAAATTCATCAGCTTCAGGTCGCTGTTCAGCAGCTTCTGCTGCATGTCGGCATCCGGCCTGCCGATGAAGAAGGCGGCGTCGAGCTGGCCATCGCGCAGGCTTTGATAGGCCTGGCTGGCGTCCATTTCCAGCAGCATGCTGTTGCTCGCGTTGACACCACTATGGTTGAGCAATACGCGCGAGACATTGAGCAGGCCGCTGCCGGGCACGCCGATCGAGATCCGCTTGCCGCGCAGTTGTGCCAGCCGGTCGATCGTGGCCTTGGCGCGATAGAACACCCAGATCGGTTCGTAGGAAACGGCGGCGATGGTCTGCAGGTGGTCGGTTTCCTTCGGGGTGGTGGTGCCCGACTGGATGAAGCCGACATCGTACTCGCTGTTGGGTTCCGTCAGCCTCGAATAATTCTCGACCGATCCGGCGGAACTGCGGATCTCGAGCGTGATGCCGTCGGTTTTGAGGAGGGGGGCATAGCGATCCGCAAAGCCGCGGTAGATGCCCTTGTCCGCGCCGGTCGTGATCACGATGGTGCGCTGGATGGCGGGTTCGACGACGACCGCCACGCCCCAGCCCAGTGCGGCGACCAGCAGGATGGCGCCGGTGATGACAAAGCGCCGGCGCATCGGCGTCATGGGCGCCTTCTGGCTGCGTCGGAGCGCTGGGTTGGGCCTGGGCATTACTTGGCTCTCTTGTCAGGTTTTCTTCTGTGTCGCAAGACTTGGGCGCCATACGATATCAGATTGTCCTGTCGCGAAGCCGGCGACTGTGGGAGAGGCGGCATATGCCGGCCGGCGTCAGCACCGACGGATTGTCTGCCCAGACCCACAAGTCCGAACCTTTGCGATGACTGCACACCAGAGTCCATTGACACGAGTCAGATGGGAGGCAAATGGCCGACACGCGTCAACTACCAGTCCACGGCTTGTCGGCGCAAACCGACCCATAGCTGCCGCCCGATCTTTCGAGGATTCAGAGGCTGGTATCCGAGCGGGGCGGCCACTCGGCTCGAATACTCATGGGCAGCAGTGCTGTTCTTCGCCTTCAGCTCAAACCACCTGCGGGGCCTGTCCTTGGGGCTGACAGCGATGGGGGCGCTGCTCATCGACAGCTTCCTGCATGTTCGTTTGCTCGCCTACCTCAACGCGCTCAGCAACGGCACGACTGCACGGCCATCTAGGCGACTAGCTGCCGGGATGGCTTCCCCCTTCAGCCTGAGCGCTTCGTCGCGGGTGCCGCGGTCAGACCTGCCATGAGCACGTCCAAGAGCCGTTTGGCACTGGCCCCCCAATCAGCCTCCGGGCTAAAGCTGGCGATGCCGGTGATGGCACACAGCAGGTCCAGGGCCTTCACTTCTCCACTAATCTCTCCCGCCTTGACTGCCGCATCCAGCAGGCCCTCCAGGGCCGTCACCAGCGCTTCTCCGGACAACGCGCAGTATTCCTCCCCGCCGTCGGACATGCATGCGAGCACGCCGGCCATGATCTGTTTGTTCTCCAGGGACTGGATGAACGACAACAACCATTCACGCAGGGCCTCGATGGGCGTGTGGCGCTGGCTCAGTTCTACGGCGGCCGCTGTGAGTTGCTCGCCCTGCTCGCGGTAGATCTCGTCGACCAGCATCTCGCGCGTCGGGAAATGCCGATACAGGGTCCCGATGCCCAGGCCCGCCGTGCGCGCGATGTCCTCCAGGCTGGCGGACATGCCCCGTTCGGCAAATGCCACTCGGGCGACGTCCAACAAGCGCTGCCGATTGCGCTCGCCATCAGCGCGGAGTTTGCGCTTCGTAATTTTTTCAGACACTCGATCTCATTCCTGTTGCATTCGGAGGCACCATCCGCTTATTATCCGGAGGCAGCCTCATGTTAAACCCTCCCGTCGGGCTGCGCAATGTGCCTGGAGGGCTTGGTAAGGAACCTCTCATGTCACAGGTATGGTTCATCACCGGCGCGTCGCGCGGACTCGGCCGGGCCATTGCGGGTGCCGCACTCGCGGCGGGTCATTCGGTCGTGGCGACGACGCGCAGCGGTGTGTTCGGCGCGCAGAGCCCCGAGCACGCCAAGCGTCTTCTGGTGCTACCGCTCGATGTCTCGAACCCCGATGAGGCGGCTTACCGGGCCGCGGTCGATGCGGCCGCCGCCAAGTTCGGTCGCATCGACGTCCTTGTCAACAACGCGGGCTATGGCCTGCTGACGTTGTTCGAGGAGACCGAAGAGGCACAACTGCGCGCCGCGTTCGAGACCAATGTGTTCGGGCTCATTCGCGTCACCCGCGCCGTGCTCCCCGTCATGCGCCAGCAGCGCGCCGGACACATCTTCTGCATTTCCTCCCTTGCAGGGTATGTCGGCGGCGCTGCGATGTACTCGACCGCCAAGTTCGCCGTCTCGGGGTTTACGGAATCCCTGGCGTTCGAGTTGAGCTCGTTCGGCATCAAGGTCACGAACGTAGCGCCAGGCTATTTCCGCACGGACTTCCTGGACGGCTCCTCCGTGCAGGCCCATCCCACCCACACGATCGCCGACTATGACGCCCTGCGCGAAGGGTTGGGCGCTTTCGTCCAGCAGGCCAACCACAACCAAATGGGCGACCCTGCAGCGTTGGGTCGGCTGCTGGTCGAGGTCGCGGGCGCGGAGCTACCGCCTGTCCACCTGCCTGTGGGCGCAGACGCCATTGGCGCCATCGAGCAGCGCCAGAGTTCCCTCATGGCCGATCTCGACGCTTGGCGGGACAAGTCGACGGCCACCACGCGCGAGGCCACCCAGTGACGGGTGCCTCAGCAAGGTGGCAGCGGCGCCCCGAGCCGCTCTAATCCTCCTTGGTGGTGTTGGCACAACTGCCGCAGGCGCCTGAAATGAGGCGGCTGCAAGCATTCCGAACCTTGATCCCCTGGTCTTCGACGAGAGAGGCCAGGCCGTTGAACTTGCTCTCGCACTAAAAGGCGTCGTCATGTTGAAGAAATCCACGGGCTTCACCGAAGCCGATGTGCCGGATCAATCCGGCAAATGCTTCGTCGTCACCGGCGCCAATACGGGCATCGGCTTTGAGGTCACGCGGGTCCTGGCGCAGCGTGGCGCGCGCGTGCTTCTCGCCTGCCGGGACGAGGCGAAGGCTCAGGAGGCGATAGCGCGCATCAAGCAAGTCACGCCGCGTGCGGACCTGGCCTTCCTGCCTATCGACTTCGCGGACCTGGCCAGTATCAGGGCCGCGGCCGAGCGCGCGGCCCGTGAGCCGCGCCTGGACGGGCTCATCAACAACGCCGGCGTGATGACGCCGCCGCTGATGCGTACCAAGCAGGGCTTCGAGCTGCAGTTCGGTGTCAATCACCTGGGTTGCTTCGCCCTGACCGCCCTGCTGCTGCCCAAGTTGAGCGGCACGCCGGGCTCGCGGGTCGTCACGACCTCCAGCGTGGCGCACAACGGCGCACAGATCGACTGGGACGATCTCAATGCCGAGAAAAGCTACAACCGAATGAAGCGCTATGCGGCCAGTAAGCTGGCCAATGCGCTGTTCTTCTTCGAGCTGGACAGGCGTCTGCGCGCTGCCGGCTCGCCGGTCACGGCGGTGGGCTGCCACCCGGGGATGGCTTCGACCAACCTGGGGCGTTACATGGGGCCGCTGCAGATACTCAACCCACTCGTCGGGGTCCTGCTCAACAGCGCAGACAAGGGCGCCTGGCCCGCGCTGCAAGGCGCGACCGGCCCCGTGAAGCCCGGCGCCTATTACGGTCCGATCGGTTTTCGCGGGGTGAGAGGTGTTTCGGGCGAAGCGTCTCGATCTGCAGTCGCACAAGACCCCGTGCTTGCGCGTCGCCTTTGGGATCAGTCCATTGCGATGACCGGCATCGATCCAGGCCTGCCATCAGTGAACTGAGCGGAAGTACGCGTTCCCCCGGAGCAGAAAGCCGACGTTCGGTGCCGGTAACAGAGAAATGGCAGGTATATAGCCAACCAGACGCTCAGGGTTGATGGGGCGACAGACCGCTCCGGCCGAATTGCACGCTTAGGCTGTCCAGCAGGTATCCGAGTAAAGCAGTCATCTGAATGGCCGATCCGACTATCTCTGGAAGGGCTGCTGCTGGCCGACAACGGCCATCTGAGGGGGAGCCGATCGTCGCTTCCCGGCCGAGAAGCGACCTCCGTCAGCCGTTGAATGAACCACCAGTCAAAGCCTTGCCAAAGAACGAATCGTCGCCAATTTGTCCACCCTTGAGGATAATTTCCAGTCCGTCCCGCTGCGGCAAACGCGAATAAGCGCGGCAAAGGGGGGCGCCCGGTGCCATGACGGCTTCGGCCGCCAGCGCCGAGATGCCGAGCATGCTGGCCACCTCCCCGGAACTGTCGCCGCCTGCCACAACCACTCGCCTGAGTTCGGTGCGATCAAGCAGGCGTTTCATAACCTCCGCCAGAGTGGGCCCGACCAACCGCGCGGCATCGGCCCGGGTCCGGCCAGCGTCTCGTGCGAGCGCGTCGAAGCCGATGACGGCCGGGTCGTCCGGTCCCATGGCGCTGTAGACGACCGGGCTGATGCCCTGCCGGATGCTGCCGCAGGCCAGCTCGACCACACGCTCGATCTCTGCTTGCGCCGTCTCGGCGCACAAGATCTTCCTGAGGTCCAGGCGTTCGGTGGTAAAGCCATTGCGGGCGGCCCACTCGATCTGTGCGGCCGTCACTGGAGAGCAGCTTCCGCTCACCACAGCGATGACCGATGCGGGGATGGCGGCAGGCAGGCCAGTCTGCTGCGGAATCCAGTCGCGCTGGCGCCAGTACGCGGTCAGTGCATATTGCAATCCGGACGACGAGGCCGTGAATACACCGCTGCCTTTGCCTTCCCAGACCAGCTGGCCCGCCGCGAGCAGGGTTGCATCGTCCAGCACGTCGATCAGCACGACCGGTGCTTCATGATTGTCGTGGGCGGCGGTAGCGGCAACTCGCTCGGATCCCGTCCCCGCTTGTAGCTGCACCATGTCGACCAGCGCAGTCGGGCGCGTCGTCTGCTGGCGCAGGTGCACGCGCAAGTCGGCCTCGGCCATCGGCGTGACAGGGTGACGCGACATAGTCGGATGGCGGTCGAGCCGATAGCCATCGCCGTCGATGGCGGCAAACAGGTTGCCGAACAACTGATAGCGTTTCAACCGCGGCGCTCCAACCACCATCGGTACCCATCGACCGCCGGCTGTCTGTACGCCCAGATCGATGGCCTTGCCGATCGAGCCGATGGTTGGCGAGGAATCGAAGGTCGAGCAGATCTTGTACTGCAGAACCGGCGCCCCAAGCTGCTTCAGGCTGGCGAAGGCCTTCGGCAATTCTGTTTCCATCCACTCGGGACTACGCCCGCGCGCGGAACCGGCAAGGCCGATGCAGCGCACCTCAGGGAAGCGCTCCAGCAGTTCGGCGGTGGGCGGCTCCAGGCACAGCACGGTCGGAATGCCAGCCGCTGCCATGACTTCCATGGCATCGGTGGAGCCGGTGAAGTCGTCCCCATAGTAGGTCAGCAGCAGACCTGGAGGCAGGCTGGCGGTTGTGGACGCGTTCATCGCCAGAACTCCAGGGCCTGGCGCAACGCGCTGCTGGTGGCCGCATGCCGGGCCAGCGGTGTCTCGTTGACCGCGGCGACCCACGCTTCGCGTAAGGCTTCAACCCCTGCGGAAACGCCTGCCGGATGGCCGAAGATGCCGCCGCCCGCAGTGTGGATCAGGTCTGTCGTCCCCAGGGCCCGGTAGGTGTCCTCGGCCTGCAGGCCGGTCTGGCCCGAGCTGAAGACCGGCAGGGCCGGCATGGCTGCCTCGGGCATGACTGGCGCGAGCACCGCTTTTGCCGCGGCGATGACGCTTTCGTCCGCTTCGCTGAACTTGTTGCGCAAGCCGTTCACGTGCAGATGGTCGGCGCCGGCGAGCCGCCAGATCTTCTGCCACGGGGCATAGTCCCAGCCGAGCGCGGGACTGCGCGACAGGTAGCCCCAACCCGCCCGGTGGGCATGAATGGGCAGTTGGCTGTGCCGGCGCAGCTCCTGCAGCCCGATGATGCCAATCGAGTTGAGGCAGACCATGACACACGTTCCGCCTTGTGCCAGCACATGGTCGTGCCGGCGCTTCATCTGGTCCAGGTCACCGGTCAGGTTGAACGCGACCATCGCCTTGCGGCCGCTGCGCTGCGCTTCCTCGTTGACCACGCGCATGACCGCGGTCACGCGCTCGTCGAAGGGGCAGAAGCTGCCATCCGACTGCAGTTCATCGTCCTTGATGAAGTCGATGCCACCGGCCACCAGTTCCCGGACCTGCTGCGCCGTCTGCTCGACGGAGAGCCCGACACTCGGCTTGATGATGGTGCCGATCAGCGGACCGGTCGAGACACCGGCGAGCTTCCGTGTGCCATCGATGCCGAAGGCCGGCCCCTGGTACGCCCGGGCAAACGAAGCCGGCAGTTGCAGGTCGGTGATGCGCAGTCCGCTGACCTGCCGGAGCTCGAAGAGATTGCCCGCGATGGTGGACATCAGGTTTGGCAGCGACGGGCCGAGATTCTCGAGCGGCCACGAGATCTGCAGCGCGCAGCGGTGATAAACATCGGAGGGCATGCCGCCTGGCAAGCTCGGCTTGTCGACCGTCTCCAGGACTTCGAGGCGCTCGACGCGCGCTCCCGAGCGCTTTTTGAGTTCGGGCGTCTCGTTCGGCAACGCGATGAAGGTGCCGCTCGACTGCTCACCGGCGATGACCTCGGCCGCGCGCCGGGGGTCGTCGCCGGTTTCCAGCCAGTAGCTGGCGTAGATTCGTTCGCTCACTGCTTGCTCCTGCTCTTGCTCTTGGTTCCTGCTGCCGGTCGGCCTGGCAGCACTGCTCGCTTTGGTTGGCCGTGGGGTCAGGTAATGCGACGGATGCTCTCGGCAATCTCTTCGCGGTCGAAGACCTTGATCCAGTCGTCGCGCATCAGGCGCGGTTTGCCAAACTCGATGGCCTTGTTGCAGGCATCGGAGAAGGCGCCGGGGATTTCGTTAAAGATGACCGCGCCGAGGATGTTCATGTGACCGAGCAGGAAGTCGCGCGCCGCTTCCTTCGGCACGCCGCGGCGCACGGTTTCGTCCATCGCTTCGCGCATCACTTGGAGCAGCGTGGCGCAGATCGTCTCCGACAGGCCCGGCTCCAGCAATGCCATCTGGTCGACGGTCAGGCGATAGGAGCGGAGAATCGGGGCATAGATCACTTTCGCCACGGCTTCCCCAAGGTCGAATGCTTCCTCGGGGCCCTGCATCAGCGCGCTGGTGATCGACTGCTTCGCGGTACCGCCGCCGAAATAATCGCGGCGCGCCTCGGGGTCGGTCTCGTCGTTGAAGATCAACGGGTGGCAGGGGTGGGCGACGAAATAGGTCAGGTCCGGCCGGTCGGGCAGGTGGCCCGCGAACGGGGCGGCGGCATCGAGCGTCATGACCATGGTGCCGGGCCTCAGTTGCGGGGCGATCTGGGCCGCGATCTTGCCGATGATGGTATCGGGCACGGCCAGGATCACCACATCGACATTGTCCAGTGCAGCTCCGGTGCTCACGCATTCGACGCCGAGTTCGTCCTTCAGGCGCTTCTTGCCGACCTCGCTCACCTCAACGTGGCTGACGCGATAATCCGACTTGAGCAGGTTCTTGGCCAGGCGTACGCCCATCTTGCCGCCGGCGCCAAACAGGGCGATCTTCTCTTTCATGCTGGTTCTCCAGTTGGGCAGGCATCGCGATACCGATGCACTGCGAGTTCATTTCAGGTTGGCCTTCGGTTCCAGCATGCCGTTTCGCTCTGGCGCGGCCTGCTTCTCCCAGGCGGAGATGGCAAAGACGAGCACCGCGGAAAGCAGCATGAAGCCGCCGACGATGAACATGGGCACTTGGTAGGAGCCCGTCGCGTCCTTGACCGTGCCGGTCACGAACGGGGCGGCGAAGCCGGCAAAGTTGCCGATGGTGTTGATGAGCGCAATACCTGCTGCGGCGCCGGCACCAGAAAGGAAGCGAGCCGGGATCGACCAGAAGTTGGGCAGGGCGGCGAAAATGGCGCAGGCCGTCACGGTGATCACAGCCACAGTCGCGGCAGGTGATTGCATGTACAGCGCCACGGGGATGCTGAGGGCGCCGATCAGCGCGGGCACGCCCACATGCCACGGCCGCACGCCACGCCGGGTCGCATCGCGGCTCCACAGGAACAGTGCGAGCGCCGCCGGGAGATAGGGGATGGCGGTGATCCAGCCCTTCTGGAAGACGTCGAACTTGGTGCCGTATTGCGCTTCGAAGCCGCCGATGATGGTGGGCAGGAAGAACGCCAGGGCATAAAGCCCGTAGATCAGGCCGAAATAGGTCAGCGCCAGGACCCAGACGCGGCCGTCGCGCAACGCCTGGCCAGCCATGCGGCCATGCGAGTGGGGCTTGGTCGTTTCTTCCTTGTCCAGTTCAGCGCTGAGCCAGTCGCGCTCGGCCGCGGTCAGCCATTTGGCATGTGCGGGCTTGTCGGCCAGGTAGAACCACGTGATCACGCCAATCACGATCGCCGGCACCGCCACACCGAAGAACATGATGCGCCAGCCCGCCAGCCCGAACAGGCCGTGCGCCTCGATCAGCAGCGCGGCAACGGGCGCGCCGATGACGATGGTGAGGGGCTGCGCCAGGTAGAACAGCGCCAGCACGTGGCAGCGATGGCGCGCCGGCACCCACATGCTCAGGAAGAGAATGGCGCCGGGAAAGAACCCGGCCTCCGCCACGCCCAGCAGGAAACGCAGCAGGTACAGGCCTTCGATGCTGCTGACCCAGGTGAACAGGATGGCGACGATGCCCCAGGTCACCATGATGCGCGCCAGCCAGCGGCGGGCGCCGTATTTGTGCAGCGCGAGGTTGCTGGGAATTTCCAGCAGGATGTATCCGACGAAGAACACCCCAGCAGCAAAGCCGAACTGCGCGGCGGTCAGGCCCAGGTCCTTCGTCATGCCGTTGGGGCCGGCAAATGAGATAGCGGTCCGGTCCAGGAAGTTGATGAAGAACATCAACGCAATGAACGGTACGAGCCGAAGCGATACCTTGCGAATCGCGGACCGCTCGACGGCGGTGGTTCCAGTGTTTTCCACGTTGTCTCCTGTAGGTCGGACGCAGGCACGGTCGCCGGCGACGTCTCGATGCAGTCTTCTGCTGCTGTCATGGTGTAATGGTATGATGAGTACACCATCACGCCAAGTAGCATTTCGTTGGGGTTTACGCGAGACGCAAGGATGGGGCGAGAAGAGCGCTTAAGGAAGGCGGCGAAACGCCAGGACCGGTATTGGCGGGAACCAACCCGAGGGACATGGCAGGCCGGCTTCAACAAGCCGGCCTGAACTGGCGAACGCTGTCACCAGGTGATGGAAGATGAATGCGGCGGCTACGAGATATCCGCCGCTTCGCCCTTCAGGGTCCGGTACAGCGCGTTGGCACGCGTGAGGTGCTCGCGCATGGCGCGCGCAGCCGCATCGCCATCATGGGCGGCCACTGCATCAATGACGCGTTGGTGTTCCGCGAGCGTCAGTTCCTCGGCGCCGGGGGCTCGCACGATGCCCCGGTAGTATTCGCGCGCCCACTCGAACAGGGCCTGGACGATGGCCGGGAAGATGGGATTTCCGCTGATGCGTGCCAGTTCACAGTGGAAGGCCATGTCGCGCGTCAGGAAAAGCGCCGAGTCGTCCCGGGCCTGGCGCTGTTCTTCCAGGCGAGCTTGCAGGCGTTCGATGTCGTCAGGGGTCGCATTGGCGGCGGCGAGTTGTGCCATCCCGCATTCTAGGAACACGCGCGCGCCTTTCAGGTGCTCCAGCGAGTCCGGGTCAGAGCGCAGCAGGTGTTGTGCACCGGCTCCGATCTGCTGGATCAGGCGTTGCGGGGTAGGGATGACGACACGCGCGCGCTCGCCATGCGCAATTTCAATGATCCCGGCGCGTTCCAGCGCCTGGAGCGCCTCGCGGATGGCGGGACGACCCACACCGTAGTACTCCATGAGATCGCGCTCGGCGGGAAGCTGCTCGCCTGGGGCAATCTCGCCGTTGCGGATGCGCTCGGTGAGCCTGTCCAGCACGTCTTCAAATAGCCGGCGTCGTTGAATGGGTTCGCTTGTTGCCATGTCCAACTGATCTTGATGTCATCAGACCATATGATGGCATGAACAGCGGAATGGATCTGCTGTCTGTCTGTTGTCGGCGACGATTTCCTCAGGCATCAAGACGATGCCCATATCGAGCGTTGCCAGGCGGCGGCCTGGACGCCTAACAATGCTGGGCACACCTCGCCATGGCGCCAAGCAGATTTACCATCGGCCGCCGGTGCTCGTCCCATTCCGTAAGCCGGCGATCATGATGTCAACAAGACGTTTCGCGCTCACCTCCCCATCGAGGTCAGCTCCGAAGCTTGCAATGCCAGCGACAGCGCACAACAGGTCGATCGGCTCGACTGCGAGCACAATCTCGCCGCTCTGTTTTGCTCGCGCGATCAGCGTTGCCAACGCATTATCGAGTACATCACCGGATAACATGCACAGCCTGTCGCTGCCGCCCGTCATGTAGTTGAGCACGCCCGCCTGGATCTGTTTGTTGGCCATGTAGTCGACGAACAGTAACAGCCATTGCCGCATCGCCCGTCGCCTACCCTCGACTCGAGTGTCAGGGAGTTCGCCCCCGCTTTGGCGCAGTCTTCACGCCCACTAGGCGAGCCGTTAGGGGAGGGCCGCCGGGAGATGCTTCGAGGGTATTTCAGCGGTTTGGTCTGGCACCTCAAACAGTTGCAATGGAGGCCGGCGCCGAGCCGTTGCATCGACAGATCAAGTCCACCTGGCCGCCGATGTCGCGGAATTGCGCCGCCGCTTCCCCGAAACCCGCGCGCTGTACCGCGAGGTCTGCGGCCTGCGGTTCTTCCGTTACGGCGTCACGCCCACCGCCAACAAGCTCTACAGCCTAGTGCGCAAGGGCAGCATGGGCACGCCGGCGGAAGTGCTGCAGGGGTGCAGGAACTGCGCGGGCGTACGCGCGTCACCATCGAACACCGGGACCTGCCGGAGCCGCTCAAGCAGATCGCCGCCGAGGCGGTCCGGACGATCTGGCAGGCCGCGAACGAGGCGGCCCCGGCGAGTTGGCCACGTTGCGCGCCGAGGCGCGCGAAGCGGCCAGCGCCGCCGAGGCCGAGCGCGATGCGGCGCGCGCCGAGACCGCGGTCGCGCGCGGAAGCGGCGGCGATCGCGGCCAAACTGGCCGAGGCGGGCAGGGCGCTCGCGGAAAACCAGGTAGCGCTGACTGCCGAGCGGCAGGCGCACGCCGCGACTCAGGCGCGACTCGACGCTGGGCGGGCGGAACTGGAGGCCGCGGGCCGCCAGCTGGCCGAACTGTGTACCCAATTCTCGACGGAGCTGGCGCGCGCGCGCAGGCCGTCATTGCCCGGAAATGGGCTGAGGACAGCGAGCGGCGCGCGCAGAACTGGACGCGGAGCGCACCGCCCGCCAGCAGAGCGAGCGCACGGCCGAAGAGCTGCGCGGCGAACCGGCGACCGCGCGGAGCGAGGCGCGCGATGCGGCGGTGGCGCAGGCCGAGGCCCGCGCCTGGCTCGAAGCGCTGGCCGCGGTGCTGATCGACCGGCTCGCAACCGCCGGGCAGGCACAGCGCCAGTCAGCCAGCAACCTGGAGGGGGCGGAGTTGGCCGCGGCTCAGCGCCGGGCCGAGCGGGCCGAAGGCGAAGCGGCGCTGGCGCGCCAGCTGCTGGCAGAATTGCGGGTGGCGCCACCCGGACGCGACGGTGGTGGCGAGCGGCGGCGCAAGGACGGTGGCCCGGCGCCGAGCGCGAAGGAAGAACAGAGTGATGGACGGGATGCGACTGATGCGTCCCTCACCCCCAAATGACCGCGACCAAGGCAACGATGACAAAGAAAAGTGAGCGGGCGGACGCGATCCGCTGGATCCAGGCCCAGATGGTCGACTACGGGCTGACCATGGAAGAACTGGAGGCGGCGGGGTGATTTGATCCGCCGCCTCCACCGCCGCCAGTCCCGCGCCCGGTCTGCTACCGCAATGCCGCGGGGCTGAGTTGGGACGGGCAGGGCGAGATGCCCGACTGGCTGCGGCGCGCGGTCAATGCGGGGCAGACGTTGGAGTTTTTCCGAGTCGAATAGGGACAATCCATCATGAAGCCTCGCGTCGCAACTAGACTGGTGCAAACACACCTTTCTCTGCGCGACTGCGCGAAATCCGGGGCCAATTCCCCGATCCATCCGCGTGATGAAGCGGCAACTGTGGGAGCAACCGTTCCAGTCATTGGCCGAAGCCACGCAGATCGCCAATGCCGAGATGTTCGAAAGTATCCGGAGCGAGGACTTTACGGAGGGGGTTGCGCATTTCATCGAGCGCAGGCCGGCCAGATTTTCCGGCCAGTGACCGATAATCTGTCCGCAATGGATGCAGCGTAGGAGATGGCCTTCAACGTGCAACTGCGCGCCGTTTAATTCTGACCTGCGCGTTTTTCGGGCCCGGCTCAGCGCCGGGATCCGTTTGGTCTACCGGGTCGCCGTGGTGTCGGCGACAGGCATATGGGTCCCGACCTGATCGAGCACCACTTCCGGTTCATCGGCCTCAACGTCCGACTCATTATCAAGCCTGCGGCGCATCCGTTCGATATCGAGGTCGCCGGTCCATTTCGCCACCACCACCGTGGCCACGCCGTTGCCAATCAGGTTGGTCAGGGCGCGCGCTTCTGACATAAAACGGTCAATGCCGAGGATCAGGGCAAGCCCCGCCACCGGAACATGCCCCACCGCCGAAAGCGTAGCTGCAAGCACAATGAAGCCACTCCCGGTGACGCCCGCGGCGCCCTTTGAGGTTAGCAGCAGCACGGCGAGCAGGGTGATTTGCTGCGTCAGGCTCATGTCGGTGTTGGTTGCCTGGGCGATGAACACCGCCGCCATGGTCAGGTAGATGGATGTGCCATCCAGGTTGAAGGAGTAGCCGGTCGGGATCACCAGTCCGACGACAGACTTTCTGGCGCCCAGGTTTTCCAGCTTGGCCATCATCCGCGGCAGTACGGACTCGGATGACGACGTGCCCAGCACGATCAGCAGTTCCTCTTTGATGTACTTGATGAACTTCCAGATCGAGAAGCCATGCAGCCGCGCGATGGTGCCCAGCACGACAAAGATGAACACCAGGCAGGTGGCGTAGAAGGTCGCCATCAGTTGGCCGAGCTGCAGCAGCGAGCTCACGCCGTACTTGCCGATCGTGAAAGCCATGGCGCCAAAGGCGCCAATCGGCGCGACCTTCATGATGTACCCCACGATGGTGAACAGCACGTGGGAAAACTTCTCGATAAAGTCGAACACCAGCGTGCCGCGGCCACCGAACTTGTGCAGCGCGAAGCCGAACATGACTGCGAACAGCAGCACCTGCAGGATCTCGCCTTTGGCAAAGGCATCCACCACCGTGTTCGGGATCACGTGCAGCAGGAAGTCGACCGTGCCTTGCATCTTGCCGGGCTCGGTATAGGCGGCGATGCCTTTCGTATCGAGGGTGGATACGTCGACGTTCATGCCGGCGCCGGGTTTGACGATGTTGATGATCAACAGGCCAACCAATAGCGCAATGCTGCTCACGACCTCAAAGTACAGCAGCGCCAGCCCGCCGGTCTTGCCGACTTTTTTCATGTCTTCCATGCCGGCGATGCCCACCACGACCGTGCAGAAGATGATCGGCGCAATGATCATCTTGATCAGTTTGATGAAGCCATCCCCCAACGGCTTCATCGCCTCGCCGGCCTGCGGATAAAAGTGGCCAAGGAGGACACCGAGGACAATGGCGGTGATAACCTGCGCGTAGAGGGATTTATAGAACGGCTTCGAATGATCGCCTGTTTCCATCATCGTCTCCATTGCTGGTTCACCGCTGGCGACCGGATTCCCGGTCGAGTCACCCGTATGTATATGCCTGAGCATGCTGCGCGCTGGCATCGGCCCTCGCGACCGTCGTCATGTTGGCGATGCGACGAACGGTCGACGACGCTGTCAGTATATGCACGGGATGCACGGCGCCAAGAAGTATGCTGCTCAAACGCGACACCGCGGAAGGGGAAACAGCAGAATCGAGAAGCTCGACAATTCGGTTAACTAACTGAAACACTCCGCTGAAAAAAGTGAACTTCGCACCCCCCTCACTGTTACGGCTTGGCCCAGTGGCCGACCGGGCTTTTGGGCGCCTGCCTGTTTGTGATGCGGATCGCAGGCACCAATGTGGACTGGAAACGCTCCACGTTGCGGAAATGAATGCTGGCCTGGTATCGGTTCTGAAAATCACTTCGCCGGCCACGCGTTGGCGACGTTGAATGGCGCAACGCGTGGCAAGCGGGACGACTGACACGCTTCCAACTATCCTGTTTCCCAGGGTAACCACTATTCCGGCTGGATTCCCGCTTCCTTGATGACTTTCCCCCACTTTGCCAGGTCAGACTTGATCAACGCCGCGTATTCCTGTGACGTGCCGCCCTTGACCTCGATCCCTGCCGCTTCCAGCTTGGCGCGCACCTCGGGTAATTTCAGCGCAGCATTGATCTCGGCATTGAGCTTGGCAATGATCTCCTTGGGCGTTCCCGCGGGGGCCAGGAAGCCGCCATTGGTATTGGCGTCATAGCCTTTGAGGCCTTGCTCTTCAGCAGTTGGCACATTGGGCAGAGCCTTGGAGCGGCTGTGGGTGGATACCGCGATGGCGCGGACGTTGCCGGATTTGACCTGCTCCTGGATGGCGCTGATGGTGTCGATGTAGAGCGTGGTCCGTCCGGCGATCAGGTCGGGATGGGCGGCGGACGACCCCTTGTAGGGCACCAGCAGCACGGGCGCCCTGCTTAGCATGCGGAACATTTCGGCGGCCATTTCCTGCGCGCTGCCACGGCCTGAAGTGGCAACCTTGGACTCGCCCGGATTGGCCTTCATCCAGGTGACAAGCTCAGGTACCGTCTTGATTGGGAGTCTCGGGTAGACCGCAAACACGAGCGGGATCTCATGAGTGTAGACGATGGGCTCGAAGCTCTTCTGCGGATCCCACCCCAGGTTCCTGAAGAGGAATTTGTTGATGTTGTGGCTGCCGCCCACGATGCCGATGGTGTATCCATCGGGCTTGGCGTTGGCCAGCACCGCGGTGCCCAGGTTGTTAGACGCGCCCGGACGGTTCTCGACGATGAACGGTTGGCCAAGCCTGACTGAAAGCTTTTCGCCGACGACCCTGGCGATCAGGTCGATGCCACCCCCCGCCGGCGCGGGGACGATGATGGTGACGGGTCGCGTCGGGTAATTCTGTGCCGATGCCAGGCCGGGTGCGATGAGCAGCGCGGCGGGGACGACCAATGTCTTGATCAGGGTAATGAACTGCATCGTTGTCTCCGTTTGTTTCTGGTTAACTCGTGTCAACTCTCGTGATGCACGCCTTTGCCATCAGTGCAAGGGTGCCGATCAATGTCAGCCGCGCCCGACGAATGGCATGGCACTGGCCATGACGGTCATGGTCAGCACGTTGGCGTCCAGTGGCAGGGAGGCCATATGACGCACGGCATTGGCGACGTGGCTGGCGTCCATCATGGGCTCGGGTGCGATCGTTCCGTTGGCCTGCAAGACGCCTCGCGTCATGCGCTCGGACAGGTCGGTCAACGCGTTGCCGATGTCGATCTGGCTCGCAACGATGTTGAAGGCGCGCCCGTCCAGTGCCAGTGCCTTGGTGAGGCCCGTGACGGCGTGCTTGCTGGCGGTGTAAGGCGCCGTGTAGGGACGCGGCGCATGCGCCGAGATGGAGCCGTTGTTGATGATGCGCCCGCCCTGCGGCGATTGACGGCGCATGAGTCCGAAGGCCGCACGCGCGCAGAGATAGACGCCGGTGACGTTGGTGTTGATGACGTTGAACCAGTTGTCCAGCGGCAGCTCGTCCATCGGCATAGCCGGTGCATTGACACCCGCGTTATTGAAAAGCAAGTCCAGTCGCCCGAACTCGCGTTCGATCGCGTCGAACAAGGCCTGCACGCGTTGCGGGTCGGTCACGTCTGCAGGCATGGCCACCGCGGTCTGTCCGCGCGCGGCGGCTTCGGCGGCCAGCGCTTGCAAGGGAGCGCCGCGACGGCCGGCCAGCACGACCGTCCAGCCGTCGTCGAGCAAGCCGATCGCGGTAAGGCGGCCTACGCCGCTGCCAGCACCCGTAACGAGGGCGATCTTTCGGGAAGCGTTCAAGGACGGTCTCCTGCAATGAGGTGGAAACGAAAATCAGATGAGGAACTGCGCCGCGCGGCCGCAGACGGGGAGGGCAGGCGTGGCCATGGTGGGAAAACGAAGCTGGTCATTTCTGGTGTCAGTGATTGACCCAGCGCTCAGGTGGTCAGGCTCATGATGGGGCGGCTGCCGGCCAGCGCCTGGGCGACGCTGTCGAGCACCATCTGCGCCATGGCGGTACGGGTTTCCCAGGTGGCGCTGGCGCGGTGAGCCTGCAGCGTCGTGCGATCGGACTGGCGTAGCGTCAGTGGAACGCGAGGCTCATCTACGAATACGTCCAGCGCGGCGCCCGCGATCCGGCCGGCGGCGATGGCTTCGGCGAGATCAGCCTCGTTGACCAGTCGGCCACGTGCCACGTTGACGAGATAGCCGCGGGGGCCGAGTGCAGCCAGCACCGCGGCATCGACGATGCCCTCGGCCTTGTCGGCAGCCGCGCACAGCACCAGTGCATCGCTGTCGTGCGCGAGCTGGCGCAGTTCTGCCACGAACTCATGTGTCACGTCGTCCATGCTGTGCAGGTCGGTATAGCGGATGAGACAGCCAAAGGCAGCGGCCCGCGTTGCGACCGCACGGCCGACTCGCCCCATGCCTACGATACCGACGTGCATGCCGCTGAATCGCCGGGCGAGGGGGATGGCGCTGGGCTGGGGGTGCAGCTCCCATTGGCCGTCGCGCACAAAGCGGTCGCCGGCGCAGATATTGCGGCAGGCCGCGATCAGCAGGCCGATGGCCAGGTCTGCCACGTCTTCGGTCAGCGCACCCAGGGTGGCGGTGACGGGCAGGGCGCGTTCACGGCAGTAGGCAAGATCCACCGCATCCGTCCCGACGCCGTTGACGGCCACCACCTTCAGCGCCGGCAACTGTTCCAGCATCGCCCGCGAGATCCCGGTGTGCCCACCGGTAATGACGGCCTCGATGGCCGCGCCATGCTGCCGCAGCCAGGCGCCCTGGTCCGTAATCTCGAAGAATTTGTGAACCTGATAGCGTGTGGCGAGTTCGTCATTGGCCACCGGGATCAGGATGGGATTGAGTTGCAGGATCTGTGGCTTCATCTCTGGATGCAGTCAGGTTGTGAAAGGTTGACTGCATGGTAGGTATAAGTTGATTGGCTAGGCAATCTTGATATATAAAATCAATATAAATTTGCTCCACCACTCATCATGGGATCCTGGATATCGATGGAGGAGGCGTGCAAACGCCTTGGCGTCAGGCCGCAGACGATCTATGCCTACGTCAGCCGCGGCAAGCTGGAAGTCACATCAGATCCGGCGGACACGCGCCGCAGCCTGTATCGGGCCGAAGATGTGGCGAACCTCGCCAGGCGCAAGCAGGCCGGGCGCAAGTTTGAGACGCTCGCGACCAATACGCTGTTCGGGGCGGAGCCGAGCATCCCCACTGCGCTCTCCACGTTTGTGCGGGAGCGGCTGTACTACCGCGGTCAGGACGCGGTGATGCTGGCTGGCTCGGCGAGCCTGGAAGACGTTGCGCGCTTGCTCTGGAATGCCGAGCAACCCGTCGACTTTTCATCGACTGCCCGTTGCGGGAAGCCCGGACGTGTTGCGGCGTTCAGGGCGTTGGCCGAGCTGGCCGCCACGGGCCACTCCACCCATGGGCGCATGATCCGCGTGTTGCACTACGAATGCCAAAGCCTGGTGGGCCAGTTGGCCAATAGCTTCGGTGCGCATGCGGGACAACAGCCGTTGCACTTGCGCTTTGCGCAAGGGTGGAAGCAATCCCCGCAGGTGGCGGATCTCCTGCGTACCGCAATGGTGCTTCTGGTCGACCACGAGTTGACGAGCTCCGCCTTTGCCGCGCGCATTGCCGCGTCCACCGGGGCATCCCTGCCGGCCTGCCTCCTGTCCGGCTTGACCACACTGTCCGGTCCGTTGCATGGCGACGCCTCAGGCCGCGTGAAGGCGCTATTCAATGAACTGGACCGACAGGGCGAGGATCAAGTGATCGCCCACCATCTGTCCGCTGGCTTGCCCTTGGCTGGCTTTGGGCATCACCTCTATCCCGGAGGCGATCCGCGCGCGGCCGCGCTGTTGGCCCTGTTCGACCCCCCCGAAGTCATCGCCCGTTTTATCGAGAAGGCGACCCGCCTGACCGGCTTGCAACCCAATATCGATGTTGCCCTGGCGGCCCTGGTTACCCACTACGGGCTACCTGACGACGCAGCCTTTGGGATGTTCGCCACGGCACGGAGCATCGGCCTGTTGGCGCATAGCCTGGAGCAACTGGGTGTGGGGCAAGTAATACGTCCGAGAGGACGTTATGTCGGGAAAACGCCTGAAAGAGCGGCCGAAGGCTGACTCGCGACCGCGCCGGGCCGCCTCACTCACGAACCACCGGGGGCGAAAGCCTGGCCGCGTTCGACGCTGTCGGCCAGCGCGCGCAACAAGGCCGCGCCATCGCCGCGCCAGGCACTGCCGTGCATGCAGGCGAGCGTTGTGGGCTGCAATGCAGCGAGACGCTCCAGCATTGCACGGGCGTTCCTGGTGTGCGAGAAGTAGTCCATCTTGCGACGGAACGCCTCGCTCGGCTCGAGGATGTCACTCTCGGTAAGCAGCGGGGGGTGCGAGCCGCCCTGGGTAAACAAGTCCCAACAGAGCAGCGTCGCCGACGTCCATGAGGAACCCGCACTCCCATGCATGCGGTAGATGCGGTGTATCTAGCCAGCGCACCCGGTGCTGCCCGAGCGAGATCGTCTCGCCATCATCCAGCGCGCGAGGTGGGCGGTCGGCAGGGGTCATGGCTGCGATCTGGCCGCACAGTAACTCCGCTCGCGGCGCGGCCGCGAGAAACTCATGAGCGCGCCGCACTCATCAGCCTCGAAATGCGAGAAACCGACATAGCGCAGATGACCGATTGGCATGATCCGCTCGACGGCTTCGCTGACGACCGGAAACAGCCGGCGCAGACCGGTATGAAATAGCAGCGGCTCGTCGTCGTCGATCAGGTACTGGTTGAAAGAGAATCCACCAGCCCCGGGGATCTGGACAGGAGTGGAGATGCGATAGATGCGGTCCGCAATCTACGTCTGTCAGGTCGCTCGGATATCGCTTTGTCTTGGCCGCCATTCTTGCCTGCCGTTCTCGATGTTCTTTTTTCCACATCCGAACGTTAGATCACATCTGCGACGATTTTTCAAACGGGCTCTAAGGACTGACAGGTGGCACAGCGTGGCGCCTGCAGCGGCGCGCGCTGGCCACGGCATCACCGCATCCGCCGCCGCGCAGAAAGCAGAGTCTACCTTTCAGCTTAGCTGCTTAGAGCAACAGCCGGTGCAGCAGATCAGTGCCTAGCTGCACGAGTTGCCTCGCCATGTCGGCAATGCTCAAATCCATGCCCATTGCTTTTCCCGAGACATAAATGACAGCCGCCAGCGCAGCCAAGACCAGAAAACTCACCTTCAGATTGTCACTCACAAAGCCTCCTCGCTATATGTCGACTTGGGTCCGCATTCCCGCGGGGCATAGCCGCAGCGAGCAGCGGCGTTTAATAATTCGGACCCGACCCGTTTCTTTTTAGAAACATTGACACACCACAATGCGCCAATTCTGTTCGGCATCGCTCACACCGTTTTTCCATGCGTTTCCGCCACCCGAACGAAAGCCTGAATAGGCTGCAGCCGGCGCTGGTTTATCCACGCCGATCCGATCCTCTTCATGGCGATGAGCAGAATATTGCCGGCCTGATCTTTGGCGCAGACCTTGGTCCAATCGAGGCAGTCGCGAATGATGCGGTCTGACCGTGCAGGCAGCGAACCTTTTGTGGCGTTGCCCAAGGAAAGCCTTCGGACTGCGGAAAGAGTCTGATGGCTCTGTTGCATAGCAAACGTTTCAATCTCGCCAGGGGACGTTTCTTCAATGAAACTTATGTCTAGGTTGGCGCGATTGGGAAGGATCTGCCATGCGCACTTTTGTCCCTGGGCTTGGCGCGCCAGCTGTCTGCTGTGGCTGATGGTGACGCCCGAAGTATGGGTGCCGTGGCTGGAACGGGCACAAATTCTTGAAGAGGTGGTCGCCCTTGGGGTGGGTGGCCAAATGTATACCGGCATACTTCGCTCTCCTTGCGCTGGGCGCCTGGTTAGGGCATGAGGCAAGCGCCAGAATTCAGCGTTGTCCTCAGTTGAACACTGACAACATGTTGCAATGCGCTAGCCTGGCCGTCAGGCCGGTGGGGCAGTCGACCGGGGGGTCATATTGTGGGCACAATCGCAACCGTTCCTTGCGTACTATGCGCTGCACTGGCGCGACGCTGGCTTGACCCCAACGATCGTCTGCGTGGTGCCCGTATGTACCGCTGCGCTGCCTGTGGCGGGCGATTCACAGTCACTGGCGATGCTTTAGGTCCCATCGAGCAGGGGCAATGGGATGCTGCTGAACTGCTGGCTGCGGTCAGGCAGCATATCGCTGCGGGCGCCTTACCTCGTATCGAGAATGTTGAAGGCAAACCATGTGTGATTGAGGTCGGCCGTCAGACATCCTGATCTCCGTGCAACGAAGTAGGCGACTGCGTCGGCGCCGCGGAGCATCGGCTGCAGCCGGCCAGCGTGGGTATGGGCATGGTGCCATCCCGCCCGCTACCTTCAGGCTGTCGCGCATGCTGGTCATAATGGCCCAACCAAACGGGGCAACAAAAACCGGCAAACCAATGCGTCGCGCAACACCTATGCCGACGACTACAAGCATGGCAATCGCGGCAAGCACAAGGGCCACAAGGAGCATCGGATCGCGCAGCGGCCGGCGGCGCAGCGGGTTCGGCGCTGGGCGACACAAATTTCACACCACTGAAACCGGGGGGAATCATGGGTGAGGGGAATCCGTACGGGCGGTACGAGTCAGTTGGTCTTGCGCTATGCGGGGCGCCGGCACCAGAGGTAGGGCGTGTATCAATGCCATGGCGGCGGGCACAGGAAATCAAGACGATACCCACCACGCATCCCAACACTTCCGACCTGTATGTCATGGCTGGCCGCTGGGAGCCGCCTGCTGCGATGAACCAGGTGCCGGGTGCGGACGATCCGATGCTGGGCAGCCTAATGTTGCTGAACCGGGCCTTGCACCGGCCCGTTCCGTCTGAAGTTCTGCTAGAAGGGCTGCCACTGGAGGGGCAGCGTCTGACGTTGCCGCTGCTCTCGGCCGTGGCGGCGCGCGCCGGCTTGTCGACCTGGCTGGTGGAGCGGGACCTCGACGAGATCCCGGACACCTCCGTGCCGGCCATCCTGTTGTTAGGCAAGAGCAGACCTTGCGTACTGCTGCAGCGCTGTGAGCACGGACGGTTTCTCGTCGCACTGTCAGGTTGGGGCGGCGGAGAGCAGGAAGTTAGTCGTGACGAACTGCTGGACCAGTACAGCGGATATGCAGTCTTTGCGCAGCCCGCGCCACAAGCGGAAGTGTTGGCCGATGCGGAGCGCGCGCAGCCGTGCCGCTCGCCCGGCGCCGCGATGCGACCATCATGGTGGCTCCAATGGGAGCGGCTGGTTGCCTCGGTGACCGCTATAGTCACGGGGAGCCCATTGCTTCGGGCTTTGTCGAGTCGGCCGTCAACCAGGTGACCAGCAAGCAGTTAGTCAAACGGCAACAGATGGCCTGGCGGCTGCGGCACGCGCACGCACTTCTAAATATCCGGACTACTGTGCTCAACAAGCTCTGGTCGTACATTGAACGATGGTATCCCTCCTCGCCGGCGAAGGAGGCAACCGCCTTGCCGCTTTAGTCAGCCCCCGTTTTTGTGCGGTCTCCAAGTAAGGCCAACGAGACGGGCCGGGAGGAAGTGGTAACCCGATATGGGATCGACAAGCTCGCCTCCAAATCATCCATATGGCTCATTCCACGCCTTAGTCTGAGGTTCCCCCGGAATTTCGCCTTCCAGTAGGTCGTGTGTAAACTCGACCCAAAGGAAGGAAAGAAAAGATGTTCAAGATCCCAAAACAAGCGTACACGGCGGAGTTCAAGACAGGGGCCGTGCAGCGGGTGAAAGACGGGCAAGGGTTGGGCGCCGTGGCCCGCGGGTTGGGCATGTCGGAGCAGACGCCGCGCAATTGGATCAAGGCCGCAGAGGCCGGTAAGCTGGGAGGCGCAGGGGCGAAGGTGGTGACGCCGGAACAGATGGAGCTGTCGCGCCTCAGAGCTGAGAACAAGCGCCTGCAGATGGAACTTGAAATCGCAAAAAAAGCGGCGGCGTTCTTCGCGAAGGACCTCCTGTGAAGTTCGCCTGGATTGAATCGCAGCGTCGACACTATCCGTTGTCGGCGCTGTGCGAGGTCCTGTCTGTCAGTCTGAACGGCTATCGGGCATGGAAGCGCGGCGGCACGCTGCAGCGCCGGCGCCTGAGTGACGGGCAGTTGCTGGCGTTGATCCGGACCATTCACGCAGAGGTCAAGTGCGCCTATGGCTCGCCGCGCATGACGGCGGAAATCCGCTCGCGCAGCTTACCGGCCAGCAAGAACCGGGTTGAGCGGCTCATGCGCGACAACGGTATCCGGGCCCGTCACAAACGGCGCTACAGGGTGACGACGGACTCGAAGCACAAGCTGCCGGTTGCAGAAAGTCTGCTGGCACGCAACTTCACGCCGACGGCGCCGAGCCAGGTGTTCACCTCGGACATCACGTACATCTGGACCGACGAAGGCTGGCTGAATCTGGCGGTCCTGCTGGACCTCTTCAACCGGGAAGTCGTCGGTTGGTCGATTAAGCCGCGCATGACGGCGGACATCGTGACCGACGCGCTGACGATGGCGCGGTTCCGACGCAGGCCGGGACTGCCTTCAAGCGGCTGATGAGCTGCTCAATGCGGCACTTTTGTGCTCCGCACGTTGCGCCTCCGTCTCATTGCCGCTAACCTCCGCAGTCCGTCTCACGCTTGGGAGAAAGCGCGATGGATCACTGGCGGTTGGCCTATCTTGGAATGCGGCAGATCCCGCGCGAACTGAGCGAGTTCGAGCTCGCCACGTTCTTCGCCATCAGGAATCACATGGTCCCGGAACTCAAGGACGCGGCGGTCGACCTGATGGTGCTGCTACGCGATGTCAACACCGAGCCTTAGTGCCCTAGTGCTGAGGCCGTGGGTGCGGCCGCACCCACAGTGCGGCAACATAGTCATGCGGCGACGGTCCGCAAGTGCGGCACGCCCAGCAGGAAGCTCTGCATGCCCACGCAGCTGACGATCTGCATCACCTGCAGGACTTGCGCCGGCGTCGCGCCGTAGCGCAGCGCGTTGCGCCAGGATGACGTGGAGACTGTAGAGCGTCTCGACGCCAGGTGTCTACGCGGTCAGGAATTCGTCCCGGAATTTGAATGGCATGAAGCCATGGCGGAGCGGGACGTTCCTGCTGGATCCAATGGCCCGCGTCCGGCACCAGTGTCTTGCGTGTGAGCCGCGGTACGTGTATCGCCAGCGTGTCGAACTCGTTAGCTGCCATCTGGATGACGCCGTCGAGCGCGCCCGCCACAAACATTGCGATACCAGTTGATCGGGCCGCTCCAGGCTGCGATATAGGCCGAGTTCGCTCGAATAACTTCCTTCGCGTTGCAGTTATACAGGTGCCGGCGCGCAGTGGCGGACGCCCGAAGCAGAATCTCCATGAACCGGAAGGCAGCGCGGCAGCTCGGCGCTGCTGGGTGCTGTAAAGCTCCGGAAGGCATATCAGCAATGCTGGCCCTCGGCATCACGTCCCGGTGCTGCGCTTGCGCATCCCGGCCGGCAACTCACTCAATGATTCCTGACGGAGACTCATCATGATTTCCCATCTTTCGATAAAGCCCACCCGGCTGCCACGCCCGCGCCTTGCAAGCCAGCTTCTCATGCTGGCTGCAGTTGCCTTGGCAGCCGGCTGCGCGAGCCCGAAATGGCAATCTGTGGCGCCAGGCGCCAGCGAGGCAGAGCTTCAGGCCCGGCTGGGTCCGCCGCGCGAGATCTATCAATTTCCCGATGGCGCGCGACGCTGGCTCTATCCCGCGCCGGGCGAGACCAGATGGGCCGCCGACATCGGTCCCGACGGGCAGGTCGTCAGCGTCCGGCAGATGCTGAGCGCAGAGGAGTTCGGCCGGGCCAGGATCGGCGAATGGACCACGCGCGATGTCCTGACTCGCTTTGGGAAGCCTGCTGAGATCAGTCGCTTTCCGCGCATGCACCGCGAGGTCTGGGGCTACCGGTTCGCGCAAGATGGCATGGAGTACGCGACGATGAACTTCTACTTTGATCCGGCTGGCGTCCTGCGCCTCACCCAGGTGATTCCGGATTTCCTGACGGTGTCATAGACGACGCCCACGCGCGCCATGGGCTCGTCCTGGCGCTGTACTCCGGCCCCGTATACCCCATGGCGTCGCGTTCTATTCCCGGAACGAACTTCGAAAAATATTCGCAGCGCCGGGAATAAATCTCGGTGTCAGGCGGTTTTACACAGGCCAGGAACAGGAGAGCACCGTGATTACAACCGATAAGTCCAGCCGCTTCGCGGAAGTGGCGTTGCCGCATCTGGATGCAGCCTACAACCTGGCGCGCTGGCTGAGCGGCAGCGCAAGCGATGCGGACGATATCGTGCAGGATGCCTACCTTCGCGCATACCGGTTCTTTGACAGCTTCAACGGCGATAGTGCGCGCGCATGGCTCCTGGCAATCGTCAGGAACACGTGGTTCAGCGAATGGCGCAGGCGGCGCAATGCAGCCGATGGCACGCCCTACGACGACACGCTGCATGGCGACGAACGACTGCCGGGATGGATCGACGATATCGGCAGCAATCCAGAAATGCTGGCTGTGCGCCACGACGAAGTGCAACTGGTCCACCGCGCGCTCGAACGGTTGCCAGTCGTCTATCGCGAAGTGCTTGTCCTGCGCGAGCTCGAAGACATGAGCTATCGCGATATCGCCGTGGTTGCCGACATTCCGATCGGCACCGTGATGTCGCGCCTGGCGCGCGCACGTCACCTGCTCTGTGCAGCGGTGCGCGTCGAGCAGGCCAGGGTGCGCGGCAGCATCGACAGCAACGCGCTTCGCGAGGTGCCGGTGCGGGGCCATTCGATGGGAGCGAATCATGAATGATGATGCGATGGAAAACTCGCTGCACGGCATGCTGCGCGACGGATCGCTCTATCACCGCGCGCCGGCGCATCTGCCTGCGCGTGTGCTGGCCGGACTGCCGCGCGAACCGCGGCCCCGCATGGCCCGCTTTACCTGGCCAACGCTTTCCTCCGGCGGCGCGCTGGCGTGGGCGGGCGGCGGTCTTGCCGGGGTGGCGGCCTCGGCGCTGGTGTTCGGCGCGCTCATCCTGGTGAGGCCGCCGCAGGCCGATGCACTGGGGCAGGCGATCGTATCGAGCCACGTGCGCGCGCTGTTGTCGCAGCACCCGATCGATGTGGTCTCGACTGACCAGCACACGGTCAAGCCTTGGTTTAACGGCCGGCTCGACTATGCGCCGCCGGTCATCGACCTCGAGGCGAAGGGCTTCCCGCTGGAAGGCGGCCGGGTGGACTATATCGACCGCCGCACCGTTGGCGTACTGATCTACCGCTACCAGAAGCATCCGATCGATCTCTACATCCTGCCGGCGACGAACGGCGCATCGGTACCGGCAAGCTATTCCACTGACGGATACGCGGTTGCCCGCTGGCACCAGGACGGCATGAACTTCTGGGCCATCACCGATGCGGAGCCCGCGCACCTGCACGCCTTTGTACAAGCGCTTCGGGGCACGCAAGGCGAGCAGGAATAAACCGCGCGCCGCCAGCGTTTTACTGGTGCACGACGCACCTGTTCCGCGGGGATCCTGGATCGCCACCGAGACAGAGCGTCGTGCAGCCCCAAGGCACAGCCTCCGTGGCGACACGCTCTGTGCCTCGGCACCCTGGACTTACTTCTGGAGATTGTCATGAAATTCATGATTCCACTGGCCGCCGCTGCGCTGGCATCCTTCGCAGCCCAATCCTATGCCTTCGCTGGCCGCACCGAAAATACGTGCGCCGACTGCAGTACCCACGTTGCCGGGCCCCGCGATCCGTTCACCGACGGCGCGAAGGCAGACAAGTTCGATGTCTTCACGGACGGCGAGAAGGTCACGGACCCGCGCGATCCGTTCACCGATGGCGCTCACGCCTGAAATGCTGCTTTTGTGCCGCTGCCGCACGGTAACCGCTGTCGTGGGTTCCTGTGCGGCGTGCCCATCGCCAAGCCCTCAGAGACCATCTTTCCGGGCCTCCTGCTGAAGTACCACCCTGTACCCGTCCGGATCCTCGAAAATGAGTCCCTCCCGGTCCCGGTGAGGGTTGCCGTACCGCAGAGGGCGTGATCAGGCGCGAGGCATCCGCGCCGCCTTGGACAGCACGCGGACAGTCACCGGGTCATCACGGCCTCGCAGGCGTGCGGAAAGCTGCGGCAGCCCGGCGGCCAGAACGCCGGCATGCTGGAAGACCTGTTCTGAAACGATGGCCTCGCAAGCGAGTTCTTTTGTCAACTGCTCAAGTCTCGAGGCTACGTTCAACGGGTCACCAATCGCAGTGAACGCAATATGCTCGCGAAAACCAATCTGTCCCATTACCGCCCGGCCGCAGTGCAATCCAATGCCAAACCGGATCCTGGTCTGCAGCTGCTGCTCGAGCGCATCGTTGAGTTCATCAATGCTGGCTGCCACCAGCGGCACCGCGCATAGCGCCTGACGACAAGCGGCGGTCGGCTCGCCGCTCAAGCCAAAGATCGCAAGCACTGCGTCCCCCAGGAACTGGTTTGGCACGCCGCCCGCCTGAACCACCGCGGAGCAGACCGCACTCAGGAAGCGGCTGACCACGAACAGGCTGTCGAACGGTAGTTGTGCCGCCGCGAGGGTTGTGGAATCTCGCATATCCACGAACATGAACGCCGCGAATCGCTCTTGCGGCATCACGTCCCACTGGCGCCGTTGCAAGAAGGCCGCGGATGCAGCCGGTGGCACCAGTGGCCACACGGAGAGGTCATGGGTCGGCCGCAACTGGCAGGCGAGGCGCACTGTCTGCGAATCCGCTCCCAGCCGCTCCAGAACGCGCCGCTCTGCCTCGGCCGGCGCGGGCAGTGGCACGTCGCTGAGCACGCGTATCCGGCACAACGTGCATCGGGCGCGGCCGCCGCAGGTGCTGGCATGGGGAACACCGGCCAAGCGGCTGGCCTCGAGAACCGAAAATCCGAGTGGCGCGAAGACCTTTCGGCCGTCCGGATACAGAACGCAGAGCCGCCCGACCCGGCGCTCCCGCACCGTGCGCACCAGCCGCGCCGCGAGCACCAGCAGCAGAGCGCCACCATCGAAGAGCAAGAAGTCGTTGCGCAGCTCAGTGAGCCAGAGATTTTGCGGATCCGTTCCGATGATCGTTGGCCGCGTCGCGGCGGCGCGCCAGACAGGATCCTGTGCAAGCGCGACCACTTCCCGTCCGCCCTGCAGGAAGCCTAGCAGCGCGAGCACCGGGAGCAGCACGGCGACGCTTAGCAGCACGCTCCGCCACGCCGCAAACCATGGCTTCAACCGCAACCAGAACCAGATGCCGTAACACCCATGCAGCCAGGCAACCACCAACAGCAACAGCTGCACACGACCGAAGAACGGTGAAGCGATCCAGAACGAGTACAGCAACTGTGCGTAACCCTTGTCCAGGCCGAACGCGGCAAACGCGACCCGCGTGTTGACAACATGGTTGGCCAGCAGCGGCGGTATGCACAAGCCGAGGACAAGCTGCGCCACCTCACCTGGCGTCCAGTTCAGCGAGCGCCGTTCGTACAGAGCCCACAGACCCAGGAAGAAATGCGTCACCAGCGCGCTGTAAAGCACGGCCGTTCCAAGCCATCCCTGCCAGATGAACTTCTGCACAAGCAGATCACGCTCCAGCCATGCGAGCGAGATATTCCCCAGCGAGTGATTAAGGAGGTGCGTGCCTACGTAAGTGAACAACACCAGTCCGGTGGCCAGCCGGACCGTTCGCACACCCGCCGGCCGCAATCGTTGAAGATAGGGAAAGCGCGACATGCTCGACTCTCCAAGCGCAGGAGTGAACTACTGGGCGTTGACCAGTGCCGGCGAAGCTGAACTGGACGGCTTCATGACGGACCTGCGTGCGCATCCTGCTGCCTGGCCGACCCAGTGCGGTGCTTACGGTGGAATAAAACGGATGGCCTGACAGTCTAGCACTTGAACCCAATCGAGAGGCCCGCCGGATAGTCCGGCGATCTGCCTCTCCAACCCTAATCGTGAGGGCATCATGTCGTCAGATCTTCCATCCGATCCGTCGCGCCGCGGCGCGTTGAAGTGTCTCGCTTTCGGTGGTGCGGGCACCGTCTTCGTCCTGTCCGGCGGTGTTTTTGCGCCGGTGGAACTGGCCCTTGCCGCCACGGGGAAGGGCCCGTCAGTTGCCGCGGGCGTCCCCCTTTTCCTGCAGATCAGCGACACCCATATTGGCTTCAATAAGGAAGCCAATCCTGACGTCGCAGGCACGCTCAGGCAAACCATCGACTACGTCAACGCCATGCCGGTCAAGCCGGCGCTGACGATTCACACGGGCGACATAACGCATCTTTCCAGGGCGGAAGAGTTCGACCACGCGGCCCAATTGATGTCGGGCCTGAGTATCACCGAGTTGCACACCGTGCCTGGCGAGCATGATGTGACCGACGGGACTGGGACGGAATACTTCAACCGTTTTGGTCAGGCCTCGGGCAATAAGGGCTACTACAGCTTTGACCACAGTGGCGTCCACTTTATCGCCCTGGTCAACGTGATGCATTTCAAGCCAAACGGTTTGGGGGGCCTGGGCGACGATCAGCTCGCCTGGCTGAAAGCGGATCTGAAGGGGCGCTCAGCCAGCACACCGATCGTCGTCTTCGCTCACATGCCAATGTGGACAATCTACCAACCGTGGGGTTGGGGCACCGGGGATGCCGGCGAGGCAATGAGCTATCTGAAGCGTTTCGGTTCGGTCACTGTCTTGAACGGCCATATCCACCAGATTGTGTCGAAGGTGGAAGGCAATATCACCTTCCATACGGCGCGCTCGACGGCATATCCGCAACCGACGGCCGGCAATGGTCCCGGACCCATGCCGCTGACGGTGCCGAGCGATCAGCTTCCCAGAATGCTTGGCGTGACCAGCATCAAGGTCATGCGTCACCCGCTAGCAATGACGCTAGCCGACACGACGCTGGCCTGAATTGCAACACACGGCTCACCAACCAGGACCCAAATCATGCTAACGACTATCCTTCGCCGCGTCTGTGTCGTCCCCCTCGGGGTCGGGATGCTCATGGCGGCATTGGCTTTCGAGTTCTCCGTTGCGCAAGCGCAGGAGACTAATGCCGTCGCTGTGAAGAACTTCACGTTCTCGCCGATGTCGCTCACGGTCAAAGCTGGCTCGACCGTGACCTGGAAAAATCTCGATGGCGAACCGCACACGGTTGTCAACGACGCCGGTCTGTTCCACTCCAGCGCGCTCGATCAGAACGACACGTACAAGTTCAGGTTCGATAAACCGGGTGTCTACAAGATCTTCTGCGGGATACACCCGCATATGAAGGCGACAATCACCGTCCAGTAGGTGCGCTCTACAGGCTTCGCGTCGTTCACTGCGCAATCGAGTTGGGACGTCATGCCCTGGAGCAGCAGCTTTCGATGGAAGCCATCTTCATTCGGGAAACGGGCGGGAGCGAGGACCAGCAGGAAGGCGTAAGGGCGCTCACCGGAAAACGCCCGACCAGGTTTGCTGGCCGCAAAGTGGATCGGTCAGATGGAGATCACCGACCCTGAGTAGTTCGCGGCGTATAGCGAGGCATTGATGACCTCGAGATAGCTGGCAGGACCGCGCAGCGGAACGGGAGCGTGCGCCCGGTCATGAGGACGAAGCCGATATGGACGGCGACGGCAAGACGGTACAGGTGGCTGCGCCGGGCGTCGATCAGGGCCCGTTCTTTGGGAGAGTAGGTGAAGAACGTGGTCAACTCGAACTCGGTGAGTTCTCGCGGAATCTGCCGCATGCCGGGGTACGTCAGTTGCCAGTGCTACATCGCGCTTTCTCCCAAGCGTGAGATGGACTGCGGAGATTAGCGGCAATGAGACTGCGGCGCAACGTGCGAAGCGCAAAAGTGCCGTATGGAGCAACCGAATCGCCGGATAATGGCAGACAGCAACCCATTGATTCATCTGAATATTTACCTCGCCGTTGCCTGGAAACCCGCATGGATGCTAGGGACCGCTACCCCGGTAAACTGCAGCAAAATCAAGGAGACCCCCAGATGCCCGCTGCGCCCAGCGTGCGCGGGTTGGGGTACTGCGCCTGCAGCGCCAGTTCGGGAGACCGCAATTCCGGCCATTCCTGGGAATGGATTGAGGTCGAGCAGCACAAAATGGGTTCGGGCCCGGCCAAAAGCAACATAGACTTTCTCCCGGGCATAAACTGGAAGGAGGCGGCCGCAGTGCGTTTTGGCGCCCAGCGTTTCTGTTAGCCGCCGGGCGGAATCCCGAGTGTCCCGGGTGCCGGCTGCGCGGCGATAGCCACGCCACGCGGAAGCTGCCGTGCCAAATGCCATGAGTTACATTCGCGCACCGTTCACTGACGATCAGGTCCAGAAGCTCAACGAGAACCAAGTCGGCCTCGGCGGCCCGGTTCTGCGCGCCTTCATCTGCAGGAGCAGCGCCGATCATCGCCACGGAGTCGAAGGTGGCGCCCCTGGCATCCTGATTGCCACCAAATACGGCTGGGTTTGCCCACACTGCAAGTACAAAAGGGACTGGGCATTCGCGATCATGGCGACCCGGTTGACTCGCCCGCCGACCGCCATCCAATCCTTTGTCTATACGACGCCCTCAATCGAGAAGGCCAAGATCCTCCTCGGTCAATATGAACGACTTGCAACAACCGAGCGCCCCGGCGCGGCCGTGATGGTCGCCTGCATCAAGAATCGCATCGAGAAAATGTCGCTCCCCGGATTCGGCACTATCGAGCTCAACGAGATCCCCACTGACGCGGTGGTGAGACAATCAGAAGGACGTAATTGCCGAATTGTCTCGGGACAATCACATCTCCAAGCCGCCCTGCGCCTGACCGGCCGCGCGCTGGTGACGGATGCTGTCACCCATGAGCAGTTACACGTCCATGACATCGACGGCAAACTGTTTGCCATTTCGTCCGACGCCCAGGCAGTGCTGGACTCTGAAACATTTACGGCGATCGAACACGCCAAAGCCGGCCCGCGCGCGAGACGCGCATGAACTCGTTTCGCTGTACGCCGCACTGAACTCACATGGCACGGATCTCGATGCGAAGAGCGGGAGTCAGGGAGTTCGCTACCATTTTGGCGCAGTCTCCTACAGGCCGACTTGGCCGAGCTGCGTAGCAGCCCTCTACGCGAAACCTCCCTTCTGCGGCGCCCGGCAGGTGCTCGACTATCTGGGCCGCTACACGCATCGGGTCGCGATCTCCAATCACCGCCTCCTGAGCTTCGACGGCCACGAGGTCACGTTCCGCCGGAAGGACTACCGACAGGAGGCCGCGTGCAAGACGATGACACTCACGGCCGATGAGTTCATCCGTCGCTTCCTGCATGTCCTGCCCGACGGCTTCAAGCATATCCGCAGTTACGGGTGGTTGGCCAACCGGGCCGGACTACGCTCGCGCCAGCGCTGCCCGACGGGGCTGCGCAGCCGAATTACGGGTCCTTGCAGAGCCGCACGCAAACTGCCTTGACGCTGCCGGCAGGAGGCGTAGAATCTGCAGGGTCGGGTGCCGCAAGGTTCCCGATAATGGTTGTGAACCTTCTTCTTGAAGGCCTTCTGGACGGCGGTTCGATTCCGCCCAGGTCCACCAGAAGCACATTGCACGGGTAGTGCGCTTCTGATGGGCCTGACCTGGTTTCGACAGGGGGAGATAGGGTCGTGAGGCAACCCGTCAGAGAAGACGTTAAAACTAAATCGAAGTAAATGCTAACGACGAAAAGTTCGCATTGGCCGCCTAACAGCCGCCTTGGGTTGTAACTGACCTCGAAACAGAAAAGTTACTGACAAGGGCTCCTTCGGGGGCCCTTGTTCATTTGAGGGCTTGGCATCGATGGCAGCATGCGAATACTGAGGAATGCTCGATCACGACGGCAAATGGCAATCTGGTCCCCGCTATGTTTGCATTGATTGAGATGAATCCAGAATGGTTCGTTGCAATCGTGGGCGGTGCAGCGCCACGGGTTCGCCGGTCGGCTAGGTATCGTTGGAAAGTGATTCCTGTATTACGTTTCTGGCATCATGGCGACTAGGGAGAGGATATCGGGGTGATCGACTTTTAGCCCCAGAAGCTAATGCAGACGCAGGCCTGGCAGTGAACTGTTGGCTCCAACAGTGCGCGAGACCGTTGACAACCTCGCCAAGAATGCGCCGGCCGGCTCGGAGTCAGTGGTGGCGATCGTGAAGTCGGCTATTGCAGCCGCCGACAATACGTACGAGTCAGTGGAGCAGGCGGCCGCGCAGGCGGTGGAAATTGCAGAATCCAACCTCGAGGCCGCCGCCACGGTGGCAACGAATGCTGCCCAGCAAGCCGGCGCGAAGAGTACTGCCTCCAAGAAGGCTCCCACAGCAGCCTAATCCTGCTGCGGCGACACTCTCAAGCCGGGCGTGGCGCTCGGCGAAAGTGTTGATGCCCTGTTGCTTCTAACGCGCGAAGGGCTCTCGACGAAGGTCGAGAGCCCTCTCACTTTTTCGGAGAGCGCTCGCCTCCCTTGCCGCGGTGGTCCACTCGGGCCGTGGCTGTCGTTCCTATCGAACGCGGCGTCGCGGTTCACTGCCGGCGTCGCCCCTGCTTCATCACAAATCGGGTGGCGACCGGCGCATGCACGCACCATACTGGAAGTGATCGCCCGGAATGCAGCGATGCTTGTGGGGACGAGTTTTCGTCTCCACCTTCCGGAAGGAGGTATCCCATGTGTTACCGCGTTCATGATCTGGATCGCCCGCGAGAGAAAACGGCCCAGCAGCACACCCCGACGACCTTGTCGCTTCACCCCCGCCTCAACGAGCGGTGGGCGGCGTTGATGGCGTGGCTGCGTCCGTCTCCTAAGCCAGCTTGCCCGATGACGGCAACATCTTTGGAGCAGGCCGAGCCGGCTGAGGCCGCGGCGAAGCCGGTCCCTCGGCCCCTTGATCAGGCTTGCGCCGGCGCCAGCACCTCCGCCGAAGCCCGCGAGCGGGAAGCCGAGACGGCGTAGGCCGCCGATTACTGACCTGCCTGACTTCTTCGGACAATCGATGGCTATGCGCTGCTCGGGGACGCCAAGGTCGGCGCCGGCTGGCCCCAATGGGAGACGTTCGTCGGCGAGCGCGCCAGGGCCGTGGCCAGTCTGAACATTCAGCGGGCTTGAGCACTTGAGATTGCCATTTGCCCCACTCGGTTTCGTGCAGACCATGATGGCTTCGGGGGTCGCTTTCAGCTTCGACGGCTGGATTGTGCTTACGCTAGACAAGGCCAAGGCTTGAGGCTCACAACCGGCTCTGGAGCAGGTTGCCAGTCACTGCTTCAACCGGCGAGCAGCTTCCCATTAATAAGCATGTGCAGGGTTCTGACAAGGAGAACCACGATCGCGATGCTCAGCATGGCGAGGAGGATGATCGCAATCACCGTCACGGGCCAGGCCTGGACGAACATCGAGTATTTCAGCGCGGCACTCGCGAGGGCCGCCATCGGAAAGCTGATGGCCCACCAACCGGAAGCGAACGGAATTCCCTTGCGAAATACTTTAGGCGCCAGCGTAAGGAATATGAAGAGGCCGAAGTAGAACAGCAAGCCGGAGAAAGTGTCGACGCGTTGCGTAAAGTTGGTGTAGGCGAGAAAGCCCACTTCGAAGGGTGCCATCAGGATCAACAGGGAAGGAACCATGCCGGCGGGCAGGGGCTCGTGATGAATCATTCGCGACATGATCATCGTAAAGAACAAGAGGGCAATCATCGTTCCAACGGCCAGTGCGAACATGTTGACTTCATGGGCCCACGGCATTGGCATGCTTCCACCTGCAACCGCGATATCCAAAGTGGCGACTCCGGGGATAAACCAGGCAGGAACCGCGTGTGCAGCGTCAATCTTGCCCTGCAGCAGCCGGCTCGCAATCGTGAAACAGAGCGCGATCGTCGCAATTGTGCCCACTATCCAAATGACTTCGGCGAGCGGCTGGCTAAGTTGAGCAACGACCGAGGAGAGCAGCAGGATAGCGATCGTGATCGTGCCGAAGAAGTTGCCAGCGACGGGATGTCGGAACTCACCGCGGACCGCGTCCGGATGTTGGATTGCCTTGACGAGATATCCCGCGCTCAGCACCAGGAACACGATGATAGCGAGGATCCCGGCTGCCGCGGATATCAGTGGAGTTACCCCAAATTCCTGGCTGGCCTGGCGCCACGCGATCGAGAGTCCGGCAATGCCCATCACGGACGCAAACAGGTTGACGGGCAAGTTTTTGATGGAAGCGTTTCGTTGCAAAGCCTGCGCTTGGGTACTCGATAGTGTTGACACAGCACATTCTCCAGATTCTCGACGCGTTCGCCGGGGAATGCCGGGATAGTAGGTGCTTCCAACCAGAAAGATAATCTGCAATTATTAGGAATCATCCTCCCAAAAAATGAGAACGTGGCCGATCGTTTCGAATCCATGTCGATCCTGGTAGCCGTGGTCGACGCAGGCAGTTTTTCTGCAGCTGCCCGGCAGCTCGAGATTCCGCTTGCAACGGTCAGCCGCAAGGTCGCAGAACTGGAGTCACACCTGAAAACCCGACTCCTGCATCGCTCCACCCGGCGACTTGCGCTCACAGAAGCCGGACAGTCCTATGTCGCCGCGTGCCGGCGCATTCTCGATGAAGTTGGAGAAGCAGAGCGTGCCGCGTCGGGGGAATACGCGGTTCCTAAAGGTGAACTTGTCATTACTGCGCCCATCGTCTTCGGACGCTTGCACTTGTTGCCGGTGGTCGCGGAATTCCTCAAGACTTACCCGGACATCGATGTGCGGATGGTGCTGACCGACCGTGTGATGCATCTTCTTGAAGAGCAAGTCGACGTCGCAGTGCGGATCGCTGAACTACCCGACAGCAGTTTCATCGCGACGCGGATTGGTACAACGCGTCGGGTGGTATGCGCGAGCCCAGCCTACTTCGCTGAAAATGGCACGCCGACGACCCCCCTTGAGCTAGCCGGCCATGCATGCATCACCATGGACCAGATTGCATCCAGGCAAGTCTGGACTTTCCTGTCGGGCAAGGCGGAGGTGGAGGTGCCCATCCGCTCGCGGCTTGTCGTGAGCACTGCCGAAGCCGCAATCGACGCGGCGGTGGCCGGGGTCGGCCTCACTCGCGTGCTGTCCTACCAGATGGCGGACGCGATGCGTGCCGGTGCGGTCAAGACCACGCTCGAAGCGTTCGAGCCAGCACCGTGGCCCATCAGCCTAGTTCACCCTGGGCAGGGGATTCTGCCGCTGAAGTTGCGCGCATTTCTTGATTTCGCCGGGCCACGATTGAAGGCTCGGTTGAAGGAACTAGACGTCTAATGGGCTTATGCTTTGCTCGAGGCCCGCAGATATCTAGGTCACCGCCTCGGGCGTGCCGAGCCGGGCACGCACTGCTTTCACCAAAGCCAACATTGCACTCCACGCAAGCCTCAGGGCCAATTCATCTTCCCGCTTACTAATAGAAAGCATGGTCCAGCTTTGCTCCTGGGTAGCCGATATCGTCTTTCCTGGATCGACATATGAATGGCCCCAACCGCGCGGTATTCGGCCAGTCGCCGGCCATTGGTCGACCGATTGAATCTGCAGCCGGGAACCGCCGCGCGTTGAGATTGCACCGAGCGGCGGGGCCTCTGTCGATCGCGGGGCGCGGCCAAATAAGGGCCGGTTCGCGCAATCTCACTAACGGGAAGCGCCCGCCTTCCGTTAGTGAGCCGAGCTCTTCATCGTTCGTGCTTGACGATGAACGCTTCAATCGTGTCGTGCTGCAGAGCGGGTTTTTCCAGGAAGATGAAGTGACCACCGTCCAAGATGGCAAACTTGGCGCCTGGAATCCGCTCGGCAAGCTCAGCGGAGAAGTGCGGCGGGGCGCAGAAGTCGCGCTTGCCTACCAGCACCAGCGTTGGCGTCGTGATCGACGGGAGATCATCAAAGGCGTCGTGCCCTACGATCATGTCGATCCGGGCGAAGTCGATCTTCGGTTCGAACGTGACTGCCGATGCAGTGTTGACCCACGCCTGCACCTGCTCCGGATGCTCGCGAATAAACCTCGGATCGAAGAGGAATAGTGCGTTTGCCTCGGTGGACGCGCGCAGGCCGGAATCGGTCAGCATGCGTCGCCGCATATCGAACTGACGACCGCGTCGATGGCCTGCGCCATGTCCCGCGCGTGTTGCGTAATCGTCATATCGCGTGCGGTGTGCTCGGACCCACCGGTGCCGCGATGGTCAGGTACGATCACTTGGTAATGCTCGGCGAAAAGATCGATCTGTGGGCCCCAGGATGCGCCTGCTCCCGCAAGCCCCGCCAGAAGAAGCACGGGCGAACCCTGGCCGTTGACCTTGTAGTGGATCGAGACACCGTCGGACGTTACGTATGGCACGTTGCTTCTCCGGGTTCAGCACGACGCGAAGGAGAGGTCGAGCGAGTCGACCATCGCGCGGTCGAGATTCATATTAGTGCGGCCGTGCCTGCCTGACGAGCGCTAACGCTGGCGCAGGCGGTCCACAAGATCTCTCAAGGAAGGCAGGGGGGCAACGTTTGATGAGTCCTCGCCCCCCTGGACGCGAAAGAGGCTGATCAATACGCCGTAAAGCGCCAGGACTGGTTGATGGCCACACTATTTCGCGCACCGACGAAGGTCGCTATGTATGTGCCGGCAGCGATGGGCTGCGTGGGGAGCAGGAAAACCACGCCTCGATACAGGCTCGCGTCCGCGATAGCCGAAGCAACCGAGCCAGCCTTGGATTCGGCAGGCACCAAGATGCGAGCCGGCACGGAATTGCCGCCTGGCCCCGTTAGGGTGAAGTTTGAAACCGTCAACACGTCGGATGGCTTTTCCACGTTGACCCGGAACATGATCGGGGGACCGGCGGTGGCCAGATCGGGCGCCGGATTCGGGATCTCGTCACCAGGAACGAACAAGCCGTGGACGTCGGCATTGTTGGCTGGGTAGTAGGCGCCAGTGCCGGGAGGCAGCTGTTGGCCGCCCCATTGGGCCAGGCCATAGCCGCCGGTCCCGGCTGCGGTCACCACGCCAAAGTTCGCCACGCAGTAGTTATCACGCATGGCCAGGCCGATGGTCTCCTGATTGCTGGTAATCCCCTGCAAGTGGTAAACCGAGTTCGCCATCGAGGCAAGACAGCGGCCGATCTCGCCATTGTAAGCATTCTGTCCGACCCATTGTTTGTGCGAGCCGCCCACAGCAAGCACCTGGTGGTACGGATCGGGGCTAGTGAAACCCGGATTCCCAGGGATCTCCGTGTGGCTCATCACTGCGTTGAGCTTCATATACTCCAGGTGGTTTTCAGCCGCAGCGTCCAGGGCGGGGTCTTGCCGCAACGCACCTACACCCATTGCGACGCGCAAGGCGTTGACAGCGTTGAAGAATTCGAGGCGCGGGTCGGTTCGGAAGTAAGTGGATTTGTGCGTGATTGAGGTCCGAGCAGAAGAAGAGAGCTGCTTGCTGATGGTCGGCGTGCTCGGCAGGTTTGAGGCGATCGTTGGAGGGGTGGCACCTGCGCTATCAATGCGGGCGCAGACCGCGACGAAGGCAGACGTCGCGGCGACTGCGAAGAGGCTCTTTCTCACGTTTTTCCGGTTGTTTTAGGTCTGTACAAGCAGGGCTCAGGATCCGCGTGGGACCCTGGCAAATCCGCTCCCGGAGGCTTAACGTGAAAGTGCGAAGATTCGTGCACACGAGCATGCGCGCCTGCGGGCGGCAAGCTTGGGGGGCGTGGGTAGGGCGCACCGTCCGCGCTCAAACAGATGCAAGAACCTGGAGGCTGTCCAGGTGCCCATGAAGCGCGATCTGAGTATTAGTGTTCGACCCTGCCATTGGGGGGCGGCCCAAGATAAGGAAGGTCATCGCGGACCTGCGGGGGAACGACGGTCGCATGTCGGACCCAAAGCAGCCTCTCAGTTGCGATGAACCGAATGACTTTTGTTGAACCGATATCAGACGGTAACCTCAGTTAGCTAATGACGCTGGTGCTGGCAGAGGTCGCCCAATCATGCCCAACCATGTTAAAGGCGAAATGCTCACCTTGGCACATCGCTCGCGGGCTCGGATGGTGTCCTGCGGTCAACCCCTATATTCGGACGCTCTTGTGTTCCGCCAGCAGTGTCGCCCCTCGCATCGTCAGGAATGCATCCAGAGAAAGGGGTGAGCGGCGCAGGGCACTCCACTCACCCGAAAAAAGCGCTGAAGTGGTTTCGAAGCGAAACCTTTCTAACGGCAGATCGAGGCAGGCGCTGAGGCCGAGGCGGGGTGTCGGAAATACATTCCATCCAGGACACTGTGCGTGTGGAGCTGCGACGAATGGACAACCGAACATTTCGTTTGGGAAATACTCCTATTTCAGGCCACTCTCCTTGTCAGGCACCAATTGCCCACAGTAGCACCAAGGCTTACATTTTTAAAGTAAGCCCGCCGTCCACAACAAGTTCCGTCCCGGTGACGTAGCGTGCAGCATCCGATGCCAGATACAAGACCGCTTCGGCAACATCCCAAGCGTCGCCTTGCCGGCCCACTTGGAATCTGAGCGCTGCGAGCAGCCCGTAGCGATTTCAATTGTTCCGGAGGTCGACGCTGCCCGTCAACAGTCTCTACCATGGGGGTCATTATGTAGCCTGGCACGACTGCATTTACGCGAATACCCTGATCTGCGAAGTCCACTGCAGTGGTCCGTGTGAGATGGCTTACGGCAGCTTTGGTGGCGTAGTAAGTGGCGTATGCCGTGCCAGTATGGCGCAAGGCCGCTGAGGATGACATGTTGACAATCGAGCCGCCTCCGTTCGCGATCATTAGCGGAATCACGTGCTTCATCGTTAAAAAGAACGATCTGACGTTGATGGCGAAGACTCGATCCCAATCTTCCTCGGATACGTCCACAACGCTTCCAGGTGCCGCAACGCCAACGTTGTTGTAGAGGACGTCGACGTTTCCGAAGGCCTCAATCGTCTTGCCAACGAGATTGGGAACATCTGAACTGTTACTCGCGTCCGCCTGCAATGCAATCGCGTGACCGCCTTCCTTGCGTATGAGTTCGGCAGTTTCGGCGGCCGCCTCTGCATTGATGTCAACGCATACGACCCGCGCACCTTCGCGGGAAAATAGAACCGAACTTGCCTTGTCGTTACCCCAGCCTGGCCCACGGGAACCAGCACCAATGACGAGCGCCGTCTTGTTATCGAGACGTTTTTTCAATGAATATCCTTTGGAAGTCATTCTCTGTGATTTCGATAAATTGAGGGCGATGGTCGTCCTGCGTGGGGACGAAGGCACATGCCAGCTTTAAGATTCGGTGACGTCGCGATCCGATGAAACGGACTAGTCCAGATGAATATTGGATTCTGTCGCGATAGCCTTCCAGATCGGGATGTCGTTGGCATTGGTTGCCTGTTGCTGTTCGCCCGGAACATAGTCGACAGTTACCCCGAGGCTGAGCAGTTTGTCGATCACAGGCTTCTCCTTCAACACGACCTTGAGCGCATTCGATAGTTTTTCGACAATTGGCCTGGGGGTTCCCGCTGGGGCATACATGACCCAGTTCTGCACTCTGTCGAAATCGATGCCTTGTTCCCTGTAGCTGGCAACCTGCGGCATGCTCGGGGAACGTTGCGTACAGACGGCCAGCGCCTTGATCTTGCCCTCCTTCACGAATGGAGTGGCTGTCACCATGTCCACGACGCCCAGAGAAATGTGTCCACCAAGGATGTCGGTGATGATTTGACTGGTCCCCTTGTAGGGGATGTGCTGAAGCGGGATTCCGCCTTTTTGCCGCAGGATTTCGCCGCAGAAGTGCCCGCCCGATCCCTGACCCCAGCTTGCATACTGTACGGGGGAATGTCTTGCCACCATGCGCAGCTCAGCCAGATTGCCTGCCGGAAAACTGTTGGCGGCCACCACGACCAGGGCGGACGTTCCGATCTGCCCGAGGCTGGCAAAGTCCCGGATCGGATCATAGGGAAGCTTTGTATAGGTTGCTGGAGCCAGGGTATGTGACGACATCCCGCCGATCATGATGGTGTAACCATCCGGAGGTGACACTGCCACTGCGCGTGTGCCGATCGTCCCGGCCGCGCCGGGCTTGTTTTCCACGACGATTGGCTGCTTGAGCTGGAGCGCCATGCGATCGGCAAGTAGTCTACCCACGACGTCGCCACCGCCACCGGCGCCATATGGTAGTAGCATGCGAATCGGTTTCACTGGATAACTATCTGATGTGCTGGCATGAGCGATTGTCGTTATTGCGAAGATAGCTACTGCGATGACCTGCTTCATTCTGTCCCCTCTCTTGGCCGAATTGAGGCGGCCTTATTGGTATGCAATGTTGGGTGGGCCGGGCATGGCCGGTTCCAGGACGCGCAAACGATCCGACTTTCCCGCCGGCCCCAGGAAAAGCCCCTTAATCGGTCGTGATCGGAGTCCTGGACACGACTTCGCGCCAGCGGACCGTTTCGCGGTTCATCAGCGTCTGGAGGTCCTTTCCGCCGATTGCCATCGGAACGGTACCCAGCTCATTGAGCCGTTGCTGTACCTCGGGCTCGTTCATAACCTGGCCCATTACCGTCGTCAGCCGGGCGCTGATATCCGCCGGGGTCTTGGCGGGAGCAAAGACGGCAAGCCAGCTTGCGCTCTCCGCGCCTTTGACGCCCGCCTCTGAAATCGACGGAACGTTCGGCAGTACCGTGAGGCGCTTTTCGCTGAGCGAGGCAAGCGCACGCAACGATCCAGCCCGAATGAAGCCTAGCGTGGAAGACGGATAGTCGAACGCTATGTCGACATTGCCCGCAAGCAGGTCCTGAATGGCTGGGGAGCTTCCGCGATATGGCACGTGCGTCAGGTTGGTTTTCGTGATCTCCATGAAGACCAGGGCCGCAAGGTGCGCTGCCGTGCCGTTGCCAGCGGTGGCGAGGTTGACCTTGCCAGGATTCTTCTGCGCGTATGTGACGAGTTCCCTGACGTCCTTGAATGGGCTCTTCGCGTTGGTGACGATAATGGCCGGGGCGTCGCATACCGTATAGATCGCGGTGAAATCCTTGTCGGTGGGTAGCCGGGTCTTGTTGATCAGCGGGTTCGTAATCTGCGTCACGCGCGATCCAAATAGCAACGTGTAGCCGTCAGCCTTGGATCGCCCCACATACTCCGTCGCGACTGCGCCGCCGCCGCCGGCACGGTTTTCCACCACCACAGGCTGACCGAGACGAGTGCCAAGGCTCTTGCCGATCAATCGCGCTGCGCTATCGGTCACGCCGCCCGGGGCAAAGGGAACGACAAGAGTGATGGGCCTGGATGGATAGGTGTCGGCTGCGGCAAGCCCGGATCCGCCAAGAATTGCGACGCCTGCCGCGATGACTGCGATGTGCTTGATGACTTGTTTCATGGTACTGCCTACGTGGTGGTGGTTCGTCACGGGTGGCCCCCGTCAAGTGCGGTCCAGCATGGCCATGACCGCTGCGTTGTACCGGTCGCCAGCAACCTTCTCGGGTGAGAATAGATCGCCCACCGTTGCTACTTCAGATTCGGTGAAGTCGACCGCCAACGCGCCAAGGTTCTCATCGAGAAATGGCAGAGTGTCGGCGCCACAGATGGCAACGACGCGTGGGTTCTTTCGAATGAGCCACGCCAACGAGAGTTGTGCGAGCGTGCAGCCCTTGGCTGTCGCGATGGCTGCGAGTTGGTCCACCAAAGCCAGGTTCCATGCGAAGTTCTCTGCCGAGAACCTTGGATACTTCCGACGGACATCATCCTGGGCCAGATCGTCCAGCGAACGGATATGACCGGTGAGCATGCCGCGACCCAGTGGGGAGAAGGCCATGAGCGTGACTTGCAGCGCATCGCACTCCTTAAGCAACTCGGCCTCGACATCCTTCGTCCACAGCGAGTATTCGCATTGGATGGCGGCAATCGGATACGTGCCGCAGGCGCGTCGAAGCGTTCGCTGCGAGACTTCGCAGAGCCCCAGCGCCTTCACCTTGCCCGCGTGGACCAATTCCTCCATCGCGCCGACGGTTTCCTCGATCGGCACATTGGGGTCAACCCGGTGTTGAAAGTAGATGTCGATCTGGTCGATTCCCAAGCGCTTCAGCGACGCGTCGCAGGCTTGTCGCACGTATTCGGGTGTTCCGCAGACTCCGAATCCACTGTCCGTCTGGACATAACCGAACTTGGTCGAAACAATGGCTTCATCCCGGCGGCCCTTCAGGGCTTTGGCAACCAGTTGCTCGTTGTGTCCCCAGCCATAGAAGTCCGCCGTGTCGATGAAGTTGAGGCCTCGACCCAGTGCTTTCTGAATAACCGCGAGTGACTCTGAGTCATCGCGTTTTCCATAAGCACTGCTCATGGAGTAACAGCCCAGTGCGATAGGCGCCGAGGCTAGATTCGATCGCCCAAGTCTGCGGACTTCATCCAAGTTCTCACCTTCCATTGTGAAATTCTCCGTTGCGAGTGGCGGTACGACGTATGGCATGCCGCACAGCGGCGGCATGCCCGATTGACGAATCGAACGGTCTCAGTCGTTCGAAAACCTTGCGCCCCCTGCTGGGCGGATGTACCTGGGAATGGGCATGCCGGCTCGCTCCGCCGCTGCCAGGATGCCGGCCTCGATGGCGCCGGCATCGCGGACACTGTCGAACTCGCCATCCTTGAAGATGATGTTTGCCCCGTAGACGACCATGAAACCTTCGGCCGCCTCCTTCGCATCGGCGGGAACCGAGAAGCTGTGCACGGATCCACCCGGCTCGTACAGGTAGCTACCTGCCGTTTGAGGATCGTCCGGATACTCCACGTAGTTCCACTGGCCCTTCGTCGTAAAGAAGTGAACGGTACCGGTATGGAAGTGGGGTGGCAGTTGCGCGCCCGGTTCGAATTTTCCGTAAAGCACCCAGATGCCGTTCTCGCGATCGAGGAAGAGAGGAATGATCGTCGAGCCAAGTTCCGAGCCGGGGAACTCGGTAGCGTCATTGATGTTGACGGTAAGCAGGCGATCTTGGTGTGTGACGACTTTTGGGAGGGACATGCTAACTCCGGGAGGGACTGATTATTTCGACTTAGACGCGGATGATTGCTACCTTGCCGTCCCATTCCTGGGCGGCCTCGGCGACTTTCTTGAAGTACTCGCCCTTGCCGCCACGCGTTTCAGAGATCTCGATGACGCAGCTCGGCAGATCCTTGTGGACCAGGTAGGTGAAACGGCCGCGTTGACCCATCTGGCCCGCGTGACCCTCCACGTAACCGGCTTCGATCAACTGTGCGCGAAGCTCGTCGTAGTGGTCCTCCGTCCAGAACGCGACGTGCTGCATGCAGTCGCCACCGGCTGCCTTGAGCGAATCGCGATACAGGGACGGCGCGTCGTCGTGCTGCTGGATCAACTCAAGCTGGATGAAGTCGGAGTTGGCCACCGCAATCGAAATCTTCGGCGGCGTGGATTCCTTGCCGTAGTAGGTAAAGACGGACGGTGTCGCGTCTTCACGGTAGAACCAGGGGCCAACGCCGAGTACGCGCGACCAGTGTTCCATGGCCTTCTCGATATCCTTGACGATGTAGCCGATCTGGTGAATTCCGCCGTAGATTTTGCTCATGTGTATGCACTCCGAACAGATGATTGAATGGGTGAAGCGAGGGCGAATGAACCCCTGCCGCACGACTGGGGCGTGCGGTCGGGAGCCATTCGGAAGGGTTTTAGAGGGAGAGGGCGCCGTCGACCCGAAGCTCGATACCGGTGATGTACCTGGCGTCGTCGCTGGCCAGGAACGCGGCGGCATTCCCGATATCCTCGGGCGTACCCTGACGTCCCATCGGGCAGCGCGCATCGCGGTCGATGTTCGCTTGAACGGGGTCCGCATAGAGCTTTGTTGCATGCGCCGTGCGAATCATCCCCGGCAGGATGACGTTGACGCGTACCTGGTCCCTGGCATAGCGCCGGGCGAGGACCCGGGTCATGTGATTCACCGCTGCCTTCGACGTGTTGTACGAGAGATAGAACGTTGTGGGGCTGGGGCGAATACTGGCGGTCGACGAGATGTTCACGACAGATCCACCGCCTTGCCTGACCATCAGGGGGATGAACTGCTGGCACGCAAACAGGACACTCTTGAGATTGATGTCGTGGATGCGATCCCATGCTTCCTCTGTGATCTCTTCCAGCTCGCAGACGTGTTCGGTCCCAACGTTGTTGTGAAGGATGTCGACCCGACCGTAGCGCTCGATCGTGAGATTCTTGAGGGCGACGATGTCTTCCAGATTTGCGGCGTTGGCTTGCGCGGCAACGGCCTTCCCGCCCGCTTCGACGATGTTGTCCACGGTCCGCTGGGCGGCAGCGACGTCCATGTCCACGCATACAACGATAGCGCCGTCCCTTGCATAGCATTGCGCCGCGGCGCCGCCGTTGCTCAGACCTTGCGGCGGATTGCCGCCGCCAATCACCACCGCGATACGGCCTTCAAGTTTTCGTTGCATGGCGTTATCCGATGTGAAGGTTGGCTTTCTGCGACAGCGATCGGTACTTTTTCACTTCGCTTGTCAGGAAGGCTGCGAATTCAGTGAGCGTGTTCGGCGCGGCAGTCACCCCGAGCGCGAGCAACTTCTCTGCGACGTCGGGCTTGCGAAGAATGGTCGCCACATCGGTGCTGATCTTCTGCGCAACGGCTGCAGGAAGCCGGGCAGGCGCAAAGAGGCCAGCCCAGGAGGTCAGGTCATAACCTGGCACGCCAGACTCCGCGATCGTTGGCACTGACGGTAACAAGGGCGACCGAGTCTTTGTGGTGACGGCAAGCGCCTTCAGCTTCTTCTCCTTGATGAAGGGGATCCCCGCTGACAGGTTGTCAAAGCCGAGCTGAATCTGCCCGGCAAGCAGATCATTCAGGGCAGCCGCACTGCCTTTGTATGGCACGTGGACCATCTTCAATCCGGTCATCTCGCAGAAGAGTTCCCCTGAAAGATGCGGAGAGGTGCCATTGCCCACGGAAGCGTACGAATACTTGTTGGGGTTCGCTCGCACCAGGTCGATCATCTGCGTGAGGTTGTCAGCTGGGAAGCTCGGGTGGGCGAGCAGCACATTGGCCAGCGTTCCCACCAATGTCAGCGCTGTGAAATCGCGAAGCGGGTCGTACTTGATGTTCTTGTAGAGGGCGGGGTTGATCGCATGAGACGCAATGCCACCCATCAGCAGCGTGTACCCATTGCCGGCAGACCGTGCAACGTATTCGGCTCCAATGCTGCCGCCAGCGCCTGCACGATTCTCGACGACGACTGGCTGGCCCCACATCTGCGAGAGGCCGGTACCAATGAGCCGAGCCATCACGTCCGAAGCACCTCCGGGAGGGTTCGGCACGACGAGCGTGACCGGCTTGGTGGGAAAGGCGCCATTGGCTGCGCCGGCCAGAGTTGGCAAAGGAGAGGTTCCGGCAACGGCGAGCGTAGCCAGGAACCTGCGGCGATTCATCATAAGACTGTCTCCGAATATTTTGGTCTGCTTCGCCTGCAGTGGATGACCACTAGCCAGCGGCATGGCTTCCATACTAATATCGTTATTAGTCGTTTTCAAGAGGATCTGCGCAGACAAGCGGACTTCTTGGGCGCCTGGTCACCCATCCACATCAAATACCGAGGAGAAGAAATGACGATTCCGTACCCTGATATGACGGCTGTCGCAAAGGAATGGCAGGAGGTGGTGGAGCGAAAGCCTCTCAACGTCTTCAAGATGCTGTTCCACTCGCCGAACATGGCGCCCGGCTACTTCTCCCTTGCCGAAGGGATCCTCCGCAGCAATACGCTGCCGGGTCCGTTGCGCGAACTAGTGATCCTGCGGGTTGGAAATCTTTATGACGCGCCGTACGAGCTGTTTCACCACGAGCGCCTGGCTCGGGCTGCTGGCCTGTCGGAGGCGGGGATCAGCGGCGCCAGGCTGGGTGCCGATGCCGAGGGACTGACGGACGAGGAGCGCTCGCTCATCACGTGGACGGACAGTATTGTGAACAATCACGAACTGGTCGGCGACGAACGTAGGGATGCCGTAGCCAGGTTTGGCTACAAGGGACTCATGGATATTGTCATGACGGTGGGCTTCTACCAGCTCGTGTGCAACTACCTGCGCACGTTCGAGATCGTCATCGAGCGCTAGTAGCGGGCGCGCGGAGGCGCGCAGGAGTGCCGAATCATCAGTTCCACCGGTACCCGAATCGTCTCCGCTTGCAGTCCGGCTTTGGACGTGCCACGAAGGCGCGCCACCAGCATACGCGCGGCAATCCTTCCGCACTCCCCGATATCCCATTTGAGGGAGGTGATCGGAGGCGTGTGGAGGCGTGCAAGATCCGTGTCACCGATACCGATGATGGAAATCTCTTCGGGTACTCTCAGTCCCGAAGACGCGATCCCGGAAAGCACGCCGGCCAGCATGCCTGTTCCCAGGCAGATGATGGCGGTAGGGCGGTGCTTATGTTCCAGTAGCGCGCGCGTCTGGCTATAGGCTTCCTGGCTGGAGGCATCCAGTTCGGCAATCAGCATGGGATCCAGCGGTATGCGGGCTTCCTTCAGCGCCATTTCATAACCACGCAGTCGCTCGCGTCCGGGCCGGATCTTCGACGCCGGGGTCAGCACAGCAATACGTTTGTGGCCAAGGCCAATCAGGTAGCGCATTGCCTCCAGGGCGCCGCTCATGTGATCGACGATGACGGCATCTCCCAGACCATTGCTTTCTCGATCGTGGAAGACAATCGGCAACTTGGTAGCCTTCAGGACCTGCGCCACCTTCTTGTTGCTTTCATCCGCATGCGCAACGATCAGTCCATCGACCCGCCCCGACCCATAGGCGTTCAGCAGGGCGACCTCGCGCTCCGGCTGGCTGTGCGTGCTCGACACGAAAAGGAGGTAGCCCGCTTCATCGAGCACTTCTTCGGCTGCAGCCAGGAATACACCGTGCAGCGGGTTGGAAATGTCGGAGACCAGCGCCGCGACCGTGTTCGAACGCTGACTCTTCAGTCCCTGCGCCATAGGATTCGGAACATAGCCGAGTTCGCGGACCGAGGCCTCCACGAGCTGGCGGGCCTCTTCGGAAACCCAGTTCTTCCCTGTAATGACCCTTGAGACGGTGCCCTGCGACACGCCCGCATGACGGGCTACATCGAGCACTGTGATTCGCTTTTTCTCAGCGGGCATGTTGGGTCGGCAGGGCCATGGCAGGGCACCCATTGTAAGCCAGCCCGCCAGGTCGACTTTCAAAGCAAAACTCACCAGGTTGTTCGGGTATGGCTTTCGCCACTTTGTGGGCTGCAAACCATCAAGCATGGTTGCGTTGTACTAATAACGTTTTTAGAATCCACTGCTACGGTCGCCGATGACACCAAAAAGGGGCGACGCTTATGGAAGGGGACCAGGACGTGACGTCAAACCAATGGGGCGCCCTCTCACCAGGCTTTGATGCAGAACTGCGATCAATGGCCAGTGAAAGACGGGTCCAGCGCGGGGGCATCCTGTTCGCACATGGATCGCCGCCGGACGCTTTCTACTGCATCGAGCAGGGGCGACTCCGCGTAAGTGTCTCCGGTCCCAATGGCCGGGAGGCAGTCATTGGCATGTATGAAGCTGGCCAATGGTTCGGCGAGGTATCGCTGTTCTCCGGAACACCACATCCCTATGACACGCGGGCCACCGAGACGACGGACGTGCTTGTGGTTGCTGCTGCGGTGTTCCATCGACTCGTCGCGGAACGTCCCGAATTCCTGCTGGAACTGACACGGCTGGTCAGTCAGCGTCTTCGGCTGGCGCTCGACTGGATCGACGAGACCATACTTTTGACCTTGCCGGTCAGGCTGGCAAGAAGGTTGATCGCGGCAACGGCAATCCACGGTCAGACCGTGCGCCACGGTGATCCAGTATCGCTGCGCATTTCCCAGGAGGAACTGAGCCACATGCTTGGCGTATCGCGGCAAAGCGTCAACCGTCAGCTCAAGGAGTGGGAAGCCAAGAAGATTCTGCGCCTGGAGTACGGCACCGTGACGTTGCTAGACCAAGGCGCGTTGCAGGACTTGGCCTAGCGGTCTTCCACTGGTCAATCACGCGAGAGCTTCGCACCACCCTTGGGGCGGATGTATGTCGGCATGCCAATCATGCCGGCTCGCACTGCATTCAAGATGGATTCCTCGATGGCACCCGCGTCCATGATGCTTTGATACTCGCCGTCCACGAAGTTGATGTTGGCGCCATGGACCACCATGAAGCCTTCCGCCGCTTCGGTGGCATTCGACGGCACGGCGAACGTATGGATCGAGCCACCGGGTTCATAAAGATAGCTGCCGGCGGTCTGCGGATCCTCGGGGTACTCGAGATAGTTCCAGGCGCCCTTCGTGGTGAAGAAATGCACTGTCCCCGTATGAAAATGCGCTGGAAGCTGGGTGCCGGGTTCGAAGCGCCCGTAGAGCACCCAGATGCCATGCTCCCGATCCAGAAATAACGGCGTGATGGTCACGCCTTCGCTCTCCGTGGGGAGTGCGGGTTCAACGTTGATGTTGACCGTCAACAAGCGGTCCTGGTGAGTAGTAACTTCCGGAAGTGGCATTGCGTCTTGTCTCCTGCAGGGTGTCGATGATTCTGTTGTGAGCGGAATTATGGTGACGTGCAGCGCGGAAATCTGTCGCGCCTTGGCAGTTCCGCGTCAGTGCTTTCCCGGGAGCGAGCGTCCATGGTGGTGCTCGCAGCGAACGACAAGGGGAAATCCCTCACGCTGAAACGCCCAAAGGCGACAGTCCAGTCTTCTCTGAATGTCGATAATCGGCATACGGGCCCAAAGAACAAGAAGCGGCCCACAGAAGAATGGAGACATACGATGCAAAGCTCTGGAAGGCCCTTACGTTCCTCGAGTACGGATGACAAGATATTCAGGAAAATCATGTGGCGTCTCATGCCGATCCTGTGCGTCTGCTACGTGTTCAACTATCTCGACCGAACCAATGTCGGATATGCCCAGTTGCAGATGAAGGAAATCCTGCAGTTCAGCGATGCGGTCTTCGGGCTGGGTGCGAGCGTCTTCTTTGTCGGATACGCGCTTTTCGAAGTACCGAGCAACATGCTCATGGCGCGAATCGGTGTGCGTGGCACGCTGTTGCGCATACTGTGTCTTTGGGGGATCGCCTCTGCGGCGATGGTGTTCGTGCGTACCCCGACGCAGTTTTATGTCCTGCGTTTTCTCGTTGGCGTCTTTGAAGCGGGCTTCGCTCCTGGAGTGCTCTACTACTTGACGCTCTGGTTTCCCCAGCAGCGCCTGGCGCAGGTGACGGCGATCTTCTTCATGTCCTTCAGCGTTGCCCCGATTGTCGCGGGGCCGACGGCAGGCGCGATCATGACGTATCTGGACGGCACGTCAGGCCTGCACGGCTGGCAATGGCTCTATATCCTTGAAGGAATACCCTGCATCGCCCTGGGTATCGCAGCATTTCTCATCCTGCCAAATCGCCCCATTGACGCGCCCTGGCTGAGTACACAGGAGAAGGCGCGCATTGGCGAGTTACTCGGCGCGGTAAGTGCCACAACCGCCGGGCACGGCGCTGGGCTTCGCGACGTCATCAAGGATGCGCGAGTCTGGGCGCTTGGAATCGTGGCCTTTCTCGTACTGCTAGGCATCTATGCGCTCGCATTCTGGAAGCCAACCATACTGAAGGGAATGGGTCTTACGATCATGCAGGTCGGTCTCTACTCCGCGATCCCGGCGATCGCGGGCGTGACTTCCGCAATCGTGCTGGGTCGTCATTCGGATCGGACAGGGGAGCGCAGGTGGCATTTCGCAGTGGCCGCAATCGTTGCAGCGACGGGTCTTATGCTGACGACGCTGTTCCCCACCAGGCCCGGTGCTGCAATTCTTTGCCTCGCACTCAGCTCTGCAGGGACATCCCTAGCCTATGTCGTCGTGTGGTCGATGCCGAGTACTGTTCTGAGTGGGCGCAGTACAGCCGGAGGTATCGCGTTGATCAGTACGGTAGCAGCGACGGCGGGCATCGTCGCACCTGCCGCAGTTGGCGCGATCAAGTCCGCTACGGGTGGCTTCATCGTCAGCCTGTACCTCTTCTTGAGTTCCGCGCTCATCGTGGCGGCAGTTGTCTTTCTGTGGACATTCCGTACACATCGGGCCTATCACCGTCCGACGCCTCTTTCCGAGGCGCACTAGCCTCAGCGGCACTGGGGTCATTGGCTTGAAATATGAAAGGTCGCTGGCTATCATTCTCAAAATGAGAAATATGGATCTGGATGACCTTCACATCTTCCGGTGCGTCGTTCGGGAGGGCGGGATAGCGCGGGCAGCCAGTCGGCTTAACCGCGTGCCATCCAACGTCACCACCCGTATGAAGCAGCTTGAGGACAGGCTGGGTGTATCGCTGTTTCGGCGCCAGGGGCGCACTCTGACGCTCACGGAGTCCGGGCGAATCCTGCTTGGGCATGCGGATCGACTACTGGAAATGGCGGACCTCGCCGAGCAGGAGGTCGCCAGCGGCGCCGTGCGAGGCACATTGAGGCTGGGTTCGCTTGAGAGCACCGCTGGCGCTCGGCTGCCGCCACTGCTGTCTTCCTTCCATCTTCAGTTTCCGGAAATGTCGATCGAACTGCAGTCTGGCATTACGGACGTACTGTTGCGCATGCTGGATCGACATGAGATAGACGCGGCTTTCGTGGCGGAGCCCTTCGAGTTGGGACGGCTCTCCAGCCTGCCGGTTTATGACGAAGAGTTGACCTTGATCTCCGCCAAGGGCGACTCCAGGATCCGTGGCGCTCAAGACCTCGACGGCAAGACGATCGTAGTGTTCCCGCATGGCTGTTCCTACCGTCGTCGGCTGACCGAATGGCTGGCAGCGGAAGGCGTCACACCCGGAAGGATATTGGAGTTCGGCTCATATCATGCGATCGTCGCGTGCGTCGCGGCAGCCACGGGCGTTGGCATCATCTCCGCAGAGATGCTGGACCGGGCAGTTCTCGGGACTGAGGTGCAGCGCCACCCGCTGCCCGGCAAACTTCGTATCAATCGGACGCATCTGGTGTGGTCCGGCGACGCGAGTCCACCTCTGCAAGCGCTCATGAGCCTATTACCCAGGCTGTCGGCCAATAAGCGACGCCGCTCCTGACGGTGATGCCAGTTCTCGTTTCGAGAATGAGGTTCTCAATAATTCAATTTTCAAGATCATCAGACGAACCTAGACTGAGGCTTTTCCACGGCGATTCAGATGCCTCCCCAGTCACCCAAGCCCGTTCTTCTCATCCAGGCAGGTACGCCGCCTGAAGACATTCGCAAGCGCGAAGGGGATTTGCCAGCCTGGTTCAGGCAAGCGCTGGGCCAGCAAGCCAACGATATGGAGATCGTCCGCGTGTTCGAGGGTGAATCCCTGCCCGAACCGGGGGCGCATAGAGCGGCGATTATCACCGGCTCCTGGGCGATGGTTACTGACCGACTTGGTTGGAGCGAAGCGACTGCGGACTGGATTCGGCGGGCTATGGACATCGGCATGCCGATGTTCGGCATTTGCTACGGACACCAGGTGATGGCGCACGCCCTGGATGGAGAGGTTGGCTATCATCCTGCCGGCCTCGAAGTGGGCTGCCAGGAGATAGCGTTGCTTCCCTGTGCAAAGTCTGACCCGCTTGCTGGTCTTCTGCCTTCGCGCTTCAAGGCACACCTCACGCATCTGCAAACTGTGCTGAAGCCGCCGTCCGGCGCTGCAGTGCTGGCCAGATCGTCACATGACGCGCATCAAATTCTGCGCTACGGTCCTCATGCGGTGTCGACCCAGTTCCATCCCGAGTTCACGCCGAGCATTTCGGCCGCCTGCGTGACGCATCGCGCCGCGATGTTGCGCAGCGAAGGCCGAGATCCCGAGGCGGTGTTGAGTGCGCTGGAAGAGACCCCCTTTGCTCAGGGCCTTCTCAGGCGCTTCCTCAAGCGCTACGCGTGCGAAGCGCCAGCCCTCACTGCCGTTTGATAAGGGGAACATCTCGTATGACACTAAAGAAAATTGGTCTGATCGGCGGCATGAGCTTCGAAGGGACGGCCGTGTACTACCGCAAGATCAACGAAGCAGTAAACCGTGCGCTTGGTGAGTTGAACTCGGCTGAGATCCTGCTGGACTCCGTCAACTTTCAGGACATCGTGGCGATGCAGAAGAGCAACCGCTGGGATGAAGCCGGCATTCGGTTGGCAAAGGCTGCACGCAACTTGAAAGCAGGCGGTGCAGAGTGCGTGGTGATGTGTGCGGTCACCATGCACCTGGTGGCCGATGCCGTCGCCCAGGCGACTGATTTGCCGTTCATCCACATCGTCGATGAAATGGCGAAGCGCCTGAAGAGCGCCGGCCACACCAGGCCGTTGTTGATTGCCACGCGCTACACCATGGAGAATGGTTTCTATCCGGCGAGAATGACGCCGCATGGCAACGAGGTCATGGTGCCCGATGCGGCTGATCGCTCCCGCATCCACAACATCATCTTTGATGAGCTGAGTGTCGGAAAAATTCTTAATTCCTCTCGCAATGAGTTGGTGTCGATCATTGAGAAGGCCAAGCAGCACGGTGCGGATTCCGTTATCTTCGGCTGTACGGAAATCTGCATGATCCTGAAGACGGACGAGTTGCCGCTCCCTGGCTTTGACTCGACCGCCGTCCATGCAGAGGCAGCCGTCGAATTTTCCTTGGGCGTGACAATGGGCGATGGGGCCTAGTTTGCCCCTCTAACGTGAAATATTGCGGAGAGGCGGAGGGCCGTTACGGGGCAGCAAAGGGACGTCCGTCAGAAGTAACCCATCAGACCGCTATTGGCCGGGAAGCGACGATTCTCTTGTCATGTCTGGTCCTTACGCGAGATCCCGGCAGCTTGCAGTGGCCATCGGCGGTCCTGTGCAGATGCGCCCTCTGGATTGCTGGCACGGGTCACGGAAAGTCCGCCAGTCGAATGGTTCGCATCGTATCGAATTGCGCACCGTGTTGCGGGCATACACCGCCAAGTAGCCAGCCATACGACACGCTCAACCGGTCGATTTCGGCATGCCGGCCACGCGCAATTCAAAACACAACGTGGTCCCGCCGGCGCCTTCGACCAGCCTTACCTGGCTATGGTTGAGCTGCAGCATGCGCTGCACGATCAGCAGCCCCAGCCCGCCGCCGCGGTGCGCGCCGCCCGACGGGAACGGGCGCTGGAAGATCGATTCGCGTAACGCCGGCGGAATGCCGGGCCCATTGTCGCTGACGGTCACCGCTACTTTGCCGTCCCGATACTCCAGGTCGACTTCGACCACGCCTTCCGCCGGCGTGTGCCGGATGGCGTTGTCGAGCAGATTGGTCAGCACGCGCTCGATCATGCCGAGGTCGGCCGTCACGGCCGGCAAGGCCGGTGGCACACCCGCACGCAGTTGAAGATGCTTGGCCTGCGCCGGCAGCGCAAATTTCTCGAGCACATCCTGGGTCAGGTCGACGATCGAGAAATCCTCCGGAGCCGGCTGGACCATGCCGTGTTCCAGCCGCGCCAGTTCGAACAGCGACTGCGCCAGACCGCCAACCTTGACGCTTTGCGCCAGCGCGATCGCCAGGTAGCGCTGGCGTTCTTCGGGGCCGAGCTTGTCGGCCTTGAGCGACAGCGTTTCCAGATAGCCGTGCAGCGACGCCAGCGGCGTGCGCAGGTCGTGCGAGATATTGGCGACCATCTCGCGGCGCTCCTGATCCTGCTGCGTCAATGTGCGCCACTGCGCTTCGATGCGATCCGCCATTTGGCGGAACGCGGTTTCCAGCGCGGCGATCTCGTCGCGCTGCTCAGGCGCCGTCACCGGCAACATCGCAGGTTGCGGGACGCCGCCGGAATTGAACTGCCGCATCGCTTGCGTCAGCCGCCGGAGCGGCCTGGTGATCAGCGCAAAGGCGACCAGGCCCGCGACCAAGCCGAGCGCCGCCACGAGCGCCATCGACCACAGCGTGGTCCGCAGCACGGAATTCTCCGTCGCCTGCGCCGCCAGCTTGTCGTGGGTCTCGCCCATCAGCACCACGTAGATGTAGCCACCCTGCCGCAGCGGTGCCGCGCTGAAGACCTTGCGGGCCGTCGCGCTGCGCGGATCGTCGCCGAGGACAGGCAGCGCGCCGCCATCGATCAGCGCCTTGACCGGTGCCAGGTCAACGCGGTCCCGGATCAGATGGCCACTTGGCGCATCGTGGCCGCGAATGAGGCCGGTATCGTCGAGCAGATAGACTTCCACGCTCGGATTCAAGACCATCAGTTGCCCGAACAACTGGCGCAGTGCCTCCGGGTCAAGCGCACTCTGGTCCGCCAGCAGCGCATTGCGGCCGATGTATGCAGCCAGCCCGCGCGACAAGCCCTGGACCACTTCCTTCTCGTGCATGGCATTGGAGCGGACCTGCAGCCAGGCTGAGGCGCCGCAACAGGCCAGCAGGAGGGCGGCGAAGACTGCGGACAGCCGCTGGGTCAGCGAAAGATTCATCATGGCTCTCCCGCGCCGGTAGTGCCGACCGCGCCAGGCTCGGCCGCGAACCGATAGCCGCGCCGCCACACCGTCAGGATGCGCTGCGGCTGCGCCGGATCCGCTTCGATCTTGGTGCGCAGCCGGTTGATATGCGTATTCACCGTATGCTCGTAGCCTTCGTGCTGGTAGCCCCACACCGCGTTGAGCAGATCCATCCGCGAAAATACCTTGCCGGGATGTTGCGCGAAGAAGTACAGCAGGTCGAACTCGCGCGGCGTCAGGTCGAGCCGCTTGCCGTCGACCGTGGCCTCGCGCGCCAGCGGATCGATCGTCAGGCCGCCAAGTTCGAGGGTGCCGGCGTCCGCGCGCATGTCCCTGGCCATTGCCTCGACGCGCCGCAGCAGCGCCTTGACGCGCGCCACCAGTTCCAGAACGGAGAATGGCTTGGCCAGATAATCGTCTGCACCCAGCTCCAGGCCGAGGATGCGATGCACTTCGCTGGAACGCGCGCTGGTGATGATGATCGGCGTGTAGCGCGTCATCGCGCGAGCGCGTCGGCAGATCTCGAGGCCATCCACGCCGGGCAGCATCAGGTCCAGCACCAGCGCGTCCCAGCCGCCTTGCTCCAGGAGCCGCAGGCCTTCGGCACCGTCGGCGCTGTGGACGACCTCGTAGCGCTCATCGCGCAGATGCATGGCCAGCACGTTGGCGATGCCGACGTCGTCCTCGACGAGCAGAATGCGTTTGAGGTGTTCCATGTACGGTTCGCCGGTCGGTCGTCGACCGGCCGGAAATAGTCGCCGGTAATACCACCATTGTGCAGAAATCCTGCCACCGAGTTATCACGGATTGTTTAAGGTTTGGCGAGGACTCCGATACGGCCTCGCGCCTAGGATGCTGTCACGACCGGTTCAATCAGCATGGGAGTCCGTCATGCGCATCAGCAGGCGCTTTTTATTGTCCGGCGGCACCCTGGCCGCCACGCTCGCCGCCGTGGGCGGCTGGCGCGCGCTGGCAGGCGGCACGCCCGGTGCTGGCGACACCCGCAAGGCCGCGGAGCGCTTTGAGGTCACCCTGAGCGACGACGCGTGGCGCCAGAAGCTGTCCCCGGCCCAGTATGCAGTGCTGCGCAACGCGGCCACTGAGCGTCCCTTCAGCAGCCCGCTCAACGACGAGCACCGCAACGGCATCTTTGCCTGTGCCGGTTGCGCGCTCGACTTGTTCTCTTCGAAGACCAAGTTCGACAGCGGTACCGGCTGGCCCAGCTTCTGGGCACCGCTGGAGCATGCCGTGGCCACCACCGAGGACCGCACGTTCGGCATGCTGCGCACCGAGGTCCATTGCCGGCGCTGCGGAGGTCACCTGGGGCACGTCTTCGACGACGGCCCCAAGCCGACCGGCCTGCGCTATTGCATGAACGGCGTCGCCATGACATTCCGGTCCGTCGCCTGAAGCCCTCCTGACCGCACACACCACATCATGCTGCTCCTGATCCTGGCCTATCTCGGCGGTGCGCTCACCATCCTGAGCCCATGCATCCTCCCCGTACTGCCGTTCGTGTTCGCCCGCGCCGACCAGCCCTTTGTGCGCAGCGGCCTGCCGCTGCTGGCTGGCATGGGCATCACGTTCGCGTTCGTGGCCACGCTGGCGGCGGTGGGCGGCGGCTGGGTCGCGCAGGCCAACCAATATGGTCGCTGGCTCGCCATTGCGCTGCTGGCCGTGTTTGGCCTGACGCTGCTGCTGCCACGGTTTGCCGAGCGGCTGATGCGCCCGCTGGTCAACGCCGGTAGCCGCCTGTCCAACTTCGCGCACTCCGATGGCCGCGCGGCCAGTCCCGGATCGTCGTTCCTGCTTGGCATCGCCACGGGACTCCTCTGGGCGCCCTGCGCGGGACCGATCCTCGGCCTCGTGCTGACTGGCGCGGCACTGCAAGGCGCCAATCTCGGCACCACGCTGCTGCTGATGGCGTATGCGGCCGGTGCGGCGACGTCGCTGGCGGTCGCCCTGCTGATCGGCGGACGCGTATTTGCGGCCATGAAGCGTTCGCTCGACGCGGGCGAATGGATTCGCCGCGGAATCGGCGTCGCCATGCTGGTCGGGGTGGTGGCGATCGGCCTGGGTCTCGATACCGGCGTGCTGGCGCGTGTGTCGACGATTGCCACGGGCGGACTGGAGCAGCACCTCATCGACAAGCTGGCCGGGAACAACCCTGACGGGAAGCAGGGCGGCGCGATGATGATGAGCGCGAACCCGGAAAGCACGGTACCGGACGCAACGCCCGCCGCGAGTGCGGGCGCGATGATGATGCGCGCCCGCGCGGGCCAGGCTGCGGCGTTGCCGGTCGAAGGCCAGTTTCCGGGACTCAACGGTGCCGTCGAATGGCTGAACTCGCCGCACCTGACCGCCGAGGGCCTGCGCGGCAAGGTCGTGCTGGTCGACTTCTGGACCTACTCCTGCATCAACTGCCTGCGCACGCTGCCCTACGTGAAGGCATGGGCCGACAAATACAAGGAGCAGGGGCTCGTCGTCATCGGCGTCCACGCACCGGAATTCGCGTTTGAACGCAATATCGACAACGTGAAGAAAGCCACACGCGATCTCGGCGTGACCTACCCCGTGGCGATCGACAACAACTTCGCCATCTGGCGCGCGTTCGGCAACCAGTACTGGCCCGCGCACTACTTCATTGACGCGCAGGGCCGTATCCGCTTCCACCATTTCGGCGAGGGGGAATACAAACGCTCCGAAACCGTGATCCGCCAACTGCTGGCAGAAGCCGGCCACGCCGATGTGGCGACGACTGCGATGGCCACGCCGTCCACGTCAAACGAGAAGGCCGGGAATAGCATGCATATGGGCGTACAGATGGCGGCGGACAACAGTGCGATGCGGTCGCCGGAAACCTACGTTGGCTACGAACGCGCGGAGAACTTCGGCTCGCCTGGCGGCGCAGTGCGCGACCGGCCGAAGGACTACACGGCCCCCGCGAAGCTCGAACTGAACGAGTGGGGCCTTGCGGGCAACTGGCGCATCGGCGCGGAGCACGCCACGCTTGACCGCACCAACGGCCGCATCGTCTACCGCTTCCACGCACGCGACCTGCACCTCGTGCTCGGTCCGGCTCAGGACGGCAAACCGGTCAGGTTTCGCGTGACGATTGACGGCACCGCACCGGGCGCGTCGCACGGCACCGACACCTCGCCGGATGGATACGGCGAGGTATCGGCCCAGCGCCTCTACCAACTGGTGCGGCAGGACGGCGAGATCAGGGACCGCACGTTTGCCATCGAATTCCTCGATCCCGGCGTGGAGGCCTATGCCTTCACATTCGGCTAACCCATTGAAACCAGGGAACCTCATCATGAACGCGACTGCAGGACTGCGGCACTGGACGCGCCCCGCCACGCTCAAGCTCGTCGGCGTGGCCATGCTGGTGGCCGTTGCCGCCATCTGGGAGCGGCCCGCACTGTCCGCCGAGGAAGCCGTACGCATCCCCGCTCCCACACAGGACGAGAAACCCGGCGACGCCCATACCGCGACCGCCGTGTTTGCCGGCGGCTGCTTCTGGGGCGTCCAGGGCGTATTCCAGCACGTGCGCGGCGTCACGCGCGTCACGTCGGGCTACGCCGGCGGCACCGCCAGCACAGCGCAGTACGAAAAGGTAGGCACGGGCACGACCGGCCACGCGGAATCCGTCGAGATCCGCTACGATCCGGCGCAAGTCAGCTACGGCAAGTTGCTGCAAGTCTTTTTCTCGGTGGCGCACAACCCGACCCAGCTCAACTACCAGGGGCCCGATCACGGCACGCAGTACCGGTCCGCGATCTTCCCGGTCACGCCGGCACAGCGCACGATTGCCGAAGCCTATATTGCCCAGCTTGGCGCAGCCAGGGTATTCCGGGCACCCATCGTGACGCGTGTGGAAGATTACAAGGGGTTCTATTCGGCGGAAGCCCATCATCAGGACTTCCTGACGAAGAATCCGAACCATCCGTACATCATGATCTATGACCTGCCCAAGATCGGCAATCTGAAGCAGGTCTTTCCCGATGTCTATCGCAACGATCCTGTGTTGCTGAATAAATCCGGTGCCTGACACCGCAGTGCGGGCGGTTCCGCACTCTTCTCAGCATGACAGGACGCGCTTTGCGCATGCCGTGTCGGGTCGACAGGGAGGGCGGTCTGTTGCCGACCGAGGGTGTGTGAAAACGTCTCGATCACCTAGACTGGATCAACGCATTCAGATTGGGGGACCGGATGAAGCGATTCATAGAGGGAGAAGACCGCAAGCAAGCTACGCTGCTTCCAGAGTGCCTCGATGATTTCATCGCCGAGGATAACCCCGCCAGGATCATTGACGCGTTTGTTGAAGAGTTGGATCTCGAGTCGCTCGAGTTCGAAGGTGCCAATCCTTCGACTACAGGTCGCCCCTCATATCATCCTGCCGTCCTGCTGAAGATATACATCTATGGCTACCTCAACCGGGTCCAGTCCAGCCGCCGTCTGGAGCGCGAATGCCAACGCAATATAGAGCTGATGTGGCTTACCGGTCGACTGGCGCCGGATTTCAAGACGATTGCAGACTTCCGCCGGGATAACGGCACGGGTATTCGCAATGTCTGCCGTCGTTTCGTCGTTCTGTGCCGCGATTTAAAGTTGTTCTCGCAGGCCCTGGTCGCCATCGACGGCAGCAAGTTCAAGGCAGTCAACACGCGGGACCGCAATTTCACCGCGGGCAAGGTCGACACGCGCCAGCAGCAAATCGAGGAAAGCATCCAGCGATATCTGAGCGCCCTGGAGACTGCGGATCGCACGCAGCCAGCGGAGATAGAACTCAAGACAACTCGACTGCGCGAGAAGATTGCGCAACTGCGTCGGCAGATGCATAGCCTTGACCAGATAAAAGAAGAGCTCAAGACGCTGCCAGATGGTCAGATCTCGATGACCGATCCTGATGCGCGCTCGATGGCGACAAGTGGCAAGGGCTCTGGAATGGTCGGCTACAACGTACAGATGGCCGTAGATGCCAAGCACCATCTAATCGTCGCTCATGAGGTCACCAATATTGGCAGTGATCGGGCGCAACTCAGCTCGATGGCTCGTGCCGCTCGCGATGCGATGGGTAAGACCAGGCTTAAAGCCATAGCTGATCGTGGCTACTTCAGCGCGCAGGAGATCAAGGCATGTGCGGATACGGGAGTTGCTGCCATCTTGCCCAAGCCAACGACGTCCAGCGCGAAGGCGGGAGGTCGATTTGATCGGGCGGACTTCATCTACATTGTCCGAGACGATGAATATCAATGTCCCGCCGGTGAACGTGCGATATACCGTTTCACCAGAGAAGAACATGGACTGCAACTACGCCGCTATTGGAGTAGTGCTTGTCCTCAGTGCACCATGCGGTCTCAATGCACGCCGAGTCCGTACCGGCGCATCTCCAGGTGGGAGCATGAGGAAGTGCTGGAGGCCGTCCAGCGCCGGCTCGACAAGACGCCGGATGCAATGACGGTTCGCAGACGAACCGTCGAGCATGTCTTCGGAACCTTCAAACATTGGATGGGCTACACGCATTTCCTAACGCGTACGCTACCGAAAGTAGGTACTGAAATGAGCCTGCATGTTCTGGCGTACAACCTCAAGCGCGTCCTTCGAATTCTCGGGTTCTCGAAAACAATGAAGGCCATGCGCCTGGTGGGTGCGTAAGCACCCATTTGCGCCCAAAAAATGGGCTAAGGATCCTAGCAAAAATAACTTGAACAATTACGTCTTGCGACGAGATGTTCGAGGTTTGATGCGGTAGTTCCACTCGCCATGAAATTCGTCGCGCTCAATGGCCACGGCAGCGAGTTCGGCGTCGCTGACCTTGATACCTGCGTCGTACATGTTCTCGTCCAGTTCCGCACGCACTTTCAGCCCTTCAGCGGTACTCACGCTGCCGATGAGGTTCACTACCACCTGACGCGTCAACAGCGGTCGGCCGCGCCAGTTGTTCGTGATATGGCAGAACAGGCGATGCTCGATCTTGTTCCACTTGCTCGTACCCGGCGGAAAGTGGCACACCTGCACAGCGAAACCGAGTTCGTCGGCCAGTCGCTGCAACTGCACCCGCCACAGCCGCACACGATACCCGTTGCTGCCACCGCAGTCGGCGGTGACCAGCAGTCGCCTGGCTTTCGGATACAACGGACGGCCCATCTCCAGCCACCAGCGACGGATGCTTTGAACCGCGAACTCGGCGGTGTCGTGGTTGATGCCCACGCTGACCCAGCCCTCGTTGGCCGTCACATCATAGACGCCATACGGGGCAACCTTGCCCAGTTCATCGTCGATGAAATCGTGCACACGCGCCTGCTCGGGTTGGCCCTTGGGCTGCCATTCGCGGCCAGCGTTCTTGAAATCGCCGATCAGCTCCTTCTTTTTCGTGTCCACCGAGATGACCGGCTGACGCTGGCGCTGATACTGCGCCACCTTGTCGGCGATGTAGTGGAACTGCGCGTCGCGGTCGGGGTGCTGCGCGCCTTCGCGTGTCTTGCGCACCGATTGCAAGCTGTAGCCCGTCTGCGTCAGCAGATCGCAGATCGTGCGCTGACTCACGCGATGCCCCAGCCGGTTGAGCTCTTCGGCCAGACGGGTGGTGCTCTTGCACGTCCATCGTAGTGCTGACATCGGGTCACCCCGGCTGGTCGGCTCCACCAGTGCATCCAGGTGCTCCAACAACCTCGCATCGAGCTCAGTTAGCCTCTTGCGCCCGCCTCCCGGGGCACGAATGCGCTTGGCCGTCATGTCCCGCGTCGCTCCACCGGCCGCTTCGAGTTCGGCCAGTCCCGCATAGATCGTGGTGCGCGAGATGCCTATCGCTTTGGCCACCAGACTCACGCCCCCACGCCCCAGGCTGCGCGCTTCGGCGGCGGCCCATAGGCGCAACGTCGCCTCATCAAGGCGCGCCTGCAGGGCCCGAAACTTCGCTTCGACTGCCTCGCTGATATCCATGTGCGCATCGTATAGACGCGAGGACAACTGTTCAAGTTATTTTTGCTAGGGTCCTAAAGGTCGCCCTCAGGGGCGTATAGGGCTGTTCGCACCCGTTTCGACGTCGTCCCGCGAGCGAAATGGCCGAAAATTCGATAAGACAGGCGATGCCCCGGAGGGGATGCGCATTGGTGCGATTCGAGAGACGTTTCCACACGGCCTCGACCCATCACGGCCATCGGAATCTGCGCCTATGAATGGCCGCTCGGTATCCAGGATGCGTCATGGGAACTGGCGCGAGCTGATTTCGGCTTAGATCGCCATGACCATCTCGTGCCAGGCCATGCCGCCATGGTTCGATGGCGAACGCCTGACGTAGCTGTAGCCGAGGCGCCTGTACAAGTCGACATGCCGCTCCTTGCACATTAGATGGATAGTCTGTTTTCCGAGCCGGGCCATTTCGGACACAAAAGTACTCATCAATTGCGACGCGTAGCCCTTTCCCTGATGCACGGGGTCAACGACAACCGACATGACGACGACGTTCGGCGCCTGAGGATCGTGGCCTACCAACTCCTTGAATGACTCGTCTGACATGACCACGTTGTAGGCACATCCGCTATTGATGAAGCCAGCGATTTCGCCGTCTAGTTCCATCACAAGGAAGCCTTGCGGATACAACCCGATTCTGGTGGCGATCTTCTCATGGGTTGCCGCCTCATCGCCTTCGTAGGCGCCAATTTCAATTTGGTAGCAACGATCGGCGTCATCCGGCCTGGCCTTACGGAATGTGGGAAGAGGGAGGTCAGTCATGAGTCTGCGTGTCAATGGAGCATACGGGAACAAATGTTTCGTGCTTTGGGCGCTGCGGACAACACCGTAGCCGGAAGCTGACTCCGCCCGGTCTGGCAAATGCCAGCAACCGCCATGGATCGCCATTGCAGTGCAATGGCGTCGCGCATGGTAGGCCGAAGCCTCAGAACACTACAGCGTGAGCGGGACATCCACGCCCACAGGCGCGACATATTCCGTCATGCGCCGGCGCGACAGATCCATATGAGCCCGCACGATGTCACCTGCTGCCTCGGCATCGTGGCGCGCGATGGCATCAATGATCTCGTCGTGCTGGTCGGCCGCCTTGACCAGGTCTAGCTCCATGTCGACGGTGGTCGGATGCCGGTAGAAGATCTTCCCGAGCCGGGCATGGTCGATCAGGATGCGGCGCAGGCTCGGCATCAAATACGGGTTGTGCGCCATCCTGCCGATCTGCAGGTGAAACTGGTCATTATTGAGAACGCGATTCTCGACGTCGTTCTGATCGATGGCTTCGCGGAACCGCCGCTGGATATCCCTCAGTTCCTCGATTTCCCGCGCGGTTGCGTTCGTGGCGGCCAGTTGCGTGGTCGCGATATAGATCATCGGTGCGGCCAGGAAGAAATTCCGCAGCGACTGGTGGTTCATCGACGACACCCTCGCCGCGCGGTTGGCTTCCAGTTCGATATAGCCCTCGGCGGCCATCTGCCGCATCAGCTCCCGCACGGGCGGCCGTGACAGGCCAAATTCCTCGCTTAGCGCCAATTCGTCCACGACGGCACCTGGCGCCATTTCCATGCTGACGATCCGCCGGCGCAGCGCCTCGGCCAGCAGCGCCTTACGATCCACCGAAGCATCGGATGTTGGCGCGTCTTCCGCGCCAGCCTTGGTTCTTGCCATTTCAGGCCCCTGTCTATCAATCGTAGACATTCTATGGCATCGCGGCGAATTGGTCGCTTGTTTGTCTCTGAATATGCCTCATGAGTCACTAAAGATGATCTACACACGTTGAGCGTAAACCCTCATAGCCGTTTGTCTATCGTAGAAATATTCTTTGTCTACAAATGATAGACACAAACACGGGCGCAGCGGATGCCGAATGGCGGGCTGACCCAGGAGTGAGGGCGACATGACCAAAGTAACTTCGATACCGGCCGACGATTCCACCTGCGGCTGGTTTCACCTGAGCAGGGCGCGCAAGCCGATGCCTGCCCATTCCGGCAAGACAACCGCACGTTGGGTGATCATCGGCGCCGGCTTCACCGGCCTCGCCGCCGCCCGGCAACTGGCGCAGCGTTTTCCGAACGACAAGGTGGTGCTGGTGGAAGCGCAGGAAGTCGGATTCGGCTCATCCGGCCGGAATGCTGGCTTTGCGATCGACCTGCCGCACGACATTGGCGCCGACGACTACATCGGCGACATCGCGACGGCACGGCAATGCATGAACCTGAACCTGACCGGCCAGCGGATTCTCAAGGCGCTGGTCGACCAGTACAGCATCGACTGCCAGTTCCGGGCGTCGGGGAAATACCAGGCGGCCATCGAGGATCGCGGCATCGCGGTGCTCGACGCCTACCGCCGCGGGCTGGACAAGCTGGGCCAGCCGTACGACATGATCGAGGGCGCGGACCTGCCCGACCACATCGGCACGTCGTTCTATCGGAAGGCGCTGTTCACGCCCGGCACGGCATTGATCCAGCCGGCGGCACTGGTGAAAGGGCTGGCGGACAGCCTGCCGCCGAATGTGACGCTGCACGAGCACACGGCGATCACCGATGTGGAATACGGCGACAAGATCCTGCTGACCCATCGCGGCGGCAGCATCTGCGCCGACACGCTGATCCTGACCAACAACGCCTTCGGCCAGCGCTTCGGTTTCCTGCGCGGCACGATGCTGCCGGTGTTCACCTACGCCAGCCTGACACGTCCGCTGACGCTGGCAGAGCAGGCGCAACTGGGTGGCAAGGAGTTCTGGGGCCTGATCCCGGCCGATCCGTACGGCACCACGCTGCGCCGCACGCACGACAACCGCATCCTGGTCCGCAACAGCTTCAGCTACAACCGGGACGGTCGCAGCAATCCCACGTACCTGGAACGATTTGTCCACACGCATCGCGATTCGTTCGAGCGTCGCTTCCCGATGCTGCCCGGCGTCGAATTCGAATACACGTGGGGCGGATCGCTTGCGCTGTCGCGCAACCACATGGGCCACTTCGGCCAGCTCGCTCCCAACGTCTACGGCGCCTTGTGCTGCAACGGGCTCGGCATCACGCGCGGCACGGTGACGGGCCATCTGCTGGCCGAACACCTGGCCGGCGAGCGCAACGAACTGATCGACTTCCTGCTGTCGTCACCGGGACCGAACCGTAATCTGCCTGAGCCGATCCTGTCGATGGGCGTCAACGCCAATCTCTGGCTTGGCCAGCGCCGGGCGGGCAGGGAAGTCTGAACCGGTATGTAGCCGGTATGTAGCCGGTATGTAGCGGCGATGCCGCACCAAATTCCATAAAGCCGGGCCCAAGGCAGGCCCGGGCGATACACAGTCAACCAGGAGACAAACGGTGGCAAACAATGTGTCAATCGAGGACGTTCCTCTTAACAGCTTTCATCAACTGCTATGCATCCGCTCGGGCGGCGGCTGGCTGCTCGACGGCTACGTGCTGAGCATCATCGGCGTGGCCATGGTGCCGCTGGCTGCGGCGCTGGGCCTGAGCAGCTTCTGGCAGGGCATGGTTGCCGCGTCGGCACTGATCGGCATTTTCTGCGGCGGATTCCTGGGTGGCTTGCTGACCGGCCGGCTGGGGCGCAAGAAGCTGTACTTCGTCGGGCCGACGATTTTCGTGCTCTGTTCGCTTCTCCAGTATTGGGCGACTTCGGGGGCGGAACTGTTTTTCATGCGATTCCTGATCGGCATCGGCGTCGGCTTTGAATACCCGGTGGCCGGCGCGTTGCTGGTCGAGTTCCTGCCGAAGAAATATCGCGGCCCCCGGCTGGCGATGCTGACCATCCTGTGGTTTGCCGGCGCTGCGCTGGCCTATATCGTCGGCAATGCCTTGCTGGATTCCGGTCGAGCCGATGCCTGGCGTCTGGTCCTGGCAAGCCCGGCGATCATCGGCATGCTGCTACTGGTCATCCGCATGGGAACGCCGGAATCGCCGCGCTGGCTGCTGAGCAAGGGCCGCGCGTCGGAGGCCGAGCGCATCATCCGCAAGGTCTACGGCCCGACGTTCTCGCTGCGCAACCTGCCTGAACAGGTGGCCGAGAAGAAGGTGTCGCTGCTGGCGCTGCTGCACTCCGGCTACGGCAAGCGCATGCTGTTCGTCTCGGTGTTCTGGAGCTGCTCGGTCATTCCGGTGTTCGCGGTCTACGCCTTCGCGCCGACCGTGCTGCAAGCGTTGAACCTGAAGGGCGAATGGGCGTCGTTCGGGTCTGTGGCCATCACCATGCTGTTCGTAGTCGGCTGCATCATCGCCACGCGACTGATCAACGTTATTGGCCGGCGCAGCATGCTGATCCACAGCTTCCTGTGGTCGGGCCTGGCCCTGCTGGGGCTGGGCGCCTGCTCCGACGGCAGCCAGATGCTGGTGCTCGTGCTGTTCGGCGCCTATGCGCTGTTCATCGGCGGCGCGCAGGTACTGCAACTGGTTTATCCCAATGAGCTGTTCCCGACGGAGATCCGATCGGCGGCGGTCGGGCTCGGCGCCTCGCTGTCGCGCATCGGCGCGGCCATCGGCACCTGGCTCGTGCCGATCTCGCTGCAGACCATCGGCATCGGTCCCACGATGTATGCCGCAGCCGGCGTCACGCTGGTGGGCCTGCTCATATCGCTGCTGCTGGCCCCGGAGACTCGTTCGCTCAGTCTCCAGGAAGCGGCTTCGCTGAGCCGCTAGCGATTCACGTCCCCTTTTCCGAATTCCTGAATCTACGGAGTCATCATGAAGTTCCAAGGCATCTACACGCCCGCCATCACCCCACTGACGCCAGACGGCCAGATCGATAACGCCGCTTTTGGCGAGGTACTCGAGTCCCTGATCGAAGCCGGCGTGCACGGCATTATCATCGGCGGGTCCACTGGCGAATACTATGCGCACACCACGGAAGAGCGCCTGGCCCTGGCTGCGTTTGCCAAGGAAGTGATCGGTACCCGCGTGCCGCTGATCATCGGCACAGGTGCCGTACGCACCGAAGATTCGGTCGAATACGCCAAAGGCGCCCGTGCGATCAAGGCGGACGCCATCCTGGTCGGCTCGCCGCCCTATGCGCTGCCGACCGAAGCCGAGAACGCCATTCACGCGCTGACCGTCGACAAGGCCGCCGGCCTGCCGATCATGCTCTACAACTATCCGGGCCGGATGAGCGTGTCGATGGGGCGCGAGTTCTTTCGCATGGTCACGTCGGCCTCGAAAAACTTCGTTGCCATCAAGGAGAGCTCGGGCCAGACGTCGCAACTGCATATGCTGGCGACCGAGTTCCACGACATCGAAATTTCGTGCGGGTGGGACGACCAGGCGCTGGAATTCTTCGCCTGGGGTGCGCGAAGCTGGGTCTGCGCCGGTTCCAACTTCATTCCGCGCGAGCATATCGCGCTGTACGAAGCGTGCGTGGTCGAGAAGAACTTCGACAAGGGCCGCCGCATCATGTCGGCCATGATGCCGTTGATGGACTTCCTCGAAGGCGGCAAGTTCGTGCAATCGATCAAGCACGGCTGCACGGTGGCCGGTCTACGTGCCGGTGGCGTTCGCGCCCCGCTGCAGGACCTTGACGACGCCGAGAAGCGCCGCCTGCAGGCGATCATCGCCGAACTGAAGCGCGTGGTAGCCACCATCATCGAGGAGAAGGCGTAATGGCTCAGCTTCTGACCGCCGCTGAATACGCCGCCATCGCGGACAGGATCACGCTGCCGATGCAGGCTTTCATCGATGGCGCTTTTGTTCGCGCGGTGTCGGGCAAGACGTTCCAGACCACCAATCCGGCAACGGGCCGGGTGCTGACCGAGATCTCTGCTTGCGATGCACGCGATGTGGATATCGCTGTCGCCAAGGCGAAGGCCACCTTTGAGGATGGCCGCTGGCACCGCCAGTCGCCGGGCCAACGCAAGGCTGTGCTGCTGAAGTTTGCGGATCTGCTGGAGCAGCATGCGCACGAATTGGCGGTGATGGAAAGCCTGGACAGCGGCAAGCCGATCCGCGAATGCCAGAACACCGACGTGCCCGAGACCATCCATACGATCCGCTGGCACGCGGAACTGATCGACAAGATTTACGACAGCACGGCGCCGGTGGGATCGGCTGCGTTGTCGCTGGTGGTGCGCGAGCCGATTGGCGTGGTCGGCCTTGTGCTGCCGTGGAATTTCCCGCTGCTGATGCTGGCGTGGAAGATCGGCCCGTCGCTGGCGGCCGGATGCTCGATCGTGGTGAAGCCGGCCAAGGAGACCACGATGACCGCGCTGCGCGTGGCGGAACTGGCCCATCAGGCCGGCGTGCCGGCGGGCGTATTCAACGTGCTGCCCGGTGGCGGCAAGGAAGTGGGCGAGCCGCTGGGCATGCACATGGATGTGTCGATGGTGAGCTTTACGGGCTCCACCGCCACGGGCCGGCTGTTCCTGAAGTACGCGGCGGAATCGAATCTGAAGCGGGTTGTGCTTGAATGCGGCGGCAAGAATCCTGCCGTGGTGATGAAGGACGTCGAGGACATCGATGCCGTGGCCCAGCACGTGGTAAACGGCGCGTTCTGGAACATGGGAGAGAACTGCTCGGCGTCGTCGCGGCTGATCGTACATGCCGATATCAAGGACAAATTGCTGGCGCGCATCGGCGTGCATATGCGTGATTGGAAGATGGGCGATCCGCTCGACCCGGCACACCGGATCGGTTCGCTCATCAGCGAGGCGCATTTCCAGAAGGTGCGTTCGTATATCGAGCAGGCCGATGTGGAGAAGTTGCGCGTGGCATTTGGCGGTGGCACCACGGGCGAATCGTTCGTCGAGCCTACCGTGGTTGATGGCGTGCCCCCGGGAAGCCGCCTGTTCCGCGAGGAAATCTTCGGGCCGGTCCTGTCGGTGACCACCTTCAGCAGCACCGAAGAAGCCATCGCGCTGGCCAACGACTCCGTGTACGGGCTGGCGGCATCGGTCTACACCAGCAACCTGAGCCAGGCGATCCGGCTGTCACGCGAGATCCGCGCTGGCGTGGTGACCGTGAACTGCTTCGGCGAGGGGGACATCACCACCCCGTTCGGCGGCTACAAGGAGTCTGGCTTTGGCGGCCGCGACAAGTCGATCTGGGCGCATGACCAGTACACCGAGATCAAGACGATCTGGATTGACGTGCCGGCACCGGCCAGGTAATTTGCAGCCCCTCCCGTTCCTACCGATGGTTTTACCCACATGGCAGTCATGCAAAGAAAACAGGCAACACTGATCGGGCTTGTCGCGGTGCTCCTCTGGAGTTCGATTGTCGGCCTGATCCGCGGCGTCAGCGAGAGTTTCGGCGCCACGGGCGGGGCGGCCCTGATGTATTCGGTCGCCTCGGTGCTGCTGTGGATCTCGGTGGGCCCGGTGCGGCTGAAGGCGCTGCCACGGTCCTACCGCATCTGGGGCAGCCTGCTGTTCGTGTCGTACGAGCTGTGCCTGTCGCTGTCGATCGGCTACGCCAACACCGGCCGGCAGGCCATCGAGGTGGGCATGGTCAATTACCTGTGGCCGACCTTCACGATGGTGGCTGCCATCCTGTTCAACAGGCAGCGGGCCAACTGGCTGATCGTGCCCGGCTTTCTGGTGGCCATCCTGGGCATTACGTCGGTACTCGGCGGCGATCAGGGGCTGGATCCGGCCAGCATGGCGGCCAACGTGCGGGACAACCCTCTGAGCTACGGCCTGGCATTTGCCGGCGCGGTGATCTGGGCGGGCTACTGCACGGTGACGGCGCGGATTGCCCAGGGCAAGAATGGTGTCACGCTGTTCTTCATCCTGACGGCGCTCGCGCTGTGGGGGAAATACCTGTTCACGGGTGGCGAGATGATGGGCTTGAGCGTCAGTGGCGTCATATATCTGGCGTTGGCGGCTTGCGCCATGGGCTTCGGCTATGCGGCGTGGAACGTGGGCATCTTGCACGGCAACGTGACGGTGCTGGCCGGGGCGTCGTACTTCATCCCGGTGCTTTCGGCTGCTCTGGCTGCTGCACTGCTGAACGCGCCGTTGTCCTTTTCATTCTGGAAGGGGGCGGCGATGGTCGTCGCGGGCTCCATCCTTTGCTGGCTGGCGACGCGTGGCAAGGGTGAGCGGGCCGCGCCATCAACCGGTTCCAGTCAGACAACTTAGCAGGTCCCCCCCGGGGCAATGTACCCCAAGGAAATATCACATGAAATCGGAGAGAGACAAGCGCGCACATTGGCTGTGCATGGCAGCCCTGTGCGCGGGTTCCGCATCGGCCTCGGCGCAGAGTTCGGTGACGTTGTATGGCGTGCTCGACGAGGGCATCAATTACACCAACAACGTCGGCGGCCATAGCCAGGTAGCCATGGCCAGCGGATTTCCACATGGCAGCCGCTGGGGCCTCAAGGGCAACGAGGATCTTGGCGGCGGCACCAAGGCGATTTTCCAGCTCGAGAACGGCTTCGACGTGGACAATGGTCGCGCCTTCCAGGGCGGAGCATTGTTCGGGCGGCAGGCGTACATGGGGCTGAGCGACCAGCGCTGGGGCACGGTCACTCTTGGGCGCCAGTACGACTCCGTGGTGGACTACCTCGCGCAGACGTCGGCGGGCGGTACTTGGGGCGGCTACATGTTTGCCCACCCCTACGATAACGACAACCTGATCAACACGTTCCGCGTCAACAACACGCTCAAATACACCAGCCCCGCACTGGGCGGCGTGAAGTTTGGCGGCATGTACGGGTTCAGCAACGACCCGAAGTTCTCGAACAACCGTGTTTTCAGCGGCGGCGCGCAATACGCGAAGGACGGACTCGTGCTGGCGGCCGCGTACCTGCAGGCGGATAACCCGTCGGCCACATCCTTTGGCGCGATCAACAACGGCGGCGACCAGAACCTGCCTGGCAGCAAACTGAAGATCTGGGGCGCGGGTGGCACCTACGAGACTGGCAAGTTCCAGTTTGGCCTGTCGTACGCCAGGACCGATGTAGCGGACCCGCGCAGTTCCGCCTATGTCGGGGACATTACGCCACCGTCGGGCACGCTCAGCGCGCTGCGCTTCGACAATTTTGAGGCGAACATCAAGTACCAGCCAGCCCGGTCATACTGGTTTGGCGCGATGTACGCCTACACCCGCGCCACCTTCGATGAGACGTCAGGCAAGAAGCATCCGGTCTATCACTCGGTTGGCCTGATGGCCGACTACGTTTTCTCGAAGCGCACGGACGTCTATGTGCAGACGGTGTACCAGCACGTGGGCGGCGACAAGACCGGCAGCGTGCTCGACTCCGCCTACGTGGCAGGGGCGGCGGGGGTGGCGTCCGGCCCGAACCAGGTGATGTTCAGGCTCGGGCTCAGGCATTTCTTTTGATTGAGGGGCACTCTTATGCTGCCCCCTTTGTCTGTCAGTTGGTTGGCGCTATCGCCGGATGTTGAACGGCAGTTGCGAACGAGAATACGGCGTCAACTGCTGCCTGGGTGAGCGTCCGCTCGGGGCTGCACAGCAGACGCTCGCCGATCCGAACAGCAATGTCCGAGACTGGCTGCGGATTCCGGTCGGATGCCCGCCGCGAAACTGCGGTCGGCTCTGACCGATCCATTGCAGAATGCCGACGTCGATGGCGGCTCGCAGAGAGCAACGAGACAGCCGCAGACTCGCCAGAGTCACCTGCGAACTGCTCGATCACTATGCCAGGAGGGTGCCGAAATGGCGACTGGAAGAGCTGCAAACACTGGCCATTCATAGAGCAGCCACTGCCAGCCGTACCCAATGTTGCCACCTTGAGTCCCAAGGCCGGCCCACTACTGCGTATGGCTAGCACGCCTCAGGCGACGCCGCCTGGCGGCGCATGGCGTGCCAGGAAGCGGTCCAATTGGCCAGCGAACGCCTTGCTATCCTGTGGAGCGTACGGTGCCGGTCCGCCTGTATCCACGCCCGAGCTGCGGAGTTGTTCCATCACCTCGCGCATCGTCAGGCGCTCCTGGATATTCTCACGGCTGAACCAGCTTCCTCGCGGGTCGAGCACATAGGCGCCCTTGTCAAGGGCGGCGGCGGCAAGAACGATGTCCGCGGTAATGACGAGGTCCCCGCTGCTGACCAGCTCGACGATACGGTTATCGGCGACGTCGAAGCCCGCAGGCACTTGCAGTGCCTTGATAAAGCGCGAAGGCGGCGTGCGCATGTACTGGTTGGCAACCAGCGTGACGCACACTTCGACACGTTGGGCGGCCCGATACAACATTTCCTTGACGACAACCGGGCAGGCGTCTGCGTCAACCAGTACTTGCATCGCGGTACTTCCAATGGAGGGAGGGAACGCTCATATTACTGCCTGCGCGCGTCCCGATGGGAACGAACGGCGGCAGGGGATCAATTATCGATGCGTGCGCCGGCAACGGTTCCGCACCAACGCAGGCTGCCCGTTCGCCAGCCCAGCCTTCACTCTTACTTTCCCCGCCGCTGCGCATCTTGCCAGCCCCGCGAAGCAGTCCCGAGTTCCTTTCCAGTCAATACGAAATCAGGGGAGTCCAGCAGGCGGGAAATCGCCAGATCCAGAAATTCCCGCACGCGCTTCGGTTGTGCGGTGCGGCTTCCGTAGTAGATGTGCAGTCCGATGTGAGCGCTCATGTGCTGGAGCAGCACCGGTACCAGTCTGCCGGCACGGATGTGTGCTGCCGCAGAGAAGTTTGCGAGCTGGCCGATCGCTTGCCCGGCGAGCACAGCCTGCAGTTCGAGTTCGGAGTCGTTGGTCGAGAATGCCGGGGACATCGGCCTGTGCTCAAGCTTGCCATCTACCGTCAAATACCAGGGCGATACCGTGCCGGTTGCGGGGTGGCGAAAAACACTGCATCGGTGGGCGACCAGGTCGTCCAGTGTGGCGGGAACGCCGTGGCTGGCCAGGTAGGCCGGTGCGGCGCACACGATCATCTGGATCGGGAACAACTGGCGGCCAATCACGCCCTCGCTCGGCGATATGCCGATCCTGAAGCCGACATCCATACGATCCAATACCCAGTTGCCAATGCCGTCGTCAAGCTGGATGTCTGGCTGAATGTCGGGATACGCCTGGCAGAACTCATCGAGCACTGGCATGAGGATTGGCGCGAAAGACGACTTTGGACCCACGATGCGCAGGGGCCCGGCAATGTCGTCCTTGGCTTCCCGGGCCATGGCCAGTGCCCGGTCCAGCGCCGCGATTGCCGGCTGGGTGTTCTCGAGCAGGCGCTGTCCTTCTTCGGTCAGCGCCAGGTTCCGCGTGGTGCGGTGGAGCAGGCGAATGCCAAGATGCTGCTCCAGCTGAGCGATCGCCTGGCTGGCTGCCTGTGGCGTCACCCCTTGTGCCTTGGCGGCGCGTCGGATGCTGCCCAACTCGACCGCCTTGGCGAACATGGCGATCGCTCTGAATTCGTTGATCGGCATGGAAATCTCCCGGCTTGGAAGCTGATTATCAAGTTTTTCTTGTAACTGGTGCAAGCGAGAATGGCCTAGTTGGTTGAGACGGCGGTCTTTACAGTCCGGGGTATCGGGACTTATTGGACGGGAGACCACCATGCACAAGCGACAACTCGGCCGTTCTGGCCTGGAAGTTTCTGCCCTGGGCTTCGGCTGTATGGGGCTGAGTTTTGGTTACGGTCCCGGACTGGAACGTGCCGCGGCGGTTCAGTTGATCCGCGAAGCTTTCGAGCGCGGGGTGACCTTCTTCGATACCGCCGAAGCCTACGGTGCCCTGAATGAGGAAATGGTTGGCGAAGCCTTGCAGCCGATTCGGGATCAGGTTGTCATCGCCACCAAGTTTGGCTTCAGGGACGGCGATGCCACCAAGGGCATGGACAGCCGCCCCGAGCGCATTCGATCCGTGGTGGAAACTTCGCTCAAGCGCCTGCGGACCGACCGCATCGATTTGCTGTACCAGCATCGCACCGATCCCCAGGTGCCGATGGAGGACGTGGCTGGCGCTGTGAAGGACCTGATCGCTGAAGGCAAGGTGCGCCACTTCGGCCTGTCCGAGGCTGGAGCCGAGTCGATCCGGCGCGCCCACGCCGTACAGCCAGTGACTGCCCTCCAGAGCGAATATTCGTTGTGGTGGCGCGAACCCGAACGCGAGATCCTGCCAACCCTCGAAGCGCTCGGCATCGGCTTCGTGCCGTTCAGTCCGCTGGGCAAGGGCTTCCTGACTGGCGCGATCGACCAGAACACGAGATTCGCGAAAGACGATTTCCGCAACGTCGTCCCGCGATTCACCCCGGAGGCGCGGCAGGCCAACCGGGCGCTGATCGACGCCCTGGGCGTCATCGCGGCGGCCAGGCGGGCCACGCCGGCCCAAGTGGCGCTGGCCTGGCTGCTGGCGCAGAAACCGTGGATTGTCCCCATTCCAGGCACGACCAAGCTGCACCGGCTTGATGAGAACCTCGGCGCGGCGTCCGTGGAGCTGTCCGGCGACGAACTGCGCCATATCCACAGCGCGCTCGATCAGGTCAAGGTCCATGGCGATCGTTATCCCGCAGCGTTGCAGGCACGTGTCGGGCGATGAGTGAGGGAGCACGAGACATGAGAAGGTCCATTGCCATTGCAACCCTCGCGCTGTCGATGGTGGATGCCGCGGGCGCGTCCGAACCGGACTTGCAGATTTCGCGCGCCGCATCGCGCCAGGTCCAGGCGGCGCCGGCGCAACACTTTACGGGCAGAGTCCAGGTCGAGATGCTGTTCACGCCCACCGGGCCGGACCGCACCTCGGCGGGAACGGTGACCTTCTCTCCCGGGGCCCGCACCGCGTGGCACACGCATCCGCTTGGCCAGACGCTCATCGTCACCGCCGGCGTCGGCCGTGTGCAGCGCTGGGGCGGGCCAGTCCAGGAAATCCGCCCCGGCGACGTGGTGCGCATCCCGCCCAACACCAGGCACTGGCACGGGGCGGCGGCCGACAGCGCGATGACCCACATGGCCATCCAGGAGGCGCGCGATGGCAAGACAGTGGACTGGCTGGAACAGGTGAGCGACGAGCAGTACAGCGCGGGGACGGCGGCACCGAGGCCGGCCGCGCAAGACGCTGCACAGCCGTCGGTGGCCCAGCGGCGCTTCGGCGACGTGGCGCCCAAGCTGGCGCAACTGACCGACGATGTGCTGTTCGGAGACGTGTGGGCCCGGCCCGGCCTGTCGCCGCGCGACCGCAGCCTGGTCACCGTCAGCGCACTGATCGCGATGAATCGCCCGGACCAATTGCGCTCGCATATGGCGCTGGCCCGGCAGAATGGTCTCACCGAGGCCGAACTGGTTGAGGCGCTGACCCATCTGGCCTTCTATGCTGGCTGGCCCAGCGCGGTGACGGCGGCCGGCATCGCGCGGGAAGCCTTCAACAAGCAGCCACAGTGAGGGAACGGATCCCATGACAGTTCTGAATATCAACGGCCGTGAGCATTCGGTCGATACCGATCCCGCTATGCCTGTCCTCTGGGCCCTGCGTGACACGCTGGGCCTGACGGGCACCAAGTTCGGCTGCGGCGCGGCGCTGTGCGGGGCCTGTACGGCCCGACACCTTCCTCGGAGAACTCCCGCCGGCCCTGCGGCACCTGATCGAACCAGACGACGCGCCAGCCTCCATGCCCCGGCGTCGCTTCATGAAGCTGGCCGGCGCGGGTGGGCTGGCGCTGGGCGTATTTCCCCTAATTGGCAGCAGCCACGCGGATGCCGCCACGCCGGCAACGTTGAAACCGACGCAGCAGCCCTCCGCGTTCCTGCAGATCGATGCAAACGGTGCGGTCACGGTCGCCGTCAATCGGCTCGAGTTTGGCCAGGGTGTTCAGACAGCGTTGCCAATGATCCTGGCCGAAGAGCTTGATGCGGACTGGAGCCGGGTCACCAGTCGCCTCGGCGACAATGCGCCGGCGTTCGCCGATCCGACCTCGGGCCTGCATCTCACGGGCGGTTCGAGCAGCATCCGCAACGGCTACCAGCAATACCGGGAACTCGGGGCTCGTGCCCGGACAATGCTGCTGGCTGCTGGCTGCTGGCTGCTGGCTGCTGGCTGCTGGCTGCTGGCTGCTGGCTGCTGGCTGCTGGCTGCTGGCTGCTGGCTGCTGGCTGCTGGCTGCTGCCGCGGCGCGCTGGAACGTGGACGCCGCCACGCTGCAGACACGCAACGGCCGCGTATCGGGGCCGGGTGGCCGACAAGCCGGCTACGGCGAACTGGCCGATGCCGCCATGGACCAGCCTGTGCCTGAGACGGTTACGCTCAAGGATCCAAGGGACTTCCGGTTGATAGGCAAGCCCACCGGTCGGCTGGACGCGCGTGCCAAGAGCAGCGGCCATCAAAGCTTCGGCATCGATATGCGCCTGCCTGGCATGCTGACGGCGGTGATGGCACGTCCGCCGGTTTTCGGCGCCCGGCTGCGTGCCGTGGACGACCGCGCCGCGCGGGCGGTACGTGGCGTCAAGGGTGTCTTCCGTGTGCCGCTGGCTCTGGGAGCCGAGGGCGTGGCCGTGGTTGCCGATGGCTACTGGTCGGCGCGCCAGGGCCGCGAAGCGCTCCAGCTTGACTGGGGCGACGACAAGGTCGAGAAGGTGGACAGCACGCGCCAACTGGCCCAGTACCGCGAGCTGGCCGGGCAGCCGGGCTCGTTGGCTTCGTCTTTCCGGAAGGTGAGGTGCCTGCGGCAATGCCAAGACTCACCGGACCCTTGGCCGGCGTGGCGGTGACGATGGCCCGGTTCAAGTCGCTCACGCGCATTCCGATCATCCTCTACTACGGCGACAAAATTCCGACGCAGCCTGGCGCGGATCCGGGGCTGGACAACTGGCGCGTGCGGCTGGCCATGGCAAAGCTGTGGGTCGATGCCGTCAATCGCCATGGCGGCGACGCCAGGCTTGTTCACTTGCCGGACGTCGGAGTACGTGGGAACACGCATTTTCCGTTTTCGGACTTGAACAACCTGCAGGTGGCAGATCTGATGCAGGCGTTTCTGTCCCGGAGAAAGGGCTCGACTAAGGAAAGCAGTCAGTAATTTCCGAGCTGGTGAATCGTTCATCGACTTCCTCGTACCACGCGCCATGCGCAATCGCCTTGTACGTGAGCATTGTGCGCAAGGACGACCGGCCTGCATCGAGGACGGACTTTGCCCGGTCCAGCCAGTGGGCCACTGCATGTATCGCCGATGCCACGCGCATGAAGTATCTTTTACAAAGGCGAGGCGCCCCTGCCGCCGGAAGCGCCCGCCAGGACTTGTGCCAGGGCCGTGGACCGGTTCTTGCATGGCAGGCTGTGCCCGAGCCGTGACAGGAGCGCGCCATGTCCGAAGCACTTCGATACTCGCTTTGCCGATTCTTCGTCGCCTGCTGCCTGGGTCTCGCCGCCTGCGGAGGGGGCGGCGACGGCGGGGGTAGTGACAGCGCCACGGGCACCGGCACCGGCACGCTGACGCTCTCCATCTCCGGCCTGCCGTCCGGGACGTCGGCGGCCATCACGATATTGGGGCCCGGCCAGTTCCGCCAGACCGTGACCCAGTCGATCACGCTGTCCAACCTGGCTGCTGGCAGCTACACCATCAGTGCCGCCAGCGTGCTGACGGGCAGCACGCTCCTCAAGCCGCAGCCGCCTTCGCAGACCGTGGCGGTGACCGCGGGCGGCCGTGCTTCGGCAAGCGTGGCCTACGGCTCGCCGGAAACAGTGCAGTTGTCGCTGACGCAGGTTGCCGGCGGGTTATCAGCGCCTCTCTTCCTGACCGCGCCCCACGGCGATTCGCGCCTGTTCGTGGTCGAGCGGGCCGGCCGCATCCGGATCGTGCGCAACGGCGCATTGGTCGCTACGCCGTTTCTCGATATCGCTGCGCTGACGACGACCGATGGCGAGCGCGGGCTGCTGTCGATGGCGTTCGATCCGAACTATGGGACCAACGGCCGCTTCTACGTCTATTACACCGACGCCAATGGGGCCATCACCATCGCCCGCTACAGCGTGTCGGCCGCGAATCCGGATATCGCCAATGCATCCGGCACCGTGCTGCTGTCGATCCCCCACGGCAACTTCTCCAACCACAATGGCGGCCAGCTCGCGTTCGGCCCGGACGGCATGCTCTATATCGGCACGGGCGACGGCGGCGGCAGTGGCGATCCGTCGGGCAACGCCCAGAACGCGGGAACGCTGCTCGGCAAGATGCTGCGCATCGACGTCAGCGGCGCGTCCGGCTACGGCTTGCCTGCCGGCAATCCGTTCGTCGGCCAGTCTGGCAGCCGCGGCGAAATCTGGGCCCTCGGCCTGCGCAACCCGTGGCGGTTCTCGTTCGACGCCGGCTTGTTGTATGTCGCCGATGTCGGCGAGGACCGGCGCGAGGAAGTCGACGTGGCGCCGGCCACCAGCGCGGGCCTGAACTACGGCTGGAACCGGACCGAGGGCACCGCCTGCGTGGGTGCGGCCGGGTGCGACAAGACCGGGCTGACCATGCCGGTCTTCGAATACGGCCATGACGCGGGCGCCTGTGCCATCGTCGGCGGCTATGTGTACCGGGGCAGTGCCGGTCCGGCGCTGCATGGGCGGTACTTCTATACCGACCTTTGCACGGGCAAGCTGCTGAGCTTCATGTATCGCGACGGCGTGGTTGTAGAACAGGTCGACTGGAACGTCACTGTCCCAGGCAGTGTGTTCTCCTTTGGCGTGGATGACGGGCAGGCGCTGTATGTGCTGGCCGATCCGGGCACGTCGGCGACGAGCGGGCGGGTGTATCGGATCGATGTGTCGGGCGGCACGCCGTAACGGCGGAGCAGACGGCGATCAGGGGCAGGCTAGGTCCTGTCACGGCGCCGTCGCCCACGGGCCGCCACGCCGGCAGCGGCGCCAGAAGACCCTGGCTGGATCATGTCCGCGGGAATCATCGCGGCGGCGCTTTGCTCGATCTTGCCACGCAGCCATGCGTGGGCGCTGTCGCCCTGGCTTCGTGCGTGCCATATCAGTTCAACGGGAAACGAGGGAAACGCAAAGGGTAGCGGACTCGCAACCAGGCCGAACATCGGCGCGTAGTGCCGCGCAATGATGGCCGGAACGGTGGCCATCAGCGGTGCGCGCGCCACGGTCGCGAAGAGCGTCAGGAAGTTCGGGGCGGCGAGGACAGGTTCGATCTCCACACCCGCCTCGGTCAGCGCGTCCTCAAGATACCCAAGCAGGTTGCTCTTGGCGGAGATCAACGCATGGCGACTCGCCTTGTACTGATCGAGCCTGACCGGCACCTGGTACGGCAGCAGCGACGGGTGAAAGCAGCAAACCACACCCAGGTCGAACATCCCCTGGCGGTGGTGCCATCCGCTTCCGCCGGGAAGATAGCCGATGGCGAAGTCGATCTGCTCTGCATCGAGCGCATCGTAGGCGCGTTCGCGGCTGGTCTGGCTGAGCAACAGTTTCACCCGGGGCGCCGACAGCGCCAGGTCTGCGAAAAGTTCCGACACCAGCAGCGGCTCTGACTGGATGGAAAGCCCGATCCGGAACGTTCTTTCGTCGACAGCGGGGTCGAAGCTGGGGTTTGCGAGCAGCAATTTCTGCGTGGCATCCAGGAGCTCGCGAATCGGCATTTGTAGTTCGCGTGCCCGCAGTGTCGGCTCCATCTGGTAACCCACGCGGATAAAAAGTTCGTCGCCAAGCAAGACGCGCAGTGTCGCCAGGGCGTGGCTCATGGCGGGTTGCTTGATGCGCAGGCAGGCCGCCGCACGGGTGACGCTTCGCTCCTGCATCAGCGCGTCGAAGGCCAGCAGCAGGTTCAGGTCAAAGGAACGTAAATTCAAATGATCGATGCGTGTCATCAGCCATATCGATTTGGTAAATGGAAGTCCCAAGCATACACTGCCTCCTGATTCAAACGGCCAATAACACAAGCCCCACGAGACGCCCTGAACGAGGCGAAGGCGAGAAACAAAAGGCCGGAAAGATATCCGCTCAAGGAGGAGTGCCTGTGAAGATGAAGTGCATTGCGCTGCTGGGCCTGGCGTGCGCATTTACCGCTACACCTGGCTTCGCCCAGGAACAACGCTTTCCCAGCCAGGCGATCCAGATCGTCGTTGGCTTTACGCCGGGCGGCTCCGCGGACACGACTGCCCGCATCGTGGGCGACGGTCTCAGCCGCGAGCTGGGGCAGCCCGTCGTCGTCGTGAACAAGCCGGGCGCGGGGACCAATATCGCGGCCCAGTACGTGTCGAAAGCGCCCGCGGACGGCTATACGCTGCTGTTCGGCGGCACGTCGCTGGTCTACAGCCCCGGCTTGCTGTATCCATCGATGAAGGCCAACCTTGCCAGGGACTTCACGCCGGTTGGCGGCGTGGTCAACGCCCCGACTATTCTCATCGTCAGGCAGGACTCCCCGGTGCGCGACGTCAAGCAGCTGGTCACGTTGGCCAGGAGCAAGCCCAGGCAGATCAACTATGGCTCCACCGGCGCCGGCGTGAGCCCGCAGATCGCCATGGAAATGCTGAACGCCAGGGCCGGCATCGTGATGACACACGTTCCGTACAAGGGCACGGCGCCCATGCTGACGGCGATGCTTTCGGGCGATATCGACGTTGCCTTTGACGTGGCGTCGTCCTCGGCCCCGATGATCCAGGCCGGGAAGTTGCGGGGCCTGGCTGTGTCCGGCGGCAAGCGCCTGAAGCTGTTCCCCAATATCCCCACGATCGCTGAGTCTGGCTACCCCGGCTTCGACGTGACGACCTGGTACGGCCTGGTGGCGCCGCAAGGCACTCCGGCAGGGGTGGTGCAAAAGCTGAATGCCGCGCTGCAGAAGGTGCTCGCCAGTCCGCAGACGCAGAAGACGCTTGCGGATAACGGCAATGAGGTCATGCCCGGGTCGCCGGCGGCATTCCACGCCTTCCTGCAGAGCGAACACAGGAAGTGGAACGATGCGGTCAAGCAGTTGGACATCAATCTTGACTGAGCGCGAGAGAGCCATGTTTCCAGTGCATCAGAAGCTTGAGCAACTCGCGCAGGATATTGCGGAGATCACCGCGATCCGGCACCAGATCCACAGCCATCCCGAGCTTGCCTTCGAAGAGACCGCAACGGCCAGCCTCGTTGCGGCGAAGCTTGGCGAGTGGGGATTCGAGGTGACGACAGGCGTCGGCACCACGGGTGTCGTCGGCACGCTGAAGGCCGGCACGGGATCCAGGCGCATCGGCCTGCGTGCCGACATGGATGCGCTGGCGATCGAGGAAAGAACGGGGTTGCCCTATGCCAGCAAGCAGCCCGGGAAAATGCACGCCTGCGGCCATGATGGCCACACATCGATGTTGCTGGGGGCTGCCAAGTACTTGGGCCGCACGCGCAACTTCTCCGGAACGCTGCACCTGTACTTCCAGCCCGCCGAGGAGCGCGGGCACGACAGCGGAGCCGAACGCATGATCGCGGACGGGCTGTTCGAGCGCTTCCCTTGCGATGCCGTGTTTGGCCTGCACAATCACCCTGGCGCCGAAGTCGGGACCTTCATGATGCGCAAGGGCGCATTCCAGCCGGCTACCGACAAGGTGAGCATCCGCGTCATTGGCAAAGGCGGGCACGTGGCGCGCCCGCATCTCACCGTGGACCCGGCGGTGGTCTCCGCGAGCATCGTGATGGCGCTGCAGACCATCGTGTCGCGCAACGTCGATCCCACGCAGACCGCGGTACTCTCGGTGTGCTCGCTGCAGTCGGGTGGCTTCTACGGCGTGATCCCGAACGAGGCCAGCATCGAGCTGAGCGTGCGTTGCTTTGATCCCGAGGTGCGGGCCCGGCTTCGGCAGCGCATCGAAGCCACCGTGCATGGACAGGCGCAGAGCTACGGCGCGCAGGCGGAGATCGAGTACCAGTCGGGCTATCCGGTGCTGGTGAACACCGACAGGGAAGTCGACTTCGCCGTCGACGTTGCGCGCGAGCTGGTGGGACCGGATCGCGTGGACCCGAGCTTTGGCCAGATTACGCCAGGCGAAGACTTCGCCTTCATGCTGCAGCACCGGCCCGGCTGCTATCTCCGCCTGGGCAACGGGCTCTTCCATGAAAGCAGCCACCCGGTCCATCACCCCAAGTACGACTTCAACGACGGCAACCTGCTCGTTGGGGCTGCGTACTGGAGCCTGCTGGTGGAGCGTTACCTCTCCGATTGAGGCGCTTGTTCCCGCGAGCCCCACAGCAGGCATCCGTCCCAAGTCATCTGGAGGACGCCCGCATGGGTACCGTGAGCCGGCGTGACCGTCAATGCCCCGCCCCCCGGATCGAATCGGGCGAGAAATACGCTTCACTGAACTGCGGACTGCTGTTCAGGCGTACCGGCTTGCCTTCATTGGTCAGCCGGTCCGCCAGATAGGAGCCAGCGGTGAGGTCGTGATAGAACGCCACCGCCGGGTAGTAGCGCCGTGCATCGTAGGCGAAGAGCGACGATTGCATATTGGTTCGCCACAACTGTCCGCGGGCATCGTAGTTGTCGGCAAGCACGGCCATCCAGGTGTCCTCGTCCAGGTACAGGACGCGCTTCGCGTACTGATGCCGGAAGCCTTGCTTCAATTTGGCTTCGAGCACCCAGACGCGGTGCAGTTCGTAGCGGACAAGGTCGGGGGCCGCATGATTGGGGCCCAGCAGCTCGGCGTACTTGACGGCGGGATCGGCCAGCTTGTAGTTGTGGTACGGAATATAGATCTCCCGCTTGCCGACAATCTTCCAGTCGTAGCGTTCACCTGAGCCATTGAACAGGCGATCGTCGTCCACGGTGCGGAAGCCGCCCGGCCCGAGCGGCTGGTCGAAGCCGAACTCGGGTGCCTGCCGGACCCGGCGCGTGCCGGGATTGTATTGCCAGGTCCTGGCCGTATCCGAACCTTCGCGATCCCAGAAATTGTGGGAGACGATGATATTGCCGCGTTCGCGCAAAGGCAGCTCGGTTTCAACGCGGGCGAAGGTCCGGTTGATCAGGGGCGAGCCTTTTTCGAATGCGGTGCCGTTGACCGGCGACCAGATGTCATATTTCCACTTGCCCCACGCGATCTTGCCGTCGCGATACACGACGGCCTGGTCATAGACGGCGGCCTCTTCGGCAATGGCGGAAGAGAAGCGAAGGTTCCACATCAGCTCCAGGCCATTCTTGGGAACGGGAAAGGGCGCGGTCGGCGGATAGTCCTTGAGCCCGTTCGCATCCGCCGTCAGCTGCGTGCCGGGGGCGTGCTGCTGGATTGCCTTGTAGACGGCATCGCCATAGCGGAAGTCGCGATGGCTGGGATAGATCGCCATCTTGAAGGTTGCCGGGTACAACTTGAACATGGCGAGCTGCCCGTCGCTCAGGCGGGCACGGTACTGCTCCAGGTTCTGGACCGTGATCGTTGCAAGCGGTTGTTCCGACGCATAGGGATCGGGATACGCATCGCCCGGCCGGAACGCCAGGCCTGCGGGCGCGGCCTGCCACTTGCCGCTCCACGCGGGGATGCTGCCGTCCTTGTTGGCTGACCGTTCGGCCCCCATGGGCGTGAGGGGACCGTCCAGGCGCTTGACTTCATCAGGCGTCATCGCGGCCAGGGAAGGTGCGTTGATCTGTGAGGCGGCTAGCACCGCACCGACGATCGTGCACAGCAGGAAGGCCTTGCTCTTCATTGTGTCTCCTCCGATTTCAATGGTGTTATGGTCATGCGCCAGCATTGGCTGGCTCGGCGATATGCAGCACCAGCTTGCTTGCCGCCTTGCCCGACTGGACCAGATCGAGCGCGCGCCCGGCGTGTTCCAGCGGCAGGCATTCGATGCGGGGCGGTCGCAGGCGCCCGCCGCCGAGCAGCGCTGCGATCTCGCGCAGCCGCGCGCCGCTGGGCATCTTGCTGAACGCCACGGCGGTGCGGACGCCGCGCTGCGCGGCTGCGGCAGGATCCGGGCCGTTGTCGCCACTGACCAGCGTCAGGATGGCGACAAGGATGCCGCCGGGCCTGAGCAGGTCCATGCCGTTCGGCAGGGTGCCGCAGCCAACCGCGTCCAATACCAGGTCGACGCCAGCCGGCGCCCATGCCTGCATCGCGGCAGCGATGTCGCCGCCCCGGTAGTCGATTGCCAGGTCGCACCCGAGCGCCATCAGTTCGTCGCGGCGTGCCGCACTGCAGGTGGCGGCGACGGTTGCGCCGGCCGCCTTTGCCAGTTGCACGGCAAACGTGCCGACCGCGCCGGCACCGCCATGAACCAGCACCGTCTGGCCCGGCTTGAGTCCGCCTTCGTCGAAGAGTCCCGTCCAGGCGGCCAGCGCCGGGGTCGGGACGGCCGCGGCTTCGGCGAATCCCAGGTTGTCGGGAATCGGCACCACGCAATCCTGGCTGACCGCAACGTACTCGGCATAAGAACCCCACTTGCCTGCGCCGACCCCGGTTTGCGCGAACACGCGCTGTCCCGGGACGAAGTCCTTGACGTCGTTCCCCACCGCTGCCACGACGCCGCTGGCATCGAAGCCGATCACGAAGGGGAAGCTGTATTGCATGAAGTGGCTCAGATAGCCTTCGCGGCATTTCCAGTCAGCGGGATTCACGCCGGCACAGGCCACGCGGATCAGGACTTCGCCGGCAGCGGGTTCCGGCGTCGGGAGGTCTCCAAGCCTGAGTACATCGGGTCCGCCGGTACGATCAATGACGACAGCGCGCATGCTCTTCTCCATGGGCTTACTTTGCGGATAGTTCGTGGTTCAAACCGGGATGTGCCCAGGACGGGATCACGGGCGGCGGCAGCATGCCCTGGCCATCAAGCGTACGGACGTTCAGCCCGTGCGCGAGGGGGAAGTGCAGGCTATGGGCGATGTGGCCGGTGCGCAGGCGGGCCGGCACGCTGCAGAGTGCAAGCGCCGTTTCCACCAGGTACTCCACTGGCTCGGTGGGATAGCCGTCCGGGATATAGCGCTCGCTGCCTGGCGTGCGGATCGCCGTGCTTGGCGCTACGGAATTGACCGCGATATTGTCGGCCTCCAGTTCCGCTGCCAGCCCCTCGGTGAACCGGTTGATGGCGGCCTTGACCGCGGCGTAGGCCGTGACCCCGCCAGCCCGGTCAAAATCTTGATACGGGCGAGCAGGCGACAGGGCGGTGACGGAGCCCAGGTTCAGGATCCATCCCGCGCCGCGGGTGCGCATCAGCGGGATCGCTGCACGGCTGAGCACGAAGGGGATGCGCAGGTAGTGGTCGACCGTCCTGTCGAAGATTTCCAGCGGCATCGATTCGACGCGGCTGTATTCCGCCATGCCGGCATTGTTGACCAGGATGTCGAGACCACCCGCGGCATTTGCCGCCTGCGTCACCAGGTCGTCGCGCTGCGCGGGATCCTCGAGGTCCGCCGCCAGCGCGATGGCACTGCCCCCTTGCCGCCTGATCTGGCCAACCGTCTCGGCCAGCGTGCCAGGTTCATCCTCGGACTCGCCTGCGCGCCGTGCCGTGGCAACCACCAGCGCGCCCTCAGCCGCGAAGCGCTGCGCGATGGCGCGGCCTATGCCGCGGCTGGCGCCGGTCACCAGCGCAATCTTTCCAGTCAGTTTTCCGGGTCCGGTCATGGCGCGTATTCTTCTGTGCGGTTGTGGTTGGCGATCAGGCTTGTCGCGAGCGGGCAGAAGGCATGGGAGATCGCCTGGACTGTCCATTCGGGAAACTCGGGGTCGAACCATCGGTCGACATGGCCCCAATGAAAGGGGTGCATCAGGTATTTGCCCAGCAGGTCGTCCGCGCTGGCGAACTCCTGCTGCCAGACATGAGTCCATGCGTCTGGCGACAGGACGCGGGCAAGCCGCCAGTTGAGGATGCCGGGCATGTACTCAGGCATCCGCAGCAGGTCCTGCTCAAGGCCGCGGACCTGCCAGTCCGGCGCTTCAGGCCGGACCCGGAACATCAGCGTGCGCCAGATCCCATGGCGCAGTTGCGGGGCGCGTAGCCCGCCCGAGATTGGGCTATAGGTGATGCCATCCACCTCTGCCATGCCGTCCAGCGCTGCAGCCAGGCCGGTATCGTGACCGGGCGAGCCGGATGCAGTCGGGTCGAATTGCAGGTCGAGCGTATAGTCGCCGGCACCCCAGCTCCCCGCCAGGTTCCGGCCAATCGCCACATGGCGCAGGCCTGGCAGCGTTTCAATCCGCGCAAGCAGGGCTTGCTCCTGTGTGCACGTCCCTGCGCAGAAGCCGGCGTGCAATCGGACCTGTGCTGTCTCAAGCCGCATCGCAATGCTCCTTGCGCTGGGGCAGCGCAGGTGTCGCATCGGCCATCACATGGCGGCGGCGGGCTTCACACAGCGTGTCGACTGTCGACCAGAAGGCGAGCACCGGGGCATCGATGCTGGCGCGCATGGCGTAGTAAGCCGGCGCATCCGCCACTTGCCACAGCAGCCACAGCGTATTGGGTGCATCTTCCAGCGCCACGGGCGGCGACACCCAGCGCTGCAGCAGCGCCAGGCCCCTGGCGGCACTGCCGGGCAGGTACTGGCTTTCCAGCAGGCTCAGCACAGTGGGCAGATGCCCGGGCGCGAGCACGATTTCATCGAGTATGTGGATCATGGTGTGGCTCACGCGGCGCAGGCAGGGCAGCAGGGCTGCGATGCCTGAGCCGGGGGTTTGCGGGAGGGAAGCGTGGTTATGGGTTGTCCCGTATAGGCATGCTGTTCATCGCATGGCAACCTCCATCGCCCAGGCCGTGCGCAAGCTGCCGCGCGAGTGGAAGTGCCGGGATGATTATGGGAGGCCAGGCCGCACCGAATCCCCACCCGAACGATCAACCATCGCTACCGAAGCAATCAGGACGAGCGACCATGAATGCCCACATACCGGGGAATCCCGTACCTGTTCCACACGGCATGGTGCAGCGCTTGCTCGACGAACTGAAGCGGCAGGGCGTAGAGGTTCCGCCTGCCGGCGGCGCATCCGCGCATGCGCCGCCCGCCCGGTTCACCGCGCTCTATCGTGCCGCGATCGAGCGGCTGGAAGCCCTGGTCGCCAAAGGCAACGGCCACCCCCCGATGTGCAAGCAGGAAGTGGACTTGTTGTGCCGTTGCGTATTGAGCAGCCAGACGCTGAGGGAGGCGATCCGCTGCGCGGCCGACTTTTGCGCGATGCTGTATCCGCGCGCCGGTGCGCTCAGCCTCGGGCAAAGCGCAGGGCAGGCGGTGTTCCGCATGGATTCGCTGCGGCGTGCGAACTCCTCCGCGGCTTGCCTGGTGGACCTGACCGGGCTCTTCTTCTATATGCTGCTGTTCGGCTGGCTGGTCGGCCAGCCGCTACGCCCGACCCACGTTTACCTGGCGCACCCCCGGCGCGAGGACGCCATGCCTTTCCTGGGCTTGTTCCATGCCGCGGTGACGCCTGGCGCCCAGACCTACGGATTCGAATTCGATGAGGCCTTGCTCGACCGGCCGGTCGTGCGCCAGGCCGCGGAGCTCGACGCCTTCCTGGAAGACTTTCCATACCGGCTGATCGGTGCGCCGGTCGAGGTCGTATCACTGAGCCAGCAGGTGCGCGGCATCCTGCATGCAGCGCTGGTGCATGGCGCGCGGCTGCCGACGCTGGCTGAGCTGGCCATGCGCTTTGATGTGAGCGAACCGACCCTGCGCCGCCGTCTCGCTGCCGACGGCAGCAGCTACCGGGTACTGCGCGAACACAGCCTGCAGGAGTACGCCGAACAATGCCTGCGCACGACCAACTGGTCGGTAGGAAGAATCGCGGAGCAGCTTGGCTTTGCCAGCGAGGAAGCGTTTCGGCGGGCGTTCCAGCGTTGGACCGGGCATGCGCCGACGCGCTTCAGGCGGGAAAGCAGGGGGTGAGGTGGTGAACGGGGCGAGGCGAATCTCCAGGGCCAGGGGCCGCGACACCCTGAATGCGATGCGGCCGGCCCCGACCCCGCCTCAGTCTTCCAGCTTCAGCCCGGTCTTCTTGACGAAGCTGTGCCAGCGCTCGTATTGCTCGCGCGCATAGCGGTCTACGGTGGGACCATCAGTGGCCATGACCTCGAAGCCGGCCGCGGTCAGTTTTCGTTTGGTTTCCGGGTCCGACAGTGCGGTCTGGAAATCTTCCGTCAGCTTCCTGACGACCGCGGGCGGGGTGCCTGCCGGTGCGAAGATGCCGATCCACGAATAGGCCTCGAAGTCCGGGAACCCGGACTCGATGACGGTTGGAACATCGGGCAGGTCCGGCAAGCGGCGCGCGCCCGTCACGGCCAGCGGCTTGATCTTGTTGGCAGAGATCTGGCCCTTCAGGGCCGCATAGCTCAGCAGCGTGATACTGGACACATTGCCCAGCACTGCCTGGACCGCGGGGCCCCCGCCGGCATAGGGCACGTGCATTAACTCGACCTTAGCCTGCCGCTTCAGATCCTCGGCCACAAGATGGTTCATCGAGCCAAGCCCGGTGGAGGCGTAGCTGTATTTGGACGGCTCACGCCGCGCAGCGTCGAGGAAGCTGCGCAGGTCCTTGCCAGGAACAGTGGGCGAAGCGCCGATCACGAGCGGGAAGCGCACGGCAAACGTGACCCCGGTGAAGTCCTTGAAGGTGTCATAGGGGAGCTTGGACTTCGCCACGGGGTTGATCGCATGCGTATCGAAGGCAACCAGCAGGGTATTGCCGTCCGGCACGGAGCGAGCCACATACTGGGTGGCGACCTGGCTGGCAGCGCCGGGCCGGTTTTCGATGACCACGGGCCGCCCGGCCGCCTCCGCCAGTTTCGGCTGGATGATGCGTGCGGCAATGTCGGTACTGCCGCCGGGCGGGAAGGTGACCACCAGCTTCAGCGGCGTGGCACTGTCAGCCACCGCGGCTGCCGTTGCCAGCGGCAGCAGCAGGCAGGCAAGGGCCACCACGCCGGAACAAAACGCTTTCTGGCGGCCTGGTGCCGCAAGTCGGCTAGACATAGATACCTCTCCCATCGTTGAGCTACGGTTCGGAACAAATATGGCGTTCTGGATGTGCCTTGGGTGTCAGCCCATCCACTGGCTCACGGGTGCGGCGGTGTCCTGCAGTTCTTGTGAAATCACGTCGACCAGCGCCGGGCCATCATGCTCCAGCGCCGCGCGAATCGCGGCATCGAGCTGTCCGGGGTCTTCCACGCGCCAGGCCTTGATGCCGAACGCCTCGGCAACGCGCGCGTGGTCCGTGCGGCTGAAATCGACTGAGAAGTAGCGTTGCTCGTAGCCGGCCTTCTGGCTTGCCTTGATCCATCCATATACAGCGTTCGAGAACACGATCATCTTCAGCGGAATCTTGCGTCGCGTCAGCGTTTCCATCTCGCCGCAGGTAAAGCCGAAGCTGCCGTCGCCCATGACCGATACGACGGTCGCACGCGGGCGCCCAATGGCCGCGCCGATCCCGGCCGACATCGAGAAGCCAAGTGCGCCATGGGCCCGGTTGGTGATGAAATGGCGACCAGGCTTGCTGGCGTTGTAGTACGCGGAGAAATACGGGCAGGGCGTGCCGGGGTCGGCCACCACGATGGCGTCATCCGGCAGCAGCCGGTTGAGCGCATCCACCACGCGTTCCGGCTTGATGGGCACATCGAGCGAGGCGGCCAGCGGCGCGAAGGCGGCGAGCTTGGCGGCACGCGCGGCGCCGGCCAGCGCGGCGCCGTCGGCGGCGTCGGACCGGCGGTGGGCAAGGCGCTCGCTCACGGCGGCGTTGAGCGCCTTCAGGGCGAGCAGGGCATCGCCAACCATGGCGACGTCAGTGCGGTAGTTCGCGGCAATCGCCATCGGATCCGCATCGAGATGCAGGATTGCGATGTCCCGCGACGGGAAGCGCCAGTGCTCGGTGGTGGTCGAGCCGGCGCGGCAACCGATGAACAGCACGGCATCGGCCTTGGCGACGATTTCGCGCGTGGCCATGATGCCGCCATTGGCACCGACCACGCCGGCATTCAGCGGATGGGTGTCGGCCAGGCTGCCTTGACCGCTGACGGTGGTGCAGACCGGGGCATTCAGCATGCCGGCCAGTGTTTCCAGTTCTGCGCAGGCGCCAGAGATGACCACGCCGCCGCCGCAGATGATGACCGGCAGGCGCGCTGCAATCAGCCGCTGCGCTGCCCGTTCGATCTCGGTCGGGTCCGGCGCATAGCGCATCGCAGGGAAACGGTCGTGGCCAGGCTGCGCCCATACGTCGGCAGTGTCCACCTCATGCTTCTGTACGTCGTACGGCAAGCACAGGTGCGCGGATCCGGGCTTGCCGGTCGTCATGGCCCGGAAGGCGCCGCGTACCGCGCCCGGGATCTGGTCGGCGCGGTCGATCGTGGTGTTCCACTTGGTGAGGGGACGGTACAGCGCTTCCTGGTCGAGCTCGGTCAGGGGGTACTTGCCGCGCGAGCCGACTGATACGTCCGAGGTGATCCCAAGCACGGCCACCGAAGACTCATTGGCCTCGACCAGACCCGGCAGCAAATAGGTAGCTCCGCCGCCACTGGGCCCCTCACATACGCCAACCTTGCCGGTGACGCGGGCATAGGCGTCGGCCATGTAGCCGGCGCTGCGCTCATCGCGCGTCAGGATGTGGTCAATCCCATGGTCCAGGCGCGCCATGGCGTCATAGAAAGGCAGGCTGGTATCGCCGCACAGCCCAAAGACATGCTTTACACCATTCAGTTGAAGCATTCGGACCATGGCTTCAGCGCCGTTCATCTTCGTCATTCCAGGAGTCTCCAAGTCAGTGTCGGGCAGGCGAGATAAGAATACACTGCAGGATACAATTAAGTATACTTAAACTTAAAGGGAAGGATGCGGCACCTGGAGGGTCGGTAGCGTCGGGTATGATCGCGGCCAACGAGGAATATCTATGCAAGCAACCAACGGCATGAAGCCGCTGATTTCCGCTATCAGGCGCAAACGGGGATCCGATGTCATTAGTCGATTGCGCGAGATGGCGATTTCCTACGAGCTCAAGCCCGGCGAACGACTCAATGAGATTGAGCTGGCGGAACGCCTCGGCGTGAGCAGGACGCCAGTGCGCGAAGCGCTGACCCGCCTCGCCACCGAGGGCTTCCTGGCGGAGTCCAGCCGCGGCTATGTGCGCCGGCCGCTCGATATCCAGGAAATGCTGGATCTATATGAAGCACGCGTGACGATCGAGCGCGATTGCCTGCGCCTGGCGTTCGAGCGGGCCTCGGCCGAGAGCATCGAGGAGCTTGCGCGATACCTGGAGCACAGCAAGTCGGTGCCCGCAAATACCCCGATCCCGCAACTGGTGGAACTGGACGAAGGCTTTCACCTGCGCATCGCCGCCATGGCGGGTAACGCCGAACTCAAGCGCATGCTGGTCAGCCTGAACGAACGCATCCGGTTTATCCGCTGGATCGACATGGAGAATATCGGGCGCGACTCCACCCAGAGTGAACACGCCGAAATCGTTCAAGCCTTGCAGGCGCACGACTGGGAGAAGGGGGAGAGATGCCTGACTTCGCATATTGCCTTGCGGCGCGAGCAGATCGTCGAGGCCATTGCGAAAGGCCTCACCAGGATCTACCTGGCGGAAGAGCGCTAGCGGCCAGCCAATGCCGCCACATCTGGCAGCCTGCGCTGCGGTCCTTTCATCCCGCCAGAGCGATACCCGTTGCGTGCCTTCTTGGCCGGCGTTGGGCGGTGCAGTCAGGCCCCCGCCATCGTTTCCGCGGTGACATCCCATCCTGCGTCAATGCCACCGGGCAGCATCTGGCCGCGGTCCTCGCCAACCTCGGCATCAATCAGCTGATTCAGCTTTTCGTTCATGGCGACCAGTAGTTCCCGTTGCTTTTCGCCTGCCGCCAGGTTGTTCATCTCGAAGGGATCGGTCTGCAGATCGTACAACTCCACGTCGTTGAACCGGTAGAGCTCCTCCAGGGTCTTCGGCTTGTTGTGCTGCCTGGGAGAAAAGTACCGTGCAAAACTGTAGCGTCCGTCGTAGACCGAACGCACCGCGCCGCGCTTCATCAGGTCCGGGCGGATATCGGCCTGCTTGAGCTGGTCGGGCTTGCCACCGCCCTGCAGATGGGCAACAGCCTTGAAGAGATAATCGCCATCCAGGTAGGCCAGCATGTTGTAGCAGAACAGCGCACCATCGCGAATCGCATTTGCTTCGGCTGCGTCAGGCTTCGCAAGCAAGCGGGAAAAGTCCTTTCCCGGTAATCCCTTGGCGATGGCTGCGCGCCTGTCAGTCGAGACGCCAGTCAATGCAACCAGGGTGGGCGCGATGTCCAGATGTGAGGTGACGGCGCGACACTGCTTGCCGCCTTGATAGGCGGGATGGGCAATGACCAACGGCACGTTGTTCTGCTCCCGATAGGAGACGGCGCCTTTTGCGTGGAGCTGGTGGGCACCGTCCATGTCACCGTGATCCGATGTCAGGATTACGATGGTCTTGTCGGAGAGCCCTGCAGCGTCAAGCTCTGCCAACAGGGCAGCGATATTCCGGTCGACATCCCGCATGCAGTTCAGGTAATAGTTGTGCCGCCGGCGCCAGCGCGCGTCTTCATTTGGAATGGCTCCGACCAGGGCGTCATGCGAGCGCAGGAAATCGCGGTGTGCCGCAGGGCGCCCCGGCGCGTCAAGCGCCTGTTTCCGGCTTGCCGGCAGCGTGAATTGCCACTGCTTGCCGTATAGCGGGTCGGCCGGGTCGCGCGCGACATGTGCAAGGCCGCGCATTGCCTGAACCTCGGTGCCGGGCGCGTCGGTGTCGTAGAACATCACGTCGTGCGGGTTGACGAGGTTGACGGCCAGGAACCATGGCTTTCCCTGTGCCGCCAGCTCACGCCCTTTCCCGCGCAGCCAGCTCACACCCATTGCAGCAATCACCCCGTCGTGCAGGTACCCACCGCTGGTGTGGGCAATAATGTCGCCGATTCCGATGTAGTCAGAGAAGCCATAGGCTTCCATTTCCTGAGTGAAGATCTTGGTTGGCGTGCCAAGCTTGTTGACGGTCTCGAATTCCTTGGTGAGGTGCCACTTGCCCTTGTACACGGTGTAATAGCCGGCGTCACGAAGCATGTCACCGAGCGTCCGTATCTCTGTTGACATGCTGCTAATCCACGGGAAGTTCGTGTTGTCGAACATCCGGGTGTGCTGGATGTGCTGGCCCGTGTAAAGAACTGAGCGGGACGGGGTGCAAACACATGAATTTATGCGGTGATTGACAAAGGTCGTACCGCGCTTCATCAAGCGTTCATGTGCAGGCAGGCCATAGCCCTTGGGCAACTCGCCAGGTCGGAAGTAGCGTTCCTGGTCAACAAGGATAAACAGGATGTTGTACGGTCCCGATGGCAGGCTCCCGGCGGCCTGGGCCGCGTCGCTTGCCCCGGCTGGCGCATCCTTGGCATCCGCGCCCGCGCCAAGGCCCAATGCCATGGCCCCGACCCCGGCAGTCAGGAGGAAATCGCGCCGCGTCAATGTGCCGCCAGGCTTGTTGTCGTTGCTCATTGGCTTCTCCCTGCCTGTTTGCGCGGCCCATGGCGGGTGGACGCCGTGCTGCTGCAGGCCCGCCCAGGCATGCGTAAGACAGTCTAGCAAGCACATCTTCTGCCGCCAAGGCAGGGCGCGGCGCCGGCAGGAGGCGATGGTTGGCAACCACACACATTCGCGGTTCAGGCAGTCGAACTACGTCTTGCAGATGATCGGAGTGCGGACAAAATTCCCGACACCCTGGGACTGCGCTTGCCGGTTCACGACATATCCTCGATGGGATCTCGTTGCGAGCGAATCTCCTCAGGACTGAGGACGATATAGCCCAGCGACTTCAGCAACTGCACCGCCTCCAGCTCTGCGTCCAGGTACACCGGCCGTTCCGGACGGCGCGGGCGCGGCGCGGCCGGCAGCCATGCGGCGCTGGCTTGCGCGGCGGGCGCTGCCTGGCCGTCAGACCATCGCGCGGTCAGGATGCGGCAATGCTCCAGGTTGGGCTTCCAGGCGACGTCCACGGCGGCATTGAACCTGGCGGTGCAAAGCCGCAAGCGCTTCAGCGCCTTCAGCCAGTTGACGAAGGCATCGCGCTCCGGTGGCTGGTAGCCCTTCAGCAAGGTAGCCAGGCTGTCCTGCGCAGTGGCGCTGTCGGCTGCCTGGTCGTCTTCTAGCAGGGCAAGCTCAAGCGCCACGTGCTGGCGGCCGTCCTGGTCGTAGATCGCGCAGTCGGCGTCCAGTACGCCTTCGCGCAGCAGCTCGCACAGCAGTACCCAGGCCCTTGGATTCTTGTCGAACCGGCCTTCGAGGGTCGGGTCGATCTGGCTGAGAATGTCCGGGATGGGGCGTGCCTCGCCTGACTGGATGGCCAGGGCGAAGGCCATCGCGTTGTCGGACGGCCTGGCACCGCTTGCCAGCACCTGCAATGACTCCTCCCAGAGTTCGCGGACTTCTGCCGCGGTATCCACGGCATGCATCCATGCATAGTCCTCCAGGCCCGCGCACAGCCTGCGCGCGGGCCTGGCCAGCTGGCCGGCCAGCGTCTTGATAAAGCCCGTGCAATGCGCGCAGCGGCATTCCAGGCGGCCCGCATGCAGGAAACCGGCGTACAGCCGTTCCTGGTGTCCGCAGTGTGCGCATTCAAGTGAAAAGCCGCCTTGCCGTGCCGGCCGCTGCGAGGCGAGCAGCCCGTCGACCTGATAGTGCGCAAGTCCGTCGCAGCACGGGCAGATCCATTGCAGCTTGTGCGCGCCGTCCCGAGGCCGCGCTGCCCGGTCGAACTGGCGCTCGATGGCGCTGCGCGGAATGCCCTGCGCGCGCCCGACCACATCTGCGCAGTAGCGCCAATAGCAGTACGAGTGGGCGGCAGCGGCGATCTCCGGGGAGAGGCGCTGCAGATCCGGCAGCAGGCGGGGGCTGCGCCGGATCTCGTCGGCCATGGCATCGATCTGCGCTGGGCCGCCCGGCATCACCGCCTCAAGGGCGGCGCGGCTCTGCTCCAGGAAATCGGGCACATAGACCCGGCGGATGTAGTCCTCGTTCTCGAGCCAGAGCAGGTGGCCGGGGAGGGCTTCGAGTACATCAACCCCTTCCCTGACTTCCGACATGCCGGCGCAGGCGAGAAACGTGAACGGCTTACTGAACAGGAAGGCGTCTGTCATGTTGTCGTCAACGGAGTATCTCGCCCACGAGCTGGCAACATGCCTCGTGTGCGATGGGTCACCACCCCGTGACTCGGCCAAGCAAGCGCGCGAAAAGCGCAATCCTGATGGCGCTTTCCGTTCCGGGGACTTCCCCCTTCTTGTTTTCAGATCCGTGGGACCTGTGCGGATTTTGCATCTGCCGCATTGGACAGCATAGGCGAACCTGACGCCGCGTTACAGAGGAATTCTTTTTCTTGACGTCCTCGTCGTACGACCTGGGAGACCCGCCGCCGCACCACTGTTGCCATTCTGATTCAATCGCTCCAGGACCCGCCTGGCCTTGCCCTCGCAATCTTCACCTTCCCTGGTGCCGTTGATCTCGTCGATCAGTGCGACGAGGCGGTGCTTGCTCTGCGCCAGACGCTGCTCCAGCAGCTCGATCTCATCGACCTTGCGCCGCAGGGCCTGGAGGAGTTGGTCATGCGGCCACTTGTCCAGGTCTGGTGGCAGGATGGCTCGAATCTCTTCCAGAGAGAAGCCCGAGCCTTGCGCACACATGATGATCTCCAGCCTGGTCAACGTTTCCGGTGCGTATTCGCGATAGCCGTTGGCTTGCCGCTGCGCGGGCTCGAGCAGCCCGCTCGCTTCATAAAACCGGATGCGTGAGGCGGCAATGCCACTCAACCGAGCCAGTTCTCCGATTTTCATCTGCATTCTCCCGGGGGGCTTGACCTTAAAGTTGACTTTAAACTTAAAGTCAGGCTCTGGTCAAATCAGGATGCCTCCCATGAAGCTGTTCACACCCCTTGCCCTGCCCAACGGCGCTGTGATTCCCAACCGTCTCGCCAAAGCGGCCATGGAAGAGAATATGGCGGACGCGGATCACGCCCCATCGGATGCGTTGCTGCGCCTGTACGACGCCTGGGCCAACGGCATGGCAGGCCTGATCCTGACCGGCAACGTCATGGTGGATCACCGTGCAATGACCGGGCCGAACGGTGTGGTCCTGGAAGACGACACCCACCTGGACCGCTTCCGGCGTTGGGCCCGCACCGCACGGGCCGGCGGCGCCCATGTCTGGATGCAGATCAACCATCCCGGGCGCCAGATGCCTGCGGCACTCGGCCAGACTACGCTGGCGCCGTCGGCCGTTCCGTTGGACCTGGGGGCGCTGTCCAAGCAGTTTCCCGTGCCCAGGGAAATGACCGGCCGGGACATCGCCGATGTGCAGCAGCGCTTCACACGATCCGCCCAACTGGCGGAACGAAGCGGCTTTGCCGGGGTGCAGATTCATGCGGCCCATGGCTACCTGTTGAGCCAGTTCCTGTCACCGATCACCAACAAGCGGCAGGACCAGTGGGGCGGCAGTATCGAGAACCGTGCGCGCCTGCTGCTCGACATCGTCCGGTCCGTACGAAGCGCGGTATCGCCCCGGTTCGCGGTCTCGGTCAAGCTGAATTCGGCCGACTTCCAGCGCGGCGGCTTCAGCGCCGATGACGCGAAGCGGGTGGTCGAGATGCTCAATCCGCTCAACGTCGACCTGATCGAGCTGTCGGGCGGAAGCTATGAGGCGCCGGCAATGCAGGGGCAAGCCCGAGATGGCCGCACGCTCGCCCGGGAAGCCTACTTCCTGGAGTTTGCGCGCGACATCGCGTCGGTCGCGCGCATGCCCTTGATGGTCACCGGAGGCATCCGCCGCCGAGCCGTGGCCGAACAGGTGATCGACAGTGGCATCGCCATGGCGGGCATCGCCACAGCGCTGTCCATCGATCCGAACCTGCCGCGCAACTGGCATGCAGGAAAGAACAATGCGCCCGCGCTGCGGTCGATCACCTGGAAGAACAAGACGCTGGGCTCCCTGGCCAATATGGCCGTCGTCAAGTTCCAGCTCAAACGGCTCAGTGAGGGACGTGTCACGGATCCACGCATCTCGCCCCTCAGGGCGCTAGTGTTGCAGCAGCTGTCCACCTCGTGCCAGACGCGGCGCTATCGCCGATGGACCACGCAGCGGGCCAGTGCCCGTTAGTGGTGGTTGTGCGGGGCCATTCTCTTCACTCTTTGGGAGTCTGTCCCTGCCGGCAATCGCATGCACAATAAGGGCACGGTGCAAGATGAGTTCCTTGAGACTGATGCCCGCGCATTGCCGTTGCGGCGCCTGATCGACTAGTGTGTCCGCGATCCCGGCACGATGATTGTTTCGTCGAACACACCGTCCCCCGACTCCTCGTGTACGCCCGGCGGCGTCGGTATGCCGAGACGGTCCGGCCGATCCCGGCCCGTACTTCCGCAGTTCGCTCCCTTGCCCCCGGCGCCCCCTTGGCCGCCAGTCCCGCCCATGTAGCCGGATGCCAAGCTCAATGCCGTAGCGAGGCGGCTCAATGAGCGCCCCTCGTGCCCATGCAGCGAGGTGTCCACCCCGCATGTTGCAGGACACAAGGGAGTGACCTGTGGTGCCTTTCTGAGCCCGCTACCCTGGTCGGTTGCTCCAAGTCGACTGAACGCCAGCATTTGGCTGCACATGTGATCTTTTCGATCACATAAATGATTGAACTGGTCAAATTCAATCCGCTGCACTACACTTCGATGACATTTGATCGTTTCGATCAAATGTTTGCTCGAAACATACAAGGCCGCATCCTCAGCGGCAGGAGACAACCATGCAGATTTCTATCAAACGCGCCATCGAGCGCGTGCCCGGCGGCATGATGATCGTGCCGCTGCTGATCGGTTCGCTCGTTGCCACGTTCGCGCCGGATGGGCCGAAGTTCTTTGGATCGTTTACCGGTGCGCTCTTTACGGGTGCCCTGCCCATCCTCGCGGTGTTCTATGTCTGCATGGGCGCAAGCATCAACATCAAAGCCACGCCTTACATTCTCAAGAAGGGCGGAGTGTTGTTCGGCACCAAGGTCGGCACGGCCATGGTGTTGGGCGTGATCATGGGGCACTTCCTGGGCGAGGCGCCGATCAGTGCCGGAATGTTTGCCGGTTTGTCGACACTTGCCGTCGTGGCCGCGATGAACGACACCAATGGCGGCCTGTACATGGCGCTGATGGGCCAGTACGGCAAGCCTGAAGACGTGGGCGCCTACAGCATCATGTCGCTGGAGTCCGGCCCGTTCCTGACGATGGTGACGCTGGGCGTGGCGGGTTTGTCCGCGTTCCCATGGCCGACGATGGTTGGCAGCATCCTTCCGCTCATGCTCGGCATGTTGCTGGGCAACCTGGATCGGGAGATGCGCGATTTCCTGGGTAAGGCCGTGCCGGTCATGATCCCCTTTTTCGCGCTGGCGCTGGGCGCTGGCCTGGACCTGCACAAGGTCTGGCAGGCGGGCATGCTGGGTCTCGGCCTTGGTGTTGCCGTGGTGGCTGTCACCGGCTGCGCGCTGTACTTCGCTGACCGCCTCACCGGCGGCACGGGTGTGGCAGGGGTGGCGGCCGCCAGCACCGCTGGCAATGCCGCCGCCGTGCCGACGCTGGTAGCGGCGGCTAATCCGGTCTACGCGGAATCGGCCAAGGGCGCCACGATCCTGGTGGCCGCCTGCGTGGTGGTCACCGCCGTACTGACGCCATTGGTGACCGCCTGGGTCGCCCGCCGCGTGGCGGGCAAGGAGGCCGAGGCGTTGGTGAGGACCGCCGCATGAGCTGGCTTATCATCGCCGACGACCTGTCAGGCGCTGCCGACTGCGCGATTGGCTACGCCATGTCTGGCGCCCGGACCGTCGTAACGCTGGAGGCGGCGCCTGCGGGCGTGGACCTGTCGCAGGCCGACGTAGTGGCTTGCGACGTCGACAGCCGCCGCATGGCGCCCCAGGAGGCGGCGGCGCGCAATCTCGAAGCCTGGCATCGCGGCCAGGGCGCCAGGCGGCGGCTGTACAAGAAGATCGATTCCACGTTGCGAGGCAACTGGGCTGCCGAAACCGCGGCGCTGTCGCCGCTGGCAGGCCTCGCCATCGTCGCGCCGGCCTTTCCGGCCACTGGCCGCACCACGGCCGGCGGCTGCATGTTCGTGAACGGCCAGCCGCTGGAAGACTCCGACATCTGGCGCCTGGAAGCGCTTACCGGACGTGCCGACCTTGTCGCGCTGCTGGCCGCGCAGGGGCTGCGGGTGACCCTGTTGCCGCTGGACGCGGTGCGCGCGGGTGACGCGGCCCTGCGGCTGACCATCGCCGGACTGGCGCGCGAAGGCGTGCAGGCCGTCGTCTGCGATGCGCAGACGGAGCAAGACCTGGTGGCGCTGGCCGCAGCCACGGCGCAGCTCGACGTCCCCGCATTCTGGGTCGGCTCGGGCGGCCTGGCTCGTGCGCTGGCTGCACAATGCCTGTTCGAAGGCGGTGCGCCGCAGCCGCTGCCTGCCCTTGAGGGCGGCCCGGTCCTGACGCTGGTCGGCAGCCTCTCGGGCATCTCCGGGCGACAGGCCGCGTGCCTGCGCGAACGCACCGGGATGCCATCGATGGTAGTCCCGCCGCGGATCCTGCGCGAAGGTGCGGGCCACGCTGAGTGGGACGCCGCGCAGCAATCGATCACCGAATGCCTGCGGGCAGGCGGCGACCTGCTGGTCAGCATTGGTCGCGACGACGCGTTCGACCCGGGCGAAGGGCCGCGCCTGAGCGCCGCGCTGGCGCAAATGTCCTTGCCCGGCTTCCAGCATACGCGCGGCCTGATCGCCACCGGCGGCGAGACGGCTCGGGCCATGCTCTCGGCGGCCGGCATCGGCGCCCTGACGCTGCGGCGCGAAGTCGAGCCCGGTGTGCCGTTGTCCGACACGCCTGCGCTGCCTGGCGTGCCCGCGCGCCGCGTTGCTACCAAGGCCGGTGCATTCGGCTCCGAGGCCGCCCTGTGGCTTGCGTGGCAGGCTATGACTGAATCCCGCGCGCCGTCAGCCTGACGGCGCGCCGCGCCACACTCGACAAGAGACACATAAATGAGCGACTACCTCCCCGTCATCGGTATCACCATGGGCGATGCCACAGGCATCGGCCCCGAAGTCATCGTCAAGAGCCTCGCGCATGACAGCGTTCGTGCGCAATGCCGCCCGCTCGTCATCGGCGACGCGCGCCGGCTGGAACTGGCCGGCCGGCTCGTCGGCTCCCCGCTTAAGGTGCGCGCCATCCAGGCCCCGGAGGAAGCGCGCTTCCAGGCCGGCACCATCGACTGCATCGACCTGGGCCTGATCCCGGAAGACCTGCCCTTCGGCAAGCTGTCCGGCGTCGCCGGCGATGCCGCCTTCCGCTACATCGAGCGCGCGGTGGCACTGACCCGCGACGAGAAGATCGATGCGATCTGCACAGCGCCGCTGAACAAGGAAGCCCTGCACGCGGGTGGTCACAAGTTTCCCGGCCACACGGAAATGCTGGCGTACCTGACCGGCACCCCGGAGGTGTCGATGATGCTGGTGGCGCCGAAGCTGCGCGTGATCCACGTCACCACGCACATCGGCCTGCTCGACGCCATCCGCAAGATTGAGCCGGGCCTGGTCCAGCGCACGATCGAGCGCGGCCATCAGACGCTGCAGCGCGCTGGCATTGCATCGCCGCGCATCGGCGTGTGCGGCATCAATCCGCACGCCGGCGAGAACGGCCTGTTCGGCCACGGCGAGGAGGAGGAAAAGATTATCCCGGCGGTCGAGGCCTTGCGCGCGCGCGGCTGGGACGTGGAAGGTCCGCTGCCCGCCGATACGCTGTTCTATCGCGCCGGCCGCGGTGATTTCGATCTGGTGGTGGCGATGTACCACGACCAGGGCCACGGGCCGGTCAAGGTGCTCGGCCTGGAGGCCGGCGTCAACATCACGGTGGGCCTGCCGGTCATCCGCACGTCGGTGGATCACGGCACCGCCTTCGACATCGCCGGCAAGGGAATCGCCGACGAACGCAGCCTGCTGGAGGCGCTGCGCCAGGGCGCTGAGCTGGCCACGCGCCGCGCCTGAGCCATCGGCGCGCGCCGGGGCTGCCGGCTCCTGTAAGATCGGGGATCGTTGAGGATCCCCCATTTTCATTTCGCCTGCCATGAAAGCCGCCGACCGCCGCCGCGCCATTCTCGAACTCGTGCTCTCGGGCGAGGTCGCCAATGTCGAACAGTTGACCGGCAGCCTCGGGGTTTCCGTGGCCACGGTGCGCCGCGATCTGACCGCGCTGGCTCGCGAGGGTCGCATTGTGCGGACCTACGGCGGCGCCGCCGCGCTGATGCAGGTAGGCGGCCACGAGCCCGAGGCCTCGCTTGAGGAGCGCAAGTCGCTGCAGCGTGAGCAGAAGGAAGCCATTGCCCGCCTGGCCGCGAGCTTCGTGCAGGACGGCGACGCCGTGCTGCTCGATAGCGGCACCACGGCCGCTGCGCTGGCTCGGCAGCTGGGGGCGCGCGAAGACCTCCATGTCTACACGACTAACCTGCTGGCCGTCACCGCGCTCACCGGCCTGCCCGGCATCCGCGTGACGCTGATCGGCGGCGACGTGCGCCCCTCCAGCATGGGCACCTTCGGTCCGCTGGCCCAGGTAACGCTGTCGCGCATCAGCGTCGACAAGGCGTTCCTTGGCGCGGACGGCGTGGTCGCAGGCGTGGGGCTGTGCGAAGCCAGCGCGGAGCAGGCCTACCTGAAGGAGTGCATCGTCCGCCAGGCGGCCGATATCTTTGTGCTGGCCGACGCTACGAAGCTGGGCCGGGCACAGCAGCAGCACTGGACGCCGCTCGACCGCACATGGACGTTGATTACCGATGCGGCGGCCACGGCCGAGCAGTTGGAACCGTTCCAGGCATTAAAGCAGGTACGTGTGGCGGTCGCCACCGACTGATTCCCCGCGCGCAGCTGCTGCTGAGAAGCGTTAAATCTGCGAGCGGTGCCCCCTGGCCCCGGCAGGTGAGTGTAAGGTGACGCTCCGCCAGTTGCGGCCAATGCAGTGTTGATTGGCGCGCAATTGGCGACGGGACGCGTCAGGTGACCAGAGGAAGGTTCAGACCCACTTAGTCAACCGTTGCACCTGTGTCCCGAACGATCTTCCCCAGGCGCGTGGTTTCGCTGCGGATCAGCGTGCCAAAGGCCTCCGGCGTGCCACCAACCGCCGGGGTTCCGATCGCCTCCCAGCGCTTGCGGAACTCGGGATCCTTGAAACTCGCGTTGATCACGCTATTGAGCTTGATCACTATGTCACGCGGCGTCGCGGCTGGCACGGCGATGCCATGCCACGCTACGAAGTCGAACCCTGGCATGCCCGACTCCGCCAGCGTCGGTACGTCCGGCAACGCCGGCACGCGAGTCTTCGTCGTGACAGCGAGCGGGCGAAGCTTGCCAGACTTGATATAGGGCAGGGAACTCGCAAGGATGTCAAACATGACCGGCACCTGCCCGGCGAGCACGTCGTTTAACGCGGGCCCCGCGCCCTTATAGGCGACATGCTGCATCTTCGTGCCGACGGTGGTATTGAACAACTCTCCGGCCAGGTGCTGCGGCGTGCCATTGCCGGCCGATGCAAAGCTGTAGTCGCCCGGCTGGTTTCGGACCGAGGTGATGAAGGATTTCACTTCCTTGGCCGACCTGTCCGGATGGACCTCCAGCACCAGCGGGAACGCGGAGATCTGGATGACTGGCGCAAGGTCTGCCTGCGGGTTATACGGCAAGCGCTTGTACAGGGTCGGGTTCACGGCCATGGGCCCGCTTGCGGCAAGCAGGATCGTGTAGCCGTCAGGGGCGGCTTTGGCAACGACATCCGTTCCGATATTGCCGCCGGCACCGGCACGGTTCTCCACCACTACCGGCACCCCAAGCCGCGACTGAAGGCTGGCTTGCAACAGCCGCGCCATCAGATCAGTGGGCCCGCCTGGCGGATAGGGCACGACAAAATGGATGGGCTTGGATGGGTAGGCATCCGCCGCCGCCACGACGTTTGCGGTCAATGCCAGCATCAGGCCTGCGCACGCAGGTGCCAGTCTACCTTTCATAGATATCTCTCCACCTCGGTTATGGTCACATCTCTGCCGTGTTGCGGATCTGTTGTACCGCTTAATGGCGTCTTGGGGTGCCTGCCGAAGTATAGGGAGGGCGAACCTATCCGAGAATCCGCATTTGTTGATTGATTGATCTCGTGCGTAGATCAGGCGGCCGAAACGTCCTGCTGTTCCCTTACACCTGTACCGTGCATCCGACCATGACAGGCACGCTCAGCGTTGGGCCGGATGCGAAGGCCAGTGGCGAATGAAGGCGGCCAGACCGACGCTCCGTCAGGTGATCGCGCCAAGCTGCCAGGGAACGAATTCGTTCTGGCCGTAGCCGTGCAGTTCGCTCTTTGAGCGCTGTCCCGACGCTGCCGCCAGCATGAGGCGGAAAATCTCTTCCCCAAGCGCGTCGATCGTCTGCGCGCCATCGATCACGGTGCCGCAGTTGATGTCGATATCCTCCTGCTGGCGCTGCCACAAGGCAGTATTGGTGCCGAGTTTCAGGGACGGGGACGGTGCACAGCCATAGGCGGAGCCGCGCCCGGTGGTAAAGCAGATCAGGTTGGCGCCGCCGGCCACCTGTCCGGTCGCCGAGACTGGATCGTAGCCGGGGGTGTCCATGAAGACCAGGCCAGCCGCCTCCACCGGCTCTGCGTAGCGGTATACGTCGACCAGGTTGGTGGTGCCGCCCTTGGCCACGGCACCGAGCGATTTCTCCAGGATGGTGGTGAGCCCGCCCGCCTTGTTGCCGGCGGACGGGTTGTTGTCCAGGCTGGCGTTCATGCGCGTGCAGTAGGCTTCCCACCAGCGGATCCGGTCGAGCAGCTTGTGCCCGACTTCCGGCGAGACGGCACGGCGCGTCAGCAAATGCTCGGCGCCATAGATCTCCGGCGTCTCCGACAGGATGGCGGTACCCCCATGCGCCACCAGCCGGTCGACGGCTGCGCCAAGCGCGGGATTGGCACTGATGCCGGAATAGCCGTCGGAGCCGCCGCATTGCAGTCCGACCACCAGGTGGCGGGCATCGACGGGCTCGCGTCGCACCCGGTTGGCGTCGGGCAGCATCGCCTTGATCTGCTCGATGCCTGCCGCCACCGTACGGGCCGTGCCGCCGGTGGCCTGGATGGTCATGGTTTTCAGCGCGGCGCCGCGTGCCAGTCCCTCGCTGTCGAGCAGGCCGTCGATCTGGTTGGTTTCGCAGCCCAGCCCGACGATCAGCACGGCTGCAAAGTTGGGGTGGCGCGCATAGCCCGCCAACGTGCGTCGCAGCAGCGCCAGGCCTTCGCCTTCGCCATCCACCGCGCAGCCTTGCCCGTGCGTCAGGGCCACCACGCCATCCACGTTCGGGTAGTCTGCCAGCGCCTGCGGATTGAGCTCGCGCCGGAAATGCTCGGCGATGGCGCGTGCCGCGGTGGCAGAGCAATTGACGGAGGTAAGGATGCCGATGTAGTTGCGCGTGCCGACTCGCCCATCGGCGCGGACGATGCCCATGAATTGCGCGCGCTGCGCCGCCATCGCGGCAGGGCGCTTACCGGTGCCAAACGCGTAGTCGCGCTCGAACGCGCCGATGGCCAGGTTGTGGGTGTGGACGTGCTCGCCTGGCGCGACCGGGCGCGTGGCGAAGCCGATGACCTGTCCGTAGCGGCGCACCGGTGCGCCGGCCTGGAGTGCGCGCACTGCCAGCTTGTGCCCTGCGGGCACCAGGCCGCGTACCACCAGGCCTGCGCCGAGGCGCGCGCCTGCCACCAGCTGCGCACGCGCGATGACGACATCGTCATCCGGATGCAGCCGTATGACGGGTTCGGCGGCGGTTGCTGCTTCCTGTTCCAGAACGATGCTCATGCTGCGGCCTCCAGATCGTGCGCGCCTTGCAGCGCGGCGCGTGTCGGCACGCCGTCGACCAGGCGCGGCAACTGCCACGGGTTACGGTCGCGCAAGGCCGGCGGGAGCACGGAATCGGGATAGTTCTGGTAGCACACCGGGCGCAGGAAGCGCTCGATGGCAGCGCTGCCGACGGAGGTGCCGCGCGCATCGGTGGTAGCCGGGTAGGGGCCGCCGTGGACGATGGCGTCGCTGACTTCCACGCCGGTCGGGTAACCGTTGAAGAGCAAACGGCCGACCTTGCTTTCCAATAGCGCGATCAGCGCGGCGTGGTGATGGAGGTCACCGTCATCGGCCATCAGCGTGGCCGTAAGCTGGCCGCGCATCCGTTCGGCAAAGGCCAGGAAGTCGTCTTCGGAATCCAGCGCGACGATCACCGTCGACGGGCCGAACACCTCCTCCTCCAGCGGACGATTTTCCGCAAACAGCACGCTGCGATCGGCCTTCAGCAGATGCCCGCCGATATGGCCGTCCGCTTGCTTTGATACTAGGATTTCCACGCCGGGGACTTCGCGCAAGCCGGCCAGCCCGCGCTGGAAATTTTCCCGGATGCCGGCGCCCAGCATGGGCTGCGGCTCGGCCAGCGCCAGTGCCGTGCCGAGTTCGGCGACGAACGCATCGAATGCCGGCGAGCGGATGCCAAGCACCACCCCCGGGTTGGTGCAGAGCTGGCCGCAGCCGATGGTGACCGAGGCCGCCAGTTCGCGCGCAATCTGCGCGCCGCGAGCGGACAGTGCCGAGGGCATCAGGAACACCGGGTTCACGCTCGACATCTCCGCGAACACCGGAATCGGATCCGGCCTCGTTTGCGCCAGATCGAACAAAGCCCGGCCCGCAGCCAGTGATCCGGTAAAGCCCACTGCCTTGATGCGCGGCGCCCGTACCAGTGCCGCCCCGGCGGTTGCGGTGCCGAACACCATGTTGAATACGCCCGCCGGTGCATCGCTGCGCGCGATCGCGCGTTCGATCGCATTAGCAACGTATTCAGACGTGACCATGTGGCCCGGATGTGCCTTCACCACCACCGGGCAGCCCGCTGCCAGCGCCGAAGCCGTGTCGCCACCGGCCACCGAGAATGCGAGCGGGAAATTGCCGGCGCCGAAGACCGCCACCGGCCCCACGCCGACGCGGTACTGCCGCAGGTCGGGTCGCGGCAGCGGCTGGCGCGAAGGCTGCGCGCGGTCGATGCGGACATCGAGGAAGTCGCCGCGCTGTACCGTGGCCGCGAACATGCGCAGCTGACTGCTGGTGCGCTTGCGCTCGCCTTCCAGCCGCGCCGGCGGCAGGGCGGTTTCGCGGCTGGCCGCCGCGATGAACGCCTGGTCCAGCGCGTCGATTTCATCGGCGATGGTTTCCAGCAGCGCGGCGCGTTCGGCCGGGCTGGTGGCGTGCAACGCCGGGAAGGCCTGGTGCGCGGCCAGCGCGGCTGCTGCAGCTTCGGTTTCGGTGGCTTCGTGGAAGCTGACCGGGTACCGCTCGCCGGTCACGGCGTCGATGCTGAACAGCGGGGTGCCGGCGGCACGGCGTTCGCCGCCGATGTAGTGAAGTCCGAGGATGGTCATGTCAGGGTGTTTTGGTGCAGGGAATACGTGACGCAGTCAGGCCGCCTCGGAGGAGCCGAGCCGCAACGTCGCGGTGCGGCGGGCCCGTGCGCCGATGCTCATCAGCAGCAGCACGCCGACCACGCCTGCGATTGCCAGGGCCAGCATGCCCGCTTGCTGGCTATGGAATGCGGATTCGACCGCGGTCTTCAGCGTCGGCGCGATAAAGCCACCGAGATTGCCCAGCGCACCGATCAGGGCGATGCCGCTGGCCGCGGCGGTGCCACTCAGGTACGCGGTGGGCAGTGTCCAGAACAGCGGCTGGACCACGACAAAGCCGACGGTAGCCAGGCAGAAAGCCATCAGCACGGGCACCAGTTCGTGCCCCAGCGTCGACAGTGCTATGCCGGTGGCCGCCATGGCGAGCATGGCCATGGCGAATTCCCGTTGCTTGCCCTTGGCATCCGCGATGCCGGTGATCAGGCGCAGGGAAACCAGCGCGCACAGCCACGGAATCGCGGTGAGCAGGCCGACCTTGGCGCCAATCGCCGTGCCGGTCAGCTCGGAAATACGCGTCGGCAGGTAGAAGATGACGCCGTAGACGCTGACCTGGATGGCGAAGTAGATGGCGACGAAACGCAGCACTTGCCAGTTGCCCAGCGCGCTCAGTGCGGTTGCCGGGCCATGCGCGGTCTTCTGGTTGTCTTCCGCGGCGATAGCGGCTTCGAGCGCAGTCTTCTCGTCGGCGTTCAGCCACTTGGCATCGCGCGGCTTGCTGACCAGGTAGAAGAAGGCGATCACGCCCACCACCGACGCCGCCAGGCCTTCGATGATGAACATCCATTGCCAGTTGCGCAGGCCCAGCTGGCCACCCATCACATCGAGCAGCAGCCCCGAGACCGGCCCGCCCAGCACCAGTGCCACCGGCAAGCCGAAGTAGTAGACGCCGAGCGCCTTGCCGCGCTGGCTGGCAGGGAACCAGTAGGTCGAGTACAGGATCACGCCCGGCGAGAAGCCCGCTTCGGCGATGCCAAGGATAAAGCGCAGCACGTAGAACGAGGTCTCGTCATGCGCGAACATCATGGCCGCCGACGCCAGCCCCCAGGTGACCATGATGCGGCTGAGCCAGACCCTGGCGCCGACCCGGTGCAGGATCAGGTTGCTGGGGATCTCGAAGACGGCATAGCCGATGAAGAAGATGCCGGCGCCAAGCGCATAGGCCGCGTTGCCGATATTGGAATCGACCATCAGGGCTTGCTTGACGAAGCCGACGTTGGAGCGGTCGAGCATCGACAGCGCGAACATCAATGCAAGGAAAGGCGCGAGGCGCAGGCGGGCCTTGCTTACCGCGCTTGCGAGCGGATCGTGGTTGGCAGCTTGAGTCTGCATGGGTTGTCTCCGGTACGAAGCCGCGCGTCGCGGCCTCATGTCATGGATTGCGGCATCCCCATCTTTTTGCTTGCGCGAGGGTAGCTGCGGTGTTCAGGGCGGGGTGCCGTGGCGCCCGTTCAGAAATCGCCGTTCAGAAAGTGGTGTGGCCACGTGCGGCCAGGTTGGCCATCAGGGCGCGTACGCCGAACGTCCACGGAGCGATGCGGTCGCTGCGGCCCACGCGGTTGACCAGGCTGCCGAGCTGGCGGCTGGAGATGGTGACAAGATCACCATCCTTGTGGGTGAAGCCGCCGCCCGCGGTGTCGCGGTCTTCCACCGGCGCGAACAGCGTACCGAGGAACAGCATGGCGCCATCGGGATACTGGTGGGTCGCCCCCATTGCCTGCTCGGCCAGCTCCAGCGGGTCGCGCGTGATCTGGTCCATCGAACTGGTGCCGGACAACACGAAGCCGTCCAGGCCATCGACGCGCAGATCCACCGTCGCCCGCCGCACGTCGTCGAGCGAGAAGCTCTGGTCGAACAGGCGCAGGAACGGACCGATCGCGCAGGAGCCGTTATTGTCCTTGGCCTTGCCCAGCAGCAGCGCACTGCGGCCCTCGAAATCGCGCAGGTTGACGTCATTGCCCAGCGTGGCGCCGAGCACATCACCGCGGCTGTTGATGGCCAGCACGATCTCGGGTTCCGGATTGTTCCATGCCGAACCGGGATGCAGGCCGATTTCCGTACCGATGCCAAGCGCCGAAAGCAGCGGTGCCTTGGTGAAGATCTCGGCATCCGGGCCGATGCCCACCTCGAGGTATTGCGACCACATGCCATGCTCGATCAGCAAGGCCTTGAGTTCGCCCGCCTCGCGGGAACCCGGCCGGATCCGGGACAGGCGCTCGCCCACCAGCGCCTGGATCCGCTTGCGGACCTCGGCGGCGCCTTGCGGGTCGCCCTTGGTCTGCTCTTCGATGACACGCTCGACCAGGCTGCCGGCAAAGGTCACGCCTGCCGCCTTGATCACCTGCAGGTCGCGTGGCGCCAGCAGGCGGGCCACGCCGTCGCTGCCGCGCGGATCGACCGTGTTGGCCAGCAGGTCGTCCAGCTTGCCGATCCAGCGGCCGGGCGTATTGTGCACGACTGCCACCGGGTCACCCTGTTCGAGCAGGGTGCTCATGGTTGGAGCGACATCCGATATGTCGAATACCCCATCCGGCCGCAGGACCACGACAGCCGGGCCGGCCGGAACGCCGTCACTGGCCGGGATCCATGCGCGGCCGACCAGCGTCCCCGCCAGCCCGTCGGCAGGAAGCGTTTGCGTTGCGCTGAGCGTGAGCGGCAATGCCATCGATTGTCTCCACCTGATGTTGTCATGAGCGCGCTGCGACCACCGCAGCGTTGGGTGGAACTCTACGTGGCAGTCCGATAAACATCCAATCGATTATTGGGTAGAATCAATTCCGTTTAGTTATTGATTCAATTGGGTTTACCCTGTCCATGGCCAGACAAACTGCTTCTGCCCCTTCCGCCGTGCTCGCCAAGCTGCGCTTCCGGCACCTGCAGCTGTTGGATGTGCTGGGACGCAGCCGCAACCTGCGCATCGCGGCCGAGCAACTGCATATCACCCAGCCGGCTGCCACGAAGATACTGAGCGACATTGAAGACACTCTGCAGGCCAGGCTGTTCGATCGCCTGCCAAGGGATATGCGTCCGACCGAATTGGGCGAGTTCGCGCTGCGCTATGCGTCGACGGCGCTGGCCGAACTCGGCAAGTTTGTGAGCGAACTGGAAGCGCTGCGGGCCGGCGGGCACGGCCACCTCACCGTTGGCGCGATTTCGGCGTCGGCCGCGCAGGTGGTGACCACGGCGATCCGCGAGATCCTGCAGCAGCGCCCGCGGCTCGTCGTCAAGCTGATCGAGCAGAGCAGTGACCAACTCGCCGTCTGGCTGGAAGACCGGAAGCTGGACATCATGGTCGGGCGCCTGACCGAGCCACGGCACCAGGCGATCTTCGATTTCGAGGCACTGTCACCGGAGCCGGTATGGGTCGTCTGCCGGCCGGGACATCCCCTGCTGGACAGGCCCAGGCTGGAAATTGGTAACTATTCAGCGGGTGTTGTAAACATTGGCTGAACCCGGCATAGTGTCGGGATGTCGAATAAGACCCCCGAGTTGCCGGTTCCCGATTTGAAGTCGATGACGCACGAGCAGAAAGATGCGTTCATCATCGAACTGGTCGCAATGGTCAATACGCTTCTGAAGCGGGTGGATGAGTTGGAGGCAAGGCTCGGGAAGGACAGTCACAACTCGAGCAAGCCGCCATCGTCGGATGGCTTGCGCCGCAAGCCGAAGTCTCTGCGCGAGCGTGGCAAAGCAAAGGCCGGTGGTCAGCCCGGCCACAAGGGCAACACGCTCAAGCGCGTTGAGCAGCCTGATCACGTTGAAATCCATTCGGTTGCGCCGTTGTGCGACGCTTGTGGTCAGCCGATTGCCCGCGAGGACGTGTCGGTATTGGCCGAATCGCGGCAGGTCATTGACCTGCCGCCAATCCGCTTTGAAGTGACCGAGCATCGCGTCGAGCGGGCACAGTGCGGATGCGGGAAGGTGCATCGCGCAGCGTTCCCCGCAGGCGTGAGTCAGGCGGCGCAGTACGGATCGCAGATCAAGGCGGCAGTCGTGTACCTGACGCAATATCAGCAGCTGCCGGTGGACCGTACGACCCAGGCGCTGGCCGATCTGTTCGGTGTGCGGCTGAGCACAGGTACAGTCCAGAACTGCATCAACGAAGCCGCCTTTGCGCTCAAGCCTGCCGTTGCACAGATCAGGCAGGCGTTGCAGGAGGCGACCGTGGCACACTTCGACGAATCGGGGGTGCACGTGGCAGGCAAGCTTCACTGGCTGCATAGCGTATCGACGGCGATGCTCAGCTGGCTGGGCGCGCATCAGAAGCGGGGCAAAGAGGCCATGGACAGTCACGGCATTCTCCCGGCGTTCACGGGCGTTGCCGTGCATGACGGCTGGGCCCCCTATGCGCACTATGAATGCGAGCACGCGTTGTGCAACGCCCATCACCTGCGCGAGCTGATTTTCATCTCGGAAACCACACAGCAGCCCTGGGCCGCAAAGCTGATTGAGCTGCTGCGCCAAGCGTGCGGCGAGGTCGGCCGCAGTATCGACCAGGGTGCGCAGAGCCTGCCCAAACAGCGTCAAAGTTACTACCGGCAGCGTTCGAGCAAGTTGATTGCCGAAGGCCGTAGACTCAATCCGCAGCAGCAGCGTGCCCCCTCGCAGGCAAAGCAGCGAGGCAAGATCAAGCAAAGCCCTGCGTTCAATCTGCTGGCGCGTCTGGAACGTCATGCCGACCAGGTCTGGCGCTTTATTGCCGATCATCGGGTGCCATTTACGAATAATCTGGCCGAGCGCGACATCCGCATGCCCAAGCTCAAGCAGAAAGTCTCTGGCTGCTTCCGCAGCCAAAACGGTCTCGACGCGTTCTGCACCATCCGCTCCTACCTCGCCACCCTGCGCAAGCAGTCCCGACCTCTCTTTGAAGCCTTGGCTCACGCGTTCACCGGCAACGTGCTTTCGCCCATGCCCGCTGAATAGTTACGGAAATTGCCGACATCGGCGCATGGCCGTGGATCCTTTACCCGCAGCTCACCGCCATCCGGCAACTGTTCGATGAAACCATTGCGGCGGCAGGCATCCAGGGCCTGGTCGGCATGGTGGAAACACCGTCAATCTTTTCCACGCTGGAGCTGCTGCAGGCGACGGATATGCTTTCGCTGCAGCCGCGCGCCGTGGTCGAGCGCTTCGTCGCGGAAGGCATGCTGGCGCACGTGCCGGTGCCGATCCGGCGCGCTATGTCGAGCTACGGCATTGTCACCCGCAAGAATGAGTTGCCGTCGGAGGCCATGCTGCAGTTCATGGCAGCGCTACGGGCGGCGGCCCGGTGAGACGGCACGTGAGTCGGCGACAACGGGCGGGCCCGATGGGCTGGTGGATTTGTCGTCCCCGGCAGATGGCTTGCGTTGATCCGGCGCCGCCGGTTTCCTTCCGGTCACCATGGACAGGATCAGGTTTTCCTTGTGCAACCGGCTCATCAGAATCGCGGCGACAACATGCACGCTCACCAGCGCCAACAGCACGTTGGCGAGAACGCCGTGGAGGTCCTTGGGCCAGTCTTCGCCCCAGAACATATCCAGTCTCGACATCCAGCCGGTGGCGGCAAGTGAAAGGATGAGGATCCACAGCACCAGCATCATCAGCGCGCCAAGCGGATTGTGGCCAAGGTGGCGGGGCGGACGCCCGGCAACGGCGGCCTTGACATAGGCAACCACGCCGCTGCGGCCGGGAACCCATTCGCGGATATTCCCCGCGCCGCTGCCCATCATGCCCCACGCCACGCGGACAAGCACCAGGCACGCGGCCGCGTAGCCAAGGTTGCGGTGCAGCGGCCCGCCGGAATCCTCGTACAGGCCCCAGAGCACCAGTGTCGCCACGCCCCAGTGCGTGAAACGGACAATGGGATCCCAGACCTGGACAGACTGGCGCGAAGGCTTCATGGCGCGGCGGCGGGGAGGTGCGGCGTTACTTCTCGATTTCCGCCTTGACTATGTCCAGCGTCTTGGTATCGAAGTAGATCTCCGCCTTCTTTCCTTCCTTGGTCGTGCCGTAGATCTCGTAGCAATTCCCGTCGACCTTGAACTTCTTGATGTTGTAGCCCTGCGCCTCAATCTTGGCGCGGGCATCGCTCTCCTTCATCCAATCGCTCTTGGGGTGCGCGGGACATTTCGCGCTGGCCAGCGCGGAACCGGACACCAGGATCATTGCCATCAGCGCGCCAATTCTAAGCATGAGACGTCTCCGTATCGTGGGAGCAATCAGCATAGTGCACCCAATAATGATTCGCAATCAGCGGCAGCACTACTTGGCAAACCTTGAGGTTTTGCTGGCGATCGCCTGTGGCGCCTGGGTGATCAACAGCATGTCAATCGGAATGCGTGGCAGAATACGTGGCATGTCGTACGCATACGCTCCCGCACTGCTGATTATTCGCGCCATCCGATCTTTCGGTGGGTAGCGCGCATCTGGCCAGAGTGCAAAACCCGCCCCGGCGGGTTTTTTGTTGCCCGCTTCAGTGGCTCTCATTACAGAGGAACCCAACGATGTCAGCGCACGAGCTCACCCGGATCATCAAGGCCGCCGATGCTGCGATCACTGCCGAGGATTTTGATACGTTGATGGCAATCTATGCCGACGACGCGATGCTCGTTGTCAAGCCGGGCATGGTGGCAAGGGGCAAGGAGCAAATTCGCCGTGCATTCGTAGCAATCGCCGAGCACTTCAATCACAGCATGAATGTCAGTCAGGGCGAGACGGTGGTACTGGAGAACGGTGATACGGCTCTTGTGATTATGGAGACGGTGCTCAATTCGCTCGATGCAGCGGGTGCCGCCGTCGCAACGACCAGACGTGCGACGTACGTTTTCAGGAAGGGGCCAGAGGGCAATTGGCTCTGCGCGATTGATAATTCGTACGGGACCGATCTGCTTGGGGCGGAATTGTTGTCGATGATTTGAATCGAACGTCGACCGCCTGGCGTCTGATCGTTGGCTGCCGGGCAGCATTGACCTCTGGCAGTAGCGAGGCGGTCGTCGGCGGGCAGGAAGCAAACGTTATGACTCGGGCTGGCCGTCCGCATCCCAATACTTCCAGGTTCCTACTTCATGTCCGCGATCATATTCGCCTGATGCGGCAATACGGCCGTTCGGATGGAAGTCCTTCCATGAACCATGTTCGACGCCATGGTCATAGGTCCCTTCGGATACCACGGTGCCGTCCTCGCCGTATGCGACAAACGGCCCGTGCCTGATCCAGCGACTGCCATCGGAGGCGAGGTACCGAGAGTAGCGATACTTGACGCCTCCGTTCTCGTAACGGATCTCCGCAATTTCCAAATCGGCCATAACCCTCTCCGGGGGTAAAGATTGAACTGCGGCATCTTGCGCAACCGCTTCCCTGGCTTCAAACAGGCCCTTGCAGCTTGGCGCGTGTCCCTAAGAATGTCAGGTACTTCCTATCCTCGTTCGCGAAGATCTCGTCGCCAGCGCCCATATACGCGCGCATGAGTTCGTCAGCTGCGGCATCAAGATCTCCTGCGTCGTGGGCCAGTTGCCCGAGACGCATGTGAATGAATGGGTTACCTAATCCGCCTGGGCAAGTTAGCGCGAAAGAAAACGCTTCCTTGCTGGAAGCCGCATAGCCACCCAAGAAGCAGGCATCGCCGATGGCGGCCAGGATCCAGGTGGACGCATTCCAATCGGTCTTCGGAGCCGGCACCAATTCCCACGCCTTGTTATAGGCTGCAACGGCCGCTTGATATTGAGCACTGTCCGCAAGCGCATCGCCGTCTGCGCAATGCGTCTTGATCAACCGGTGAATAGACTCGTCGAGTTCCATTAATTTGGCGCTAAGGCGTTCCGTTGATTGGAGAGGGCCATTCTAGCCATTTCTGGGAGCAATTTGCGACCGCCTCCAAGCCAAGGCGCGGCTTCCAGCGGAGAGCGGCCATTGGTGAGCAAGCCAATGAAAGTCGGCTGCGCATATGAGCCCTCGCAATTTCGTGCGCGTCTATCAGCGCGAAACTGGAAACAGCCCTGAACGTGCGAACGAGCTGATCCGGCTGGAAGCCGCACGTCGACTCCTTGAGAAAGGGCCGGACCCCATCAAACAGATCGCGCACAACACTGGTTTTTGGGACGATGAGCGGATGTGCCGTGCGTTTGTCAAGGCACTTGGAGTTTCGCCGCCAGACTATCGAAATCGTTTCGGCAGATTGGCAGATTCGGCAACTTTCTGATGAGCATGTCAAGGCATGGACGGTGAGTTGTCACGAGCGACAGGTAGATCCACAGACTACTATTAGATGTCGACAACTTGGTAACGAAGACGAACGTCCGATTGGTGCTGGGATGGCCGTGGTCGATATCGCTGCCCGCTCGTTGCCATGACGAAGAAGGTTTCGCGTTCAAAAGCGGCGGGCTGCAACAAACGAGCAGAGGAGGCAACGATGCGTTTCTTCCCCAAAGTCGATCCGGTGGGGCCGGTTGACGCAGAAGTGCGCGCAAGCGCAGTCGACTACGTCAATCGCGTTAACTGGCTGTTCGAGACCTGGGACCTTCCTGGCATGATCGCGTCCTTTACGTCCGACGCCAGGATCGTCCATTTCCACGGTACTTTGAGCGGCGAGGACGATGTCCGGCATTTCTTGACTGAACATTACCCGTATCTGGTTCCGGGAGTTGGCCGCTGCGCCTGCAATCACATTGTCGATATGGAAGCCAGTGGGCTGGTCGCCGTTCGCTACCAGAATCTTCTGGTGCGCTACGCTTCACCAGAAGACGCGCCAAAATTGAGCGATGGGCAAGTGGACGAGAGTGACGACTTGCCCGTTATCTGGCTTTACTCGCCGATGCTGGACCGACTCCGCAAGACCGATGGTGGGTGGAAGATTGCTGAGCGCTACATTGGCGGGTCTACTTTCAATCGTCGCTTTACACCTCAGGAGACGACGGCTGATGCGGTACGCCCGTATCTGCCGGTAGCCTAGTGTGAGGCTCGCATGGATGAGGCAGGGCGCATGCAAGGTTCGATCGAACTGTATGGAGCGTTAACTGGCAACTGTATCCGTGCCGCGATCGCGCTTGACGAGGCGGACATCCCCTATACGGTCAAGCGGGTCAATCTGGCCGCGGGTGAACAGGGCAGCGAGCAACATCGTGCCCTGAATGCCTTCGGCAAGGTTCCGGTACTTGTCGAGTACCGGAACGGCGGCAATTTCGTGTTGACGCAGTCGAATGCCATCATGCTGTTTGCGGCCGAGCGCTCCAAGAACAAGCTCCTGCCCGCCGATCCGGTGGCACGCGCCAAGGTCTATGAGCGCTTTTTCTATTTTCTGACTGACGTGATCGCAGTAAGTCACGGTGCGTTCCGGCTTGAGCAGATCGGCGCAGGCGCTCAGGCCTCGCACATCCACGAACTGGCAAGAGCCTCACTCATCGAAGCGGAGCAATTCCTGGCGTCGACAGAGTTCATGGCTGGCGATACGTTTTCGCTTGCCGACATCGCGGCATTCACCATCGCAAGTGCATTCAGCGGCAATATTCAGTGGCCGGATCACCCGGCCCTTATGCGGTGGTTTCAGGCAGTGGCACAACGTCCCGCCGTAGTGAAGGGACTGAAGGCATTCGAATAAGGATTTTCCTGCGGCGCTTCTGCTACCCGCGGCGCAGCAGAAGCGCCGCAGGGGCAACTTTTTTCCGCCTTAAAGCCCACCGGCCCACGCAATTCTCTTCCTTGACTTCCGTTTAGATGTTACCTACCATCTAAATAAGATGGTTAGCGACCACACACAAAGTACGGAGAAAGGTGATGCGGAAATCAAAGGTTGAAACAGCGGATACCCGCCGACGCATTGTGGAGGTCGCGGCGCGAGAGTTCCGGATCCATGGCATCCAGGCGACGGGATTGAACGACGTGATGTCGCCGTTAGGCCTCACGCAGGGCGGCTTTTATCGGCATTTCTCTTCGAAGGATCAATTGATCGCAGAAGCGTGTTCCCAGGCGATGACCGAGGTCATCGACGGGCTGGAAGCCGCCGCGCGAGATAGCGATGCGGACAACGGATTTGCCGCCGTCGTCAATGCCTATGTGTCTGAGCACCACCGCGACACACCGACAGGCGGATGTCCGCTGGCGGCTATGGGGAGCGAACTCGCCAGGGCTGATGCGCAGACGCGGGCGGCAGCCACGCAAGGTTTTGAAGAGCTGGTCGATGTACTGGCGAAGCGAATGGACGGCAAGTCGCCAAAGGCGGCCCGGTCCTCGGCTGTGTTCGCAGCGGCGGCCATGATTGGGGCCGTAACGATGTCAAGAGTCGTTGAAGATTCCGACGCTTCAGCGGCGATTCTGGAGGATGTGAAGCAGCACCTCGGGGCGATGTAAACCTGTCGGACACATTCACAGATTGGAGCAATACATGGAACAGCGTAAATATCTCATCACTGGCGCCACCGGCAAGACCGGGGTCTACACCACCCGATTTCTGCTCAACGCTGGGCACGCGGTTCGCGCGTTCGTACACCAGGAAGATGAGCGCAGCGCTGCGCTCCGCAATGAAGGCGCCGAGATTTTCGTGGGTGACCTTCTCGAGCACGACGACGTGATTCGCGCCATGGAAGGCGTTGCGGGAGCGTATCTCTGTTATCCGGTTCGCCCGGGCTACATTCAGGCCACCTCATACTTTGCCGATGCCGCAAAGCGCGCCGGCGTAGAGGTTGTCATCGAGATGTCGCAAATCTCGGCGCGGGACGATTCGGAGAGCCATGCCGCCCGCGACCACTGGATCGCCGAGCGCGTGCTCGACTGGTCCGGTGTGCCGGCCGTCCATATTCGCCCGACCTACTTCTCCGAATGGCTGATTTTTCCGTGGGTACTAGACCCCCTCGTGCAGGAAGGCAAGATCACGTTGCCCTATGGTGCCGGTCGTCATGCACCGATCGCCGCCGAGGACCAGGCCCGTCTGATCGCAAATATCCTTACTGAGCCTTCGAATCATATCGGCAAGACCTATTCCCTCTTTGGTCCTGTCGAGCTGAACCAGCAAGAAATCGCCGATGAGATTGGCAAGGTGCTGGGACGCAAGATCACCTATGCGCCGTCGACCCTTGAGCAATATCGTGAGCATCTGGAGAAGTACAACCTGCCGGAATTCGTGATCCAGCATTTCCTGGCTACCGCGGTCGACTATCAGAACGGCATCTTCTCCGGTACTGACGGCGTCATCAAGGAGATCACGGGCAAGGCGCCGCAGACGGTCGCTGAATTTGTAGAGGCCAATCGCGAGGTCTTCGAAGCATAAACTCGACCCGGAGCTGGCGCCCACAGCTGAATCCTGTAAAGCTCACGCCTGGATCCCACCAATTCAGGCGATGACCTTCTGCTCTGCGGCAGGCTGCTCGCGCATGCGACGGGCTTCGTCGCGCAGGAACTGCTGGTAATCGTCCAGATCGCCGTCGAAGGGCTCGACGCCGCCCTTGGTGACCAGCCAGAACTCGTCACATACGGCGCGCAGCAGGGCCCGGTCGTGACTGACCAGCATCACTGTGCCTTCGAATTCGTTGAGCGCCATGCCTAGCGCTTCGCGGGTGGCCAGGTCGAGGTGGTTGGTAGGCTCGTCGAGCAGCAGCAGGTTGGGACGCTGCCACACGATCATGCACAACACGAGCCGCGCCTTCTCGCCGCCGCTCATCGTGCTGACCGCCTGATGGACCATGTCGCCACTAAAGTTGAAGGTGCCGAGGAAGGTGCGAAGGGATTGTTCGGTGCCACTCTGGCCGGGAGCGCGCATGTGCGCCGGCGTGTCCTTGGCAAGGCGGATCATGTGTTCCATCGGCGTGTCGAGCGGGCGCAGCACGTCGAGTTCCTGCTGTGCGAAGTAGCCGATATTCAGGCCTTTGCCTTCGCTGATTTCGCCGGCAATCGGCGCCAGCGCGTGCGCCACGGTCTTCACCAGCGTGGACTTTCCCTGGCCGTTGGCACCGAGAATGCCGATGCGCTGCCCGGCTAGCACGGAACGGTTGATGCCCCGCACGATGACCGTGGGCGGCGTGCCCGGCAGTGCGCCGGTCGGCGCCGGGTAGCCGAAGCTCGCGTCCAGCATCGACAACAGCGGGTTCGGGACGTTGAGCGGCTCCTTGAACTCGAAGTTGAATTCTGCGTCGGCAAGTACCGGTGCGATCTTCTCCATGCGTTCGAGCGCCTTGACCCGGCTCTGCGCCTGCTTCGCCTTCGAGGCCTTGGCCTTGAAACGGTCGATGAATTTTTGCAGGTGGGCGATCTTGTCCGCCTGCTTGGCCATCGCGGCCTGCTGCAATACGAGCTGCTCAGCGCGCATGTCTTCGAACTTGCTGTAGTTGCCGCCATAACGCACGAGCTTGGCGTTGTCGACGTGCACCGTCACCTGCGTCACCGTGTCGAGGAATTCGCGGTCGTGGCTGATCACTACCAGGGTTCCTTGATAGCGCTTGAGCCAGGCTTCCAGCCAGACCAGCGCGTCGAGGTCGAGGTGATTGGTCGGCTCGTCGAGCAGCAGCAGGTCGGACGGGCACATGAGCGCGCGCGCCAGTTGCAGTCGCATGCGCCAGCCGCCGGAGAAACTGTTGACCGGCTGACTAAGCTGCGCAGCACTGAAGCCAAGGCCGAGGATCAGCGCTTGGGCACGTGCGGGGGCATCGTGCGCACCGGCGTCGTGCAGGGCCATGTAGGCATGCGCCATGCGCATGCCGTCGTCGCTGACCTCGGCGGCGGCTACTTCGGCCTGCGCGGCCAACAGCACGGTATCACCCTCGACTACGAAGTCGGTCGCGCTCTGCTCGGTCTCCGGCATCTCCTGCGCGACCTGGCCCATCTTCCATGCAGCGGGAATCGAGAACTCGCCGCTGTCTTCGTGCAGCGTGCCGTTGAGAAGGCCGAAGAAGGATGACTTGCCGGCGCCATTGCGGCCGACAAGACCAATCTTCTCGCCGGGGTTGAAGGTGACGGACGCGCGGTCGAGTACGACATTGACGCCGCGACGCAGCGTGACATTACGGACGGAAATCATAGGGAGCTACTTCGGAGAGGATTCGCATGATAGCCGACCGGACGTGCAGGGCTGTCGCTTTTCTGGCCGCGCGCGTGAAGAGCCGCTTGCGCTTTGCGGCGTCCCACCGGCCACAAAGCGAGGCAGCCCCTGGCGCACCGGGCGTTCCGGCTGCGGCGCCAGCGAAGATAGCTCTACGGCTTTTTGCCAGCCATCTCTGGACGTGGTTGCTACTGGTGCGGAGGGTGCCAGGGGATGACGTTGCAGTTTTGTCGGACCAACGCTGTCAGGGTTGCCAGCGTGACGCCGAAGGATTCATGCACAGCCTCTTCAAGTAGGTACTGATATTGGAAGCCGTAAGCTTCGGAGAGCCGGGTGTCGAGTTTCGGGAGATTCGGAAGGTCCAACAGAAGCCTGCAAAGGCGGCTTGACCGGACGGTATCCCGCATGCATTCCCCTTCAGAGAACAACTGGCGTGACAAGTCGCCGGTAGACAGGCGCAGCAGCGATGCAAACTCATGCCGCGTCCAGTTCCGACCTGGCTGGAGGAAGACGCGACGGGCGAGCGTGTGAGCCATTGGCTTCCTGGTCTGGTGCGACGAAACTTCCACATCCCCAGCCTGGACCTGGAGGGCAGCCGCAGGCAAAGTTCGCTGCCTTCGTCGACAGCGAGCAGCGACTTTGGGGCCAGATCGTCCGCCATTCGAATCTGAGTCTTGACTAGGCTGATCGAAGCGGCGCGCCGTGCCGCGCTGGGCAAGTCACTCGCTGGTTGCAAGGTGCCGCGAGTAGCCTGGCGCGGTTCGCGCTTCGGTGGATGAAACCATGACTGCAACTGAAATCTCTATGATCGAAGCTTCTTGCGCTGATACGTCGCAAACACATGCCGGCGTGTCGGAAGGCATTGTCGCCTTTCGCAAGCGAGGCGGGTACATGGCAAACTTTGGCGAGCTCTACGTTCACGAGGAGCGTCGAACGCTTGGGGTGCGTATCGGCGCAAGCCACCTGAACCCCTTGGTATGCCCCATGGCGGAATGCTGGCGACCCTCGCGGATACTGCGATTGGCGCAATGATGTTGTTGGAAATGGGACGGTCAGCCACCGCCGTCACAGTGAACCTGAGCCTGGACTATCTGGACTCGGCGCGCCTTGGCGACTGGGTCGAAGCACGGGTGGAGTTCGACAAGCTCGGCTCGCGCCTGCGTTACGGGACGTGCCGACTGGTTGTGGGCGATCGCTGCCTGGCGCGGGCCACCGCGATCTTTGCGGCGCTGACGCCGCGGGTATAGCCCAAAATCAGGTTCATCGCAGGAAACCGCGGCGGAGGTCATCAGAACCGTTGCTTGCACAGGGTCTTCAGCGTGCGCACAAAGGTCGCCATGGTAGGTGAGTCACCCGCACCCTGGCGCCGGTAAAGCGCCACCGGCGGCAGCGGCCACTCCAGGTCGCAGGGCACGCTGGCCACGTGCGCGCGGGTGGAGAGATCGTGCGCCACGTCGGCGGGCACTATGGCCACCATCGACGGGTTGCGTTCGATCATGCGGCCGACGATCTTGAGCGAATGGGTTTCGATAGCCGGCACCGGTGGCGCTTCGCCCACGTGCAGGAACAGGTCCAGCACCGAGGCGCCCAGCGCCGTGCCCGCGGGCGGCAGGACCCAGTCCATGGTGGCGAGCTCGTGCCAGTCCAGCGCGCGCTTGCCCAGATGCTTGGCAGTCTTGAGGTGGCACACCAGCGCGGGGCGCTGGCGGAACAGGATGTCGCAGCGCAGGTCACGCACCTGCGCCGCGCCGCGCGCGCGTGCCACCACGCCTTCGAGCCTGTGCTCGCGAAGCAGGGCCAGCAGGCGGTCGCTACTGGCTTCCTCCACCGAGAACACGAACGGCCCGACCTGCTCGCGCGTGTGCGAGAGCGTGTCGCACAGCAACTGGCCGGACAGGTAGTGAATCACGCCGATGCTGAGCCGCTCGGTGAAGCCCAGGCGGGCTGCGGCCATGTCGTTGGCCCAGTCCTGCAGGTCGACCAGCAGGCGCGATGCGCGCGAGATCGCGATGCGCCCCACGGGCGTGGGCGTGACGCCACCGCGTTGCCGCGTGAACAGAGCCGTGCCCATCATGGATTCGATCTCGGCCAGCATCTGCGTCAAGTAGGGCTGGGTCACCCCCCATTCCTGCGCCACGCGGGAGAGCGAGCCGTACTCGCTCAACGCGACCAGCAGGTTGAGCTGGCGCGCCTTCAGGCGCGAGCGCATGCGGTCCAGCGTTTCAAGGGCTAGGGCGGTGAGTCGGTCGGGCATAAGTATTTACTTATCCTGGTATCAAGATATCCACCAATACGTTTATGCCAGATCACTACAGTAGCGTCTAGGCCTCGATCGAACATCCGTCATTCACACACCACAGGAGCCCCCTTGATGCCTGTCATCGATGTTCACACCCACATCTTCACAAAACCCTGGCTGGAGCTGCTCAAGCGCAAGGGCGGCCTCTACAACATCCAGCAGCGCCCCGACGGCCAGCACGAGGTATTCCGTGGCGACACGCCCGTGGTCATCCCACAGAAAGGGCACTTCGACTACGATCTACGCATCCAGCACATGGACGCGGCGGGCATCGACATCTCAGTCATGTCGCTGACTTGCCCCAATGTGTTCTGGGGCGACGAGGAAACCAGCTGTGAAGCGGCGCGCGAATCCAACGATTCGCTGGCGCAGGCGCAGGCGGCTCACCCGAGCCGGCTGCGCTGGTTCACCTCGCTGCCGTGGGAATACCCGCAGCGCGCGCTCGACGAGCTCAAGCGCACCTGCGATAACGGTGCGAGCGGCGTCATGGTGCTGGCCAACATCGCCGGCCGCAGCCTGACCGACCCGGCCTTCGCACCCATCTGGGCCGAAATCGACCGTCGCGCGCTGCCGGTGCTGGTGCACCCCACCGACCCGCCGGGCGCCGACCTGATGGACATGACGAAGTTCGACCTGAGCTGGTCCGTGGGCTTCATGTTCGACACCACGCTCGCCATCACGCGCATGATCTTCGAGGGCTTCTTCGACCAATACCCCAACCTCAAGATCATCGCCTCGCATGCGGGTGGTGCGTTGCCCTACCTGGCCGGCCGTTTCGGGAAGGGCCACGAGGTCGAGATCCCCCAGCGGCGCAAGATGCAGCGCACACCCATCGACTACCTGCGCCACATCCACTACGACTGCATCTCGTACAGTCCGGCTTCGCTGGAGTTCCTGATCTCGGTCGTCGGCGCCGACCGCGTGATGTTCGGCACCGACTGGCCGCACCAGGTTCACGACACGCGCGGGTCCTTCGCCAATACCGAGCGGCTGTCCGCCGCGCAGCGCGACGCCGTGCGTTCGGGCAATGCCATGCGAGTATTCGGTTTCTGATCGACTTCGGCTGACCAAGGAGACTCTCACCATGATGAAGCGACGCGTTTTCAATCGGGTGGCTGCAACCATGGCGCTGGCCGCCGCGCTGCCCATGGGCGCCCTCGCCCAGGACAAGCCGCCCCTCAAGCTGCTGGTCGGCTTCGCGCCCGGCGGCTCGGTCGATGTCGTGGCGAGGCTGCTGGCCGAGCGCCTGCGCCTGCCGCTCGGCCAGCAGGTGATCGTCGAGAACAAGCCCGGAGCCGGCGGTCGCCTGGTGCTTGGGGAAGTAAAGCGCGCGCCGGCCGACGGCAACACGCTGGTCATCTCGCCCAGCGGCGCGTTGGTGATCTCGCCATGGCTCTACCACCTCAACTACGACCCGGTGAAGGACTTCACGCCCGTCGCGCGTGTGGTGACCTTCGACTTCGCGGTGACGGCGGGTCCGGCGGCGCCGGCCGGCGACATCCGCGCGGTGTTGAACTGGCTCAAGGCCAACCCGGCCCGAGCCAACTACGGCACTTCGGGCGCAGGCACCGTGCCGCACTTTGCGGGTGTGCTGCTGTCGCAGGCCTCAGGCGTGCCGCTCACGCACGTGGCCTACAAGGGCGGCGCGCCGGCGGTGTCCGATCTGCTGGGCGGACAGATTCCCATCATGGTGGACACGATATCGGAGACCATCGAGCATCACCGCGCGGGCCGCCTGCGCATCCTCGCGGTCACGGGTAACGCGCGATCGCCGGCGCTGCCCGACGTGCCCACGCTCAAGGAGACCGGAATCGACGCCAGAGCGGAGGCCTTCGTCGGCCTGTTCGCCCCGGCAGGCCTGCCGGCCGACAAGGTCAAGCGCCTGTCCGACGCGATAGCCGAAGTGCTCAAGGCGCCCGATCTCCAGGCGCGCATCCGCGAGATCGGCCTGAATGCGAACTACGCCGGCCCGCAGCAGCTCGGCGAGACCCAGGTCGCCGAGCTCAGGCGCTGGGAACGGCCCATCAAAGCATCGGGCTACAAGGCCGAGTGACGTTGCCACCGACGCTGGGCTGCAGTTGTGCGAGCGCGAGGAAGAGGCCACTAGGGGCGAGTACCGCTCGGCGCTGACGAAAGACATGCCAGAGGAAATTCGCTCGGTGCTACTGCGTCAGTACGAGGGCATGCGGAAATATCACGAACGCATCCACGCCATGCGTGGCATGCAGATTCACTGACGCGCCGAATCACGCCTGATTGACCCGATCGCACCAGGCGGGCCGGAAGCCGGGAAGCTGCCGGCCCGCTTCTTATTTCGACGCCGAAGCTTGCGCCGCGTTAAGTAACGCGCCTGGAAGGCGACACGGTGAACTCGGGACTGCCCGGCTGCGACGACCGCCATTACCCTGGGTAGGCCTCAGGCGGCCCGGCGAACCTCCGCCGCCACCCCGGCCAGCATGAGGTCGAGGTTCTGCACCGCCGCTCCCGAAGCACCCTTGCCGAGGTTGTCGAACACCGCTGCCAACAGCACCTGCCCGTGCTCGCGGTTGGCGAACACGCCCAGGCGCAGGTCGTTGGTGCCGTTCAGTGCCTGCGGGTCGAGGTGAGTGGCGGCGGCCGATTCGGCTAGCGGCATCACCTCGACATGGCGGGCGTCGGCGTAGTGGTCTAGCAGACAGGCGTGCAGCCTGCCGACGTCCGTGCCGGATGCCAGCAGGTCCAACTCCAGCGTCACCGTCAGTACGATACCTTGCCGGAAAGCGCCGTAGGCCGGCACGAAGGCGGGGCGGCGTGCCAGGCCCGCGTGCTGCTGGATTTCAGGCGTGTGCTTGTGCGCCAGGTCCAGGCCATAGACCTGGAAGGGCAGGGCCCGGGTGGCCTCCGGTCCCTCGTAAGTATCGACGGCGGTGCGGCCGCCACCTGAATAGCCCGACACCGCGTGGATGGCGATGGGGTAGTCGTCCGGCACCAGGCCGGCCTCCACCAAGGGGCGCAGCAGGCCGATCGCCCCGGTGGGATAGCAGCCCGGATTGCTGACGCGCAGCGCGCCCGCGATGCGCTGGGCCTGGCCGGCGGCCATCTCCGGAAAGCCATAGGTCCAGCCGGGCTGCGTGCGGTGTGCCGAACTGGCGTCGATCACACGCACCGCAGGGTTGACGATGGACGTCACCGCCTCGCGTGCGGCGGAGTCCGGTAGACACAGGATGGCGATGTCGCAGCCGTTGATGGCGTCGGCGCGGGCGCGCGCATCCTTGCGCTGGCCGGCGGGCAGTGTCAGTAGGCGCAGATCGTCGCGTCCGCGGAGGCGTTCGTGGATCTGCAGGCCGGTGGTGCCCTGGTCGCCGTCGATGAAAACAAGAGGGTAGCGCATTGATGGATCCTTGGAAGTGGCGTGAAAGTGGCGGCCCCGGCCGGTGCAGCATCAGCTCTGCGTTGGTGCGGCCGGTACAGGAAGCGCCATCTTGCGCCACCGGATAGAATCGAAGAAGTTGAATTTCATGACGATGAAATTCACGTTTCCTGAACGATAATCCTCGTCAGCAGATACGCCCTTAACCGGAGTGCCGCCCCATGCGCGAGATCAGCCTGGACCGCCTGCGTACCCTCGTCGCCATCGCCGATCTGGGTTCCTTCGCCGAAGCTGCGCGCGCGTTGAACTTGGCTCCGCCCACCGTCAGCCTGCACATTGCCGAGCTGGAAGCCCGCGTCGGCGCGGTACTGCTGACGCGTAGGCGCGGCGAGGTGCGTCCGTCGTCCATTGGCGAGACACTGGTCGATCGCGCCCGCCGCCTGCTGGCCGATGCCGACCTTGCGCTGGACGACGTGCAGCGTCAGGTGCAGGGGTTGACCGGCCGCGTGCGCCTCGGCGCCTCGACCGGGGCCATCGCCCACCTGCTGCCGCAGGCGCTGGCCATGCTGGCGGAGCGGCATCCCGATATCGACGTGCAGGTGGCCGTGCTTACCTCGGAGGAGACGCTGGCGCGGCTGGCCGCCGGCACGCTGGAGGTCGGTCTGGTGGCACTGCCACAGGCGCGCGTGGCGGGGCTGACCATCCGCCCTTGGCGGCGCGATCCGGTACGGGCTTTCCTGCCAGCGAGTTGGCCCTGCCCGGCGCGCATCACGCCGGCCTGGCTGGCAACGCGCCCGCTGATCCTGAATGACGGCACCACGCGCCTGTCGCGCCTGACCGCCGAGTGGTTCGCCAGCGGTGGCCACAGGCCGGCGCCGCGTATTCAGCTCAACTACAACGACGCCATCAAGAGCCTGGTGGCGGCCGGCTATGGCGCGGCCCTGCTGCCACACGAGGTCACCACGCCGGCGCCGGATGCGCGCGTAGTGATGCGCCCGCTGCGGCCGGCGTTGTGGCGGCGACTGGGGTTGGCGCACAGCGGGGAACGGGTAGAACGTGCCACGGAATACGTACTGGAGGCCCTGTGGGCGCTGCGGGCGGGGTAGCGCCGTTGGCCTGCGCTATCGGTGCTGCGGCGCCGAGGGTAGGCGTGCAGCCAGCCTGGGCTGCTTCCGCCGAAGCGTATTCGCTGCCTCCGCGCAAGCCAGGACACTCGATCGGCATTGACGGACAGCCGTGCTGCTAGTGTCTTGAATCGTCGACAATCTACCCCTCGATGTCGAATGGCCGCTTCTGGCCGGAAGGGTCCAATCAACTGGTTCTGGTCTGGGCTGGCTCGAACGACGAGCTTCGCGCCGGGGCGTTTGCCACCTGCGGCGCATCGGCACGGGGGAAGGCCTTCTGCGCTTCGCTGAAAGCGAACAGGATGTCATCGATGGCGGCATCGCCGTTGCCGTGGATGGCGATCTGCCCGGGCGCCGATCCGATAGGGCGTGACCAGCCATCACACCGCCGCCATCACACCGGACGCAACGCCTCCAGCATGATGTCGGCCAGGCGCTGTGATACCTCGGACACAGGCCCCGGCGCGCGCAGCAGCATCAGGGGCATCTTGCCGAGCGGCGGCAATCCTTCGGCAGCCCCAAGTTGCCGCAGCGATGCCGGCAAGCCGTAGGGCGTGCGGACCACCAACCCAAGTCCGGCTGCCGCTGCGGCCCACAGGCCGCCAAGGTTGGGGCTGGTGAACGAGACGCGCCAGGGAATTCCGGCGCGGTCCAATGCCGCCGTGGCGGCATCGTGGAAATGGCAGGGCCGGTCGAATGCCGCCAGCGGTATCGGCTGGCCGGGTTCGATGCGCCACGGCAGCGCAGCCGGTCCGACCCAGCACATCGGCGGTTCGCCGACCACGGCGAAATCGGCGCCGGGCTCTCTTGCCGTCCGAGCGCCATCCGCGCCGCCCCAGACCAGCGCGAGATCCAGTGTCCGCGCCTGGATGCGGGCGAACAAATCGTGATTGCGCGCCACCATGGCTTCGACCCGGACCTTCGGATGCGCTCGCGCAAACCGCCCCAACACCTCCGGCAGCATTGCCTCGCCGAACTCTTCCTGCAGTCCCAGTCGCACGCCGCCGGACAAGTCCACCCCTCGCACGGCCGCGGCAGCTTCGTCGTTCAGGGCAACGATTCTGCGCGCGTAGCCAAGCAGCAGACTCCCCGCCTCGGTGAGTTCCAGGGTCCTGCCGGCCTTGCGAAACAGCGGCGTGCCTGCCATGTCCTCGAGCTTGTGAATCTGCGCACTGACGGCTGAAGTGGAGCGGCCGACCTGCTCCGCAGCGCGCGCGAAGCTGCCGAGGTCGATGCCGGCGATCAAGCTGCGCAGCGCGGCAATATCAAGATTCGACGCCATGGCAATCGTCCGGAAAAACGAAACAATCGGTCCGAAACTTTCGGATTTTCAAGACGAATATTGGTTGCAATACTGACGCTCTGTCAACTGCCTTATCGGAGAGCCGTCGTGGCCGAGTCCGTCTGTTTTCCCCGCCCTGGTGGTAATTCCCTCGCCGCCTCCGCCGCTTCGCATCGCTGGAAAGTGTTGGGCGTCGGCGTTGCCGCGAACGCGAGCTTCATCGCTGCCGCCAACGGGTTGCCCGCCACCGCCGTGTGGCTGCGCAGCGCCTATCAGATCGACAACGGGGGGCTTGGCCTGCTGCTTGGTGCGTTGGGCATCGGCGCCGCGTTGTCCGAACTGCCATGGGGCGCAGCGGCCGACCGGTGGGGCGATCGTCGCGTCCTGCTGTACGGGCTTGGCGCCACCGCTCTCATACTGGCCGTGATGGCACTGTTTCTGGCCCCAAGGCCGGATCGCGTGCCGCCTTTGCCGGTGGCGATGGCCTGCATGGCGTTGCTGGGACTGGCGGGCGGCAGCGTCAACGGGGCCAGCGGGCGGGCGGTCATGCGATGGTTCGCCGAAGGCGAGCGCGGCCTGGCCATGAGTATCCGCCAGACGGCGGTGCCCCTCGGCGGTGGGCTAGGAGCGCTCCTGTTGCCGTGGCTGGCCGTTGCCATGGGCTTTCGCTGGGTGTACGCAGTCCTGGCTGCGTTCTGCTTTGCCTCTGTCTGGCTGACTTGGCGATGGCTGCACGAACCCACGCATCTCGCTGCCCCCACGTCGGCACGACGCCATGCGCACGACAATGCCAGCCCGTTGCGCAGCCTGCGGGTCTGGCGCATTGCCGTGGCCATCGGCATCCTGTGCGCGCCCCAATTCGCGGTTTTGAGCTTCGCCTCGGTGTTCCTGCACGATGCGGCCCATGTGGGCGTGTCGGGCATCGCCGCCACCCTTTGCGCTGTGCAGCTCGGCGCGATGGCGATGCGGATCTGGAGCGGCCGCCATACCGATCGGCGTGGCAACCGCCGTGTATGGCTGCGCCATTGCACGCTGATCGCCGCGCTGATGTTCGTGCCGCTGGCCCTCTGCGCGGCGGTCGGGCAGAGTGTTCCTGCGACGCTGACCATGGTCGCGGTCGTGCTGGCTGGCGTCGCGGTTTCGGCCTGGCATGGAGTTGCCTACACCGAACTGGCGACGCAGGCGGGCGCGGAGCGGGCGGGTACGGCCCTCGGACTGGCCAATACGCTGGTCTTCGCCGCGTACTTCGCTGCCCCTGCGGCGATTCCGCTACTGCTCGATCGCGGCGGCTGGGCCGGCGTCTGGCTCCTGGCGGGGGCCTGCGCGGCGACGGCGTGGCCGCTTTTTCCCCGGGCTGGCGATCGTCCCAGCAACTGACCGACGTTTCCAGTCACTGCTTCAACCGGCGAGCAGCTTCCCATTAATAAGCATGTGCAGGGTTCTGACAAGGAGAACCACGATCGCGATGCTCAGCATGGCGAGGAGGATGATCGCAATCACCGTCACGGGCCAGGCCTGGACGAACATCGAATATTTCAGCGCGGCACTCGCGAGGGCCGCCATCGGAAAGCTGATGGCCCACCAACCGGAAGCGAACGGAATTCCCTTGCGAAATACTTTAGGCGCCAGCGTAAGGAATATGAAGAGGCCGAAGTAGAACAGCAAGCCGGAGAAAGTGTCGACGCGTCGCGTAAAGTTGGTGTAGGCGAGAAAGCCCACTTCGAAAGGTGCCATCAGGATCAACAGGGAAGGGACCCTGCCGGCAGGCAGGGGCTCGTGATGAATCATTCGCGACATGATCATCGTAAAGAACAAGAGGGCAATCATCGTTCCAACGGCCAGTGCGAACACGTTGACTTCATGAGCCCACGGCATTGGCATGCTTGCCACCTGCAACCGCGATATCCAAAGTGGCGACTCCGGGGATAAACCTGGCCGGAACCGAGTAGGCAGCCTGTCTTGGCCGCGCTCTCCGTTTCTTGCGATTGAATCCAATGCGCCGATCCGTATCGATCTTCGGATTGGTTTGCGCAGCAAGAATCGGAGTTTTGAACAACGCGGGGATGCCTATTCTCTTGCTCAGGGCATCGAATGGTTTCGATGAACCTTGCCGAAACTAACTGTGAGGACCTTTCCATGAGCAAAGAAGAGCAGAACAAGGCCGTCGTCGGTCGTTGGTTCACGGAATTCTGGGGCAAGAATGTCAATCTGGCGGTAATCGATGAGATTGCCGCCCCGAACATGCTGCTCAAGTATTCGTTGCACGAGCCTCGTCGTGGTCGCGAGAATATCAAGGCCTTCATGACCGACTTTCGTGCAGCATTCCCCGACCTCAACTTCTGGGGCACGGCTGAGTTGATCGCCGAAGGCGACTATGTCGTCGGCCAGTGGGAAGGTGGCGGTACCCACACGGGCCCGGCATTTGATGACTTCCTGATCGGCGGTTTGCCTGCCGCAACTGGCCGCACGATGCATTTCACCGGTACTACCGTGCTGAAGGTGATAGACGGCAGGATCGTGGAAGAACTCGGCCTGGACGACGGTGTGGCCGCGCTGACCCAGCTCGGCCTGATCAGGGAGGCCGCCATGAATGGCGACGGCTAAGGCGCGGCGCAATGGCGGGTCGGCGATGCCGGTGCCATCGAGCTGCACATGGAAAGCGGTGAGGCCTACCTGTTTGGCCAATGGGGCATTACCCGCTTGAGATGAGCAGACTGACCACATCAGGTGGGCGCCGATTCATTCAGCAAGGAGTGCATCATGCAATTGTTCTTGAGCTATCTGGAGTCGCCGTTGGGCGACCTACTGCTCGTCACCGATGCGCGGCAGAATGTGCGCGGGCTCGATTTTGCCGACCACAAGGCGCGCCAGCATCGCAGCTTGCGCGACCACTATGGCAGTGTCGAGCTGGTTGAAGTTCCGGCCCCTTCCGAGATCGCAGAAGCGTTGGCTCGCTATTTTTCGGGTGAATTGGGCGCGCTGGATGCCCTGCGGACTGAGACCGCTGGTTCTCAGCTTCAGCGCCGGGTCTGGGCCGCGCTGCGCCGCATTCCGGCCGGCACGACCACGACCTACGGCAAGCTGGCCAAGGAACTGGGCTTCGACGATCCGCGCGCGGCCATCGACATCGGTGCGGCCAATGGCGCCAATCCGATCGCCATCATCGTACCGTGTCATCGGGTCATCGCCAGCAATGGCGATCTCAAGGGCTACGCCTGGGGGGTACCCCGTAAACGCTGGCTACTGGAGCACGAGAGGGCGATCGCGCCAGCGCGTGTCGAATCACAGACTGCCATGCTGCCGGGGATCTGATCTTGACCGATACCATTGCAGCGGACTTGTCTCCACGCGCATACGGACGGGCCGGTCAGTACTTATCTGGTCTGGATGCAGACATTCTGTGTGAGTCTAAATGGTGGATCGGCTATGACCGAATCGAGAACCTGGACGCTGATCGGACGGGACGGCAAGCCCTACGAGAGTTCGGTGCCGGGCACACTCGGTGGCCATCGAGGCGGGCGGATCTACGGCAGGTTTGATTGCCGGGCGGCCCTGCAGGCCATCGCCTGCGGAGGCTATATCAGACAGCGAGTCTTCTTTTTCGATGAGTCGATCGCTATCGCCGCCGGCTTCCGGCCGTGTGCGGTTTGTATGCCTGATCGATACGCAGCCTGGAAGAGGGCACAAGCCACTGAAAGCCGCCCTACATCACGAAATCGAGTGCGGTCATGACCGCTGAAACGCTATTCAACGCAGGCTTGGAGAAGGCCCCGGGAGGAGAACTCTTGAAACCGCAGTCCCTGGCCGACAAACTTGCGATGGTTGACTGGCTCGCATTCGAAGAATGCGTTGACGCGCTGAGCCCCATACCGTCAGAGTTCATGGGTATTGTTGCCAAGCAGATATTTTTCAATGCGAGAATCGGGAAAAAACCATATGCCAGCCATTAAGGTCAGTATGAAGAACGAAGCTGCGCTGCTGAAAAAGCTGGCCAGGATCGCTAATGCGTAGATAGGGATGGAGAGCTTCCCTTTGAGGTCGTTGCCGATGGCTTGCCCAAGTGCGGAACGTTCGCCGTCATACTTGATGATGAGTCTTGTGAGCAGTGAGTAGGAGACGGCGCACATGAACAGGACAAATGCATACATTGCCGTCGGTGTCTGCGCGAAGCCAGATTTTCCAGTCCAGGTGGTGGTGAATGGAATCATGCTTAGCCAAAACAGCAGGTGGAGGTTCGCCCACATAATTTTGCCGTTGATTCCACGGGCAACTTTAAACAGGTGATGATGGTTGTTCCAGTATATTCCGACGTAAACAAAACTTAGCACATAGCCGAAAAAATTAGAGGCATTATTAAGGATGTCTTTAAGCGAAAAACCTTCCGGAACCTGTAGTTGAAACAACATGAGTGTCAAGCTTACGGAAATGACACCATCGCTGAATGATTCAAGCCTGTTTTTGCTGATGCTCATGATGTCATCCACTCATCTGAATTGGTTGCGGAATGCCATGCGCGCCATATATGCGACGGGAAGTATAAATGGAAGGACACCCCAGAATCCGATCGTCACATAGAGGGATGCACCCAGGAAAGCCCCGATCACAAAGCCGATCACAACACTTGCGCTTTTGAGAAGATCCTGGAAATTGGTGCGTGTCCTGGCGCGCAGGTAATTCGACAGATCGATACCCAACTGGGTGGTGTTCCCGGTCATCATGGTGCTGGGACTGATGTACTTGATCAGTGTCTTGCTGGCAGTATTTCGGACGGCAAGCGCGACAAGGCCGAGGCCTCCAGTCAAAGCAAGGCCCGCGCCATCCGGATTATCGAACGGTTCGAGATACAGGCCGGCGACCATGAAACCCAGCAAGAAGGTCGCTTCAGCAACAAACAGCCAACCTAAGGTCTGGTGGGTCTGTTGGGTCCGCTGGTTGCGGTCAATCAGCATCTTGCTGATGATGACCGTGACAATGAAGAGTGGTATGGCGCCGAGCTTAATCCATAAGCCGGCCCCACCGTTGACGAATGCCGCTCCCGCAAGCACGAGGTTTCCGGTGACGTGTGCGGTGAAGAAGCCCAGCAGCGCAATAAAGCCAATGGTGTCGATGGCGCCGCCCACAATAGTAAGAAGGATTGGCGCTTTGCATATTTCCCAGAGGCTGGGATTTTCGTTTGTTTCTGTATTGTCTGATGCATTGACGTTTGCGCTCATGGTTGAGATCCATCCTGTAAATGGGTGCAGCGGCCCTTGCACTCGCCCAACTCCAGGCGCTCGGCCGATCCGGCAATGCTGAAGGGTGGCAAACGCTCGCCGGCAGCATTGTCTTTGCTTGTTTGTCTCGCTGGGGTATGCCCGCGGGGGAAGATTTCCCCCGCGCAGGGGCGATCATGTGATCAGCGCGTTGGCGACGATCGCTGCCGCCGCTACGCTGGACGTGCTGATGGCCAGCCAGCATCCCAGCAGGAGGGCGCCGTTGGCCACGCTTCGAAAAATCATCTTGTGCGCTCCGAGGGATGACTGGTGGCGGACATGCATCAGCGCTCGACGACCGGCGCGTGCACGGGAGCCAGCGATTCGTGCGTGGTTGCCGTGCGTTGCGCGGCCTTGTGGACCATCGTATAGGCATAGTCGATCCCCATGCCATAGGCGCCCGAGTGTTCCTTGGCCACGGCCATCACCTCGTCGTACGTTTCGCGGTTCTTCCAGTCGCGTTGCCATTCCAGCATGACCTGTTGCCAGGTCACGGGCACCACGCCCGCCTGGACCATGCGCTGCATGGCGTAGTCATGCGCTTCCTTGGTCGTGCCGCCCGAAGCGTCGGCCACCATATAGATCTCGTAGTCGCCTTCGAGCATCGCGCACAGCGCAAAGGTAGTGTTGCAGACCTCGGTCCACAGGCCGGCCACGACGATCTTCTTGCGGCCATTGGCGGCCAGCGCGTCGCGCACCTTCTGGTCGTCCCAGGAGTTCATCGAGGTGCGTTCGAGCGTTTGCTTGCCGGGGAAGACGTCGAGCAGTTCGGGGTAGGTATAGCCGGAGAACGAATCGCTTTCGACCGTGGTGATGGTGGTCGGCACATCGAAGATCTTCGCTGCCTTGGCCAGGCCCACGACGTTGTTCTTCATGGTCTGGCGGTCCATCGACTGCACACCAAAAGCCATCTGGGGCTGGTGGTCGATGATGATCAGTTGGCTGTTGCGCGGGGTCAGGACTTCCAGCTTGGCGTTCGACATGGTGCTCTCTCCGATGAAATTTGTTCAATGATTTTGAGTTCTTGCATGGCGGCGCTTTGTTCGCCCTGTCGCGTTATCGCGCCGTCCATGTGACGAACTATAGCGAAGGAGGGTGCGGAAACAGTCAGCCTGAATTGTAAATATTGTTCAAAAAATTTGATGATTTGGGGGGCATGTGGGACCCTGGCTCCGGTGAGCGGTTTGATTCCTGGAACTCGCGAGCGTGGCGGCTCCGATAGCTTGGAGGCGATTGAACATGACCGCTAGCGGCGTGGCACCAGGCGAACCAATCAAGATCGGTCAAGTTAGCATTCAGTACCTGATTGATCTTCGTCCGCCCTCCAACTTTCTCCCGAAGCTGCTCAGGCGCCATCTGCGGGTCGTGCGGCCCCATGGAGATGCCGTAATATTCCGAGGGAGCCGGACACACCGGATCCTGGCGGCAACGAAACTCGGCCTTCCCTTCCTGCGGGCCGCCACCGCGCCGAGCCCGTTCCTTACCTAGTCCAATGTTCAAGTTTCGACATGACCAAACTCTTCGCCGCAAGAGCAGCCTGCCTTCGCGAATGGGGGGGCAGGGAGAGAGCGGCACGCCTGCGGCAGGGCCTACCGCACTCTGATGCTGCTTCTACTTGCGGGACTCAGTGCCTGCGGGTCGCTTCCTCACAATGCTCCGCGCAATCTGCCTCAGGCCGCGGCTGGCAGCGCATCCGCGGCCATGCGCGAACCCACCGACGTCGCCGGCCAGACAACCGTCGCCATGTCGTTCTCTGGCGGTGGCACGCGAGCCGCGGCCTTCGCCTTTGGCGCTCTGCAGGGCCTCGACGCCATGAGAAGTCCTGGGGGCGCGTCCATGCTCGACGACATCGCATTCATCAGCAGCGTGTCCGGAGGCTCCATCACCGCGGCGTACTACGGTCTGCACGGCAAGGCCAGCCTGGCGACCTTTCGATCAGTGCTCTTGAAGGACGGAGAGGCGGGACTTCGCTTCAGTCTGCTGAATCCGGTCAACCTTGCGCGCCTCTTCGCGGGGGGCCTCAACGATCGGGAGGATCTCCGGACATGGCTCGACGAAGACGTGTTCAAGGGCGCGACGTACGCCGACATGTTCCGCCGCGGCAAGCCAATCGTTTGGATCAACGCCACGAACGTCTACTACCGGGTCGCGTTCCCGTTCAGCCAGCTGGCATTCGATGCGCTATGCAGTGATCTCGCGAGCTTTCCCGTTTCCGAGGCCGTCGCCGCATCCATGGCGGTCCCGCTCTTCTTCGCACCGATCGTCCTTCAAAAATATCCCGAGGCTTGTAGTGCACCGCTGCCAAACCTTGACCACGCCCAGGCGCCTGGGCACTCGCTGCTGCTTGGCGCGTTGGCAATCGCCGTTCGCGGTCTCCGGGACACTTCGAAGGGAAAGTACATCAAGCTGGTCGACGGCGGGGTGACCGACAACTACGGCTTGGCCACCATTTTGCAATCGCGCCTGCTGCTGGGCACGGCTTACGGTCCCATGAGCGAGAACGACGCGATCAATGTGCGGCGGCTGCTTTTCATTGTTGTTGACGCCGGTCAGGGCCCGCGCGGCGATTGGAACCAAAGCCAGGATGGCCCATCCGGAATCGAAGTCGCAAGCGCGGCCATCGACGCGGGAATGGCGACCAACGTTCGAATGAGCTATGACGCCTTCGTTCCCATGATGCGGCAGTGGCGCGACGACCTTGTGGCGTATCGGTGTGGGATGCCGCATTCTCGGCAGCAGGAGATCGCTGCACGCCGCCCAGGCTGGCGGTGCGATGAAGTCGAATTCTTCGTCACGCGGATCTCGTTTGATGCCCTCGACAAGGAGCGTGCTGCAAGTCTGAACGATCTGCCGACCAGACTTCGACTGCCCGAGAAGGACGTCGATCGCCTGATCGAAGCGGGAAGGGATGCCATCCTTGGCAACCCGGTGATCCGTAAGTTCGAGCGCGAATCGACCGAGGCGCGATAGTCCCGCGGCACGCGGCGCGGGTGAGGCCGCGTTCTTGCCGCCCGGCCGCGGCGCTCTGGCGCAGGCATGCGTCCGGCATGGCGAGAACGCCCGATACTCCGTTCATGCCAGCCGTCCTCCGTGCACCGGTGCACCGCCCACCGACATGTCGGCGCACAGGATCGTCCCGGTGGTCGACTCGGTCATGAATAGCGTGGTGCCCTCGGTGCCGCCAAAGCACAGATTGGTCAGCGATGTGCCACCGGGGCTACGAATCACCTCCACAGGTTCGGCGCGATGGTTGAGCACCCAGACATAGCCAAGTCCAGGATTCGCCACCAGCAGATGGCCATCCGATCTCATTGCCAGACCGTCGGGGCCGCTCGGGCCGTAAGAGGTAAAGAACTGCCCGACCTTGCTGACCGACCCGTCGGCCTGCAACGGCACGCGCCATACGCTGTTCCCGCGGGTCATCGCGACGAACAGCACCTTCTCGTCGGGCGACAGGACGACACCGTTTGGGCTCGGTGCGTTGTCCAGCAGGACGTCCAGCTTGCCGTCGGGCGTCAGCCGATAGACGCGGCCCGTCGGATCGTGCAAGCCGGTCTGGCCCTGGTCGGTGAAGTAGAGATTGCCCTGCGAATCGAAGGTCAGGTCGTTGACGCCTCGGAAGCGTTCCGAATTCCTACGCTCAAGAAACGGGGTTACGGTTCCCGACTTTGCATCCAGACGCACCAGGCCGTTGCGATAGTCGGTGATCAGGAAATCACCACTGGCCAGGCGCTTCATGCCATTCGGTTCACCGTCGTACTCGGCAACAAGCTCCCAGTCGCCCTGCATCGAAACACGGAAGATGCGGCCGTAGGGGATGTCGGTCACCCAGAGATTGCCATCGGCCCAGACCGGCCCCTCCAGGAATGAGTCGATCGTCGCCCCGCCGCGATTGGCATGCGCCCACGCGTTGTTGGGGTCGTGCCGACGGAACGACTCCGGAAGCCGGGTGAGCACCTGTGCATCGCGTACGGCCGGTTGCTGAAGTAGGAACATCGCCGCCCCTGGTTATTGCTTCTCAATATGCGCCTTCTGCGCAACCGTTGCCCATTGCGCGGTTTCGCGCTGAATCAGCTGCGCGAACGCGGGGCTGTCCAGGTTGCCTGGCTGCGACCCCATCTGCGCAAGGAACGTCTTCATGTCGGGCGCCTGGAGCGCCTTCTGGATTTCCGTTTGCAGGCGTGCAATGACATCGTTCGGCGTGCCCCTTGGCGCGGCAAGGCCTGACCAGTTGAACAGGCTGAAGTTGGGCACACCAGCTTCAGCGAACGTAGGCACGCTCGGGAACACATCCACCCTGGTCTTGCCACTGATGCCCAGCAGACGCATCTGATTACCCTTGACCGGCGCCAGCGCGGTCGGGGTCGACACGACCAGCAGATCCACGCTACCGGACAGCAGCCCGACCATGGCCTCACCAGCCCCCTTGTACGGCACATGCATCAGCTTGATACCTGCGGCCTGCTGGAACGCTTCGGCGGCAAAATGCGGCGAACTACCGGGGCCGCCGGTGCCAAACGTCACCTCTCCCGGATGCGTCTTGGCATAGGTGACAAGGGACGCCAGGTCCTTGAAGCGCGAATCGGCCTTGACGCCAAGCACCACCGGCGAAAATGCGAACGGCGCGATAGGGACCAGAGCTGTCTGATGGTCCCAGTTCAGCTTCTTGAAGACATAGGGGAGGGTGGTGTAGGAGTTGTCGTTAGCCAGAAGCGTGTAGCCATCGGCGGGTGCGTTGACAACCTGGGACGTGCCGATCGTGCCGGACGCGCCCGGCTTGTTCTCCACGACGAAGCCCTGCCCCGTCTGCACGGTGAGCTTCTGTGCAACCTTGCGCGTCACGACGTCGACGGCGCCGCCGGGAGGATTCGGCACGATGATGCGGACCGGTTTGTCTGGGTACGCCGCCACGGCGGACAGGCTGACAAGCAGCGTCGTTGCTGCCACCAGGCAGCCAATTGTTCGATAAAACACCATTGTCTCCTTGTGCTGCGGGAGAGACCTGACTGTCCGTCGGGTCCTCCCGCGACACTTCTGTTCTAGTTGATGATGCAGCCGTGCGTCGGTCAGGCCGGCGTAGCCACGCCTTGCAGCACCGCCAGGACGTTCTTCGCCGCCCCAACGCCCATGTTCACGTACGCGGCGTTGCTGACGCCGCCGATGTGCGGCGACAGAATCAGGTTGGGAATGTCGCGGAACGGATGCGGCACGGGCATCGGTTCCACGGCAAAGCTGTCCAGGCCTGCGGCATACAGTTTGCCGCTCTGCAGGGCTTCGGCCAGTGCAGGCTCGTCGATGAGTCCGCCTCGCGCCGTATTGACGAGGATAGCGCCGTCCTTGAACGTCGCCAGTGTTTCACGGTTCAACATGCCACGGTTCTCTTCCGTCAACGGGCAGTGCAGCGACACCACGTCGGATTCCCTGAACAACCGAGGCAGGTCGACAAGCGTTACGCCTTCCGGGACCGTCGTTGCATAAGGATCGAAAGCGGTGACATGCATGCCCATCGCCACACCAATCACGGCGGCGCGGCGGCCGATCTCTCCGAGCCCAACAATACCGAGCGTGCCACCGTTCAGCTCGACGGCCTTGTAAGTTGCTTTGTCCCAATGACCCTGGCGCATGCGATCGTTGAGATGTGGAACAGCTTTGGCGCACGCAAGGATCAGCGCCCACGCATGTTCAGCCACGGCGGCGGCATTGGCCCCGGCCGCGGCGGCCACCTTGATGCCGCGCGCCTGCGCAGCGGCTTTATTGATGGTGTCAGTTCCGGTGCCGTGTTTCGAAATCACTTTCAAGGCCGGTGCTGCGTCCATGACTTCAGCGGTTATGCTGCCGTAGCGCACGATAATGCCGACCGGGTTGTGCTCCTTTGCCAGTGCTGCAATATCGGCGGTCTGGGGCGTTTTCCCCGCGAATACGATCTCATGGTCACCCAGCAGCGCAAGGGCCTCCGGCGCGAGGTCGGCACCCGTGACGATAATGACTTGCTTGTTCGTCACAGTGCCTCTCCCTGCTTCAGGACGCCCGCCGTCACCAGCGATGCCAGCAGCCAGGGCGCGGTGGTATTGCCTTCCCTGATCTGGGCAATGCGCTGGGCTTCCGCGTCTTCCTTCTTTGCCGCGGCATCGAGCAAGGCTTCGATCTTCTCGCGCTCCACCACGACCAGGCCATCGGCGTCTCCGCAGATGTAGTCGCCAGGGTTCACCGTGACGCCACCAACAGAAATGGGGTGTCCAATGCGCCCGCCAACTTCCTTGGTGGGGCCGTTAGGGTTCGTGCCCACCGAAAAGACCGGGAACTGCATTTCGTCCAGCTCGAGGCTGTCGCGAACCGCGCCGTCGATGACGACACCAGCAAGGCCGCGCTGGCGAGCGGCATGCATCATGATCGTTCCCATCAGCGCAGAGGTCTGGTCCCCTTTGCCGTCGACGACCAGAACATCGCCCGGCTGCGCCAGCGCCAGTGCTGCATGGATCATCAGATTATCACCGGGGCGAACCTCGACAGTGAAGGCGGGCCCGGCGACTTTCATGGTCGGGCGCAAGGCCCTGATCCGGCCATGCAACGCACCGCGGCGTCCGCCGACATCGGAGAGGATCGCCGGTTGGAACTTGGCAGCCCGCGCCACGATCTCGGCGGGCACGCGCTCAAACGATTTGATGATGTTGGGCAAGGTCATGATGGACTCCAGGCAATATGAAATAGATAGGTAGATAAGGGCGTCAATCCAGCTTCGTGCCGGAGGCCTTGATGACCGATGCCCAGCGTCCGATGTCCTGCTTGATCAGCGCACTGAACGCCTCAGGCGTGCCAGCCAGCACCGATGCACCTTGCTCGTCCAGCTTGGTGGCAAGCGCCGGAGACTTGAGCGCCTTGTTGAACTCGGTATTCAGGCGCGCCACGATGTCCTTCGGTGTCGCGGCAGGCGCGACGAAGCCGAACCAGGTCGCGGTATCAAAGCCGGGATAGCCCAGCTCGGCCACGGTCGGCACCTGAGGCAGGTCCTGCAAACGCTTGGGGGACGTCACCGCGAGCGGCCGCATCCGGTTGTTCTTGATATGCCCGAGCAACGTAGGCACCGAGGCCATGTAGAGATCGACTTGTCCGCCCATCAGGTCGTTGACCGCCTGCGCTGCGCCCTTGTAAGGGACATGGGTGAACTTCACCTTCGCGGTCGTTTGAAGCAGCTCACCACCAAGGTGCGCCACCGTTCCGTTGCCCGGCGAGGCGAAGTTGATGGCGCCGGGCTTTGCCTTGCCTGCCTGGATCACGTCCTTCAGCGTCTTGTAAGTCGAATTGACATGGGTCACCAGCACGAGCGGCGCGGATGCCACCAGGCTGATGGGTGTCAGATCCTTGAGTGGGTCATATGGCAACCGTTCATACAGCGAGGGATTGATGGCAAGGTTGCTGGTCTGCCCCATGACGATGGTGTAGCCATCGGCCGGCGCCTTGGCTGCCGCGTCCACCCCGAGGTTGCCACCGGACCCTGGCTTGTTCTCCACCACAAAGACCCAGCCGGTCGACTTGGCAACCGTATTAGTTACTTCTCGCGCGATGATGTCCGTGCCCCCGCCGGCGGGAAAAGGCACGATGACCCGGATGGGCTTGGTGGGGTACTGCGGCGCGGCCTGGGTAGTGGCGGACGCCAGAACCAGACCTGCGGCAAGCACGAATATGCAGCGACGGGAAATTGCCTTCATTGACTGTCTCCGAATCTCGGTTTCGTTGTGATTCGGATTGTGGTCGACCGTTTCACGGCATACAATGCCGTTTCACACCGTGCACCTCGTTTCGTTCTATGAATGCCAATAGTGATCCAAGGGGCGCGTCAAAAGGCGACGATGGCGCGGGGGGCGTCATAGCGGTCACCCGCGCCCTGCGCGTACTCGAGGCGTTCGGGGTGAACGACCCCCAGCTCTCACTTGCCGAACTGAGCCGGCGGACCGGCATCCACAAGACCACCGTGCTGCGGCTGGCGCGCACGCTGGCGGCGGACAACTATCTGGTGCAGAAGGAAGACGGCAGCTGGCGGCTCGGCCGCGCGGCGGGGTGGCTGGGCGCGTGCTACCAGGCAACCTTCAATGTTCAGGAAGTGGTGGAGCCGGTGCTGCGGGAGCTGACGATCAAGACCGGCGAAAGCGCTTCGTTCTACGTCCGGGAGGGACAACAGCGAACCTGCCTCGTCCGGGTCGAAGGACCGCAGGCCATCCGGCATCACGTCAGGATCGGGGCGGCACTGCCGCTGGACAGCGGTTCGCCAGGCCGCGTCATCCTGGCGTTCTCAGGCGAGCCGGGCGAGCTTTATGAAATGATCCGCCGGCGTGGATTTCATCTGTCGCTTGGCGAGCGGGAGCCCGAAGTCTCGAGCGTGTCGGCACCGGTGTTCGGATTGCACTGGCGGCTGCTAGGCTCCATGTGCATTTCGGGACCGACTTCCCGGCTAAGCGAAGAGCGTTTGCTGGAGCTGGCACAGACAGTCGTTGACGCGGCGAACAAGCTTTCGTATGCCATGGCGGGAAGTCAACGGCCTGCGATGCAAATTGAAAGGCCGTCTACCTGGCACCCTTGATGCAGCTGTGGGGCATGAAGAGCCGATAGAAATCGTAGATGACCTCTGTCAGTCGCGAGCCGGTCGTCGTTTTTCGACCCGAATGCGCCGTTCGAAGTTGCCTGCCTCAACACCGGCTATTCGGGTTCAACGGCCTTCTGCACGATCTCATCCAAATAGAAGCCTATTGCCAACTTCACTTTGTGACGTGCCAAGAGATTGGGAATCCTAACGCTGCGTAACTCGCCTCCGCCCGTGCCATTGAGTTAGCCAGTGGGAGCGGGTGTCGCCTGTTTAGGCCGCCTTATCGCGGCGAATCGCCCGGATCTTGTCCCAAGCATGCCCGGGCTGGGGAATGTCGAGGTCGAAAACGGTTTCAAACGTGTCCGCGAGATGGTCCGCGCTGGTGATGCGGTGTTCGCTAACGCTGTTGGGCATCACGTTGCGCAAGCGATCGTTCTGCAGGGCGACATAGCCGTCCGCGGTATGACGCAGGACTGCCAGCGCGTTTGTGAACGGCGACCCGGCATTCCGCATCAACCAGGCATGCATGGCGGCCATGGCAGCCTCGTCGCTGTGGTCGGCCCGGAAGTCGAAGCTGTGCGCGATGCCATGCACATGATTGTTGAAGCGCAACCAGCCATCCTCCGTCGACATGATCGAAAAATCGAAGCCGCGCTGGCTGACCGGTCCGATATCAAGCGGCACGGGTTCGACGATGGCGTCGGCCACGCCGATGCCATTCACTGACGCACGGCCGCCGCTATAGAAACCGCGGTCAGCACGACCCCCGAGAGTCGGGTATAGGTAGCGGCGAGGAAGTCTGTCCCGACGGGTGCGGCAGAATAGGCGCGTGGCTCGAGTTCCTGCGCATAGGCCGGCATCGTGCAGCACCACAGGGCGAGCCACATCCACAAGGTGACCAGGGTACATCCAGGGCAGACCATGCCGACGGCCTCACGGATCAAAGTGCAGTGAGACAAACACGGGGCGCGTTGTTCCCGGCGAAGCACAAGTCTCGTGCGGCCATCATGCACACAAATGCCCCTAGCACCGGTAATAATTGCCAAGGAACCACTGTATTGGTAACGAGGTAGCCGATGGCGTAGGAGGTACGATGAGGATGCGGCTGGCAATCTGGCTTGTAGCCGTGGCCGTTTTGTGGTCCGGGGCGGCAGTCGCCGCCAGCTTCGGCAGCAAGGGCGGGCCCGATCCCGCGAACATCGACCATATTGCCGACCTTCTTCGCGAGGACCCCTACGATCTGGAGTTGCTGATCAGCTTCGGCACTTCCAAGGGCGGATCGGCCGGCCATATCGCCCTTGCGATTCGAGACGAAGTACCTGGTGACGATCTGGTCTACTCAGCCAATTTCTATGCCGACCGCGCACGCAGGCACGCAACAGGTTTCTACACGAAGGATCTGATGGTGGCCATTCCGAAGAAGGAGTACCTGTACAAGACGGTCTCCTCCGTCGCGCAGACTGCTTCGTTTGGCCTCGACTTTGGCGAGATCTACAAGCGCTCGATCATCGGCGTGCGCGTCTACGGCGTACCGGCGAGCGACAAGGCGGCCCTTGCGGCGTACTTCAAACGCATCAATGACGACTATCACCGGCGGGCCAGGAACACCGAGTATCACAGGGGCGAGATCAAGTACGATTACTTGCGCCTCAACTGCGCCAAGACCATCGGGGCTGCATTCAAGTTTGGTGCCAACTACAGGGACCTCGATGTCACCAGTGCCAGGGTTCTCTCCGGGCGGCGCGTGGTGGCGGCCGCCACGGCCAACATTCCCACCGAAATGGCGATGAAGCTCATCGAGGAGTGGGGCAAGCGCGGGTATGGCATGGATGTGGTGCTGTACAAGAAATATGGTGGCTCGTCCTATGTCGATCCTCACGAGGACGAAAAGGTGGCGTTCAAGGACTTGCCCAATCGTTTCCCATCGGTTTTGTCCCTGGACTTCCGCAGGGAAGAGGGGGCGTATCAGGACTTCGACAACCTGTTCGCGATGTACCTCCTCTATAACCTTGGCAAGTACAGCGTGCGTGTTAACGAACGTACGTTGCTGCTGGAGATCGAGAAGGAAAAGGACCCGATGACCTACCAGGAGGCGGCCAGACTTGCTAACCGGAGCGCCAGGTCAGACAGCGAAAATTTCCGCCGCCACCTTGAGTTCCGCCCGCGCGGTACACGGTTCGGGGAAACGCCGGACAACACGCACCTCTACAATTTCACTGACGACAGCGCCATGAAGATTCAGCCCAACAAGGATTGAGGAACTGAAGCCGCATGTGGATCTGCTGATGACCAGGTACTTTCCCGATGCGCATTTCTCGGATGAGCACCGCGTTGTTCGCCTTCGCCAGTTACAACGCGGGCCCTTTCAACATTGCGAAGATGCGCGCCGAGGCGGCTGCGAGCGGGCTGGATCCTGCCCACCCTCAAAACCGGCATCAAAGCACCTGGCCCCTGTCCTGGTTCGACGCTTAGTGGTCCCCACCTATCGGCAACCGCTCGGCTTCGAGGTCTGCGCGGCAGACTTCGACGTGAACAGCAAGCTGACAAGGCGCACGCAGAGTCCAATAGAATGGTCATTCTTCCAGCCAAACGTAGAAGAAATTTTTCTTATCTCATCGTCCGAAAAGATTCAGTTCTGTTGCGACCATGGCTGACGCTAGGGATGCTCTGCACAATTAGCCGGCGGATGTGCTTGCAATGAATCGTCGAGCCAGCGAGCGGCCATGAATGGAAGCCGTTAAAAAGGCCGGGACGGTTTCTGCCAGGGCCAAGACACACGGCGCTGGCCAATCCAAGGAAAATCTCGTTGAGCGAGCTCGTGAAGCTCTTGGTTCAAGAGAGCGACGCGCACTTGCACGACACTGTTTGCCCCCATACGACTCCAACGCATATGTTGGCTTTTACACATGCGGCGGCCAATGATTCGATTGATAGATGATTCGACAAAGCCGGTTGCGATTCGTAGGCCAACACGCTGTCGGGTTCGGTAGTCGATCAATGAATCGAGGTTGCTGTTAAGGTAGCAAACTAGAATAAGAAGCTTATCGCGGGCTTGTTCTGCTGCGCGGCTCAATTTCGGGTCAAGCTCCTTACGCAACTCAAGCAGACGAAATAACGTTTGAGCGAGGTTCTGCCAACGCACCGTCTGACCAGTCCGTCTGACCAGTCCAGACGTCACTGCGGAAACGAACAAAGGTCTCCCAAAGCTCGAACACTGATCCATCGGCCGTAAGGCGCCCATAGGCCATAGGCGCGATAGCTTGATCGTAAGCGCGAAATTCTCCGCACATAGCATCAGAAGCGCAGACGGCGCAGGATTGTGTCCACCATTTTTAGTGGACACAAGTCATGGGCCAGATCGATTTGGATTTCTTGCCGCTGCGGGCGATCAACGTCGGCGCCAACGGCAAGCGTAGCTTTGACAAGGGTGACAAGCGGCGGTTGGTTGAAGCTTGCCTGCGGCCAGGGGTATCGGTGGCCAGCATGGCAATCAAGGCCGGGGTGAACGCGAACCAGTTGCGCCGATGGATCGGGCAACACAAGGCGGAACAAAAGGTTGCTGCTGGCACGAGGGACGTCATCGAAAGTGCGCCGGCGGCGTTCGTTCCGGTGGTGGAAATTCACGGTGCCGGCCCGCAGGCCGAGCCCGGGCGGACAACTATGCCTGGGGCAGTGTCGGTGCCTGTGCGTGCGTTGCAACCGCCGGCGCCATTGCCGTCTCGGCTGGTGGCGCAGTTGCCCAACGGCGTGACGGTCGAGCTCCAATGCGGCGGGCAGGACGTCGCGCTGGTGAAGGCGATGATCGAAGCGTTGGGAGCGCGTTGATGTTCAAGCTCGACGCTGACCTGCAGGTCTACCTGCACCGCAATGCGGTGGATTTCCGCCTCGGGATCAATGGATTGGTTGCCCTGGTCGAGCAGTCGATGCAGCTCGATCCGTTTGCCCGTGCCGTCTACGCCTTTCATAACCGCCGGCGCAACCGGATCAAGCTCTTGCTGTGGGATCGCACCGGCTTCTGGCTCCTGATGAAGCGCTTGGAGGAAGACCACTTTGTGTGGCCACGGCGTCAGCAGGCGGTGATCGAGCTGACGACCGAGCAGTTGCACTGGCTGCTGGACGGTATCGACGTAGACGCCGTGCAGCGGCATCCGTCGCGCAAATATCAGCACACAGCTTGATGGTCGTTCGGTGTGACGTATACCCGAATGGGCGGCGGCTGCACTATCGTGTTCAGCATGAACGAACACGACCTCTCCCAATTGCCGCCGGCCGCCCAGGCCTATATCCGCGAACTCGAAGCGCGGGCTGCTGCCAACGCCCAGCACATCGCCGAGCTAAACGAGCGCATCAGGCTCCTTGAGGAACAGTTCCGCCTCGCGCAGTCCAAACGCTTCGCACCAAGCAGCGAGAAGCTCAAGGACCGCGTGTTCGACGAAGCCGAACAAATGGCCGCAGAGTCGGCCGACGACAATGAGGATAACGCGCTCGCGCTTCCGGACACGGGGTTGCCGGAGCCTGACAAGCCTGCAGGCCGCAAACGTGGTCGCAAGCCGCTGCCGGCGGAGTTGCCGCGCCAACGCATCGAATACGACCTGCCCGAGGACCAGAAGATCTGCTCCTGCTGCCAGGGCGCGATGCACCGCATGGGCGAGGAGGTCAGCGAGCAGTTGCACATCGAAGTCAAGGTCTCGGTGCTGCAGCACGTCCGCTTCAAATATGCGTGTCGGCACTGCGAGCGCAACGCCGAACGCACGCCGGTGCTGACTGCGCCGATGCCGGCGCAACCACTTCCAGGCAGCAATGCAAGCGCGGCTATGCTTGCGACGGTGACCACCGGCAAGTACGTGGATGGCACACCACTGTACCGTATGGAAGACGCACTGAGTCGCGCCGGCATTGAAGTTGGCCGCGGCACACTGGCCAACTGGATCATCCGGCCCGCGCAATTGCACTACAGTCGGCTGTACGAGGCGCTACGCCGCACGCTGCTGTCCCAGCCGCTCATCCACGGCGACGAAACGACGGTGCAGGTCCTGAAGGAAGAAGGCAAGACCCCGCAGAGTCAATCGTACATGTGGGTCTATCGCAGTGCCGAAGACAGCGAACAGCCGGTCGTACTGTTCGACTACCAGCCGGGGCGCGCTCAGGAATATCCGCGAGCGTTTCTCGCCGGCTATGAGGGCATGCTGATGACCGATGGTTACAGCGCGTGGCGCACGGTCAATGGCGTCACGCACTTCGGCTGTCTCGCCCATGCCAGGCGAGCGTTTGTCGACGCGCTCAAGGGCCAAAAGAAACCCGGTGGCCGCGCGCAGCACGCGCTCGAGTACTTCAAGGCTCTGTATCAGGTCGAGACGCTCGCCAAGGCAGACCTACCCGAAGGTGAAACGCGCATCGACTACACGTACCGGATGCGTCAGCAGCACAGCGTGCCGTTGCTCGAAGCGTTCAAGGCATGGCTGGACGAGCAGGCGCCGCAGGTACTGCCCGAGAGCCTGCTGGGCAAGGCGATCGCCTACACGCGAAACCAGTGGGAGTACCTGAGCCGCTACGTCACCGACGGGCAAGCGGCCGTGGACAACAACATCATCGAGCGCGACATCAGACCATTCTGTACGGGGAGGAAGTCGTGGATGTTCAGCGACACAGTCGCCGGCGCCAAGGCCAGCGCGATGGTCTATAGCCTGATGCTCACGTGCCGGGCTTGCGGCGTGGAGCCGTATGCCTATCTGCTACACGTGCTGACCGAATTGCCGCAGCGTGCCCCGGACGCGGACGTCACCGACCTGCTGCCGTTCAACTTCGCCAAACGCCAAAGCGCCGCTGCGCCCGCCGCCTGAACGACGACCGGCCGCAACCAAGGCGCTGATCGATCATATACGGCACTCGCCCGTTACACGGTAACGGGCGAGCATTACCGGCTCGCCTTGAAGTAGAGGTCCCATTGCTCTGAATCCGGATCGAGCCGGCGCACGATTGCTTCGTCGGCACGAACTATCAGCCGCTCCAGCATCTGACGCTTCGTTACCGCGTAACGGCGTGCCAGGCGCGCGAGCGCGAGATCCACCTCGCTACTCACCCACATGTCCAGCCGACGTTCTCCGTTGCCGTCCTTGCCCGCTGTCGCGCGTCTTGCCCGATAGGCCGCCTGCCGTTGGGCTGTCGTCTGCGCCATCCTGCACTCCTTAGTTACCCGGTAACGTTTCCATATTGCGTACGTTACCGGGTAACGGCTCGACTCAACAAGGTGTGCTGAAATGAGCGGTTACGCTTGATCGACGTGCCGCATCATTCGACCAATGTGGGCCCAGTCGAGTACCCATTCGGTATCGAACGGAAGGTTGTCAGCAACCCCGGCAAGATCCCGGGCGCCGTCAGTCACGACACAGACTTCGTCGGGATCGTTGTATCCGCTGTCCTCCAAAAAATTCATCATTTCTTCGTGCAGTCGCTTGGTGCGCGGCATGGCGGATGCCCAGACCCGTGGTTGTTTGCCACTCTGGTCCATAACCTGCTTGGCCTGCCGATAGGGCATTGTGGCGTCGAGTTCAGCATGCAGCCATCGCAGCTCCCCTGTGCTTGCTTGCTTAATGTAATTCTTGAGCGGCGACACATACCTCGATCGATCAGCACCACACTTGCAAGCTTGCCAGCGATCGCGACAGTAAAAGACCTTTCCCAGCGTAGTCTTCAGCTCGGAGGAGTGTCCGTCATGTACTCGACGGAGAGCGCCGCAGGCCTTACAAGCTTGCTGCGATGCGCAGTAGCGACTGACCTGCTCTTCGACGAATTCCTGTTGGACGCGGTTGACTAATGACTTGCCTTCAGTAAGGGACAAGCCGACGTCGCCGGAAGACGCGCAGTTGGCGCGGTGAAACCGCATCAACTCAACCCGTCTGACCGCAGTGGCATTGCCATCGTCGAACTCGAGAACGATCGTGCATCGCATGTCGGCTCTCCGTCTCTTTGATGCCGAGACGATACGCCGACGGCGGGCGGTATCCCAGGGTTGTTAACGGCTTCCTGCAACAGCAAGATCGAAACGACTTGGTGCTGGAACCTTTATAAGCTTGGCAACTTTAATGAGCTGCTTTGCAGAGCGTGCGCAACGCCCCACCGGCACATTGTTGCGCACTGAAAAGCCACGGTCGCATGAATGATGAGCGCGGGTCGCACGAATGATGATCTTCGACACTTCGACAGCGCTTTCCCCGGAGGGCGCCACTCAAAATGCAATTAATCGCCAAGAAGCAACCCCAACAAACGATGCTGCCAGCAGGAGAGGGGGACGCCGTCTGTGACGTCGCGCCGGGTTGATGCGAGTGTAGGCTCGGATCTAATTTCAAGATCGTGAAACTACTACTGTTCACCTTGCCAGAGGCTGGCTTGCCGCAGTCGCCGAGAAGCTGGAGGCGTTAACTCTTGTGGCCCCATCCAATCCGATGCCGTGCCTGCGTGGCCTCGTGCCGCGCATCCTCCTCGCTCTGCAGGTAGCCGCTCGTCGTCGAGAGCGACGAATGCCCAAAATTATCCTGCACGTAACGCAGGTCCACCTGCCGGTCGGTCATGTGCGAGCCGGCGGTGTGGCGCAGCCAGTGGGCCGAAGCACTGGCCAGCGATCGGCCTTCTCCTCCCAGTCGGACCCGAGCCCGCGCAGGCGCACGAATTCCATAGCTGCGCAGGGTTCTAATCAGTCCGAAGTGGCGGCGCGGACAGCAGGATCGGCCAGAACCTCGTCAAGCGCGCTTCGCAAACGACGGAACAGCGTTTCAAAGTCGGCTTCCGAATAGCACAATGCCGGCGCAAAGCCAAGGATGTTGTCCCCGAAGGCCCGGTAGATCAGGCCGTTTCGGTACCCTGCGGCGAACAGCTTGTCGGAAAGACCCAGGGCCGGGTCAAAGCGCTGCTTTGTCGATTTGTTGCTGACCAGTTCGAGTGCCCCAAGCAAGCCCAGGGAGCGAGCGTCGCCCACCAGCGGATGGTCCAGCATCTGCTTTAGGCCCTCCGCGAATGGCAGTGCGACGCGCTGGCCATTGGCCAGCAGTCCACCTTCCTGGTACAAGCGCAAGACCTCCAGCGCCACTGCGGCACTCACCGGGTGAGCGGAATAGGTCATGCCGTGTCCAATGGACTGGCCGGCCGGCGTTCCGTCCGCGATGCCGTTGTAGACCGCGTCGGACATCAGCACGGCGCCCATGGGCACGTAGCCAGCCGTCAGCCCCTTTGCCACCGTCATGAGGTCTGGCTGCACATCCTCGTGCTCGCACGCGAACATCGGACCGGTACGGCCGAAACCCGTAATGACCTCGTCGGCGACGAACAGAATGTCCAACTCCCGGCAGGCATCGCGCATTGCCTTGAGCCATCCGCGGGGCGGCACGATAACTCCGCCCGATCCTTGTACCGGTTCGCAGAAGAACGCGGCAACGTTCTCCGGGCCGAGTTCTTCGGCCTTCCTGCGCAGCGCAGCCACCGAAGCAGCAATAATCGCAGGCTCATCGGTTCCGTCAGGCTGACGGTACGGATAGGGAGAAGGAATGTAGTGTTGATTGGCGCGTGGCAGGTCGAAACCGTAGTGGAACGCGGGCAGGGCAGTCAGGCCGGCGCCGAACGACGACGATCCGTGATAGCCACGCTCCAGGGAAATGAAGTGCTTTTTTGTCGACCGGCCCGTGGCATTGAAGTAGGCCGTGATGTAGCGCACAGCCGAGTCCACTGCGTCGGAACCGCCCAACGTGAAATAGACATGGCGCAGAGAAGCGGGCGAGATCTCGACCAGCTTCGAGGCCAGCTCGATCGCTGGTTCGCTGCTGAAGTGAAAATAGCCGGTGGCATAAGGCAGCTCGCGCATTTGTCGTGCCGCCGCTTCCACCACGCTCTCCTGGCCATAGCCCACGTTGACGCACCATAGCCCGGCGAATGCATCCAGCAGTTCGTTTCCATCGGCATCGCGGACATAGGCACCCTTTCCGGACGTGAGGATCGTGGGTCCTCGTTGTTCATGAGTGCGCCAGGCCGATACGGGATGAATGAGGTGGGCGCGGTCCAGCGCGGCCAGGGCTTCGTGGGAATCAGAGTGCATGGGCAAGGGTCGGTGCGAGAAAGGTCGCAGTCAGCATATGCTGTTTCAAGAAGTAGTTGATGCCGCAATGCCACTGCGCAACGGGCGCCCGTCGCATAGTTCATGTTGATTCAGCAGAAAATGCCGTGGGCCGAAGGAAGTGATGTTCCCTGTCTTGGCCGCCTTTGTATTTCGGCGGGCGCGGCGGGACGTCCGCCGCGCCTGTGCCGGTATTACTTGGGAGCGTTCGTGGACGCGCCAATCGCATCACGCAGGATGGTCAAGGCCTCCGCGATGGTCTCCGGGGCGCTGTTCAACGGCGCCAGCAAGCGCACCGTGTTGCGATGCACACCGCACTTGATAACGAGCAGACCGCGCGTACGGCATTCGTCGATAACCGATTGCGCCAGCGTTGCATCCGGCTGGAAGGGGTCGCCGTCACGCACGAATTCCAGTGCGAGCATCGAGCCGATACCACGGACGGTGCCGATTGCCGGGAAGTCACGCGCGATGGCGTCGAGGCCGGAACGCAGCAGCTCGCCGGTCTGTTTTGACTTCTCGAGCAGCTTGTCCTGCTCGAAGACATCCAGCACTGCCAGCGCCGCGGCGCAGGCCAGCGGGTTGCCGGCGTAGGTACCACCAAGGCCGCCGGGCGCAGGGGCGTCCATGATCTCGGCACGTCCGACCACACCGGCCAGCGGAAGACCGCCGGCCAGGCTCTTTGCCACCGTCACGAGGTCCGGTTGAATGCCGGAGTGCTGGAAGCCAAACATCGTTCCCGTTCGGCCAAAGCCCGCCTGGATTTCATCCAGGATCAGCACGATGCCGTGACGCTTGGTCAGTTCACGGAGCGCCTGTAGGAACTCGGTACCCGCCGGCAGGAAACCGCCATCGCCCTGAACCGGTTCGAGAATCACAGCGGCAACGCGCTCGGGGGCGACTTGCGTGGCGAACAGATCTTCGAGCGCGCGGATTGCCGCAGCCGCGTCGAAGCCGCGATACGGATCCGGGTAGGGGGTGTGGTAGATGTCCGCTGCCAGGCCGAAATTCTGTTTGTACGGCGTGCTCATGCCCGTCAGCGTCGAACCCAGCAGCGTGCGGCCGTGGAAGCCGCCGCGGAAGGCGATGACGCCGGGCACATTGCGATAGGCCCGCGCAATCTTGATGGCGTTTTCCACCGCTTCTGCGCCTGTTGTCACGAACAGCGACTTGTAGGCCTCACTGCCGCCAACCAGCTTGTTCAGGCGCGCTGCCAGGTCCACGTACACGTCATAGCCAACAACTTGAAAGGCGGCATGCGTGACGCGGTTCAACTGGGTGCGCACAGCCTCGACGACCTTGGGATGATTGTGGCCAATGTTCTGGACACCGATACCGCCGACGAAATCGATATAGCGGCGACCCTCCACATCCCACAGGTAGGCACCCTCGGCCTTCTCTGCGAAGAGAGGATGGGCCGTGACCACTCCGTGGGGCACGTGTTTGCCGCGCTCGGCGATATAGGCTTGGTTGGTTTGGCTCATGCTAGATACCTCATTGAAGTTCGGCGACAGCGGCGTCGCGTTGTTTTGCGGGGGCAACAGATCGGTCAATAGGGGCAGTCGCTTCGGCTAGAACCTCGGCCAGATGGCGTGCATCGCGTCCGGATACCTTGCGAATCTGGGACCGGCAGCTGAAGCCGTCAGCCACCACCGTGGCGTCGGCGCCAAGGGCGTCAAGCTTAGGAAGAAGCGTGGTTTCGCCAATGTGACGAGAGACGGCTGCCGTCTTCTCGTGGTAGCCAAAGGCACCGGCCATACCGCAGCAGCCGGTGTTCATCACGTTCAGGCCCATGGCGCTCTCTGCGCTCGAACCACCGCATGCGCGCTGGTGGCAATGGGCATGTGCATGGACCTCCGTATCGGACTCAAGCCTGATGCCGGCGCGCTTGGCAAACTCGGCCATCGTCACGGTGAGACCCGCCAGCCTCTTCGCCCTGGAATCGTTGGGAAGCATTGCCAGCATTTCGTCGCGGAAGACCGACAGACAGCTTGGCTCCAGTACCAGAACGGGAACACCCGCTGCGATGGGATCTGCCAGCACGTCGAGCAGCTCGCGCAAATTGTTGCGGGCCTGGTCGAGAAGACCGACATCGTAGAAGGGGCGGCCGCAGCAGACGTGCCGTGAGCTAAGCCGTGCGCGCCAGCCGTGCCGCTCGATCACCTTCACGGCCGCCTCGATCACGTGTGGGGTGAAGCCGTTGTTGAAGCTGTCGGTCCAGACCACCACATCGCGCGGGCCAAACGATTCGTTGCGCGTGGTCTCCAGACGCCTTGCCGTATTGCTGCGACGGAATGCCGTGTCTGCCACAGGTGGGAGAGCAGCGCCCTCTGCCAGGCCGAACACTCGTCCAATCCTGCGCGAGAGACGGTTCTGCATGACGGCATTGAACGCGCCGCTGAATCGGGTGGCGACGGGCAGCCACTGTCCGAGTCGGCCGATCAATGCGTCCATCGGCGCGCGCATACGTCGCTGATAGTAGCGATAGAGGAATTCGCTTCGGTACTTTGGAATATCGACGTGGGTGGGGCAGTCGTTCTTGCAGCCTTTGCAGGAAAGGCAAAGGTCCATCGAGTCCTTCACGTCCTTTGCATCGCGCGTCTCGTCGATGATCTCGCCGTTAAGCATTTCAAAGAACATGCGTGCCCGCCCACGCGTGGCATATCGTTCCTCACGCGTGGCCTTGAAGCTGGGGCACATGGTGCCGCCGTCCAACGAACGGCACTTGCCCATCCCAATGCAGCGTTCGGTTTCACGGCCGTAGCCGGTGTTGGCACCGGCGCCCATGGGGTACGTGAACACGCTGGGGACCTCGCCGCGGCGATAGTCGGGACCCAGCCGGAGGTTGGCGTCGACCGGCATGGCGTCGATCAGCTTGCCGGGGTTCATCAGGCCGTGCGGGTCCCATAGGGCCTTGAACTCGCGGAACGCCTGCATAAGGCGTGGGCTGAACATGAGCGGAAGCAGCTCGCCCTTGGCCTGTCCGTCACCATGCTCGCCGGACAGGGAGCCCTTGTACTTGACCACCAGTGCTGCCGCCTCTTCCAGAAACTTGCGCCAGTCGCTTACGCCGGCCCTGGACCGAAGGTCGAAGGTGATGCGCGAGTGGATGCAACCATCGCCAAAATGGCCATACATATTGGTCTTGTAGCCATAGCGGGCGACCAGTGCAGAGAACTCCCGCAGGTACGGGCCGAGCAGGGACGGCTCGACCGCGGCATCTTCCCAGCCTACCGTGGGATCGGGCTGACCTGGTACGGTGGACAGCGAGGTAGCCGACGCTCCGGTTTCGCGAATGGCCCACAGTCGGCCCATCAGCCCGGCGTCTTCAACCAGTCGGACACTGGGCTTCTGGACAAATTTTGCTGCGGCCTCCGACGCATGGCGTGCCAGCCTGATGGCCTCGCTGCGTGCGCTCGCTCCGAACTCGATCATCAGCCAGGCATTCCCGACCGGAAGTTCGGCGATGTCGTCGAGCTTCAACCCCAGCTCCTTCAAGCCGCCGATGATGCCGGTGTCGAGGCCCTCCATGGCGATCGGGCCAAGCGGCAGCAACTCGGGCACGCAGTCTGCGGCGTCGAAGATCGACTCGAAGCCCAGCACCAGCAGGACCCGCTGCGGCAATCCTTCCACTAGCCGTGTTTCGGCACGCAGAACGGTGGCGCATGTACCTTCCGTGCCTACCAGTGCGCGCGCAATATTGAATCCGTTCTCGGGCAGCAGTTGGTCAAGGTTGTAGCCTGAGACGCGCCGCTTCAGACGGGGAAAGCCGACGCGAATGTCCTCGGCATAGCGATCGGCGAGATCACGCAGTCCTCGCACAATGCGGGCACGCTCGCCACCGGCGGCCAAGTGCTCGGCGTACGCGGCTTCGCTGGTGGCACCGACCCAGAAGCGAGCTCCGGTGGCCGTTATCACCTCCAGACGCTCGATGTTTTCGACGGTTTTTCCTGCCATGACCGAGTGGGCGCCGCAGGAGTTGTTGCCAATCATGCCGCCCAAGGTGCAACGGCTATGCGTGGCGGGATCCGGGCCGAACGTCAGACCGTGGTCAGCGGCAGCTTGTTTGAGCTGGTCGCAGATGACACCCGGCTGTACGCGACCAATGCGCGCTTCCGAGTCAATCGACTCAACGGCATGCAGGTATTTCGAGTGGTCGATACAGATCGCTGCATTGACCGACTGTCCGCTCATCGAGGTGCCTGCACCACGTGGCACCATTGCCACACCCAATTCGCCACAAGCGCGCACGGTAGTCTCAAGATCCGCCATGGTGCGGGGGATGACCACACCCAGCGGAACCTGCCGGTAATTCGAGGCTTCGGAGGCGTAGATGGCACGCGTCACCTGGTCGAATCGCAGCTCCGCCGTGGTCTCTGCTTCGAGGCGTTTGCGCAAGCGCAGCAGCAGGTTGAGATCGCGTGGCAGTGGGGAGGTGGCTTGTGTCATGGTTATTGCGGTTCGGCACGTTCGGCACCCGATGCGGCGGGGTGTGGCTCAGTATAGGGAGGCGGGCAGTGAAGCTTTGATCGAAATAGGGGGGCTGTTCAGCAGCGTATTTCGTTGTCCGACGACGAACAGCACATCCTTTTTCGTGCCGGCCGCGCCCAGTGAGTGCGGCGGTTTGGGGGCGAGAATGAAACAGGATGAGCCTGCGGCATCCGGAACCGCAGGCTCGAAGGCCTTCTGCTCAGTCGAGCTGGCCTTGGCAGACGTACTTGATGTGCATGTACTCCTCGAGGCCATAGCGCGATCCTTCACGGCCATAGCCGGAGTCCTTGATCCCGCCGAAAGGCGCCGCCTCCGCCGCGATGGCGCCTTCGTTGATACCAACGATGCCGGACTCGAGCGCGTCCGCCAGTCGCCAGATGCGCTTCACATCGTTCGAGTAGAAGTAAGCCGCGAGACCGAACGGCGTAGCATTGGCGGCGGCAACGACTTCCGCCTCGGTCGAAAAGCGCGTCACCGGAGCGACGGGCCCGAACGTCTCTTCGCACGAGCACTCCATCGTCGCATCAACATCCACGAGAACCGTCGGCGCGTAGTAGTTCGGTCCCGGGCAGCGGTCCGATCTGATCCGCTTGCCGCCCGCCACCACGTGGGCGCCGCGGCTGACTGCGTCATTGACGTGGCGCTCGATCTTATCCACGGCGCGAGCATTGATCATCGGGCCGATCTGGGCGGCCGGGTCTGTCGCGGGCGCCACGACGAGTGCGCTGACACGAGCTGCCAGCTTTTCCACGAAAGCATCGTGGACCTTGTCCTGCACGAAAATGCGGTTGGGACACACGCAGGTCTGACCGCCATTGCGGAACTTGGCAGCCATCAGTCCATCGACTGCTGCGTCGAGATCGGCGTCATCGAAGACAATGAACGGAGCGTTGCCGCCCAGTTCCAGCGAAAGCTTCTTGAGCGTGTCAGCAGAGCGGCGCGCCAGGTGCTTTCCCACCGGTGTCGAACCGGTGAACGTCATCTTGCGCACGCGAGGGTCGTCCAGCCAGACGTCAACCACTTCGGCGGCACGTTCGCGCGATGCGGTAACGATGTTCAGCACGCCAGGCGGTACGCCGGCCTGCTCTGCAAGCTTGACCAGCGCCAGCGAGGTAAGGGGCGTGTCTTCCGCGGGCTTGCAGACGACGGTGCAGCCTGCCGCGAGGGCCGGGGCAATCTTGCGGGCAATCATCGCTGCCGGGAAATTCCACGGGGTAATGGCAGCGATCACACCAACGGGCTCGCGCAGTGCAAACATGCGACGGCCGGGTACCGGCGCTGCGATGACATCGCCATCGGCACGCGTCGCTTCCTCGGCGAACCACTCGATGTAGCTGGCTGCGTACATGACCTCGCCCTTGCCCTCGGCAAGCGGCTTGCCTTGTTCGCGCGAGATCAGGCGGCCGAGGTCCTCTACGTGCGCGACAACAAGGTCATTCCAGCGTTTGATAATCTGCGCTCGTTGCTTGGCCGGTACCTTCTTCCACGTTGCAAACGCTGCATGGGCAACATCCACAGCGTGCGTGGCGTCCGCTGCGCCGCTGTCCGGCACGATGGCAAACACTTCGTCGGTCGCCGGGTCGCACACGTTCAGCGTGCGGCTATCCGCGGCGGCGCTCCATTCCGCGCCAATCAGATTGGCGCCAGGCAGAAGGCTGGTGTTCTGGATGGTCAAAGACATTTCATCTCTCCTAGGCAATAGGGGGCCGCTGCCACGCCGCGCAAATGCGCAGACATGGCGAAGCAGCGATTCGGGTATGAAGGAAGAAGCCGCGTCGGCGGCAGCTAGTGAGTTGCTGCGGCCGGGTTCTCACATGCCGAGCGGGCAGCGGCCAGATCGACCTCGTCGATCCACCCACGCCGCAATTCCGGTACGGAACGGGCAAGCAGGTCGTAGTACGGGTGATGTGGTCCGCGCTCGTAGTCCGCGTGTGCAACCTGTGTCAGCTTGCGGCCGTGCTGCATCACCACGATTTCGTCGCAGATCGCCCGCACAGTGTGCAAGTCGTGACTGATGAACAGGTACGACACCCCAAGTTCGCGGCGCAGCTCCGCCATCAGGTCGAGGATCGCCGCGCCGACGACAGTATCAAGCGCAGAAGTAATCTCGTCGCACAGGATCAGTTCTGGCTCTGCCGCAAGCGCGCGGGCCAGGTTGATACGCTGCTTCTGCCCCCCGGAGAGGCCGGCAGGAGTGCGGGCAGCAAGGCTGGCGGGAAGCCGAACCAGATCCAGCAGCTCCCGGATGCGTGCACTTTGCTTAGACCCGCGCAACCCATGGAAAAATTGCAAGGGACGGGCCAGGATTTCCTCGATGGTGTGTGACGGATTCAACGCAGTGTCAGCCATCTGGAACACGATCTGGATCCGGCGCAACGAGTCACGGCTGCGCTTATCCAGGGATGGCGGAAGCGGCTGTCCGTCGAACTTGATGCTTCCGGCGCATGGCGAAACCAGGCCTGCGATCGCCCGGGCCAACGTAGTTTTCCCCGAACCGGATTCGCCGATTACACCAATGGACTGGCCCCGGTGAAGTGTCAGATTGATGTTGTCGAGGATCTTCACTGCCGGTTGTCCTTTGGCGTCGACCGGCCCATATCCTGCGGACACTCCTTTGACTTCCAGTAGCACCGGGCTCGATCCCGCACTGCCGGGCCCACCGCTACGCTCTGCTGGTCGCGCAGCGGCTAGCAAGCTACGCGTGTAGTCATCTGCTGGCGCATGCAGGATCTGATCAGTCTCGCCAAGCTCGCGCATCTTGCCATCGCGAAGTACGAGGATGTGATCGGCTACTTGCGCCACAACGGCAAGGTCATGACTTACGTACACCGCAGTTGAGCGCCGCTCGCGCACTGCACGGCGAAATGCACGCAGTACTTCGACCTGCGTGGTGACATCGAGAGCCGTCGTCGGCTCATCGAGAATCACGAGATCCGGATCGGTGATAAGCGCCATGGCGGCCATCAAGCGCTGCAGTTGGCCTCCCGACACCTGATGGGGATAGCGCTCCCCAATTGTCTCGGGATCAGGCAATGCCAGTTCCCGGAAGAGATCGATGGCCTTGCGCTCAGCGCTGGCCCGGTCCATCAGCCGATGGATCAGCGCCGGCTCGACCACCTGGTCCATGATGGTCCGCGACGGATTGAAGGACGCTGCAGCGCTTTGCGCGATGTAAGTGATGGACCGGCCGCGCAATGCGCGTTGCTCGGATGGCGACAGCGACAGCACCTCGGTGTCGCCAACGCGGATGCTCCCGCCCGTGATCTCGCAACCCTGGCGCGCATAGCCCATCAGGGAAAGCGCCGTGGTGGTCTTTCCGGATCCCGATTCGCCAATCAGCGCGAGGACTTCGCCAGGAGCAATGTGGAAGTTGACCTCGTCAACAATGGTGGTGTCGCCTGCCGCGATGCGCAGATTCCTTACCTGTACTGACTTGCCCATTATTTTCCTCCGGCGCGTGCCGAGCGGCCCGGCAGGTTGTCGATGACAAGATTGACCGCGATCGTCAGGCTCGCGATCGCCAGGGCCGGTGCGATGACGGCCATGCTTCCGTCCGCGAGCGCGCCAATGTTTTCGCGCACGAGCGACCCCCAGTCGGCGTCGGGCGGCTGAATGCCGAGGCCCAGAAAGCTCAGGCTGGCAAGCAGAAGAACGACGTAGACAAAGCGCAGGCCAAGATCGGCCAGCATCGGTCCGAGAATGTTGGGAAGAATCTCCTTGCGCATGATGTAGGCAGTGCTTTCGCCTCGCGTCCGGGCGACTGTCACGTAGTCCATTGCATTGATGTTGACGGCAAGCGAACGGGCAATACGAAAGGCGCCAGGCACGTAGATGATCGCGGCGGTGACTGCGAGCATCCAGACCGAGGAGCCAAACGCCGCGACCATGATCAGCGCAAACATCTTGCTCGGAATGGCGGTCAACGTATCGAGACCTCGGCTCAGGGCCACATCGATCCACCGTCCGCTAACCGTGGCAAGCAGCGCCAGCGAGATGCCAATGCCACTCGCACACAGCGTCGAGACCAGCGCCACGCACACCGTGTAGCGTGCTCCCAGAATGACGCGCACCAGCATGTCACGACCGAGGTAGTCGGTGCCGAGCCAGTGTTGCACGCTCATCGGGGCGAATACCTGAACATCACCGGAAGGGGTGCCGTCGGTGGTGATCAGCATGGGGCCGATAATTGCCGCAACCAGCCAGGCCAGCAGCACCAGGGCGCCGAGCCAGCCCGCCGGACCAAGCCTTGGACAGCGGAGCCGGAAGCGTGATTCTGGTGGGGTCACGGACGAGTGCCGGGTGTGGGTATTTGTTGTCGTGGTCATGTTAATAATCCAATGGCGCGTCAGCGATGGCGCAGGCGCGGATTGGCCACGATGCCGCAGACGTCGGCTAGCGTGACAAGAAGCAGGTAAGCCACGCAGAAGATCATGGCGCACACCTGGACGACTGGCATGTCGCGCTGCGACACGCTGTCGACCATGAGCTTGGCGATGCCGGGATAGTTGAAGATGGTCTCGACGATGATGACGCCACCGAGCAGGTAGGACAGGCTAAGTGCGACGGCATTGGCGATCGGGCCAATCGCGTTGGGCAACGCATGGAACAGCACCATCCGCGATGGTGAGGCGCCCTTCAGACGCACCATCTCCACATACGGGGCGTTGAGCTGGTCGATCACCGCAGCGCGGGTCATGCGCAGCATCTGCGCCACGATCACGCAGCACAGGCTTAACACCGGCATCGCCATTGAACGCAGGAGCGTTTGCCACGAGTCGCCTTCGCTGACATAGGCAAGGGCGGGCAGCCAACGCAACTGGACCGCAAACAGCAGTACTGCAAGGGTCGCGACAAGGAATTCCGGGATCGATACGACGGCGACCGAGCCGATACTTACTGCGCGATCAAACCACGTCCCGCGATAGACGGCGGCGAGAATCCCTAGGCCCAGGGCAACGGGCACCGAGATCAGCGCCGTCAGCCCCGCCAGCAGCAACGAATGAGGAAGGCGGCCGCCAATGGTCTCGGTTACCGCCATCCCGGTCACCAGGGACGTGCCGGCCGTTCCTTGCAGCATTCCGCCCAGCCACTTCACGTAGCGTACGGGGGCCGGCACATCCAGGCCCATCTGTGCCCGAAGCGCGGCCAGTGCTTCAGGCGTGGCGTCCTGGCCAAGTTGTTCCTGAGCGGCGTCACCAGGCAACACCGCGGTGATGGCAAAGACGATCACGGAAACCGCCAGCAGCGAAAGCACGGCCATGCCGAGGCGGCGTGCCAACAAGCGCAAAATGAACAAATTCACGATGCCTCCTACACCCTTCTGATCAAGCCGCCAGCCAGACGTGTTCGGCGAACGAATAGCCCATCAGTCCACCGAGCGGCACGGGCGCCAGGCCCTTCAGGCGCTTGTTGTAGCCGTCGACTGAGGCGACGAACAGCGGGATGCCGATGCCGGCGTCCTGGCGAACCATTGCCTGCATGTCTGCATAGACCTGCTTGCGCTTCGCCACATCGGTCTCGGCACGTGCCTGCAGCAGCAAGGCGTCGAACTTCGGATCCTTGTAGCGCGACTCGTTCCAGGTTGCATCCGATTTGAAGAACTGGGTGAACAACGTGTCTGCGCTGGCGCGCGGGTTTACGTTGCCGAAGCCGACGGGGCTGTTGAGCCAGTGATTGGACCAGTAGCCGTCGGCCGGCATGCGCTTGATTTCAAGGTTCAGGCCCGCGGCGCGGGCGCTCTGCTGCAGGATCTGCGCCATGTCGACGGAGTACAGGGCGGCCGGCGACGCCACGACAGGGATCGGCGTGCTGCCGATGTTGGCCTTCTTGAGGTGGAACTTCGCCTTCTCCGGATCGAACTTCGTTTGCGGCAGGCCCGAGGCGTAGAAGCGGTTGGTAGGATCGATCGGCTGGTCGTTGCCAATCACGGCATAACCCATCGCAATGCTCTTCTTCATCAGTTCGCGGTCAAGAAGCAGCTTCATGCCCTGCACGAAGTCAGGATTGGTGCCGGGACCGGTGTCGCGTCGCATGATCAGATCCGTGTACTGACCGGACTGCGTGACGAAAATATCGGCATTGGGAGAGCCTTTGACGCGAGCTGCCGAGCGTGGATTGATCGACGCAACAAGATCAAGATCACCGGAGAGCAGCGCGTTCACGCGAGCGCCTTCGTCGCCGATTCCGACGAACTCGATTTCGTCGAGATACGGCTTGCCGGGCTTCCAGTAGTTTTCGTTGCGGACCACTACCGAGCGCACCCCCGGCTTGAATTCCTTGAGCTTGAACGGACCGGTACCGATGCCCTGGTTGAAGTCAGTCGTGCCGGCACGGACGATATGGAAGTGGAAGGTGCCAACGATGACCGGGAAGTCAGCATTCGGGGCCGTCAATACGACCGTCACTTCGTTGGGGCCCGAGGCCGTAACGCTCTTGATCTGCTCGGCCAGCGACTTTGCCTTGGAGCCCGTTGCGGGATCCTTGTGACGCATCAGGGAGAACACCACGTCGGCCGGGGTCAGGGCTTTGCCATCGTGGAACGTCACGTCCTTGCGCAGCTTGAATACCCAGGTGGCCGCGTCCTGTGTGGCAAACGAGGCGGCAAGGGCTGGCTGTGGCGCAAGCGTCGAGTCGAGTTCGGTCAGGCAGTTGTAGAGCATCGTTCCGCGACAGTAGTCAGTCTTGTTCGACTGCTTGGCCGGATCGAGAGTATCTGCCGCGGAGGCGTTATCGCCCGCTACGCGAATGCGTCCGCCGCGACGAGGCGTCTGGGCGTGTGCCGACACCGCGACGCCCGCCAGCGATCCCGCCAGGGCCGCCTGCATGCCGCCTGCGGCCAGCAGCTTGAGAATGTCGCGCCGTGTGGCGCCGCGTTGCAGGGCATGCATGATGTGGGACGATTCGGTGGGACCGACGAAGTCTTCCAGCGGCTTCTTGTCAAACATGGCGATAGATCCTTGAGGGGGCGGAGCGTTGTTCGAAAGGGGTCTCGTAGCGTCAGGACACTGCGTCCTTCATCTTGAAATAGAGGCCGACGGCAGGCAGGAACCACGGCGGGCCAACGTGGCCTGGGATGGCAGGCCAGTCGCGCCCGCGCCACGGGTTAGCTGCGGCTTCGCCGGCCATCACCCGTGCCATGCACTGGCCCATGTGCACTGACATCTGTGTGCCGTGCCCGCTGAACCCCATGGCGTAGTACAGGCCGTCGCGCTCACCGGCATGCGGCAGGCGATCCTGGGTCATGTCCACCAGCCCGCCCCAGCAGTAGTCAATTGCAACGTCAGAGAGTTGCGGAAACGCTTCAAGCATGCCGGCTCGAAGGATGGTGCCGCTGCGCGCGTCCGATTGCGGGCTCGACACAGCGAAGCGCGCACGGCCACCAAAAATCAGGCGGTAGTCCGGTGAGAGGCGGAAGTAGTGGTGGACGTTAGCGGTCGTCACGTACGTGCGCTGGCCAGCCAGCAGCGCTTGGGCGCGCTCTTTGCCCAATGGGGCGGTGGCAATGATGAAGCTGCCGATGGGAACAATGCGGCGACGCAGCCAGCCGAAGCTGCCATAGCTTCCGTGGCGGCTGGCTCCGGTGGCGAGCAGTACCTGGTCGGCCTGTACGGTACCGCGCGGCGTGTGGACGCCGTACGCGTGTCCATTGCCAACGCGTGTCAGCCGTTCCACCGGCGTATTGAAGTGGATGGCAGCGCCATGGCGCACAGCGGCGCTGGCAAGGCCGACGGCAAAGCGGCCCATGTGCATCTGGCCGCTTTTCTTGTAGAGCAGGCCACCGTGATATCGGTCGCTCGCAACCTCGGCGTGTACCAGTGCGGCGTCCAGGAGCTCTACGTCAGTATCGACACCATCGCGGTGCAGGCGTTCGCAGCTGCGCGACAATGCGTCCATGTGCGCAGGCCGGGAGGCGAGCTTCAGTTTGCCACGGCGCACAAAATCGCAAGCGATGTTTTCCTCACGCACGATTGATTCCACCGTATCGACCGCGGCGTCATAGGCGTGATACCAGGCACGAGCGCGATCGGCGCCGACGCGTGCCGCCAGCGTGGCGTAGTCAACAGCAAGGCCATTGTTGACATGTCCGCCGTTGCGACCGGACGCTTCCCCGGCCGGCCTGTCGCCTGCTTCGAGGACAATGACGCGCGCGCCTCGTCGTGCCAGGCTCAGCGCCGCCGACAGGCCGCAGAAGCCACCGCCCACGACGACGACATCTGCCGTTGCCGGCAATGGGTCAGCCGATCCGGCGAACTCTGGTACACCTTCCTTCCAATAGCTATCGAGCTTCATTTCAGTCGTGGTTTGGAGCCGCTGGCGCTGCCTGGCTTGCTGTCAAAGTGTGCTGGCGTTGCGCTGCGTGCGAGTTGCGTCATCACGCTGAAATTGAAGCATGCATGCCTGATGAGTTTATGGGGTATTTATCGCCGCCACAGCGAATACTGCGGTTTCTGACGGGCCATTCGGCATTGCCTGCCACGGGCACGCGGGACGTGCATGTGCACCGCAAAAAAATCAGGGATTACCCGCGGAACGCACCGCGCTGGTGCGTCTTCGCCGGGCAAGCATTTTTTCCTATCACCGCGATCTGCTTCGACGCATCATGAGCGTCCGACAGAATCCCGTTGCGTCGTGGAAATAATGGAATCGGCAAACACTTACGCACAACCTGCTGGCAACGCCTTTCGAATTCGGCCGATGGTGGAGAGCGATCTGTCAGATGCTCTCCAACTCCTGGAACTGGCCGGATGGCCACACAGACTGCGTGATTTGACGGCACTCTTTGAAATCGGCCAGGGCTTTGTTATCCAGGCAGGCGAGGCCACTGTTGGCATGGGCATGCGCTGGCTCTGGGGAGCCGACGAGGCGTCATTGGGCCTGATTTCTGTGCATCCCTTCTGGCGAGGGCATGGCTTCAGCAAGCAGCTTATGAACGCGCTCTGTACGGGGCTCGAGCATCACTCCGTACGCATGCAGGTGACGCCCCCTGTACCAGACTGGGCGACTCGTCTGGGCTTTGTCCATGTGGGTGATATTGCACGGCTTGAAGGGCGTGCAGCGTTGCCGCCGCTGGTAGCCTTGCCGGATGGCTACCGTTTGCGGCCAGCGGGTCGCAAAGACCTGCCCCTGCTGACACAACTGGATACCGCTGCCACCGGAATGACGCGGAAGAACATGCTGCAGTCATGGCAGCCCAACGCGCTGGCTACCGTGGTGCTGGACCACCCGGACGGCGCTCAAGGCTTCGCGTTAATGCGTCGGTTCGGACGAGGTGCCGTGATCGGCCCAGTGATTGCGCCATGCACTGTAACGGCCAAGGCATTGATTGCACATCTGGCGGCCATGGCCGATGGGCGGTTCCTGCGGTTGGATGTCATGAACGCTCCGGACTTGCGCGACTGGATCGTTACGCTCGGGCTGGAGCAGACGGGCCATACGGCCGTCATGGTCAAAGGCGGCCTCAAGGAACGTCAGCCACAGTGCCGCTGCGTCGTGTTGGCGGACGAAACTTTGGGGTAGGAGTATGCGAGACGAGGTCACCTTCCTCTACAAGGCAGATCCCATTCGAGGGCAGACGTGGGCCGAAGTGTTTGAGCGGGAAGCCCCGCACGTGCGCTTTCGCGTGTGGCCTGACATCGGAGATCCAAGTGAGGTGGAGTACCTGGCCGCGTGGGAGCCGCCGGATGACCTGGCAGTCTTTCCGAATCTGCGCGTGTTGTTTTCCACTGGTGCGGGCATCGATCAGTTCGACCTGAACAGGCTGCCTGACCATGTGCCACTGGTGCGCATGATCGAGCCTGGCATCGTCGAGGGGATGGTTGAATATGTCACGCTTTCAGTGCTTGCCTTGCATCGCGACTTGCCGGCGTACAGGCGCCAGCAGGCGCAGGGCAACTGGAGACCGCTGCAGGTTCGTTCCGCAGAGTCCTGCCGCGTAGGTGTGCTTGGCCTTGGGTCGCTTGGGCAAGCGGTATTGGGCAGGCTCGCTTCGTTCGGCTTCGATTGCGCGGGCTGGGCGCGTTCGGCGCATCGGCTGGACGGGGTGCAGACATTCTGCGGATGGCCGGTTCTTGACGAGTTCCTTGCGCGCACCGACATTCTTGTTTGCCTCTTGCCGCTCACGGAGGAAACACGCGGCATTCTCAATGGCTCGCTGTTCTCGAAGCTGCCTCGTGGCGCAAAGCTGGTTCACGTCGGACGCGGGCAGCATCTTGATGCCGCGGCGCTCATGACGGCGCTCGATGATGGCGTGGTAGGTGACGCCATCCTTGACGTCACCGATCCGGAACCACTGCCGCCTGACGCTTCGCTATGGCATCACCCCCAAGTCTGGATCACGCCTCATGTGGCAAGCATGACCCGCCCGGACACTGCTGCGCGAGTGGTGCTCGATAACTTGCGGCGCATGAAAGAAGGCCAACCCATGGTAGGGCTGGTCGATCGCGCAAAGGGATACTGACCGGGATAGTGCCTGTTGCGTACTCCGTGGCGGACGGAGAAAATGCTGGGCACACACTTCTGTCGTTAGGAAAAATGGTAACCCCCGTAAAACTCGACCGTCTGGACCTTCGTATTCTGGCCCAACTCCAGAAGAACGGTCGTATGACCAACGTGGACCTGGCGGAGGCTGTAGGCTTGTCTGCCAGCCCCTGCCTGATTCGCGTCAAGCGCCTCGAACAGGCTGGCTATATCGGTGGGTACAGTGCGCAGATCAGGATGGACAAGCTGGGCGACATCCTGACGGTTTTCACCGAGATCACTCTGGAAGACCATCACCGGGAGGATTTTGTGCACTTCGAAAAGGCCGTGGCAAATATCGACGAGATTGTCGAATGCCATCTGGTGAGCGGTGGGTACGATTATCTGCTCAAGTTCATCACGCGGGGTGTGAACCATTATCAGGAGATAATGGAAAACCTGCTGGAAAGCAATATCGGAATCGAGAAATATTTCAGCTTTATCGTTATCAAGTCTCCATTCATCAAGACCCATTATCCGATCGAGCGTCTGTTCCCGTCGACGTGAATGGGATGGCGTGCCCGACTCCAGGGGCGTAAGCCCCTGGAAGATCACTTAGCCCATTGCCACATAGACTTTGCGAAGGGTTTCGCGGATATCCCATACACCCACAGTGTTGGCGGGAAAAAAGAGAGTATCTCCAGCACGAATCTCTTGCGGCGCCTCGCCGGCAGGCGTGAATGTGCAAGCGCCGCTCAGAATATGCATGACTTCTGCATTGGCCAGTTGCCGTTCGAAGCGACCTGGCGTGCATTCCCAGAGGCCGCTGCGATTGGCCCCAGCGCCCTCCATTGGAACCTCCAACGATGTGGTTTCGCAGGCAGGCTGGCTCAGGGGGCGCGCGACCGCGCCGCTGGCTACTAGGCCGTTGGCCTGGGCAGAATTTGAAATAACGACGATCGACATAGGGAAGCTTCAAAAGGCGGAGGAAAGCGCCCAGACCTGACAGGCTGGGCGTGCAACATCACAAGTGGGCTTACTTGCCGGCTTCGACGGCGTCAGCCAACTCGGCCAGCGAGTGGAAGTGGTAGTCCGGCGTGGTGTGTGCGGATTCGATCGTGCCACCGGATCCCGTTTGTGCATGCCGGCGCTCGATCCAGCAGGTCGTGATGCCGAGTTCTTTTGAGATGCCGATGTCGTGATACTGGCTCTGTGCGACGTGCAGGTTATCCGCCTGCTTGTAGCCCCAGGCGCCTTCGTAGCGGCCCCGCGCATAGGCAAAGTAGCGGGCGTCAGGCTTCTCGCACATGGCATCATCGCAGCTCAATTCCATGTCGAACGGATTGCCAAGCGTTTCTGCGAAGTGGCGCAGCGCCCAGGTTTGCGCGTTGGTCATCGTGACCAGCTTGAAATGCTTGCGCAGGCGTTTCAACGCTTCGACGGAATCCGGGAATGCGGGCCAGTGGGCGACAGAGTCGCGGAAGCCCTTTGCGATCTCATCGGTCGCGGGCAGGCCCAGGCCGGGGGCGATGACCTTCCAGCAGCGCTCGAGGTCGTCCGGGTACCAGGTCGTGTCGGGACTCTTGCGGGCTTGCCTGTAGGCAGCCAGGAAGTCCTCGTCACCGAGCTTGGAATCCGGCGCTACGCTACGCAGATAGTTGAGCATGCCGCGCTCGAAGTCGATCAGGGTGCCGACAACGTCGAAGGTCAGGACTTTGAAATCTTTCAGACTCATGGTGAACTCGCTCTTCAATGAATGGGGACGGAGGCAGGAAGCGAAGCGCCACCCGCGCTCTGCAATTGCCGCGGGGTAAGCCCGCAGGCATTCTTCAGGCAGAGTGCGAGATGGCTTTGATCGTAGAAGCCGCACGCCTGGGCCGTGTCCGCCGGGGAGCAACCCCGTTTGAGCATGGCGCGCGCACGTTCCAGCCGGGCGCCGCTGATATATCGATGCGGCGGCATCCCGAGCGCCTGACGAAACAGCGTGACGAAGCGGCTGACGCTGAGCTGGCAAAGCCTTGCCAGCTGCTCCAGCTTCAGGCGCTCGTCCAGATGCTGGTGAATGTACGTCAGCGCCGCTGCCACACGCGGATAGTTTGCGTGAGTGGGCAGGATATCTACAGCTGTTTGCGGGGCGTATGCTGTGGCTTTCATGACCATCAGCATACGAGTAACCGCGCCGCGCTTCTCGCTGATGTTGCTGCGCCTTTCCGCATTGAATTGCGAAATGGGCGTGGGCAAAAGCAGATCGTGTTGTGAATTATGGGGCACCTGGGACTGTGCCCCGCAATGGCTCGTTCAGACGGTTCCGAAGCGGATCAGCGCGTATGGACGTAGTCTCGAAGGCGACAGACTGAGACGTCGCGTCGATCGCAGCATTGGACGAGCGTCCGCCCGCATTTCCCGCGCCCATTACTTCAGGATCACGAAGACCTTGCGCATGGGCTCCTGGATCTCCCACGTGCCGGCGGTATTGGCCGGGAAGAACAGGGTGTCACCCGCCTTGATGCGCATCGGCTCGCCGCCGGTCGGCGTGAACACGCAGGCGCCTGCCAGGATATGCATGACCTCGGCTTCCGGCACCTGTCGCTCGTAGTTTCCGGCAGTGCATTCCCACAGGCCGGTCCGGTTCTCGCCCGCGCCTTCGAGAGTGACTCGCAGGCTGCTGGTGCGGCAAGGCGGCTGGCTTAGCGGGCGACCGACCGGGCCATCGTCGGTCAGTTCGTTGCATTGCGCGGCATTCGGGATGATCGTGATGGGCATGGCATTTCGCACGGACGAAGGCCGCTCACCGCGATATCGCGGTGAGCGGCCAGGGGGGAGGGACTTACTGGTTGGCCTCGACAGCATCGGCGAGCTGCGCCAGCGAATGGAAGTGGTAGCTCGGCTCGGTCAGCTCGGGTACCTCCATGGTGCCGCCGAAGCCGGGCTGCGCGTGGCGACGCTCGATCCAGCAGGTCTTCAGGCCGAGCGCGTTTGCCACGCCGATGTCGTGGTACTGGCTCTGGGCCACGTGCAGGTTATCCTCCTGCTTGAAGCCCCATTTGGCGTCATAGCGGCCGCGGGCATAGGCGAAGTACTGCGGATCGGGCTTTTCTGTCAGTGCATCGTCGGCGGTGTTGGTGTCGTCGAACGGAAGGTTCAGCGTCTTCTCGAAGTGCGACAGCGCCCAGCGCTGCGAGTTGGTCATCGCTACGAGCTTGAAATGTTTGCGCAGGCGCTTCAGCGCATCTACGGAATCAGGGAACGCTTTCCAATGCACCACCGAGTCGCGCAGCCCTCGTGCGAGTTCGTCGGAATCGGGCAAATCCAGGCTCTGCGCCATCAGGTGCCAGCAACGCTCCAGGTCATCGGGGTACCACATGGTCTTGTCTTCCGCCCGCGCCCGGCGGTAGGCGGCGAGGAATTCCTCGTCCGTGATCTTGCTGTCCGGCACGACGCGACGGAAGTAGTCGAGCATGCCACCTTCAAAGTCGATCAGCGTACCAACCACATCGAACGTAAGTACCTTGAAGTCTTGCAGTGCCATGAGATGCCTCTCTCGGAGAAATGAAGCGAATAAACGAAAGGAGTCCCCCGGCCGCACTGCGTGCGGCCGGGATCGGAAAGAAAAACCAGTTGACCCGGCGGGCGGGCTCAGCCTTCGAGCCAGACGTTTTCGGCGAACGAGTAGCCCATCATGCCGCCCAGCGGAATCGGCGACAGCCCCTTGAGCCTCTTGCTATGGCCATCGATGGTGGCGACGAACAGCGGAATGCCGATACCCGAATCCTCGTGGATCATCATCTGCATGTCGGCGTACATCTGCTTGCGCTTTGCCATATCCGTCTCGGCGCGCGCCGCGGACAGCAACTGGTCGAACCTTGGATCCTTCCAGCGCGATTCATTCCAGGTTGCATCCGACTTGAAAAACTGCGTGAGGATGGTGTCCGCGTTCGGACGCGGCACGATGGAGCCGAAGCCCACCGGGCTTTGCAGCCAATGATTCGACCAGAAGCCATCGGCCGGCATGCGCTTGATATCGAGATTCAGGCCGGCCTGCCGTGCGGATTGCTGCAGAACTTGCGCGATATCCACTGAATACATGGCCGCCGGCGAGGCCACCACCGGAATCGGGGCGCTGCCCAGATTGGCCTTCTTCAGGTGGAACCTGGCCTTCTCGGGGTCGTACTGGCGTTGCGGCAGCCCCGGAGAATAGAAGCGGTTGGTCGGATCGATCGGCTGGTCGTTGCCAGTCAGTGCATAGCCGAGTGCGATGGATTTTTTCATCAGCTCGCGATCCTGCAGCAGCTTCATGCCCATCACGAAGTCCGGGTTGGTGCCGGGGCCGGTGTCTTTGCGCATGATCAGGTCGGTGTACTGGCCCGATTGCGTGACAAACACGGTATGGCCCGGTGAGCCTTTGATACGGGCAACGGAACGCGGATTGATGGTCGTGACGAGGTCGAGGTCGCCGGACAGTAGCGCATTGACGCGCGCAGCCTCGTCGCCGATGCCGACGAACTCGATCTCGTCCAGGTACGGCTTGCCGGACTTCCAGTAGTTTTCATTGCGCGTCACTACCGAGCGCACGCCCGGCTTGAACTCCTTGAGCTTGAAGGGCCCGGTGCCGATGCCCGCGTTGAAGTCGGTGGTGCCGCTCTTGACGATATGGAAGTGGAATGTTCCCAGAATGACCGGCAGGTCGGCGTTTGGCGCGGACAGCACCACAGTCACCTCGTTAGGGCCGGTGGCCGAAACGCTGTCAATCTGGTCGGCCAACACTTTGGCCTTGGAAGCGGTGGCAGGGTCCTTGTGGCGCAGCAGGGAGAATGCCACGTCGGCGGGCGTCAGCGGCTTGCCGTCGTGGAAGGTCACGCCCTTGCGCAGCGTGAAGATCCAGGTCTTCGCATCCCTCGATGTGAACGATTCGGCCAGCGCCGGCTGGGGTGCGAGGGTTGCGTCAAGCGACGTCAGGCCGTTGTACAGCATGTTGCACCGACAATAGTCAACCTTGTTCGACTGCCTGGCCGGGTCCAGCGTATCGCCCGCACCAGCATTGTCGCCGGCCACCCGAATCCGGCCGCCGCGGCGCGGAGTCTGTGCATGCGCCGAAACCGCCATGCCAGCCAGGCTTCCGGCCAGCGCTGCCTGCATGCCCCCGGCCGCAAACATGGCGAGCACGTCACGGCGCGTAAAGCCCCGCCGCAGTCCGTCCAGGATGCGCGTGCTTTCCGCTGGGCCGATTAGGTTGTCGAGCTGTGTGCGGTTGTTCATGGCAGAAGGTTCCTTGGTGGCGTCGTCGCGTATGACAAGACTGCGTCTATGTAATAGGATCGGGCGCAGGACAATTCCGTTCGGGTGGCGTCCAGACAGCCCGCTTACTGTAGAAATCCCCGTGACATGCCCAAAGTTTAGAAAAACGGGGTGCTCGCGAGCAACTTCCCAATTGTTGGGTCAAGCATAATCTGAGGTTATGGCCAATTTCCGTCGCAAGTTGCCTAGCGCCAATGCACTGTTCGTCTTCGAGGCCGCCGGGCGTTGCGGGAGCCTCACCAAGGCGGCTGCGGAGCTGTATGTCAGCCAGCCCGCGGTGAGCCGCATGCTGGCCCGCATGGAGGAGCGCATGGGCGTGCGCTTGTTCAACCGGGTGCGCGGCGGCGTTGAGCTGACCGATGACGGCCGCATGCTGCATCAAGCCATTACCGCCGGGTTCAATACCATCGAGGCGTCAATCAGCGAGATCGAGGCGCGGGCGACGGGCATGGAGACAATCACCCTGTCAGTGTCGACCGCGTTCACGACGCACTGGATGATGCCGCGCATGGAAAAACTGCGGCGGGACTTTCCCAATGTCGACCTGCGCTTCCAGCTAATCTCCGGCAAGGTGGGCGGTCCGATGCACGATGTGGACCTGGGTATCCGCTTTTTTACCGGCAACGAGACGCCCGAAGCGGGTGCGCTGCTGATGCCAGAAATCATCCTGCCGGTCTGCACGCCAGGCTATCGCGACAAGCCGGTGCATGGCAGCGACATCATCATCAACCTGACCGACAGCTTCAGAGACTGGCCGAATCTGTTTCCAGGGCTGCGCCAGCGGGAGCTCGATCTGTACAGCCTGAACTTCTCAGACTATTCGATCGTCATCCAGACTGCGATGCTGGGCCAGGGCATCGCACCGGGCTGGCTCAATGTCGTCACGCACTGGATGCGGCTGGGTACACTAGTGCCCGCAATCGGGCAAACACATGTCACAGAGCGGCGCTGCTATCTGGTCCAGCAGTCCAGTGGCACGCCGCGACCGACAGTGGCAAAACTCCGTGACTGGATCATCGAGGAAACCTTCAGGGATCTAGAGGAGATCGACCGGATGTATCCGGAAATGGAGCTGCTAAATCTGGCGTCGGGACGAGGGTAGAGATCGTTGGTACGGTCGGTATGCGACGAGGGCTTTGGAAGCACGCGAAGCCCGCTAGAAGTGCCAGCTTTTTTGTATCGCAATTCCGTGCGAAACACGCGCGACGACCAATTCGGATTCAAACCCGGGAGTGGCCAAAAGCGGGTGGAGAATCCATCAGGTAAGGGATCGGTTGCTGCTCCATCCGATTCGATGCCGCGCCTGCGTGGCTTCAAGGCGAGCATCCTCCTCGCTGTGCAAGTAGCCGCTCGTCGTCGAGATCGACGAATGCCAAAAATTATCTCTGACATACTGCAGATCCACGTGCCGGACGGTCATGTGCGAATCGCGCCACGCACGCTTCCGGCGAAGTCTCAGGTTGATGAGGCCCGCGCTGACACGTCCTTTCACGCCCTCCCGTGTACTGTTCAGACCGAATTGGTCCTTGACTTTAGAGTCTCCTCGACGAGCTGAGTTTTTTTGCGGCTTTTCGGCATCTGCAGGACTCCGGACCGGTGATGGGAAATGCCGTTTCCCTCCGTTCGGTCCGGCTGGGGTCGAGCACATGAGCTGCGTATTGAAGTATCAGCTAGAGCCCATCGAGCCTATAGGCAGCTGTCTGCCGGTGCGCGCAAGGTCTTTCTTTTGGCGGAGCCAGTCACGTCACGGATGTTGAACAGGGACAGGCTCCTGTTCGTTCGTGTCGAGTTGGGCAATGGCGGCGAAGGCCTGTTCGAGATCGGCCAGCAGATCGGCCACGCCTTCCAGCCCGATATGCAGGCGGATCACCGTGCCATGGCCGGACCAGTCGGTGACGCTGCGCGCGCGGCGCATGTCGGCCAGCACGGCCAGGCTTTCGAAGCCGCCCCACGATGCGCCGATGCCGAACAGCTGCAGGCTGTCGACGAAACGCTCGGCGGCCACCGGTGCCGGCGTGCGCAAGGTGAACGACAGCAGGCCGTTGGTGCCGTGGCAGTCGCGCCGCCAGAGCGCGTGATGCGGATCGTCCGGCAGCGCGGGACAGAACACCTGTGCCACTTCGGCCCGTTCGCGCAGCCAGTTGGCCACGGCGATGGCCCCTTGCTGATGCTGCGCGAGGCGGGCGCCCAGTGAACGGATCCCGCGCTGCACCAGGTAAGCGTCATCGGGGCTGACCGTCATGCCGAAGGCGTCGGCCACGCTGGAGAGTTGCTGCCACACAGCTTCGGTGGTGCATACCGTGCCCATCATCACGTCCGAATGGCCGCTCAGGTATTTCGTGGCGGCCATCAGCGAGATGTCGGCGCCCAGTTCCAGTGGCCGGTACAATAGCCCCGAACCCCAGGTGTTGTCCGCCGCCACCAGTGCACCGTGTGCGTGCGCCAGTGCCGCGATGGCAGGCAGGTCGCACATTTCATAGGCGAGCGAGCCCGGCGCTTCCACGTATACGAGCCGCGTCTCGGGACGCAGCCGCGCGGCCAGGTCCGAGCCGTCGGCCGCGTAGAAATCGGCGGCGATGCCGTGCTGGCGCAGGAAACCATTGGCCAGGTTGCGCACGGGCTCGTACACGCAGTCGGGCAGCAGCACGTGCTCGCCCGGACGCACGTAGGCAAGCAGGGTCATCGCCGCCGCAGCCAGGCCAGTGGGAAACAGGCGCGTGCGGTAGCCGCCTTCCAGCGTCGTCACCATGTCTTCGAGCGCGAAGCTGGTGGGGTTGCCGCGCGCGCCATATGTGAACAGCCGTTCGCTGTCGCGGCGCGCACGCATCTCGCGCTGCTGGGCCACGGAGTCGAATAACACGGTGCTGGCGCGCACCACTGGCGGGTTCACCGGCTGGCCGCCTGGCACGCCGTGCGTGCGGCCGGCGTGCGCCAGGCGGGTAGGGAGCGAATGCGTCATATCTGACCTGTGGAGGCTGCGTTGGTGTGTAGTGACCGCAAGGACCGTGCCGTGCTCAGTCGACGTGGGCGCCGGACAACTTTACGATCTGGGACCATCGCGAGATGTCCTGCCTGAGCTGGGTGGCGAAGGCATCGGGGCTGCTGGCCACCACGTCGCTGCCTGCCTCGTTGATCTGCCTGACCACCTCGGGCATCTGCAAGACCTGCACGATGGCGCGGTTCAGCAGCGCCACCCGCTCCGGGGCCGTGCCTGCCGGCACGAAGAAGCCGTACCAGTCTTCAAAGCGCGCATTGCGATAGCCGAGCTCTTCCAGCGTGGGCACGTTGGCGAACACGCCCAGCCGGCGCGGGCTGGTCACGGCCAGGGCACGCATGCGACCCGACTGGATGAAGCCCGCCACGGACGACGTCGACGTGATCAGCACATCCACCTGTCCGCCGAGCAGGTCATTGATGGCGGGGCCCGCGCCCTTGTACGGGACGTGCTGGAGCGACACGCTGCTGTCCTTGTCCAGCACCACGCCGACCAGGTGCGACAGCGTGCCGTTGCCCGGTGTCGCATAGGTGACCTTCTGCGGCTGCGCCTTGGCCTGCGTGGCCAGTTCGGCAAAGGTCTTCCACGGGGCGTTGGCCGATACCACGATGGCCAGCGGCGCGGCATTGATTTGCGTGACCGGCACGAACTGCTTGACGGGGTCGAAGCCCGGCGCGCGGTACAACGTCGGGTTGACCGCCATCACCGAGACCTGCGAGGTCAGCACCGTGTAACCGTCGGCCTTGGCGTCGGCCACGAAGCGCGTACCGATGTTGCCGCCGGCGCCGCCGCGGTTGTCCGTCACCGCGCTCTGGCCCAGCACCTGCGGCAAGCGCGTGGCCACGATGCGCGTTACGGCGTCATTGCCGCCGCCGGCCGGGAATGGCGAGACGATCCGCAGCGGCTGCGACGGAAAACCGTTCACCGTCGCCAGCGGCTGCGCGGGGGCGGCGCCGGCTGCGCCGAGCGTGGCAAGGGAGAGTGCTGCGGCCAGGAACTGCGGAATGCGTGACATGGGGGCGACCTCGTTCTATTGTGGGCAGGGTGATGGAGGACTCGGATCAGGCTGCGGGCGGGAAGCGGAACGTCGCCAGCTCCTGGGCATCGAGCTGGGCGACCAGGCCGGTTTCCCAGGCCAGGTATTGCCGTGCCGCCGCCTTGTTGCCGTCGTGGCGGTCGTGCACGAAGAACAGGAAATCGATGCAGCGCGCGTCGGGCAGCGTGTCGGCGCCTTCGGCCACGGCGTGGCCTTCTGCTTGCCACGCGGCGAATCCACCATGCAGCCGGCGTACGTCGCCAAAGCCCAGCGCCTGCAGGCTGCCGGCGGCGAGTCCGGCGGGATCGTCGGCATCGCCGTCGCTGACCAGCACGAGGGTGGTGTCATGGGGAACGCCGGCCAGGTCCTGTGCCAGGCGCGGACGGATCGACCAGCGGCTGCCGGCGAGATGCCCGGCGCGGAAGGCCATGCTGCCGCGCAGGTCGAGCGCAAGCATCGACTGGTCGCGCAGGCCGGCCGCCAGTTGCTCGGCGGTGACGGTGGATAGGGCCGGGGCTTCGGCCTGCGGGCCGGTGGCTACCTTCACGCCCGCGGACAAGCCGGCCTGCAGGCCGCCTTCGAGCACCACGGAGTCATGGCCCATCTGCCGCAGCCAGCTGGCCACGACGGGCGCGCGCACGCCGTCGGCGTCGAACAGCACCAGCCGCGCGCGGCGCACGCCGACGTACTGGTCCGTGGCCTGCATCAGTTGGCCGCCGGGCGTGTGCTGCGCACCGGGCAGCGTTTGCTCGGCAAATTCCTCGGCAGTGCGCACATCGCACAGGAAGGTGGTGCGGGTGCGATCGGCCAGCCAGGCCGCGGCCTGTGCCGGGGCAATGTGGGGCACGTCGAAGCGCACGGCCAGCGCCTGCGCGGCGCCGCGTGCGGCCTCGAGACCGCGCGGCGAGACGTTGTCCGGGTAACGTGCTGTGCCGCCGTGCTCAAGCCGGAAATCGTTCAGGTACCAGCCTTGCGTGCCGTTCTCGAGCGCATAGACGGGATTGGCCACGCCGAAATTGATCAGCGACTGCGCGCCGATGATGCTGCGGGTGCGGCCCGCGCAGTTGATGACGATCGGCGTCCCGGTATCGGGTACCAGGTCGCGCAGGCGATAGGCCAGTTCGCCGTTCGGGCAGCAAATCGCGCCCGGAATATTCATCTTGCGGAATTCGCTGGCGGGGCGTCCATCCAGCACTACTGGCGCGACTGGGCTGGCCAGCATGGCCGCAAGTTCAGCGGCGGAGACGCGCGGCGTGTTGTAGTGATGCTCGGCGAGTTCGCCGAACGTCTTGGACGGCAGGTTGACGCCGGCAAACAGCGTGAAGCCGGCCGCCCGCCACGCGGGCATGCCGCCATCGAGCACGAACAGCTGTGTGTAGCCCAGACGGGCCAGGGCGGTGGCCGCAGCGGGCGCGACGCCATCGCCCTCATCGGCCAGCACGATCCGCGTATCGGTGCGGGGCGCCAGGCGGCCAACGTCGAGCTCGAGCCGGCTGTACGGCAGCGGCACGGCGTAGAACGGATGGCCTTCGCCGTACTGGCCGTGCTCGCGCACATCGAACAGTGCAATCTCGCCGGCATCGTGCAGCCAGCCTTTCAGCGTGACGGCGTCGATGGCGGTGTAGGAAGGGTTGGTCATGGAAATTCGGGCAATAGGAGGCCGTCCTCCCGGTGCGGGGAGGTATTCGGCGGCAATTTTTCAGGGGGAGGCGGCGTCGGGCCGCCCGGCTCAGGCGGGGGTCAGCGGCGCGTCTGTACGCCCACGTTCATGACCTGGCAGCGCCCGGTCTCCAGGTCGAACGCCAGGCGCTCGGTCAGCGTTTCCAGCGATCGGCCGTACATATGCAGGTGACGGATGACATCGTCGCCACGGATTTCCACGGAGTGGATGTCGTCGGGCAGCAGGGCAATGCCGCGGCGCGGGCCGACTTCCACGGTGTGCGAGTGTTCCAGCGTGCCCACGCCTGGCTGGCTGCCATCGTCCGTGCGCACGTAGACGTCGTTGACCTCGATGCCGCTTACGCCAGCCACGCAGGCCCAAGTGGTGTGGTTGTGCGGGGGAATGCGCTTGCCGGGGCGCATGACGTTCAGGTACAGCGCGTAGGTCTGGTCGGCGTCCTCGGCAATCAGGTAGCGCGCCTGGCGCTCGCCGGCCTCCGGCGGCGGGTAATCGGCGTCGTTCCACAGTTCGGCGCGGGCCGCCAGGTCTTCCACCTTGCTCAGGACATCGGCGAGTGCAGCGCGGGTGACACCGTCTTTCGCTACGAGGTTCCTAATGTATTGGATGGTGTCTCCTACTGCTGCCTGGCGTTCTTGTGCGATGGACATGGTGTGGTCGATCCTTGCAATCTCTGTTTTTGACGGGTAAAAGGGTGCCTCTGGTTTCACTGTAATGAACACCCGCCCTGAAAACCACTTAATGCCCCACGAAAATCCATTAGCAAATCTAATGAATGCGTAACCTGGATCTGGACTTGCTCCGCACTCTGGTCGCGATTGCGGACCATGAGACGTTCGGCGCCGCGGCTGACATGGTGCAGCGTACCCAGTCGGCTGTGACGCAGCAGATGCAGCGGCTGGAGGAGCAGTTGGGCCTGACGCTGTTCGAGCGGCACGGTCGCGCCAAGCAGCTGACGCGGCACGGCAAGAAGCTGGTCGAGTATGCGCGCCAGTTGCTGGCGCTCAACGACGAGGCCCTGCGCGTGCTGCGTGAAGGGGACCTGACGGGGTCGGTGCGGATCGGCGCGCCGCACGATGTGGCGGATACCATCCTGCCGCTATTGCTCTCGCATATTGCCCGGACCTCGCCGGCGCTGCGGCTGGAGATCCATGTCGGCCGCAGTCCGTTCCTGATGGAAGCACTGCGCCGCGGCGAGATCGACCTGACCGTCTCCACGCGCGAGGATGCCACGCTGGACGGCATCGTGCTGCGCACCACGCCCACCATCTGGGTCTGCGCGGCAGACTTTATCTACGAGCGCGGCGCACCGGTGCCACTGATCCTGGCCGACGAGCCGAGCTTGTTCCGCAAGTTGTCGCTGGAAGCACTGACGCAGGCCGGCGTGCCGTGGCGCATCGCCTATCTGGCGCCGAGCCTGATCGGCATCAAGGCGGCCCTGCGTGGCGGGCTGGGTATCACCGCGCGCAGCATCGACCTGCTGACTTCGGACATGCGCGTCCTTGGCGAGAACGATGGCCTGCCGCGCCTGCCCGATGTCACGTACTACCTGTGGGCGCGGCCCAATGCGGTCAATCCGGTGGCGCGACATGTCTTTTCGATGCTCAAAACGGCGCTGCAGCGCGGACTGGTCAGCGCTTGACCGTCCCCGCGAAGCGTTCTTTAGAAGGCGCCATCGTAACGTGATAGGCGCCGGTGGCAAACGAAGAAGATCTCGGATGGATATATGAAAGGTTACCTTGAGGGTGCGGAGGTTCATTCTCGACCGCCTTCGAGCAACCCGGGCAGGAGAAGGGATGCCCATTGACCAGGCTGCTAATCATTGCGGGGTTTCCGTCGGTATGCTGTCCAAGCTGGAGAACGGCAAGGGCGTCAATCTGGAGCACGCGCTGCGCGTGATGGAAGGACTGGGTTTGACGATGCTGGTCGTGCCGAAGGCGCACGCAGCGTTGCTCGAACAAGCAGCGGTGCATGCGGCCAAGATGGACAAGAATGCGGCTAAGGAACGGAAAGTCCGGATTGAAGAGTAGGCATGCAACAACATGCGGGTCCGGCGCGGAGGCGCGCTCCTGACTTGCTATCGGCCTGGCTATTGAGTCGAGTCTGAAGCCTGTGCTTGGGCCAACCAGGCGACACAGGCATCAACGTTGACCAGCGCGTCGCGCACGCCGGCGGGGCACCAATTCGGATGGCTGCAGCCGTAGATCACTGCGCAGTTCTATGAGAACGGCGGTGGCGTTTGCAATCCGTTAAAACCCATCAGCAAAGCAGGCTCGCTAAACACCGAGCCGGAAGCGGTTGGCCAGTTCTTCCACGATCGATGCCTGCAGCCTGTCGCGAGAAATCTTGAGCGGATCGCGCTCTGCGGTCGACGCCATCCAGCGCTTGAAGTCGACGAACGCGGCTGGACTGATCGTCGTCATCCGCGCCATCCTTCCGGTCACGGACACGATGGGCGCAGAGAATGAAGGTGCCCCCAACAGAACATTTGCGCGTCGCGCCTGGACTGCCCAGAGGTCGTCTTCATCGTCGGTCAGTTGGAGTGGGTGGGGGTCAAGATCGGCAGCCTCGCGACGCAGGATGTCCACCTCGAAGCCCTTTGCGTTCACTGCCGTAAAAAGTTGATCATCCCGAATCTCGAACGTGCTATCTACCTTGCGTAGAACATCAAGCATGGAGAGATCCAGGTTCTTCATTCGGGAAGCAAACTGGAGGTGTTTGCGCGTATCCCACAGAAGATCGACGTCGCGAGTTGCGAGGGCGCGTTCCTGCAGCGGCTATGCCTGTGCCATCGACAGCATGCAGCGTGCCATCCTGTTCTGGGACACGCTCCGGCAATGGGGTAACAATTTTGTCGAAAGCACCATGCAGGGACTCAAGCCGGTCCTGCATTTTGGCTACGAGACCGTTTTGGATGGGCGCCAGTTCGAACGGCCCGTCAACTATGCGCTGTTGAAGATCACGCCGCCAGACGGCGTGGGATCGATGATAGCCGCCGCCCATACGTCATTATCGATCCGCGCGCAGGCCATGGCCCGGGCATCGGCGGCTTCAAGGACGACTCGCAGGTCGGCGTGGCGCCGCGTGCCGGCCATCCCGTGTATTTCGTCATCTTCTTCCGCGATCCCGAGCCGGGACAGACCCTGCTCGACGTGTGTGAGGCCGAGCAACAGTTCATCAAGGAAGCGCGCGCTGCATTACTGTAAGACCATGCCGCTCACGCCGACGGCGGTGGCGCATCCGTGCGACCAGTCTTCGCTGGAAGGCGCCATAGAGGCCGCCCGGCTGGGCCTGATCGCACCGATCCTGGTCGGGCCACGTTCCCGCATCGAGGACGCCGCCCGTGCAGCCGGCATTGACATTCGGGAGTACCCGATTGTCGATGCCGAGCACAGCCATGCGGCCGCAGTTGCCGCCGTGCAACTGGTGCGCGAAAGCAAGGCCGAGGCCCTCATTAAGGGCGGCCTGCATACCGATGAGCTGATGGGAGCCGTGGTCAAGGGCGAAACAGCGGTCTGCGCACCGCCAGACCTGCTGGCCGACCTTCTGTGAGCCTCGGCTCACTCAGCATTCTAGGCGCTCGGAGCGGAAACCCCGCGCCAAATTGGGCGACGATGATGTTCGACGCGAAGAGCCGAGCGAGCCGCCTGGCCTTCCAATTCGTTATCACAAGATGCCACTCGGCCTGGGTACAATATTTGGCGGCGTTGTCGGCGATGTTGTGTGCAACGGCCTACCTCTGGTACCGGCGGATTCCGCTAGACCGCCTAATATGAAAGGCTGCGGGCTCAGTGCGTCGAACTCGCCTTCTTCTTACGACTCCGTTGCCATGCAAAACAAGCCCGATGTGACAACATTCGTGCCGTTCACCGTGGTCCTGCGCGATGGACGGGAAGTCTTGGTTCGGGAGATTGCCGAAGACGACAAGGTCGGCCTGATGGCGGCATTCAGCAAACTTTCCGCCGATGCGCGTTACGCCAGATTCATGGCCGCCATGCGACAGTTACCGGAAGCGATGCTTGAGCAGGCGACGCACCCGTCCGCGGAACGCGAGTTTGCCTTGGTGGCGCTTGCCACGAAAGAGAAGGGCTCCTCTATTGTGGGTGGCGCGCGCTACGCCGCGGCGCCGGGCAACGATGTTTGCGAGTTTGCCGTGACGGTAGTCGATGACTGGCATGGGATTGGCCTTGCCAGCCGACTGCTGAGCGCTTTGATTGACATCGCTCGCCGCCGCGGTTATCGATGCATGGAAGGCTATGTTTTGTCCTCGAATACCGCGATGCGGCGATTGGCTAGACGTTTGGGATTTGCCGAGGTACCGTGTCCCGACGATGCCACGCTGCGCGTGGTGACCCTTGCGCTGTAAGACAGTGGACAACCGGCTGGGTCAGGTCGGTGAACGGCGTGACTAATGCCGATCGGCAGGAAAACTCACGTTACGGCATCACGCTATCGGTACCGATCGTCCGTGGCTGGTCTGCCAAGCTGGGCGCGTCCAGGGGATTGATAACCCGCGCAGGAGGCGATTACAAGGCAATCACGCTGGCGCTTCAATACCAGTGGCTGGACCGCGGATGGAAGATTAGCGGCGGCATCATCCTTGATGCGCGGCGTCTCCCCCTCCGCCGAGACAAGCTTGGGATACAGCTGCTCGGGCGCGGACTTGTGCCGCTCCGCCTCGATGCGCTCCGCCAGCCGCTTACGCGCCGCCGCGATGATGTCGGGCTCGCCAGAGCGCTCCTCATACTTCCGCAGGTCGATGCGGTCGTACCAGACGTCGAGCGCGCGCATCCAGCCGTAGTTGTACATCCGTTCGCGGTATTCGCGCACGGCGTTCGTCACCACGCGGGCGGCGTCGCTCTTCGGCAGTGCGAGGTGCTCCGCCGCGATGACGATGCTGGCCGCCAGCCGCTTCAGGTCCCATTCGAAAAGCCGACATTCGAATGTCGGCTTGAGAGCGCAGTCGAGAGGCCGTAGTTGGCCGGTTGCGCATGAACAGGGCCGCGCCAGAAAGCGGCCGCACGAATACGTAGCATCGTTTCGGCGGCCAGCATCGGCCGCGCTAGTACTTGATGTCCCGTTTTTCCTGGCGGCCCTCCTGCTTCGTGTCGCGCTTGTCTTGCCGGCACTGGGAGTTGCTTTTCTGGTTTGCAGCTCGGCAGTCGACCTTGCCCGTGCGCGCTTCCTGTTTGGCAGCCTGGTTTGCGTCCCTGCCTTGTTGGCGCTGTTGCGACTGGTTGGTGGCCAGGGCAGCCCCCGATAGCGCCAGGAGTCCGGATGCGGCCAGCATTGCGCCCGTCCGCCTCCAAAGTCCATTTCTTGATTCGACCATTTTCACCTCCTCCGTGCTGGGAAGAAACGGCGGTCAGTTGTCGCACAACGCCGCCTTCGCATGCTCATAGAGAGCCAGACTGAAGAAGCCTCCTCCGACAAAAGAAAGCGTCCCTTGCCCGCAGCCGATGATGGCACGAATGAGTGTCGCCGAGAACAAATTCCCATGCGCAAGCCGTTCCCCAAAGGGTGGCAATGGTTCGTGAGTGGCAAACGATCCCACGTCAGTTGCGGCGCGCGTCAAGCGTCCGCTGTTTGGCCATGCGTGACGTTTGAGCGTCCGCGCGGTCTTCTGCGGGGACGTCGCTTGATGGCCGGGAAGCGCCTGATCGAACCCGATATCCGCTACGCTGGCATCGACCGGTTGAATCCGCCACCCACTGCGGCCGCTGCGGCCGCGCTACTTCAATGGCAGCCTCCAAGGTACTACGGCCGTCCAGTCGGTCACGTTGGCTGGCGGGTGCTCGGCCTTCTCTGCCGTTTACGCGCTGTTTGCCAGATGACTAAAACGGCCGGGAAGAAGGAGCCGTTCGAGCTACTCGAGCAGCGTTACCTGCTTGCGGTCCTCCCGCCCCCCAACCGCTCATACCCATGTCGGACTCACGGATGCGGATGAATGGGATCGACCCAATAGACTTCTTCCGGTGGCTCGGCGGGTTTGATATCCAGGTTAATGACAATTGGATCTTGACCGCTGCGGACCACCACGCAACTGAGAACCTCGGTTTTGCTCGCATTGATCTCTTGATGAGGTACGAATGGCGGAACGTAGATGAAATCGCCAGGCCCTGCCTCTGCGACAAACTCCAGATTTACACCCCATCGCATACGTGCCCGGCCGCTCACAACGTATATGACGCTTTCCAATTCGCCATGATGGTGAGCTCCCGTTTTGGCATTGGCATCAATGGTGACCGTGCCTGCCCAAAGTTTGCTAGCCCCCGCCCGCGCATGTGTGATTGCGGCCGCTCTCGTCATGCCAGGCGTTTGAGGTGTATTGAGATCGAGTTGGGAGCCAGGAATGATCTTGACTCCGTGATCGCGCCAATTTGGCTTTGACTCAGAACGCATTTCATCGCTCCAGCCGGGGTTGCTACCGATAGACCAGCACCGGGATCTTGCTATGCGTCAGAACTTTTTGCGTCTCACTACCGATTAGCAACCCCTTCACGCCTCGTCGCCCGTGAGATGCCATCACAATAAGATCGCACTTCTCGCCTTCGGCCGTACGAATGATGGCATCGTAGGGGTGATCATCGACAACGTAGGTCGTGCTGCAGCGCAGGCCCACGCTGCTGGCCCGGTGCTGGAGGCTTTCAAGGTATTTCTGCGCTTCCTCCTTGGCCCCTCTTGTGTACTCTTCATGAGAATCACTGAGCGTCTCGGCGGAGGAAAACACGTGATAGTCCGGGCAAGCTCGGACTACGGTGATCTCGGCATTGGTCTCGCTAGCGATTTCCACAGCCTTGGTAAAGGCCGCTTCGGCCAATGGAGACCCATCGACCGCTACCAGAAGATGCTTGAACATCTTGCCCTCCTAGTGCACTGACAGATGCCTCACTTCAAGTGAAGTGGTGTTGGCATGGAAGCTGCCAGTTCTAAGCTTCTGATCAATTCAAGTTTAGGTGGCTAGCCCAGCACGTCAACTGACAGCGCCGGCCGCTGCCATGTCTGCCCGTTGTGCCATGACGATGCCTGTCATTACCCACGCGCGAGATGCTCTCTGATTGTCAGGCGTCACGTCTCGACCGCTACGGTCGCCAGCAAGAAATACCGTTGATCCGCGCCCATAAAGAGCAGAGCCAGCAGCCTCCAACCGACCCAGTGTTCGCACCAAGCTGCCAGGCCTCTCCAAAGGATCCTGAGGCGCGGAAAGAATGTCCACTCCCGCAGGGCTTGAGGCCCCGGGCGGTGGGGGAGCTGAGCACTCCGCTGGATGCGGCGCAGAATCATGACTCACAGTCCATTACGCTGTTGCCGCGCGGTCGTGACATCGGGCCAGGATCCCGGAACACCTTCAGGTTTGCTGGCTGGCACACGCGGCGGTAGAATTTTTGCGGACCCCGCTGCTCTTCGCCGGCCTAAGAACAACTCGCGTGCCGGATACTTATCCGTACACTGAATGTGCAGCATCCGATTCATTTGAACGGGGTAACCGATGAGGGAAACCATGTACCAGCAGACATACAATCCGCTCGGGAACGTGTTTCTTTCCACAGTGGTGGCAGCGATCCCGATTCTTGTGCTCTTGTACTTCATCGCCCTGCATCGGCACCGCGATTCGCAAGGCAACGTACACCTCGGCATTTCCGCGCCCTATGCGGCGCTCTATGGCGTCATCGCGGCTTTCCTGGTGTCCTGCATCGTCTTCAGGATGCCGCTTGCCTCGGCGGCGTCAGCCTTTGCGCTCGGGTCGCTGTCCGGCTTCCTGGGCATCATCTGGATCGTCCTGGCTGCGATGTTCCTGTACACGATGACCGTGGTGACGGGCAAGTTCGAGATTGTGAAGGAGTCCATCATCCATATCTCGTTCGATCGGCGGCTGCAGTGCGTGCTGATCGCGTTTTCATTCGGGGCCATCATCGAGGGTACTTCGGGCTTCGGGACGCCGGTGGCGATCGCGGGTGCGGTGATGGTGGGCCTGGGATTCAAGCCCTTCCAGTCCGCTGTCCTGAATCTTCTGGCCAATACCGCGCCGGTCGCGTGGGGAGCGATTGGCACGCCGATCGTCACGCTGGCAGCGGTGAGCGGCCTGGACCAGGTCACGCTGTCCGCAATGGCCGGCCGCCAACTGCCCTTTGTCTCGGTCCTGGTCCCGTTCTGGCTTGTTGCCACGTTCGTGAAGATGGAAGGCGGCACCTGGAAGGAAGCATTCGAGGTGTGGCCGGCGGCGCTGTGCGCGGGGGCATCATTCGCCGTCATGCAGTGGTTCGCGTCAGGAACCAACGAGTTCCACCTGATGACGGATGTGGTCTCCGGCGTGTTCTCGGTCATCTGCACCGCGCTGTTCCTGCGCTTTGTGTGGCATCCGAAGACACGCTTCCTGCTCAGGGCCGAGCGCGAGGCGCTGGCTGCGGCCGGCAAGGCCAGCGCGACAGCCACGGTCGACAGTACCGAGTGGAAGTACTCGTACACGACCCGGGAGACAGTCTACGCATGGCTGCCCTGGGTGATCCTGATCCTTTGCTGCGCCATCTGGGGCATACCGGAGTTTAAGAAGTATTTGAACAACCTGTTCTCCTCGATCACGTTTTCCACGACCTTGCTTGGCTCACCATTCTCAGGGACGCTCTCGCTGCCGGTCTGGGACATGCCCGCCCTGCACAACCTGGTGCAACGGATGCCCCCGGTGGCGCTAGCCAATGCCAAGCCGGAGGTGGCAAGGTTCACCATCAACTGGCTCTCGGCCGCTGGGACCGGCGTATTCGTGGCCGCGATCCTGTCCGGCCTGGTTCTCAGGCTGAGCGCGGCGCAATGGAAGGCTGCTTTCGCCCAGACCCTCCAGCGCATGAAGATTCCAGTCCTGGTGATTGCGCAAGTCCTTGGACTCGGCTTCCTGACGCGGTATGCCGGTACTGACGCAGTGCTCGGCCTCGCGTTCACCGGGGCCGGCTTCCTGTATCCCTTCTTCGCCGCCTACCTGGGCTGGCTCGGCGTCTTCCTGACGGGCTCCGACACTGCCTCCAATGCCCTGTTCGGTAGCCTGCAGCGAATCACTGCCGAACAGCTCAATTTGAATCCGATCCTGATCGTCGCCACGAACTCGACCGGTGGCGTGATGGGAAAAATGATCGACGCGCAGTCCATCATGGTGGCCTGCGCAGCATGCTATGACGAGCCAGAGGAGAGGTCGCATGCGCTGGGACCGATCTTCCGCACGATTTTCTGGCACTCAATCGCCGGAGCCGCGGTTATCGGCCTGATAGCGCTTCTGCAAGCTTACGTCTTCCCGGGGATCATTCCGATACCACCGGTCGGAAAATGAAGCATGAAGAGGAGATTCGACACAGACCAGCCGGCGTCCGTTGAGCGGGCCACTCATTGTGGGAGAACAGCACTTCGTATATGTTGGCTGGCAGCTTCGATGTGCTGCCAGCCAAGCTCAACGCCATCGCCAGGCGACTCAATGAGCGTCCGCGCAAAACGCTAGACTTCGATACACCGGCTGAACGATTCCATCAAGCTGTTGCATCGACCGGTTGAATCCGCAATCTTGATCAGCCATTCGGTGGTTTGGGAGACCAGCGGCAAAAGCAGTGGATGCCGGGTATACTCCGGTTCGATGTGCCAGCGGCCTGCTGTGCTCAGGTACGCTGCGGAGCGAACTGAGTACAATGCACCAGGGATGACAACCGCTCCTCCCCGAGAGCTTCGAGGCCTCTAGCCTTTTTAGGCGGCGAACAACTGTGCGCTTCTTAGACGCAACGCGTCAAGCACACCCGAGATTGCTGGACTCCTACCGTTTCCCTGTCGAACTGCTGCGTCGACCCTCCGCGTCATCGGAGGGTTGAGCCGTTTCACACATATGTCTCCGAGACGCCGGTAAGTGAGAAGTCGCGGGAGTATGGAGACCGAGAAACCATTGGCTACCATTGCCAGCGTCACCTCGACGTTCCGGCAGCTACTGTTTACGGACGGTTCGAAGCCCGCCTTCCTACACGCTGCAGCTATGGCTTGATAGTAGGCACTCGTGTGAGAGTTGAGAGCCCAATGGTCGTTGCGAAGGTCGCTCAAATTTACGCTATCCGAGCAGTTGAGCCTATGGTCCGCAGGTAGCACGGCGTATAGCTCATCGGTGAAGAGAAACTCTCGCTCCACGGTATTCGCGTCGCGCGCCGGCAGCGCGAACATATCGTCAATGAGCGCAAGGTCAATGTGCCAGGAACGAAGCGCCGCTAGAGCTTCTGTCGGCTCGAAGTCGTGCAGTTGGATGCTGAGGGATGGATACCTCGCATTCAGGTCCGTGATGACGCTGGGCATTAGTGAGACGGCAATCGACGAGAAGGCCGCTATCTTCACCGAGCCTGATAGCGCTCCGCGGACTTTCAAAAGGTCTGAATTCGCTTCTTCAAGGACGGCAAAAACACGGTCGGCGTGCTCTACCAGCATCCTACCGGCTGGGGTCAGACGCACGCCTCTGCCATATCTCTCTATGAGCGATACACCGACTTCATCCTCCAGGTTTGAGAGCTGTTGAGACACCGCAGATGCAGTGATGCAGACGGCGTCTGCAACGGCGCTCATGGTTTGTCGCTGCGCGAGTTCGCGCAATAGGCGAAGTTTTCCTACGTCAATCATGATTTGACTCCAACGTGGTGCCCTAGCCAACAAGTAGGCGAATCGGATACGGAACGTCTTGTGGAAATCATTAGCCGAGCTTCACGAACGCCTAACTTTTTATAACTGGACGCAGTGAATGGGCGCCTCTTTAATGAACGTACCCGCTCACTACGCGGTCGCGGAGCACTAGCCGACGAGTTGATGTGACCGCTGATTGTGTGAGCAGCTACCGAATCAAAGAGGAACCCATGCATCGAGTTGTAATCGTAGGCGGAGGCGCAGGTGGCCTGGAATTGGCGACCAAGCTTGGTGACAAGCTTGGGAAGAAGCGTCGAGTGAGTGTGACTTTGGTAGACCGGTGCGCTACGCACCTCTGGAAGCCTCTCCTGCATGAAGTGGCAGCCGGTAGCTTGGACCCAGCCACCAATCAATTGACATACGCCGCACAAGCGCACTGGCATCATTTCCGTTTCGTGCAGGGCGAATTCATCGGGTTGGACCGCAGTCGAAAGACCATCGTCTTGAACAGAGTCCCTGGTTTCGACGAAGACGAACAAACTCCCGACGTCGCTCGTGAAATTGAATACGACACCCTGGTGCTGGCGGTTGGCTGCACCACGCACTTTTTCGGCGTTTCGGGCGCTGAGCAGCATGCGATATCTCTCGACTCGGTCTGGCAAGCCGAGCGGTTTCGTCGCAGGCTCCTGCGCAAGTGTGCAGAACGCAATGAGCATGCGCGGGCTAGCATTGCCAGCCCGGTGAAGATTGTCATTATCGGCGCTGGAGCAACCGGCGTGGAGCTTGCCGCTGAGCTCAAGAAGACAGCGCGGGTACTTCGAGACTTCGGCCTCTACGGCGCTGACGACCGAAGCGACATACACGTAACGATTGTGGAGGGTGGCCCTCGCATCCTTCCCGCGCTGTCGCCTCGCGTGTCGAACGCTACAACGAAGCTCCTGGGTAAGCTCAACGTGGAGCTTATGCTGAGCAGCGCAGTCAATGGAGTCCATGAGCATGGTGTCACGACTTCGGCGGTTGTCAAGATAGTTGACGCGTCACTTCATGCGGACTGCTTTAGTTCTTGCGGCTGCATCCGTTCCGGATTGAGCCAGACTTCATTCTCCAGCTCCCAATTGCGCGTCGATCGAGACCAACGCTGCGGATTGCGCGCCTTGGCCTCCGCGTACACGGCCTTGCGCTGCGCAAGCACAGCAGCGGCTACACCGTTGTGGCGCTGCGCCGGCGTGACGAATTTCAGGCCGCTGTGTTTGTGCTCGTGGTTGTACCAACGCACGAACTGCTGCGTCCAGGCACGGGCCTCATCGACACTGCCGAACGGCCTGCGTGGGTAGTTGGGCCGGTACTTGCAGGTGCGGAACAGCGACTCGGCGTACGGGTTGTCGTTGCTCACGCGCGGCCGGCTGAACGACGCCGCCACTCCCAGGTTTTCCAGGGTGGCGAGCATCGTCGCGCCTTTCATCGGGCTGCCGTTATCCGAGTGCAGCACCAGCGGACGTCCCGCCAGGCTCTCGGCCAGACTGGCACGCCGCATCAGCAGTGCGGCCAGTTCCGCCGATTCCGCCTCATGCACTTCGTGACCGACAATTTTGCGGCTGAACACGTCCAGCATCATGTACCAGTAGTAATACCGCCCCTTGACCGCCGACGGCAGCCACGTGATGTCCCACGACCAGACCTGGTTCGGCGCCGTCGCACAATGACTGGTCACCACCCGAGCCGAGGGTTGGCGCGCACGACCCCGGTGGTGCTGCTGCGAAACGCTGCGCAGCACACGGTAAAAGCTCGACTCCGACGCGAGGTACACGCCGCGGTCGGCCAGACCCGGCACGATCTGGCTGGGCGGCAGGCTGGCAAACTCCTCACTGATGGCAACCTCAAGAATCTGTTGCCGTTCGGCGTCGCTCAGTTTGTTGCCCGGTTCCGGCCGCACGGTCGTCGTGCGGCGATCGGCCGGCACCGCGTCGCCGTCACCCACCCAGCGCTGGAACGTGCGCAGGCTCAGGCCCAGTTCTTTGCAAGCCTTCTCCAACCGGCAGCCGGACTGCGCTGCCTCGCGGATCAACGATATACATAACAGGCGATCCGGGACGTTGATCAATCGTCCTCTTTGTCTCCCCAGATCGCCTGGGCTTTTTTTCTCAGAATCAGCAGCGCAGCCGCTTCCGCCAGCGCTTTCTCCTTGCGCTGTAATTCCTTCTCGAGCTGGTGGATGCGTTTCCTGTCGTCTTTCGACTGATGCCGCTGCTCCCGCGCCTGCTCCGCAGCGTTCGCATTGGCTGCCAGACAGGCGGCCCGCCAGGCGGCGATCTGTTCGGGATAAAGACCCTTGCGCCGGCAGTACTCGGCCAGCTCCGCTGCATTGAGCGGGGCGGTTTCCAGCACTACCGCAAACTTGTCTTCCGAAGACCATCCTTCGGGATTCTTCCCATCGCCCGGCACGACCAGCCCCTTTCCTTTCGCCTGTCGGCGCCACGTGTACAACGTCTGCTCGGTAATCCCCGTTTCCCTGGCCAGCGCTGAAACCAGCACGTTTTCTGGCGGCATCATGCGGCGCACCAGCGCTTCTCTTCTCTCTGCTGAGTAGGCTTTCATTTACCCTGATTTTACCGCCCCCGGACCTCGTCTCTAAGAATCAGGTGACGTGACATCTATCCTGACGCCGGGGGACTTCTTCTGGCATGACAGTGCCAGCCGACCTCATCGTGTGGGCGGCTGGCATCAAAGGCCATCGCGTTATGGGGAGGTTGGATGGCCTCGCAGTGAACCGTCTCAATCAACTCAAAGTCACGAGGAGCCTCCAAAGCGAAGCCGACCCGAATGTGTTTGCGCTCGGGGACTGCGCTAGCTGTGAATGGGAGCAAGGACGGACCGTGCCGCCTCGAGCGCAGGCCGCTCACCAACAGGCGTCCTTTATGACAGAAGCAATCGAGCGTCATGTGCGTGGCGTGGCGTTACCTGTATTCCGCTATCGGGATCGCGGCTCCCTCGTGTCCGTGGGAACGGGCGGAGCAGTGGGCAATCTGATGGGGGGAATCGTCGGGGGAAGCATGCTGATAGAAGGGCTTCTCGCTAGGGCGATGTATGCCTCGCTCTATCGTATGCACATTTCTGCCGTTACCGGCTATCGACGCATGCTCATCGATTTCATTGCACATCAACTGCGGCGACTGATGACGCCGCGAGTCAAATTGCATTGAAGGGCGTCGGCCCCGCCGCTTACTCCTTGCTTCCTTTCAGGCTGGCAAACTGGGCCACACGGGGTCCATCGTTAGCGATGAGCTTCTTGAAGTCGTTGACCGATGCAGAGGGAACGGCTTCCATGCCCTGATTGGCCAACTGTTTCCGGACGTTGCTGTCGGCCAGGACGGCGACACTTGCTTTGAAGAGCTTGTCTGCGGTCGTCGGCGTAAGGTTTGCCGGGCCATAGAGGCCGTACCAGAACGTGTAGTTGTATCCCTTCACGCCAGCTTCATCCATTGACGGAATCTGAGGCATGAGGCTGGAACGCTTTGCTGATGTCACAGCCACAGGCTGGAGCTTCCCGGACGCAATCATGGGCATCACAGACGGTGGCGTGGCGAAAGTGACCGCGGTATCGCCTGAGAGCGTCGCAAGCACTGCCGGGGCACCACCCTTATATGGCACGTGGAAAAGCTTTGTCCCCGCGACATTGTCGAAGTACACCGCGGCCTGGTGGGTCACCGTCCCATTGCCAGCGGACGCGTAGCCCACAGTATCTGGAGCGGCCTTCGCCTTCTTTAGCAGGTCACCAACGGTCTTGATGCCGCTCTCCTTGTTGGCGACCAGTACCAACGGAGAGCTGACCCATCGGGTAATCGGAGTGAAGTCCTTGTTCCCGTCGTATGGAATGTCGGGATAGAGGACTTTGTCCAGGCCGTGAAGATTCATGCCGCCGAGATACAACGTGTAGCCGTCAGGGGTGGCACGTGCAACGAATGTCGACGCAATCGTAGTAGCGCCGCCAGGCCTGTTGTCGATAACGACTGGTTGCCCCAACTCCTTGCCTAGCTTGTCGGAAATGATGCGCGCGACTGCATCAGCAGCGCCGCCCGGGGGAAAAGGAACCACAAGACGTACCGGCCTACTGGGCCAGTTGTCTTGGGCCGCTACGGTCCCGGCTACACAAATCAATGCCAGGGGGAAAAACTTCCTTACTAACGAATTCATGGGGCTCTCCAAAAGCATCGGCGGCACGCACGGGCCGTTTCGTGCAGTGGTGCGCTGATAGCTGCGAATATTAGAGAGCGGATTAGGAAAGAAAAAGGCGATGAGATGTGACTCTATGAGTAAGAAAATCCTTCTCTCGTCTGATTCAGGAAGCTGTAAGTGCGGCTTCGGGGGGGACCGCCGCCTCAAGGGCATTCAGCACTGCGCGCACTGCGGGGCGCCGTGCCGCACCTTTTGGCAGCGCGACAAAAATGCGTCTGTTCAGGATTGGCCGGATGGGAATTGTGCTGAAGTCCGGGTCGTTGCTGATGGCCTTAAGCGCAAGCTGGGGAAGCACGGAAACGGCACATCCAGTGCGCACAATCTCCAGGGTGGCACTCATATTCCTGCAACTGCTCATGACACGAGGTGTGAACCCTGCAGCATGGAAGGCGTTGAGCAGGAAGTCGTAGTAGGTAACTGCCGTCTGATTCAGCGCCCAGCGTTCGTGGGCGAGTTCCGAGAGCTGAATTGACCGCTTGCCTGCCAGCTTGTGGTCGGCGGCGACTACGGCTTCGAAGTGGTCAGTACAGAGGGGATGGAATTCCAGGAGAGTCGCGAGGTTTCCTGCGCTGACCAGGTCATCAACAACTGCGAGGTCCATCTTCTTCGACGCCGCGGCCTTAAGGCCGTCAGCAGGCTCCAGTTCCTGAATGCTCACATTCAGTTGCGGATGCTCATTCGCCAGCCTGGCGATGGCATGGGGAACGACCGTCGATGCCAGAGAACCAAACGCAGACAGCCGAATTTCTCCTGATATCTGCGTGTTGGCGGCAGCCAGCTCAGCTTCGATGTCTTCCACGAGCTCAAAGAGTTCCGCGGCGCGCGCAACCAACCGTCGTCCTGCGGGCGTCAACTCGACGCTTCGACCTGACCGTTCGAAGAGAACTGTTTCCAGTTCGGCTTCAAGCTGAGCGAGTTGCTGCGAAACGGCCGGGCGAGTGAGATGCATCGCTTCCGCCACAGCAGAAATCGTCCCCAGCACTGACAGCTCGTGCAGTAGATGCAGTCGACCAAGATGAAGCATGACAACCCTTCGTGAAATGAAGCTGGAGTAATCGAGGTTTACCCTAGTCTGTGAAATAGGACAAAAAAATCTTCCTGTTATCGGTGCGCCAAATCTGTGCGGAAACCGGTACATGCACTCCTCATATTGCTCGCACTGCGATGCCCCTCTCTGCTGCAGAGCGACATCAATCTGAGACCCAGTCCCAGCCCCCACAAGGCCTAGCGGCAGATGGGCTCCAACGCTGCGCGAAGTCTTCGCGCCCGGCTCGCTTTTCTGCGCCGCACAATTTTCTGCACCCCGTTGGGGACGCGTGCTCGTCCAAAAAAGTGCAATACCAATGGTAAGTGAAATTTACACATAGCGTCATAAATGGTCGTCTTTTTTTTCCATTTTTCGCTGTCTATAGTTTGTCGCACCAGACAGCAAATGCATATGCAAACCGCAGTGAATGCGCAACAAGCGAGGTGCCAGACCAGCCCCGCTATGCATATGAACCTGGCGCTCGGTCTCTCAAGTTTTCGGAGGTTTAATTCAATGAAGGTCGCTTTCATCGGTGTGGGTCGTATGGGTTCGCGTATGGCCGCTCGTCTTATCGAAGCCGGACACGAAGTCCGTGTGTTTGATCCGAACCAGCAGGCAGTGCAGGAACTGGTGGCCAGGGGCGCAATTGCCTCGGGCAAGCCGGCCGAAGCGGCCGAAGGCGCCGAACGCGTGCTGCTGAGCCTGCCCAGCCCGAAAACGCTGCGCGATGCAGTGACGGGAGCCACCGGCGTGCTTCAAACGATTCCTCGTGGCGCCATCATCATCGACTTCAGCACTGTCGACCCGGCAACCACGAAGGACATTGCTGCCACTTGCGCCAAGCAGGCTGTGGAGTTCCTGGATGCGCCGGTGAGCGGTGGTGTGCTGGGTGCAGCCAATGGCAAGCTTGTCATCATGATTGGCGGCAAGGCCGAAGTCATCGACCAGGCACGCCCTGTGCTCGATGTTCTGGCAACCCGCATCGTCCACTGTGGTGACACCGGTGCTGGCCAGTTGACCAAACTGAGCCATAACCTGCTAACCGCCATCAATACCGTCGCGCTGGGAGAAGTTCTCGCGGCGAGCGTGAAGGCCGGCGCCAACCTCTCCGTGCTGTGTGATGTGTTCGGCGCGGGTCTGGCCGGCAGCAAGATGCTGGACTATCTGCCCAAGACTCTGTTCACGGAAGAGCGCCCGGCGAATTTCGCTATCGACCTGATGCACAAGGACATCACGCTCTGCCTGGAAGAGTTCTCGAATCTGCCAATGCCTCTCGGCCAGTTGGTTCGCCAGACCTACAACGCTGCCCGCGCCAAGGGCTTGGGCGGCAAGGACTCCACCAGCGTCAACGAACTGTACGAAGAGCTGCTGGGCGTTCGCCTGAGCCTGCCGTCGGCCAATCAATAAGTCTTAAGTCAGTGAGGAATTCCGTGAATAGCTCTGTTGAAGTGAAGCAACCCGAAATTGTTGTGCCGGCAGCCGGTCAGACCGGCCTGCTGGTAAACGGCGAATGGATTACGCCCAAGAAGGGCCGCACGCTCGATGTTGAAAATCCGTGCCGTCGAACTGTTATTACCACTATCGGCGCGAGCGACGCTGAAGATGTGGATGCCGCGGTGGCAGCAGCAACTGCAGCGTTCCCGAAATGGCGTCGTCTCGCATCGCGCAGCCGCGGTGCGCTGTTGACCGAACTGGGGAACCGTATCACTGCCAACGTGGAAGAAATCGCCCGCGTTCTGGCCGCCGAGACCGGCAATGCTCTGCGCACGCAGAGCCGTCCGGAAGTGCAGAGCGCCGCCGAGGTGCTTCGTTACTACGGCGGTGTGGTCGCTGAGCAAAAGGGTGAAACGCTGCCCCTGGGTCCCGGCTTGTTCAGCTACACCACCCGCGAGCCCCTGGGCGTTGTCGGCGCAATCATTCCCTGGAACTCGCCTGTCGTCTTGGCCGCAGTGAAAATCGGCATGGCACTTGGCACCGGCAACACGCTGGTACTGAAGCCCGCAGAAGATGCGCCGCTGGCCGTTCTGAAGGTGGCCGAGCTGGCAGCAGACCTGTTTCCGGCCGGCGTATTTAATGTCGTTACCGGCACGGGTATCGACGCGGGTGCGCCGCTGTCCAAGCATGCGAACGTCGCTAAGGTGTCGTTCACGGGCTCGCTCGAAGTTGGCCAATTGGTCGCTCACGCTGTGGCGGACCGTATCGGCCACGCCACGCTGGAACTGGGCGGCAAGAGCCCTTGCATCGTATTTCCGGACGCAGCCACGCCCGAACACATCGATGCCACGGTGAATGGCGTTATCGCAGCAATGCGTTTCGCGCGCCAAGGGCAGTCGTGCACAGCGGGTTCCCGGCTGTACGTCCACAAGGACGTCTTCGACACCGTCATGACCAGGGTCGTGGCGAAGGTGAACGAATTGCGTATCGGCGACGCTCTGGACGAGCGCACCGACATCGGCGCAATTATCAACGCCGAGCGCTACAAGGAAGTGCGCAGCTTCATTGCCGAGGCCGTCGAGGCTGGCGCCACGACGCTGACTGGCTCCGTGCCGCCGGCAGTTGAACAGGCAGACGGCTTTTTCCCGGGCCCCGTCATCTTTACCGGCATTGACAACAGTTGGCGGGTCGCTCGCGAAGAAGTGTTCGGCCCGGTCCTGGTAGCCATCCCGTTCTCCACCGAGCAAGAAGTGGTGCAGTGGGCGAACGATACGGTGTACGGCCTGGCGGCGTATGTGTTCACGAACGACCTGACCACTGCGATGCGCGTCACCGACCAGATTGATGCGGGATGGCTGCAGGTCAATCGTGCAGGCGGCCAGATTCCGGGCATGTCGTATGGCGGTGCGAAGCAAAGCGGTATCGGTGCCGAGTATTCGATTGAAGGCGCGCTGGAAAGTTACACGTCGCGCAAGAGCGTAACCATCAACGTCTGACGGTAGTTCCGCTGGTCGGCATCCTCTGCCGTGTTCTTGCCGACCAGCGCGTATCAGAAGGCCCCACGAAGCGGAGTTTGGAATGAATGCACACACTACAACAGCCACCAACGTCGGACGCTCCCGAACCGAGCGTTCGGCATCGACTAAGGCTGCGCTCGGTTCGTTCATCGGCACGACTGTCGAATGGTACGACTACTTCCTCTACGGAACGGCGGCTGCTCTAGTCTTTCCGAAAGTCTTCTTCAACGGGCTTGCTCCCGAATTTGCAACATTCGCCTCGATGGCGTCGTTCGCTGTGGCATTCATCATCCGTCCGCTCGGCGGCATGATTATTGGTCACTTCGGCGACCAGATGGGTCGCAAGAAACTGCTTGTCTTTACGCTGGTGCTGATGGGTCTTTGCACCGCCGCCATCGGCATTCTTCCGTCGTTTACGACGGCCGGCTACTGGGGGCCTGGTCTGCTCATCCTGCTGCGTGTGTTCCAAGGCTTCGCTTTGGGCGGCGAATGGGGCGGCGCAGCTCTTATGTCCGTCGAACACGCGCCGGAAGGGAAGCGCGGATTGTTTGGCAGCACCATGCAAATGGGCGTGCCGGCCGGCCTTCTTGTATCGTCGGGCGCATTCGCACTCGTCTCGATGCTTCCGGACGACCAGTTCTATGCCTGGGGATGGCGCCTGCCGTTCTTGTTCAGCCTGGCACTGCTCGGAGTGGGTATGTATATCCGACTGCAAGTGAGCGAGCCGCCAGCATTTGAGAAGCTGGCTAAGACGGGCGACGTTTGCAAGGCTCCCCTGAAGGAAGTCTGGGCCAACGAAAAGAAGAAGACGCTGGTGATGGTTTTTTTCCAGAGCGTCGCCAACGTCGGGTACTTCTTGATTACGGTATATGCGTTGACCTACATCACGGAAACGCTGCACCTGCCCCGCAGTCTTGCGTCGACGGCACTGCTTGTTGGCGCAGCCGTTGACCTGTTCATGCAGCCTGTCTTCGGTGCTCTCTCAGACAAGATTGGCCGTCTGAAAGTGTATGGCTTCGGCGCAGTTTTCCTTGGCGTCTACGCGTTTCCGCTGTTCTGGCTTCTGAACACAGGGAACCCCGGCTTGATTGTGCTGGCCATTACGCTCGGCCTGGGCATCGGCCACGCTTCGACGGGTTCTCTGCATGGCGTCATCTATGCGGAGCAATACCCGACGCGTTATCGGTTCAGTGGCGCATCGACTGCGTATCAATTGTCCGGAATCATCTCTAGCGCTCCGACCCCCTTGATTGCCGCCTGGCTGGTAGCGCAGACCGGCACCTCGCATGCGGTTTCCTGGTTCGTAGTCGTCGCCGCAGTCATCTCGCTGGTTTGCGTACTGCTTGCCAAAGAGACCTACCGCGACCCGATTGACGCCTGAGGAGCCGGTCGTGTTGAAGCAAAACGATGAGATTGTCGGCGAGCGTCTCGACAGACTGATGACTGTCGAAATCCGCCCTCTGAGTGGTGGTCTTCCTGCCGGGTATGTTGCCCCAATGTACGCGGCGTGCCGGCGCCATCATGGACTGCCGCTTACGACTCTCGCCGCGCGAAAGCTCATGGATGCGGTAAAGCCAGGAAGCACCGTGTTGATTGCAACTGGGGCAGGCATCGCGCCGAAATTGCCACTCGGTGAAACAGATGGCCCTCCTGGGGCCGCGGTTCTGGCGAGAGCCTTGGTTCTTGGTTTCGGCGTGAAGGCCATCCTGGTTACCGAGGACGCCCATATGCCCCCAGTTGCGGCCGTAGCGTTGGTGGTCAATGACGAGCTGGGCGGGAAGGGAAAGGTTGCTGTCGAATCGTTCCCTATGGGGGCGCACATGGGCCAAATGGCCGCGGAATACTTGGTCCGCGAGTACAGCCCAACGGCAGTCCTCTTCGTGGAACGCGATGGTCCCAACGTGGAAGGCCATTTCCACGGCGTCCGAGGTGACTGCCGTGAGCCGGAGCAAGTCGCTCACGTGTATCAGCTTGCGGCAGTAGCCAAGAGCCGGCGGATACTCTCGGTCGGGATTGGCGACGGAGGAAACGAAGTCGGCTTTGGCGCGGTTCGCGACGAAATTTCGGCAGTGCATCCGCTACGGGCAAGGTGCTTGCGCGGATGCGAATCAGGCGTGGTGACGACGGCAGCGACGGATGTCGTCGTGAGTGCGTCGGTCTCAAATTGGGGCGCATACGCAGTCGCTGCTGCGCTGGCCTCCGCGCTTGGAAGGCCGGAACTTATCCACTCGCCGGAACTGGAGCGGGCGTTGATCGAGGCAACGGTCAAGGCGGGAGCACGCGATGGTGCGACCTCCCTGGCTGAATGCGCGGTCGACGGGATTGACTGGCAGGGGCACGCGTCATTCGTAGGACTCCTCAACAGCATCGTCACGGTGTCCAGGTAATGGACGGATTCACCCTTACGGGAGCGGCGCTGTACGACTTCGGGCGGCCGCCCACGCAGGAAACAGCGCCGGCGAGTCCGCCGGAATCGCAATCAGCAGATATTGGATTTGATATGCAGAACCCATCTGGCAAGCGTCCCGACGTCGACAGCCTGGCGCAGGACAGCTTCGGCAACCCGATTGATCCCGTAGTGGGCTTCGCTCGCGGCACGATTATTCGCTCCAGCGTCGACGAGGCGCGCCGCCTGCAGCAAGGCCAAGCCGTTGCAGCCGCTCGCGTCCGCGAACTGGGTCCGGAGTCCATTGGCATCTTCACCGGCAATCAGCGCGACTTTCCCGTTTCGCCTGATGACCTTCTGACGCTGTGCGAAGAATGGGTGGGGCCTGGGTTGGGCGCAAAGGAACTGCGGGCTGTCGCAGTCAAGCATATGGGTGGGAAGGCGGAGGATGGTGTGACCATCTTCAATCGCACTAGCGCCGGCATCATCGCCACTATCGCGGCAAATGCGGCCGGAAAGACGGTTGTCTCCGTGGTTCCGCCGGGGGGGCGGTCGCACGCTTCGGTGGTGCGCGGCGCTCGCATCGCTCAAGTCAAGCTTGTGGAGGTCCAGGGCGACAAGGATTGGCGTTCCGCAATCGAGGCCGAGAGCCCGGGCCTGGTCGTGGTGACTACGGTAACCAGCAGTCTCGAACGCCTGGAAGACACTATCACCACACAGGTGGTGGACTTTGCCAAGCGCCGTAACGCCATTGTGTTCCTCGACGAAGCTTATGGTGCCCGCCTGCGTCCTGTGCTGCACGCAGGAGCCCTGAGTCTTCAGCTCGGCGCGGACATCTCCATCACGAACTGTGACAAAGCCGGCTTGTCGGGCCCGCGCGCTGGTGTACTAGTCGGCCGCCAGGACCTCGTGACGGCGGCCAGTGCCAAGGCGTCCGAGTTTGGCATGGAAGCGCGCGCACCGATTGCTGCAGCAGTACTGCGCAGCCTGCAGAAATACTCTCCGGAAGACCTTCAGAAGGAGGCGCAGGCCGGCCAGGTCCTTGCGACCGCGCTCCAGAACCGTCTTGGCAGGGAACGGGTTCAGCGCAGCGACCTCGGCCCCATGATTGATGAGAACGATGTCCTGGCCATTCTGCTGGAGCGTGCTGGCCGCGCGGACGACAAGCCGGCTGTTGTTCCCTGCGAGGCAACTTCAGCCCTTGGCATGGTCCTGCTGCGTGACCATGGTGTCCTGACGGTGAACACGCATGGCCAACCGGGCGCGCGGGTGTCGGTCCGACTCAAGCCGACGCTCGATGCGCTTCGTCGAGCCGGTGGCCTCGAAGCGGTCATCGATGCGATGGACAAGTCCCTGACTGATATCGCCAAGATTATTCACGACCGGGATGCTGTTGCACGACTTGTTCTGGGAGCGGCGCAATGACGAGCAAACCTGAGTTTCGCGCATTCGACGACCGATTGGACAAGCTGGTCTCGTTGGATATCGGCGGCCGTGGTGTCGAACATCTCTTTGCGGCAGCCCGGGAGCGCCTGGGTCAGCCTTTGGTCGGCGCAGCGGCTGACGCACTTGCCTCCGTTCCGAAAAGCGCGACCGTGCTGGTGACAACAGGGTCGGTCTCGCGGGCCTGGATTTCGCCGAACGTCGGCGAGAACGATGGCCCCGCAGGACTCGCAGTCATCGTGCGGGCTTTGGCTATCGCCAAGCAGGCCCATTGCGTGGTGTTGGCAGAAGAGACGCTGCTGGACCAACTCGGCGCAGTGCTGACGGCTGCAGGGTTGACAGTGCTCCCGTTCGAGCAGGCGCAGATTGCCTGCAAGGATGGCAGCCTGGCTGTCGTTTCGCTCCGAGGCTTCCCGGTCGAGGACGATGCAGCGAGAGACGCAGCAAAGCAGGTGCTGGACGAACTGAAGCCTGCTCTCTTCTTTTCAACTGAGCGCGTTGGCCGTAGCGAGCGTGGTGTCTATCACAGCATGCGCGGCGTCGACTATGGCATGAAGCGTGCGCGGATCGATTTTGCCTTCGATGAAGCCATTCGCCGAGGCATCCCGACAGTTGCAGTCGGCGATGGCGGCAACGAGATTGGCATGGGCATCGTGGCGAACGCGGTGCGCGAGCACGTCAAGTTTGGCGACAAGTGTGCATGTGGATGCGGCTCGGGCATCGGGGCGGTGACAGGTGCTGACGTACTGGTCACTGCTGCGTGTTCGAACTGGGGTTGCTATGCGATTGCAGCGGCACTCGCCATGCGCCTGGGCGATGCACGCCTTCTGCACACCCCCGAACTGGAGGCAGAACTGCTACGTAGGGGCGTGGACGTCGGCCTCATTAATTCCGTAATGGGAATTATCGACCCGAATGTCGACGGCATTCCGGTTGCCAGCCACCTTGCAATGGTCGAAATGCTTCGCGCCATTGTTCGACCTGTCGTTCGATAACAGGAGATTCGCAATGAGACCGACCCCGACAACGCAAGACATTCTTGACCGCCACGAGACGAATCAGTCGAAGCCGCAGCAGTGGCACCGGTATTCGGATTCGCGGCTCGCGACGCTGGGGCAGCGTGTCGGGCTGGACTGTGGCACCGACGATGAAGAACTGAGCCACGTTGCAGTGCTCGGCTACAACTAATAAGAAGTTTGGGGCGGGGGGCTTTCGCCTTCCCACACCACTCATACGGGTTGCGAACTATGACGGCACTTTTCCCTGCTGGCTTCGGGGCGCATCCCTTCGGGCAATGTGAAATGCCACTGAGCCCGCTGGCCTTTGAGACGGATCACATCGAGGAGCGAAGAAAATGAACGAAACTCAAATCTGCTGTGGCATGGGACGGGTTGCCGAAGAGAGTCGCGTAAAGCGTCTGTTCCGTTGTCTGACCGTGGGATTATCGATTGCAGCGGCAGCGCTGCTCACCTCTCCGGCTCACGCCCAGGCGTCGAAGCTGGACGCGGTGCTGTCCAAAGGTAAGGTCGTGGTGGGCGTATCGAGTGAGTCGCCTCCCTTCGGTTTCGTAGATGAGAAGGGCGCTTTGACGGGCTTCGACATCGACGTGGCGAAGCTCATCGCCAAATCTCTCTTCGGCGATGAAAAGCCGGAGCGCATCGAGTTCGTCAAGCAAAGCTCGGCCGCGCGTTGGGAAAATGTGAACAGCGGGAAGGTGGATTTCGGCATCCATGTCGCAACCATCTTGCCGGACCGCGTCGCACGTGTTGCCTTCACCGAAGGGTATATTGATTCCGGCATTGTGGTCATCGTCAAGAAGGACTCCCCCATCAAGACGTTCGCAGACCTCGACAACACAAAGTACTCCACGGCCATCCTGTCCACGCCAGTGCAGGCAGCCCGAGCAAAGCAGTTCTTTCCGAAAGCGAAGCCGGTGGTATTGGACTCGACCGGCGCTCAGTTCACGGCGGTAAAGTCCAATCGGGTAGATGCCGCGCAACTGGATGAACCGGTCGCTCTCTGGTATGTGAAACAGAACCCGGACGTTCGCATCCTGGACCAGCGCATGTCCGCGGCCACGAACAACGCCATCTTTATGAAGCCTGGCGACTTTGCGTGGTGGCTGGCGCTGAACACGTATGTGTCAGAGATGCGCGGTGGTTCGCTCTATCCGGAGTACGCCGCCATTTATCAGAAATGGTTCGGCAGGAATCCTCCGAACGCGAAGTACTACGCGAAGTAACAGAAGCAGCCAGGGGGAGACGACATGCTATCGATTTGGATTAGCTGGCTCAGTTCAATGCTGGGCGAGTTCACGGATGGGTTCATCACAACCTTGACGGTGGTTGCCCTCAGTTTGCCTGGAGCGCTTGTTCTCGGTGCGATGGTCGCGGCAATGCGTCTCTCCAGCAATGTCGTGGTGCGAGCACCGGCATACGCAGTAATCGAGTTCCTTCGCAACACGCCGACGTTTGTTCTCATCCTGGTGGCCTACTACGGCCTGCCTTTGCTCGGTTGGCGCCTCGATGGAATTTTCTGTGGTGCTTTGGCCATCTCCATTCAGAGCGCGGCGTACTTTGCCGAAGTGCTTCGTGGCGGCGTTCAATCGGTACCGCGAACCCAATGGGACGCTGCTCGGGCTATTGGCATGAAGCCCAAGGCAGTTTTCTTCCGGGCGATTCTTCCTCAAGCGTTGCTGAAGGTCATTCCAAGCTTGGGCAACCAGGTGACGGTCCTCATCAAGGATACGTCGCTCGTCGCCGGCATAGGTGTGATCGACTTGACCCTCACCGGAAAGCTGACGATGGAGAGAACCGCCGCTTCTTATGAGGTATTCGTGGTGGTCGCCATCTTCTATCTGGTCATGACTACTGCAGTCAGCCTTTTCTTCCGGGCGATGGAAGGTCACTATCGGAGGAAGATGTGATGGGCACGACAGGATTGCTCAGTTCATTGCCGTACCTTCTGCAAGGAGCGGTGGTCACGCTTCAACTCGCCGTGTTCACGGTGGCGATTAGCTTCATCGTTGGTACTTTGCTGGGAAGTGCCGCGGCAATCGGGCCTCGGTTCGCCTCGTGGGTCATCACCCCGTACATCTATGTAGTAAGGGGTGTTCCGGTTCTGGTCCTCATTTTTGTCGCGTACTTCGCATTGCCGAAGCTCGGCGTCGAATTTCCACCTGTCTACGCAGCCGCGATTGCACTGGCAGCGTACTTTGCGGCGTTCGTCGCAGACATTGTCAGAGGTGCGATTCTCGCAGTTCCAAAGCTCCAGGTTGAGGCGGCGAAAAGCATTGGAATGATGCCTGGCCAAATCTTGAGGAAGGTGCAGTTGCCACTCGCATTGAGGTTAGCGGCTCCCCCACTAGTGACCAACGCTTCGATTGCTGTGAAGAGCACCTCGTATGCGTCCATCGTCGGTGTGTGGGAACTCACGTACGCATCACGCGAGGTTGTCGAGCGAACCCTAGAAGCGTTTCAGGTGTTCGCCGGGGTGATGCTCATCTATTTTGCTATCTGCTACCCGATTTCGCTCTTTGCTGTGCACCTGCAGCAGCGGCTCAAGTTCGACTAGTGCCACGGGCCATCGCATCAGAATTGAGGACTGTCCTATGAATGACGTAGCTGCAACCCGACCGATGATTCAGGTCCAGAAGGTGTCGAAGTGGTTTGGAGACTTGCGAGTGCTAGACGAAATCTCTTTCGACGTACGTGAAGGAGAGGTTGTGGTTATGGTCGGGCCGAGCGGCTCCGGAAAGTCCACGCTTCTGCGCTGCATCAACTTTCTTGAGGAGTTCCAGCAAGGCTGTATTTATGTCGACGGAAAGCCTGTCGGATACCGAAAAGGTGCTGAGCACGGAAAGCGAGTACGGCAGTCCGAGGCGGAGATTTCCCGTCTGCGCATGACTGCAGGTATGGTCTTTCAGAATTACAACCTATTCCCACACCGAACCGCACTGGACAACGTGATGATGGGGCCGTTGATGTTCCATCAGCGGGGCAAGGCTGAAATCCGAGACGAGTGCATGGCCCTCCTTGAGAAGGTCGGTCTTGCGGATAAAGCGTCTGCGTATCCATCGCGGCTTTCTGGCGGGCAACAACAGCGCATCGCAATCGCGAGGTCCCTTGCGATGCATCCGAAGGTCATTCTCTTCGATGAGGTTACATCGGCGCTTGACCCTGAGCTCGTCGACGAAGTACTTCGCACAATTCGAGACTTGAGCAAGGAAGGCATGACGATGATTATCGTCACCCACGAGATGCAGTTCGCACGTGACGTTGCAGACCGGCTCCTGTTTTTCTATCAGGGAAAAATTCTCGAGGACGGCAACCCGCGGGAAGTCTTCGCCAATCCAACCACGGAGCGGTTTAAGGCCTTCGTGCGGCGCTTCAGTCAAGGTCACCTTGCCGCAGCTTGATAATGCGCGGGAGGAGGGCTACGCATAATCGGGTTGTCAGGGATTTCGTGTGCATTTCGATGTCGCTGACCACCGGCCGTTTCAGGGAGTGAACCCGCCGTTTAACTGGCGGCGTTGATGATCTGTCCAAGGACGGAAACTGGCCGATATGCGTCAGCCCACGCGACAGACCAACCAACTCTGTACCAGCCCCAAAAAATAACCGCAGCCCGAAGCTGCGGTTATCGCATCCCGCCGGAGCAACACCCCCGGCCACATTAGCATCCCCACTCACTCCACCGGACAAATCTCTCCCGCCGTCCGGTCAAACTTCACCTTAATCATCGCCACCAGGCACCGGATACCAAAGCAAGCATCCGAACATTCGCTTTCCACTTCCAACAGCACCAGCACCCTGTCCAATCCAGCACTGATGCAATTCAGCGATTCCCGGCAATCTTCCGGATTGGCGATTAGGACCCTAGCAAAAATAACTTGAACAGTTGTCCTCGCGTCTATACGATGCGCACATGGATATCAGCGAGGCAGTCGAAGCGAAGTTTCGGGCCCTGCAGGCGCGCCTTGATGAGGCGACGTTGCGCCTATGGGCCGCCGCCGAAGCGCGCAGCCTGGGGCGTGGGGGCGTGAGTCTGGTGGCCAAAGCGATAGGCATCTCGCGCACCACGATCTATGCGGGACTGGCCGAACTCGAAGCGGCCGGTGGAGCGACGCGGGACATGACGGCCAAGCGCATTCGTGCCCCGGGAGGCGGGCGCAAGAGGCTAACTGAGCTCGATGCGAGGTTGTTGGAGCACCTGGATGCACTGGTGGAGCCGACCAGCCGGGGTGACCCGATGTCAGCACTACGATGGACGTGCAAGAGCACCACCCGTCTGGCCGAAGAGCTCAACCGGCTGGGGCATCGCGTGAGTCAGCGCACGATCTGCGATCTGCTGACGCAGACGGGCTACAGCTTGCAATCGGTGCGCAAGACACGCGAAGGCGCGCAGCACCCCGACCGCGACGCGCAGTTCCACTACATCGCCGACAAGGTGGCGCAGTATCAGCGCCAGCGTCAGCCGGTCATCTCGGTGGACACGAAAAAGAAGGAGCTGATCGGCGATTTCAAGAACGCTGGCCGCGAATGGCAGCCCAAGGGCCAACCCGAGCAGGCGCGTGTGCACGATTTCATCGACGATGAACTGGGCAAGGTTGCCCCGTATGGCGTCTATGATGTGACGGCCAACGAGGGCTGGGTCAGCGTGGGCATCAACCACGACACCGCCGAGTTCGCGGTTCAAAGCATCCGTCGCTGGTGGCTGGAGATGGGCCGTCCGTTGTATCCGAAAGCCAGGCGACTGCTGGTCACCGCCGACTGCGGTGGCAGCAACGGGTATCGTGTGCGGCTGTGGCGGGTGCAGTTGCAGCGACTGGCCGACGAACTCGGTTTCGCTGTGCAGGTGTGCCACTTTCCGCCGGGTACGAGCAAGTGGAACAAGATCGAGCATCGCCTGTTCTGCCATATCACGAACAACTGGCGCGGCCGACCGCTGTTGACGCGTCAGGTGGTAGTGAACCTCATCGGCAGCGTGAGTACCGCTGAAGGGCTGAAAGTGCGTGCGGAACTGGACGAGAACATGTACGACGCAGGTATCAAGGTCAGCGACGCCGAACTCGCTGCCGTGGCCATTGAGCGCGACGAATTTCATGGCGAGTGGAACTACCGCATCAAACCTCGAACATCTCGTCGCAAGACGTAATTGTTCAAGTTATTTTTGCTAGGATCCTTAAGACAGGTTGTTGTTTCGACGCGGTTTGTTCCTGCATTGCGAGCTCCTATCAAAGTTGGAAGACCCGCCTGATACCTGCATTAAAAGGGTGGCGGGCCTGACAGCGGGGGTACCAATACCGGCTCATTAACAGGATAGTCCGGCCAGCCTTGCGGCTGCCCCGCCCGGCCCGCCATTAAACTGAGGGATGTGGACGTGCGACTTTTGGCCGTATCAGACGGCCACCTGTAATGAGATCCGGGTTGGTACACCCGATCACCGTTGTCTCGGTGATGGCTCTAGTGTTCCCATCTCCGCCGTCTGTGGCGATCAGACGATTCGCAATCTTCCGGCGCTTCGCTGTCAGGCAGTTGCCTAGCGAATCCTGTCGAACCCACCAGCAGCCCAGCGCTCGGCGCTGTCCCGCGTCAGCCGAAAGTCGGGCCGCACCTTCACAGTCGCCAGCACATCGCCGAAGGCATCTTCAGCCGTGAGCGTGCCAAAGGGCTCGAATTCATCCGGCGTAATGGCGAGCTTCACAATCACAGCGCCGGACTCAGACTCGATACTGACCTGCTTGTTGAGCTGCGCATGCAGTTGTTGCTCATGCCGCCGGATTACCTCTGAAGCCGTCTTGACCAGTGTCTGGTGCGCAGTGGCATCCAGCGGCTTGGGATCGACCTTGTTACGCCCCATGGTCCAGGGACCGACCAGCGCGGGCTCGGCGCTGCCGTCGCGGATCATTTCGACTGCCCAGCCGTCGCCGTCCTCGTTCTTGATGACGCGGGCGGTCCAGCCCTTGTCTCGCCAGAGGCGGGGCTCGTGGATGGCGGTGGATTCGTGCTCGGGGAGCGCGTCGTCGGTGTGGTGCATCAATCTCGTGGTACGGGTCGGGGAACCCGCGAGGATACTATAGGGGCCGACTGGCAGAGTTCCGCCGTGCGTGGGGGCGCTTGGCAGACTGCTGAAATAGCCGGCCCGGCTGCGTGTTTGCTCCCCTCTCCCGCTTGCGGGAGAGGGGCCGGGGGAGAGGGCAGGCACCGGCATACCGACACGCGTCACTTCGTCGATACTCCGGCCCTCTCCCCAACCCTCTCCCGCAAGCGGGAGAGGGAGCACGCTATTGGTCTTTCTGGAGTCTTAGCACTTGCCAGCCATTGGCAAATGGTGGACAGGTTTAGCCGCGGCCTGCTAGCTCCGGCTGAACATCGCCTTCCTGATAATGGCATGCACGCCCCAGTTGCCATTGACCACCTGCGTGATGCCGAAATCCACCGCAACGGAGATGAGCGCGACCGCCTCGTCTTCACTCAGCCCCTTGACCGACATGAGGAAACGGCGTGTCTTGCGGAAGGCGTCGCGCATGGCGTCGTCTAGGGTGGATTTCAGGTAGATGTGGCTCTGTGCCATCTGGCCCAGTTCAGCCAGGTGGTTCGGCGAGCTGAAGCCATGCAGGATCCATTCGTCGGCGGTTTCCACCAGCGGGTAGCTCAGGTCGGCGAAGGGGGCGCCGCGTTCGATCATGGTGCTCTTGTGCAGGATGAGCTGGAAGTCACCGGTCAGCGAGCATTCGATGGCCGTGCCGCACAGCTCGGAGTCTCCCTGGGAGGCATGGGGATCGCCAATCGACAGCAGGGCGCCCGGTACGGCTACCCTGAGATAGACGCTGGCGCCCCGGGTGACGCGCCAGTTGTCCAGGTTGCCGGCGAAGCTGGAGGGCGGGATGGAGTCGATCAGGCCGTCCTGCGCCGGCGCCACGGCGATGACGCCGAAGTGGGGGCGGACCGGTATCTCGATATCGCGCAGCACGTCGTAGTTCTTGACGATGGTGTCGTGGTCGACCGGCACGCCGGGATAGTCGATGGTCGGGTGCAGCACGCCGAACGGATCGCGCTGCGGCATCCAGCGGAAATTGTAGACCGCGCGCGCACGGCTGTCGGCACGTTCGCAATCGATCTCGAAGACGGTGACCACTTCGCGCTCGCGCGGCTCGGTCAGCATGTCGCGATAATGAAAGCCCCACCAGGTCGCGGCGTTGCTGCCAAAGGCCCTGCCGGCAAAGCGCGGGTTGCAGCACGGGCGCGGGCGCACGTCGAGGATGCGCACCTCCAGCACATCGCCGGGCATGGCGCCGCGCACCGCGACCGGGCCGGTGCAGATATGTACGCCAAAGCCTTCGCCGGCGCCGCGGCCATAGACCGAGGCGTCGATGGGGCCCGCACCGCGCCGGTTGACGTTCTTCTGCTCTGCGGTCCAGTGAAAGACGCTTTCGGCACCGGCGTCGCCGTCGATCATGCGCTCCCGGTCGTCAGAGGCGTGCTGCGTCAGTGTTTCGATGGTGACGGTGTCGCCGGGCATGACTTCAAGCACTGGCGGCAGGTCGTGGCTGAGATAGCCCCAGTGCACGGTCTTGTCCGTGGCCTGCAGCCAGTGGTGCCGGCCTTCCGGGCGGGTGGCGTGCGAGCGGGCCTGGGTGATGGGGACGATGGTGGGCGCCGGTTGCAGGCGCGCAGCAGAGCCATCGTTGGCGGGCGCGCCAGGACTGGCGGGAGCCCGTTTTGCATGGGCCGGAAGCCCGCGGGAGACATTCTGCGGTGGGCGATGCTCGGGCGTGTTCGCCGTCTGCTCACGGTAGGCGCGGGGCGAGATCCCGAACTGTTCGCGAAACGCATGGCTGAAGTGCGAAGGGTCGTTGAAGCCCCAGCGATAGCAGATGTCGGAGACCGAGAGCTTGTCGTATTGGTGGTTGGCCAGGTCGGCCCGGCATCGCTCAAGCCGGCTGGTGCACAGGTAGGCGGAAAAGCTGCTGCCGGACTTCTCAAAGAGTTTCTGCAGGTAGCGGGCCGACATGCGCTCGTCTGCGGCGATGGCGGCGAGGCTGAGTTCCGGCTCGGCAAGGCGTGCGTCGATACGGCTGCAGACGCGCGCAAAGATGGCCGCGCGCGAGGGCGTCATGTCCGGCGGGGCGCTGGGCTGGCTGTCGGCCAGCGCGGCGTCAAGGCAGGCGGTCATGGTGTTGTCGAAGGGCTGGATGGCCTTGGCGTTTGCGGACACGATGGTATCGAAGCTGGCCGTCATGGACTGGAGCAGGCGGGCGAACAGTTCCGCCGAGTCGCCGCTCAACACCAGCGCGGAGCGAGGCAAGGGGGCCGTGATGCGTGCGCTGAGCAATGCCTGGCCGATATGCACGATCAGCATCCGGAAGCTGGTGGCCAGGGCCAGCCTGCGGGCGGCGTGTTCCGGCACGCAGACAACCTGCCCCGGCCGCAGCGGTTCACGCAGTTCCGGCGCAGCGAGGTGCGCTTCGCCTTCGGTCAGCATCAGCAGCATCAGGCCGCGGCCATCGCCGCTGGTGATGGCCAGCGTCTGGGGGACCGATGCAATGCAGGTCAGCTCGATGCCCGCGGGGTGGTCCGGGACTGGATCGTGCCGTGCAGGGTGTGATCGGCGCACAGGCTTTCGCAATGCAGGCGTGCGGCGCGGAGTTCGTCACGCCAGGCTGCGCCGCGCCGGTTGCGTGGATAGGCTTCGGTGGAAAAACGCAAAAGGTGCAATTGAGGCTCCCTGGCATCACGCTGCAACAGCGAAAACGGGCGGACATTGCTGTCCGCCGCGCATCCAAAGCATTTCTTGCGAAGGCCAGGCCATCCGCTAGCCGAACAGCAACTGCCCTCGCATCGCGGCCACCAGTACGAATCCCGCAAACGTGCCAAAGATGGCGAAGATCCCGCCGAGCACGTTCGGGGCCGGTATCGGCGCACGTACCGCAGTGTAGATAACGCCAGTCACCAAGCCAACGGCTGCGGCCTGCAGCTCGGTGCTGCCCAATGCAATTTCCACCATGTCATTCCCCAGTTTCATGAATTGCGCATGATTCAGCGGCTTTCCGGCGGCCGCCCAAAGGCGATGGTCCTGCGCCACGCGTGCACGATCAGATAGCCGATGTAGGTGAAGAGGATGGCGCAGATCCCGCCGGTGACGTTTGGCGCGGGGATCGGCAGGTTCAGCCAGGAATACAGCGTGCCGGTGACCAGGCCGACAATCAGTGCAACCAGTTCGTTGCGGCCTATATAGACGTATTGCATGTGGCGCTCTCCCATTGTTGTTGCGTTGATGGCTCAGCCCTTGTCCTTGGGCGGGAAGATCGAGCGCGGCATGGTGCAATGGATGCCCTGGGTGCCATCGACGACCTGCGTCACGCCGAAGTCAGCCGAGACGCTCATGAGCGAATAGGCATCGTCGCGCGAGAGTCCCTGTTGCTCGGTCAGCAGGTGGATCATGTCGCGGGCCGCGTTCTTGCCGGCTTCATCCAGGTCTTCATGAAAGCCATGGACGACCCAGCAATCCGGCGTTTCCAGTAGCGGCGACGGAAAGTGGAAGTCCTTGCGCAGGACCACCTGGAACAGGACGTTCAATGAGGCCTCGATGGCGGTGCCGCTGACCTCGCCGTCGCCCTGTGAGATATGCGGGTCGCCGATCGAGAACAGCGCGCCGTCGACCTGCACCGGGTAGTACATGGTGGCGCCCGCGCCGATGCGCCAGTTGTCGATATTGCCGCCATGCAGGCCGGGCTCGACGGTGGTGACGCGGCCGCGCGCATCGGGCGCGACGCCGGCCGTGCCTAGGTGCGGCCGCACGGGAACGCGCACGCCGGCCAGCGCGGGCTGCCGGCAGCATTCGCGTTCGTCGACGACCTTGCCGGGGATGGTCAGCTTGCCGGGATAGTCGAAGGCGTACAGCGCGTGCGCGGTGTTGGAGGCCTGGTCCAGCTCATAGATGGTGACCCGCTCCTTCTCGAACTCCTGGTAGAGCTGGCCCCAGTGCGCTGCGACATTGGCCCCGAAGCGGAAGCGGGGGATCATCTGCAGGTAGCGAACCTCAAGCACATCGCCGGGCTTGGCATCTTCGACAAAGATGGGGCCGGTCATGATGTGCACGCCGGGGTTGCGGTCGTCTTGGGGAATCTTCTGGTAGAGCTGGCGGATGGCATCGTCCATCATCAGGTCGGGGGCGTCGCCTGCATGGTGGGTCACGGCTTCGGCGCGAATGAGGTCGCCGCTTTTCACGGTCAGGGCGGGCGCCTTGGCGGCATCGAAGTAGCCCCAGTGGACGGTCTCGGGGCGGGCGGGCAGGTCGTGCAGCATGTTGTCTCCTTTGTTTTTTTGCAGCCGTGTCCGCAGCCGTTCACGCGGTAAACGGCTGGATTGATTGAGGTAATCAGGGACACTGGCTATGCGTGATGCTCATGAACCGCCGCGATTGAGAACGGCGGTTCGTGGCCAGGCAGGGTATGCCTGGTACCGCACGGCAGTCCTTCACGCGCCGCGCGGTGAGTCAATACTAGGAAGAGGGCGTTGCGGGGGAGTAGAGCGATTCACCCCAAACTCTTGTGTTGCTGCGTACTAAGGTAAACCCTCTCAGGCGCCAGCCTCAGTTCATTGCGCCTCGGGCCATTTCCCCTTGCGGGGAAAGCGCATATCGAACTCGGTGAACACGTGCTCCTCGGAGCGGCAGCTGATGCTTGCCCCCCAGCTGTTCAGCACCTTCTGGCAAAACGCCAGTCCGATGCCGGTGCCGCGATGCGCCGGGTAAGAGAAGAAGGGCTGGAACATCCGGGCCAGCACTTGCGGCGGCACGCCCGTGGCGGTGTCGCGGAACACCACATGGACGGCGTCGGGCCGGACCTCGCAGCGGATATGGATGGTGCCCTTGCCGGCCCGCTTGGTCGCTTCCAGCGCGTTCTTCAGCAAGTTGGTCGTGACCAGCCCGAACAACTGGGCGTTGCCCATCACGTAGGCGGGGCCAGGCAGGTCGACGGTGACCAGCTCCAGGTCGCTCTGCTCAAACGGAAACCGGCCGACAGCGTCGCGGATCACACCGCCCAGTTCAAACAGCTCCTGCGTGGCGTTGTCCGGGTTCTTGGAGTTGGCGACCAGCAGTTCAATGCTGTTGCTGATATGGGCCAGGTCTGACTCCATCCGGGCGACGGCCTGCATCAGGCCGTCGCGCAGCGGCGTGTCCTGGTCCAGGGCCGCCGGCAGCCGCGCCTTTAGGCCCCTGGCAGTCATGGCCAGGCTGGTCAGCGGCGTGCGCAACTCGTGCGCGACGGTGGCCAGCGCGGCGGCCATCCCGCGCCGTTTCTGTTCGGCCAGCAGCTGGCGGTCCATCTTGATCACCACCAGCACCGCGATGACAAAGCCGATCACCGGCAGCTGCAGCAGTACCGGCTCCCACGGGATTCCGCCCATGGAGTTGCCCGCCAGCACGAACAGCGCGATGGCTGCCGCAGCCCCTGAGAACAAGGCAATGGTCGCGAACGCGGTGTTGAAGTGATACAGGATCACCACCGCGATGATGACCGATTCGGCCCACACCATGGAGCCGCCATTCTCCAGGTAGAAGAAGATAAAGGCGAACGGCAGGCCTACGGTAATGGCAAAGAGCGCATAGGGCGGCAGCCAGCGCCGGTCCGAGAAGGCGGAGGCGAACAGCAGCGGCACGAACAGCGCGGTGCAGACCAGGCGCAGCCAGAGGTTTTCATAGGGCTGCGGGAAGATGTAGGACCAGATCACGTAGTACAGCGGGTGTCCGATCACGCCCAGCGCGCCCACCATCTGGATCCGGCGCAGCCGGATGACGCTCTCCTCGTCCAGCAGGGTGGCCCGCGCGGCGGTCTCGAACACGGTCTGCCACGCATGGCGGGCGACGCCGGCAAGTGAGGTGCGGCCGTCTTCCGCTTGCGCTACCTTTGCATCCATCTCCAGGACTACTCCTCGCGGGAACCTGCCAGCGGCCCGCTTGTGGGATTTTGAGACTTGCGCCGGGCCCGGCGCGTCGAGGACCACTCATCCAGCCGGACTTCGTCGCGGATGCTGGCGAGCACGCTGACCAGGCGGTCGATTTCATTGGCGGCAAGTTTCGCATGCAGCGTAAGTCGCATCAATGCCCGATTCTTGGGTGTTGCCGGCGCACAGAATACCGCGCCGAAGATCCCGCGGCTCTGCAACGCATCGCGCAGCACCTTGACTTGCGGCTCGGTTCCCGCCTCCAGACCGATGATCTGCTCGGAGCCTTCGCTGATGTTGTAGCCCAGTTCGGCAATTGCAGCCCGGGTGTCGCGGGTGATGGCGTGCAGGCGCGCGCGGCGCTCATCCGCCGTGGCGACGAAATCCGTCACGGCATCGAACCACGCAACCTCATGGCGCAGCAACCCGGAACTGAAAATGGCCGGCCGGGACTCAACCGCGAAGAAGTCCTTGAAATCGGTTGAACACGCAACATAGCCGGCGCGGCCGGCGAACGCCTTGGCCAGCGAGGCCGTGCGGAAGTGTACGCGCTCAGACAGCCCGAGCGCGCGCACCAGGCCGCCGCCAGACGGCCCATGGGTGCCGAGCGAGTGCGACTCGTCCACCACCAGCACGCTGCCCGATGCCTCCGCCAGGGCGACATAGTCCTCCAGCGGCGCCACGCTGCCGGTGGTGCTGTAGACCGAGTCCACCATGATCACGCCCGGGCCGAAGCGCTCAAGCTGGCGGCGCACGTGCTCGCAATCGTTGTGGCGCACCGGCACGGCCTGCGCGCCCGCGGCGATGATGCCCTCCCACAAGGAGGCATGCCCGTTCATGTCGATATAGACCGGAATGCCGGGCCCGGCAATGCACTGCACCAGGCCGACGTTGGCGGCCCAGCCCGACTGGGCGATCAGCCCGTCCTCGGCCTGCATCAGGTCTGCGATCTTGCGCTCGACCTGCCGCTGCGGGGTGTCGCCGTGCTGGAACACGGACGACATCAGCAACTCCGGCTCTTCATTGAGGAAGGCCCGCGCCTGCGCCTGTACCAGCGAGGATTCGCCTAGCAGGCAGAGATAGTCGTTGCTGCTCAGGTGCAGCGCGTCGGGCCCGGGCGTGCGTCCGTGAAGCAAATGATCGCCGCCCCAGAGCTTGCCCATCCGCTCGTCGAAATGTTGTGCCATCCGCGCCGTGATCCATGGCGGCAGCGTGGGGGCTTTGGCGCGAGAGGCGTGGTGCATCGAGTGCGGAGGCTCGGCTTCGGAGAACATCGGCTTTCCTTCTACAGGTCTGGTAATAGTGAGATCGGTGGCAAGGCCCTGCATGGTGGTGGCGGCAACAGATGCCGTCCGCGCGCGAGGCGGCCGCACCCAGTCCTTCCGGCGAGGTGCCATTGCTGACAAGTCGGGAGAGTCCTGTTGACGTAGCGACCACTGTGCCAGCCTTAATCAGCGATTGTGACCGGACTTCCACCAATCCAACGTCTGTTTGGAGTGGGGGGTGCCTGGTTGAGACAGCCGCGTCGTGGCCGCATCCTTCGCTGGCCGATTGGCCGATCTCTCGCTGCAAAATGCCTTTATCATCACTTATGTGACGTATGCGCTACCTGTTGCGCCGGCCCTTGAAGCCCGGGCCGGGCGTGGCTTGCGCTTGGCGGGACCTTGTCAGGCCCTGGACTGCCGAATGCTCATCATCAGTCTTGGTGAAGAACGCCCTTTTTGCACGCCCTGTATCCAGGCAGGCGGCTGCGGCAGCGCGCCATAACCAGGAATCGGGGCAACATGGGACTTGGCACCAAGGGCGGGAAATAAGGGGGACTGCCTGGTACGCAGGTTGCGGCCGGCGGCAATCGCCGCCAGCGTGACGTCGCTGGCGGCGTGTGGGGGAGGGGATGGGGGTGGCTTCGGAAAGGGGGGGGCGCTGCCCATGGCGCTTCCAGGCTGGTGCCTTTGGCGCAGGGGGTACAGGGCAGCAGCGTGCTGCGCGTGTTCACCTACGCGCCGGACCTGCCGGTGCCGGCGCGCTCGGCGGCGCTTGCGTCGGGGGCGTCTTACGCCCGGAGCCCGCCTCGTCGGTCAGCGCGGAAACGTCGACGATATACATCTGCCGCTCAGGGTCATGGATCGAATCGATGCACACGTGCCGCCCGTCGCGGCTCCAGCGTGGATGCAGGTCGCAGCGGTTTTCCTTCTTCAGGTCCGGGCTGGTGTAGTAGCTGCCCAGGTCATGGCGCACGCCCTGCGCCATGTCGAAGAGAAACAGCACGCGCTCGTTGGTGTGTGCGTCGGGATAGGTGTCGCTGAGCAGCCAGCGCTTGTTGGTGGGAGAGAAGGTCATGTGACCGTTCTCGGTCAGGATGCCGTCGCCGATGACTTCAACCTTGCCGCCGGGGCTGTCTTGGTAGAGGTGGTAGTGGATGCTGCCCGCGTGCGGTCCCCACACGCAGGCGGCGACTGAACTGAAGCTCTTTGATATCCAGAAAGGCCGGCTGCGGCCGACGCAGGAGGCGCGGCGCCTGTTCGACACGGTGCAGAACCACTTCCAGGGGCTGGACGCGGATCGAGCAGGACGTGGCGGTGCTGCGCAAGTCCGGCACCGGCGTGCTGCGTATCGGCTGCACGCCTTCGCTCGGGCTGGGGGTAATGCCCAAGGTGATCCGGCCGTTCACCGAGCGCCACCCGGACGTGCATATCCGCCTGCAAACGGTCGGCGGGCACCAGTTGCGCGAAGGGTTGCTGCATGGCCTGTACGACCTGGTGCTGACCACCAGCGAGATCGACCATCCGCACCTGGATGTCAACGTGGTGCATCAGTCGGGGGCGGTGTGCGTCATGCACCCGGAACATCCGCTGGCGGCGCGCGACACCCTTCGCGTGCGCGACTTGCGCGGGCAGTTCGTGATCCTGCTGAACGCGGACGATGCGCTGCACGTGGCGGTGCAGCGGCTCATGCAAAAAGCTGCCGTCGAGCCGTTGGCGACCATCGAGACCACATACTCAGGCACGATCTGCACGATGGCGGCCGAAGGGGCGGGCATAGGGATCGTCAATCCCTATGTAGCGGCTGTATTCGGACACGGCTTGCGCGTGGTGCCGCTCGCACCACGCTGCCCGGTGGAGGTGCGCATGGCGTTCTCCGGGCATTCCGCGCCATCGGAGATCGCGGAGGAATTCGCGGCGCTGCTGGCGGCGCATTTTCGCGTGCGCTCGCCGCTGGCGGAGAAGGCGGGGCGGGTGCGGGGCGGCTGAGCGGCGGGTGTGCCCCGCGGGGCCCATCAGCCCGCGCCGCCGCCCTCCAACACCGCCCCACGCGCCTCCATCGTCCTGCGCGCAATATTGAGCTGGTGGATCTGCGTCGTGCCCTCATACAGCCGGAACAGCCGCACATCGCGATAGAAGCGCTCGGCCACGGTGCGCGCCATATACCCGCTGCCGCCGAATACCTGCACCGCGCGGTCGGCCACGCGGCCGGCCATCTCCGAGGCGAACAGCTTGCACATCGACGCCTCCATGGTCACGTCCTCGCCGGCGTCGCGCTTGCGCGCGGTGTCGAGCACCAGTGCGCGGGCGGCGTGCAGTTCCGTATTGCTGTCGGCAATCATCTGCTGCACCAGCTGGTAGTCCGCGATCGGTTTGCCGAACTGCCGGCGCTGCGCCGCGTAGCGGACCATCTCGTCGACCAGCCGGATGGCGGGCCCCACGCACAATCCGGCCAGGTTGATGCGCTGCTTGTTGAGCGCCTTCATTGCCGTCTTGAAGCCGACATTGGGTTTGCCGCCGACGATGGCGCTGGCCGGTACGCGGCAGTCCTTCAGGTAGACATCGCCCACGGGCGAGCCGTGCTGTCCCATCTTGCGTTCCGGTTCGCTGGTGCTGAGGCCGGGGGTGCCGCGTTCGATCAGGAAGGCGCTGATGCCATGGGCGCCTGGCGTATCGGGATCGGTGCGGGCGAACACGGTGAACAGGTCGGCGATCGGCGCATTGGTGATAAAGCACTTGCTGCCATTCAGCACGTAGTGATCGCCATCTTGCCTTGCGATGGTTTGCAGCGAGGTCGCATCAGAGCCGGCTTCCGGCTCGGTCAGCGCAAAGCAGCCGGTCACCTTGCCGGAGGCCAGTTGCGGCAGATAGCGCTGTCGCTGTGCTTCGGTGCCGTCGGCCACCAGCGATTCGGAGGCGATGCCGGTATTGCCGCCGAAGCGGGCACGGAACACGGTGGCGGCCTGCGAGACCTCGATGTTCACCAGCGCCAGTTCCTCGGTGGTCAGCCCTGCGCCGCCGTACGCTTCGGGGATGCTGTGGCCGAACAGGCCGAGGCGGCGCATCTGCTCGACCACGGGCTCGGGTATCACGTCGGTGCGGTCGATTTCCGCCTCGAGCGGGATGCAGGTTTCCAGCACGAAACGGCGGATATCGGCAAGCAGCGCTTGCTGGCTGGCGGAGTCGCGGATCATTGAAGGTTTCCGGTTGGTTGTATGAGCGTGGGCGTGTGCCCTACTGTGCCGTGATGCCGGCGGTCTTCAGCACGCCGGTCCATTTCTTGGTTTCGGTATCCAGGAAGCGGTCGAACGCGGCGGTGGATTGCGGTGCCAGGTCCATGCCGAGTTCGGCCAGGCGGCGTGCAGTGGCGGGGTCGGACGTTGCCTGCGCGGCGGCCTCGGCCAGCTTGCGCACCACCGCGTCCGGCGTGCCCTGCGGCGCGACCAGGCCGAACCACCCGCCCACTTCATAGCCGGGCAGGCGCGCGGCCTCGGCCACGGTGGGCACGTCGGGCATCACGGCTGAGCGTTTTGCCGAGGTCACCGCCAGCGCGCGCAGCTTGCCGCTTTGCACCTGCTGGCGGGCAATGGCCGAGGTCAGCGCCATCATCGAGACGCGCGCGCCCAGCAGGTCGCTCATGGCCTCGGGCTGGCCCTTGTAGGGCACATGGGTGAGCTTCACGTGCGTCATCTGCGCCAGCAGTTCCGCCGAGAGATGGTTCGAGGTGCCGACGCCCGCGCTGGCGTAGGTCAGCGTGCCGGGCTGGCTGCGCGCGGCGTCGAGCAATTCAGGCAGCGTGCGCAGCGGCGACGCGGCCGGCACCACGATCACGTTGGGTACGGCACCAATGCCCGCCACCGCGCGGAAGTCCTTGCCACCCTTGCCCTGGAGCGACGGGTTGAGCAGCGGCCCGACCACATAGCTGGGGCTGACCGCCAGCAGCGTATAGCCGTCGGCGGGCGACCGGGCGACGAAGTCCGCGCCGATGGCGCCGCCGGCGCCGGTCTTGTTCTCGACGATGACGGACTGCTTCAGCACCTTGGCCATGTTCTCCGCGGTAATGCGGGTGACGGAGTCGACCACGCCGCCCGCCGAGAACGGCACGATGATCCGTATCGGGCGGTCCGGGAAGCGCGCCGCGTTGTCAGGGGCGGCCAGCGCTGGCAGCGGCATCAGCACGGCGCAGGCCAGCATGCCGGCAGCGAGCCGGCGCAACGGTTGGATGGCATCCATCTTGTCTCCTTGGGTTGCCTGCGCCGGGGGATTTCCCGCGGCGCGGTTTCATGCGGGCCTCTGGCGGGCCGCTTGTCATTGCCGGCGACATCACCGGCAGACTGCATTGCTGCGTCCTGTCGGCTAGCGCGCGCAGCTCAGTTCGATCTGCCGCACCGCCTCGCGCAGCCTTGGCGCCACCTCGCGCTCCAGCATGTTGTCGCGGTTGCGCGATGCGGCGATGGTGCAGTTCAGCGCGAACGGGTCTTCGTGCAGCGACTGGCGCACGGGTGCCGCGATCGCGTGGATCTCTGGCCGCCATTCGCCGCGGCTCAGGCAGTAGCCATGCGCGCGGAAGTGCTTCTGGTCGTCCGCCCACATCTGGTGCTCAACGTTGAAGCGCTCCGGATCGTCCACGCGCAGCCGGTTCAGCAGTGCCGTGCGCTCGTCGGCGCTGCAGGCCAGCAAGACCGCGCGGCCGATCGCGCTGGCCAGCAGCGGCCGGGTGCTGCCGATGTCCGGCTGGTAGAGGTTGCCAGGATCCAGCCGGCAACTGTCCACGTACACCACCGACAGCCGCTCGCGCATGCCCAGGTTCACCGTGCAGCCGGTTTCCCGCGCAATGGCCTCCATATAAGGCCGCGCCACCTGGCGGATCGCCAGCCCGGCCAGCATCGGGTAGGCCAGCGCCAGCACGCCGGCGCCGAGCCGGTACTTCTGGTTGCCGGGCACGCGGCTCAGGAAGCCGAGCAGCCCAAGCGTGTAGGTCAGCCGCGACACCGTCGCCTTGGGCAGCCCGGTGCGCGCCACGATGTCCTGGTTGCCCAGCACCGGGCTGGACGGCGTGAAGGCACGCAGCACCTCCAGCCCGCGCGCCAGGTTGGTGGCGAACTGGCGGTCGGTGGCCAGGGCGTCCTCGCTGGCCAGGCCCGGCAGGGGCAGGTGTTCCGGATTGCGGTCCATGCTGTGCGGTGGGTGCTTGGGTTCCATGCTGGGATCCGGGGATGGGGGCGTCAATGTTGTAGCACGACAGTTCCGCACAGCGAAACCGTACTTGCATCCGGGCCAGCCGCCTGCCACCTTGCAGCAGATGCCAATGCCGCCGGAGGCCCGCCATGCAAGACCAGGACGCACACGCTGTATCGCCAGACGCACACTGCACGGGCCCGCTGGGCGGACTGCGCATCCTCGACATGGCCACCGTGGTGGCCGGCCCGTTTTCCGCCACGCTGTGTGCCGACATGGGCGCCGATGTGGTCAAGCTGGAGCTGCCCGACGGCAGCGATCCGCTGCGCGGGCTGGAGCCGGTTACCGAGGACCACGCCCTGTACTGGAAGGTGACCAACCGCGGCAAGCGCGGCATCTCGCTCGATGTGCGCACGCCGCGCGGCCGCGAGATCTTCCTGCGCTTGCTGCCTCAGTTCGATGTGCTGGTCGAGAACTTCCGCACTGGCACGCTGGCGCGCTGGGGGCTGGATCTCGACACCCTGCATGCGGCCAACCCGAAGCTGATCGTGCTGCGGCTGACCGGCTTCGGCCAGACCGGGCCCGATGCGGCGCGACCGGGCTTTGCCCGCATCTTTGAAGCCAGGAGCGGCTTCACCAACCTGGCGGGCACCGCGCAGAGCGGGCCGATGCATATGAACTACCCGGTGGGGGACATGATCGCCGGGCTGTTCGGCGCCTTTGCGATTGCCACTGCGGTAGCCGAGCAACGCGCCAGGCCCGGCCAGCGCGGCCGCGAGATCGACCTGGCCGCCACCGAGGCGCTGTTCCGCCTGCTGGACCCGCTGGCCATCGAGTATGAACAACTGGGCCATGTGCGCCAGCGCGCCGGCAACCGCACCACCTATGCGGCGCCGTCCAATATGTACCGCACCGCGGACGACGTCTGGGTCACGGTAGTCGCTTCGTCAGACGCCACCTTCCGCCGGCTGGCCGAGGCCATGGGCGCGCCGCAACTGGCGCAGGCACCGGAATACGCCACCAACGCCGGGCGCGTGCGCAACATCGAAGCGCTGGACGGCAGCATTGCCGAGTGGTTTGCCGCGCAGCCCTATGCCGCCGTGGCGGCCCGGTTGGAGCAGTGCCAGGTGCCGTTCAGCAAGGTATTCAGCATCGCCGATATCGTCGACGACCCGCAGATGGCGGCGCGCCAGGCCATCGTGCGGCTGCCCGATCCGGACCTGGGCTCGGTGCCGGCGCCATGCGTGGTGCCGCGCTTCTCGGGCTATGCGCCGCCGTCACCGCGTACCGGGCCGGATGTGGGTGAACACAATGCCGAGGTCTATGGGCGGCTTGGTATCGGGGATGAAGAGCTGGCCCGGCTGCGGGCAGAGGGCGTGGTCTGAGCGGCGATCGGCGAGTTCAGCGGCGCGGACCGTTTCACTGCAGCGCCGCACGCAACTGCATTTCCGCCTTGCGGACTTCCTCAAGCACCAACCCGGCCACCCACGTGCGCCTGGTCTTGTTCATCCGGGACATCACCGAGGCAACACTCAAGGCGGCGTAGTGCCCCTGGCTGATCTCGAACGCGGCGCCAACCCCACCGGCGCCCGCGGTCACCAGGTTTTCGCTCTCCGAATAGCCCTGGCGCCGCGTGCGCTCCACCAGTTCGAGCAGGCGCAGCCGCGTCAGGCCAGCGGCGTCGTATTCGTCGCGGTGGCGCCGGTATAGCGCGTCGATCTCCGCATCGGGCAGCCTGGCAAGCAAGGCCAGCCCGGCGGTGCCGATCCCCAGCAGGCGCAGGCTGCCGACCATCAGGGTATGGGCCTTGATCGGGTAGCTGCCTTCTTCCATATGCAGGCAGTGTCCGTAGTCGCCGTTGCGGATGACCAGGAACACCGTGTCCTCAGTCTGGCGGGCCAGCGACTGCAGCATCGGGCGGCAACTGACCAGCACCGGCGCCCGGCTCATCGCAGTCAGGCCAAGCTGCATGGATTCGATGCCGAGGCGGTACTTTTTGGTGTCCGCCTCGCGCTCGACAAAGCCCGCATGTACCAGCCCCGACACCAGCCGGAACGCGGTACTGCGGTCCAGCCCGGTTGCCGCCAGCAGTTCCGCCAGCTCGATGCCCCGCTCATGGGCGGCGCCGATGCACTTGAGCAGCGCCAGCGCGCGCGACAGGCTCTGGGTGCCTGCCACGCCGGTTTCCGCCGGCCCCTTGGCAGCCTGATTTTTGGTCGTGATCACAATGTAATCAAATTAATCAAAAGTGCTTGTAGTGTAATCGACGTTCCGCTGGAATAAAAAACAGAGACCACGGCCAGCGTCCGGCAGCCGCACGCGGCACCGGAACGCCAGTGGCCACCATTCCAGAGGAGACGACATGACCCAGTACAAGTACGTGCACGCCCCCCATGCCCGGCCGGTTGAAGGTGCCGCAACCCGGCGCACGGCGCGCTGGCAGCAACGGCCCGAGCAATCCAACTGGGGCGATTTCGGACCCGACGACCAGCTGGGCCGCCTCAACCTGATCACGCCTGAAAAGGTCAGGCAGGGCGCGGCGGAGGTCAGGGAAGGGCTGCGCTTCTGCCTAAGCCTGCCGCTGGACTTCCCGGGCGGCAACGCCCTGAACCCGCGACGCCACCCGCCCGTCATCAAGCCGACGCCGCGCGCGCTGGGGCTGGGCATGAACTTCGCGCTGGCGCGCGAGAACGCCGAGCTCACCGATGTGGTCTGCGACGACTACGTGCACATGTTCCTGCAGTACTCGACGCAATGGGATGCGCTGGCGCACGTGGGCGGGCATTTCGATGCCGACGGCGATGGCGTTAGCGAAATGGTCTACTACAACGGCTTCCGCGCCGGCGTCGACGTGCAGGGGCCGGACGATGATCCGGCGCTGGACGGCCAGTCGCGGGCACTGGCGCTTGGCATCGAGAAGATCGCCGAGCACGGCGTGCAGGGCCGCGCGGTGATGGTGGACCTGCGCGCGCACCTTGGCGACGGCCATACCCGCGTTGGCTACCGGCAACTGGCGCAGATCATGCGCGACGATGGCGTGACGGTCGAGCCGGGCGACATCCTTTGCCTGCACACGGGGTTTGCGCAACTGCTGCTGGAGCGCAACCGCCAGCCTGAGCCGGACATGGCCGAGCGTGTCGGCGCGGCGCTTGACGGGCGCGACCCGGAACTGCACCAGTGGATCATCGACAGCGGGATCGCCGCCATCGTGGCCGACAACTACGGCGTCGAGGCCATCCCCGCGCGCCCGCAGGCGGGCCCGTGCGCCTTCCTGCCCCTGCATGAGCTGTGCCTGTTCAAGCTGGGCATGCCGTTTGGCGAGCTCTGGTACCTGACACCCCTGGCGCAATGGCTGCGCGCCAACAGGCGTAACCGCTTCCTGTTGACCGCGCCGCCGCTGCGGCTGCCCGGCGCGGTGGGCTCGCCGGTGACGCCGGTTGGCACGGTCTGAGCGGGGGCGACCATGGCGGAACGTACCTTGTTCGACTTGCTTGACGCCGCGCCTGCCGATGCGGTGGCGCTGCGCTTCGAGGGCAGCGCGATCACATACGGCGCGCTGCGCGAGCGCGCCTTGTGCATCGCCGGCGGCCTGCGCCGGCATGGCATCGGCCGCGGCGACGTGGTGGGCCTGTGGCTGCCGAACGTGCCGGACTGGCTTGGCGTTGCCTTTGCCTGCGCCCGCATCGGCGCCAGCGTCATGAGCCTGAACATGCGGTATGGCGCAAAGGAAGCCGGCGATTTCATCCGCCGTGCCCGCTGCAAGGCGCTGGTCTACATGCCGGCGTACCGGGGCAAGGACTATGACGCCCTGATGGGCGCGGTGGAGCCGCAGAGCCTGGCCACGCTTGCGCTGGCGGTGCCGTTGCTGCAGGCGCCGGAGCCTGCGCCATCGGACATCGCCGGGGCATTGGCGCACCCGTGGCCTCGGCTGGCGCGCGTTGACCTGGATGACCTGGCCGACGTTGAGCCAGATGCTGTTGCCGGCGGCCAGCCCGGCGATGCCTGCATCATCCTGTCCTCGTCCGGCACCACCAGCCAGCCCAAGCTGATCGTCCATGGCCAGGGCCGGGTGGCACGGCATGCGGGCGACGTGGCGGCCGCCCTTGCCATGCAGGGCGGCGACGCCAGGCTGCTGCTGGCGATCCCGCTGTGCGGCGCCTTCGGCTACACCGTCGCCATGACCGCGCTGGCCGCCCAGGCGCCGCTGACGCTGGTCGAGAACTTCGAGCCGGCCGAGACCGCGCGCCTGCTGGTGGCGGACGGCATTACGCACATGTTCGGCACCAACGACATGCTGGACAAGCTGCTGGACGCGGGCGGCCCGGAATGGAAGCCGCCTGTGCTGCGCATGTACGGGCATGCCAACTTCACGCCGGGGCTGACGGCTTTGCCGCAACGGGCGCAGCAGCGCGGCATCGCCATGCGCGGCTGCTATGGCCTGAGTGAAACCCTGGCGCTGTTCGCCAGCCAGCCGGCAGAAGCCCCGCTGGCGCGGCGCGAGCAATCGGGAGGCGTGCCGCTGGCCCCGGCGGCGCGCGTGCGCGTGCGCTCGCTGGAGACCCGCGAGTGCCTGCCTCCAGGTGAATCCGGTGAACTCGAGCTGCTCACCCCCGACGTCATGCTCGGCTATCTCGATGACGCCGCGGCCACCGCCGCCGCCTTTACCGACGACGGCTACCTGCGTACCGGCGACCTGGCCTACCTGAATGGCGATGGCGGCTTCACGCACCTGTCGCGCATCGGCGATGTGCTGCGCATCGGCGGCTACCTGGTCAATCCGCTGGAGATCGAAGAGGTGGTGCTGTCGGCCAGCGGCGCCGCTGCGTGCCAGGTGGTCGCAGTGGAGGCCCACGGCAGCGCCCGGCCGGTGGCCTTCGTCATGGGCGGCAGCGGCTATACCCATGCCGAGGCGGCGGTGCTGGCCGCATGCAAGGCGCAGCTGGCGGTGTTCAAGGTGCCGATCCGCGTGTTCCGGGTCGATGCCTTTCCGGTGACCCCGAGCCCGAACGGCGAAAAGGTCCGCAAGAACGAACTGCGCACGATGGCCCAGCAGATGCTGGCGGCCGAGGAGACTGCACGATGCTGAAATGGACCCATTGGGATCTTCCCTTCTTCGACGCCAGCCATGCCGCCCTGGCACGCGAGCTCGACGACTGGCAGCAGCGCCAGGCCGCGCTGGCGCCGGAACTGGAGGCCCTGCCGCTGCCGGCCCAGTGCCGCCGCCTGGCCGCCGAGCTGGGCCAGGCCGGGCTGCTGCGCTACTCGGTGCCCACGCTGCCGGGCGATGCGCGCCCGGCGCTGGACCTGCGCTCGGTGTGCATGGTGCGCGAAGCCTTGTCTTATGGCTCGGCGCTGGCGGACTTTGTGTTCTCGATGCAAGGCATCGGTGCCGCCCCGCTGTGGCTGCATGGCAGCGCCGCCTTGCGCGAGCGCTTTCTGGACGGCTGCCGGCAGGGCCGGCAGATCGCGGCGTTTGCGCTGACTGAGCCCGAGGGCGGATCGGATGTGGCCGCCACCGCCACCACCGCCACGCGGCGCGGCGATGTCTATGTGCTGGACGGCGCCAAGACGTATATCTCCAACGGCGGCATTGCCGACTACTACGTGATCGTGGCGCGCTCCGAACAGGCGCCCGGCGCCAAGGGGCTGTCCGCCTTCCTGGTCGAAGCCGGCACCCCGGGGCTGACCATCGACACCAGCCTGGAGATCGTCGCGCCGCACCCGCTGGCCACGCTGCACCTGCGCCATTGCGAAGTGCCGGCCGCCCACCTGCTGGGCGCACCGGGCGACGGCTTCAAGGTGGCGATGTCGGTGCTGGACATCTTCCGCTCGTCGGTCGGCGCCGCCGCCGTCGGGATCGCGCGCCGCGCGCTGGACGAGACCGTGGCGCGCATGGGCAGCCGCTCCTTGTTCGGCAAGCCCATGGCCGAGATGGACACCGTGCGCATGCGCGTGGCCGACATGGCGCTGGACATGGAAGCCGCCGCGCTGCTGGTCTATCGCGCCGCGTGGCTGCGCGACGTGCGCCAGGCCACCATCACCCGCGAGGCCGCGATGGCCAAGCTGGGCGGGACCGAGGCCGCGTTCCGCGTGGTGGACAGTGCCGTGCAGCTGTTCGGCGCGCTCGGGATCACTCAAGGGTGCGTGATCGAGCAACTGTTCCGCGACGTGCGGCCGATGCGCATCTACGAAGGGGCTTCGGAGATCCAGAAGCTCATCATCGGACGCAAGGTGCTGGGCGCACAGCGCTAGGGGCCGCGCCGCAATTCTTAATACAAGGAGTATCGATGGCTACAAGACGACGCGTGCTGGTCACCGGCGCGAGCAAGGGCATCGGGCGCGCCACGCTGGCGCGCCTGCGCGAGGACGGTTATGAGGCCATTGGCCTGGCACGGACCCGGCCGGCGGACCTGGCCGACGACCCGGCCTTTCATTGCTGCGACCTGAACGACCTGGCGCAGACGCGGGCGCTGGTGTCGCGGCTGGCCGCGCAGGGACCGTTCTATGCGCTGGTCAACAACGCGGCGATGGCGCCAACCACCTCGCTGGACGACGCCTCGCTCGCCGACATGGACGACGCGATGCGCGTCAATGTCAATGCGGCGCTGGTGTGCGCCCAGGCCCTGTTGCCGGGCATGCGCGAGCAGGGCACGGGGCGCATCGTCAACCTGTCGTCGCGCGCGGCGCTGGGCAAGGTGAACCGCACCGCGTACAGCGCCAGCAAGGCCGCGGTGATCGGCATGAGCCGCACCTGGGCGCTGGAGCTGGCGGCGTCCGGCATCACGGTGAACGTGATCGCCCCTGGGCCGATCGCCACCGAGCTGTTCCATACGGCCAGCCCGCCGGACGACCCCAAGACCCGGGCGCTGATGGCGGCGGTGCCGGTTCAGCGCGTGGGCGCGCCGGAAGAGATCGCGCATGCGATCGCCTTCCTGCTGGACGAGCGTTCCGGGTTCATGACGGGGCAGACGCTGCATATCGACGGCGGCCTTACGGTCAGCGCGGTCCGGGTCTGAGCCGGGCCGGGCGCCAGTGATTTCCCGACGCCGGCACCGAACCGTGCGCGGGCCACGCAAAGAGAGGAGACACGACATGAAAGTGCTGGATGCAGAGGGCCGCGGCCAAGGCGGCGCCGGGATGGGTGGCGATCATGATGTGGGCACCGCGAGCGGCAAGGGGAGCGCGCGGGAGCGCGGTGTGTCAGCGCGGCGGCGCAGCGTGCTGCGCGGCCTGTCCGCCGGCCTGCTGGCGCCGCTGGGCTGGCCGGCCACGTCGGCGCTGGCCTCGACCGGTACAGGCGCCTATCCGAACCGGCCGGTGCGCCTGGTCGTTCCGTTCGCCCCCGGCGGCGCCACCGACACGCTGGGCCGGCTGCTGGGCCGCGCCATGGAGTCCTCGCTGGCCCAGCCGATGGTGGTGGACAACCGTGTTGGCGCGGCGGGTGCCATCGGGGCCACGGCCGTGGCCAAGAGCCCGGCCGATGGCTATTCCGTGCTGCTGGGGGGCGTGGGCACCAACATCGTGCTGGCCTACACGCAGCCTTCGCTGCCATATGACCCGGTGCGGGACCTGATGCCGGTGGCCTACCTCTGCAATGTCGACTATGTGCTGACGGTCGCAGCCGGCAGCCCGTACCGCTCGCTCGACGATTTGCTCGCGGCGGCGCGCAAGCGGCCGCGGGCGGTTTCCTACATGTCCACCGGCATGCTTGGTCCGCTGCATGTCGCGCTCGAATACCTGAGCAAGCGCGCTGGCGTATCGATGGTGCACGTGCCGTACAAGGGCGAAAGCCCGGCGCTGGCCGACCTGCTGGAAGGCCGCATCGACGTCGCCGTGATGACCGTGCCATTCACGCGCCCGCTGGTGCAGGACGGCCGCGTGCGCGTGCTGGCCACCATCAGCGCCGAGCGCACGGCCAGCATGCCCGACGTGCCGACCGTGGCGGAACTGGGCTTTCCCGGCTATGCCGTGCCGATCTGGAACGGCCTGTTCGTGCCGGCCGGGACGCCGGCGCCAGTTGCCGAGCGCCTGCACGCGGCGGCGGCGGCGGCCATCGGCGCGCCCGCCATGCGCGAGCGCATGGTGGCGCTGGGGGTCACGCCCACCGGCGGCACCATCGCCAGCTATGCCAGGTTCCTGCAGTCCGAGCGCGAGCGCTGGACCGCAATGATCCGCGACACCGGACTGATGGCTGGGTAGCCGGCCGTACCAGCGACGCAAGACGTTCCCACCCCATCGCAAGACCCGACAACGCCGCACCGTACGGCGAGGAGACAGCTATGCAACTTCAATGGCAGGGCCTGGCACGCGCGCGCCGATTTGCCGCGGCGTGCGCATGCATCGCGGCATGGTCCGCGCTGAGCCTGGCGGCGCTGCCCGCGCGCGCCGCCGAGACCGTCAAGATCGGCCTGATCCTGGACATGAGCGGGGTCTACGCCGACATCTCCGGCAAGGGCACCGCCACGGCGGCCCAGCTTGCCATTGCCGACTTCGGCGGCAAGGTGCTGGGGCGCGACGTGGAACTGGTGGTGGCCGACCACCAGGGCCGCGCCGACATTGCCGCCAGCAAGGCGCGCGAATGGTTCGACGTGCGCAAGGTCGACGCCATCCATGACGTGACGGGCTCGTCGACGGCGCTGGCCGTGCTCAACGTCGCCCGCGAGAAGGGCAAGGTGTTGGTGCTCAGCGGTCCGGCCTCGGACCGGCTGACCGGCGACCTGTGCTCGGCCACTTCCGTGCACTACGCCTACGACTCCTATGCGCTGGCCAACTCGGTCGCACGTACCGTGGCCAGGCAGGGCGGCAAGCGCTGGTACTTCATCACGGCCGACTACGCTGGTGGCCATGACATCGTCAATGCGGCCCGGGCCGCGCTGGAGCAGGAGGGCGGCAGCGTGGCCGGCGAGGTGCGCCACCCGCTGGGCGCGTCCGACTTTTCGTCCGCGGTGGTACGGGCGCAAGGCAGTGATGCCGGCGTGATCGGCCTGGCCAGCTTTGGCGGCGACCTGGTCAACGTCATCAAGTCGGCGCGCGAGTTCGGTATCCGTGCCGGCGGCAAACAGCGGCTGGCCAGCTTGCTGATGTATGTCAACGACGTCCATGCCATCGGCCTGCAGACCGCACAGGGCATGGTCCTGTCCGAAGCGTTCTACTGGGATATGAACGCGCAGACGCGGGCCTTCTCGCGGCGCTATTTCGACAAGGTCAGGGCCATGCCGAACATGAGCCAGGCGGCCGTCTATTCGTCCGTGCTGCACTACCTGAAGGCGGTGCAGGCCGCCGGTTCGACCGAGGCGCCCGCGGTGATGCGCAAGATGCGCGAGCTGCCCGTGGCGGACTTCTACGCGAAGAACGGCCGCATCCGCGACGATGGGCTGATGGTGCACGACATGTACCTGTTCGAGGTGAAGCGCCCGTCCGAATCGAAATACCCGTGGGACTACTACAAGCTGCTGGCCACCATTCCGGGCGACAAGGCCTTCAAGCCGCTGGCGGAATCGGGCTGTCCGCTGGTGCGTCGCTGACCGGGCGCAAGGCTGCCCAAGGAGATCGTGATGAATGCAAACCTGTATGGGAAAGCTGCCCGCCTTGCCTGGCTGCGCACGGCAGGCATCGCCTTGCTGGCGATGCTCTGCAGCGGCGTGCTGCATGCCGCCGGCTACCCCGACCGACCGGTCACGCTGATCGTGCCGGGCCCGCCTGGCGGCAGCGGCGACATCACCGCGCGGCTGCTGGCCAAGGAACTGGCTGGCAGCTGGGGCCAGCCCGTGCTGGTCGAGAACCGGCCCGGCGGCGGTGGCATTGTCGGCGCCCAGGCGCTGATGCGGGCCCCGGCAGACGGCTACACGCTGATGATGGGCAATACCGGCGTCAATGCCATCAACTACAGCCTGTACCCCAAGCTGCCGTACACGCCCGCCGACATGGCCGGCATTGCCGACGTGCTGGTGTTCTCCAATGTGCTGGTGGTCAAGGCCGACTCGCCGGTGCGCAACGTCGCGGACCTGAAGCGACTAGCCTCCGCACAGCCGGGGCGCCTCACCTTCAGCTCGTCCGGCATCGGCCAGACCACGCACCTGTCGGGCGAACTGTTCAAGCTGCGCACCGGCATCGACGCGTTGCACGTGCCGTACAAGGGCGCCAACCTGGGCCTGGCGGCCGTGATGTCGGGAGAGGTGGCGTTCATGTTTGACAACCTGCCGTCGGCGGAGGGTCAGCTGCGCGCGGGCACCGTCAGGGCCCTGGCCGTGACGGGCGCGGAGCGCGTGCCCGGGCTGCCGCAGGTGCCGACCATGGCGCAGGCAGGCGTGGACGACTTCGTGGTCACCGGGTGGTTCGGGCTGGTGGCGCGCGCCGGCACGCCGCAGCCGGTGATCGCTGCGGTCCACCGGTCGGTGGCCGCCGTCCTGGCCCGCAAGGAGTTTGCCCAGCGGCTGCAACAGCTTGGTGGCCGTCCGGGCGTGCTGGGGCCGGTGGCCTTCGATGCCTTCATGCGCAGCGAGCGCGACCAGTGGGGCAAGGCGGTGAAGGCCTCCGGCGCAACGGCGGAGTAGGGCCTACTCCCCAGTCATCAGCGCCGAGAAATCCCCCACGATCTGCCGCAACAGCCGTGCCGCCGGCGGCGACAACACCCGGCCCTGGCGCGACACGGTCTGGATTTCCCCCTGGTAAAGCAGGGGGTTTTTCATTGGCAGCGACACCACGCGCGCCTCGTTCAGCTGGTTCCACAAGGCCAGGCGCGTACACAGGACATAGCCAAGCCCCGCCGCCGCGAAATGCCCCAGCGCATTGAATGACGAAGTGGTCAGCAGCGACTGCAAGCGCACGCCCTCGCTGATCTCGGCGGCCTCGATGTGCTGGCGCACGCCGAAGGTCCGGTGCAGGGTGGCGCCGGGGTAGGGCAGCAGGTCCTGCAGGTCCAGCGGCCGGCCCAGCTGCGCCAGCGGGTGCGAGGCCAGCACCTGGGTCTGGATCGGCATCGGATGGGCATGGTGGCAGCGCAGCCGCGCGTCCTTGGGCGGCTGGAACACCAGCCCGATATGGGCGCTGCCATCGACAATGCGCTGCACGATTTCGTCGGTGCTGCCCACCGACAGGTCCACCGTGATCCCCGGGTGGGCCAGCATGAAGGTGCGCAGGCTATGGCGCATCAGCCATTCGACGAAGCCTTCGCCCGCCACGATGTCGATATGGCCGCGCGCCACCTTCTGGATGCTGTCGAGTTCGGCCAGCAACTGCTGCTTCTGGTTGTTCTGGTTGCGCACGTAGGCGGCCAGCAGATCGCCCGCCTCGGTGGCAACCACGCCGCGGCCGTGCCGCTCCAGCAGGCGCGTGCCGCAGTCTTTCTCCAGCACGGCGATGGCCCGGCTGACGGCTGAGGGGTCCATGTCGAGGACTTCGGCGGCGCCGCGGACCGAGCCGCTGTCGAGCACCTGCATGAAGTAGCGCACGCGCCGCGTGTCCAGTTTGTCGTCCATCGAAAGCACGTGTTACTCCGCTTGAGCGTTGCATTGAATGCAACAAGTTTCCCATATCACGATCATTGATGAAACGCTCAGGGGCCGGAATACTAACCCGATCCTTCTCGGTAAGCGGTCAACATCGAACCGGAATGCCGAAGAAAGCACTTCTGTGCGACATACGCAGCCTTCCGGCGGAGACACCTGATGACCAACCCCATTGCCCAGCCGGCGCTTGCGTCCGCTTCCCCGATTGCCGCCGTCACCGGCAGTGGCAAGGTACGACTGGCCGTTGTCACGCTGCTCGTGGTGGCGATTGCCGAAACCATTGGCGCGGTGCAGTTCAAGCTGGGGCCGGGCAAGGTCGTGCTGATGCCGATGCTGTGGGCGCTGCTGATGGCCGCGGCGTGGGGCATCGCGGCCAGGAACGTGCCGCGTGCGGTGCGCATCGACGCGCCGCTGCAATCGCTGGCCACCGGGCTGCTCAATGCCGGGCTGCTGCTGTTCGTGGTGAAGCTCGGCCTGACCGTGGGCGGCGCGCTGCCGCAGCTCAAGGGCGCGGGCTGGGCGCTGCTGTTCCAGGAGTTCGGGCACGCGCTCGGCACGCTGGCGCTGGGCCTGCCGCTGGCCTTGCTGCTGGGCATCAAGCGCGAGGCCGTGGGCGCGACCTTCTCGGTCGGGCGCGAGGGCAATATCGTCATCATTGGCGAGAAATACGGCATGGCGTCGCCGGAAGGCCGCGGCGTGCTGGCCGAGTACATCACCGGCACTGTGCTGGGCGCGCTCTTCATCGCGGTGCTGTCGGGGTTTGTCAGCAGCCTGGGCATCTTCGATCCGCGTTCGCTGGCCATGGGTGCCGGTGTGGGCTCGGGCAGCCTGATGGCGGCGGCCGTCGGCGCCATCGTCGCGCAGCACCCGGGGCAGGCTTCCGAGATCATGGCGATTGCCGCGGCGTCGAACCTGCTGACCTCGGTGGCGGGCTTCTATTTCACGCTGTTCCTGTCGCTGCCGCTGTGTTCGTGGCTGTACGGCAAGCTGGAGCCGGTGCTGGGCCGCTTCTCGCGCCGTGACGCCATGCGCGAGGTGCAGGACGTCAAGCTGGACGGCGCGCTGGCGCACGGCACCTCGGCGCGGGATGCCGCGCTAGGCTGGTTCGTGGTCGGTGCCGGCGTGCTGATCGGCAACAAGCTGTCATACAACGTGCCGCTGTCGGTATCGCTCAAGGGCATCCTGGTGGCCATTGCCATCGTGGCGGCCTGCGATCTGCTCAAGCGCGTGTTCCCGCGCGTGCCGCTGCTGCTGACGATGTCGGTGGTGGTCACGCTGATCGGCGTACCGGGGATGTTCCCGTTCTCCGACGCCGTCATCGCCATGACGGAAAAACTCAACTTTATGACCTTCACCACGCCGGTGCTGGCGCTGGCGGGCTTCTCGGTGGCCAAGGACCTGCCGGTGTTCCGGCTGCTCGGCTGGCGCATCGTGGTGGTGTCGCTGACGGCCACGGCCGGCACCTTCCTCGGCGCCACGCTGATTGCCGAGTTCTTCCACTGAACCCCACCCGCAGCGGAGATTACCCATGTATCGCGACCCCGACATTGCCGACGACATCCGCCAGGACATGCTGGCCTGGCGCCGCGACATTCACACTGTTCCGGAAACCGCATTCGAAGAACACCGCACCGCCGGCATCGTGGCCCAGGCGCTGGGCTTGATGGACATCGAGGTACAGCGCGGGCTGGCGACGACGGGCGTGGTCGGCACGCTGCGCAACGGCGACGGCCCCAGCATCGCGCTGCGCGCGGACCTGGATGCGCTGAACATGCAGGAGCTGGGCAAGGCCGCCCACGCGTCCACCTGCGCGGGCAAGATGCACGCCTGCGGCCACGACGGCCATACCGCCATGCTGCTGGGCGCGGCCGCGCACCTGTCGCGCAACCGCGATGCCTTCCGCGGCACCGTGCATTTCGTGTTCCAGCCCGCCGAGGAGAATGAAGGCGGCGGCCGCGTGATGGTGGAAGAGGGCCTGTTCGACCAGTTCCCGGCCGATGCCGTCTATGGCATGCACAACTTCCCCCAGTTGCCGCGCGGCAAGTTCGCCATCCGCGCCGGCACCATGACCGCGTTCCTCGACAACTTCGAGATCGTCATCACCGGCAAGGGCGCGCATGGCGCCCAGCCGCACCATGGCATTGACTCGGTGGTCGTCTCAGCGCACCTGATCACCGCGCTGCAGACCATTGCCAGCCGCCGCACCGATCCCACCGACTCGGTCGTGGTCAGCATCACGCAGATCCACGGCGGCGATACCTGGAACGTGCTGCCTGAGTCGGTGGTGCTGCGCGGCACCATCCGCACGCTGAACCCCGCCGTGCGCGATCGCACGCAGACCGCGATGCGGCAGATCTGCGAGGGCGTGGGCACGACCCACGGCGCGCGGATCGCGATTGACTACCGCCCCGGCTACCCCGGCGTGGTCAACACCCCCGCCGAGACCGCCGTCGCCATTGCCGCCGCCGCGCAACTGGTGGGCGCCGACAACGTGAAGACCGATATCAAGCCGGCAATGGGATCGGAGGACTTCGCCTTCATGCTGGAAAAGCGCCCCGGCGCCTATATCGGCATCGGCGCGGGTGAAAGCGCGGAGGACCCGCCCTTGCACAATCCCTACTACGACTTCAACGACAGGATCCTGCCGCTGGGCGCGGCGTATTGGGTGGCGTTGGTCGCGCAGCAATTGCCGGCCAGATGATCCGCGCCCGTCAGGACATGCGGGCCGCTTGCGCGAACACGTTCAGGAAGCCGAGCGCGGGATGCGCGCTGGTTTGCGCTTCGATGCTGGCAGCCAGCACCGGCGCCGGCAGCCAGGGATAGGGCAGTGCCGCCTGCAAGGCCGCCAGCGTGACCGCGCCGGGATCGGCGATCGTGTCCATCCGTTCGATATGGATATGCAGGCTGGCGATACGGTACGTGCCGTCATCGTCGGCGGCAAAGCCCCAGCGGTAATAGCCCTTGCCGACGCGCAAGGCGCTGGCCGCGGTTTCCCGCATCACCACCAGCCAGGGGATCGTCATGGCGTTGCCGTCCAGCGCCGCGGCAACGTCGCCGATGTAGTAAGTCCGGCAGCGGTCGAAACTCTTCGCAAACTCGCTGACCAGCGTCGAGGCAATGGCATCTGCGCCATCGGCCTTGGGCGGGAAGCTGATGGAGTCGGTATCGATCGAGAAGGTCAGCGACGCATCCGGAGCAAAAGCTTCGTGGATCAGCGCCGGGCGGTTGTTGTCCTTGGCCTCGACGTATTGGGCCAGCCGGGCTTTGGCGGTGGCGAGCGGGATTGTGTTCATGCTGGGCTCAAGGGTATGGGTTGAAAGGCGGGGGCCGCCGGGGTGTTGCGGCGAGTTTGATAGAATTTGGCACAAAGCTTGTATCAAAAGCTAAGTGGACATTCCGCCGATGGCAACGACTCCTGCAAACAAGAACCTGACCGTAACGCATCCGGCGTGCCTGGTCGACGGCTCGGACCGTGAGTTCCGGCACCTGGTGAATGGCCTGCTGCCATTTGCCGCGCGCCTGCTGTCCGTGCGCGACGGCTTTGGCAGCCTGATCGGCCTGACAGGGGTCCAGTACTCGCTGATCCGCTCGATCCTGCACCTGTCGCAGCAAGGCGAGGTGACGGTCAACCAGCTCGCCGACCATCTGCACCTGAGCGGCCCGTTCATCACCATCGAGACCGGCAAGCTCAAGCAGCTGGGGCTGATCGACAAGAAGGCCCATCCCGAAGACAAGCGCAAGATGCGTCTGACCATCACCGCCGCCGGGACCCGTCTGCTCAATGAACTGCTGCCGGTGCAGCAGCAGATCAACGACGTATTGTTCGACGGCGTGTCCCGCACCGAATTCAAGGTGCTGTGCTCGGTGGTCGACCGGCTGGTCGCCAACGGCGATCGCGCCGCGCTGGATCTCGAACACCTGCAGGCGCGCCGGCAGAAAGGCTAGTGCGCGGCCCACTGCACCGTGCCGACATCGATGCCTTCCTGGTGCATCTCCCATAGCGGGCTCAGTTCACGCAGGCGGGTAACGGTCTCGCTGACCTGCCGGATGACCTCGTCCACCTCTGCCTCAGTGGTGTAGCGCCCAAGGGTAAAGCGGATCGAGCTATGTGCCAGCTCGTCGCTGCGTCCCAGCGCCCGCAGCACGAACGAGGGCTCCAGTGAAGCCGAGGTGCAGGCCGAGCCCGACGACACCGCCACGTCCTTGATGCCCATGATCAGCGATTCGCCTTCGACATAGTTGAAGCTGATGTTCAGGTTGTGCGGGATACGGTGCGCCAGGCTGCCGTTGACGTAGACCTCGTCCAGCCGCGACAGCCCCGCCAGCAGCCGGTCGCGCAACGCGCCCACGCGGCGCGCTTCCTCCGCAAGTTCCAGCTTTGCCAGCCTGAAGGCCTCTCCCATGCCCACGATCTGGTGCGTCGGCAGGGTGCCTGAGCGCATGCCGCGCTCATGTCCGCCGCCGTGGGTCTGCGCCTCGATGCGGATGCGCGGCTTGCGCCGCACGTAGAGCGCGCCGATGCCCTTGGGGCCATAGACCTTGTGCGCCGTCACGGTGAGCAGGTCGATCTTCAGGGTTTCCAGGTCGATGGCAATCTTGCCGGCGGCCTGCACCGCATCGCAATGGAACACCACCCCCGCCGCGCGGCAGAGCTCGCCGATCTGCGCGACCGGCTGGATCACGCCGATCTCATTGTTGACCATCATCACCGACACCAGGATGGTGTCCGGCCGCATGGCCGCGCGCAGCGCGTCAAGGTCGACCAGGCCATCGGTGCCGACGTCGAGATAGGTCACCTCAAAGCCCTGCCGCTCCAGCTCGCGGCAGGTATCGAGCACCGCCTTGTGCTCGGTCTTGACCGTGATGATGTGCTTGCCCTTGCCGCGATAGAAATGCGCCGCGCCCTTGATCGCCAGGTTGTTACCCTCGGTCGCGCCGGAGGTCCAGATGATTTCGCGCGGGTCCGCATTCAGCAGCGCCGCCACATGCGCGCGTGCGGCCTCGACCGCCTCTTCCGCCTGCCAGCCGTAGTAATGGCTGCGCGATGCGGGGTTGCCGAACTGCTGGTGCAGGTAGGGAACCATCTTCTCGACGACCCGGGTGTCGACCGGCGTCGTCGCGCTGTAGTCCATGTAGATCGGAAGGGCCTTCGGCTCGGATTGCATAGCGCTCATTCCTGGCGGCGGATGTGGGGACGACCGTGGGCAAAGCGTACCCGCTGGTCAAGCAAAGTGGGGCCGAGTCTAGCACCGGGCAGCGGCCGTTCGCGGCGGTGCCATGCTGCCGGTAGGGTTGCTTGACGCGCGGACAGCTGCAATTCCGGCCGCGTGGCGGCATCTGTCCGCTAGCCGGAAAACCTTGTCCAGCAAGGGTTTCCGGACTTCGTTGAGTCGCCTCGTTGGGACTGTCCGGCTCCGCACTCTAGGGTTTCCACCAACTTGAATGGCGTTGTTTTCTAGCATTCAATAAAACCTAAGTTACAAAGGTAAATAAACAAAGTAACCGGTTTGATGAGAACACTTGCGTAGGAGTCGTGATGGCTGAGTCATCTGTTGGTCAGGGCGTCAAAGCGGACGCAGAAGCGCACCGCCGCTTCAGGAATGCGTTGGCGATGTTTGCAACAGGCGTTGCCGTGATTACCGCGCCGCGCGAAGAAGGGCTGCCGGTTGGCATCACGGTGGCGTCGTTCAACTCGGTATCGCTGGACCCGCCGCTGGTGCTGTTCTCGGTGGACCGCCGCTGCCTGAGCCTGGGCGACCTGCGCAGCGCGCGGCGCTATGCCGTCAACGTGCTGGCCGAGGCGCAGCAGGATATCTCGAACCGCTTCGCCAGGGCCAATTCCGGCAAGTGGGAAGGCATCGATTTCAGCAAGCGCAACGAGGACAGCCACGTGCTGCTGCCGGACGCGCTGGCCACCTTCGAGTGCGAGCCCTATGCCATGCACGACGGAGGCGATCACGTGATCTTTATCGGGCGGGTGGTCCGTCACCAGGCCCGCCAGGATGGCCGGCCCCTCATCTTCTTTGGCGGCAAGTACCGGGCACTGGAAGGCAGCCCGGCCGCTGCCTGAATCCACAAGAACAGACAGTCAGCACAGGAGAACGACATGATCAAGACCGGTAACCAGCACATCGCCATGCTGCGCGATGGCCGCGAGGTGTATCTGGACGGCAAGCGGGTGACGGATGTCACCAGCCATCCGGCTTTCCGCAACTCGATCCGCAGCTACGCCAACCTTTATGACTTCCAGGCGCAGCCCGGCAATGTCGACAAGATGACCTTCCAGCCGGCGGGCACCGACCGGCGCGTCAGCCGGATCTGGGAGCTGCCGGCCAGCTACAACGAACTGGTCGAGCGCCGCCAGATGCTGGAAGCCTGGACCGAGCTGCACTACGGCTTCATGGGCCGCTCGCCCGACCACGTGGCCTCTTGCATCTCGGGCATGTACATGGGCATCGATGTTTTCGAGCAGGCCGATCCGGCACGTGCCGGTGCGCTGCGCGACTACTACCGCTATGCCCGCGACAATGACCTGTTCCTCACCTATGTGATCGTCAACCCGCAGGCCAACCAGTCCAAGTCCGCGCACGAGCAGGAGGACAAATACCTGGCGGTGGGCATCGTCGACCAGGACGCGGAGGGCATCACCGTGCGCGGCGCCAAGATGCTGGCCACCAGCGGCATCATGGCCAACGAGGTCTTCTGCAGCTGCATCCAGCCGCTGCGCGAGGGCGACGAGATGTATGCGCTGTCCTTCGCGGTGCCGATGAACACCAAGGGCCTGAAGGTGATGTCGCGCAAGTCGTACGAAGCCAATGCCACCTCGGTGTTCGACAACCCGCTGGCCAGCCGCTTTGACGAGAACGACGCGGTGCTCTATTTCGACGACGTCAAGGTGCCGTGGGAGCGCATCTTCGTCGCGGGCGACGTGGGCTTGTGCGCCAGGCAATTCCACGCCACGCCGGCGCACGTCTACCAGAACTACCAGTGCCAGGTGCGGCTGATGGTGAAGCTGCGCTTCCTGGTGGGCCTGGCGCACCGCATCACCGAGATCAACGGCACCAACAGCTTCCCGCAGGTCAGGGAAATGCTGGGCCAGCTGGCCGCCGAGGCGGGCATGGTCGAGGCCTGGGTCTACGGCATGGAGGCCAAGGGCCAGGTCGGCAAGCACGGCTACTTCGTGCCGGACCGCAGCATGCTGTACGGCTCGCAGGTGGTCACCCAGCAGCTCTATGGCAAGGTGCTGGCCACGCTGCGCGAGCTGGCCGGCGGCGGCATGATCATGCTGCCGTCGAGCATCGAGGATTTCGCCAATCCGTCGCTCGCCGGGATCATCGCCAAGACGCAGAAGTCGCCGGTGTGCAGCCCGGAAGAGCGCGTCAAGTTCTTCAAGCTCGCCTGGGACGCGGTCGGCTCCGAGTTTGCGTCGCGCCACAACCAGTACGAGATGTTCTACGCGGGCGCCACCTTCGTCACCAAGGGGCATGCCTACCGCACCTACGACTGGCAGAACGCATCCGGCCTGGTCGACAACATGCTCGGCAGCTATTCCCTTGAAAGCGAACTGGCCAAGCTGCCGCAGGCCGCCTGATTTCCCCCACCTTTCCCAATTCCCGCATCGAACACGGAGATCGACATGGCAATCACCAAACTTCACGACGAGTTCCACACTCTGGACCTGGAGTCCGGCTGGGAAGTCCCTCACGGCTATCCCTCGGGCATCCAGCAGAAGATCCTGTCCGGCTCGCTGGACGAGGGCGGCCGCAGCGGCAGCCGCACCCGCCTGCTGCGCTTCCAGCCCGGCGTGTTCACCACCTCGCCCTTCGTGCATGAGTACTGGGAAGAGGTCTATCTGCTCAGCGGCGACCTGACCGTCGGCAACGACGCCAATGGCAAGGGCGGCGAAGCCTTCGTCCCCAACACCTACGCCTGCCGCCCGCCCGGTGCCTTCCACGGCCCGTTCAAGTCCGACGGCGGCTGCATGCTGCTGGAGATCCACTACTACGACCCGGCCTGATCATGGAAGCGACCATCGCAACCGCACAGCGCCAGCTTGCCGCGGGCAGCGCCAACGCGCAGTCCCTACTGGCGTCCTGCGTCGAACGTATCTGCAATCCCGGCGGCGAGGGCGCGCGCGTGTTTCCGCATGGCGTGAGCATGGCAGCGCGCAAGCAGGCCCAGGCCTGCGACATGCTGCGCGAGCAGGGCGTGGCCGGCCCACTGGCGGGCGTGCCGGTGTCCGTCAAGGACCTGTTCGACGTGCAGGGCGACGTGACCCGCGCCGGCGCCCGGGTGCTGCCGGAGCGTGCCGCCAGCGCCGATGCACCGGTCATCGCGCGCTTGCGTGCAGCGGGGGCGGTGTTTGTCGGACGCACCAATATGACCGAGTTCGCCTACTCGGGCGTCGGAATCAATCCGCACTACGGCACGCCGCGCAATCCTTATGACCGGCCAGCGGGCCGCATTCCCGGCGGCTCCTCGTCGGGGGCAGCGGTGTCGGTGACCGACGGCATGGCACTGGCCGCGGTCGGCTCCGACACCGGCGGTTCCTGCCGGATCCCGGCGGCGCTATGCGGCATCGCGGGCTTCAAGCCCACGGCGCGGCGCGTGCCGCTGCAGGGCACGGTGCCGCTGTCGCCCAGCTATGACTCGGTGGGCTGCCTGGCCAATACCGTGGCGTGCTGCGCCGCCATCGATGCCGTGATGGCGGGCGAGGCGCCGCCCGCGGGGCCAGTGCCGCTGGCCGGGCTGCGCCTGGCGGTGCCCGCCGGCCTGGTGCTGGAAGGCATGTCGGACGAGGTGGCCGAGGTCTTCAGCCGCACGCTGCGCCGGCTGTCGGCGGCGGGCGCGCTGCTGCAGGACGTGAGCTTCGACAGCTGGGACCAGCTGGCCGGCATCGGCGCCAACGGCGGCCTGGTCGCCGCGGAAGCCAGTGCCTGGCACGGCAGCCTGCTGGCCGAGCAGTCTGATCGCTATGACCCGCGCGTGCTGTCGCGCATCCGGCTGGCCGATGGTCAACGTGCCGCCGACTACCTGCGCATGCTGCAGCGCCGGGGCGAGCTGTGCCGGCAGGCCGATGCCGAGCTGGCGGGCTTCGACGCAGTGGTCCTGCCCACCGCGCCGGTCGTGGCGCCGCGCATTGCGGACCTGGACGACGACGAAGCCTTCTTCCGTACCAACCGGCTGCTGCTGCGCAACCCGGCCATCGCCAACATGCTCGACCTGTGCGCGCTGTCAGTCCCGTGCCATCGCCTGGGCGACGCACCGGTGGGACTGATGCTGTTCGGGCGCCACCTGTCCGACCGCAGGCTGCTGGCCATCGGCATGGGCATCGAGGCGGCATTGCGGCACGAACGGGGCTGAGCTCCCGCAGCAGTACAGAAGTACCCATAACTACAGTGGAGACAACAATGCCTGATATCCGTACCGGCGCCGCCGTACTGGCCTGCGCCACCCTGTTCGCGGCGACTGCTTCCGCAGCCGACCCGTCCCCCATCAGCGACGGCGTGGTCAAGATCGGTGTGCTGACCGACATGTCGTCGATCTTTTCCGATATCGGCGGCAAGGGCTCGGTGGTCGCCGCGCAGATGGCCGTGGACGATTTCGGCGGCAAGGTGCTGGGCGCCCCCATCCAGGTGGTCAGCGCCGACCACCAGAACAAGACCGACGTCGCCGCCACGCTGGCGCGCGGCTGGTTCGACAACCAGAAGGTTGACGTGATCCAGGACGCGCTGCCGTCCTCGGTCGCGCTGGCCGTGTCCAACCTGGGCAAGCTCAAGCACAAGATCGTCATCGCCAGCGGTGCCGGCACCACGCGCCTGAGCAATGAAGACTGCTCGCCCTACACCATCCAGTACTCGTACGATACGTATGCCTTTGCCGCCAACACGGTCAAGGCGCTGGCACGGCGCGGCGACAACAGCTGGTACTTCCTGACGGTCGACTACGCCCTGGGCGCGTCGCTGGAGAAGGACGGCACCGAGGCGCTGTCCAGCGTCGGCGGCACCATGAAGGGCAAGGCGAAGCATCCGATCAACTCCGCCGACCTGTCGTCCTACCTGCTGCAGGGACAGTCCTCGGGCGCGAAGGTGATCGGCCTGGCCAACGCAGGCGCCGACACGGTCAATGCGATCAAGACCGCCGCGGATTTCGGCATCAACACCGCGGGCAAGCAGAAACTGGCCGGGCTGCACATGTTTATCAGCGACATCCACAGCCTGGGGCTGCAAGCCGCGCAGGGCATGACGCTGACGACATCGTTCTACTGGGACCGCGACGACGCCACGCGCGCGTGGTCGCAACGCTTCTTCGAGAAGACCGGGCGCATGCCAACGCTTGTGCATGCCGGCGTGTACTCGTCGACCACGCACTATCTGAAAGCGATCCAGGCTGCGCGCACCGACGACAGCGATGCCGTGCTGGCGCGCATGCGCGAGACCCCGGTCAATGACTTCTTCGCCAAAAACGGGACGATCCGCGCGGACGGCCTGATGGTGCATGACATGTACCTGGTCGAAGTGAAGCGGCCACAGGAGTCCAAGCGCCCCTGGGACTACTACAAGATCAACAGCGTGATTCCCGCGAGCGAGGCGTTCCGCCCGCTCAGCGCAAGCACCTGCCCGCTGGTCAGGAAGTAAGCCCACATCCCTCACCGAGGCCGGCATTCCAGCCGGCGCTCCACCCGATTGCAGAGAGCAACCGATCATGAAGACCCTTACCTTTGAACTCGACAGCCGCCAGGGCAAGTCGCAACGCACCGTCACCATCCACCAGCTCATCGTGGCGGGCTGGACCGGCCGCGACGTCGAAGCCATGGAAGCCCACATCCGGGAACTGGAAGAACTGGGTGTGAAGCGCCCGCCCTATACCCCGGTGTTCTATCGCGTCGCTGCGCAGCGACTGGGGCCGGCTCCGGAGATCCAGGTCAGCGGCGAGGCCAGCAGCGGCGAAGCCGAATTCCTGCTGGTCCGGGACGGCGATGACATCCTGGTGGGCATTGCCTCGGACCATACCGACCGCGAAGCCGAGACCTACGGCATCACCGTGTCCAAGCAGATGTGCGAGAAGCCCTGTGCGTCGGCCTTGTGGCGCCTTTCCGAGGTGGAAGGCCACTGGGACCAGCTGGTGCTGCGCTCCTACGCCACCATCGACGGCGAGCGCGTGCTGTACCAGGAAGGCCCGGTGACCGCCATGCGCTCCCCGGCGGACCTGCTGCAGCGCTTCAGCGGCCATGGCGGCGACTTTGGCGAAGGCTCGGCGATGCTGTGCGGAACGCTGCCCGCGATCGGCGGCATCCGCCCGGCCGAGCGCTTCGAGATCGAGCTGGAAGACCCGGTGCTGGGGCGCACGCTGCGCCACGCCTACGCGGTCGCTGCGCTGCCCGTGGCGGGCTGAGCATGCCGCGCCATCCCAACCGACACGGCAGCGCCACGGAGTCACGGCCATGCACCACGACCTGATACTAGAGACCCGCAACCTCGGCAAGGCCTTCCGCGGCTTTACCGCGGTGAGCGACGTGAACCTGCGGGTGCGCCGCGGGTCGATCCATGCCTTGATCGGGCCCAACGGCGCCGGCAAGACGACCTGCTTCAACCTGCTCACCAAGTTCCTGGAGCCGACCACCGGCACCATCCTTTTCAACGGCATCGACATCACCCGTGAAAAGCCCGCGCAGATCGCGCGGCGCGGCGTGATCCGTTCGTTCCAGATCTCGGCGGTATTTCCACACCTGACGGTGATGGAGAACGTGCGCATCGGGCTGCAGCGGCAACTCGGCACGGCGTACCAGTTCTGGCGCAGTGAGCGCTCGCTGGACGTGCTCAATGACCGCGCCATGGAGCTGCTCGAGCAGGTCGGCCTGACCGAGTTCGCGCAGACGCTGACGGTGAACCTGCCGTACGGCCGCAAGCGCGCGCTGGAGATTGCCACCACGCTGGCGATGGAGCCCGAGCTGATGCTGCTCGACGAACCCACGCAGGGCATGGGCCACGAAGACGTGGACCGCGTCACGCAGCTGATCAGGAAAGTTTCTGCGGGCCGCACCATCCTGATGGTGGAGCACAACATGAGCGTGGTCTCGTCGATCGCCGACAAGATCACCGTGCTGCAGCGTGGCGCGATCCTGGCCGAAGGCCCGTATGCGGAAGTCTCGAAGGATCCGCGCGTGATGGAGGCCTACATGGGCACCGTCGACGCGGAACTGCAGGGCGCGCACTGAGAGGGCCGGGGAACGATATGACGACATCCAACACACCCGCGCTCGAGATCAGGGACCTGCATGCATGGTACGGCGAATCGCACATCCTGCACGGCGTGGACCTGACCGTGAACCGCGGCGAAGTGGTCACGCTGCTGGGCCGCAACGGCGCTGGCCGCACCACCACGCTGCGCGCGATCATGGGACTGACCGGCGCGCGCAAGGGCTCGATCAAGGTCAATGGCCACGAGACCATCAGCCTGCCCACGCACAAGATCGCGCACTACGGCATTGGCTATTGCCCCGAAGAGCGGGCGATCTTCTCCAGCCTCTCATGCGAAGAGAACCTGATGCTGCCGCCGGTGCTGAAGGGCGCCGACACCAGCAAGGGCATGAGCGAGACCGATATCTACGAGATGTTCCCGAACCTGAAGGAGCGCCGCCAGAGCCAGGGCACGCGTCTTTCCGGCGGCGAGCAGCAGATGCTGGCGGTCGGGCGCATCCTGCGCACCGGCGCCAACCTGCTGCTGCTCGATGAAATCTCGGAAGGGTTGGCACCGGTGATCGTGCAGGCGCTTGCGCGCATGATCCTGATGCTCAAGCAGAAGGGGTATACGGTGGTGATGGTGGAGCAGAACTTCCGCTTTGCCGCGCCGCTGGCGGACCGCTTCTACGTGATGGAGCACGGCAGCATCGTCGAGCGCTTCGCGGCCAATGAGCTGCAGGCCAGAATGCCGGAGCTGCATGAACTGCTGGGCGTATAAGGAGCGACTCATGAATCTGTTTGAAATCCCGCTCCCGGCGCTGCTGTCGCAGCTGTTGCTCGGGCTCGTCAACGGCGCCTTCTACGCCATGCTGAGCCTGGGCCTGGCGGTGATCTTCGGGCTGCTGAATGTCATCAACTTTGCGCACGGCGCGCTCTTCATGCTGGGCGCGGTGCTGGCGTGGGCCGGCATGAGCCATGCGGGGCTCAGCTACTGGGCGATGCTGCTGCTGTCGCCGCTGGTGGTGGCCGCGCTGGGCGTGGGGATCGAGAAGACCATGCTGCGCTGGATCTACAAGCTCGACCATATCTACGGCCTGCTGCTGACACTGGGCATTACGCTGGTGATCGAAGGCATCTTCCGCTCGGTCTATGGCGTGTCCGGGCTGCCCTATGCACCGCCCGAGGCGCTGCAGGGCGCCTCCGACCTGGGCTTCATGCGCTTGCCCAATTACCGCGTGTGGGTGGTTGGGGCATCGCTGGCGGTCTGCCTGTCGACGTGGTACGTGATCGAGAAGACCAGGCTGGGCGCCTACCTGCGCGCCGGCACCGAGAACGCCAAGGTGGTCGAGGCGTTCGGCGTCAACGTGCCGCTGATGGTGACACTGACCTACGGCTTCGGCGTGGCGCTGGCCGCGTTTGCCGGGGTGCTGGCGGCGCCGGTCATGCAGGTATCGCCGCTGATGGGGCAGAACCTGATCATCGTCGTGTTCGCGGTGGTGGTGATCGGCGGCATGGGCTCGATCATGGGCGCGATCCTGACCGGCCTGGGGCTGGGCGTGATCGAAGGGCTGGCCAAGGTGTTGTACCCGGAAGCATCTTCCACCGTTGTCTTCGTCATCATGGTGGTGGTGCTGTTGTTGCGCCCGGCAGGGCTGTTCGGAAAGGAGAAGTGATGAGCGGACAATCTATCGCCGCAATCGGCGTGCGGCAGCAGCAGGTGGCGGGGCGCCTGCCAAAGCAGGTTCTGTACGGGGTGGTGCTGGCGTGCCTGCTGGCCGCGCCACTGGCGGGGGCGTATCCGGTGTTCGTGCTCAAGGTGCTGTGCTTCGCGCTGTTTGCGTGCGCCTTCACCCTGCTGATCGGCTACACCGGGCTGCTGTCGTTCGGCCATGCGGCCTTCTTCGGCGGCGCAGGCTATGCCGCTGGCCATGCCATGAAGGTCTGGGGCGTGACCCCGGAAATCGGCCTGATCCTGGGCACCGGTGCGGGCGCGCTGATCGGCTACGTGGTGGGCTCGCTGGCCATCCGCCGGCAGGGTATCTACTTCTCGATGATCACGCTGGCGCTGGCGCAGATGCTGTTCTTCATCTGCCTGCAGGCGCCGTTCACCGGCGGCGAGGACGGCCTGCAGGGCATCCCGCGCGGCAAGCTGTTCGGGGTGCTGCCGCTGTCGGACGACCTGACGCTGTACTACATCGCGCTGGCGATCATCGTGGCCGCCTTCGCGCTGATCGTGCGCACGGTGCATTCGCCGTTCGGGCAGATACTGAAGGCGATCAAGGAGAACGAGCCGCGCGCGGTATCGCTGGGCTATGACGTCGACCGCTTCAAGCTGACCGCCTTTGTGCTGTCGGCGGCGCTGTCGGGGCTGGCCGGTTCGGTCAAGGCGCTGGTGCTGGGCTTCGAGACGTTGAGCGACGTGCACTGGTCGATGTCCGGCATGGTCATCCTGATGACGCTGCTGGGCGGGCTCGGCACGCTGACCGGGCCGATCATCGGCGCGTTTGTTGTGATCGCGCTGGAGAACAAGCTTGGCGAACTGGGCAGCTACCTTGCGGCGGTGACGGGCATCGACTGGTTCAACGGGCTCGGTGAATCGGTGTCGATGGTGACGGGCATCATCTTCATCGTGTGCGTGCTGACGTTCCGCAAGGGGATTGTGGGGAGTTTGGGGCGACGCCCCGGGTGAGGCGAAAACCGTCCATGGAGTTTCTCCTCTCTCGCGCTTGCGGGAGAGGGGCCGGGGAGTGGGTATCCCTCACGCAATGCGGCCTACAAGATGGGGGCTGGAAGCCCACACGCGGCTCGCGCAGGCGATCGGGGAACTGGTAGTGCGGGCGCAGGCCGAGCGTGCGGCTGCCGCACCGAGCGCCCCACAGCCAGGAGGCCGGTCGCGGTCGTCCCGCGAACAATAGGCTTCGGGCCGCCTGGCCGTCATGCAAGACTTTTGAAGAATCATCCCCAAATTTAGGCGATGTCTGATTGATCCCCACTGCCGATTTCGGCTCAATGGTACTCGGCAAGAAAACCATTTCCAACCGGGGATCAATGATGCAAGACACGAAAACCAAGAAGATTTACGTTGCAGCATTCGAAGGTGCGAAGACCGCCAACGGCGGTGAAGTCGTGAAGGGTTCCAGCAATCAAAGCTACGATGGCCGTCCCATCGTCCGGGTTGGCGACGTGGCGACCTACCAGGATGGCAGTACAGCGGTGATTATGGCGGGCGCAGGCAAGGCGTGCGAGTCAGCAGGCGTGCCGGTAGCCCTCATCGGCAGCCCCCTGAGCAATGGGGACACCATTGTGTTCAGTCCCGTGACGGCGCTGGAATTCCACGAATCGGCAGATAAGCCTATCCTTGGCCTGCTCGATCCCGCCTACTATCCCGTGCGCGCCTAAGAGGCCGTCATGCCGGATATTCGCTACGCACTCCGGAACGGAGACAAGACAAGCTCGGGCGGCATACTCATCGCCACGGGCCGCAGCATATTCCATCATGACCTGATAGTCGGTGTCGAAGGCGACCATGCAACCTGCCCCGCCTGCAAGGTGGGCGGGCCGGTGATGAATGACTGTTATCCGGCCGTCGATGTAGACGGCAAACAGATGTTGGTGACTGGTGCGCGAGTCAATTGCAAGTGCCCGACTCATCCGGTTGTCATCCACTCGCGGACGGATTTCATTATTGAAGTGAACCGGGGAGGCCGCAATGCGCCACCGCCGCCATCGTCCGCGTCCTTGGCCTCTTCGAACCTGACTTCGCCCGCGACCGGTGACTACGACGAGCAAGTCCGAGTCCGAGCGGGTAATACACCCTTGGAAGGCTACCCCTACTTCATCGAGACGCCCGACGGGCGCGCATTCTCTGGGGGTATAGGCGAAAGCGGCAAGTTACCACGCATATATACAGAGAACCTCAACGAGTACGCAATTTATTGGGGCGATGACGCTCTAGCAAAACAGACAGAGGTATGAGGTATGCCCAATAAGAAAACGGTCGTGACAACAAACGCGACACCGAATTCCATTAAGGAGGTGCAGCTTAAGGTGGTAACGTTTCAGGAACTCTGGGCCAATTATCCGTCGGGCAATCCATATGACAATCCGGCCTATTCCGATCAGTGCGCGATCCGGATGAGTGTTGCTCTTCATAGGGTCGGAATTGGGATGAAGTCCTTTTCATCGAAGCTTGTGAAGCCGCTGTCGGGGCAGCCGAGTATCGGGCGCATTATTCTTCCCGCAGACGGGAAGGTCACTGCCACGCGAGCAAACGAACTTGGGGAATGGTTGAAATTGCAACCTTTTGCCGGACTGGGGAAGGCGGAGAATATTACAGGGCGGGACTGGGTGGGCAAGGTAAAGGGGCGAACCGGAATAATAATGTTTGATGGATATTGGGCGCGTGATGGAGAGGCGGCAGGGAGTGCCGGCGGAGGTCATATCGATCTATGGAATGAAGAAAAGCTTACGGGCTTTGGTACTGGTCTAAGAGTAAGTTTGAATATTGTGATTCCGGGTATTTGGTCAGATTTTCGCAACTCGAAAAAAATTCTTTTCTTCCCCGTAAAATGAACATACTGAAAGCAGTCATCGGCGCTATTGCTGGCGCTGCCCTGGCTACGCTTGCTGCTTGGGGCGGGTTATATCTCTTCGGCATTGGAGTTTTGCGCGGGACAGGAAGTTTGTTCGACACGAATCAGCATGCAGCGAATCTGTTCTTTGTTGGTTGGTTCGTGTCTATGGTCGCAGCCTCATTAATTGGTGGATGGCTTGGATACTCATCCGGGCGAAGATAGGGCATCACTTCCACTATTCTTCAAGCGTATACATGCGCCGCCCCATGCTTCCATCACGGCGCGGCGCTGTTCGAGCACGGTGGCCCTATCCCACAAATGGGGGAGAAAACACCCGCGAACTCAGGCCTTGGCCAATGCCAGCGGCGCACCCGCCGCGACCGCCACCTTCGCGCCGAGATGCTGGTCAACGACCCCCGCCACCATATCCGCCGTCACCGCCGACAAGGTCCACCCCAGGTGCCCGTGCCCGGTGTTGTAGAAGATGCAGGCCGCACGCCCGCGCCCCACGCGCGGCAGCATGTCCGGCATCATCGGCCGCAGCCCGGCCCAAGGCACCACGCTGCGCGTGCTGACGGCGGGGAAGCACTGCTGCACCCATTCCACCAGCGGGCGGATGCGGTCGGCGCGGATATCGCGGTTGTAGCCGTTGAACTCGGCGGTGCCGGCCACGCGGAAGCGGTCGTGGCCCAGGCGGCTGGTGACCAGCTTGGTTTCGTCGTCGAGCAGGCTTACCACCGGTGCGGCGGCGCGGCTGGCCTCGTCGGTCAGGTTGACCGTGATCGAATAGCCCTTGACCGGATAGATGTTGACCCGGTCGCCCAGCCCCGCGGCCAGCGCGCGGCTGGCGGTGCCGGCGCAGATCACGGCGCCGTCGAAGGTGGAGGTGGCCGTGTCGGCGCCGTCCTGCACGGTCACGGTGGCGCGCCTGCCGTCGGTCTTCACCGCGCGCACGTCCTGGCCGTAGAGGCAGCGCACGCCCAGCCGATCGATGGCCGCGGCCAGGCCGCTGGTGAACTTGTGGATGTCGCCGGTGGAGTCGCTTTCGGTGAAGTAGCCGCCGTAGTACGAGCCGGCCAGCGTCGGCTCGATCGCGCGCATCTCCTGCGGCGTTACCGCGCGCCGCTCCAGCCCGCCCTGCGCCAGCAGCGCCGAGACCCGGCCGGCATGCTCGAAGCCGGCCTTGTCGCGGTAGATATGCAGGATGCCCTCTTTCTTCAGGTCGAAATCAATGCCTTCCTGCGCCGCCCAGTCAAACAGGTGTTCACGCGCCGCGATGGCCAGGCGCGCGGTCTCGATGGTGTTGCGGCGGTAGTGGGGGATCGCGGCGATGAACTCGGCGAACCACGACAGCTTGTGCCAGCTGGGCCGGGGATTGACCAGCAGCGGGGCGTCGTTGCGCAGCATCCACTTCATGCCCTTGATGATGGTGGACCAGTGCGTCCAGACCTCGGCGTTGGAGGCCGACAACTGGCCGCCATTGGCGAACGAGGTCTCCATGGCGGCATAGCGGTGCCGTTCGAACAGCGTGACGGAGAATCCGCGCCGGGCCAGCGCGTAGGCCGTGGTGACACCAGTGATGCCACCGCCGATGACAGCGATTGATTTCATGATCTGCAGGTTCCAGGAACGTCGATGGTGGGAGCCCGGACGCAATATGCGTGGCGGACGCCCCCTCTGTTCTGGACCTGAGAGATTCACGACACCCGGCCGACAGGGCGGGGTGCGCTTGCTCCTTCGGTATGCCGGCGGACGATAGCGTCCGGCATTCTTCAGAGTGCACTGACTGGTGATGCCGGTCCTTTTGCCTGAGAGTTTCCGGGGCGGTTGCTCCTTCGGCGCCGTCCGCGGCGGGCGCCGCGACAGTCTCTCCCTGCATCACATTGGCTTGACGCCAATCCGGGCAATGTAGTGACAAGACTTGACGTTGGATATGCGGGTTAACGCTTAGGCGGCCCCGCCGCCCGCGTCGCTATGTCGCATCGGCCTGCGTCCCCGTGCCCCATAAAATGTCAGCGCTCGCTCTCGGGGAGAAGCGCCGTATGCCGCGCTCAGGTGGGGCGAGCCAAAAAAAAGACGACAACAAGGTTTTCCAGTGAAGAAAAATCGCATTGCGCTGGCCGTTTCGGCGGTGCTGATGGGCCCCGCTGTCGCCGCCGCCCAGGCGGTGGACGCGCCCGAGCCGCTGCAGGAGGTGGTGGTCTCGGCCAAGTCGGAGCGCGGCGAGACGCCGGCCATACCGCCCAACACGCCCTCGCCGGCCTACGGCATCAGCAGCCGCCGCATGGCCGACTTCAATGTGGTAAACACGGAAGACGCCCTCAAATACGCGCCCAACCTCGCCGTACGCAAGCGCTTCATCGGCGATATGAACTCGATCATCTCGGTGCGCAGCACCAGTTCGCGCCAGTCGGCGCGGGGGCTGGTCTATGCGGACGGCCTGCTGCTGTCCAACCTGCTGGGTTCGGACTTCAGCTTCCCGCCGCGCTGGTCGCTGGTCAACAGCGCCGAGATCGAGCGCATGGATGTGCTGTACGGCCCGTATTCGGCGCTGTATCCCGGCAACTCGCTGGGTGCGACGGTGCTGATCACCACGCGCACGCCGGAGAAGTTCGAGGGCGATGCCAGCGTGCAGCTGTTCACGCAGCGCTTCAGCCTGTATGGCACGCACGATAACTTCAACGGGGTCCACGCCAACGCCTATGTGGGCGACCGCGTCGGCCCGTTCTCTTGGCTGGTCAGCGTGGACCGGCAGGACAGCAAGAGCCAGCCGCTGAGCTTCTATACCGTGGCGCGCTCCACAGCCCGCGCCACTTCCGCCGACAAGCCGGTCACCGGCGCCCACTTCGACCAGGACCAGACCGGCCGCGACCGCGTGGTGATGGGCGTGAACAGCGAGGGCGTCACGCATACCGTGCAGGACCAGCTCAAGCTCAAGCTTGGCTACGACATCACCAGTACCCTGCAGGCGCAGTTCACTGCCGCCTACTGGCAACAGGACCGCTCCAGCGCCACGGGCAGCTACCTGCGCGATGCCAATGGCAATGCGGTGTCGAGCGGTAATGTGAATATCGGCGGCTATCGCTATGTGATTCCCGCCAACGCCTTTGCCCCGAGCAACGGCGAGGACGCGCGCTGGCTCTATGGCCTGTCGCTGCGCACGCGCAACGAGACCGGCTGGAATTTCTCGGGCGTGGCGTCGCTGTTCGATGTCAGCAAGGACATCAGCCGCAGCGCCAACACCGCCGGCAACGGGCCGGGCACCGTGACCTACGGCGATGGCACCGGTTGGCGCACACTCGACCTGAAGGCCGACTACCGCCCGCAGCAACTGCAGGGCGGGCACTGGGTCACGTTCGGCTACCACTACGACAACTACCGGCTGACCAACACCACCTACAACACCTCGGACTGGCAGGCGGCCACCATCACCGCCTTCAACAACGCCTTTGCCGGCAAGACCGAGACCCAGGCGCTGTATGCGCAGGACGCCTGGTACTTCGCCGAGGACTGGAAGCTGATCCCCGGCGTGCGCTACGAACGCTGGCGCGCCTATGACGGCAGCCGCAGCCAGCCCGGCGTGGCTATCGGCTACCCGGTGCGCAGCGAATCCAACTGGTCGCCCAAGCTGGCGCTGGAGAAGGCCTTCGGGCAGGACTGGCTGGGCCGGTTGTCGCTGGGCCAGGCCTATCGCTACCCGACTGTCAGCGAGCTGTTCCAGGGCCGCATCACCGGGACCGCGCTGATCAACAACGATCCCAACCTGCGGCCTGAGCGATCGTTCTCGAAGGACCTGACTTTCGAGCGCACGGTGGATGCGTCGTACTTCCGGGTCTCGGTGTATGAGGACGATATCCGCGATGCCCTGGTCAGCCAGACCAACACCACGGTATTCCCGACCGTCACCAGCTTCCAGAACGTGGACCGTGTGCGTACTCGCGGCATCGAGCTGGCCTATGACGCGCGCGATGTGCTTGTCAGCGGTTTCGACCTGTCGGCCAGCGGCGCCTACAACCACTCGAAGACGCTGGAGAATGCCAACAACCCGGCCTCGGTCGGCAAGTACTTCTACCGGATCCCGAAGTGGCGCGCCAACCTGGCCGGCACCTATCGCATCACGCCGGCATGGGCGGGCACGCTGGCCATGACCTACTCGGGCCGGCAGTACAATACGCTCGACAATTCCGACGTCAATCCCGACACCTTCGGCGGCACCAGCAGCTTCCTGACCTTTGACGTCAAGGTGACGTACAGGCCCGCCAGGAACGTGCGCCTCGGGCTTGGCATCGACAACCTCACCGACCAGCGCTACTACGTCTACCACCCGTATCCGGGCCGGACGTTCTACGCCGAGGCGAAACTTTCCTTCTGAGCACGTGAACAGGCTGACCACAACCATGCAAGGCGTTCGCCCCGGTTTCCGTCTGATCGTTGCCGGGCTGATGGCCTGTGCCGCGCTGGCCGCGACCGCGCAAACGCACGGCGATCATGCCGGCCACGGCGGCCAGGCCAAGGCCGCGAAGATGAGCGAGCTGGGCACCGGCGCGGCCTTCGATCGCGAGGGCAAGCTGTGGGTCGCCTACAAGGACGGCCCCTACGTCGCGGTACGTGCATCGACCGACTACGGCCGCAGCTTCGGGCCGGCGCAGCATGTCAACAGCGTGCCGGAGCAGGTCGCCGCCGATCATGAAAGCCGGCCCAAGGTGGCCGCGGGGCGCGACGGCGAGATCTTCGTCACCTGGACCCAGCCGCTGCCCAAGCCGTGGACCGGCTTTATCCGCTTTGCGCGTTCCACCGACGGCGGCAAGTCCTTCGCCGAACCGCTGACGGTGCATGCCAACCGTGACCAGATTGCGCACCGCTTCGACGCCATCGCGGTGGACAACGCCGGGCGCGTCTTTGTCAGCTGGATCGACAAGCGCGACGTGGTTGCCGCCGAGGCGCGCAAGCAGTCGTACGCCGGCGCCGCGATCTACTACGCGGTTTCGGCCGACCAGGGCAAGACCTTCCAGGGCGACTACAAGATCGCCGACCAGTCGTGCGAATGCTGCCGCATCGCGCTGTCGCCAACGCCCGACGGCAAGATGCTGGCGCTGTGGCGCCATGTATTCCCGCCCAACGCGCGCGACCACGCGCTGGCGTTGCTGGGCACCGACGGCAAGGCCACGCCGATGCAGCGCGCCACCTTCGACGACTGGCGCATCGACGCCTGCCCGCACCACGGCCCCGGCGCTTCGGTGGCGCCCGATGGCACGGTGCACATGGTCTGGTTCAATGTGCGCGAAGGCAAGCCCACGGTCTCGGTGGGGCGCTGGAAGGACGGCAAGCTGCAGGCACAGCGCCCGCTGGATGACCCGCGCGCGCAGCATGCCGACATCGTCGCGCTGAATGACAACGAGATTGTGGTGACCTGGAAATCGTTCGACGGCCAGCAGACACGCCTGTCGGCGATGTCGTCGCAAGACGGCGGCAAGACCTGGCAGATCCGCAAGCTTGCCGGCACCGGGCGCGACTCGGACCAGCCGCACCTGCTGCAGCATGCCGGCCGCGCGTACGTGCTGTGGCGAACCGAGGCCGAGGGCTTCCAGGTGTTCACGCTGGGCAAGGAGGGCGCATGATGCCATCCCGCCGCAAGCTGCTCGCCGCTGCCGTCCTGACCCTGGCGATGACTGCCGCCAATGCCGGCAGTGCGCCGGCCGGGCGCGTCGCCGTGTTCGCATCGGCCAGCGCCACCCAGCTGGCAGCCAGCCAGCAGGGCAAGCCCTTTGTGCTGGTGGTGTGGTCGCTCGACTGCGTCTATTGCAAGCGCAACTTCGACGCCATCGGCAAGCTGCGCGCGCAGCATCGGGACCTGCGCGTCGTCACGCTGGCGACGGACAACCCCGACGCGCTGCCACAGGTGCAGCAACTGCTCCAGCGCGTCAGGCTCACGCGCAACGCGTGGGTGTTCGGGCACGAGCCGCAGGAGCGGCTGCGCTATGCGGTCGATCCGGACTGGATGGGCGAGATGCCGCGCACCTACTTCTATCGCGCCGATGGCCAGCGGCAGGGCGTGTCCGGCGTCATCAGCGACGCCGACTGGGACAGGCACCTGCGCTGGGCTGGCATCGCCGGCTGAGGCTGGACCGGCAGCGGCTGTCCGCTTAGTCGGGCTTGATCCCCGCGCGCGCAATGATGGGCTTCCAGCGCTGCTGCTCCTGCGCGATGAAGCGCGAGAACTCCGCCGGCGTGTCGCCCACGACAATCGCCGCATCCGCGCTCAGGCGCTCGACCGACGACTTGCTCTTCACTGCTTTCACGGTGGCGTCCGCCAGCTTGTCGGCGGCCGCCTGGGGCAGAGATGCCGGTGCCAGCAGGCCATACCACTGCGTCATTTCGAAGCCGGGATAGCCTTGTTCGGCAACCGTTGGCACGTCAGGCAGCTGGGGAATGCGCTGGGTCGTGCCGGTGGCGATGCAGCGCAATTTGCCGGCCTTGATGAACTGGATGATCGCGGGCGCGCCGACGGCGGCCGCGTCCAGCCGCCCCGACAGCAGGTCGGTGATCTGCGGGCCGCTGCCGCGATACGGCACATGGGTGATGAAGGTGCCGGTCGCGGCCTTCAGGTATTCAAAGGCCAGGTGGCCGGCGCTGCCGTTGCCGGCCGAACCGTAGTTCAGCTTGCCGGGCTTGCTCTTGGCCAGCGCCACGAACTCCTTCAGGTTCTTCGCGGGCACGTCGGGGTGGACCACGTACAGGCTCGGCACCTTGGACAGCAGCGAGATCGCGCGGAAGTCCTTGATGGGGTCGTAGGGCAGCTTCGGGAAGATAAACGGATTGACCGCCAGCGTGCCAATATGGCCGAGGATCAGCGTGTGGTTGTCATCGGCGCGCGCGACTTCGCCCATGGCGATATTGCCGGCCGCGCCGGGCTTGTTCTCGACGAACACTGACACGCCGAGCAGCTTGGTCAGCTCCGCCGCGGTGGAGCGCGCCACGATCTCCGAGCTGCCGCCTGGCGCGAACGGCACCACCAGCCGGATCGGCTTGGCCGGCCAGGCCTGGGCACGCGCCAGCGTTGGCGCCAGCGCGCACGCGCCCAGCGCGGCGGTGGTCTTGAGCAGGTGGCGGCGAAGAGGATTGAAGCTGGTCATGTGTGTCTCCTGGACGTTCTTTAACTGGGCCGTGGTAGGGCAATGGTGGTGTTGGCGGCGCTATTCGGGCTTGATGTTGCCGTCCCGGATGACCTTGGCCCATAGCCGGGCCTGCCCGTCGATGAATTGCCGTGCCTGTGCTGGCGGCGCAGCCACGACCTCGCCGCCCAGCTCGGCCACGCGTTGCCGGATCCCGGGGCTGGTCATGACTTTCTGCAGGGCGTCAGCGAGCTTCGCTGCGATCGGGTCCGGCGTTGCGGCGGGCAGGAAGGCCGCGTTCCATTCATAGACCTCGTAGCTCGCCACGCCGGCTTCCTGCATGGTGGGCACGGCCGGCAACGCCTGGGTGCGCGCATGGCTGGTCACCGCGAGCGGCTTCAGCTTGCCGGCCTTGATGTGCTGCAGGCTCGAAGCCACGTTGGCGAAGAACAGGGGCACCTGGCCGGCGATGACATCGGTCATGGCCGGGCCGCCACCCTTGTAGGGCACGTGCAGGAGATCGACCCCGGTGCGCTGCTCGAACAGCACGCCGGCGAGATGTTGCGCCGAGCCGTTGCCCGAGGATGCAAAGGCCACCGAGCCCGGCTTCTGCCTGGCCATTGCCAGGACGTCGCTGACCTTGCTCGCGGGAAAGCTCGCCGTGGCCACCAGCACATTGGGATAGCGCGCCAGCACGCCGACCGGCCGGAAGGCCTTGTCCGGATCGTAGGGCAGGCGCGGATAGAGGCTGGGATTCACCGCATAAGAGGAGGCATCGACCATCATCGTGTAGCCGTCCGGTGCCGCCTTGGCGACATAGGCGGCACCGATCTGCCCGCCCGCACCCGGGCGGTTCTCGACGATCACGGTCTGGCCCAGCTCGCGCCCGAGAGCCGGGGCGATCAGCCGTGCCATCAGGTCCGCGCCGCCGCCCGGCGGATACGTCACCACGATCGTGATGGGCCGTGACGGCCAGGCAGCTGCGGTGTCGGCGGCCTGCGCCAGCGTGGTGGTGGCGATCATGGCAGCGACCGTGGTGGCGATCGCGTTGCGTGCGTGCATGGGTCTGTCTCCTCGGGTGCGGTCCGTCAGCGGACGTCCGCGGTATAGCGAAAGGCAAAGGCGTCGCCCCGCGTCAGCCGGTACTCGATGCAGTTGCCGCCCAGGTCGAAGGCATGCCGGGTCACGACGGCGCACGGATGCGCATCCGGCAAGTCCAGCGCGGCGGCCTCGTCCGATGCCAGCGTGCGGAAGGTCACTTCGTCAACGGCGCGATGGACCGTGATGCCGCAAGCGCTGCCCAGCAGCGGGTAGAGCAGGTCGCCCCATTGCGCCGGCGGGAGTTGCTGCAGGGCTTCGCAGCGCGGCAGCGGCAGCCAGATCGATTCCAGCAGCCTGGGCGTGTCTTCCAGCCAGCGGCGGCGTGAAATTGCCAGCCCGCGCGCGCCCGTCGGCAGCCCGAAGCGGGTTGCCATGGCCTTGTCCAGGCGCACGGCGCGGCACGACAGGATTTCCGAGCGCGGCACCACCGGCGCGCCATCGGCGCCGCCGAAGCGGAAAAACCGCATCAGGCTGGCCCCGCTCAGTCCCTTGCGCACAAAGGTGCCCTTGCCCTGCACGCGCTCCAGCAGGCCCTGCTGGACCAGCACGGCGATGGCCTGCCGGATGGTGCCCAGCGCAATGCCGAACTCCTTGGCCAGCGCGCCTTCCGCAGGGATGGCGCTGCCGGGCGCCCATGCGCCGGAAACGATTTTTGCCTGCAGTTCCGCCGCAATCTGCCCGTAGCGGCTCAGGCCCACGGCGGTGGTTGTAGTCTGGAGCAGCGCGTTGTCTGGCATGCCGAACCCGTGCTAAATTGATGTCAATCTCGATGTCCTCTAGAGGACTAGAATACTGACGCGGGTTCGGATGCCATATCCGGATATACCCGCGCCACTGAGCCGCGCCACGGAGGGGGCTGACTGATGAACAAATGCGCTTTGCCGCTGGTGGATACCCATTTCCACGTCTTCGATGCCGGAGTGGCCGCGCCATCGGCCCGCTACCAGCCGCCTTACGCCGCCGACCTGAAGGACTGGCACGTCCGGCTTGCCGGGTTGGGGGACCTGTATGGGGTGGTGGTGCAGACCAGTTTTCTCGGCACCGACAATGCGGCGCTGCTGGCCGCGCTGCAGGCCATGCCCGGGCGCTTGCGCGGCGTTGCGGTGGTCGACCCGGAAGTGACGGACCAGGAACTGGCCACATTGCACGGCGCCGGCGTGCGGGGCATCCGCCTGAACCTGTATGCCGATCCGGACTGGCAGCGCATTGCCACCGCGCCGTGGCGCGGGCTGTTCTCCCGGGTCGCCGGGCTGGGCTGGCATGTCGAACTCCATACCAGCAACGGCGATGGCGCCATGGTGCTGGCGCAGCTTGACGCGGCCCTTGGCGATGCCGGCACGCCGGTCGTGCTTGATCACTTTGGCCGGCCCGGTCCCGCAGGAACCGCGGATGCGATCTTCGACGTGGCCTCTGCCGTGCGCGCGCGCCGCCAGGTCTGGGTGAAGATCAGCGCGCCGTACCGGCTGCAGTCACCTCAGGACTGGCCCGGTCTTGCGCAGCGCTGGCACGAAGTCGTGGGAGATGACCGGCTGCTGTGGGGCAGCGACTGGCCATGGACCAATCACGAGGCGCCGGCTCGGGTCGACGAGTGCCGGATGCTTGCCGCTTGGCCGGGACAAGGGGCACCCGGTGACAGCGAGGCGGCCGGCGCGGCCTTGTCCGCTGCGCTCCGGTGGCGGAACGCCGCAGCGTTGTACGGGTTTGCGGTGAAGGGATAGCGGGCGGCTTGCGCCGCCGGCGTCAGTCCGGCGCCAGCACCCCGGGAATCGCCTCCACCAGCAAATCGATCGTCACCCTCAGCTTGTGCGGCAGGAAACGGGTGCGCGGCCACACCAGGTGCAGCGGGGTCCGGATGACCGAGGCTTGCGGCAGTACGCGCACCAGCGTGCCCTGGTCCAGCGGCTCCCGCACCAGCCACAAGGGGACATTGACCAGGCCCGCGCCACGTATGGCTGCCGCGGCGATGGTGTCGATATCGTCAAAGCCGAGACGGTGCGCCAGCTCCGGCCGCGCGATATTGCCGTCGGGACCGGCCAGTGACCAGGGCACGGACTCGCCGCCATGCATGTAGACGAGGCAGCGGTGCGAGGCCAGGTCGGCAATGCTGGCCGGCGTGCCGTGCTTGCGCAGGTAACCGGGCGCGGCGCAGAGCACCATGGCCTGCATGCCCAGCGGACGTGCCACCAGCATGTCGCTGTCCGGCAGGCGCCCGCTGCGGACGGCCAGGTCGATGCCGTCGTCAGCAAAGTCGACCAGGCGGTCGGTGAAATTCCCTTCCAGCCGCAACTGCGGATGACGGTCCGCCAGGTCCAGCAGCAGCGGCGCCACATGGTGGCGGCCGAACACCACCGGGGCGCTCACGCGGACCCGGCCGGCCACTTCCCTGCGCCCGGCTTCCAGCATGAGCTGGGCGGCATCCAGGTCTTCCAGCGCCTGGGCACAGCGTTCGTAGAAGGCCTGGCCGTCGTCGGTCAGTGCCAGGCTGCGCGTGGTGCGCACGAACAGGCGCGTGCCGACGCGTGCCTCAAGCCGGGCGATGGCCTTGCCGATAGCCGAGCGCGTCAGCCCCAGACGCGCCGCGGCCTGGGCAAAGCTGCCGGCTTCCGCGGCGGCAACGAAGGCGGAGATGCCGGCCAGCCGGTCATGGGTAATTGGTTCCATAAGATCTACATGGGAAGGACATCGATTGTCCAATGGATCTGACAGGGAATCAGTATAGTGGGTTCACCGTTTTCAACAGACCGGAGTACGCCCATGACATCCTCCATGCAACGCTGGCAACTGTCGGCTTTCGGCCGCAACAACCTGCATCGCGTCGACGCGCCCATTCCCGTGCTCGGTCCCGGCGAGGTGCTCGTGCGCGTCCATGCAGTGGCCTTGAACTACCGCGACCTGCTGATCATCCAGGACGGCATGGGCATGCCCGTGCAGCCGCCGCTGGTTCCCGGGTCGGACATGCGCGGCGAGGTGGTGGCGATTGGCGAGGGTGTAGCCGACTTTGCCCCTGGCGACGCCGTGATCAGCACCTTCTTCACCGGCTGGCTCGATGGCGTGCAGCCGCGCCGCAGCATGCCGCTGGGCGTGCCGGGTCCCGGCATGCTTTCGGAGTACGTGGTGCTGGCCGAGGACTCGCTGGTGTCGGCCCCGCGCACGCTGGACGCCGCGCAGGCCAGTACGCTGACCTGCGCCGGCCTGACGGCCTGGCAAGCCCTGGCTGAGGCGACGGTGACGCGGCCCGGCGACACCGTCGTGGTGATCGGCACCGGCGGCGTGGCCCTGTTTGCGCTGCAGATCGCCCGCGCACAGGGGGCGCGCGTGATCGTGGTATCAGGCAGCGACGACAAGCTCGCACGCGTGCAGGCGCTGGGCGCGGCGCATGGCATCCATCGCGGCAGCACCGCTGACTGGCCGGCCGCCGTGCGCGAGCTGACCGGCGGCCGCGGTGCCGACCATGTGCTGGAACTGGCTGGCGGAGACAACTTCGGCCGGTCGCTGGCGGCGCTGGCGCAGGGCGGCCGGATCTCGGTGATCGGCAACCTGCAGGGCGATGAACTGCGCGCCAGCGTCTATCCGGTGCTGCATGGCCGCGTGACCGTGCAGGGGATCGGCGTGTCGCACCGGCGCGCGCTGCAGGACCTGGTGCGTGCCGTGGACTGGCTGGGGCTGCGTCCGATAATCGAGCGCGAGTATGACTTCGGGGACTTGCCTGCGGCGCTCGACCACCTGGAACGCGGGGCCTTCGGCAAGGTGGTGGTGCGGCTGCGCTGAGGCGCAGGCCGGACTGCTATTTGCGAGCCTTGCCGCGCACGCTCTTTTTGGCCGCGGCGGCGCGCGCCGCTTCCTTCTCGGCCGCTGCCGCTGCGCCCAACTGCTCCAGCCAGGACATGCCCTCGACATAGGACAGGAAATGCCGCAAGTATTCCGGCGACGTCTCGCGCATCAGCGACAGCGAACGATGCACGAGATGGTCGGTATTGAGCGGCCCGGCATTCTCCGGCACGCGTTCCAGCGACAGGCGGAAGTGCTGCTCGACGCTGACCCTGGCCCAGGTCTCGCGGAAGTAGTCGGCCAGGGCATCGACCAGCGGCGCGTCGGACTGGGGGGCGTGTGCCGGCACCGGCGCGGGCGATCGTGCATCGTTCGAGGCGACCGCGGCGGCGGGCCTGGCGCGCGCGGTGATGTCGTGCACGAGTGCGCCAAGCGCGCTGGCTGTTGGGCCGGATGTTGGCGTGGACGGCGCGCCATCATCGGCAATATCACTATCGTTGCCTGTGTACCGCTGCACGATGGCGGCATACGCGGCGGCCAGACCTCGCAGGCGCTCATCCAGCAAGCCCCGCGCAGCGCCACTGTGTCCGGCGGAGCGGCGGGCCAGCGCTTCCATCAGGCGGAAGCGCACGGGATCGGCCTGGTCGGCGCCGCTGGCCTGCCAGGCGTCCAGTTGCGCGCGGATATCGGCTGCCACGTCGAGGCTAGCCATGCGGCTTCACCGTGCCCGCGGTCACGCGCGGCACCGGCGAGATTTCCACGCGCCGGTTCTTCGCGCGGCCCTCGGCATCGGCATTCGGTGTCACAGGCTGCTGCGAACCGAAGGCGGCCGAGAACACCGAGGTGGGCGGGATGCCGGCATCGATCAGGGTGCGGGTCACGGTCAGCGCGCGCTGCGCCGACAGCTCCCAGTTGTCGGCAAAGCGGCGGTTGCCTTCGCGCACCTGCTGGTCGTCGGTAAAGCCGCTCACCATCAGGATCTCGTCGCGGCTGCGCAGGTAGGCCGACAACGGTTGCGCCAGGCTTTTCAGCAGATCGCGGCCTTCAGGTTGCAGCTGGTCTGAGTTGAGTGCAAACAGCACGTTGCCGCTGATGCCGATGCGGCCGTTCACCAGCGTCACGCGGCCGGCCGCCAGCGGCCCCGCCAGCGCCTTTTCCAGCGTTTCGCGGCGCTGTGCTTCCTCCTGCCGCTGCTTCACCTCGGCTTCCAGCCTGGCCGACAGTTCCATCTGCACGCCGATGACCCCCAGCAGGACCAGCACGAACGCGCCCAGCAGGACCGACATCAGGTCGCCAAAGACGGCCCACGCCGGAACGGTCGGCTCCACGCCGGCGTCAAGGTCCTCTCTCATGCCGCCTCTGCGCTGGGCGCTTGCTGGCCGGCGCGCTGCTGCAGATCCTCAAGGATCTGCTTTTGCGACAGCATGCTCAGGTCGACGACTTCGCGCGCCTGCGCCACGTAGTAGGCCAGTTGCTCGTCGCTGCGCGTCATCGACTTGTCCAGCGCGGCCTCGATGCGCTGCAGGTGGTCGATCAGCTTGCCGTTGGATTCGCTGAACAGCTGCACCGCCACGCCAAAGGCCTCGCCCAGGCTCGCGACTTCGACCGCGCTGCCGGTGACCTGCGCGGCGATGTCGGTGAGCTTGCCGGTTTCGGATTCGACCTTGTCGGTAAAGCGCGTGCCGACGCGGTCCAGCAGGTCCGCCGTGGTGGCGACCAGGGTGTCGACCGCGCTGCGCTGCTCAGTGGAGGCGTGATTCACGGCATCGAGCAGCGTGCCCAGCGTTTCCAGCATGCGGCTGCGTTCTTCCAGCATCGCGTTGTCGCGCGCCATGCCGTCGGTGAGCTTCTCGCGCAGTTCCGCGATGACCTCCGCGGCGGCCTTGGGCGCTTCGGATGCGGCCTGCATCAGGTGGGCGACTTCGGCGATGGTGCCGGTGGCCTGGGCCTGCGCCTGGGCTGCCATGTCGCGCGCGGTGACGGCGAGCGTCTCGCAGATTTCCTGCTGGCGGCTGACGGTGTGCGCGCTGGCCTGTTCCCATTCCTGGCGCAGCGATGCGGCCATGGTGCCGAGCGTATCGGTCCAGGCAGCCATGCGTTGCGCGTCTTGCGATGCCAGTTCCGCCTGCAGCGTGGTGGCGGCCTTGGGTGCCTCGGCCGCTGCCTGCACCAGGCGGTCGATTTCAGCGAGGGTGGTACTGGCATGCGCCTGCGTCTCGGTCGAGATCGCGCGCGCGGTCTGCGCCAGCGCCTCGCAGATCTCCTGCTGGCGGGTGGCGGCGTGCGTGCTGGCCTGTTCCCACTGCTGGCGCAGCATGGCGGCGATGGTGCCGAGCGTATCGGTCCAGCTGGCAAAGCGCTGTTCGTCGCGCGCAGCCAGCTCGGCTTGCAGCGCAACGGCCGCCTTCGGGGCGTCCGTTGCAGCCTGCACCAGACGGTCGATCTCAGCGAGGGTGCGGCTGGCATGCGCCTGGGTCTGGGCCGAGATCTCGCGCACGCTCTGCGCCAGCGTCGTGCTGATCTCGTCCTGGCGGCTTACCGTGTGGGCGTTCAGCTGTTCCCACTCCTGGCGCAACGCGGCCGTCATGGTGCCGAGCGTATCGGTCCAGGCGGCGAAGCGCTGTGCATCGCGCGAAGCCAGGTCCGCCTGCAGCGCGACGGCCGCCTTCGGCGCGTCCGAAGCGGCTTGCACCAGGCGGTCGATCTCCGCAAGGGTCTGGCTGGCATGCGCCTGGGTCTGGGCCGAGATCTCGCGCACGCTTTGCGCCAGCGTCGTGCTGATCTCGTCCTGGCGGCTTACCGTATGCGCGTTCAGTTGCTCCCACTCCTGGCGCAGGGCAGTCGTGATGGTGCCGAGCGTATCGGTCCAGGCCGACAGGCGCTGCGCGTCGTGCGCGGCCAGCTGCGTCTGCAGCCCGGCATGCGACTCGCCCACGGTGCGCACCAGTGCCGCCGCATGTTCGCCGAACGCGGCTGCGGCGGACGCCAGGGCTTGCCGGTTGTCGTCGGCGAGCTTCTCGCCGGTGCGCTCCTGGCGGGACAGTGCCTCGCGCCATGCGTCGGCAGCGCTGGCGGCAGCCGTGTCGAGGCGGGTGGCGACACCGTCCAGCAGCCCGGCCGAACGTTGTTCGAAGGTCTGGGCAAAGCCGTCGAGGGACGTGCGCAGATCCGCGGCCAGTGCCTCGCTGGTGCGTTGATGCCCGGCCAGCGCCTGGTTCCAGGTATCCGCGACACCCGCGGTGGCGGTCTCGAAACGGCTCGATACCCCATCCAGATGCTGTTGCACGGCGTGGGTCACGGTGTCGCGCAAGGCAGTGGTCTCGCGTTCCAGGCCTGCCATGGTCGCGTCCACGGCCGGCTGGATGGCTGCACTTGCGGCGCGGGCGCTATCGGCAATGCTGTCCTTCAGCGATTGCTCCACCGATGAGGCCAGGCGGGTATAGATGACCTCGGTCTTGCCGTGGAAGGCGTCCTGGCTGGCGGCCAGGCGTTCGGTCAGGGCCTCGTTCTGTTGCGCCATGGTGCGCATCATGGCTTGCATCTGTTCGACCAGCGCCGGCATCACGTCAGCCTGGCGCTGCAGCAGCCGGAAGGCCTCGTCACGCTGGTGGCCGCGGGAGTAGGGCCGCAGCGTGGTGGCGATGCGGGCGTCCAGCGCCTGCGCGGCCTGGAGCCGCTCGCGCCGGCACAGCGCCGACAGCAGCCCCAGCATGGCCGACGTGGCCACGCCCGCGACCGAGGTGCCGAAGGCAAAGCCCAGCCCCTTGACCGGCCCGGCCAGCGAGGCGCGGATGGCCTGCAGGTCGGTGGCGCCTTCCAGCGCGATGCCCGTGCCCCGCAGTGTGGCCACCATGCCCAGGAACGTGCCCAGCATGCCCAGCAGCACCAGCAGGCCGACCAGGTAGGGCGTGAGCGCGGGGCCGGGCAGGCCGACGCGCTCGCCTTCGATGCGCAGGCGCGCGCTGTCGCGCAGGCTCGGGTGCAGCCGTTCCAGCCAGCCGCCAAGGCTGGCCGGCGCTTCGGACAGGCCGGCGAGCGCCTGTGCCAGCGTGGCCGTGGCCTGGCGGTAGCGGTACAGCTCGAACGCCCCCGCCACGTAGAAGCCGCCGATCAGCAAGGTGACGATGAGCGCCAGGAAATTGGTGCCGGCATAGCCGGCGGCGATCCAGCACACGACCGCCAGGCCCGCCAGGAAAGCAACAATATGGGTGAGGTATCGGGTCATGATGTCCTGGTTAGCTGTCTTGCAGCGCCGCCAGCAAGCCTTCAACGGGCTGCCAGCGGATGTCGAGTTCGGCGAGCAATACGCTCTGCATATCCTTGCGAAACACCCCCAGCCATGCGCCGGGGCGGGCCGCCGGGGGCTGCCCCGCGGCCTGGGCCTCGGCCAGCGCTGCCGCTTCGCCTTGGCGCAGGCGCTGGAAGTGCGGCTCCAGCATGGCCGGCACCGTGCCCAGCAGGGCCTGCTCGCGCGCGCCCAGCACGCGTTCCATCACCGCATCGACCAAGGCCAGCTTGGCCACGCCGGGGGCACGGGCGGACAACGTGGCGCGCAAGCGGGCGCGCAGGTTGCTGATCGCCGTCTCCATGGTCTGTTGGAGCGTGAGGTAACGCTGGCGATAGACCGCATAGTCGACCTGCGCATCGACGGGGTCGGGCAGCGCGGACGGGCGCGCCGGCCCGCGCCGCCGGTTGGCAAGCGTGGTGTCTTCCACGATGGCGTCGGCCAGCGTGGCGCGCACGCGCGCGCATTCCTGCGCCTCGGTGCCGGCAGCGGCACTTGCCGCAGGTGGCATAGCCGGTGCATTGGCCTTCAGGGCCGACGACAGCGCGATCGCGTCCGCCCAGCCAAGCCATTGGCTCAGCTGGCTCGAGAGCGAGCTTGCAGGAGAGGGGGCGTCGGCGTCGGTCAGGCGAGCCAGCAGGCGGACTAGCGTCGGGCCGCTGAAACCTGTGCGCCGGGGCACTTGTAACATTGCGCCGGATTCGAAAAATCCAGCAGTTTACACGGGCCTGAGGGGCGAAGTCAGGAATCGGGACGTATTACGAGACGGAGTTGACCCAGGTGGACTCAGTGGACTAATATGGACTTAGTCCACTAGGAGCAAAAATGCAGACGGTCAATATCCATGAAGCGAAGACTCATTTTTCGCGTTTGGTCGATGCCGCAGCCAGCGGCGAGGAAATTGTGATTGCCAAGGCAGGCAAACCGGCCGCGCGACTGGTGCCGATGGAACGGGCCAAGGTGGTGCGTCGGTTTGGTGGCCTGAAAGGCAAGGTGCGCATCGCCGAAGACTTCGATGCACCGCTACCCGATGACGTGATTGCCGCATTCGAGGGTCGGTGATGCGCCTGCTTCTCGATACGCACGTTTACCTTTGGTGTGTCACGGACGACCGCAAGCTGACCAAAGAGGCCCGCAAGCTCATACTTGACGCCGATGATGTGTTCGTCAGCGGCGCGAGTATATGGGAAGCGTCGATCAAGGCCGGGCTTGGCAAGCTCGACGTCGATGTGAATCTCCTTGTGTCCGAGATTGAAGCGAGCGGCTTTTCGGAATTGCCGGTGCGGGCGGCCCACGCGGCGATGGTGCGCGATCTGCCGGATATTCACCGTGATCCGTTCGACCGGCTCCTGGTTGCACAGGCTCTTTCGGAGCCACTACGTTTGGTGACTTCGGATGGTCATTTGTCGAAGTACACCGATCTGGTCATCACCGTGTAGTAAAAGCGCGATGCCTACGGAACGCGATGGACAAAGTGAATTGGCACATAAATACGAGGGGGACGACATCATGAACGGTGTGGTTTCAGGCCGCCTGGCGCCGGGGTGCCCTTGAATACACGTTTCATCGAGGCCTTCATGTGGGTAGCGCGGCTTGGCAGTTTCCGCGCTGCGGCCGACCATCTGCACATCACGCAGGCTGCCATGTCAAATCGCATCGCCTCGCTCGAGCAGGAGATCGGAGCCCGCGTCTTTGAACGCGAAGCCCGCGATCTGCGCCTGACGCCGGTTGGCCTGCGGTTGCTCAGCTACGGCGAGCGGATGCTCGAGCTGCAGCGCGAGATCATGGTGCTGGGCCGCTCGGACCAGCAGCTGCTCGGGCTGGTGCGCATCGGCGCGATCGAGACCGTGGTGCATACCTGGCTGGTCGACTTCCTGCGCCACCTGAGTTCGACCTATCCCGGCATCGAGGTGCAGATCACCTCCGAGACGACCGAAGGGCTGCACAAGAGCTTGCGCGCCGGCGCAATCGATATCGCGCTGCAGACCGACACTGCCGTGGGCGAAGGGATTGCCAGCATGCCCTGCCTGCCGATGGCGATGGGCTGGGTTGGCCCGCCGGGCGAACCGCAGCCGGGTGAAGGCCTGCTGGTCGCGCTGCTCCAGCATCCGACCATCACGATGAGCCGGGGCTCGCAGCCCCACGTTGCGCTCAAGGAGCTGTATCGCAAGGCCGGACTGCCGGTAGGCAAGGTGCATTGCGTGAGCTCGATCGCCGCCATTGTCAGGCTGGTCAAGGGCGGGTTCGGCAATGCCCTGATGCCGCTGGCGCCGGTGCGCGAGCAGGTCGAGCGCGGCGAATTGCGCCTGCTTGCCTGCGATGTCCCGCTGCCACCGCAGCGTGTCGTGGTCAGTTATCACGACCATGGCGTTTCCGAGGCCATCCGCTTTGTTGCCGAACTGGCTTGCCGCGAATCGGATCAGTTCGTCCGGTCGCTGCCTGCACCATATTCGGGGGCCTAGGGCCTGTTCACATATAAAACGTACGCGCGTTGGCCCGAGCCGGGGTCAGCTACGCGAAGGGCGTCGCCGCAAAGGGTCATTCCCTTTGCAAGGCGCCCGACAAAGTAGATGGCCCCGGCTCGGGCCAACCCGCAGGGCAAGGGGGATACGCGGCGCATGGCGTTGCTGCCAGCCGCTTGCTTGGAATGACCAAGCGGCGCGACTGGCACCTAGCCCTGCGCCGCGTATCCCCCTTGCGCGCGCACGTTTTATATGTGAACAGGCCCTAGAGAGGCCGTTGCGCCACCCTGGTGCGGCTTCCCGGCCGTATCCACAAGAAAAACTGATCGGAAGGACCAACAATTTCCCGTTTGTCCTGACTCGCTGCTGCAACGATCATCGACTCATCAGCCACGCCCGGCGATCACCCCGTCAGAGGAGATAGAGTTTGATGAGCAATCTTGCGGCCATTCCCCCACATGGCTTGTTGTTCGTCGCGTCCGATGTGGATGCGGCCGATGAAGCCGATTTCAACCTCTGGTACGACCGCGAACACGTAGAGGAGCGTGCACGCGTTCCAGGCTTTATCTCGGCCGCGCGCTACCAGGCAGTGCACGGTGGCCCGAAGTACCTTGGCCTCTATCGCACCGAATCGCTGGCTGCGTTCACCTCGGCCGCCTACAAGCAGGCCTTCCGGCACCAGACCCCATGGTCAGTCACCAACCTTGGACGCATGCGCAAGCCGATGCGCCGCGTGTGCTCGGTCGATGCTTCGGTGGGGCAAGGCAGCGGCAGCTGGCTCGCGGTCCTTCCACTGCCGCGCGCCGACGATACCGTGTCCCTCATCGATCGCACCGGCGAGGTCGGAGATGAACTCTCGCTGCGCGCAGGGTTCGTCCGCTCCTATCTTCTCGTCCCCGACGACGAGCTCAGTCAACCTTTGCCCAATGAGAGCCTCGAAGGCCGCGAACTGCTGCCCTTGTTCGTCGTGGAGAGCAGTGACGAACAGGCAAGCGAGCTTGCGCTGGGCATCGCGGCGCAGGGCCTGCACGCCAATCCCGCAGGTGCGACGCGCTACATCCTCAAGTGGAAACTCTACGCAAAGGAACTGACGTCATGAGCGAAATGATTTCTCCGGTAGCCGACGTCGGCGCTGCAGCCGGCGCGCGCGAGGCCAGCGCCAACGCGAACGCGAAGATGCGCCGCCTGGCCGCGGCCAGCTCGATCGGGACCACGCTGGAGTGGTATGACTTTACCGTCTACAACCTGATGGCGGCGCTGGTCTTCAACGTCATCTTCTTTCCGTCGTTCGATCCGCTCACCGGCACGATCCTGGCGTTCTCCACGTATGCCGTCGGCTATGTGTCCCGGCCGCTCGGGGGCATGGTGTTCGGCCATCTTGGCGACAAGCTCGGCCGCCGCTTCGTCCTGGTGACCACGCTGATCCTGATGGGCGTGGCCACCGGTGCGATGGGCATGCTGCCGACCTACGCGTCGTGGGGCATCTGGAGCCCGCTGCTGCTGGTGGCGCTGCGCTTTGTGCAGGGCGCCGCCATCGGCGGCGAGTGGGCCGGCGCGGTGCTACTGGCGATGGAGCACGGCAGGCAGGACCAGCGCGGGCGCAACGCGTCCTTTACGCAGGTGGGCCCGTCGGCCGGCACGCTGCTGGGCACTGGCTTTATTGCCATGGTCTCGCTGTTCCTGAGCCCGGAGGACTTCCTGGCGTGGGGCTGGCGCATCCCGTTCGTTTCGAGCGTGGCGCCGGTGGTCTTCGGCTTGTGGCTGCGGCGTGGCGTGGATGAGACGCCGGCATTCAAGGAAATGGCTGCCCACAATGCCCAGGCCAAGACTCCGCTCAAGGAAGTGTTCGTATCGCACTGGCGGCGTCTGCTGGTGGCCGGCGGCGTGCGGATCGGCTCGGACGTGCTCTATGCCCTGGTCGTGGTATTCACGCTGACCTATGTCACCAGTGTGCTGCACCTGTCGCGTCCGCTGGCACTGACCGCGACGATGCTGGGTGCGGCCGGCAATGCGCTGACGGTGCCGCTGTTCGGTGCGCTGTCTGACAAGCTCGGCCGCCGGCCGGTCTACCTGACCGGCGCGCTGCTGGGAATCGTCTGGGCGTTCGCGTTCTTCGTGTTGATGGACAGCAGCCAGCCGTGGCAGATCTGTGTGGCCGTTGTGCTGGGGCTGCAGATCCACGCCGTCATGTACGGCCCGCAGGCAGCGTTCGTGACCGAGCAATTTCCGACGCGGGTGCGCTATGCAGGCTCATCGCTGGCCTACACCCTGGCGGGCATCCTCGGTGGCGGCTTCGCTCCGCTCATCATCACGAGCCTGTACAGGGCCTATGGCACCACCGGCGCGGTGTCGCTCTACGTCTGCGTGGCGTTGGGCGTGACGCTGGTTGCGCTGCTGGCTGCCCGCGAGACTGCTCACAAGCCGCTTGAGCACTAGATCAGGCGTGGCCCGCCGGTGTCGGACGGGCCGAGCCTGCCGGCTGCACTCCGCCTGCAGCCCATCCTTCCCAACTACTAGTACCGCATGCCTACTCTGCAATTCCAGCTCGCCGGCGAGGGACCGCTGGCCCTGCATATCGACCGGCTCGTCATTGCCGGATGGACCGGACGCGATGCCGGTGCCGTCAACCACCACATCCGGGAACTCGAACAGATCGGCGTGAAGCCGCCTTCGACCGTTCCGTGCTTCTACCCGCTTGCCGCCTCGCTGCTGACCACCGCGCCGTTGCTGGAAGTGCCGCGGGAAGATTCATCGGGTGAGATCGAGTTCGTGCTGATGGCGGGCCCGGACGCGCTCTATGTCGGCGTGGGCTCGGACCATACGGACCGCAAGGTCGAGGCCTATGATGTCACCGTCTCCAAACAGATGTGCGCCAAGCCGGTCGGTAGGGAGGTCTGGCGCTTTGGCGATGTCGCGGCGCACTGGGACCGGCTCGAGATGCGCTGCTGGCGCACCCGGCATGGCGTGCGCGAGCTTTACCAGGAAGGACTGGTGACACGCCTGCTCGATCCTCGCGATCTGATCCGCCGCCTGCATGCCGAGGGCGCGCTGCCGCCCGGTACCGCGATGTTCTGCGGCACCCAGGCCGTGATCGGGGTACTGGGAGGAGGGGAGGCATTTGAAGTCGAGCTGCACGATCCGGTATTGCGGCGTTCGATACGTCATGCGTACCGCGTGGCAAGCCTGGAGGTAGCCCCTTGATGCGTACCGATCTTCCCACCATCGCCGAACTGGCCGCCAGCCTGAATGCCGGGCGTACTACCAGCGTCGCGCTGACCGAACAGGCGCTGGCGCGTATCAACAGTCATCGCGCGGCGGGCGGCGCGGCTTTTGTCGAGGTCGATGACAAGGGCGCGCTGGCGGCGGCCGCAGCGGCAGACCAGGCGCGTGCCGCAGGCTATGTGGCATCGCCACTGGCCGGCCTGCCGGTTTCGGTAAAGGACTTGTTCGATGTGCGCGGCCAGGTGACGCGGGCCGGCTCAAAGGTGCTCGATGGCACTGGTGCGGCGGCTGATGCGCCCGCTGTGGCGCGCCTGCGCGCGGCGGGCGCGGTGCTGATCGGGCGCACCAACATGAGTGAGTTCGCTTTCTCCGGGCTCGGCCTGAATCCGCACTACAGTACGCCCCGCACGCCGTTCGACGAAGCCTGCATCGCCGGCGGCTCTACCTCAGGCGGCGCCGTCAGCGTGGCGCTCGGCATGGCCGTGGCCGCGCTCGGTACCGACACGGGCGGCTCGATCCGCATTCCGAGCGCGTTCTGCGGACTGACCGGCTTTAAACCCAGTGCACGGCGCGTGCCGCTGGAGGGCGCAGTGCCGTTGTCGACCTCGCTCGACTCGGCCGGCCCGCTGGCGCGCTCAGTGGCTTGCTGCGCGGCTTTCGATGCGGTCCTCAGTGGTGAGGCGCTCGACAGCCGGCCCACTGCGCTCGCGGGCCTACGCTTATACGTGACGCGCGACTTCGTCACAGAGGGTCTGGACAGCGAAGTCGCGCGTGGCTTCGACGCAGCCCTGGACAGCCTGTCCAGGCTCGGTGCGCACGTCATCCCATTCGATTTCCCCGAGCTTCACCGCCTGCCACAGATCAATGCCGGCGGCGGCCTGACCGCGGCCGAATCGTGGCACTGGCATCGTGCGCTGCTGGACGAGCGCGGCGCTGCCTACGACCCGCGCGTGGCGACACGGATCCGCCGCGGCCAGCAACAGAGCGCCGCCGACTATCTGACCCTGCTCAAGGAACGCGAAGTCATGCGCCAGAGAGCGGCAGAGCTTTTGCGCGATGCCGATGCCTGGCTGATGCCTACGGTGGCCGTCCGGCCGCCGCGGCTCGACGCGCTCGACAGCGATGAAGCCTTCTTTTCGACCAACGGCCTCGTGCTTCGCAATCCCAGTGTCATCAATTTTCTCGATGGCTGTGCGGTATCCCTTCCGCTTCCCGCCGCCGTGCCGGGCGTCGCACTCAGCGTCTGTGGATTGAACGGTGCCGACGAGCGAATCCTGCAAGTTGCCGGTGGGATTGAAAATGGCCTGCGCTGAAGTGTGCATGGTTGGCACGTTTACTCGAGGTGCTTGTTTGCCGCGAACGGCGTCCGTGCGCGTCGAATCAAGCGAGGAGGCGTTCATAGGCTTGGTGAAGGGGGTCACGTAGTCGATCAAGGCGGTGGGGTTGCCACGCTCCGTTTGCCGTCGCCACCACGCAAGCGGCGCCATGGTCAGCGGCGAGTTCGATTCCGAGGCGCTCCGGCAGGCCGAGCGCGAAGGCTGCGTGGTCCTGCACAAGCCGCTGGAGCCGTCGCAGCTACATGCCTTGCTGTTCCAATGGCTGACCCCGCAGGACGCCGGGGGCGGTGCGGCGGATACCCACGTCGCCTGGTCAACCGGGGCCCTGCGCTGAACGCGCCGGTGCAAGCGCCTGACTTCTGGCAGTAACTTTGTTTTGCCTGCGGCTGTGGTGCCACTCAGGCACTCCGGGGCGAAGGAAGTGTCCAGGTCGACTTTATTCAGATCACCTGAAGAATTTATTTAGTTCACTTTTTTCCACCTCTCAGCGACAGTCTAGCGATCGCAAATCGCGATACTGGAAAGAGAGGGCCCCATGTCGATCTCAATCCGCGCCGTCGGTGCCTCCATGCTGGCCGCTTCCATGTTGGCGGGCCTGGCCGGATGCCATAACCCGCCGGCCGCGGCGTTGGCTGCGGCGTCGGCTGTCACGTCGCGCCCCCCGCCGGCCGCAGTGTCGGAACAGGACATCAACGATGCCTACGTCTACCTGCTGGGCCGGCTGCTTGTCCTGCGCCAGCAGCAAATCGACTTCCAGAAGGAAGGTTTCCAGTGGAACCGGATCATTCATCGCGACGTCGGCGGTGTGTCGTGGGCCAATCCCAATCTGGATGTCGCCTACAGCGAGGCCTGGGTCGCGGTCGACGAAAAGACCTGCACGGTCTTCAGCGTGCCGGCCATCAAGGGGCGCTACTACACCATTCAGTTCCTGAACGGCTGGGGCGAAACTGTCGCCAATATCAACGAGCGCAACTATCCGGACCATCCAAGCGGCGAATTCGCGATGTGCCTGAAGGGTGCCAGTGCGGCACTTTCGCCCAATGCCAGACGCATCGACCTGCCGGGCAAGATCTCACGGGTGCTGGCCCGGGTGGAAATCGGCGCAGACAAGAAGCAGGCCATTGCCCTGCAGCATCAGATCACGACGCGGATCACCGGCACGCCGACGATTGCCCCGGTGCCTGCCACGCCCGCCTTCAGCAATGACAAGCTCCCCGGTGTTGAAGCCTTTGACTCGGCAGCCGTTGCGCTTGGCTCGGAGCCGGACATCAATCCGGGCATGGAGCTCATCCAGGCCAAGGTGCGCGCCGTGAGTGCCGCGGTGGCCAGCAGCCCCGCAGAACGCGCGCGGGTGGACAAGGTCATCCGCGAGAAGACGCTGCCGGCGTTCTTCCAGTCGTTCTCCACGGCAGGTACCATCAAGAACGGCTGGAACCGGCCCGCTACCATTGGCAAGTACGGCAGCGACTACCAGACCCGCACCCGCATCAACCTGGGCGGGATCTGGGCCAACAGCACCGATGAGGTCGTCTATTTCAAGACGGATACAGACGGGACAGGCACCAGGCTCGACGGCGGCAATGTCTACACCATCACCTTCCCGAAGGACGAGCTGCCTGCCGGCCACGTCAAATACTTCTGGTCTGTGATTGCGGTGGATTCCAGGAACTTCCGCGTGATCCCGAATGCGAAGAACCGGTTCCTGATCAACAAACAGTCCAGGCTGAGCTATGGCAAAGACGGTTCGCTGACGCTGTACTTCGGGCCTGCCCGGCCGAAGGACGCGCCTGACGGCAACTGGCTGCCCACGCCCAAGGGGCAGAACTACCACCTGACGTTCCGGCTCTATGGGCCGGACCAGCCGATCCTGTCCGGCGAGTGGTTCCCGGCTCCGCTGGTCAAGCGCAACTGAGTAGGCCAGTCTTGGCAGGAAGGCGCCTGCCAGTGCGGACCTAATCCTCCGACACCTCGCAAAACCGCAGCCGGTTCCCGAACGGATCGGCTACCTGCAGCATGCGCCCCCAGCCCACATCCTCAACGCCGGGCCTGGCGTACGGATAGGCCTTGGCAGACAGCTCCCGCTGCAGCGCATCGATATCCTCCACCGTCACGAACACCGTCGATCCCGGCGTGGCGTCGCCATGGTGCTCGCTCAGGTGCAGCGTCAGGCCGCTGCGCCTGACCTGCGCGTACAGCGGAAACCCCTCTTCATACCGATGCTCCCAGTCGAGCGAGAAGCCGAGGAAGTCGAGGTAGAACTCCTTGGCCTTGTCGACCGAGAAGATCCGGAGGATGGGGATGCCGGCAGACAGGTTCATGGATTTCCGTTCGGTAGTTGTGCAGGAGTGCCAGATCATAACGCCGGCTTGCGGTGATTCGCGCGGCCGGCGCATAAGCATCCGCGACAATCTTCGTTGGCTTTGTGCGGGCCCGTGACTAAGCTGTCGCTCCGACGAAATCCCGGAGCACCGTCATGAACCCGACCCACGACTCACGCCGCCGCCTGCTTCTGGCCGCAGCGGGCGCCGCAGCCGCCGCCAGTGCGCTGCCAGGCGTCAGCTGGGGGCAGGGCCAGACCGCGCTGCGCATCGGGTATCAGAAGTCCTCTACGCTGATGATCCTGCTGAAGTCGCGGCAGACGCTGGAGAAGGCGCTGGCGCCCAAGGGGGTGGCGGTGCAGTGGTACGAATTCACCTCGGGGTTGCCGCTGCTTGAAGCGCTGAACCTCGGCAATATCGACCTGAGCGCCGACGTGGCCGATGCGGTGCCGCCGTTTGCGCTGGCCGCGGGTGCCGCGCTGACCTACTACGCCAGCGAGACGCCTTCGCCGCAGGCGCAGGCCATTGTCGTGCGTGGCGACTCGCCAATTCGTGAGGTGGCGCAACTCAAGGGGCAGCGGGTGGCGTTTGCCAAGGGCGCAGGCGCGCACTACCTGGTGCTGGAAGCGCTGGCGCGCGCGGGTCTGTCGATCCGCGATATTGAACCGGCATACCTGAGCCCGGCCGACGCCCGCGCGGCGTTCGAGCGCGGCAGCGTGGCGGCATGGGTGATCTGGGATCCGTTCCTCGCGGCGGTGCAGCGCCAGGCCAATGCGCGCGTGCTGCGCGATGGCGAGGGGCTGGCCAGCTATCGCCGCTTCTACCTGGCGGCGACGCCGTTCGCGCGCGCGCATGCCGAGGTGCTTGAGGTGGTGTTCGATGCGTTGCGCGACGCGGGCGACTGGGTCAAGCGCAATCCGGCCGAGGCTGCGCGCTGGCACGCGCCGCTGATCGGCCTGGATGCGGCCACCGTGGAAGCCGCGAACGCGCGGCGCAGCTATGCGGTGCGCACGGTCGACGCCGCCGCGCTGGCCGAGCAGCAGCGCATCGCCGATGCCTTCACCGCGCAGCAGATCCTGCCGCGCAAGGTGGCGATCTCGGCCTCGCCGGTCTGGCGCAAGGCGTAGCCGGCAGGGCGCCGGCTACGACTTACGCGACTTGCTTTGCACAATCCGCCCCCGGGGCCCGACGTGAGCCCCGGGGCTTGCCGCATCAAACCACTCCCATCTCCGGATCGCTGACCGCGTCCTCGCCGGTCTCCATCCGCCCCGCAAAGCGCCGCGCGAACGACGGGCTGGCCTCGCAGGTCACGACGAAGTCGTACCAGTTGCCGCTGTCGGCCACCGGCCATTCCAGCGTTTCCACCTTGCCCCGCTTCACCCTTTGCGTCCACGGGCCGTCGTCGCGGTAGGCCAGTGCCGTGACGGTGAAGGTCACGTCGGCATCGCTGTCGTTATGCAGCTTCACCTGCATCGTGGGCTTCCTGCACGGGTTGTAGCAGACCTGGATTTCGGTGGACGCGGTCACCGCTTCGTTGATGTCGCCGGAGAACGAGCGGTGATAGCCGTTGGGCCCCAGCACCCACAGGTCGTACTTGCCGCCGTCGGCATCAATGTCCCACGCATCGTCCAGCGTCTTGCCGGCTTCAACCACGTAGCGGCGCGGAATGCGGTCGAGGTGCAGCTTGTCATAGACGTGGAACAGCGCGCCGGCCTGGTTGGTGCTGGCGTTGGCGAACAGCAGGCGCACGGCCTTGGATGCGGCGTCGACGCGTGCACTGGTATGCAGTTCATACGGCAGCTTGCGCGACGGACGCGTGCCGGTGTCCTGCTCCGGCAGCGCGGGCGTGGCCGGCACCGGGATCGCCGGCTGGGTCTGCTGCCAGGCGGTCAGGCTGGTGGCGTCGGCACGGGTGGTGCGCCCGGCCAGCGTGGGCAGGGTCTCGGTGTTGGGCGTGGCAAAGTTGAAGGCGCTGGTCAGGTCGCCGCAGATGGCACGACGGTAGGCGCTGATCTGCGGCTCCATCACGCCGAAGCGTGCCTCCAGGAAGCGCAGCACCGAGGTGTGGTCGAAGACTTCGGAGTTGACCCAGCCGCCGCGGCTCCACGGCGACACCACCCACATCGGCACGCGCGGGCCGGGGCCGAAGGGCTTGCCGTCCTGCGGCGGCTGCTTGGCCGTGGCGGGCTGGAAGTTGAAGTACTCATAGGCCATCTGCGCGTCGTCGAGGGTCGACTTGCCGGCCAGGGTCCCGTCCAGGTCGCGCGACGGCGCGGTCGGCGGCGGGCTGTGGTCGAAGAAGCCGTCGTTCTCGTCGAAGTTGATCAGCAGCACGGTCTTGCTCCAGACCTCGGGCGATGCCGTCAGCGCGTCCAGGATGGCCTGCACGTACCAGCCGCCCTTGGCCGGGCTGGACGGGCCGGGGTGCTCGCTGAACTCGGCCGGCGGAATGATCCACGACACCTCGGGCAGCTTGCCGTTGAGCACGTCATCACGCAGCGATTGCAGGAAGCCGCCGTCGGGCATGGTGTTGCAGAAGCCCTTGGCCAGCGGGCTGTACTGGTCGTCGATGTCCGGGTTGTAGGGCGGGTTGACGCCGGTGCCGGCGGTGTTGGAGAGCTTGCGCCCGACGGGCATCTTCTCCATCTCTGCGCGCCAGTGCCGGAAGCTCATCATCTGGTTGCAGCCATAGTTGTCCGGCACGTTCTGGTAGACCTTCCAGCCCACGCCCGCGGCCTGCAGGCGGTCGGCGTAGGTCTTCCAGGTCCAGCCTTCGGTGGAGGGGCCCACATCCGCGCCCGCGTTGAACTCGTTAATCATCACCGCGACGTTGTCGCCGGTGGGACCGTTGCTGCCGGTCCAGTAGAACAGGCGGTTGGGGATGGTGCCGGTGTGCATCGCGCAGTGGTAGGCATCGCACAGCGTGAAGGCGTCAGCCAGCGCGCGCTGGAACGGAATCTCGGCGTCATCGTAGTAGCCCATCGACAGCGTCTTCTTGGCCACCGGCCAGCGGTCCATGCGGCCGTGGTCCCACGCGGCCTGCGCATCGGGCCAGGTGTGCGGCGTGCCGCCGGCGCGCTGCGCGTTGCCCTGGGTTTCGTCGAGATGGTAGGGCGTCAGGAGATTGCCGTTGGCATCGGTCTGGTAGAACGCGTTCTTGCCATTGGGCAATGGGATCGCGAAGCGGTCGCCGTAGCCGCGCACGCCCTTGAAGGTGCCGAAGTAGTTGTCGAACGAGCGGTTCTCCAGCATCACCATCACGACGTGCTTGACGTCCTGGATGGTGCCGGTGGCGTTGTTGGCTTCGATGGCGAGCGCGCGGCGGATGCTGGGCGGAAAGCTGGCCAGCACCGCGGCGGCGGCGCCGGTGCCGAGGCTGGTCTTCAGGAACTGTCTTTTTGACGGGTTGAAGGTCATGGCTGTGGCTGGGTCGGTCTGTCGCTGGATCGAAAAAGGGCCCGCATCACGGGGCGCAACGCGTGGAGCAGGCGCCGGGCTGGTCAGGCTTGCCGGGGTTGTCCGGCTTGCTGCCGTTGGCGGCGGTGGGCTGGATCGTGCTGCCGCTCGCGCCCGGCGAGTCGTCGCCGCCGCAGGCGGCAAGCATCAGTGCGAGGGTGATGGTGCCGGCCGCCAGCCATGGCCGGGTGGAACGCGACAGCAATGAGGGTCTCATTTCGTGCATTGCGTTGTAGTCGTTGAGGGGGATAACGATTGCCGAGCCCATGCGCCGACATCGGATGCAGGCCCATGGACTTCCGCAGCGCGGACGACAAGTGCGGGGAACTGGCCGGTTCGGGTGCGGTTGGCCTTGGCTTGTCGCGACAGCGAGCGATTGTTGATTGGTCAAATGTCAGATGTTTGACATCAAACACATTTGGCGATTTGGTTTTGTAACCAAAAGTGTCGCGCTGGCAGAGTTGGTAATTGCTGGCTGAGAGGAGCTGCCTGCTACCCGATGGCAGGCAGTCTGCGTCCGCCTTCCGTCAAGCTGGCGTAGCGTGGCCCCACATCGTGTGCACACAATGGGCATCAATGAATACGCAGGGCAGGGTAAAATCAGGCCATCCCCCGTCCTCCGCATGCCGCCGTAGTCCATGTCCGAAGAAAAGAAGAGCCTGTCCGAAACCATCCGCGCCGCGATCGAGCAGGAGATTCTTTCCGGAAAGCTTCCCAGCGGCGCCCAGCTGGAAGAGCAGCAGTTGCTGGCGCGCTTTGGCGTGTCGCGCACGCCGGTGCGCGAAGCGCTGATCCAGCTGGAGTCGGCCGGCCTGGTGGACCTGGTGCCGCGCCAGGGCGCGATCGTGTCGTCGATCACGCTGCGCGAGTACGTGTCGATGAACGAGATCCTGGTGCAGCTTGAGGCGTTGGCGGCGCGGCTGGCAGCGCGCCGCATCAGTGCAGCACAGCGCACGGCGATGCAGGCCGCGTTCGACGATTGCCGCGCGGCCGCGGAGCGTGCCGATTCCGATCGCTACCGCGAGGCCAATGATGCCTTTCATGAAGTCATCTACGCGGCCTGCTGCAATGACATCCTGTCGCGGCAGATCCGCACCATGCGCGCGCGCATGCGCGGCATGCGCGACCTGCGCTTCGAGAAGCCGGCCCGCATCCTGGCCTCGCTGGCCGAGCATGAGGCGGTGATGGGCGCCATCGTGCGCGGCAATGAGGACGATGCCGCGGCGGCGATGGTCCGGCATATCGCCACCGGGGGCGACGTCTACGCGGACATGATTGCCTCCATGCCCGGCGACGAGGCCGGCGGCAAGCGCGGCCGGCGCTAGTCGATGGCCGCCGGGTCAGGCAGGCTCAGTCCAGCTTGACGCCGGCCTGCTCGATCCGCGTCACGGCCGACTTGCCGTCTGCCGCGGCCCACTTGCCGAACTCAGCGGGCGACGCCGAGGTTGAGACCTCGCTGCCATTGGAGGCGAGCTTCGCGCGCAGCTGCGGATCGGCCATCACCTTGGCGGTGGCGGCAAAGAGCTTGTCGCGAATGCCGTCGGGCAGGCCGGCCGGCCCGTACAGCCCGAACCAGAAGGTGAAATCAAAGCCCGGCAACCCCATCTCCGCCAGCGCCGGCAGGCCCGGTGCCACCGCCGAGGGCTTGGGCGTGGTTACGCCAATCATCTTTACCACGCCCTGCGTGCCCATCGGCAACACCGACGCCGCCGTGCCGAACGACAACTCCACCTCGCCCGCGGCCACGGCCTGCAGCGCCGGTGCGCCGCCCTTGTAGGGCACGTGCGTCATCTTGACGCCGGTGGCTTTCTCGAACTGCAGCCCGGCGAGATGCGGCGAGCCGCCGATGCCGGAGGACGAGTAGTTGAACTTGCCCTGCTGCGCGCGCGCCTTGGCCACCAGGGTCTTGATGTCGCTGACGTTCAGGTTCTTGTTGACAGCCAGGATCAGCGGCGACACGGTCAGCCGCGTCACCGGGGTGAAGTCGGTTGCTTTGTAGCGGGCCTTGTAGAGCTGCTGGTCGATGCCGTACAGCGTGGACGTGGCCAGGCCCAGCGTGTAGCCATCAGGGGCCGCCTGCGCCAGTGCCGCGGAGGCCAGGGTGCTGCCGGCGCCGGGCTTGTTGTCCACCAGCACGGTCTGGCCAAGCTCCTTCGACAAGGCCTCGCCGAACACGCGCGCGACGTAGTCGGCCGCGCCCGCCGGCGTGTAGCCGACCAGCAGCCGGATCGGCCGGGTCGGGTAGTCCTGCGCAGCGGCCATGCCGGGCAACGCAGCCAGGGTGGCAAAAGCGGCGCCGATCGCGGCGCGCCCGAGGGTGTGCTTCATTGTTGTCTCCTTTGTGTTCTCGTTGTCGCTTTTGAGTGTCCTGGCCGCTGGCGCTCAGGACGCCACGTTGGCTTCGCGCAGGGCCGCGACGCCGGCCTCGTCATAGCCAAGCCCGCGCAGGATCTCGTCGGTGTGCTCGCCGGGATCGGGTGCGGCGCGGGCAAAGCGCTCGGGGTGCGGCGCCGCCGACAGGTTGATCGGCGAGCGCAGCAGTTCCAGTGGCCCCAGCGCCGGGTGCTCGGCGGGCCGGGTCATGCGCAGGTGGCGCACCTGCGCGTCCTCGAAGGCCTGGCCAATATCGAACACCGGCCCGCACGGCACGCCGGCGGCATTCAGGCGCGAAGTCAGTTCGGCCGCGCTGAAGGCGGCGGTGCACCGGTTGATGGCCTCGTCCAGCCGGTGGCGCTCGGCGGCACGGCCCGCGGCGGTCTGGAACGAGGGATCGTCCAGCAGCCAGCCGGCCTCGACGGTGCGGCAGAAGTTGGTCCACATGCGGTCGGTGCTGGCGGCGATATTGACCACGCCGTCGCGGCAGCGGTAGGTGCCCATCGGCACCAGCGTCGGGTGCGCATTGCCCTGCTGGGTCGGCACTTCGCCGTCGACGGTGTAGCGCGTGGCCTGGAAGTCCAGCTTGTTGAGCATGCCCTCGATCAGCGAGGTATGGACCCATTGCCCGCGGCCGGTACGCGCGCGGTGCAGCAGCGCCAGCAGGATGCCCTGGCCCAGGAACATGCCCGCGGTGGTGTCGGAGATGGCAATGCCCACGCGCAGCGGGCCTTTGCCGGGCTCGCCGGTGACCGAACTCAGCCCCGACATGCCCTGCACGATCTGGTCCAGCCCCGGGCGCTCGCAATAGGGCCCGTCCTGGCCGAAGCCCGAGATGCTGGCCAGGATCACGCGCGGATTGATCGCGCTCAGGCGCTCATAGGTCAGCCCCAGCCGCTCCTTGACCACCGAGCGGAAGTTCTCCACCACCACGTCCGACCGGCGCACCAGGCGCGCCAGCACCTCGGCGCCCTGCGGGGTCTTCAGGTCCAGGCACAGGCTGCGCTTGTTGCGATGCAGGTTCTGCTCGTCCGAGCCGCGCCGCCGCCCGGTGACGGAGCCGCGGTCCTGCGGCGGGGGCGGCTCCACGCGGATCACGTCGGCGCCCCAGTCCGACAGCAGGCGCACCGCCGCCGGGCCGGCGCGGGCGATGGACAGGTCCAGCACGGTGATGCCGGACAGCGGCAGGTCCGCGGGCGGGGCGTGGGGCCCGGCGGCTTCGGTGCCGGGAGGCAAAGACATCATGGCAGTTCCTTGGCGATAAATCGGCATTGAGTATACAAATAACAATCATAAAAATACGTATACGGAGTTTCCATGATGCGGAGTGCAGCGGGATGGCGTAGGCTTCGAGGGCTTTCATATGGATTTGCGTCATATGGATCCTATGAGAATGGCATTTGAGTCATATGGAATAGGGCAATCGGCAGCCAGGCTGCCGGTTCCAATCGAGTCCGCGCCCGGCCGGCGCTCATGTTTCGAGGGTTTGTATGCTGACTGATGCTGTCTGTATTAACAGGGTGGGCGGACCTGAGGTGCTGGAGTCCTGCCAGGTCACAGTGCCGCCGCCCGGTCCCGGCGAACTGCAGTTGCGGCAATCGGCCATCGGCCTGAATTTCGCGGACATCTACCAGCGCAAGGGCGCGCATGGCCCCCACACCGCGGCGCCGTTCCCGGTCACGCCGGGCTCGGTTGGCGCCGGCAAGGTGACCGCGGTTGGTCCCGGCGTAGAAGGGTTCGAGGTTGGCCAGCGCGTCGCCTGTATGCATCCCGGCGCCTGTCAGGTGACGCGCAACGTGCCAGCCGGCCGGGTCGTGCCTTTGCCGGACGCGATCCCGGAAGAGGTGGCCGGCGCCACGCTGCTGCGCGGGCTGACGGCCGAGTACCTGCTGCGCCGGCTCTACGCGGTGCAGCCGGGCGACGCCGTGCTGGTGCACGCCGCGGCCGGGGGCATGGGCGTGCTGCTGTCGCAGTGGGCGCGCGCGCTCGGCGCGACCGTGATCGGCACCGTGGGCAGCGAGGCCAAGCGCGCGGTGGCGCTGGCACATGGCTGCCACCATGTCATCAATTACCGCGAGGCGGACTTCGTGGCCGAAGTGCAGGCACTGACCGGCGGCGAGGGCGTGGCGGTGGTCTACGACGGCGTCGGCAAGGACGTGTTCGTGCCATCGCTGCAATGCCTGCGGCCGTGCGGCATGGCGATCAACTACGGCACCGCGTCGGGCGACGTGGAGGCCTTCGACCTGCAGCTGCTGCACGCGCGCTCGCTGATCGTGTCGCGGCCGACGCTGCGCACGTATATCGCAAGCCCGCAGGCGCTGGCCAATGCCGCGGCCACGTTGTTCGCCGCGGTCGCTGCCGGGCAACTGCGGCTGGAGGTCAACCACCGTTACCCGCTGGCCGCCGTGCGCGACGCACACCGCGACCTGGAGGGCCGGGCCACTACCGGCTCGGCCGTGCTGATCCCTTGAACCCGGCGAGCGCAACGTGAAACTCTTCCATGGCTGGTTGTCGAGCGCCTCGCGCCGGGTGCGGCTGTGCCTGGCCGAGAAGGGCATCGACTATGACAGCGTGCCGGTCGACATGGCGGCGCAGGAGCACCACACGCCCGCCTTCCTGGCGATGAACCCCAACGGCGTGGTGCCGGCGCTGGCGCTGGACGATGACCGCTTCCTGCATGAGAGCGCCACCATCTGCGAATACCTCGACGAGATCCGGCCGTCGCCGCCATTGCGGCCAGCGGATCCCTACCAGCGCGCGGTGATGCGCAACTTCGTGCGCTGGACCGATGAGAAATCCTTGCCGAACCTGCTGATCCTGAACTGGAGCCTCGCGCTGCAGCCAGTGGCCGCGCAATGGAGCGATGCAACGTTGGCCGAGCGGCTGGCGCGCATCCCGACCGCGGAGCGCCGCGAGGCATGGCTGCGCATTGCGCGCAAGCCCTACACGGATGCAGAGAAGCGCAGCGCGCTCGACGGGCTGCTGTTGCTGGTGCCGAAGATGGAGGCCATGCTGGCCGATGGCGACTGGCTGCTCGGTGCGCGCTATACGCTGGCCGATATCGCCGCCGTTCCGTTTATCGCGCGGATTGCCGAACTGGCGCCCGAGGTGCTCAGCGCGGCGCCGGCGGTGGCAGCCTGGTGGCAACGCGTGCAAGCCCGGCCCGCGTTTGCGCAAGCACGGCTGGAGCGCTTCGACAGCGCGCTCGCGCGCCGTGGCGCCCCGCAGGCCGGTGCCCAATGATCCCTACCTGGAGTATTCCCGATGCAGACTGATGGTTCCCTTCCTTCGCTCGACATTGCCGGTCATGTCGCCACGATCACGCTGCGCCGCCCGGAGGTAGCCAACCGCCTCGGGCCGGATGACCTGGCCGAGCTGCAACGGCATGTCGATGCCGTGAACGACAGCGACGTGCGTGTGCTGCGCCTGCGCGGCACCGGCAAGTACTTCTGCAGCGGCTTCGATATCGGCAGGCTCGCGGCCGGGCAGCGCGGCGCCGGCTTCGAGACCCTGGTCAACGCGGTGGAGGACTGCCGCGCGGTGACCATTGCCGAGATCCACGGCGGCGTCTACGGCGGCGGCACGGACCTGGCGCTGGCGTGCGATTTCCGGCTTGGCACCGCCGCGGTGGACATGTTCATGCCCGCGGCGCGGCTGGGGCTGCATTTCTACCAGCGCGGCATGGAGCGCTATATCAGCAGGCTGGGCCTGAACCACGCCAAGCACCTGTTCCTGACCGCGGAGCGCATCGACGCCGACGAGATGTTCCGCCGCGGCTTCCTGACCGAGCTGCTGCCGGCCGAGCGCCTGCGCGAGCGCGCCGACCAGCTCAGCGACACGGTGGCCGGGCTGGCGCCGCTGGCGGTGCAGGGCATGAAGCGGCACCTGAACGCGATCGGGCGCGGCGCGCTGGATACCGAGGCGCTGGCGAGCGACATCAGCCGGGCCACGCAGTCGCAGGATATCCGCGAAGGTGCGCTGGCCTGGAAGGAAAAGCGCAAGCCGCAGTTCACCGGCACCTGATGCAGCTTACTGTGCCTGCCGCATCACCCATTCCACCGCCCGCGCCAGGAACGGTGACGTATCGCCTTCGCGATAGCTCATGATCACCGGCGACACGAAGCCCGGCGCGTCGATCGGGCAGTAGCGCACGTCGTCGCGATGCAGGCGCTGGATCGACGCCGGCACCAGCGTGATGCCGATGCCAGCCGCCACCAGCCCCAGCGCGGTCTGCAGTTCGTTGGCCTCCTGCGCCACACGCAACTGCAGGCCCTGCGCGCGGAACAGCGACAGCAGGTGGTCGGCATAGCTGGGCCGCGGCCGGGCCGGGTAAAGAATGAACGGCTGCGCCGCCAGCGCTTGTGGCGTCAGCGCCTTGCGGCGCGGCGCGGGCAGGCGTGCGGGCAGCGCGGCCACCAGTGGCTCGGCCATCACCACCTGCTGGCGGATGGCGGGGTCATTCAGCGCGATGCGGCCGAAGCCCAGGTCGATGCGGCCGGCCTTGAGCGCCTCGATCTGCTCCACGGTGATCATCTCGGCCAGTCCTACCTCTACCTGCTGGTCGTGCCGGTCTGATTCGCGCAGCTCGCGGATCAGTTCTGGCAGCACGCCATACAGCACCGACGGCACGAAGCCGATGCCGAACCAGCGCTTGTCCTGCCGCCCGATGCGGCGCGTGCCCTCGATGGTTTCTTCCAGCCGCTGCGTCAGCTGGGTGGCCTGCTCCAGCAGGAAGCGGCCCGCCTCGGTCAGCCGCAGCCCGCGGCCGACGCGGTCGAACAGTGCCACGCCCACTTCTTCTTCCAGCTGGCGGATCTGGCGCGACAGCGGCGGCTGCGCCATATGCAGCCGCTCGGCGGCGCGGGTGACGTTGAGTTCCTGGGCCACGACCTGGAAATAACGCAGGTGCCGGAGTTCCATTGGTGTCCTGTTCCCATACCCGTAGGGTATCGATTGAGACATCATCGGTCTTGGACGCCGGCAAAGTCAAGCCGCATACTTGGCTTCAATTATCAATTTGCATCAACAAGGTATGACCACGACTATCACTTCGGTGGAAGCCATCCTGGTGGACCTGCCCACCATCCGGGCACACCAGCTGGCCATGGCCACCATGCAGCAGCAGACGCTGGTGATCGTGCGGCTGCGCTGCAGCGACGGCGTGGAGGGCATCGGCGAGGCCACCACCATCGGCGGCCTGTCCTATGGCGACGAAAGCCCGGAAGGCATCAAGCTGACCATCGACACCTACCTGGCCCCTGCGCTGGCCGGCCAGGATGCCACCAACGTGCATGGCGCGATGGCGCGCCTGGGCAAGGTCGCGCGCGGCAACCGCTTCGCCAAGTCCGCGCTGGAGACCGCGTTGCTGGATGCGCAGGGCAAGCGCCTGGGCGTGCCGCTGGCCACGCTGTTGGGGGGCGCGGTGCGTTCGACACTGCCGGTGCTGTGGACGCTTGCCAGCGGCGACACCGCCCGCGACATCGCCGAGGCCGAGCAACTGCTGGCCGAGCGCCGCCACAATACCTTCAAGCTGAAGATCGGCCGGCGCAGCGTGCGCGACGACGTGGCCCACGTGGCCGCGATCAAGCGCGAGCTGGGCGACCGGGCGCGCGTCACCGTCGACGTCAACCAGGCCTGGAACGAGGCCGACGCCGCCACCGGCATCGCCATGCTGGAAGCCGCCGGCATCGACCTGATCGAGCAGCCCACTCCGCGTGAGCAGCGCATGGCGCTGGCCCGGCTGGCCGCGCGCTTCGTGGTGCCGATCATGGCCGATGAAGCGGTGTGCGGCCCGGAAGATGCGATGGAGCTGGCGCGCATCGGCGGCGCCGACGTGTTCGCGCTGAAGATCGCCAAGGCCGGCGGCATCTTCGGCATGCTGCGCACCGCCGCGGTGGGCGACGCCGCCGGCATCGCGCTGTACGGCGGCACCATGCTGGAGGGCAGCGTCGGCACCATCGCCGCGGCGCATGGCTTCTGCACGCTGCTGCAGCTGGCCTGGGGCACCGAGTTGTTCGGGCCGCTGCTGCTCAAGGACGATATCGTGCAGCAGCGCCCCGAGTACCGCGACTTCAGCCTGCACCTGCCCGAAGGCCCCGGCCTGGGGCTGGCGCTGGACGAAGACAAGCTGGCGCACTACCGGCGCGGCTGAACTGGCAGGCAGTTCACCCCCCCGCATGGCACACCGCCTGCACGCATCAAGTGAGGAGACTAATGAAGACGTTATTCCAGCGGCTGGCAAGCACCGGCCGCGCAGGGGCGCTGGCACTGGCTGCCGGCCTGTCGTTCGCCGCACCGGCCGCGCACGCGGCCTATCCCGACCACCCGATCCGCTGGATCGTGCCGTTCCCGGCGGGCGGTGCCATGGACAATATCGCGCGCACGCTGGGCGAAGACATGTCGCGCACGCTGGGCCAGGCCATCGTGGTCGAGAACCGGCCGGGCGCCGGCGGCAATATCGGCGCCGAACTGGTGGCGCGCGCGCCCGCCGACGGCTACACACTGATCATCGTCGCCAACGGCATGGCCGTGAACCCGGCGCTGTACGGCCGGCTGAGCTACGACCCGGTCAAGGACTTTGCGCCGGTGTCACTGCTGGCGGTGGTGCCCAACGTGCTGGTGGCCAGCAAGGCGCGGCGCCAGGAAAGCACCGTCAAGGATGTGGTGGCGCACGCCAAGGCGGCGCCGGGCAAGTACACCTATGCCTCCGCGGGCAACGGCACCTCGATCCACCTGGCGGGCGAGCTGTTCACCTCGATGGCCGGCGTCGACATGCTGCATATCCCCTACAAGGGCAGCGGCCCCGCCATGACGGACCTGCTGGGCGGGCAGGTCGACTACATGTTCGACAGCATCACCTCGGCCAGGCCGCATATCGAATCGGGCAAGCTGACGGCGATCGCGGTCACCACCAGCAAGCGCTCCAGCGCGCTGCCCAATGTGCCGACGGTGGCCGAAGCCGGCCTGCCGGGCTATGAACTGTCGCCGTGGTTCGCCGCCTTCGTGCCGGCGAAGACGCCGCAGCCGGTCATCGACACGCTCAACCGCGCCATGCTCGAGGCGCTGCGCAAGCCTGCGGTGCAGAAGCGGCTGGCGCTGATCGGCGCCGAGCCGATCGGCAGTTCGCCGGCGGTGCTGCGCGAGCACCTGGCGAAGGAAACCGAGAAGTGGGGTGTGCTGATCCGCCAGCGGGGTATCCGGGCGGATTGAGCGGCCCGGACCAACGCGGTTCATAGGGGGCTCCCCCGGAAATGCTCCGGGGGAATGTCTTTACCCAGCCCCCCGTCTCCCTGGCACATAATGTGCGTAAGATGCCAGCCGAAAGGCACACTCGAGCGGATCACCCGCCGGCACTGAGGGGAGACAATGAGCAGTTCAACCGACAAGTTCTCGGCCACCATGCGCGATGGCCTGGCCGATCTTGCCCGCCGCCTGCGCTTTGCCATGGAGGAGGGCGCGATCTGGCTGGACGAGCAGCGCATGATCCTGATCCATACCGCCGCCCTGGGCGCCCTGCGCAAGGAACTGGTGGACACCCTGGGCATGGAGCGCGCGCGCGGCCTGTTCACCCGCATGGGCTTCCATTCGGGCATGCGCGATGCGGAGGTCGCGCGCAAGCTGCGCGCCGGCCACAGCGACTTCGGCCAGCTGGAGATCGGGCCCTGCCTGCATACCATCGAGGGGGTGGTGCGGGTCACGCCGGTCAAGGTCGACATCGACATCGCCGCCGGCATCTATGATGGCGAATTCCTGTGGGAAGACTCCTTCGAGGGCGACGTCCACCGCCAGCTGTTCGGCATCGTCGACGAGCCAGCCTGCTGGATGCAGATCGGCTACGCCACTGGCTATACCTCGGCGTTGATGGGGCGCACCATCCTGTACCGCGAGGTGGAGTGCATCGCCTGCGGGCACCCGCACTGCCGCATCATCGGCAAGCCGGTGGAGGCCTGGGAAGACGGCGCACAGGCGCTGGCGCTGTACCAGCCCGATCCCGTGATCGAGACCATCATCGCCCTGCAGAGCGAGGTCGAGCACCTGCGCGCGCTGCAGGGCACCCCGGCCACGCCGGCCGACCTGGTCGGCACCTCGCCAGGCTTTCGCGCCGCCTGGAGCCTGCTGCAGCGCGCCGCGGCCAGCAACGTGACCGTGCTGCTGCTGGGCGAGACCGGCGTGGGCAAGGAGCGTTTCGCGCAGGCGCTGCACAGCGTGAGCGGGCGCGCCGACAAGCCCTTCATTGCCGTGAACTGCGCGGCGATTCCCGATGAGCTGATCGAGTCCGAGCTGTTCGGCGTGGAAAAGGGCGCCTTCACCGGCGCCAGCCAGTCGCGCCCCGGGCGCTTCGAGCGTGCGCACGGCGGCACCCTGTTCCTGGACGAGCTGGGCGAACTCTCAGCCTCGGCCCAGTCCAAGCTGCTGCGCGTGCTGCAGGAAGGCGAGGTCGAGCGCGTAGGCGGCACCGGCACGCGCAAGGTGGACGTGCGGCTGGTGGCCGCCACCAATGTCGACCTGGCCGAAGCCGTGAAGCGGGGCACTTTCCGCAAGGACCTGTACTACCGCCTAAATGTCTACCCGGTCACGATCCCGCCGCTGCGCGAGCGCCTGGACGACATCCGGCCGCTGGCCGAGCGCTTCGTGGCCCGCTACGGCGCGCGCCACGGCAAGCGCATCGTCGGCATCACCGACCGCGCGCTGGCCGAGCTGCGCCACTATGACTGGCCCGGCAATGTGCGCGAACTGGAGAATGTGATCGAGCGCGGCGTGATCCTGGCCAGCCAGGGCGGCCAGATCACCGCCGACCACCTGTTCCTGCCGGGCACCGTGGCACCGGTGGTGGATACCGCGCCGCGGCTGGGGGCGGGCGGCACCTTGCCAGACCTGCGCGAAGCCGCGGTCCATGCGCTCCTGGACCAGATGTCAGAGCAGCAGCTGGCGCTGGGCGACGTCGAGACCGTGCTGATGGAGGCGGCGATGCAGCGGGCCGACGGCAATATGAGTCAGGCGGCGCGGTTGCTGGGCATTACGCGGCCGCAGCTGGCGTATCGGTGGAAGATCCGCGGCACGCGCGGGGGTAACGGCCACGGCAACGGTAACTGAGGCCGTTGCCTCGCCTCAAGTGCTGAGGGTTTGCTCCCTCCCCCGCTTGCGGGAGAGGGGCAGGGGGTGAGGGCAGGCGGTGGCATACCGCAGGCCCTCACTTCGTGGACAAGCCGGCCCTCTCCCCAACCCTCTCCCGCAAGCGGGAGAGGGAGCGCGCCGATGGCCATCAACCATCGATCTCGTCTGCCACGCGCCTCGAATCCTCGCTTCGTCCCCACTTGATCATTTGATGCAGCCCCTCCGGGCCGCGCATCGGCCCGAAGTTGCCCGATGCTGCACCGCGTCAGCCATTTTTCCCTGTCAGATTAAGTCTTCTCTCCTATGTTGCCCACGCACGCTGCTGCGCCGCAGGGCAATCCCATCCGCATCGGCTCGCTCCCCGCTAACGCCCGCCCGGCGCGGCTTTTGATCATTTGATCAAGGCTTGCGGACAGCTTCATCAATTCATCGACAGGTTTCGGGCGGACCCTTCCGGGTTAACGCGCACGCTGGCCACCGCCAATTCCCCGCAACCCTTGTCCCACAACGCTTCGCGCTCGCTGGCACGGTCTTCGCAGTAAGGCCTGCGTCCAGCCAACGCAAAGGAGCGCGCCATGAACACGCCGTCGGTTCCCCTGTTCGAAGCCACGCCGCGCTATGTGCGGGTCGAGGGCCGCACCCCCGAAGGGTTTGTGCAGTTCGCCTTCAGCGTGGCCGACCCCGAGCTCAACGTCGAACTGATCATGCCGGAGCCGATGTTCGAAGCCTTCTGCTGCGTCAACCGCGTGCGCTTCCTGCCCCCGCTGGAAGCCGCGTCGCAGCCGCAAGCCGACGACTGAGGCCGCAGCCACCGCATCACAAAGAGAGAAGGGATACAGGAGACCAAGCGATGCAAGTCGATATCAAGACCCAGCAGATTCAGCCGCTGCGCCAGACCTACGGCCATGTCGCGCGCCGCTTCGGCGACAAGCCGGCGTCGCGCTACCAGGAGGCGACCTACGACGTGCAGTCGGAGGTGAACTTCCACTACCGCCCCACCTGGGATCCCGGCTTCGAGCTGTATGACAAGCGCCGCACGGCGATCGTGATGCAGGACTGGTACGCGCTGAAGGACCCGCGCCAGTTCTACTACGGCGCCTACGTTACCGCGCGCGGGCGCCAGCAGGATGCAACGGAGAAGAGCTTTGCCTTTGTCGAGAAGCGCGGGCTGCTGCAGGCGCTGCCAGCCGAATGGCAGGAACGTCTGGCCACCGGCCTGCTGCCGCTGCGCCATGTGGAGTGGGGCGCCAACATGAATAACTTCTACTGCGCCGACTATGGCTGGGGCACGGCCATCACGCAGGCCTGCACCTATTGCGCGATGGATCGCCTGGGTATCGCCCAATACCTGTCGCGCATCGGCATGCTGCTGGACGGCAATACTGGCGTGGCGCTGGAGCGGGCCAGGGTGGCCTGGCTGGAGAGCGCCGCGTGGCAGCCGCTGCGCCGCTTTGTCGAGCACACCTTTGTCACCGAGGACTGGTTCGAGACCTTCGTCGCCCAGAACCTGGTGCTCGACGGGCTGCTCTACCCGCTGGTCTACCAGCATGCCGACGCGGTGATCGCGCGCGCCTGCGGCACCGGGCTGGCGGTGCTGACCGAATTCATGAACGACTGGCGCGACGAACACGCACGCTGGGTCGATGCCGTGATCCAGGGCGCCGCGGCCGAGTCCGACGCCAACCGCGTGCTGCTGTCTGGCTGGGCGCGCGCCGCCTGCGCGGAGGTGGCGCAGGCGCTGGTGCCGGTGGCCGATGCGCTCACCGGCGAGGACGGCGCGCAGATGGTGGCGCTGTGCCGCGAGCAGTTCGAAGTCCGCCTGGGCAAGCTCGGCCTGGCTGCCTGATCCGCCCACAACGAACCCCACGGAGACACGCCATGTCAGCCACCGCTGCCAACGTCTACATCGCGCTGCAGAACAACGACGACACCCGACCCATCATCGACGCCATCACCGAGGCCAACCCGCATGCGGTGGTGTCGCAGTTTCCCGCCATGGTCAAGATCGACGCCCCCGGCCACCTGACCATCGTGCGCGAACTGGTGGCCGGCAAGCTCGGCCGCGGCTGGGACCTGCAGGAGATCCACCTGAACCTGATCTCGCTGTGCGGAAACATCGACGAAGACGAAGACGCCTTCACGCTGCGCTGGAACGCCTGACACCGCGGCGGCATAGAGAACATCACGGAGACATCATGGACGCACGCAAGAAGCTCAACCTGCGCGAGAAGTACGCCTCGATGACGCGGGACCTGGCCTGGGAAACGACCTACGAGCCGATGGACAAGGTCTTCCCGTTCGACAAGTACGAGGGCATCCGCATCCACGACTGGGACAAATGGGAAGACCCGTTCCGCATGACCATGGATGCCTACTGGAAATACCAGTCGGAGAAGGAGCGCAAGCTGTACGCGATCATCGACTCGTTCGTGCAGAACAACGGCCACCTGAACGTATCCGATCCGCGCTACCTGAACGCGCTGCGGCTGTTCCTGACCGGCGTGACGCCGCTGGAATACGCCGCCCACCGCGGCTACGCGCACCTGGGCCGGCATTTCCGCGGCGCCGGCGCGCGCGTGGCGGCGCAGATGCAGTCGGTCGACGAACTGCGCCACGCCCAGACCCAGCTGCACACGCTGTCGGTCTACAACAAGTATTTCCACGGCTTTGGCGAATGGCGCCATATGCACGACCGGGTCTGGTACCTGTCGGTGCCCAAGTCCTACTTCGAGGACGCGATGAGCGCGGGGCCGTTCGAGTTCATCACCGCGATCTCGTTCTCGTTCGAGTATGTGCTGACCAACCTGCTGTTCATGCCGTTCATGTCGGGCGCCGCCTACAACGGCGACATGGCCACGGTGACCTTCGGCTTCTCCGCACAGTCCGACGAGTCGCGCCACATGACGCTGGGCCTGGAAGTGGTCAAGTTCCTGTGCGAGCAGGACCCCGGCAATATCCCGATCCTGCAGAAGTGGCTGGACAAGTGGTTCTGGCGCGGCTTCCGCCTGCTCACGCTGGTCGGCATGATGATGGACTACATGCTGCCCAAGCGCGTGATGTCGTGGGCCGAGGCCTGGGAGATGTACTTCGAGCAGGCGGGCGGGGCGCTGTTCAAGGACCTGGAGCGCTACGGCCTGCGCATGCCCAAGTACCACGAAGTGGCCACCAAGACCAAGGACCGCATCACGCACGAGGCCTGGGCCACCTTCTACAACTACGCGGGGGCGGCCGGCTTCCATACCTGGGTGCCCAAGGCCGACGAGATGGCTTGGCTGGCCGAGAAGTACCCGCAGACCTTTGAGCGCTACTACAAGCCGCGCCTGGACCACTGGCAGGAGCGCCAGCAGGCCGGCGACCGCTTCTACAACGCCACGCTGCCGATGCTGTGCCAGACCTGCCAGATCCCGATGGTGTTCTCGGAGCCGGACGACCCGACCCAGACCTGCTACCGCGAAAGCAGCTATCACGGCATGAAGTTCCATTTCTGCTCGGACGGCTGCAAAGACATCTTCGACGACGAGCCCGCCAAGTACGCGCAGGCCTGGCTGCCGGTGCACCAGATCTACCAGGGCAACTGCGGCGGCGCCACGCTGGAGGACGTGCTCAAGTGGTACCGGCTGAACCCGGGCGCTGACAACCTGGACTTCGAGGGCTCGCAGGACCAGCGTAACTGGAACGAGTGGAAGGGCATCGGGCCTGCCGCCGACGCCGCTTAAGGCGGCCCCATCAAAAGACAAGGAGACAACCATGCCCGTCGTATCCATCGGCGACTACGCCTTCGAGGCGGCCGACCGCGAGGCCGTGTTCCACGGCAACCGCCTGCTCTATATCGGCTGGGACGGCCACCTGCTGTTCTGCGCCCCGCATTGCTTCCCGTTCCCGCCGTCGATGCCGCTGCGCGACGTGGTGGACAAGGTGCTGCCCGGCGTCTACGGCTACCACCCCGACTTTGCCCGCATCGATTGGGGCCAGGTGCAGTGGCTGCGCGGCGGCCAGCCCTGGCAGCCGGAACTGGACCGCTCGCTGGAAGAGAACGGCCTGGGCCACAAGGACGTGATCCGCTTCCGCACGCCGGGGCTGGACGGCATCGGCGGCAGCCGCAGCTGAGGCGCATGGTCGAACGCACCACCGGAAGGAGACCAAGATGTATTCGCTGACCATTGAACCGATCGGGCAGACCATCCCCATCGCTCCCGGGCAGACCGTGCTGGACGCCTGCCTGCGCAACGGCGTGTGGCTGCCTCATGCCTGTTGCCACGGCCTATGCGCCACCTGCAAGGTGCAGGTGGTGGACGGCGAGGTCGAGCAGGGCGAGGCCTCCAGCTTCGCGCTGATGGATTTCGAGCGCGACAACGGCCAGTGCCTGGCCTGCTGCGCGACCGCGCAGTCGGACCTGGTGATCGAGGCCGACATCGAGGAAGACGCCGATGCGCTGGGCCTGCCGCTGGCCGACTATCGCGCCGAAGTTGTCGAGACGCGCGCCCTGACGCCCACCATCCTGGGCATCTGGCTGCGTGTGAAGGATGGCGGACGCACGGCATTCCAGGCCGGTCAGTACGTCAACCTGACCGTGCCGGGCTGCGCCCAGCCGCGCGCGTTCTCGCTGGCCAACGCGCCGGGCGACGACCTGGTCGAGCTGCACGTGCGGCGCGTGCCGGACGGGCAGGCCACCGGCTACCTGCACGACCAGCTGGCGGTCGGCGACGAACTGTCGTTCTCCGCGCCCTATGGCCGCTTCTTCGTGCGCAAGTCGGCGCAGGTGCCGATGCTGTTCCTGGCGGGCGGCTCCGGCCTGTCCAGCCCGCGCGCGATGATCCTGGACCTGCTGGCCGCCGGCGAAACCCTGCCGATCACGCTGGTGCAGGGCGCGCGCAACCGCGGCGAGCTGTACTACGACGCCGAGTTCCAGGCGCTGGCGCAGGCCCACCCCAACTTCCGCTACGTGCCCGCGCTGTCGGACGAACCCGCCGACAGCGGCTGGAGCGGCGCGCGCGGCTACGTGCACGACGTGCTGCAGCAGCTCTACGCGCAGGACGGCAATGCCGACTTCCGCGGCCACAAGGCGTACCTGTGCGGGCCGCCGCCGATGATCGAGGCCTGCATCCGCACGCTGATGCAGGGCCGGCTGTTCGAGGCGGATATCCACACCGAGAAGTTCCTGTCCGCGGCCGATGCGCAGAACAGCGCGCGCAGTCCGCTGTTCAAGATCTGAGGAGGCCGGCCATGCATACCGTCGAGATCGCCGGCAGCGGGCTGCGCTACCCCTGCGCGCCGGAGCAGAACCTGCTGCGGGCCATGGAGGTGCTGGGCCAGCGCGGCATCCCCGCCGGCTGCCGCGGCGGCGGCTGCGGCGTGTGCAAGGTCCGCATCGAGGCCGGCGACTACCACGCCGGCAAGATGAGCCGCGCCTGCCTGTCCGAAGCGGAGCAGCGCGACGGGCTGGTGCTGGCCTGCAAGACCTTTCCGGACAGCGATATCCGCCTGCGGCCGGTGGCCCTGCTGCAGCGCTGCCTGGACAAGCAGCGGCGGCGCGAACAGGGCCGGTAGCAAGCAAACGAAGCACAAGCAAAGAAGGTGGCACCCACACAACGCCACCCCACCACACCAGGAGACCCATCATGGCATTGACAGGCGTATTGCGACCGGGGCACGTAGCCCTGCGCGTGCTGGAGCTGGAACCGGCGCTGAAACACTACACCGAGGTACTCGGCTTGATCGAAACCGCGCGCGATGCGCAGGGCCGGGTGTTCCTGAAGGCATGGGACGAGCACGACCACCACAGCGTGGTGCTGCGCGAGGCCGACAGCCCGGGCATGGACTACATGGGCTTCCGCGTCGACAGCGGCCACACGCTGGAGCGGCTGGCGCAGGAGGTGGAGCAATCCGGCCTGGCCACCGACTGCCAGTGGATCGCCGCGGGCGAGCACCCGCACACCGGCGTGCGCTTTCGCTTCACCATACCGACAGGGCATGCGATCGAGCTCTTTGCCGACAAGGACAAGCTTGGCTGCAAGACCGGCGACCTCAACCCCGACCCCTGGCCGGACGACCTGCGCGGCATGGCGCCCAGCCGCTTCGACCACTGCCTGCTGTACGGCGACGATGTCGACGGCACGGTCAGGCTGTTCCGCGACGTGCTGGGCTTTTCTCTGGCCGAGCAGGTCGTGGCCGGCCCCGACGGCGAGATGCTGATCGGCGCCTTCCTGACCTGCTCGAACAAGGCGCACGACATCGCCTTTATCCGGCACCCGGAGAAGAACCGCTTCCACCATGCCTCGTTCCTGCTCGACAACTGGGGCGAGGTGCTGAAGGCGGCCGACATCATCTCCAAGAAGGATGTCTCGCTCGACATCGGTCCGACCCGCCACGGCATCACGCGCGGCGCGACGATCTACTTCTTCGATCCCTCGGGCAATCGCAATGAGGTGTTCTCCGGCGGCTATATCCACTACCCGGACAAGCCCACCATTACCTGGACCGACAACGAGCTGGGGCGCGCGATCTTCTATCACGACAGGAAGCTGAACGAAGCGTTTTTGAATGTGCTGACCTGAACCGTCGTTCTGATTCACCTGCTGTTTGCTCCCCTCTCCCGCAAGCGGGAGAGGGGAGCAAACAGGCGGTCGTGGAGATGCTCAAATTCAAGAGAACCAATATGAAAGACTTCAAGAACTTCATCAACGGCGAGTGGGTCGGCACCGCGCGGACCTTCGAGAACCGCAACCCGGCCGACAACAGCCTGATCGGCCACGTGCACGAGGCCGGCCAGGCCGAGGTCGACGCCGCGGTGCAGGCCGCGCGCCGTGCGCTGCAGGGGCCGTGGGGCCGCATGACGGTGGCGCAGCGGGTCGAGTTGCTGCACGCGGTGGCCGACGGCATCAACCGCCGCTTCGAGGAATTCGTGCAGGCCGAGATCGCCGACACCGGCAAGCCCTTCGGGCTGGCCAGCCATATCGACATCCCGCGCGGCGCGGCCAACTTCAAGGTCTTTGCCGACCTGATCCGCAACGTGCCGACCGAAAGCTTTGCCATGGACACGCCCGATGGCGGCAAGGCCATCAACTATGCGGTGCGCAGCCCGCGCGGCGTGATCGGCGTGGTGTGCCCGTGGAACCTGCCACTGCTGCTGATGACGTGGAAGGTCGGGCCGGCGCTGGCCTGCGGCAATACGGTGGTGGTCAAGCCCTCGGAGGAGACCCCCGCCACCGCGTCGCTGCTGGGCGAGGTGATGAACGAGGCCGGCGTGCCGCCCGGCGTCTACAACGTGGTGCACGGCTTTGGCCCGGATTCGGCCGGTGCATTCCTGACCGCGCACCCGCAAGTCAACGGCATCACCTTCACCGGCGAGACCCGCACCGGCGAGGCCATCATGAAGGCCGCGGCCAACGGCGTGCGGCCGGTGTCGTTCGAACTGGGCGGCAAGAACGCGGGCATCGTGTTTGCCGACGCGGACTTCGACAAGGCCGTGGCCGGCATCGCCCGCTCGGCGTTCGAGAACAGCGGGCAGGTGTGCCTGGGCACCGAGCGCGTCTACGTGCAGCGGCCGATCTTCGAGCGCTTTGTCGCCGCACTGAAGGCGAAGGCCGAGGGCCTGAAGCTGGGTCAGCCCACCGAGCCCGGCGTGAACATGGGCCCACTGGTGTCGCACGAGCATCGCGACAAGGTGCTGTCCTACTACCGCAAGGCTGCCGAGGCCGGCGCCACCGTGGTCACCGGGGGCGGCGTGCCGCAGATGCCGGGGGCGCTGGCCGAAGGCGCCTGGGTGCAGCCCACCATCTGGACCGGCCTGCCGGAAAGCGCCGCCGTGATCCGCGAGGAGATCTTCGGGCCCTGCTGCCATATCGCCCCGTTCGACACCGAAGAGGAAGTCACCGCGCTGGCCAACGACACCCCGTACGGCCTGGCCGCCACGGTCTGGACCGGCGACCTCGGCACCGCGCACCGCATGGGCAGCGCGCTGGACGTTGGCATCTGCTGGATCAATGCCTGGTTCCTGCGCGACCTGCGCACCGCCTTTGGCGGCGCCAGGCAGTCCGGCATCGGCCGCGAGGGCGGTGTCCATTCGCTCGAGTTCTACACCGAGCTGCGCAACGTCTGCGTCCGCCTGTGAGGTCCCATCATGCATAGCGAACTTATCCTTGAGATCGGCGCCGGCCTGCACCATGCGCTGGCCTCCCGTCGCCCGGTGGCGCCGCTGACCGAGTCCTGGCCGGAGCTGACCATCGAAGATTCCTACCGCATCCAGCTGGCGATGGTGCAGCACCGGCTCGACGCCGGCGAGCGCGTGGTCGGCAAGAAGATCGGCGTGACCAGCCGCGTGGTGATGGACATGCTGGACGTGCGCCAGCCCGACTTTGGCCACCTGTTGTCCGGCATGGTCTATCCCGACGGCGCGGCGATTCCCGCCGACACCCTGATCGCGCCCAAGGCCGAAGGCGAGATTGCCTTCGTGCTGAAGGAAGACCTGGAAGGGCCGGGCGTGACCAATGCCGACGTGCTGCGCGCCACCGCCTACGTGCTGCCTTGCTTCGAGATCGTCGATTCGCGCATCCGCGACTGGAAGATCCGCATCCAGGACACGGTGGCTGACAACGCATCCTCAGGCGTGTTCGTGCTGGGCGACGCCGCGGTGGACCCGCGCAGCGTGGACCTGGGCACGGTCGGCATGACGCTGGAGAAAAACGGCGAGATCGTCGCCACCGGCGCCGGCGCGGCCGCGCTCGGGCATCCCGTCAATGCGGTGGCATGGCTGGCCAATACGCTCGGCCGGCTGGGCATTGGCCTGAAGCGGGGCGAGGTGATCCTGTCCGGCTCTCTTGCCGCGATGGTGCCCGTAACCGCCGGCGACCAGCTGCGCATCAGCCTGGGCGGCATCGGCTCGGCCGGCGTGCGCTTCGTCTGAGCCCGCGCCCTTTTCCAACTCAGCGCAGGACAAGCCATGAACCTGACACAAGACACCATTGCCCGGCTCGCCGAGCACCTGGAGAACGCCGAGCTGCAGCGCGAGGCGGTGCGCAAGATTACCGATGAATACCCGGACATGGACTGGGACGACGCCTACGCCATCCAGGACGCCATCCGCGCGCGCAAGGAGGCGCGCGGCACCCGTATCGCCGGGCTCAAGATGGGCCTGACTTCGTTTGCCAAGATGCGCCAGATGGGCGTGAGCGACCCGGTGTACGGCTTCCTCACCGACTATGGCGCCTGCATGGACGGCGCCGCCATCGATACCGGCACGCTGATCCACCCCAAGGTGGAGGCCGAGATCGCCTTCGTGCTGAAGGCCCCGCTCAGGGGGCCTGGCTGCCATATCGGCGACGTGCTGGCAGCCACCGATTTCGTGGTGCCGGCGGTGGAGGTGATCGACTCGCGCTACGAGAACTTCCGCTTCGACCTGAAGAGCGTGATTGCCGACAACACCTCGTCGGCGCGCTTCGTCGTGGGCGGCACGCACCGCGGCGCCGAGGGGCTGGACCTGAGGAACCTGGGCGTGGTGCTGGAGAAGAACGGCGAGGTGGTGGCCACCGCGGCCGGCGCGGCGGTGCTGGGGCATCCGGCCAACAGCGTCGCCATGCTGGCCAACATGCTGGGTGCGCGCGGGTGCGAGCTGCCGGCGGGCACGTTCATCATGACAGGCGGCGCGACCGAGGCCATCGCGGTGGCGGCCGGTGACAACATCACCGTTCGCTACCAGCACCTGGGCACGGTATCGATGCGCTTCACCTGAACCGCGCACCAAGGAGATACACCATGCCAATCATGCAGGTCTTCCTGATCGAAGGCCGTACCGACGAACAGAAGGCGCGCCTGATCCGCGCGCTCACCGATGCCGCGGTCGAAGCGGTGGGCGCGCCGGTGGAAACCGTGCGCGTGATGATCATCGAGGTGCCGAAGGCGCAGTTTGGCATCGGCGGCAAGACCGCCAGGGAACTCGGCCGCTGACACCCACGCGAAAAGGAAAACGACATGGACATGAAAGCAAGCGGCCGCCACAAGGTGGCCATCATCGGGTCCGGCAATATCGGCACCGACCTGATGATCAAGGTGATGCGCCACGGCCGGAACCTGGAGATGGGCGCCATGGTGGGCATCGATGCCGCGTCGGACGGGCTGGCCCGCGCCGCGCGCCTGGGCGTGCCGACCACGGCCGAGGGTATCGACGGGCTGGTCGGCATGCCGGGCTTCGGCGATATCCGCATCGCCTTCGATGCCACCTCGGCGGGCGCCCATGCGCACCACAACCGCGTATTGCAGCAGCACGGCGTGCGCGTGATCGACCTGACGCCGGCGTCGATCGGCCCGTACGTAGTGCCCGTGGTCAACCTGGACCAGCACCTGGACGCCCCCAACATCAATATGGTCACCTGCGGCGGCCAGGCCACCATCCCCATGGTGGCGGCGGTGTCGCGCGTGGCCAAAGTGCACTACGCCGAGATCGTGGCGTCGATCTCGAGCAGGTCGGCCGGGCCCGGCACGCGCGCCAATATCGACGAGTTCACCGAGACCACCAGCCAGGCGCTGTGCTCGGTGGGCGGCGCCGCGCGCGGCAAGGCCATCATCGTGCTCAACCCGGCGGAACCGCCGCTGATGATGCGCGACACGGTCTTCACCTTGTCGGAGGACGGTGATGAAGCGGAAATTGCGGCGAGCGTCGAAGCGATGGCGCAGGCAGTGCAGGGTTACGTACCGGGTTACCGGCTCAAGCAGCGCGTGCAGTTCGAGCGTATCGCTGCGTCGGCGCCATTGAATATCCCCGGCCTGGGACCGATGAGCGGGCTCAAGACCTCGATCTTCCTGGAAGTGGAGGGCGCCGCCCATTACCTGCCGGCCTATGCCGGCAACCTCGACATCATGACCAGCGCCGCGCTGGCCTGCGCCGAGCGCCTGGCCGAGACCCGGCTGTCCGCATGAGCCGCAGGGAGACAAAGATGACCGCACAACCTACCAAGAAGCTCTACATCTCCGACGTGACGCTGCGCGACGGCAGCCACGCCATCCGCCACCAGTACAGCCTGGACCACGTGCGCCGCATCGCGGCCGCGCTCGACGCCGCGCGCGTGGATTCGATCGAGGTCGCGCACGGCGACGGGCTGTCGGGCTCCAGCTTCAACTACGGCTTTGGCGCCCATACCGACCTGGAATGGATCGCCGCCGTGGCCGAGACCGTGCGCCATGCCCGCGTGGCCACGCTGCTGCTGCCGGGCGTGGGCACCGTGCACGACCTGCGCGCCGCCTATGATGCCGGCGCGCGCGTGGTGCGCGTGGCCACGCACTGCACCGAAGCCGATGTCTCGCGCCAGCACATCGAGTTTGCGCGCGAACTCGGCATGGATACCGTCGGCTTCCTGATGATGAGCCACATGACCACGCCCGCGGCGCTGGCGCAGCAGGCGAAGCTGATGGAAAGCTACGGCGCCCAGTGCGTGTATGTGGTCGATTCCGGCGGCGCGCTGGGAATGCAGGACGTGCGTGAGCGCTTCCGCGCCTTCAAGGACGTGCTTAAGCCGGAAACCCAGACCGGCATGCACGCCCATCACAACCTGAGCCTGGGCGTGGCCAATTCCATCGTCGCGGTGGAAGAGGGCTGCGACCGCGTCGACGCCAGCCTGGCCGGCATGGGTGCCGGCGCCGGCAACGCCCCGCTGGAAGTCTTTGTCGCCGCCGCCGAACGCCTGGGCTGGCAGCACGGCTGCGACCTCTACACGCTGATGGATGCCGCCGACGACATCGTGCGCCCGCTGCAGGACCGCCCGGTGCGCGTCGACCGCGAGACCCTGGCGCTGGGCTACGCCGGCGTCTATTCCAGCTTCCTGCGCCATGCCGAGGCCGCCGCGGCGCGCTACGGCCTGGGCACGGTCGACATTCTGGTCGAGCTGGGCCGGCGGCGCATGGTGGGCGGGCAGGAAGACATGATCGTGGATGTGGCGCTGGACTTGCTGGCGCGGCGCAGTGCGCAGGCGGGGCAGGGCGTGTCGTCGGCGGCGGTGGCCTGACCGTCGGCAGGCGCGGTCGGGGCGACGCCCAGTACCTCGGTCGCGCCCTCGGCCGCCGCCCAGCGGCAGAACCAGCCATAACCGCAGCCAAGGTCGACTACGCGCAACCCTTCCATGGCCGTCAGCTGCGCCCGCAGCGCCGGCCATTCCGGGGCCCCATCCAGCCCCTGGCGGGAGCGCTGCAGCTGGCTGTAGCCGGTGAAGAAATCGGGGTTCTCGTAGATGTTCTGGGTCATGGGTCTGGAATGTCCGCAGCTTGACGTCAACCTGGCCGCGCCAGCGAGCGAAAATCGATCGCATCCGTGCTCACCGCGGCAATCTTCGGCCCGAAGCTCCTGATATTCGACAACGTCGCATTGTGATGCTCGCGAATGCGCGCTGCCTCGGCATGTGGCTTGTCGTGCGTCGTGTGCGCGTCCGCGGCGATGGTCACCGCGTAGCCATTCGCTGCCGCGCCGCGCACGGTGGTGTCAACGCAGAACTCGGTGGCATAGCCGCACACGACCACATGCTTCACACCATGTTCAGCAAGGACCGTCTGGAGTTCAGTGCGCAGAAAGCTGTCGGGGGTGCGCTTGCCGATCCGGTAGTCACCCGGTTCGACCTGAAGTCCGGCGGACAGTTGCCACGCCGTTGAACCTTGCCGCAGGGCGTCCTCATTCTCGTGCTGGATGAAGATGACCGGCATGGCTGCCTGACGGGCCCGTGTGCTCAGGGTGTTGATGTTGCTGGCAACCGTGGCGGCATCGCCTGGCAACGGTGCGGAATCGACCAGGCCGGCCTGGAAATCGATGATGAGCAGTGCGCAATTCATGTTGTGCTCCCGTAAAGGTGGTCGACTGTAGCTTGCCGGCGCTACGCTGCACCCGCAATGCCAGGAACGTCCCGTTCGGCTGGAACAGCTCCAGTGCGCCACGGCTTCTTGCGTTAGTCGCGCATGTGTGATTCAAGGCGCACCCTGAGTCCAATCCCCACAACTGGCAATCCTCCAACCCCCTCTATCGTAGGGATCAGTTCGGCCCGTCGCGTCCGTTAGCCAGCGCAATAAAGAGCACGGATACGCCAGAAAGTCGCCAGGGCAAAGTACCCCGGCCGGATCGCGGACGCCGAGCCGACCAGCAGGAACGGGCGCGCAGTGTTGCATGCAGCAGTCGGGCATGCAGGGTTGGATTCAAAACAAACGAAGCGCATGCGTCCTATTGGACGGTAAGGGGAGTGATCATGAATTTCAGGAGTCTGTCTATCCGCACGCGGCTGCTGGCCGGGTTCGGCACGCTGGCGGGCATGGTGCTGGTGGTGTCCGCGTATTCGCTGCATGCGCTCGGCGATGCGACCGCAGGTTTCAATGACTACCTGAACGGGCTGAATGCCCGCGCGGACATGGCTGCGCAAGTGCGCAGCGCGGTGGACCGGCGTGCCATCGCGGCGCGCAACCTGGTGCTGGTGACCGACGCGGCGGAACTGGAGCGCGAGAAGGCCGATGCCTTGCGCGCGCATCAGGACGTGCAGACCCGCCTGGCGCGGCTCAATGAGATGGTGCGCCAGCCCGGCATCAGCGACGAGGCGCGCAAGCTGGTGGAGGAGGTGGCGAAGGTCGAGGCCCAGTACGGCCCGGTTGCCACCGGCATCGTCGGCCTGGCGGTGGAGCGCAAGATCGAGGAAGCAATCTCCCGTATCGACAAGCAATGCCGCCCGCTGCTGGCGGCGCTGGTCAAGGCGACCGACGCCTATATGGAGTTCACCAAGACGCGCCAGAAAGAGATGGAGCGCAGGCTGGAGGCGGACTATGAGCGCCAGCGCAACCTGCTGATCCTGATTTCCCTGGTATCGGCAGCCATCGCCGTCGTTGGCGGCTTGCTGGTCACGCGTGCCATCACGCGGCCGATCCAGCGTGCCGTGGAGGTGGCCGGCACCGTGGCCAGCGGCGACCTGGGCGCGCGCATCGAGGTGGATCGCCATGACGAGACCGGTCGCCTGCTTGCCGCGCTGCGCGACATGAACGAGCGCCTCACCGCCACCGTCACCCAGGTGCGTGCAGGCAGCGGCAATATTGCCGTGAGCACCAGCGAGATCGCGCGCGGCAACGCTGACCTGAGCAGCCGCACCGAGGAACAGGCGGCGTCGCTGGAAGAAACCGCGGCCAGCATGGAAGAGCTGACCGAGACCGTGCGCCTGAATACCGACAACGCCCGCCAGGCCAGCGAGCTGGCGCGCAGCGCGGCCGATGTGGCGCAGCGCGGCAGCGCCACGGTGCAGCGCGTGGTCGGCACGATGCAGGACATCAGTGCCAGTTCGTCCAAGATCGCCGAGATTACCGGCATCATCGAAGGCATTGCCTTCCAGACCAACATCCTGGCGCTGAACGCGGCGGTGGAGGCGGCGCGTGCCGGTGAGCAGGGCCGCGGCTTTGCCGTGGTGGCCAGCGAGGTGCGCGGCCTGGCGCAGCGTTCATCGAGCGCGGCCAAGGAGATCAAGGACCTGATCGAGGCGTCGGGACGCCAGGTGCACGACGGTGCGTCGCTGGCGGCAGAGGCTGGCCAGACCATGGCCGAGGTGACCCAGGCGGTGGCGCGCGTGACCGGCATCGTGGAAGAGATTGCCACGGCGTCGGCCGAGCAGACCCGCGGCATCGAGCAGGTCAACCAGGCCATCGTGCAGATCGACCAGGTGACGCAGCAGAACGCGTCGCTGGTGAATGAGGCTGCCAACGCGTCACGCGCGCTGGAAGAGCAGGGCCGCGAACTCACTGAGGTGGTGGCATTCTTCCGCCTGCCGGGCGAAGGCGGCGCCTCGCACCTGGGTGCCGGGACGCTGGCCACGCAGCGGCGCGCGGCGCACAGCCTGGCAGCGGCATAGCGCCACGCCGGGGCGGCGTGGCTGCAAGGTGGCCCCGGGGCGGGTAAACTGGCCGGTCCCAGCTTCCTTGCCACCGCCATGACCGCCCTGCCTATCTCCTTCGACGACGTCGCCGCCGCCCACGAACGCATCCGCGCGGCGGCCCACCGCACCCCGGTGCTGACTTCCGCCACCGCGGACGCGGCCACCGGCGCGCAGCTGTTTTTCAAGGCCGAGAATTTCCAGCGCATCGGCGCCTTCAAGTTCCGCGGCGCCTACAACGCCATCGCCCAGTTCACGCCGCAGCAGAAGGCGGGCGGCGTGCTCGCGTTCTCTTCCGGCAACCATGCCCAGGCGATCGCGCTGTCGGCCCGGCTGCTGGGCGTGCAGGCGGTGATCGTGATGCCGCAGGACGCCCCCGCGATCAAGATCGAAGCCACGCGCGGCTATGGCGCCGAAGTGGTGCTGTACGACCGCTACCAGGACGACCGCGAAGCGCTGGGCCGGCGTATCGCCGCCGAGCGCGGCATGACGCTGATCCCGCCCTATGACCATCCGCATGTGATGGCGGGGCAGGGCACGGCCGCCAAGGAGCTGTTCGAGGAAACCGGCCCGCTGGACATGCTGGTGGTGTGCCTGGGCGGCGGCGGGCTGCTGTCTGGCTGTGCGGTCGCGGCCCAGGCGATGTCGCCCGGCTGCGCCGTCTACGGCGTCGAACCCGAGGCCGGCAACGATGGTCAGCGCAGCCTGCGCAGCGGCGAAATCGTCCGCATCGACACCCCGCGCACCATCGCCGACGGCGCGCAGACGCCGTTCCTGGGCAACCACACCTTTGCCGTGATCCGCGAGCTGGTGACGGACATCGCCACGGTGTCGGATGCCGAACTGGTCGACACCATGAAGTTCTTCGCCGGGCGCATGAAGATCGTGGTCGAGCCCACCGGCTGCCTGGCTGCCGCCGCGGTGCTGCACGGCAAGCTGGATGTGAAGGGCAAGCGCGTGGGGGTCATCATCTCGGGCGGCAATGTCGACCTGGGCGCCTTTGGCAGCTTCCTGCTGGGTTGAGTCGGGCGGCAGGGAATCCTGGACTGGCCCCGGCCGTCTAACCTGCAATCCGCGACGACAATGCCAGGGGTGGCCATGACGGACAAGCGCCACTATGACGTGCTGGACACCGGCGCCGGCAAGCCGGTCAAGCTGTGGACGCGCGGCGTCCCGGTGGAAAGCGCTGCCCGCGAGCAACTGCTGAACACGGCGCGGATGCCCTTCATCTTCCGCCATCTCGCGGTGATGCCGGATGTACATCTGGGCAAGGGCTCCACCATCGGTTCGGTGATCCCGACCGTGGGCGCGGTGATTCCCGCCGCGGTGGGCGTGGACATCGGCTGTGGCATGATGGCCGTGAAGACTTCGCTCACCGCCGCTGACCTGCCCGACAACCTCGGACCGCTGCGCAGCGCGATCGAGCACGCCGTGCCGCACGGCCGCACCGCGCAAGGCGGGCGGCGCGACCAGGGTGCCTGGGGCTCGGCGCCGGCGCCTGTTGACGCGGCATGGGCCGAGATGGCGCCGGGCTTTCGCCGCATCACCGACAAGTATCCGCACCTGGCGCGCACCAACCATCGCAATCACCTGGGCACGCTCGGCACCGGCAACCACTTTATTGAGGTGTGCCTGGACGAGGCCCAGTCAGTCTGGTTCATGCTGCACAGCGGCTCGCGCGGCGTCGGCAATGCCATCGGCACGACCTTCATTTCTCTGGCGCAGCAGGACATGCGCAAGCACCTCGCCAACCTGCCGGACCGCGACCTGGCCTACCTGGTCGAAGGCTCCGAGCATTATGAGGACTACATCTTCGCCGTGGCGTGGGCCCAGGCCTACGCGCGCCGCAACCGCGAGCTGATGATGGAGGCGGTGCTGGCAGCGGCGCAGCGCGTGCTGCGCAGGCCGTTCCAGGCGCGGCTGGAGGCGGTCAACTGCCATCACAACTACGTGCAGAAGGAACACCACTTCGGCGCCGACGTGCTGGTGACGCGCAAGGGCGCGGTCAGTGCGCGCTTGGGCGAGCTGGGCATCATCCCGGGCTCGATGGGCGCGCGTTCGTTCATCGTGCGCGGCAAGGGCAATCCGGAGTCGTTCTGCTCATGCAGCCACGGCGCGGGGCGCACCATGAGCCGCAGCGAGGCCAAGCGCCGCTTCACTGTGGCCGACCAGGTGCATGCGACCGAAGGCGTTGAATGCCGCAAGGACGCCGCTGTGATCGACGAGATCCCGATGGCGTACAAGGATATCGATGCGGTGATGGCGGCGCAGGCGGATCTGGTGGAGATCGTGCACACGCTACGGCAGGTGGTGTGCGTGAAGGGGTGAGTGAGGGTGAGCGTTGCCAGGAAGCGCTTGCAGCATCCGTGAATCTCGTCTTAAAATAGAAATCATTCTCATTTGCATAGAGCGCGCATCGTTGGGGTGCGGGAATGAACGAGGGTTTCGCAGGTGGGCGCCGCCGACATTTCAGGCAATCAACAGGTTCATGTTCTCTATTGCGACCACCACGGGTGGTTGCAGGGATGGCTGCGCCGTCAGCTTGGCAATGCCTGCGATGCTGCCGATCTCGCCCAGGACGTGTTCCTGCGCCTGTTGCGGCGTGAGCCCTGCGATATCCGCGAGCCGCGCACCTACCTGAGCACCATTGCGCGCGGGCTGGTCATCGAGCACTGGCGCCGCCGCGAACTGGAACTGGCCTGGCTGGAGACGCTGGCCCAGCTGCCCGAACCGCAAGCGCCGTCGCCTGAGAGCCGGCTCCAGTTTCTCGAGACGCTGATCGCGATCGACCGCATCCTCGATGCATTGAAACCGCAGGTGCGCACCGCGTTCCTGTGGGCGCAGCTCGAAGGGCTGACATGCCGCCAGATTGGCCAGCGTCTGGGGGTATCGCTTGCCACGGCGGAACGTTACGTGGCCACGGCGCTGCGGCATTGCTACACGCTGCGCTTTGGCGAGTAGGCGCCGGTGACCGATCCTGGCGGGCCTGCGCAGCCGCAGCCCGAACCCTCTGTTCCGTCCGCTGTCGTCGACCAGGCCATCCGCTGGATGGTCAAGCTCGACTTTGGCGAGGGCAATGCCGTTGCGCAGAAGGGTTTTGCACAATGGCTGGCCGCCAGTCCGCTGCATGGCGTGGCCTGGCAACGTGTGCAGGGCCTGAAGGACGATTTCAGCCGGATGCCGCCGGCTCTGGCGCTCGATACGCTGAAGGCCGTGGGCGAGCGTCGTGGCACGCGCGGCATCCGGCGCCGCCAGGCAATCAAGATCCTTGCGCTGGCTGGTGTCTCGGTACTGGCTGCGGGCGCAGCGCGCGAGCTGGCCCCGTGGCAGCGCCTGCTCGCCGATGCCAGCACCGCCACCGGAGAGCAGCGCACGGTGCGGCTCGACGACGGCAGCACGATCGTGCTGAATACCGACACCGCGATCAGCACCGGCTTCGATGCCACGCGACGCGTCGTGACGTTGCGGCGCGGAGAGATCCTGGTTGCCACTGGGCACGATACGCCCGCTGCAATGCGGCCATTCTGGGTAGAGACGTCATTTGGCGGACTGCGTGCCTTGGGTACGCGCTTTGTGGTGCGGCTGGAGGACGGGCGCGCGCGCATCAGCGTGCTTGAAGGGGCGGTCGCTTTGCATCCCGCTAACGGCCTTGCCGCCGAAGACAACGCAAATGTGGCGCGAGCCGGCACGAACTGGTGGCTCGCGGCCGACGGCAGCGCACCGGCACCAGCCCGGCCGTTCACGGACGATGGCTGGGCCGACGGCGTGATCGCCGGCAACGACATGCGGCTTGCGGAGCTGCTGGCCGAGCTGTCGCGCTACCGGAGCGGGCGCATCGTCTGCGATCCCGCCGTGGCGGACCTGCGCGTGTCCGGCGCATACCAGTTGGGAGACACCGACCGGGCGCTGGCATTCCTTGCGCAGGCACAGCCCATCAGTATTCGCTATCGCACGCGCTTCTGGGTCAGCGTCGGGCCGCGCTGAACGACGATGCCGTGCGTGCGAGAAATACTTTCAGAAAAGGTGAGGGGATTTCGATTCTCGACCGGCCTACAGCATAGGAAACCAGAACCTGTCGCTGCCGGAGAGAATGATGTCTGTATCTTGTTTTGCCCACGCCCGCCCTGCAAAGTCGCCTCGCATGGCCTGCACGCCGCGGCCCAGGCCGCTGGCCGTCGCGCTGCACCGTGCCTGCGTCTGCCTGACCTTCGGGGCGGCCGTGGCACCGCTTGAAGCCATGGCGCAGGCCGCCGATCCGCAAACGCTGCCGGCCGTGACCGTCAGCGCCGGCGCCGATGGTGCCGGCGACCTGCCCGCGGCGTACGCGGGCGGCCAGGTCGCGCGCGGCGGCCGGCTCGGGCTGCTTGGCAACAAGGGGGTGATGGACACCCCGTTCGCGACGACCAACTACACCGCACAACGCATGGAGGACCAGCAAGCCGTGACACTGGCGGAAGTGCTGGGGAGCGATCCGTCCACGCGCTTCACCGGCCAGATCGGCGGCGTGACCGATTCGTTCTACATCCGCGGCTTCCCGATCAACGAGGGCAACCTGTCCGAGGTGGCCTTCGACGGCGTCTACGGGGTCTCGCCCAACTATCACCTGTTCACCGAATACCTGGAGCGGGTCGAAGTGATCAAGGGCCCGGCCGCGTTGCTGTATGGCATGTCGCCCAACAGCGGCGTGGGCGGTGTGGTCAACGTGGTGCCCAAGCGTGCGCTGGCCACGGACCTGACGCGCTTTACGCTGGACTATGCCTCCGACGCGCAGGTGGGCGGCGCCGTCGACCTGAGCCGCCGCTTCGGCGAGAAGCGCGAATGGGGGGTGCGCTTCAACGGGCTGCACCGCCAGGGCCCGACCCCGCTGGACAACCAGAAGTCGCGAGCCGAGGTGGCCGCATTGTCGCTGGACTATCAGGGCGAGCGCCTGCGCGCCTCGCTCGACGTGATCGAGCAGTACCAGTGGATCGATGCACCCACGCGCCCGTTCCTGGTCGCCCCCGGCTTGGAGGTGCCAGCGGCACCGGACGGCCGGCGCAATGTCTCGCAGCCATGGGGCTGGTGGAAGTCCAACGACGTCTCGACGCTGCTGCGCGCCGAGTACGACCTGACGGACAACGTCACCATCTTTGCCGATGCCGGCGGCACCCGCTCGGACGTGGCGCGCTTCTCCGACCAGACCCCCACCATCCTGAACGCCAGCGGCGACACCTCGGCCGTGCCGCAGAGCTGGAAGTTCCAGATCAATCGGTCCTCGTTCGATACCGGTGTGCGAGCCAAATTCGAGACCGGCTCAGTCAAGCATGCGCTGGCGCTGCAGGCCAATCTCTACACGGATCGGATCGCGAGCGCCAGCAGGGCGGGCACGGCAGTGCGGTCGAATATCTATGACCCGGTCGCCAGCCCCGAGCAGAACGTGGCTGCACCCGGCTCCGTACCCAAGGTGTCGGACTCCACGCTGTCCGGCGTGGCGCTGGCCGACACGCTGAGCGCGTTCGACGAGCACTTGCAACTGACGCTGGGCCTGCGCTATCAGCAAGTGAAATCCGGCAACTACAGCAGCAGCGGCGCCAGGACGGCTTCGTATGACAAGAGCGCCGTCACGCCGCTGGCCGGCATCGTGTACAGGCCCTGGCAGCATGTGTCCCTGTACGCCAACTACGTGGAAGGCCTGAGCAAGGGCGATATCGCGCCCGCCACCGCGTCGAACGCGGGCCAGGTGTTCGCGCCGTACAAGACGAAGCAGCAAGAGGTGGGCGTGAAGCTCGATGCCGGCAAGGTCATGGCCACGCTGACCGTGTTCCGCATGAGCAAGCCCAGCGGCCAGCTGTTCGGCACGGTCTATGCGATCGACAGCGAGCAGCGCAATCAGGGCATCGAGCTCACGCTGTCCGGGGAAGCCTGGAAGGGTGTGCGACTGCTCGGCGGCGTGACCCTGCTGGACGGCGAGCTGACCAGGACCAACAGCGCCGCGACCCTCGGCAATCGCCCGGTGGGCGTGCCCAAGGTGATGGCCAACGCGGGCGCCGAGTGGGACCTGCCGTGGGTACAGGGCCTGACGCTGACCGGCGCGGTGAACTACACGGGCAATGCGTACGTCAACCAGGCTAATACACAGCATGTGCCGTCGTGGACCACGGTGGACCTGGGTGCGCGCTACCGGACCAAGGTCAGCGGTCATGCGACCACCTTCCGCGCGGCGCTGATCAACGCCTTCGATCGCAAGTACTGGTCGGGCGTGGCATCGTACGGCACCCTTTCGCAAGGCGCCCCGCGTACCTTCATGGCGTCCGTGGTCGTGGACTTCTGAGCGGAGCGGCGTGAGGAGACAGCAGTCGCAACGATCCCCGGCCACGGTGTGGCGCACGCGGCGCGCTTCGGCCGCCACGGGGACGTGGCTTGCTGTCCTGATGCTGGGAGCCGTCGCGCTGCCAGCGCTGGCGCAAGACAAGGGTAGTGTTGCCGCCATGCGCGCCTTCGCCATCGCGCCCGGACCGCTCACGGTCACGCTGAACCGCTTTGCCAGCGCCGCCGGCATCAATCTTTCCTACGATGCCGCGCAGCTGTCCGGGCTGCGCAGCGAGGGGCTGCATGGCAGCTATGCTGTTCCCGAGGGCTTTCGCGTGCTGCTGGCCGGCACCGGCCTGGAAGCGGTGCCGATGGACGGCGGCGGCTATGCCGTGCGCCGCGCCGCTGTGCAAGGTGAACGCGCGCCGGCAACGCTGCCCGAGGTGCGCGTCATCGGCAAGCATGACAGCGAGCCGCCGCTGCTGGCCGGTGGACAGGTAACGCAAGGCGTGCGCCTGGGTTTGCTCGGCAACACCGACAACATGGATGCGCCCCTCAACGCTGTCGGATACAGCGCCGGCTTCATCGAAAACCAGCAGGCACGAACCGTTGGCGACGTGCTGGCCAACGATGCCTCGGTGCGCTATATCAGCCAGCCCGGCGGCATCCTGGATGCGTTCAGCATCCGTGGGTTTCCGGTGGGCAACGGCAACTTCGGTGAGATCGCGTTCGATGGCATCTATGGCGTGGCGTCCAACTATCGCGTTTCCACCAGCTATGTCGAGCGCGTGGAACTGATCAAGGGCCCCACGGCGGTGCTGAACGGCATGGCGCCCAGCGGCAGCGTGGGCGGCGGCATCAACATCGTGCCCAAGCGCGCGGGTGCCGTCAACGTGACGCGCTTCACGGCCGACTACGCGGCGGCCTCGCAGTTCGGGGGCAGCGTGGACATCAGCCGCCGCCTGGGCAGTGCCAGCCAGTTCGGCATCCGCTTCAATGGCAGCTATCTGGGTGGCGGTACCGCGCTCGACAACCAGTCCCGCCGCGCCACCTCGGGTGCGCTCGCGCTGGACTACCAGGGCGAGCGCTTGCGCGCCACGCTGGATCTGATTGACCAGCGCGAACGGATTTCGGCGCCTTCGCGGTTGCTGCATATCGTGCCAGGCATTGCCGTGCCCGACGCGCCGGATGGCCGCCGCAATATCTCGCAGCCGTGGGAGCAATCCCATATCCGCGACGGCTCGCAGCTGCTGCGCGCGGAGTACGACCTTGCCGACGACGTGACCTGGTTCGCCGATGCCGGTGGCGGGCAGACGCACGTGGCGCGGCTGTTTGCCATCACGCCCACCATCGTCGATGCCGCGGGCGATGTGGCGGTAGCCGACTCCAACTATCGCTTCCAGGTGGCGCGTGTCAGCGCCGACACCGGCGTGCGCGCGCGCTTTCGGACCGGGCCGGTGAGTCACCAGCTCAGCATCGTGGCCAGCGGCTACCACGACAAGCTCGGACGCGCGTACAAGACCGCCAGCACGGCCGTGCTGACCAACCTCTATGCGCCCGCGACGCTGCCGTTCCAGGATGTGCCGGCGCCGTCCAGCGTGCCGACGGTATCGAAGACATGGCTCACCGGCGTGGCATTGGCCGATACGCTTTCGGTCCTTGACCGTCGCCTGCAACTGACCCTTGGCCTGCGCCAGCAGCGTGTGCAGTCGGACAACTTCAACGCTGACGGAGGGCTGGCCTCGCGCTACGACCAGGGCGCGTGGACGACGCTTGCTGGGTTGGTGGTCAGGCCGTGGCAACAGGTATCGTTCTACGTCAATCGCATCGAGGGCCTGAGCAAGGGCGATATCGCACCGGCCAGTGCCAGCAACGCCGGGGAAGTGTTCGCCCCGTACAAGTCGCGCCAATACGAGGTAGGGGTAAAGCTGGAACAAGGCGGAATGCGCGCCACCGTCAGCGCATTCCAGATCAGCAAGCCCGGCGGAGAACTTGCTGGCTCGTTGTTCGCCGTCAACGGCGAGCAGCGTAGCCGGGGTCTCGAGTTCGGGCTGTACGGCGAGCCCGCCAGCAACGTGCGCTTGCTGGCGAGCGCTGCACTGCTCGATGCAACCATCACCCGCGACGCGGACGCCGGCACGGTGGGCAGATCCGTCATCGGCGCCCCGTCGCTGCAGGTGAACCTTGGTGCTGAATGGGATGCCGTGTGGCTGCCAGGCCTGACACTGAGCGGCGCGCTTGCCTACACCGGGCGCCAGTATGCTGACCAGGCCAATACCCAGAGCTTGCCAGCCTGGACGCGCGTGGACCTGGGGGCGCGCTACCGGACCAAGGTGGCCGGGAAAGACACGACCCTTCGCCTCTATCTGCGCAACGTGTTCGACCGCCGTTATTGGGCTGCGGTGGACAGCTATGGCGGCCTGGCCATTGGCGAGCCGCGCATGTTGATGATGTCGGCGACGGTCGGCTTCTGATCCGGCCTGATGGCATGCGCCCGGGGCGACCGGATTGTCGCGGCCATCCCGCGGGCACGAACGCGCTCTCACGGGGGCTGGCTTGCGCCCGCGTGGCAACGATGGACTACGGGAAGTCGGGGGATCCGCCTGCTGTGGCCTGGCCGGTGCCCCAGGTGGGTCAGTCGACGAGCAGATTGATCTTCGTCGCGAATTTCTGCCAGCGATCGATGTCGGAACTCACCAGCTTCTGGAATTCAGCGGGCGTGCTTGTCGTCGTGGCAAAGCCAAGCTGCGTCAGCGATGCCTTGATCTCAGGCTTGGCGATGGCCCTGGCGATTTCCGTGTTCAGCCTTTGCACGATCTCGGGCGGCGTATTTGCCGGGGCAAGGATGCCGAACCACTGGTCGACGTCATAGCCGGCCACGCCAAGCTCGCTCACGGTGGGTACGTCGGGCAGGAACGGCGAGCGCGCCTTCGAGGTGACGGCCAGCGCGCGCAGCTTGTTGCTTTTCAGGTAGGGGATGGTGTTGGTCAGCGTGTTGATGCTGACATCGGCCTGGTTGCCGAGCACGTCGGCGATGGCGGGGGCGCAACCCTTGTACGGCACATGCAGCATATCCATCTTTGCCGAGACCTTCAGCAATTCGCCGGCCAGATGCTGCGGGGTGCCGTTGCCGCACGACGCGTAGCTGGGGGGGAGCCGCTCTTGCCCGCCGCCAGCAGGTCGCTGAAGGTGCGGAGCTTCGAATGCGATGGCACGGCGATCACCGATGGCACCGAAGCGAAGGTGATGACGGCGCTGAAATCGGACTTGGGATTGAACTGCAGCTTCTTGAAGACGCTCGGGTTGATGGCAAAGCTGCTGTTGACGATGAGCAGCGTATAGCCGTCGGCAGGGCTCTTGGCGACGAACTCCGCGCCAATATTGCCGCTGGCACCGGGCCGGTTGTCGACGACCACGGGCTGCCCCAGCGACTTGCTGAGGTCATTCCCGATCAGGCGCGCAAGGGAATCGGTCCCCCCTCCGGCCGGGAACGTCACCACCACGCGGATCGGCTTTTGCGGGAAGGTACTGGCGATATTGGCTTCGGCGCGCCCGGGCAGGGTGCCCAGGCTGCCTGCGACAAACAGGAGCGATGCCAGACTTCTGACGACGGATAGGGGTCTCATTGATATGCCTCGTCGGTTAGGGTGAAGGAAGCGGAAAAGCCGGTCAATCGGGGTCTATACGCACCGCCTGGCAGCACTCGCCGCCAGCGCGCACCAGTGCCGCAGCCGCCTCAAGCGCTTCAGCGGAGCCGGCGTGGATACGGTAGAGGGGTTGCCCTGGCGCTACCGTTGCACCGATCGCGCACAGCATGTCGACGCCTGCACCGCCATCGCGCGGCGCCCCGGCGGCGCGCGCCACGCCGGAAATCTGCAGGCCATCGACGCCCGTCACCCGGCCCCGCCTGGCGGCGGGCACGATCTGCGTATGCGTACCCGGCGCCACTGGATCGGGGCGAACGCCCTGTGCGGCGGCGATGCGATCGAACGCGGCCTTGGCCTTGCCTTCATGCAGCAGCGCGGTCGCAATTTGCATGCCGTGTTCGGGCGAGTCCACGCGGGGATCGAATGCGATGATTTCGCCGGCAAAGCGCAGGGCTTTTTCACGCAGGTCGGCGGGTGCATCGGGAGCGTTGTCGAGCACGAGTCGGACGTCGCGCACTTCCAGCGCGGGGCCGATGCCACGCCCGATCGGGCGGCTGCCGTCCGTGACCAGTGCGCGTACGTGCAGGCCGAGTCCCTTGCCGACGTGTTCGAACAGTGCGCCCAGCGCCGCGGCATCGGCGCGCGTTGCCAGCTTGGTTTGCGGCCCGTAGGGCAGGTCGACGATGACGTGGGTAGCGCCGGCGGTGTACTTCTTCGACAGGATCGACGCCACGGACCAGCGCCGCGAATCCAGGCGCAGCGGCCGGGTGATGGCGTTCATCACATCGTCGACCACCGAATGGTTCAGCCGTCCGTTCCAAGCGATGCATGCGCGCGCCTGGGCCACGCATCGGCGCACGTCTTCATGCGCCAGGTCGACCCGTGCGATGGTCTCCATGGCATCGGCGGTGCCGGCGGCAGAGGTGATCGCGCGCGACGATGTCTTGGGCATCGCGAGCCCGTAGGCCGCGACGATCGGCACCACGATCAGCGTGATGCGGCTGCCGGGAACGCCCCCCATCGAATGCTTGTCGACGACTACCGGTTCGTCCCAGTCGATGCGGGGTGTGAAGGCGGTACGCGCGCGTGCCAGTGCCACCACTTCCTCGTCTGTGAGCGTGCGGGTCGCGGAAATGAGGAACTCGGTCAGCTCTGCCTCGGTGTACCGCCCGGCGATGGCGTCCTGCAGCACGGCGACGTAGGCCGCTTCGTCGAGCGGCTCGCCGCGCAGCTTGGCCATCAGGTTGGTGCGGCTGGCCGGCCGTTCGGTGGCGGATGCCCTGGTGCCGTTGCGCAAGGCTTCGACAAAGCGTGCCGTACCCGCGTCCAGCGTGCTGTCGTTCGACACCGTGATACACGGGACGTGTGGCGGCACCGGTGCCCCCGCGCGTGCCACGCGGCTGGCAACCTGGTCGCCCGATTCCCGCCCGCGCGCGGCAATGCGCCGCGCAAGCACGTCATGCGGTGCCGTCACCACGATCACTACGAAGCGGGGCAGGCGGGCCGCAAGTTCGGCGATGACGCCTCGCGAGCCATTGGCCACGACGTTGCGGCCGCATTCGAGTTCGAGCATCAGGGAGCGGGGCAATCCGTAGCGCAGGTCGTGCGCGTCCCAGGTCACCAGGAACTCTCCGCTTCGCTGGCGCCGTGCGAACTCGGCCTCCGTGACACCTTCGTGCGCTTCGCCAGCAGAGCCGTCAGGGCGGGTGATGACGCGCCGCGCAAAAACGTAATCGTCATCGAGCGCGGCACGTGCACCGTCGATCAGGGAGTCCTTGCCAGCGCCACTGGGCCCCACAACAAAGAAGAATGTGCCGGTCGCCTTCATGAGAATTACCTTAGATGTCGAAGTTATGTGGCTATGCTAGCACCGGCCAAGGGGGTGTCAAGATAAGTTCGATGTCTAAGGTAATGCAAGCAACGGGCCAGCGTCCGCAAATCCAGTGTGTACGCGGGATTCGCGGGCTTATAGGGGAAAACACGGGGAAGCAGGGTGCGCGGTGACGGTGCCCCATGCATGGGTTGCGGGCATCGTGCACTGATGGAGTGAACGCTACATGGAGAGGCGTTGCCGATGAAGCGGTGATGTCGGCGTGCCAGCGCCGGAGGCGCTATCATGTGCGCTCTCGCTGGCACCGGGTCGTCCGGTGCCGCATGCATACGCTCTACTTTCCCTCACGACTATGGCCACAAAGAAGCCGGATGCTCCGGTCCCGATCACGCCAGCGGATGAAGCCGATGAAGAACGGCTTGCCCACCTGGTGAAGGATGCCGCCCGGGCCTATATCCGCGCGCTGCAGCTGCGCCTGGCGGAACATTCGGTTTCGTATGGGCACTGGACCATCCTGCGTATCCTGTGGCGCCATGACGGCGTGTCGCAGCGAGAGCTGAGCGAGCGGGCCGGCGTGACCGAACCGACGACGTTTGCGGCAGTCAAGGCGCTGGAGGCGCTGGGCTACGTGGAACGCACGCATCTTCCCGGCAACAAGAAGAAGGTGCATGTGTTCCTGAGCAAGACCGGACGCGCGCTGCGCCGCAAGCTTGAACCGCTGGCGACCGAGGTGAACGAACTCAGCGTGGAAGGGCTGAGCGAAGAGGATGTGCTGACCACGCGCCGCGTGTTGATCACGATTGCGAAGCGGCTGGTCGCCGACGAAGTCGCGTCGGCAGAACATGGCCGGCGGGTCCCGTCCACACAGGAGGTAGGGCGCCTGCTCTCGGATCTGTAGGCGACCCGCAACGGAAAAGACCCTCGCCGGGCGAGCCCGGCAAGGGTGAATGCCTTGGGTAGAAGGCGTGAATCGGTTAGGGGGCCCTGGACCCCGCAGGTGTCAGGCTTCGTCGAGCCCGATGTCGACGGCAGGGGCGGACTGGGTGATTTTGCTCGTGGAGATGTAGTCCACGCCCGTTTCCGCCACGGCCCGGATCGTTTCCAGGCGGATGCCGCCTGACGCCTCGACCTTGGTCCGTCCATTGACGATCTGCACGGCTTCCTTCATGTCGGGCACCGACATGTTGTCCAGCATGATCACGTCGACACCGGCTGCCAGGGCTTCGTGCACCTGTTCCAGCCGGTCGCATTCCACTTCCAGCTTGGTCAGCACGGGCAGCTTGCGGCGCACGCGTGCCACGGCGGCGGCGATGCTGCCGCACACGGCGATGTGGTTGTCCTTGATCATCACGCCGTTGTCCAGGCTCAGCCGGTGGTTCAGTCCGCCGCCGCAGGTCACCGCATGCTTTTCCAGCGCGCGCAGGCCCGGCGTGGTCTTGCGGCTGTCGATCAGGCGCGCCTTGGTATGGGCGATGGCCTGGGCATAGGTTGCCGTATGGTTGGCGATGCCGCACAGGCGCTGCATGATGTTCAGCGCGGTGCGCTCGGCCGTCAGGACGCTGCGTGCATTGCCGCTCACGTTAAGCAGCACCGCGCCTTTTTCAACCTTGTCGCCGTCGGCGACGCGCACATCGACCGACAGCGTCGGATCGTAGCGCGCGAAGATGCGTGCCGCCACATCGATGCCGGCGATAAGCATCGGCTCGCGGGCGTTCATGCAGAAGGTGCCGGTCTCTCCCGCTTCAATCATGGTCTGGACGGTCAAGTCGCAGATGCCGATGTCTTCGGTCAGCCAGAGGTCGATCAGCTTGTCGGTGGCGAAAATGTCGTACATGAAGGGCTCCTGAACGGTGGTTGCGGTACCTCAATAATCTTAGAGATCGAAGTACATGACGCAATACTAGCCCTTTCATGCGCCATGTCAAGTAATATTCGAGATCTAAGATAAGATGCAAACCTACCGCGCAAACTGCCCCAGCACCGTCCCGACCGCCTCCAGCCCCGCCTCGATCATGTGCTGCATGTAGGTGCCCATCTGCGGCATCACCAGCATCAGCACCAGCAGCCCGCCCGACAGCGTGACCGGGAAGCCGACCGCAAAGATCGACAGTTGCGGCGAGGCGCGGTTCAGGATGCCCATCGCGAGGTTCAGCGTCAGCAGCGCGGCGATCATCGGCAGCGCCAGCAGCAGGCCGGACGAGAACACCATGCCGCCGGCGCGGGCCACGGCCATGGCGCCGCCGGCGGACAGCGGCGTGCCGCCGATGGGCAGGCCGTTGAAGCTGTCGACCAGCGTGCCCAGCATCAGCAGGTGGCCGTCCAGCGCCAGGAACAGCAGCATCGCGATCAGGTTCAGGAAGCGCGACAGCACCATGGTCTGGCCGCCGGCGGCGCGGTCGAAGAACGAGGCAAAGGACAGGCCCATCTGCAGGCCGATGATTTCGCCGGCCTGCTGCACGGTGGCAAAGACCAGCCGCATGGCGAAGCCGGTGGCCAGGCCGATGCCGACTTCGTTGAGGATGATCATCAGCCCGCCGAAGGAGTACACCGGCACCACCGGCAGCTGCGCGATGGTGGGCGACACCACCATCGCGATCATCGCGGACAGCGCGATCTTGGCGCGGCGCGGGATGGTGGACTCACCGAACAGCGGCGCGGTGCCGATCAGGGCCAGGATGCGGAAGAAGGGCCACAGGAACGCCGCGAGCCAGCTGTAGAGCTGGGCTGAGGTGAATTCGACCACGGCGGGGAGTCAGCGGGCAGGGAGGGCGAGGGGGTGATGAAGGCGAGCGCGGCCGCACTCAGTGCGCCAGCGCGGGAATGCTCTGGAACACCTCGCGCATGTAGTCGACCATGGAATTGATCATCCACGGCCCGGCCAGCACCATGGTGGCGAACAGCGCGATCAGCTTGGGGATGAAGCTCAGCGTCATCTCGTTGATCTGCGTCGCGGCCTGGAACAGGCTGACCACCAGGCCGGCGGCCAGTGCCACCAGCAGCAGCGGGGCGGCCAGCAGCAGGGTCATCTTCATCGCCTGGGTGGCGATGGTCATTACGGTCTCGGGTGTCATGGCGGAGTCTGCGGTGTGTGGCGGGCGCTGGGGCCGCCTCAGTTCATGAAGCTCTGCGCCAGCGACCCCAGCAGCAGCTGCCAGCCGTCGACCAGCACGAACAGCATCAGCTTGAACGGCAGCGAGATGGTGGCCGGCGGCACCATCATCATCCCCATCGCCATCAGCACGCTGGCAACGACCAGATCGATGATCAGGAACGGGATGAAGATGGTGAAGCCGATCTGGAACGCGGTCTTCAGCTCGCTGGTGACGAAGGCCGGCACCAGGATGCTGAGCGGCACTTCCTCGGGGCCCTGCATCTCCGGCGCCTTGGCCATCTGCGCGAACATGGCCAGGTCTTTCTCGCGGGTCTGGCGCAGCATGAAGGCCTTGAGCGGCTCCGCGGCCTTGGCAGCGGCGGCCTCCAGGCTGATCTTGTTTTCCGACAGCGGCTTGTAGGCGTCGTTGTAGACGCGGTCGAACACCGGCGCCATCACGAAGAAGGTCAGGAACAGCGACAGGCCCACCAGCACCTGGTTGGGCGGTGAGCTGGCGGTGCCCAGTGCGCTGCGCAGCAGGCCCAGCACGATGATGACGCGGGTGAAGCCGGTCATCATCAGCATCGCCGCCGGCAGGAACGACAGCGAGGTCAGCAGCAGCAGCGTCTGCACCGGCAGCGACCAGATCTGGCCGCCGCCCGGCGCGGGCTTGCTGATGACGCCGGGCAGTGCCTGGGCCCAGGCCGGCGCGGGCGCCAGCGTGGCAATGGCCAGCATCAGGGCGAGCAGGGGCAGCAGCGGGCCCGGCTGCGGGCGCCGCAGCGCGGCACGCGGGGAATTCATGATTTGAAGTGATCCTGCATCGAGCGCAGCAGCTTTTCGGCAAAGGTGCCGCCGGTCGGCTGTTGCGAAGGGCCTGCACCGCCGGTGGCGGCGAGGGGATTGGCTGCGTTGGTGCCCGCGGGCAGGGTATGCAGCGGCCGGATTTCGCCGGGGCTCACGCCCAGCACCAGCCAGGTATCGCCCACTTCCACCAGCACCAGGCGCTGGCGTGCGCCCAGCATGGTGCTGCCGACCACCTTCATCGCGCCGCCGGTGGCGTGACGCATCAGGCCGGCGCGCCGGGCCACCCAGGCCATGCCCAGGATCAGCGCGACGATGGCGAACAGCCCCAGCCCGGCCTGCGCCAGGCTGGCCGCGCCGCTGATGGCCGGCACATGCGAGCCGTCGGCGGCCATGGCGGCCCCCGGCAGCGCCACAAGCACGGCCAGGCTGGCGCGCGTCTGCATGGTCATTTGTTCAGCTTCCGGATGCGTTCGGACGGCGTGATGATGTCCGTCAGGCGGATGCCGAACTTGTCGTTCACCACCACCACCTCGCCCTGCGCAATCAGGTAGCCGTTGACCAGCACGTCCATCGGCTCGCCGGCCAGGCCGTCCAGCTCCACCACCGAGCCCTGCGCCAGCTGCAGCAGGTTCTTGATGGGCACCTTGGTGCGGCCCAGTTCCACGGTCAGCTGCACCGGGATATCGAGAATCATCTCGATATCGTTGCGGAAGCCGCTCGGCGCTTCCTTCGCCAGCGGCTGGAACACGGTGGCGGCCGCCGGGGTGGCCGCGGGTTGGGCCGCCGGTGCGGCAGCTGCGGGGGTTCCGGCGGATGTGGCGCTGGTCTGCTCGGCCAGCGCGCTGGCCCAGTCGTCCATCGGATCGACGGGCTTGTCCTCGATGCCGTCACTCATAATCGCTGTCCTCGGTGTCCAGGTGGGAATCGCCGTCCTGGTGATTGATCATTCGTTCTACCCGCAGCGCGTACTGGCCGTTCATCGTGCCGAAGCCGCATTGCATGACGGGCACGCCGTCCACCTTGCCGAACACCTTCTCCGGCAGTTCGATCGGCAGCACGTCGCCGGCGCGCATCGCCAGCACTTCGGCCACGGTGCTCTGCAGGTGCGCGAACTCGGCCACCAGCTCCACCTCGGCCGCGCGCAGCTGCGTGGACAGTTGCGTGACCCAGCCCTTGTCGACTTCCTTCTCGTCCTGCAGCGGATTCATCAGCAGGTCTTTGAGCGGCTCGATCATCGCGTACGGCAGGCAGACATGAAGCTGCCCGCCGACGGCGCCCAGTTCAATATGGAAGGCGGTGGTCACCACGGCCTCGTTGTGCGTGGCGACGTTGGCAAACTTGGGGTGCATCTCCGAGCGGATGTACTCGGTCTCGATCGGGTGCACGGTGCGCCAGGCGTTGCCGTAGCTGGCCAGCGTCAGCTCCAGCATGCGCTGGATGATGCGTTGCTCGGTCTGGGTGAAGTCGCGGCCTTCTACGCGGGTGTGGAAGCGGCCGTCGCCGCCGAACAGGTTGTCCACCACCAGAAACACCAGGTTCGGGTCGTAGACGAACAGCGCCGTGCCGCGCAACGGCTTCAGGTGGACCAGGTTCAGGTTGGTCGGCATCGGCAGGTTACGCGCGAAGTCGCCGAATTTCTCGATCCTGATGCTGCCCACGGTGATGTCCGCGCCGCGGCGGATGAAATTGAACAGCGCCGTGCGCATCGAGCGCGCAAAGCGCTCGTTGATGATCTCCAGCGTGTGCAGGCGGCCGCGGATGATGCGTTCCTGCGTGGCCAGGTTGTAGGGGCGCACACCGCCCTCGTCGAGCGCAGGCTCGCTGGCCTTTGGCGTATCGGCTTCGCCGGATACACCTTTGAGCAGCTCGTCGACCTCGTCTTGCGAGAGGAACTTGTCGTAGGCCATCTAGTGTCCTGCCCCTTGTGCGGCGTTATGGATGAGTCCGGTGCGGCCCTGGCTTGCGCTTACTGCACCACGAAAGAGGTGAAGAGCACGTCCAGCACCCGCTGCGCCGGCAGGCCGCTGGCAAACGGCTTGCTGATGGTGTCGCGGATGTCGTCGGCCAGCTTGCGCTTGCCTTCGACGGTGGCCAGGTCGGCCGGCTGCCTGGCCGACAGCAGCAGCAGGATGCGGCTGCGTGCCTCGGGCAGGTACTGCGCCAGGCGTGCCTGGGTTTCGGCATCGGCTACCTTCAGCGACAGGCCGGTGTGCAGGAAGCGGTCGCCGTCGTCGCTGCGCAGGTTGACGGTGAACGCATCCAGCGGCACGAAGATCGGCGGCGGTACGACCGGGGCGGCGGGCGCAGCGGGCGCCGCCGGCTGGCGGTTGCTCAGCACGCTGCCCAGCACGAAGCCTCCGGCGCCCAGTGCCACCACCAGCACGCCGGCGCCGATCAGCAGCAGCCGGCCGCGCTTGCCTGTGTTGCCAGTCCGGGGAGGGGAAGCCGTGTTCGCCATGAGAAGCCTGTATCGGAATGCCTGCAATTCTTCCGGAATCGCAGGCCAGCAAAGGGCCGAAAAAAAGGGGGAAACCCTTTCAGCTTGGCCATTTGAGCGGAAAGGGAGCAGGCACGGCTACGCGAGCGGGCGCTGCGAGATACGCGCCTGCAGGCTGGTTAACGCTTGATGTCGTGTGAACTTGAGTGCCGGTGCGAGCTGCCGCGATTCCCGGTCGGGCCGCCGGGCAGGTCGCGGGAGCGTCATGATGGATTCCCTACTACGCTAGTCGGGTAGTGATTCATGTGGGTTCGCAAGTCATAAAGCTCCCAACACGCTGATTTGCATGATGTTTTTTGTTTTTACTCTTATATAAGATATAAGACATTTGACCAAGGAGCGGCTTCGGACTACAATCGCGACGTAACGAGATTTTCTAAACCTAATTACTCAGCAGGTTCCCATGCTTGAAAACTATCGCGCACATGTGGCCGAGCGCGCCGCGCTTGGTATCCCCCCTCTGCCCCTGACCGCCAAGCAGACGGCCGAGCTGATCGAACTGCTGAAGAACCCGCCCGCCGGTGAAGAGCAGAACCTGGTGGAACTGATCACCTACCGCGTGCCGGCCGGCGTGGACGACGCCGCCAAGGTCAAGGCCTCGTACCTGGCCGCCGTGGCGCTGGGTAAAGAGAAGTGCGCGCTGATCTCGCGCGCCAAGGCGACCGAGCTGCTGGGCACCATGCTGGGCGGCTACAACATTTCGCCGCTGGTCGAGCTGCTGGACGATGCCGAAGTGGGCACCGTCGCCGCCGAGGCGCTGAAGAAGACCCTGCTGATGTTCGACGCCTTCCACGACGTGAAGGAAAAGGCCGACCAGGGCAATGCCAACGCCAAGTCCGTGCTGCAAAGCTGGGCCGACGCCGAGTGGTTCACCAGCCGTCCGGAAGTGCCGCAAAGCCTGACCATCACCGTGTTCAAGGTGCCGGGCGAAACCAACACCGACGACCTGTCGCCGGCTCCGGACGCCACCACCCGCCCGGACATCCCGATGCACGCGCTGGCCATGCTGAAGAACAAGCGCGAAGGCGCGGCGTTCCAGCCGGAAGAAGACGGCAAGCGCGGCCCGGTCAAGTTCATCGAATCGCTGAAGGAAAAGGGCCACCTGGTCGCCTACGTGGGCGACGTGGTCGGTACCGGCTCCTCGCGCAAGTCCGCCACCAACTCGGTGCTGTGGTTCACGGGCGAAGACATCCCCTTCATCCCGAACAAGCGCTTCGGCGGCGTGTGCCTGGGCAACAAGATCGCCCCGATCTTCTACAACACCATGGAAGACGCCGGCGCGCTGCCGATCGAGCTGGACGTGTCCCAGATGGAAATGGGCGACGTGGTCGAGCTGCGCCCGTACGAAGGCAAGGCCCTGAAGAATGGCGCCGTGATCGCCGAGTTCAAGGTCAAGTCCGACGTGCTGTTTGACGAAGTGCGCGCCGGCGGCCGTATTCCGCTGATCGTTGGCCGTGGCCTGACCGCCAAGGCACGCGAAGCGCTGGGCCTGGCCCCGTCGACGCTGTTCCGCCTGCCGCAGAACCCGGCCGATACCGGCAAGGGCTTCACGCTGGCGCAGAAGATGGTCGGCCGCGCCTGCGGCCTGCCGGAAGGCAAGGGCATCCGCCCGAACACCTACTGCGAACCGAAGATGACTTCGGTGGGCTCGCAGGACACCACCGGCCCGATGACCCGCGACGAGCTGAAGGACCTGGCCTGCCTGGGCTTCTCGGCCGACCTGGTGATGCAGTCGTTCTGCCACACCGCCGCCTATCCGAAGCCGGTCGACGTCAAGACCCACCACACCCTGCCTGAGTTCATCAGCACCCGCGGCGGCATCTCGCTGCGCCCGGGCGACGGCGTGATCCACTCGTGGCTGAACCGCATGCTGCTGCCCGACACCGTCGGCACCGGCGGCGATTCGCACACCCGCTTCCCGATCGGCATCAGCTTCCCGGCAGGTTCGGGCCTGGTGGCCTTTGCCGCTGCCACTGGCGTGATGCCGCTGGACATGCCGGAATCGGTGCTGGTCCGCTTCAAGGGCAAGATGCAGCCGGGCGTGACCCTGCGCGACCTGGTCAACGCAATTCCGCTGTACGCGATCAAGCAGGGCCTGCTGACCGTGGCCAAGCAAGGCAAGCAGAACATCTTCTCGGGCCGCGTCCTGGAAATCGAAGGCCTGCCCGACCTGAAGGTCGAGCAAGCGTTCGAGCTGTCGGACGCCTCGGCAGAACGTTCGGCCGCCGGTTGCACGGTGCGCCTGAACAAGGACCCGATCATCGAATACATCAACAGCAACATCACGCTGCTGAAGTGGATGATCGCCCAGGGCTACCAGGACCCGCGCAGCCTGCAGCGCCGCATCAAGGCCATGGAAGCGTGGCTGGCCGATCCCAAGCTGCTGGAGCCGGACGCCGACGCCGAGTACGCCGCCGTGATCGAGATCGACCTGGCCGACGTGCATGAGCCGATCGTGGCCTGCCCGAACGACCCGGACGACGTCAAGACGCTGTCCGAGGTGGCCGGCGCGAAGATCGACGAAGTGTTCATCGGTTCGTGCATGACCAACATCGGCCACTTCCGCGCAGCTTCCAAGCTGCTGGAAGGCAAGCGCGACATCCCGGTCAAGCTGTGGGTGGCTCCGCCGACCAAGATGGACCAGAAGCAGCTGACCGAGGAAGGCCACTACGGCGTGTTCGGCACCGCCGGTGCCCGCACCGAAATGCCGGGCTGCTCGCTGTGCATGGGCAACCAGGCACAGGTGCGCGAAGGCGCCACGGTGATGTCGACCAGCACGCGTAACTTCCCGAACCGCCTGGGCAAGAACACCAACGTGTACCTGGGTTCCGCCGAGCTGGCGGCGATCTGCTCGCGCCTTGGCCGCATCCCGACCAAGGAAGAGTACATGGCCGACATGGGCGTGCTCAATGCCAATGGCGACAAGATCTACAAGTACATGAACTTCGACCAGATCGAGGACTTCAAGGAAGTGGCCGACGGCGTGACGGTGTAAGTCGCGCAGTCAGGCTGGCATGAAGAAGGGGTCCCGCTTGCGGGGCCCCTTTTTTGCCTTCTGCGACACGCCGTGGCGCAGGCGGATGGTTCAGTCCAGCGGAACGCCGTGGCGCGCGGCGTATGCCACCACTTCGGCCGTGTTGTGCAGGTCGAGCTTGCGCATCAGGTACTCGCGGTGCTTGCGCGCGGCCCTGCATCGCGCGGTGCAGCCGGCCGAGACCGCCCGAGGCCCTGCGCTGCACGCATGGCAGGGGCGGTTTATGATCGGGCTTTTCCGTTGTCCGGCGCCTTCTTTGCGCAGTGCGCAAGCGCCTGAACCAGGAGCCAGTGTGCCCGATCTGTCCGCTTTCCCCATCACCCGCAAATGGCCGGCGCAGCATCCCGACCGCATCCAGCTGTACTCCCTGCCCACGCCCAACGGGGTCAAGGTGTCGATCATGCTGGAGGAGACCGGCCTGCCGTATGAACCGCACCTGGTGCGCTTCGACGCCAACGACCAGATGTCGCCGGAGTTCCTGTCGCTGAGTCCGAACAACAAGATTCCCGCCATCCTCGATCCCAACGGCCCGGGCGGCAAGCCGCTGGCGCTGTTCGAATCGGGCGCGATCCTGCTCTATCTGGCCGACAAGTCGGGCCAGCTGATCCCGGCCGACCCCGCGCGCCGCTACGAAACCATCCAGTGGGTGATGTTCCAGATGGGGGGCATCGGGCCGATGTTCGGGCAGGTGGGCTTTTTCCACAAATTCGCCGGCAAAGAGTACGAAGACAAGCGGCCGCGCAACCGCTACGTGGCCGAAAGCCGGCGCTTGCTGAATGTGCTGAACCAGCAGCTGGAAGGACGCGACTGGATCATGGGCGACGCATACACCATCGCCGACATCGCCACCTTCCCGTGGGTGCGCAACCTGCTTGGCTTCTATGAAGCGGGCGAACTGGTCGGCATCCAGGACTTCCCGCATGTCAGGCGCGTGCTGGAGGCGTTCGTCAAGCGCCCGGCGGTGGTGAAGGGGCTCGATACGCCGCACCGCGGCTGAGGCAGTTCGCGGCGTGCGCGCGTCGCGGCCGTGCGCATCGTTCTACGCGGTGGCTTCGGCGGCGCCTACCGAGGGGCGGGTGGCCCGCATCCTATAGTCCAGGGACAGGCGCGCCCCCCCGCGTTGCCTGAGGAGCCCGGACCATGCCGATGCCCACCACCCTCTCCCTGTTGCGTGTCGTCCTGCTGGCGGGCGCCACCGCTGCGCTCGCCGCCTGCGGCGAATCGGCCAAGCTGCCTTCCGAAGCGGGCTTCGGCCCCATGCCGCAACTGCCGCCACCCAACCAGACCGCGATCCCCACCGTCAAGATCGCGCCGGCCATCGGCTGGGCAGCGGGCCAGCGCCCGGTGCCGGCCGCAGGCATGGCGGTGACGGCCTTCGCCGACAAGCTGGACCATCCGCGCTGGGTCTACGTGCTGCCCAACGGCGACGTGCTGGTGGCCGAGAGCAATGCCCCGCCCAAGCCCGATGACGGCAAGGGCATCCGCGGCTGGATCATGAAGAAGCTGATGAAGCGCGCCGGCGCCGGCACCCCCAGCGCCAACCGCATCACGCTGCTGCGCGACACCAACGGCGACGGCGTGGCCGACCAGCGCTCGGTGTTCCTGAAGGACCTGAACTCGCCGTTCGGCATGGCCCTGGTCGGCAACGACTTCTACGTGGCCGCCACCGACGCGGTGCTGCGCTTCCCGTACCAGCCCGGACAGACCCAGATCACTGCCGCGCCGCAGAAGGTGGTGGACCTGCCCGGCGGGCCGCTCAACCATCACTGGACCAAGAGCCTGATCGCCAGCCGCGATGGCAGCAAGCTGTACGTGACAGTGGGCTCCAACAGCAACGTGGGCGAGCACGGCATGGACAAGGAGGTCGGCCGCGCCGCCATCTGGGAGGTCGACCCGAAGGCCGGCACGCACCGGATCTTTGCCAGCGGCCTGCGCAATCCCAACGGCATGGCGTGGGAGCCGGTCACCGGCATGCTCTGGACTGCCGTCAACGAGCGCGACGAGATCGGCAGCGACCTGGTGCCGGACTACATCACCTCGGTGCGCGACGGCGGCTTCTATGGCTGGCCCTACAGTTACTATGGCCAGCATGTCGACGCACGCGTGAAGCCGCCGGCGCCGGACCTGGTGGCCAGGGCCATCGTGCCGGACTATGCCGTGGGGGCACACACCGCATCGCTCGGGCTGGCCGCCGCCGGCGGCAACAGCTTGCCGGCGCGCTTCAGCGAAGGCATGTTCGTCGGCCAGCACGGTTCGTGGAACCGCAGGCCGCTGGCGGGCTACAAGGTGATCTTCGTGCCGTTCAGCAAGGGCCGCCCCAACGGCGCGCCGTTCGACGTGCTGACCGGCTTTCTCGATGAGGACGGCAACGCGCGCGGGCGGCCGGTGGGGGTGGCGATCGACCCGCGCGGCGGACTGCTGGTGGCCGACGACGTCGGCAATACGGTGTGGCGGGTCAGCGGCGCGAAGTAGGCGGACCATGGCGCGGCAGCGGCGGCACTGCGCCGCTAGAATGACGGCGTCCCCCCACGCCGAGCCCGCTGCCGCCCATGTCTCTCACTGTATTCGCTGTCGTCCTGCTCGCCGCGTTCCTGCATGCCGCCTGGAACGCGGTGGTCAAGGGTGGCGGCGACAAGATGCTGTCGACGGTGATGGTGGCGGTGAGCGCCGGCCTGATGGCCACCGTGGCGCTGCCGGCGTTGCCGCAGCCGGCGCCGGCGAGCTGGCCGTTCATCGCCGCGTCAGTGGGCGTGCACGTGGTGTATTTCGCGCTGGTGGCACGCATCTACCACACCGCTGACATGAGCCAGACCTACCCCCTGATGCGCGGCACCGCGCCGCTGCTGGTGGCGGTGGCCAGCGTGGGCTGGCTGGGCGAGCACCTGTCGGCGCTGGCGTGGAGCGGCATCGCCGTGGTCAGCCTGGGCATCCTGGCCATGGCGGGCGGCGGTCACGGTGCCCGCGCTGCCGCTGGCAGCCGTGAGGGCATGTGGCTGGCCCTGCTGAACGCGCTGGTGATCGCCGCCTATACGCTGATCGACGGCACCGGCGTGCGCCGCTCCGGCGCCCCGGTAGCGTATGCGTTCTGGATCTTCGTGCTGACCGCGGTGCCGCTGGCGGCGTGGGCGCTGGTGGCGCGCCGGCCGGCACTGGCGGGCTACGTGCGGCGCAATCTGTCGCTGGCACTGGTGGGCGGCGGCGGCACGCTGGCGTCCTACGGGCTGTCGCTGTGGGCGATGACACGCGCGCCGGTGGCCCCGGTGGCGGCCCTGCGCGAGTCCTCGATCCTGTTCGGCGCGCTGATCTCCGGACTGCTGCTCAAGGAGCGCGTGGGCGCCGCCCGCCTGGGCGCGGCCTGCCTGATCGCCGCCGGCGTGGCCACGCTGCGCTTTGCCTGAGGGCAATCCGGGTGCCCGCCTGGGCGCCCGGCCGCTGCGCGCAGCCGGCGCTGTCTATACTTGGTTTTACCGGGGTCAGACGGCGGAGGGGCACTGCGTCCGCGCAGACCGGCAGCCTGGCATCGACGCCGAGGAGAGGGCATGAACCACACCGCAGATTCGTTTCGGGCCTTTGAGCTGGCTGGCTGGGAAGATCCCGAGGTCGTCAGCCAGTACCAGGAGCATCTGTCGCACGTGACCCGGCAATCGGTCGAGTCCCTGCTGGATGACGCCCATGTGGCCAGCGGGCTGCGCGTGCTGGATGTGGCCACCGGCTCCGGCCATGTCGCGGCGGGGGCGGTGCGGCGCGGCGCCGAATCCGTCGGCATCGATTTCTCGCTGGCGCAGGTGCAGCTGGCGCGCAAGCTTCATCCGGATGTCCACTACGAGCAGGCCGATGCGCAGGCGCTGCCGTTCAGCGATGCCAGCTTCGATGTCGTGGTCAATGGTTTCGGCATGTGCCACCTGTCCGACCCCGACGCCGCGCTGGCCGAAGCCTTCCGCGTGCTGCGCCCGGGCGGGCGCATCGCCTTCACAGTGTGGGACACGCCCGAGCGCGCGGTCGGCTTCGGCGCGGTCTATGCCGCGATCCGCGCCTGCGGCTCGATGGAGGTCGATCTCCCCGTGGGGCCGAACTTCTTCCTGTTCAGCGATCCGGGCCATTGCCGCACCGCGTTGCAGCAGGCCGGCTTTGTCTCGCCCACCTGCCGCAGCGTGCCGCAGGTATGGCGCTTCTCCACGCCCGATCAACTGTTCGATGCGCTGGCCCAGGGCACCGTGCGCGCCGCCGCCACGCTGCGCGCGCAGACCCCCAGGGCCCGCGATGAGATCCGCGCCGTGCTGCGCGGCACCGTCGCCGCCTATATGCGCGGCAGCGGCTTCGAGGTGCCGATGCCGGCGGTGCTGGCGGCGGCGGTCAAGCCCTGAGGGCGGCACCCACGCACCCGTCGCGGCGCGGACGCCGCCGGGAGTGTTGGAGATCGACCGACATCCCTGCCGCCAGCGTCGGCCTGGCCCCACCACCCGATCCCCGGAAAGTGCCGTAATCCACGCCGCAACCAGCCTTGCGGCGGTGGCACGGTCATTGCGCTATGGACAGCGAGCGCGGCGCCGCGGCTCGTTGTGCCACCAGCCAGCAATGGCTTCCCGGAGAACCCCGATGAACACCCGATCCCAATGCCAGACAGGGCAGGCCGCGCCGCGCCCGCCCGCAATCCTGCACCGCTCGCGCCAGGCCATGGCGCTGCTGCGCGTGCTAGGCTTATGCATCAACAGCGTCGCCTGCGCCCAGTCCGAGGCGCCGCAGGCTGCAGCGCCGGCCGTGCAGGCCGTGATGCCGGAACAGAAGTTTGCGCCCGGATACCTGGAGGCCGTTGCCACCGGCTATGACAATGGGTTGGCATTGCGGGAGCCGGAAGGCCTCGCGCCGCTGAGGCCGCCGCGCGAGGCGAGCAGCACGCCGGCGGCAGGCGCAGTGCCGGTTGCCATGCCAGCGGCGGTGCGGCCGCAGCCGGCGCGCTGACCCGGCGGGGCCCCCCGGGAGCAGGGCGGCGAAGCAAGCGGCGCCGTGTGGGTCTTTAGCGCCTGATCTGTTCCTGTTCGCCCCGCCCTGCCGACATGAAGTCGGTGCTTTCCCATTCCATCCGGGCAGGACAGCATAGTTGCAGTACCGTCGGCGGTCATCCATGTGACGGCAATTGCGGAATATTCGCCCTCAATTGCCTACAATTCGTCACACCGGTTAATCCCCCGCCCCATGGACATCGAACTCGCCCGCACCTTCCTGCAAGTCGTTCGCACCGGCAGCCTGCTGGCCGCGGCCGACAGGCTGCATGTCACGCAGACCGCCGTGACCGCGCGCATCAAGAGCCTGGAATCGCAGCTCAACTGCCGCCTGTTCGATCGCAACAAGGCGGGCGCACGACTGACGCCCGATGGCCAGCGCTTTCTCGGCTACGCCAGCCAGCTGGTGCAGACCTGGGAGGCGGCATGCCGCGAACTGCCGTTGCCGGCCGGGCTGGCCAGCCTGTTTCGTTTCGGCACGGAAATCAGCCTGGGCAATCCGCTGGTGCTGCTGTGGACCACGCGCCTGCGCCAGCTGATGCCGGCGCAGGCGGTGCGGGCGGAAGTGGGGGAAGGGGCGGAACTGCAGCGCAAGCTGCAGTCGGGCACGCTGGACGCGGCGCTGGTCTACCAGCCGGAGTACGCGCCCGGCATGCATGTCGAGGCGCTGATGGAAGAGAAGCTGATCCTGATCCGCTCGACGCAGCGCGATGGCGGCTATGTCTATGTCGACTGGGGGCCGGAATTCCGCCGCCAGCATGACAGCGCGCTGCCGGAGCATGCGCGCGCCTCGCTGTACTTCAACCTGGGGCCGCTGGCGCTGCAGTACATCCTGCAGTTCGGCGGCAGCGGCTATTTCCGGACACGCGTGGTGCAGAGCTACCTGGACAGCGGGGTGTTGGCGCGCGTGGAAGGCGCCTCAGAGTTCTCATATCCGGTATTCCTCGTCTGCGCCAGGACTCCCGCAGGCGCGTCGCAGGATGCCGTGCGCATCCTGCGCGACATTGTGCGCGAAGAATCCGACTGGTCGCAGCGCTGGGATTTCCCGCAGTAGCGCAAAGCGGTCAGATCCGGACCGGCACCAGTTGGCCCATCGGGCCGGGCACGGCCACCAGGCGCCATTGCCGCACGCGCCGCACCCGGCGGCCGCGTCCGCCGCCGCGCGGCGGGCGGGGTTCCAGCCCGGCAAAGCGGCCGTGCAGTTGCGCGCGTGCGAATACCGGCTCGGGCACCCGCGTCCCGATCAGCCAGGTGACGGCGCCTCCCAGTGCCACCAGTGCCAGTGCCAGGGCAATCCAGAGGACGGCTTCCATGTTCCCGCTCCATCGAATAGGTATCTGTGATTCCAGTATTGGCGCAAACCGTTACGGCGGGTAAATGAAAGTTATTTCCACTTCATATCAATAAAATTGCATTCAAGCCGGCTTCTCCTTCAAACCTGTCCGTTCGGCTGCGGCAGGAAAAATCATCCTTTCCGACGAGTCTCATAGCCGCTGCACGGCAGACACTCAGCCGGTCACTCTCAAAAACACCAGGAGACCCCGCCATGCAACGCCTGATCTTCGAAGCCGAACACGACGCCTTCTGCGAATCCGCCCGCCGCTTCTACCAGCGCGAGGTGGGGCCGCACGGGGAGCGCTGGCGCGAACAGGGCTGCGTCGACCGCGAGGTGTTCCGCAAGGCCGGCGAGCAGGGCTACCTGCTGATGTGGGCCGATGAGAAATACGGCGGCGCCGGCGTGGAGGACTTCCGCTATGAGCAGATCCTGATCGAGGAAAACGCGCGCCACGGCGACACAGGCTTTTTCGGCACGCTGCACTCGCGGCTGGTGGCGCCATATATCGGCCGCATCGGCAATGAGGAACAACGCCAGCGCCTGCTGCCGGCGGCCGCGCGCGGCGAGTCGATCTTTGCCATCGCCATGACCGAGCCGCAGGCGGGCTCCGACCTGGCCGGCATGCGCACGCGTGCCGAGGACCATGGCGACCACTGGGTGCTGAATGGCGCCAAGACCTATATCTCGAACGGCCAGCTGGCCGACTATGTGGTGGTGGTCGCGCGCACCGATGCGGAGCGCAGCCACGGCCTTGGACTCTTTATCGTCGAGCGCGGCATGCCCGGCTTCGAGCGCGGACGCAAGCTGCGCAAGATGGGCCTGCACTCGCAGGATACGTCCGAACTGTTCTTCGACAACGTCAAGGTGCCCAAGGCCAACGTGCTGGGCGAGCCCGGCCAGGGCTTCCGCTACCTGACGCGCCACCTGGCCGAAGAGCGGCTGATTGGCGCCTGCGGCTACATGGCGTCGGCGCAGGTGGCGTTCGACCTCACGCTGGACTACGTCAAGGAGCGCAAGGCCTTCGGCCGCGCGATCGGCACGTTCCAGAACTCGCGCTTCAAGCTGGCCGAGCTGCGTGCGCAGCTGGATGCGCTGCAGACCTTTGTCGACCAGTGCGTGCTGCAGCACAACGCCGGCACGCTGACCGTGGAGACCGCGGCGTCGGCCAAGCTGCTTACGTCGGAACTGCAGGGGCGCATGGTCGACGAGGGCGTGCAGCTGCACGGCGGCGCCGGCTATATGGAGGAATACCGCATCTGCCGCATGTACACCGACGCGCGCATCTCGCGCATCTACGCCGGCAGCAGCGAGATCATGAAGGAGATCATCGGCCGCAGCCTGGGGCTGGATGACCGCGTGAAGGGGTAAGGAGAAACGGATCAGGCGGGCGGACGAAGGGATCAGGTCCGCCGCAATTTCCGACGGCATGGCCGGCAACGGCCCGCACCGGTGGTGGTTTTTTCCGGTTGGCTAGGGTTTTCGCGTAGTTAAAGGCTTTTGTCAGCCCAATGAAAGCTGTTTGTAATGCGATTCGGTTTGAATGCGTGCGGGAGATCGTGTCCGGGTGGCGTTTGATGCATCAGGACAGCAGGCGAGGGCGCACCAAGACAGCCACGCTTCGCGGCCGCACTGGCGGGATCGGGGTCGGATGAATATTTGCCGCCCCGGTGCACCGTTCGGCGGGCACGGTCGTTTACCGCAGACCGTTGTCGAACTGAGCCTGACTGACCGTGCCTTTTGTCTTTTCCCGTATTGCCGTGGGTGCCCTGCTGGTACTGGGGGTTCTGGCCCGGCCCGCGGCACTCCTTGCCGCCGAACGCCCGGCCGATCCGCTTCCTTCCGCTGATTCCGCAGATGCTGCCGGTCCTTGCGTGCCGCCGCCGGCGGGCGCGACGCTGACCCTGGCGCAGGTGCGCCTGGACGCACTTCGCTGCAATCGCGACATCATCGCCGCCCGCCGCGGCGTCGAAGCCAGCCAGGCGGACATACAGATCGCTTCGCAGCGGCCCAACCCGGTGCTGAGCCTGGGCGTGGCCAACATCAACCCGCATGCCGGCATCGGCTCGGGCAACCTGCGCAGCAAGACCGTGGACTCCACCCTGCGCGTGGACCAGCTGATCGAGACCGCCAACAAGGGCGGCCTGCGCGTGGACGCCGCGCGCAAGGCCAGCGCGGCCGCCGGCGAAGTGGTGCAGGCGGTGGTGGTGCAGCAGAGCGCCGGGGCGGAGCAGGCCTTCTATGAGGCGGTGGTCAGCCAGGAGCGCGTGGGCGTGCTCAGGGAGATGCTGGGCCTGTACGACCGCACCCGCCAGGCCAGCGAGACCCGCCTCAAGGCCGGCGACGTCTCGCGTGCCGATGTGACCAAGCTGCAGCTCGACGCGCTGCGCGCGCAGAACGACATGCGCCAGGCCATGGCCGACCACAACCGCGACAAGGCCCAGCTGGCGCAGGCCATGGGCGTGCCCGGCACGCTCGCCGACAACCGGCTGGTGCCGGACTGGCCGCCGCTGGATACCCCCGTGCCGCAGGTCGACCCCGACACGCTGCAGCGCCGCCCCGACGTGACCGCGGCCGAGGCCCGCCTGGCCGCGGCCGCCGCCACCCGCGACCTGGCGCGCGCCGGCCGCGTGCCTGACGTGACCGTGGGCGCGCAGGCTGAGCACTATCCGGTCTCGGCCACCAATACCAATGGCAGCGGCAACAGCTACGGCGTGTTCCTGACGATCCCGCTGTACGTGCGCCACCGCAACGGCGGCGAGGCCCGCCGCGCCGAGGTGGACTACTACGCCGCGCTGGACGAGCGCAACCGCGTGCTGCTTGAAGCCGGCAATGAGATGGAACGGCTGCGCAGCCAGCTCGAAGCCTCGCGCCAGTCACTGCGGCAGATGCGCGACGACGTCCTGCCCGCTGCCGAAAGCGTGGCCGGCAGCGCCGAGTTTGCCTACGGCAAGGGCGCCACCGGCGTGCTCGACCTGCTCGATGCCCGCCGCGCGCTGCGCCAGACCCGGCTCGACGCCGTCAGCGCCCAGGGCGATTACGCCAAGGCCCTGTCGGCCTACCGCGCCGCGCTGCAGACCTCCACGACCGGCACTGCGACGACCTCGCGTCCCTGAACCGCAGTTCCAGCGAATCCAATGCACTCTCTCCTGTCACGCATGTCCCGCCGCATGTCTTCTGTCCATTTCCCCGCCGGCCTGCCCGCACGGGTTGCTGCCCTGTCCCTGTGCGCGCTGGCGCTGGCCGCCTGCGGCAAGTCTGAAGCGCCCAAGGCCAATGACGATCCCAAGGTCAGCGGCAATACCATCCAGTTCCCGGCCAGCGTAAAGACGCTGCCGGGCATCGCCGGCGAAGCCGCCAAGACCGGCGGCGAGCGCATGCTGAGCCTGCCCGGCCGGCTTGTGTGGAACGAGGACAAGACCGTGCGCGTGTCGACGCCGTTTGCCGGCCGCGTCACCGAGATCCTGGTGCAGCCCGGCGCCACCGTGAAAGCGGGCCAGCCGCTGGCCAGCCTGACCTCGCCCGATTTCGGCGTGGCCCAGGCCGATGCGCGCAAGGCCGCCGCCGAGAGCGCGGTCGCGGCCAAGGCGCTGGCACGGCAGCGCGAGCTGTACGGCGCCGGCATCATCGCGCAGAAGGAGCTGGAACAGGCGCAGGCCGACGCCGCGCGTACGGCGGCGGACCTGCAGCGCACCCAGGCGGCGCTGGGCCAGTACGGCGCGGCCGCAGGCGGAGCGGGCGCCGTTAACCAGCGCTTTCCCCTGCGCAGCCCGATCGACGGCCTGGTGGTCGAGCGCAACATCAACCTCGGCATGGAGCTGCGCCCTGACCAGCCGCCCGCCGCGCCGCTGTTCCTGGTGACCGATCCGACCACGCTGTGGGCGCAGGTCGACGCGGGCGAGGCTGACCTGAGCCTGTTCAAGCCGGGCGTGGACGTGCAGCTCACCACCGCTGCCTGGCCCGGCGAGACCTTCTCCGGCACCGTGATCAAGATCGCCGACTATGTCGATCCCACCGCGCGCAGCATCAAGGTGCGGCTGATGGTGCCCAACCCGGAGCGCCGCCTGAAGGCGGAAATGTTCGTCACCGCGAAGCTGCCGGCCGCATCGTTCAAGGGCATCGCCGTGCCGTCCAAGGCCGTGTTCCTGGCCGACAACCGCAACTATGTGTTCGTGCGCACCGCCGCCAATACCTTTGAGCGCCGCCTGGTGCGCGTGGGCGTGACGCTGCCCGGCACCACCGAGCTGCTTGAAGGCGTGAAGGACGGCGAGACCGTGATCACCGATGGCAACCTCTACCTGCAGGACATCCTGCGCGATGCCACGGCCGTGAACGCGGCGCGTGCGTCCGAGAAGAAGTGAGGACGGCCGCCACATGATTTCACGCATCGTCAGCTTTGCCCTGCACCAGAAGCTCTTTGTCTGGCTGGGCCTGCTTATCTTCGTCGGGGGCGGCCTGGCCGCGTTCAAGAACCTGCCGATCGAAGCCTTCCCGGATGTCTCCGACATCCAGGTCAACGTCATCACGCTATACCCGGGCCGCGCCGCCGAAGAGGTGGAGCGCCAGGTCACCATCCCCATCGAAACCGCGCTGGCCGGCACGCCCAACGCGGTGCGGGTGTTCTCGCATACGCAGTTCGGCCTGTCGTTCATGATGGTGACCTTCAATGACAAGGCCACCGACGTGACCGCGCGCCAGCAAATCCTGGAGCGCCTGCGCAGCGTGGACCTGCCCGACGGCGTGCATCCGGACCTGGCGCCGCTGTCCACCGCGATCGGCGAGATCTACCGCTTCCGCCTGACCGGCAAGGGCTATACCGCGCAAGAGCTGCGCACGCTGCAGGACTGGGTGGTGGAGAAGAACCTGCGCCAGGTGCCGGGCGTGGCCGACCTGGTCACCATCGGCGGCACCATCAAGCAGTACGAGGTCAATCCCAACCTGGCGCGCATGCGCGATGCCAAGATCTCGCTGTCGCAGCTGTTCACCGCGCTGCAGCGCGCCAACGCCAACGCCGGCGGCGGCGCCGTGGCGCACGGACGGCAGCAGTTCCTGCTGCGCTCGCTGGGCAGCTTCCGCACCTCGGCCGATATCGCCAACGTGGTGGTGGCCGAGAACCAGGGCACCCCCATCCTGGTCAAGGACATCGCCGACGTGAGGGTCGGCAGCGCGCCGCCGCAAGGCCTGATGGGCCAGGACAACGAGGACGACATCGTCTCGGGCATCGTGGTGATGCGCAAGGGCGAGAACCCGTCGCTGGTGCTGGAGGCGCTGAAGAAGAGGATCGACCTGCTGGACGACCAGATCCTGCCCAAGGGCGTGAAGATCGTGCCGTACTACGACCGCTCCACGCTGATCGACAAGACCCTGCACACCGTGTTCGGCAACCTGGTGGAAGGGGCGCTGCTGGTGATGGCGGTGCTGTACCTGTTCCTGGCCAACGTGCGTGCCGCGGCAATCGTGGCGCTGATCATCCCGCTGGCGCTGCTGTCGACCTTCATCGGCCTGACCTGGGTGGGCATTCCGGCCAACCTGCTGTCTCTTGGCGCGATGGACTTCGGTATCATCGTCGACGGCGCGGTGATCGTGGTCGAGAACATCTTCAAGCGGCTGGGCGAGCTGAAGGAGCAGCAGATCAAGGACAGCAAGGCGCGCCTCCTCGCCATCCTGCAGGCCACCACGGAAGTGGGCCGTCCGACCGTGTTCTCGATGGTCATCATCATTGCGGCGCATATCCCGATCTTCACGCTGCAGCGGCACGAGGGCAAGATCTTCGCGCCGATGGCCTACACGGTGACGGGCGCGCTGATCGGTTCCCTGATCCTCTCGCTGACACTGGTGCCGCTGCTGTGCCACCTGCTGCTCACCAAGAACATCGCGCATGATGACAACTTCATCGTGCGCCACTGCAAGCGGCTCTATGAGCCGATGCTGGCCTGGGCGCTGGACCACAAGAAACTGGTGGTGGGCGCGGCGGTGGGCCTGCTGGTGGTGACCGTGGGCGTGGGCAAGTTCCTTGGCAGCGAGTTCCTGCCCGAACTGGACGAAGGCTCGATGTGGGTCAGCTTCGACCTGCCCGCTTCGGTCTCGATCGATGAAGCGCGCGACCAGGCGCAGCTGCTGCGCAGCGTGATCCGCAAGACCCCGGAGGTCAACACCACCATCTCCAAGGTGGGCCGCCCCGACGACGGCACCGATCCCAAGCTGATCAACACCGTCGAGATCCTGGTCGACCTCAAGCCCGAGAAGCAGTGGCGCGACGGCTTCAACAAGCGCGGCATCATCGGCGAGATCGACAAGAACCTGCGCCAGCTCCCCGGCATCGAGCCCAATTTCTCGCAGCCGGTGCGTGACAACATCCTGGAGAGCATCTCGCAGATCAAGGGCCAGATCGTGATCAAGGTCCAGAGCGACAGCCTTGAGCACAACAAGCAGGTGGCCGACCAGATCCTGGCCAACGTGCAGTCGGTCAAGGGCGTGATGCGGGCCTTTATCGACCGCGACGGCGAGCTGCCGCAGTACGTGCTGGAGTTCGACCGCGCCCAGGCCGCGCGCTACGGCATCAACGTGGCCGACGTGCAGGACCTGATGGAAACCGCGCTGGCCGGCAAGGCCGCGACCGAGCTGTGGGAGGGCGAGAAGCACTTCAGCGTGGCCGTGCGCCTGAAGCCGTCGGAGCGCGCGCTGCCGAACCTGCCCAGTATCTTCATGCAGACCGCGGACGGTGCGCAGGTGCCGCTGTCGCAGCTGGTGACCTTCCGCGCGGCATCCGGCGCGATGAACATCAGCCGCGAGAACGGCCAGCGCACCACCTCGATCGGCATCTTTATCCACGACCGCGACATGGGCAGCGTGGTGAAGGACATGCAGGCGCTGGTGGCCAAGAACGTCAAGGCCGAGGACGTCAAGATCAGTTGGTCTGGCGAGTTCGAGAACCAGGAGCGCGCCATGGCGCGGCTCTCGATCGTGGTGCCGCTGTCGGTGCTGGTGATCTTCCTGCTGCTGTTCAATGCGTTCAAGTCGTTCAAGAGCGCCACGCTGATCATCTCGAACATCCCGTTCGCGCTGATCGGCGGCGTGTTCGCGCTGTTCCTGACCGGCATTCCGCTGTCGGTGTCGGCGGCGATCGGCTTTATCGCGCTGTTCGGCCAGGCGGTGCTCAACGGCGTGGTGATGGTGACCTACTTCAACCAGCTGCGCGACGAAGGCATGCCGGTGCGCCAGGCCGTGCTGACCGGCTCGATGGACCGGCTGCGCACGGTGCTGATGACCGCGCTGCTGGCCATGCTGGGTTTGTTCCCGATGGCCATCTCGCGCGCCATCGGCTCGGAGACGCAGCGCCCGCTGGCCATCGTCATCATCGGCGGGCTGATCACCGCCACCATGCTGACGCTGATCGTGTTGCCCACCTTGTATGAATGGATGGTGGGCCGCAACTGGCCGGACGAAGAGGGCGACAAGCCCGACGAGAGCCGGTTGACGCCGTCGATTGCGGGGTGATGACAGGGCCGCGGGGGCATGTCCCTCGCGGCCCTGTGTGGCATTGCAGACAGGCCCCAGGCATGACGCCGCCCCCACACCGGGCGGCGTTTTTTCTTTTAAGGCGCATTCCACAAGTCCCTCCGCAATCCGGTGCATGGCCCGCCGTGTGCCTCGCCCGAATCGCAATGTCGGAATAGTCTGACGCGCCTTTCGGAGCCCCACGCCTGCTTCTCATTTTCCCCCGAGCCTACTCTGAACGTACGGCGTGGCCAGCGTAGCCGCCGGCCTCTCATGCGTACCGTTACGCAATTCTTCGGAAAGGAGCTCGACATGATGAAGAAATGGCTGACCGCAGCAGTGTGTTCGATGCTGATTGCAGCCCCGGCAGGTTTTGCCCTGGCACAGACGACGGCTGCTGGGTCCAAAGCAGACTATGACGCCGCGGTGAAGCAGGCTGACGCGGACTACAAGGCTGCCTCCACCAAGTGCGATGGCATGAAGGCCAACGCCAAGGACGTTTGCAAGGCCGAGGCCAAGCGCGACCGCGACGTGGCCAAGGCCCAGGCCGAAGCCCGCCGCGACGGCACGCAGAAGTCGATGGCCAAGGCCGAGAAGGTCAAGGCCGACCGCGACTATGACGTAGCCAAGGAAATGTGCGACGACAAGAAGGGCAACGACAAGGACGTTTGCAAGAAGGACGCCAAGGCCGCCCATGAAAAGGCACTGATGGCTGCCAAGGTCGACAAGGCCGCGGCCACGGGTTCGCGTGCCGACGTGGCGGAAGCCCGCGCCGACGCGAAGAAGGACGCCACCGACGCCGCCTACAAGGCCGACAAGGAACGCTGCGACGCAATGTCGGGCGATGCCAAGGACAAGTGCCAGGCCGATGTGAAGGCCAAGTACAGCAAGTAAGCCTTCGCGGCATCCCGCCAGCAATGGCGGGCCACGCACCGCACCACACGCAAGGGGACGCCTCTGATGGCGCCCCCTTGCCACCGGATGAAGGAGCATGACATGAACTGGGACCAGATCGAAGGCAAGTGGGAACAAGTGAAGGGCAAGGTCAAGGAGAAGTGGGGCAAGCTGACCGACGATGACATCGCGCAGATCAACGGCAAGCGTGACCAGCTTGCGGGCCGCATCCAGGAGCGCTATGGCTACACCAAGGAGCGTGCCGAGGAAGAAATGAAGGCGTGGGAACGGGACACGCGCTGGTAGGCAGGGCGTGGCAGCACGGCAAGGCGGGGCGCCAGCGGGCGCCCCGCCTTGTTTCTTGTGTGGCGCGTACTCGATTCCCCTCGGGCACCCCCGGAACGAGGGGTGTTTCGGCGTAAATCGCACAGCATTAAGCGCGGATTAGCTCTGAATGCAACCAAATGATGCACGCGCCACCCGCGCAGGGCATAACATGTCGCGTCGCCGATCCCGCCATCCATCCGGCCTGCCTTCGCGCTCCGCATGTACGCAGCCTTGCCCGCCTTCGTCTCGTCGATCTTCCTCGGTTACGGCCTCTATGTGCTGGTGACCAAGGGGGTGACGCGCGTCTCCACTTCGTTCTTCCTGCTGTGCGTGACCACCTTCGCCTGGCAGGGCACGTGGGTGTTCCTGTTCCAGTCCTCGCATCCCGATGTGGCGCTGATGCTGGCCCGGCTCGGCTACCTCTTCATCCTGTTCCTGCCGACCACGTTCTACCACTTCATTGCCGAAGTCACCGAGTGCCGCCGCGAACGGCCGTTGCTGCTGGCCTCCTACGGCCTGAGCCTGGTGCTGGCGGTGCTGCTGCTGACCACCGACCAGGTGGTCTCTGGCTACTACAGCTATTTCTTTGGCGACTATCCCAAGGCCGGCCCGCTGCATCCGCTGCACCTGGTGCAGACGGTGCTGGTGGCGCTGCGCAGCGCCTGGCTGCTGGTGGCGGCGCGGCACAATGCAACGGCTGAACGCCGCAAGCGCTACAAGCTGTGCCTGGTGGCGGTGGCGCTCTATTCGCTGGCGGCGGTGGACTACGCCGTCAACTACGGCGTGGCCTTCTATCCGCCGGGCGTGGTGTTCGTGGCGGCAAGCCTGGGCATCCTGGCGGTCAGCGTGGTGCGCTACGACCTGATGCATCCGTATTCGCTGGCAGCCACCGTGGCGCACGAGGTGCGCACGCCGCTGGCGACCATCCGCATGCAGGCGCAGGAGCTGGCGCGCACCTGGCCGCAGGTGCTGCACGGCTACCAGCTGGCGGTCCAGCAGGGGCTGTGCGAGGACCGCATGCGGCCCGGCCAGCTTGAGCGCGTGTCGAGCCTGGTGGGCGCCATCACGCGAGAAGTCGATGGCACCAGCACCGTGATCGACATGGCGCTGGCCTCGGTCACGCTGGAGCGGCTGGACCGCAGCAGCTTTGCGCCGCACGGCATTGCCGACTGCGTGCATGCGGCGCTGGAGCGCTACCCGTTCCAGGGCGAGGAGCGCGGCTGCGTGCAGGTGCGCGGCATCGACCAGGGCTGGCGCTTTGTCGGCTCCGACACGCTGCTGGTCTATGTGCTGTTCAATCTGCTGAAGAACGCGCTGCATGCGATCAGGGCGGCCGGCGGCGGCCACATCGACATCACCGGCGCGACCGAGGGCCAGTACCACGTGGTCCGCTTTCGCGACACCGGCCCGGGCATTCCGGCCGACGTCATGCCGCGCATCTTCGATCCGTTCTTCTCCACCAAGGCGCATGGCACCGGTGCCGGCCTCGGCCTGGCCTTCTGCCGGCGCGTGATCGAGACCTTCGGCGGGCGCATTGACTGCGAGTCGGTGCCGGCCGTGCATACCACCTTTACCCTCAGGCTGCCGCGCTTCACCGCCATGGCCGACAGCCGGCTGCGCACCAGCACCGCCGGCTGACCCACGGCCGGCGGTGCCGGATTCAGACCCGCACGGGGTCAGCCGCGCCTGGCTCAGCTGGCCAGTGCCGGCAGCGCCAGTTCATATTCCCTGACCCGTTCGATGATGCCCGCCGGAAATCGCGTGATGCGCTTTTGCCGGTCGGCGAAGACGATCTGCTGGTAGCCCAGCGACACCGGCTTGCCCCCCACGCAGAAGCGGAACAGCAGGTAGGCCGAGCACTGCCGGACCTGGAAGGTGTTCAGGTAGCAATCCACGCGCTGGAACGGGAACGTCTCCTCGACATACTCCTGGTGCGCGCGCTTGGTCACGAAGACGCCGCCCGCGGCCAGCAGGTTGTCGTGGATGCATTCATGGAACCACCGCTCCCGGCAAATGCCCTGCCACTCGAAGTAGCGGGCGAAGTAGGTATTCATAAAGGCATTGGAATCCTTGAGATAAATGTCGATCGCATGGTGGAAGGTCTGGTGCGAAGCCGTCTCGAACGCGTCGGGTGCCAGTTGGGCCGTGCCGCGGTTCAGGATTTGGGGGATCACGTCTCGCATCAACATAAATTGACTCCTTGAGATGGCCGCAAGCGGCAGCCACGCCTGCCCCCGGGAAGGTTGGGGCATGGTGGCATTCTGTCCGCTTGGGCAATGGCAAGGTGGGCGCTGAAGTGGGGGTTCCGGCACGTTCCGGCGCGTGACGCCCGGGCGATAAAAGCCCGGAATGCGTGCCTGGGCCTGGCAAAACCGGAGAGGCATGGATCGGCGTTAACCCGAGTAGTCTAGGTTTATAGACTTTTATATAGTCGTCCGACCAGACTGCCTGCGCGCGGTCTCCGCATCGCCCGTACCGACGTTTCCCGACCTCCCTTGCCGCATGGCAGACACCACCTCCAGCGAACTCCTCTCGCGCAGCCGCCAGCCGGTCTACCTGCAGCTGGCCACCATCTTCCGCCGCCAGATCGAAAGCGGCGCCTGGCGCCAGGGCGAGCGCATTCCCTCCCTGGAGGAACTGTGCCGCCAGTACGGCGTGGCGCGCATGACCATGCACCATGCCTTGTCGATGCTCGATGAAGAGGGGCTGGTGGAGCGCGCGCGCGGGCGCGGCACTTTCGTCAGGGCACCGTGCCAGGCGCGGCGGCAGGTGTCGCTGTCGACCAGCTGGGACGAGGCGGTGGCGGTGGGCGCGCAGCTGGACACCGAAGCGATGGTCGAGTCGGCCGGCAACGTGCCGCTGCCCGCCGATCTCGGTATGCCGTGCCCCGGTGAGCGCGCCGCCGACTACCACTTCCTGCGCCGGCTGCACCGGCTGGAAGGACGGCCGTTCGCGGTGGGCGAGGTCTATATCGAGGCCGGCGTCTTTGCGCGCGAGCCCGAGGCCTTCCGCCAGGGCGCCTCGGTGCCGGTGCTGGACCGCTTCCCCGGCCTGTCGGTCAGCACCGCGCGCCAGCGCCTGTCGATCGTCGCGGCCGGGGCCGAATCCGCCGCCGCGCTGGCGCTTGCCGTGGGCGCGCCGGTGGCTGAGCTGCGCCGCTTTGCCTGTGTCCCGGGCGAGCGCGGCGAACTGATCGTCTACTACGCACGCATCGAATTCCCGACCGAGTTTGTCTGCCTGGATTTCGACCTGCTGGCGGCGCGGCCGCGCCCGGCCTGACGCCCCCAGTGCAACCAATGCCAACCTGCTGACCCAGAACCTGAGCGGAACCCGAGACATGGAAACTACCCAACCGATGAACGGCGCCGAGAGCCTGGTCAAGACCCTGCTCGCCAACGGCGTGGACACCTGCTTTGCCAACCCGGGCACCAGCGAGATGCACTTCGTCGCGGCGCTGGACCGCATCCCGGGCATGCGCTGCGTGCTGGGCCTGTTCGAAGGCGTGGTCACCGGCGCGGCCGATGGCTATGCGCGCATGGCCGGCAAGCCCGCCGCCACGCTGCTGCATTGCGGCCCGGGCCTGGCCAACGGCCTGGCCAACCTGCACAACGCGCGCCGCGCGCAGACGCCGGTGGTCAACATCATCGGCGACCAGGCCACCTACCACCGGCCGCTGGACGCACCGCTGACCGCGGATACCGAAGGCTGGGCCCGTCCTGTCTCCGTGTGGACGCGCACGGCCACGCAGGCTGCTTCCGTCGGCGCCGATGCCTCATCCGCGGTGCAGGCCGCATGCGCCGCGCCGGGCGGGGTCGCCAGCCTGATCCTGCCTTCCGATGTGTGCTGGGATGCGGGCGGCGTAGTGGCCGCGCCGCTGCCGCCACTGGCGGTGCCCAAGGTCTCGCCCGACGCCGTGCAGCAGGCCGCGCGCGTGCTGCGCTCGGGCCAGCCTACGCTGGTCGTGCTGGGGGGCAGCGCGCTGCGCGAGGCACCGCTGGCCGATGCACACCGCATTGCCGCAGCGACCGGCGCCCGGCTGATCTCGCCCATGTCCAATGCGCGAGTGTCGCGCGGCAGCGGCCGCCTGGCGGTGGACCGCGTGCCCTATTCGGGCGACGTCGCGCGCGACAGGCTGGCCGGCATCCGCAACGTGATCCTGGTCGGCGCACCGGCGCCGGTGACGTTCTTTGCCTACCCGGGCAAGTCGCCGCGCCCGTATCCGGAAGATGCCGTGATCCATGTGCTGGCACGTCCGGAGGAAGACCTGGCCGAAGCGCTGGCCCGGCTGGCCGACGAGGTGGGCGCCCGCAACGCGCCACTGCCGGCTGCCGCGGCGCCCGCATCCGTTGAGCCCGCCCGCGGCGCGGTCACGTCCGAGGCGGTGGCGCGGACGCTGACCGCCTTGCTGCCCGAACAAGCCATCGTGGTGGAAGAGAGCATCAGCTTCGGCCGCGCCTTCTATCCGGGCACGGTCCATGCGGCCCCGCACGACTGGCTGCAGCTGACCGGCGGTGCCATCGGCGAAGGCCTGCCGCTGGCCGTGGGCGCGGCGGTGGCGGCGCCGGACCGGCGCGTGGTGGCACTGCAGGCCGATGGCTCGGCCATGTACACGCTTCAGTCGCTGTGGACCATGGCGCGCGAGCAGCTCGACGTCACCGTGGTGCTGCTGGCCAACCGCAAGTACGCCATCCTGCTGGGCGAGCTGGCGGGGGTGGGGGCCAATCCGGGCAAGACCGCCCTGGACATGCTTGACATCGGCAATCCCGACCTGGACTGGGTCAAGCTGGCCAACGGCATGGGCGTGGAGGGCGCGCAGGCCAGGGACATGGAAAGTTTTGCCGACCTGTTCCGCATGGCCAATGCGCGCAGGGGGCCGTTTGTGATCGAACTGGTGATCTGAGCGCGGCGCTTTCCGCATTCAAAAATCCAGCCTTCGGCAGATGTGAATTGTTGCAATGCACAGACTGCGGCAAGCTCATTGCCGTGCCATGGAAGGCCCATGGCGGCACCATCAAAAGTGAAGGAGACTCCATGCCCCAACAAGAAGCGGCGGTGGGTCCGGACAAGGCTTATGCGGACCAGCTCGCCGCTGGCCAGTTCCGCATCCAGCATTGCCAGGACTGCAAGCGCCACGTGTTTTTCCCGCGCAATATCTGCCCGCACTGCGGCGGCGACACGCTCGCCTGGGTCGCGCCCAAGGGTAGCGGCACGGTCTACTCCACCAGCGTGATCCGCCGCAAGCCGGAGGCCGGCGGCGACTACAACGTGGTGCTGGTCGACCTGGATGAGGGCGTGCGCATGATGAGCCGCGTGGAAGGCATTGCGCCCGCCAGCGTGCGCATCGGCATGCGTGTGCAGGCACGCGTGGCGCAGGGCAAGGAAGGCGAGGCCGCTCTCGTCGTGTTCGATCCGGTGGAGGGCTGAGGCCATGAGTTTGTCCAATTTGCGCGGCAGCGTCGCCATTGTCGGGGTCGGCCAGGCGGGCATGTGCGAGGCCCACGGCAAGACGGAAATGGAAATCCTGGTGGAGGCCGCCAAGGCCGCCGTCAGGGATGCGGGCCTGTCGATGCGCGACATCGACGGCATCGCCACCGCCAGCGTCGGCGCCAGCATGTGGGTGATGCCGGTGGCCGAGTACCTCGGCATCAAGCCAAAGTTTGTCGACAGCACCATGATCGGCGGCTCCAGCTTTGTCTCGCACATGCTGCCGGCGATGATGGCGCTCGAATCGGGCCAGTGCGATGCGGTGCTGGTCTGCTACGGCAGCAACCAGCGCACCTCCACCGTCGGCCGCGCCGGCATCGCCAAGGTGCGCGCGGTGCTGGACCCGCAGCCGTATGAGCACCCGTACAGCCCGCTGCAGCCGATCACGTCATATGCACTCGCCGCGGCGCGCCATATGCACCAGTACGGCACCACGCGCGAGCACCTGGCCGAGGTCGCCGTGGCCGCGCGCAAGTGGGCGCAGCTCAATCCGGAAGCGATGATGCGCGACCCGCTCAGCATCGACGACGTGCTCAATGCGCGCATGGTGTCGGACCCGCTTTCCGTGCGTGACTGCTGCCTGGTCACCGACGGCGCCGGCGCCTATGTGATGGTGCGCGCGGACCGCGCCAAGGACCTGGCCAGGCCGCCGGTCTATGTGCTGGGCAATGCCACCGCCACCTGGCACCGCCAGATCTCATGCATGCCGGACCTGACCGTCACGGCCGCCAAGGAATCCGGCGAGCGCGCCTTCGCCATGGCGGGGCTCACGCCGTCCGATGTCGACGTGGCTGAGCTCTACGATGCTTTCACCATCAACACGCTGCTGTTCCTGGAAGACCTGGGTTTCTGCGCCAAGGGCGAGGGCGGCCAGTTTGTCAGCGGCGGCGGCATTGCGCCGGGCGGGCGGCTGCCGGTGAACACCAATGGCGGTGGCTTGTCATGCGTGCATCCTGGGATGTACGGGATGTTCATCACCATTGAGGCGGTGCGGCAGTTGCGTGGTGAATGTGGGGAGCGGCAGGTGCGGGATGCCGAGGTTGCCGTGGTGCATGGGAATGGGGGGACGTTGTCTAGTCAGGCTACGGCGATTTTGGGGACTGGGGCGACGGTTTAATTGTAGTTTTGGGCTTGGTGCCATTACGGTCGCTCGTCGCCCTTGGCGGGCGTGGCTGTTTCGCCGGCGTAGCCGGCGAGTCACTTTTTGTCCGAGCGACAAAAAGTAACCAAAAAACGCGTCGCCTATGCGGCTGGCAATCCATTCCACGGCGCTGGTCGTTCGCACGGTGGTGCTTGCCGTTCTGGCGTGGTTGCCCGTTCTGTGGGGTGGTGTCTGCTTTGGCATAAGGGAAAGAAGGTCCAAAAAGTCGAAAAGACCAATAACTACAAAGACTTGAGCCAAAAACCATCGCCCCGGCAATTTGGCACAGAACGGGCAGGATCGATCCGTTTCTAGGCTGTGATTGCGCACGCTTTGGCATAGAACCACCCACTTTCCGCGTCACGCCGCCGCCTTCCTGCTCATAACCGCCCGGTGTAGCTTGCCGACCTGGTCGTTTGATAGGTCGTCAATGGAGGCAGTACCGAATACCTTTCGCATGTAGCTGCGCCGCCAGCCGTGGCAGTTGAGCTCCTTGCACCGGGCAAGGAGGGCTTGAATTCGGCGATCGCGCCAGCTCGGCGATGTCGATGCTCCCGCCATGCCGTCGATCATGCCGCGCAATCGCCAGAGGTATGACTCTGCCTTGTGAAACTGGTCCGCAGGGATTTCGGTGTAGCACTCGACGCCCATGTGGGTGTTAAGTCGCCGCATAAGGAAGGCGGGAGACATCTCGTGACCGTCTACATGTCTTGAGACGCCTGAGATTTGGTCGCGCAGCTCGAGAATGCGCCTCTTCTGGGCGATGTCTATGAGGCCATTGCCGGCCTGGACTACGGTGATGTTCGGGTGAATCTTGAACACATTCCCGTTGCCCACGATGACCGGACCGTCGCCGGTGACGTTAATACTAGGGGGCCTTGAATTCGAGGGCCGCTGCCCCTCGACCCCACCACTTAACCCAAGCAGATCAGCCCATGCTCTGCTGATCCGCTGCTTTTTTTCTTCTTCAGGCACCTACTAAATCTCCGCAAACGGCCGGAAATCAACGGGTTGGCGCTGTCCTACCGGCCATCGGATGCGCCAGTTCGACATCTACGCGACCAGGCGCAGGATTCGATCGATGTTCGGGCTATCTCGGCTGCCGGTTTCCTCGATGTATTCGTACAGGAGGACAACAAAATCAGCCTTCTTCTTGGGATCTACCTTCACGCCCGCAGCCGCGATCTCCTTCTCGACCTTCTCGAGGACCAGTTGCAAGAGTTCGGCGTCTATGGCGCTGGCCGGCCCGTGAGCGCCGGCGCCCACGTCCTCCATGAGCATCGGTCCCACTTCGTTCAGAAGCCAAGACAGGTTAAGGCCCATCCTCGCAAGGGCGGCCAACAACTTACTGTTGGGCGCCGACTTCCCGCTCTCGTTTTCCTGAATGCCCCGCTTCGTTCCCCCGCAGCGCGCGGCGAACTGGTCTTGCGTCAGCCCAATCGACTCTCGATAGGCACGCAACCTTGCGCCAATAGCCACAGAGAACTGGTTCCCACTATCTCGCATGCCCTCGTCTCCGAAGTTGGAACCCGAAGTTCCAGCTTTCATGCTAGGTGCCATCTTCGAGGAAACCTCATACAAATCAAATAGATACAAATCTTTTCGCTTTTAGGCGAAAAGAACCGAAGCTGGAACCACAGTTTTACGCTTGATAGGCACAAAGTTAAGTGCTATGGTTACAGCTATGAACAAATTGAACACACCAAAAAAACCAGCCCTTCAGGACTGGCACCGCGCCGATATCAAGGGCGCACTCGAAAAGGCTGGCTACTCGCTTCGGCAGCTCAGCATCCAGCACGGGTATTCGCAGGGGGCGCTCAAGAACGCCTTGTATCTGCCTTGGCCCGTAGCTGAGCGCATCATCGCCGCCGCCATCGGTCTGCACGCATCGGAAATATGGCCAACGCGTTACGACGCCGACGGCAACCCCAAAAGCGGCCGCCACCAGCGCGGCCTCGGGCGAGGGGCTAAGCGTAAGTCTATCAGCCAGCCGTCCTCCATCAATGTCGAAAGCACTTCCCCAGCTTAACCACGCGCCACCACGAGGATTTGACATATGAAGCGGCGAGCAAATCAGGCGAAAGCGCCTAACCAACTGGAGCTCTCATTCTATGAGGTGCCTCCCAAGCCCAAGAACGAGGATGGGTGCCTGAATATCGCGCTCAATGTGCGCGAAGCCCTGGCCGACACCCTGGCCGGCGCCAGCGAGCGTGGCATGGACCGTTATGACGTCGCCACCAAGATCTCACGCCTGACGACGCATGAGTTCAGCAAGCACATGCTGGACCGCTGCTGTGCTCCCAGTGCGGAGGGCTGGCGCTTTCCTGCTGAAGCGCTCCCTGCGCTGATTGTCGCCACCGGCGACTACCGTTTGCTCGAGCTGCTCGCCGCACACTGCGGCTGCCGTGTGTATCGCGGCGAGGAAGCCATGCTGGCCGAGATCGGCGCGCTGACGCTGCAGGTCCGTACGGCCAATGACCGACTGGGAGAGCTGCGCCGGAATGTCCCGAAGCACGTTCTTGATCGCCTGGTCGAGGAAGAGTTGAAGCGCCATGGGGGTCGTGCGTGATTGTGGATCTGCATGATATTGCGGCCGCGCTGGGGATTACCCGCCGCGCCGCATCCAAGCGATCAACCGAGGGGCAATGGCGCTTTTCGGAGGAGGCTGGTCGCGGCGGGAAGAGGAAAATGTTTGCCGCCGCCGACCTCCCGGCGGACGTGCGCCGGGCAGTCGAACGCATGGCCGCAATCGAGGCCCGCGGCAAGGTCGCCGAGGCATTTATCACAGTGTTGGCGCACGCCCAGGAAGAGGACGAGCGTGCCGCGGCCGACAAGCGTGCCCGCGGCGAGGCCAACCTCAAGAAGCTGATGGACGACCATGCGCCGGGTGTTAAGAGCCGCATGGATGGCCGGTTTGCCATCGTCCGCAGCTATGAGAACTGGTTCACTGCCTTGCAGCCGATGAAGCGCTCGGTCAGCTGGGACGCCTACGCGCAGGCCTACAACGCCCGCGAGCTGCAGCTACCCAATGAAGTCATCGTTGTCTTTCCGAAGATGTCCGGGCGGACCGTCCAGCGCTGGGTGCTTGATTTCGAGCGCAGTGGCATGGCCGGCCTCATTGATGCGAACGACGGACGCCTGCGCAAAGACGTCAATGTCTTTACCACCCAACCGGCGCTTGAGAAAGCCGCGATCGCGCTGCTCATCGCTCGGCCACACCTGGCCGTGCAGAGCCTGCTCGACCTGATCGCGCAGGCCGCCGTCGACAAGGAAACGGGCGAGATCCTGTTTAACGTCCCGAGCTACCACCAGACCTATCGCTTCCTGAAGGCCTGGAAGGCCAAGAACGCTGAGCTACTGACCGCCGCCACGAACCCGGATGAGTGGAAGAACAAGCATATGGTGGCCTTCGGTGACGCCTCTGCCGGCGTCGTGCGGCTTAACCAACGCTGGGAGATGGATGCCACGCCGGCGGACTGGATGCTCACCGACCCCGATGGCAAGCAGCGCCGCTATAGCGCCTCAGTGGTCATCGATGTCTTCAGCCGCCGCATGATCGTCGTGCTCTCGCCGACTCCGAAGACTGAGACGCACAAGTTTGCACTTCGTTTGGCGCTGCTGACGTGGGGTGCGCCGGAAGAGGTCTGGACCGATAACGGCAAGGACTATCAAAGCCTGGATTTTCAGGAGACCCTGCGCCAGCTCGGCATCAAGCATCACACCACCAACCCGTTCTCGCCCTGGGAAAAGCCCCATGTCGAGCGCGGCATCCAGACGATTCTGCACTCCAACCTGGAGGCGCTGTCGGCCTTCGTCGGCCACAACGTGGCCGAGCGCTCCGCGATCGAGGCCCGGCGCACCTTTGCCGAACGCCTGTTCAAGAAAGACCAGGTGGTCGAGCTGGCGCTGCCTGCCGCCAAGCTGCAGGCGCTCATCAATGACTGGCTGCAGGGCACTTATGAGCAGCGCGAGCACGGCGGCCTGGACGGCATGAGTCCGTTTGCCATGGCTTCGTCCTATCGCGGCGAGGTCCACCGCATCGCCGACGAGCGCGCCCTGGACATCCTGCTCGCCCCGCCGGCCGGCAAGGGCACCTATACGGTGACGAAGAAGGGCCTGACGGTCGAGAGCGGCAATTTCATTGCTGCCGAACTGGCCTTGTATGTCGGCAAGCAGGTTGCCGTGCGTCAGACCGCCGATCTCGGCGAGCTGGTGGTGTATTACGACGGCGAATTCGTGTGCGTCGCGGTCTGCCCCGAGCGGGTCGGCGTGCAGCGCGCGGAGATTGCTGCCCATGCCCGCCAGCTGCAGAAGAAAAGCATCCAGGAGCAGCGCAAGGCCGCCAAGGGCGTCAAGTTGGACGTGGATCAGATGGTCGAGTCGATGCTGCGCGAAGGCGCGGAGGCGGCCGGCAAGCTCGCCACGCTGCCCAACCCGACGGTTAAGCACGAAACCGAGGCGCTGGCCGCTGCTGGTGCCGCGCATCGTGCGCTGACCGGCCGCACGCCCGATGCCGCCGTGCCGGAAGACTTGAAGCGATTCATGGCTGCGCGCAAGCACGCCGAGGCCAAGCAGGCCGAAGCTCCTGCGCCGGCCACCAAAGTCCATGCCATCCCGGAAACCGCGCAGTTGCGCTTCCGCAAGTGGATGGATCTCGATCAACTCATTGCTAACGGAGGCGCTATCGACGACCCCCACCTGATCCGCTGGTACGGCACTTATGCCCAGTCCGCCGAATTCTCGGCCATGAAAAAACGCCACCTGGAATCCACCCAGGCGGCGTCTAGTGGCAATGCCAGCACGCTTGCACCCGTGCGGCACGCCTTCCGGTAACCCTTGAAAACGTTGAGATTATGACCAAAAACCCTTCCGTAGGCAAACAGGCCGTGCCGCGCCCGTCCGGTGGCGTGGCGCAAATCGGCACGCTCGATCTGGTGTCCGCCACCCTGGAGCGCCTTGACAACCGCCGCACCGGCCTGCCTGGCATGGCCGTGCTCTACGGCCCGGCTGGCTGGGGCAAAACCTTTGCCACCAACGTCCTTGCCAACGAAAATCGCGCCTATTACCTGCAGCTGCGCAGCCTCTGGTCGCGCAAAACCATTCTCGAAAAGATTCTGTTCGAGATGGGCGTCACGCACGGCAAGGCAACTGCACCGGTGCTGCTCGACATGGTCTGCGAGCAGCTTAACGCGTCGCGCCGCACGCTGATCCTGGACGAATTCGATTACGCGACCGACTCAAATAGCCTGGTCGAGCTGACTCGCGACATTTACGAGGGCTCCCAGGGCTCGCTGCTGCTGGTCGGCGAGGAACTGCTGCCGAAGAAGCTGGAGAAGTGGCAACGCTTCCATTCCCGCGTGCTCACGTGGGTGCCCGCCCAGCGCGTCACTGCCGAGGATTGCGGCAAGCTCGCCACCATTTATGCCGATGGCATTCGGTTTGAGCCAGAGGTATTTGCGATTTTGGCGGCCGAGACCAAGGGCTCGGTGCGGCTCGCCACGGTAAATCTGTCCAATATCCACGAGTACTGCCTGACATTCGGTAAGGACGTATTTACCGCCGCTGATTTGGGCGATTTTCCGCTGCACACCGGTCGTTCGCCGGAACGGAGGCTGTGATGCTGCGATTCAAAATGAAGAATAACGCTGAGATTATTTCTGCGAGCGCAGCCGAGCTTGACCTCCTTCTGATGGGTGACGGGCATAGCAGAAAGCATCCATTTGGCGCGGTCGTGGTCGTCTCCGGGGCGTTTGACCTGGTTGAGTCACTGAGTTTGCAGGCGGCCGAGGCCGCATTCCTTGGCGCATATCTGCTCAGCATTGACGAGAAGCGAATCGCCCATTCAATGGCGCAGACGGCTGCGGTATGCCAGTTGTATGAGGCCGGTGTTAAGCGATCCCCGGCATGCCTTCGGTTCCGGCTGGATGAGGCGCTAACGGAGGTGCTGGCCGAGATTGTGCTTGGAGAGGATCCGGACCTTGTCTTCTGTAGCACTTCCATCAAGCCCCGCGAAATTCGCGCTTTCGTGGAAAGGCTCGAGGCTCACTACCGCGGCGGCTCGAGTGATGGTGGTTTTGATGTGGAGCTCGCACCGCTATGAACGCCGGCACCCTGACCCTCTCCACCTTTGACACCTGCCATTACCAGATTGGCAGGCTCGATGCGCCGACCCTCAAGGCCATCGGCTCCGTCCAGGCTGTGATCGCCGACGACAAGTCGACCGTCCTGTTGCGCATTGCACTGACTGGCTCGCGCCGTCACCAGCGCGTCATGGCCACGCTGTGCCTTAACCCTGCGGACCTGGACGGCTTGATCGGTCAGCTGCAGGCCATCCGCGATATCCGCCGCTCAAGCCTAGGAGGTGCCAATGGCGCGTAAGAAGACACATCTTGAAATGAAAGGCGGAAAGTCGCCCCGCCAGCGCGTCTGGGAGGCGATCCGCCTGAAGCGAGAGCGCTTCACGCAGGAGGAGATCGCAGAGGTCGTGGGTGGCCTGGAGCTGAATGTCTCGCAGTACTGTCGCTGCCTGGTGGCGGCCGAAATCATCGAAGTTATCGCAGAAGAGAGGGTGGGAAAGCTCGGTATGCGCAAGACCTACCGTCTCCTCCGCGATAACGGCGTTGAGGCACCTCGCGTGACGCGCGACGGGGCACTGGTCGTCAAGGGCGCTGGCAATGAAGCGATGTGGGGAACCATCCGTCGCATGTTCGAGCGCAAGGACTTCAGCTGTCGCGAGCTCGCCGCCTTTGCCAGCACCGCCGCGCATCGTGTTTCGGAGTCCACCGCGACCAAGTACGTGCGGGCGCTCTTCGCCGCCGGGTATCTCACACAGACCTGCGAGGCGATTGGCGGCAGGGCAAAGCAGAAGGCCCGCTACATGCTCAAGGCCGGGAAGTACTCCGGCCCGCGCGCACCCATCGTCCAGCGGCCGACGGCGGTCTATGACCCCAATCAAAACCGCATCGTGTGGATCGACATGAAGGAGTTCGAAGATGCCCAATGAGAAGCGGCCTGCCTACATGGAAGCCGAGTGGTTCGAAGGGTTGCGGCGCGAGGTTAAGTCTGGCACGCAGAAGGCTGTCGCGGATCGTATGGGCATTTCCCGCTCGACGCTGGCCATCGTTCTGAACGGCCTTGGAGAGTATGGCAATGGCAAGTCCAGCACCGTGCGCATCGAGATGCGCTACCGCCAGGCCTTCGAGCAGATCGAGTGCCCGTTCAGTGGCAACCAGGTCGGCGTTGAGCACTGCCGTGAAAAGGCCCTGGGCGCGGCGCCCACCCACAACCCCTTGAAGATGCAGCAATGGCAGGCGTGCCAGGCGTGCCAATACCGGCCCAAGGCACTTTCCATGGCCGCGCCGAAGGCGCCCAAGGCCGAGCTGCCCATGGCGGCACTCGACACCAAGACCCTGCCGCTGCCCGAAGTGGGCGCCCCGCAGATCCAGACGACTACCGAGGAGATCGCATGAATCCCAATCACGTCTACATCCTGGTCGACGAAAAGCCCGTCAAGCTGGTGCGCCGCCATGATGGCCCGGTTGTCCAGGAAGTGCGAGCCAGCCTGGTGCGCATCAAAGCCGAGATCCGCCGCATGTTGGCCCGCGTGGCGGTGCATCGCAAACTGCGCGCCATCGATCGAGAAGAGCGTCGCGCAGTCTGTGAGCTGCAGTACCTCCGGCACGAGCTGGAGCAGCACGAGCGCAGCGTCGCCTGGCTGGAAATCGAGCACCGGCAGAACCGCAAGGCACTGCTGGAGCGCCTCGCGCAGCTCGCGGGAGGCCCGCAATGAAGCCGCGTTTCTCGTTCCGTGCATTCCTGCACACCCGCCTGGGCATCCTCGTCTGGACGCTCCTGGTGGCCATGCTGGCCTATCAGTTCGGCCAGAGCTCCAACCTGTCGCAGGGTGTTAAGAGCACCCGTCCGCGTGTGATCGCCTGAACGGACCCATCATGACCAACAAGCAAACTCTCATTGCCGCTATCAAGGCGAAACCCGGCATCCGCACTCCGGAGCTCGCCGACGAAACCGGCATCGACAATCCGCGCTCCTACATCGCCCTCGAAATCGACCGCGGCGAGATCCTGGTGGAGAAGGTTGCCTCCGAGCTGGGAGGGCGTCAGATCAACACCTACCGGATCAACCCGGACAACCCGCCCGACGAGACGCTCAATCCGCGCCAGCGTGTGGTTAAGGCGCGCGCTGCGGCGCCGGCGACCGAAGCTGCGTTCAGCGCAGAGCTGTCGTCCCGCGGCGATCTGCACATCAGCGACGGCCGCAAGACCGTCCAGCTCTCGCCGTCACAGACCGCTGACCTGATCGCCTACCTGGACCGCATCAATGTCGACCAGGTCATGAAGGCCGCGGGGGTCGCCTAATGCCGCTGCCGACCTTCCGCTGCCCGGTGTGCCGGAACGCGCTGACGCTTGATGTCGTGTTCGCACACGACGGCGTGCGCGATGCGATCCTGCACCTGGTCAACACGCACTCGGAGGCCGGCCGGCTGCTGCGGCCCCTCCTAGCCTACGTCGGGCTCTTCGCCCCTGTGAAGACCGAAATGCGTTATGAGCGCGTCGCGGCGATCCTGGGCGAGGTGGTGCCGATGATCCACGCCGGCACCGTCCGCGACGCCCACGGCCAGACCTGGCCAGCGCCGCTGGACTACTGGCGCCAGGCCTTCGAGGAGATGGTGGCGCGGCGCGATGCCGGCGGACTCAAGCTTCCGCTCAAGTCGCATGGCTACCTGACCGCGATCGTGGTCGGCATGTCGAACAAGGCCGCGGCGTCCGCCGAGCGCCGGACCGAGGCACAGCGTGCGGGGCATGCCGGTGCCGGTACGCCGGCAGCGCGCATGCAGCCGGTGACCGTAACAGAGCCGGCCGCACGCACCGTCCTTCCCGACAACGTCCGTCAAGACATCCTCCGTGCCGCCGGTAGCCGGCGCGCGGAATCCCTTGGAGAAAGCAAGTGAAGACCGTCCCCGATCTCTCGCTGCGCGCCGCCTTCGAACAAGCTGCTGGTGTGCCGATCGTTTGGACCGATGAGCTGCAGGAGCTCGCCGTCGGCTACTTCAGCACCCTGACCCTGGCGATGGAGGACGACAACCCATTGACGGTCCATGAGCTGACAGCGATGGCTGTATCCCTGTCCAGCTTCGCCAGCGCCGTCGCATGGATCTCGGACGCCGCCAACGATGGCCTGAAAAGCAACGCCCATGCCGTTCGCCGGACGGCACTGCGCAAATGGAACGGGCAAGTTGTGGCGATCCCCATGCGCAACAGCGCGGAGCCCGCCGCCAGCCCCACCCACCACTAAACAAACACGGAGCATTTCATGACCCAAGCAGCAACCTCGACGCCGGTCGGCTACATGCAGGACGCCCACGGCCGCCTGGTCCCGGAAAGTATGGTTAAGCCAATTGATCGGGCGCGCGACCAGGTCGTCGGCGAACTGGTCGAACTGGCCAAGGCGCAGAACAACGCGTTGGCGGCCCTCAAGAAACGCGTATTCGGCGACGCCGAAGCCTTCATCTCCATGTCGGCCGAAGAGTATGGCGCCAAGGTCGGTGGCGCGAAGGGGAATGTCACCTTGTACACCTTCAACGGCCAGTACAAGGTGCAGATTGCCCGCGCCGACAACATCACCTTCGACGAGCGCCTGCAGGCCGCCAAGGCGATGATCGACGAGCTGCTCGCCGAGTGGACGGAAGGCTCGCGGCCGGAGATCCAGGCAATCATCCAGGGTGCCTTCGACACCGACAAGGAAGGCAACCTGAACACCGGCCGCATCCTATCGCTGCGCCGTCTGGACATCCAAGACGCCCGTTGGAAGCAAGCCATGTTTGCTATCAGCGACAGCGTGCAGGTTGTTGGCACCAAAACCTATGTCCGCTTCTATGAACGGATCGGCGACTCGGAAGAGTACCGCCCCATCTCGCTCGATATCGCCAAGATCTGACAAGTTAAGCACCCGCGCCGGGGCGGCTCCAGACCCGGACCTCATCTTTAACGCCTGAAGGAAATCACACCATGAACAAGACCGACCTGATCGCCCATATCGCCGCCGAAGCCAACCTCAATAAGAGCGAAGCCGAGCGTGCCCTGAATGCCGTCATCAGCGGTGTTACCACGACGCTCGCTGCCGGTGGCACCGTCGCCATCACCGGCTTTGGTGCCTTCGCGGTAACCAACCGAGCGGCCCGCGTCTCCCGCAACCCGAAGACCGGCGAGTCCATCGACGTGCCGGCTGCGCGTGTGCCGAAGTTCAAGCCGGGCAGCAACCTGAAGGCGGCGGTGGTCTGATCGAGTGAGGCGAAACACCCGCGCAGGCGGGTGTCTGCCAGGCGTGGTGGCCTGGTACTGATGAGCAGCCGAGGGAATATGGGAAAAATCACGAAAGAGCAGATCACCGCCATCGAATACGAGCTGGCGTCGCCCTGGGGAAGGTTGGAGCTGGCCTGCGACGGCTTCAAGGTGAATGTCGAGGTGCAGCCGGAGGGCCCGCGGAAGTATGTCCTGATGGTCTACGTCAATGGCGCCTTCAAGGGCACGTGGATGAAAGGAGACTGCGAGGAAGCCACGCGCTTCATGCGGCCAGTCACGAAGTCGCTCTACGGCACCAAGGTTAAGTCAGGTCTCATCAAGGACCTGGGGAAGCGCCGAGGGGAGAAGCTGTTTGCGGAAATGAACAAGACCCTCACGCACTACACGCCGGTCTGGAATTCGGTGCGATCGATGCTCAGCCACTTCTGCAAGAAGAATGAAGCTGTCAGCATTGTTTCGATCGGCTACCACGCGAAGGCAACGGCGGAGGCAGCATGACCATTGATGCAGGCGCTCTTACTGAGGCCATTTGGAACCGCCTATGCGAACTCCCCGACCGGAACAGTCCGGAGGACGATCCCGAGGCGTGCGTGTGTTCCATCACCGAGCTGCGCGGCTGTGTTGGCGACGCGCTGGATGAGCTGGACGCCGCCCCCGCGCCGAGCGTACCGCCTGCTGCGCTGACGGATGACGAGTGGCTTTGGATGACGCACCCGACGCGCAACGGCGGCAAGCCGGTCCCGGTGCGTATCGTGACGGAAGACGGATCGAAGTGGTTCATGCCGTTCGATGAAGACGGCTGTGAATTCGAATGGGAAGAACGCGACGAGGACTGGCGCATAGTTACCGCATCGCCTGCCGACCAAGTGGAGGATGCGCGCGTAGAAGACCTGGCAATGCTTGTGCGCGGGCTCGTTCGCGCGCTCCGGGCTGTTGCCCCACGCCACGTAGGCGCTGACGAAGCAGTCCGTTACCTGAAATGCAAGGGCTTGCAAGGCTCTCCGCTTCGCGCCGCCATACACGAGACGCCCCAGGATAGTTGAGCGAAACCGCCTGCGGGCGGTCTGCCAGGCGTGGTGGCCTGGCACTGATGAGCAGCCAACAACAACAGGTCAGAAGGGTTAAGAAATGAAAGAGCTGATTCTTGCCGGCGCAATGCTGGTCTCGATGCTTGTGATCGCCGGTGTCGCCATCATCGGTGTTAAGCGCTATGACAGGAAGAATGAGCGCAACGATACCGAGTGACATGCGGAACGAAACCACCAACCCGCTGTCACTTCGCTAGCACCGACCACAGACTACTGACATGCTCGATCGCGCCATTCTCGCCAAGATCCACGTCGCCAAGAAGCAGCTAGCGATGGAGGATGACGTCTATCGCGCGATGCTGCAGTCAGTGTCCGGCGTGCAGTCGGCGAAGGACCTGACCGTCGCGCAAGCCGAGAAGGTACTGGCGCACCTGCGCAAGTGCGGTTTCGCACCGGCTGCGAAGTTCGGGCGCCGCCCCAAGCCGCCGCGTGATCGTCAGGCGCTGGTCAGCAAGATCGAAGCGCTGCTGGCCGAAGGCAAGCGCCCCTGGTCGTACGCCGATGCCATGGCCCGCCGCATGTTCCAGGTCGACAAGATCGACTGGTGCACTCCTGACCAGCTCTGGCGCATTGCCGCCGCGCTGCAGATAGATGCCAACCGCCGGAGCTAACATGGACCTGTCAGACGTTAAGAATCTGCTGCCCGCCCTGATTCGCTCCGTGGTTGATGCCATCGGCATCGCGGCGGCCCTCAAGCTAGTGGAGCAATTCGGTGGTTCGACCTTCCCGGTGCCAATGCGCAAGAACGCGGCCGGCGAGATCCGATACCAGGCCCTGGCTGAGGCGGTGGGTGAGGCAGCGGCATCGAGTCTTGTGCAGCTGCTCGGAGGCCAGGAAATCTATGTCCCGCTGTGCTCAATGGCGCTGCGCGAACTGCGCGATCGCCAGATCCGCGCTGACTTCGACGAGATCACTCGCGAGCACAGTGCCCTGCATGCGGTGGCCACGCTGGCGGTGCGCTTCCGCATGTCGGATCGCCAGGTGTGGCGCATCCTGAATCAAACGGATCGGGATGGACCACCAAGGGAAACACAAGCTACACTGTTCTGATCGTTGCAGAGCGACGTTAAGCCCCGCCAAGCGCGGGGCTTTGTTGTTTCTGCCTCCTGACACGGATTGAGGTTATCGCCTCGCGCGCGCCCCAGCAGACTGGCACCTACATCATGAGTCACATGTAGGGGCAAATCGTGCAACCACGCGGCATCCGCAATAACAATCCGGGCAACATCCGCTGGGGCGACGGCTGGCAGGGCCTTGTCGCGCCTCACATGCGCACCGACAAGGACTTCTGCCAGTTCACCGAGCCTTGCTTCGGCATTCGTGCCATCTGCAGGATTCTGCTCAATTACGGCAGCAAGACCGGGCAGCCCGGCATCGGCGCGCCCGGCATTGACACGGTGCGCGAGATCATCAGCCGCTGGGCGCCGCCCAACGAGAACGACACCGAGGCATACATCGCGGGTGTGGCGCGCGCGCTCGACGTCCATCCTAACGCCCATATCGACATCACCGAGCCCCGCATCATGCGTGGCCTGGCGGTCTCGATCATCCGCCACGAAAACGGCCAGCAGCCTTACAGCCCGGCCCTGATCGATAACGCCATGCGGATGGCCGGCATCGTATGACACGCCTGGCCGATCTCATCACCGACGCGAACACGGGCAGGTTGTCCCACACCAAGCTGTGGCCGAACGTGGCCAACCTGGTGGCGACGGTCCTGTTCGTTCGCGCCGGCTGGCTCAACCAGCTCACCACCGAAGTGTGGTGGGCATACCTGGGCTGTGTCGGCGGCTACACCGCCATCATGCGGTTCGCCCAGGTGGCGCGCGAAAGGAGGACCAATGATCCAGCTTAACCGCGTCGAAGCCATCGTCGCCGCTTTGGGATATATCCTGGCGGGCATCGTGTTTGGCACTCCAATCGGCCTTTGGTATGGCGCAAGCCGGGCGAATGCTATCGGCGACGCCCACCTGGCGCAGCTGCGCCAGCAGACCGCCGAGGCATCCGCGAAAGCCGTTAAGGATGCTGCTGACAGGCTGGCTTCCGAGACTGCTCGCGGCGAACGCCTCAGTGCAAAGCTGAGCGCGGCCGAGGGTCAGATCGACGAGCTTTCCCATCAACTCAGCACGAGGATCAACCGTGTCACAACCGTCTATCGTGAAGCGCCTGGCGCTGCGCTCAAGCCTGTTCCTCAGTGCATCTTTACTCGCGGCTGGCTGCGGGACTACAACGCCGCCATCGGCGCTGCAGTGCCCGCCGCCGGCGAAGGCGCCAGCGCACCTGCTCAAGCGTCCGCAGCCGGTATCCCCGCTGATGGAGACGACGAGCTCGCCCCGGCCGGCGTCGACCCCCGGTCGATCCTGACCCATCACATCGACTACGGCGCCCGCGCGCGCAAGCTGGAAGAGCAGCTGAACCGTCTGATTGACTACGAAGAGGGCAAGGATGCTCAGTAATCGCGCCCTGGACCATGCGGCCGCCGTCGAGCTGGCGGACCGGGAGAAGGCCATTCGCGAGGTTCGTGCCCGCGTGCGTAGTGGCCCGTCGGCCGAGTTCTGCCAGGACGAGTCCTGCGGCGATCCCATTCCCGAAGCCCGGCGCCTGGCGGTGCCGGGCTGCCGCTACTGCATCGATTGCCAGGTTCGCCTGGAGAAACTCTTCTCGCCCCGGAGAAACGGATGAACGACAAAGAACAGTCGCTGGCCCTCGGTCGCATCGAAGGCAAGATGGACATGATGCTGCAGAACCAGGTGCAGCAGGACAAGAAGCTGAATGAGCTGGACGGCCGCCTGCGTGCCGTCGAGGTGAAAGCGGCCACCACGGGCGCGATCGCCGGCACGCTCGCATCGCTCTTCACGTCGGTCGGTGTCGCGGTCGCCAAGGCCAAGCTCGGTCTGTAAGGGTCGGCATGGCCCACGACAAGGCAACCCGCGACAAGGTCCGCAGCGCGTTCGTCTTCGATCGCCTCACCCTGGAGGTGGCGTCGATGAAGGCCGGCGTATCGTACGGCACTGCCAGGCGATGGAAGACCGATGCACGTGCGGCCGGTGACGACTGGGACAAGGCCCAGGCCGCGCAGTTGATGGCCGGCGGCACGATCGAAGACATCGCCCGCCAGATGCTGGCCGGGCTGGTGACGCAATACCAGGCGTCCATGGACGCCATCACCAGGGACGCGGATCTCCAGCCTGGCGCGAAGGTCCAGATGCTGTCAAGCCTCGCCGATGCGTACAACAAGACCATTTCGGCCAGCAAGCGCATCCTTCCGGAGACGTCGGAGCTCGCCACGGCCATGGACGTCCTGCAGCGCCTGGCGGCGTTTGTTAAGGACCGCCACCCGCAACACATCAAGGCCTTCGCCGAGATCCTGGAGCCCTTCGGCGCCGAGCTGAGCAAATCCTATGGCTGAGAACCTGACCGACCGCGAATTCAAGAAGGAGCTGGCGCTACTCTCTGCCCAGCTCCTTCGCGATATCGAGGCCCACCAGTCCGGTCTGGACGCCAGCCCGGCCGCGATCGCCGAGCGGCGCCGGCGCGTCCTCAAGGATGGCGACTTCCAGTTCTTCGCCTATACCTATTTCCCGCACCACATCCGCGGCACGCCGTCGAGCTTCCAGGGGCACTTCTGCCAGCGTTTCCCGCGGCTCCTGGAGCAGCCCCGCGGCGCGCTCGAATGGTGGGTAGCGCCCCGCGGCGAGGCCAAGTCTTCGCTGGCCACCAAGATCGGCCCGGCATACTGCGTAGTGCGTGGGCTGCTGCAGCGGCCCGAGATCCAGAAGGAAGTCGGCTGGGAAGGCCCGCTGCCGCCGTTCATCGACTACGTCATCCTGCTGGGCGCCGAGACCAAGCTGCCGGCCAAGCTGATCGAGGTGGTCAAAACGGAGCTGACGGCGAACGCCATGCTGCTGCTCGACTTCCCGGAAGCCTGCGGCAGCACCACGCTCTGGCGGATCGGCGAAGCCGTCTTCAATACCAACGTTAAGCTCGAATCGTTCGGTGCAGACCAGGCCATCCGCGGCACATTCCACGGTGCGAGCCGGCCGAAGTTGCTGATGGGCGATGATCTGATTACCGATGCCGAGGCCAAGAGCCCCACGGAGCGCACCAACCGCTGGAACTGGCTGACCAAGGCCATCGACTACCTCGGGCCGCCGGACGGCAGCGTTAAGTATGCCGGCGTCGGTACTGTCCTGGACAAGGACGATCCGATCTCGCGGGCCAAGAAGACTATCGGCCACGTCGTGCATCACTTCCGCGCGATTGAGCAGATGCCGTCCAATATGGACCTATGGGCGCAGTGCGAGGAGCTCATGCGCAACCAGGACCGAGTCGTGGTTGAGGAGGCATCCAGGGACGGGCGCGTGGTGCCGGAAGAGGAGTTGCCCTCGTACCGCTTCTATATGGAGCACCGCGCGGAGATGGATGCCGGCGCAAGGATCTCCTGGCCGTCGGTGCGCTCGCTCTTCTGGCTGATGCGCCAGCGTGCCAAGGCCTTGCGGGCATTTAACACCGAGCTGCAGGGCGACCCGCGCACCGACGAAGACAAGATCTTTGGCAACATCACGTTCTGGGTGCAGCGCCTGCACCACTGGATGATGTTCGGCGCCTGCGACCCGTCCATGGGCGCCAACGAGAAGTCCGACCCGTCCGCGCTCCTGGTCGGTGGCTTCGACACTTGGAACAGCAAGCTGCACTTGATCGCTGCCGAGATCAAGCGTCGCGTGCCATCCAAGCTGGAAGCTGACCTGATTGCCATGCAGCGGGAGTTCAAGTGCCGGGCCATCGGCTTCGAGAACAACAACGCCTACGAGCACTCTCGCCAGACCTTCATCCAGGCGGGCATGCGCGCCGGCGTGCCATTGCCGTTGGTCGGTGTCACGGCCACGGTGGCGCCGGAGGTCCGCATCGACTCCCTGGAGCCGTTTATCACTGACCGCCTGGCGCCCAGCATCCTGCTGCATGCGGACCTACGTCAGCTACTCGACGAGCTGGACACTTGGCCAGAGAAGCAATCGCACCACCACTACGACGGCCTGACCGCCTTGCACATCCTGTGGATGATCGCTTCCACGCGCGCCCACGGGTCCTATGAGTACACCGCTGTGCCAAAGCGCTCGCAAGACGACGGGCGCGCGGATGACGACAGCATGATTTCCGGCGCCAGCGGCGCCTGGTAGGAACCACCATGGCAAAGATCGTAGACCAGTTCGGCCGGCCCTTTGAGCGTACCGTCCTGTCCGAATCACAGTCCGCCCGCCTGCAGGCGCTGCACCACGACTATGCCGGGCACCCCTCGCGCGGGCTCACGCCGGCGCGGCTGGCCCGCATTCTGGAGCTGGCCGAGCTCGGCGACCTGCTCGCCCAGGCAGACCTGTTCCAGGACATGGAGGAGAAGGATGGCCATATTTTCGCCGAGATGAGCAAGCGCAAGCGCGCGCTGCTCACGCTCGACTGGAATATCGTGCCGCCGGTCAACGCCTCGGCCGAGGAGAAGCGCCAAGCCGAGCTGATTGACAGCTGGTTCCGGGATCTGCAGGACTTCGACGATGTGCTGCTGGATCTGCTGGATGGCATCGGGCACGGCTTCTCGGCGCTCGAAATTAGCTGGGACCGCATCGACGGCGTCTGGCTGCCGGTTAAGTTCACCCACCGGCCGCAGCGCTGGTTCATGACCCCATTCGGCATGCCGGACGATCTGCGCCTGCGCGGCTACGCGGCGCAGGGCGAGGAGCTGTGGCCGTTCGGCTGGGCGGTGCACCGCCACAAGGCCAAGTCCGGCTATATCGGCCGTGCAGGCCTGCACCGCGTGCTGTCCTGGCCGTACCTCTTCAAGAACTTTGCCGTGCGCGACCTGGCCGAATTCCTTGAGATCTATGGCCTGCCCCTGCGCGTGGGCACCTACGGCGCCGGCGCAAGCAAGGATGAGAAGTTGGCGCTGCTGCGCGCCGTATCCGAGATCGGCCACAATGCCGCCGGCATCATCCCCGAGGGCATGAAGATCGACTTCCAGAACGCAGCGCAGGGCACGCAGGTGCCCTACGAGACGATGATTGGCACCATGGATCGCATTCAATCCAAGGTGATCCTGGGCGGCACGCTGACCAGCCAGGCTGACGGCAAGTCGTCGACTAACGCCCTGGGCAACGTGCACAACGAGGTCCGGCACGACCTAATGGTCTCCGACGCGCGCCAGCTCGCCGGCACCATCAAGCGCGACATCATCTTCGCCATCTGTGCCCTGAACTTCGAGCTGGGCGACCGGCGGCGCATGCCGGACTTCGTCTTTGACACGCGCGCGCCGGAGGACATGAAGCTGTACGCTGATGCCTTGCCCAAGCTGGTCGGCATCGGCGTGAAGGTGCCGCGCGCCTGGGCGCACGAGAAGCTGGCCATCCCGGAGCCCAAGGAAGGTGAGGACGTGCTGACCGTCGCGCGCCCGGAGATGGCGGTACCGCCCGAGCTGCGCCCCAAGGAAACGGCACCCAGGACGGCTGCCATGAGCTACCGCGCTGTGCTCACGAACGACCAGGGCGAGATCGTTTATCCGGACCAGCATGCCCTCGATACCGCCGCGGGCAACCTGCCGGCGGAGGCGTTAAGCGCGAAGATGGCAAAGCTCCTGGCGCCGGCCATCCAGGCCATCCAGGCGGGCGAGGAGCCCGACCGGGCCATCGAGGCGCTGGTGGCGGCGTACCCAAATCTCGATGAATCTGCCGTGGCCGAACTGCTCGCGCGGGCCATCTTCGTGGCGGACGTCTGGGGGCGGCTGAATGGCAACGCCTGACCTGGCCTACGCCATCGGGCTGCCGCCCGAGAAGGCGATCGAGTACTTCGAGAGCAGGGGCTACGCGGTCGGGTTCAAGTGGGAGGACGTCTGGCAGGAAGCGCACGCCCGTGCCTTCACCGTCGCCGGCGTCATGAAGACCGACGTGCTCCAGGACATCCGCGGCTCCCTGGATGCAGCGTTAAGGGATGGCAAAACCTTCGCCGAATTAAAGAAGGCGCTCATGCCGCTCCTGGAGCGCAAGGGCTGGCTGGGCAAGGGGTACCTAGTCGACGAGTCCACCGGCGAGATCCAGGGCAAGCGCCTCACGCCGCGGCGCCTGGAGACCATCTTCCGCACCAATATGCAGTCGGCCTACATGGCCGGCCGCTTCGCCACCCAGCTCGAAAACGTCGACAACCGCCCTTACTGGGAATACGTGGCGGTGATGGATAACCGCACGCGCCCGGCGCACCGGGTGCTCAATGGCCGCGTCTACCGGTACGACGACCCCTTCTGGCGTACCTTCTACCCGCCCAACGGCTACAACTGTCGTTGCCGGGTCCGCACGCGCAGCCAGTCCGACATGGACCGCCTGGACCTGCCGCAGTCCTCCAGCGAGGGCCGGCTCACCGAAGTCGACCAGGTCATCAACCGGAACGGCGAGACCCGGCACACCGTCGCCTACAAGGACCCGATCACCGGAACGAACTTCACCGCCGACCCTGGCTTCGGCTTTAACGCCGGCCAGGCCTGGGCCGCGCCGCTCACGCCGCCTCCACGCGCCGATCTGATCCGCAGCATCCCGCACGGTGCCCCGATGCCGGCAGCGCCGGCTCCGACGCCGATTTCCGCCGAGCGGCTGCTGGCGCCTGGTCAACCGTCCGAGCGGTATGGCACGGCATTCTTGGAGCGCTTTGGCGTCACGCCTGGTGCGGCTACAGCGTTCGAGGACGTCACAGGTACCAGGTTGGCCATCTCCGATGCGCTCTTCGCGTCCGCTCCGCCCGAGTGGAACTGGGGCCAGCGTTATGCCGGCCTGCTGGCCGACGCCGTGCGTGCACCAGATGAGGTGTGGCTGTCATGGGAGCAGCTCGACAGCGCCTGGCGGCTCACGCGCCGCTATGTCAAGACGTATCAGGTCGACAACGGCGACTGGATCGCGGTCGGCTTCGAATACAGCAAGGACGGATGGAGCTACCGCGTGGCCTCGGCCCTTGCGCCGTCCGCCGATGACCAGCTGCGCGCGGCCGATGCCATGCGCGGCGCATTCCTCCAATATAGGAAGCCGCAGCCATGATCGAGATTGCCGTTGACTTCAAGAATGTAGACGAGGCGCTGGGTCGGCTGGCCGGATTCTCGCGCAGCAAGCGGCCGCTCATGCGCGCGATCGTCGGCATCATGGCCGACGCGGTCGAGGAGAACTTCGCCCAGGAGGGCCGGCCCCAATGGCTTGGCCTGGCGCCAGCCACGCGCAAGCACCGAAGCGGGGGCAAGATCCTGCAGGACTCCGGGCGGCTGGCCGCCTCCATTGTCTCGCGCGCCGACGGGGAGTCGGCCGTCGTCGGTACCAATATCCGCTATGCCGCTATCCACCAGTTCGGTGGCGAGATCACGCGTGCGGCCCATTCTGGCTGGGTCCGGCTCCGCACGGATGCCCGGGGTAACCTGATCCGGCAAGGCAAGGAAGGCCGCGCCGCCCGCCTTGCGGTGTTCGCCAAGGACTCGCACAAGCGCGCCCGCACGGTCCGCTACACGAGTGGCGGCAGCAAGGTCAAAATCCCCGCGCGCCCCTTCCTTGCGCTCACGCAGGTTGACGCCGACAATATCGAACGGACGGTCTCCGATTACCTCGGCAGCCTGCTGAAGTAGCCCTCTCGCAAGATCGGCCCGTAGACCGTTTTTGCATGGCGGTAGTCACGACGGTAGCACCCTGATACAGCGCACCACGTTAAGGGCACGTTAAAACCGCTCCAAGCGGCATTCGCGCCGCCCATCCTCCCGCGCAAGGTCACCGATCGCCCCGGGTGACACGTTTCCACCTCATCGCATGACCGTGCCGTCGCCATGATGGCGGCATGACGATCCGTGCCCTCATCGCCTCCCTCTCCGTCGAGATCCAGACCGGCTCCACCGAGATCCAGCTGATCCCGGCCGGCTCATTTCGTGCCCAGGACGGTCGACCGAAGGAATGCGCCGCCTGGCATCTCGATGCCGAGATCGCTGCGCTGGTCGTCGCCCACGTCAACGCACGGAGGACGCCGTATGTAATCGACTACGAACACCAGACGCTTGCCGCTGCCAAGAACGGCATGCCGGCGCCTGCAGCTGGCTGGTTCAAGAAGGTCGAATGGCGCGAGGGCAAGGGTCTGTTTGCGGTCGACGTCGAATGGACTGACAAGGCCGGTGCCATGGTCGCGGCGAAGGAATACCGGTTCATTTCCCCGGTGTTCAGCTATGACCCCAAGACCGGCGCAGTCGGCCAGCTGCTGCATGCAGCCCTCACCAATAACCCGGCCCTGGACGGCATGGACGAGGTCACCATCGCCGCCGCATCACGCCTGCTCGCAGATTTAACCGCCCAGACGGGGGCTCTGCCCGTCGAATCACAACTGGAGCAAGAAATGGAAGAACTGCACGAGCAGCTACGCTGGCTGCTGAACATGCCTGTCGGCTGCACCGTTGAAGACATGGTGGCGCAGCTGCGTAAGCTGATCGAACAGCTCTCCGGCGGCCAGGGCACCGCGGCCGCAGCGGTCAACCTGTCGGAGCTGCTTGCCCAGCGTGACCAGCAGATCGCCGCGCTCTCGGCCAACCAGGTCGACCCGGCCCAGTTTGTTCCGATCATTGTGGTCGATGGCCTGCGCGCCGATATCGCCGCGCTGACCACGCAGTTGGCGGCCCACAACGTCCAAGCCGAAGTCGTGACCATCGACGGCCTGGTCACCGCCGCGCTGTCGGACGGTCGCCTGCATCCGTCCATGGAGACCTGGGCGCGGGACCTGGGCAAGTCGAACCTGGCCGCCCTCAAGTCCTACGTCGAGAAGGCTCAGCCGATCGCCGCGCTGCGCGGCACCCAGACCGCCGGCAAGCCGCCTGCCGCAGTCGGCACAACCATCGCCGCCGAGGCCATCAACGAGACGCAGCTTGCCATCTGCGCCTCGCTCGGCATCGATGCGGCGGATTACGCCAAGGTAGCGGCCCCGCAGGCCTGAGCCGCGGAGCCCATCACTTAACGCCTGGAGACCAGCATGACTGCGCTCACCACTGACCGTGACACCAAGTCCCGCGCCGGGACCGACTTCGAGTTCCCCGTGGCGGCTGCCACCAAGATCTTCGCCGGCGCGATCGTAGCGATCGACGCCACCGGCAACGCCTCGAAGGGCGCGACGGCCACGACCCTCAAGACCGTGGGCGTTGCCCAGGCCATCGCCGACAACAGTGCCGGCCTGGCGGGCGACATCCGCGTCCGCGTGCGTCGCGGCATCTGGAAGGTGGCCAACTCTGCCGCCGCCGACCAGATCTCCCTGGCTGACGTTGGCAGCGACTGCTACCTGGTCGATGACCAGACCGTGGCCAAGACCAACGGCACCAATACCCGCTCGGTAGCGGGCAAGGTCCGCGACGTGGACGCCACCGGCGTCTGGGTCGAGTTTTAACCTCCCGCATCACGTCATCCACTTCCGGAGATATCAATGAAACGCACCCGCTTCCACTGGGGAATCGCCGTCGGCATGACGGTGGTGATCGGCCTGGCGATGTGCCTGGCCAACATGCACGGCGCCGCCGTCCAGCCGGCCGACGCGCTGCCGCTGGCGCAACTGCAGCTGGGCAACTTCGATGACCGCATGCTGGGCATCGTCGGTGCCGGCATTGTCATCAACCGCGCCAGCCTGAGCGCCCTGTTCCAGGGCTACCAGGTGATCTTCAACAAGGCCTTCGAGGGCGTGCCGGCGGAATGGGACCAGGTTGCCATGCGCGTGCCGTCCAAGACGGGCAAGGAAGTCTATCCGTGGCTCGGCCAGACCACCCGCTTCCGTGAATGGATCGGCGATCGCGTGCTGCAGAACCTGATGCTCCACGACTTCAGCATCAAGAACAAGCCTTGGGAAAACACCGTCACCATCGACCGTGACGAGATCGAGGACGACACCTACGGCGTGTATGCCCCGATGATTTCCCAGCTGGGGCAGGACGCGAAGCAGCACCCCGACGAGCTCGTGTTTGGCCTGCTGGCCTCCGGCTTCACCAGCACCGGCTACGACAACCAGTACTTCTTCGACGTTGACCACCCGGTGGTCCAGGCCGATGGCACCACCGCGTCCGTGTCGAACTTCGGTGGCGGCGCCGGCACGGCCTGGTACCTGCTGGACACCTCGAAGATGATCAAGCCGCTCATCTACCAGGTGCGCAAGGACTACAAGTTCGTGGCGATGGACCAGGAGACCGACGAGCAAGTCTTCACCAGCAAGAAGTTCCGGTACGGCGTCGATGCCCGCTCCAACGTCGGCTTCGGCCTGTGGCAGCTGGCGTACGCCTCCAAGCAAGCCCTGGATGCGAACGCTTACGGCGCTGCCCGTGCCGCGATGATGGGAATGAAGGGCGACAACGGCAAGCCGCTGGGTGTGCGCCCCTCGCTCCTGGTTGTGCCCCCCTCCCTGGAGAAGACGGCTCTGGAGATCCTGCAGGCAGAGAAGAACGCCGCCGGCGCCACCAACATCTACCAGAACACGGCGAAGCTGCTGGTCACGCCCTGGCTGAGCTGACGGGATACCCCCCGCCCCGACACTGCCGCGTGACGCCGTAAGCGCGGAGGAAGGAGCCCGGAACCCTCGGCGGCAGTGCAGGGTTCCGGCATGTGAAACCCATTCGATGGAGAGCCACGATGGCCACCAAGAAAGTTAAAGTGCTTCGCGTCGTCAGCCGGAAGGACAAGTTTCGCCGTGCTGGATTCGAGTTCAGTGCCGACCCGCAAAATCTCCCGCTGGACACGCTTTCTGCGGACCAGCTGGCCGCGATCAAGGGCGACCCGAGTCTGGTCGCGATTGAGGCAGAGGTGGTGATCGACGAGGAAGGCAACGTAGTCGAGGCACCGCAAGGCGAAGGCACCGACGCCGAACCATCGCAAGCCGAGATTGCGCAGGCCAAAGCGCATCTGCAGGAGTGGGCCAACGAACTGAACAAACACGCCAATGAGCTGACCGTGCGTGAAGACCAGGTCAAGGCCCGCGAGGAAGCTCTGGCCGCAGCTGAAGCCGCCCTAACCGATCGCGAAGCGGGCGTGGCTGCCCGTGAAGCTGCCGCCGATCAGGCAGCTGGCCAGGGCGCCGCCAAGACCGCTGGCAAGGGCGGCAAGTAAGCCATGGCCTACGCAACGCAGAACGACATGACGGCCCGCTTCGGTAGCGGTGAGCTCATCGAGCTGACCGACCGGGCCGGCGTGGGTGTAATTGATGCGGCCGTCCTTGCGGGCGCCCTCGATGACGCCAGCGCCGAGATCGACAGCTACCTGGCTGGCCGTTATGCCGTTCCGCTTGCGCAGGCGCCGCGCTTTCTCGCGGGCCTGTGCTGCGATATCGCACGCTACAGGCTGTGCGGCAGCGACACTCGCCTGACCGAGGCCATCAACGAGCGGTACCGCAACGCCATCCGCTTCCTGGAAAAGGTCGCCTCGGGCGCCGTCTCCATTGGGCCGGTCACCGGCGGCGCCGTGCCGGCCGCCGACAACCCGGTGATCTTTAACAGTGGCGGCAAGGCCTTCGCCCGTGGACGGGGTGCGCTGTGAGCACGCCAATCATCACGGCCGTCGAGCTGGCCATCGTGGCCAGGCTGCGTCTGGGCCTCGGCAAGATGGTTAAGTCCGTCGAGACCTACGGTGGCGAGCTGGACGACGACTCCGACGAGGTGATCCGCCGCTTCCCGGCGGCCTGGGTCACATTCGGCGGCGTGCGCGACACCCAGGCAACCTCCACCAGCCGGGAGAAATGGAAGGCCGAGGCGCTCTTCGCAGTGATGGTGGGTGCGCGCAGCGTACGTAACGAGCAGGCCGCGCGCCACGGCGGACCGGCCCTGCATGAGGTCGGCAGCAACACGCTGATCTACGCCGTGCGCCGGCTGCTCTCACAGCAGGATCTGGGGCTGCCGGTACGCCATCTGGCGCCGGGCCGGATTCGGACCCTGCGACATGTGCTGCTTGGCCAGGAGTCCTTCTCCTGCTTCGCGCTGGAATTCCACACCGCCTGGGTCGAGGACGTGCTGCCGAACGGGGAGTTCGCGACCCCGGTCCCGGCCGGCGATCCGGACGATGTCTTCGGGCGCTACCAGGCGCAGCTCGGCGTGGCACCGGCCGACTGGCTGCGCACCGGCCTCAACTATCACCTGCAGCCTGACGACGGCAAGGCTGATGCCCAGGATGTCGTCACCAATAGGAGCGTTCCATGAAGGTTAAGGCCGCGCCCGGCCTGTCGGTTCCGAAGGAATCGCAGCCGTGCGAATACATCACCGAGGACCTGGTCACCGAGGTCGAGCCCACGGCGTATTACCTGCGCCGCCTTGCCGAGGGCGACCTGGTCGAAGTCATTGAAGAATCCGCCCGCACCAAGCGGGTCACCAAGGGAGATGCCTGATGCCCAGCCCTAATATCAGCTTCGATAGCATCCCGTCGAGTATCCGCAAGCCGGGCAAGTACTTTGAGTTCAACACCAAGCTCGCCGTGCGGACGCTGCCGGCCAACCTGCTCAAGGTGCTGATTGTTGGCCAGAAGCTGGCCACCGGCACGCAGGCGGCGCTGGTGCCGGTCAATGTGTTCAGCGACCAGGAAGCGGCCACGCTCTTTGGTCGCGGCTCCCACGCCCACTTGATGGCGCGTGCCGCCATCACGGCCAACCGCTACCTCCAGCTCTCTGTCATCGGCGTTGACGATGCCGCGGCTGGCGTCGTGGCCGCCGGCTCGGTCAGCTTCACGGGGCCGGCCACTGCCGCAGGCGGCGTTTCGCTCCTGGTGGGCGCTACCCGCGTCGATATTGCCTTCGCCAGCGGCGACACCGCGGCGAACCTGGCTACGCGACTGGTCGACCAGATCGCCCAGCAGCCCGATCTGCCGGTGACCGCCGCGGTGGATGGCGTCACGACCAGCAAGGTCAATATCACCGCGCGCAACAAGGGCGAGGCCGGGAACGGCATCAAGCTGAAAGCCTCGGTGGTTGGTGCAGGCGTGGTGGCGACCGTGGTTGACATGACGGCCGGCTTGAACGACCCGGACATTGCTCCGGCGCTGGCTGCGGTCTATGCCTCCGGCCACGACATCATCGTGTGCCCGTACGCGACCCAAACGGCCCTGACGGCCCTGCGCACCCATCTGGATGCCGTCTCTGGCCCCCTGGAGCAGCGCGGCGCGCGCGGCGCCGGTGGCTTCCCTGGCACGCTGGCAGCGGGCACCACCCTCACCAAGGCGATCAACGGGGGCCGCATCACAGTCGGCTGGCACCGCGGCTCGCGCAAGCTGCCCTGTGAGATTGCCGCCGCGTATGCGGCCGTAATGGCCAGCGAGGAAGACCCGGCGCGCCCGCTTAACACGCTGGAACTGGTCGGCATGGATGTCACCGACATCACCGACTGGCCCAGCCGCACCGAGCAGGAAAACGCGCTGGCCAACGGCCTCGCGCCGCTTGAGGTCGGCCCCGGCAACCGGGTCCAGATTGTCCGTGCAATCTCCACCTACGTCACGGATGCCCAGGGCATCAACGATATCTCGCTGCTGGATATCACGACCATCGGCACGCTCGACTATGTCCGCAAGGCCTGCCGCGAGCGCATCGCGCTGCGCTTCCCGCGGGAGAAGAAGTCCTTGCGCACCAAGGATCGCGTGCGCAGCGAGCTGCTCGACGTGCTATTCAAGCTCGAAGAGCTGGAGATCGTCGAGAACGTGGAGGCCAACAAGGACGGGCTGATTGTCGAAGACGACAGCCAGGATCCGAACCGCCTCAACGCCAAGATCCCGGTCGACGTGGTCAACGGTCTGCATGTGTTCGCCGGCCGCATCGACCTGTTGCTGTAACGCTTAACTCTGTTCGGAGGCCAATATGGCACTGGAAGAATATGTCGGCGCGGTGGTGCTGGAGGTCGATGGCAAGGAGGTCGACGTGGTCGAGTACTCCGTGACCTCGCGCACCGGCACCAAGCCGGTCAAGACCATGAACCGTAATGGGCGGGTCAAGGGCTTCGCCAAGGGTATCGAAGAGCACGAGCTCGCTGTCACCGTCGTGATTCCGAAGTCGGGCGACCTCGACTGGATGGCCATTGCCGGGGCAAAGCTGACCGATCACCCGGTCAGCCCCGGTGGCCAGCGCGTGAGCTACCTGGACTGCTACACCACCGAGGTTGGCGAGAAGTACTCCGCCGACAACGAGGCGCGCCGGGACATCAAGCTGTTCGCTTCCCGCAGGGTGGTCGAATGAAGGCGACCGGCACTCTTCTCTATGGCGTCGAGTACGCCGGCAGCCTCCACTACGACTTCGAGCTGCGGCTGCCGACCATCGCCGATAACATCGCGGCGATCGAACAATCGGATGGCCCCGCTTCGGCGTTGCGGATCGAGGTTTGCATGCTCGCGGCGGCGCTGACGAAGCTGGGGGATATCCCCGAGGAAGCGATCACCTACGATCTCCTCGCACCGCAGCTCACGAACGAGGATCTGGACGTCCTCCAGGGGAAGGTGGCCGAACTCAAAAAAAAGCGACTCAGGCCGAGCAGCGCCTCCGGGGTTTCCGCATCGCCGTCGTCGCCCTCGGCCGAGTCGGCATCCCCGAGTCCCGCGTCCGGGACATGACCGAGGTCGAGTTCGAGGGTTACCTGGCGGCGCTTCTGCCGCCAGGCCCTCGATCGAACGCCGAGGGAACGGTCCGGCGCATCTCCACCAGGCGTAAGCGCGGCGGCAAGAATCCATGACAGACCTTAACGTTGCCCTGCGGCTCACCGCCCGTGACCAGCTGTCGCGGCCGGCGGTCCAGTCGCTCCAGACCGTCCGGACGGAGAGCCAACGCCTCTTCCAGGCTCGCGAGACGCTGGCTGTCCGCTCCGAGCAGCGCATCGCACGCGAGATCCGGCAGACGGAACTCGCGTACCAGCGGCTTGCGACCGCGGGGACTGTGTCTGCCCGTGAACAAGCGCGCGCCTACGATGCGATGCGCTCCAGGGTGACAGAGCTGCGACGCGAACTGGGCCAAGTGAGCGCCCTGCAGCGGACCATGGGCGCGGTCGGCGCTGGCGTGCGTGGTCTGCAGGGCGCCGCCGGCGTTGGCGCGGGCCTGGCCGGTGCAGCATACATCGTGTCGCGCCCCGCCGGCGCGCAGATGAGCTGGGACCGGCGTCTGGCAGCGATGGCCAATACCGCATTTGCGGACCGCGGCGTCGAAGGCCGCATCGCTGGCCAGCGCACGCTTGAGGAGGCGGTTAAGTCCGCGGTGCGGACCGGCGGCGGGACCAAGGACCAGGCTGCAGAGACGCTTGACCAGGTCATCGCTTCGGGCGCGGTCGGTGTCGGCTCGGCCATCAAGATGCTCCCGACGCTGCAGAAGTATGCGACGGGCACAGGTTCTGACCCCGCCCAGCTCGCGCAGATCGCCATTCGCGCCATGCAGACGTTTCGCATCCGGGAAGAGGATTTTCCGAAGGCGCTCGACATGGCACTGGTTGCCGGGCAGGCAGGCGGATTCGAACTCAAGGACATGGCCAAATGGCTGCCCCAGCAAATGGCGGCGGGCCGCAACGCGGGCCTGTCCGGACTCGAAGGCTTCTCCAAGCTGCTCGCAGCCAACCAGGCTGCCGTCATCACGGCCGGCAGTAAGGATGAAGCCGGTAACAACCTGGTGAACCTTCTGGGCAAGATCAGCAGCGCGGACACAGCCAACGATGCCAAGAAGCTCGGGATCGACCTGTCCGGCAGCCTGGTGCGCGCCCGGCAGAAGGGAATTGACCCTCTGGACGCGTTCGTCGGCATCACCGACAAGGTCGTGAGCCGTGACAGCCGTTACACGAAGCTCCAGGCCCAACTCGCCGCGCAGAAGGGTGGCGAGCGCACCGCAACCATGGAAAGCATGGGGGATCTGCTGCAGGGCTCAGCCATCGGCAAGCTCATTCAGGATCGCCAGGCGCTGATGGCCCTGGTGGCCTTGATGAACAACCGCGACTACGTTAAGGACGTCCAGGCAAAGACCCTGCAGGCATCCGGCGCCAATGAGAAGAACTTCGCGGTCATCACCAACACCGCCTCGTTCAAGGCCGAGCAGCTCAAGAACGAGGCCGACTTCGCGCAGAACTCGGCCTTCACCGGCTTCAATCGTGCCGTCGGCGAAACGGCGGAGAAGCTCACCAGCTATGCGCGCGAGTATCCTGGCCTGACCGCCGCGGTGGCGGGGGCCACCACCGCTTTGACTGCGCTCGCCGCGGCATCCGCCGGCGCCGGGCTGGGCGCAGTGCTGCGCGGTAGTGCTGGAGGCGCCGCAGGTGGCACGGCTGGCCGGGCCCTCGCCACGGCAGGCCGGGTCGCTCTGCCGGTGGGCGCAGTGGTCGCGGCGGGTGCGGCCGGCTATGGCATCGGGACGGTCCTGAACCACGGCATCAACAAGGTCGTCCAGGGCGCCACGGGCCAGAAAGACGCCAGCCTCGGCTCCTGGCTCTACGACGTGCTGCATCCGAATGAAGGCAAGGGCACTGCGTCAACGCCGTTTCTGGAAAAGCTGGACAAACAAGCCAGCGCGATCGAGGCCTTGTCCAAGGCGCCGCAGCCGTTTGTTGTCGAGAACAAGGTCGTGCTGGATGGCTCGGTCATTGCCGAATACACCAACAACCTTAACGCACGAGAAAGCCGGAGGTACTGATGGCCTGGTCCGACACCCTGCTTGACGCGTCGTTCCGCAGCGTCGCCTTCGATTGCCTACGCACGCAGGATAGCGCGCAGCGCGACGTAGCGGTGCACGAATACCCGTATCTCGACGGTGCGGACACCGAAGACCTCGGGCGCAAGGCACGGCGCATCAGCATTACAGCAGTCTTCTGGGGGGCGGACTACGAGAGCCGGCTGCAGACATTCCTGAAGGCCTGTGATGAGGCCGGCCCGGCCGAACTCGTGCACCCGGTGTTCGGCAGTTTCCCGCGCGCCCAGTTGCTCGACTACCAGGTCGCCCACGACGCCGACGCCCCGGACTACTGCACCGTCGAACTGTCATTCCTGGAGGCGGCGCCAGGCAACCCCTTCTTCGTGCAGCAGCTGCCCGCGCAAGCGGCGTCGGTGGTGAGTCAGCTTGCCGAGACCGCACGGTTTGGCGGCATCGAATCCTTCGCCAAGCAGCTGGATCTCGTCAAGGGACTCAAGGGCAACCTGTCCAGGCTTAACGCCTTGCGTGACGTGCTGACGAGCACGCTCGGGGTGCTGCGTGGCCAGCTCAAGGGATTTGTCGGCACGACGCTGGACCTGATCGACTTCCCGCGCGCCTTTACCGGTGATGTGATGGGCATTCTGAGTGGCATGGTCGACCTTCGGTCCTTTGACCCGGCCACGCTCGCAAGCGACTGGAAAAGCCTGGTCGGCCAGTTTGACAATGTCGTTCAGCTGCCCGCGAAGGTGGCCGGGGGTGCGGCTGTGGCTGACGGCGCGACAAGCGGTTCCGGCACCACCATTGCCGACGTTAAGCCGATTCCGGCCATGCCGGAAGACGTCACGCGCATCACGGCCGTTCTCCAGCTCGGCGTGGCCGCTGCGCTGGCCGATGCAGCGGGCGAGATCCTCGCCGCGGAGGCCCTTGAGCCGACGCTCTCGCCGCGGGAGATTGAGCAGGTCGCCAATGATGTGCGCGAGGCGATCCAGGTTGCGATCGACGGGCACCGCGACATGCTGCCCGTCGACGAGGCACGGCCGATCACCGAGCCGCTCAAGGACACTGCGCATAGCATCCATGTCGCAGCCGTCGCCGTGATCGATGCGAAACCGCCTCTCGTGACCCGAACGGTCGACAGCGCCGGCAACCTGCACCTGGTCGCCTTCCGCTGGTATGGCGACTACAGCCGCGCGGCGGAGCTGGTGCGGCTGAACCCTCAGCTCAGGAACCCGAATTTCCTGATTGCCGGAGACGTCCTCAATGCCTACTCGCGCTGACCGCTCGCGCGAACAGGATGCCGTGAGCCTGCTGATCGGTGGCAAGGCACACAGCAACTGGAGCCGGTACGAGATCGATTCCGACCTGCTGATTCCGTCGGACGCCTGGCAGGTCGAGCTCGGGCTGCCCATGGGCGAGTTTCCGCCAGCGGTCCAGACGGGCGCCTTGGTGGAGGTGCGGGTGGGCCAGGATACGGTCATGACAGGCCGGGTCGACGAGATTTCGCACCGCGTTGGCAAGGACCAACACACGCTCTCGATGAGCGGGCGCGACGGTGCGGCCGTCCTGGTCGATTGCAGCGCGCCGATCTTCACGGCCAAGCAGGCCACGCTCGCCGAGATCATCGCCAACGTGGTTAAGCCACTCGGCATCACCAAAACACGCATCGAGGCCGACACCGTCGCCACCCGGGAAAAGGTCAATGTCGAGCCTGGTGACACGGCATGGGACACGCTGGTCCACGCGGCTGAGGCAAATGGCCTCTGGCCCTGGTTCGAGCCCGACGGCACGCTTGTCGTGGGTGGGCCGGACTACACGAAGCCGCCGGTGGCCAGCCTGGTCATGCGTCGTGATGGGCGCGGCAACAATGTGATGACGTTGGACCAGGTTCGCTCCATGGCGGAGCGCTACTCGGAATTTACGGTCCTCGCCCAGGCGCACGGCACCGCTGTCGAGGCCGGCCGCAATGCGCTAAAGGCGGCTGTTAAGGATGCGGAACTGTCCGGGCGCAACATCTACCGCCCCCGCATTGTGGTCGACCATGATGCCGACAATACGAGCACCGCGCGGGGCCGGGCGCGCAAGCTGCTGTCTGACTCTCGACTGAGGGCGATGACTCTCACCGCCACCGTGCGCGGGCACCGCACCAGCGACGGCTTGCCGTGGCAGCCTGGGCAGCGGGTCCATGTGTTAAGCGAGCCGCATGGGATCGATGCGGTCTTCTTCCTGATGGCGCGAAAGTTCTCCAGCGGTCGTGGCCAGGGGCCGACCACGACCCTGACCCTGAAGGAGGACGGCGTCTGGGTGCTGGACGCCCATCCGCACAAGCGCGCCAAGAAGCGGGCAAAGGGCCGCACCAAGCAAGGCGAGATACTGGAGATTATCGATGTGGGCTGATGTGGACAAGCGGATTTCGCGCGCGCTGGGTGGCATCCGCCTGGCGTTTCGGGCGGTGATCAGCCGGGTCAACAGCGGGCCGGCGGTGCAACTCGTCCAGGCGGACGGGCTCGCGGGCGAGCGGCTCCAGGACAACGAGCTGATGCAGCACTACGGCTTCACCTCGAACCCGCCCGCCGGCACCATGGCCGTGGTGCTGCCGGTGGGAGGCAAGACCAGCCACGGGGTCATCATCGCTACCGAACATGGTAGCTATCGCTTCAAAGAGGTTGCACCAGGCGAACTCGCCCTGTACACCGACGAGGGCGACTACGCCCACTTCAAGCATGGGAACATCGTCGAAATCAGCACTGGAACCCTGCGCATCAACGCATCCGTTAAGGTCGAGTTGAACACGCCGCTTGTCGAGGCCAGCCAGAAGCTGACGGTCCAGGGCCTGCTGACGGGCAATGGCTCGATGGCGATTTCAGGCGGCGCAGGAGCTGCGGCAACAATCACCGGCTCGCTGAATGCCACGGTGGACGTGACAGCCAACGGCACGAGCCTGCATGGCCACCGGCATAACGGTGATTCCGGTGGTGTCACCAGCGCGCCGATTTGACGTACCATCCCTCACGATCCGCCGCATAGTTTGAAGCCTGTCACTGTCGTAATGTGGTGACACGCTTCCACCTCACTTGGCCATGACCCATGCCCCGAGAATCGGGGCATGGACGCGCTTCTCGACCCCGCCACTGGAGACTACGCCGGCCAGCGCACGAACACGCTGGCCAATGCGGTCTACCTGCGCCTGATGACCCCGCTGGGCTCCTGGTGGGCAGATCCGACGCTTGGGTCGCGCCTGCATGAGCTTGCCAGGGAAAAGGATTTAACGCGTGTCGCGGTCCTTGCCCGCCAGTACGCCGAGCAGGCCCTATCGCCCATCGTTGAAGACGGCCGCGCCAGCCGCGTGACCGTTTCCACGACCAGGGTCACCCCGGGCTGGCTCACCCTCATGATCGAGGTCGAGGAGGCCAGCGGCCGTGTCTCCCACTTCATTCATCCCGTGAAGGTGAGCTGATGGCCTGGACTTCGCCGACCTTCGCTGCAATCCGGGATGCGCTGCTGCGCGACATTCGCAACCAGCTGCCCGACGCGGACACTGGTGCCGACTCCGACTACTTTGTCCGCGCGAGCTCGGTCGCGAGCGCCGTGGAAGGGCTATACCAGCACCAGGCGTGGATCGTCCGGCAGATCTTTCCGGATACTGCGGATCGCGAGTATCTCGAATTGCATGCCCGCATCCGCAATCTCAGCCGCAAGCCCGCCGTGGCCGCAGCTGGCCAGGTAAAGCTGACCGGCACGATCGGCGCAGCGGCGGCCTCCGGTCTCAGCGCCAAGGCTGTCGACGGCCGGGAGTATCGGACCAGTGCCGCAGGCGTCATCGGCGCTGACGGCACGCTGACTGTGGCGGCCGCGGCAGTCGTCGCGGGCGTGGCCGGTAATGCCGCAGCCAATACCGCGGTGACGCTGTCCGCCGCTCCTGCCGGCATCGCCAGTGCGGCCACCGTCGTTTCCATGACCGGAGGCGTCGACGAGGAAAGCGACGGCGAACTGCTGACGCGGCTGCTGGATCTGATCCGGCGCCCTCCAGCCGGCGGCAATCAGTACGACTATCGTCGCTGGGCACTGGAAGTGGCAGGTGTCTCCTCGGCCTATGTATATCCGCTGCGTCGCGGCCTGGGCACGGTGGATGTGGTCATTACCTCGGCGGGCGGACTGCCTTCGGCCCAGACCGTGACGGACACTCAGGCGCATATCGACGCAGTGCGGCCGGTTACGGCCAAGGGCGCTTTGGTGTTGGCCCCGACGGTAAAGTCGGTCGACGTGACCGTCGCAGTGAAGCTCACGGGAACAACGCTCGCCAGTATCACCACCGCGATCACAAATGCCCTGACCGCATATTTCGCTGCGCTTGCGCCAGGCGAAACAGTATTCAAGAGCCGGATTGAGGCCATCGTGAGCGACCTGTCCGGCGTGGTCGATCGCTCGGTCACCTTGCCAGCCGCCAACGTAGTGCCGGTGGTCGATGCGACCAAGGTTGAATGGTGCCGCCTTGGCGTGATCACCGTGAGCGAAATGGTATGAGCCACAGTGATCTGCTGGCTCGCTTACTGCCGCCGACCAGCTACACGCCGTCTGCCGCCCTTATCAATGCGGAACTCGTAGCGGAAGGCGCCGCGCTCGATGGCGCGCACGCTGCCGCGGCCGGTGTGCTTGGTGGTGTCACGCCGTTCTTCGCGAAGGAATTGCTGGGCGACTGGGAGCGGATGTGCGACCTGTCGCCGTCGGCCGGTGCGCCGTATCAGGTTCGCCTGCAGGCCGTGCTCGCCAAGCTGGCCGAGACCGGTGGGCTGTCCATGTCGTACTTTGTGGGGCTGGCCAAGGGTATCGGCTACACCATCACGATCGACGAGCCGCACCCGTTCCGGGCTGGAAGCAGCCGATCCGGCCAGCGCCTTGCCGCCTTCGACATCATTTGGGTGTGGCGCGTCAACGTGTCCGGCGGCGCCACGCGTGCTTACCGCTTTCGCGCGGGCATGAGTCGCGCCGGTGAGCGCCTGACCTACGCCGCCGACCCGGTCATCAAAAGTGTGTTTAACGAGTTAAAGCCGGCGCACACGCTGGCAGTTTTCACCTATCAGGAGTAGTCGATGGAGCGGATCAACACGCCCGACGGACTGTTCAGCGATGGCACTGCTGCGGCCGGCTACCTGGACGGCACCGTAGTCATTGCCAAGTGGCTCAACGACATGCAGGAGGAGGCTTGCGCCATCCCGCTCGCGGCAGGACTCGCCCTCGACGGTTCGAAGCGCGATCAGATTCTTACCGGGCTAAGGCGCCTCTTTGGCGGCAATGTCACAACAATCAACACCGCCGGTGCGACAGCGCTTTCGCTCGCCAATTCGGGTCTGGTCCTGATCGACGCCACTGCAGGCAACATCACGCTCAACCTGCCAGCAGCAAACGTACTTGCAGCCGTGCGCTACGTGTTCCGTCGGATTGATGCTACGGCGAACACGATCACTATCAACCGAGCCGGCGCTGACACAATCGACCTCGGCGCGACGAGCTTCAGTCTGGCTGAGGCGGGCGACTACCGGCACATCACCTCGGACGGCGTAAGCAGGTGGGTCACAGTTTCTACCAAGGCAGCGCTCGGCAATAACCAGGGCGTTGTGAGCTACAACGCCAACGCGAACGTCCCGACGTCTGCAGTAGGCAAGTTCATCAACTGCACGGGCAGTACTGCGTTCTCGCTTGTGTTGCCCCTGGCGAACTCTGTTCCAGCCGGATCAGCGCTACCGATCCGGGGCGGAAATCTTCAGTATGTCAATATCAATCGTGCCAGTGCTGACAACATCTATGTCAATGGGACGGCATTGACCACGCTTGTTGTCGGCCTTGGGGACACTGCGATGCTGGTCTCCGATGGCGCGGCGAACTGGATCCTTGAAGCTGGCTCCGCCGGATTGCCTTATTCGACGCTGTTTGGTGCCGCTAAGGCGTCCACTGGCTATCAAAAGCTGCCGAGTGGCGTGATCATCCAGTGGGGTAATGGCACAGCTGGGCAGAACGGTTCCGTATTTACGAACACTTTCCCGCTGGCATTTCCTGCTGCCGTGCAGGCGATCCAATGTGTCCACGTCGGGAATGATGCAAGCGTAAATGTTGTCGTTGACGCATCGTCCTTTGGCTCGCTAACGAGTTTTGGTGTCCGTTCCAACTATGCAAGCGGGAACGTGGCTATGACGTGGATTGCGATCGGATACTGAATCATGGGACAGAAACACGCAGGATACGATGCACAGGGCAACATTGTTGCCTACTATGACAGCGTTGATAGCCCGGTGCCGCAGGGCGTCAACGCCATTGAGCTTACCGATGCTGAATGGCTCGCGTGCATTAGCACGCCGGGTTACAAGGTGCAGGACGGCGATCTCGTTGAGCCATTGCCGCCGACAGCCGCGCAGCTGGTAGCAGCTGCAAAGGCAGCCCAAATCGTCAGCGTAACTGAGGCATGCGGTGCTGCCATCGTCGCCGGGTTCCAGTCGTCGGCACTTGGCGCCATGCGTACGTATCCGTCATCGCTGATTGATCAACAGAACTTGTCGGCATCCGTGCTCGCGTCGCTGCTCCCCGGGCTTGCATCGGGCTGGGTAACGCCGTTCTGGTGCGCTGACGCCGCTGGTCTGTGGTCATACGCCGACCACACTGCCGCGCAGATCCAGCAAGTTGGACAGGACGGCAAGGCGGCGATTGTTGGTGCGATTCAGAAGAAGGCCGAGCTGGTCGCCGCAATTGAGGCGGCAGTCACGATTGCGGCCGTCCAGGCAATCACCTGGAGTTCGCCGTGAGTCGAGCCAAGCTGATGATGATCTGGGCGCTATGCGCGATCTCGGCGCCTATCCTGCTGCTGGCGATGGCATGCCAGGCCGGGTTCGGTTCAACCTCACGCGCGCTGAGTATGGCGATCGCCTACGACGAGTGTGGCAATGCGCTGTTTGGCGGGGCGCGCGGCGAGACCATCTCGGCCCGAACCGGCAACGCCCTGCTCGCTGGGAAACGATGGGCAAGGATCGTGGCGCCCCTCATCGACGCCATCTTCGGCGCCGGTCACTGTCTGGCCAATGCGACCGAGCACCTGTCCGAGTAAGCGACACAGGCATGCACCCCTCGATCGAGGGGGGAGCCCCCTGCATGTAGACGTTAAACTGGCGCCTGGAGAGGATTTAAAGAGCCAGTAAATGCCAATAGAAGAAGTCAAGATTACGTTCCATCGGGTCAGGCAGTGTGGTTACTACGGTTGGGGTGCAGATGCCCCAGCGTTCGGAGGGCTAGAGGAAACGCTTACGGAAATGTCCGAATGGTCTCAGGGGGCGGCGCTGTCTCTGACGAAGTTGCTAGACCCTGCCGGGGATGACCCAGAGTTGCCGGTCTATCTGTTCGGCATGCACCGCGAGGGCCATGACTGGACATTTGCTACCTGGAACGAGGTACCAGCTCATGAGGGAGGCGTGGCCTCTGTTTCCAGGCGATCAGTTGTTGGCCAGGCAGAAGTGCACATGAATGCAATCCATGCCGACGACATCCCCGGCTACGCAACCTACTTCTGGGCTGTGCCCCAACACAACGTGATCGCAAGCGTGCGCTTTACGCACAACGTATCCGGGCAAGAAGGAATGCGTAGCTATGTGGAGCGCTTTCTGACCCTGGAAAGCGGACATGTGGTCGAAGGAGAGGTAGACGGCGAGATGAAAATCGTGGGGTATAGCGAGGGCGAAGGTGAACCACTTGTTAAGGTTTACCCTAAGTTTCGGACAAGTGCCTTCGTAAAAGCCGGCCATATCGAGCATATCCTGCGGAATCATGCGCGGATCCGAAAAGTGATTCGTCGAGGACATCTAAGCGTGACCAATCGCGCTGATCGCGGCACCCTCCAGCACATTGTGCAATTTCTTCGTGGCCGAGCCGCCCCAAACCAGGTCTTTCTCAATAAGGCAGCCTACGTTCAGCTCGAATACACGCCGACGCTCGACGAGCTGCGAGAAATGATTGCGGGCGAAAGCGAGGACCCGGGCACTACCGCGTGGGATGATATGGGCTTCGTCTTCCAGGGCGAGCCCAACAAGAAGTACTGGGTGGGCAAATCCCTCGCAAGCGAGAATTTCGAACTCGACATTGAGCGTGACACTGAAGCCACCGTGAACTTGGAGTCACTTTCTCGCGCCCTACATGCCCGTCGGGCGGCCATTCTTCGTCTGCTAAGGAACGATGCTTAGGAAGGCCTTCCTCCTCCTCTACGCGTTGTTTTCGATCGCGGTGTGCGTGGGCGGCTATGTGTACGGCAGGAACATTCCATTCGCTCAGCAATGGCCGCTCTTCGAGGCGTTGCGCAATACTGCTTCGATCATCTTTGCAGTCGTAGGCGCATGGCTGGCGATCATCTACCCTGAGCGGCTAAAGCTGACGTTCAGGGAAGACGCCAGCAAGAAGTCCGCCGGGCCAAACATGGGGATGCTGCTAACCCCCGGCGTCAGGATAGATGTCACGTCACCTGATTCTTAGAGACGAGGTCCGGGGGCGGTAAAATCAGGGTAAATGAAAGCCTACTCAGCAGAGAGAAGAGAAGCGCTGGTGCGCCGCATGATGCCGCCAGAAAACGTGCTGGTTTCAGCGCTGGCCAGGGAAACGGGGATTACCGAGCAGACGTTGTACACGTGGCGCCGACAGGCGAAAGGAAAGGGGCTGGTCGTGCCGGGCGATGGGAAGAATCCCGAAGGATGGTCTTCGGAAGACAAGTTTGCGGTAGTGCTGGAAACCGCCCCGCTCAATGCAGCGGAGCTGGCCGAGTACTGCCGGCGCAAGGGTCTTTATCCCGAACAGATCGCCGCCTGGCGGGCCGCCTGTCTGGCAGCCAATGCGAACGCTGCGGAGCAGGCGCGGGAGCAGCGGCATCAGTCGAAAGACGACAGGAAACGCATCCACCAGCTCGAGAAGGAATTACAGCGCAAGGAGAAAGCGCTGGCGGAAGCGGCTGCGCTGCTGATTCTGAGAAAAAAAGCCCAGGCGATCTGGGGAGACAAAGAGGACGATTGATCAACGTCCCGGATCGCCTGTTATGTATATCGTTGATCCGCGAGGCAGCGCAGTCCGGCTGCCGGTTGGAGAAGGCTTGCAAAGAACTGGGCCTGAGCCTGCGCACGTTCCAGCGCTGGGTGGGTGACGGCGACGCGGTGCCGGCCGATCGCCGCACGACGACCGTGCGGCCGGAACCGGGCAACAAACTGAGCGACGCCGAACGGCAACAGATTCTTGAGGTTGCCATCAGTGAGGAGTTTGCCAGCCTGCCGCCCAGCCAGATCGTGCCGGGTCTGGCCGACCGCGGCGTGTACCTCGCGTCGGAGTCGAGCTTTTACCGTGTGCTGCGCAGCGTTTCGCAGCAGCACCACCGGGGTCGTGCGCGCCAACCCTCGGCTCGGGTGGTGACCAGTCATTGTGCGACGGCGCCGAACCAGGTCTGGTCGTGGGACATCACGTGGCTGCCGTCGGCGGTCAAGGGGCGGTATTACTACTGGTACATGATGCTGGACGTGTTCAGCCGCAAAATTGTCGGTCACGAAGTGCATGAGGCGGAATCGGCGGAACTGGCCGCACTGCTGATGCGGCGTGCCAGTCTGGCCGAGAGCCTGGCGGGACGTCCGCTGGTGCTGCACTCGGATAACGGCAGCCCGATGAAAGGCGCGACGATGCTCGCCACCCTGGAAAACCTGGGAGTGGCGGCGTCGTTCAGCCGGCCGCGCGTGAGCAACGACAACCCGTACGCCGAGTCGCTGTTCCGCACCTGCAAGTACCGGCCCAACTACCCACGCAGGCCGTTCGGCAGTGTCGATGAGGCCCGTGCCTGGACGCAGCAGTTCGTGCGTTGGTACAACCACGAGCACAAACACAGCGGCCTGAAATTCGTCACGCCGGCGCAGCGCCACAACGGTGTAGCCGCTGCTGTGCTTGCGCAGCGCAAGGCCGTGTACGCGGAGGCCAAGGCGCGCAATCCGCAGCGTTGGTCTCGATCGACGCGCAATTGGGAGCTGGAGAATGAAGTCTGGCTCAATCCGGAACGGATGCAGCCGCAAGAACTAAAGCAGTCCGCATGAAGTGACGCGTCAACTATCTTGACAACCGCCGCTAACGCCGGCCGTTCACTCGACGATCCTTTTGGTGATTCTGTTGCTGATCGGGATAGTTGCTCCCCTCATCAAACAACTGCCATTTGTCACACCGTACCTGACACTTTGCCGCGGACTATCCTTCGTGCTGCTTGCTGGGCTGACACTCTGGCAGGTTGTGATCGTTGTAATGACGTTGTTTCCGGCGGAAGCAGTACAGACCCAGGCCAACATCGAGGCAGCTGAGCAACAGATTCTGAGGCAGTATGGAAAATTCCGTCAGCGGCTGCGGCACGACCATGATGGCCAGGATAAGGACCTCAATGACCATGGTGGGGAGCAGAAGTAAGGCGATGCCGCCGCGACGCTGTTTTGAGCGTTAAGGCGGTAGTCGCGCGATGCCAATCAGCGCGCAAAATCATGCCAATCGCCGCGCGCTGTTACACGTTCGACCCTGCTACGCCATGTGAGTGTGGGCCAGTGCCTGCGTTAACCCACTATTGAACGATCCCCATGCAGGGCGTAGGCCGCCTGCTGCAAACGGCATCGCGGGGATGCCTACGGCTGCTGCGCAGGCTCAAAATGTGCTGGCGGTCATTGGGCGCTTGCGCGGAGCGCAGCCGAAGGCGTTGATGCGATATCGCTCGAGAGCGCGGGCCACTGCCAGCCGCATCGCGGGGACGCCTACGGCTGCTGCGCAGGCTCAAAATGCGCTGACGGTCATTGGGCGCTTGCGCGGAGCGCAGCCGAAGGCGTTGATGCGATATCGCTCGAGAGCGCGGGCCACTGCCAGCCGCATCGCGGGGACGCCTACGGCTGCTGCGCAGGCTCAAAATGCGCTGACGGTCATTGGGTGCTTGCGCGAAGCGCAGCCGAAGGCGTTGATGCGATATCGCTGGAGAGCACGGGCCCGGGCCAACGCCCGACTTGGGGATCGTTCAAAAGCCGGTTATCGCAGGCACTGTCCCACACTCACATGGCGTTAGCAGGGTCGATCCGCGACCACATCCAAACGGCAAGCACCGCCGCCCATATGACCTACGCCGCGTAATTTATTGCCAGCCGCTAAGGCGACGCGTTCTTTGGTTACTTTCTGTCGCTCGGACAGAAAGTGACTCGCCGGCTACGCCGGCGCCACGCCCGCCAAGGGCGACAAGCGAACGCACGGCGTACAACCCCCAGCCCACCTCAATCCGCCAACTCAGGCCACCCCTGCTCCCCAGACCCAGGCAACAGTCGCACCACATATTCATGCAACCGCGACAATTCAAACGCAATCCCATCCGGAAACCCCTGCCGCCCACCCCGCTTATCGATCAGCAGCTCAACCAGGAAGGCATGCAGCGCCGCCGGATTGGCAGCAAGCGCAGCCAGCTGGTTGCCGATGCGCGCATAGCGGCGGCATAGCTCCACGGGGCGCGCCTCGGCCGGCAGCGACGCCAGCCACCGCATGGCGACATCTGAAAGCAAGGTATCTTCCGGCGACGGCGGGCGCCGCACGCCGCTCCAGTCAGGCTCGGCCTGCAATGGCGGCGCTCCGTCCAGTACCTTCTTTGCTTCCTCAACGGTGACGAATTCAAAAGAGAGGGGTTCCATGCCGGCTCCGGAATCAGACCAACGCGCACCGCTGCGCATTAATGCGCATTCTAGCGATTACGGCGCTTCGCAGGCTATCTTGACAGCCATGCCAGCCTCAGCCTCCGTGCGCCTTCTTCGCTAGCGCCTGTCAGCGCGCGGGGCATCCGGTCTCCCATGTGGGGACGAGCGCGCCGTCGCGCGCGAAGCGGAACTGGCCGTCGAGGTAGCCCAGGCCGAACAGCGTCACCACCTGCGTGTAGTAGCCGGGCGGCTCGCGCTGCGCCAGTTCGCGCGTGCGGCGCGCTTGCGCGCTGGCCTGGTCGGCGCGGCCGAGCGCGGCCAGGTAGGGCGCCACCGCGGCGGAGAAGCCGCCGTTGCCGGCGTTGAGGCCGGGCTGGCCGGTCTGCGTATCGGCGCGTTCGGGCGGGAAGCCCTTGGCCGTCACGTAGTCCGCCAGCGGCGTGAAGGTGCGCAGCAGCGCGGCGCGCCGGGGCTCGTCGCTGGCCAGCATGCCGGCCCACAGGTAGACGCGGATCGCGTTGTAGGCGCTTTCGGCGTGCGTTTGCGCATCGGGCAGGAAGCCGCGCCCGGGCTGGTATTCGACCCAGTCCGGCGCGAAGCCGCGCGGCGCGGTGTCCAGCATCAGCCTGGCCGAACTGGCCACCAGTTGCTGCCAGGCCGGTTCATCGGGCAGCAGCGTGGCCAGCCGGCGCATGACCTGCATCGGCACGTAGCTTGGGTTGAGGCGCCAGCGGTGCTCGCTCAGCTTGAATCCCCGCGTTCCGGGCAACACGGTGCGGCCCAGTCCCGGCAGCACCGCCGTTTCCTCGCACAGGATGCGCCGGGCCATCAGCGTGCCGAGCGCGGTGAAGCGCCGCTCCTGCCAGAGCCGGCCGGCCTCCAGCAGGGTGTAGGCGATCCACAGGTCGGCGTCCGAGGCCGGGTTGGCATCGATCACGCCCCAGCTGTCCGCGGCCTTGCCGGCAGACTTGGCCTGCTCCGGCGGCAGCCGTCCCCAGATCCAGGCCGGCAGATGCGCGATCAGGTCGCCCTGGGCGAGGTTGTTCTCGGTCCAGGCAAGCAGCTTGTCGAAGCTGGCGCGGTCATTGGCGGCGAGGGCGAAGAACAGGCCGTAGGCCTGGCCTTCAGACACCGTGGCCTGGTTCTCGGTGCTGGAGTCGATCACGCGGCCGTCGGCGCTCAGCAGGGTTTGCCTGAAGGCATCCCAGTCCGCCCACTTGCAGACCAGGGCGCTGGCAGCCGGGGCGGCCAGCGAGGCACAGGCCAGCGCACTGGCGAGCAGCCATCGGGTCAGGCCCGTCAGCGTGCGCCGCATGTCAGCTCCGGTTGCGCCGTGCCGCCAGCTTGCCGAGCGTCCAGAACAGCGACAGCCGGTCCACTTGCCCATATGCCCGAAAAGCACCGCGCGAGCCACATTTCCTCCGGTTCTAAAAAAAGATTCGGGGGTGATATAAAAAAGCAGAAACGCCGCCCCTTGGCAAGGGGGCGGCGTTTGCGGTTGGCAAACCGGCCGCTTCAGGCTACCTGTTGGCGGCGCAGCGGCAACCGCCTCACCCGCAGGTTCCGTCGGCCACGCACACGCCGCGCGCCACCATCTCGCCCATGAAGTCCATGGAAGCCTGGTCGGCAATCGCGTCGCGCAGCGCATCCAGCGCGGCATCATGGGGATCACTGGCATTGCCGGCCTCGAGCGGTGTGTCATGCCAGCGCCGGGGTACGGCAGCGGGGTCGATATCGACCCCGGCACCTGTTGCCAGCGCGGCCAGCACGGAGGACTCCGCTTCGGCCATGGCGTCGGCAGACAGGTCCCTGGCGCGCCCCTGTCCGAAGCTGTCGAACGCCTGGCCCGGCGGCCCGCCCAGCAGCTTCCACAACGCCAGCTCGGTCAGCGGCGAGCAGTTCACGGTGCGCCCGCCCAGCACCAGGCCATGCAGCCGCAGGCGGTTCGGCTCGCTCTGCGCGAGCCCGCCCTCGCAGCGCACCATCAGCGCGCCGCCCGGCACCTCGGCCAGGCGGAATGCGCCCTTTGCATCGGTGGTTGCGTTGCGTACTTGCCCTTGCGCATCGCGCAACTGCACGGCAGCGCCTGCCAGCGCGGCGCCGACGGCAGCCGTGCCGCCCACTTCCGGCGCATGGTCATCCCCGCATGCTGCGACAGCCGCGACCCCGCATGCGAGCACGAGGTGGCGCCAGGATCGAAGGTCCTTGCCCATGGTTGCTCCGCCTAAGGTGCCAGGGTGGCCAGCTCGCGGCGCGAGCGGTTGAACAGGCCGCGCGCCAGCGGCGTCGGGCGGAAGTCAACGTCAAGCGGCGAGATCGTGATGAACTTGGCCAGGAAGGCCGGCGTCTCTGCAATCCGCGCCAGCGCTGCCGGTTCGGTCTCCGGCGCGCCCACGTCGATCGATACCGTGTTGTCGGCATTGCGCTTGTAGGCGGTGGTAAAGGAATCCACCGTGCCCGGCGTGGTCAGGCGCACGCCGGCAGGGGTCCCGCCGGCAACGACCGGGTAGTTGATGCTCAGCGGGTGGGCCACCGGCAGCAATGGCTGGCCGGCAGTGCGCGTGGCTTCCAGGCTGGCAATCACGCGGGCCAGGAAGGCCCCGGCCTTGGGGAACGCGGCCACGGTGCTGCCGAAGCCGGTGCGTGCTTCGGCAAAGTCCACGCCGACGCTCAGCGCAATGCCGGGCACACCGCGGCGCGCGGCGAACAGCACGTTCATCACCGTGCCGGAGTGCGGGATGGAGTCCGACAGGTTCTCGCCGAAATTGGCCCCGGAGACGACCAGGTCCGGCACGAAGCTGCTTTCCGGTCCGACGATCTTCAGGCCCATGGCGGTGGCGTCCACCGGCGAGCCGCTGCCCAGGTAGTCCGGGTTGGTGGCATTGAGCGCGCTGCCCGCGACAAAGGTGGTCTTGACACGGTGCACGCAGAACGTGTCGGCGCTGCCGGCGAGCGGATCGACCACCAGCCGGGTGCGCCCGTCGGGCACGGCATAGGCAGCGCCCGAGCCGCTCTGGTTGCTGGCCGGGCCTACCGTGATGACGCGGTGGCCGGCGTCCTGCAGGGCCTTGCGGACCGCGCTGATGCCAGGCGCGGCGCAGCCGTCGTCATTGGTCAGCAGCACATTGAGTGCCTGGGCGGGGCTGGCCGCGGCAGCCAGTGCCGCGGCCGCGATACCGAGGGAAGCGAGCCGCAGGCGGGCGCGAAGTCGAAGCATGGGAACCTGTCTCCTTATTCTTATGCGTGGTGAAAGCAGTGCCCGGCCGCGCAGCGGCGCCGCCAGGCTAGATCGAAGCCGGGGCGGCACCGTCACGGCACCAGCAGACCCCGTTCGCGCGCCAGCGTGATCGCCGTATCCTCGATCATGTCCTCCTGCCCGCCCACCAGCCGCTGCCGGCCGAGCTCGACCAGGATCTCGCGCGCGGGGATGCGGTACTTGGCCTCGGCGCGCTTGGCGAACAGCAGGAAGGACGAATACACGCCGGCATAGCCCAGCGTGAGCGCGTCGCGGTCGATGCGGATGGGGTGGTCCATGATCGGCACCACCAGGTCCTCGGCCACGTCGGCGATGCGGTATACGTCGACGCCGGTCTCGATGCCCATGCGCTCGCACACGGCCACCAGCACTTCCATCGGCGTATTGCCGGCACCGGCGCCCAGTCCCGCCGCGGCGGCGTCGATGCGGCTGGCGCCGCAGGCAATCGCGGCGAGCGAATTGGCCACGCCCATGGCCAGGTTGTGGTGGCCGTGGAAGCCCAGCTCGGTCTCGGGGCGCAGCGCCTGGCGCACGGCGCCCAGCTTCTCGGTGACATCGTGCGGCAGCATGTGCCCGGCCGAGTCGGTGACATACAGGCAGTTGGCACCATAGCTCTCCATCAGCAGCGCCTGCTGCACCAGCGTCTGCACCGGTGCCATGTGCGCCATCATCAGAAAGCCCACGGTATCCATGCCCAGCTTGCGCGCCATGCCGATATGCTGCTCCGAGACATCGGCCTCGGTGCAGTGGGTGGCGACGCGGATGGTATGCACGCCGATCTCATGCGCCATGCGCAGGTGGTCGACGGTGCCGATGCCGGGCAGCAGCAGCGCGGAGACGCGCGCCTGCTTCAGTTCGCCCAGCACCGCGCGCAGGTATTCCTCGTCGCTGTGCGCGGGGAAGCCGTAGTTGACCGAGGCGCCGCCCAGGCCATCGCCGTGGGTGACCTCGATCAGCGGCACGCCGGCGGCGTCCAGCCCGCGGGCAATGCCTTTCATCTGTTCCAGCGAGATCTGGTGGCGCTTCGGGTGCATGCCGTCGCGCAGGGTCATGTCGTGCAGGGTGATGCGTTGGACCATGGCAGGCTCCTCAGGCGTTGGCGGTTTCTTGCGCGCTGCCGGCGCGCATGGCGGCGGCGATGCACTCGGCGGTGCGCGCGGCCGAGGCGGTCATGATGTCCAGGTTGCCGGCATACTTGGGCAGGTAGTCGCCCAGGCCCTCGACCTCCAGGAAGATCGAGACGCGCTTGCCGTCGAACACCGGGCCGTTCTTCAGCGTGTAGCCGGGCACGTACTTGCGCACTTCGGCAATCATGTCGTGCACCGAGGCGGTAATCGCGGCAACGTCGGGCGCATCGTCGGTCAGGCAGTGGATGGTGTCGCGCATGATCAGCGGCGGCTCGGCCGGGTTGATCACGATGATGGCCTTGCCCTGGCGCGCGCCGCCCACGGCTTCGATCGCGCCCGCCGTGGTGCGCGTGAATTCGTCGATATTGCGGCGCGTGCCGGGCCCGACCGAGCGTGACGACACCGTCGCCACGATCTCGCCATAGGCCACCGGCTGCACGCGCGATACCGCATACACCATGGGGATGGTGGCCTGCCCGCCGCACGTGACCATGTTGACGTTCATCTCGTTGCTGCCGATATGGGCGTCCAGGTTGACCGGCGGCACGCAGAACGGCCCGATCGCCGCCGGCGTCAGGTCGACCACGCGCACGCCGCGCGCGGTCAGCTTGGCCGAGTGCTCGGCGTGGACGTAGGCGGAGGTGGCATCGAAGGCGATGCGGATATCGTCGGCCTCCAGGTGCGGCAGCAGGCCGTCGATGCCGTCGCTGGTGGTCTTCAGCCCCAGCTCGCGCGCGCGCGCCAGGCCTTCGGAGGACGGCTCCACGCCGACCATCCAGACCGGTTCCAGGATGTCGCTGCGGCGCAGCTTGTAGAGCAGGTCGGTGCCGATATTGCCGGGCCCGATCAGGGCACATCGGATCTTGTTCATGGGGTCTCGCTTGGCAAAGTCAGGAAGTCAGGAAAGTCTTGGAAGTCAGCGGAACACGGCGCTGCAACTGCCGATGCCGGTGATATGCATGGACAGCCGGTCGCCCGCCTGCACCGGAATCAGCGCAGCCAGCGAACCCGACAGGATGGTCTCGCCGGCCAGCAGGGGAATGCCGAAGCTGCCCAGGGTGTTGGCCAGCCACGCCACCGCGTCGGCGGGGTGCCCCAGCGCGGCGCTGCCAAGCCCGGTGGCCACGCACTCGCCGTTCTTCTCAAGCGTCATCGCGCATGCGCCCAGGTCCAGCGCGTGCGGGCTGACGCGTTCCTCGCCGAGCACATAGACGCCGCAAGAGGCGTTGTCGGCGACGGTGTCCTCGATGCGGATGCGCCAGTCCCGGATGCGCGAATCCACGATCTCGAAGCAGGCCGCCACCGCTTCGGTGGCGTCGAGCACATCGTCGCGCGTCACGCCCGGGCCGCGCAGGTCGCGCCGCAGGAAGAAGGCAATCTCGCCCTCGGCGCGCGGCTGGATCAGGGTATCGGTGGGGATGGGCTGCCCGGCGGCGTACTGCATGCTCTGCAGCAGGATGCCGAAGTCCGGCTGGTGCACGTCCAGCATCTGCTGGACAGCCTCGCTGGTCACGCCGATCTTCTTGCCGGTGATGCGGTCGCCGGCCGCCAGCCGGTGGGCGATAAAGCCTTGCTGGATGCGATAGGCAGCGTGGACGTCGAGCCCCAGTCCGCGGCCGCTGAGTGGCGGCACCGGCGAGCGCGTGACCAGCGCATGGTGGAGTTCATTGCTGAGCGTGGTGATCAGGTCGGCGTTCATGGCAGGGGAGGGTCGGGCCGCGCTGCCGCGGCGGCAGCGCGCCGCGGCAGTTCGGGTCAGGACAAAGGTCAGAACGAGTACTTGGCGTTGAAGGCCACGTAGTCGCGGTCAGCCAGCGGACGGTTGGCGATGTTGGCCCCGCCGATGAACGCGGCGTAGGTCAGGTTGAGTTCCAGGTTGTTCAGGTACTTGAAGGTCAGCCCCACGCTGGCGCGCTTGTCGCCATAGCCCATCAGCGTGCCGAAGGCGCCGGCCACTGCCGCCTGGCCGCTGAACTGCTGAGCGTAGGTGAGTGGCACTGACATGTCCCAGCCATCGAACACATTGTTGTAGTTCAGCGACCAGCCCACCTGGAACGCCGCCGAGTTGCGGGTGTTCGACAGCTTGCTGAAGCCCATCACCGGGTCCACGTCCAGCACGTGCAGGTAGGCGACTTCGCCCAGCAGCGTCTGCGAGTCGGCCAGGAAGGTCGGGCCCACCGAATAGATCGCAGAGAGCTGGCCCTGCAGCGCCTTGCCACGCGTCGCGGTGGGCGAGCCGGCCACGTCCACCAGCATCGGCACGCCGTCCTTGTAGCTGACTTCACCGGCCACGTTGGCGCCCAGCACCTGCGTGGAGAAGCTGGCGCCGGTCAGGTTGATGCCGCCGTAGAACTTCTGCTGGTACTGCAGCGTGGGGAAGAGCGAGGTGACCACGCTCGGGTTCTTGTCGTGATAGCGCAGCTGGTAGAGCCCGATCTCGGTGCTTTCAAATACGCGGAAGCGCGCGCCCACGCCCCATTGCCCCCAGTCGGAGGGGCGGATATCCGGGCCGCGCGGGATATTGAAGCCGGGTCCGATGATGAACTCCGCGCCCGGGCCGACCACGTCGGAGGTGCTGAAATAGCTTCCCGGTGCGAAGATCTGGTTCGGCTTGTAGGTGAACTGGTAATAGCCCATCACGCTGAATGCCGGCGTGACCTGCAGCTGCAGCGAAGCCTGTGGCACCGGCAGCAGGATGTCCTTGACCTCGGCGCCTGGCACGAAGGCCTTGGTCGCATCGGCAGGCCCTTGCGCGCCGGCGATATTGGCGAAGAACAGGCTCTCGCCCCACGCCACCACCTGGTTGCCCAGCTTGAAGCTCAGCTGCGTGCTGCCGATCGGCGTCGCGCCATAGACATAGGCATCGAGCAGTTGCGCGCGGTGCTCGTGATAGTCCTTAGCGGAACCGGTGAACTGGTTGAACGGGCCGCTGTGGTTGACCGTGAACGGCGCATTGTTCGAGTTGGTGCCGCTGTAGGCCCAGTCCTGGAACACGCTGCCGCGCACCAGCGCCCCGAAGGCATCGTGCTTGACATGCGCTTCGCCCAGCAGCGAGACGCGGTTGGCGATCATGTCGCCGCGCTTGAAGTTGCGGTTGCCGTCGTCGCCGTTGATGTTGGCCGGGCTCAGCAGCGTGTTGCTCTGGTGGCCGGTGCGCACCGCCGCCCCGTAGGAGGCGGTGACGCTGTAGTCGAGCGTGGTGTCATGGCCAAGATCAATGGTTTCGCCCGCCCTGGCAGGCGTTGCAAGCAGCGCGGCCAGTGCCGCCGCGGCAGCGATTGGCCGCAGCCGGTTGCGGCGTTTCAGTGGGCCGGATGGTGGATGGTGCATGGTGGTCTCCCCGTGGTGTCGGTGTTGGTTCATTGCCTGGCACTTCGAATGGCGCTCGCCTGGTCGCAAGCGTAGAGAGGGGCAGCCATGCACAAATCGGCAGAACGGACTAGGCGGTTTCCCTACGGGCAGCCGCTCAGCCGCGATTGACCGAAGCCGCGTCGAGAAAGGCCGGGCGCTCGCCGCCACCGTCGATCACAAGGTTGGCGCCCGACACGTACGACGCCTGCGGCGATGCCAGGAACAGGCACGCACTGGCAATGTCGTCCGGGTGCGCGAGCCGGCCCAGCGGCACCGTCGCGGCCATGGTGCGCAACGCCTCGGGGTCGCCGTAGTGCTGCTGCTGCGAGGTGTCGGTCAGCACCATGCCCGGGCTGACCGCGGCAACGCGCACCTTGGGCGCCCATTCCACCGCGAGCGTGCGCACCGCGTTGAGGATGCCGGCCTTGGCGGCGCCATAGGCCGCCGTGCCGGGCGAAGGACGCAGCGCGCTGACGCTGCCCACGAACAGCTGCGTGCCGCCGCCGGCTTGTTGCTGCATGCGTGCATTGGCGCGCTGCGCGAGCTGCAGCGGCGCCACCAGGTTGAGCCGGATCACCGATTCCAGCAGCCGTGGCGAGGCCTGCGCGACCAGCGCGAACGGCGAGCCGCCGGCGTTGTGGATTACCACGTCGAGCGTGGGGCTGGCCTGCGCGATCTGCGCCAGCATGGCATCGACCTGTTCGATGTCGCGGATGTCCGCCGCGATGAAGCGGGCGCTGCGGCCATCCGCGGCTGGCAGTTCGCTGTCGTCAGCGGGTGCGGTGCGGCCGCACACGAAGACCTGCGCGCCGGCGCGCAGGAAGGCCTCGCTGATGGCGCGGCCGATGCCGCGCATGCCGCCCGTGACCAGCACGGTCTGGCCGGTGTAGTTGAATCCTGTCATGGGTCCCCCTTGATGCATGGAGCGCCCATCGTAGGAGAAGTGGCCGTCCGGCTCGTAGTCCGAATGAACGATGCCCGGGGTGGCGGCGCTGCGCAATATGCTGGGCAAACCACGGGAGACGCCCTCATGTCCGCTACGTCACAGCACACGCCTTTGTCCCCACACCCGAACCTGCCGGTCGGGCGCTTCACCACCACGTCAACGGGCCTGCGCCTGCACTGCCTGGACTCCGGCAGCGGCGAGCCGGTGGTCTTTATCCACGGCAGCGGGCCGGGTGCGAGCGGGCACAGCAACTTCCGCCACAACGCGCCGGCCTTCGCCGAGGCGGGCTTTCGCACCGTGGTGGTGGACCTGCCCGGGTATGGTCTGTCGTCCAAGCCGGACGAAGTCGAGTACACCCTGGACTTCTTCGTGGCCGCGCTGCGTGAGCAGTTGCTGGCACTGGAACTGCCGCGCTGCGTGCTGGTGGGCAATTCGCTTGGCGGCGCCGTCGCTCTGCAATACGCGCTGGACTTCCCGGAGCATGTCAGCCGCCTGGTGATGATGGCGCCCGGCGGCGTGGAAGAGCGGGAGACCTATTTCCAGATGGAGGGCATCCAGCGCATGGTGTCGCTGTTTACCGGCGGCCACATGAACCCGGACACCATGCGGCAGCTGCTGCAACTGCTGGTGCACGACGCCAGCCTGGTCACCGACGCGCTGGTCGAAGAGCGCATGGCCGTGTGCCGCGAGCAGCCGCGCGAGGTGCTGGCCACCATGAAGGTGCCCAACCTGACCGCGCGGCTGGGCGAGATCCGGTGCCCGGTGCTGGGCTTCTGGGGCACGGAAGACCAGTTCAATCCCGCCTCGGGCGCCACCAAATTCCTGGCCGGCTGCGCCGACGCGCGCTTCGTCATGATCAACCGCTGCGGCCACTGGGTGATGGTTGAGCACGCCGCTTATTTCAACCGTGAATGTCTCGGCTTCCTGGCGGATACCGCCCAGCTCGGCGCGGCATAATTGGCTCGCACGCCCACACAACAAGACCCAGGAGACATCATGGAATACCCGTATAGCCTGTTCGACCTGCGCGGCAAGGTTGCCGCCATCACCGGTGCCGCGCGCGGCATCGGCGCGGAAACCGCCCGCGTGCTGGCAGCGGCCGGCGCGAAGGTCGCGGTGCTTGACGTACTGGAAGCCGACGGCAAGATCACTGCCGAAGCCATCTGCGCCGAAGGCGGCGAGGCCGCGTTCTGGAAGCTCGACGTCACCAGCGAAAGCGACGTGGCGCGCGTGTTCACGGAGATCGCGGCGCGCTTCGGCGGCCTTGGCATCCTGGTGAACAACGCCGGCATCGAAGGGCCCAATGCGCCGACCCATGAGCTGGCGCTGGAGCAATGGCAGCAGGTCATGGCAGTGAACGTGACCGGCACCTTCCTGTGCACCAAGCACGCCATCGGGCACATGGAGCGCGCCGGCGGCGGTGCCATTGTCAACGTGTCGTCAATGTACGGCATCGCCGGCGGGCCGGACGTGCCGCCTTATCACGCGTCCAAGGCCGCGGTGCGGATGATGGCCAAGACCGATGCCATGCTCTACGCCGGCAAGGGGATTCGCGCCAACTCGATCCACCCCGGCTATATCCGCACGCCGATGCTCGAACACGTGGCCCAGGCCTCGGGGCAGGGCGAGGCGCTGTTTGGCTACCTGGGCGGGCAGACCCCTGCGGGCAAGGTGGGCCAGCCGCGCGACATCGCCGCGGGCATCCTGTACCTCGTGTCCGACGCCGGGCGCTATGTCACCGGCGCCGAGCTGGTGATCGACGGCGGCTACACCGCACGCTAGAACAACCAGAGGAGAACACCCATGCCCGATAGCGCCGCGATGAAAGCCACGCTGCTCGCCTATGTCGATCGCTTCAATGCCGGTGACGCGCAGGGCGTTGCCGCGCTCTACGCCGACGATGCCACCGTCGAAGACCCGGTCGGCGCGCAGCCGATCGCCGGCAAGCTGGCGATCCTGGCCTTCTACCAGCACGCCACCGCGCTGGGCGCGCGCCTGGAGGTGGTGGCGCCGCCGCGCGGTTCGCACGGCGACGCCGCCGCGCTGACCTTTGCCGTGCACGCCCGCCTGGAAGGGCGGCCGGCCCGCATCGACGTGACCGACATCATGACGTTCGGCGCGGATGGCCGCATCCGCAGCATGCGCGCCCACTGGGGGCCGGACGACGTGCATTTCCTGTAGGCCGGCCGCGCCCATGGCCCGTCACACCCGCGAGGATGCCGCCGTCACGCGGGCGCGCATCCTGGCCAGCGCGCTGCAACTGATCCGGCACCGCGGCCTGCATTGCGTCACCGTGGACGACGTGGCCCGCGCCATCGGCATGACGCGCGGGGCCGTCTATGGGCATTTCCATTCCCGCACCGAGTTGCTGGGCGCACTGCTGTCGTGCGCCGAAGCCGACTTCACCGCGCGCCTCGCGCCGCTGGCGCAGGGCCGCGCCGGCAGCGGGCCAGGCACTCTGGAGCAGGCGCTGGCCGCCTTGCTCCATGGCGATGACCTGGCGCGCCACGTCAGCCTGCTGGCGGCCCTGCTGCAGCACAAGTGCGGCGACGACTGCGAGCTTTGCCCGCTGCGCGCCCGCGTGCTGGCGGGCGTCGAGACGCTGCGTGAAACCCTGGCGGACCTGCTGCCGGCGCCCGGCCTGTCCAGCCTGCTGATGGCGCACCTGTGGGGCCTGCTTAGCGCGCATGCCATGCACCTGGCGCCGTCCGGGTTGTCTGGCTGTGCCGGATCGCTGGCCCGGTTGTATCAAGGGCCTGATGTGCCGCCGCATCCGGCTCTGTCCACCATCTCTTCCTGAGGGCCCGGCGCCACTTTCGATCCGGTGCTGCTGCGGGATACCCCTTAGTCTGCTCGGACGAAGCGTTTCGGGCCGGCGCTGACTACGATGCTTTCAAAAGCATGGAAACCCGGCAAGGGTGCGGAGGAGACAGCGATGAGGCGGCTCGGATTTCGTTGGGCGGCAGGCCTGGCCGGGGCCGGCGCCGCAATGGGCGCGGCCTGGGCGCTTGCCGTGGGTGGCGGCCTTGCCACCGCGCATGGCAGCCAGGACGAGATGCCCGCTGTCAGCATGGCCTCCGCCGACGCGGCGCAGGACCATTGCGACGAAGCCTGCGTGCGCAGCCGCGGCACTGCGGCGCTGGTGGTGCTAAGCCAGAGACCTCCGAAATAGATCCTATGTAGGGGAAGGGATCGCCAAGACGGCTAGCAGTAGGATTGATGGGGCACGGGCTTGCTCAATGGAGGGCATCATGGACGCCGATCACGCTACCGAACTACATGCTGAAGACGCCATCCTGGCGGTATCTCTCGAACTGTCGGCCGCACAATGGAAGGTTGCACTTCACGACGGCCTCAGGGAGAGACCCGCGGTTCACTCGGTTGGCGCTCTACAAGCCGCTCTTCGACTGCAGGCCGTCCTTGAGTTGATCGAGCAGCAAAAGCGCAAGTGGTCGCTGCCTTCGCATGTGCGCGTGGTTGTTAGCTACGAAGCTGGACAGGACGGATTCTGGATCCTTCGGTCGCTGCGCTCGCGCGGCATCGACTGTTATATGGTCGATGCCGCGAGCATCCCGGTGGAGCGCCACAAGCGGCGTGCGAAGACGGACCGCCTCGATGCGATCAAGCTCGTCACCAATTTACGTGCGTGGCTACATGGCGAGCGAGACCGTATGCGGGTGGTACGTGCGCCCTCTCTGCAGGATGAAGCGTCGCGTCATCTGATTCGCGATCGCGGACAACTGCAAAAGGAAGTCATGCAGCACCGCGACCGCATGCGCAAACTGCTTGTTACCGTTGGCTGTTGGGACGAGGTTGACCACCGTGCATTCGCCAAGCGGCTCGCTAGCGGCGAACTGACCTGCCACGACGGCTCCCCGTTGCCAGACGAACTGCGCGAACGGTTGCTGCGTGAATCGCATCGCCTGGAACTCGCCGAGCAGCAACTCAAGGATCTCCAGCGTACTCTTCACGACCGCCTACCCGAGCCGGTACGTGAGCGAATCACCTGGCTCAAGCGCTTGAGGGGAGTGGGTGACATTGGTGCATCGCGTCTTATGCTCGAACTGTTTTGGCGGCAGTTCCGCAACCGCCGACAGCTCGGCGCGTGCGTAGGACTCGTGCCCCAGCCCTACGACAGCGGCCAGAGCCGCGTCGATCAGGGTATTAGCAAGCAAGGCAATCGACGGGTACGGGTTCAGCTTATCGAGATGGCCTGGGGTTGGCTCCGATACCAGCCTGGCAGCGCGCTTACACGATGGTTCAACGAGCGAACCCAAGGTACCGGGCCCAACCGCCGTGCCCGCCGCATTGCCATCGTCGCGCTCGCCAGGCGCCTCGTGATCGCACTATGGCGTTACCTAAAGGAGGGCATCATCCCCGACGGGGCCCAGTTCAAACCGGCATGACATCAGTTGCGATGTCGCTTAACACTCGAGGGTGAGATGAGTTGTGCCCGTGCAGATCGCAGGCCTGCTTAGCGCGGCCGATAATTAGATGGGGCACATCTCCCGGATTGCACTATCCGGCGCCACGCGCATACAGGATGAGGCCGGTACTACCGGCGGATAGAAGTCGGTGAGACGTCGATGTCTCACGTGCGCACCAGCCGTCCCCCTCAAGTTAGTCGAGGCCACGTAGCCCCGACATCGAGGACTTTTTATGATCTGAATCTTTGTAGAAGGCTTGCCGCTACTTGACAAACTATTTCCCATAGAAGCGATCTGCAACCTCAGTCGACCAGGAAGCGCTGCGTCAGCAGCGCCCAATAGGCTGCGCCGATGGCGACGTTGTCGTCGTTGAAGTCGTAGCCGGGGTTGTGCACCATGCAGGCGCCTGCGCTGTCTCCATCGCCGTTGCCGATCAGCAGATAGCTGCCGGGGCAGCGCTCCAGCATGAAGGCGAAGTCCTCGCTGCCGGGCAGCGCCGGGCCTTGCGGCACGACCTTGTCCGGACCAAGCAAGGCGAGCGCCGTCTGGCGCGCGAATTCCGTCTCTTCCGGAGTGTTGACGAGCACCGCATAGCCTTGCCGGTAATCGATCTCGGCGCGCACGCCGTAGCTTTCCGCCTGGGCCTGCACCAGGGCCTTGATGCGCCGCTCCAGGGTGGCACGCACGTCGCGGTCGAGCGCCCGCACGCTGATTTCCAGCGTGGCTTCCTGCGGGATCACGTTGTTGGCCTTGCCGGCATGCATGGCGCCGACAGTCACCACTGCCATCTGCAGCGGGTCGACGTTGCGCGAGACCACGGTCTGCAGGGCCAACACGATGCCGGCGGCGGCCACCAGCGGATCGGCTGCCCGGTGCGGCAGCGCGCCGTGGCCGCCCACGCCTCTGACCGTGACGGTGGCGTAGTCCGACGAAGCCATGGTGGGACCGTCGCGCAGCACCAGCCGTCCCTGCGTGATGCCGGGCATATTGTGCATGGCGAAGACGGCGTCGCAGGGATACTTCTCGAACAGCCCGTCCTGGATCATGCGCACGGCGCCGCCCATGCCTTCCTCGGCTGGCTGGAAAATCAGGTTGAGCGTGCCGGAGAACTGCGCTTCCTGCGCCAGGTATTCCGCGGCGCAAAGCAGCATGGCGGTGTGCCCATCGTGCCCGCAGGCATGCATGACGCCGGCATGGCTGCTGGAGTAGGACAGGCCGGTCGCCTCGCCGATCGGCAGGGCGTCCATGTCGGCGCGCAGGCCGAGCCGGCGCGTGCCGCTGCCGCGCCGCAGCCTGCCCACCACGCCGGTGCCGCCCAGCCCACGCTCCACGTCGTAGCCCCATTGGGCGAGGCGCTCGGCCACGGCGTCGCTGGTGCGGTGCTCCTGGAAGCCAAGTTCCGGATGCTGGTGAATGTCGCGGCGCAGCGCAACGAACTTGTCCGCGCGGGAGCGCAGCGATTCCAGGATGGCGTGCATGGGTTTTCGCTCCTCTCTCTCTAGATGCGATGGCGTTGGCGTTGCGTCATTGCGGCTGCAGCCCGATGGCCTTGGCCAGGCCGCGGTAGCGCGCCGTCTCGCCTTCGTAGAAGCGGGCCGCCTCCTGCAGCGTCATCGGCGTGGCCACGATCTGCATCTGGGCTTCCAGCCCGGCGCGCACGGCGGGATCCTTGAGGACATTGCCGAGCGCCAGGTTCAGGCGCTGCACCACCTCGGGCGGGGTTCCCTTCTTCACCATGAAGCCGGTCCAGATCGTGAAGGCGAAGTTCTTCAGCAGCTTGCCTTCGCTGATGGTGGGCACATTGGGCAACAGCGGCGCCCGGGTGGCGCCCGCGGTGGCGAGCAGCTTCAGCCGTCCCTGCTGGGCCATCGCGCCAAGCGCGGCGTTGAACGGCACGATGGCGAAGTCGAGCTGGCCGCCGCCGAGGTCCTGTACCAGCGGGGCCGCGCCCTTGTAAGGGACGTGGGTCATCCTGGTGCCGGTGAGCTGCTGCATGTGCTCGACCAGGATGTGGTACAGCGAGCCCACTCCCACGCTGCCGTAAGACAGGGGCTGGTCCTTGCGGCTGCGCGCCAGGGCGATCAGTTCGTCCGCGGAGTTGGCTTCCAGGTCCTTGCGTGCGATCAGTGCCAGCACCGCGGTGGAAATCGGCTGCACCAGCTGGAAGTCCTCCGCCTGCAGCTTGGCCGCGGCATTGGCCAGCGGAGACAGGATCACTTCGTTGGGAGAGCCCTGGAACAGGTAGTAGCCGTCGCCCGGCGCCGACAGCACCTTCTGCGCGCCGATGGCGCCGCTGACACCGCCCAGGTTCTCCACCAGCACGGTCTGGCCGAGCTGCTTGCCGACGGGCTGGCTCAGCACGCGGGCGATGGCGTCGGAGGCGCCGCCGGCGGGATACGGCACCATCAGTGCGATCGGCTTGGCGGGATAGGATGCGGCCGCCGCCCCGGTCGCCCCCGCGGTTGCGGTTGCGCCGGCCAGCACGGCGGCAAGCAGGCCGCCGGTCAGTCTCGCCAGCGGGCGGCGCAGGCATTGTGTGAGGGTCATCGTCGTCTCCTGATCATGGATGCCGCGTCTGTCTTGTTTGCCCCGGCGGGACGCACGGCTTGCAGCCATGTTAGGAAGGCGGCAACCTGATGTCCAATGCATCATTTTTCTCATTATCATTACAAGATTGCATGCGAGGACGGTAATGAACCTGATTCAGCTCAAGCACCTGATCGCGCTGGCGGAGACCGGCTCGTTCAGCCAGGCTGCCGCGCGGCTGCATCTGACGCAGCCGGCACTCAGCCGCAGCATCCAGGCCCTGGAAGCCGAGCTGGGCATGCCACTGGTAGACCGCATCGGCAAGCGCAACGAACTAACACCGTTCGGGCAGCTGGCGCTGGAAAGGGCACGGCGCATCGCCTTCGAGGCTGGCGAGCTCAGGCAGAGCGCGCTGGCGTTGCAGGCCGGCCAGGCGGGGACGCTGCGCATCGGCCTGGGATCCGGGCCGGGCGCCATGCTGATGACGCCGTTGCTGGTGCATATGGCCAGGCATCATCCCAGGGTCAGGCTGACCATTTCGCGCGGCGCGACCAATCTGCAGCTTCAGCAGCTGCGCGCCCGCGCGCTTGACGGCGTGGTCATCGATCTGCGCTCGCTAGTGCCGGGCCCCGACCTGCGCGTGGAGCGGCTGCCGGACCTGCGCGCCGGCTTCATCTGCCGCAGCGGCCATCCGTTGTGCAAGCTGCGCCGCGTGAGCTTCGACGATCTGCTGGCCTATCCGATCGCTTCCAGCCCCTTGTCGGACGAGGTGGCGCGCATCCTGATCGCCCACTTCGGGCCACGCGCCCATCCCGACCAGATGGTCACGCTGCGCTGCGAGGAGATCTCCAGCCTGGTGGAAGCGGCCCGCATCACCGATGCGGTGTTCCTCGGCATCATCGCCGCCGCGCGCGAGCCCATGGCAAGCGGGGAACTGGTGGAGCTGGCATTGACGCCGCCCCTGCACACCAGCGCGCAATTCGCGCTGATCACCTTGCAGGGACGGACCGAGACGCCCGCGATGGAGATGCTGCGGGCATTCATGGCAGAGAGGATGCGGGAGTAGCGGCGCTGCCGCCTGTCAATCCAGCCCTGGATTGGCCAGAAAGATGCCGGGACCTTCGAAGTCCTTGCTGTTACGCGTGGCCATTGGCTTGTGCTACATAGTGCAAACCTCGTTGATCAGCACTTCCCTGGTCAGCATCGGCCAGCCCGCCGTTGCGCATTCAGCGCTTCCGCGCGCGCCTTGACGTCGCGTGCCACCTGGTCGAACCCCTGCTTCACCCAGGCACCGTGCTCGCGCATGATGGTCTCCGCGTTCAGCCCCAGGAACAGGTCAGTGGTGAAGTAGCGGGTGCGCCCGGGCCCGGCGGCTTCCAGGTACTGGTCGCGCCGGGCGGCATCCTTGTTCTCGTCGGTGGGGCGCTGCTCCCACGAGAGCAGGCGCTCCGGTTCCCACGCCACCAGGTACTCGTTGACCGGGATGACCTGGTCGGTGCCCGGGATGCGCACCTGCATGTGCACCATGTCGCCGAGCCGGCCGGTGGTCTCCAGCCCGGGGCAGAACGTATTCCATTCCGCGTAGCGCGCAAAGTCGGTCAGCACTTCCCACACCAGCGCTACCGGCGCGTCGATTTCCACCTGGATCGACGTCACGAGATTCTCCGCTTTGGCCATTGGCCCCTCCTTCATGAAAGTCATTGGGAAGGGACACACTAGAGCCGTGCGTGTGGGCTTTGCATACCCCGAACGGACGAGTCCGGGTGGACGAAGGCGATGTTGTCGGGGTCATGCAGATTGATGCTTGCCCCGAGGGCGCGCTGTCCGGCGGCGACGCGCGGCGGGGTCTCAGTCTCCAGCTGCTGTGAGCTTGGTGCCGGCCATCCGGGATGGCTGGCATTTTTTTTGGTTCGTCGTCAGACTCCGGGGTGGGGCGCGGATCTTGAGGAAGAGCGGTCTCTCGCAAACGTCGGGCCGCGCGCAGGCCCACACACTTCAGGAGAACTCATGTTTGACCACGTCAAGTTCGGAGTCAGCGACTATGCAGCGAGCAAGGCGTTCTTCCTCAAGGCACTCGAACCGCTCGGCGTAGCTGTTGCCTCGGAGGGGCCGCCGACGTACGGTGTCGAGCTTTGCCCAACGGGTAAGGCTTCATTGTGCCTGTTCCAGACCGAGGAGAAGCCGGCGCATCTACACCTGGCGTTCACGGCCGAGAATCGCCAGCAAGTCGAAGCTTTCCATCGCGCGGCTCTGGAGGCCGGTGGCAAAGACAATGGTGCGCCCGGTCTGCGCCCGCATTACCACGCCAACTACTACGCAGCGTTCGTCATTGGCCCGGACGGGCACAACATCGAAGTGGTTTGCCACCAACCCGAGGCCTGACCTTTCCATCGAGGGAGGATTATTTCCCGTCCGGATATCCCAGCTTCGGATACCAGTCCGCCCCTCGGCCCTCCGGCGTGGTGTCCAGCAGAGTCCACAGCGGATCCAGGTCCGGCGCGCCCCTCGGGTCCTGACCCGGGTCAGCCGAGAGGGCGTACATCTCGCTGCTCCAGAAATGGCGGATCTTGCCGTCCCGGCGCGTAAAGACCGAGTAGGCCGGGACGTCGGCATCCTCGGCGCTGACATAGTCGCGGGTGAAATCGCCATCAACGTCCGCATAGACCTTCAGCTTAGTCCAGCCCCGCGCCTTCTTGGCGGCGACAAGGCGGTCGATGGGCGAGCGGGCGATCATCGCCAGCGCCACGCGCTGCTCGATGTCCGGAACCTTGTGATCCCACGACGCCATCACCGACGTGCACATGGGGCAAGGCTGTTCCCGCTGAGGTCCGAACATATAGCTGTAGATGACCAGGGTGTCCTTGTCACCGAACAGTTCGGCCAGCGTGACCGGACCGCGTTCTCCCTGGAAGGTATAGCGCTTTGTCACCTCGCCGCCCGCGGGCAGGCCGCGGCGCTGTTCGGCCACGCGCTCAATGTGGCGCCGCAGCTCGATCTCCTCCGCGAGCAGCGCATTGCGCGCCTTGCGGTACTCCGCGCTTTCATTGGGAAACCGGACGGGGTTTTGTTGCGCCAGCTCTGATGACGGCATGAGTTTTGCAGTGGTGTTCATGTCGGTCCTCCTGCCAGGATAGCTATCGCGAATGGCCAGGGAATGTGATGCCGTCGCGCTGCGTCGACAATTCCGCGGCCCTCTCGTAGTTCGTGTCAGCCCGGGTCGGAATGTTCCGCGCCATGCAGGGCCGATGCCGCCTGTCCCTTTCCATTTGAGAAAGGACGGTGGAGAAAGCCGCGATTCCAGCCCGGCCTGCCTTCCCCTCATCATGTCTTTGGCGCAATAACGCGGCAGATGCCTGCCGCCCTCCGACCGCAGCCCGTCCTTACGCGCCAGTGCGAGGGCCGTGCCTCACATCGGCACGCTGCGGCGGACCAGCAAGGAGCAACTCTGATGAAGATCGTATTCCTGGACCGTTCCACCATCTCGCCGCAGACCACGCTGCGAGCGCTGCCGTTCCCGCATGAGCTCCAACTCTACGGGGAAACGGCTGACGAGGACGTCGCCGCGCGCATTGCTGCCGCGGACGTGGTCATCACCAACAAGGTGAAGCTGGATGCCCGCCAGCTTGCGCAGGCACCGAATCTGAAGCTCATCGCCATCGCGGCAACCGGCACCGATGTTGTCGACCTGCGAGCCTGTGCCGCCCGCGGCATCGTCGTCTCCAACATCCGCAACTATGCCGTCCATACGGTGCCGGAACATACCTTTGCCCTGATCTTCGCGCTGCGGCGAAGCCTGGCGGCCTACCACGATGCGGTCCGGCGCGGCCGCTGGCAGGAATCCGGATCCTTCTGCTTCTTTGACTATCCCATCAAGGACTTGCACGGGTCGGTGCTTGGCATCGTCGGCGACGGCGTGCTCGGCCAATCGGTGGCCAGGATGGCGAGTGCGCTGGGCATGCAACCGCTGTTTGCGGCCCACAAGGGACGCGAGGGCATGGGCCCGCTCTACACGCCTTTCGACGAGGTGCTGCGTCGTAGCGACATCATCACCTTGCATTGCCCGCTGGTGGCGCAGACACGCAACCTGATCGACGCCGCGGAGTTCTTGAAGATGGAACGGCGTCCGTTGCTGATCAACACCGCCCGAGGCGGGCTGGTCAATGAAGCGGCGCTGGTGGAAGCGCTGCAATCCGGAAAGGTGGCCGGGGCCGGCTTTGACGTTGCGACGCAGGAGCCGCCCGGCGCGGAGCACCCGTTCCATCAGTTGAAGGATGCGCCGAACTTCATCCTGACCCCGCACGTTGCATGGGCCAGCGACGAAGCCGTGCAAGGCCTGGCCGACCAGCTTGTCGACAATATCCGTGCCTTCGTGCAAGGAGCACCCAGGAACGTGGTGACCGGATGACGTGCCCGCCAGACGAAGGATGGGGAAGACAATGAAAGCAGCAGGACTCAAGGTGCTGGTTGCACCTGACTCGTTCAAAGGCAGCCTCTGCGCGACTGAGGTGGCGGATCGCATCCGCGCCGGCATCCGGCGCGCGGTGCCTGGTGCGGACGTCACCGTGGCGCCGATTGCCGATGGCGGCGAAGGGACCGCCGAAGTCCTGGCGGCCTCGCTTGCGGGCGTGTGGGAGGAGGTGGTCGCCATCGATGCCAATGGCGTGCAAAAGCCGGTACGGTACTTCCGCAGCCGCACGCAGGAGTTTGGCGAGCTCGCGATCGTCGAGGTGGCAGAAGTTGTCGGCCTTCCGCACGCCCTGGTAGCGCCCGGGCAACGCACGACCAGGGGAGTCGGCCATGTCATCCGGGCGATCGCTGAGCGGGGTGTCGATACCATCGCGATCGGGCTGGGCGGATCTTCCACCAATGACGCAGGTGCCGGCCTGCTGGCGGAAACCGGCTTTTGCTTTACCGATGCGCGGGGCAACGCATTGTGGCCAACCCTGGATACGCTGGACGCGATCAGCGCCGCAACGTTTCAGCGGCCTGCGCAGCTTGGCGGCGTCCGGCTGCTGGGCCTGTCGGACGTCAACAATCCGCTCTGCGGGCCAAACGGCGCGACCTTTGTCTTCGGCCCGCAGAAGGGCGTGCAAGACCTGGCCGCTGCGGATGCCCGGCTGGACCGGTTTGCAAGGCGATGCGCGGCCGTCGTCGGGCTGGATCTTGCCGATGCGCAAGGCAGCGGCGCCGCCGGCGGCATCGGCTTTGCATTGCGCCTGCTCGGCGCCGAGATCGTGCCGGGCGCGGCCTTTGTGCTGGGTGCTGCGGGCCTCGATGCCGGGCTCGGCGCCTTCGACTGGGTCATTACCGGCGAGGGACGGTCCGATGCGCAGACCATGATGGGGAAAGGTCCTGCCATGATCGCGCGCATGGCGCGCCAGGCGGGTGTGCCGGTGACGCTGCTCTCAGGGGCCGTCGAGCCCGATGCCGGGCTGGCCGAAGCCTTCGACGGGTGCATCTCGATCCAGCAGGGGCCGGTATCGATCCACTTTGCGATGGAGCATGCGGCGGCATTGCTTGAGGATGCTGCGTGCCAGCTTGCGCGCCTCTACATCGCCGCCAGCCGCCAGGAAAATCGCCCGGGCGTATAGCAAAAGAGTCTCCCCGCCAGGGGAGACCTTCCACGCACCGAAGGCGCTTAATCCGCGCGAATATTCGATGCCTTGACCACACGCGACCAGGACGCCAGTTCCTGGTCGACGAACTTGCCCAGCTCCTGCGGCCCCATGTAGGCAGCGAAGGCACCTTGTTCCTCGATCTTCTTCCTGTACGTGTCGCTGGCGACGATCTTCTTCACCTCCTGGGACAAGCGCTCGACGATGGCCGGCGGTGTATTCGCCGGCGCAAACAGTGCAAACCAGGATTCCACCTCATAGCCCGGCAGGCCAGCCTCCGCGGTGGTCGGCACATTGGGCATCGAGGGATGGCGCTTCGGTCCGGCATAGGCAAGCGCCTTGATCTTGCCCGCCTGCACATGCCCGATCACGCTTGGCGGGGTCGTGATGAACATGTCGACCTGGCCGCTGATCAGGTCGGTGATCACGGGCCCGGCGCCCTTGTACGGTACGTGCGTCATCGGCACCCTGGTCTGCCGCGCCAGCATCTCGCCGGCGATATGCTGGATCGAGCCATTGCCGGACGAGGCATAGAACAGGCCCTTGCCATTGCTTTTGCCGTAGGCGATCAGTTCGGCTATCGATGTCGCGGGCAGCTTGCCGCTGACGGCGATGACGTGCGGCGCGCGCATGACCAGCGCCACCGGGACGAAGCTGGACGGCTTCCAGCGGATCTGCGGGAACAGCGCCGGATTGCCGACGTGGTAGCCGGAGTACTGGAGCAGCAGCGTATAGCCGTCCGGCGCGGCGCGCGCCACGGCTTCGGTGCCGATATTGCCGCTGGCACCGGGCTTGTTGTCCACCACCACGGGCTGGCCAAGCGCGGCCTGCAGTTGTTCGCCAACCAGGCGCGCCACGATGTCGGTGGATCCGGCCGGTGCGCTGGGCACCACCAGGGTGACCGGCTTGCTGGGGTAGGCGTTGGCGCTGTGGGCCGGGGCGGCCGCAGCCAGGGCTGCCAGGGCGGCCGCGGCGATCGTCATGCGTTTCATGGGGGTCTCCTCCATCGATTTGTCGGGTGGGCCGATCTTCAGTCGACCAGTTCTGATATTTCGATCAGGTTCAGGTCCGGATCGCGCACGTAGACCGAGCGGATCTTCTGCGTGGCGCCGGTGCGCGCCACAGGTCCTTCGACAATGGGCCACTGGCATCGCTGAAGATGGGCGATGACCTCGTCGAGCGGGACCGAAGCGATAAAGCAAAGATCGAGTGCGCCGGGCACGGGCAGGTGTGCCTTGGGCTCGAACTCGGCGCCGCGCTGGTGGAGATTGATCTTCTGGTTGCCGAAGCGGAAAGCCAGGCGACCGTTGCCGAAGGTTTCAGGCTGCATCCGCATGACTTCGGTGTAGAAGTGCCGCGTGGCTTCCAGGTCCACGCAGGTGAGCACCAGATGGTCAAGATGGTCGATCAGGGACATGATGGTTTCCAGGCAGGTGTCAGGGTTGGAAAGCCCGCTGTTCGGGGATCGCGTCGGCGGCAGGCATCGGATGCAGGTCGAGGCGGCGGCCGGCCTTCAGCAGCTGGCTTGGGACGTCATGGCCAATCAGGCCCGGCAAGCGCGCGGCGGCATGCAGGATGGCTGCCAGGTCGACGCCGGTGTCATAGCCGTCCAGTTCAAGCATATGGACGAGTTCTTCGGTGCAGACATTGCCGGTCGCGCCCGGGGCATACGGGCAGCCACCGAGGCCGCCCAGCGAAGCGTCGAAGCGGTCGATGCCCTGGTCCAGCGCAGCGAGCGTGTTGGCCAGCGCCAGGCCCCGGGTATTGTGGAAATGCAGGGTCAGCGCCAGGCTGGGGAACTGCCGCCGCGCGGCCTCGCACAGCCTGGCGACCTGGGACGGAAACGCCATCCCAGTGGTGTCGCACAGCGTCACGCCGTGAGCCCCCAGGTCAGCGAAGCGCTGCATCCAGCCCAGCACGTTTTCCAGCGGCACGTCGCCTTCCATCGGGCAACCCATCGCGGTCGACAGCGAGATGTTGATCGCGGTCGGCGTCTCTCTTACCACGCGGATGACGTCGGCAAGCTGGGCAAACGATTGCTCGCGCGACATGCGCAGGTTGGTGCGGTTGTGGCTTTCGCTGACCGACATCACCAGGTTGACCTCGTCCACCTGGCAGGAGAGGGCGCGCTCGGCGCCGCGCACATTTGGCACCAGCACCGTGTAGACCACACCCGCGCGCCGCGCGATGCGATGCATCACCGCTTCCGCGTCGCGCAGCGCGGGAATCGCCTTGGGCGAGGTGAAGGAAGTCACCTCGATCCTGGCGTAGCCGCATGCGCTCAGGGCGTCGATCAGGGCGACCTTGTCATCGGTCTCGACAAAGCGGGCCTCGTTCTGGAAGCCGTCTCGCGTGGCGACTTCATGTATGTACACCTTCCTGGCAGTCATGCCGGTCTCCTTGTCAGATAATCCCTGCCGCGCGCCATGCCTCGCGCTGCGCCGCGCCGATGCCAAGGCCTTCCAGCACTGCGTCGGTATGCTGGCCAAGCGCGGGGGCGGGGTTGGGCAGTGCGCCGGGGGTGGCGCTCAGCTTCGGCACGATGCCGGGCAACCGGACGGGCGTGCCGTCCGGCAATTGCGCGTCCAGGATCATGTCGCGCGCGCGGTAGTGCGGATCGCTGGCGATATCGGCGATGTCGTAGATCTTGCCCGCGGGGATGCGGGCGCCATTGAGGGCGTCGAGGGCCGCTTCGAGGCTGCGCTGTGCCGCCCATTCACCAATGGCGGCGTCGAGCATTGCGACCTGGCTGACCCGGCCGTCGTTGTGGGCCAGGGCAGGGTCGTCGCGCAGGTCGGGGCGCTCGATCATGTCCATCAGCCGCCTGAAGATGCCATCGCCATTGCCGGCGATCAGCACGTACTTGCCGTCCGCGCAGCGGTACGCATTGGTCGGCGCGATGCCGGGAAGACTGCTGCCGGCCGCTTGCCGCACGGTGCCGAACACCGAGTATTCCGGCAGCAGGCTTTCCATCATGCTGAACACCGACTCGTACAAGGCCACATCCACGACCTGGCCCTGGCCGCCGTTCTGCTCCCGGTGCCGCAACGCCAGCAGGATGCCGATCACTCCGTGCAGGGCGGACAGGGAATCCCCGATGGACACCCCCACACGCACCGGAGTGCGGCCCGGCTCGCCGCTCAGGTGGCGCAAGCCGCCCATCGCTTCGCCAATGACGCCGAAGCCCGGCCGGTCGCGATAGGGCCCGGTCTGGCCATAGCCGGACACGCGCAGCATCACCAGCCCGGGGTTGGCCGCGCGCAGGCTGTCCCAGCCCAGGCCCCAGCCTTCGAGCGTGCCCGGGCGGAAGTTCTCGATCAGCACGTCGCTTTGCGCGGCCAGCTTGCGCACGACTTCCTGGCCTTGCGGCGTGCGCAGGTCCAGCGTGACGGACTGCTTGTCGCGGGACTGTGCCTCCCACCAGACCGAGGTGCCTTCATGCAACAGCCGCCACTTGCGCAGCGGATCGCCCGTGCCCGGCGGCTCGACCTTGATCACTTGCGCGCCGAACGCCGCCAGCATGCGCGCGGCAAACGGCCCGGCGATCAGTTGTCCCAGTTCCAGGACGCGTACGCCGGCAAGGGGCTTTGACTTGCTTGTTTCCATCTCCATGGCTCCTGCTGTGTGCTGGAGATAGTGGGTCAAAAGCCGTTGCCTGGTAATCGATGGATTCTCAACTGTCCTTTCCTTGCGGGAAAAGGTGGTCCATCTTGCTGTACGGGGGCACCACGACCGGCACAACCCGCCGCTTTGTTGGCTATCCCAGGCGGATCAAGGCTTGCATTGAGATGCCGCGAGCGGGGAGTGCCGTTTGACAAGGCGCGATCGGCTTACTAGCCTTTCCTGACTTTCAATCCTGTCGGCGCGTGTCGCCATGTCTTGCGGCGAAGGCAATACCATGATCAATCCTGCCCATTTCGATCTCCAGTCCCTGCGCGTCTTCCAGCTGGTGGCCCAATGCGGCGGGTTGACGCAGGCGGCGAACAAGTCACACATGACGCTCTCCGCCCTGAGCAAACGGATCGCGGACCTTGAGCGCACGGTGGGATGCGCACTGTTCCTGCGCGTTCGGCGCGGGCTTGAGCTGACGCCCGCTGGCCATGAGCTTGTCCAGCACGCGCGCATGGTGCTCGACAAGGTCAACCAGATGGCGGGCGAGATGAGCGACTTCGCCATCGGCGTGCGCGGACACGTCAAGGTCTGGGCCAATACGTCAGCCGTGATCCAGTTTCTTCCGCACGACCTGGCAAGCTTCTTGGCCTCGCAGCCGATGATCAGGATCAGCCTGGAGGAGCGCCTGAGCCAGGACGTGGTGGTGGCGCTGCTGTCCGGTGAAACCGATATCGGCGTGTTCGCCGACAACGTGCCGGCTTATGACGTCAGCAAGTCTGTCTATCGGCGTGACCGCCTGGTCGTCCTGGTGCCTGCCGGGCATCCACTGGCCGCGCGCTCGGAAGTGAGTTTCGACGAAACCCTGGAGTACGACTTTGTCGGCCTCAACCAGGGCAGCTCGCTGCTGCAGCGTCTGACCGACGCTGCATCGGCACTGGACAAGGTCGTGCGGCTGCGGATCCAGGTCAGCAGCTTCGATGCGATCTGCCGGATGATCGAGGCGGGCCTGGGCATCGGCGTCCTGCCGGATGGCGCGGTCCGGCCCGAACTGCTGGGGGCGGGGCTGCATGCCGTCTACCTGTCCGACGCCTGGGCATCACGCATTCTCTGGCTGGGCGTGAGGGATGAAGCAGCTCTCCTGCCGGAGGCAAGGACGCTCCTGGAGCATCTGCGCGCAGCGGGCTCTGCCAGCGCGAGTGGCTGATGGCACAGATGTGCCGTGATCAAATGTCGAAGTAGAGCTGGAATTCCCACGGGTGTGGCCGCACCTTCAAGGTATCGATCTCGTGCGTGCGCTTGTAGTCAATCCAGGTCGTGATCAGGTCTTCAGTGAAGACATCCCCCTTGCGCAGGAACGCTGAGTCGGCTTCCAGCGCGCAAAGCGACTCTTCCAGGGAGCCTGGTACCTGGCGGATGCGGGCGGCTTCCTCCGGCGGCAGATCATAGATGTTCTTGTCGAGCGGGTCGCCGGGGTCGGTCTGGTTTTCAATGCCGTCCAGGCCGGCGAGCAGCATTGCCGAGAAGGCGAGGTAGGCATTGGCGGACGGGTCAGGACAGCGGAATTCAACGCGCCTGGCGCTCGGGGAATCCGAAACCATTGGAATCCTGGCCGCGGCGGATCGGTTGCGCTGCGACATGGCCAGATTGACAGGCGCCTCGTATCCGGGCACCAGCCGCTTGTAGGAGTTCGTGCTCGGTGCGCAGAAAGCCATCAGCGCGGGGGCGTGGCTGAGCAAGCCGCCGATGTACCAACGGCACATCTGGGACGTCTGCGCCCAACCGTTCTTGTCATAGAAGAGGTTCTCGGCGTCGCGCCAGAGGCTCTGGTGGCAATGCATGCCGCTCGCGTTGTCGGCAAACAGGGGCTTGGGCATGAATGTGGCGACCTTGCCGTGGCGGCGCGCAACGTTCTTGCAGATGTACTTGTACATCATCACGTTGTCTGCCATGCGCGTCAGTGGCGCAAAGCGCATGTCGATTTCATTCTGGCCCGCGGTGGCGACCTCATGGTGATGCACCTCGACCTGGATGCCGGCCTGCATCAGCGCAAGTACGATTTCGGAGCGGATGTCCTGCAGCGTATCGCTTGGCGGCACGGGAAAGTATCCTCCCTTGTAGCGCTGCTTGTAGCCTAGATTGCCTCCACCATAGGCGCCTTCGTCACGGCCCGAGGTCCATTCGCCTTCGGCGGATTCGACGTGGTAGTAGCCAGAATGCTGGTCCTGCCCGAAGCGGATGGAGTCGAAAATAAAGAATTCCAGTTCGGGGCCAAGGTAGCAAACCGTGGCAAGACCGGTTTGCCGGAGGTATAGCTCGGCCTTGCGTGCGATGTGGCGCGGATCGCGCGAGTACGGCTGGTGCAGGACGGGGTCCAGCACGTCGCAGATCAGCGCGAGCGTTGGTGCCGTGCAAAACGGATCGATGAATGCCGTGGCCGGGTCAGGCCTGACCAGCATGTCGGACTCGTGGATTTCCTGGAACCCGCGAATGGAAGACCCGTCGAAGCCGATGCCGGCCGAGAACAAATCGTCGTTGATTTCCGGCAGCGTGATCGAGAAGTGCTGCCACACGCCGGGCAAGTCGGTGAACCTGAGGTCAACGACCTGGATCGCGTGCGTCCGGATCAGATCGATGACTTCGCCGGGGTTTTGCGGCGGCGCAACGTGATAGCTGCCGGGTTCTATTGAGACCATGCCCATACCTGCCTCCATCGTCTGCCAGCGGCTAGTTCAACATTAGCCTGTCAGATTCCGAATGGAAAGCGCCTCACCAACCCTGCAGTCTTGCCGAATGGCTGTGGTCGCCAGCCTGACTCAAGCCGGCTTCCCCTGACGTTCGCTTGGTTCGCCTATTGTTCCCGCGCAGGCGCTAGCACAAGTAGCGTAGACGTGCCATGGGCCAGAACGCGCCCGTTCTTCGCAAGCACGCGAGCTTCCGCGGTAATGATTTGACGGCCGTGGCTGACAACGCGGCCTTCGACACGGACCCTGCCTGTATCAGGCTTGATCGGTCGGGAGAAATTTCCCTTGGTTTCGACAGTGGTGTAAGCAGCGCCAGCGGGAAGAAGGGAGTTGGCCGCGCACGCGGTTGCGCTGTCAATGAGCGTCAGAGGCCATCCGCCGTGGACCGAACCCATTGGATTGAGCAGTCTGGACGACGGCTCGCCTTCGAACGCGGCGAATCCGTCGCCGACCTCGACCAACCAGAAGTCGAGGGCCTGTGAGATGGGCGGCTGTGGCAGACGTCCGTCCACAATGGCTTGAAGAATTGCCCTGCCGTTCATGTTTGCGACGTCGGCGGGTGCGGCAAGGCCATATCGATATTCCATCTCGTCCGATCTCCTCGTTGTTGGTAATATATGCAGATACAAACAATGCATCTGCATATAGTATCGACATGGAAAAACGAAAGCAAGGAGCCAGGACCCTGCGCGCAGACGCCGCTGCGGTTCTCGATGTCGATCTCGGCTGGTGGTCGCGCCTGTTGGCGCGCAGAATTACAGCGGAGTTGGATGAGGCCTTGGCTTCGTCTGGCCTGTCCAGTACGCAATTTGGATTGATGTGCCTGATCGCGTCGGCAACGGACGACACCCTTGGCGCATTGGCGCAACGAGCCGGACTGAATCAATCGACAATGTCGAGGAATGTGGATCAGCTTGTCAGCACGGGGCTGGTGGAAGTCGTCATGTCCGAAGCGGATCGCCGCCGCCGCGCGGTGTGGTTGACAGAGGCCGGCGCCTTCAAGTTGCAACAGGCTCTGGCGCTGTGGCAGCCCGGCCACCGCGCGTTGCGGCAAAAGCTGGGTTCAGAGTTGCACGACATGGTAGGCGAGGTCGCGGCAAGGCTGGCAGAGTAGCGGCAGAGCGCCTGACCGACAACGACGCTGTTGTGGCATCCTTCCATTTCCAAAAGAAAAAGAAGGGTAGGGGTCAACATGTATAAGGGCTTGCTGGTAGTTGCGGCCGTCGCGGCCGCCTTCATCTATTACAAAACGCACGCGCCTCTGGTAAATCCCGTGGCCCAGGCCGAGCCACAGCGGATCGAGGTTTCAGCCGTGCCAGCCACGGCGGAACCGGCATTCCGCTGCGAGGGCAAACAGCACTGCAGCCAGATGGCATCCTGCGCGGAAGCGCGCTTCTATCTGAAAAACTGCCCGGCGGTAAAGATGGATGGGGACGGCGACGGCATTCCCTGTGAGACGCCGCCCCTCCAGTGCATGTTTTGACGTGCCATTGCCGGGCCACGCCCTGCGGTTCACGCCTGCGCGGCGACATTCCTCATGAAGACAAGGGCAGGTTAGCGGTCGCATCAAGGCTGGGCTCATGCCAGGCAACGACTAAACCGTTGCTCGATGACCCGGGTTCCCCATTGCGTCCCCTCCGATTCGTCCACCAATTGGAAACCAAACGACTCGTATAGATGGCGTGCCGCATCCAGCCCCTTGAACGTCCATAGGTAGGTCTCGCGATATCGCTCGTCGACAAATTTCATCGCGTGTGACATCAGTTGCCGTCCGACACCGGAACCACGCAATGCGTCATCCACAATGAACCAGCGCAAATGGGCGATGCCCTGTTCATCATCCCCGTCGATGGCCAGCGAGGCGAGCGACCGGCCGTTTTCGGCGTAGAGCCACAGCGCCTTGTCATCGGCTGGCAGCTTGCCGACAAACTCGGCAAGCTCTGTCGCCACCTTCTTTTCGAAGAACGCGCCGAAGCCCCAATGTTCCGAGTAAAACCGGGCGTGCAAGCTTGCCACGTCACCAATGCAGCCGGGTTGGTAGCCCTCCAGGATCCGTCCGGCCACGGCATCTCCGGGGGCGGTCCTGACCGCGTTGTCTTGCGTAAGTGCGTCGGCGTACAGCGCGAGAGAGCGGACCAGGGCCTGCTGGTCAGCCGGAACCATCCGTCGAAGCGCGCTGGATACCTGATCCGTTGCGAAGCGGTCGATCTTCTTTCGAAGTTTCTGGCCTGCCTCGGTCAGGTACAGCTCGGACGAACGGGCATCTTCGCTTGCGGTCTTGCGCTCCACGAGTCCGCCAGCCTCCAGCTTTGCGACCTGCCTGCTCGTGTTCGATTTGTCCAGGCGCAAGATGTTGCCCAAATCCTTTGCGCTGATCCCTGGCTGCGCTCCGATTTCGATGATCGCGTGAACCGCCGACGGGGCAAGGTCGCTATCGGCCAGGGTGGCTCGCATGAAACCAAGCTCGCGAACCAGTCTTCGGGAAAAGTCGCGAAGTTCGAGAATCGTCGCTTCTCGAGACTTGGCTGGAATATCGACAAGGTCCATGGGCGGCCTCATATAAGTTGCGTTTCGCAACCAATATAGTTGTGAAACGCAACTTAATCAAGTTCTTTGGCTTGCCCGATCATCGATCACCTGCTGCAGCGCCTGCACAAATTGCCTGACGGCTGGCGTCGCTACCTCCTCGTCGAACGCGAATTCCACGTCGAAGCGGTCAGCGACCTCAGGCAGTGGCACCAGCCGCACGGTCGGCGGACAGACGGTTGACAGGCTTTCGGGGACAAACGCGCAACCCATCCCCGCCGAAACCAGACCGAGCACGGTCGGGATGTCGCTACCAACCTGGGCCACGCGGGGCGAGAAACCGGCGCGCTCGCACTGCGTCATCAGGAAGCGATGCTGGGACGAGGACCGCGCCGGATCGAACCAGACGAAGGGCAGATCCGCCACGTCTACCAGCCGTTTCGGCTGCTTGTGGCGGGCGGTCTGTGATGAAGGCATGGCCAATACGAAGCGGTCGCTGAGCAACACGATGCCAGTCAGATGCGGCGCCTCATGCCGACGCCAGGCCATGATGCCGCCATCCACCTGCCTGTGCCGGATCGCGGCGATCTGCTCCGTCGATAGCATCGGGTCCACCAGGACCTTGACCTCCGGGCACGCCGTCCGGAAGGCTCTGAGCACCTCCGTCACGACGGCTGAACTCAGGTAGTTCGGCAACACACCAAGGCGCAGCTCGCCGAGCTGCCCGGCAGCGCAACGCAGGGCGCGATCGCGACTGGCTTGCAGGTTTGCCAGAAGTTGTGTGGCATCCCGCAGGAAGCTCTCGCCCGCCACGGTGAGTTGCACGCCCCTTGCCTTGCGCGCCAGCAGTGGCGTACCGATGGCCGCCTCAAGTTCGATGATTTGCCGCGACAGGGCGGGCTGAACAATGCCGACGGCACGGGCGCCCGCCACCACGCTGCCGGCCTGCGCTACCGCGATGAAGTAGCGCAGATGTCGCAATTCAATGTTCCGCATACCGCTTCCGCCCCTTCATTCATGCTCGAAAAGCATAGCTAGACTACCTAAATAACATTTGTTTGCATAGCTTCCTGCGTCTACGATGGCGCAGCTTCCCGCGTTGCAGGGACGGCTCGCTTCCCCATTTCGCTACGAAACATGACGCTCCACATCAACACCCCCTTTGTAAAGTCCCAGCCCAATTCGCGGCGGCTCGGCAAGCCGGTCTGGTTAAAGATGGAAGCCGCGCAGCCGTCCGGGTCTTTCAAGCTCCGGGGTGTCGGAGCCTTGTGTGAAGCGCGGCACGCCGCGGGCGCACAGCGATTCGTTTCATCTTCAGGCGGAAATGCCGGGATTGCGGCAGCCTATTGCGGACGCGAACTCGGCGTTCCCGTCGTGGTGGTGGTACCCGAGAGCACGCCGCCCCGAGCGCGCGACCTGATCCGCCTGGAAGGCTCGGAGTTGATCGTGCACGGAGGCACATGGGCGGAAGCGCACGAGTTTGCACTGTCCCTGATCGGGCCGCGCGATGCCTTCGTGCACCCGTTCGACGATCCGCTCATCTGGCAGGGGCACGCCACGCTGGTGGACGAGATGGCGGTATCCGGGCCGAAGCCAGGCGCCATTGTTCTTGCCGTGGGCGGTGGTGGCCTGCTGTGCGGCGTGCTGGAAGGGCTGCAGCGGAATGGCTGGTCCGACGTGCCTGTCATCGCGGTAGAGACCGACGGTGCGGACTGCTACGCCCGCTCGGTTGCCCAAGGCAGGCCGGTCGAACTCTCAACGATCACCAGCGTGGCGACGTCGCTTGGCGCCAGGCGGCCGTGTGATGGCGCGCTCCGATGGGCGCAGCGTCACGAGGTCCACAGCGTCGTTGTGTCAGACGAACAGGCGGTGCAGGCAGCGATAAGGTTTCTTGACGAACACCGCGTCCTGGTTGAGCCGGCATGCGGCGCAGCCCTGGCGGCATTGGATTGCGACAACCCGGTGCTGAAGGCGGCATCCAACATCGCCGTGGTGGTATGTGGCGGGGCCACGGTGACCGCTCAGCAACTGCATGACTTTGCTGCAATGCGGGACTGAGCGGGCTTAAGGAGACCCGGAACGGCCAACCGATTGGTCGTGGTAGAGTCGACCATCATTTCTTATCGCGTAGCCTTATGTCGCCACCCGTTGAGATACCGGCAATTGTTCCCGCGCAAACCGCGCTGGTGGTCATGCATTACCAGACCGACATCCTGGAGTTATTTCCATCGGTCGCGCCCACTCTGCTCTCAAATACGCGCAAGCTGTGTGACGCTGCCCGGGCCAGGGGCGTCAGCGTCTATTTCGCCAAGATCCACTTTGGTCCAGGCTATCCGGAAGTCAGTCCGTTGAACCGGAACGGGCAGGGAATCAAGCAGCTTGGTCTTTTGTAAGCAGTCTTTCATTGGCGTCTATCAAATGGCAGTCTGAATGGTGATGATGTTCTCCACCTACTTCAGGAGAACATTGATGAGCGAAGCATCGCCGGAACTGAAAGTTGTCAGCAGCAACAGCAGGGGTCGCAAGCGATACGACAAGGCCAGCAAGCGAGCACTGGTTGAGGCCTGTCTGCGGCCAGGGATATCCATCGCAGGCCAGGCGCTGGAGAGCGGCGTGCACGTCAGCCTGCTGCGCAAGTGGATAGCGCAGTATCTGCTGGAGCGTGAGCGCACGATGAGTGATCAGGCGCCGGTTGTCGGCCAAGCAGCGGATTTCCCCGATCCGCCCGGCGATCCTGTGCAACAGATGCAGACGAGAACGATGACCGAGAACCGACCCTCAGCATTCGTGGCCGTGGAGTCCTCAGAGGCGACGTCAGTCGATCCAACCTCCGCCTGTATGGCCGTCGCGTTGCATGTGCGATTGCCCAATGGCGTCGAACTGGATCTGAGCCAGGCGGATCTCGCAGGGCTGACGATGATTGTCCAGATGCTGGGGAGGATGCCGTGTTCCGGTTCGACAGCGGGCTGAAGGTATTCCTGCATCGCGAGCCGGTGGACTTCCGGATGGGGATCAACGGACTGTCGATTCTGGTGGAGCAGGCGATGTTGCTCAGCCCGTTCGACCACTCGCTGTATGTGTTCGGCAACCGACGGTGCGACCGTATCAAAATCCTCGGCTGGGACGGTGCTGGTTTCTGGCTATTCCTCAAGCGATTGGAAGCCGAGGATCGCTTCGTGTGGCCGGACACGACCGATATCGTCACGCTCACCGTCGATCAGTTGCATTGGTTGCTGGACGGCATCGACATCGCAGTCATCAGGAAGCATCCCCAACGCATCTACGTGCGAACGAGTTGAACTCTCGCATGGGCATGTCGGTCCAACCCGCCATGCCCATCAACGTCACGATCACCGCTGAAGAACTTGAGGAGCTGCTCGCAGAACGCGACGCAGCGCGCCAGCTTCGCCTCGAACGTGATGTCCTTCAGGGTGAGTTGCGCCTGGTAAAGGCGGAGCGCGACCTAGCAGAAGAACGACTGCGTGCCTATCGGCGCGAACTGTTCGGCGCCAAGAGCGAAGCGCGTGATGCGGACCAGCTCGGGCTGTTCAACGAGGCCGAAGCACTCACCGCCAACGCACAGCCGGCACAGGAAGACGTGCCCGGCACGAAGATCGCTGCTCACACCCGCAAGAAGCGTGGTCGCAAGCCCCTCGATCCTAATCTGCCACGCGAAGTGGTGCGCCACGACCTGCCAGAGTCCGAGCGCTTCTGTGCCAACGATGGACACGCGCTGGTCGAGATCGGTGTCGAGATCAGCGAACAATTGGACGTGATCCCGGAACAGGTCCGTGTCATCCAGCACCAGCGCGTCAAGCGCGCCTGCCCGTGCTGCGATCTGGGCATCAAGGTCACGCCGGCCCCGCCGCGTATCATCCCCCGTGGCCTGTTCACCGAGTCGGCACTGGCCTGGATTGCCACCGGCAAGTACCAGTTCGGCATGCCGCTGTATCGCCAGGCCGCATTGCTGCGCCGCTTCGGCGGCGACATCTCGGCGAATACCATCGCCGCCAGCATGGTGCGCGTGGGTCAGGCCGTGCAGCCGGTGATCAACCTGCTGCGCGACACGCTGCTTGAGTCTGACATCCTCTACGGCGACGAGACGGTCCTCCAGGTCTTGAAGGAGCCGGGACGGCGGCCACAGACGAAGAGTTACATGTGGGCGCAAATGAACGGCTCCGGGCCGCCCGTGCGCTTGTTCAGCTACGCGTCGGGACGCGGCGCCAAACACGCCAAGGAAATCTATGCTGGCATCCGTCCAGGTGCGGCGTTGATGACCGATGGCTACGAGCTTTACAACGGCTTGGCGATCGAGCACCAGCTCATTCACCTTGGTTGTTGGGCCCACGCGCGGCGTGCCGTGATCAAGGCAGAGGAGGCTGTACCCAAGGCCCTGCGCACGCCGCAATTGACGGCCACGCGCTTCGTCAAGCTCATCGGCAAGTTGTTCGCCGCGGAATCGCGCTCGGCCGAGTGGCCGTCAGCGCGGCGACAGCGGCTTCGTCGCCGATACAGTGCGCGTGTGCTACAAGCCATCGAGGAGTTGCTGCGCGAACAGTTGCCAAACGTAGTGCCTGGCAGCCTGCTTGGAAAGGCGCTGCAATACCTGCGCGGGCAGTGGCCCAAGCTCATTCGCTACGTCGAGAATGGGGATTGGCCAATTAGCAACAACGCCTGTGAGAACGCGATCAGGCCATTCGTGATCAGCCGCAAAAACTTCCTGTTCTCGACCTCCGTCGCCGGCGCAGAAGCCAGCGCGAACCTCTACTCGCTCATCGAGACCTGCCGGGCCAACGGCATCGAACCGTATCGCTATCTGACCTGGTTGTTCCAGCGCCTCCCGCTCGCACAGACTGCCGACGACTACGCGGCGTTGATGCCGTGGAACATGCCTGCTGCACCCCGCTGAATCTTGCGTCTCACGCTGCAACGCTGAGGGGCGTCGTTAAAAGACTGCTTACGGTCTTTTCGTCGACGACCAGATCTCGCCGGAACTCGGCCAGCGGGCCACGGAGCCGCTCATCATCGCGCATCGTGCCAGCGTGTTCTTTGGTACCGACCTGCAGGTGCGGCTTTCCGCGCAGGGTATCGATACCCTGCTCATGGTGGGCATTGCGTCGACCGGTGTGGTGCTGTCGTCGGTCGCCTACGCGAGCGATGCGGACTTCCGTTTATTCACGGTCAAGGATTGCTGCTACGACCCGGATCAGGTCGTGCACGATCATCTCTTTTCAACGGCGTTCGATTCGCGCACAACGGTGCTTTCGCTCGCTGATGCCTTGCGCTTGCTTGCCTAGCATTGGCTGGCATTGCGGCAGTCTGGGAAGCAATTACCCATTCTTAGAATGCCACCGTGTCATCCCTCAGGCAGACGGCACGAGCAGATGATCGGTCAGGTTGCCCTTCAAATCGAGCATCGCATAATTGCGGCGGCTGAAGCGCCAGCGTCCCTCGACCTTTTCAAAGGCGTCATGATAGCGACCGGCCGCGATCACTTGTAGCGCGATACGTTCGGATGCCTGGAGGACCGTATAGTACGATCTGACGGTCGCTGTCAGGCCGTCCGAAGCAATCTCAATGATCGGATTGCTGATGACATGCCTGGTTCTGGGCGTTCCATCCGCATGCAATTTCACATAGGCTCGCCAGAGCTTCAGCATGGCCTCGGAACCTCGCTGCACGGCATCTCCGGTTTCGATCTCCGCATGTTCGAACAGTGCAGCGACCCCCGGCAGATCACCGGCGTCCATGCGCTCGGCATAGATGTAGAGGAGATTGGCAAGCTGCACTGCATCGTCGGTCATCGGCTTGTCTCCGGTAGATTGGGAGAATTAAGGCAGTCCAGCGATATTCCGACATCGTCCGGTTGGAGTACGAAGCCCTTACCCCATCCCCACCACGCTGGACAGCAACATCTTCACCAGCACCGCCTGCCGCGTCGCCCCGGTCTTGGCAAAGATGCCCCGCAGGTGCGCCCGCGCCGTGTTCTTCTTGACGCCAAGCCGCATCGCCGCTTCATCCAGCGTCAGCCCGTCGACCATCAGCAAAGCCAGTTCGATCTCGGTCGGGGTCAGGTGGAACAGCTTGCGCAGGTTGGCGTGGGTATTGCGCGGCGATCCCGCCGGGTCGCGGATGAACACCGCCACCGCGGGTCGGCGCGACTTGTCTTCGCTGCGATAGCTGAGCGGGATCGGCCGCACCAGCACGCTCAGGGGCGTCGGCGCGGCGGGCCGGCTCAGCGTGGTGACTTCGCTGCGCGGTGCGGCCAGCGCGTGGGCCTGGGCCGCGCCTTCCAGGATCTTGCGGAACCTGCGGTTTTCCACCGGGCAGTGCGCGTACAGCGCGCCGTCTGACAGGTACAGGCCGTCGCGCGCCTGCAGCAGGCGGCCGGCGACGTCGTTGGTCCGGATGGCCATGCCATGCTCGTCCAGGATGACAGTGCCGACCTGCAGCCGGTCCACGGCATCCGCGTACAGGGACCGTTCAGAGGCAAGCACGTCGAGCGCGGCATGCAGGTCCACGGCGCGCTTCAGGTGCGGCAGCAGGCCGTGCAGCAGTGCCTTGTCGGCGTCGCCGAAATCCTGTCTCTCGTCGGTGCGGCTGATGAAGAGCGCGCATTCCACGCCGTCGGGCGTGACCAGGTTGGCCGCCAGGATATAGCGCAGGCCCAGCGGTTGAAGGTACTGCGTGTAGAAAGGGTGTGCCAGCCAGCCGGCTTCGCCAAACAGTTCGTCGGCGCTGAAGAGCCGGTCGGGGTGCAGGTCCAGGAAGGGGCACAGTGCGTAGTACTGCTCGCTGTACGACGGTTCGCCAGGCAGGTGCGGGCCGTAGTCGGAGGCATTGACGATCAGGCCTGGCCGGTCGGTGGCAGGGTGGCGCAGCACCAGCGTGACGAAGGCGGCGCCCAGGCGCTGGCGCACGCTTTCCAGGAAGCCGGCCCAGGGCACGGCTTCGGTCGGGCCCTGGTAGAGCTGGGCGAGCAGGGTGCTCAGCTCGGCGGCCGGCAGGGGGTCTGGCAGCATGATGAAGGTCCGTCGATGCAGGGCAACAGGAAAGGCGGGAATCCCGCCTTTCCCATCGTACCGATAGCGGCCACGCCATCATCGTCCGTTCGGGCTAGATGCGCTACTCGCGCTGCACGCCTGCCTCCCGCAGCCACGCCACGATCCGCTCAGCCGCCTGCTCCGCGGTGTCGGCGGTGGTGTCGATGCGGATCTCAGGCCGCTCGGGCGGCTGGTACGGCGAATCGATGCCGGTGAAGTTCTTCAGCTCGCCGCGCCGCGCCTTGCGGTACAGGCCCTTGGGGTCGCGCTGCTCGGCCACCGCCAGCGGCGTGTCGATGAAGACTTCGACGAAATCGCCGTCGCCGGCCAGCGCGCGGGCCATGTCGCGTTCCGAGCGGAACGGCGAGATAAAGGACACCAGCACGATCAGGCCCGCATCGAGCATCAGCCTTGCCACTTCGGCCACGCGCCGGATGTTCTCGACGCGGTCGGCCTCGGCGAAGCCCAGGTCCTTGTTCAGGCCGTGGCGAACGTTGTCGCCGTCGAGCAGGTAGGTGTGGTGGCCCAGCGCGTGCAGGCGCTTTTCCACCAGGTTGGCGATGGTGGACTTGCCCGCGCCGGAGAGTCCGGTAAACCAGACGATGCGCGGCGACTGGTGCTTGAGCGCGGCATGGGCGCGGCGGTCCACGTCGATGGCCTGCCAGTGCACGTTCTGCGCCCGGCGCAGTGCAAAGTGCAGCATGCCGGCGCCGACCGTGTTGTTGCTGAGGCGGTCGACGATGATGAAGCCGCCCAGCTCGCGGTTGCGCGCGTAGGGATCGAAGGCCACCGGCTGGTCCAGGTGCAGGTTGCACACGCCGATCTCGTTCAGCTCCAGCGTGCGCGCGGCCAGGTGTTCGAGCGTGTTGACATTGACCTTGTACTTGGGCTGCGCCACGGTCACGCCCACGGTGCGCGTGCCGAGCTTGAGCAGGTAGGGACGCCCGGGCAGCATGGCGTCCTCGTTCATCCACACCAGCGTGGCCTCGAACTGGTCGGCCACCGCCGGCGGGTCTTCCGGGCAGGCCAGCACGTCGCCGCGGCTGATGTCGATCTCATCCTCCAGCGTCAGCGTCACCGCCTGGCCGCGCATGGCGTGTTCGCACGCGCCGGCGGCGCCGACGATGCCGGCCACGCGGCTCTCGCGGCCCGAGGGCAGCGCGCGCACGCGGTCGCCACGGCGGATTTCGCCGGCGCTGACGGTGCCGGCAAAGCCGCGGAAGTCCAGATTGGGCCGGTTGACCCACTGCACCGGCAGGCGGAACGGTTCGCCTTGCACGGGCGCGTTGTCGATCGGCACGTTCTCCAGGTGGGCCATCAGCGTCGGGCCGTGATACCACGGGGTATTGGCGCTGGGCTCGGTGATGTTGTCGCCGCGCAGGGCTGACATCGGAATGCAGGTGATATCGGTCAGGCCGATCTGCCGGGCAAACTCCCGGTACTCGTTCTCGATGCGGGTGTGGACCTCGCGCGAGTAGTCCACCATGTCCAGCTTGTTGACGGCCAGCACCACGCGGCGGATGCCAAGCGTCGCCACCAGGTAGCTGTGGCGGCGCGTCTGGGTCTGCACGCCGCGGCGTGCGTCCACCAGCAGGATGGCCAGGTCGGCGGTGGAGGCGCCGGTGACCATGTTGCGCGTGTACTGTTCGTGCCCCGGCGTGTCAGCGACGATGAACTTGCGCTTGTCGGTGGCGAAGAAGCGGTAGGCCACGTCGATGGTGATGCCTTGTTCGCGCTCCGCGGCCAGGCCGTCCACAAGCAGCGCGAAGTCGAGGTTCTCGCCCTGCGTTCCCATCTTCTTCGAGTCGGCTTCCAGCTGGGCGAGCTGGTCTTCGAACAGCATCTTGGATTCATACAGCAGCCGGCCGATCAGCGTGCTCTTGCCGTCGTCGACGCTGCCGCAGGTGATGAAGCGCAGCAGGCCCTTGCTTTGCTGGGCGCGCAGGTAGCGGGCGATCTCGCCCGAGGTGCCGGTGGCTTGCGCGGCGTCTTGCGCAAGCGCGGGCGCGGTGTCGATCAGGGTTTCCATCAGAAGTATCCCTCCTGCTTCTTCTTTTCCATCGAACCGGCCGAGTCGCTGTCGATCAGCCGTCCCTGGCGCTCCGAGGTGGTCGCCAGCAGCATTTCCTGGATGATGCCGCCGAGGGTGTCGGCCTCGCTCTCGATCGCGCCGGTGAGCGGGTAGCAGCCCAGCGTGCGGAAGCGCACCTTGCGCATCTGCGGCGTTTCTCCGGGGCGCAGCGGCAGGCGCTCGTCGTCGACCATGATCAGCGTGCCGTCGCGCTCCACCACCGGGCGCTCCTTGGCGTAGTAAAGCGGCACGATGGGGATGTCGTTCAGGTAGATGTATTGCCAGATGTCCAGCTCGGTCCAGTTGGACAGCGGGAACACGCGCAGGCTTTCGCCCTTGCGCTTGCGCGTGTTGTACTGGCGCCAGAGCTCGGGGCGCTGCATCTTCGGGTCCCAGCGGTGCTGGGCGGTGCGTACCGAGAACACGCGCTCCTTGGCGCGCGACTTTTCCTCGTCGCGGCGCGCGCCGCCGAAGGCGGCGTCAAAGCCGTAGTGGTCCAGCGCCTGCTTCAGCCCCTGGGTCTTCCACACGTCGGTATGGACGGCGGAGCCGTGCTCGTGCGGGCTGATGTTGCGTGCCAGCCCTTCGGGGTTGACATGCACGCGCAGGTCCAGGCCAAGCCGCGCGGCGGTCTGGTCGCGGAACGCGATCATCTCGCCGAACTTCCATGTGGTATCGACATGCAGCAGCGGAAACGGCGGCCGCGCGGGGTGGAAGGCCTTCATGGCAAGGTGCAGCATCACGGCGCTGTCCTTGCCGATGGAATAGAGCATGACGGGGTTTTCGCATTCCGCCACCACCTCCCGCATGATGTGGATGCTCTCCGCCTCCAGTTGCTCCAGGTGGGTCAACATCGGGATCTCCTCTTGGTTTGCCGGCGCCGTGCAGGGATGTCGCGGCGGTCTGGCATGGGCACAAGGTAGCGAGCCGGGGCCCCTCGCCACTTCGTCCGGGCGGACTAAGAAATCGCGGGACGCGGCGCGCATTTCCTAGTCCACCCGGACGAGGCTGGGGCTGCCCCGCGCTGGGTATCGTTGCTTCGCCGACGAACCACGGGAGCAGGCAGATGGCGAACTCCGCCGAAGAACAATTGCTGTGCGGCCAGACCTGGGCCGAGTTTTGCGAGGTGCTCAAGCGCAGCGGGCAGCAGATCCTGCGTCCGGAGGCCCCGTCGGACGCGCTCACGCGCGCCGAGGGCTTCCGCTACCTGAGCCGCTTGCTGCGCATTGCGCTGGAGATGCATGTGGAATTTGCCGATCCGGCGTTTCCCGGCTTCTTCTCGCCGTCGCACGAAACCGCCAAGATCGGCGCGGACAATCCGGACAATCTCTATCGCTACGCACGCCTGGACGGCAGTGCCGAGTACCGCATCCGCGGCCGGCGCGGCACGGTGGCCTACCTGAGTTTCGGCACGCAGAAGGGCGGCTACGAAACCGACGGGCGCATGGTCCAGACCGGCTTTCTCGACAGCAACAAGCTGGCAGTGGAGGCGGATGGCAGTTTCGAAATCGTCCTCAGCGCGCGCCAGCACGAAGGCAACTGGGTGCGCATGGAGCCGGGCACCAATGCGTTGGTGGTGCGGCAGACCTTTCTCGATCGCAAGGCTGAGACCCCCGCCGAACTGCACATCGAGCGCCTCAATGGCGGCGGCAAGCCGCCGGTGCTCGATGCCGAGCGCCTGCATGGCGGCCTGCTGCGCGCCGCGGGCTTTGTCGAGGGCACCGCGCGCATCTTCGCCGACTGGGCCCAGGGCTATGGCGGCCATGTCAATGCACTGCCGCCCGCCGACCAGGCCGTATGCCAGGCGGCCGGCGGCGATCCCAACATCTTCTACTACCACTCCTGCTGGGCGCTGGCGGACGACGAAGCGCTGGTGGTCGAGGTGGACCGGGTGCCGGCCTGCGATTTCTGGAATTTCCAGATCAACAACTACTGGATGGAATCGCTCGACTACCGCTACCACGACATCTGCCTGAACAAGCACAGTGCCCGGCTGGATGCCAACGGCGGCGTCACCGTCATCCTCAGCGCGCGCGCTCCGGGCCTGCCCAACTGGCTGGAAACCGCCGGCCACCGCAACGGCACCATGTGCTGGCGCTGGGTGGGGGCGGCGCAGCCGGTGCATCCGCGCACGCGCGTGGTCAAGCTTGAATCGCTCAGGCATGAATGCAGGGAGAACGCATGAACACCATCGCATCCGACGACACCGCAGTGCTTGACGTGGGGCGTCTGCTGGCACAGGCCAGCGAACAGGCCGGCGGGCTGACTGACTTTGGCCCGGGCGACTACCGCGAGGCGCTGGAGGTGCTGTCCGACTCGCTCGCGCGCGAAGCCGGGCTGTCGCCGCAGGGCGCGCAGATGCTGCAAGGCAAGCTGCAGGCGCAACTGGTGAACCGGCTGGTGATCCAGGACTACTGCCGGCGCCATCCCGAGATCCTGGAAGAGCGCGTCGACGATCCGCTGGTGATCGTCGGCCTGCCGCGCACCGGCACCACGCTGCTGCAGCGCATGCTGGCCACGGACGCGCGCTTCTGCTCGGCGGCGTGGTGGGAAACGCGCTACCCGGCGCCGCTGCCCGGCGAGGACGCGCGCGACGCCGGCCGGCGCATCGGGCTGGCGCGCGAGGAAGTGGCGCAGATGATCCACTTTATCCCGGAAATCCTCGCCATCCATCCGCTCGACGCCATGGCGGCCGACGAGGAATTCATGCTGATGGAGCATTCCTTCCTGTGCGCGATGGATTCCTATGCCAACGTGCCGTCTTATACCGACTGGCTGGCGCGGCAGGACCGCACCCAGGTCTATGCCTACCTGAAGACCATGCTGCAGTTCCTGCAGTGGCAGAAGCGGCAGCGCGGCGAGGCGCCGGCGCAGCGGTGGGTGCTGAAGACGCCGCAGCACCTGCATACGCTGGAAATCCTGTTCCGGGTCTTTCCCGGCGCGCGGGTCGTGCTGACCCATCGCGACCCGGCCCAGACCATTCCGTCGATGGCCAGCATGGCGCATACGCTGTGGAAGCTGTACGCCGACGCGCCCGATGCCGCCACGGTGGGGCGGCAGTGGAGCGGGCAGATGCAGCGCGCCACCGCCCATGCCATGACGGTGCGCGACGGTCTGCCTGCCGATCGCTTCCTCGACGTGCGCTTCGAGGATACGGTGCGCGATCCCTTCGGCGTGGCGCGGGCGGTCTACCGTTTTGCCGGCATGCCGCTGACCGAGTCCGCCCGCGCCGGCATGTGGGCATGGATGGAGGGCAACCCGCGCAACCAGCGCGCGGCCCACGCTTACACGCTGGAGCAGTTCGGCCTGAGCCAGGAACAACTGGAACGCGATTTCGCCGGCTACCGCGCGCGGCATATCCTGAAGCAAAACTAAGACAGCGCACTGCGCATCACAGGAGACAACACCATGCTGTTGAAGGACAAGATCGTCATCGTATCCGGCATCGGCCCCGGGCTGGGCGTCAAGCTCGCCGTGGAGGCGGCGCGCGAAGGCGCCCGCGCCGTTGCCATCGCCGCGCGCACCGCGGCGAAACTGGACGACGCCCAGGCCCGCATTGACGCACTGGGCGCCGACTGCGAAGTGCTCAAGGTGGTGACCGACATCACCGACCGGGCCCAGTCCCGGCACCTGGCTGGCGAGACCATGCGCCGCTTCGGCCGCATCGACGCGCTGGTCAACAGCGCCTTCCAGCACGGCAACTTCCCCGAGCCGGTGGCAGCGGCCGACCTGGACGTCTGGCGCCAGGTGTTCGACACCAACGTGTTCGGCACCATGACGCTGACGCAGGAAGTGGCGGCGCTGATGAAGCCGCAGGGCGGCGGCGCCATTGTCATGATCAACACCCAGGCCACGCGCAAGCCGATGCCCGGCGAATCCGGCTACGCGGCGTCCAAGGGCGCGCTGGCGGTGGCGGTCAAGTACCTGGCGCGCGAACTGGGCCCGCATGGCATCCGCGCCAACAGCATCTTCATGGGCTGGATGTGGGGCGAGCCGGTGCAGGGCTATGTGCGTCACGCCGCGGCCGAGCAGGGCGTGAGCGAGGACACCGTGATCGCGCCGGTGGCCGCGCAGATTGCGCTGGGCCGCATGCCGACCGACGACGACTGCGCGCGCGCGGCGCTGTTTCTCGTGTCAGACTACGCCAGGGCCATCACCGGCGCTTCGCTCGATGCCAACGGCGGCGATTTCATGCCCTGAGTCCACACCACCGCAAGCCTGCCATGACACGCTACTTTGCCTTCAACGGCGATGCCGACGGCCTGTGCGCCCTGCAGCAACTGCGCCTGGCGCATGCCGGCGACGCCACGCTGGTCACCGGCGTCAAGCGCGATATCCGGCTGCTCGAGCGTATCGACGCCGGGCCGGGCGACACCGTGACCGCGCTGGACATCTCGCTAGAGCAGAACCGCGATGGCCTGATGCGGCTGCTCGGGGCCGGTGCGCGGGTGGACTACTTCGACCACCACCATGCCGGCGAACTGCCCGGACATGCCGGCCTGCGCGCGCATATCGACGAGGGGCCGGAGGTCTGCACCAGCATTTTGGTCGACCGCTACCTGGATGGCTGCCACCGGCGCTGGGCGATCACCGCCGCGTTTGGCGACAACCTGGGCGGTGTGGCGCGCGCGCTGGCGGCGCAGGCGGGGTTGGGCGAGTGCGAAACCGCGGTGCTGGAACAGCTGGGCACCTGCCTGAACTACAACGCCTATGGCGAGTGCGTGGCGGACCTGCATTTCGATCCCGCCGAGCTGGCGCGGCACATGCTGCCGTTTGCCGACCCGCTGGCCTTCGCCGCGCAATGCGGAGCCTATGCGGTGCTGTGCGACGGCTATGAGGACGACATGGCCCGCGCGCGCTGCCTGGCACCCGCGCACGAGGTGCCCGGCGCCGCGCTGCTGGTGCTGCCTGACGCGCCGTGGGCGCGGCGCGCGATCGGCGTGCTGGCCAATGAACTGGTGCGCGGCCGGCCCGGCGACGCCATCGGCCTGCTCTCGCCGAAGTCCGGCGGCGGCTTTGCCGTCAGCGTGCGGGTGCCCGCGCACAGTGCCACCGGGGCGGCCGATTTCTGCCGCGGCTTCGAGACCGGCGGCGGCCGGCGCCTGGCAGGCGGCATCAACCACCTGCCAGACGCCGAAGTGGAGCGCTTCACGCGCAGCTTTGCCGATTGCTTCGGCTGCCGTTCCTGACAGATCAGCACGGCGGCACGAACTCGGTGACCTCCAGGTCGAAGCCGGTGACGGCGCGATACGGCACCGGGTGGCTGAGCAGGCGCAGCTTGTGCGCCCCCACATCGCGCAGGATCTGCGCCCCGACCCCCAGCGCGCGTTGCGCGAAGGCCGGCGCCGGCGAGGCGGCGGCCGGCGCCGCCAGCCGGTCCAGCCGCTGCTGCGGCGATTCGCGCTCATCCAGCAGCACCAGCACCCCGCAACCTTCGGCGCCGATGCGGGCGAGCGAGCGCTCCAGGTTCCACGCGGGCTGGGCCGGCGTGCCGAAGCCCAGCACGTCGCGCTGCATTTCCACTGCCTGCACGCGCGTCAGCACCGGGCGCTGCGGGTCGGGCTGACCCAGCACCAGCGCCAGATGGAGCGCATCGACCGGCGCGTCATGGTAGGCGTGCACGGTGAAGCATCCGTAGGGCGTGGCCAGTTCCGTCGAATGCGTGCGGCGCAGTGCGCTTTCGGTCAGCAGCCGGTGGTGGATCAGCCTGCTGATCGAAACCGCCGGCAGGCCGTGGTGCCGCGCGAAGGCCAGCAGCGCGGGGCCGCGCAGCAGGTCGCCATCGTCATCGAGCAGCATCGCGTAGGCGCCGGCGGCGACGCGCCCGGCCAGCGCCGGCAGGTCGGAGCAGGCCTCGGCAAAGCCCGCGCGGCGCAGCACGCCGTCGTGCTGGGCCACCACCGGGAAGATGTGGCCGGGCTGGACCAGGTCATGCGGCTGCGCGCGCGGGGCCGCCGCCACGCGCAGCGTGAGCGCGCGGTCGGCCGCGGAAATGCCGGTGCTGACGCCGGTGGCCGCTTCGATCGACACCGTGTAGCGCTCGCGCTGGCGGTGGTTCGCGGCCATCGGCGGCAGTTGCAGCAGCGCGCGGCGCGCCTCGGTGATCGCCATGCAGACCAGGCCGCGCGCCTCGGCGGCCATGAAGTTGACATCGGCCTCGCTGGCGCGTTCCGCGGCAACCAGGACGCAGCCGGTGGCTTCGTCGGTCTCGTCCTCGATCACCAGCACACGCTGGCCCGCGGCCAGCGCCGCCAGCACGTCGGCCATCGGCGGCAGGGTGGTGGCGGCGCTCATGCTGCCTCCTGTCGGCCGTTGCCACCAAAGGCCTGGCGCAGCGACGCAGCGGCCGCATCCAGCGCATCGCTGGCGGCATCGATCATCCCCTGCATGCTGATAAAGCCGTGGAACTGGCCGGGCCAGCGGCGCACGGTGGCGCTGCCGCCCGCGCGCTGCAGGGCCTCGCCATAGGCCTCGCCCTGGTCGCGCAGCGGGTCGTATTCCGCGGTGATGATGGTGGCCGGCGGCAGGCCGTGCAGCTCGCGCTGGTGCAGCGGGCTGGCGCGCACATCGGCGGCGTCGGCGGGGTTGGCCAGGTACTGGGCGCGATACCAGTCCAGTTCCGCGGCGCCGAGGAAGTAGCCCTGCGCGCATGCGCGGTAGCTGGCGCTGGCGGCCGCGGCGTCGCTGCAGTCCAGGTAGGGGTAGAGCAGCAGCTGGTGCCGCAGCGCGATGCCGCTGCCGCGCAACTGCTGGCAGGCCACGGCGGCAAGGTTGCCGCCGGCACTGTCGCCGGCCACGGCCAGGCGGGCCGGGTCGGCGCCCAGTTGCGCCGCATGCGCGGCGGCCCAGCGCACTGCCGCGACGGCGTCGTCGGCGGCGGCGGGGAAGCGTGCCTCCGGCGCGAGCCGGTAGTCGACCGACAGCACCAGCGCGCCGCTGCGGCGCGCCAGGCCGCGGCAGATGTTGTCGTGCGAATCGAGGCCGCAGAGCACAAAGCCGCCGCCATGGAAATAAACCACGAGCGGCAGTGCCGTGCTGTCGTTGGGCCGGTACAGGCGGGCCTGCAGCGGGCCTGCGGCGCCATCGATGGTGAAGTCTTGCTGCGCGGCGATGGTGTCGCCGGGCGCGAACGCGGGCATGGCCGCCAGCGCGGCGCGGTAGTCGGCGGCGCGCAGGGTGGAAAAGTCGGGGCTGGGCATGGCGGCCATGGCTTCAAGCACGGCGCGGGCCTGGGGATCGAGCGGCATGGGGTCTCCTGGATTGCAGTGGGGAAATCAGTGTCAGAGCGCGAACGCCGGCGGGGTGCCGGCGGCAATGCCTTGCGCGCGCGCCAGCGCCGCATGCACGGCCTGCTCGTGCGGCAGGATCCAGAACCGGCCGGCCGCGACCCCGTCCAGGATGTAGCGCGCGACCGCGTCCGGCGTCATGCCGGCGGCAATGCCGCTGCGCAGCGCGCCGTTCATCTGGTCCACCTCCTGCGGCCCGCCGCCGTCCATGCCGGCCGCGATGCCGGTGGCCACCGGACCGGGGCAGACCACGGACACGCCCAGCGGCAGGCCCGCAGCTTGCAGCTCCAGCGCGAGCCCTTCGCTGAGCGCCACCACGGCTTGCTTGGACAGCGTGTAGGGGGCCAGCCAAGGCCCCACGGCCAGGCCGGCCATCGAGGCCACGTTGACGATATGGCCCGCGCCTTGCGCCGCCATGCGCGGCACGAAGCAGCGCAGAGCGTGCAGCACGCTCCACAGGTTGACGCGCATCACATGGTCGAACACCTCCGGCGGCAGCTCCCAGCAGCGGCCGGTGGCGAGCACGCCGGCGTTGTTGACCAGCAGGTCGACACGGCCCAGGCGCAGGAAGCTTTCCTCGCACAGGTGCTCGATCTGCCGCACGTCGCAGACATCGGTGGGCACGGCGATGACGTTTGCCCCCTGGCCGGCAAGCGCCGCGCGCGCCGCCTCTAGTGCCTTGGCGTCGATATCGGCCAGCGCCAGCGCATAGCCTTGCGCGGCCAGGGCCTGCGCGAGCGCGCGGCCGATGCCGCTGGCCGCTCCAGTGATCACTGCGGCCTGCTGCCGCGGGTTTGCCGCCATGGTCGTGGTTCTCCGTGAAAAGAAGGCGGCGGGGATCGCCGCGCATGGCTGACTTGTAGCGGCAGCGCGGCGGCACGGCATCGTCTGTTTGGGTAGGACAGGGGGGCATCACACGGCGTGTAGGGGTTTGCCCTTGAACGGCCCGGATGGGTCTGTCCTTAGTCTGTTTGGAGTATGTGTTCGGCCCGCCGGCGCGTGAGGATTGGCCTGTCCCGCAGGACTAGTCCGGCCAGCGTGTGCCGCCGGTCTTGCCTAGGGCAAACCATGAAGGCGGGGGCAAGCCGCGACCCCTACGCCGTCCCTATAATCAGGGCACAAAAAGGGCCACAGAGCCCGTAGCAGGCCAGCGCCGACCCGGCAAGTCCGAAGCGCTGCGCACGCCACAATGGAGACAGAGGAAATGCTGATGGAGGTTAGCCAGAACCAGGCGACCGCACACCTGTTCGCGCAGGCAACGGTGTCGCTGTCGGAGTTCAGCACTTTGCTGGGCAATATCTACCAGGGCCCGATGGAGCAGGTGCCCTGGGGCAAGGCACTGGAACAGATCCGCCGCCAGCTCAATGCCAACTATGTCACGCTGATCCTGCGCTCGCCGGCCACGGACCGTCCCGGGCTGATGGTCAACGCGTCCGAGCATGGCTCGACCTTGCCGGGCGAGATCTCCTACAACAACTACTACTACGCGCTCGACCCCTTCATCGGCCTGCCGTCGGACCGGGTGGTGACCATCGATGAACACCTGGGGCCCGGCGCCTGGTGCCAGAGCGAGCTCTACCAGCAGTTCCTCAAGGACATCGGCATCCGCTATATCCTGGGCGCGGACCTGCGTACCGATGACGGCGTCGAATGCCGCTTCCGCGTGTGCCGCGAGCATGACGGCCGCGACTTCTCCGCCGCCGACAAGGCGCTGTGCACCGCGCTGCTGCCGCACCTGAAGCGCGCGGTGGACCTGCACTCGCGCATCGACGTGGTTGAATCCGAGCGCACCGTGTATGCCAGCGCCATTGACCGCATGCTGGTCGGGATGGTGATCCTGGACGAGTCCGGCGCCATCATCAAGACCAATGCCGCCGCCGATGAAATCCTTGGCGCCAAGGATGGCATCCGCGTTGCCAAAGGCGGGCTGGACGTGGAATACGGCCAGGAGAACCGCAAGTTCCAGCGCCTGCTGCGCCAGGCCATGATGGGCCACCTCGGCACCACGCCGGCGCTGATGGAAGCGATGTCGATCACGCGCCCGTCCGGCAGCGCCAGGCTGGGCGTCCTGATCCGCACCATCCCGCTCAGCGAGTGGTCCGAGGACAACCGCAAGCGCCCCGCCTGCGTGGTGTTCATCCGCGACCCGGAGCGGCGCTCGCAGGCCTCGCACGAGGTGGTGCGCCAGCTCTTTGACTTCACCCCGGCGGAGACGCAGCTGGCGCTGCAGCTGGCCAACGGGCTCACGCTCGATGAGGCCGCGGACGAGCTCGGCATCAGCAAGAACACGGCGCGCGCGCACCTGCGGGCGATCTTCTCCAAGACCGGCGTGACCCGGCAGGCCACGCTGGTCCGCATGCTGCTGAGCAGCGTGATTTCTCTCGGCTAATCCACGTCAGGGCTTTGCGCTGAGCACCAGCGCAAAGCCTTCCGGTGTTTCCAGCACCGCGCGCGTCTCATGCGGCCCCTGCGCCGCGGGCAGCGTCACGCTGGCACCGGCATCCACCAGCCGTGCCATCGCCGCGGCGATATCGTCACCCTCATCCACCCTGAAGGCCAGCGCGGGCTGGTCCACCAGGCGTTCCTCGCCGGCCACCAGCGCCAGAGTCAGCGCGCCCGCGTCGAGCGCGCAATAGCGGTTTCCGTCGCGAAACTTCACCGGTAGTCCGAGTCCTTCCGTGAAGAACGGCAGCGCGGTGTCGATGTCCGCGACGGGGTAAAGCAGCAGCCTGGCTTGCATGATGTCCTGATCCTCCTGGTGAAAGCGGGCGTGATGCCCGTGGCCAATGATAGGGATGCTCCATGTCCTGCTCATAATCCAATCAGACGATGTTGCAACGCCTTGCGCCGACCACACTGCGATCACACAGGCCGCTTCGGGCCGGTGGCGCGGCAACCGGCGGCGCCCCGGCGGCGGTCCTGAACCATCAATGCCAGAGAAGGGGACTGCAATGCGTTTTTCACTGATCTATGAAGCCCAGACCGTCGATGCCTCGCGTGCCGGCGACCACCAGGTGTTCGATGAAATCATGGAACAGGTGGTGCTGGCCGAGGACATGGGCTTTGACGTGGTCTGGGCGGTCGAGCACACCGCACTGACCAACTATGCGCACATGAGCGCACCGGAGACCTTCCTGGCCTTCGTTGCCGGACGCACGCAGCGCATCGGCATCGGCCACGGCGTAGTGTGCCTGCCGCCGGCGATGAACCATCCGGTCAAGGTGGCCGAGCGCATCGCCACGCTGGACATCCTGTCCGGCGGCCGCGTGCACTTCGGCGTGGGCAAGGGCGGCACCCAGCAGGAGGCCGGCACCTTCGGCTACGACCTGAACAGCCTGCACCCGATGATCGACGAGTCGATGTACCTGATCCCGAAGATCCTGACGCAGGACGAGATCGAGCACGACGGCGAGTTCATCAAGATCCCGCGCCGTCCGATCCACCCCAAGCCGCGCCAGGACCCGCACCCGCTGATGTACCTGGCCTGCACCAATGCCGACACGCTGCAGCGTGCGGGCGCGCGCGGCATGGGCGCGCTGGTGCTCGGCTTCGGCGGTCCCGAGGATGTCGCCAAGAAGAACGAGATCTACCGCGCGGCCTGGGAAAGCCGCAAGCCCGATGACCAGGTTGGCTTCCGCCCGCACCAGCACCTGGCTGCGCTGTGCCCGACCATCGTGCTGGACGACGGCGTGGCCGCGCGCAAGATCGGCATCAAGGGCCAGCGCTACTTCATGGAGTCGCTGTCGTACTGGTATGCGGGCGGCGAGCGCCCCGATCCTTCGAAGTGGGACGACGAGCATGTCACCGCCACTGACGCGCAGGGCAAGGCCGTCATCAACACGAATTTCGCTTCCGAGAAGGTCTCGGTGGATTTCAGCGACCCGGCGATGATGATGCTCAACCCGAACCATGCCTACGGCACGGTGGAGGACTGCATCGGCTACGTGCAGCGCCTGATCGATTCCGGCGCCGACGAGATCCTGTTCATTTGCCAGATGGGCACGGTGCCGCAGTGGGCGCAGCTGGAGACTATCCGCAATATCGGTGAGCACGTGATCCCGCATTTCCGCAAGCAGGGACGGAAGCTGCGCGCGCTGGCCTGATCGGTGCTACGCAAGCCTGCCGGTGTGCTCCCTCTCCCGCTTGCGGGAGAGGGAGCACACCGTCGGGATTGGGAGACGCATCGCCAATGGATGGCGAGCCTGTTTCCCGCAAGGCTAGTCCCAACAGACGATGGCACCCCGCCCCACCGGTGCAAACATCGATGCCAGCCACAAAACCAGGCAACAAGGAGACCGCGGTGCATCACGACAACAATCCCAAGGAACTGGCGGCACGGCTGATCGCGCGTGCCGAGCAGATGATTCCGGTGCTGGCCGAGCGCGCCGCGCAGGCCGAGGCCGAAGCGCGCATTCCCGCCGAGACCATTGCCGACATGCAGGCCGCGGGCTTCTTCAAGGTGCTGCAGCCCCGCCGCCACGGTGGCTACGAGCTCGATCCGCAGACCTTTTTCCGCATCCAGATGGCACTGGCCAAGGGCTGCATGTCGACGGCCTGGGTCTATGGCGTGGTCGGCGTGCACAACTGGCAGCTGGCGCTGTTCGACCAGCGCGCGCAGCAGGAAGTGTGGGGCAGCGATCCGGCCACGCTGATCGCCTCGACCTATATGCCGGTGGGCAAGGTCACGCCGGTTGAAGGCGGCTATCGCTTCTCCGGCCACTGGAAGTTCTCCAGCGGCAGCGAGCTGTGCGACTGGATCTTCCTGGGCGGGCTGGTGCCGCCGGCCGAGCCGGGCGGCGCCTATGACTACCGCACCTTCCTGCTGCCGCGCTCCGACTACAAGATCGTGCGCAACTGGGATGTGCTGGGCCTGCGCGCGACCGGCAGCCACGATATCGTGGTCGAGGACGTGTTCGTGCCCGATTACCGAACCCACCGCGCCGTCGATGGCGCCATGGGCACCAGCCCGGGGCTGGCGGTCAATGACGCGCCGCTGTACCGGCTGCCGTTCGCGCAGATCTTCGTGCGCGCGGTGTGCACCGCCTGCATCGGGGCGCTGGAAGGCACGCTCGATGACTTTGTCGCCTATGCCGATGGCCGCGTCAGCAGCAACGGTGGCGGCAAGACCGCGGAAGACGGCGGCGCGCAGATGGCTTGCGCCAACGCGCAGGTCGCCATCGACGAGATGCGGACCATCCTTGAGCGCAATTTCGACGAGCTGCTGACCGTTGCGCGTGGAGGCGGCCAGGTGCAGACCCCGCGCCGCCTGCATTTCCGCTACCAGTCCGCGCAAGTGGCCGAGCGCTGCGCGCAGCTGGCCAACGGCCTGCTGCGCTATGCCGGCGGCAACGGCATCTACCGCAGCAACCCGATGGTGCGCCGTTTCCTCGACCTGCATGCGGCCCGCGCCCACTACGCCAACAACCTGGACCGCTTCGGCCAGAACCTGGGCGGCGTGATGATGGGCCGCGCCAACACTGACTTCTTCATCTGAGCCGCGCGCCGGCACGGAGATTCAATATGAGCCAGAGCAGAGCGCGCATGCAGCCCAGCGAGTTTGACGTGGTGGTGGTCGGCTCGGGCGCCGGCGGCATGCTGGCCGCCTGCCGCGCCGCGGACCGCGGACTGTCGGTGGTGGTGCTGGAAAAGAGCAGCCAGTACGGCGGCACCTCGGCGGTGTCCGGCGGCGGCATCTGGATTCCGCTCAACCACCATATCGCGCCGGCAGGCGGGCGCGACGACTACGCCACGGCGTTGGAATACATACTGGCGTGCGCCGGCGAGCACGGTGATCCGCAGCGCGTGCGCGCCTATCTTGAGCAGGCGCCCCGCATGCTCCAGTACCTGGAGCAGCAGGCCGGCGTGCGCTACTACACGCTGCCGCGCTACGCGGACTACTTCCAGAAGGTTCCGGGCGCGATGCCGGGTTACCGCGCGCTCGACCCGATGCCGTTCGACGGCGCGCAGCTGCGCGAGGAATTCTCGCGGCTGCGGCCGCCGTCGCCGGGCACGCTGGTGGGCGGGCGCGTGGCCGTGACCTCGGCCGAGGCGCATGCGCTGCTGTGCCGCGCCCCCGGCTGGCTGGGCCTGGCGGTGCGCCAGTTTGCCCGCTACTGGCTCGACCTGGGCTGGCGCCGCAAGACCCGGCGCGACCGCCGGCTCACGCTCGGCAACAGCCTGGTCGGCGGCCTGCGGCGGGCCATGATGGACCGCGCGATCCCGCTGTGGCTCGATACCGCGCTGCAGGACCTGATCGTCGAGGACGGTACCGTCCGCGGCGTGCGCGCGGTGCAGGACGGGCGCGTGGTGGAGATCCGCGCGCTGCGCGGCGTGATCCTGGCCGCCGGCGGCTTCGAGCGCAACCAGGCCATGCGCGAACAGTACCTGCCGCAACCGACCCAGGCCGCCTGGAGCGCGACGCCGCCCAACAACACCGGCGACGGCATCCGCGCCGCCCAGGCAGCCGGTGCCGGCGTGGCGCTGATGTCCCACGTCTGGGGCGCACCCACCGTGCATGTGCAGGGCGAGGAAAAGCAGCGCGCGCTCTTTATCGAGCGCGCCATGCCCGGCTGCCTGGTGGTGAACGGGCAGGGCCGGCGCTTCGTCAACGAGGCCGCGCCGTATTCCGAGTTCGTGCCCGCCATGTACCGCGACCACGAGAAGACCGGCAGCAGCGTGCCGGCGTGGATGGTGTTCGACGCCACCTTCCGCCACAAATACCCGTGCGGGCCGATCCTGCCCGGCTCGGTCATGCCGGACCGCAGCATTCCGGCAAGCCTGTCCGGCATCCTGGTGCGCGCCGACTCGCTGGCGCAGCTGGCGCAGCGGATCGGCGTCGATGCCGGCGGCCTGGCTGACAGCGTGGCCCGCATGAACCGCTACGCGGCCACCGGCGTGGACGAGGAGTTCGGCAAGGGCGACAACCTGTTCGATACCTACTACAGCGACCCGGCTGTGCAGCCCAACCCGTGCCTGGCGCCAATCGGCAAGGCGCCGTTCTACGCCGTGCGGCTCGATGCCGGCGACATCGGCACCAAGGGCGGCCTGGTGACGGACGCCAGCGCGCGCGTGCTGCGCGACGACGGCACCGCCATTGCCGGGCTGTTCGCCATCGGCAATACCAGTGCCTCGATGATGGGCACCAGTTATCCCGGCGCGGGCTCCACCCTGGGCCCGGCCATGACCTTCGGCTTTATCGCTGCCGACGTGCTCTCCCAGAACGCGCGCCAGCCTGCCGCCGCGCCCCATGCTCAAACCGTACAGGAGGCCTTATGAGCGCCAGTCAAGACAACAGCGCCGAACCCGGCACCGCGCTGCGCGAAGACATGCTGATGGCGATGCGCCGCATGGCGCGCTCGGTGGCGGTGATCAGCTGCCGCCATGGCGAGCGCCGCTATTCGATGTCCGTGACCGCGGTCGATTCGCTGTCCGCGGACCCGCCTTCGCTGCTGATCTGCATTAACCGCAATTCGTCGATCTACCCGCCGCTGGACGCCGGCGCGGACTTCTGCATCAACCTGCTGGCAGCCGACCACCGCGATATCGCGGTGGACTGCAGCGGCCGGCTCAAGGGCGAGGAACGCTTCACCAGTGGCGAGTGGGAGGACGACCTGCTCGGCGTGCCGTGCCTGCGCGACGCCCAGGCGAACCTGGTGTGCCAGCAGGATGGCCGCTTCGACTATGGCACGCACGCGGTCTTCATCGGGCGCCTGCGCGAGGTAAAGCTGGCCGGCGAGGTGTCACCGCTGGTCTATGTCGACGGTGCCTATACCACGTCCGCGCCGCTTGGCGCACTGTGTTCGGCCTAAGCCGGGAGTGCAAGCCAGCATGTACCCTTCGCCCGATTCCGCCACGCCGGTCCACGCGCCGCTGCGCCTGGACGATCCGGACGCACACCCGTGGCAGGCCGCCTGCGATGCCGTGGTTGTGGGCTTCGGCGCTGCCGGGGCCTGTGCCGCGCTGGAAGCCACGCATGGCGGCGCGCGCGTGATCGTTGCGGAACGCTTCGAAGGCGGGGGCGCCAGCGCCAAGAGCGGCGGGGTGGTCTACGCCGGCGGCGGCACGCCCTACCAGTCCGCCGCGGGCTATGCCGATACACCGCAGTCGATGGCGGACTACCTGCGCCAGGAGACGGGCGGGGTCGTCAGCGATGCCACGCTGCAGGCGTTCTGCCAGCGCAGCCGCGAGATGATCGGCTGGCTGGAAGGCCTGGGCGTGCGCTTTGCCGCCACCGTGCCGCCGCGCAAGACCTCATATCCGGCGCAGCCCTACTACCTCTACTACTCCGGCAACGAAGCGGTTGCCGCCTACGCGCAGCATGCCGCGCCCGCGCCGCGCGGCCACCGCGTGAAGGGCCCCGGGATGTCCGGCCGCACGCTGTATGGCGCGCTGCGCGCCGCCGTGCAGACCCGGCCGGAGGTGACGGTGATGCGCCAGACCGCGGCACGGCGGCTGATTCTCGACAAGGACGGCGCGGTCGTCGGCATCGAGCTGTGGCAGCTGCCGCCGGGACGCCACCAGAAGCGCCACGCCCGCCTGGCGCGCCTGGCCGAGCGCCTGCACAACGCAGCGCCTGCGCTGGCCGACCTGCTGCGCGAGCGCGTGCTGCAACTGGAACTGCGCCATGCGCGCCCGGTCGCGGTGCGCACCGGCGCGGTGGTGCTGGCCACCGGGGGCTTTATCTTCAACCGCGCCATGGTGGCGCGCCACGCCGGCAAGTACCTGCAGACCTGGCGCCTTGGCGCGACCGGGTGCGACGGCAGCGGCATCCGCCTCGGCGAGTCGGCGGGCGCGACCACGCGGCACCTGGAGCGGGTCTCGGCATGGCGCTTCATCAATCCGCCGTTCGACTGGGCGCGCGGCTGCGTGGTCGATGCGCAGGGCGCGCGCATCGGCAACGAGGAAACCTACGGCGCCACCCTTGGCCACGCCATCTGCGAACGGCACGGCGGGCGGGCCTGGCTGGTCCTGAACCGCGAACTGGCGCGCGCCGCCCTGCGCGAATGCCTGGGCGGCCGGCTGTGGGCCTTCCAGGCCTTGCCCGCGGCGCTGCTGATGCTGGCGGGGGCGCGGCGCGCCGCCAGCCTCGAAGCGCTTGCCAGCAAGCTGGGCATGCCCGGCGCGGCGCTGCGGGCCACCGTCGACGCTTATAACGCCGCGGCCCGCGGCGAGATCCCCGATCCGGCCGGCAAGTCGGCGCCCATGTGCGCGTCGCTCGAAACCGGGCCGTGGCTTGCCATCGACATCTCTGCCAACAGCCGCGTCTTTCCGTGTCCGGCCATCACGCTGGGCGGCTTGTCGGTGGAAGAGTCCAGCGGCCGTGTACTGGCTGCCGCCGGCGGGGCGCCCATTCCAGGGCTCTACGCCGTGGGCCGCACTGCCGTCGGCATCGCATCCAACCATTACGTAAGCGGCCTGTCGCTTGCCGACTGCATCTGGTCGGGGCGCAACGCGGGCCGCCACCTGACACGACAGCCTGCCGGCGACCGGCAGGCACACACCAACGAGGAGACTACCCATGAGCCAACGTACTGAAGGAAAGATCGCCATCGTCACCGGGGCCGCCAGCGGCGTCGGCAAGGAAGACGCACTGCTGCTGGCGCGCGAAGGCGCGCGCGTGGTGCTGACCGACCTCAACGAGGAAGCGGGCCATGCGCTGGCGCGCGAGATCGGCGAGACCGCGCTGTTCGTGCCGCATGACATCGCCAGCGAAGCCGGCTGGCAGCAGGTGATGGCGCGCACCGAAAAGCAATTCGGCGCGCCCAGCGTGCTGGTCAACAATGCCGCCATCCTGATGCTGGGCTCGGTCGAGGACGCCACGCTGGAGCAATGGCAGCGCGTGATGCGCATCAATGCCGACGGCTACTTCCTCGGCTGCAAGTACGGCGTGGCCGCGATGAAGGCGGGCGGCGGCAGCATCGTCAATATGTCGTCGGTGGCGGCGCTGGGCGGCATGGGCGCGTTCTGCGCCTACAGCGCGAGCAAGGGCGCGGTGGCCGCGCTCACGCGCGCCGTGGCGGGGCACTGCAAGCAGAGCGGCTACCGGATCCGCTGCAACTCGATCCACCCGGACGGCATCCTCACGCCGATGACCGCGGCCTTCCTGCCAGGCGGTGCCACGGCCCTGCCGGAGGAGGTGGGCGGCGCCGAGCCGATGCAGCGTATGTGCCATCCGCGCGACGTGGCCAACCTGGTGCTGTTCCTGGCCTCCGACGAATCGCGCTTCATCAACGGTGCGGAACTGCGCATCGACAACGCGCAGACCATCATGGGCGTGGCCTGACCCCGCCCCGAGCAAAAGAAGGACATCATGGCGCCAGTGCAATTCCACCGGCTGCAGATCGCCGAAGTCGTCACGGAAACGGACCAGGCGCATTCGCTGGTATTCGCGCTGCCGGACGGCCTGCGCGATGCGTTTGCCTACCGTCCCGGGCAGTTCCTGACCCTGCGCGTGCCCGTGGACGGCGTGCCGCTGCAGCGCTGCTATTCGCTGTCGAGCACGCCTGAGGTGGACAACGCCCTACGCGTGACGATCAAGCGCGTGCAGAGCGGGCGCGTGTCCAACTGGATCTGCGACCACCTGGGCGCGGGCGATACGGTCGAGGTGATGCCGCCCGCCGGCATGTTCACTCCGTCCGCGCTGCATGGCGATTTCCTGCTGCTGGCCGGCGGCAGCGGCATCACGCCGGTGCTGTCGATCGCCAAGGCGGCGCTGCGCCACGGGCGCGGCGCGGTCACGCTGGTCTATGCCAACCGCGACGAACGCTCCATCATCTTCCGCGAGGCGCTTGCCGAACTGGCGCGCAGCCACCCTGGCCGGCTACGCGTGATCCACTGGCTCGACAGCGTGCAGGGGCCGCCGACGCAGCGCCAGATCGAGGAACTGGTGCGGCCGTGGAGCGTGGCGCAGTGCTTTGTCTGCGGGCCCGGCCCGTTCATGGACGGCGCCCAGGCCGCGCTGCAGGCCCTGGGGGTGCCGCGCGGGCAGCTGCACGTGGAGCGCTTCGTGTCCTTGCCCGACGTGCCGGCGGCAAAGGCGCCGGCAAGCGGGGCCCCTGGCGCGGGGGACACCGCCCCGGCATCCCCCGTGGCCGCGATGCGCGGTGCCGCACTGACCGTGCAGCTCGACGGCGAGACCCACCACGTCGGCGTGGCGCCGGACGAAACCGTGCTCGACGCGCTGCAGCGCGCCGGCGTGGCCGCGCCCAGTTCCTGCCGCGCCGGGCTGTGCGGCGCCTGCATGTGCCAGGTGACGCAGGGAGATGTGACGCTCGGCGATAACCATGTGCTCGACCGCGCCGACCTGGAGGCGGGCTGGACCCTGGCTTGCCAGGCCCGCCCGTCCAGCGGCGAAATCCACCTGAAGTTCCCGGATTGACATGACCCCATCTGACATCATCGACGCCATTGCGGCACCGGCCGGCCTCGACCTCGATCTCGCCGCCGCCAACGACGACATTGCCGCGACCATTCCCGAGCTGGTTCGGCGCGCGGCCAGGCGCCATGGCGAGCGCATCGCCATCCAGGAAGACGGGCTGCGCCTCACCTACGCCGCGCTCGACGCCAGCCGGATACAGGCGGCCCGGGCGCTGATGGCGCTGGGCGTGCAGCCCGGCGACCGCGTTGCTGTCTGGGCGCCGAACTTCTCCGAATGGATCATCGCGGCGCTGGCCACGCACAGCATAGGCGCGGCGCTGGTGCCGCTCAACACGCGCATGAAGGGGGCCGAGGCCGGTGCCGTGCTGGCCGACAGCGGCGCGCGCCTGCTGTTCTGCGTCGACGCCTTCCTCGGCGAAAGCTATCCGCAGATGCTGGCCCCGCACCGCCCCGCCACGCTGGAGCGGCTGGTGATCCTGCGCCCCGGGCAGGGCCTGGCGCCCGGCCCCGACGAGCTGGCCTGGGAAGCCTTCCTCGCGCTGGCGCCCCAGGCGGACATGGCGGCGTTCGCCAAGCGCGAGGCCGGCGTGCGCGGCGACACGCTGATGGACATCATGTTCACCTCGGGCACCACCGGGCGTCCCAAGGGCGTGATGACCGCCCACGCGCAGAACCTGCGCGCCATCGACGGCTGGGCCGCCATCACCGGGGTGCGGCCGGGCGACCGCTACCTGATCGTCAATCCGTTCTTCCATACCTTCGGCTACAAGGCCGGATGGCTTGCCGCGCTGTCGCGCGGGGCCACGGTGCTGCCCCACCTGGTGTTCGACGCCGAGGCCGTGATGACGCGCGTGGAGAACGAACGCATCACGGTGCTGCCCGGGCCGCCGACGCTCTACCAGACCCTGCTCAACGCCCCGCGCCTGCGTGAGTTCGACCTGTCATCGCTGCGCGTCGCGGTGACCGGCGCCTCGGCGATCGCGCCTGCGCTGATCCAGCGCATGCGCGACGAACTGGGCTTCGATACCATCATCACCGGCTACGGCCTGACCGAGTCGTGCGGCTTTGCCACGCTGACCCGCGCCGGCGACGACGCCGAAACCGTCGCCGCCACCTCCGGCCGCGCCATGCCGGGCATCGAGATCCGCTGCATCGATGCGCAGGGGCAGCCGGCCGCCACCGGCGAGCCCGGCGAGGTGCTGGTGCGGGGCTACAACGTGATGCAGGGCTACTTCGGCCTGCCCGAAGCCATCGCCGAAGCCATCGACAGCGATGGCTGGCTGCACACTGGCGATGTCGGCACGCTCGATGCGCGCGGCTACCTGCGCATCACCGACCGCATCAAGGACATGTTTATCGTGGGCGGCTTCAACTGCTACCCGGCGGAGGTGGAGAAGCTGCTGGTGGCCCACCCGGCCGTGGCCCAGGTGGCGGTGGTGGGCATGCCGCACGAGCGGCTGGGCGAAGTGGGGCGTGCCTACGTGGTGCTGCGCCACGGCGCCCGCGTGGACGCCGAAACCCTGATCGCCTGGGCGCGCCGGCACATGGCCAACTACAAGGTGCCGCGCGAGGTGCTGTTCGTGACGTCGCTGCCGGTCAGTGCCGCGGGCAAGGTGCTGAAGTACCAGTTGCGCGAAGCCTGATGAACAAGGAACCGACCATGACCGACATCGCCGCCATTGCCGGCCGCCTTGCGCGGCTGGAAGCCGCGGATGCGATCCGCGCGCTCAAGCTGCGCTACCTGCGCGCTTGCGATGACAAGGATCCGGAAGCCATGCGGGCCTGCTTTGTCGCCGACGGCGCGCATATCCACTGTTGGTTGATGGGGGGTGGGTGATTCGGGATACGGCTTTTACGACTGGGGTGTTGTTGCAGGGGTAATTTTCGTATGTCGGGCTCTGGCATTGTGGTCGGTTGGCGTGCTTGGCTGGCGTGGGCTGTTTCGCCGGCGTAGCCGGCGACCTACTTTCTGTCCGAGCGACAGAAAGTAGGCAAAGAGCGCGTCGCCTGGGCGGCTGGCCATAAATTGCACGGTGTTGGTCATATGGCGGCGGTGCTTGCTATTTGGGCGTGGTTGCCCGTTCGACCCAGCTACGCTCCCTGTCTGGTGCCTACGTCAACGAACTATTGGACGAACCCGACTTTAGTCTATTGGCAGCCTGCTAATCAGGTTATCGGTGGGACGCCTTCGGCTGCGCTGCGCGCACTCAGTATCGCAGGTCAAGTGCCCAGGCACGGAGTGCATCGCTGCGCTCGCACGGCGCTGTGGTGAATGATGCCGGGCCAAAAGCGCAAATCAGGGAGTAGCCGTTCGTTCTGCCACGTTAGGGCCGGCGCGAAGCGCAGCCGAAGGCGTCCCACCGACGCGGTGGTTAGCAGGCTGCCAACCGCCTAAAGTCGGGTTCGTCCAATAGTCCGTGGACGGAGGCACCGGACAGGGTGCGTAGCAGGGTCGAACCACCAACCCCATCGAACGGAAATCACCGCCGCTCGAATCACCAACCCCGTGGAATGGATGGCCAGCCGCCCAGGCGACGCGTTTCTTGCCTACTTCTTGTCGCTTGGACAAGAAGTAGGTCGCCGGCTACGCCGGCGAAACAGCCCACGCCAGCCAAGCACGCCAACCGACCGCAGTGCCAGAGCCCAGAGCCCAGAGCCCAGAGCCCAGAGCCCAGAGCCCAGAGCCCAGAGCCCAGAGCCCAGAGCCCAGAGCCCAATCCATTCCCCCCTCCTACTCCACAATCGCCGGATGCACCCCCGGCGGCCCACCAAGCGCCTGCCGGTACGACGGCGGCTGCACGCCCTCCGCATCCACGATGCCATAAGCCAGCGCTGCCTCGGCGCTGATCAGCACCCGCCCGGATGTCTCCATCAGCGCGGGATCGCGATACAGCGCGTCGATGATGCGTCCTGTGAACTCAGGCGTCTCTGCAACCGGCGCGAAGGCCGCGTACTTGTCCGGATGCGTTTCCCATACCCGCAGCGTGCGCGCGGTGCGCAGTGGACCCATCCACAGCGACACCGCAGCAACACCGTATGGCCGCAGGTCCACCGCCATGTCGTGCGCGAACTTGTCGATGCCCGCCTTCTGCGCGCCGTAGGCCGGACCGTGCATATAGCAGTTGGCGCCAAATGACGAGGTGAACACGATCAGCCCGCGGCCCTGCGCGGCCATGATGGGCGCGGCATGCCAGCTGGCCACGTAGCCTGAGCGCAGGCCCACGTCGAGGATGCCGGCCATCTCCAGCGGTTTCTGCCAGAACGGCCCCGGCAGGATCAGCTCGTCATGCAGGAAGGTGGCGTTGTTGACCAGGATGTCGAGCCGTCCGGCTTCCTCGCGCACCCGGCGGAACAGCGCCGCCACCTGCGCATCGTCGCCGTGGTCGCAGGCCACCGCGATACCGCGCCCGCCGAGCGCATCGACCTGACGCGCAGTGGCGTGGATGGTGCCCGGCAGCGGCGCGCTGCCTTCCTGCTCGGTGCGGCCGGTGACATACACGGTGGCACCGGCGGCGCCCAGTGCCAGCGCGATCCCCCGGCCGGCGCCGCGCGATGCCCCGGTCACCACGGCGACGCAGGGTTGTCCTGAAGCCTTCATGTCTCTCTCCTTGGTGGAAGGATGGTCAGGCTTCAAGCGTGCGGTGCGCGCGGGGGCGGCACATCACTCGTTCGGACTAGAGGTACCGCCATGGTGGCCAGACCCCTCTCCTCACTGTCAAAGCAAGTCGGAGTTCACCTTGGGTACATGCGGTGCGAGGCTCAGTAGCCGGTTCGCCTGCACGCAGACGAAGTCAGATATCTGTTGCACGAGCGCTCGCTCATCATCCGTATACACGGCGTTCCTGGCTTGTTCGGGCGCATGCTGCAACGCCAGCTTTGCCAAGCGCGTCATCTCACGCGCGAGAAGCACTGGGCGAATGTTGGCGCGCTTGGCGAAGTCGGCGAGGGCGAACGGTGTCAGTTCGTCGATAAGAAAGACATCGCCATATGCCATTGCCATGTCTGGAATGAAGGCATTGCCATAGACGTTGACTGCCACCAAGTCATAGATTGGCGCGGGCGCCAGCCCGCCGGGCTTCACGAAAAATGAAATATTCTTGCCGTGCGCGTCGCTGTTGCCCAGCAGCAACTGCAGGATTGCCCACCGCAACATGAATTGCTGCGTGACTACGGGCGTCTCCAGATGCGGTGTCAAGGAGAAGAGCTTCTCGAAGCTGGCCCCATCCCGAATATTTGCCACGTCCCGTGTATGCCCAAGATTGCGCTCATATTTGTACGTATGGGGCAGGTCCAGGGCTTGGCAACCATCAATGACATGCAAGCGCCGTACGGACTGGGCTCGGTCGGGAAACTCCGGGTCCGGGGTCACGATACGGTCGAAGCGCTCGATCAGGAGAACCGGCGCCGGAATCCGGCGAATGGAGACCGGCGCGACCGGCAGCCCCATGCTGGCCGCCAGCGACATGCAATAGTGCTCGTTGGCGACGATGAACTGCGTGAGCGGATTGACGGATTCCGGCTTCAGGATGTGTGTCGAACTGAGCGATCCGTCTACAAGCGAAAAGTTCTCTCCTTCAACCAACACCTGCAGCTTGTCCTGGAAGCCCGCGATCGACAGACGTACCTGGCCATCCCATACAGGGAAGGGGATCGCGGCTCGTTCCTGGATGCGGTGCGCCAGTTCTTCCGGAGAAATCTCCCGGCGCACAGGCTCCAGCAATTCCCGCGAGAGCGCCCCGGGATCCTGCTCCTCCTCGCTGGCGACAAAGCTCAGCGCACCGACCGGCTCTTTCCCGAGTCTGCGAATCAGCGCGTAGATATTGCTTTTTGATACGTGATACAAGCTCGACGCGACTTCCAGCGCATGCCCTTCCGGCAGGAGATTGCCAAGAAATCTCGCGACAGCGCCCGGCACAGGCACTTCACCTGTCACCGGGATATGGGGCGACAGAGAATAAGCCCCATCACGCGCTTGCCAGTCGGGGTGATATGCGAAGGTGTACTGGTCTTGCATGGGCTCGAAGGCAAGCTGGCCAACGGGCTCGCCATGCGCCCAGACATAAAGGACGTGTTGCATCAGGTGCGCTCCGAACGCGACTGAAGTAATGCGGAAAGGGCAGTTCTGGTCTCCGTCTTGTTTGCCACCAGCATCATGAGCCCCAGGCCGTTCAGTACACGGAGGAGCTTGTCAGTACCCACTGGCCCACCGTTTTCCAACTTGGACAGCAGGTCTTTGGAGACGCCGAGAAGGTCCGCAGCATCATCTATGCGCAGTCTGCTACGCGCTCGCTGGTTGCGAACTAGTGCGCCAAGCGCCTCAAGATCGGAGGCTAGTGGCTCTAAGGACTCATCTGGATGGGGAAGGGTGCGCGCCATAATTCCGGGATACCAGGAACAAACGGCGCGGGAATGGCGCGCCGCGATAATTACGACAATAGCGGAATTATAGATCTTCCATTCAGCGTTTATCAATAGTTCCGCTATTTTCGGAACAAAGCATCGAAGAGCCGGCATCGAGGCATTGTTCCGATATTCCAGGAATTATCACTTGGCTCGAGGCAGACGACAACGCCCGGACCACGGCGCGCGCGGCGCCAGCACTTCACTCGACCTGCCCAACCACTGCCGCCACCAAAGCCGCGCCAACTCTCAGCGGACCCGGCCCGCCGCCCCACATCAGCTAGTCCGCCAGGACGATGTGCCTCCAGCCCGCAAGCGAAAGAATCGGTCCCATCGACGGGCTGCGGCAGCGCAGCGGCCCGCTTCGACCCCCACATCGAACCAGAGGAGACCGGCATGTTGGACATTCGTGCGCTTGGCTACATCGTGGTCGAGTCCACCGACATCGGGCAGTGGCGAGACTATGCCGAACAAGTGCTGGGCATGGCCTGTTCCGGCGCCCCCGGCGGTGCGCTGTACGTGAAGATGGATGAGCGCGACTACCGCTACCTGGTGGTGCCGGGCGCGCGCGACCGCTACCTGGCATCGGGCTGGGAGCTGGCCGACGAGCCGGCCTACCGCCATGCGCTCGACACCCTGCGCCAGGCCAACGTGGAAGTCATGCACGCCAGCGCGGCGGAACTGGCGCAGCGCCGCGTGCAGGCCATGGCCTGGTTTGCCGACCCGTCGGGCAACCGCCATGAGATCTCCTGGGGCATGCGCTCGGACTTCCTGCGCTTTGTCTCGCCGGTGGGCGTGCCGCGCTTCATCACGGACCCGATGGGGGCGGGCCATGCGGTCCTGCCCGCGCCGGCCTTCGATGAGACCTATGCCTTCCTGTGCGAGGTGATGGGTTTCGGCCTGTCCGACATCTTCCGCGTGCGCTTTACCAACGACCCGGCCGAACCGGAAAAGCGCATCCACTTCCTGCATTGCGGCAACGCCCGCCACCACAGCCTGGCGATCTTCGAGATGCCGTCGGAAGCCGGCTGCATCCACGTGATGGCCGAGGTCCCGGACATGGCCGAGGTGGGCCGCGCGCTGGACCGCGTGCAGCAGCACGGCGTGAAGCTCTCCGCCACGCTGGGCCAGCACTGCAATGACCGCATGACTTCCTTCTACATGAAGACCCCCGGCGGCTTCGACCTCGAGTTCGGCCACGGCGGCCTGGTGGTGGACTGGAGCCACCACGCGGCTTACGAGGCCACGCGCGTCAGCCTGTGGGGACACGACTTCAGCATCGGATACCGCTAAACACACCATGATCAAGACAATCAACAAGACCATGAGCGCGGCCGACGTGGTCGGCCAGCTCGCCGATGGCATGACCATCGGCATCGGCGGCTGGGGCCCGCGCCGCAAGCCGATGGCGCTGGTGCGCGAGATCCTGCGCTCGCCGCTGAAGGACCTGACCGTGGTCGCCTACGGCGGCCCCGAGGTGGGCATGCTGTGCGCGGCCGGCAAGGTGCGCCGGCTGGTGTTCGGCTTCGTCTCGCTCGACGTGATTCCGCTCGAACCCTACTTCCGCCAGGCGCGCGAGCGCGGCGTGCTGGAGGTGACGGAGCTGGATGAAGGCATGCTGCAGCTGGGCCTGCGCGCGGCGGCCGCGCGCCTGCCGTTCCTGCCGACGCGCGCCGCGCTGGGCACCGACGTGCTGGACCAGAACCCCCAGCTGAAGACGGTGCGCTCGCCCTATGCCGACGGCGAAGTGCTGGTGGCGATGCCGGCGATCGAGCTCGATGCCGCGCTGCTGCACGTAAACGACAGCGATGTGCTCGGCAACACCCGCATCGATGGCCCGGATCCGTTCTTCGATGAATGGTTCGCACGCGCCGCGCACCGCTGCTATGTGAGCTGCGAAACGCTGCACCCGCGCCTTGAGGACGAAGACCTGGCGCGCGCGCGCAACAACGCCTTCGAGCGCTCGCTGGTGAGCGGCGTGGTGCACGTGCCCGGCGGCGCCCATCCCACTTCCTGCGCGCCGGCCTACGGCTGGGACCTGCCCGCGCTGAAGGCGTACTGCGCCAGCGCCGAGGCCGAGGACGGCTTCCGCACCTACCGCGACGAGGTGGTGGGCGCGAGCGAAGCGGCCTACCTGGAGCGCATAGGCGGCCTTGGCCACGTGCATGACCTGCCGCTGCCGGTACTTTGAACCCGCCAACCCAAGGAGCGACCGTGAGCGCCACTTATGAATTCACCCGCGCCGAGCTGATGATTGCCGCCGCCGCCCGCGCATGGCGCGACGACGGCGAGGTGCTGGCCACCGGCATCGGCACCGGCCCGCGCATCGCCGCCGGCCTGGCGCGGCTTGCGCACAACCCGGCCCTGCTGCTGACCGACGGCGAGGCCTACCTGGTGGAAACGCCGGTGCCGCTGGGCCCGCGCGAGCCCGGCTACAAGGTGCGCGCCAGCGGCTGGATGGGCTACTCGCGCGTGTTCGACTGCCTGTGGGGCGGGCGGCGCCACGCGCTGGTGATGCCGACGCAGATCGACCGCTTCGGCCAGGCCAATATCTCCTGCCTGGGCGGCACCCATGCGCAGCCCAAGACCCAGCTGCTGGGCGCGCGCGGCTTTCCCGGCAACAGCATCCACCACGCCAATTCCTTCTTCGTGCCGGCCCACAGCACGCGCGCGTTCGTCGCCGGTGAAGTCGACATGGTCTGCAGCGCCGGCTACAACCCGGCCCGCCAGCTGGAGGGCATGCGCAGCTTCGTTGACCTGCGCGTGATCGTCACCGACCTGTGCGTGATGGATTTCGGGGGGGCTGACCATGCCATCCGCGTGCGCTCGCTGCACCCGGGCGTGAGCTTCGACCAGGTGCAGGCGGCCACGGGCTTCGCGCTGGCGAATACACCCGGCGAGGCCCTGCCGGAGACGGCGCCTCCGACACCGGAAGAGCTGCGGCTGATCGCCCAGCTTGATCCGCACAACCTGCGCGCGGCCATCGTGCGTGGCAATCCTTCCGGACGCGTGTGAGGCCGACATGACAACGCCAGCTATCGAAGCTATCAGCCTTGGCCCCAATGCCGAGGTGCTCTACCAGGTCGCGGACGGCATTGCCACCGTGACCATGAACCGGCCGCAGTTCCACAACGCGCAGAACTCAAAGATGACCTACGCGCTGGACGAGGCCTACCGGCGCGCCGCCGCGGACGACGCGGTCAAGGTGATCGTGCTGCGCGGCGCCGGCAAGCATTTCTCGGCCGGGCACGACATCGGCACGCCGGGACGCGACATCAACGAGTCGTTCGAGCGTGCCTCGCTCTGGTATGACCACGTCAACAAGCCGGGCGGCGAGTTCCTCTATGCCCGCGAGCAGGAGGTCTACCTGGGCATGTGCCGGCGCTGGCGCGAGCTGCCCAAGCCGACCATCGCCATGGTGCATGGCGCCTGCATTGCCGGCGGGTTGATGCTGGCCTGGGTGTGCGACCTGATCGTGGCGTCGGACGATGCCTTCTTTGCCGATCCGGTGGTGCGCATGGGCATTCCCGGCGTGGAGTACTTCGCGCATCCCTACGAGCTGCATCCGCGCATCGCCAAGGAGTTCCTGTTCCTGGGCGAACGCATGGGCGCCGAACGCGCAGAGCGCATGGGCATGGTCAACCGCGTGGTGCCGCGCGACGCGCTGGAAGACACCGTCTACGGCATGGCCGCCAAGGTTGCGCAGATGCCGCGGCTGGGCCTGACGCTGACCAAGCAGGCGGTCAACCATGTGGAAGACCTGCAGGGCAAGCGCACCGCGATGGATGCGGTGTTTGCCTGGCACCACTTCGCCCACGCGCACAACGAACTGGTCAGCGGCGACAAGCTCGGCGGCTATGACGCGCGCGCCATGGCCGCTTCGCAACGCACCGGCGGCGAGGACAAGGCATGAGCACCGCGAGCCTGCACACCGTGCTGTGCGACCTGCTGGGTTGCCGCTACCCCATCGTGCAGACGGCGATGGGCTGGGTGGCGGATGCGAAGCTGGTCGCGGCCAGCGGCAATGCCGGGGCCTTCGGCTTCCTGGCCGGCGCCACGATTCCGCCTGGCGAGGTCGAGCGCGAGATCCTGCGCGTGAAGGCGCTCAGCGACCGGCCTTTCGGCATCAACTTCCACATGTTCCAGCCCAACGCCGATGAAGTGATCGAGATGGCGATCCGCCACCGGCTGCGCGCCGTCAGCTACGGACGCGGCCCGGACGCGAAGATGATCGGCAAGCTCAAGGCGGCTGGCGTGGTCTGCATGCCGACCGTCGGCGCGGCCAAGCATGCGGCCAAGGCCGTGGAACTGGGCGCGGACGTGGTCACCGTGCAGGGCGGCGAGGGCGGCGGCCATACCGGCGGCACGCCGACGACGCTGCTGCTGCCGCAGGTGCTGGACAGCGTGAGCGTGCCGGTGGTGGCCGCCGGCGGCTTCTTCGACGGCCGCGGACTGGCTGCGGCGCTGGCCTACGGCGCGGTCGGCGTGGCCATGGGCACGCGCTTCCTGATGTCGGCCGAATCGCCGGTGCCGGCGCCAACGCTGGAGCGCTACGTCAAGGCGCGCGACCCGGCCAGTATCCGCGTATCGCTGGCCATTGACGGCCTGCCGCAGCGAATGATCGACAACGAGCTGCTGCTGGCGCTGGAGAAGGCCGGTCCGCTGCGGCGCACCTGGCTGGCCCTGGCGGCCGCGCGCAAATGGCAGGCGCGTACCGGCATGCGCAGCGCGCAGATGCTGGCCACCGCCTGGCGCGCGATGCGCGAGCAGGACTACAGCGCCGCCCAGACCCTGATGGCCGCCAACGCGCCGGTGCTGATCCAGCGCGCGATGGTGGAGGGGTGCCCCGATGAAGGCGTGCTGCCCAGCGGCCAGGCAGCCGCGGCGATCCGGGCCATCGAATCCTGCGAGCAGATCGTGGCCGGCATGGCCGCGCAGGCGCAGGCGCGCCTTGCGGCGCTGGCTGGCGCCGGACTGGCTGCAGCGGCCTGACCCACAGACAGAGGAAACCATGCAAATGAACCACAAGACCGGGCCGTTCCGCATCGACACCGCCGACGGCATCGCCGAACTGGTGATCGACCATGCGCCCGTCAACGCGCTCGACAGCGCCGGCTGGCATGCGCTGGCCGCCGCGATCGACCAGCTGGGCACCGATCCCGCCGTGCGCGTGATCGTGCTGCGCGGCGAAGGCCGCGGCTTCTGCGCCGGCGTCGACATCAAGGAGCTGGCCGCGCACCCGCAGCGCATCGTCGATGTCAACGCCGGCAACTACGCCACCTTCCGCGCCGTGCACCGCAATCCCAAGCCGGTCATCGTGGCCGTGCACGGCTTCGTGCTGGGCGGCGGCATCGGTATCTGCGGCGCGGCCGACATCATCGTGGCCGCCGAATGCGCGCGCTTCGGCGTGCCGGAGATCGACCGCGGCGCCATGGGCGGCGGCGCCCACCTGCAGCGCATGTTCGGCGCGCAGAAGGTCAGGGCGATGTACTTCACCGGCGAGATGATCGATGCCGCCGAGGCGTACCGGCTGGGCGCGGTCGAGCGCGTGGTGCCGCGCAGCGAGTTGCGCGACGCCGCCATGACGCTGGCCCGCCAGATCGCCGCCAAGAGCCCGGCCATGCTCCAGCTGGCCAAGGAAGCGCTCAATGGCGTGGAAGACGGCAACCTCGAGGACAAGTACCGCTGGGAACAGGGTTTCACGCTGCAGGCCTATATGAGCGCCGATTCCGGCGAGGCGCGCGCCGCCTTCGTCGAAGGCCGCGAAGCCCGCTTTGCGCAGGGAGAGCGCGATGCAGCTTGAGTACACCGACGCCCAGCGCACCTTCCGCGCCGAGGTGCGCGACTGGATGGCCGCGCACGTGCCGCGCACGCCGCTGGCGAGCTTCGATACCGAAGCGGGCTTCGCCCAGCACCGCGCCTGGGAAGCGACGCTCAACCAGGGCCGCTGGAGCATGGTCACGTGGCCGGCCGAACTGGGCGGGCGCGGCTGCGACCTGATCGAGTGGCTGATCTTCGAGGAAGAGTATTGGCGTGCCGGCGCGCCGATGCGCGTCAACCAGAACGGCATCTTCCTGCTCGGGCCCACGCTGATGGAGTTCGGCACCGAGGCGCAGAAGGCGCGCTTCCTGCCGCGCATGGCCTCGGGCGAGCATGTCTGGGCGCAGGGCTGGTCCGAGCCGAACGCCGGCTCGGACATGGCGGCGATCCGCTGCAGCGCGATCCGGCAGGGAGATGACTATGTGATCAACGGCCAGAAGATCTGGTCGACGCGGGCGGTTTGGGCGGACTGGCTGTTCGGCCTGTTCCGCACCGACCCGGCCTCAACGCGACACCATGGCCTGACCTTCATCCTGATGCCGTTGGACACGCCCGGCATCACCGTGCGCCCGATCCGACAGCTCAACGGCCAGACCGGCTTTGCCGAGATCTTCTTCGACGACGTGCGCGTGCCGGTGGAGAACCGCCTGGCCGCCGAAGGCGCCGGCTGGCAGGTGGCCATGGCCACCGCCGGCTTCGAGCGCGGCCTGATGCTGCGCTCGCCGGCGCGCTTCCAGGAAACCGCCCGCGCGCTGGTCAGGCTGTACCAGGCCAACCGCGAGGCGGCGGACCGCGACCCGTCGCTGCGCGAGGCGGTGCTGCGCGCCTGGATGGACGCCGAGGCCTACACGCTGTCCACCTACGCCACCGCGAGCCGCCTGGTGCGCGGCGGCCATATCGGCGCGGAGTCGAGCACGAACAAGGTGTTCTGGTCCGAGCTGGACATCCATATGCACGATACCGCGCTGGCCATCCTGGGGCAGTCCGCAGAGGTCGCGCCCGACGGCCAGCCGCCGGGTTCGCTCGGCCACTGGCTGGACGGCTTCCTGTTCTCGCAGGCCGGGCCGATCTATGCCGGCACCAACGAGATCCAGCGCAATATCGTCGCCGAGCGCCTGCTCGGCATGCCGCGCGCATGACGGCACCCGGGGAAAACACCATGGATTTCGCATTGACCGAAGAGCAGGAACAGTTTGCCGAGGCGATCCGGCGCTTCCTGATGACCGAGATGACGCCCGAGCTGACGCGCGAGCTGTGGGCCACCGAGTCCGGCCGCTCCGACGCGCTGTGGCGCCAGCTTGCCAACCAGGGCCTGACCGCGGTGATGGTGCCGCAGGAGCAGGGCGGACTGGGGCTGGGTGAGGTCGAATGGGCGCCGCTGGCGCAGGCCTGCGGCTACTTTGCGCTGCCTGAGCCTTTGCTCGACACCGCGCTGGTCGCGGCCGGGCTGTTGCGCGACGCGCTCGCGGCAGCGCCGAACGCTTCGGCGCGCGAACGCTGCGCCACGCTGCTGGAGCGCATCGCCGCCGGCGATGCGCGCGTGGCGGTGGCGCATCCGCAAGAGCGGCTGGTCGCCGACGCCCATGTGGCCGACGCCATCCTGTGCGCGCACGAAGGTGCCGTGCACCTGCTGCGGCCCGACCAGGCCGTGCTGACGGCGCGCACCGGGCTCGATCCTTCGCGCCGTCTGTTCGAGCTGGCGTGGACGCCGGCCGCGGATACCGCGCTGATCCCGTCCGGCGGTGGCCTGTGGGACAGTGCGCTGAACCGCGGCGCGCTCGGCGTGGCCGCGCAGCAGCTGGGCCTGACCCAGCGCATGCTGGACCTGGCGATCGACTATAGCGCGCAGCGCAAGCAGTTCGGAAAGGCCATCGGCGCCTACCAGGCGGTCAAGCACCTGCTGGCCGACGTGGCGATCCAGCTTGAATTCGCCCGGCCGGTGCTGCTGCGCGCCGCCGCCGCGCTGGCGCATGGCCTGCCCGACCGGAACCTGCAGGCGGGCCTGCATGTCTCGCACGCCCGCGTGGCCGCCGCGCGCTGCGCGTGGAGCGCGGCGCGCCAGGCCATCCAGGTCCATGGCGCAATGGGCTACACCTGGGAACTGGACCTGCAGATCTTCACCAAGCGGGCCTGGGCCCTGGCGGGAAGCTGGGGCGACCGTGCCTTCCACAAGGCGCGCGTGGGCGCGCACATCCTTGACGGCGCGCATGACATCGGCGCCGGCGCCACCTTCGCCTGAATCCAAAGAGAGCAAAGACCATGAAAGACGCCTATATCGTTGATGCCCTGCGCACGCCCACCGGGCGCCGCAAGGGCGGACTGTCGCACATGCATGGCGCCGACCTGGGCGGCTTCGTGCTGGCCGAACTGGTGCGCCGCAACGGCATTCCCGCCGAAGACTATGACGACGTGGTGTTCGGCTGCGTCGACACCATCGGCCCGCTGGCCGGCAATATTGCCCGCAGCGCTTGGCTGGCTGCCGGCCTGCCGCTGACGGTGCCGGGCGTGACCGTGGACCGCCAGTGCGGCTCCTCGCAGCAGGCCGTGCACTTTGCCGCGCAGGCGGTGATGAGCGGCACGCAGGACGTGGTGATCGCCGGCGGCGTCCAGACCATGACGCAGATCCCGATCTCGTCGGCCATGCTGGCCGGGCAGGCGCTGGGGTTTGCCGACCCGTTCTCGGGCAGCAAGGGCTGGCAGGCACGCTTTGGCGATGCGCCGGTGTCGCAGTTCCATGCCGCGCAGCGCATTGCCGATCACTGGAAGCTGTCGCGCGAGGCCATGGAAGCCTACGCGCTGGCAAGCCACCGGCGCGCCGCTGCGGCCATCGAAGACGGCCGCTTTGCGCGTGAGATCGTGCCGTGCGAAGGCGTGAAGCATGACGAGACTCCGCGCCCCGATACCACGCTGGCAAAGATGGCCGCGCTGGAGCCCCTGATGCCTGGCGGTGCGCTGACCGCCGCGGTGTCCAGCCAGACCGCCGATGCCGCCGCCGCGCTGCTGATCGTCTCGGAAGACGCGCTCAAGCGCTACCAGCTCAAGCCGCGTGCGCGCATCGCGCATATGAGCGTGCTGGGAGACGACCCGCTGTGGATGCTGACCGCGCCGATCCCTGCGACCAAACGCGCACTGGAGCGCAGCGGCCTGCGCCTGGCCGATATCGACGTGGTCGAGATCAATGAAGCGTTCGCCTCGGTGGCGATGGCGTGGCTGGCCGAGACTGGCTACGCGGCCGAGCGCACCAACCCCAACGGCGGCGCCATCGCACTGGGCCACCCGCTGGGCGCCACCGGCGCGCGCCTGATGACCACGCTGCTGCATGAGCTGGAACGCACCGGCGGGCGCTACGGCCTGCAGACCATGTGCGAAGGCGGTGGCCTGGCCAACGTCACCATCATCGAACGCTTGTAAGGAGACCGCCATGGGAATCTGCGACGCACGCACCGTCATCATCACCGGCGCCGGCGGCGGGCTGGGCCGCGCCTATGCGCTGGCCTTCGCCGCCGAGGGCGCCAATGTGGTCGTCAACGACATCCGGCGCGAGGCGGCCGAGGCCGTCTGCGCGGAGATCCGTGCGGCCGGCGCGAATGCAAACGCGGCGCTGGCCAGCGCTGACGACATCACGCAGCTGGCCACCGCGCAGCGCATCGTCGATGCCGCGGTCGAGGCCTTCGGCGAGGTTCACGTGCTGGTCAACAACGCCGGCATCTGCCGCGACCGCATGTTTGTCAGCCTGACCGAAGCGGACTGGGACGACGTCATGCGTGTGCACCTGCGCGGCCACTTCTGCCTGGCCAACCTGCTCGCCAAACGCTGGCGCGATGCCGCCAAGGCCGGCCGCGCCGTCGATGCGCGCATCATCAACACCAGCTCCGGCGCGGGCCTGCAGGGTTCGGTCGGGCAGTCCAACTACGCCGCCGCCAAGGCCGGCATTGCCGCGCTCACGCTGGTGCAGGCCGCCGAGCTGGGCCGCTATGGCATCACCGCCAATGCGCTGGCGCCGGCGGCGCGCACCGGCATGACCGAAGACGTGTTCGCGGACATGATGCGGGCGCCGGCCGACGGCTTTGACTACTACGACCCGGCCAACGTCGCGCCGCTGGTGGTGTGGCTGGGCAGCGCCGCGTCCGCGCAGGTCAACGGGCGCATGTTCGAGGCGGCCGGCGGCATGGTCTCGGTGGCCGACGGCTGGCGCAGCGGACCCAAGACCGACAAGGGATCGCGCTGGCAGCCTGCCGAACTGGGCGCAGCCGTGGCGGAACTGCTGGCGCAGGCGCAGGCGCCCCAGCCGGTCTACGGCAGCTGAGCGCGACGGCCATGGACTTCTCCCTTAGCGTCGAACAGCAGATGGTTCGCGACAGCGCGCGCGACTACCTCGCCGCGCACAGCGATTCGGCGGCGGTGCGGCGCGTGACCGAGGCAGGCCCGGGGCACGACGGGGCCCTGTGGCACGCGGTCGCGGGCGAACTCGGCTGGTGCGGCATCGCGCTGCCCGAAGCCGTGGGCGGCGCCGGCCTGGGCGCGCCCGGGCTGGTGCTGCTGCAGGAACAACTGGGCCAGCGCCTGGCCTGCGTGCCGTTCTGGTCCACAGTGTGCGTGACCGCGCCCTGGCTGCAGGCCAGCCTGGGCCCGCATGGCAGCGCGCAGTGGCTGGAACGGCTGGCCTGTGGCGAGCTTCGTGCCGCCGCGGTGCTGCCGGACGATGGCGGCTGGCAGTACGACGGCGTCGCCATCGGCGCGCAGGCGGGCGCGGATGGCTTCGTGCTGCGCGGCAGCGCCGCGCAGGTGGCCGATGCTGTTGGCGCCGACTGGCTGCTGGTGCCGGCCCGGCTCGAAGACGGCGTGCCTGCGCTGTTCCTGCTGGAACCGGCAGCGCTGGAACAGGATGCGCGATTCATGCTGGCGCCGCTCGATACGCTGGACCGCACGCGGCCGCTGGCCGCGCTGCGCCTGGACGGACTGCCCGTGCCCGCCAGTGCCTGCCTGGCGCGCGCGGACGCGGCGGCCTTCGGCCTGGCCCAGGCCTGGTGGCACGGCAAGCTGATGCTGGCGGCGGAGCAGCTTGGCGCGGCCCAGCAATGCCTGGACCTGACCGTGGCCTATGCATCGGAACGGATCCAGTTCGGGCGCGCCATCGCCTCGTTCCAGGCGGTCAAGCACCGCTGTGCGCAGATGATGGTGCTGGTCGAGGCGGCGCGCTCTGCGGTGTATGGCGCGGCGCAGGCGTGGGAGTCGAGCGAGGTGACGGATGTGACCGGCATCCGCCTCGACATCGCCGCCGCATCCGTGGCCGCCGACGATGCCCTGCGCTTCTGCGCGCAGGAGGCCATCCAGTTGCATGGCGGTGTCGGCTTCACCTGGGAATACGACCCCCAGCTCTATTTCAAGCGCGCGCAGGCCGCCAGCCACTGGCTGGGCGGTGCCGGCGCGGCGCTGGCGTATCTCGCAGCAAATGGCCCGCATGCCTGGAGGACAGCATGACAGCGAATCACGAGGCGGCATTCCGCGCCGAAGTCGCGCAGTGGATGGCCGCCAACCTGGCTGGCGAGTTCGCCTGCCTGAAGCACCGCGGCGGCCCCGGCGACGAAGAGGCCTATCCCGAACTGCGCAAGGCATGGGAGCGCCGGCTGGCCGAAGGCGGCTGGACCGGCCTGGGCTGGCCGCGCGCGCATGGCGGGCGCGAGCTGCCGGTCATGCAGCAGGTGATCTTCCATGAGGAATACGCGCGCGCAGGGGGACCGGGCCGCATGGGCCATATCGGCGAGGGGCTGATCGGCCCGACCCTGGTCGCCTTCGGCACCGAGGACCAGAAGGCGCGCCTGCTGCCCGGCATCCTTGATGGCACCACGTTCTGGTGCCAGGGGTATTCGGAGCCTGGGGCGGGCTCGGACCTGGCCAATGTGCGGACGCGGGCGGAGCGCGATGCGGCCACTGGCGACTGGCTGGTGAGCGGCCAGAAGGTGTGGACCTCGCTCGCGCACGATTCGGACTGGATCTTCGTGCTGGCGCGCTGCGAGCCCGGCTCGCGCGGCAGCAAGGGCCTGATCTTCCTGATGCTGCCGCTGGACCAGCCCGGCATTGAGATCCGGCCGATCCGCCAGATGGGCGGCGGCGCCGAATTCAATGAGGTGTTCTTCGACGGCGCGCGTGCCGCCGCCGCCGATGTGCTGGGCGCGCCCGGCGATGGCTGGAGCATCGCCATGGCGCTGCTGGGCTTTGAGCGCGGCATCTCCACGCTGGGCCAGCAGATGCAGTTCACGCACGAACTGGAATGGGTGGCGCAGGCCGCGCGCGACAACGGCAGCAGCCGCGACGCGCTGGTGCGCCAGCGCATTGCGCGCGCCTGGGCCGGCCTGCGCGTGATGCGCGCCAATGCGCTGCGCATGCTGGCGGGCGCGGCGCAGGCAGGCCAGGACGGTGGCACTGCGCTGCAGCGCGAGGCGCTGATCTACAAGTACTACTGGTCCAACTGGCACCGCGACCTGGGCCAGCTGGCGCTGGACGTGCTGGGCCCGCCGGCCAATGTGCTGGACGCCGGCGACACGCGCCGCACGCGGCTGCAGCAGATGGCGCTGTTCTCGCGCGCCGACACCATCTACGCGGGCACCAACGAAATCCAGCTCAACATCATCGCCGAACGCGGCCTTGGCATGCCGCGCGAAGCACGAGGACAGCCATGACCCTGAACACCGAAATCCCCAGCACCCCGGCCTATGTGCCCGGCCATCAGCTGCTCGCCGGCAAGAGCGTGCTCATCACCGCCGCGGCGGGCGCTGGCATCGGCTTTGCCGCCGCGCGCCGCTGCGCGGAGGAGGGCTGCCGCGCGCTGATGATCTCCGACGTCCACCAGAAGCGGCTGGACGAAGCGGTCGGGCGCTTGCGCGCGGAAACCGGCCTGCAGGCGATCCATGGCCAGCTTTGCGATGTGTCGGATGAAGCGCAGGTGCGCGCACTTGTGGCCGCCGCCGAAGAAGTTTTGGGCGGCACCGACGTGCTGATCAACAACGCCGGCCTGGGCGGCTCGCGCCGCCTAGTTGATATGGACGATGCCGAGTGGTCGCGCGTGATCGATATTTCCCTCACGGGCACCTTCCGCATGACGCGTGCGATGTTGCCGCACATGCAGGCGCGCCGGCGCGGCGCCATCGTCAACAACGCCTCGGTGCTGGGCTGGCGTGCGCAGAAGGAGCAGTCGCACTACGCCGCGGCCAAGGCCGGGGTGATGGCGCTGACGCGCTGCAGCGCGATGGAGGCCGCTGAATTTGGCGTGCGCATCAATGCGGTGGCGCCCAGCATCGCGCTGCACGACTTCCTGAAGAAGTCGGCGCCGGCCGACCTGCTGCGCCAGCTCAGCGAGCGCGAGGCCTTCGGGCGCGCGGCCGAGGTGTGGGAGGTGGCCAATGTGATGGTGTTCCTGGCCAGCGACTATGCCTCGTACATGACGGGCGAGGTGCTGCCGGTGAGCAGCCAGCGGGCTTGAAGCCGGCGGTATGTGAAAGCGCTGGCGCTTGCCACCGCCCTTCGCAAAGGCTCCCCTCTCCCGCGAAGTGGGAGAGGGGTGGGGGAGAGGGCCGGAGTTTCCACGAAGTGAAGCGCGTCGGTATGCCAGCGCCGGCCCTCTCCCCCGGCCCCTCTCCCGCAAGCGGGAGAGGGGAGCAAACAAGCGGGACGGGAGGCTTGTCGGCAAGTCGGACCGGCAGGTCAGGTAACACAGGGAACAGCAATGCCAAGAATCTTTCGTTCCGCCGAAGACATCCACGCCGCCGTCGGCCAGCGCCTTGGCGAGAGCGCCTGGACGCAGATCACCCAGGAACAGGTCAACCAGTTCGCCAATGCCACCGGCGACCACCAGTGGCTGCACGTGGACCCTGAGCGCGCCGCGCAGGGCCCATACGGCGCCTGCATCGCGCACGGCTACCTGACGCTGGCGCTGGTCAACCAGTTCCTGCCGGAGCTGGTCACGGTCGAAGACATGAAGTGGGGCGTCAACTACGGCTGCGACAAGGTGCGCTTCCCGGCGCCGGTGCGCGTCGGCGCGCGCGTGCGCGGGGTGGGGGAACTGGTGCGCGCAGAAACCTTGCAGGGCGGCGTGCAGTCGGTGGTGCGCATGACCGTGGAAATCGAAGGCGGGGACAAGCCGGCCTGCGTGGCCGAGACCATCAGCCGCTATTACTTCTGAACAGGAATCCAGAATGAAAGAAGCAGTCATTGTCGCCGTCGCGCGCACACCGATCGGCAAGGCCTTCCGCGGTGCCTTCAACGACACCGAGGCCCCGGTGCTGGGCGGCCACGTGGTGCGCGCGGTGGTGGGGCGCGCCGGCGTGGATCCGTCCGAGGTGGAAGATGTGCTGATCGGCGCGGCCGCGCAGCAGGGCACCCAGGGCTACAACCTGGGCCGCCTGTGCGCGGTGGCAGCCGGCTTGCCGGACAGCGTGCCCGGCATGACCTTGGACCGCATGTGCGGCTCGGGCCTGATGACGATCGCGGCGGGCGCCCGCGCGATCCAGTGCGGCGAGGCCGACATCATCGTCGCCGGCGGCGCGGAATCCATCTCGCTGACGCAGACCAGGCACAAGAACAGCTACCGCGCCCAGTCCGAAGCGGTGCTGGCGCGGCAGCCGGCAGCCTACATGGCGATGATCGAGACCGCCGAGGTGGTGGCGCGCCGCTATGGCATCAGCCGCGCCGAGCAGGATGCCTATGCCTGGCGCAGCCAGCAGCGCACCGCCGAGGCGCAGCGGCGCGGGGCCTTCGACGACGAGATCGTGCCGCTGGAAACGCGCCGCGCGCTGTTCGACAAGGCCGGCACGCTGACCGGCCACGAGACCGTGCGGCTTGCGCACGACGAATGCAACCGGCCGGATACCACGGCCAGCAGCCTGGAGGCGCTGAAGCCGGTCTGGGGCGGCGGACAGGCTGTGGCCGCCGGCGAGCACATCACCGCCGGCAATGCTTCGCAACTGTCGGACGGCGCCGCCGCGGTGCTGCTGATGAGCGCCGACGAGGCCCGCCGCCGCGGCCTGCGCCCGCTGGGCCGCTACCGCGGCATGGTGGTGGCGGGCTGCGCGCCGGACGAGATGGGGATCGGCCCGGTGTTCGCCGTGCCCAGGCTGCTCGCGCGCCATGGCATGACGGTGGCCGACGTGGGCCTGTGGGAGCTGAACGAGGCCTTTGCCTGCCAGGTGCTGTATTGCCAGCAGAAGCTGGGCATCCCGGATGCTCGCCTGAACGTCAACGGCGGCGCGATCTCGATCGGCCATCCGTTCGGCATGTCGGGTGCGCGCATGACCGCGCATGCACTGATTGAAGGCCGGCGCCGCGGCGTGCAGCAGGCGGTGGTGACCATGTGCATCGGCGGCGGCATGGGCGCCGCCGCGCTGTTCGACGTTCTGTAATCACAAGCCGCCCTGCAGGGACCGGCCCGCAACGAGGCCGCCTGCCATCACTCCAACCGGAGGAGACATCATGAAACGACTGATCGGCGTCGCCATGTCGCTGGCCGTGCTGGCCACCGCGGTATGGGCCTTCGCGCCGCGCCCGCTGCCGCCGTTCGCGGCCACGACGCTGCGCCCGGACGGCCTGCAGGTCAACGGCATTGCGCGCGCCGGCGAGCGCCTGGTGGCAGTGGGCGAGCGCGGCCAGATCCTGTTCAGCGACGACCAGGGCGGCAACTGGCGCACGGCCGTCGTGGATCATCCGCAAGGCGCCGCGCTGACCCAGGTGGCCTTTGCCGACAGCCGCCACGGCATGGCGGTCGGGCACAGCGGCTGGATCCTGCGCACCGAAGACGGCGGTGCCCACTGGCAGCAGGTGGCCTTCGACGCGCGCTCGTCCGATCCGCTGCTGGGCGCCTGGGCGCAGGCGGGCGGCCCATGGTTCGCGGTCGGCAGCTTTGGCCGCTTCCTGGTCTCGCGCGACCAGGGCAGGCACTGGGAGGCGGCCGCCCGCAACGCCAACGGGGCCATGCAGGACCGCCACCTCAACGGCATCGCCGGCGATGGGCAGGGACGCCTGATGCTGGTCGGCGAAGCCGGCCTGGTGCTGCGCTCGCCCGACGGCGGCAGCCGCTGGGAAGTGGTGAAGTCCCCCTACGAGGGTTCGCTGTACGGCGTGCAGCCGCTGCGCGACGGGGCGTGGCTGGCCTTTGGCATGCGCGGCAACGCCTTGCGCAGCGAGGACTTCGGCGCCACCTGGCAGGCCGCGGACACTGGCCTCAAGACCTCGTTCTTTGGCGGCGTCGAGCTGCCCGATGGCCGCATCGTGCTGGCCGGGCAGGGTGGCACGCTGGTGATGTCCGCCGACGGCGGGCGCCACTTCACCGCCCTGCCCGCCGGCAGCCCGCAGACCCTGGCCGCGCTGGCCCCTGCCGGCAAGGACACGCTGGCGCTGGGCGGCAATGGCGGCCTTGCCGGCGCCACGCTCGCCGCCAACCCCCGCTGACCCTGCCTGACCCTGGCTTACCGAATGCGAGAACGATCATGAACCGCCCCCATTCCTCCGGCCGCCTGGGCCGCCTTGTCGATGCCTGCGCCAGCCTGCTGATGCACCGGCGCCGCCTGCTGCTGGTGCTGTGCCTGGCCGTGACCGTGGCGCTGGGCGTCTCGGCCACGCGGCTGCGGCTCGATCCCGGCTTCAACAAGATGATCCCGCTGCAGCACCCGTACATGCAGGTGTTCACCAAGTACGCGAGCACCTTCTCCGGTGCCAATACGGTGCTGCTGAGCCTGCGCTGGAAGGGTGACGGCGATATCTATAACGCGGCCTTCATGGACAAGCTGCGCCGCGCCACCGATGACGTGTTCTTCATTCCCGGCGTGGACCGCTCGCGCGTGTTTTCGCTGTTCACGCCCAATGTGCGCTACACGGAGGTGACGGAGGCGGGCTTTCGCGGCGACGTGGTGGTGCCGGGACGCTTCTCCGGCACGCCAGCCGAGCTCGACAAGGTGCGCCGCAACGTGGCGCGCTCCGGCCAGATCGGCCGCCTGGTCAGCAACGACCTGAGGTCCGCGCTGATCCGCGCGGAATTGCGCGAGACTGATCCGGCCACCGGCAAGACCATCGACTACGGTTCGGTCGCGCGCCAGCTGGAGAAGATTCGCGGGGAATTCAGCGGCACCGACGTCGAAGTCAATATCGTCGGCTTTGCCAAGCTGGTGGGCGATGTGGAAGAGGGCATCGCCGGCGTGATGGGCTTCTTCGCGCTGGCCTTCGCCGTGACCGCGCTGCTGCTGTGGCTGTACACGCGCTCGCTGCGCATCACGCTGCTGTCGCTGGTGGTGGCGCTGTTGCCCGTGGCCTGGCTGCTGGGCCTGCTGCCGCTGCTGGGCTACGGCATCGACCCGATGTCGATCCTGGTGCCGTTCCTGATCTTTTCGATCGGGGTCTCGCACGCGGTGCAGATGACCAATGCCTGGAAGCAAGAGGTTGTGCAGGGGCACAATGCCCTGGACAGCGCCAGCGCGGCCTTCCGCAAGCTGTTCATCCCCGGCACGGTCGCGCTGCTGACCAACGCGCTCGGGTTCATGGTCATCATGCGCATCGAGATCGACATCGTGCGCGAGCTTGGCATCACGGCGTGCCTGGGCGTGCTGCTGATGATCGTGACCAACAAGGTGTTCCTGCCGATCCTGCTGTCGTACACGCGGCTGGAGCCGTCGGCGCTGGCATCGGCGCAGGCCCGGCGCGCGCAGGGAACCGGCGGGCTGTGGCAGAAGTTCGGCGCGCTGGCGCGCCCGGGACCGGCGCTGGGCGTGTTCGTGGCGGCGCTCGCGCTGCTGGCGGCCGGCGCCATCGATTCGCGCGGCCTGAAGATCGGCGATGTCGGCAGCGGCGCACCGGAACTGCGCGCGGATTCGCGCTATAACCGCGACAGCGCCAGTGTGGTGAGCCAGTACAACATCGGCTCGGATGCGCTGACCGTGGTGGTGGAACCCACCGGCTTCGACGACGGTTGCCTGCACTACCCGGTGATGAGTGCGGTGGAACGCTTCGAGATGCATATGCGCGGCGTGTCCGGCGTGCAGTCGGTGGTGAGCGTGTCGTCACTGGCGAAGGTGGTGATCGGCGCCTACAACGAGGGCAACCCGCGCTGGGAGGCGCTACCGCGCAGCAGCGAGGGCCTGAGCCAGGGTGCCAAGGCCTTCGACCCGGACAACGGCATGAATACCTCGAACTGCCAGGCCATCCAGGTGCTGATCTACACCGCCAACCACGAGGGCGCCACCATCGCCCACATCATCCGCGAGATCCGCCGCTTCACTGCCGCTGACAAGACCCCCAACGTGGCGTTCCGCCTGGCGGGCGGCAATATCGGCGTGATGGCGGCCACCAATGAGGCCGTGGAGGAAGCCGAAGTGACGATGCTGCTGTCGATCTTCGGCGCGATCACGCTGCTGTGCCTGCTGACGTTCCGCTCGTGGCGCGCGGTGCTGTGCATCATCGTGCCGCTGACGCTGGTGTCGGTGCTGTGCAATGCGCTGATGGCGCGGCTTGGCATCGGGCTGAAGGTGTCGACGCTGCCGGTCATCACGCTGGGCGTGGGCGTTGGCGTGGACTACGGCATCTACCTGTATGAGCGCATCCAGCACCAGATCCGCGAGGAAGGGCAGGCCTTGCCGCAGGCCTTTGCCGAGGCCATGCGCCAGCGCGGCTCGGCGGCGCTTTTCACGGCGCTGACGATGTGCATCGGCGTGGGCACCTGGGCCTTTGCCGCGCTCAAGTTCCAGGCCGACATGGGGATCCTGCTGGCCTTCATGTTCCTGGTGAACCTGTTCGGTGCCGTATCGTTGCTGCCGGCGCTTGCTGCGTGGCTGGGGGTGGAGGAAGAAGAGCGTGCGCGCGTGGCCGCCGGTGGTGCCGGTGGCGCCGCGCGCGGCGAGGCGGTGCCGCCGGCGCACGCCCTGAAATCCGACGTGGTATAGGGCCGATGGCCCGGAGAGACAGCATGCACGATAACCAGGCTTGGGCGGCGGCGGCATTCACGCCGGTCCGCATCGGCCCGCTCACGCTGCGCAACCGCTTGATCAAGGCCGGCGCCAACGAGGGCATGACGCCGCATGGCCTGCCGACCCAGGCGCTGGTCAGGCACCACCGCGAGCTTGCCGCGGGCGGCGTGGGCATGACCACGGTGGCGTATGCGGCGGTGGCCGACGACGGCCTGACCTTTTCGCACCAGCTCAGCATGCGCCCGGAGCAGGTTGCGCACCTGCGCGTGCTGACCGATGCCGTGCATCGCGAAGGCGCGGCGGCCTGCCTGCAGCTCACCCATGCGGGCTCGTTCACCACCATGCGCCACGGCGGCAGCCGCGCGCCGGGCAGTGCTTCGTCCGGACTCAATGCCTTTGGCATGCTGCATGGCGTGTATTTCCAGCGTGCCATGCGCGAGGCGGACATGGCACGCGTTGCCGGCCAGTTTGCCGCGGCGGCGCGGCTGGCGCGCGAAGCCGGCTTCGATGCGGTGGAAATCCACATGGGGCACGGCTACCTGCTCAACCAGTTCCTGTCGCCGCTGAGCAACCGGCGGCGCGATGCGTTCGGCGGCAGCGTGGAGAACCGCACCCGCTTTCCGGCCGCGGTGCTGCGCCAGGTGAAGGACGCGGTCGGCGCCAAGCTGGCGGTCTGCTGCAAGCTGAGCGTCAGCGACGGCGTGCCGGGCGGCAACGAACCCGCGGATTCCGCTGTGACCGCACGCCTGCTGGAGGCGGAAGGCGCCGACCTGCTGACGCTTAGCGGCGGGCGCAACGTGGAGAGCCCGTGGGCGCTGTTCGGCAGCCCCATGCCCACGGCGCAGATGAAGGCCGCCGCGCCGACCGCGGTGGCGCGCTTCGGCATCACCATGCTGGAAAAGCGTACGCCGCGCGCGCTGGCCTTTCGCGAGCTGTACTTCCTGGAGGCGTCGCGCGTGGTGCGGCAGGCGGTGCGCATGCCGCTGGCCTATATCGGCGGCGTCAAGTCGATCGGCAATGTCGCGCAGCTGATGGAAGAGGGCTTCGACTGTGTCGCGCTGGCGCGCGCGCTGATCCACGATCCCGCGCTGGTCGCCAGCTGGCGCAGCGGCGCGGTGGCGCATTCGGCCTGTGACAGCTGCAATGGCTGCGTGGCCCGGATCTACGATCCGGCCGGCGTCAGTTGCGTGCACGGCCCCGGCAATGATCCGGCGCTGACGCGAATTGCCGTGCTGCAGTAGTCCGATGGGACGATGAGCCGCCGGCCAGACGCTCTTATCTTGAAGGTCCCACGGGAATTCAAGGAGACAGACGCCATGACCGCTGACGGCAACCAGACTGGCTACAAGGCCGGCTACAAGATCGAATCACGCCCGCCCGAGGCCCGCTACGCGCGCGGCTGGCATTGCCTCGGCCTGGCCGATGGCTACCGCGACGGCGTGCCGCACACGCTGAATATCTTCGGCCGGCGCCTGGCGGCGTTTGCCGACTCCACCGGCGCGATTCGCGTGATCGACGGCTACTGTCCGCATATGGGCGCAGACTTGAGCACCGGCACCGTGCAGGGCGACAACCTGGTCTGCCCGTTCCACGGCTGGCAGTGGGGTGGCGACGGCGGCTGCAAGTCCATTCCCTACTGCAAGCGGGTGCCGCCCAAGGCCCGCGTCGGCGCCTGGGAGACCTGCGAGCAGAACCGGCTGCTCTTTATCTGGCACGATCCCGAAGGCCGCCCGGCGCCCCGCGAGGTGGCGATTCCGCGCATCGAAGCCTGCTTCTCATCGGAGTGGTCGGACTGGGCCATCGACGAGATGCTGATCCGCACCAATTGCCGCGAGCTGGTCGACAATATCTCTGACATGGCGCATTTCGGCACGGTCCATGGCGCGCCGGTGGACTACTTTGCCAACCTGTTCGAAGACCACAAGGCCACGCAGCTGATGATCGGGCGCAGTGCCCGGCTCTCGGGCGATGCGCAGCTGACGGCGCTGTCCACGTACTTCGGGCCCGCGTACCACATCACCGAGATGAGCGGACAGATGGGCGACCAGCAGATCCACTCGATCCTGCTCAACTGCCACGTGCCGATCGACCTCAACAGCTTCGCGCTGCGCTACGGCGTGCTGGTGAAGAAGATCCCGGGGCTGTCCGAGGAACAGAACCGTGCCATGGCGCAAGCCTATGTGGAACAGGCCAAACAGGCCTTCTACGAGGACGTGGCGATCTGGGACAGCAAGATCCGCATCGACAACCCGCTGCTGTGCGAAGGCGACGGGCCGATCTACCAGATGCGTGACTGGTACCAGCAGTTCTACACCGACGTGGAACAGGTGCGGCCGTCCAGCGTGGCGCGGCGCACCTTTGAGCTGAACCCGGGCAACATCGAGCCGCCGGCGCTGCGGCATGTGTTCGAGGCCTGACCGACACCGTCACCGAACCCAACACATGAAAACCGTAGTCATTACCGGAGCCGCGTCCGGCATGGGCGCGGCCGTGCGCCAGCGCATGCTCGCGGACGGCTGCCGGGTCATCGGCATCGACCTGCGCGATGCCGACATCCTTGCCGACCTGTCCAGCCAGCAGGGCCGCGCTGCCGCAATCGACGCCGTACTGTCGCGGTCAGGCGGCCGCATCGACCAGCTGATCTGCTGTGCTGGCCTGGGCCCGCATGTCGAACCCGCCACGCTGGTGGCATCGGTCAACTACTTCGGCGTGATAGGGCTGCTGGATGGTCTGTTCGAGGCGCTGCGCCAGGGCTCGGATCCGTGCGCCGTGGTGGTGTCGTCCAGTTCGGCCACGCTTCAGTCCTGGGAGGGCAGCCCGCTGCGTGATGCCTACCTTGCCGGCGACGAGACCGGCGTGCGCGCGATGGTGGCAGCCGCCGCGGCGGCGGAAGTCACCCGGGACCAGGCTGGCTATATCGCCTATGCCAGTTCCAAGCATGCGGTGGCGGCGGCCGCGCGGCAACGTGCTGCCGCGTGGGGCCAGGCCGGCGTGCGCCTCAACGTGGTCGCGCCGGGCGCGGTGGAAACGCCGCTGCTGCAGGCCGGCCTGAAGGATCCGCGCTATGGCGACGCCATCCGCGATTTCCTGCCGCCGTTGGGGCGGCGCGCGCAGCCTGAGGAAGTGGCCGCGCTGATCGCGTTCCTGTGCGGGCCGCAGGCTGCCTACATCCATGGCAACGTGGTGTTCATCGATGGCGGCCTGGATGCCGCGCAGCGACCGCTGAACTTCTGATCTCCTGGCCAATGGGGCATCCGCCGCGAGCCGCGGCGGATGCCCCATTTTTATTCGATGGCGTTCCGGACTTACGCGACCCCGACATCATCCTTCATCCGGCGCTTGCGTTCGCCGGGATACAGGGCTTCCTTTCTGAGATAGACGCAACGGGCGCAGCCCGGGTTGCAATCGGAGCGGCTGGGCTTTGCCATGTAAAAACCCCCAAAAGTTGTCTCCAACTTCTGGGGGGCAGTTCAGGGCGGGAGCGCGGCCGGGCGCCAAAGGCTGCGCCCGGCCGGATATCACGATCGGATCAGGTACCCGACCCGCGCGCGGCGTCCGGGGAGAAGAACGCCTCGTTGAATTCCGGGCTGTTGTTCAGCGTTGCCATCGGTCCTTCGTTGGTCAGGCGGTCGGCCATGTAGGCACCCGAAATCAGGTCATGGTAGAACACCGTGGTCGGATAGTAGCGGCGTGCATCATAGGCGTACACCGAGGCCTGGAGATTGGTGCGCCACAACTGGCCGCGGCCATCGTAGTTGTCGGCCGCCAGGGCTAGCCAGCTGTCTTCGTCGAGATACAGCACGCGCTTCGCATACTGGTGCCGGAAACCGGACTTGAGCGTTGCTTCCAGTACCCATACCCGATGCGGTTCATAGCGCATGGCGTCCGGATTGGCGTGGCCGTTCGTGAGCAGCTCCTTGTACTTGACGGAAGTGCTCAGCAGCTTGTAGTTGTGGTACGGGACGAAGATCTCCTTCTTGCCGACGATCTTCCAGTTGTAGCGCTCGCCCGAGCCGTTGAAGAGCCGGTCGTCGTCCACGGTGCGGAAGCCGCCGGGGCCCTGGGGCTGGTCAAAGCCGAATTCCGGCGCCTGGCGCACCCGCCGCGTGCCCGGGTTGTAGATCCACGTGCGGTTGGTGTCAGAACCCTCCTGGTCCCAGACCGCGTAGCCAACGATCACCTGGCCGCGGTCACGCAACGGCAGGTCGGTGGCGGTGCGGAAGAAGGAGCGCTCGTTGAGCGCGCTGCGGGGGTCGAACTTGCCGTTATTGCGCGGTGACAGGATGCTGTATGAGACGCGCCCCCACGCGATCGAGCCGTTCGGATAGACCACGGCCTGGTCGAACTGCGCCTTCTCGGTGCCGATGGCCGACGAGAAGCGCTGGTTCCACAGCAGCTCCATCGCGGTTTTCGGAATCGGGTAGGGAACCTGGGGCCCCGCTTCCTTCAGGCCGTTGGCATCGCTCGTCATGCTGACGGTGGAGGCGTAGGTGCGAATGTCCTTGTAGACCGCGTCCTCGTAGCGGAAGTCGCGATGGCTTGGGTACACCGGCATCTTGAAGCTGTCGGGGTACTTCTTGAACAGCGCCTTCTGCCCGTCGCTGAGCCGCTCGGCATACTGCGCCATGTTCTGCGCGGTGATGACGAACAGCGGCTTCTCGTCGGCATACGGGTCCGGGTAGCGTTCGCCGCGCTGGTATTTGACATGGGCCGGCGTGCCCAGCCACTTGCCGGACCATGCCGGGACCTCGCCGTCCTTGCTGGCGGCACGCTCGGCGCCCATCGGCGTGAGGGTGCCATCCAGTTGCTTGAGCTCCTCCGGGGAGGCCTTCGCCCACGATGCCGCCGCCAAGGCCATGCTGGTGAGCAGCAGGCCACCGCGTATCAGTTGTCTTGTGCTGGATTTCATTGAAGTCTCGCTCCTTGTAAAGAGGAATTGCCGGCGCTGGCTGTGCCTGTGCCTGTGGTGACAGCGTAGTGATGGCGCGGCGGCGGGGAATCGTTGGAACGGACTAGTGGATTTCCCTAGCCCCCGGCGTGGCGGCGGGCAGGGTGTGGCGCGGAGCGGGAGGCGATCCGGGTGGGGTGCCGGAATCGCGGCATTGTCACGTTGGCAGGCTGGCAGTGCGATAGCGCGTTACGCTCCAGGCTTTCCCCCCAATGCATCCAGCATCGACAGCACCACCGGCGAGTCCTCGTCACTGCGCCAGATTCCCTGCAACTCGGAGAGCTTCCCCTGCCTGAACAGAGGCCGGCAGACCAGGTTCGGCAGCGCCACCGTATCCACGGATTGCGGGACCAGCGACACACCGAAGTTCTTCGAGACCAGCGTGGCGATCGTCAGCATGTGGCGAACTTCATGCCGGATGTTGGGCGTGAATCCGGCGCGCACGCACATGGCGACAATCTTGTCGTGGAACTCCGGAGAGAAGTGCCGCGGGAACAGCACAAAATCTTCGTCGCGCAGCTTGCGGATATCGATCAGTTGCCGGTCCGCAAGCGGATGGGCTGCCGGCAGCAAGCACACGAACCGCTCCGAATGAAGTGTGCACGACGAGATGCCGGCGGGAATGATGCGCGGGTGAATGATGCCGATATCGATCTGTCCGCCTTGCAGCGCATCGATCTGCTCGAAGCTGTTCAGCTCATGCACGATCACATTGATGTCGCCGCCACCGGCGCCAAACGCGCGAATCCTGTCGCCCAGGCACGTGAGCAGCGCTGAGCCCACGAAGCCGACGCGGACTGTCCCGGTTTCTCCGCGCGCGGCACGGCTCGCCATTTCCTGGGCATTGCGCGCCAGCGCGAGCATCCGGAGGGCTTCCTGGTAGATCACCTTGCCTGCTGGTGTCAGTGCGACCTCCCGCGTACTGCGTCGCAGCAACTGAACGCCGAGCGATTCCTCAAGCTTGCTGATATTGAAGCTTAGCGGCGGCTGCGTAATCGCCAGGCGCGCAGCCGCACGCCCGAAATGCAGTTCCTCGGCGACAGCGACGAAGTAACGCAGTTGCCTGAGATCCATTGGCGCTCCCCGGGATTTATTCAATTCTTGTATTAATAGGCCAGAAAATTATATTGGACGCGCGCAATCACAGCCACAAGAATTGGCTCCAACACGCCGCCCCCGGCAATCGCCCGGCCATCGACGCGTGATAACAAGACCAGAGGAGACAAACTGTGGACAAGGCCTTCCATGCAGTGCTGGGCTGTGTTGCCGCGATGACCCCGCTCGCGGTGTCTGCGGCCACCGCGGCGCCGGAGACAGACTATCCACGCCAGGCAATCCGTATCGTTGTCCCCTACGCCGCGGGAGGCATGACAGACATCGTGGCCCGCGTGGTAGGCCAGAAGCTGGGTGAGCGCCTGGGGCAGCCGGTGGTGGTGGAGAACCGCCCGGGCGCCGCCACCATTGTCGGTGCCGAGCTGGTTGCCGGCGCCCGCCCCGATGGCTACACGCTGCTGGCCGCGACCAACACGACGCTCACGATCAATCCATGGCTCTATCCAAGTCTTCGCTATGACCCCGTCAAGAGCTTTGCGCCGATTGCCATGGTGGCCAGTGCCCCAAGCGTGATCGTGGTCAATCCGCAGTTGCCGGCTAAGAACCTTGGCGACCTGGTGCAGCTGGCACGCACGAAGCCCGGGAGCGTCAGCTATGCCTCCTATGGCAATGGCTCGACGGCCCACCTGGCCGGTGAAATGCTGAAAGCACGGGCCGGCGTCGAACTGCTGCATGTGCCGTACAAGGGAAGCGCGCCCGCCAAGGCCGCCGTGATGGCAAATGAAGTCTCTGTGACCTTCGAACCGGCCTTTACCGGGATGCCGCAGATATCCGCGGGCAAGCTCCGCGCCCTGGCGGTCATGAGCAGCAAGCGGTCAGCCGTCATGCCCGACGTGCCAACCACGGCGGAGCTCGGCTATGCGGGCATGGAGATGGCAGCCTGGGTGGGGTTCATGACCCCGCGCGGCACCCCGCCAGCCATTGTGAGCAAGCTCGCCAGCGAGATCGAGCGCATCGTGAATGAACCCGATGTCCGGCGCACGTTGCTGCAAAGCGGCGCCGAGCCAGCCGGGTACTACGGGGAAGCATTTGCAGCCTACATGCGCGACGAGAACGCCCGCTATGGAAGAGTCATCACGGCTTCCCACATTCGCGCTGACTGAATCGAGACCAACTCCATGACAAAACCGCTTTCCCATGTCCGCGTACTGGATATGAGCCGCGTGCTGGCCGGGCCGTGGTGCACACAGAACCTGGCCGACCTCGGTGCCGAGGTAATCAAGGTCGAGCGCCCGGGAGTGGGCGATGAAACGCGCGGCTGGGGCCCGCCATGGTTGCCATGCGCGGATGGCGGCCTGGGGGAGGATTCCGGGTACTACGCCTCGACCAATCGCGGCAAGAAGTCCATCACCGTCGATCTGGCGAGCGCGCAAGGCCAGGACATCATCCGGCGCCTTGCCAGCACGTCAGACGTGCTGGTCGAAAACTACAAGGTCGGTACGCTGGCACGTTACGGGCTCGCCTATGACGATCTGCGCGAAGTGAATCCGCGCCTGATCTATTGCTCCGTGACGGGCTTCGGCCAGACCGGCCCGTACCGGCACCGCCCGGGGTACGACTTTGTATTCCAGGGCATGAGCGGACTGATGAGTATCACCGGTGAACGCGATGACCTGCCCGGAGGCGGCCCTCAGAAGGTCGGCATTGCCGTCGCGGACATTACCACCGCCATGTACGCCAGCCTGGCCATTACGGCTGCGCTGGCCTGGCGTGAGCGCAGCGGGCAGGGCCAGCATATCGACATGGCCTTGCTCGACTGCATCCTTGCCTTCAACAGCAACCAGGCCGTCAACTACATGGTCTCCGGCAATCTGCCGCGCCGGCTGGGCAATGCGCATCCCAACGCCGCGCCGTATCAGGTATTCGAAAGCCGGGACGGCCGCTTTGTGGTCGCCGTCGGCAATGATGGCCAGTTTGCGGCCTTCTGCAGGGCGATCGGAAGACCGGAACTGGCGGAGGACGACCGCTTTGTCAAGGTGACCGGCCGACTGGTCAACCGAGAGCTGCTATTGCCCATGCTGGCTGACATCATGCGTGGCGATACCACGGCATCCTGGCTGGCCCGCCTCGAAGCCGCGGGCGTGCCTTGCGGGCCGATCAACGATTTCAGCCAGGCCCTCGCTGACGCCCAGGTTCAGCATCGCGGCATCCGGATCGAACTGCCGCTGCCGGACGGGGGCTCCTGCCCCGGCATTGCGAGCCCGATGCGCTTCTCCGCCACGCCGCTCGACTACAAGGCAGGTCCGCCTGCGCTTGGCCAGCATACGGACGCCGTGTTGTCCGATCTCCTCGGGCTTGAGCCCGAGGACCTGAAGCGCTTGCGCGCGGCCGGCGCGATCTGAATGCGCCTGGCTGGCCGCCACGCGATCCGGCGGCCGCCGCCTCCCGGTTTCCCTCGTCAACTGAACAAGGCTCCCATGTCATTCCAAGCCAACTATGACGACTACGTTCGTCCACGTCCCGCCAGTTCTGACCAAAGCTCCCACCGTCTCGCTCCGGATTGCGCGGGTCTCGATTTCCTTGCGCTGGACCGCGGCCTGCAGGACCTGTTGTCGCTCTATCTGCCGGAAGACGTGCGCAGCCATTTGCTCCCGCATTACCAGCGCATGGGTGCGCTGGCGGGCGGCCGCCTGAACGCCCTTTCGATCGTGGCCGACAAGCATCCTCCCGTCCTGCACGCGCGCACCCGCTGGGGCGAAGACGAGGATTGGATCGAGTATCACCCCGCCTATCAGGAGATGGAGCATATCGCGTTCGGCGACTTCCAGTTCCATGCCATGAGCCACCGTGATGGTGTCCTGGGTTGCAGTGCGCCGCTTTCCCCGGTGGCCAAATATGCATTCCAGTACTTGTTCGTGCAGTCCGAGTTCGGACAGATGTGCCCGATCAGCGTTTCCGACACGTCGATCCACCTGATTCGCAAGTACGGCAGCCCGGAACTGCAGGCGAAACTGCTGCCCCGCATGCTGTCGCCGGATCCGGACCAGTTGTGGAAGGGTACTCAGTTCATGACCGAAAAGGCCGGCGGCTCGGATGTCGGCGCGATCGAGACAGTGGCGCGGCAGGTCGACGGCCATTGGCGGCTCTACGGCGAGAAATGGTTCTGCTCCCACACCGATGCCGATGTCGCGCTGCTGCTGGCGCGGCCCGAGGGGGCGCCGGCCGGCACCCGCGGCCTCGCCCTTTTTGCACTGCCACGCAGGCTGGAGAACGGCAGGCGCAATGCCTATCGCATCGTGCGCCTCAAGGACAAGCTGGGAACGCGCTCGATGGCGAGCGGGGAAATCAGGCTGGACGGGGCGCTGGCCTACCTTGTCGGCGCGCCCGACCGCGGCCTCAAGCAGATGATGGAGCAGGTCAACCTGTCGCGTCTCTCTCATGCCGTGCGCGCCGCCGCGATGATGCGGCGCTGCCTGAACGAAGCCGCGCTTGCCGCAAGATCCCGTTCGGCATTCGGGATGGAGGTGATTGGCCATGCGCTGCTGCGCCGGCAGTTGCTGAAGCTGATGATTCCGACCGAGGCAGCGCTCTCGATGACCATGACAACCGCGGACATCATGCGCAGGGCCAACGAAGGCGATGCGGCGGCCGGCAAGGTCCTGCGGTTGCTGACGCCGCTGCTAAAGTTCCGGGCCTGCCGTGACAACATCACGGTTGCCACGGGCGCCATGGAAATCCGGGGCGGCAACGGCTATATCGAGGATTTCGTCAACGCGAGACTGGTGCGTGACGCTCATATCGGCGTGCTCTGGGAGGGAACCAGCAACATCAACGCACTCGATGCTATCCAGCGTGCTGTGCGCAAGGATGGCGCTCAGCATCTGCTGCTGGCGGAATTGTCCGGGCGGCTGGAGCAGGCCCCGCGCCTGCCGGCGAGTTTGCGCCATGCGGTCCTGCAGGCACTGAGCCGATCCGTCGCGCTGGCTGAATGCGTAGCGGAGCACGACGGGCATGAAGCGGAAGTCCGCCGCGCAGCCAGTGCGCTCTACTACGCCACGGCCGCGGCGGTGCTGGCCTGGGAAGGCGCACAGCCTGGCGTCGACGGCAGGCGCCTGCTGCTGGCCAGCTCGGTGCTTCGCCACTACCTGTCACCAGCCGATCCCCTTGCCTGCCCGGTCAAGGCCGGAGAGGACAAGATGGACGCGCTGCTGCTGCAGGGCGATCCGGTCTCATTCGAAGCGGCTTGCGCGGCGCTGGGCAGCTGAAGGGGTTTTGAACGGCGCGAGGCCGGGCAAGTGCCCGGCCTCGCGCCAGCGTGCGGCCAGCAGCCGCAGCCAGGGTCAGGCTTCCATCACTTCGCCGAAGCGCTGCAGGTGGTAGTCGCTGTCGCCCAGCAGCTGGTCCAGCATGGTCAGGCGCTTGAAGTAGTCGCCCACGGACAGCTCATCCGTCATGCCCATGCCGCCATGCAGCTGCACGGCCTGCTGGCCGACGAAGCGCCCGGCGCGGGCCAGCGTCACCTTGGCCGCGGACAGCATGCGGCGGCGCGCGGCAGGATCGGCCTCGTCCAGTGCCTGGACTGCGACGTAGGCCATCGACAGTGCCAGCTCCTTCTGCACCAGCATGTCGGCCATGCGGTGCTGCAGTGCCTGGAAGCTGGCCAGCGGCTTGCCGAACTGCTGGCGCGTGCCCAGGTACTCGGCGGTGATCTCGATCAGCTTTTCCATGGCGCCGGCGCCCTCGGCGCACAGCGCGGCAACGCCGTGCTCCAGGCCCACGCCCAGCGCGGCCAGGCCGTCGGCGGGCTGGCCCACCAGCGCGCTGGCCGGCACTGTCACGTCCTGCAGCGACAGGTCGGCGGCGCGCAGGCCGTCGATGGTGGGATAGGCGGTGACGCCCAGGCCCTTGCTGTCGCGCGGCACCAGGAACAACGCAATCTCATTGCTGCCGGCCACGCGCGCGGTCAGCAGGTAGGCGTCGGCGGCGGCGCCGTGCCAGACCACGCTCTTGATGCCGTTGAGCACGTAGCCGTCGCCGCTGCGCTCGGCGCTGGCGCGGGCCGATTCCGGGCGGTAGCGGGTGGTCGGCTCCAGGTAGGCCAGCGTTACGATGCGCTCGCCCGAGGCGATCGCGGGCAGCCATTCTTCCTTCTGCGCGGCGCTGCCGTGGGCGGCCAGGATGGCGGCGGCCATCACGCCGCTGGGCGTGACTGGCTCCAGCACCAGGCCGCGGCCCAGTTCGCGCTGCACCACCAGCTGGCTGGCGGGGCTTTCGCCGAAGCCGCCGAAGTCGGCCGGCACGGTCAGGCCCAGCACGCCCATTTCAGCCAGCTTGTTCCACATGCCGCGATCCAGGCTTGCGCCTGCGCGCGCGCTCTTGCGGCGGGCCTCGAAGGTGTATTCGGTATCGATGAAGCGACGCAGGCTGTCCGCCAGCATCTGTTGCTCTTCGCTGTAGGTGAAGTCCATGTCAGCTATCCCTTCAGAAACCCAGGATCATCTTGGAGATGATGTTCTTCTGCACTTCGGTCGCGCCGCCGTAGATCGAGGTCTTGCGCATGTCGTAGTAGGTGGAGGCGGCAGGGGCGGCCCACTCAGGGCCCGCCACCGGCTGCGTCGCGCCCGGCTCAAGCCAGTCCGGCGAATACGGCCAGGCGTTGGGGCCGGCCACTTCCATCATCAGCATGCCCAGGTCCTGCTGCACCTCGGAGCCGCGGATCTTGACGATCGAGGCCTCGGGGCCGGGGGTGCCGGCGGCCTGCGTGGCAACGCGCAGCAGCAGCATTTCCAGCGCCATGATGTCCATCTCGAGGCGGGCGATCTTGTCGCGCATGCGCACGTCTTCGATCAGCGGGCGGCCGGCGCCGTCGGTGGCCTGGCTGGCGTAGTGCTTGAGCAGGCGCAGCTCGCGGTTGCAGTGGCCGATGCCGGCAATGCCGGTGCGCTCATGGCCGAGCAGGTACTTGGCATAGGTCCAGGCGCGGTTCTCTTCGCCGACCAGGTTCCCGACCGGCACTTCCACGTCCTCGAACCAGGTCTCGTTGACGTCATGGCCGCCGTCGAGCGTCTTGATCGGGCGCACCGTCACGCCGGGCGACTTCATGTCGATCAGCAGCATCGAGATGCCTTCCTGGGCCTTGGCCTCCGGGTCGGTGCGCACCAGGCAGAAGATCCAGTCGGCGAAGTGGGCCATGGTGGTCCAGGTCTTCTGGCCGTTGACGATGTACTTGTCGCCCTTGCGCACCGCGCGCGTCTTCAGCGAGGCCAGGTCGGAACCCGAGCCCGGCTCGGAGTAGCCCTGGCACCAGAAGTCGTCGATATTGGGGATGCGCGGCAGGAAGCGCTGCTGCATCTCGGGGCTGGCGTACTTCATCAGCACCGGCCCGATCATGGTCAGCCCGAACGGCAGCATGCGCGGAGCGCCGGCGCGGAAGGTCTCGATCTCGAAGATCAGGCGCTGCAGCGCGGTCCAGCCGGTGCCGCCCCATTGCGTGGGCCAGGTCGGCGCGCCCCAGCCGCGGGCCTGCAGGATGCGGTGCCAGCGGATGTAGTCGTCCTTTTCCACGCGCTGGTGGTTGAGTACCTTGTTGCGGATGTCTTCCGGCAGGCTGGCCTGCGCGAATGCGCGGACCTCCTCGCGGAAGGCCTGTTCCTCGGCGGTGAAACGCAAATCCATCTGAATGTCCCCTGTGGTACGCGGGCCGCGCGGCGCTTTTGGCTCAGCCTGGTTGTGCAATGCGTCAAAGCGGCGGCCCTCACTGTGCCGGCCGATTGTAGGGGGCCGGACGCGATTCCTTGCTTCATCAATGGTAAAGCCGTCCTTCGTGGAGGCGGAACCACCTGCGCCGGGTGGTGGCGGGGCGGACGGCGGCTGGCCAGTGGCGTTGACGAACACGGCCTTAGTGAATTCCAAATGGCTCCGGCACGGGGCTTGCCGCAAACTGATGCAGCCAGTTTCATGTGGCCGGGTGCATTCCGCCGCATATCCGACTCAGCCTGCATCGAGAGACCAACCAGCACCATGTCATCCTTCCGCCCCGAATATATCCACGAGATTCCCCGCTACTGGGCCGGGCAGACGCCCGACGCGCCGTGCCTGCACGAGAACGGCGCCGTCATCAGCTACGGCGAGCTGTGGCGGCGCATCGAGGCTGCCCGCGACTGGCTGGCGGCGCAGGGCGTGGGCGAGGGCGACCGCGTGATGGTGGTTGGCGAGAACTGCAACGAGATGGTGGTCACGCTGTTCGCCAGCAGCCTGCTGCACGCCTGGCCGATCCAGGTCAATGCGCGCCTGTCCGCGCGCGAGATCGACAATATCCGCGATCATGCGCAGCCGGCGCTGGTGCTGTTCACCGGCCATGTCTCCGACGTGGCCGCGGCGCACGGCGAACGGCTGGGCGCACAGGCCGCCGGCTGCCCGGTGTTCGACGCTGGCATGCGGGTGGCGCGCGCGGCCACCCCGCCGCAGCGCGAGCCGGCCGGGCTGGCCCGCAGCGTCGCCACGCTGATCTATACCTCCGGCACCACCGGCGCGCCCAAGGGCGTGATGGTGCCACATGCGGGCCTGACGCAGTTTGCGCGCATCTCCGCCACCTCGCGCGACATGGGCCCGGCCGACGTGGCCTACGGCGCCTTGCCGATGTCGCATATCTTCGGCATTGCCACGGTGCTGATGGCCACGCTGTATGCCGGCGCCAGCCTGTTCCTGCGCCCGCGCTTCGACGCCAATGAAGTATTCGAATCGCTGGCATCGCCAGGCGTCACCATCCTGCAGGGGGTGCCGACCATGTTCACGCGCATCATGGCGGTGGCGCCCACCGTCGGCGCGAAGCCCGGCGCCTATCCGCGCCTGCGCTACCTCTATACCGGCGGCGCGCCGCTGGACCCCACGCTCAAGCGCGAGGTCGAAACCCTGTTCGGCCAGGCGCTGCACCATGGCTACGGCATCACCGAATACGCCGGTTCGCTCTTCATCACGCGCATGGAAGCCCCGCGCGCCGACTGCTCGGCCGGCTATATCGTCGAAGGCGTGGAGATCGAGATCACCGATGCCGAAGGCAAGGTGCTTCCCGCCGGCGAGCGCGGCCAGATCCGCGTGCGCGGCCCGGGCGTGATGCTGGGCTACTACCGCAACCCCGAGCAGACCGCCGAGGCGCTGCTGCCCGGCGGCTGGCTCAACACCGGCGACCTGGGCTACCTGGATGCCGACGGCGCGCTGTTCATCTCCGGCCGCTCCAAGGACCTGATCATCCGCTCCGGCTTCAACGTCTACCCGATCGAGGTCGAGTCGGTGATCAATGCCTTCCCCGGCGTGCGCCAGTCGGCGGTGGTTGGGCGCACCACCAGCGACGGCAACGAGGAAGTGGTGGCCTTCATTGAAATGCAGGACGGCGCCGAGCTTGACCGCAAGGCGCTGGACACCTACCTGCGCGAGAGCCTGGCCCCGTACAAGCGCCCCGCCGAGGTCCGCACCGTCGACGTGATTCCGACCACGGCGAGCGGCAAGCTGCTCAAGCAGCCGCTGCGCGCCATGCTCGACTAAACGCCCGGCGGGCCTGCCGGCCCCCGGCACTACAGCCATACCTGGAGGAGACAACAATGAAGACATGGACGACACTGGCAGCCCTGACCGCCACGCTGCTGCTGCAGGGCGCGGCGTGGGCCGCCGACGCCTACCCGTCGCGGCCGGTCAAGCTGCTGGTGGGCTACGCGCCCGGCGGCCCGGTCGACACCGCCGCGCGCATTTATGCCGAGCAGCTTGGGCGCGCGCTCAAGCAGCCGGTGGTGGTGGACAACCGTGCGGGCGCCAGCGGCGCCATCGCCGCTGACATGACCGCCAAGGCGGCGCCGGACGGCTACACGCTGTATTTTGTCGCCAGCCCGACCATGACCATGACCCCGCTGATCCAGCACTCGGTCAACTTCAACCCGGTCAAGGACTTTACCTATATCGGCCTGATCACCGATTACACCAACGTGTTGCTGGTGAACAAGGACTTCCCGGCGAAGAACGTGGGCGAGCTGGTCGACTACGCGCGCAAGCACCCTGAGGGGGTCTCGTTCGGCTCGGCCGGCATTGGGGCATCGAACCATCTGTCCGCGGAGCTGCTGGCTCAGATGAACAACGTGAAGATGCTGCACGTGCCGTACAAGGGTAATGCACCGGCCATGGCTGACGTGATGAGCGGCAAGGTGACGTTCATGTTCGACATCACCGGCACGGCTATCGGGCATATCAACGGCGGCAAGGTGCGCGCGCTGGCGGTCACGTCGAAGACCCGCAATCCGGCGCTGCCGAACGTGCCGACCATGATCGAGTCGGGGCAGAAGGACTATGACCTGACTGGCTGGTATGCGCTGGTGGGGCCGCAGAAGTTGCCGGCCGATGTGGTCGACAAGCTGGTCAAGGCGCAGAAGGCGGTTGGGGAGGATGCGGCCTTCCGGCAACGCATGACGGCTGGGGGGTATGACGTCAATATCAGCACGCCGAAGGCGCTGGGGGATCGGATTCAGCGGGAGCTGGCGCTTTGGGGTGGGGTGGTGAAGGCGGCGAAGATTCAGGCGGATTGAGGGGGGAGGGGCTTGGGGGCTGGTTCGATGTTGTCGTAGGTCGACGGCCCTGTTCGATGTTGTCGTAGGTCGACGGCCCTGTTCCGCCCTGCTGGGCGGGTCACTTTCTGTCCGAGCGACAGAAAGTAACCAAAGAGCGCGTCGCCTGGGCGGCTGGCCATAAATTGCACGGCGTTGGTGGTTCAAGCGGTGGTGCTTGCCGTTTTGCGTGGTTGCCCGTTCGACCCAGCTACGCTCCCTGTCCGGTGCCTCCGTCGACGGACTATTGGACGAACCCGACTTTAGTCTATTGGCAGCCTGCTAATCAGGTTATCGGTGGGACGCCTTCGGCTGCGCTGCGCGCACTCAGTATCGCAGGTCGGGCGCCCTCGCACGGATTGCGTCGCTGCGCTCGCATGGCGCTGTCGTAGTGCTGGGCCAAAAGCGCAAATCAGGAAGTGGCCGTTCGTTCTGCCACGTTAGGGCCGGCGCGAAGCGCAGCCGAAGGCGTCCGACCGACGCGGTGGTTAGCAGGCTGCCAATGGCCTAAAGTCGGGTTCGTCCAATAGTCCGTGGACGGAGGCACCAGACAGGGTGCGTAGCAGGGTGGAACCACCAATCCCATCGAACGGAAATCACCGCCGCTCGAATCACCAACCCCGTGGAATGGATGGCCAGCCGCCCAGGCGACGCGTTTTTGGTTACTTTTGTCGCTCGGACAAAAGTGACTCGCCCCTTCAGGGGCGAAACCGGGGCCTCTCCAAGAGCCACCACCACAAATCCGCCGAAGTACCTTGTTGAATGCCATCAAGGCATTGCCCGTAAGCCGTGATGCGTGCCTTCGCCAAGGCGTGGAGTTCTCCGCTCTGTGGACGTTGGCAACTGACGCTTAACTTAGCGTATCTATCCTTCACAATCTGCGCCTTGATTGTGAACGGCAGGGTTCTCTAGACTGGATGGGCTCCTGATACAGCAGGGGCCGGGAGTGAGAACCCGGTCCACGCTACCTCGTCGCCTGCGTGATGCGAGCGGCGCGTTTGGTGTGATATATGTCGCCAAGTTCGAGGAAGCCGTGTACGTATTGCATTGCTTCCAGAAGAAGACGCAGGCGACCAACCTGACGGACAAGCGTATCGCCGAGGCTCGCTATCGAGCTATCGCCAACGCGAGGAAAGGCAAATCATGAAGATCGACACCGGGATCCGCCATGTCACCAAGCCAGGCGCCAATCTGTTCCTGGAACTTGGATTTCCGCCGGAGGAAGCCAAGCGGCTGCAGGCGGCATCCAAAAAGCAGATCAACGACACGAAGCAGCTCAAGGAACAGCTCATGGGCGAACTGGCGGCATGGATCGAGCAACACCACCTGAAACAGGCAGAGGCTGCGGAAATCCTGATGGTGTCTCGTCCGCGCGTGTCGGACGTAGTGAACCGAAAGACGGCCAAATTCACCATCGACACACTGGTTGAGATGTTGAGCCGCATTGGCAAGCCCGTCCGCCTGGCAATTGGCCGGTAAGCCAGGGGCGCATCGGTGGCGACGCGGCGTACCCATCATTGAATTAGCAGACGCCCGCCAGTCGCAGCGAATCAGCGGACTGGCATTCTCCGTCACCTCAACCTACCGCTAGCAGGGAACAGAAGGAAAGCAGCCGCCTGCAACATCCGCCTGCGGCCTAACCTTTTACCCTTCCACCTCCGCCCACCCCTGCATCGCCTGCCCGCCGGCATCATCCCCCGTCCACAGCACCAGCCGGCCCGCCTGCGCCGGATCAGCCGCGCCGCCGACGATGATGGTGTCCTGGTCGAACAGCGGCGCCAACCCGCGGAAGCCAAAGCGGCGCACGCGCGCCTGCGGTTGCTCGCGCGCCACCAGATCCAGCATCAGCATGGCCTGCATCGGCCCGTGCACCACCAGGCCGGGGTAGCCCTCGACCTCGCGCGTGTACTGGCGGTCATAGTGGATGCGGTGGCCGTTGAAGGTCAGTGCCGAATAGCGGAACAGCATCACCGGATCCGCCTGCAGCGTGCGCTGCCACTGCGCGGTCTGCTCCAGGCGCGGGCGCGGCGGCTGCGGCTTGGACGGGTCGGGCATGGCGCGGTAGACGATATCGTGGCGCTCGTTGACCGTGGTCTTGCCGTTGACGGTCAGCTCGTGATCGACGGCGACAAACCACAGCTCACCGGTGCGCCCGGTCTTGTACTGCACGTCCTTGATGGTGGAGGTGCGCGTGACGGTATCGCCGATATGCAGCGGATGGCTGAAGCTCAGTTCGCTGCCGGCCCACATGCGGCGCGGCAGCGGCACCGGCGGCATGAAGCCGCCGAGGGTGGGATGGCCGTCGCGTCCCAGTTCATGCTGCGGCGCGCGCGGCAGGAAGTAGAGCCAGTGCCACAGCGGCGGCAGCGGGCCGGCGGCAACGGCTTCGGGGTCGAGGTCGAAGGTGGCGGCGAGGCCGATCACCGGTTCCGGCGACAGCGTTTCGGTGCGCGATTCGCTGCGGCCGATCCAGCCGCGCAGGCGTTCGAGTTCAGAAGTGGCGTCAGTCATGACAGTAGGCCTTGTAGTGCGTGAAGGTTGTCGGGCGGCGGGTTACTGCGCCAGTGCCAGCAGCCGGCGGGCCTGCTCGATCACGGGCCGGTCTACCATCTTGCCATCGACCTGCACCGCATGGCTGCCACTGGCGGTAGCTTCCAGCACGCGGCGGGCCCAGTCGAGCTGCTCGGGGCTGGGCAAAAAGCCTGCGCGCACCGCGGCCAGCTGGGCCGGGTGGATGCAGAGCTTGCCGGCAAAGCCGAGTTCGCGCGCATAGGCAACGTCGCTGGCCAGCACGGCCTCGTCTTTCAGTGCGGTGGTCACGCCGTCGACCGGTGGCGGCAGCCCGGCCACGCGCGAGGCCAGCACGATGCGCGCGCGCGCAAAGGCGAGCGCGTCGCGCGTATGGCTGCAGCCCAGGTCGACCGCATAGTCGAGCGAGCCGAAGGCAAGGCGCGCGACGCCGGTGGCCACGGCGTCGATCTGATGAAGACCGAGCGCGGTTTCGATGATCGCGACGAGTTCGCCCTTCGGGTTGATCGCATGCAGGGCCTGCGCGATGGTGGCCAGCGCTGCGGCATCTTCTGCCTTGGGCACCAGCAGGCCAGCCAGCGCGGTGCCCGGCGGCAGCTCGCGCAGCCAGGCCAGGTCGGCGGCAAAGGATGGCGAGGCGCTGTCATTGATGCGGACAAAGGCGTTGGCCGCGGGCCGTCCGGCCAGCCAGGCAGCGATGGCTTCGCGCGCGGCGGGCTTCGTGTCCGGATGAACCGCGTCCTCGAGGTCCAGGATCATCACATCGGGGCCGGCGGCCGCGGCCTTGTCGAAGCGTTCCGGCCGGTCGCCCGGCACGAACAGGTAGGTGACTGCGGTGGTCATATCTTGCTTCTCAGCCTGCGGCGGGCAGCCAGTCGTTGACGTTCGGGGCCTGTTCCAGCGCCCACACGCGCTGGATGATGGCACGCATCTCGGCCTCGCTCGCGCCGTGGCGGAACGCGCCCAACTGCAGCGCTTTCGCTTCCAGTTCCGGGCGCGACAGGGTGTTGTCCGGATCGCCCTTGGGCACGTCGACGCGCGCGGCCAGCGTGCGGCCGTCGGTGGTTTTGACGGTGATGCGGCCAATCCACTGGCGCGGGTAGGCGGCGTTGATCTCGGCATCCAGTTCCATGCCGACCTTGCCGCGGAAGGCGGTCACCTTCGGGTCCTGCAGCGCATGCTGCTCGAACTCGCCCAGGCCCGCATGGCCGTGCACGGCCACCAGCCCCAGCACCGTGCCCATCGAGAACTTGGCCTGGTGGATGGTGGTGGGGTTGACCACGGGGCCGAGCACGTCGATGGCGCCCTGGTGCACATGCGTGGTGACGCTGGCGACCTGGTCGGCGCTGATGCCTTCGCGCTGCATCAGCGCCTTGAGCGCATCGGCGGCCGGGTGCGTGTGGCGGCATGAGGCGAAGAACTTGAACGAGGTCTCGGCGGTGGCCCAGCGCGTGCCCAGGCCGTCGGTCAGGCAGGCGGGGTTGGCATCGCTCGACATGCCGGCAGCCATGCCCTGCGCGCCTTCCAGGATCTGCTTCGCGCCGGTGAAGCCGGCCCGCGCGAGCCAGGCCGACTGCAGGCCATCGGCCGCGGCCTTGGCGGTATGCAGCTGCTTGGAGTCGGCGGCGTCGCGCAGGAATTCCCACAGGCCCGCGGCCTGCGTGCCGGCCGAGCCCAGCGCCTGGTTGATGCCTTCGGCGTCAAGGTTGTACAGCTTGGCGACCGCCGCGGCGGCAGCCAGCGTGCCGACCGTGCCGGTGGTGTGGAAGATCCGGTAGTGCGACCGGCCCATGAATTCGCCGATGCGGATGCCGGCTTCATACCCGGCGATGGAGGCCAGCAGCACCTCGGCGCCGGTCTTGCCTTCGGCCTGCGCGGCGGCGACCACGGCAGGGAACACCACGGCGGCCGGGTGCAGCACCGAGCCGTTGTGCACGTCATCCTGCTCGACCACGTGCGACGAAGCGCCGTTGATCAGCGCGGCGAAGTAGGGCGAGGTGCGGCGGCGGTCCACCAGCACTTCGGCCGCGCCCTGCGCCGGCCCCATCGCGGCGGCAAACTCCTGGATGCGGCGCACGGCCGGGGCGTCCTTGCCCGCGATGGCCGAGGCGATCCAGTCAAGGAACAGGTCCTTGGTGCGCTCGATCACGGGCGCCGGCACGTCGGCCAGCGTGAAGCGGGCCAGGAATTCGCAAAGCTGGCGGGTCGGATAGGATTGGTCTGCGGGTTGGCTCATGCCGTCTCCGGAGATAGTTGGTTTGGCTCGGCCGCTCGCGGCCTCGCGGGGATCAGGATCCTCCGCCGATGCCGGGAGAGGATGGGGGGAACGGACGCCGCGCGGACGTCCTCAGACAGTCTTCTTGCTCACCAGTGCGTCGATATCGCCATCGCCATAGCCCAGTTCAGCCAGGATGCTGCGACTGTGCGCGCCCAGTGCCGGCACATCGCCCATGACGGGCTCCACGCCCGACAGGTTGGCGGGTGGCAGCAGCGCGCCGATCGGGCCGCCTGGGGTGGTGACTTCGCGCCAGCGCTGGCGCGCCTGCAGCTGCGGATGGTTCCACACGCCTTCGATGTCGTTCATCGGGGCATTGGCGATCTGCGCCTGGTCCAGCAGCGCCTCGGCCTGCGCCACCGTCAGCGGTGCGAAGCGTTCTTCGATGAGCGCGGTGAGTTCGGGGCGGTTGCGCACGCGGGCGGTATTGCTGGAAAAGCGCTCGTCCTGCGCCAGTGCGCGATTCCCGAGCACGACCTCGCAGAAATTGGCGAACTCGCGTTCGTTCTGCACGCTGAAGATCACGCTGCCATTGCCGGTGCGATGCACGCCGTACGGTGCGATGGTCGGATGCGACGCGCCGAAGCGTGCCGGCGGCGTGCCGCCGTAGTGGCCGAAGTAGAGGACCTGGTTCATCCACTCTGCCATGGCCTCGAACATGGTGACCTCGACGCGCAGGCCCTTGCCGGTGCGTCCACGCTGCAGGAGCGCCGAGAGGATGCCACTGTAGGCGTACATGCCGGCCGAGATATCGGCGATCGAAACGCCGGCGCGCGACGGCTCGTTCGGGCCGCCGGTGAGGCCCACGAGGCCGGCGGCGGCCTGGATCAGCAGGTCGTAGGCCTTCTTGTCGCGATAGGGGCCCGAGTCGCCATAGCCGGAGATGTCGCAGACGATCAGCTTCTCGTACTTGCCGTGCAGGGTGTCGAAATCCAGCCCCATGCGGGCGGCGGCGCCAGGCGCGAGGTTCTGCACCAGTATGTCGGCATCGGCCAGCAGGCGGTGCAGGATGGACTGAGCCTCGTCATCCTTCAGGTCCAGGGTGAGGCTTTCCTTCCCCCGGTTGAGCCAGACGAAGTACGAGGCCTGGCCGTGCACGGACTGGTCATAGCCGCGCGCGAAGTCGCCCGCGCCGGGGCGCTCGACCTTGATCACGCGCGCGCCCAGGTCGGCTAGCTGGCGCGTGGCGAAGGGCGCGGCCACCGCGTGCTCAAGCGAGACCACGCGGATGCCGTCGAGCGGGCGGATGCCTTTGGGGGAATGGGACATGCAGGGGCCTTAGAACGAACGCGGCAGCTCGAGCACATGCTCGGCCACGTAGGACAGGATCAGGTTGGTCGAGATCGGCGCCACCTGGTACAGGCGCGTCTCGCGGAACTTGCGTTCGATGTCGTACTCGGCGGCAAAGCCGAAGCCGCCGTGCGTCTGCAGGCAAACGTTGGCCGCTTCCCACGAGGCGTCGGCGGCAAGCAGTTTGGAGATATTGGCTTCCTTGCCGCACGGCTTGCCGGCGTCGAACAGCTGCGCGGCCTTGTAGCGCATCAGGCTGGCGGCCTCGACATTGATATACGAGCGCGCGATCGGGAACTGCACGGCCTGGTTCTGGCCGATCGGGCGGTCGAACACGATGCGGTCGCGCGCATAGTTGCTGGCGCGCTCGACAAACCAGTAGCCGTCGCCAATGCACTCCGCGGCGATCAGGATGCGCTCGGCGTTGAGGCCGTCAAGGATGTACTTCAGGCCCTTGCCTTCCTCGCCGATCAGGTTTTCTGCGGGGACTTCAAGGTTGTCGAAGAACAGCTCGTTGGTCTCGTGGTTGACCATGTTGCGGATCGGCTTGACCGTCAGGCCCTTGCCGATGGCATCGCGCAGGTCCACCACGAATACCGACAGTCCTTCGGACTTGCGCTTGACCTGGTCCAGCGGCGTGGTGCGCGCCAGCAGCAGCATCAGGTCCGAATGCTGCACGCGCGAAATCCATACCTTCTGGCCATTGACGATGTACTTGTCGCCCTTGCGCACCGCGGTGGTCTTGAGCTTGGTGGTGTCGGTGCCGGTGGTGGGCTCGGTCACGGCCATCGACTGCATGCGCAGCTCGCCCGAGGCGATGCCCGGCAGCCAGCGCTGCTTCTGCGCTTCGGAGCCGTGACGCAGCAGGCAGCCCATCACGTACATCTGGCCGTGGCAGGCGCCGGAATTGCCGCCGCTGCGGTTGATTTCTTCCATGATGACCGAGGCCGCGGTCAGCGACAGGCCCGAGCCGCCATAGGCTTCCGGGATCAGCGCCGACAGCCAGCCTGCCTGGGTCAGCGCCTGGACAAAGGTCTCAGGAAAGGCGTTCTGCTCTTCCACCCGTTGCCAGTACGCCGAATCGAAGCCGGAGCAGAGGTCGCGCACCGCTTCGCGGATTTCGGGGTACAGCTGGTCTGGATCCTGATGTGCGTGCATGGGGTAGCCCCGCTCAGATTGAATGGGGCCATTATTCCCGAGCCCCCGGCACGCTGAAATTCGGATTTGCGAAAGAGCGGCTTAGGTGGGCCGGAAGCGGGGGAGGCGGAAGCTGCATGCGCCGCCGGGCGCCTGCAGATGCGCAAGAGGCCGGTGCAGCGGCCTCGCGCGCAGGGATGGCTGGCAGGCCGGGCCTGGGAATCAGTGCATAAAGAGCCAGATCAGGATCAGGATGAAGGCCGGAACACCAAGCAGCCAGGCGAGGATATAGGGCATGGTGCAACTCCTGTTGATGACGGTAATCAGTGACTCCAATATAGGAACGCCGCCATGGCGGCACTGTCGGGGAGCTTCCGCTTGCGGTGTAGGACGCAGCCGCGCGCACCTGGCGGGCGGCCCGCGCGATGTGGCGCCAGCGCCTTGCGGCCCGCCGGCCCGGTTGCCGGCGGGCCATCCCGTGCTACGCTCAGGTCTGCACCAAAGCACCCGGAGGCGAGCCATGGACGGGGTCTGGTCTGAGATTTTCAGGGTCTTGCGCGCCGAGTTCGCCGATGTGCCGGACGCTGCCGAGGCCACCCGCATCCTGACGCGCCTGTTCATGGCGATGCTGCTGGGCGGCCTGATCGGCTATCAGCGCGAGGTCTCCGGCAAGGCAGCGGGGCTGCGCACCCATATGCTGGTGGCGCTGGGCTCGGCGCTGTTCGTGCTGGTGCCGCTGCAGGCCGGGGTGCCGCTGGGCGACATCAGCCGCGTGCTGCAGGGGCTGATTACCGGCATAGGCTTCCTTGGCGCCGGCGCGATCCTGAAGCACAGCGACGAAGCCCACATCGAGGGCCTGACCACCGCGGCCAGCATCTGGATGGTCGCGGCCATCGGCGTGGCTGCCGGCCTGGGGCGCGATACCACCGCGGTGATCGCCACCATCTTCACGCTGGTCATCCTGCAGGTCCTGCATCGCTGGAAATAGTGCACCCGCACCCGGCGCATCCGGCACCCGTGCACGCCCGGCGTGCGCCGGTCTGTTCGCTTGCCCGCCAATTTGCGTCATTTCCCACTGCAATGCGCGCCAGCGCACGCTGCCCGCGCGCGGCGCGTCCTATGCTGTGGCACAGGTTGCGCCGCGATCCACAGGCGCAGCCGTGGCAGAGCAGGGGGAGGTAGCGATGAAATCTTCGATCCGTGACGACGCGGCGCTGGCCGCATTCGTGGGGCCGCGCTATGCGTACTACAGCCAGCGCTGGTCCCTGGCCGAGGCGCGCGGCGGCATGTCCTGGAACTGGGCGGCGTGCCTGCTGGGACCGTTCTGGATGGCCTACCGGCGCATGTACTGGCAGGTGGGGGTCTTTGCGCTGATCGTCTGCGCCGAGCCGGTGCTGCACGCGCTGTTCGGGCTGAAGATGCCGCTGGCGGTCCGGCCGATGCTGTATGCCATGGCGCTGCTGCTGGGCATGTATGGCAACCAGATCTACCGCTGGCATGCCGAGGCGACCATCCGGCACCTGCGCGAGTACCATTTTTCACCGGAACTGGTGCACGACTCGCTGGCGCGCTGTGGCCGCACCAGCTGGCCCGGTGTGTTCGCCATGGCCCTGCTGCTGGTGGTGATGGCGGTGTCGCTGAGCCCGCTGGCGGGGCTGGTGGTGCAGGGCGGCGGGCTGGCCGCCGGCTGAACGGTCGACGACTTACCCGGCTTACACTGGCTCGCGCGCCGCGTCGACCAGGTACTGGATCAGCGTTTCGGCAAACTGGGGCAGTTCGCGCCCCGGGCGGCGCACCAGGCGCAGCTCGCGCTTGGCCCATTCGTCTTCCAGCTGGATAAAGCGCAGCACCTTGCGGCTGGCGTAGCGGCGCGCGCAGCTGTTGGGCACGATGGCGATGCCCGCGCCGGCCTCGACCATGCGGCATACGGCATCGAAGCTGCCCACCTGGATGCGCAGGCTGATACGCTTGCCCATGCCGCTGGCGATGCGGTCCAGGAAGGACTGGATCGCGCTGAACTGGTTCAGGCCGACAAAGCGGCAGGTATCGATCAGGTCGGCGAAATGCAGCCGCTTGAAGGCCGGCAGCGGGTGGTTGACCGGTGCGATCACGATCAGCTCATCGCTGCACAGGTGCATCGCGTCCAGGTCCTGGGTGGCGACTTCACCGGCCACGATACCCAGGTCTGCGGCGCCGGCGCTGATCGCCGAGACGATTTCCTGCGACAGGTGCTCTTCCAGCTCGATGTCCACGTCCGGGTTCTCGCTCAGGAAGCGCGATACGCCGGTGGCCAGGAACGAGTTGGTGGCGGTGGTGTTGGCCAGCAGCCGCACGCGGCCCTTGACGCCCTTGGCATAGGGCCGCAGGTCGGCGTGCAGGCATTCCAGTTCGCGGAAGACCTCGCGCGCGTGGCGCAGCAGCGCATCGCCCGCCGGCGTCAGGCGCACGCCCTTGACCTGGCGGATCAGCAATTGTGTCTGGAACGCCTCTTCCAGCTGCTTGATCCGGGTGCTGGCCGCGGGCAGCGACAGGAAGCTGCGTTCGGCCGCGCGGGTCAGGTTCTCCGTCTCGCCAACGTTCAGGAAGAGGCGGAGGTCGGTCAGGTCGTAATGCATGGGCTTCCGTCAGGCCAAAGGCCAGTTTTGTGATTCGTGAATTCCAAAGTCTCGGCCGTCAATTTATCGTATCCACTGCGGCGTGGACATCCGGATTGACCGCATCGGCGGGCGATGCCCGCGGCGCAGGGGTGTTTCGCCGGGTTTGCGGTCGGTGACCGCACAAAAAAGTATTCAGAGGAGCAGCGCAATGAGCGGTTTGATGGCAGGCAAGGTCGCCCTGGTGACGGGCGCAGGTGGTGGAATCGGGCGCGGCATCGCGCTGGCACTGGCCGCCGCCGGCGCCAAGGTGGTGGTCAATGACCTCGGCGTGTCGATGACCGGCGAGGGCGGCGACGCCGGCCCCGCTCAGCGCGTGGTGGAGGAAATCCGCGCCGCCGGCGGCGAGGCCGTGGCCAATACCGACAGCGTGTCGACCTGGAACGGCGCCAATGCCATCGTGCAATGCGCGCTGGACAACTTCGGCCGCATCGACGCCGTGGTCAACAACGCCGGCAACCTGCGCGACCGCATGTTCTTCAAGATGAATGAAGAAGAATGGCGCTCGGTCATTGACGTGCACCTGCACGGCACCTTCTTCGTCAGCCGCGCCGCGGCCAACTACTTCAAGGACCAGGAGAGCGGCGCCTACGTGCACATGACCTCCACCTCGGGCCTGATCGGCAACCTGGGCCAGGCCAATTACTCGGCGGCCAAGCTGGGCATTGCCGCGCTGTCCAAGTCGATCGCGCTGGACATGCAGCGCTTCAACGTGCGCTCGAACTGCATCGCGCCGTTCGCCTGGAGCCGCATGACCAGCTCGATCCCGGCCGAAACGCCGGAAGAGAAGGCACGCGTGGCCAAGCTGCAGAAGATGGAAGCCGGCAAGATCGCGCCGGTGGCGGTCTACCTTGCCAGCCCGGCCGCCAGCGAAGTCAACGGCCAGATCTTCGCGGTGCGCGCCAACGAGATCATCCTGATGAGCCAGCCGCGCCCGGTGCGCTCGGTGCATATGAGCGAGGGCTGGACGCCTGAGACGGTGGGCGAGATCGCCATGCCGGCCATGCGCAACAGCTTCTTCAAGCTGGAGCGTTCGCCCGACGTGATCAGCTGGGACCCGATCTGATGGCGGGCAGCCAGGCCCCGACGCACGGCGCGCTTGCCGGCGTGCGGGTGCTGGACCTGTCGCGCATCCTGGCCGGTCCCTGGTGCGCGCAGAACCTGGCGGACCTGGGCGCCGAGGTCATCAAGGTGGAGCGGCCCGGCGCGGGCGACGACACCCGTTCGTGGGGGCCGCCCTGGCTGCCCGGCGCGGACGGGCAGCCGTCGCGCGACGCCACCTACTTTGCCGGCGCCAACCGCGGCAAGCAGTCGGTGACGCTCGATATCGCCAGCCCGCAAGGGCAGGAGATCGTGCGCGAACTGGCCGCGAAGTCGCAGATCGTGCTGGAGAACTACAAGGTCGGCGACCTGAAGCGCTACGGGCTGGACTATGAAAGCCTCAAGGCGATCAACCCGTCGATCGTCTATTGCTCGATCACGGGCTATGGCCAGACCGGCCCGAGCGCGCACAAGCCCGGCTACGACTTCATCTTCCAGGGCCTGGGCGGCCTGATGAGCGTCACCGGCGAGCGCGACGACCTGCCCGGCGGCGGGCCGCAGAAGGTGGGCGTGGCGGTGGTCGACATGCTTACCGGCATGTATGCCACCGTGGCGGTGCTGGCCGCCTTGCGCCATGCCGAGCGCACCGGCGAGGGCCAGCATATCGACATGGCGCTGCTCGATGCGGTGGTGGCGGTCGGCGCCACGCCGATCATCGCCCAGCGCGTGACCGGCAAGGCCATGCCGCGCTACGGCAACGCGCACGCCAACATGGTGCCCTACCATGTGTTCGCCACCGCCGACGGCTACATGATCGTGGCGGCCGGCAACGACGGGCAGTGGCAGGCGTATTGCCGCGGCGTCGAGCGTCCCGACCTGGCCGCCGACGAGCGCTTTGCCACCGGCCCCGGCCGCATCATCCATCGCGACACGCTGGTGCCGCTGCTTGAGGCGCATATGCGCACGCGGCCGACGGCGCACTGGGTGCAGGCGCTGGAAGCGCAGGGCATCCCGTGCGGGCCAATCAATGACTACGGCCAGGTGCTGGACGACCCGCAGGTGCGGCATCGCGAGCTGCAGGTCGACCTGGTGCGCGACGATGGCAGCCTGTGCCCGACCGTCAAGAGTCCGCTGCGGCTGTCGGCAACCCCGGTGCAATATGACGCACCGCCGCCGCGACTTGGCGAGCATACCGGGCACGTGCTGGAAACGGTGCTGGGTATGTCGGCCGAGCGCATCGCCAGGCTGCGCGAGCAAGGCGTGGTCTGACTGGTGACGGGTGCCTGGCAGGCAACTGCCGGGCACCGCCTGCTTCCGGTCGGATCACCAGGCCTCTGCACAAATTCCCCCCATCGCCTAGGCTGTCTGGGTAGCGGCCCGAACCGCGATTCCCGGTTCCCCACAGGAGACAGCCATGAACGAAGAGACCTTCAACCTCAGCATCCGCAAGTTCCTGAAGGTGGTCGGCGTCAGCTCCCAGCGCGAGATCGAACAGGCGATAGCCAGGGCAATGGCCGACGGTACCATCGCCGGCAACGAGCACTTGCCGGTGTCGGTGACCCTGGAACTGGCGGGCGTCAAGCTCCAGGCGCGCTTCGAGGGTGAAATCCAGCTTGAGTAAGGCTGGTCATGGCGGCGCTCGCCTTGGTTCTGTTTCTTGCGTGAAACGCCAAAAGGATGAGCCTGTCCGGTCCTTTTGTTGCGCAAGTTGAGCCTTCTGCACGATGGGCGCGCAGGCCCCTCTCACATATCCTTCCCGGAAACGTCGAACCAATGGGACCGGGGGGATACCATGGCTGGATGCAACGAGCGCATGCATTGCGCGGGGGGCGGGGTATGCGCAGGCCGTGCAACGCGACGTGCGCAAGCGCGGGTTGCACGTCACCGCGCGCGCCACGGGCCGCTCTGAAGCGCGGGGGCCGTTGCCATGCACGCCGCCGCCACTACGCCCGCAAGGAACATCGAGGACGCCGGCTGGAGCCTGCCGGATACGGCAGGTCGGCACGCGCGCCCCGATGATCCGCTGCTGGCGTGCCTGCTCTGGCTGGCCCGGCGCTTCCAGCGGCCTGTGGCGGCCGAAGCCCTGATTGCGGGCTTGCCGCTGGAGGCGGATCGCCTGACCCCTGTCTTGTTTCCACGCGCGGCCGCACGCGCGGGCATGTCGGCCCGGCTGGTCAAGCGCCCGCTGGACGACATCCCGGACCTGGTGCTGCCCGCCATCCTGCTGCTCGACCAGGGCGAGGCCTGCGTATTGCTGCGCCGTGACGACGAGGGCATGCTGCTGGTCTCGCAGCCGGGTTGGGGCGACGGCGAGCAGCCGGTCTGCCGCGAAGACCTGCTGGCCCGGTACACCGGCCATGCCATCTTCGCCCGGCCCGCGCACCGCTTCGAGGCGGCGGGCGATGCCGGGCCGACGTCGCCGCACGGATGGTTCTGGGGCGTGATGCGCCAGTCGTGGCCGCTCTATGGCGAGGTGCTGGTTGCCTCGCTGCTGCTCAGCCTGTTCGCGCTGGTCATGCCGTTGTTCACCATGAACGTCTATGACCGCGTGGTGCCGAATCATGCGCTGGAAACGCTGTGGGCGTTGGCCATCGGTGTAGGCCTGGTGCTTGGCTTCGAGCTGGTGATGCGCACGCTGCGCGGCTATTTTGTCGACGTGGCGGGCCGGCGCATCGATGTCACGGTCTCCGCGACGGTGTTCGAAAAGGTGCTGGGCATTGAGATGAAGGCGCGGCCGGCGTCGGTGGGCAGCCTGAGCAGCCAGCTGCATGAATTCGAGTCGGTGCGCGAGTTCCTGACCTCGGCCACCATCACGACCCTGGTCGACCTTCCGTTCGCGGCGGTCTTCATTGCTGCCATGTTCTGGGTCGGTGGCCCGCTGGCCTGGGTGCCGCTGCTGGCGGTGCCGCTGGTGATCGGCACCAGCCTGCTGCTGCAGGGGCCGCTGTCGCGCGCGGTACACGCCTGCAGCGCCTGCGCGGCCCAGCGCCAGGCCGCACTGGTCGAAACCCTGGTGGGGCTGGAGACCATCAAGACCAGCGGTGCCGAAGGTGCCGCCCAGCGCAAATGGGAGCAGGTGGTCGGGCAGATGGCGCAACTGGGGCTGCGGGCGCGGCTGCTCTCCGCCTGCGTGATCAACCTTTCGCTGTTCGCCCAGCAGGCTGCCACGCTGGTGGTGGTGGTGATCGGCGTCTACCTGATCGCCGACGACCGGCTGACCACGGGCGGCCTGATTGCCTGCACCATCCTTGCCGGCCGCGCGCTGGCGCCGCTCTCGCAAGTGGCCGGGCTGACCACCCGCTATCACCAGGCGCGCACTGCGCTGGCCGGCATTGATCGCATGATGGCGCTGCCCGTCGAGCGCCCGCCCGGCAAGCATTTCCTGCACCGCCCGCCACTGCGCGGCGAAATCGAGTTCCGGCAGGTCAGCTTTCGCTATCCGGGCCGCGACATCGCGGCACTGGATGGGGTCTCGTTCCGCATTGCCAGCGGCGAGCGGGTTGGCCTGATCGGCCGCATCGGCTCAGGCAAGACCACCATCGAGAAGCTGATCCTCGGCCTGTACACACCGGATGCCGGCACCGTGCTGGTCGACGGCGCGGAGGTGCGCCAGCTGGATCCGGCCGCGTTGCGGCGCGACATCGGCTATGTGCCGCAGGACGTGATGCTGTTCAGCGGGACGCTGCGCGACAACATCGTGATGGGCGCCCCGTACGCCGACGACGAGGCCGTGCTGCGCGCGGCGCGCCTGGGCGGCGTGAGCGATTTTGTCGATCGCCTGCCTGACGGCTATGACCTGCGCCTGGGAGAGCGCGGCGAAGGCCTGTCTGGCGGCCAGCGCCAGGCCATTGCCATTGCCCGTGCCGAGTTGATGCAGCCGCCGCTGCTGCTGCTCGACGAACCCAGCAGCGCCATGGACAACCGCACCGAGGACCAGTTCAAGGCGCGCCTGGCCTCGGCGTTGGGCGGGCGCACGCTGATCCTGGTCACGCATCGCGGCTCGCTGCTCAGCCTGGTCGATCGCCTGATCGTAATGGACCAGGGCCGCATCGTCGCCGATGGCCCCAAGGCCGAAGTCCTGAACGCGCTCGCGGGGAGGAAGCTCCATGTCGCTTCAGCCTGATCCGCAACGCATGGGGCCAGTGCGGCGCCTGATCGCGGCGCTGAGGCCGCGTGCCGACGACACCGCCTTCATGTGCGAGCGCGATGCGGCCGCGATGGCGCAACCGCGCTATTTCACGCACTGGATCCTCTGGTCCGCCCTGGTCTTCGTGCTGGTGGCGCTGGCCTGGGCCGCGCTGGCGCGGGTGGACGAGGTGGCCGTGGGCGAGGGCAAGGTGATCCCGTCGAGCCAGGTGCAGGTGGTGCAGAACCTCGAAGGCGGGATCATCGCCGAGATCATGGTGCGACCGGGGCAGGTGGTGAACAAGGACCAGCCGCTGATGCGCATCGACGATACCCGCTTCACGGCTTCATACCAGGAAGGCCGCACCAGGGACGATGCGCTGGTGGCACGCATTGCGCGCCTGAGCGCCGAGGCCGACGGCACGGCGTTCGTGGCGAGCGCGCCGGCCGATGCCGAGGGCCGCCGCTTCGTGTCCGAGGAGCGCGCGCTGTTCGAGTCGCGCAAGCGCGCGTTCGATGCCAATCTCGCCGTGCTGCGCCAGCAGTCCGAGCAACGGCGGCAGGAGCTGACCGAGAAGCGCTCGCGCGAGCAGCAACTGCGGCAGAGCCATCGGCTGGTGGCACAGGAGCTGGCCATGATGCGCCCGATGATGGCGCAGGGCGTGGTGTCCGAGGTCGACCTGCTGCGGCTGGAGCGCCAGGCCAATGACCTGAAAGGCGAGCTCGAGGCCGCGCGGCTTGCCATGCCGCGCCTGGAGGCCGCCTACCGCGAGAGCCAGCAGAAAGCCGACGAACTGGGCACGCATTATCGCGCCGAGGCCATGAAAGAGCTCAACCAGGCCAAGGCCGAACAGGCCGCGCAGAGCGCCACCAACACGGCGCTGCAGGACCGCGTCGACCGTACCCTGGTACGCGCCCCGCTTGCGGGCGTCATCAAGCAGATCAAGATCAATACCGTGGGCGGCGTGGTGCAGCCCGGCATGGACCTGCTGGAGATCGTCCCGCTGGAAGACACGCTGCTGGTTGAGGCGCGCGTGCGGCCTGCCGACATTGCCTTCCTGCGGCCCGGCCAGCCGGCGGTGGTCAAGCTGTCGGCCTACGACTTTTCGGTCTATGGCGGCTTTCCCGGCACCGTGGAACATATCAGCGCCGATACGCTGACGCCGGAGCGCCCGGGCGAGCGCCCCGAAAGCTACTACCTGGTGCGAGTGCGCACCCGCGACAACCGGCCTGGCGGCAGTGCCGTGCAGGTACCCATCCTGCCCGGCATGGTGGCCACGGTCGATGTGCTGACCGGGCAGAAGACGGTGCTCCATTACCTGCTCAAGCCCATCATCAAGACCAGGGAACTGGCGTTCCGGGAACGATAAGAGCGGGCGGTTTGCCCACGACGATAACAAGCAAGACATGGCCAGCAGGCTGGCATTCAGGACGGAGAGTGATCATGGCAACCCTGACAGGTAGCAACGGCAGCGACAGCATCAGCGGCACCACGTCCGCCGACACCATCCTGAGCGGCAATGGCAATGACTACGTCAGTGCCGGCGATGGCAACGACTATGTCGATGCCGGCAATGGCGACGATATCGTCGAAGGCGGCAGCGGCGACGACACCCTGCTGGGCGCCAACGGCAAGGACCGGGTCTTCGGCGGGCTCGGCAACGACAAGCTGTCTGGCGGCAATGGCACCGACGCGGTTTATGGCGGCAGCGGCGATGACGTGATCGGCAGCCTGGACGGGGCCTCGGCCCTCTACACCGGCGACAATGGCGGCGATACGCTGTACGGCGACGGCTACGACAGCTACGCCGACTACCTGCTCGGTGCCGGCCATGAGTCGGCCCGGCCGGGTAACGACCGCATCTATGGTGGCAATGGCGACGACCTGATCTACGGGGACAACGGCAACAATGCCGCCCTGGGCGGCGACGACATCATCGCCGGTGGCAACGGCAAGGACACCATCTACGGTGAAGGCGGCAACGACAAGATCGCCGGCGGGGCAGGCGGCGACACCCTGAGCGGCGGCAGCGGCGCTGACGTCTTTGTCTATAACGCTGTCTCCGACTCCACCGCGGCCGGCATGGATGTGATCACCGACTTCCAGCGCGGCGTGGACGACCTCGACTTGCGGCCCGTGCTGGGCGACACTGGTTTTGAATGGGGTGGCCGCCAGCCCACGGCCCACGGAGCCTGGTTCCAGCAATCGGGGGGCAATACCTATGTCTACGTTGATGTCGACGGCAATTCCGCCACGGCGGAAATGGTCATCAAGCTCAACGGCCTGCACGAACTGACCAAGTCGGACTTCGCTGGCTACGACAACCATGCGCCAACGGCAATGGCCGATACCCACGCGATTGGCGAGAACAACTCTCCGAACCCGATCACCGGCAATGTGCTGTCGAACGACAGCGACGTCGATGCGGGCAACGTGCTGGCCGTGGCCAACCCCGGCACCTATGCCGGCCAGTACGGCACGCTGACGCTCCACGCCGACGGCAGCTACAGCTATGCGCTGGACAACGGCAATGGCCAGGTGCAGGCATTGCGGCAGGGCCAGCTAGTCCAGGACACGTTCAACTATGAGGTGTCCGACGGGCAGGCCGGCGCGGCATCATCGCTGAGCATCCGGATTACCGGTGCCAACGATGGAGCCACCATCACGGCCTCGGCCAGCGAGGACAAGGCGGTGACCGAAGCCGGCGGCGCAGGCAATGCCGAAATTGGTGACGCATCTGCCAGCGGCAAGCTGACGGTCAGCGATGTCGATACCGGTGAAGCGCACTTCGCCGCGGTGGCGCCGGAGAGCCTGGCGGGACAGTACGGCACCTTCGCCTTCGACAGCAACACCGGCGCCTGGACCTACACGCTCGACAACACCAAGGCCGATGCGCTGATCGCGGGCCAGCAGGTCAGCGATTCGCTGACGGTGTCGTCCGCCGACCAGAGCGCGCAGCAGACCATCAAGGTCGACATCACTGGTGCCAACGACCACGCCACCATCACGTCCTCGGCCAGCGAGGACAAGGCGGTGATCGAAGCCGGCGGCGCAGGCAATGCCGAAACGGGCGACGCATCTGCCAGCGGCAAGCTGACGGTTACCGATGTCGATACCGGTGAAGCGCACTTCGCCGCGGTGGCGCCGGAGAGCCTGGCCGGACAGTACGGCACGTTCAGCTTCGACAGCAACACCGGCGCCTGGAGCTACACGCTCGACAACACCAAGGCCGATGCCCTGATCGCGGGCCAGCAGGTCAGCGATTCGCTGACGGTGTCGTCCGCCGACCAGAGCGCGCAGCAGACCATCAAGGTCAACATCACCGGTGCCAACGATCACGCCACCATCACGGCCTCGGCCAGCGACGACAAGGCGGTGACCGAAGCCGGCGGCGCAGGCAATGCTGAAACTGGCGACGCCTCTGCCAGCGGCAAGTTGACGGTCACCGATGTCGATACCGGGGAAGCGCACTTTGCCGCGGTGGCGCCGGAGAGCCTGGCGGGGCAGTACGGCACCTTCAGCTTCGACAGCAACAGCGGCGCCTGGAGCTATACGCTGGACAACACCAAGGCCGATGCCCTGATCGCGGGCCAGCAGGCCAGTGATTCGTTGACGGTGTCGTCCGCCGACCAGACCGCGCAGCAGACCATCAAGGTCAATGTCACCGGTGCCAACGACCACGCCACCATCACGGCCTCGGCCAGCGAGGACAAGGCGGTGACCGAAGCCGGCGGCGCAGGCAATGCCGAAACGGGTGACGCATCTGCCAGCGGCAAGCTGACGGTTACTGACGTCGATACCGGTGAAGCGCACTTCGCCGAGGTGGCGCCGGAGAGCCTGGCAGGACAGTACGGCACCTTCAGTTTCGACAGCAATACCGGGGCCTGGAGCTACACGCTCGACAACACCAAGGCCGATGCCCTGATCGCGGGCCAGCAGGTCAGTGATTCGCTGACGGTGTCCTCGGCCGACCAGAGCGCGCAGCAGACCATCAAGGTCGACATCACCGGCGCCAACGACCACGCCACCATCACGGCCTCGGCCAGTGAAGACAAGGCGGTGACCGAAGCCGGCGGTGCAGGCAATGCCGAAATTGGCGACGCCTCTGCTAGCGGCAAGCTGACGGTCAGCGATGTCGATACCGGTGAAGCGCACTTCGCCGCGGTGGCGCCGGAGAGCCTGGCGGGACAGTACGGCACCTTCGCCTTCGACAGCAACACCGGCGCCTGGACCTACACGCTCGACAACACCAAGGCCGATGCGCTGATCGCGGGCCAGCAGGTCAGCGATTCGCTGACGGTGTCCTCGGCCGACCAGAGCGCGCAGCAGACCATCAAGGTCGACATCACCGGCGCCAACGACCACGCCACCATCACGGCCTCGGCCAGTGAAGACAAGGCGGTGACCGAAGCCGGCGGTGCAGGCAATGCCGACCCCGGCGATGCATCCGCCAGCGGCAAGCTGACGGTCACCGATGTCGATACCGGTGAAGCGCACTTCGCCGCAGTGGCGCCGGAGAGTCTGGCCGGACAGTACGGCACCTTCAGCTTCGACAGCGGCACCGGCGCCTGGACCTATACGCTCGACAACACCAAGGCCGATGCCCTGATCGCGGGCCAGCAGGTCAGTGATTCGCTGACGGTGTCCTCGGCCGACCAGACCGCGCAGCAGACCATCAAGGTCAACATCACCGGTGCCAACGATCACGCCACCATCACGGCCTCGGCCAGCGAGGACAAGGCGGTGACCGAAGCCGGCGGTGCAGGCAATGCCGAAATTGGTGACGCATCTGCCAGCGGCAAGCTGACGGTTACTGACGTCGATACCGGTGAAGCGCACTTCGCCGCGGTGGCGCCGGAGAGCCTGGCCGGACAGTACGGCACGTTCAGCTTCGACAGCAACACCGGCGCCTGGAGCTACACGCTCGACAACACCAAGGCCGATGCCCTGATCGCGGGCCAGCAGGTCAGCGATTCGCTGACGGTGTCGTCCGCCGACCAGAGCGCGCAGCAGACCATCAAGGTCAACATCACCGGTGCCAACGATCACGCCACCATCACGGCCTCGGCCAACGAAGACAAGGCGGTGACCGAAGCCGGCGGCGCAGGCAATGCCGAAACGGGTGACGCATCTGCCAGCGGCAAGCTGACGGTTACTGACGTCGATACCGGTGAAGCGCACTTCGCCGAGGTGGCGCCGGAGAGCCTGGCAGGACAGTACGGCACCTTCAGCTTCAACAGCAATACCGGCGCCTGGACCTACACGCTCGACAACACCAAGGCCGATGCCCTGATCGCGGGCCAGCAGGTCAGTGATTCGCTGACGGTGTCCTCGGCCGACCAGACCGCGCAGCAGACCATCAAGGTCGACATCACCGGTGCCAACGATCACGCCACCATCACGGCCTCGGCCAGCGAGGACAAGGCGGTGACCGAAGCCGGCGGTGCAGGCAATGCCGAAATTGGTGACGCATCTGCCAGCGGCAAGCTGACGGTTACTGACGTCGATACCGGTGAAGCGCACTTCGCCGCGGTGGCGCCGGAGAGCCTGGCCGGACAGTACGGCACGTTCAGCTTCGACAGCAACACCGGCGCCTGGAGCTACACGCTCGACAACACCAAGGCCGATGCCCTGATCGCGGGCCAGCAGGTCAGCGATTCGCTGACGGTGTCGTCCGCCGACCAGAGCGCGCAGCAGACCATCAAGGTCAATATCACCGGTGCCAACGACCACGCCACCATCACGGCCTCGGCCACCGAGGACAAGGCGGTGACCGAAGCCGGCGGCGCAGGCAATGCCGAAACGGGTGACGCATCTGCCAGCGGCAAGCTGACGGTTACTGACGTCGATACCGGTGAAGCGCACTTCGCCGAGGTGGCGCCGGAGAGCCTGGCAGGACAGTACGGCACCTTCAGCTTCAACAGCAATACCGGCGCCTGGACCTACACGCTCGACAACACCAAGGCCGATGCCCTGATCGCGGGCCAGCAGGTCAGTGATTCGCTGACGGTGTCCTCGGCCGACCAGAGCGCGCAGCAGACCATCAAGGTCGACATCACCGGTGCCAACGACCACGCCACCATCACGGCCTCGGCCAACGAGGACAAGGCGGTGACCGAAGCCGGCGGTGCAGGCAATGCTGAAACGGGCGACGCCTCTGCCAGCGGCAAGCTGACGGTCAGCGATGTCGACAGCGGCGAAGCGCACTTCGCCGCAGTGGCGCCGGAGAGCCTGGCAGGACAGTACGGCACGTTCAGCTTTGACACCAACACCGGCGCCTGGAGCTATGCGCTCGACAACACCAAGGCCGATGCCCTGATCGCGGGCCAGCAGGTCAGCGATTCGCTGACGGTGTCCTCGGCCGACCAGAGCGCGCAGCAGACCATCAAGGTCGACATCACCGGTGCCAACGACCACGCCACCATCACGGCCTCGGCCAGCGAGGACAAGGCGGTGACCGAGGCCGGCGGTGCAGGCAACACCGACCCCGGCGACGCATCTGCCAGTGGCAAGCTGACGGTCAGCGATGTCGACAGCGGCGAAGCGCACTTTGCTGCCGTCACGCCGGCCAACCTGGCCGGGCAGTATGGAAACTTCACCTTCGACACCAACACCGGCGCCTGGACCTACACGCTCGACAACAGCAAGGCGCAGTTTCTCGCCGCAGGCCAGCATGTGACCGACTCGCTGTCCGTGCAATCGGCCGATCTCACCGCCACCCAGGCAATCACAGTCAACATCACCGGCGCCAACGATGCAGCAGTGAACGCCATGCCCACGGCACAGGTAGTCAACGAAGACACGCCGCTGGTGTTCAGCACCACCAATGGCAACGCCCTCAGCATCTCTGACGTGGACAACGGCAGCCATACCGTGACGCTCAGTGCGACCTCCGGCACGATCAGCCTGAACGGTTTCGCGGGGTTGCAGTTCCTGGCGGGCGACGGCGCCGCGGACAGCACCATGACGTTCACGGGCAGTGACGCGGCGATCAATGCCGCGTTGAACGGCCTGCGTTTCGTCGGTGACAAGGACTATGCGGGCGCAGCCACGCTGCAGATGCAGACCAGCGATGGCGCCTCGGTCGATAGCGACTCGGTCGCGATTGCAATCAATCCGGTCAATGACGCACCAGTGGCGGCAGCAGACGTGGTCTACGCCTCGAACAATACCAGCGGCATCCTGATCCCTGTCAGCGCACTGCTTGGCAATGACGGCGATGTCGATGGCATGGCCTTGTCGGTGATTGCGCTGGGGTCTGCCACGGGCGCGGTCAGCAACCTGGCGTTCGCGCCGGGGACCAATAACAGCTACGTCATGTTCAACACCGACAACGGGACGTCGGGCAGCTTCAGCTACACCATTTCCGATGGTGCGGGAGGCACCAGTACGGCTACCGTCACGGTCAATGTCTCATCGACCAACGGGTCGGCCGACGTGTCGCTGGCGGGCCTGAACTACCAGGCTTCCTACCTGGATGGCGGCAGCAACTCCGATGCGCTCACGGGCGGCGCCACCCGCGACGTCTTTATTGGCGGCAACGCCGCCGACACGCTCAAGGGCGGGACCGGCGACGACGTGCTGCGCGGCGGGGCGGGCGACGACACGCTCGACGGCGGCGCCGGCATCGACATGCTGGACTTCTCGGATGCGAGCAGCGCTGTCACCTTTACCCTGACCCAGAGCAGCAGCGGCACCCTCGTCAACCTGACCAGCGTCGGCCTGGACCGGGATACCTACAGCAATATGGAAGGCGTGATCGGCTCGCGCTTCAACGACACGCTGACCGGCAGCTCGGCCGGCGACGTCGTGCGTGGCGGTGCGGGCAATGACACCATCGACGGCGGTGCAGGCATCGACCTGCTGGACTTCTCCGATGCCACCGGCGCGATCTCGCTCACTTTGACGCAGAGCAGCAGTGCCACCGCGCTGAACCTGGGTGCGGTCGGCCTTGGCACCGACAGCTACAAGAACATGGAAGGCGTGATCGGTTCGGCTTTCAACGACAACCTCATTGGCTCGAGTGGCAACGACGTGCTGCGTGGCGGCGCCGGCGATGACAACCTGACTGGTGGCAGCGGCAACGACACCCTGATTGGCGGTGCCGGTGTCGACACCCTCACCGGCGGTGCGGGCAGTGATACTTTCGCCTTCCTCCGGGCCGACCCGGCCTCGGTGGACAAGGTCACCGATTTTGACCGGGCGCCCGCGGCCGCGGGCGGCGATGTGCTGGATTTGTCCGACCTGCTCTCCGGCGTCAACGTCACCTCTGCCAATGCCGGGCAGTTCATTCGCCTGTCGGAAGTCGATGGCAACACCGTCGTCAGCCTGGATCGGGATGGCAGTGGCGCGGCGGCTGCATTCCAGGACGTGGCCGTGCTGCAGGGCGTGGTCGGGCTCGATCTCAACACGCTGTTGAGCAACGGCAATATCCACACTGCCTGAGGCGTGCGATTGGTGGCGGATTCAGAAAGGGAAATGCAGGGCGGCAGTAAAGCCGGACTCCGGCGCAGCTGAAAACCATAATAAGCGGGTAGCGCACCGCTTCCCGTATCGCGCAGGCGCCGGCCGGCGCGATATGCGGCAGCGGGTGCGCCCGAGTGGGGGAAGCATGACAACGACATGGTGCCGGCTGGCACATGTACTGCTATGGGCAGCCATGGTGGTGCCGCATCACGCGGCAGCCCAGGCGCTGCGCCAGGCAGTCGAGCAAGCCGTGCATACCAATCCCGAAGTGCTGGCGGCGGGCAGCCGCCGGCTGGCCGCGGACGAGGGGCTGACGCAGGCGCGCGCCGGTTACCTGCCGCGGGTCGATGTCAATGCCGCCACCGGTCGCGTACGCCTGGACAGCCACAGCACCCGGCTGATGGGCCTGTCCGACTCTTCCTATGCCAGCCACGCGGCCGGCGTGACGATCTCGCAGATGCTGTTCGATGGCTTTGCCACCAGCAGCGATGTGGAGCGCCAGGGCGCACGGATCGACGGCGCGGCCTATCGGGTCGGCGCGACTGCCGAAGACATCGCGCTGCGCACGGTCGGCGTCTATGTGGAGGTCCTGCGGCGCCAGGAAACCGTGGTCATCGGCCTGGCCAATCTGGAGGCGCACCAGCACATCTATGACCAGATCCGGCTTGGCGCCGACAACGGGGTGCTGCGCCGCGCCGATCTCTACCAGGTCGAAAGCCGCCTGGCGCTGGCCAAGGCCAGCCTGCGCGCCGAGCAGGGCAGCCTGCAGGACGCCATGACAGCCTACTTGCGCGTGGTCGGCGCGCCGCCGGAGGCCTTGTCCAGGCCGGACTCGCTGTCGACGCTCCTGCCTGCCACCGAACGGGAGGCACAGCAGGTGGCAAATGCCAATCACCCCGCGCTGGGTGCCGGGCAGGCCGATATCGCCGAAGCCCAGGCCGGGCGTTCGCTGGCCAAGGCCGCGTTGTGGCCAAGGCTGGATCTCGAGGTCGGCGTGGCGCGCGACCGCGACCGCGTGCTTGGCACCACCGACGAGCGCAGCGTGATGCTGCGCGTGCGCTACAACTTGTTTCGCGGCAACGCCGACAAGGCGCGCATCAACGAGGCCGGCTACCAGGTCCAGGAAGCGGAGCAGAATCTGGACCGGCTGCGCAGGCAGGTGCAGGAGGCCGTATCGCAGGCCTATAACGCCCACCTGACGGCGCAGGACCGGCTGGTGAGCCTCAAGCAATACGTGGAGGCCAGCGATGCCACGCGCGTCAGCTACGGCAAGCAATTCCGGATCGGGCAGCGCAGCCTGCTTGACCTGCTGAATGCCGAGAACGAGTACTTCAGCGCCCGCACGGCCTATGTGACCGGCCAGTACAACGAGCTGGCCAGCCAGTACCGCATCCTTGCCGGCATGGGCTTGCTATTGGCGACCCTGCAGGTGCCCCCGCCCCAGACGGGGATGGTGCAGGTGGGGCAGCGGGCAGCGCCGCCGGTGGGACAGAGGTAGGGGGAGGGACGGTGCCGGGCAGTCCGGCAGCCATGCTTCAGCCGCCGGCCACCGGAGATCCTGACCCGGTCCGCATCAGCCCGGCACAGCCTCTCCCCGCAATCCCCGCATCCGATACTCTCCCGGCGCCACGCCCGTCCATTTCTTGAAGGCCCGGTGGAACGTGCTCGGCTCGGAGAAGCCAAGCCGCAGCGCCACGTCCTGCAGCGTCATGCCGGGGCGTTCCATCATGCCGATGGCCACGTCGCGGCGCAGGCTGTCCTTGATGCTCTGGTAGCCGCTGCCCTCGTCGCGCAGCCGGCGGCGCAGGGTCTGGGGCGTGAGCCGCAGCATCTGCGCCATCTGCTCCAGCGACGGCAGTTCGTGATCCAGGTGGGAGCGCAAGTGCTGCCGGATACGCTCGGCCAGGCAGCTGTTGTCGCGGTAGCGGATCAGCAGGTTGCGCGGCGTCTCGCGCAGGAATTCGCGCAGGCTGGCGGCGTCCTGCATCACCGGCAGGCGCAGGCTGGCGGCATCGAAATGCAGCACGGAGACAGGCTGGCCGTAATGCACGGCGGTCTTGAAGACGCGCTCGGTCTCCGGGCCCCCCTGTGACGGCGCGGCGCTCAGGTCGACCCGCGCCAGCGGGATATGGCCGGCGACCAGCCAGCTGAGCAGCGCGTAGGCATGGAACACGAAAGTCGATTCGGCAAAGCTGCGGCAGGCCGAGTCCGGCGCGCGTGGATGCAGCACCACGGAGGCGGTCTTGCCGTCGGCGCTGAGATGCAGGCGTGGCGCGAAGGCGTCGATATGCAGCCGGTACAGGCGCAGGCCGGCGCGGATGGCGTCTTCCAGCGTGGCGCAATGGATCAGGTTGCGGCACGCCTGCGCAAACACGCCCGGGGTCACGGGCCGGTCCAGCAGCCCCCACAGTTCATCGCGCATGACGCGGCGCAGCGTGCGGATCAGCGCCGCGTACTGGCCCTGGGTGACGCGCGCATTGGGCGAGGCCAGCAGCGCCGGTGAAATTCCGGCCCGGCGCAGCAGCGCGGCAATGTCGTGGCCCAGCCGGCGCGGGCCCAGCAGGATGTGATCCACATGCTGGATCGCAATGGTGTGGCGCGCCGAGGCCTGTGGCGCGGCTTGCGCCGGGGTGGCCGGGGCCTCGGCACAGCCTGGGGCATGGCCGTGCCCGAGCGCCGGCGGCAGTGCGCTGCCGGCGAGGTGCAGCTTGCCTGGCACGGGCGGGCGCAGCGATGACAGGACAGCGGTATGCATGGGTCTCCTCATCACGGTGACGCGTCGGCGCCGGCACCACGGAACGGCTGGTTCCGCGGGCGTTCCCGGACGTTTCGCCACATCGTCCCGCCACCTTAGCAAGCCGCGACCGCACCGCACAATCGGGATTTGCCAAAGGCTGCCTTCCATCTGAGCGATTCGGCCAATCATTTTGGCCTGTCTGGTCATTGTCCACGCACCGCAGCATCGCGCACTCTGCGGCTAATACCGATACAAGGCCGGCGCACCGGCCCGGACGGGACCAGAAACGGGGCAAAGACCCGTTCCCGCCTCAGGAAAACAATGGAGACAACAATGCAGGCAGATCGTCGTAGTGCGTTGTGGCGCTTTGGGGCCGGGTTGCTGGCCGTGGCCGGGGTGCTGGGTGGGGGTGCCGCCTTCGCCCAGGGGCAATTCCCGTCGAAGACGGTCCGGCTGGTCGTGCCATACCCGGCCGGCGGCGCCACCGACGTGCTGGCGCGTGCCATTGCCGACGGGCTTGGCAAGGCCTGGTCGCGCCCGGTGGTGGTGGAGAACCGCCCCGGCGCGAGCAGCATGATCGGCTCCGAGGCCGTGGCCCGCGCCGAGCCTGACGGCCATACCGCATTGCTGACGATCACCACCCTCGTGCAGGCGCCCAGCCTGTATGCGAAGCCGCCGGTGGACCCGGTCAAGGACTTTGCCGCGGTGTCGGAGCTGGGCACCACCAACCTGGTCTTTGCCGTGCACAACTCGGTGCCGGCCACCAGCCTGAAGGAATTCATCGAGCTGGTCCGCGCCAAGCCCAGGCAGTTCTCCTACGGCTCCTACGGCACCGGCTCAAGCGGCCATCTGTACGGCGAGATCTTCAAGGAGTCGGCCAAGCTGGACATGGTCCATGTGTCATACAAGGGTGAGGCACCGGAGCTGAACGACCTGCTGGGCGGGCAGGTGCCGGCCGCCATCATCTCGGTGATGGGCGCCAAGCCGCACAACGCCTCGGGCCGCCTGCGCGCGCTGGCCGTGACCGGCGGCGGCCGCTCGCCGCAGTTGCCGGATGTGCCGACCTTCCGCGAAGCGGGCGTTGCCGGCATGGATGGGTTGGGATGGTTCGGTCTGTTCCTGCCTGCCGCCACGCCCCGGGCCATCGTCGACAAGTACTCGGCCGACGTCAATCGCATCCTGACCCAGCCGGACATTCGCAAGCGCATGAACGACATGGGCATCGTCCTGACCGGCAGCACGCCGGATGCGTTCGCGCAGACCGTCCAGGCTGACTACGCGCGCTGGGGCAAGGTCATCCGCACCAACAACATCCGCCTGGACTGAGTTCTTCCCGACTGACCCGTATCGATTGCTGCAAATGAAGCCTGCTACAAGTACCCACCAGCCATTCCGTTCCCCCGCCTGGCCGCCCGGCCTGCCGGCCGCGCTGCATACGCCGCGCACCAGCCTGTTCTACAACGTCGAGGCGGCGGCGCACCGCTATCCGGACAAGACCGCAATCCAGTATTTCGGCACCGCGATCTCCTACGCCCGGCTGCAGGACGAGATCGAACGGATGGCGGGCTACCTGCAGCAGGCCTGCGGCATCCAGCCGGGTGACCGGGTGCTGCTGTTCAGCCAGAACTGCCCGCAATTCATCATTGCGTACTACGCGATCCTGCGCGCCGAAGGCGTGGTGGTGCCGGCCAACCCGATGTGGCTGGAAGCCGAGCTTGCCCATGTGGTCCAGGACAGCGGCGCGGTTGCCGCCTTCGCCGGCAGCGAGCTGTACCAGCGCGTGGCGCCGCTGCACGGCCCGGCGCTGCGCCATGTGATCCTGCACGACTATGCCGGCATGCTGCGCGACGACGGCGGCCTGGCGGTGCCGGCCTGGCTGCGCGAACCGCCGCCCGCGCCGCAGGCTGCGCCCTCCGGCGCGAAGCCGGTGGCCTGGGACGCGGCCAGCGCCGCCGGGTACCGGCCGCTGCCGCACCAGGCCGGCTACGACACGCTGTGCATGCTGGCCTATACCTCCGGCACCACTGGACACCCCAAGGGCTGCATGCATACCCATGGCACGCTGATGACCGCGGCGGCCGGTTCGGTGATCTGGCGCGGCGCCACGCCCGAATCCGTGGTGCTGGCCGTGGCGCCGATGTTCCACCTGCTGGGCATGCAGAACTGCATGAACTCGCCGCTCTACCTGGGCGCCACCGTGGTGCTGATGCCGCGCTGGGACCGCGCGCTGGCCGCGGACCTGATCGAGCGCTACCGCGTCTCGGTCTGGGGCGCGCCACCGGCGATGATGGTGGACTTCTTCTCGCAGCCGGGCATCGATGCGCGCGACCTGTCGAGCCTGGCCTACGTGGGCGGCGGCGGCGCGGCCATGCCTGAAGCGGTGGCCAATATGCTGCAGGAGCGCTTCGGCCTGCCCTACGTCGAGGCCTACGGCATGACCGAGACCGCGGCCTTCATCCTGTCGAACCCGCGCAACCAGCCCAAGCGCGAATGCCTGGGCATCGCCACCTTCGGCGTGGACGCGCGCGTGGTCGATCCCGGGACGCTGCAGGAACTGCCCCACGGCGAGACCGGCGAGATCGTAGTCCACGGCGGCCAGGTGATGCAGGGCTACTGGCACAACCCGGAAGCCAACGCGGCCACCTTCATCGAGATCGGCGGCAAGCGCTTCCTGCGCACCGGCGACCTCGGCTTCATGGACGAGGAAGGCTACTTCTTCATGCGCGACCGCCTCAAGCGGATGATCAACGCGTCCGGCTACAAGGTCTGGCCGGCCGAGGTGGAGAACCTGCTGTACGGGCACCCGGCCATCCACGAAGCCTGCGTGATCGCCGCCCGCGACCAGCGCCGCGGCGAGACCGTCAAGGCCGTGGTGGCGCTGCGCCCGGAAGCACGCGGCACGGCCGAAGCCGACCCCGAACGCATCATGGCCTGGTGCCGCGAGCATATGGCCGCGTACAAGGTGCCGCGCATCGTCGACGTGGTCGATGCGCTGCCCAAGTCGGCCACCGGCAAGATCCTGTGGCGCGCCCTGCAGGAGCGCGAGATGCAGGCGGACAACCCGAGCGCCTGACGCCACCGGCGAATTCAGCAAAGAGAGAGACAGCATGCAGCAAAGCAGACGCAACTGGCTGGCACAGTCCGGCACCCTGGCCGGCGCGGCCATCCTCGGCGGCGCGGGCAGCGCCTTCGCGCAGCAACCGTATCCCGGCAAGCCGATCCGCATGATCGTGCCGTACCCGGCCGGCGGCGGCACCGACACCGTGGGCCGCCTGATCGGCCAGCGCCTGGCCGAAAGCCTGGGCCAGCCGGTGGTGGTGGAAAACAAGCCCGGCGCCAGCGGCATGCTGGGCAACGACACCGTCGCCAAGGCGCCGGCAGACGGCTATACCATCCTGCTGGCGATCACCGCGCTGATCCAGTCGCCGGCCCTGTACAAGCGCACGCCGTACGACGTGGCCAGGGACTTCACGCCGGTCTCGCTGATCGCCAAGTCGTCCGACCTGTTCGTGGTGCCCAACCGCGTGCCGGCCAACAATATGCGCGAGTTCCTGGCGCTGGCCAAGGCCGGCAAGCTCAGCTATGGCTCCTACGGCAACGGCACCTCGTCGCACCTGCACGGCGAGTTGCTCAAGCAGCAGGCAGGCATCGAGATCGCGCATATCCCTTACAAGGGCGCGGCGCCGCTGATGAGCGACCTGCTCGGCGGCCAGGTGGACAGCGCCTTTGTGGACGTGACCTCGGCCAACCCGTACCTGGGCAGCAACAAGTTCAAGATCCTCGGCATCACCGGTACCCAGCGCTACAAGGCGCTGCCCAATGTGCCGACGTTCACTGAACTGGGCCTGCCGGGGTTCGAGCCCAACGGCTGGTTCGCGCTGTTCCTGCCTGCCAACGCGCCCAAGGACGTGACGGCGAAGCTGGCGGCAGAGACCGCGCGCATCGTGCGGCTGCCCGAAGTGACGCAAAAGCTGGCCGGCATGGGCCTGCAGCCGGTCGGGTCCACGCCGCAGGAACTGGCGGCCGTGGTCGCCGGCGACACCCCCAAGTGGGCCAGGATTGTGCGCGACGCCAATATCCAGCTCGACTGAAACCCGCCTCACGGAGCCCACCGATGGAAACCATCCGCTTTGCCGTCGAGGACGGCATCGCCACGCTGACGCTGGACTCGCCGGCGCGCAAGAACGCGCTGTCCTTGCCGATGCGCGACGAGATCGGCGAAGTGATTCGCCGGGTACGCGCCGACGACAGCGTGCGCGCGCTGATCCTGACCGCAGCCGGCACCGATTTCTCGTCGGGCGGCGACATCAGCTCGATGCAGGTCGAGATCAATGCCGAGCAGGGCCGCAAGCGCCTGCAGAAGGTCCACGGCTGGCTGGAAGACCTGATCCAGCTCGACGTGCTGGTCATCGCCGCGGTGGACGGCGCGGCCTATGGCGCGGGTTTCAGCCTGGCGCTGACGGCCGACATCATCCTGGCCACGCCGCGCGCGCGCTTCGGGCTGCCGTTCCTGCGCATGGGGCTGATCCCCGACTGTGGCGTGTTCTACACGCTGCCGCGGATGATCGGCCTGCAGCGGGCCAAGGCGCTGATGTTCTCGATGCGCGAGCTGAACGCCCAGGCCGCGCAAGACCTTGGCATCGTCATGGAAATCGTGCCGGCGGACAGCCTGCAGGAACGCGCGCGGGCGCTGGCGCAGGCCTTCACCGAGGCCTCGCCGGTGGCGGTGGGCCTGACCAAGCAGGCGCTGAACGCCTCGCTGAACCAGGACCTGCACACCATGCTGGCGATGGAAGCGGACGGGCAGGGCATTGCCTTCTCCACCGCCTATCGCCGCGAGGCTGCCGACCGCTTCATGGCCAAGCAGCCGCTGCGCTACCGCTGGCCGGACTGAGCGGCAGCGCCGGTCATGCTGCTCCGCAGCATCCGGCTGCCTCTCCAGGCCGTAGTTTACGTATACAGGCGGGTGCTGGCCGGACAGTACCGGTCGCCTGCCCGTTTTCTCGTTTACCCTGATATCAGCACACCATATGGGATCCCACGACCAGCACACGGCGCCCGCCGTACGCCAGACCCCCTGGATGACCGAAGACCTGGGAATGTTCCAGGAAACCGTGCGCCGCTTCATCGAGCGCGAACTGGCGCCCAACGAGGCCCGCTGGGCCGACCAGGGCTATATCGACCGCGAGGTCTGGCGCCGCGCCGGCCAGATCGGGCTGCTGTGCGCCAGCATCCCCGAGGAATACGGCGGCGGCGGCGGCACCTTTGCCCACGAGGCCGTGATCACCCAGGAAATGTCGCGCGCCGTCTGCGCCAGCCTTGGCAATAATGTGCACAGCGGCATCGTGGCACATTACCTGCTCAACTACGGCACGGAAGCGCAGAAGAAGAAATGGCTGCCGCAAATGGCCAGCGGCGAAATGGTGGCGGCCATTGCCATGTCGGAACCTGGCGCCGGTTCTGACCTCAAAGCGATACGCACCCGCGCGGTGCGCGAACAGACCGAAAACGGGGATTGCTATCGCATAAACGGTGCAAAGACCTTTATCACGAACGGTTATCACGCCGACCTGGTCTGCGTGGTGGCCAAGACCGATCCGGAAGCCGGTTCGCGCGGCGTGTCGCTGGTCATGGTGGAGACGCGCGACCTGCCGGGCTTCCGTCGTGGCCGCATTCTCGAAAAGATCGGGCAGAAAGGGCAGGACACCGCCGAGCTCTTTTTCGACGACGTGCTGGTGCCGTGCGCCAACCTGCTGGGCACGCAGGAAGGGCAGGGTTTCTACCAGCTTATGCAGCAACTGCCGCAAGAGCGCATGATCATTGCGCTCGGGGCCGTGGCAACCATGCAGCGCGCCATCGAGCTGACCACCGAATACGTGCGCCAGCGCAAGGTGTTCGGCCAGCCGCTGGCCGATCTGCAGAACACGCGCTTCAAGCTGGCGGAGTGCAAGACGGTCGCCACCATTGCCGCGACCTTTGTCGACGATTGCATGCTGCGCCTGATGGACGGAAAGCTCGATGCTGCCACGGCCGCCATGGCCAAGTGGTGGTGCACGCAGCAGAACTGCCAGGTCATCGACGAGTGCCTGCAGTTGCACGGCGGCTACGGCTACATGCTTGAATACCCGATCGCGCGTATGTATGCGAACGCACGCGTGAGCAAGATCTACGGCGGCTCCAACGAGATCATGAAGGAGCTGGTTGCGCGCACGCTTTGACGCGTCTGCTATCAGCAGTGTGCGCGTGCTAGTGCGCGCAAACGCGTAAGAAAATGCGGAAAAGCGAAAGCCGGCACCAGTGCCGGCTTTCGTGCGTATGGTTACAAAACCGGATGTGCACGGATGGCGGGAAAGGTGTAAGGTGTTTCACAAGCATGGTCAATGGCCCGTCGCGTGCGGGGGCAAGGCCCGAGCGGAAATCCAGCCAAAAGCTGAAGCGAAATCATGCAGAAAATGCAGCAACGAAACAGCCGTTGCATCGATGCAAGATTCGTCAACTCGGACTCCACCATCGCCGTTATTTGACTATGATGAAGTAAAGACTTCGCAACATGACAGGTCGCCAGGCCGGGGTGGTGTGCCGCGAACGTTGCGCGAAGCCTTAGGGGTAGCACGCCTCGGACGTGAACTCTGACGGGAGTGAGGTATGGACATTTTTGGCCATTACGCTACGCGCTTCGAAGCTCGCAAGGAAGAGGAATACAGCATCCAGGACTACCTGGAGATCTGCAAGAAGGATCCGACTGCCTACGCGACTGCTGCGGAACGCATGCTTGCCGCCATCGGCCAGCCTGAGCTGGTGGATACCCACCACGACCCCAGGCTGTCCCGCCTGTTCTTCAACAAGGTCATCCGCATCTATCCGGCCTTCCGTGACTTCTATGGCATGGAGGACACGATCGAACAGATCGTCGCGTTCTTCAAGCACGCGGCGCAGGGCCTGGAAGAGCGCAAGCAGATCCTCTACCTGCTCGGGCCCCCGGGTGGTGGCAAGTCCTCGCTCGCTGAAAAGCTCAAGGCGCTGATGGAGGAGATCCCCATCTACGCGCTCAAGGGTTCGCCGATCCATGAATCGCCGCTGGGGCTGTTCGCGCCAGAGGAAGACGGCAAGATCCTGGAAGAGGACTACGGCATTCCGATCCGGTATCTGAACACCATTGCCTCGCCCTGGGCGGTCAAGCGCCTGCACGAGTTCAACGGCGATATCACCAGGTTCCGGGTGGTCAAGCTGCGCCCTTCGGTGCTGTCGCAGATTGCGATCTCGAAGACGGAGCCTGGCGACGAAAACAACCAGGATATTTCCTCGCTGGTCGGCAAGGTCGACATCCGCAAGCTGGAAGATTTTCCGCAGGACGATCCGGACGCTTACTCCTATTCCGGCGGGCTCTGCCTGGCCAACCGCGGCCTGCTTGAGTTCGTTGAAATGTTCAAGGCGCCCATCAAGGTCCTGCACCCGCTGCTGACGGCAACGCAGGAAGGCAACTACAAGGGCACCGAGGGCTTCGGCGCGATCCCGTTCGACGGCATCGTCCTGGCGCACTCGAACGAGGCTGAGTGGACGACCTTCAAGGCGGACAAGAACAACGAGGCTTTCCTGGACCGGATCTATATCGTCAAGGTGCCGTACGTGCTGCGCGTGTCCGACGAGGTGAAGATCTACGACAAGCTGCTGCGCAGCAGTTCGCTGTCGGCCGCCCCGTGCGCGCCCAACACGCTGAAGATGATGGCGCAGTTCGCGGTGCTCACGCGCATCAAGGAGCCCGAGAACTCCAATGTCTTCTCGAAGATGCGCGTCTATGACGGCGAGAGCCTGAAGGACGTGGATCCGAAAGCGAAGTCGTACCAGGAATACCGCGACTACGCCGGCATCGACGAAGGCATGAACGGGCTGTCGACGCGCTTTGCGTTCAAGGTCCTGTCCAAGGTCTTCAACTTCGACAACACCGAAGTGGCGGCCAACCCGGTGCACCTGCTGTATGTGCTCGAACAGCAGATCGAGCGCGAGCAGTTCCCGCCGGAGCAGGAATCCAAGCTGCTGTCGTACATCAAGGAGTACCTGACCACGCCGTTCGTGGAGTTCATCGGCAAGGAGATCCAGACTGCCTACCTGGAGTCGTATTCGGAGTATGGGCAGAACATCTTCGACCGCTATGTGGTGTTCGCCGACCTGTGGATTCAGGACCAGGAGTACCGCGATCCCAACACCGGCGAGATCCTCGACCGCAACGCGCTGAACGACGAGCTTGAGAAGGTGGAGAAGCCCGCGGGTATCTCGAACCCGAAGGACTTCCGCAACGAGATCGTCAACTTCGTGCTGCGGGCACGGGCCAACAACAGTGGCAAGAACCCGGTCTGGACCAGCTATGAAAAGCTGCGGATGGTGATCGAGAAGCGCATGTTCTCCACCACGGAGGACCTGCTGCCGGTGATCTCGTTCAACGCCAAGTCTTCTCGCGAAGACCAGGACAAGCACGAGAACTTCGTCAACCGCATGGTCGAGAAGGGGTACACGCCCAAGCAAGTGAGACTTCTGGTGGAGTGGTATCTGCGCGTAAGAAAGTCATCGTAACGGCGCCGCGGAACAGGTCTCTCAACGAGGGCAACTTATGGCTACGGTCATCGATCGGCGCGAGAACGGCGGCAACAAGAGTGCCGTCAACCAGCAACGTTTCATCAAGCGCTACCGCGAGCAGATACGGCAGGCGGTGGCAAAGGCGGTGTCCGGCCGGAAGATCATGGACATCGAGCAGAGCGGCCAGGTGTCCATTCCGGTCAAGGACATCTCCGAACCGATCTTCCACCACGGCCCGGGCGGGCGGCGCGAGTGGATTCACCCTGGCAACAAGAAGTTCGTCAAGGGTGATTCCTTCGACCGCCAGCAGCAGGGCGGTGGCGGGACCGGTTCGCGTGCCAGCGACAGCGGCGAAGGCGAAGACGATTTCGTCTTTACGCTGTCGCGCGAGGATTTCCTGAACTTCTTCTTCGAGGACATGGCGCTGCCGGACCTGGCCAAGCGCCACCTCGCCAAGATCGCCGAGGTGCGCAAGGTGCGCGCCGGCTTTTCCATCGACGGCACGCCTGCCAACCTGTCGGTGCTGCGCACCATGCGCAGTTCGCTGGGGCGGCGCATCGCCTTGTCCAGCCCTTACCAGAAGCGCCTGCGCGAACTGGAGCTGGAATACAGCGAGGCGCTGGACAAGGACGGCCCCTATGCCGAAGGCACGCTCGAGGTGATGGAGAAGATGCGGCACCTGCGTGCCTGCATCGACCGCGTGCCCTTTATCGAGAAGCTCGACCTGCGCTACAACAACCGCGTGCTGAAGAAGCGCCCGCAGGCCCAGGCGGTGATGTTCTGCCTGATGGACGTGTCCGGCTCGATGGACGAGAGCCGCAAGGACCTGGCCAAGCGCTTCTTCATGCTGCTGTACCTGTTCCTGAAGCGAAACTACGAGCGCATCGACGTCGTGTTTATTCGCCATCACACGGTGGCGAAGGAAGTCGATGAGGAAGACTTCTTCCACTCGCGCGAGTCCGGTGGTACCGTGGTGTCCAGTGCGCTGAAGCTGATGGTGGAAGTGATCCACGACCGCTACCCGCCGAGCCAGTGGAACATCTACTGCGCTCAGGCGTCAGACGGTGATAACTGGGCCGGTGATTCCGAGTTGTGCGGACGCCTGCTGCGCGATTCGATCCTGCCACTGGTGCAGTACTACGCATATGTTGAAGTCGCATCGGAAGAGCCGCAGAACCTCTGGGAAGAGTATCTGACGGTCAAGGGACAGTTCGACCACTTTGCGATGCAGCGCATTATCGGTGCGGACGAGATCTACCCGGTGCTGCACGACCTGTTCCAGAAGCGCGCAGCATAGGGTGGCGCCGATCCTGGCCTTCCTTGCGGCGGGCCACAGTGAAGGCAAATGGCGAGGCAACGCGGACCACGCGGCGCGGCGATGCCGTGCGCGCCGGACGGGTCTGGCGCCTTGCCCGGGCAACAAGGGGCGAAGATGGCTTATCTCTCCACGGGTTCGGAATGGACCTTCGAGCTGATCAAACGGTATGACCGCGAGATCGCCCGCATCGCCGGCGAATTCGGGCTGGATACCTATCCCAACCAGATCGAGATCATCACCGCCGAGCAGATGCTCGACGCCTATGCGTCGGCGGGGCTGCCGGTTGGCTACAGCCACTGGTCCTACGGCAAGCACTTCCTGGCGTCCGAGCGCAGCTACCAGCGCGGCCACATGGGGCTGGCCTACGAGATCGTCATCAACTCCAATCCCTGCATCGCCTACCTGATGGAGGAGAACACCATGCCGATGCAGGCGCTGACGATCGCGCACGCCTGCTACGGCCACAACGCCTTCTTCAAGGGCAACTACCTGTTCCGCACCTGGACCAACGCGGACGCCATCGTGGACTACCTGCTGTTTGCCAAGAACTACGTGGCCGAGTGCGAGCAGCGTTACGGCGAACGCGAGGTGGAACTGCTGCTGGACTCTTGCCACGCCTTGCAGAACTACGGCGTGGACCGCTACAAGCGCCCCAAGAAGCTGTCCATCACCGAAGAGAAGGCGCGCCAGGCCGATCGTGAGAACTACCTGCAGATGCAGGTCAACGACCTGTGGCGCACCCTGCCCAAGACCCGGCCGCATGCGCTGGCGTCGGACGACGACGCATCCGAGGGGGAAATCATCTTCCCGCCGGAGCCGCAGGAGAACCTGCTGTACTTCATCGAGAAGAACGCGCCCAAGCTGGCATCGTGGCAGCGCGAGATCGTGCGCATCGTGCGCAAGATCGCGCAGTACTTCTATCCGCAGCGCCAGACCAAGGTCATGAACGAAGGCTGGGCCACGTTCTGGCACTACACCATCATCAACCAGCTGTACGAGGAAAAGCTGGTCAACGATGCGTTCATGATGGAGCTGCTGCAGGCGCATACCAACGTGATTTACCAGCCGCCGTACAACAGCCCCTACTACAGCGGCATGAACCCCTACACGGTCGGTTTCCTGATGTTCCAGGATCTGCGCCGCATGTGCGAAAACCCGACCGAAGAGGACTACCGCTGGGCTCCGGAATTCGCCGGCAGTGACTGGCGCAAGACGCTGGACTTTGCCATGCGCAACTTCAAGGACGAGAGCTTCCTGCTGCAGTTCCTGTCGCCGCGCGTGATCCGCGAGCTGAAGCTGTTCTCGGTGCTGGACGATGACCGCGAAGGCAAGCTGCGCGTCACCGCGATCCACAACGATGAAGGCTACCGCGCGATCCGTCAGCTGATGGCGGCGCAATATGACCTCTCCAGCATGGAGCCCAATATCCAGGTCACCAATGTCGACGTCGGCGGCGACCGCTCGCTGACGCTGCGGCACCTGCAGAACGACCGCCGGCCGCTGGCGCACAACTTCGATGAGGTGATCCGGCACGTGACCCGGCTGTGGGGCTTCACCGTGCGGCTCGAGGTGGCCTATGAGGACGGCCGCACCGAGCTGAAGTACGAGTGCAAGCCGGAACGGCGCCACCGCCGCCCGCACGGCGGCGGCCTCAGCCTGGCCGCCTGATCCCGAGATTGCCGGGGTTGAGCCCCGCCGCTCAGGCGGCGGGCGCGGGCTCGCACCATTCGCGCACCAGTTCCACCGCGTTGCGGCCGGCGCTGGCGCACACCTCCTCGCCCAGCACCCGGCTCCACCAGCGCTCCGACCCGTCCGCCACGCGCCACGCATGCAGCCGGCGCGTATAGAGCTGCAGGTCGTATTCCTCCGTGATCCCGATGGCGCCGTGCACGGCGTGGGCGATGGCGGCCACCGGCGTGACCGCATCGCTGGCGCGCAGCTTGCCGATGGCCGCGCGCAGCCGGTCGGGCGTGCCGGTGCCGCTGTCGCAGGCCAGCTGTGCGGCCACGCGTGCCGCGGCAACGTGCTCGGCCATCTCGCTGACCTGGTGCTGGATCGCCTGGAACTTGCCGATGGCGCGCCCGAACTGCTGGCGGTCGTTGGCGTACTGCAGCGTCAGGTCGAGCACGTGCGACAGCGCGCCGGCCAGTTGCGCCGTGTGCAGGCAGGCGCCCAGCGTGCGCAGGGTGCCGGCGGGCAGTGCAAAGGCCGCTGGCGCCGCGGCGTCAGGGTGCGGCACGCGCAGCGTCAGGTCGTGATGGGCGCCGGTCGCTTCGGCGCGGGCGTCGGCCGCCGACAGCAGCAGGCAACGCTCGCCATCTTGCAGCAGGAACCACTGCGCATGGCGGGCATCCGCCACCAGCGCAGCGCCGGCGCCGTCTTCAAAGCCGGCGAGCGCGACCGGGCCGGCGGGCAGGGCGATGCCATGCGCCTGCAGCAGCGCGCGCGCAAAGATGGTCTGCGCCAGCGGCAGCGGCAAGGCGTGGCGGCCGGTGACAAAGAGCACCGGCGCCAGCTCGCGCAGCGGCAGCGCGGCGCCGCCGGCGGATTCGGGCAGCAGGCAGTCGGCAAAGCCGCTTTCCAGCAGCGCTTGCCACAGCGGCTGCGGATTGGCCTGCTGTTCCAGCGCGCGCACGGTGGCGGGCGGGCAGCAGTCGCGCAGCAGCGCGTCGAGGGCGTCGGAGTAGGCGTTATGCATGGGGTATCTCGTTCAGGGTGGCTGTCGACGGGGGCGGATTCAACGCAGGCCCAGCCCGCGCGCGATCATGCCGCGCAGGATTTCGCGGGTGCCGCCGCGCAGCGAGTACGACGGCGCGATCTGCGTGACATAGGCCAGGGTCCGGTACAGCGCCCCATCGGCCGCCAGGGCGGGTTCATCACCGAGCGCGGCTTCCACCAGTGCCGGAATCGACTGCTCGAAGGTCGTGCCCAGGTCCTTCACCAGCGCGGCCTCCACCACCGGGCTTGCACCGGCGGCCAGCCGCGACGTGACTGCCAGCGACATGGCGCGCAGCACCGCCAGGTGGCCGGCGAGCCGGCCCGCGGTCACCGTGTCGCGCCGTGCGGGCGGCAGCCGGCGCATGGCGTCGAGCCAGGTGTCGAGCAGCACCACGCTGGAATAGAGGCGCTCCGGGCCGCTGCGCTCGAATGCCAGCTCGGCATTGACCTGCTCCCAGCCGCTGCCTTCCTGGCCGACCAGCGCGTCCGGGGCCAGCGCCACGTCGTCGAAGGTGACTTCGGAAAAGTGCGCGTCGCCCGCCAGGTCGTGGATCGGCCGCACCGTGACGCCCGGTGCGTGCAGGTCGACGATGAACTGCGACAGCCCGGCCTGCCGGTCCTGCGGCGTGCCTGAGGTGCGCACCAGCGCGATCATGAAGTGGCAGCGGTCGGCATTGGTGGTCCAGATCTTGCGGCCGTTCAGGCGCCAGCTGCCGTCCGCCTGGCGCACCGCGCGCGTGGCCACGCTGGCCAGGTCCGAGCCAGAGTTGGGCTCGCTCATGCCGATGCAGAAGAAGGCCTCGCCGCGGCTGATCGCCGGCAGGTAGCGCGCCTTCTGCGCGTCGTTGCCGTAGCGCAGGATCAGCGGGCCGCTCTGGCGGTCGGCGATCCAGTGCGCCGACACCGGCGCGCCGCAGGCCAGCAGCTCTTCCACCAGCACGAAACGCGAAAACGGGTCCAGGCCCGCGCCGCCGAACTGAGCCGGCAGCGTGATGCCGACCCAGCCGCGCGCGGCCAGCGCCCGGCTGAAGGCGGCGTCGAATCCCATCCACGAGCGCGCGCGCGTTTCCGGCGGCAGCGCGGGCAGGTGTGCTTCGAGAAAGGCCCGCACCTCGCCGCGGAACGCCACGGCGTGCGGCGGCAGGGAGGTCAGGGCGAAGGTGGAAAGCAATGCGGTCACGGTGAAATCCTGTGTCTGGTATTGGCTGGTGGCAGTGGTCTCAGTCCAGCGTCGCGCCTGAATCCTTCACGACCTTTTGCCAGCGCGCCATTTCCGTGCTGAGGTAGGCGGCGTAGGCCTCCGGGGTCGATCCGCGCGGCTCCGCACCCTGCGCGGCCAGGCTCGCGCGCGTCTCGGGGTGGGCCAGCGCCTTGGTGGCGGCGGCATTGAGCTTGCGCACGATCTCGGCCGGTGTCCTGGCAGGCACCATCATGCCCTGCCAGGCGCCGACCTCGAAGCCCGGCTGCACGGTTTCGGCAAGGGTGGGCACGTCCGGCAACTGGGCGCTGCGCGTGGTGCTGGTGACGGCCAGTGCGCGCATGCGCTTGTCGCGGATGAAGGGCAGCGATGAATTGATGGTGTCGGCCATGAACTGCACCTGCCCGCTGGCCAGGTCGGTCAGTGCCGGCGCGCTGCCCTTGTAGGGCGCATGCACTGCCGACAGACCGTTGGCCTGCAGGAACATGAAGGCCGCCAGGTGCGTCACGTTGCCGTTGCCAGCCGAGCCGTAGGTGAGCTTGTCGGGGTTGGCCTTCAGGTACTGGATGAACTCTTTCAGGTTCTGTACCGGCAGCTGCGCGTTGACCTCCAGCACCAGCGGCACCATCGCCGTCAGCGCCACCGGGGCGAAATCGCGTTTCACGTCGTAGCTGAGCTTGCGGTAGAGCGCCGGGCTCAGCGCGATCGACGAGGTGTTGTACAGCACCGTATAGCCGTCGGCCGGCGCCTTGGCGACAATCTCCGCGCCGATATTGCCGTTGGCGCCGGGCCGGTTGTCGACCAGCACCTGCTGGCCGAGCGCCTCGCTCATGCGCCGTGCGATCACGCGCGACACCAGGTCGGTCGGGCCGCCCGGCGGGAACGGCACCACCATGCGGATCGGGTGCGACGGGTAGGCGGCATCGGCGGCCGCCGCCGGCTGCGCCAGCACCGCTGGCAATACGATGGCTGCCGCGGCAGCCAGTGTCGTGATGAAAGTCTTTGCCTTCATGTGCTTGTCTCCTCCGTCCATGCAGCCACGCGGCGGATGCCGCCATGGGTTCAGCGTCCCGCCAGCAACCGGCGCGCGGTGTAGGTCATGACCTGCTCACCGCGCTGGTTGAACACCTCGATGCGCGAATCCACCACGGCGCGGCCGCTGCGCGAGGTCGGGCGGATGCCGGTCACGGTTACGGTGGCGTGGATGGTGTCGCCCACTATCACGGGCGCGTGGATCTGTTGTGTCAGTTCCAGCATGGCCAGCCCGGTGCCCTGGATCATGGTTTGCAGGATGAAGCCCTCGATCAGCGTGTAGGTCAGCGCCGCCGGCACCGGCCGGCCCTGGATGGCGCCACCGTCATAGCCGGCTTCGATGAAGATGGCCTCGACCATGCCGGTCACGGAGATGAAATTGACCAGGTCGGTCTCGGTCACGGTGCGGGCGAAGGTGCGGAAGGCCTGGCCTTCCTGCAGGTCTTGCCAGTAGAAGCCCTGGCCGAGGCGGGGCAGCTCTGCATGCGTCATGGTGTCTCCTTGGCGGGCGCGCAGCGTGCGGCACCGCTTTGTTGCAATTGCGCGATCGCTTCTGCGGATAGTCCCGCCTGCGCCAGCACGCTCCCGGTGTGCTCGCCCAGCCGCGGCGGGATGCCCAGCGGCGCGCGCTGGCTGTCGAAGCGCACCGGCGCGCCGGGAAAACGCAACGTGCCCATGGCCGGGTCTTCGACGGTTTCGAAGAAGCCGGTGGCGGCCAGGTGCGGATCGGCCGGCAGGTCGTCGAGTTCATTGATGCGCGCCACCGGGATCTGCAGGCGTTCGCACAGCTCCACCCAGTGCGCAGTGGTCTGTCCCTGCACGACTTCGCCAGTGAGCTCGTACAGCGTCTCGATATGCCGCGTGCGTGCCGCGATATCGGCAAAGCGCGCATCGGCGGCCAGCTCGGGGCGCTCGGCGGCGTGGAAGAAGTCGCGCCAGTGAGCGTCGGTGTACGGCATCATGCAGACGTAGCCGTCGGCGCTGCGGTACGGGCGGCGCAGTGGCGCCAGCACGCGGGGGTAGCCGCTGGGGCCGCGCGGCGGCTCGAAATGCCGGCCGTAGAAGTGCTCGACCAGGTTGAAGGCGACCATGGATTCGAACATCGGCACTTCGACCAGCGTGCCGTGGCCGGTGCTGCCATCGGCATTGCGCCGCGCGCGCCCGGCCAGCGCCGCGCAGACCGACAGCGCTGCCACCAGCCCGCTGGTCTTGTCCGCGGCGATGGTGGGGAAGTAGCGGCTGTCGCCGGTTTGCGCCGCCATCAACGCGGCATTGCCGGACAGGCCCTGGATGATGTCGTCGTACGCCGGGCGGCCGCCATAGGGGCCATCCTCGGCAAAGCCGAGCAGGCTGACAAAGACCAGCTCCGGGTGGCGCGCCCGCACGTCATCGGGCGCCAGTCCCAGCGCGGCCAGCTTCTGCGGGCGCATGCTGTGCATCAGCACGTCGGCGCCGGCCAGCACGCGGTCCAGCGCGGCCTGGGCGGCCGGCTGCTTCAGGTCCAGCACCACGCTGCGCTTGCTGCGGTTCACGCCCAGGAAAATGGCCGCCATGCCGGGCTCGGTGGCGGGGCCGGTGCGGCGCGTGGAATCGCCCTCGGGCGGCTCGACCTTGATCACCTCGGCGCCAAGGTCGGCCAGCCACTGGCTGGCATACGGCCCCATCACCACCGTGGACAGGTCGACCACGCGGATGCCTGCAAGCGGCAGCATGTTGTCTCCGATCTTGTTGACTGTGGGGCACAGGGTAGATCAGCGAGCGAGGCTTGGTCTAATATTAGTTTTTTAGAAATCGATATTCAGAGGATATTAACGAGCCATGGACTTCCGCCAGCTGCAGCAGTTCGTCGCCCTGGCCGAGACGGGCAACTTCCACCGCGCCGCCGAACGCCTGCACATGGCGCAGCCGCCGCTTTCCATTTCCATCCGCAAGCTCGAGGACCAGCTCGGCACGGCGCTGTTCGCGCGCACCTCGCGCGGGGTGCGGCTGACGCAGGCGGGCGAGGCCGCGCTGCACGATGCGCGCCGTGCGCTGTTCCATGCACAGCAGGCACGTGCCGCGGCGATCGCCGCGGGGCAGGGCGAGCGCGGCGCCCTGCGCATCGGCTTTATCGGCTCGGCGACGTATGCGCTGCTGCCCAAGCTGATCCCGGCGTTCCGCGCGGCGCATCCCGGCATCGAGCTGATCCTGCATGAATCCACCACCGCCGCGATCCTGGACCGCCTGGAAAAGCACCAGATCGACGCCGGCCTGGTGCGCTTCCCGATCCTGAACACCGGCAACTATTCGCTGACGCCGCTGGAAAACGACGTCTTTGTCGCGGCAGTGCCGGCTGACAGCCCGCTGGCAAGCGCAGACGCCATCCCGCTGCGCGCGCTCGCGGACGAGCCCTTCATCATGTATCCGGCGGCGCAGGTGCCCAACCTGCACGCGGTGGCGATGCTGCTGTGCCAGCAGGCGGGCTTTGTGCCGCGCGTCACGCAGGAGGCGGTGCAGGTGCAGACCCAGGTCAGCCTGGTCGAGAGTGGGCTTGGCGTGGCCCTGGTACCGAGCGTGGCAGCCCGCTACGCCAACCGGCGCGTGCGCTTCCTGTCATTGTCCAGCCCGCGTCCGGCCGGGCGCATCGGCATTGCGCTGGCGGCGCGGCCCGATGACGGCGACCGCCAGGTGAAGCGCTTCCTGGCGGCGGCGCAGGCGGCGGTGAACTGATGGGCGGGCGGGTGGTGTAGCGTCTCAGGAGGCTCGCGTGCGCGGCTTGCGCGGCCGCGCAGGCGGCGTCACGCCGGCGCGCTCCAGGTTCACGCCCGGCAGCAGGTGCAGCAGCCGCACCAGTTCTGACTGCCGATGCGTGCCGGTCTTGCGCAGCGTGTCGCGGATATGCACGCGCACGGTGTGGGGCGAAAGAAATTCGCGCTCGGCAATTTCGTTGAGGGTTTCGCCGGCAGCCAGGCGGACCGCGATAATGCTTTCCTTGCGCGACAGCCCGAACAGCGAGGTCAGCACGCCGGCATCCAGCACCGAGCGCGATTCCGAGTTGCCGAACAGCATCATCGCGGCCGGCAGCTGCCACGGGCCCTCCACCGGCTGGCGCGACACCAGCGGCGTGACGATGATCGGCACCGGCTGTCCGCCGGAGGTGATGTGCATCCACGAGCCGGAGGCCGCTTCCGTGCCGCGGGCACGCATGGCGCCATCGAGCAGCTTGCGCAGCACCGCCTGCAGCGTGTCGCTGTGGGCGCGCAGCACGCCGCCCTGCAGCGACAGGTGGCCGTCGGCCTGCACCAGCGCCTCGGCCCAGCTGTTGGCATAGCGCACGCGCAGGTCCGCCTGCAGCACCATCACGCCGAAATCCAGCGTATCCAGCCCGGCCAGGCCCAGGCTGGCCAGCCCGCTCAGCTCGAAGTTGCGTTGCTGCATCCGTGCCGCGCGCACCCAGTGCGGCATCACGTGGGCCAGGCGCCGCTCGCGCTGGCCAGTGCTGATGCTGCCTGCGCTGGTGCCGCTCATCAGCACGCAAACCTCGGCGTTCTCAATCAGGCGGATGCCTTGTTCCAGTCCGCTGCAGGCCAGCGCAGCCGTGGCCGCATCCGCCATGCCGCCATCGTGCGAGGCCGCCAGCGCGGACGTGCCGTCGCAGGCCAGCGCGGGGGCGTCATTGGGCGTGCAGCAAGCGCCCGGATGGGGCAGGTCGAGCGGACCGGGCAGCCAGTCGGGCATGCTGACGCCACTGGTGAAGCAGCCGTGCGGGGTCACGCCAAGGCGGGCATGGCCGGCCAGCTTGTCCCAGATCAGGTAACGCGGGCTGCCTGTGCAGGTGTATCGGGAAAAGAGGTCGAGGGCGGCGGGCATGGCCGCAACGTCCAGTGCGGACTCGTAGATTGAGTCGACCAGGCGATGGAAGTCCTCGTCCGTAGTCGGGTGTTCGCCCATGTTCAGATCCCCCCGGTGGCAAACGCCTATTGCTCTGTGCCACGGCAAGTGGCTACATCTTTTTGTGTTATCGGTCCCGTTCTGGCGTTCTGTATCTGCACCGATACGGATGCTGCTGGCGGCGCGCATTTTCCCATCATGTCCGCCGTACCGCAATCATGCCAAACAATGTTGTTTGTTTTATCCCCCGTGTAGGGGGGGAAACACGGATTGCGCAGCGTAACTCCCCGCCAGGCCAGGCAGGGGCGTGATCATGCCGCGGCGCGAAGGTAATACGCTTGAGGAAAACTTCAAAATCTTCAACGCTGAAATTGTCCAGCGTTTCTCCCATGCCACAGCAGCGCTGGCTATTGTGGCGCAGGGTTCACGTCCTCCTTGCCCGCCAGTTGCGCGACCCCGCCATCCACCTGAATCGTCAGGCTCGGCGATGCCATGCGGATGCCGCTGGCGTCGAAATTGCGCTTGAGCCGCGCGTTGAAGGCGCGCGTGATCTCGGCCTGCATCAGCGGCCGGGTCTTGAACTGTGCCATCACCACCGGCCCGTTGGGGTCGAAACGGTCCAGCCCCAGGATGTCCAGCCCCGACATCAGGTTGCGCGCGTAGTGATGGTCGCGTGCCAGTTCGGCGCCGGTGGTGCGGATCAGCTCCAGCGCCTGGTCCAGGTCGCTCTGGTAGGTGATGCCGATGTTGAACACCGCGTAGGCATAGCCGCGCGACAGGTTCTTGACTGCCTTGATCTGGCTGTACGGCAGCGTGTGCAGCGCGCCGCGGCCGTCGCGCAGCCTGACCGTGCGGATGGTCATGGCTTCGACCACGCCGGCGTGGTCCGGCAGCTCGATCGAGTCGCCGATGGCGATGGAGTCCTCGACCACGATGAACAGCCCCGTGATCAGGTCCTGCACCAGGCTTTGCGCGCCGAAGCCGATGGCCAGGCCGACCACGCCCGCACCGGCCAGCAGCGGCGTCACGTTGACGCCCAGGTTGGCCAGCACCGCGATCACCGTGATCAGCAGCAGGCCGATGAGCGAGGCGTTGCGCACCAGCGGCAGGATGGTCTTGGCCCGCAGGCTGGGCTGCGCGCCGCGCCCGTGCGCCGGCGACAGTGATTGCATGATGGCGGTGTCGATCAGCAGCCAGACCAGCCATGCCAGCAGCACCGTGCTGGTGACGCTGAAGACCGTCTCGGTGAGATGGCGGCCCGCGGCGGACGACTCGGCCAGGCGCACCAGCGACGTGCCCCAGACGCGCATCACCATCTCAATGAAGACTGCCCAGATCAGCACGCGCACCAGTGCCAGCGCAAAGCGCCCGAAGCGCTGCAGGTAAGCCGAGCGGCGGCGGTCGCGGATGCGCGGCGCGCGTGCGGTGGCCTTGGGCGAGTGCCCCGCCACCATCGTCAGCAACAGCCCGGCGAGGAACAGCGCCACCGACGCCACCGTGCGGCGCAGGAACACATCCGCATGGCCGGTGGCCAGGATGGTGCCGACCACCGATGCCACCACCACCGCCAGCACCGGCAGGTGCCAGGCCTGGCCGGCCAGCCGCAGCAGGTCGGTCGCGGCCGGGTGGGCCTGGCGGAAGGCCAGCGGCCGCTGGCCGATCAGCTGGCCGATCTGCCGGCGGAAACACAGCGCGAACGCGCCGATGCCCAGGGCCGCGGCGATATTGGCCACGGTGGCCACCAGCGCGCACAGGTTGGTGCCGAGCACGGCGATCACGCGGCTGTCGGTGGCGCCGTCACCCAGTGCCGCCAGCGCCCCAGTGCAGAACAGCAGCCACGGTGAGTGCGCCAGCAGCTGCCGCACCGCCAGTTGCCGGTGCGCGCTGCGGAACAGCGTGAAGATGACCTGGCACACCGCTGCCGCGATCGCCCCCGCCACGATTGCATACGCTACCAGCACGGCGGCGACGCTGGCCGGCGATTGGGCAAATACGCGTTGGGCCAGCAGCAAGGTCAGCCCGAATGCCACCACCCAGGGCCCGATATGGCGCAGCATGAAGACGCCGACGTCGACCCACGATGGCAGCTCGGGCAGCTTGCCGCGCTCGGCGCGCGTGGGTTTGCGCGCGCGCCGGCGCCGGATGCGGTGGCCGATCTCCCACAAGACCCCGCCGCTCACCGCCCAGGCTGCCAGCACCAGCGCGAATTCACGCAGCGAGGCCAGCGTCGTGCGGGTGCCGTTGTGGGTGAGCGCAGCGTGCCACTCCTCGCCCGCGAAGCGCGTGCGCCAGCGCCAGAACTGCCACGGGCCGCGATCCTTGCGCAGATGGGTATCGACCTCGTCCAGCACTTCAGCGACGGCACCGATCAGGCCTGGCGCGGAGGCGCCGGCCGGGGCTGCCGCGGCGGAGGCGGGCGCGGCCCCGGAGGCACCCAGCCCCTGGCGCATGGTTTGCAGCTGGCCCACCAGGGCGCGCCGCTCGCCGTCGTTCTGCAGCGTGGCGATCACCTGGTCCAGCGACTGCGCCAGCGGCACGCTGGCGGCGGGTGCGCTGGCCGGCGCCGCGGGCTTCTCCGCCTTGCCCAGCAGTGCCGCGAGGGAGCCGGCCGGGGCGGCGTGCGCCGGGATGGCGCACAGCAGCGTCAACAGCGCGGCCAGCACGGCGAACGCACGCAGCACCGGCTGCAGTGCGGCATGCCAGCGGGGCGCAGGGGTGGGGGCGTGGTGTTCGGGTTTGTGCATGGTTCGTAGTCGGTTGCCGGTGCCGGGCGGCGCCGGAATGGCCGTCGATCGCGTCACTGTAGCGCATTGGTCGCGCCGGGTGCCGGAGCGCGCCGCAGGCACGCGCCATCCTCATTCGTCGCTTCGGACGATGCGTCGCAACGGCCGATCCACGAATCTCGAGCCCACTCCGGTACAGGCGATTCTTGCGCCTGCCGGCTTCATCAAACCGCGGGACCGCGCTGGATCCGGCCGGGCCAGAGACTAGAGACAAAGGAAAGACGATATGGAACTCAATGCATCGGTATCGGCAGTGGTGACGGGTGGCGCTTCGGGCCTGGGCGCGGCAACGGCACGTGCGCTGGCAGCGCAGGGCGTGCGTGTGGCGCTGTTCGACCTCAGCGTGGAAAAGGGTGAAGCGCTGGCGCGTGAACTGGGCGGCGTGTTCTGCCAGGTCAACGTCACCTCAGAGGCCGAGGTCGAGACCGGCTTTGCCAAGGCGCGCGCCGCCATCGGCCAGGAACGCATCCTGGTCAACTGCGCCGGCACGGGCAACGCCATCAAGACCGCCTCGCGTTCCAAGGAAGCGCCGGACCAGATCAAGCATTTCCCGACCGATGCCTTCGAGCGCATCATCCAGATCAACCTGATCGGCACCTTCCGCTGCATCGCACGCTCGGCCGCGGGCATGCTGACGCTGGACAGCGCCGGCGGCGAGCGCGGCGTGATCATCAATACCGCGTCGGTGGCGGCACAGGACGGCCAGATGGGCCAGGCCGCGTACTCGGCATCGAAGGCCGGCGTGGTCGGCATGACGCTGCCGATCGCGCGTGACCTGGCGGGTGAACGCATCCGCGTCAACACCATCCTGCCGGGCATCTTCAATACGCCGCTGCTGCAGGGCGCGGCAGAGAACGTCAAGGCCGCGCTGGCCGCTTCGGTGCCGTTCCCCAAGCGCCTGGGGCAGCCGGAAGAGTTTGCCTCGCTGGCCGTCGAGATGTGCCGCAACGGCTATTTCAACGGCGAGTCGGTGCGCCTGGACGGCGCCATCCGCATGGCGCCGCGCTGAGCGTAGCGCCAGCACATCGTCGTGTCCGGGCCCGCGCACCGCTGGTCCGGACACCATCAAAACCAGGAGACGCGGATGGACTTCAGCTATCTGACGACACTGCCCCACGCGGTACGCCACTTCGCGCGCCTGCGGCCCGAGGCGGTGGCGTATGCGTTCGAAGGCCGGCAGACCACCTATGCCGGGTTCGAGCGGAACACCAATCGCGTGGCACAGGCCCTGCTGGCTGAAGGCGCCGGGGTCGGCGAGCGCATTGGCTATATCGGCAAGAACAGCGACCATTATTTCGAGCTGCTGCTTGGCGCGTCCAAGATCGGCGCGGTGATGACGCCGGCCAGCTGGCGCCTGGCGCCGCCCGAGGTGGAGTTCATCCTCGGCCATTGCGATGCCGTGGTGCTCTTCGTCGGGGCGGAATCGGCAGCAATGGTCCGGAACCTGCTGCCCACGCTGCCGATGGTGCGCAAGGTGGTGGTGATGGAGCCGTGCGCCGAGCAAGGCGACTGGCAGTGCTACACCGACTGGCGCGACGCGCAGCCGGACACGCCGCCCGCGCACCAGCCCGCCGCGCATGACGTGCTGCTGCAGCTGTACACATCCGGCACCACCGGCCGGCCCAAGGGCGCGATGCTCACGCACCGCAACCTGACCATCGGCACCGAAGTCAGCGAGCGCGAGAACGTGCTCTGGTCGCACTGGGTCGCCGACGATGTTTCGCTGGTGGCGATGCCGGTGGCGCATATCGGCGGCTCCGGCTGGGGCCTGCGCAACCTGCTGTCCGGTGCCAAGGGCGTGGTCGCGCGCGAGTTCGATCCGCGCGCGGTGCTCGACTTTATCGAGAAGGAACGAATCAGCAAGCTGTTCCTGGTGCCGGCCGCGATGCAGATCGTGCTGCGCGACCCGCGCGCGCGCCAGGTGGACTACTCGCGCCTGAAGTACCTGCTGTACGGCGCCGCGCCGATTCCCGCGGCGCTGCTGCGCGAGGGCATCGAGGTGTTCGGCTGCGGCTTCGTGCAGCAGTACGGCATGACCGAGACCACCGGCACCATCGTGGCGCTGCCGCCCGAGGACCACACCACCGAGGAAGTGCCGCGCATGCGTGCCGCGGGCAAGCCGCTGCCTGGCGTGGAGATCAAGGTGGTCGACTATGAAGGCCGCCAGCTCGCGCCGGGCGAGGTCGGCGAGCTCGTGGTGCGCTCGCAGCACAACATGGCCGGCTACTGGAAGCAGCCCGAAGAGACCGCGCGCACCATCGACGCCGAAGGCTGGCTGCGCACCGGCGACGCGGGCTACATGGATGCCGAGGGCTACCTGTACATCCATGACCGCGTCAAGGACATGATCATCAGCGGCGGCGAGAACGTCTATCCGGCCGAGGTTGAAAGCGCGATCTACGGCCACCCGCAGGTGGCCGACGTGGCGGTGATCGGCGTGCCGGACGAGAAGTGGGGCGAGGCGGTCAAGGCCATCGTCGTGCTCAAGCCGGGGCAGGCGCCGGATCAGGCCGGCATCATCGCGTGGACGCGCCAGCGGCTGGCGGGCTTCAAGGTGCCCAAGAGCATCGAGTTTGTCGAGGCGCTGCCGCGCAACCCCTCGGGCAAGCTGCTGCGGCGCAAGCTGCGCGAGCCGTTCTGGGAAGGGATGAACCGGCGGGTGAACTGACGCCGGCAAGCAGCAAGCCAAAGCCCGCCGTCACTGGCGGGCTTTTGCTTTGGCGGGCAGGGAGCGGGGCGCCCGCTATAATCCGCGCAGGCACTGTGCCGCCTTACCACGTCACCCGCAATATTGCGCGACCACCCCCCAAGCCATGTCCAAGGACCCCGCGCAAGCCCGCCTGACCCGCCGCTATGTCGAAAAGCGCGAGGCCATCCTGGACGCCGCCGCGCGGCGCTTCAACCACCAGGGCGTACGGGGCACCACCTTGTCGGATGTCGCCGAGGACGTGGGCCTGAGCACCAACAGCATCACGTACTACTACCGCAAGAAGGAAGACCTGGTGGTGGCGTGCCTGCTGCGCGCCATCGGCGAGATGGTGGACATTGCCAGCGCGGCCCAGCATCAGCCGGCGCCGCGCGACCGGGTGGAGGCCTTCATCGCGCTGTTCTTCGAGCGCCTGGCGCGTACCGCCACCGGCGAGCGGCCTGAGCTGATGAGCTTTCGCGAGATCCGGGCGCTGCCGGACAGCCATGCCGATATCGCATTCGACGCCTACACGGACATGTTCCGCCGCATCCGCCAGCTGCTGCGCGAGCGCCCGCCGGCCGATCCGGCGCAGCGCAGTGCGCTGAGCGCGCGCGCCCACCTGCTGCTGTCGCTGGCGACCGGCGCGATGTCGTGGGTGGAGCGCTATGAGCCTGAGGACTATCCGAAGGTGGCGCAGACCGTGGTCGACGTGCTGCTGCACGGCATTGCCGCGCCGTCGGCCCGCTGGCATGCGCAGATGGACGTATCCGCGCTGCTGCCGGCGCCGGACAAGCCCGAGACAACGCAGGAGGCGTTCCTGCGCGCGGCGACCGAGCTGCTCAACGAGCAGGGCTATCGCGGCGCGTCGGCCGACCGCATCTCGGCGCGGCTGAACCTGACCAAAGGCGCGTTCTATCACCACAACGAGAACAAGGACGACCTGATCTCGGCCTGCGTCGACCGCATGTTCGCAGTGATCCGCAATACCCAGACGCTGGTGGAGAACGGCCCCGGCACCGGCTGGGACAAGCTGTGCGCGGTGTCGCGGGCGCTGGTGCAATACCAGTTCTCCAGCCAGGGGCCGCTGCTGCGCCTGACCATCTATGGCGCACTGCCCGAGGACATGCGCAAGGAGAAGATGCTGACCATGAGCCGGCTGTCGGCGCGGATCGTGCGCTTCATGGTGCTGGGCATGCAGGATGGCTCGATCCGGGCGCTGGACCAGTCCATTGCCGCGCTGCAGGTCAACGGCATGATCAATGCCGCGGTGGAGTTGTCCCGCTGGGTGCGTGACGCCCATGCGGACAACGCCGCTGACCTGTTCGTGCGGCCGTTGCTGATGGGGATCCTGTCGGAGCCCTGAGCGCTCAAGTGTAGAGGTGGCAGGCCACCATCTGGCCATCCGGCTGCGCCTGCAGCGCCGGGTCTTCGCTGCGGCAACGCGCCATCGCCACCGGGCAGCGCGTATGGAAGCGGCATCCCGACGGCGGATTCATCGGGCTTGGCACCTCGCCTTGCAGCACGATGCGCTTGCGGCTGCGCTCGCCTTCCACGCTGGCCACCGGCACCGCCGACAGCAGCGCCTGGGTGTAGGGATGGCGGGGGCGGGCGTAGAGCGCCTCGCGGCTTGCGATCTCGACGATGCGGCCCAGGTACATCACCGCGATGCGGTCGCTGATATGCCGCACCACGGCCAGGTCGTGCGCGATGAACAGGTAGGACAGGCCAAGACGCCGCTGCAGCGACATCAGCACGTTGACCACCTGCGCCTGGATCGACACGTCGAGCGCCGACACCGGCTCATCGCAGACGATGACGCTGGGCCCGAGCGCCAGCGCGCGGGCGATGCCGATGCGCTGGCGCTGCCCGCCGGAGAACTCGTGCGGGTAGCGGTCCGCCATATAGGGCAGCAGCCCGACCATGTCCAGCAACTCCGCCACGCGCGCGCGGCGGGCGCTACGCCCGCCGGGGAAGTCATGCACCTCCAGCGGTTCGCTGATGATGTCGCTGACCTTCATGCGCGGGTTCAGGGAGCCGAAGGGGTCCTGGTAGACCATCTGCACGCTGCGGCGGAATTGCTTCTCCTGCGCCCGCGTGAAGCTGGCCAGGTCGTCGCCGCGGAAGGCGATGCGTCCGGCGCTGGCGGCCAGCATCTTGAGGATGGCAAGCCCCGTGGTGGACTTGCCGCAGCCGCTTTCGCCGACCAGGCCCAGGGTCTCGCCCCGGCGCAGCGTGAATGACACACCGTCGACCGCCCTGACCGAGCCCACCTGGCGCTTGAGCAGCACGCCGCGCGTGACCGGGAAATGCACCTTGAGGTCGTCGACGCGCAGGATCTCATCGCCACTCTGCACGTCGGCCCGCGCGTCACGCTGCACGCCAGCCTGCACACCGCCGTTGCCAGTTGCCGGCTCCGCTATCGCTTCAATGGAGTTCATGGAGGAAACACGCCTTGAAATGTTGGTCGGAGAGCTGCCGCGTTGCCGCGTCCGGCACGCCGTGCAACGGCGGCCGGGCGCTGCGGCACTGGTCGATCGCCTGCTTGCAGCGCGGCAGGAAGGCGCAGCCCGGGCCCAGCGCCGTCAGGTCGGGCGGCTGGCCTTCGATGGGAACCAGCGGCTCCCGGGTGTCGCCGTCAATGCGCGGCACGGAGGCCATCAGCCCGCGCGTGTAGGGGTGGGCGGGCTGCCGGTACAGGGCCTCGGCGGAGGCGGTCTCCACCAGCCTGCCGCCGTACATCACGGCAACCCGGTCGGCATAGCGCGCCACCACGCCCAGGTCATGCGTGATCAGGATCAGCGCCGTGCCCATGCGCTCGGCCAGGTCCTTCAGCAGGTCCAGGATCTGGGCCTGCACGGTGACGTCGAGCGCGGTGGTGGGCTCGTCGGCGATGATCAGCCGCGGCTCGCAGGCCAGCGCCATGGCAATCATCGCGCGCTGCCGCATGCCGCCTGAGAACTGGTGCGGATAGGCTGAAAGCCGGCTCTGGGGCTCGGGGATCTGGACCTTGCCGAGCAGCTCGCCGGCCATCCCCAGCGCGGTCTTCCAGGGCAGGCCGCGATGCAGGTGGATGGGCTCGGCAATCTGCTTGCCGATGGTCAGCGCCGGGTTCATCGACGACATCGGCTCCTGGAAGATCATCGCGATCCGGTTGCCGCGGATGGCGCGCATGCCGCGGGGGGCGAGCCTGAGCAAGTCCTGGCCCTCGAACACGATCTCGCCGGCGTCGATCGAACCGCCCGGGGCGGGGATCAGGCCCAGTATCGACAGGGCCGTCACGCTCTTGCCCGAGCCGGATTCGCCGACGATGGCCAGGGTCTCGCCCGGGGCCACGTCGAACGAGACCTGGTCGACGGCGGTCACCACGCCGCGATCGGTGCGAAAGCGCGTGGTGAGGTCCCTGACCTGCAGGATGGGCTGCGTCATGCATGTCTCCTCGGGTGGCGCGGCTCAGAAGCCAAGCTTTTTCTTCATGTCCTGGTCGATCCACATGCGTGCATAGATCGGCCCGGGCCGCACCGCGCCCGCGCGCAGCTCGCCGCCGTAGTTGCGTACCCACGGCCACCAGGCGGTGTACATGTAGGGCGTGGGCAGCCAGATATAGGGCGCCTCGGCCAGGATGTCGCGCGTGAGCCCGCGCAGCGCTTCCTGCCGCTTGCCGAGATCGCGCAGCTCGAAGGCGGCTTCGACCCGCCTGGTGTAAGCGTCGTTGCCCCACTGCGCGGCGTTCCATACCTGTCCCGGCACGAAGCTCTTGCGGATCGTGGTGGTGGGATTGGTATGGCCGTTGGCCATCATGTAGCCGGGCGCATTGGTCCGGGTCGTCATCGCGGACAGGAACGCGCCATACTCCATCGGCTGGATTTCGATGCGCACGTTGACCTGTTCCAGGTATGCCGCGATCAGCGGCAGCAGCTCCATATGGTCCGGCGCGCATGCGCACACCTGCACCTTGAACTTGAAGCCCTTGGGGTAGCCGGCCTCGGCCAGCAGCTTGCGGGCCTTGTCGGGGTTGTAGGTGAAGAGCTCCTTCACGTTCTCCGGCATGGCGCTGAGCGGCTCGAAGTAGCCCACATAGTCCGGGTGCTGCGGATAGGCAAACAGCTCCGCATTGCCGCCATAGTACTGCTTGACGATCTCCTGCTTGTTGACCGCCATGTTGAGCGCGCGGCGCACGCGGATGTCGTTGAAGGGCTTGGTGTCCACGCGCATGGCCAGGTACTGCCCGGTGAAGGACAGCCAGCGCGACCACTGCAGCTGCGGCGCGCTCTTCTTCAGCTCTTCCACCGAGGTCCAGCGTATGCCTTCCATGACGTCGAGCTTGCCCGTGCGCAGCATGGTGTTGCGCGTGGCTTCGTCCTTGATGGTGCGCAGCACCATCTTGTCGACGAAGGGCAGCTTGAAATCCTTGCCGCCCACCTTCTCGGTATCCCAGTACAAGGCGTTGCGGGTGTAGGTGCTGGCGTTGCCCTGCACGAACTGGGTCAGCTGGAACGGGCCGCTGCCATTGACGTGCTTCCAGTTGCCGGCGCCGGCGGTGGCCACCTCCTTCGGCATGATGCCGGAGTAGTAGCCCCAGCCGAAGCGGTAGTCCCACTCGGCGTTGTACTTGCTGAAGCGGAACAGCACCGTATGCTTGTCCTTCGCTTCCACCTTGGCAAGGTGGTCGAAATAGGTGGGGATCTTCTTCGCGCTTTCGGCCTGGCGCGTGTAGCTGAAGACCACGTCGTCCGCCACCAGCTCCCGCTCTTCCATCACGCCGGGCTTGGCAGGAAACCTGACGCCCTTGCGCAGCCTGACTTCCAGCGTCTGCGGATCGAGCCACTTCCAGCTTTCGGCCAGTTCGCCGCGGATGGCGTCCTCGGGCAGCCACGCGTCGGCCTGGAAGCTGTACTTGCCGCCGAGGCGCCTGGACTTGGACAGGTCGGCCACGAACAGCTGCTCGTAGACCTGGCCGGTGTCGTAGTTCTGCTTCCAGTTCCAGTCGGCCAGGTCCCATGACAGCGCCGAGATGGTCGGGTAGACCGAGCCGATCTCCAGCGTGCCGCCGTACTTGGGCGCGTCGCTCTGCGCGCCCGCCGTGGCTGCGCACAATGCGAGCGCCACACCCGCCAACATCGAGGATGCCTGTGTGTTCAAACCGAAGCCCTCCGTGGTCGACTGCCGTTGGCCCGGCGGCATGGCCGCGCGGGAAATCCGTGCCCCGCCGCGCCAGCGCGGCAGGGGGCTGCAATTCGGGCAGGCGCTAGCGCGTGCCGCGCATGCGTGGGTCCAGCAGGTCACGCAGGGCGTCGCCGTAGATATTGATCGCGTAGACCACGATGGTGAGGCAGATGCCCGGCGCCAGCGCCAGCCAGGGACCCTGGAACATGAAGGTGCGCCCGTCGCCGGACAGCATGCCGCCCCACGTGGGCGCGGGCGGCGGCACGCCCAGGCCCAGGAAGGACAGGCCGGATTCCGCCAGGATTGCCGTGCCGACCCGGGTGGTGAACAGCACGATCACCGGGGGCAGCACATTGGGCAGGATATGGCGCCACAGGATGCGCGTCGTTGACGCGCCCATCGACTGCGCGGCGTGGACATACATGTTCTCGCGCACCGAGACCACCGTACTGCGCACGATGCGCGAGCCGCCGATGCCAAGCAGCAGCCCCAGCGTGCAGACGATCTGCCAGCTGCCCGGGCCCAGCACCGAGACCACTACGATCAGGATCACCAGGTCCGGGAAGCTCATCCAGGCATCGACCATGCGCTGCACGATCAGGTCCAGCTTGCCGCCGAGGTAGCCGGTCAGGATGCCGAGCAGCACCGAGATCGCCGTGGCGAGCGTGGCTGCGCTCATGCCGATCACCACCGACAGCTGCGCGCCGTACAGGCAGCGCGACAGTATGTCGCGGCCAAGGTTGTCGGTGCCGAACGGATGCGCCCAGGAGGGCGCCTGCAGCCTTTGCAGCATGTTGATCTCGTTCATGCCGTACGGCGCCAGCAGGTCGGCAAACACGCCGCAGAACAGGAAGATGGCGCAGATGACGGCGCCGGCGGCGCCCAGCGGCTTGTCACGGAACAGCCGGCCGAGCAGCCCGCGGCCGGGCACGGCGCGCCGGACCGGTGCGGCAGCTGGGGCGGCGGGATTGGGGTGCAGGGCGGGCTTGGCCATCAGCGGTGCCTCACTTTCGGATCGAACAGCCCGTAGCTCAGGTCGACGAGCAGGTTGATCAGCATCACCGCGACACCCACCACCAGGAACACGCCGGTGATGACCGGATAGTCGCGCTGGTGCACGGCGTCGAGCAGCAGCAGGCCCATGCCGGGCAGCGCGAAGATCTGCTCGATGATGACCGCGCCGCCGATCAGCAGCGGCGCCTGCAGCCCGATCAGCGTCACCACCGGGATCAGCGCATTGCGCAGGGCGTGGCGCAGTACCACCAGGCGCTCGCTCAGGCCCTTGGCCCAGGCGGTGCGGATATAGTCCTGGCGCAGCACCTCGAGCATCATGGTGCGTGTCATGCGCATGGTGATGGCGGACAGCGCCATGCCCAGCACGATGGCGGGAATCAGCATGTTGCGCACATGCTGCACCGGGTCTTCATGGAAGGGCACGTAGCGGGCCTCGGGCGACCAGCCCCACCAGACCGAGGGGAACACCATCACCATGGTGCCGAGCCAGAAGCTGGGGATGGCCAGCATCAGGATGGAGAACGAGCGCGCAATGTAGTCGGCGGCGCTGTCCTGGCGGATGGCCGACAGCACGCCGATCGGCAGCGCTACCGACAGCGCCACCACCAGCGCGATCACGCCCAGCGAGAAGGTGGCAGGGATGCGCGCGGTCACCATCGACAGCACCGGCTCGCCCTGCCACAGGGACTGGCCCAGGTCGCCGCGCAGCACGATGCCGCCGACCCAGTGCACATACTGCTGCCACATCGGGCGGTCCATGCCGAGGGCGCGGATCAGGTCTTCGCGGGTACGGGTATCGGCGCTGATGTCGTTCTGGCTCAGCATCAGGTCGACCACATCGCCGGGCACCATGCGCACGATGGTGAAGACGATCAGGCTGGCGAACAAGAGCGTGGGGACCAGCGCCAGCAGCCGGCGCAGCACGTAGGCGCTCATCGCAGCCCTGCCTTGGCGCGGCTAGCCGAAACGGAAGATACCGGCAACACGAATCTGCATGATGCTTGGTACATGTCGTCTCCTGTCTCCCGACCCCTTTATATCCGCCAGCACAGGATTCTGCTGCTGAGTGGGAGTGATTTTTGGTATTTCGCCGGTGGCGAAACACCGTTGCGGGTGGTCTTGCGAGGCCGTCACCCCAGCATACTGATCGTTCGAAACGAAAACAACCCGATTGCTGCGCGCAAAGGCTAGTGGTTTTCCATGGCCTCGCGGCGGTGTGCGGGACGTGCGCCGGCACGCGCACGCCGGGCTCGGCTGCGCGTTGCCTGCGCCAGCGCGCGCGACGGCTAGTAGCCGCGCAACGTCGCCCAGCGCTGCAACTGGACGTTGGCATCGCCGAGCAGGTCCTCGGCGGTGCGTGCCCGCTTCATGAAGAAGCCGATCTCCAGCGCGTCGGTCATGCCGATGCCGCCATGCATCTGCACGCCCTCCTGCACGGCCAGGGTCGCGCTGGTGCCAGCGCGCGCCTTGGCCACGCAGACCAGGCCGGCGGCGTCGTCCGTGCCGGCATCGAGCCGCTGCTGGCACTGCAGCACCGCGGCACGGGTGATCTCGATCTCGGTGAACAGGTGCGCGGCGCGGTGCTGTAGCGCCTGGTACTCGCCGATGATGCGGCCGAACTGACGGCGCTCCTTCAGGTAGGCAAGCGTGCGGTCGAAGGTCTCGTCGGCAATGCCGAGCAGTTCGGACGCCAGCACGGCGCGGCCGATGTCCAGCACGCGCTCCAGCATGGCGGCACCATCGCCAGGGGTGCCCAGCACCGCGGCGGCCGGCAAGCGGACCTCGCGCAGGGTCACCCGCGCCGCATTGGTGGCGTCGGCCAAGACCGTGCGCTCGATCGAAAGGCCGGTGCTGCCGGCCGGCACCAGGAAGAGCGTGATGCCGTCGCGGTCGTCGGGCGCGCCGGCGGTGCGCGCCGCCACGATCAGGGTGTCGGCAACGTGGCCATCGACGACAAAAACCTTGTCGCCATCGAGGCGGAAGCCGTCGCCGTCGGCGCTTGCGCGCAGGGCATGGCGCGTGGGCCGGTGCCTGGCGCTCTCTTCCAGTGCCAGCGTGGTCAGGTGCTGGCCGGCGGCGATGGCGGGCAGCATCGCCGTGCGCTGCGCATTGCTGCCGTAGTGGGTGAGCAGCGCCGCTCCCAGCACGGCGGTGGACAGGAATGGCGAGGGCGCCAGCGTGCGCCCGATCGCTTCCATGATGACGCCGGCCTCCACCACGCCCAGGCCGCTGCCGCCATATTGCTCGGGCACCAACACGCCGGCGAAGCCGAGGTCAGCGAACTGCTGCCACAAGGGGCGGGAGAAGCCGGTCTCGTCGCGGGTGTCGCGCAGCGTGCGCAGCGCGGAGATCGGGGCGGATTCGCGCAGGAAGGTCAGGGCGCTGTCGCGCAGCATTTCCTGCGTCTGGTTCAGTACGATGGGCATGGGCGGACTCGTGTCTGGGTACGGGGCAGCGGGGGAAGCGCGCGGGGCCGGGCTCAGGCGCCAGGCAGGCCGAGCAGGCGCTTGGCGACGATATTGAGCTGGACCTCGCTGGTGCCGCCCTCGATCGAGTTCGCCTTGCTGCGCAGCCACGCGCGTGCCAGCGCGCCCTGCTGGCTGCGCTCGCTTTCCCATTCCAGCGCGTCGCTGCCGCTGATCGACATCAGCAGCTCGTAGCGGCGCTTGTTCAGTTCCGCACCGTAGTACTTGAGCACCGACGAGAACGCCGCGATACCCTCGCCCTGGCGGGCCAGGTCGCGCACCCGCTCGCCGGCCGCGGCAAAGGCGGCCTCGTCGATCTCGAACTGCGCGATGTGCGCGCGCAGCATCGGCTCGTCGAGCCGGCCGGCGGCGTCCAGCCCGATGGCCTTTGCCGCATGCGCGCCAAGCGGCTGGCGCATGCCGCGGCTGCCGATGGCGCTGATCATCTCGCGCTCGTGGGTGAGCAGGTACTTGGCAATCTCCCAGCCGCCGTTGAGTTCGCCGACCAGTTGTGCGCGCGGCACCGCGACGTCGTCGAAGAAAGTCTCGCAGAAGGGGGACTTGCCGGAGATCAGCAGGATGGGCCGGGTTGTCACACCCGGCGTTTCCATGTCGAACAGCAGGAAGCTGATGCCGGTGTGCTTCTGCGCCGCAGCATCGGTGCGCACCAGGCAGAAGATCCAGTCGGCCTGGTCGGCATAGGACGTCCACACCTTCTGGCCGTTGACCAGGAAATGATCGCCGCGGTCCTCGGCGCGGGTCTGCAGCGCAGCCAGGTCGGAACCGGCGTTGGGCTCGGAGTAGCCCTGGCACCAGCGGATCTCGCCGCGGGCGATGCGGGGCAGGTGCTCGCGCTTCTGGGCTTCGGTGCCGTAGCGGAGCAGGGCGGGGCCAAGCATGGAGATGCCGAAGCTCTGCAGCGGTGCGCGGCAGCCGAGCCGGGCCATTTCCTCGCGCAGCACCTTGGCCTGCTCGCGCGCCAGGCCGGCGCCGCCGTATTCCGCGGGCCATTCGGGCACGGTCCATCCCTTGTCGGCCATGCGGCCAAGCCACTGGCGCTGGGCCTCGGACTGGAAGCGGAACCTGCGCCCGCCCCAGCAGATGTCATCTTCGTTGCGCACCGGTTGCCGCATCTCGGCCGGGCAATTCTGCTCCAGCCAGGCGCGCGCCTGCTGCCGGAAGGTCTCCAACTCGTCCACGCGTGTCTCCATTTTTCTCGGGGGTCTGTCGCTGAACGCCTCTTTCTCTGGCGCGCTGCCGGTGAGGTCGCCCGCACCTGGCTGGTCCGTTCTGTGGCGGACCAGCCAGGCGGCGTATCCCGTTATACAAGTCGCACCTGGCAGCGTCAATACTCAATTACCTAAAACGGATGCCGAGGCGCCATGGCCAAGTGTGCCATGGCCCGCATCGCAGAACCATGGAGCAGGTCACAATTCCTGTATGAGCAAGAAATATCCGAGAAATTGCCGGGCGAATTGGGGCAAGTGCCCATCGGCAGGGCGCTCAGGCATTGAGGCGTTTCCTGTGATAGCATCCTTTCAAAACATACCGCTATCACTAAAATGGCGGAAAACACAGGGAGACTGAGCCGTGCCCGTCGTCATGCCTTCGCTCGGCGAGCGAACTGTTTCGTATCCCGGTGCCCGCGCGCCGGACTGCGTGCGCTGGCTGGAATCGGGCGGCACAGGTCCCGGCGCATGACAGGCGCACGGACCCCCGAGCGGGTAGCCGGCCCCGACGAGGGACCTGACCTGAGCGCGCATGAACAGGCTGAGCGGTGCTATCTCCAGCATGTCGACCAGCATCTGCCGCGCAACGCCCGTGCGTACCTGGCGCACGGCATGCTGGGCATGACCGGGTTCCGGCTGGTGACCGCGCCCACCTTCGTGCCGGCCTACCTGTACCTGCTGTCCGGCTCCAAGCTGACCGTCGGCATCGTGCTGTCGGCGCAGTACGCGGGCATGGCGGCGTCGTCGATCTGGGGTGCCACGCTGATCGAGCACCGCCCGCGCGTGATGCCGCTGATCTACCTGGTGGGCTGGCTGGTGCGCGCGCAGATCCTGGGGCTGGCGCTGTCGGCGCTGTGGCTGTCGGGCGAGGCGGCGCTGGTTGCGGCGGGCATCTTCCTGCTGCTGTTCGGGCTGCTCAACGGCGTGCAGAACGTCAGCTTCAACTACCTGACCTCCAAGATCATCCCGCTGGCGCGCCGCGGCCGGCTGACCGCGCTGCGCAATTTCTGCGGCGGGCTCACGGCGGCCGCGGTGGCGTGGCTGGGCGGGCGCTACCTGGTGGGCAACCAGGTGCTGGGCAACGGCTATGCCGCCACCTTCCTGGCGGCCTTCGTGCTGACCAGCATCGGCATTTCAGCGCTCACGCAGATGCGCGAGCCGACCCTGCACGACGTGCGCCTGCCGGCGGGCTTCCTGCGCCGCCTGGCCGAGGTGCCGGCGCTGCTGCGCGCGGACCGCGATTTCGTGCGCTTCTTCGTGGCGCGTGCGCTGGTGGCGTTCGGCATGATGGCGATGCCGTTCTATGCGATCTATGCCGGCACGCATATCGACCTGTCCGGCGCGGTGCTGGGCTACATGAGCCTGTCCTACCTGCTGGCGCAGACCACCAGCAGCCTGGCCTGGGGCCGCATCGCCGACCGCCACGGCTACCGGCTGGTGTTCCTGGCCAGCATCGCGCTGTGGGTGGCGGCAACGCTGCTGCTCTTGTGCGGCGCCACGCTGCCGGGCTTCCTGCTGGCCTTCTGTGGGCTGGGGGCCGCCTTTGGCGGCTTCTTCATCTCCGCGGACAACCTCGTCATGGAGTTCGGCACCCGCAAGGACCGGCCCATGCTGCTGGCGGTGTCCGACACCGCCACCTATGCAATGATGGCCATCGGCCCGGTCTGCGGCGGCCTGCTGGCCCAGGGCGTGCGCTTCTGGGTGGTGTTTGCGCTGGCCATCCTGGTCAAGTGCGCCGCCTTCGTGCTGGCCCTGCGCATTGTCGACCCGCGCCGGCGCAGGGCGGCGCTTGAGCATCCGCCGGGCCTGCACGGGCACCTCACACCGATTCAATCCAGGAGAACCGATCCATGACCGCCATCAACGCCGTGACCGACCTCACGGTGGACGCCGACATCGCCGTCCTGACCCTCGACTCGCCCCCCGTCAATGCATTGTCCGCTGCCGTGCGCAGCGGCATCCGCGACGGCATGGCGCGCGCACTTGCCGACGATGCCGTCACGGCCGTGGTGCTGATCTGCGCCGGCAAGACCTTTGTCGCGGGCGCGGACATCACCGAGTTTGGCAAGCCGCCGGCGGGCCCGTCGCTGGCAGAGGTGCAGGCCATGATCGAGGACGCGCCCAAGCCGGTGGTGGCCGCCATCCACGGCACCGCGCTCGGCGGCGGGCTGGAGCTGGCGCTGGTGTGCCATTACCGCATCGCCACGCGCTCGGCAAAGTGCGGGCTGCCGGAAGTCAATCTCGGCCTGCTGCCGGGGGCGGGCGGCACCCAGCGGCTGCCGCGTATCGTGGGCCCGGAAATGGCGCTGGAGATGGTCACGTCGGGCGCGCATGTGGCGGCCAGCGCCGCGGCGGAGATGGGTCTGGTCGACCTGCTGACCGACGACGCCTCGTTGCGCGCCGACGCGGTGGCGTTCGCGCGCAAGGTGGTGGCCGAGAAGCGGCCGCTGCGCAAGGTGCGCGAATCCGATGACAAGGTGGCAGCCGCGCGCGGCAAGCCGGAACTGTTCGCGGCCTTCCGCAAGGCCAACGCGCGCCGCATTCGCGGCTTCGATGCGCCCGAATTCAATATCCGCTGCATCGAGGCGGCGGTGGAGCTGCCATTCGAAGCCGGCCTGAAGCGCGAGCGCGAACTGTTCACCGAGCTGCTCAACGGCACGCAGTCGGCGGCCCAGCGCTATTACTTCTTTGCCTCGCGCCAGGTATGGAACGTGCCGGATGTGGGAGCCGACACGCCCGCGCTTGCGGTCAAGCGCATCGGCATCGTCGGCGCCGGCACCATGGGCGGCGGCATCGCCATGAATTTCCTCAACGCCGGCTACCCCGTGACCATCGTCGAGACCTCGCAGCAGGCGCTGGACCGCGGCCTGAAGACGATCCGGGGCAACTACGAAAATACCGCGCGCAAGGGACGCCTGAGCGCGGCCGATGTCGAGGCGCGAATGGCGCTGCTCACGCCCACGCTGGACCTGCAGCGGCTTGCCGATGCCGACCTGATCATCGAGGCCGTGTTCGAGAACATGGAGGTCAAGCAAGAGCTGTTCGGCAAGCTGGATCGGATCGCCAGGTCGGGTGCCATCCTGGCCACCAATACCTCGGCGCTGGACGTGAACGTGATCGCGGCCTCGACCTCGCGCCCGGAGGCGGTCATCGGCCTGCATTTCTTCTCGCCCGCCAACGTGATGAAGCTGCTGGAAGTGGTGCGCGGCGACAAGACGGCAAAGCCGGTGATCCGCACCGCGATGGAACTCGCGCGCAAGATCGGCAAGGTCGCGGCGCTGGTCGGGGTGTGCCCGGGTTTTGTCGGCAACCGCATGCTGGCCCAGCGCCAGCGCGAAGCCCAGAAGCTGGTGCTGGACGGGGCGCTGCCGTGGGACGTGGACCGCGTGCTGTACGACTTCGGCTTTCCGATGGGCCCCTTCGCCATGAGCGATCTCGCCGGGCTTGACCTCGGCTGGGTGCGCGAGAAGTCCAGCGGCTCGACGCTGCGCGAGGTACTGTGCGAGATGGACCGCCGCGGGCAGAAGGCCGGCGCCGGCTACTACGACTACGACGAACAGCGCAACGCGAAGCCGTCGCCGGTGGTCGAGCAGGTCATTCGCGACTTCGCCGCGAAACAGGGCAGGACCGGCCGCGCGGTGTCGGAGCAGGAGATCCTGGAGCGCTGCATCTATCCGATGATCAACGAAGGCGCGAAGATCCTGCAGGAAGGCAAGGCGATCCGCGCCTCGGACATCGACGTGATCTGGGTGAACGGCTATGGCTGGCCGGTGTATCGCGGCGGCCCGATGTGCTATGCCGACACCATCGGCCTGGACCAGGTGCTGGCGGCGATGCGGCGCTACGAGGCGCTTTATGGCGCGGACTTCGCGCCGGCGCCGCTGCTGGAGGAACTGGTGGCGCGGGGCCGCGGGTTTGCGGACCTCAAATAGAGGGCACCGGGGGGAGTCCCCCGGCGCGGCGGGCGAACTCAGTCGGCCTGGATGCCGAACTCCTTGACCACCTTGGTGTAGCGGGCCGTGTCGGCTGCGATCAGCTTCGACAGCACCGCGGGCTCGCCGCCCGAAGGCGTGACCGCGATGGTGGCCATGCGCGCCACCACGTCGGGCATCTTCAGGATCTCATTGACGTGCGTGTTGAGCGTGCGCACCAGGTCGGCCGGCATGCCCTTGGGCCCGAGCAGGGCCTGCCAGGCGCCGATCTCCACATCCTTGTAGCCCAGCTCGGCCAGCGTCGGCACGTTGGGCGCGAACGGCGAGCGCTTCTGGTCCGCCACCGCCAGCGGCACCAGGCTGCCGTTGCCGACATACTGCGAGATCGCGCCGTAGGTGATGTAGGTCACCGGCACCTGCCCGCCGATCACGTCGACGATGGCGGGGGCCAGGCCGCGGTAGGGCACCTGGCTGATCTTGATGCCGGCAGACTTGTTGAACAGTTCGCCCATGATGTGCATCGGCGAGCCATTGCCGGGCGTGGCATAGGTTTCCACCTTGCCGGCCTTGGCGCGCGCCACCAGGTCGCTGACCTTGGTGATGCCGGTGCCCTTGTTGACGACCACGAACAGCGACTGCGTGCCGATCTGGCTGATCGGCGTGAAGTCGTGCTGCACGTCGTAGCTGGCGCCGGCGCCAGCCTTGAGCACCAGCGGCGCGATGGCGACGGTGTTGGGGGCCAGCAGCAGGGTGTAGCCGTCCGGGTTGGCGCGCGCCACGTAGGCGCTGCCGATGGTGCCGGCGGCGCCGGTGCGGTTTTCCACCACCACCGACTGCTTCAGGCGCGGGGCGAGCTTTTCGGCGAACATGCGCGCCAGCACGTCGACGTCGCCGCCGGCCGGGTAGGCCACAACGATGGTGATGGGCTTGTTCGGGTACGCACCCTGGGCCAGGGCGGTGCCGCCGGTGGCAGCGACCAGGGCGGTCGCGGCGGCCAGCGTGGCGAGTACTTTGCGGCGTACGGACTTCATGATGTTCAGACCTCTGTAAGACGTGGCGCCCGGACGGGCCGGGGCCAATGGCTGTGTTGGCGTCCGGCGCGTTGCATGCGCCGGACGGTACCGCCGGGGGGCGCGGAGGAAATCAGAAAACGTGCTTGATGCCGATCATCGAGCCCCACTGGTTCTCGCCCGGGCGCGGGTTCGAGCCAGGCGAGCCGCCGCTGACCGACATGGCCAGCTGGCCGCCGTTGTTGATAAAGCCGGCGGTGGCGTACACCGAGGTGCGCTTGCTGAAGCTGTACATCGCGCGCAGCGTATAGAGCATGGCCTGGTTGTCGCTGCCGTGGTAGTTCAGGAAGTAAACCTGGCCCGCCAGGTTGACCGCGGGGGTGATGTCGTAGGACGCGCCGGCGTAGTACAGGTCGCTGATCGGCGTGCGGCTGCCCTCGTTGTCGCGGCGGATCCAGCCGGCGCCGATCTTGGCGCGCTGGAACAGCATGTAGCCGCCCAGCGACAGGCGGTCGTCGGTCAGGTTGCTGTTGGTCAGGCCGCCGAAGGCGCCCGGGCCGCCGCGCTGCGAGTCATACGCGGCGGTCACACCCCAGGTCTTGTTGTCGTAGCCGAGCATGGCCGACCACTCGCGGCACGCCTTCTTGTCGGCGGCGTTCTCGCCGGCGCAGTTGGTGCCCGAGGGGCTGGGGCCGGCGTTGACCGCGTCGCGCCCGAAGCTGTAGGTGGCGCCCACCACGAAGCCGCTGAAGTTGGCCTTGTACGACACCGCATTGTCGGCGCGCGTGTTCGGCAGATAGCTGTCGAGCGAGCCCGAGCCGTACACGTTGGGCCCCAGGATATCGCTGTCGAGCGTGGCCCAGAACAGCATGGTGTACTGGCGGCCGAACGACAGCTGCCCGTACTGGTTGGTCAGCCCGACCAGCGCCTGGCGCCCGAACAGTCGACCGCCCTGGTTGGAGGTGCCCGAATCCGGCGAGAAGCCCGACTCCAGCACGAAGATGCTCTTCAGGCCGCCGCCCAGGTCTTCGGTGCCGCGGATGCCCCAGCGCGAGGGCACGGTGGCGGTCAGGTTGGGCATGCGCACCAGGCCGTTGCCGTTGGCGCCGACATTGCTCACATACTCGACGCCCGTGTCGATGACCCCGTACAGGGTGACCGAGGATTGTGCCGAGGCCAGCAGGGGGAAAGCCGCGGCCAGGCCTGCGGCGATTCGTGCAAGTTTCATCTACCAGTTTCCTTCCGTTTTCCGTTTTGTCGTCTTGTCGTCCGCTGCCACTGCGGATGGCGGCTGCGAATGTTGTTTCGGTCTCTTTTGTGTTTTATATATGAAACATCAAACAACATAAGAAACGTCAGGCAAAATATAGCTGCGAGTCTCCACAAGATGTGAGGAGGGTTATCCCTAGTGAGGCGGCGCCACGACGGCTAACGCCGGCTGTGCGCGCAGGTTTTCGATCTTTTTATCGTTAACCCTCATCCCAGCTGCCCCCCGACACGCCTATGCTTCAAAAGTTTTATTCTCAAACCTAAGTTTTATATATGGAACAAGATCAGCCACACATGCCAGCGCAGCCGGACCGGCATCTGCTGGAAGCCCTCGACAGCGGGTTTGCCCAGCGCGTGGTGCAGGTGGGCGCGGGCGGCGAGCACGTGGCCTACCGCTGCGGGGGGGGCACGGGCCCGGCGGTCGTGCTGCTGCACGGCATCAGTTCCGGCGCGGCGTCGTGGCTGCCGTGCGCGAGCCTGCTGGCCGCGCACGCGCGGGTGATTGCCTGGGATGCGCCGGGCTATGGCGACTCGTCGCCGCTGCCGCAGGCGCGGCCGCTCGCGTCTGACTATGCGCAGCGGCTGGACGGACTGCTGCAGGCGCTGGGCGTGCAGCCGGCGCTGATCGTCGGGCATTCGCTGGGCGCGCTGATGGCCGCGGCCTATGTCGCCAACGCACGCCTGCTGCCCGCGCGCCTGCTGTTGCTCAGCGTGGCGCAAGGCTACGGCGGCGCGGGGAGGGAAGCCCAGGCAAGGGAGGTTGCGCGCCAGCGGCTGGAGGCGCTGGAGTCCCTTGGCGTGGACGGGCTGGCGCAACGCGGGCCGGCCCGACTGCTGAGCGAAGAGGCCGACCCCGGCGCCCAGGCATGGGTGCGCTGGAACATGCAGCGGCTGAACCCGGACGGCTACCGGCAGGCGGTGGCGATGCTGTGCGGCGATGACATCCACGCCTACCTGGCACGGCGCCCGGACGCCCTGCCCATGCAGATCGCCTGCGGCAGCCGCGATGTTGTCACCACGCCGCCCGCCTGCGGCACGCTGGCCGAACGCTTCGGCCTGCCGTTTTCGCTGATCCCCGATGCCGGCCACGCCTGCTATATCGACCAGGCCGCCGCCACCGCGCGGCTGATCCGCTCGGTGCTGGACGACGTCACCTGAAGCCACCGCGGCGGCGCCTGCCGCCGCAGCCCACGTGGTGACGCGCACCTTGCGCCACCCCTTCCAGATTTCGTAGTGCTGAGCGCGGGTTAACCCCAGTCAATTTTTGCGGCCGCGTTGTCTATAGTCGTACCTGTGTTCAATATCTAAACCAGTGTTTCATTAGTAAAACGTAGCCAGGCGATCGCCAGACCGGTCGACACGGCACGCGGAACACGGTCCCCCCGCTGCAAGACATGGAGCAAAGCGCAATGGAAAGCCTCTCGTACAACCCGAACCTGGTGCCCTGGGAGCGTCCGGCGCCGAACAACGTGGCAGGCAAGGGCCATATCGAGCAATCCGGCAAGGTCGCCAACATCGTCTGGCAGACCCGCGCCGCCGCACCGACCGCCTATGAGAACGCGCTGGGCGATGCCCTCGAAGCCGCGTTCGAAGGCGGCGCGCAGAACCCGCAGGACATCGTGCGCGCCTTCAATGACGCCGGTTTCCTGGGCGTGGACGGCCAGCCCTGGACCGAAGAGCGCTTCCTGTCCGAAATGCGCCGGCTGGGTGCCTGAGCCCGCCCCAGTCCAAGTCCAGCCTCGAAGCGAGAAAACCATGGAATCGAACAAGCAAGCCCGCACCGAAGCCCGCCTGAACACCGGTCTGCGCAACTACTGGTACCCGGTCGCCGCCTCGTGGGCGGTGTCCCATGCCCCGATCGGCATCACCCGCCTGAGCCAGAACATCGTGTTGTGGCGCGACGGCGAAGGCCAGGTCCACGCCCTGGAAGACCGCTGCCCGCACCGCGGCGCACGCCTGTCGATGGGCTGGAACCTGGGCGACCGCGTTGCCTGCTGGTACCACGGCGTCGAGGTCGGCGGCGACGGCCAGGTCAAGAGCGTGCCGGCGGTGGAAAGCTGCCCGCTGGAAGGCCGCACCTGCGTGCGCAGCTACCCGGTGCAGGAGAAGGCCGGCGCCATCTTCCTGTGGTTCGGCGACCAGGCCCCGCAAGGCGAGGGCAGCCCCGACGAACTGCGCTTGCCGGAAGAACTGGTCAGCGAAGAGCACAGCAACTTCCTGTGCGTGGCGCACTGGGACTGCAACTACCGCTACGCTATCGACAACGTGATGGACCCGATGCACGGTGCCTACCTGCATGCGGTGTCGCACTCGATGGCCAGCGGCGAGAAGTCCGCCGTGATGCAGGTGCGCGAGACCGAGCACGGCCTGGTGTTCGAGAAGACCGGCCAGCGCGGCGTCAATTTCGACTGGGTGGAATTTGGCGAGACCGGCACGCTGTGGCTGCGCCTGGCGATTCCGTACCGCGCCAGGGTCGGCCCCGGCGGCCCGTTCGGCATCGTCGGCATGGCCACGCCGGTGGATGAAGACCACTGCATGGTGTTCTTCTGGCGTACCCGCCACGTGCAGGGCTGGGAGCGCGACGTGTGGCGCTTCCTGTACCGCAACCGCCTGGAGCAGTTGCACTGGGACGTGCTGGAGCAGGACCGCGTGGTGCTGGAAATGATGGCCCCGAACGCGCGCGACCACGAGATGCTGTACCAGCACGACGCCGGCATTACCCGCGTGCGCCGCCTGCTCAAGCGCCGCGCCGAGCAGGAAGTGGCCGACGAGCCCGTCGCCATGCTGCAACCCGCCGGAGCCGCCAGCCATGCCTGAGGCAAACACCAACAACACGTTGCTGGCCGGGCGCAAGGTGCTGGTCACCGGCGCGGCGCGCGGACTGGGCCTGGCCTTCGTCAAGTCGCTGGCCGAAGCCGGCGCCACCGTGGCCATGGCCGACATCCTGGCCGAGCGCCTGCAGCAGGAAGCCGACGCCCTGCGCGCCCGCGGCCTGAAGGTGGTGCCGGTCACGCTGGACCTGTCCGATCCGGCCTCGGTGCAGGCTTGCGCCGAGGCCGCGGTCAAGGCGCTGGGCGGGCTCGACGGCCTGGTCAACAACGCCGCCGTGACGGACTCCGGCGGCCGTGACGCCGCCGCCATCGACATCGCCACCTGGGACCGCGTGATGAACGTCAACGTGCGCGGCACCTGGCTGATGACCACCGCCTGCCTGCCGGCACTGCGCGCCAGCGGCCGCGGCGCCATCGTCAACCTGGCTTCGGACACGCCGCTGTGGGGCGCGCCCAACCTGCTGGCCTACGTGGCGAGCAAGAGCGCCATCATCGGCATGACCCGGTCGATGGCGCGTGAACTGGGCAAGGACCAGATCACGGTGAACGCCGTGGCCCCGGGCCTGACGCTGGTGGAAGCCACCGAATACGTGCCGCAGCACCGGCACGACTTGTACCGCGAGCAGCGCGCGATCACGCGCGAGCAACTGCCCGACGATGTTTGCGGCGCGGTGCTGTTTGCACTGTCCGACCTCGCCCGTTTCGTGACCGGCCAGACGCTGGCGGTCAACGGCGGCTTTGTCATGCATTGATCCAACCGATCCACTGAAAACAGAAGGAATCCAAATGAGTGATCTTTCTCAACCACAAAACATCAAGCGTTCCTGGGACCAGCCGGAGGACGCCTCGTTCGACCAGTGGATGGAAAGCCGCGTGGCGCGCTTCTCCACGCGCAAGTACGACTGGGACGCGCTCAAGTTCCAGGCCGACTACGACCCCAAGTACCGCCGCGCGCAGATGCGCTACCTGGGCACCGGCGGCACCGGCGTGGCCGCCGACACCAACACCGTGCCGAGCGAGCATTTCACCTTCTCCACGATGATCATCCCGGCCGGCCATGAAGGCCCGTCGCATATCCACACCGACGTGGAAGAGGTGTTCTTCATCCTGCGCGGCAAGGTCAAGCTGATCCTCGAAAAGGACGGCGAGCGCTTCGAGACCATCCTGACCGACCGTGACCTGGTCTCGGTGCCGCCGGGCGTCTACCGCGAGGAAATCAACATCGGCGAGGAAGACGCGCTGATGTGCGTGATGCTGGGTGCCAAGAAGCCGATCACGCCGACCTACCCGCCCGAGCATCCGCTGACGAAGATCAAGCGCTGATGCCGGCGAACGTCCGTCAGCACGCATTCACCGAAGCCATGAGCAGCAACCCCATCCCGGCCACGCCCGCCGCCAACGAAACCCCGGACAAGTACATCGTCCCGGGCCTGGAGCGCGGCCTGCGCCTGCTGAGCGAGTTCAGCAGCAAGGACCGCACCATGTCGGCAGCGGAACTGGCGCGCCGCCTGAAGGTGCCGCGCTCGACCGTGTTTCGCCTGCTGGCCACGCTGGAAATGCTGGGCTTTGTCGAGCGCGCCGATGGCGGCCGGGATTTCCGGCTGGGCATGGCCGTGCTGCGCCTCGGGTTTGAATACCTGGCGTCGCTGGAGCTGACCGAACTGGGCCGCCCGCTGCTGGAGCGGCTGCGCGACGAGATCGGCTACCCCAGCAACCTGGTGGTGCGCGACGGGCGTTCGATCGTCTACGTGGCCAAGGCGGTGTCGCCGCGGCCGTTTGCCAGCTCGGTCAATGTCGGCACGCGCCTGCCCGCGCATGCCACGGTGCTGGGGCGCGTGCTGCTGGAAGACCTGTCGCTGGCGGAGCTGCGCACGCTTTACCCGGAAACGCGGCTTGCGGTGTTCTCCGAGAGCACGCCGCGCACCGTCGACGAGCTGCACGAGATCGTCCAGCGCGACCGCGAGCGCGGCTACGTGCTGCAGGAGGGCTTCTTCGAAGCCAGCATTTCGACCATTGCCGCGCCGGTGCGCGACCGTACCGGAAAGGTGGTGGCGGCGCTGGGCGCCACCATCCCCGCCGCGCATATCGATCCGGCGCAGCTGGATGCGATGGTGGAGAAGGTCAGGGATACCGCGGGCGAGCTGTCGCGCCTGCTCGACTACCGCCCGTCGCTGCATAGCAGCGGCGCCAAGGTGGTGAATCTGTATCGGGAGTGAGGACAATGTCCATGATTGAACTCGGCGGCAAGGTTGCCGTCGTTACCGGCGGGTCCTCCGGCATCGGGCTGGCGACCGTCGAGCTGCTGCTCGAAGCGGGCGCCGCGGTCGCCATGTGCGGCCGCGACGAGAACCGCCTGCGCAGCGCAGAGGCGCAGTTGCGCGAGAAGTTCCCCGGGTGCCGGCTGCATGCCGCCGCCTGCGACGTGCTCAAGCCGGAACAGGTCGCTGCCTTTGCCGCCAGCGTGCAGGCCACGCTGGGCAACGTCGACATGCTGGTCAACAACGCCGGCCAGGGCCGTGTCTCTACCTTCGCCAACACCGAAGACGCTGCCTGGATGGAAGAGCTGCAGCTCAAGTTCTTCTCCGTGATCCACCCGACGCGCGCCTTCCTGCCGCAGCTCGAGAAGTCAGGCCAGGGCGCCATCGTATGCGTCAACTCGCTGCTGGCGCAGCAGCCGGAGCCGCACATGGTGGCGACCTCCGCCGCGCGTGCCGGCGTGCTCAACCTGGTGCGCTCGATGGCCACCGAGTTTGCGCCCAAGGGCGTCCGCGTCAACGGCATCCTGATCGGGCTGGTCGAATCGGGCCAGTGGCGCCGCCGCTTCGAGGCGCGCCCCGAAGCAGACCGCCACCTGGACTGGGCCGCATGGACCGCGCGCCTGGCCCAGCAAAAGCATATTCCCCTTGGCCGCCTGGGCCTGCCGGTCGAGGCAGCCCGCGCCATCCTGTTCCTTGCCTCGCCGTTGTCTTCGTACACCACGGGCAGCCATATCGATATCTCCGGAGGACACTCCCGTCATGCCTAATCAACACCAGTACGAACAACAGCAGGTCACCGTCGGCTGCGCCATCACGGCGTTTCTCGAGCAGTGCGGCGTCAAGGCCGCCTTCGGCGTGATCTCGATCCACAACATGCCGATCCTCGACGCCATGGGCGAGCGCGGCAACATCCGCTTCGTGCCGGCGCGCGGCGAAGCGGGCGGCACCAATATGGCCGATGCCTATGCCCGCACCACCGGCGGCCTGGGCGTGTGCCTGACCAGCACGGGCACCGCGGCGGGCAACGCCGCTGGTGCGATGGTGGAAGCGTTGACCGCCGGCACGCCGATGCTGCACATCACCGGCCAGATCGAAACGCCGTACCTGGACCAGAGCCTCGCCTACATCCACGAAGCCCCGGACCAGCTCACCATGCTGAAAGCCGTGTCGAAGGCCGCCTTCCGCATCCGCAGCGCCGACACCGCGATCAGCACCATCAAGCTGGCCGTGCAGACCGCGCTGACGGCGCCGACGGGCCCGGTCAGCGTGGAGATCCCCATCGACATCCAGGCCGCGCTGATCGACATGCCGGCCGACCTGCAGCCGCTGCCGGTGCCGCAGCACGTGCCGTCGGCGCACGCGCTGGACGCGCTGGCCGAGCGCCTGGTCAAGGCCAAGCGCCCGCTGCTGTGGCTGGGCGGCGGTGCGCGCCACGCCAGCAAGCAGGTGCAGCGCCTGCTGGACCTGGGCTTCGGCGTGGTCACCAGCACGCAGGGCCGCGGCATTGTGCCGGAAGACGATCCCCGTTCGCTGGGCGCCTACAACCTGCACAAGCCGGTCGAGGCCTTCTACCAGACCTGCGACGCGATGCTGGTGGTGGGCTCGCGCCTGCGCGGCAATGAAACCCTGAAGTACGAACTGAAGCTGCCGCGCCCGCTGCTGCGCATCGACGCCGACCCGGCCGCCGAAGGCCGCTGCTACCTGAGCGACTACTTTGTCAGCGGCGACGCCGCGCTGGCGCTGGATGCGCTGGCGGATCGGCTCGAGCAGCGCATGCAGATCGACCCGGCCTTCGCAGCCGACCTGCGCCGTGCGCACGACACCGCCGTCAACGGCCTGGTCGACGGCCTGGGCCCGTACTCGGCGCTGGTGCAGGCGCTGCAGGGCGCGGTTGGCCGCAGCTTCAACTGGGTGCGCGACGTGACCGTGTCGAACAGCACCTGGGGCAACCGCCATCTGCGCATTTTCGATTCGCGTGCCGGCGTGCACGCGCTGGGTGGCGGCATCGGCCAGGGCCTGGCGATGGGCATCGGCGCAGCGATCGGTGCTGCGGCGACCGCTTCGGGCAAGAAGACCTTCACGCTGGCCGGCGACGGCGGCTTTATCCTGAACCTGGGCGAACTGGCCACCGCGGTGCAGGAACGCGCCGACATGGTGATCGTGCTGATGAACGACAAGGGCTACGGCGTGATCAAGAACATCCAGGACGCGCAGTACGGCGGCCGCCGCCACTATGTGGACCTGCATACGCCGGACTACGCCACGCTGGCAAAGTCGCTGTCGCTGCGCCATGCCCGCGTGAGCAACCTGGCAGACGTGGGTGCCGCGCTGGAAGCGGCCACGGCCGAGTCCGGCCCGTTCCTGCTCGAAATCGACATGCTGTCGATCGGTTCCTTCAAGACCATCTTTGCCGGCCCCCCGGTGAACAAGGACAACGAAGAGCCGGCGCGCGAACAAACCACTGTCACCGCCTGAGGGAGACCGGAGATGCTGCATGTGTCCATGGTTGGCTGCGGCGCGATCGGCCGCGGCGTGATGGAATTGCTCAAGAGCGATCCTGACGTGGTGTTCGACGTGGTGATCGTGCCGGAGCACACGATGGACGAGGCCCGCGACGCGGTCTGCGCGCTGGCGCCGGGCGCCCGCGTGGCGACGCACCTGGACGACCAGCGTCCCGACCTGCTGGTCGAGTGCGCCGGCCACCACGCGCTGGAAGAGCACATCGTGCCGGCGCTGGAACGCGGCATCCCGTGCATGGTGGTATCGGTGGGCGCGCTGTCCGAGCCCGGCATGGCCGAGCGGCTGGAAGCGGCCGCGCGCCGCGGCGGCACGCAGGTGCAGCTGTTGTCGGGCGCGATCGGTGCCATCGATGCGCTGGCCGCGGCGCGTGTCGGCGGGCTGGATGAAGTGATCTACACCGGTCGCAAGCCGGCTCGCGCCTGGGCCGGCACGCCGGCCGAGCAGCTCTTCGATCTGAATGCGTTGACCGAGGCGACCGTGATCTTCGAAGGCACGGCACGCGACGCAGCGCGCCTGTATCCCAAGAACGCCAACGTGGCCGCCACGGTATCGCTGGCCGGCCTCGGCCTGGATCGCACCTCGGTCAAGCTGCTGGCGGACCCGCATGCGGTGGAGAACGTGCATCACGTGGAGGCGCGCGGAGCCTTCGGCGGCTTCGAACTGACCATGCGCGGCAAGCCGCTCGCGGCCAACCCCAAGACTTCCGCGCTGACCGTGTTCAGCGTGGTGCGCGCCCTGGGCAACCGGGCGCACGCGGTATCGATCTAGTCCCGGCAGCCACGCCCCACAGACTTAGCAGGCAACGACAATGAAGACGCAAGAAGTACTCCCCATCTGCATCGCGGGCGAATGGCGCCTGGGGACCGGCGACCGCTACGGCACGCGCTACCCGGCCACCGGCGAAGTGGTGGCCGAACTCAACGCCGCCAGCCTGGCGGACGTGGAAGAAGCCGTGCAGGGCGCCCACCAGGCCTTCCTCGCCAGCGGCTGGGCCCAGCGCAAGCCGCATGAGCGCGCCGCCGTGCTGTACCGCGTGGCCGAGCTGATCCGCGCCCAGGGCGAGCAACTGGCCCAGCGCCAGCGCCTGGACAATGGCAAGCCGATCAGCGAGACGCGCGCCCTGGTGGCCAGTGCCGCCGGCACCTTCCAGTTTTTTGCCGCCGCTTGCGAGACGCTGGAAGAAACCATCACGCCGCAGCGCGGCGACTGCCTGACCATGAGCGTGTACGAGCCGATGGGCGTGGTCGCGGCGATCACGCCGTGGAACTCGCCGATCGCCAGCGAGGCGCAGAAGATGGCGCCGGCGCTGGCCGCGGGCAACGCCGTGGTGGTCAAGCCCGCTGAAGTCACGCCGCTGATGGCGCTGGAGCTGGCGCGCATCTGCGAAGAGGCCGGTGTGCCCAAGGGCCTGATCAGCGTGCTGCCGGGCAAGGGCTCGGTCATCGGCGACGCCATCACCAAGCATCCGCTGGTGCGCCGCGTGTCATTCACCGGCGGCACCACCACCGGCAAGCACATCGCCCATATCGCCGCCGACAAGATGATGCCGGTGTCGCTGGAACTGGGCGGCAAGTCGCCGACCATGGTGTTCGATGATGCCGACCTGGACCATGCGGTCAACGGCGTGCTGTACGGCATCTTCAGCTCGTCGGGCGAGTCGTGCATCGCCGGCTCGCGCCTGTTCGTGGCGCGCTCGCAGTACGAGGCCTTTATCGACCGCCTGGCCGCGGGCGCCGCGCACCTGCGCGTGGGCGACCCCGCCGACGAGCGCACCCAGATGGGCCCGCTGATCACCGACCGCCACCGCGACAGTATCGAGTCGTACGTCGCGGCGGGCGTGGAAGAGGGCGGCCAGCTGCGCACCGGCGGCCTGCGTCCCGACGTGGCCGGCCTGCCCAACGGCTACTTCTACACGCCGACCATCATCGAAGGGCTCGATAACAACGCCCGCATCTGCCAGGAAGAGATCTTCGGGCCGGTGCTGGTGGCGATCCCGTTCGACGATGAGGACGACCTGATCGCGCAGGCCAACGACAGCGTCTATGCGCTCGCCGCCGGCATCTGGACGCGCGACTACAAGCGCGCCTGGCGCGTGGCACGCGCTGTGCAGGCGGGCAATGTGTGGATCAACACCTACAAGCAGTTTTCGATCGCGACGCCGTTCGGCGGCTGGCGCGACAGCGGCCTGGGCCGCGAGAAGGGACGGCTTGGCATCCTGCAGTACATGGAGCAGAAGAGCGTGTACTGGGGCCTGAACGAACAACCGCTGCCGTGGGCCAACCACTGAACCCGGCAGGCTGGAGAGAAGCAATGATCAAGGTATTGGGGATCGACGAGATCGTCTACGGCGCGGATGACTTTGACGCCTGCCGTGGCTTTTTCACCGACTGGGGCCTGGCCATCAAGCGCGACGACGCGCAGGGCCTGGATTTCGAAACGCTCAACGGCTGCCGCGTGCTGGTGCGCCGCATCGACGACGCCACCCTGCCGCCTGCGATCGAAGCCGGCCCGACGCTGCGCGAAGTGGTGTGGGGCGTGGACTCGCAGGCATCGCTGGATCAGCTCGCCAAGACGATTGCCGATGCGCCGGGCTTCGTGAAGCAAGGCGAGGGCGATACGCTACGCGTGGGCTGCACCGACCCGAACGGCCTGGCGGTGCGTTTCCAGGTCACGCGCAAGCATGACGTGCAGGTCGATTGCGCGCTGATGAACACGTGGAACGACAAGCCGCGCCTGAACCAGCGCAGCCCGATCTACGACCACGCCACGCCGATCGAGGTGGGCCACGTGGTGTTCTTCGTGAAAGACGTAAAAGCCACGGAGCGCTTCTATGTCGAGAAATTCGGTTTCGTGCCGTCCGACCGCTACCCGGACCGCGGCGCGTTCCTGCGCTGCACGCCCGAAGGCGGCCACCATGACCTGTTCCTGCTGCAGCTGCCGGAACCGAAGAGCGGCCTGAACCACGTCGCCTTCACCGTGCGGGACATCCATGAAGTCTTCGGCGGCGGCATGCATGTCTCGCGCAAGGGCTGGGACACGCAGCTCGGCCCGGGCCGGCACCCGATTTCGTCGGCCTACTTCTGGTACTTCAAGAACCCGGCCGGCGGCCTGATCGAGTACTACGCCGACGAGGACCAGCTGGACGAACACTGGGAGCCGCGCGCTTTCGAGCCCGGCCCGACCATGTTCGCCGAATGGGCGATCGAAGGCGGCATCGACGGCAACACCCGCCGCCAGAAGAACGCGGGCGGACCGGCAGGCAAGTTCCTGACCGAGAAGCGGTAAGTCAGCAGCCATCGAAGGAAGCAGCAATGAGTGCCCACCAGTCCCTGACCCTGCGCGTCCACGCCATGCGCTATGAAGCGCGCGGCGTGGTCAGCATCGAACTGCAAGATCCCGAAGGGAAGACCCTGCCCGAGTACAGCCCGGGCGCCCATATCGACCTGCACCTGGGCAACGGCCTGGTGCGCAGCTACTCGCTGTGCGGCGCGCCCGAAGCGCGCCAGCGCTATACCGTGGGCGTGCTGCTGGACCGCGGCAGCCGCGGCGGCTCGCGCTACGTGCATGAGCAGCTGCGCGTGGGCGCCACGCTGACCGTGGGGGCGCCGCGCAACAACTTCGCGCTGGACGAAAGCGCCGCGCACACCGTGCTGGTCGCCGGCGGCATCGGCGTCACGCCGATCGTCTGCATGGCGCGCCGGCTGGCCGAACTGGGCAAGTCGTTCACGCTGATCTACTGCGCCCGTTCGCGCGCCGAGGCCGCATTCGTCGAACAGCTGTCGGCCCATGGCGATGCCGTGCGCTTTCACTTCGACGACGAGGCCGGGGTGCCGCCGGACCTGAACGCGACGCTGGCCGGCCAGGACGTGCAGACGCACTTCTACTGCTGCGGCCCCGGTCCGATGCTGAAGGCGTTCGAGGCTGCCTGCGAAGCACACGGCTACCCGAACGTGCACATCGAGCGCTTTGCCGCCGATCCCTCGACCGAGGCGGTGCAGGAGGGCGAGTACACCGTGTCATTGTCGCGCACCGGCACCACCGTCAAGGTGCCGTCCGGCAAGTCGCTGCTGGACGCGCTGCTCGATGCCGGCGTGCAGATGGACTACAGCTGCCGCGAAGGCGTGTGCGGCTCGTGCGAGACCGCGGTGCTGGAAGGCTGCCCCGACCATCGCGACAGCGTGCTCAGCAGCAGCGAGCGCGCCAGCAACAAGACCATGATGGTGTGCGTGTCGGGGTGCAAGGGCAGCAAGCTGGTGCTGGACTTGTAATTTCGCGATTGTGTTCTCCCCTCTCCCGCGCGCGGGAGAGGGCGCGGGAGAGGGCCAGCCCGCGCCGTAGCCGACGCGCTGTCGAATCCAGACTTCCTCTTCCCAGGCCGCCGCGGCATCTGCCGTTAGCAAGCGCCTGCCCTCTCCCCCGGCCCCTCTCCCGCAAGCGGGAGAGGGGAGCAACCCCCGAAGAATCAAACCGAGAAATCCCGTGCTGACCCAGAGACAAGACTCAGCGTCCCCCGGCGCACCGGTGGCCGCCACCGCAGGTATCGTGACCACGGCTGACAGCGCTGGCCAGAGCGCGGCGGCGGCCCGCGGCGGCCCGCTCACGCGCGGCAATATCGTTGCCCGCATCGAGCGCATGCCGGGCAACGCCATGCATATCCGCGCCCGGCTGCTGATCGGCCTGGCCACCTTCTTCGATGGCTTCGACGTGATCGCCATTGCCGCCACGCTGCCGCTGCTGATAGCGCAGTGGTCGCTCACGCCGGGCCAGATCGGCTTCCTGATCGCGGCGCCGTCGGTCGGCCAGCTGGTCGGGGCGCTGCTGTTCCCGGGGCTGGCCGAGCGCTTCGGCCGGCTGCGCTCGATCGGCTGGAGCGCGGGCATCATCGGGCTGATGAGCCTGGCCTGCGGCTTTGCCCCGTCGTTCGAGATCTTCGCGTTGCTGCGCATCGTGCAGGGCCTGGGGCTGGGCGGCGAGCTGCCGGTGGCGGCCACCTATATCAACGAGGTCACGCGCGCCCATGGGCGCGGGCGCTTCGTGCTGCTGTACGAAGTGGTGTTCCCGATCGGGCTGATGGTGTCCAACGGCATCGGCGCCTGGCTGGTGCCGCACTACGGCTGGGAGGTGATGTACTTCATCGGCGGCGTGCCGCTGGTGCTGTTCTTCATCCTGCGCCGCGTGATCCCGGAATCGCCGCGCTGGCTGGCCGAGAAGGGCCGGCTGGAAGAGGCCGACGCCGCGCTGCGGGCATTCGAGGCGCGCGCCAGGACGCCGCTGCCGCCGCTGGGCGACACCAGCGCCTACGAACGCATGGCCCAGCACCCGCGCCGGCGCGTGCGCGACCTGGTCAGCAGGCCCTATATCGGCCGCACGCTGGCGGTGTGGATGCTGTGGGCAACCTGCGGCTTTATCCAGTACGGGCTGTCGACGTGGCTGCCCACGGTCTACAAGACCGTCTACCACGCGCCGCTGCAACTGGCGCTGAACCTCGCCGCTGGCGCCTCGGTGCTGGGCGTGGTCGGTTCGCTGGTGTGCGCGATGATCGTCGACAAGGTTGGGCGCAAGCCGGTGATCAATGTGTCGTTCCTGCTGTGCGCGCTGTCGCTGGTGCTGGCGGGGGTGTTCCACGCGTCGAACGTGTACGTGGTCGCGACCCTCTGCGCGCTGGCGATGGGGTTCCTGGCCAGCGGCTTCATCACCGCCTATGTCTATACGCCGGAGCTGTATCCGACCAGCGTGCGGGCGATGGGGTGCGGGCTCGGTGGGGCGTGGCTCAAGCTGGCGGCGATCTTCGCGCCGGGACTGATTGCCAGCACCATCGGCAGTGGTGACCTCAGCGTTGCCTTCTTCGCGCTGTCCGTGGTGCCGGCGCTGGCGGCTGTTACCGTGCATTTCCTTGGTATCGAGACCAAGGGGAAGGTGTTGGAAGAACTGGAGGTCTGAACGGGCGCGTGCTCGTCCCGTACCCTTAGGGCCGCTCCGCAATCCGGTGCGGCCCTTTTTCCTATTCCTGCGTGCGCAACAGCTTGCGCAGCCCTTGGTAAACCGCTTCCCGCTCCTGCGGCGACAACTGCCGGATCACCTGCGCCTGCCCCCGCCGCGCCAGCGGCATCACCTGGTCGTGCAGCGCGGCACCGGCTTCGCTGATCGCGCAGATCAGCTTCTTGCGCGGCGTGTTGCCGGCTGAGGTCAGCCGCACCAATCCCCGTTCCTCCAGCAGCCGCAGCGTGCGGCTTACCAGTGCCTTGTCCGAGGTCGACTGCGTCACCAGTTCGGCAAACGGCAGTTCGCGCGCGTGCGCCAGCAGCGCCAGGATGCGCCACTCCGGCACGGTCAGGCCGAACTGTTCCGCATAGGGCTTGGTCACCGTGCTGCGCAGCGCGGTGACCAGCTGGCTCAGCATCGTGGTCAGGAAATTGTCGACGGTCAGGCCGCTGCCGGCCTCATCGAGGTCGGTCCATGGGCTGGTGTTGTCGGTGTCTGGCGCGGGCTGGCCGTTGGCGGGCGCGGCGTCACGGGGCATGCGTTCCTCTTGATCGGGTCTGCCGGCCGCCATGCGGGGCCGGTTTGCGGGCCAGATTGTCTCACAGCCGCTAGCCAATTCCGCCATCGTGTGCCGCTTTCATGGCAACTGAAAAAACACATAAAAAACTACAATGTCAATTGGTATTTAACGCAAGTTGAGTTGTCAATATTAGCGACCTAGGATCATTCATGTTCCTGGTGTGAACGTACGTTTTACTAATAAAACAACCGAAAGTGTTGTAACCCGAGCCAACCCTGTTTTCGCGGTGCGCACAACAGCCCACTCCAACCGCGAATGCGCCCCCACAGGAGCTGTTGATGAGACACGAACGCCCCCGCCGCCTTTTCCTTGCCGCTACTGCCATGGCCGCGCTCGCGCTTGCCGCGGGCAGCGCGCTGGCCACCGCCGCGTACCCGGCCAAGACCGTGACCATGGTCGTGGCCTATCCGCCCGGCGGCGACACCGACGCCATGGCCCGGCTCTATGCCGACAAGCTGTCGGCGCGCCTGAAGCAGCCGGTCATTGTCGAGAACCGCCCCGGCGCCGGCGGCGTGGTCGGCGCCAGCTTCGTCAGCCGCGCGCCGGCGGACGGCTACACGCTGCTGTACACGCCCAATCCTTTCACGCTGGCGCCGATGGTGCTCAGGCTGGCGCCGTCGGCCAGCTATGACCCGCTGCACGGCTTCACCCCCGTGATCCAGACCGCGGTGCAGGCGGTGCTGCTGGTGGCCAACCCGCAGGCGGGTATCAAGACCGTCGGCGAGATGATTGCCGCGGCCAAGGGCGGCAAGACGCTGACCTATGGCAGCCCGGGCGCGGGCTCGCCGATGCATATCGCCGGCGAGATGCTGAACCGCGCCGCGGGCGTGAAGATCCAGCACGTGCCGTACAAGGGCGTGGCGCCGGCGGTCAACGACGTGGTGGCGGGGCACGTGAACTTTGCCTACGTCACGCTGGGCCCGGTGGCGCAGTACATCAACACCGGCCGGCTGATCCCGCTGGCGATCACGGACGCAAAGCGCTCGCCGCTGCTGCCCAACGTGCCGACGCTGGCCGAGCTTGGCTACAAGGACGTGGTGGTCGGCGCCTGGCATGGCGTGATGGCGCCCAAGGGCACTCCGCCCGAGGTGGTCAAGGCGCTGAACCAGCAGCTCAACGACGTGCTGCGCCTGCCCGACGTGACCGAGAAGATGGCCACCTTCGGCGCCAGCCCGGTGGGCGGCGCCCCGGCCGCGCTGGAAAAGGTCAATGCGGCCGACTACGAGCGGCTGGGCAAGGTGATCCGCGACCTCGCGATCACGGCGGAATGACGCAGGGCACCGCATCGCATTCATGCAACCAGACAAGCAGGAGGCCGGCATGAGCAAGGCCATCGTGGGAAGCTCCACGCCGCAGGTGACCGCGCGGGAAAAGGTCATGGGGCGCGCGCAGTACGCCGGCGACATCAAGTTGCCCGGCATGCTGCACGCCAAGGTGCTGCGCAGCCCGCACCCGCACGCGCGCATCGTGCGCATCGACACCGCCGCGGCGAAGGCGCTGCCCGGTGTCAAGCTGGTGGTGACCGGGCAGGATGTGCCCGCCCGCAACTGGGGCCCGCACCGCAAGGAGCAGCGCATCCTGGCCTGCGGCGTGGTGCGCCACGTCGGCGAGGAAGTGGCCGCGGTAGTGGCGGTCAGCGAGGAAATCGCGCGCGACGCGCTGGACCTGGTCCGCATCGAGTATGAGGCGCTGCCCGCGCTGCTGACGCCCGCAGCGGCGCTGGCCGAGGGCGCACCCGAGATCCATGCCGGCACGCGCAATATCGGCCACGAGATGCACATCGTGCGGGGCGACGTGGATGCCGCATTCGAAGCCTGCGCCGCGGTGTACGAGGCCACCTACGACATGCACTCGCAGTACCCCGGCTACCTCGAGCCGATGGCGTCGGTGGCGGCGCAGGACGGCAACGGGCGGCTCACGCTGTGGGCCTCGACCCAGTCCGTGTTCCTGGCGCGCGCGCGGCTGGCCGAGGCGCTGGACCGGCCGGTCTCGACCATCCGCGTGGTGCAGGCCACCACCGGCGGCGGCTTCGGCGCCAAGATCGTCGAGGAGAACAACAGCCTGATCTGCGCCTTCCTGGCCAGCCGGCTGGAGTGCCCGGTGCGGCTGGTCAACAACCGGCTGGAAGACTTCCAGGGTGCGCGCGCCAGCGTGCCGATGCGGGTCTGGCTGCGCATGGGGCTGTCGGCGGACGGCGTGATCCTGGCCAAGGATGTGCGCATCACGGCCGAATGCGGCGCCTACTCCGGGCTTGCCGGCGATGTGATGCATGTCACCGCCATGCGCAGCGACAACATGCACCGCGTGCAGAACGTGCGCTCGCATGCGGTGATGGCCTATACCAACAACCCGCCGCGCGGCGCTTTCCGCGGCTTTGGCGGGCAGCAGATGCAATTCCCGCTGAACTGCCACCTGACCGTGCTGGCCGGCATGCTCGGCATCGACCCGGTGGAGGTGCACAAGCGCAACGCGATCGGCGCGGGCGAGACCAGCGTGCATGGCTGGAAGATCAGCAGCACCGGCATGGCCGAGTGCCTGGACATGACCCGCAAGGCCATCGGCTGGGACGAGAAGCGCGCCGCCCCGCGCGGCACCGGCACGCGCCGGCGAGGCGTGGGCATTGCCGCGGCCATGCACGTCAGCGGCAACCGCACGCTGGGCAACTGGGACGGCTCGACCATCCTGCTCAAGGTCAACGAGGACGGCCGCGTGATGCTGCAGACCAGCGAATGCGACATGGGACAGGGCGCCAACACCATGCTCAGCCAGATCTGCGCGCAAGAGCTGGGCATCCCGCTGTCGCACGTCACCGTGATGGCGCCGGATACCGATACCGCGCCGTTCTGCCTGGGCTCGCTGGCGTCGCGCGTGACCATCATCGCTGGCAACGCGGTGCTGCGTGCCGCGCGCGAGGCGCGCCAGAAGCTGCTGGTCCTCGCGGCGGAGAAGCTTGGCGTGGACGCGGAACAACTGGCGATTGCCGATGGCCGCATCGCCGCGCCGGGCCAGCCGGACAAGTCCGCCACGCTGGCGGAGATCGCACGGCTGCATATCTTCCGCCACGGCGGCGAGGGCATCCACGTGCGCGCCACCTACGACGCGCCCACGGTGATGCACGATGCCGACTACTACGGCAACGTCGCGCCCGCGCACTCCTTCGCGGCACAGGCGGTGGAAGTGGAAGTCGACACCAGCACCGGCCAGGTCACCGTGATCGACAGCTTTGTCGCCGACGACTGCGGCAAGGCCATCAACCCGCTCGCCGTGCACGGCCAGACCCACGGCGCGACCGTGCAGGCGATCGGCTGGGCCCTGTACGAGAACCTGCAATACGAGGATGGCCGCCTGATGAACGGCAACTTTGCCGACTACACCATGCCTACCGCCAACGCGGTGCCGATGCTGCGCACCGACGTGGTGGAATCGAACGACCCCAACGGCCCTTATGGCGCCAAGGGCGCCAGCGAAACCGCGATCCTGCCGGGCGCGGCGGCGATCGCCAATGCCGTGTTCGACGCCGTGGGCGTTCGCATCCAGTCGCTGCCGATCACGCCGGAGAAGGTGCTGGCGGGCCTGCGCGAACTGAAGCAGAAGGAGGCCGCCCATGCGTGACTTTGCATTCCTTGAGCCAGCCACCGTGGCCGAGGCCAGCCAGATGCTGGCCGACCTGGGCGACAGTTGCCGCATCCTTGCCGGCGGCACCGCGCTGATGCTCGGCATGCGCCAGCGCATGCTGACGCCTGGCCACCTGGTCTCGCTGGGCCGGCTCGAGGCGCTGCGCGGTATTACCTTTGATGCGCGCGAGGGCCTGACCATCGGCGCGCTGACCTTGCATGCCGAGGTGGCGCGCTCGCCGCTGGTGCAGGCGCACTACCCGATGCTGGCCAGCATGGCCTCGCGCGTGGCCAACCCACAGGTGCGCAACCAGGGCACCATCGGCGGCAACCTCTGCTATGCCGACCCCGCCACCGATCCGCCGGGCTGCCTGATGGCGCAGGGCGCGCGGATCGTGGTCAGCGGCCGAGGCGGCGAGCGCGAGATCGATATCGAGGACTTCCTCGTCGACTACTACGTCACGGCGCTGGCACCGGACGAGATCGTCACGCAGATCCGCGTGCCGGCGCCCGGTGCCGGCGCCGATGGCCGCTATGCGCGCTTCCTGCGCACCGCCGCCGAGCACCGGCCGCTGGCCAGCGTGGCGCTGGCGGTGCGGCGCGAGGGCGCATTCTGCGTCGAGGCGCGGCTGGCGGTGGGCGCGTCCACGCCGATTCCGGCCCGGCTGCGCCGCGCCGAAGCGCTGCTGGCCGGCAAGGCCGTCACCGCGACACTGGCCGAGGAAGCTGCCGCCATCGTTGCCGCGGACATCAACGCGGTCTCGGACATGCGCGGGTCGGAAAGCTACCGGCGCGAGATGGTGCGGGTGGTCGCGCGCCGCACCATTGCCGAGCTGTTCGGCGTGGCATCGGAGTAAGGAATCCCCATGAACAAAGTCAGCATAGAACTCACCGTCAACGGCGAAGAACACCAGGTGGAGGTGCCGGCGCGGCGCCTGCTGTCCGACCTGCTGCGCGACGACCTGAACCTCACCGGCACCAAGCGCGGCTGCGAGACCGGCATCTGCGGCGCCTGCTCCGTGCTGGTCGACGGCGAGGTGGTCAAGTCCTGCCTGATGCTCGCCGTGCAGGCGCGCGGGCGCCATGTGATGACCGTGGAGGGGCTGGCCGCCGACGGCCAGCTGCATCCCCTGCAGCAGTGCTTCATGGACAACGGCGGGCTGCAGTGTGGCTATTGCACCCCGGGCTTCCTGATGGCCTCGTGCGCGCTGCTTGCCAACAACCCCAACCCGACCGAAGACGAAGTCCGCCACGGCCTCAACGGCAACTTGTGCCGCTGCACCGGCTATGTCGGCATCGTTGAATCGGTCCTGTCCGCCGCGGAGAAAATGCGTGGAAATTGAAAAGACCCTGGTCACCGCGGCGCCGCCGGCGCGCGTGTGGGAGCTGCTGCTCGACCCCAACGTGATGGGCGCCTGCGTGCCCGGAATGGAATCGATCGAAGTGCTGAGCGATGTCGAGTACATCGCGCACATGGCGGTCAAGATTGCCTTTATCAACGCGCGCTTCCGGCTGCATACGAAGATCGTCGAGACACGCGCGCCGCATTACCTGCGCACCGAGGGCACCGGCGAGGACGCCTCGGTGGCCAGCTCGCTGCGCCAGTCGAGCGAGCTCTTCCTGACCGCGCTGGACGATGGCGGCACGCAGCTGCGCATCAGGGTGCAGGTGGACGTGCTGGGCCGGCTGGGCACCTTCGGCCTGAGCGTGATGAAGACCAAGGCCGACCGCATGTGGGACGAGTTCGGCGCCAACCTGCTGGCACGGCTGTCGCCGCAGGCGGCGCAGGCAGCGCCCGAGCCGGCGGCGAAGTCCGCACCTGCGGCACCGGTGGCATCGGCTGCCGCGGTCAACGGCCATGCGGTGCTGCCGACGCGGTCCGCGCCGCCCGCACCCGCCGCCGGCGGGCTGTTCTCGCGGCTGTTCGGGCGCGGCGAGGCCGCGCGCGGGCCGCTGTCGGACATCTGCGTCGAGCTGCGCCGCCGCGACGAGACCATCGTGGTGCGCTGGCCCGCCGCCCAGGGCGAGCAATGCGCGGCCTGGCTGCGCGACTACCTGCGCCCAGGGGCGTAGGCGGGCCCAGGGCGGGGTCTGCCGGCAATACGGGTACCCTACGGGGTGCAGGCGTGATATATGAGAGCGTTACGCCAAGACCGAATAGTGCAGAGACAGACCATGACGACCGATTCGCCGCAGGAAGACACGCAGGAAGGCGGCCAGGAGGGCGCCCAGGAGAGCGCCCAGGAGAGCGCCCAGGAGAGCGCCCAGGACAAGTACATCGTGCCGGGGCTGGAGCGCGGCCTGCGGCTGCTGGCCGAATTCAGCAGCCGTGAGCGCACCTTGTCGGCGGCCGAGCTGGCGCGCCGGCTCAAGGTGCCGCGTTCGACCGTGTTCCGGCTGCTGGCCACGCTGGAAATGATGGGCTTCGTCGAGCGCACCGACGGCGGGCGCGAGTTCCGCCTGGGCATGGCGGTGCTGCGGCTGGGCTTTGACTACCTCGCTTCGCTGGAGCTGACCGAGCTGGGCCGCCCGCTGCTGGACCGGTTGCGCGACGAGATCCACTATCCGTGCAACCTGGTGGTGCGCGACGGCCGCTCCATCGTCTATGTGGCCAAGTCGGTGGCCTCGCGCCCGTTTGCCAGCACGGTCAACGTCGGCACGCGGCTGCCGGCGCACGCCACCGTGCTGGGCCGCGTGCTGCTGGAAGACCTGTCGCTGGCGGAACTGCGCGCACTGTATCCGGAAGAGCGCCTTGAGGTGTATTCCGAAAGCACGCCGCGCACCGTCGAAGAGCTCTACGACATGGTCCAGCGTGACCGCCAGCGCGGCTATGTGCTGCATGAAGGGTTCTTCGAGGCCAGCATCTCTACCATCGCGGCGCCGGTGCGCGACCGCAGTGGCAAGGTGGTGGCGGCGCTGGGCGCGACCATCCCGGCCTCGCGCATCGATCCGGACCAGCTCGACAACGTGGTGGAACAGGTCAGGCGGGCGGCGGCCGAGCTGTCGCGCCTGCTCGACTACCGGCCGGAGGTGCCGAAGCCGTTCGCCTGACGGCAACGCGCGCCGCCTGCCATCCGATGGGAAGCAATATGCAGCAATGCAAGACATACAACAGGCCGCCGCGCCGGCGGCAATGGCTGGTTGGCACGGCGCTGGCCGCAGCGCTGGCGGCGTGCGTGCCGTGGCAGGCGGCACAGGCCGCCGGCTGCGCCAACGTGCGCATCGTGGTGCCGTTCCCGGCCGGCGGGCCGGCCGACCAGCTCGCGCGCACGCTGGCGCACGGGCTGCAGCAGCGGCGCGGCACGCCGTTCGTGGTCGACAACAAGCCTGGCGCCAACGGCAATATCGGCATCGACACGGTGCGGCGCGCACCGGGCGACGGCTGCACGCTGCTGGTGGCCCCGGCGGGCAACCTGACCATCAACCCGACGCTGATGCCGGCGCTGAGCTACAGCGTCGAGCGGGATTTCCGGCCGGTGTCGTTGCTGGCGGGCTCGCCCAACGTGCTGGCGGTGCATCCGTCAGTGAAGGCGAATTCCGTGCAGGACCTGGTCAAGCTGGCACAGCAGGCAGAAAAGTCCGGCAAGCCGCTGGGCTACGCCAGCCCGGGTGTCGGCAGCGGCCTGCACCTGGCTGGCGAACTGTTCCGCAACAAGGCCGGTATCACGCTGCTGCACGTGCCCTACAAAGGCACCACGCAGGCGCTCAACGACGTGGTGGGCGGGCAGGTGCCGGTGCTGTTCGGCACGTGGCCGACGCTGGCGCCGTTCATCCAGTCCGGCGCGCTGCGCGCGCTGGCGGTGACGCAGTCCAGGCGCTCGCCGGCCGCGCCGAACGTGCCGTCGCTGGCCGAGCAGGGCGTGCCCGGCATCGACGTCAGTTCCTGGTATGCGCTGCTGGTGCCCAAGGCCACGCCGCAGCCGGCGGCCGATGCGCTCGGCGCCGACGTGCGCGCGCTGCTGGCCACGCCCGCGGCGCGCGCCGAGCTGCAGCGCCAGGGGATGGAGCCGGTGGGCAGCACGCCGCAGGCGCTCGAGGCCCGCATCCGCGAGGAAACCGCGGCATGGGCGAAGCTGATCAAGGCGTACGGGATTACCGCGGAGTAGTGGCGCAGCGGTATCCCATCAACCCCGACAGGTCGCGCGCGGCCTGCCTGACTTCCTTCTCCGCGCGCTCGCGCAGCGCGCCATCGGCTTCAAAGCGCTGCTGCGGCCCCGCCACGCTGATGGCGGCGATCACGTCGCCGTCGGCGCCGCGCACCGGCGCCGCGCAGGAATCGATGCCCGGTTCATAGGCGGAGAAGCTCCAGGCGCAGCCGCGTTCGCGGTCGGCGGCAAGGATATCGGCCAGCCGCGCGTGGGTGGCCGGGCTCTGGCCGGTGACCGTCGGCAGGGGATCGGGCCCGAGCAGCTCGCGCAGCGTCTCCGGCGGCAGTTCGGCAATCAGCATCCGCCCCGGCGTGGTCAGGTGTGCGGCCACGCGGCTGCCCACCTGGATATTGCTGACCAGCGAGGCCGCGGGCATCTGCCGCAGCAGGTAGAGTGCATCGCCGCCATCGCGCACGGCCAGGTAGGCCGACAGCTGCAGCGACGCGCTCAGCCGGGCCAGCACGCGTGCGGCAAAGCTGGTCAGGTCATTGGTGGCCAGCACGCGCGAGGCCAGCTTCAGGAAGTTGAAGCCGACCTGGTGCCCGCCTTGCGGCAGGCGTTCCACCATGCCCTCATGCTCCAGTGTGTCCAGCAGCCGCATCACGGTGACGCGGTTCACGTCGATGCGCCGGCCCACTTCGCTCAGGTTGGCGGTGGCGCCGCCCTCGGCGATGAAGCGCAGCAGGCGCAGGCCGCGGATCACCGGTGAGACCAGCTGGGCTTCGCGGGCGTCCTCAGTATCGCCATCGTCGGCAAGGTCAGGCTGTGGGCGGGACTTGGGCATGGTGGTGTCTGCTGTCAACGGAAAACGGCCGCGCAGGCGGCCGTGCTGGCGGAAACGATCGCCGCGGCCTCAGCCGAGGGCGACGTTCCAGGCGTCGTAATCGTACACCCAGTCGGCATTGCCGCCTTCCTTCAGCCAGGCATTGCTGCGCGAGCCGATCTGGATGCGGCTGGTGCGTTCATGGCGCGCGGCCTGGTAGCGCGCCAGCGCGGCGGGCACGCCTGCGGCACCGCCGGGTGCGGCATCGGCAATGCAGCGCGCCAGCACCACGGCGTCTTCAATCGCCATGCCGGCGCCCTGCGCCATGAACGGCATCATCGGGTGGCAGGCGTCGCCCATCAGCGTGACCGGGCCGGCGCACCATGCCGGCAGCGGGTCGCGCACGTACAGCGCGGAGATCAGCACCTCGTCGCAGGCATCCAGCAGTGCGCGCGCCTCGGGGTGGAAGCCGGCATAGGCGCTGCGCAGGTCTTGCACGCGGCCCGGCGTGGTCCAGGACTCATGGCGCCAGGCTTCCTGCGCGACGGTGGCGAAGATAAAGATGTCGCGGCCGCGGTTGAGCGGGAAGGTGACGATCTGCGTGGTGGCCTCCGGGCCCCACCATTTGGTGAAGGCGCCCAGGTTGGGCACGCCGGCGAGGCGCTCGGCCGGAACGACCGCGCGGTAGGCCACCACGCCGGTGAAGATCGGGCTTTCCTGGCCGAACAGGGTGGTGCGCACGGTGGAGTGGATGCCGTCGGCGCCGACCAGCACATCGACGCGCTCCTGCGCACCATTGGCGAAGCGCAGCGTGGCGCCATCGGCATGCGGCTCGATGGCCACGGCCTTGTGGCCAAGGCGCACGCATTCGGCCGGCACGGCGGCCTCCAGCGCGGTCATCAGGTCGGCGCGGTGCATGGTCAGCTGCGGGGCGCCGTAGCGGCGCTCGGCGTCTTCCTGCATCGGCAGGCGGGAAGTTTCTTCGCCGGTGTCCCACATGCGGCTGATGCGGTGGCTGGGGCGTGCGGCGGTTTCGCGCAGGGTGTCGCCGATGCCTAGCCCGTCGAGGGCGCGTACGGCGTTGGGGGTCAGGTTGATGTCGGCGCCTACGCGGGCGAAGCGGGGGGCTTGTTCGTAGACGGTTGCGTCCATGCCGAGCTTGCGCAGTGCGATGGCTGCGGCGAGGCCGCCGATGCCGGCGCCGTTGATTCCGATCTTGAGGGGCATTTTGTCTACCTGCTGGTTGTGCGTTCAAAAATGAACTATATGTTCATAAAAATATATGAGCGTGAGAGGTGAACAGTCAATTAAGGGTGAACCCTAGGAGCGCTGGTTTTCAGTCTTTGGCGGGATGGGGCTGGGGCAATGCGGTCGGTTTGTGGCTTCTGGCAGCGTGGCTGTTGCGCCGGCGTAGCCGGCGAGTCACTTTTGTCCGAGCGACAAAAAGTAACCAAAAAGCGCGTCGCCTATGCGGCTGGCAATCAATTCCACGGCGTTGGTGGTTCGCACGGTGGTGCTTGCCGTTTGGGCGTGGGTGCCCGTTCGACCCTGCTACGCCATGTGAGTGTGGGATAGTGCCTGCGTTAACCCACTATTGAACGATCCCCATGCAGGGCGTAGGCCGCCTGCTGCAAACGGCATTGCGGGGACGCCTACGGCTGCTGCGCAGGCCCAAAGTGCCCTGTCGTCTTTTTTTGCGCTTGCGCGGAGCGCAGCCAAAGGCGTTGATGCGATATCGCCAAGCCCCCAAATAAACAGCCGCACACAGCGGCTGCTCTTGAACCCATCACTGGTACAGGACCCCTCAAAGCCCCAACACAAGCTTCGCAATGATATTGCGCTGGATCTCATTAGACCCCCCATAAATCGAAGCCTTGCGATAGTTGAAATAGCGCGGCGCCAGCACGGCAGCATAATCCGGCCCGACCTGCGGCGCGGCCTCGCGCCCTTGCAACGCAGCCCACGTATCCTGCACGAACGGCAACGCAGCCGGCCCTGCGGCTTCCACCGCAAGTTCGCTTGCCGCCTGCAGAGTCTCAGTGCCCGTGAGCTTCAGCATGCTCGACGCAGCCCCGATCGAGGTCCCGGATTCCACGCCTGAGAACATCCGCAACTCAACCGCTTCAAGCGCGGCAGCACGCAGGTGCAGCCCCGCCAGCTTGCGGCGGAAGGCGGGATCGTCCAGCAGGCGGCCACCGTCGTCGGCAGGCTGCTCCGCGGCGATGTCCGCAATCTTCGACAGCTGCTTGCGCAGCATCGGGCTATACGTACCGCCGCGCTCGAACTCCAGCAGGTACTTGGCATAGGTCCAGCCCTTGCCTTCCTCCCCGATGCGGTTCGCCACCGGCACGCGCACATTCTCGAAAAACACCTGGTTCACTTCCTGCTGCCCGGTCATGGGACCGTCCAGCGTCGGCAGCGCCGACACCGTGATGCCGGGCGTATGCATATCGAGCAGCAGGAACGAAATCCCTTCCTGGCGCTTCGATTCTCGGCTGGTGCGCACCAGGCAGAACATCCAGTCGGCCCACTGCGCATGCGTGGTCCAGATCTTGGAGCCGTTCAGGATGTAGTGCTCGCCCTCGCTGTCAGTGCCATGATCGGCGCGCATCTGCAGCGAGGCCAGGTCGGAGCCGGAGTTCGGTTCGGAGTAGCCCTGGCACCACCACACATCCGAGCTCAGGATCGGCGGCAGGAAGCGCTGCTTCTGTTCAGGCGTGCCGTACTTCATGATCACCGGCGCCACCATCTTCAGGCCCATCGGCGACACCGGCGGGCAGCCGGCGGCGGCCAGTTCGGACTGGAAGATAAAGCGCTCGGTCGAGGTCCAGCCCGGGCCGCCGTATTCCTTGGGCCAGTTCGGCGCGGCCCAGCCGCGCGCGTGCAGCGCCTTCTGCCAGCGCAGTTGCGCGGCCTTGTCGAGATAGCCGTTCTTGGACTGCGCCATCATTGCGCGCAGGTCGGCGTCATAGGCCTGGGCGATCCAGGCGCGCACGTCTTCGCGGAACTGCTGGTCTTGCGGGGAGAAATCGAGATTCATCGACGGGCCTCGCTGGGTAATCGTCTGTGTTCGGGGATGCCGGCTTCAGGCCGCGGCCTGGGCGGGGTAGAGCAGGTCGGCGTAGCGGCGCAGGTGGTGCTCGGCCGAGCCCAGCTGCAGGTCGATCGCGGTGACGCGCTTGAAGTAGTGGCCCACGGCCAGCTCTTCGGTGACGCCCATGCCGCCGTGGATCTGCACCGCCGCCTGGCCGACAAAGGCGCCGGCCTGGCCGGCCTGGATCTTGGCCGCGCACGCCGCCTGGGCGCGTGCCTGCGGCGCGCTGGCGGCCTGCATCGCCGCCACCTGGGTCAGCGCCACGGATTGCTCCAGCTGCATGTACATGTCGGCCATGCGGTGCTGCAGCACCTGGAAGGTGCCGATCGGCACGCCGAACTGCTTGCGCTGGCGCGCATAGTCGATGGTGTCGGCCAGCATGCGCGCCATCGCGCCATTGGCTTCGGCAGAGAGCGCGACCATGGCCTCGTCGCACAGCTGTTCGATTAGCGCAAAGGCCTCGCCTTCCGCGCCGATACGCTGGCTGGCTGGCACCTGCACGTTGTCTAGCAGCACCTCGGCGGCGCGCAGGCCGTCGAAGGTCGGGTACTCGCGCAGCGTCACGCCCGGCGTGTCGCGTGCAATCCAGAACAGGCTGATGCCGTCCCGGTCGCGGCGTGCGCCGGAGGTGCGGGCGCTGACCACCAGGTGGGTGGCGAACGGCGCGCCGACCACGGCGTGCTTGTGCCCGCTCAGCTTGTAGCCGTTGCCCTGGCGCGTGGCGCTGGCCTGCACGTCGTGGCGGCAATAGCGGCTGGCGGGTTCGGCATGGGCCCAGGCGGCGGTGGCTTCGCCGCCGATGATGGCCGGCACCCACTGCGCGGCCAGTTCGGAGCTGCCGTGCATCAGCGCGCCGCCGCCCAGCACCACGGTGCCCAGGTAGGGCTCCAGCACCAGGTGGCGGCCCAGCTGTTCCATCACGATCATGTGCTCGGCCGCGCCGCCGCCCAGGCCACCCAGCGTCTCGGGGTAGGCCGCGCCGAGAATGCCGAGCTCGCGGGCGAATGCGCGCCAGCAATCCGGGCGCCAGCCCGCGGCGGACCGCACGGCAGCGCGGCGGGCTTCGAAATCATAGTGGTCGGCCAGGTAACGCGCGAGCGTGTCGCGCAGCATCGACTGTTCTTCGCTGAACTGGAAATCCACCTTGGCTCCTTCGGAATGGGGGAGGCGTGATTGCGGTAGTCTGGCTGGCATCATCCTGCCGGGCCGCGCCGGTGGCGCATCGTCGCATCGGACGAAGCTGCCCGCGGCGCGTGCGCGGCCCTTTTTTGCGGCACTGCGGCAAAACGGTGGCGGGACCGCTTCGTCGCTTCCGACGATGGTTGAACTGGCCGACGTTCCGAGAATGCGGGATCGGCATCCGCCAACACACCGACACCCGTCGAGGAGTTCAACGCCATGCATCCGCACATCCACGCGCAGCGCACGCCCGAAAAGCCAGCCGTCATCATGGGTGGCAGCGGCGCAGTCGTCACCTACCGCGAACTGGACGAACGCTCAAACCAGGTCGCCCATCTGTTCCGCAGCCAGGGACTGCAGCCCGGTGACCGCGTGGCGTTCATGGTCGAGAATCATCCGCGCCTGTTTGAACTGTGCTGGGGCGCGCAGCGCAGCGGCATTATCTATATCTGCCTGAGCACGCGGCTGAACGTGGCCGATGCCGCCTACATCATCAATGACAGCGGCGCGAAGCTGCTGGTCACCACGCACGCGCAGGCCGAGGTCGCGGCAGCCCTGGTCGGGCAGACGCCGGCGCTGCGCGGCAGGTTGATGCTGGACGGCACCGTGCCGGGCTATGACGCGTACGAGACCGCGCTGGCGCGCTGCCCGGCAACGCGCATCGATGGCGAAGTGACCGGCGGCGACATGCTGTATTCGTCCGGCACCACTGGCCGGCCGAAGGGGGTGTATGCGCCGCCGTCGAGCGCGAATATCGAAGAACCCACGACCCTGACCAGCCTGTGCCAGCGGCTCTATGGCTTCGATGCCGAGACGCGCTACCTGTCGCCGGCGCCGCTGTACCACGCGGCGCCGCTGCGCTACAACATGGCCGTGCAGGCGCTGGGCGGGACTGCGGTGGTGATGGAGCATTTCGATGCCGGGCACTACCTGCAGCTGGTGCAGCAGCACCTCATCACGCATACGCAGCTGGTGCCGACGATGTTCTCGCGAATGCTCAAGCTGCCCCAGGCGCAGCGGCAGGCCTCTGACGTGTCGTCACTGCGCGTGGCGATCCACGCGGCCGCGCCGTGCCCGGTGCAGGTCAAGGAAGCCATGATCGCGTGGTGGGGGCCGGTGATCTGGGAGTACTACGCAGGGACGGAGGGCAATGGCGTGACCGTGGTCAGCACGCCGGAGTGGCTGGAGCGCAAGGGCACGGTGGGCCGGGCCATGGTCGGCAAGCTGCGCATCTGCGGACCGGACGGCGCGCTGCTGCCGCCGGGCGAATCGGGCACGATCTACTTTGCCGAAGGCCGCGCCTTTGCGTACCACAACGACGAGGCCAAGACCGCGGAGTCGCGCCACCCGCAGCAGCCGGACTGGAGCACCATCGGCGATGTCGGCTATGTGGATGCGGACGGCTACCTGTACCTGACCGACCGCAAGGCCAACATGATCATCTCCGGCGGCGTCAACATCTACCCGCAGGAGGCCGAGAACCTGCTGATGACGCATCCCAAGGTGATGGACGTGGCCGTGATCGGCGTGCCCAACGAGGACTTCGGCGAAGAGGTCAAGGCCGTGGTGCAGCCGGCCGACATGGGCCAGGCCGGGCCCGAGCTGGCCGCGGAACTGATCGCGTTCTGCCGCGCGAACCTGTCGGCCATCAAGTGCCCGCGCTCGGTAGACTTCGAGTCCGAGCTGCCGCGCCTGCCGACCGGCAAGCTGCTCAAGCGGCTGCTGCGCGACCGCTACTGGGCCGGCCACACCAACAAGCTGGTGTAGGCCACTTGCCGCCGCCCGCATTTTCGCGAGTGCGGCGGTTTACGTCATAATCCTCCGTTACATCACAGCCACGGCCGCCCGGCTGCATCCGCAGCGCGGGCGGCGCATCGCGCGGCCTGCAACGGCAGCGATGTGCGGGAGACGACAACAGCCAATGGCAAGTATCGAGGAGACCGGACGGCGCACGCCGCCGCCCGCCGGCGCCGCATCGCTGGCGGCCAAACTGCGTCCGCCGCTGCTGACCCCGTTCCAGGTCGAGCGCGCGGCGATCTGCGAGACCGTGTGTGCGGCCGGCTTCGTCAAGCTTGTGCTGGTGCGCGCACCAGCGGGCTTCGGCAAGACCACGGCCATGCTCCAGTGCCGCGCGCGCCTGGAGGCCGCGGGCGGGCGCACCGCCTGGCTGACGCTGGATCGTTCGGATAATGATGCCTCGCGCTTTCTGGGTTCGGTCGAAGCCGCCATCGCGCAGGGCCTGGGCGGCGGCGGGCCCGGCCGGTCCGCACACGGGGCGCTGGCCCAGGATCCCGGCGAGCAGGCGCTCGCGCTGATCGACCGCCTGGCCAGCCACAATGGCGCCTTCACGCTGTTCCTCGATGATTTCGAAGCGATCCAGAACGCCACCGTGACCGGGCTGGTCTGGCAACTGGTGGACAGCCTGCCGCCCGGCTGCCGCGTGGTGATCGGCACGCGCTGGGTGCCTGAATCCGGCCTGGGCCGCTTGCGCGCGCGCGGCGAGCTGCTTGAGATCGAGCCCGCGCAGCTGCGCTTTTCCGCCGGCGAAACCGCATCCTTCCTGCGCCAGGCGCGCGGGCTGAAGCTGGAGCAGGCGGCCATCAGCGTGCTGCACCGGCGTACCGAGGGCTGGGCCACGGCCTTGTGGCTGGCGTCGGTGGCGCTGGAGCGGCGCAGCCAGCCAGAGGGCTTTATCGCCGGCTTCTCCGGCTCCAACGCGGCGATTGCCGATTACCTGGTCGAAGACGTATTCCTGCACCTGCCCGAGGCGGTGCGCGACTTCCTGCTGCGCACCTCGATCCTGGACCAGTTGTGCGGGCCGCTGTGCGACGCCGTGTGCGAGCCCGCGACAGCTGGCAGCAGCGACGAAATCCTGGCCTGGCTGGAGCGCGCCAACCTGTTCCTGCTGCCGCTGGAGAGCGAGCGCTATGGCGAGCGTGGCTCCGGTGCGGCATCGGAGCAGTGGTACCGCTATCACAGCCTCTTTTCCGGTTTCCTGCGCGGCCAGCTGGCGCAGGCCATGCCTGACGCCGTGCCGCAGCTGCACCTGTCGGCATCGCGCTGGTATGAGTCGCAGGGTCGCCCGGTGCCCGCCATCGAGCATGCCTTCGCGGCCGGTGCGCTGGCGCACGCGCTGCCGTTGCTGGACGGCGCCGCGGACGACCTGCTGGCGCAGGGCCGCATGCGCCTGCTGACGCGCTGGCTGGAGGCGGTGCCGGCCGAGGAACTGGCGCGCTGGCCCAAGCTGCAGATCGCGCGCGTCTGGGCGGTGTCGTTCACGCGCGGCCCGGCCGAAGCCATTGCCCTGCTGCAGCAGATCCCCACCGAGGGCGCGGCCGGCGACCTGCTGGCGCATATCCGCGCGCTGCGCCATATGCTGCTGAACATGATGGACCGCTTCGACGATGCGCGCGCCTTCGCCCGCAATGAGCTGCCGCCGTTGCCGATGGGCTATGCCTTCCCCGATGCGATCCTGGGCACGTCGATGGCGCGCCTGGCTGCAGTCGCCGGCGACTACCCGGAGGCACGCCGGCTGCTGCAGGTGGCGCGGCACGCGGTGCGCGGCTCGGACAGCAATTTCAACAAGATTTTCTCGGAGTCGGTCGAAGGGCTGATCGACCTGCGCCAGGGGCGGCTGCAGCAGGCGCTGGCACGGTTTCGCATCGCCGCCAGCACGATGCTGCCGAACCGCTTCGGGCCCACCAACGGCAATGCCATGGCCGGCATCCTGCTGGCCGAAGGCCTGTACGAGAGCGGTGATTCCGAGCGCGCCAGCCGATTGCTCAACGTCTACCTGCCGCTGTCGCGCGACCTCGGGCTGCCTGACCAGATCATCACCGGGCACACGGTGCTGGCCCGCATTGCCTTCGAGCGCGGCGAAGCCGACCAGGCGCATGAATGGCTGGCGCAGCTGGAAGCGCTGGGGCACCACCGCGGGCTGACGCGGCTGGTGATGGCGGCAATGCTGGAGCGCGCACGGCTGGCACTGCGCCAGGGCAATGTCCACGCGGCGCAGGAGGCGATTGAACGCGCCGCCGATCCGGCGCTGTGGCGCACGCGGCCCGGGGTCAGCTCCTTTGCCAGTGATGTCGAGGACATCACCCTTGGCCGGCTGCGGCTGGACCTGCATGCGCGCCCGGGCACGCCGGTGCGCGAGGCCATCGAGCGCGAGCTGACGGCTGCTGCCGGCAACCAGCTGATGCGCCGTGCGCTCAAGCTGCGCATCCTGCTGGCGCAGGCGTGCCAGCGCACTGGCGACGGCGCGCACGCGCTGGTGGTGATGGGCGAGGCGCTGCGTTTCGGCGCTGCCGAAGGCTTTGTCCGCATCTTTGCCGACGAGGGCGACGATGTGCGCAGGCTGGTGGCCGATGCCTGCTCGCGCCAGTCTGCCAGCCTGCCTGCCCCGTACGTGGAAAAGCTGCTGCAGGCCTGCGGCCAGGCCGGGGGCGAGCAGGCCGCCGGTGCGGGCCGGCCGGCACCGGCCGCACTGGTGGAGCCGCTGACGCCCAAGGAGCAGAAGGTGCTGCAGCTGCTGGCCGAGGGCTATTCCAATGTGGCCATGGCCGAGCGGCTGTTCGTGTCCGAAACCACGGTGCGCACGCACCTGCGCAATATCAGCGCCAAGCTGCACGCCAGCAACCGCACCCAGGCAGTGGCCATCGCGCGCCAGCTCGGGCTGCTCTGAGGCCGCGCCGCAGCCGAAGGCTGCGCGCGCGGTTGCGGCTCAGATGCCCATGAATTCCGTGAATTCGTCCAGCGGCGCGCGCACGGCGCGCAACTGGTTGGCGGGCGCCTCGGGGTCTTCGTAGCCGATCGCCATGCCGGTGAACAGCATCCGTTCGGCCGGCAGCGACAGGAACTTGCCGATGGTCTGCGGGTACATCGCCCAGCATTCCTGCGCGCAGCTGTCCAGCCCTTCTTCACGCAGCAGCAGCATCACCGTCTGCAGGTACATGCCCAGGTCCGACCATTGCGGCGGGCCCATGCGGCGGTCCACGGTGCAGAACAGCGCCAGCGGCGCGCCGAAGAAGGTGAAGTTATTGGCAAACTGGGCCAGCCGCCGCGCCTTGTCCTCGCGCGGGATGCCGAGATAGTGGTAGAGCGCCTCGCCCACCTGGAAGCGGCGGTTGCGGTAGGGCGAGACCAGCTCGCGCGGGTAGATGTCGTACTCGCGCTCTTCACCCGCGGGCGCCTGGGTGATGCGCTCGCGCATGATGGCGCGCAGCCCCTCCAGGGCCTCGCCGCCGACGACATGGATATGCCAGGGCTGCAGGTTGCCTCCCGAGGGCGCGCGCGCGGCGGCGTCGAGCACGCGCCGGATGGTGGCGGGCGCAACGGCCCGGGGCAGGAAGCCGCGGACGGACTTGCGGCTGGCGACGGCTTGGCTGACGTTCATGCGAATTCCGGAAAAGTTGATTGACGGGCGCGCTTCAGATGAAGGGCGGCTCGCTGGTCCAGTCGAAGAAGTCCGGCATGTCGTGCGACACGGTCTCCGGGAAGGCGGCAGGGCGCTTTTCCAGGAAGGCGCTGACGCCTTCCTTCACGTCGGCGGAGCGCCCGCGCGACTGGATCGCGCGGCTGTCGAGCTTGTGCGCTTCCATCGGGTGGCTGGCGCCGGCCATGCGCCAGATCAGCTGGCGCGAGATCGCCACCGAGACCGGCGCGGCATTGGCGGCGATCTCGCGGGCAATGGCCTGGGCGGCAGGGAGCAGGTCCTCAGGCGCGTGCAGCGAGCGCACCAGGCCGCGCTCATGCGCTTCCTGGGCCGAGAACACGCGGCCGGTATAGCACCATTCCAGCGCGGTCGAGATGCCGACCACGCGCGACAGGAACCACGACGACGCCGCTTCGGGCGTGATGCCCCGGCGCGCAAAGACAAAGCCGAACTTGGCGTCGGTCGATGCCAGCCGGATATCCATCGGCAGCTGCATGGTCACGCCCACGCCGACCGCGGCGCCGTTGACCGCGGCGATCACCGGCTTGAGGCTGCGGAAGATGCGCAGCGACACGCGCCCGCCGCCGTCGCGGTGCGCGGTATCGGGGCTGGCGCCATAGCGCTTCTCGAAGTCGAAGGTGGAGCTGCCGCCGGACAGGTCGGCGCCGGCGCAGAAGGCCCGGCCCGAGCCGGTGACGATCACGGCGCGCACATTGTCGTCGGCATCGGTGGCGTCGAACGCGGCGATCAGCTCATGCATCATCTGCGCGGTGAACGCATTGAGCTGGTCCGGGCGGTGCAGGGTGATGGTGGCGACACCGTCTGCAACGGCGTAGCGCAGGGTTTCGAATGAAGGCGTGGCTTGCGTCATGAGGGCTCCTGCCGGGAAAGGGGGAGGGGTGCCGGGATGGGGAAGACGGCACGGGGGCTCGCCCAACACTAGTGCAGAATGCGCCGCCCGCAATCGTCGCTTCCGACGAAGCCGGAAATCGGCGCCCGGTCGTAGACTGACGGGGATCAAGCGGCAGGACCGGCACACCCACAGCCACACCGTAGCACCGTGCGTGCGCGCCCTGCCAGCGCAGACAGCAAAGGGACATCCATGAAGACACGAATCACCGAACTGCTTGGCATCCGCTACCCGATCATCCAGGGTGGCATGCAATGGGTTGGCTACGCCGAGATGGCCTCCGCCGTTTCCGACGCCGGCGGGCTGGGCATCCTCACGGCGCTGACGCAACCCACGCCCGAGGACTTGGCCGAAGAGATCCGCCGCTGCCGCGAGATGACCGACAAGCCGTTCGGCGTGAACCTGACCCTGCTGCCGTCGATCAACCCGCCGCCGTATGCGCGCTACCTCGACGTCATCATCGAGAGCGGCGTCAAGGTGCTGGAAACCGCCGGCAACAACCCCAAGGAACATATCGCGCGCGCCAAGGCCGCCGGCATCAAGGTGATCCACAAGTGCGTGGCGGTGCGCCATGCGCTGTCGGCCGAGCGCCTGGGCGTGGACGCGGTGTCGATCGACGGCTTCGAGTGCGCCGGCCACCCCGGCGAGGACGACGTGCCCGGCATGGTGCTGATCCCGCAGGCGGTGCGCAAGCTGTCGATCCCGGTGATCGCCTCCGGTGGCATCGCCGACGGACGCGGCATGGCAGCGGCACTGGTGCTGGGCGCCGAGGGCGTCAACATGGGCACGCGCTTCTGCGCCACGCGCGAGGCGCCGATTCACGACAACGTCAAGAAGGCGCTGGTGCAGGCCAGCGAGCGCGACACCAACCTGATCTTCCGCACGCTGCACAACACCGCGCGCGTGCTCAAGAACGCCGTGTCGGACGAGGTGGTGAGCATTGAACGCCGCCCGGGTGGCGCGCAGTTCGAGGACGTCAAGCACCTGGTCGCCGGCGTGCGCGGCAAGGCGGCGCTCAAGGCGGGCGAGACCGACGGTGGCATCATCAGCGCCGGCCAGTGCGTGGGCCTGATCGACGATGTGCCCAGCTGCCAAGAGCTGATCACGCGCATGGTGGCCGATTGCCGCGAGCACCTCAGCGTGGCCTCGCGCTTCTTTGCCTGACGCCATGGCCGAGGCCGAGATCGAGGCGGCGATGACCAGGGCCATCGCCGAGCCGGGCGAAGCTGCCGGCGGGGACGTGCCGGAGGGCTTCGTCCCGCTGCGCCGGATGAGCGGCTACATGGCAGGTTTCGGCCAGCTCTACCTGCATGCGGAGCGCCGCACGCTGGCGGTGCGGATCGACGAGAGCCACCTGAACAACCTGGGCATCCCGCACGGCGGCATGCTGGCGACGCTGGCCGATACCGCCATCGGCATGATGATGTCGCTGGAAACCGGGCGCTCCAAGAGCGCGGTGACCGTCAACCTGAGCCTGGACTACCTGGATTCCGCGCGCCTGGGCGACTGGGTCGAGGCCCGCGTGGAGTTCGACAAGCTCGGCTCGCGCCTGCGCTATGGCACCTGCCGGCTGGTCAGCGGCGAGCGCTGCCTGCTGCGCGCGACCGCGATCTTTGCGGTGCTGGCGCCGCGTACCTGAGGCCTGCGGCAAACTTCGTCGCTTCCGACGACGCTTGCCGCCACCCGCCGCGCAACAATGCAAAGCGACACTGCCGGCGCCAGATGCCGGCACTCCGGACAACACCATGGCTGCCCCGGCAGCCTGCACCGAATCAGGGAGATCACATGGCAGAGGCATATATCGTCGCGGCGGTCCGTACCGCCGGCGGCCGCAAGGGCGGCAAGCTGTCGGGCTGGCATCCGGCCGACCTGGCCGCACAGGTGCTGGACGCGCTGGTGGAACGCACCGGCGCCGACCCGGCGCTGGTCGAAGACGTCATCATGGGCTGCGTGAGCCAGGTCGGCGAGCAGGCCGGCAACGTGGCGCGCAATGCCATCCTGGCCTCGCGCCTGCCTGAAAGCGTGCCCGGCACCTCGGTGGACCGCCAGTGCGGTTCGTCGCAGCAGGCACTGCACTTTGCCGCGCAGGCAGTGATGTCCGGCGCGATGGACATCGTCATCGCCGCCGGCGTGGAAAGCATGACGCGCGTGCCGATGGGCCTTTCGTCGCAGCTGCCGGCCAAGAACGGTTTCGGCGTGCCCAAGAGCCCCGGTGTCGAGGCGCGCTACCCCGGCGTGCAGTTCAGCCAGTTCACCGGCGCCGAGATGATCGCGCGCAAGTACGGCCTGTCGCGCGAGCAGCTGGATGCCTACGCCCTGCAGAGCCACCAGCGCGCCATCGCCGCCACCAAGGCGGGCCGCTTCACTGCCGAAATCCTGCCGGTGGAAGTGCGTACGGCTGACGGTGCTAACGGGGAAATGCACACCACTGACGAAGGCATCCGCTATGACGCCACGCTGGAAAGCATTGGCAGCGTCAAGCTGATCGCCGAAGGCGGCCGCGTGACTGCCGCTTCCGCCAGCCAGATCTGCGACGGCGCCGCCGGCCTGATGGTGGTCAACGAGGCCGGACTGAAGAAGCTCGGCGTCAAGCCGCTGGCGCGCGTGCACACCATGACGGTGATCGGCCATGATCCGGTCGTGATGCTGGAAGCGCCGCTGCCGGCCACGGAAGTCGCGCTGAAGAAGGCGGGCCTGCGCATCGGCGATATCGACCTGTTTGAAGTCAACGAAGCCTTCGCCCCGGTGCCGCTGGCCTGGCTGAAGGCCACCGGCGCCGATCCGGAGCGTCTGAACGTGCATGGCGGCGCGATCGCGCTGGGCCATCCGCTGGGCGGCTCGGGCGCCAAGCTGATGACCACGCTGGTGCATGCGCTGCATACGCACGGCAAGCGCTACGGCCTGCAGACGATGTGCGAAGGCGGCGGGCTGGCCAATGTGACCATCGTCGAGCGTCTGTAAAGCTGTAGCAGCCGGGGCGTGCCGCGCCGGCACGCCCCGCGAGGATTGCTGCGGCAAGAGGTAGTAAAGGGAGAAGGACCGGCGGCGCGGGCATGTCAGAGTGTCCGCGCCAGCAGCCGGAAAAAAAGGCCGCGGTATCGCGGCCTTCTTGTTTGCGGTGTGTCGCGCGTCAGGCGAACGTCACTGCGCTGCGCCGGTCGGCGCGTTCCAGGTGCGGCACGTTGTTGAAGCTCAGCAGCCGCTGCACGCCGCGGCCGACGATGATCTCGCAGAACGCCGTATTGCGGAATTGCAGGTTCATCTCGATGGCGGCCTGGGCCGGTGCGCCAAGCAGGTCGGCCGTGGCACGGCCGATGGCGCCACCGGAGCTCACCACCAGGATGGCATCCTCGCGCGTCGTGCCTTCGCTCGCGTGCGCCAGGGCGCCGGCAATGCGGGCGCCGAAATCGGCCCAGCTCTCGGGCATGTCGGCCAGCCCGTCCTGGGTCCATGCGGCGTAGGCCGCGCGGAAGGTGCGCCAGTAATCGTTGTAGTCGCCGTTCTGGTGCGCGCGGTGGTCGGCGCCGCCGGTGTGGCAACGGTACAGCGCCTCGCCGTCGTATTCGTTCAGGCCCGGGTGCGAGACGATCGGTGCCTGCGGCTGACCCATGCCGGCCAGGATCTCGCTGGCGGTGTCCTGCTGGCGCACCAGCGTGCCGGCTACCACGCGGCTGAAGCTGACGCCGCGCTCCTGGAAATACTCGCCCAGCCAGCGTGCCTGCTGGCGGCCGGTCGGCGACAGGCAATCGTAGTTGGCGGCGCCAAACGAGGCTTGTCCGTGCCGGACGAGGAAAAGCGTGGCCATGAGCGGTCCCGGTGAACGTTGAGGCGGATAGGGCTGCGCCCGGCGCGCCGTTTTGCGGCAGGCCGGGGGCGCCGGGCACGGGGCCCGGCGTAGGCACATTCTAGGGAGGGACGGCGCGCCAGCCAAGCAAGCGCTGCGCAATTCATGGCAGCCATGGCCTGGCTGCATTACCGCGGGTCGCGTGGGCCGGTGGTGTGCTCAGGCCGGCTCTGCGCAGGTGATGCCGAGATAGCCGGCCAGCAGGCGGTTGAGTTCCGGGATCATCTGTTCGTCGTCGAGGTGCAGTGGGCCGGAATCATTGAGTACGGCATTGACCAGCACGCTGAACACCGCCTGCATGGCAAAGCGCACGCGTAGCTCGGCGGTCTCGGCAGGCATCGCCAGCCGTGGCACCAGCAACTGCACCATGCGCTCCACGATGGCTTCGCCGCTCTGGCGGTGGGGCACCCATTCCTCGGGCCGCGTGGACGCATGCCGCAGCGATGCCCGGATCACGCCGCGGTTGGCCAGGGTGCCGAGCACCATGAAGCGCGTGGCCTTTTCCAGCAGCACCGGTGTCGGCACGTCCTCCCAGCGCTCCTGCGCCAGGTAGCGCTCGGTCGACGCGGCAGTTTCTTCCATCACCAGCGCGCGCAAGGCCTCGAAATAGGCCATCTTGTCGCGGAAGCGCCCATAGAAGGCACCCACCGACACCTGGCACGCCGCGGCGATCTGCGCCACGGAAACGGCGGCAAAGTCACGCGAGGCAAGCAGTTCGCGGCCCGCGCCCAGCAAGGCTTGCTCGGTCTCGCGGGCACGGCGCTGGCGCGGCGGCTGCAGGATCGAGGGGGTATCGATACGGGGAAAGGAGGCGTTGGCGGTGAGGCCGGATTGGGTCGCTGACATAGGCACTCCGTATTCGAATTCTGATTCGAATTTGAAAATACCGGTGCGCGCCGCGACGCGTCAAGGGTTTTGTCGGGTGGTGGCCCGGCGTGGCGGGTGGGTGGGCTGCGCCGGAGGTGGCGGCGCGGCGCGCACGCCGCGCCGCTTGCGTCAGCGCGGGTCAGAGCGAGCCGAACACGGTGCCCAGTCCGTAGGTGAAGGCTGCCGCCATGCCCCCGATCAGCACCTGCCGCAGCGCCGAGAACCATCCCGGGCGGCCATTGAACGACGAGGTGCCCCAGCCCACCAGGCCAAGGCCGGCCAGGCACGCGACGATGCTGCCGAACTGCGCCGATGGCCCTGCGGTCACGAGGAACGGCAGCAACGGCACCAGCGCACCGCTGCTGTACAGCACGAAGGAAATCACCGCCGCCTGCACCGGGTTGCCGCCGCGCTCCTGCGGGTTGATACCCAGCACTTCGCGCGCAAATGTGTCCAGGGCCGCGCGCGGGTTGCGCATGATCTCGTCGGCGGCGCGCTCGGCGTCGGCCGGCAGCACGCCCTTGCCCACGATCACCGCGACCAGCCGCTGCCGAGCCCGGGCGGCATCATGCGCGAGCTCGTGCGCCATGTCGCGCAGGCGCTTGTTGTTCATCTCGCGGCTGTTGGTCACCGACAGCCATTCGCCCAGAGCCATCGAGCAAGCGCCCGCGGTCAGGCCCGCCAGCCCGGCCAGGATGACGGCCTCGCGCGAGGCCGCCGCGCCCTCCAGGCCCATCACCAGGCAGAAACTGGACACCAGCCCGTCGTTGACGCCCAGCACGGCTGCGCGCAAGGCGTTGCCGCTCGGTCGATGGAGCAGGCGCCGCACGCGGGTGCCGAAGCCGGTTGGAGTGGGGCCGCTCGACAGGGGCATGGTCTTTTGGCGATGGAACGTGGTCAGTTGAAGCGCGGGCCCAGGTCATCCCGCATCCATTCGATAAAGGCGCGCGTGCGTGCCGGCAATAGCCGTGCATGAGGATAGATCAGCGACAGCGGCCATGCCGGTTGCTCGAAACCCTCCAGCACGATGCGCAGTTTGCGCGCCTCGACCAGTTGCGCGACCTGGTAAGACAGGAAGTGGCCGAAGCCCGCGCCTTCGGCACAGGCAGCCACGGCGGGCGCGGTCTGGTTGAATTCCAGGTTGCCGGACACCTGCACGTGGAACTCGCGGCCGTCTTCCTGGAAGGTCCACCAGTGCGCGTGGTTGCCGGTGAAGCGCACGCAGTTGGCGCTGGCCAGTTGCTCGGGATGGCGCGGCACGCCGTGCTTGCGCAGGTAGGCGGGCGTGGCCACCACCACGCGGCGGATGCGGCCGACGGTCTGCGCCACCAGCGTGGAATCAGCCAGCGGGCCGATGCGCACGCCCACGTCCAGGTCTTCTTCAAGCAGGTTCACCACGCGGTCGGTGAATTCCATGCGGCAGCGCACGCGCGGATAGCGCTGCACGAAACGCGTGACCGCCGGCGCCACATACATCTGCCCGAACAGCACCGAGGCGGTCAGCGTGAGCTGGCCGCTGGGTTCGACATGGCTGGCGGTCAGGCCGGCCTCGACCTCGTCGATGGTGGCCAGGATGCGCCGGCAGCTGTCCAGGTAGCTGCGCCCCTCGCCGGTCAGTGACAGCCGCCGCGTGGTGCGGTTGAGCAGCCGGACCTGCAGTTCGGATTCCAGCGCCGCCAGCGTGCGCACCACCGCCGGCAACGAGGTATGCAGCGTCGTGGCGGCTGCCGTCAGGCTGCCCTCGTCGACGATCCGCACAAAGGTCTGCATCGCGCGTAGCTTGTCCATGGCGCCACACATTACTCCATTTTTTGGAGTAGTCAAATATCAATTGCCCTATTTATTGCAACGGGTCCGGCGCCCAGAATCCGGCTATCCCAACCGTTGAGGAGAGTGCCATGCAAGAGACCAACCGCCCCGCCAAGCCGCTGGTGCTGTACCGCTCGCCGGTGTCCGGCCACGCCCATCGCGCAGAACTGTTCCTGGGGCTGCTGGGCCTCCCCTACCGGCTGGTGGACGTCGACCTGCGCGGCGGCGAGCAGCGCGGCGAGGCCTTCCTGCGCATGAACCCGTTCGGCCAGGTGCCGGTGCTGGATGATGACGGCGTGGTCGTCGGCGATTCCAACGCCATCCTGGTCTACCTGGCCACGCGTTATGACGACGGCCGCTGGCTGCCGCGCGACCCGGTGGGCGCGGCGCGCGTGCAGCGCTGGCTGTCGGTGGCCGCCGGCGACATTGCCTTCGGGCCGGCGGCGGCGCGCCTGGGCGTGCTGTTCGGCAGGCCGGTGGCGATGGACGATGCCATCGCCCGCGCGCAACGGCTGTTCACGCTGATGGAAACCCTGCTCGCCGGGCAGCCGTTCCTGGCGGCCGACCATGCCACCGTCGCCGACGTGGCCGCCTACAGCTATATCGCCCGCGCCGAGGAAGGCAACGTGCCGCTGGCGCCGTACCTCGCGCTGAATGCCTGGCTGCGCCGCATCGAAGCCTTGCCCGGCTTCGTGCCGATGCTGGTGTCGAAAGTCGGCCTGGCCGCGTAGCGCCTGCCGGTCCAGCGTATCGCCAATCTATCGGACAAGGACAAGGAGCCCGTCATGGATCTGCCCACATGGCCGCACGCCGGCCTGCCATTCCACGCCGGCGAACTGGCCGCCCAGGAGCGCGCCGGCAAGCGCGAACGCATGGCCGCGTCCGGCCCGCGGGTGATCCGTGGCGAGATGCCGGAGCAGCACCGCACGTTCTTTGCGCAACTGCCGTTCCTGCTGGTTGGCGCCGTCGATGCCGACGGGCAGCCCTGGGCCACGATGCTGGCCGGGACGCCGGGGTTTGCGCATGCGCCTGACGCCACGCACCTGCGCATCGACACCGTGCCGCTGCCGGGTGACCCGGCGGCCCCGGCACTGGCGCAGGGCGCGCGTATCGGCCTGCTCGGGATCGAGCTGCCTACGCGCCGGCGCAACCGCATGAACGGGATCATCGTGGCGCGCGACGAGGGCGGGATGACGGTCGAGGTCGAGCAGAGCTTTGGCAACTGCCCGCGCTATATCCAGTTGCGCGACGTGAGCGTTGCCGAGCCGGTGCCCGCGCCACCCGCCTGGCACGGTGACGCGCTGGACGAGCAGGCGGTGGCCTGGCTGCGCGGCGCCGATACCCTGTTCATCGCCACCAGCCACGCCGCATCGCCGCAGGACGAGGGCGAGCACACCGGCGGCACCGATGTCTCGCACCGCGGCGGCAAGCCTGGCTTTATCCGCGTGGACGAGACCGGCACGCTGACGTTCCCGGACTTCAACGGCAACAACTTCTTCAATACGGTCGGCAACCTGCTGGCCAATCCGCGAGCCGGGATTCTGGTGCCGGATTTTGCCGATGGCTCGCTGCTGCATGTGGGCGGGCGCGCCGAGGTGATCTGGGAGGGCGATGAACTGGCGTCATACGCCGGTGCCGAACGGCTGGTGCGCCTGCATGTCGAGCGCGTGGTGCGGCGTACGGCGGTATTGCCGCTGCGCTTCGGTTTTCGCGAATATTCGCCGGTGCTGGCGGACACGGGCGCGTGGCCGGCGCGTTGAGTCCGGTGGTCCAGGCCAGGAAACTGTCATAAAAATGACATCCAAAAGTCACAAAAGAGTCACAATGTCGGCTGGCGACTGTCCGTAGCACGCCGACCAGGGCGCTGGCGGGCAGCCCTGTATCAAGAAGAAAACAACCGTGGACAAGACGAAGAACAAGCCGCAAGCCCGCCGGGACATCCTGAAACATGCACTGCTGGCCCTGGCCGCCGCGCCGCTGGCGCTGGCGGCGGGGACCGCGCAAGCGGCCTGGCCGGAAAAGCCGATCCGGCTGGTGGTGGCATTCCCGCCCGGCGGCCCCGTCGACACGCACGCGCGCCTGCTGGCCGAAAAGCTGCAGCCGGTCCTGGGCCAGACCATCGTGATCGACTACAAGGCCGGCGCCGCCGGCAATATCGGCTCGGACAACGTCGCCAAATCCGCGCCGGATGGCTACACGCTGCTGCTGGCCAACACCGGGCAGATGGCCATCAACAATTCGCTCTATCCCAAGCTGCCCTACAGCATGCCGAAGGACTTCGCGCCGGTGGCACGCACGGCGCTGATCCCGCTGGTGATGGTGGTCAACAACAACGTGCCGGCGCGCGACCTGAAGACGTTTATCAGCTATGCGAAGGCCAACCCGGGCAAGCTGAACTTTGCATCGGGCGGCAGTGGCGGCATCTCGCACCTGATGCCGGAAATGTTCAAGCAGGCTTCGGGCACGTTCATCGTCCATATCCCGTACAAGGGCAGCTCGCCGGCGCTGACCGACGTGATGGGCGGCCAGGCGCAGATGATGGCCGACTCGATCCCGCTGTTCATGCAGTACATCAAGGCGGGCAAGGTGCGTGCGCTGGCGGTGACGTCACCGCAGCGCTCGCCCGCGCTGCCGGATGTGCCGACGATGCAGGAGGCCGGGCTGAAGGGCTTCGAGGTGGTGGGCTTCTACGGCATGCTGGCGCCGGCGGGCACGCCCAAGGACGTGGTCGCGCGCCTGTCCGGTGCCTTGCGCACGGTGCTGGCCGACCCTGACACCAAGGCGAAGCTCGAGCAGCAGGGTGCCGAGCCCGCATGGCAGTCGCCGGAGGCCTTTGCCGCCACGATCGCAGCCGAGCAGAAGCGCTGGGGGCAGGCGGTGAAGGCATCGGGCGCCAGTATCGATTGAGCCGGGCTGGCACCCGCGGGCGCCGTGGCTCAGCTGTGCCCCCGATATTTCAGGCTGGCGCAGTGGCCGATGAGCGTGGTGATGCAGCAGGCATCGCCGCGCCACTCGCCGCCGATCACGATGCCGTCCTGGCCGGTCACCAGCTTGCGCTGGCATTGGCCCGGCACCGGCGTGCGCTCCATGCCGGCATCGCGCGGGCCGCTGCCCGGCGCGCGCGCGGGCGCAACCGAATCGTTCCAGACATAGGCCGTGCCGGAGGGCAGCGCCTGCATCGCTTGCGGTGGACCCCACTGGCGCTTCGCCTCATCGATGGGGATGTTTTTCCAGGAGTCGAAGACGTCCTGCATGGCGCTGGCCTCCAGGCCGGCGCAGGCACCGGTGATGGCTGCCGCCCACAAGACGGCCAGGCTTGCACGCACGCTGGCGGCGCCGTGGGCCGTTTCGGCAGGAGGGACTGGGTTGGCTGGCATGTAAGCTCCGCGTCGGCGCGGCCGGCTGCAAGGGCCGGCCTGTGCAGGCTAACGGAGCCGCGTGTCTCGCTGCAAGCGCGCTCTGCGCGATGACGTACAGAGCGTGGCCGGCTTCAGTCGGCGAACAAGCCCAGGGGTTGCTGTGCGGCAGCCGACGGCGCCTTGCGGGCAGTCTGCCCGGCCGGGAGGCGTGCCGGGCGTGGCGCCTCGGCGGGGGCCTCGGGGGCGGTCAGCGTGAACGGTCTGTGCACGGACAGCGGCATCGCCTGTGGCATCCATTGCGCCAACCGCGGCGCGAGGATCTGGTATGTATCGAGGTCGAAATACGCTGGTGCCGCCGCCAGCGCCTGCGCTTCTTCCAGCGTGGCTGCGCAGCCCAGGTAGCACCAGTCGTCGGCGACATGCCACCAGGCGCGTCCGTCGTGCTGCTCGCGCCAGGCGGCCGGGCCATCGAAGGGCCAGGGCATCAGCGCGATCGGCGCCAGCGCGGCGGCTAGCCGGGCGCGGTGCGCGCTCGACGGCTCGGCGCCGACGCAGGCACCGGCGCAGCGATGGACCTGGCGCGCAAAGCAGGGGCTGCCATGGCGGGTGGTTTTCTCCAGCGACAGCGTGGCCAGGCACAGGCCGTGCTCCTGCGCCAGTGCGCGCAAGCGAGCCTCGGCCGCGCCGCGGCTGCCGAACACGCCGAACAGGTCGCGATGCCGGCAGAAATCCGTATCGCGATCCGAGCGCAGGCGCGGCACCGACAACTGCTGCGGCAGTTCCCAGGCAAAGAGCCGGGCATTGCGGCGCAACAGCTGGTTGTGCACTGGCTGCATTGCCTTGACCAGCCGGGCCTCCAGCAGCAGCGCGCCGGTCTCGCCGCCGGTCTCGCGCCATTCCACGCGGCGAACCAGCCGGGCCAGCCGCATGTCCTTGCCGTACCGGTAGTCGCCGGAGAAATGGGCGCCGATCCGTTGCCGCAGGTGCACGCTCTTGCCGACATAGAGTGGCACGTCCTGGTCGCCATAGAAGATATAGACACCGGGCGCCGCCGGCACGTCTTCCAGCGCGGTTTCGTCCAGCCCGGCCGGCAGGCTGGCCCGCCGCACCAGCGTGCGCACGGCCGATTCGACCAGGTCGACAGAATACGTGGCATGGATCTTCTGCCAGAACTGCCACAGCAGCTCGGCATCGGCCAGCGCGCGGTGGCGGCCCTTGGGCGTCAGCCCGAAGCGTGCGATCAGCGCGTCCAGGCCGTGGCGTTCCACGGAAGGGAACAGCGAGCGCGACAGCCTTACCGTGCACAGTACGTCGGCCCGGAAGGTCACCCCGGCACGCCGGAAGGCGTTCTTCAGGAAGCCATAGTCGAAGCGCGCGTTGTGCGCCACGAACAAGCGGCCTTGCAGGCGCTCGGCAAGCGATTCCGCCAGTGACTCGAAGGTCGGCTGGCCGCGCACCATCTCTTCAGTAATGCCGGTCATGCGCTGGATGAACGGCGGGATCGACATGCCGGGGTCGAGCAGGGTGTCCCATTCAACGATGCCGTCCGGGCCGACTTCGACCACGCCGATCTCAGTAATGCGGTCGCGCTGGGCGTCCGCGCCGGTGGTCTCCAGGTCGACAAAGACAATAGGGCGCGACAGCGCCGCGGCGAGAGACTGGGCGTCGAACAGGCGCGCACCGTCCGCTGGCAGGCGTGACGGCAGGTAGGTAGGCATGTCAGGCATCTGCCGATTTTAAGGGCGCGCTGACGGCGGCACGAAGAAGTTTTCAAAAACCCCTTGCCAACCCCGCTGCGGTCACTTAATATTCGCCCCCTCGCAACACAACGCAGCGCTGCAAAGCAGACGGGGCGCGGGTTGCGGGGTCGACCGGAGAGGTTGGCGCAGCGAAGTTAGCGCGCTGACCGCAGCGAAAAAAGATTGCTGAAACGGTTGACGAAACGAAGAAAGCTCTGCATAATCTCGTTTCTCTGCTGCAGACAACGCAGCAGCGCTGAACGGCAAAGCCGGCAGCGAAGTTCTTTAACAAACAAACAACCGATAAGTGTGAGCGCTGGGTAGCGGACGCCACTGTCTTCGGACGGTGTTGCTTCACAAGTTATACAGTGCTCGCACAGCAAAACGTGACTGGATCTTCGGATCTGGTCAGTCAGTTTTCTGAGAGTGAGCGACCGCTCGAAAGAGCGAGGACCCGCGAGGGTCCACACAGAGATTGAACTGAAGAGTTTGATCCTGGCTCAGATTGAACGCTGGCGGCATGCCTTACACATGCAAGTCGAACGGCAGCACGGGCTTCGGCCTGGTGGCGAGTGGCGAACGGGTGAGTAATACATCGGAACGTGCCCTGTAGTGGGGGATAACTAGTCGAAAGATTAGCTAATACCGCATACGACCTGAGGGTGAAAGCGGGGGACCGCAAGGCCTCGCGCTACAGGAGCGGCCGATGTCTGATTAGCTAGTTGGTGGGGTAAAAGCCTACCAAGGCGACGATCAGTAGCTGGTCTGAGAGGACGATCAGCCACACTGGGACTGAGACACGGCCCAGACTCCTACGGGAGGCAGCAGTGGGGAATTTTGGACAATGGGGGCAACCCTGATCCAGCAATGCCGCGTGTGTGAAGAAGGCCTTCGGGTTGTAAAGCACTTTTGTCCGGAAAGAAATGGCTCTGGTTAATACCCGGGGTCGATGACGGTACCGGAAGAATAAGCACCGGCTAACTACGTGCCAGCAGCCGCGGTAATACGTAGGGTGCGAGCGTTAATCGGAATTACTGGGCGTAAAGCGTGCGCAGGCGGTTTTGTAAGACAGGCGTGAAATCCCCGAGCTCAACTTGGGAATGGCGCTTGTGACTGCAAGGCTAGAGTATGTCAGAGGGGGGTAGAATTCCACGTGTAGCAGTGAAATGCGTAGAGATGTGGAGGAATACCGATGGCGAAGGCAGCCCCCTGGGACGTCACTGACGCTCATGCACGAAAGCGTGGGGAGCAAACAGGATTAGATACCCTGGTAGTCCACGCCCTAAACGATGTCAACTAGTTGTTGGGGATTCATTTCTTCAGTAACGTAGCTAACGCGTGAAGTTGACCGCCTGGGGAGTACGGTCGCAAGATTAAAACTCAAAGGAATTGACGGGGACCCGCACAAGCGGTGGATGATGTGGATTAATTCGATGCAACGCGAAAAACCTTACCTACCCTTGACATGCCACTAACGAAGCAGAGATGCATTAGGTGCCCGAAAGGGAAAGTGGACACAGGTGCTGCATGGCTGTCGTCAGCTCGTGTCGTGAGATGTTGGGTTAAGTCCCGCAACGAGCGCAACCCTTGTCTCTAGTTGCTACGAAAGGGCACTCTAGAGAGACTGCCGGTGACAAACCGGAGGAAGGTGGGGATGACGTCAAGTCCTCATGGCCCTTATGGGTAGGGCTTCACACGTCATACAATGGTGCGTACAGAGGGTTGCCAACCCGCGAGGGGGAGCTAATCCCAGAAAACGCATCGTAGTCCGGATCGTAGTCTGCAACTCGACTACGTGAAGCTGGAATCGCTAGTAATCGCGGATCAGCATGCCGCGGTGAATACGTTCCCGGGTCTTGTACACACCGCCCGTCACACCATGGGAGTGGGTTTTGCCAGAAGTAGTTAGCCTAACCGCAAGGAGGGCGATTACCACGGCAGGGTTCATGACTGGGGTGAAGTCGTAACAAGGTAGCCGTATCGGAAGGTGCGGCTGGATCACCTCCTTTCTAGAGGCTTGTGTCTCAAGCCTAGCGTTCACACTTATCGGTTTGTTTGCTGTTACAGCCAAGGGTCTGTAGCTCAGGTGGTTAGAGCACCGTCTTGATAAGGCGGGGGTCGTAGGTTCAAGTCCTACCAGACCCACCAAGTTATCCGGAAGGGGGATTAGCTCAGCTGGGAGAGCACCTGCTTTGCAAGCAGGGGGTCGTCGGTTCGATCCCGTCATCCTCCACCATCACCTGGTACCTTGGATTGGTTGTCAAATGAAAGCGCTTCGCGACGCTGAGTTGCGAGTGTTTTCATTTGGCATTGCCAAGCGATCGCAAGATCGGCTGTTCTTTAACAATATGGGATGTAGTAAAGGTGTCGCGAAGCGTTGATGAGACGCTGCAGTACCAAACGCGATACCGGGTTGTGATTGTATCAACCAAAATGTATTTAAGTGATCGAAAGATGACTTGGAATACGGCACAAATGCGAGAACTCATCCTGTAGCGACTGTTTCGAGCAATCGAGACACACTCGTTATAGGGTCAAGCGAACAAGTGCATGTGGTGGATGCCTTGGCGATCACAGGCGATGAAGGACGCGGTAGCCTGCGAAAAGCTTCGGGGAGCTGGCAAACAAGCTTTGATCCGGAGATGTCCGAATGGGGAAACCCGGCCCGTATGGGTCATCCCTGACTGAATACATAGGTCAGGGAAGCGAACGCGGCGAACTGAAACATCTAAGTAGCTGCAGGAACAGAAATCAACCGAGATTCCCAAAGTAGTGGCGAACGAAATGGGAAGAGCCTTGTACTCTTTAGCAGCATTGTTAGCAGAACGGGATGGAAAGCCCGGCCATAGCAGGTGATAGCCCTGTATGCGAAAACAGCGTTGTGGAACTAGGTGTACGACAAGTAGGGCGGGACACGTGAAATCCTGTCTGAAGATGGGGGGACCATCCTCCAAGGCTAAATACTCGTGATCGACCGATAGTGAACCAGTACCGTGAGGGAAAGGCGAAAAGAACCCCGGGAGGGGAGTGAAATAGATCCTGAAACCGCATGCATACAAACAGTCGGAGCCTGGCAACGGGTGACGGCGTACCTTTTGTATAATGGGTCAGCGACTTACATTCAGTGGCAAGCTTAACCGATTAGGGAAGGCGTAGCGAAAGCGAGTCCGAACAGGGCGTTGAGTCGCTGGGTGTAGACCCGAAACCAGATGATCTATCCATGGCCAGGTTGAAGGTGCGGTAACACGTACTGGAGGACCGAACCCACTAACGTTGAAAAGTTAGGGGATGAGCTGTGGATAGGGGTGAAAGGCTAAACAAATCTGGAAATAGCTGGTTCTCTCCGAAAACTATTTAGGTAGTGCCTCGTGTCTCACCTTCGGGGGTAGAGCACTGTCATGGTTGGGGGGTCTATTGCTGATTACCCCGCCATAGCAAACTCCGAATACCGAAGAGTGCAATCACGGGAGACAGACATCGGGTGCTAACGTCCGGTGTCAAGAGGGAAACAACCCAGACCGCCAGCTAAGGTCCCCAAATATAGCTAAGTGGGAAACGAAGTGGGAAGGCTAAAACAGTCAGGAGGTTGGCTTAGAAGCAGCCACCCTTTAAAGAAAGCGTAATAGCTCACTGATCGAGTCGTCCTGCGCGGAAGATGTAACGGGGCTAAGCTATATACCGAAGCTGCGGACGCACAGTAATGTGCGTGGTAGGAGAGCGTTCCGTAAGCCTGTGAAGGTGTCTTGTAAAGGATGCTGGAGGTATCGGAAGTGCGAATGCTGACATGAGTAGCGATAAAGGGGGTGAAAGGCCCCCTCGCCGTAAGCCCAAGGTTTCCTACGCAACGTTCATCGGCGTAGGGTGAGTCGGCCCCTAAGGCGAGGCAGAGATGCGTAGCTGATGGGAAGCAGGTTAATATTCCTGCACCGTCGTATGATGCGATGGGGGGACGGATCGCGGAAGGTTGTCCGGGTGTTGGAAGTCCCGGTCCCTGCATTGGAGAAGGCGCTCAGGCAAATCCGGGCGCGGAATTCAAGGATGCGGGGCGAGCGGCCTAGTGCTGCGAAGCAATTGGAAGTGGTTCCAAGAAAAGCCTCTAAGCTTCAGTCATACGAGACCGTACCGCAAACCGACACAGGTGGGCGAGATGAGTATTCTAAGGCGCTTGAGAGAACTCGGGAGAAGGAACTCGGCAAATTGGTACCGTAACTTCGGGATAAGGTACGCCCTGGTAGCTTGACTGGCCTGCGCCAGAAGGGTGAAGGGGTTGCAATAAAATGGTGGCTGCGACTGTTTAATAAAAACACAGCACTCTGCAAACACGAAAGTGGACGTATAGGGTGTGACGCCTGCCCGGTGCCGGAAGATTAAATGATGGGGTGCAAGCTCTTGATTGAAGTCCCGGTAAACGGCGGCCGTAACTATAACGGTCCTAAGGTAGCGAAATTCCTTGTCGGGTAAGTTCCGACCTGCACGAATGGCGTAACGATGGCCACACTGTCTCCTCCCGAGACTCAGCGAAGTTGAAGTGTTTGTGATGATGCAATCTCCCCGCGGCTAGACGGAAAGACCCCATGAACCTTTACTGTAGCTTTGCATTGGACTTTGAACCGATCTGTGTAGGATAGGTGGGAGGCTTTGAAGCGTGGACGCTAGTTCACGTGGAGCCGTCCTTGAAATACCACCCTGGTTTGTTTGAGGTTCTAACCTTGACCCGTGAATCCGGGTCGGGGACAGTGCATGGTAGGCAGTTTGACTGGGGCGGTCTCCTCCCAAAGTGTAACGGAGGAGTTCGAAGGTACGCTTGGTACGGTCGGACATCGTACCTAAAGTGCAATGGCAAAAGCGTGCTTAACTGCGAGACCGACAAGTCGAGCAGGTGCGAAAGCAGGACATAGTGATCCGGTGGTTCTGAATGGAAGGGCCATCGCTCAACGGATAAAAGGTACTCTGGGGATAACAGGCTGATACCGCCCAAGAGTTCATATCGACGGCGGTGTTTGGCACCTCGATGTCGGCTCATCTCATCCTGGGGCTGTAGCCGGTCCCAAGGGTATGGCTGTTCGCCATTTAAAGAGGTACGTGAGCTGGGTTTAAAACGTCGTGAGACAGTTTGGTCCCTATCTGCCGTGGGCGTTGGAATCTTGACGGGGGCTGCTCCTAGTACGAGAGGACCGGAGTGGACGTACCGCTGGTGTACCTGTTGTCTCGCCAGAGGCATCGCAGGGTAGCTATGTACGGAAGAGATAACCGCTGAAAGCATCTAAGCGGGAAACTCGCCTGAAGATGAGGATTCCCTGGAGGCTTGACCTCCTTGAAGGGTCGTTCGAGACCAGGACGTTGATAGGCTGGGTGTGGAAGCGCAGTAATGCGTTAAGCTAACCAGTACTAATTGCCCGTAAGGCTTGATCCTATAACCAGTGTGTTTCACCTGGTGTGTGATCGCGACTGTGCCGAAACAGTTGACACAAGACGCACAACCCCAACTACATCCCTATTCGCAGCGTTGACCTCAACCCCAGCGCTGCAACCCCTCATGCCTGGTGACCATAGCGAGCTGGAACCACCCCTTCCCATCCCGAACAGGTCCGTGAAACAGCTCCGCGCCGATGATAGTGCGGATACCCGTGTGAAAGTAGGTCATCGCCAGGCTCTTATACCGCAGAACCCCCAGCCCCAAAAGGCTGGGGGTTTTTGCTTTGGCGCGGCGGAATATCACACCCGCGCTCCTCATGCCGTCATCCGCCGGTCCGCGACAGTCAGCGCAACGCCGGCCATGCAGCAGCCTCCAACCAGCAAGGCGGCTGGCACGGTGCCGTGCACTGCCAGTGAGCCGACCGCGACTGGCATCAGCATCAGCACAGCCAGGTTGTTGATGCTTTCCGAGACGGCCAGAACCTGTCCCTTTGCCGAGGCAGCCCGCCGAGCCAGGATGGCGGTGCTCGATGGCGCCGCGATGCCGAGTGCCGCGCCCCATGCCAGCAGGCAGACAAGCGACCCGGCCAACCCCATGATGGCTGTCGTGAACAGGGTCATGGCCAGGGCGACAAGCGCGGTGGCCACCATCAGAGCACTTTCCTCGCGCGCGAAGCACTGGCTGGCACGTCCTGCCAGCAGATTGCCGACGGCCAGGCCGAGGCCAAACACCGACAGTGCCGCGCCGACGCCGGCCACACCGAGCCCGTAACGCAGTCGCAGCACTTCCCCCCGCCAGTACATAGCCCGCCACGGCGCTTCCATTCCAGGCGCATTTCGCGATCAATGGCAGCAGGATGCATGAAGATATTGGGGTGTTCTTGAATCTTTCCAGAGAATCGCCGCGACGCGACAGATTGCGCGGAGGAAGTACATGGCAGCCGGCAAGAAAGGCTGCCAGGCAACCACCGGCGGTGACAAGGAAGGGGGCGCGCCAGCCGAATCCATCGATTCGGCAGCGCCGACCATGCACACGGCGAGGGCAAGCATGGGCAGCAGACAGGGAGATGGCATGGGGAAGCCTCCTCGGACTTCAACGTTGAGGGGGACGTGGCGATACCGGCCGAGACGCGCAAAAGGCACGCGACGGCATCACCGCCTAACAGTGGGTAAATTCGGAAAATGAATGCGCCGCTGAGTCAGGCGCGAAGAGGCGGTGCAAGCAGGCACCGGATACTGCGAGAATGGGCGATTCAGAAAGATCGCCAGGAAGTCGGGGACGATTCTAGCGGATTGCTAACAATTAGGGCCACCGGTGCCTGGCACCGGCGGCATGGCCGACAAGATCCTTAATCGGCTTCGGTCTGCATCGACTTCAGCAGCGGCTGCCACTTGTCGCTCTCGGCCTTGAGCAGCGTGCGCAGGCCTTCCGGCGTCTGCTTGTCCACTGGCACGATTTCCGCGCCCAGGCCATCGAGCTTCCTGATCACCACGGGGTCTTGCAGCCCCTTTTGCAGAGCCTTGGTCAGCCGAGCCACCACAGCGGGCGGCGTGCCCTTGGGCGCATAGATGCCATGCCAGACCTTGACGTCAAAGCCCTTGAGACCGCCTTCCTGCAGCGTTGGCACACTGGGCAGTGCCTTGATCCGCGCCGGCGTGGTCACGCCGAACAGGCGCACGCGGTCGGCCTGGATATGCGGCAGCGTGGCCGTGGTCTGGTCGCACAGCAGGTCGACCTGGCCGCCCAGCAGCGCGGTCAGCGCGGGGCCGGCGCCCTGGTAAGGGATCGCATTGAGCTTCACGTGGACCGATTGCTCGAACAGCACGCCGCATAGCTGCGATACGGCGCCCAGCCCGGCATTGGCCAGCGACACCTTGTCCTTGTTCTGCGTCACGTAGCGGATCAGTTCCGGCACGGTCTTGGCCGGCAGGTCCTTGCGGCCCATCAGGGTCATCGGCACGTCCGCTACCTGGCCGACATACTCGAAATCCTTCAGCGGCGCGTAGGACAGCTTCTTGTACAGTGCCGGCGCGGTCGCCATGCCGTTATGGTGGATCAGCAGCGTATAGCCGTCCGCCTGTGCGCGGGCGACAAAAGCGGCAGCCACGGTGCCGCCGGCGCCGGTGCGGTTTTCCACCACCACGCTCTGGCCGAGATCCTGCGACATTGCCTGCGCCAGTGTGCGTGCCACGACATCGGTCGGGCCGCCGGCGGAGTAGGGGACGACCAGCGTGATCGGCTTGCCGGGGTAGGCGTCCGCCGCTGCCACGCCGCATGTGCCGGCCAGCGCCGAGGCCATCACCATCACGCCCGCCAGCCATCGTGGCCTGGCGGGCAAATCCTTCGCATCCTTCATTGCTGTCTCCAGATTGGTGCCGCACCGTGAGTCCGGGGCGGCTTGTCGGGGTTGCGCGGCTAGCATGGGGGCACGCCGCAGCGACCGCAATCTGGTTCTCGTGAAGGGTGCCTAATCCCTGATGAAAGATCAGGCCGGCTGGCCGTGCGTGGCGACCACGCGGTACGTGCTTTGCACGAAACCGCTTGCGTAGGTGGTGGTGCGCAGGTGAGCCAACTGGATGTCGTGTCCGGCATCGCCGAACAGCGGGATGCCTTGGCCGATCAGCACCGGGATGCGGGTGATTGTCAGCGTATCGATCAGGCCATCGGCCAGGAAGGACTGGATCAGCTTGCCGCCGTCGACATAGACACTGGCCGCACCGGCCGCGGCCAGTGTCGCGGCGGCTTCGCGCACCGTGCCGCGCAGCAGGCGCACCTCATCGGCCAGGGCCGGCGGAACGGCGTCGGCCGGCAGGGTGTTGCTCATGACCATCACCCGCTTGCCGGCATAGGGCCAGGGGTCGAAGGTCAGGACTTTCTCGTAGGTATTGCGCCCCAGCAGCAGCGTGTCGACCGACTGCATGTAGGCGGCGTAGCCGTGGTCGTCGGTGGAGGTGGTGGCGGACAGCAGCCAGTCCAGGTCGCCGTCGGCGCGGGCGATGAAGCCGTCGAGGCTGGTGGCGATAAAGACAGAGAAACGCAGGTTCGGTGCAGTGGTCAAGGCTCGCTCCGGGTCGGGGCGATCCGGGGAGGCTGCGGTCAGCCTGCCGGATCCGGGCAGCCATGCTAACCCGGTTGCCCCGCCACTGCACCGCTCAGGCGACTTCGGCCACGCGCACTTCCACCAGCAGCTTCTTCAGTTCCGGCACGCACGAGCCGCAGTTGCCGCCGGCCTTGACGCAGGCGGTGATTTCCGCGGGCGTCTTCAGGTCGTGCTTGCGCACGGCGTCGCAGATGGTGTTGCGGCCCACGCCAAAGCACGAGCACACCGTCGGGCCGGTGTCGGCGCTTTTCTCCATCGGCTGGCCGAGCAGCAGGCCGATGCGGTCGGCGTCTTCCAGCCGCTCGCGGCCGAACAGGCCGGCGAGCCACGCGCGCGAGGGCAGCTCGGGCCGCGTCGACACGTAGACGCACGCTTCAAGCCGGTCGTCGACGACATAGCCCGCATGGTAGACGCCGGCGGTGCGGTCCTCGTACTCGAGCCAGTCGGCGTCCGGGTCGGTCACGCCGAGCAGCGTGCGGGCCCAGGCGGTGCGGTCGGCCACGGTGTCGCGGCCGGCGAATTCATAGCGCTGGAACTGGCGGCCCTGCACGCGCGTCCAGTAGGTCAGGGCTTCGGCGGGCAGCGCGCCGCGGCTCAGCACGAAGCCATGCCAGTTCACGCCGAATGGCTCCACGCGCACCGGCGTGTGCTTGAATTCGGGCTCGCCGGAAACGGGATCGACCACGGGATTGACCAGTGCGCCGACGCGTGCGTCGGAGCTGAACTGGCCGTTCCAGTGGATCGGCACGAACACGCTGCCGCGCGGGATGCCGCCGCCATGGCGCACGCGTGCCACCATCGCGCCCCAGCGCGTGCTGACGCGCGCGAGCTTGCCTTCGCCCACGCCGGACAACAGCGCGTCCTGCGGGTGCATGTCGACGAAAGGCTCGGGCAGGTGGTCGGCCAGCTTGGCCGACTTGCCGGTGCGCGTCATGGTGTGCCACTGGTCGCGCACGCGGCCGGTGTTGAGGATCAGCGGGAAATCGTCGTCGGGCGCGTGGGCCGGAGCGCGCGGCGGCGTGGCGACAAAGCGGGCCAGGCCGTCGGCATGGGCGTAGCGCCCGTCGGCAAACAGGCGTTGCGTGCCGGCGCCGGCCGGAGCGCCTGCGGGCAGCGGCCATTGCACGGGCTCCAGCGCGTCATAGTGCGCCTGGTCCAGGCCGACCAGCCCGCCGATGTCGAACACGCGCGGTGCGGCATCGTTGCGCCAGGCGCTCAGGCGCGCGTGCTCGTCGAAAATTTCATGCACGCCTGCATAGTCGAAGCCGTCAAAGCCCATGCGGCGCGCGACGTCGCACAGGATCCGCCAGTCGGCGCGCGCCTCGCCAGGCGCGGGCAGGAAGGCGCGCTGACGGGAAATGCGCCGTTCCGAGTTGGTTACGGTGCCGTCTTTCTCGCCCCAGCCCAGCGCGGGCAGCAGCACGTGCGCGGCGGCGTTGGTGTCGGTGCGCTCCATGATGTCGCTGGTGACCACCAGTTCGCACCTGGCCAGCGCGCGGCGCACCTGGTCGGCGTCGGGCAGGCTCACCACGGGGTTGGTGGCGATCACCCAGACCGCCTTGACGCGGCCGGCTTCGATCGCCTCGAACAGTTCCACCGCCTTCAGGCCAGGGCGGTCGGCCACCACCGGCGATTGCCAGAAGCTTTGCACGACGTCGCGATGCAGCGGGTTGGCCAGTTCCATGTGCGCGGCCAGCATGTTGGCCAGGCCGCCGACCTCGCGCCCGCCCATTGCATTGGGCTGGCCGGTGAGCGAGAACGGGCCCATGCCCGGGGCGCCGATGCGGCCGGTCAGCAGATGGCAGTTGATGATGCTGTTGACCTTGTCAGTGCCGGCCGACGACTGGTTGACGCCTTGCGAGAAGGCCGTCACGGTCTTTTCGGTCTGCGCGAACAGCTGGTAGAACGCCAGCACGTCCTGCACGTTCAGCTTGCAGGCGCGGGCCACGGCAGCGGGATCGGCGCAGGCCGCGTCCGCGGCCTGCAGGGCCTCATCCAGCCCCGCGGTGCTGGCGGCGACGAAGGCGGCGTTGGTGCGGCCTTCGCGCGCGAGGTAGCTCAGCAGCCCGTTGAACAGCCACACGTCGGTGCCCGGGCGGATGGCCAGGTGCAGGTCGGCCAGTTCGCAGGTGGCGGTGCGGCGCGGGTCGATCGCCACGATCTTCATCTCGGGGCGCGCTTCCTTGGCCTGGGACAGGCGCTGGAACAGGATCGGATGGCACCACGCGGTGTTGGAGCCCACCAGCACCACCAGGTCGGCCAGTTCCAGGTCTTCGTAGTTGCCCGGCACCAGGTCTTCGCCGAAGGCGCGCTTGTGGCCGGCCACGGCCGACGACATGCACAGGCGCGAGTTGGTGTCGATATTGGCGCTGCCGATGAAGCCCTTCATCAGCTTGTTGGCGATGTAGTAGTCCTCGGTCAGCAGCTGGCCCGAGACATAGAGCGCGACCGAATCCGGGCCGTGGCGGCGGACGATGTCCGAGAAGCCTCGTGCTACGGTGTCCAGCGCATGGTCCCAGGAGACTTGCTGCAGGGAGCCATCGGTGCCGCGCACCTTGGGGTGGAGCAGGCGGCCTTCCAGGTCCACGGTTTCACCGAGCGCCGAGCCTTTCACGCACAGCCGGCCGTGATTGGACGGGTGCTGCGCGTCGCCCGCGATCTCGACCTGGCCGTCGGCACGCACGGTGGCGCGCACGCCGCAGCCGACGCCGCAGTACGGGCAGGTGGTGGCGGTGGTGGTGGTCAGGGTTGCCGAGACGACCGGGATGTCGGACAGGTTCACGCGTTCTCCGTGCGGGGGCGTTGTATAGCTTACTTACGGTGATGCTTATGCGGCGAGCGCTTCGCACTGCGCCTGACCGAACAGCAGGCGCTGGCGCAGCGCGCCCACCGGCGTGCGGCGCTGGATCATGTCGAAGTACCAGGGGCCGTCCTGCACGTCGCCGTACAGCACGGCGCCGACCAGATAACCGTCCTGCAGCACCAGGCGCTTGTAGACGCCGCGGCGCGGATCGCGCAGCACCAGGTCTTCACTACCTTCGGCGCCGATGAAGTCGCCGGCGGAATACAGGTCGACGCCGGTCACTTTCAGTTTAGTCGCGGTGGCCTGCTGCACGTAGTGGCGATGGCCAGCGCCGGCGAGATGGGCAGCGCACACGCGGGCCTGGTCCCAGATCGGCGCCACCAGGCCGAAGGTGGCCTGGCGATGCTGCACGCATTCGCCCACGGCGTAGATGCGCGGATCATAGGTCTGCAGCGTGTCGTCGACGACGATGGCGCGCTCGCAGTGCAGGCCGGCGCTGGCGGCCAGCTCGATATTGGGGCGTACGCCCGCGGTCATCACCACCAGGTCGGCGGGGATCTCGCAGCCGTCCTTGAAGCGCACGCCGGTGACGCGGTCGGTGCCGAGGATCTCCGCGGTCTGCGCGCCCAGCAGGAAGCGCAGGCCCTTGCGTTCGAGCGCGCTCTGGAGCAGCGTGGCGGCGGGCTTGTCGAGCTGGCGCTCCATCAGGCTGTCGGGCAGGTGCACCACGGTCACGTCCATGCCCTGGCGCAGCAGCCCGTTGGCGGCCTCCAGGCCGAGCAGGCCGCCGCCGATCACCACCGCATGGCGGTGGTCGCGCGCGGCTTGCTGCATGGTCTCCACGTCCTGGATATCGCGGAAGGCGATCACGCCGTCGAGCTGGTGCCCCGGCACCGGCAGGATGAAGGGCTTGGAGCCGGTGGCCAGCAGCAGGCGGTCGTAGCGCACTTCACGCCCCGAGGCCGAGCGCACGATGCGGCGCGGGCGGTCGATGGCCACCACCGGATCGCCGGCAAGCAGTTCGATGCCATGCTCGGCGTACCACTCGCGCGTATTCAGCATGATGTCCGCCACCGACTTTTCGCCGGCCAGCACCGGCGACAGCAGGATGCGGTTGTAGTTGCCGTGCGGCTCCGCCCCGAACACCGTGATGTCGTACAGGTCCGGGGCGAGCCTCAGCAGTTCCTCGACGGTGCGCATGCCGGCCATGCCGTTGCCGACGACGACCAGGCGCGGGCGGGCTTGGGGGTTGGCGGAAGGCGTCATGCCGGAATCTCCGTTGGCGTGGCTTGAGGACAGGGGGAACATCAAATGGGCGCCGGTGTCAGGCGGCGAGTTCTTCCTCGGCCTCGCTCACGGTCACGGTCACGCCGGCGGCGATCCAGACCTTGCCGTCATAGACGCGTGCGGCGTAAGCGTTGACCGAATGCTCGGGTGCTTCCAGGCACTCGCCGGTGCGCAGGTCGAAGTGATGCTTGTAGATCGGCGAAGCCACCACCAGGCGCTCGCCCAGGTTGCCGACCAGCCCGCGCGACAGCACCGCGGCCTGCGAGTTGGGATCGAAGTTGTCGATGGCGTAGACCTCGTCGCCACGGCCGATGCGGAACACGGCGACCTGCTTGTCGTCCACCAGTGCGCACACACCAGTGTTGGGCACGATATCGCGTACGGTGCAGACGGCGGTCCAGGTTTCGGGATGGTGGGGATGGCTCATCACGTTCTCCTTGTTTGCGGGCACGGTCAGGCTGCTTTTGCGGGCATGGCAACCACGGGAATCTGGCTCAGGCGGGAACGATGCAATTTCCGTTCCTCCGGCGTGGCGGGGCGGATCTGCCCGCGCTCTTCGATGAAGGCGACGTTGTCGTCGCGGCGGTCGCTGTTGACGAAGTGGCGGAAGCGCTTGCGCGTCTCGGGATCGGTCACGGCCTTTTTCCACTCGTCTTCGTAGGTGTCGACCACGTGCTGCATCTCGGCTTCAAGCTCGGCGGCGAGGCCCAGCTTGTCGTCCAGCACCACGGCCTTGAGGTAGTCCAGGCCGCCTTCCAGGTTGTCGCGCCAGACGCTGGTGCGCTGCAGGCGGTCGGCGGTGCGCACGTAGAACATCAGGAAGCGGTCGATGTAGCGCACCAGGGTGTCGTGGTCGAGGTCGCTGGCCAGCAGCTCTGCATGGCGCGGCTTCATGCCGCCGTTGCCGCACACGTACAGGTTCCAGCCCTTGTCCGTGGCGATCACGCCAACGTCCTTGCCCTGCGCCTCGGCGCATTCGCGGGTGCAGCCGGACACGCCGAACTTGATCTTGTGCGGCGCGCGCAGGCCCTTGTAGCGGTTCTCCAGCTCGATCGCCAGGCCCACCGAATCGCCCACGCCATAGCGGCACCACGTGGAGCCCACGCACGACTTCACCGTGCGCAGGGCCTTGCCGTAGGCATGGCCCGATTCAAAGCCGGCGGCGATCAGTTCTTCCCAGATGAAGGGCAGTTCCTCGGCGCGTGCACCAAAAAGGTCCACGCGCTGGCCGCCGGTGATCTTGGTGTAGAGACCATACTTCTTGGCCACCTGGCCGACCGCGATCAGGCCCTCGGGCGTGACCTCGCCGCCCGGCATGCGCGGCACCACTGAGTAGGTGCCGTCCTTCTGGATGTTGGCCAGGTAGTAGTCGTTGGAGTCCTGCAGGCTGGCGTGCTCTTCCTTGAGCACGAACTCGTTCCAGCACGAGGCCAGGATGCTGCCCACCGTGGGCTTGCAGATGTCGCAGCCCATGCCCTTGCCATGCGCTTCCAGCAGCGCATCGAAGGACTTGAACTTGCCCACGCGCACCAGGTGATACAGCTCCTGGCGCGAGTACGGGAAGTGCTCGCAGAGGTGGTTGTTGACGGCCATGCCCTGCTTCTTCATCTCGGCCTTCATGATCTGGGTGACCAGCGGCACGCAGCCGCCGCAGGCGGTGCCGGCCTTGGTGCAGGTCTTGAGCGCGCCGATGCTGGTGGCGCCGTCGCACACGGCCGCGCAGATCTCGCTCTTGGAGACGTTGTTGCACGAGCAGATCTGGGCAGTGTCGGGCAGGGCGTCGGCGCCCAGCGCGGGCCTGGCCTTGCCGCTGCTGTCAGGCAGGATCAGGAATTCGGGCGACTCGGGCAGCTCGATCTTGTTCAGCATCATCTGCAGCAGCGTGCCGTACTCGCTGGCGTCGCCGATCAGCACGCCGCCCAGCAGGTACTTGCCGCAGTCGGACACCACCAGCTTCTTGTAGACCTCCTTGCGGTCGTCGCAGAACTGGTAGAAGCGCGCGCCCGGCACGGTGCCGTGCGGATCGCCGATGCTGGCCACGTCCACGCCCATCAGCTTGAGCTTGGTGCTCATGTCGGCGCCGGCAAATTCGGCGGCCTCGCCCTGCAGGTGGCGCGCGGCGACGCGGGCCATGTCATAGCCCGGCGCCACCAGGCCGTAGATCTTGCCTTGCCACAGCGCGCATTCACCGATGGCGTAGATGTCGGGGTCCGAGGTGAGGCATTGGTTGTCCACCACGATGCCGCCGCGCTCGCCCACCGCCAGGCCGCTGGTGCGCGCCAGTTCGTCGCGCGGGCGGATGCCGGCCGAGAACACGATCATGTCGGTGTCGAGGTGGGTGCCGTCGGCAAACACCATGCGGTGGGTGCCGTCTTCGCCGTCGATGATCTCCACCGTGTTCTTGCCGGTATGCGCGGTCACGCCCAGGCCATGGATCTTCTGGCGCAGCATGCGGCCGCCGCCTTCGTCGACCTGCACCGCCATCAGGCGCGGCGCAAACTCCACCACGTGCGTCTGCAGGTCCATGTCGCGCAGCGCCTTGGCGCACTCCAGGCCAAGCAAACCACCGCCGACCACCACGCCGGTCTTCGAGCGCGCACCGCATTCGCGCATCGCTTCCAGGTCTTCGATGGTGCGATAGACAAAGCAGTCCTTGCGGTCCTTGCCCGGCACCGGCGGCACGAAGGGGTAGGAGCCGGTGGCCAGGATCAGCTTGTCATAGGACAGGGTCTCGCCGGTCGACACCTTCACCGTGCGCGCGGCGCGGTCGATCTCCACCGCACGCGCATTCAGGCGCAGCAGCATGTTGTTGTGCTGCTCGAAGAAGCCGGCGGGCACCAGCGACAGGTCCTCGGCTGACTTGCCGGCGAAGAATTCGGACAGGTGCACGCGATCGTAGGCGGGACGCGGTTCTTCGCACAGCACGGTCACTTCCACGTTATGCGCGCCGGCTTCCGCCAGGCATTCCAGGAACTTGTGACCTACCATGCCGTGGCCGACGATGATCAGTTTCATGATGCTTTCCTTGTCCGGAGTCAGTCTTTGCTGCTTGTTGTGCTGTGGGGGCAATACAGGGGATTCAGTTGGCCAGCGCGCTGTCGTACAGTGCCTGCTCGCGGGCCTTGTGCTCGGCGCTGAAGCGGATGGCGATGGCGCAGACGGCGGCGATGGCGGCCAGCACGCCCAGCACCGTCAGCGTCTGCTGCACGTTGCCCAGGCCCTTGAGCAGGAAGCCCGCGGCCACCGCGCCTACGTTGCCACCGGCGCCGATGATCCCGGCCACGCCCCCCAGCGCCTTGCGGTCGATAAAAGGCACTAGGGCGTAGGTCGCGCCGCAGGCCATGTGGGTGAACAGGCCGAACATCAGCATCGCGACCACGGCCATTGCCACGTTGCCGGCCTGGGCGAACCACAGCAGACCCAGGCCTTCGCCCAGGATCAGCACGAACAGCAGCGTGGTACGCGCATCCAGGCCGCGGCGGCGCGCAGCCTTGTCCGACAGCCAGCCGCCCAGGGCGCGGGCGAACAGCGCCAGCAAACCAAAGCTTGCGGCAGCCATGCCGGCGGCCTTCAGGCTCAGGCCGAAATGGTCGACGTAGTACATGGCGGCGATGTTGTGGATGAAGATTTCCACGCCGAAGCACGCGCCGTAGGTGATGAACAGCAGCCACACGCGGTAGTTGGCGCTGGCGGCGCGGAAGCTGGCCCAGCCACCACCCTTGCCGCCATCCTTGCCGCTGATCTCGATGCCTTTGGCGCGCAGGTCCGAGTAGTTGCCTTCCGGGCAATCCTGGGTGAAGCGGTAATAGACCACCGCCATCACCAGCATCAGCACGCCCGGCACCAGCAGGGCGATGCGCCAGCCGAAGGCGTGGTCCGCGCCCATCATCAGCACTGCGGCCAGCAGCAGCGGCATGAGGGCCTGCGCGGCGCCGCCGCCGGCATTGCCCCAGCCGGCCGAGGCCGCGTTGGCGGTGCCGACCACGTTGGGCGCGAACATCACCGAGGTGTGGTACTGCGTGATCACGAAGCTCGCGCCGACCGCACCGATCAGCAGGCGGAAGATCAGGAAAGTCTCGTAGTTCTGCGCCAGCGCCACGCCCAGCACCGGCAGCGCGCCCAGCGTCAGCAGGCCGGTGTAGGTCTTGCGCGGGCCGAAGCGGTCGCACATCGGGCCGATCACCAGGCGCACCAGGATGGTCACGGCCACCGCCGCAATATTGATGTTGGCGATCTGGCCCGGGGTCAGGCCGAACTCGCCCTTGAGCACCGGCATCAGCGGCGCGCAGGCAAACCACGCGAAGAAACAGACGAAAAACGCCATCCAGGTCAGGTGGAAGGCGCGCATCTGCGGGGTGCTCAAGCTCAGCAGCTCGATGCGGGTGGCTTTGCCGGTCATCGTCCTTGGCTCCAAAAACAAATGGCGTCCCGCAAACCAGGCCGTTCAGGCCAGTTCAGGGGACGCCGTTGTCCTGACAGCCACTACATGGGATAGGGGCTGCGTATGTGGGGTGGGCCGGTCGCCGTTGACGGGCCCGTACCCTGTTACGCAAGGGGTGTGCCAGGCCGGTATGTGACGGTGAGTGGGGTTTGTTGCGCTGAGGTGCGGCGGAGTGATGCCGGGATGCGCTGTGGTGGGGCGGCCGCCGGGCTGGCGGCACACTCATGGTGCAGTGCGGTGGGTTGCGCTGGTGCGGTGCAATACCGCGGTCGGCGCTATTGGTCCGAAGCCGGGGACTGGGCGTTGACGGGGACGATCCGCATATCGCGCGGCGATACTTCCGCGCCGTCCTCGTCGACCAGTGCCGCGCGCACCAGCTTGCCGCTGGCGCGCGAGCGGATCTGCACCGGGCCTTCCCCGGACGGGGCCATGTGGCTGTCGCCCCACTGCATCAGCCCGACCAGCACCGGCAGCAACTCCACGGCGGCGCGGGTGGGGCGGTATTCGAAGCGTTCGCGCTCGCCGGGCTCGCGGTAGCCGACCTTGCGCAGCAGGCCGGCGTCGGTCAGCGTCTTGAGGCGCGCGGACAGCACCGCGGGCGAGCATTCCAGCCGGCGCAGGAAGTCGTCGAAGCGCGTCACGCCGTGGAAGACGTCGCGCAGGATCAGGATCGTCCACTTTTCGCCGACCAGCGACAGCGTGGCGGCAATCGAGCAGTGGCGGAGGTCGGACGCGTTGGGGGTCATGATGCGGGCCAGCATAGCATGCTGACTTCATTTGCAAAAGTCAGGTTATCTCCTATACTCTGACTACAAATTTTGAATCCAGATGGTGCCAGGATGGATGATCAAAGCGAAGCCCGCACGGGCAAGGCGGAAAGCTGGATGGTGGGACGGGGCGTGCAGGTGACGCTGCGCCGCACGCGGCCACAGGATGGCGGGGCGCTGCGCGCGCTGGTGGACGGACTCTCGCGTGAGAGCCGCTACTTCCGCTTCCTGAGCGGCGGGCGCGTGGTGGACGCGATTGTCGACGGCCTGGCCGCGCCGGGGCCTGGCGGGGTGGCGCTGGTGGTGGAGGCGCCCGACGAAGAGGGTGTATCAGCCATTGTCGCCAGTGCGGAATACGTTGTGTCCGGGCAGGTCGGGGAATTTGCCGTGGTCGTTGCCGACGGCTGGCAAGGGCAGGGACTGGGGCGGCGCCTGATCGCCAGGCTGTGCGAGCTGGCCCGCGCGGCCGGCCTGCGCACCCTGCGCGGCGACGTGCTCAGCGAGAACCGCCGCATGCTGGCCATCCTGCGCGGCCTCGGCTTTGCCAGCCGCCGCAATCCGGAGGACAGCTACCTGCATGAAGTCACGCTGGCGCTTGGCCAGCCGGCGCGCAGCGAGCTGCGGCTGCCGGCGGACTGGTTCAGCGCGCCCTGATCCCAGCGGTCAACCGGCTTCGCGCTTGCCGCGCGAGGTCATGGTGCAGCCGACCGAGGCGGTGATGATGCTGGCGATCGCCAGCCATTGCAGCGCGCTCAGCTGTTCATGCAGGAACGCCAGCCCGGCCAGCGCGCCCATCGCCGGCTCCATGCTCAGCAGGATGCCGAAGGTGCGCCGGTGCAGGCGCTTGAGCGCCACCATCTCCAGCGAATAGGGAATCGCGCTTGACAGGATGCCCACCGCCAGCCCGAACAGCAGCAGCGTCGGGCTGAACATCGCGGTGCCCGCATGCGCCAGCCCGAACGGCAGCACCACCAGGGCTGCCATGGTCAGCCCCAGCGAGGTGGCCTGCCCGCCGTGGGCGTTGCCCGCCATCTGCCCGAACACGATATACAGCGCCCAGCCCACGCCCGCGGCCAGTGCATAGCCGATGCCCACAGTATCCAGCGTGCCGGCGGCATCGCCGACCGGCAGCAACAGCAGCAGCCCGGCCACGGCAAAGGCAATCCACAGGAAATCGATCGCGCGCCGCGACGACAGCACCGCGACCGTCAGCGGTCCGGTGAACTCGATCGCGATCGCCAGCCCCAGCGGGATGGTGCGCAGCGACATGTAGAACAGCAGGTTGGTCGCGCCCAGCGCCGCGCCGTACAGCGCGATTGCGCGCGCGTTGGCGCGCGTCAGCGGGATGCGCCACGGGCGCCAGACGCACAGCAGGATCAGCGCCGAGAAGCTCACCCGCAGCGCCGTGGTGCCCTGCGCCCCAAGCGCCGAGAACAGGCTCTTGGCAAACGAGGTGCCGATGCACAGCGAGGCCATCGAGCCGGTCAGGGCCAGCACTGCGATCAGGGTCGAGCGGCGGTGGGCGGCGGTTTGCGGCAATTTGGAGATCCTGTTTGATGGCGTGGCCTGTGCAATGCTGCCGCATCATGCGGCAAGCGCGGCGCGGGCGCCATATACAGGTGCGGGCCATTGGCTCAGTACAGTTGGCCGTGCCCGGAGCACGGCGCTGTTCAGTGGTCCCGCGCCGCCGCCTTGCGCCGCTTGCCGGGCTTGCTGGCGCAGTCCGGGCAACGCCCCAGCAGCGTCAGCTCGTGGTGCTCCACCTCGAAGCCCGGCGGCGTGATCTCTTCCATGTGCCCGGGGCACCCTTCCAGCGGAAATACGCGATCGCACGTCAGGCACTGAAAGTAGTGGCGGTGCGTCACGGCGCCGGGATCGCCCGCCAGTTCATAGCGGTCGGGCTGGCCCGGCAGTTCCACCGCATGCACCTGCGCATCGTCCAGCAGGGTGCGGATGTTGCGATAGACCGTGGCCAGACCCAAGGACGGCACCTGGCGCTGGGCCGCGGCCAGGATCTCGGCCGGGCTCAGGGGCCGGCCGGCTTCGCGCAGCGCGTCGATGACGGCGCCGCGTTGACGGGTCATGCGTTCCATGCCTAAAATCTTAATGAGAAAATATTATCATTAGTGACTCGCTGCGGTTTGCCAGTCGGATGGCCGCCGCCGCGACTCGTTTTTGTTGGGGTGTTCCTTATGCTGCTTGCGCAGCCCAGCCGTGCCCGGCGCCGCGCGCGGTTTTCGTTCCTGCCTGTTGTGCCAGACTTGCGCCCGGTCCAGGCGCGCTCATTGCGGCCGGTGGCCGCCCTGATGCTGGCGATGTCCGGCCTGGCCGAGGCGGCGGATACCGCCGAGGCCTCCGATATTACGCTGCCGGCGGTGTCGGTGGTCGGCACGGCCTCCGCATCATACAACCCGCCCGACGCCTCCGGCGCGACCCGCACCGACACGCCGCTGCGCGAAATTCCGCAGTCAGTGCGCGTGGTGCCGCGCGCCATGCTGGACGACATTGCCGCGACCCGTTTCGACCAGACCTTCGACTATGTCAGCGGCATCGCGCGCCAGAACAACTTCGGCGGCCTGTGGGACAACTTCGCCATGCGCGGCTTCACCGGTCATGAGAACACCGGAGCGGGCTACTTGGTCAACGGCTTTGCCGCCAACCGCGGCTATACCGCGCCGATGGACGCGGCCACCATCGAGCGCGTGGAAGTGCTCAAGGGCCCGACGTCATCGCTGTACGGCACCAGCGAGCCGGGCGGCACCTTCAACGTGGTCACGCGCCAGCCGCAGTTCCGGCCCGCGCAGCGCTATGGCTTCGAGCTTGGCACGCGCGACGGCTATCGTGCCACGGCCGACGTCACCGGGCCGCTCGGCGAGAACGTGGCCGGCCGGCTGATCGCCGTGGCCGACCACCAGGGCAGCACGCGCGACTACATCAACAGCCAGCGCTACCTGGTGGCGCCGTCGTTCACCTGGACGCTGGGTAACGACACCGTGCTGCAGTACGCGGCTGAATTCCAGCGCTACACCACGCCGATGGACCGCGGCGTGGTGGCCGTCAACGGCCAGCTGGGGCGCATCCCGCGCTCGCGCTTCCTGGGCGAGCCCGGCGACGGCGACATGCGGCTGGACAGCCAGTCGCACCAGCTCAGCGTGGAGCACCAGCTCAGTCAGAACTGGAAGGGCAGGCTCGGCCTGTCGTATCGTGGCGGCGCACTGACGGGGCACAGCAGCGAGGGCGCTTCGCTGGCCGCCGATGGCCGCACGCTCTGGCGCCAGCGCCGCTACCGCGACTTCCAGTCGGACGATGTCTCGCTGCAGGCCAGCGTGACCGGCAAGTTCAGCACCGACCCGGTCGGGCATGAACTGCTGATGGGGATGGATGCCTACCGCTTCGGCAATACCATGGCGATCCTGCGCAAGAACCCCAGCGCCGCGGCGCCGTACGCGATCGACATCTACGAGCCGGCCTATGGCCAGCCGGCGCCGCCGATGCCGTGGAACATGGACACGTACGAGCGCCAGCGCAATCTCGGCGCCTACGCGCAGGACCAGCTGAGCCTGGGCGCGCGCTGGCGCGTGCTGGCCGGCGTGCGCTTCGACGCCTTCGACCAGTCGCTGGACAACCACCTGCGCGGCACGCGCACCACGCAGCACCAGAATGCGGTGTCGCCGCGCGTGGGCGTGAGCTACCTGGCCAGCCAGAACGTGTCGCTGTTTGCCAATGCCAGCCAGTCATTCCGTCCCAATGCAGGCGCTGACGCCGCGGGCCAGCCTTTCGACCCCGAGCGCGGGCGCGCCGTGGAGGCCGGCATCAAGTTCGACAGCGAGGACCGCCGCACCGGCGCCACGCTGGCCATCTTTGAGATCCGCAAGCGCAATGTGCTGGCCGCCGACCCGTCCGATCCGTCCTTCTATATCGCCGCCGGCGAGGCGCGCAGCCGCGGCCTGGAACTGGACGTGGCCGGGCAGCTTGGCACCCACTGGCGCGTGTCGGGCAGCTTTGCGCTGACCGATGCCGAGATCACGCAGGACACGCGACTTGCCGCCGGCACGCCGCTGTCCAACGTGCCGCGCACCAGCGGCAGCGTGCTGGCGGTGTATGAGGATGCCGCGCCGGTGGGCCAGCGCTATGGCGTCGGTGCCGGCCTGCGTTACGTGGGGCGGCGTCCGGGCGATGTGCAGGACAGCTTCTCGCTGCCGGCCTATGTGCTGGTGGACCTGCATGGCTACTGGCAATACAGCCGCAATGTGCGCGTGTCGCTCAACGTGGGCAACCTGTTCGAAAAGACCTACTACGCCAGTTCGTACAGCAGCCTGTGGATTGCGCCGGGGGCGGGCCGCAGCGTGCGGCTGGGCGTGCAACTGAGCTATTGACGATGCTGCCAGCCAAGGCGCGCACTGCCGCGCCCCTGTCTTCTCCGACAGTCTTCCCTTCTGCCGCGGTTGCGCGGCCGGCCGGCGGCCGGCTGCTGTCCATCGACGCGCTGCGTGGACTGGTGATCCTGATCATGCTGCTGGACCACGTGCGGGATATGTTCTTCCTGCACGTCCAGGTGGCCGATCCCATGGATGTCGCCACGACCTCCCCGGCACTCTTCTTCAGCCGGCTCGCCGCGCATCTGTGCGCACCGGTTTTCATCTGGCTGGCCGGCGTATCGGCGTGGCTCTACGGTGCCGCCGGCCACGACCGGCGCGCCGTCAGCGGCTTCCTGCTCAAGCGCGGCGTGTTCCTGGTGCTGCTCGAGGTGACGCTGGTCGGCTTTGCCTGGACCGGCACCTTGCCGCCGCAGGTGATCTACCTGCAGGTGATCTGGGCCATCGGCCTGAGCATGATGGCGCTGGCGGCACTGGTGTGGCTGCCGCGGGCGGTGCTGATCGCGGCGGGCATGGCGCTGGTGGCCGGCCACAACCTGCTGAGCCCGCTGCATTTCCCGGTGGACAGCGCCTGGCACGTGCCCTGGGCCATCCTGCACGAGCGCAGCTGGATCGAGGTGGCTGACGGCTTCAGGGTGCGTACCTCATACCCGGTGCTGCCGTGTCGGCGTGATTGCGCTGGGCTATGCGGCGGGGCCGTGGTTTGCCGCCACGGTGCCTGCCGGGGTACGGCAGCGGCGGCTGGCCGGATGCGGGCTGGCGGCGCTGGCAGGCTTTGCGGTGCTGCGCACGCTGAACGGCTACGGGCAGGAGCAGAAGTGGATGTCGGGCAGCGACGCCTTGCACACCGCGATGAGCTTCCTCAACGTCACCAAATACCCGCCGTCGCTGCTGTTCCTGCTGCTGACGCTGGGCGTGGGCTGGTTGCTGCTGGCGTGGCTGGAGCGTGCGCAGGGAAGCTTGATCGCGCGGGACCTGGCCGTGTTCGGCGCCGTGCCGATGTTCTTCTACCTGCTGCACCTCTACGTGCTGCAGGGGCTGTACCAGGCCTGCGTGCACCGCTGGGGCCTGAACCAGGGCAAGGTGTTCGGCCTTGACCACGTCTGGCAGCTGTGGCTGGGGGCGGCCGTGCTGGCCCTGGTGCTGTGGCCGGCGGTGCGCTGGTTCGCGGCGCTCAAGGCAAGGCGGCGGGACTGGCGCTGGCTGAAGTACTTCTGACCAGCGCCTGGGTCCCGCACGCCCCGGCTCAGCGCGGCGTGGCCGCGACGGGTGCCGGCTGTGCCGCCGCCGGGGATTGCGCCGGAGCCTGGGGTTGCGCCGCGGCCTGGGGCCGCGCTACGGCCTGAGGTTGCGCCACGGCTTGAGGTTGCGCCACGGCTTGAGGCCGTGCTCCCGCCTGGGGCTGTGCCGCGGCTTGCGGCCGTGCGGCGGGTGCCTGGCGTGCGCCGCCATTGGCCGCCGGGGCGGCCTCGGTCACCTCGCGCCAGCCGCCGCCCAGCGACTTGTACAGCGATACGCGGCTGGTCAGGCCGGCCAGCTTGTACGTGATCAGCGCCTGCTGCGCGGTGTAGAGCTGGCGCTGCGCGTCGAACACGCCGAAGTAGTCGTCCACGCCATTCTTGAAACGCATTTCCGACAGCCGCCGGGTCTCGCTGCCTTCGCGCACCAGGGCTTCCTGCGCCTGCACCTGGCGCTCATAGGTGGCGCGTGCCGCCATGCTGTCGGCCACTTCGCGGAACGCGGTCTGGATGGTCTTCTCGTAGTTGGCGACGTTGATGTCCTTGCGCACGTTGGCCGCATCCAGCCCGGCACGGTTGCGCCCGGCATCGAAGATCGGCACGGTCAGCTGCGGCGCGAACACCCACGCCATGCCGCCGGAGAACAGCCCCGCCAGGCTGCTGCTGGCCACGCCCAGCGCGCCGGTCAGCGAGATGCGCGGGAAGAACGCCGCGCGCGCCGCGCCGATATTGGCATTGGCCGCCTTGAGGCGGTGCTCGGCGTTGAGGATGTCGGGGCGGCGCACCAGCACGCTGGACGGCAACCCTTCGGGGAACTCGCTCACGAGGGTGCGCGCGTCCAGCGGATCCTGCGCGGCCGCGTTGGCGTTGGCAGCTGCCGCGCCGGCATCGGTCACGGATTTCGGCAACGGGCCGCCGATCAGCAAGGACAGCGCGTTCTCATCCTGCGCCACCTGCCGCGTGTATTGCTCAACGCCCACCTGCGAGGTCTGCACCTGGGTTTGCGCGCGATGCTGGTCCAGTTGCGCCATCGCACCGACCTGGCGCCCGCGCCGCACCATCTCTGCCGCATCCTGCTGCGTCTTCAGTGTGTCCTGCGACAGCTTCAGCAGCGCGCGGTCGGCCAGCAGTGTCAGGTAGGCGTTGGCCACCTCGGACACCAGGCTGATCTGCGCGCTGCGGCGCGCTTCTTCCGTGGCCATGTATTCCTCGAGCGCGGCATGCTTGAGGCTGCGCACCCGGCCGAAGAAATCAAGCTCGAACGCGGTGAAGCCGATGCCTGCGTTATAGGTGGTGATCTGCGGCGACTGGCCCGCCGCGCGCAGCCGTTGCGGCAGCCGCTGCGAGACCATGCCGGCATTGCCTTCCACCGTGGGGAATTGCGCCGCGCGCTCGATCTGGTAAAGCGCACGCGCTTCGTCGATGGCAAGCGTGGCCATGCGCAGGTCGCGGTTGTTGGCCAGCGCCAGTTCGATCAGCTGCCGCAGTTGCGGATCGACGAAAACATCGCGCCATCCCAGGTCCGCGGCCGAAGGGCCGGCGGGTTGGGCCGGCTGGCCCGGCTGTGCCGCACTGGCCTGCGGGGTGCGGTAGGCAGCGCCCTCCGGCCACGCCGACGGGACCGGCGCGTCGGGGCGCTGGTATTGCGGTTCGAGCGAGCAGGCCGCAAGGGCCAGCACGAGTGCGCCTTGCAGCAGCAGGCGCGGCGGGGGCAGAGTACGGGGGCGTGGCAAGCTTCGCATGGATGGTTCCGGAGAGTGGGGATTGTTATCTGGCATGGTTCAGCCCAGCAGCGCGCGCCGCACAAAGCGCGACAGCGCCAGCTTGGGCCGCCCCTGCCGGGCGATGTTGTGTGCGGGATCGGTGAACAGCAGCCGGATCAGCGCGTGGCGCGCCGCCATGCCGGCGTTCAGGGCGATGCCCAGCAACTGGCCGTCGCGGCGCACCACACGGCACGGGATCCAGCCGGTCTGCGCCAGCCACAGCGCGCCCTCGGTGCCGGCTGGGAAGGCAGGCGCCAGCGGCGTGGTGACGGCAACGCCGTTGCAGGAAAGATCCCTGGTGGTCACGCGGTATTCCTTGTCATGCACGCGCAGCAGCGCTGCCGCGCGGTGCGGGAAGCGCTCTTCTTTGCGCGGGCGCGGCAGTTCCACGCAGACCAGCAGCGAGGCCAGGTACAGCATCAGCGCCACCCCGGTCCAGATCGTGTTGAAGGCGAGCCCTTGCGCATCGGGGTCCACCACCAGGGCGCGGCCCAGGCCCAGCGCGGAGAAGCCCAGCAACCCCGCGTACAGCGCAACGAACTTGCCGTGGATCACCAGCTTGGAGCGGTCCAGCCCCTTGTTGGTCACCTTGAACGGCCGCCCGAACGGCTTGAACATCGCGCTCACCAGCGATGCGGTGACGGCCAGTGCCGCCACGATCTGCGTGACCTCGGTGAAGATCGGCAGCGCGCGCTGGCCGGTGATCCAGATGCTGTACGCCCAGTACGCCACCAGCGCCGGCAGGCCGTAGGCGAGAAACTGCAGCGGCTCGCCGTACAGCGTGGAGACGCCGAAGTACCAGTACAGCAGCGGCCCTGCCAGCAGCATCAGCGTGAACGGCCGCGACAGCCAGTGCAACAGGCCGTGCACGTAGTGCAGCCGCTGCATCCCGGTGTAGCCGCGCCCGCGCAGCGGCCCGTCCGCGGTCAGCGCCACCTGGATCGTGCCCAGCCCCCAGCGGCTGCGCTGGCTGATGTACTCGGGCAGGCCTTCGGCGGACAGCCCCACGCTCAGGCGCTCATTGAGCCAGCGCGTGAGATAGCCGTGCGGCAGCAGCCGGTAGGTCAGGTGGATGTCCTCGGTCACCGTGCCGGTGGGGAAGCCGCCGATCAGGTCGATCAGGTCGCGCCGCACCACGAACGAGGTGCCGATGCAGAACGCCGCGCCCCAGGCGTCCTTGGCCGGCTGCATCACGTCGAAGAAGGCGCGCTGCTCATCGACCCAGCATTCGGTGGCGCGCAGGTTGTACTGGATCGGATCCGCGTTGTAGTAGAACTGGGGCGTCTGCACCACGCCCACGCGCGCATCGCTGAACAGGCCCACGGTGCGCAGCAGGATATTGCGATGCGGCGCGAAGTCGGCGTCCAGCACCAGGATGTAGGGCGCGCCGCCGGCCGCGGCGCTGTGGCGCAGGCCGTTGTTTAGATTGCCGGCCTTGGCGTGGGCATTGTCCGGGCGTGTCACGTAGTGCGCGCCGACGCGTTCGCAGAACTCGCGCAGCCAGTCGCGGCGGGTGTCGTCCAGCACCCAGACGCGGAAGTCCGGGTAGTCGATCGCCAGCGCCGAGACAATGGTCTTCTCCAGGATGTCCAGGCCTTCGTTGTAGGTGGCGATGAAGATGTCCACCGGCGGCACCTGCTTGGCGCGGCGCAAGGCGGCCTCGCCCGCGTTGGCGTCGGGGGTGTGGTTGCTGGTGCGCGCCAGCACCACGATCGACAGCAGCGTATAGGCCAGCGTCATGCATTCGAAGGCAAAGAACACATGGGCCCACACGCTGGCGAAGGTCATCTGCCAGTCCGGCAGCGTTTCGCGGATGCGCCAGGTCAGGTACACCGCCAGCAGCAAGGCGGTGACGCCGCCGAACAGCACACGGTCCGCCGGCCGGTCATGCCGGCACAGCATCGAAAGCAGCACCATCGCCAGCAGCACGCCGCCGTTGATGACCAGCAACGTCTGATTTTCCAGAAACAGGGCGAACATCGTCACTCCTTGGCGGCGGTGTTGGTAGGGGCGGTTGCAGGTGCCGCGGCCGCAATGGCCGGCGGCGGGCAGGACGGTTCCAGGCATCCGCCCGGACGGAAGGGGTTCCAGCGCGCCGCGGCCAGCACGGCCCATGCGGTGGCGCCCAGGTGGGGCAGGTGGAAGTAGTGGAAGTCTTCCGTGGTCGAGGTGGGCCCGATCGACAGCCCGGTGCTGATGCGCGCCTCGGGCGTGGCGTAGAGCATCCCGGACGGCGCCCGCTGCGACAGCAGCAGCTGCCACAGTGGCTGCGCCTGTTGCGCCTGCCCGGCGGCCTGCAGCACCAGCGCGGCCTGCCCGGTGCCTTCGGTCCAGATGCCGTCGGGGCCGCCCTTGAAGCCGTAGCCCGCGCCGGCGCGGTGCTTGGCCTCCACCCACGCCAGGTTGCGGCGCCAGTCCTGCGGCGGGTCCGGGATCGCGATCAGCGGCCACAGCACCGCATCCAGCGCGGACGGGCCGGCGTTTGGCGCGCGCCCGTCGTCGCGCGTGCCGATGATGAAGCGGCCCTCGCGCGCCTGCCACATGGCGCCGACAAAGCCGCGCGAGCGCGCCGCGCCATCGCGCCAGCGCGGATCGTTGCGCTGGCTGGCGAGCCAGCTGAAGGCGGCATAGGTATCGACGTTGTGCTCGGTCGACTTCCAGCCCTGGCGGGTCTGCTTCGGCTCATGGCCGAAGAAGCCGCCGATATAGCCGGCGGGCGCGCCCGTGTCGGGCACGGTGGCATGCACCCAGCCCATCAGCGCGGCGGCGCCATCGAGGTAGCGCGCATCGCGCGTGGCGTCATGCACGGCCAGCAGCAGCAGCGCGGCCCAGGCCACGTTGCCGGTGGCGGTGCCGGCCTGGTAGGCATCTTCAAACCAGCGCTTGCTGGGTTCGTCCCACCAGCCTGGCAGCGGCACCGGGCCAGCCGGCAGCGGGCCGGCGCGGTAGGCGTTGCGCAGGCGCGCATCGCGGAAGTGGCGGTCCTGGCGGGTCGCTTGCAGCAAGGCGTCGGCAATGCGGCGCGCTTCGGCGGGGCGCTTGCAGGCCACCAGCGCGATGCCGGCCAGCGCGTTGTCGTAGACGAAGGCGGCATTGCGCAGCGCCGGGGCCAGCGGCTCGCCGCCCGGCGCGGGTTCATAGCTGGCGAGGAAGACGGGGCCGTTGCCGCTTTCACGGCTGACGCGCTCGGCCAGCGTCTTGCAGCCGTCGGCCAGCAGCGTCTGCTGGGCAGGCTCGGCAGCGCGCGCCGCGCATGGCGCCAGCGCCAGCACGGCGGGAAGCAGCGCGCCGGCAACCAGGCGGGGCAGGCGTGCAGTCGGGATCGGCAGTCGCATCCGGGTCTCCTTTGCCTGCGTCGGCGGTTATGTCAGCGATGCCCGCAGCTGGCCCAGCCAGCTCTGGTTCAGCGTCACGCGCGCCCAGCGGCCCATGCCGCAATGGCCGGACTGGCTTGGCCCTGCCGCGGCCCGTGTTGCTGTCCCTGAGGCAGCAGCCTTGCCCGGCACGTTGTCCAGCGGGCGGTCGAGCTTGGCGATCACATAGATCTCGTTCTTCTCGATCGGCGGGAATGGCACGAAATAACGCGCCTGATCGCCGTCCGGCGCGCGCGGCAGCACCTCTGCCACCGATGCCGGCAATGCCGTGGGCACGCCGTCGACATGCACGTTCAGCCGTGCACCGGGCAGCAGGTTGTCGCTGAGGCTGCGCGGGAATACCGCCACCACGCGGGTCTGCGCGCAGTTGCTGGCGCGCGCCAGGGTGGCGCCGGCGGCCACGCGCATGCCGGGCTGCGCAATCAGGTCTTCGATGGTGCCGGGTTCGGTCGAGCGGATCTCCAGGTTCGAGAGCCGGTCGAGGCGTTCCTGTTCCGTGGCGATCATCTCGTCGACCGACTTGCCATAGGCCTCCAGTTGCTCCAGCTCTGCCGTCAGCTGTGCCGATTCCGCGCCCAGTACCTGGCGCCGCTGGGCCAGCGTGGCGCTGGGGCCGTCGGTGGACGAGGCATAGACCTTGTTGCGCGCGGCCTCGCTCACGCCGACGGCGTTATCCAGCTCGGCCTTGGCCGCCGCCTTGGCATTGGAGAGCATCGACAGCTGGTAGCGCGAGGCATTGGTGTAGGCCTCGCTGACCGCCCCGGCCCACTGCATGCTCTGGTTGCGGTTGACCACTTCCTGCTGCTGGTCTTCCTGTGCGCTGGCCGATGCCAGGCGCGCCTCCAGCCCGCGTACGCGCGCCGCGTGCTCGCGTTGCGCAGCGCTGTTGTAGCGCTGCAGGTCCTGCTCGGTGGCGGCCATCAGCCGGCGGTTGCTCTCCAGCCGCGCCTTGGCAGAGTCATAGCGCTGCTGGTTATCGAGCTTCTTGCCGGTCAGGTCGACCAGCAGCGAACGGTCGATGTTCGGGTTCTGCACGATCATCAGTGCCTGGTTGGCCGAGAACGGCCGGTCCGCGGCCACCATCTGCTTCATCACGATGCCTTCCACGGGAGAGGTCACCAGGCTGACCGGGCTGTTCACCACGGCCCGCTCCGATGAGCGCGTAAACACATTTGGAAACATGATTGTCAGTACGGCCCAGATGATGAACAGCACCACGCCGTAGCCCGCCATGCGCGGCACGATATGCCACAGCGGCACCGGAACGGGCTGCGGGCGTTGCACCAGGCCGTCGCCGTGGGGCTGGCGCAGCGGAGCCGGTGTCAGCGGGTGTTGTCTGGGTGGCGGATTATTGCGCTGGTCGCCCATGGTGTTGTTCTCCGGCAAGCAAAGTCAAAAAGCATCCCCGCCGGCATGCACGGGGTGCAGGCCGGGCGAGCGAAATTCCAGGCAAGCGGGTAGCGTCGCGCAAGGGCTGTCGCGCGATGCCCGGCTTGCATGTCCCCAATTCAGCTTGTTGTCTGCAGCACGCGCGATGTGGCCAGGCCGTATCGGCGCACCTTGCAATCGGGCCGACAAGCAGCCCGTGGATTAGCCCGGCTTCATCCGGGCAGAGTTGAACAATGGCCAGTCAATGACCAAGAAGTGGCAGCCCGCTGACGCAAAGATTCATGCACTCAGGCTGCCGCGTGTGAGTTAAAGGCTAGTCAGTTGCCGCGTCCCTTGCTGTAAAAATGTGTAAGAGGAGGCTGTAGCACTGCTTAACACGGCAGTAACATGGCATGCGCTGCACGACGAATGCGGCACACATTGACGGGGTCTTGATAACGCTGGCGAAGGTGTTGAATCTGGCAGCGATGGCAGCTGACGCGCGCTGCGGTGACGCGGCTAATCGTCGGCAGCGAGCGGCGGTGCGATGTGCTCCAGCGGCCGGCGTTCGGCGTCGATGCCGAAGCGCAACGCCAGCAGCCCGGCGACGATCACCAGCACCGCGCCGAAGCCGTAGCCTGCAGCCACGGCTTCGCGGCTGCCGCTTTCAATCAGCGCGCCCAGCAGCACCGGCGCGATAAAGCCGCCGGTGCCGGTGCCCACGGCATAGAAGACCGAGATCGCCAGCGCGCGCATTTCCAGCGGGAATACTTCGCTGGCGGTCAGGTAGGCGGAGCTGGCCGCGGCCGAGGCCAGGAAGAACACCGCCGACCAGCACAGCGCCTGGGCGCGCGCATCGAGCCAGCCTTCAACGAAGGCCCAGCCGGTCAGTGCCAGGCCGATGCCGGACAGTACATAGGTGGCGCCAATCATGCGCCGGCGCCCGATGTGGTCGAACAGCGGGCCAAGCAGCAGCGGCCCCAGGGCGTTGCCCAGCGCAAAGGGAAAGATATACAGCGCCACGCGCGCTTCCGGCACGGCATAGAAGCGTGTCAGCACCAGCGCATAGGTGAAGAAGATCGCGTTGTAGAAGAAGGCTTGCGCCACCATCAGCGCCAGCGTGATCACGCTGCGGCGGCGGAAGCGCCGCAACAGCAGGCGCATGACTTCGCCCACGCCCGGCGCGGCGCGCCGGCGCATGGTCATCGCCACGCAATCGGGTGCCACCGGCGGCAGCGGGCCGTGGCGGGCGCGCACCTCGGCCTCGATCGCGGCGATCACGCGCTCGGCCTCTTCCAGGCGGCCGTGGGTGGCAAGCCAGCGCGGGCTCTCCGGCACATGCTTGCGCACCAGCACGATTGCCACGGCCAGCACCGCGCCCAGGGCGAAGCAGACGCGCCAGCCCCAGACCGGGCCGAACACGCGCGCATCGAGCAGCACCAGGCTCAGCCCGGCGCCCAGCGCCGCGCCCAGCCAGAAGCTGCCATTGATGGCCAGGTTGACACGCCCGCGCACGCGCGCCGGGATCAGTTCGTCGATGGCGGAATTGATGGCCGCGTATTCGCCGCCGATGCCAAGGCCGGTGAAGAAGCGGCAGGCCGCAAAGAAGGCAAAGCCGGGTGAGAACGCGGTGGCCAGCGTCGCCACCATGTAGACCGCGAGCGTGGCCAGGAACAGCCGCTTGCGCCCGAGCCGGTCGGCCATGCGCCCGAACACCAGCGCCCCCAGCACCGCGCCGGCGATATACAGCGACCCCGACCAGCCCACCTGCGTCGCGGTCAGGCCCAGCGTATCGGGGCGCTCCAGCACGGCGCCGACCGAGCCCACCAGCGTGACTTCCAGGCCATCGAGCACCCAGGCAACACCCAGCGCAATCGCCACGCGCCAGTGCCAGCGCGACCATGGCAGGCGGTCCAGCCGCCCGGGAATGTCCGTGCGGAATGCGGTGTCGACGGGAAGGCTGGCGAGGGCGGTATCGGTTGGCATCGCCAACCAGTATAGGAAACGGGTGCCGCCGCGCTCAGCGGTACAGCACCGTGGGCAGCCAGAGGCCGATGCCGGGGAAGACGTAGAGCAGCACCAGCGCAATCAGCTGGATGCCCATGAACGGCAGCACGCCCAGGAAGATCTGGTTCAGCGTGACATGCGGCGGCGCCACGCCCTTCAGGTAGAACGCGGCCATGGCCACCGGCGGCGACAGGAAGGCGGTCTGCAGGTTCAGCGCCACCAGCAGGCCGAGGAACAGCGGGTCAATGCCGAAGTTGTCCAGCAGCGGGATAAAGATCGGCATGAAGATGATGATGATCTCGGTCCATTCCAGCGGCCAGCCGAGCAGGAAGATGATCACCTGGGCCAGGATCATGAACTGCACCGGCGACAGGTCCAGCGACAGCACCCATTGCTCGACCAGCGCCTGTCCGCCCAGCAGCGCGAACGCGGCAGAGAAGATCGACGAGCCCACGCACAGCCAGCACACCATGGCGCTGGTCTTGGCCGTCAGCAGCACCGATTCCTTGACCACGCGGAAGTTCAGCTGCCGGTACGCGGCCGCCAGCAGCGCGCCGCCGAGCGAGCCCACCGCCGCGGCCTCGGCCGGCGTGGCCAGCCCGAACACGATCGAGCCCAGCACCGCGAGGATCAGGAGCGCCAGCGGGAAGAACGATGCCAGCAGCATCTTGAAGATTTCCAGCCGCGCGAAGCTGAAGCGCCAGTAGAAGTACACCAGCACCGCCGCCACGGCGGCCAGCGTGATCCAGAACCAGCGCGGTGCAGATACCGCGCCCGCCGCCGGCGCTGGCTGCGCGCCGGCTGGCGCTGCGGTCGTGGGGTGCAGGGGTAGCAGCGGCGGGGGCGGCCGGTGCGGCGGGCGCAGCGGATTCTTCCACCGGCGGCGCCTGCAGGCCGTCGAGCGCCGCGCTGCGTTCCTCGGCGCCGCCCAGCGACAGCGGTGCTTCCGCCGTGATGCTGGCGGCGGGCGCGGTGAGCGCGCCGTATATGGTGCCCATCACCAGCACCACGGCGAGCGCTGGCAGCAGCACGATGCCCAGCTGGCGCGCGAACACGGCCGTCGGCAGGTCGGCATTGCGCGGGCCCTTGAGCGCGCGCATCAGGCCGGCACCGAGCGCAGGCAAGGCATGGGTGGCGCCGCGGGCTTCCAGCGTGCGCGCCACCGGCGGCAGCGGCACCACCCGCTCGGCTTCCGGCAGCGGCGGCGCCAGCGCAGGCTTGAGCTTGGCCACGATCAGGATGTAGACAATGTAGAGACCGGTCAGCATCAGGCCCGGGAAGAACGCGCCCGCATAGAGCTGCACCACCGACACGCCGGCGGTGGCGCCGTAGACGATCAGCAGCACCGACGGCGGGATCAGGATGCCCAGGCAACCGCCCGCGGTGACCGCGCCGGCCGACAGCGACGTGCTGTAGCCCGCGCGCAGCATGGCGGGGAAGGCCAGCAGCCCCATCAGCGTGACCACAGCGCCGACGATGCCGGTGGCGGTCGCGAAGATCGCGCAGGTCACCAGCGTGGCGACTGCGAGCGAGCCGGGAATCCACGCCAGTGCAAGGTGCAGGCTGCGGAAGAGCTTCTCGATCAGGTTGGAGCGCTCGACCAGGTAGCCCATGAACACGAACAGCGGGATCGAGATCAGCACGTCGTTGGTCATGACGGCATAGGCCCGCTGCACCATCAGGTCCAGCGTCTGCTGCACCGCGATCGAGGGGTCGGCGTGGCGGTAGGCCAGCCAGGCGAACAGCACGCCCATGCCCATCAGCGTGAACGCGGTGGGGAAGCCCAGCATGATCGCCACCACGATCAGCGCCAGCATCAGCAGGCCGAGGTGCCCGTTGGTCCAGTCCGCCGGCGCGGGCATGAACCAGGCCACGGCGCCGATGATCAGCACCATCAGGGAAGCGCCGAACCACAGTTCCTTCCTCATCGGCCGGCTCCAGGCTGGTCGTCGCGCGGCTGCGGTGACTCGGCCTGCGCAACGGTAGGGGTGCCGTCCAGATTCAGGCTGCGGTGGATCTCCTGCTGCAGCTCCTTGCCGCCGCCGTACTTGCGCCAGGCCAGCAGCATGTTCGGGTCCATGCCCCAGGCCGGGCCCGAGCCCCACAGCGCCAGCGCCGAGTTCTTGCCATACCAGTACGCGATCACGCCATGGCCGCCGTCCAGCGTGCCCTTGCTGACCGCGTCAATCAGGTCGAAGGCCTTGACCACCGCGCCCGCGGGCAGCAGCTCGATCTTCAGGTCGCCGCCCGACATATTGTTCACCTTGGTGACGAAGTCGCCGGCGAACTCATGGAAGATGTCCTTGGTGGGCCAGGTGCTCTGCCAGCGCATCGTGACCGGGCCTTGGGCCTTGACGATGGCCGGGAAGCCCATCGCCGCGGCGCCCGCGGCCGCACCGGCGGCCCCGCCAAGGAAGCCGCGCCGGGAAACGCCTGGCCTGGTTTCCGCTTCCGGTTTTGCCGCGCCTGCTTTCCTTGTCCTGGATGCCATGACTGCCTCCATTTGCCGAGTGTGTGACTACCCACGAGCGCTGGCCACGGGGGCCGAGACAACTCGCCACTGACGCGAACATCGGAAAAGTCGGGAAATCTTGAGCATGCCGGGCCAGTGGCCGCGCGGCAGGAGCGGGCGTGCAGGTGGCCCGTGATTCCCTTCACGGTAGGAAAGGGACGGGGAACCACAATCTAGGGATTACCCGCGCGGTGTGGGCCCGTGCACTTTTTGGCGGAATCCGGCGGCTCAGGTGCGGGCGATGCCGACCGTGAACTCGGCCTCCAGCAGCCCCGCTGCATCGGCGGCCTGGCGCACGCGCATCTGGTTCGGGTGGGATCCCGCGATCGGGTCCTGCGCGGTGGCGCGCGACGGCACGCCGCGCGCGCGGTAGGCCGGGTGGCTGCCCAGCACCTCGCGGTTCAGGGTATCGCTGAAGTACAGCTGACTGGTCAGCGCTTCCGACTGCCCGAGCAGCACCTTGAAATGGATATGGATGGCGCGCGGCGCGTACCAGCCGGGATAGATCGACATGAACGTGGCCACGCCGTCCTGGCTGGTGGGCTGGACGCCGCGCAGGAAGCGCGCCTGGCGGTTGCCGCGGGCCTCGCCGCTGTAGCTGCCGTCGGCATCGCAATGCCAGATGCTGACCAGCGCACCCGGCACCGGCGTGCAGCCGCGCCCGGCATCCACCACCCGGATGCGCAGGCGCAAGGGTTGTCCGGGCCGGTCGTCGCGGATGTCGGCGCGTACCTGGGCGTCGTCAAGATAGAAGGGGCCTTCGGTGGCGGCGGGCGTCAGCAGGCAGGCGGCGGGGGTTGCTGCTGCCGTTGCCGCTGCCGCGCCGGGCGCGATGCCGGCCGCGGCAAGCAGGCCGCCCAGCTCATGCAGGAAGCGGCGGCGCGCCGCGTCGGTGTCTGCCGTGCCGTCGGCGCCAACTGCTGGGTGCTCCGTCATCGTGGGCTCCGTGGTGTTCCGGTTGCGCCTTGGGGCGCGTGGTGCCGCTGGGCTGGGCCTCGGGGCGTCAGCGCCCCATCGCCTTGAGCATCGAGTAGCCGTGGCTGGTGATGCGGGGCTCCTGCCGGCTGCCGTGCAGGATCTCAAGTTGTACGAGTTGCTTTTCGACCAGTGCCTTCAGGTCGATGGGATCGATCTGGCGGGAATCGCTGGAATCGAGGGAATCCGGACCATCGCTCAACAATAGCAGTGTGGCAAGTTCATGCGGGCTCAGCACGTTCGTCTCCTTGGCTAGAGGGGGGCGTTTGCTGGGAGTCTGCGCGGCGCAGCAGCGCCGGCGCGGGAAGAGGTCAAAAAGTCCTGGAGACGATGCAGCACATGCCGCGTGCATGTGCTGCGCCGCGGTGGAATGCTGCGGCGCCGCATCCTGTCTCCGGCGACTAATTCGTTTGACGAGGCCGGCAGCACGCGGTTCCGTGCATCGGCTCACCGTTACATGTGACCGGGCGCCGCACCGCCGTCATCGTGATTCACTATTAACCTGTCACGATGACAATGTGATGGCCATGCCGATGCTGTGCAATCGGGGCGGCAGCCTCCCGCCCCTTGCACTGGCTGCACCGCTTGCGCCGCATGGTGGCGTCTATTGGCCCTGCTGCTCGCGCCACGCCTCGTACAGGTCGATGCCCTCGTCGCGCGCCGGCACGTAGGCCAGCGTCATCTCCCTTTGCGCCAGCGGCCGGGCCAGCTCGATATAGCCGCGCTCCGCGGACAGGTCGTAGGGTTCGCCGTCTTCATTGGAGTAGGCATAGTAGACCGCCTTCACGCCGGCCAGGTACATCGCCGACAGGCACATCGAACAGGGGTAGCCGCTGGCGTACACCGTGCAGCCGCTCAGGTCCGGCTTGCCCAGCGCCCGGCTGGCGGCGCGCACCGCCTGCATTTCGGCGTGTGCGCTCGGGTCGCAGTTGGCCTCCACCTCGTTTACCGCGCGGGCCAGCACCTTGCCGTCCCTGACGACCACGGCGCCAAAGGGCCAGGTATTGCGTTCGCGCACGTTCTCCATGGCGAGGCGGATGGAATCAAGCAGATAGGCTTCTGTCGTGGACACGCGTTGTCTCCAGTGAGGCCTGGCCCGTGCAGGCGGACGATGGTTCGGGCCTCGGGAATATAGGCCAGCGCGCGCCGGCATGGTGGCGCAGGTTGTTATAGGGCGTATTTGGGCCGTGCGCGCGCAGCGCCGGCTATTGGCGATGGCACTGGCGCGCATTCGAATCCATCACTTCGCGCGGCGTGGCCGGCATGACAGAATGCACCGGACCGCATCGATACCCCGATACCCCTTGCACCTGACGCATCCGCACGGAGGAAAGAACATGCTGGCGGCGCGCCTGTCCATCTGCCTTGCCCTGGTCATTGCCATGCTGACACCCACCACAGCCGCCGCCGCCGGTCGCCCGCCCGAACAACAGCTGCGCGAGGCCGCGGCCAGCGGCAACGCCACGCATGTCACCGCACTGCTTGGCCAGGGCGCCAGCATCGATGACCGCGATGCGCAGGGACGCACCGCGCTGCTGCTGGCCACGCACCACAACCGCGTGCAGGCGGCCAGGGTCCTGATCGATGCCGGCGCCGACGTGAATGCGAAAGACGCCATCCACGACAGCCCCTACCTGTACGCCGGCGCGCGCGGCCACAACGAGATCCTGCGCCTGACGCTGGCCCATGGCGCGGACCTGCGCAGCACCAACCGCTACGGCGGCACCGCGCTGATTCCCGCCGCCGAGCGCGGCCATGTCGAGACCGTGCGCACGCTGATCGCGGCCGGCGTGGCGGTGAACCACGTCAACAAGCTCAAGTGGACGGCCTTGCTCGAGGCCATCATCCTCGGCAACGGCGGGCAGGCCCATACCGAGATTGTGCGCCTGCTGGTCAAGGCGGGCGCCGACGTGAACCTGGCCGACGGCGACGGCGTCACGCCGCTGCAGCATGCGCGCCAGCGCGGCTATACGCAGATCGAACAGGTTCTCAGCGCCGCCGGCGCACGCTGAACCTTGCGCCGCGAGGCGGCTCGCTCTCGTCCGCCTCATATATACTGTCAGTGTGCATACAAAATGGTGAGAGCGATGTCTGCGAGAGCGAAACGCAACGCAACGAGCGGCAGTAATGAGGCGGCGGATGCCGTGCCGGAAGCCGATCCGGCAAAGGAGTTGCTCTGGGCACGTCCGGGGTTCCTGGTGCGGCGCTTGCACCAGATCCACGTCGCGATGTTCTTCGAGGAGTGCAAGTCGCCGAATATCACGCCCGTGCAATATGCCATCCTGACGGTGCTGTCGGTGCTGCCGGGTCTGGACCAGACCTCGCTCGGGCAGGAGGTCGGCCTGGACCGGACCACGACCGCCGACGTCGTGCGCCGGCTCGAAGAGCGCGGGCTGGTAGAGCGCCGCGACAACCCCGCCGACCGGCGCACCCGCCATGTCTACCTGACGCGGGAAGGCAAGAGCGTGGTCACGGCGCTGCGCGCCGACATGGCGCGTGCGCAGGAGCGCATGCTGGCGCCGCTGAAGCCAGCTCAGCGCGAAGTGTTCATGGACCTGCTGGCGACACTGGTGGAGGCCAACAACCAGTACAGCCGCACCGTGCTGCGCAGCATGTAAGCCCGACGGCGGGCGCATGGCCCGCCATGCGCACGCTCGCTAGACCGGGTAGACCAGGTCGTTGGCGATGATGGTGGTGTCGTAGACGGCCTGCCGCTCGCGCAGCAGCAGCCTGCCACCCTGGCGGCGGAAGCGGTCGTAGTAGGTCCCCGCCAGGTGGATCGTGGTGGGGCCCTCCACCAGCGTCTGCAGCAGCATGTAGTTGGCCTGTGCCAGGATATCGCCGTCCGCGGTTTCGTCGCTGACGCGCGTGTTGGTCACCAGGTGCAGGTTGTAGCGCGGCGCGAACATCTGGGTATTGGCAATCGCAGCAGCGCGGTCGCGCATCATGCCCATCCCTTCGGCGTAGACCAGCCCCACCGGCAGGTTGCGCTCGGCATTCTCGCGCGCGGTGATCCGGTAGAGCGCGTCCTCGGTGAAGAAGCGGGGCCATTGCTCGACCAGGCCGGCGTCGAGCACCGCGCAGTATTCCGCGTGGAAGGCCTCGATCTCCAGTCGCAGTTCAATGGCGCGCGCGGTGCCGAGGGCGCTCTCGCGATAGAGGGAATAGTTCATCGGTTTCATCTTCTGGGAATCCCGTTAGCCGCCGTTCAGAATCCCATCACGCCGCGGTAGTACTGGTACATCGCACGGATGGCGGATTCGGAGATCAGGGAGTTGGAGGTGCCGACCTGGTCCGGATCCAGCTTGAGCACATTGAGGTCGCTGCTGGAGCGGCGCACGCCTTCCTGCACGAACTTCATCGCCTCGTTGTCCTCCAGCCCCAGGAAACCTGCGGGGCCCATCAGGTTGCCCTGGCGCAGGCGGTGTTGCGTCATCTCCTCGGTATCGTCCTCGTAGCCGAACATGGTCCACAGCATCAGCATGCTGTCCGGGCCGTTGGGCACGATCTGGCGCACGCCGAGGGTGTTCATTTCACGCTGCACGATCAGGTTCGGCCAGATCGTCTGCATCGTTACCGACCACGGCGAATCGAACTCTTTCACATACTCCAGGAAGCGTTCGTCTTCCAGGCGCATGCCCTCATGGTATGAGCGCATTTCCTTCTTGTTCTCGTCGCTGACGGCCGCGTACTTGTCCTCCTTTTTCGCTGACGCCATGGTGCCGTGCCGCCCGTGCACCGGATCGGCGATCATGGCGCTTTCATTGCCCGCCACCAGCAGCCCGAACACCACCAGGAAGGAGTGCAGCAGCGTGGCGTGGTACGGGTCCTTGAGGTTCTCGTGGTACATCTTCCAGTTGCACGGGAGTTCGTTCTTGTAGTACCCGAGCACCTTGAGCGGCTTGCCGTTGAAGACGATGTCGAAGTCCTTGAGGATCTCCGGCGTCAGGTAGTCTTCCAGGCTTTCCATGTCCGCCGCGTACGAGGCGAAGACCACGCCGTTGCGCGTGGCCACGTTCAGCTTGACCAGGCCGTGGTCCTCGTTGCGGAAGTCCTTGGGCATGCCGCCCGCACGATTGACGCCGCGCTTGAACGGAACGCCCTGCAGGTTGCCCTTGAGATCGTAGGACCATTGGTGATAGGGGCAGACGAATTCTTTCGCATTGCCCTGGCTGTGGCGGCAGAACTCGGCGCCGCGGTGCGCGCAGCGATTTTCAAAGACGTTGACCGAGCCGTCTTCGGCGCGCGACACCACCACCGGCGTCGCGCCGACATAGGAGCGCTTGTAGTCGCCGGCGTTGGGGATCTCCGCCTCGAGCGCGACATAGTTCCAGGAGCGTCCGCGAAAGATCTTCCGCAGCTCCAGGTCATGCACCGCCTTGCTGGTGTAGACCCAGTCCGGGATGTAGTGCAGGCTGTCTTCGGGCCAACGGCAGTCGGCCAGGCCGGCGTCTTTCTTGCCCAGCGTGTGCTGGATCACCGCTTGTGTCTGGTACATGTGGGAGTCCTTTCAGAGTGTAGTGGGGCTGGCCGCTGGCGTCGGGAGGTCGCGCACCAGCTGTCGCAGCGGCAAGGCGTCGTCGCACAACCGCGGCAGCAGGTCTTCGACGGCATGGCCGAAGAGCGCGCGCAACGGCCGCAAGTCGCCGCCGGCATTGATGGCAATGGCATGGCTGAGCCGGCCGTGCCGGGTGCCGAGCAGCATGAACCTGGGGGAGGGCGCGTCGCTGGCGGCGATGCCGCGCCAGGCATAGCGGGTATCGGGAGTGGCCGCGCCGAGCATCTGCACGTTGCAGCCGAACTGGTCGGTCCAGAACCACGGCATCGCCGCGGGTTCGGCCTGCACGCCCAGCATGGCCGCGGCGGCGATGCGCGCCTGCTCGTTGGCGCTTTGCCAGGATTCCAGCCGCATGTGAGCGCCGAACAGGGGCTGGTACTGGCTGCAGCAGTCGCCCGCGGCATAGATGCCGGCCGCGCTGGTGCGGCCCTGCTGGTCGACCTGGATGCCGCCGTTGGCGGGGTCCAGCGCCAGGCCGGCGGCGGCGCCAAGCGCCACCTCGGGCGTCAGCCCGATCGCGACGACCACCAGCGGCGCCTGCAACGCCGCGCCATCCGCAAGCCGGACCTGCACGCCATCGGCCTGCGGCACCAGGGCCGCGATGCCGCAGTCGAGCCGCAGCTCGACGCCCTGCGCTAGCACGCGCCGCGCCAGCCAGCTGCCAAGCTCAGGCGGCAGCGCGCGGCCGAGCAGTCGGTCGGCGCTTTCGATCAGCGTGACCCGGAGGCCGAGGCCGTCCGCGGTCGAGGCCGTTTCCAGGCCAAGGAAGCCGCCGCCGATCACGATCACCTCGCGCGCGCGCTGCATGGCATCGCGCAGGCGGGCGGCGTCGTCGAGCGTGCGCAGGTAGTGCACGTGGGGCGTGCCCGGCGGCAGCGCGGGCAGGACGCGCGCGTTGCCGCCTGTGGCGAGCAGGCAGGCGGCGTAGCGAAGGGCCTCGCCATCGGCGCAGTGCGCCACGCTGTGCGCGGGGTCCAGCGCGGTGACCGTGGTGCCAAGCCGCAGCTCGATCTCCTGCCCGGCATAGAAGCCGGCGGGGTGCACGCCGATCTTGCCGTCCTGCGCGGCGTCGGCGAGCACGGACTTGGACAGCGGCGGGCGTTCATACGGTGCATGGCGCTCGCCGCCGGCCATGACAATGCGGCCGCGATGGCCGAGCCTGCGCAGTTCGGCAGCGGCCATCGCGCCAGCCTGGCCGGCGCCGACAATCAGGATGGGCGTGTCTTGCGGCATGCTCGGCTCCCTCAAAGCTCGACCCACACCCGGCTGTCTTCGAACTTGACCGGGTAGGTGCGGATGTCGCTGGTGGCAGGCGCGCACATGGCCTTGCCGGAGCGGATGTCGAAGCGGGCCTGGTGCAGCGGGCACTCGATGCAGCCGTCTTCCAGGTAGCCGTCGGACAGCAGCGCGTACTGGTGCGTGCAGACGTTGTCGGTGACGAAGTACTGGTCGTCGCTGCGATAGACGGCGAGCTGGCGGTCCCCCAGCGTGAGCGGCATTACCTCGTCGTTCTGCAGGCCGTGCGCGGCGTCGATTTCAATCCATGCCATGGCGATCTCCGTGAATTTGATTTGTCAGTATGCTGAATATATAAGATCAGTGTACTGATGTTTTTTGCTCGCAGTATTCTGGTTAACCCTGGCCGGGGTTGGCCGCGCCGGACCTGGCTGGCTCCACCGCGGGCGCGCCGGCCTGCTGTGACGGATGGGCCCGCCAGCGAGCCAGGATCTCGCCCATGATGCCGCGGCGGAACGTCAGCACGCACACCACGAAGATCAGCCCCGTCACCATGCTGACCGATTCGCCCAGCGCTTCGAACCAGCCGATGCCGGTCATGGCCGCGAGCGCGTTGCCGGCGTCGCCCAGCTTGTTTTCCAGCGCCACGATCACCAGCGCGCCGACCAGCGGGCCCGACAACGTGCCCATGCCGCCGACCAGGGTCATCAGGATGACCGTGCCCGACATCATCCAGTGCACGTCGGTGAGCGTGGCAAAGCCCAGCACCAGGGTCTTGAGCGCTCCCGCCAGCCCGGCCAGCGCCGACGACAGCACGAACGCCAGCAGCTTGAAGCGGTCCGCGTCATAGCCCAGCGAGATGGCACGCGGCTCGTTCTCCTTGATCGCGCGCAGGATCTGCCCGAACGGCGAGTTGACGATGCGCATGATCACGAGGAAGGCCGCAGCGGTGATCAGCAGCACGACGTAGTACATGGTGTGGTCCGACGCCAGCGGCAGCGCGCCGAACAGGTCGCCCCGCGGCACCGCCTGGAGGCCGTCTTCGCCACCGGTCGCGGGCGTCTGCAGGCAGAAGAAGTAGAACATCTGCGCCAGCGCCAGTGTGATCATGGCGAAGTAGATGCCCTGCCTGCGTATCGCCAATGTCCCGAACACCAGGCCGAGCAGGGCCCCGAACGCGGTGCCTGCCAGCAGGCCCAGCTCCGGCGTCAGCTGCAGGAACTTCATCGCATGGCCGCAGGCATAGGCGGCGCCGCCGAAGAAGGCCGCATGGCCGAACGACACCAGCCCGGTGTAGCCCAGCAGCAGGTTGAAGGCGCAGGCAAAGAGCGCGAAGCACAGCAGCTTCATCACCAGCACCGGGTAGGCGCCCAGCCAGGGCGCGAGCAGCAGGACCGCCAGCAGCAGTCCGTAGGCGAAGGTTGCACGCTTTCCGCTTGCCATCATTTTTCCTTTCCAAAGAGCCCGGCGGGGCGCACCAGCAGCACGCACACCATGGCGACGAAGACCACCGTCGCGGAGGCTTCGGGGTAGTAGACCTTGGTGATGCCCTCGAAGACACCCAGCCCAAGTCCGGTGAAGATCGAGCCCAGGATCGAACCCATGCCGCCGATCACCACCACGGCGAAGACCGTGATGATCAGGTTCTGGCCCATCAGCGGCGAAACCTGCATCACCGGCGCGGCCAGCACGCCCGCCAGCGCGGCCAGGCCCACGCCGAATGCGTAGGTCAGCGTCACCAGCAGCGGCACGTTGACGCCGAAGGCCTCGACCATGCGCGGATTCTCGGTGCCGGCGCGCAGGTAGGCGCCCAGCCGGGTCTTCTCGATCATGAACCAGGTGGCAAAGCACACCGTCAGCGACGCCAGCACCACCCATGCGCGGTAGTTGGGCAGCACCATGAAGCCCAGGTGGCTCACGCCAGACAAGGCTTCCGGCGTTGGATAGGGCAGGCCGGAGACGCCGTAGACCGAGCGCAGCGCGCCTTCGATCAGCAGGCAGATGCCCAGCGTCAGCAGCAGCCCGTACAGGTGGTCGAAGCGGTAGAGGTGGCGCAGCATGGTGCGCTCAAGCACCACGCCCAGCGCCCCGGCCACCACCGGTGCCAGCACCAGCATCAGCCAGTAGTTCAGCCCGAGGTAGTTCAGGCCCATCCAGGCCAGCACCGCGCCGAGCATGAACAGCGCGCCGTGCGCAAAGTTGATTACGTTGAGCAGGCCGAAGATCACGGCCAGCCCCAGGCTCAGGATGGCGTAGAACGAGCCGTTGACCAGCCCCAGCAGCAACTGGCTCAGCAGCGCGGGCAGGGGCACTCCAAACAATTCCATGAAAAGTCTCCTTAAACGCCCAGCAAGGCGCTGAGCGTGGGCATCTTTCGTTCGAGCTCATCGGCGCCGAACGCCTCGACGATGCGGCCGTGCTCCATCACGAAGAAGCGGTCCGCCAGCGGCGCGGCAAAGCGGAAGTTCTGCTCCACCATGACGATGGTGTAGCCGCGGCTGCGCAGCATGGCGATCATCTTCGCCAGCTTTTGCACGATCACGGGCGCCAGGCCTTCCGAGATCTCGTCGAGCAGCAGCACGCTGGCGCCAGTGCGCAGGATGCGGGCCACCGCCAGCATCTGCTGCTCCCCGCCCGACATGCGCGTGCCCTGGCTCTTGCGCCGCTCATGCAGATTGGGGAACATCTCGTAGATCTCGCCCAGTGTCATCGGCTCGCGCAGTCCGACTGCGCCCGGGGTGCAGGCGAACTGCGGCGGCAGCAGCAGGTTCTCCTCGCAGGACAGGCTCGCGAAGATGGCGCGCTCTTCCGGGCAGTAGCCCAGGCCCAGCGGCGCGATGCGGTGCGTCCTCATGCCGATCGTTTCCTGGCCGTGCACGCACACCGAACCCTTGCGCGTGCCGACCAGGCCCATGATGGCGCGCAGCGTGGTGGTGCGCCCGGCGCCGTTGCGGCCGAGCAGCGTTACCACCTCGCCCGGGTTGACGGTCAGGTCCACGCCGTGAAGGATGTGCGATTCACCGTACCAGGCGTGCAGGCCGCGCAGTTCGAGGGCAGGGGAGGCCGTCCTGGTCATGATGCCTCCGCGCTCAGCGCCGCCGCGGCTGCATGGCCGTCCTCGGGTTCGTCAGTGGTTCCCATATAGGCTTCCCTTACCTGCGGATTGCGTGAGATCTCGTCATAGGTCCCTTCTGCCAGCACCGCGCCGCGCTGCAGCACCGTGATGCGGTCCACGATGGACGACACCACGCTCATGTTGTGCTCCACCATCAGCACCGTCCGCCCTGCCGAAACGCGCTTGATCAGGGCGGTGACGGTCTCCACGTCTTCATGGCCCATCCCCTGCGTCGGTTCGTCCAGCAGCATCAGTTCCGGATCGGTCGCCAGCGTGGTGGCGAGCTCCAGCGCGCGCTTGCGCCCGTAGGCCAGCTCCGCCGTGCCCAGGTGCGCGAAGCCGGCCAGGCCGACCGCATCCAGCAGTTCCATGGCGCGGCCGTCCAGCCGCGACAGGGAACGCTTGCCGCGCCAGAAATGCCAGGAGGTTCCGAGCCGGCGCTGCAGCGCGATGCGCACGTTCTCCAGCACTGTCAGTTGCGGAAATACCGCCGAGATCTGGAACGACCGGATCACCCCCATGCGGGCGATCTGGGCCGGGCGCAGCGCGGTGATGTCGGTGCCGTTGAAATGGATCGAGCCGGACGAGGGGGCATGGAACTTCGTCAGCAGGTTGAAGCAGGTGGTCTTGCCGGCGCCGTTGGGGCCGATCAGCGCATGGATCGAGCCCCGCCGCACGGACAGGCTGACATCGCTCACGGCGGCAAAGCCCACGAATGCCTTGGTCAGCCCGTGCGTCTGCAGGATTACGTCGGTGTCATGCATGGCGCGCTCACTTCTTCACCAGCGGACATTCGCTGGCCGACAGCGGACGGGCGGCCTCATCGCCCGGGATCGTGCCGATGTACTTGACCAGGTCCCAGGGGCCCTTGGACTCGGCCGGCGTCTTGGCCTGGGCCAGGTACATGTCGTGCACCATGCGGCCGTCCACGCGCACCTTGCCGTTGTGCACGAAGGCATCGTTGACGGGCAGCGCGCGCATCTTTTCCGCCACGGCGGGGCCATCCACGGTCTTCGCTGCCTCCACTGCCTTCAGGTAATGCAGCACGCCGGAATAGACGCCGATCTGGCCATGCGTGGGATATGCCTTCTGGCGCTTGAAGTAGCGCTCGACGAACTCCTTCGACTTGGCATCCAGGTCAAGCCTGAACGGGTCCACATAGGTGAGGCCCTGCGCGGTGACCAGGCCCAGGCTCTTGAGGTCTGTGATGAAGGTGGAGGGGGTGATCACGGTCTGGCCGGCCTTGATCAGGCCGAACTCGCCCGCCGCCTTGAGCCCGTTGATCATGTCGTTGCCGGCGTTGGCCAGCACCACCACCTTGGCCTTGGAGGCCGAGGCGGCCACCACCGGGCTGCTGAAATCGCTGGCATTGAGCGGATGCCGGGTGCTGCCCACGTTCTTGCCGCCGCCGGCATCCACGGCCTTGCGGAAGTCGGCTTCCAGCGACTGGCCGAAGGCGTAGTCCACGGTGATGTAATACCAGCTGTTGCGGCCCTGGTCGATCATGCGCCGCACCAGCGGATACGACACCGAATAGGTGTCCCAGGACCAGTGAAAGCCGGTGGGCGAGCAGTTCTGGTTGGTCAGCGCCATGGCGCCGCCGGTCGAGACGATGTCGATCTTCTGCTTCTGTCGCGCAACTTCCTGCACGGCCAGCGCCGTCGACGAATTGGGGAGGTCGACCACTATGTCGACGCCATCGGTATCGAACCAGCGGCGCGCCAGCGACGAGGCGATATCGGCCTTGTTCTGGTGATCGGCGGAAAGCACCGTCACGGGTTTGCCAAGGGCCTTGCCGCCGAACTCTTCCACCGCCATCTGCGCGGCAAGCACCGAGCCCTTGCCGGAAAGGTCGGCATAGGCGCCGGACATGTCGGTGATGACGCCGATCTTGACGCCGCCGGCGTCGGCCAGTGCTGGCGTGGCGGCGCCCAGGCCCAGCAGGGTGGAGGACGCAGCGAGGGTGCGGAGGATGCGAGAGGTGGACATCAGGGGCTCCAGGTTGTCTACGCGAAAAATTGGAATGGTTGCGATGACTGCGTCGGCAGACCGCGGCGCCATCGCTGCGCCGCGGTAGTGCGGATAAATTCAGTATGCTGAATAGTTGACTGGAAAAAAGGGCGGAGAGATCCGCCCTTCAGCTTCACCCGTAGTGCCGCTCAGGTGGCCAGGTCGCGGCCGCGCGTCTCCGGCACGAACAGCATGCCGATGACGAAGGCCAGGCCGGCGATGATCACCGGGTACCACAGGCCGAAGTAGACGTCGCCGCTGGCCACGTTCATGGCCGTGACCACGAAGGACAGCATGCCGCCGACCCAGCCCGCGCCGAGGTGGAAGGGCAGGGACAGCGAGGTGTAGCGCACCCGGGCCGGGAACAGTTCCACCATGAAGGCCGCCATTGGCCCGTACACCATGGCCAGGAACAGGATCGGGGCCAGCAGCAGCACGAATACCATCGGCGTGTTGATCTTCGCGGGGTCGGCGCGCTCGGGCCAGCCGGCTGCCACCAGGGCGCCCTTGATGGCGTCGCGGTCAAAGCCCTGCAGCGTGCGGTCCGCGATGCGCACTTCCGCCTGCGCCGGATTGGTGGCCGGCACGAAGGTGTAGCCCACGCCCAGGTCGGTCAGGTAGCCACGGATCCTGTCGCAGGCGGACACCGGCTCGCCGAACAGGCGCGCCTTGCAGTCGCCGGCCGTCACCTGCACGGCGCCTTGCTGCTGGAACTGCTCGAGTGCCGGATTGGCATAGTGCGTCAGGCCCTTGAACACCGGCTGGATGCACACCGCCGCCAGCAGGCAGGCGGCCATCATGATGTACTTGCGGCCGATGCGGTCGGACAGCCAGCCGAACAGCAGGTAGCAGGGCGTGGCCACCACCAGCGCGATCCCGATCAGCTTGTGGACCGTTTCGAGCGGCACGTGCAGCGTCTTGTTGAGGAAGAACATCGAGTAGAAGTGGCCGGTGCCGAAGATGGCGCCCAGGCCAGCCGCCACCACGAACAGCAGCAGCACGGACCTGAGGTTCTTCCAGTTGGTGAAACTCTCGCGGATCGGCGCCCTGGAGGTGGTGTTGGCGGCCTTCATCCGGGCAAAGACCGGCGACTCGTGCAGCTTGCCGCGGATGTAGACCGAGATCACCAGCATCACCAGCGACACGATGAAGGGAATGCGCCAGCCCCAGTCACGGAACTCGGCCTCGGTCAGGAAGGTCTTGAGCAGGTAGACGACCAGCAACGAGGACAGCAGGCCCAGTGTTGCCGTGGTCTGCAGCGAACTGGTATACAGCCCGCGCTTGTGCGCGGGAGAGTGCTCGGCCACGTAGGTGACCGCGCCGCCGACCTCGCCGCCCAGCGCCAGGCCTTGCAGCAGCCGCAGCAACACCAGCAGCACCGTCGCGGTGATGCCGATCTGCTCATATGTGGGCAGCACGCCGACGCCGACGGTGGCAACACCCATCAGCAGGATGGTGACCAGGAAGGTGTACTTGCGCCCGATCAGGTCGCCCAGGCGGCCGAACAGCAGCGCGCCCACCGGCCGTATCAGGAAGCCTGCGCCGAAGGTGGCCAGGCTGGCCAGGAACGCGGCAGTCTCATTGCCCTTGGGGAAGAACAGTGCGCCGAAATACACCGCCAACGCGGCGTAGATGTAAAAGTCGTACCACTCCATCAGGGCGCCGAAGGAAGAGGCAAGGATGACCTTGCGCTCCTCGGCAGTCATGCCGGAAGCGGGGGCGCTCGTCTCACTGCGAGTCAGGCTGAACGTCATGGCGGGGGTCCTTTGGTGAAGCTATTGTCTCTATATGTCTGCTCGTCCCGGAGGTGCCGGCGCCGCTGGCCAGGGCCTGTCGGTCCCTCGCGCAGTGCAGCGCCGCATCCTTCCGGTGCATCAGTCAGTATGCTGATGAGAAGCGCAGTATGCTGAGCAAAATGCGGGCCAATCCGCAATGTGCCGGCGTGCCCGAAATCGCCTATTTAAATGGTCTTTTAATATCGTCAGCATACTGAGCATCTGGACTCAGTGTACTGAGGGTATATGGCCCATCGTTATAGGTGTTAACCCTCCGCGCCGCTTCTAGACTTTTGGAACTTCGCTGACTAGAATCCGAAACTAATCAGTGTACTGAGTAATTGCATAGGCGCACGCCGCATGCCGTGCGGGACGCGCCCGCAGCGAAGCGATTTCACCAATCAGGAGCCCCCACCAGCATGACCAAAGTGAAGAAGATCGCCCTCGAAGAGCATTTCATGACGCCGGGATTCCAGGCCTATTCCAAGGCGTTCACGCAGCATATCGATCCGGCGGTGTTTGCCGAACTGGGCCGCCGCCTCGCCGATTTCGACGAGGACCGCCTCGCCGAGATGGACCGTGCCGGCATCGACATCACGGTGCTGTCGCAGACTGGACCGGGCGTGCAGGGCGAGTCCGACGCCGGCCTTGCCGTGGCGCGGGCGCGCGAGAGCAATGACTTCCTGGCCGCGCAGATCGCGCGCCACCCCACGCGCTTTGCCGGCTTTGCCGCGCTGCCCATGCACGACCCGGAACACGCCGCGCGCGAGCTGGAACGCGCCGTGCGCGAGCTTGGCTTCAAGGGCTCGCTGGTGAACGGCCATACCCACGGCCGCTACTACGACGACCCTGCATACGATGCCTTCTGGGAACGCATGCAGGCGCTGGATGTGCCCATGTACCTGCACCCGACCGACGCGCTGGTTCAGCCGCAGGTCCTGGCGGGCCACCCCGAGCTGACCGGTGCGGCGTGGGGCTGGGGCGTCGAGACCGCATCGCATGCGCTGCGGCTGCTGTTCGGCGGCGTGTTCGATCGCTTCCCGCGCCTGAAGATCATCCTCGGCCATATGGGCGAGGGCCTGCCGTACCAGCGCTGGCGCTTCGACAGCCGCTTTGCGGTTTATTCGCACGGCGTCCGGCTGGCGCGCGCGCCTTCGGAGTACATCGGCACCAATATCGTCATCACCACTTCGGGCGTGTGCTCGCACGGTGCGCTGGCCGGTGCCATCGCCGAGCTCGGCGCGGAGGCGGTGATGTTCTCGGTCGACTATCCCTACGAATCCACTGAAGTCGCGGCGAAGTTTATCGAAGACGCGCCGCTCGACGACACCACGCGCGCGCTGGTCTGCCACGGCAACGCGCAACGCCTGCTCAAGCTGTAACCGTACAACCCGAGGACCCTCATGCAAAAAGTCTTTCGCATCGGCCAGATCGTTCCCAGCTCGAACACGACCATGGAAACCGAGATTCCCGCCATGCTGCTGGCGCGCCAGCAGATCCGTCCGGAGCGCTTTACCTTCCACTCCAGCCGCATGCGCATGAAGAAGGTGGTCAAGGAAGAACTGGCCGCCATGGATGCCGAATCCGACCGCTGCGCGGTGGAGCTCAGCGACGCCCGGGTCGACGTGCTCGGCTACGCCTGCCTGGTCGCCATCATGGCCATGGGCCACGGCTATCACCGCAAGTCGGAGCAGCGCCTGAAGGCCCACACCATCGAGAATGGCGGCGACGCACCGGTCATCACCAGCGCCGGTGCGCTGGTGGATGCGCTGCGCGTGATCGGCGCGCGCCGCATCGCGGTGGTGGCGCCATACATGAAGCCGCTGACCGAGCTGGTGGTGGACTACATCCGCAACGAAGGCTATGAGGTGGTGGACTACCGTGCGCTGGAGATCCCGGACAACCTGGAGGTCGGCCGCCACGATCCGGCGCGGCTGCCTGGCATCGTGTCGCAGATGAACCTGGCGGATGTCGATGCCATCGTGCTGTCGGCGTGCGTGCAGATGCCGTCGCTGCCGGCCGTGGCAAAGGTGGAGGCGATGACGGGCAAGCCGGTCATCACCGCCGCCATCGCCACCACCTACGCCATGCTCAAGGCGCTGGACCTGGAGCCGGTCGTGCCGGGCGCCGGCGCGCTGCTGTCGGGCGCCTACTGAGGGCATGCCATGACCACCTTCCTTTATGGCGGCCATGTCCATGCCAACGGCATTCGCCAGCACTACCTGCGCTATGGCGGCAATGACGGTGCGCGTGCCGCGTGCGATCCCGTGATCATCGTGCCGGGCATCACCAGCCCGGCAATCACCTGGGGCTTCGTCGGCGAGCGCTTTGGCGCCAGCTTCGATACCTATGTGCTGGACGTGCGCGGGCGCGGCCTGTCGTCGGCTGAGGCCGGGCTGGACTACAGCCTCGACGCCCAGGCCCGCGACGTGGTGGCCTTTGCCGGGGCGCTCAACCTGCGCCGCTACAGCGTGGTTGGCCATTCGATGGGCGCGCGCATCGGCGTGCGCGCCGCGGCGGGCCGGCCAGACGGCCTGGCGCGACTGGTGCTGGCCGATCCGCCGGTGTCGGGGCCAGGGCGCCGCGCGTATCCTGCGCAACTGCCGTGGTATGTGGACTCCATCCGCCTGTCGCGTCAGGGCACCGACATGGAAGGCATGCGCCGCTTCTGCCCGACCTGGACCGACGAGCAGCTGCGCCTGCGCGCCGAATGGCTGCATACCTGCAACGAAGACGCCGTGGTGCGCAGCTTCGAGGATTTCCATCGCGACGACATCCATGCGGACCTGCCCCGGGTCAAGGTGCCGACGCTGCTGATGACCGCCGGGCGTGGCGACGTGGTGCGCGCTGAAGACGTGGCGGAGATCCGCACGCTGCTGCCGGGGGTGCTGGTCAGCCACGTTGCCGGTGCCGGCCACATGATCCCGTGGGATGACGAAGCGGGCTTTTACGCGGCGCTTGGGGATTTCCTCGGCGCGCCACTGACGCAATGACACGCAAGGAGGCGACATGCCGGTAAGTGACCACCAGATGATCGAGGCCTGGCGCAAGGTGCTGAAGCTGTCCCGGCTGGAGCCGGGGCAGACCGTCACCATCCTGACCAGCGCCGCGACCCACCCGCAGACGCTCTCCACCGCGCTGATCGCCACGCAGGCGATGGGTGCCATCGTCAACCGGCTCGACCTGCCGCCCGTCAACGGCGAGAAGGCGCTGAGCCGCGACGCGCTGGCCTACCTGGGCACGACCCCGCTCACGGGCAACCGTGCCGCGATTGCCGCGCTCAGGGAAAGCGACCTGGTGCTGGACCTGATGACGCTGCTGTTCTCCCCCGAGCAGCACGAGATCCTGAAGGGCGGCACCAGGATCCTGCTGGCCGTCGAGCCGCCCGAGGTGCTGGCGCGCCTGGTGCCCTGCGAGGCCGACCGCGAGCGCGTCAAGGCCGCCTCCGCGCGGCTCGGCCGCGCAAAGGAAATGCATGTGGTGTCGCCGGCCGGCACCGACCTGCGCTGCCCGCTGGGCGAGTTCCCGGCCATCAGCGAGTACGGTTTTGTCGACGAGCCCGGGCGCTGGGACCACTGGCCCAGCGGCTTCGCGCTGACCTGGCCCAACGAAGGCGCGGCCAGCGGCACCATCGTGCTGGACCGCGGCGACATCCTGCTGCCGCAGAAGACCTACGTGACCGAGCCGGTCATGCTGACGGTGGAGGGCGGCTTCGCCACGCGCATCGAAGGCGGCCTGCACGCCGAGCTGCTGAGCGAGTACATGGCGTCGTTCAACGACCCGCAGGCCTACGCCATCTCGCATATCGGCTGGGGACTGCAGCCGCGCGCGCACTGGTCCACGCTGGGGCTGTACGATCGCGAGGCCACCATCGGCATGGACGCGCGTGCCTTCGAGGGCAACTTCCTGTTCTCGCTCGGCCCCAATAACGAAGCCGGCGGCAGCCGCACCACGGCCTGCCATATCGATATTCCCGTGCGCAGCTGCACCGTCCGCCTGGACGGTGTGGATGTGGTGACCCGCGGCAAGGTCACGGACGGGTTCCGCTACCCGGAGGAGAAGTAGCCATGCACAAGGAGATCGGCGCGTACCAGCGCCAGGGCTTCGGCAACGACCTGGAACTGGCGGGCCCGTTCGGGCTGCTGGTGGTCGATTTCGTCAACGGCTTTGCCGATCCGGAGGTGTTCGGCGGCGGCAATATCCGCGAGGCCATCGCCAACACCGTGCCGCTGCTGGCCGTGGCTCGGCGCGAAGGCTGGGCGATTGCGCACAGCCGCATTGTCTTTGCGGACGATGGTTCGGACCACAACATCTTTTCCATGAAGGTGCCGAACATGCTGTCGCTGAAGGAACGCGAGCGCAACAGCGCCATCGTCGAAGAACTGGCGCCGCGGGCGGGCGAGCTGGTGGTGCGCAAGACCGTGCCGTCGGCATTCTTCGGCACGTCGCTGGCCGCCTGGCTGACGCAGCGCGGCGTGCGCACGCTGGTGGTGGCCGGCGCGGTGACCAGCGGCTGCGTGCGCGCCAGCGTGGTGGACGCCATGCAGTACGGCTTCCGGCCGCTGGTGCTGTCGGACTGCGTCGGCGACCGGGCGCCTGGCCCGCACGAAGCCAACCTGTTCGACATGGAACAGAAATATGCGACGGTCACCACGCGCGCGGAAGGGCTGGCTGCCATCGGGGTGCGCGAATGAACGCTTGCATGAATAACAAGACGGAATCATCGGGACGGACAGAGCAATGACATCGTCGACGGAATCGGATCATTCGGAGGCAGGACGCGGCCAGGGCGTGGGAGCCCGGGTGGCGCGCAAGGAAGATGCCAGGCACCTGCACGGCAAGGGGCGCTTTGTCGCGGACATTGCCATGCCGGACCTGCAGGAGGTGGCCTTCCTGCGCAGCCCCGTGGCGCATGCCAGGCTGTTGTCCGTGACCAAGCCAGCGCGCCACGAGCAAGCGGTGATCGTGCGTGAAGATATGGCGGCGGCGCGCGACATCGTCGCGGATTCGGCGTTCCCGTCCTACCAGCCGTCGGCGCAGGCGCCGCTGGCCAGCGGCAAGGTGCGCTTTGTCGGCGAGCCCGTTGCCATGGCCTTTGCCCCCACGCGCGCCGAAGCCGAGGACATCGCCGAGCAGGTGGTGGCCGAGTTCGACGAGCTGCCCGCGCTGACCGACGTGGCGCAGGCCCGCCAGCTCGCCGGCGAGGTGCGCGTGCACGAACACTGGCGCGACAACACCTTCCTGACGCTGAATATCGACAAGAACTTCGAGGCGCGCCAGCGCGAGGCATCCGTCGTCGTCCACCGCAAGATCAACCTGGCGCGCCAGTGCATGGTGCCGATGGAGGGCAAGGCGGTGCTGGCCTACTGGGATCACCAGTTCGACCAGCTGGTGGTGTACAGCGCCACCCAGGTGCCGCATATGATCCGGACCATCCTGAGCCACTGCCTGGGCCTGGACCAGGCGCGCGTGCGCGTGATCTCGCCGGACGTGGGCGGCGCCTTTGGCTACAAGTGCGTGCTGCAGCAGGAAGAGCTCTGTATCGCCTGGTTGGCGATGACCTACAAGCGGCCGTTCCGCTTTATCGAGGACCGGCGCGAGCACCTGACCGCCGGCGCCAACTCGCGTGAGCATCACTACGAGCTTACCGCTTATGCCGACAAACGCGGCCGCCTGCTGGCGCTGGACGCGAAGATCGCCATCGACGGCGGTGCCTATTCCGTCTGGCCCTTCACCATCGGGCTGGAGCCGGGGCAGGCGATCGGCAACCTGCCCGGTCCCTATGCCTTTGACGGGTACCGCTGCGAAACCACTTGCGTGGCCACCAACAAGCCGGGCTTCGTGCCGTATCGAGGGGTGGCCCGGACCGGCGTCTGCTTCGCCATGGAGCTGATGATGGACGCGATCGCGCGCGAGGTGGGGCGCGAGCCGTGGAAGGTGCGCTGCGAAAACCTGGTGCCGCCGCAGGCCATGCCTTACGTCAACGTGACCAACAAGCACTTCGACGGCGGCGACTACCCGGCCAGCGTGCGCCAGGCGATGGAGATGATCGACCTGCCCGCGATCCGCGCGCGGCAGCAGGCGGGTCCGCAGGGCAGCCGCTATGTCGGCGTGGGCTTTGGCACCTACACCGAGCAGTCGGCGCACGGCACTTCCGTGTTCGCGGCCTGGGGCACGCCGGTGATCCCCGGCTTCGACTCGGCCACGGTGCGCATCACGCCGGATGGCGGGCTCGAAGTGCGGGTCGGCGTGCATTCGCACGGGCAGGGCATGGAGACCACGTTCGCGCAGATTGCCCACGAGATCCTGGGCATCGATATCGGACGGATCAAGCTGGTGCACGGCGATACCGGGCTCACGCCGTTCTCGACTGGCACCTATGCCTCGCGCTCGCTGGTGATGTCGGGCGGCGCGGTGTCGCGGGCATGCAAGGCGCTGCTGCCGCGGCTGCGGAAGATTGGTGCGCATATGCTGGGGCAGCCGGTGGAGGCGGTAACGTTCGAAGCCGGCGCGGTTCGTGCAGGCAATGCCGACGTCATCGACATCGGCCGCATTGCCGACGCCTGGTACATCAATCCCCACCTGCTGCCGTCCGACGTGGATGCGCAAGGGCTGGAGGTCACCATGGGCTTCAAGCCCGCGGTCGATACCGGCAGCTTCACCTATGCCACCCACGCGGTCGCGGTGGAAGTCGATATCGATTCCGGCCATGTCGAGATCCTGGACTACGTGGTGGTGGAAGACTGCGGCACCATGATCAATCCGATGGTGGTCGAGGGCCAGACCTATGGCGGCGTGGCGCAGGGCATCGGCACCGCGATGTTCGAGGAGATGCGCTATGACGGCAACGGGCAGCCGCTGGCCTCCACGCTGGCGGACTACATGCTGCCCGGGCCGACCGAGATTCCGTCGATCCGCATCCATCATTTCGAGACGCCGTCGCCGCATACGGAATTTGGCGCCAAGGGCATGGGCGAGGGCGGCGCCATCGCACCGCCGGCGGCGATCTTCAACGCGGTGAACGACGCCTTGCGCGACTTCGGCGTCGAACTGCAGGAAACGCCGCTGACCCCGAGAAAGATCCTTGAAGCGCTGGATGCGGCAGTAGCCGGCGCACAAAGCAAGAAGGCAGCCTGACCGATGAAAGCCGTCGCTTTTTCCTATCATGCGCCCGGCTCGCTGCCGGAGGCGCTGGCCCGCCTTGGCGCGGGCACCGATGTGGCCAAGACCATGGGCGGAGGCCAGTCGCTCGGCCCGATGCTGAACCTGCGGCTGACCCGTCCCGACACGGTGGTCGATGTGTCGGGGCTGGCCGAACTGCGGCAAGTCGCATCCACCCCCGATGACATCCGCATCGGCGCCTGCGTGACCCATGCGCAGATCGAGGACGGCGTGTTCGCGCCGCTGCGCGGCACCATGCTGCAGGCCGTGGCGGGTGGCATAGCCTACCGCGCGATCCGCAACCGCGGCACCGTGGGCGGCAGCCTGGCCCATGCGGACCCGGCCGCGGACTGGGTAGTGGCGATGACCGCGCTGGGTGCGCGCATCGAGATTGCATCAGGCACCGGCACGCGCGAGGTGCCCATGGAAGCCTTCATGATCGGCGCCTACACCACGGTGCTGGCCGACGGCGAGCTGATCGCCGCCGTGCGCGTGCCGCATGCCACCGCGCACAGCCGCTGGGGCTACCATAAGCTGTGCCGCAAGACCGGCGAGTTTGCCGAAGCCAGCTGCGCCGCGTACTTCGATGCCAGCCGCCGCTTTGCACGCATCGTGCTCGGCGCGCTGGACGGGCCACCGGTGGTGCTGCCCGGCCTCACGCGCGCGGTCGCCGCGCAAGGCGCCGCAGCGCTCACCGCCAGTGCCGTGGACGAAGCGGTGGCGCAGGCCGCGCCAGGCAAGGACGCCATCGACCGCAAGCTTTACCGTACCGTCGTGATGCGCTGCGTCACGCAAATGCTGAACTGAGGAGCGCCCGTGCAGACCATCGAATTCAATGTCAACGGCCGCCGGGTTTCCGGCGCGTGCGCGGACCGGACGCACCTGGGCGACTTCCTGCGCGACACGCACCGGCTGACCGGCACCCACCTCGGCTGCGAGCACGGCGTGTGCGGCGCCTGCACCGTGCTGCTCGATGACAAGCCGGTGCGGTCGTGCATCACCTTCGCGGCTGCCTGCCAGGGCGCCGACATCGTCACCGTCGAAGGCTACCAGGACGATGCCGTGATGGCCGACCTGCGCGCGGCGTTCAACCAGCATCATGCGCTGCAGTGCGGCTTTTGCACGCCGGGTATGCTGGCGACCGCACGCGACATCGTGCTGCGCCTGCCTGACGCAGACGACGCTACCATCCGTCACGAGCTGTCAGGCAACCTGTGCCGCTGCACTGGCTATATGGGGATCGTCGCCGCCATCCGCTCGGTATTGGACGCACGCCGCGACGCAGCCGGCGTGATTGCGCGGCACGTCGCGGGCGCGGCCCCGGCCCCGGCCGAAGCGCAGTTCACCGGTTTTGCCGTTGCCGACGAAGCGCTCGGCACGCTGCCGCACCTGGCCGCCGGCACCGGCGCCGAGGCGGAACGGTCAGCCGACCGCAAAGGCTGGTCGCGCATCGAAGGCAGCTTCACCGTCCCCTACGCGCTCGACGCGGTATGGGCCTTCATGGCTGACCTGCCGGCCGTGGCGGGCTGCCTGCCGGGCGCGGTGCTCACTGAAATGGCGGGGGAGAAGGTCAAGGGCCATATCGCCATCAAGTTCGGCCCGATGTCCGCCAGGTTCGACGGCGCCGCGCGCCTGCAGCGCGACGATGCGCTCAAGCGTGGCGTGCTGAAGGGCGCGGGCCAGGACTCGCTCAGCAATTCCAAGGCCGCGGGCGATATCGCCTACCAGCTGAAGGCGCTCTCCGCGCACGAGACCGAAGTCGCGGTCGACCTGCAGTATTCACTGCAGGGGCCGCTGGCGCAGTTCTCGCGGTCGGGGCTGGTGCGCGATTTCGTGCGGCGCATGATTGCCGATTTCGGCAAGTCAGTGGCGCGCCGGATGGACCCGACGCTGAGCGATGCCGAACGCAACCAGGCGGTACGCCTCAATCCCGTGGCGATGTTCTTCGGCGTGCTGTGGGAGCGGGTCAAACGGTGGTTCGGCGCCCGCTGAATCCGCCGGCCGGGCTGTCGCAACCCTTGCCCGCGTCAGCCCGGATGCACTACAACCAATAGTGCGGTGGCAGTGGTCTTGCCGCCATTGGAGATCGCATGTGCGACATCGGCCGCATAGCGCGCGGTCTCGCCGTGCCTCAGCTTCTTCTCATCGGCGCCCGCGCGCACCGTCATCGATCCGCTCAGCACCGACAGGTGTTCCTGGGTGCCGGCCTCGTGCGGCTCGGAGGCCAGCACGCCGCCGGCCTGGATGGTCAGCTCATACCACTCGAAGCGGCCAGCCAGGTCGATCGGGCCCAGGATGCGCAGGTCGCAGCGGGTATCGGGGCTTTTCAGCGACGGGATCGCGTGCGGCTGGACCACCGTGATGCCGCCGCCGGGGCGCTCAGCGGCGCCTCCGGCGAGGAAGTCCGTCAGGTTCACGCCAAGCGCATTGGCCAGGCGCCACAGCACCGCCACGGTGGGGTTGGCCAGGTTGCGTTCGATCTGCGACAGCATCGACTTGGAAACCCCGGCACGGCGCGACAGTTCATCGAGCGACAGCCGTTGCTGCTGACGCAGCGCCTGCAGCGCCATGCCGACGGCGGGCGGGCCATCGGCCTGCGGGGTCTGGGCGAGGGCTTGCGTCATGGATTAATGTTCGTTATATTGCGCAAAATGTTCGATATACAGAACGTGTTCGATTTATCGATCGAATCCTAGCACATCCCTCGCACACCACCGGGAGCCAAGCCATGTCGAATGCCGAGGCATTCTATGCATCCATCCGTACTGAACTCGAAAGCATCCGCGCGGCGGGGCTGTTCAAGAATGAGCGCGTGATCGCCACGCCGCAGGGTGCGCGGGTGCGCACCACCGACGGCCGCGAGGTCATCAACCTGTGCGCCAACAACTACCTTGGCTTGTCATCGCACCCGCAGGTGATCGAGGCCGCGCACGAGGCGCTGCGCACGCATGGCTTCGGGCTGAGCTCGGTGCGCTTTATCTGCGGCACGCAGGACCTGCACAAGACGCTGGAGGCGCGGCTGTCGGCCTTCCTCGGCACCGAGGACACCATCCTCTATGGCTCGGCCTTCGATGCCAATGGCGGCTTGTTCGAAACGCTGCTGGGCGCGGAAGACGCGGTCATCAGCGATGCGCTCAACCATGCCTCGATCATCGACGGCATCCGCCTGTCCAAGGCACGCCGCTACCGCTACCAGCACAACGACATGGACGACCTGCGCATGCAGCTGGAGCAGGCGCGGGCCGACGGCGCGCGCTACACGCTGGTGTTTTCCGATGGTGTGTTCTCGATGGACGGTACCGTGGCGCGGCTGGACCAGATGCGCGCGATCTGCGACGAGTACGGCGCGCTGCTGGGCATCGACGAATGCCATGCCACCGGTTTCATGGGTCAGCGCGGGCGCGGCACGCATGAGGCGCGCGGCGTGTTCGGCAAGATCGACATCATCACCGGCACGCTGGGCAAGGCGCTGGGCGGCGCCTCCGGCGGCTTCACCAGCGCGCGCAAGGAAGTCGTGGCGCTGCTGCGCCAGCGCTCGCGGCCCTACCTGTTCTCCAATACGGTGGCGCCGGCCATCGTGGGCGCGTCGATCGCGGTGCTCGATATCCTGGAAGCCAGTACCGAGCTGCGTGACCGGCTGGAGGGTAATACCAGGTTCTTCCGCGCGGGACTGGACCAGCTGGGCTTCGACGTCAAGGCGGGCGACCACCCCATCATCCCGATCATGGTCTACGACGCCGACAAGGCGCAGCAGCTCGCGCAGCGGCTGCTGGAGCTGGGCGTGTACGTGGTCGGCTTCTTCTACCCGGTGGTGCCCAAGGGTCAGGCGCGCATCCGCGTGCAGATGAGCGCGCTGCATGACGAAGCCGCGCTGCAGGCGGCGCTGGAAGCCTTTGGCCAGGCCGGCCGCGAACTGGGGTTGATCTGATGGAAGATGGCAAACCGAAGATCCTGATCGTCGGCGCCAACGGCCAGATCGGGTCTGAACTGGCACTGGCGCTGGCCGAGCGCTACGGGCGCACCAACGTGATCACCTCCGACGTGGTGCCCACTGGCCGACACGTGCACCTGACGCACGAGATGCTCAACGCGACCGACCGGGGCGAGCTGGCGACCGTGGTCGAGCGCCATGGCATCACCCAGGTCTACCTGCTGGCCGCCGCGCTGTCCGCCACCGGCGAAAAGGCGCCGCAGTGGGCCTGGAACCTCAATATGACCAGCCTGCTCAACGTGCTGGAACTGGCGCGGCAGACCGGGCTGGAGCGGGTGTTCTGGCCAAGCTCGATTGCAGCCTTCGGCCCGACCACGCCTGCCGGGCAGACACCGCAGAAGACCGTGATGGAGCCCACCACCGTCTACGGCATCTCCAAGCAGGCAGGCGAGGGCTGGTGCCGCTGGTATCACGCCAATCACGGCGTGGATGTGCGCAGCGTGCGCTATCCGGGCCTGATCTCGCACAAGACCCCGCCCGGCGGCGGCACCACCGACTATGCGGTCGACATCTTCCATGCGGCGGTGAAGGGAGAGCCCTACACCTGCTTCCTGAAGGAAGACGAGGCCCTGCCGATGATGTATATGCCCGATGCCATCCGCGCCACCATCGAACTGATGGAGGCGCCGGCGGACAAGCTCGGCGAGCGCGGCAGCTACAACATTGCCGGGATGAGCTTCACGCCCGCGCAGATTGCGGCGGCCATCCGCGAGCAGGTGCCAGGCTTCCAGATCCGCTATGAACCCGACTATCGCCAGGCGATTGCGCAGGGCTGGCCGGATTCGATCGATGATTCGGTCGCGCGCGCGGACTGGGGCTGGAAGGCCGAGTACGGCCTGAAGGAGATGGTGGCGGACATGCTGGCCAACCTGAAGGCGACGCTGCCCGCCTGAGCCACTATGGCGCGATCGCGCCGTCGATGGCGATGCGGATGCCCTCGGTGCCGACTGCCACCGGTCCGGTGCGTCCCACCAGGTCCCCGGCCTTCGGCAAGGCGCCGCCGCTGGCGGAAATCCGCGCTTCCAGCATGACCTGTTGCTGCCCTGACAGCCGGTGGTCGGGCCGCATCGCCATCGCGTCATCCAGCGTGAACGACAGCGGCAAATCGCGCGCCTGCCGGCGCAGTACTGCCAGCGGCATGCGTGAGCCGTCGGCGGGCAGCGCATAGACAAAGAGCGTGTCGCCGGGTTGCGGCGTGCGCCCGGCCTTTTCGCTGAGCGTGACCATGCCGGTGATCTTCGGGGTTTGCGCTGCGGCAGCCGTGCCGCGCGCGGCCGCGAGGTTGGCGGCGATGCGCGCCGCGGTCTGCGAATCCGCCGGCAGCAGCCGGTACAGGTGGTCCCAATATCCGATCGCCGCCTGCTTGTCGCCGCGTTCGGCCGCGGCGCCGGCGGCAAGCGCCAGCGCTTTGGGGTCGTCCGGGTCCAGCGCCAGCGCCTGGCGCACTTGCGCCATGGGTGGGCCATCCAGCGAGCCGCCGTTCAGGCTGGCCAGCACATCGGCGTAGTCGGAGCGCAGCGCGGCCACGTCCGGCGCCAGTTCGACGGCCCGCGCGTAGGCCGCGGCGGCGTCGGCATGGCGCTCCATCACGCTGTATGAGCGTGCCAGCATGGCCCAGCCCTGCGCGTCGCCGGGCGACTCGCGCAGGCGCTGCGCGAGCTGGTTCACCATGCCCTCGACCTGCGCGCCGCTCAGCTGGTGCTGGTTGCCGGTGCTTTCGGGCAGGTCGTCGGCACGCCAGAGCGCGACCGGGTTGCCCAGGTGCAGGTAGAGCAGGATGGCGGCGCTGGGAAGCAATGCGAGCAGCAGCGCGGCGAGCAGGGGCGAGGTGCCGGCCCGTCCCGTGCCGATGGCGGCGCCGGCGGCGTCATCGAGCAGCCGGCGGCCGAGTTCGTCGCGGGCTTCGGCGTGGCGCGCCGCGGTGAGGGTGCCGCCGCGCAGGTCGGTGTCGAGCTCGCGCAGCTGGTCGTGGTACAGGTCAACCAGCAAGGTGCGTTCCGGCGTGCCCGGGTCTGGCACAGCCTGGCGGCGCAGCAGCGGCCACAGCAGGCAGGCGGTGGTGGCGGCGATCAGGGCGGCGGCGAGCAGCCAGAAGGTGGTCATGGCTGGCGGTGCTCCATGGGCGTGGTAGTCGATTCGTCCAGCAAGGCCGCTAGCTGGCGCTGCGCGCTGTCGTCGAGCGTGGCTTCGGCCTGGCGGCTGCGCGAGCGCGCTCGCACGATGGCGGCCGCCACGCCGGCCACCAGCAGCAGCGGACCGAACCACAGCAGCCACGTCAGCGGCCGCAGCGGCGGCTTGTACAGCACGAATTCGCCATAGCGCTGCACCAGGTAGTCCTTCACCGCCTCGTCGCTGGCGCCGCCGCGCAACTGCGCGCGGATCTGGCGCCGCAGGTCGACTGCCAGGTCGGCGTTGGAGTCGGCCAGGGTCTGGTTCTGGCAGACCAGGCAGCGCAACTCGTTGGACAGCGCGTGCACGCGGGCATCGAGTTCGGCTTCCGTCAGCGCCGTCGCCTGCAGCGAGACGCAGCAAAGCCACACGGCAAGCGTAGCGCGGATCCGGCTACGCATGGCTGTCTCCCTGTCGTTCCAGCTGCTCGATCAGCGGGATCAGCTTGCGCTCCAGCACCTCGCGCGTGACCGGGCCCACCTGGCGGTAGCGCACCACGCCGTGCTGGTCGATGACAAAGGTCTCGGGCACGCCGTAGACGCCGTAGTCGATGCCGACGCGGCCGTCGGCGTCTACCAGCGAAGCCGCATAGGGATTGCCCAGCCGCTGCAGCCAGTCGCGCGCGGCGCCGGTCTCGTCCTTGTAGTTGAGGCCATACAGCGGCACCGGCGAGCGCGCGGCAAAATCCACCAGCAGCGGATGCTCGGAGCGGCAGGCCGCGCACCACGACGCCCACACATTCAGTAGCCAGACCTTGCCGCGCATGTCGGCACTGGCCAGCGTGCGGCCTTCGGGCTCTAGCAGCGGCAGGCGGAACGCCGGCGCGGCCTTGCCGACCAGCGGCGAGGGCAGTTCGCGCGGGTCGTGGCGCAGCCCGGCGGCCAGCGCGACGGCAAGGGCGAGGAAGGCGGCCAGCGGCAGCAGGAAACGCGTCACGCGGGCGTCTCCTCATGGGCGGAGGCCAATGCCGGCACTGCGGGTGCATCCGGCGCATCCGGCGCGGCGGCAGGATTGGCGGCACGGCGGCGCAGCCGGTAACGCTTGTCGCAGACGGCCAGCAGCCCGCCCAGCGCCATCAGCACGCAGCCGGCCCAGATCCAGTCGACAAAGGGCTTGACGTGGATGCGCACGGCCCAGGCGCCGCCATCGACGCTGTTGCCGACATTCTCGCCCAGCGCCACGTAGAGGTCGCGCGCCAGGCCGCTGTCGATCGCGGCCTCGGTGGTGGGCATGTCCTGGCTGCGGTAGATGCGGCGCTCGGGGTGGAGCAGTGCTACCCGCCTGCCATTGCGCGAGGCCACCAGCGTGCCGCGCAGCGCGTCGTAGTTGGGCCCGCCGGCCTGGGTCACGCCGGCAAAGCGGAAGTCATAGCCGCCCACGCTGACACTGTCGCCGGCGCGCATCGGCAGCTCGCGCAGGCTTTCCTGGCCGGATACCAGCGTCACGCCGGCGATAAAGACGCCCACGCCGCCGTGGGCGAGCAGCATGCCCCAGTAGCTGGGCGTGAACTGGCGCAGCGCGGCCAGGCGGCGCCCTTGCTGTTGGCGCAAACGCGCCGCCAGGCTGGCCACGGCGCTCAGCACGCACCAGGCCGCCAGCAGCAGCCCCAGCCCGCTCAGCGCCGACGCGTTGCGCAGCACCAGCAGCAGCCCCAGCCCGATGGCCGCGCTGGCGATGGCGGCCCAGCGCAGGCGGCGCGCCATGTCGGGCAGGCTGCCGCGGCGCCAGCGCGCCAGCGGCGCGGCGCCCATCAACAGCACCGCGGGGGCCATCAAGGGCACGAAGACCTGCTCGAAATAGGCCGGGCCGACCGAGATCTTGCCCAGCCCCAGCACATCGACCAGCAGCGGGTAGAGCGTGCCCAGCAGCACCGTGGCTGCGGCCACCGCCAGCAGCACATTGTTGGCCAGCAGCATCGACTCGCGCGAGACCGCCGCAAACTCCACGCGCCGCGCCAGCCGCGGCGCGCGCCACGCATACAGCGCCAGGGCCAGCCCGGTAACCAGCCCCAGCAGCGCCAGGATGAAGATGCCGCGCTTCGGGTCCACGGCGAAGGCGTGGACGGAGGTCAGCACGCCGGAACGGACCAGGAAGGTGCCCAGCAGGCTCAGCGAGAAGGTGAAGATGGCGAGCAGCACGGTCCAGGCGCGGAAGGCGCCGCGCTTCTCGGTGACCGCCAGCGAATGCATCAGCGCGGTGCCGGCCAGCCACGGCATGAACGAGGCGTTCTCGACCGGATCCCAGAACCACCAGCCGCCCCAGCCCAGCTCGTAGTAGGCCCAGGCGCTGCCCAGCATGATGCCCAGCGTCAGGAAGGCCCACGCCACCGTGGTCCACGGCCGCGACCAGCGTGCCCAGGCGGCATCGACGCGCCCGGCCAGCAGCGCCGCCACGGCAAAGGCAAAGGTCACCGAGAAGCCCACGTAGCCCATGTAGAGCAGGGGCGGGTGGAACACCATGCCCGGGTCCTGCAGCAGCGGGTTGAGGTCGCGGCCTTCCATCGCGGGCGGCAGCAGCCGCACGAAGGGGTTGGAGGCGAACAGCAGGAATGCCAGGAAACCGGCGCTGATCGCGCCCATCACGGCCAGCACGCGGGCCACGGCGGCCAGCGGCAGCTGCCGGCTGCACGCGGACACGGCCAGCGACCACAGGCCCAGCATCAGCGTCCACAGCAGCATCGAGCCCTCGTGCCCGCCCCAGACCGCGGCGATGCGGTACGCCAGCGGCAGCGCGCTGTTGGCGTTGGCGGCGACATAGCGCACGCTGAAGTCGTTGCTGACGAAGGACCAGGTCAGTGCGGCGAAGGACAGCGCCACCAGCAGGCACTGCACGCGCGCGGCGGGGCGCGCCAGCGCCATCCACGCCAGCTGGCCGCGCGCGGCCCCGGCCAGCGGCACCACGGCCTGCACCAGCGCGACGAGCAGCGCCACGATCAGCGCGAAATGGCCGAGTTCCGCGATCACTGGCGCACTCCCTGTGCCGGCGCGGCCTCGGCCATGCGGCGGTTCACCTGTTCGGCCTGCCTGAGCGCGTCGGCGGCTTCGGGCGGCATGTAGTTTTCATCGTGCTTGGCCAGCACTTCGCTGGCGATGAAGGTGCCGTCCGCCTGCAGCTGGCCGCGCGCCACCACGCCCTTGCCTTCGCGGAACAGGTCGGGCAGCAGGCCGCGGTACAGCACCGGCACCTGGCGCGCGGTGTCGGTGACCACGAAGCGCACCGTCATGCCGTCGCCCTCGCGCCGGATCGAGCCGGGTGCCACCAGGCCGCCCAGCCGGAAGCTGCGTGCCACCGGCGCCTCCTGCGCGGCGACCTGGCTGGGACTGAAGAAGAACACCAGGTTGGAGCGGAAGGCATTGAGCACCAGCGCCGCCGCGATGCCGCAGCAGGCCAGCGCCGCGGCGAGCAGCCCGAAGCGGCGCTGGCGTGGTGTCATTGGGCGGCTTCCTGGCGCGTGGCACGGCAGCGCCGGGCCAGCAGCACCAGCTCCAGCGCCAGCAGCACCGCGCTCACGCCGAAGGCGCCGGCGATGAAGATGCCGTGATGCCCGTAGGGCAGCAGCGAGGACAGCGTCATGAGGTCTCTCCGGGAACCATGGCCAGGCCGTGCGGCACCTCGCCGCGTTCGCGCAGGATGCAGCGCACGCGCACCAGCGCCACCGCCACCGTGTACATCCAGCACGCCATCGTCATCAGCAGCATGCCAGCCAGCATGGTGGCCGCCATCGACGGCGCCGCGGTCAGGCTGACCGATGCGCCCTGGTGCAGCGTGTTCCACCACTGCACCGAGAAATAGATCACCGGGATATTGACCACCCCCACCAGCGCCAGCACCGCGCACGCGCGCTCGGCCCGGCGCGGCTCGTCGATGGCCGCTTCCAGCGCGATAAAGCCGAGGTACAGGAACAGCAGGATCAGCTCGGAGGTGAGCCGCGCATCCCAGACCCACCAGGTGCCCCAGGTGGGCTGGCCCCACAGCGCGCCGGTCCACAGCGCCAGCGCGGTGAAGAGCGCGCCGGTGGGCGCCAGCGCCGAGGCCATCATCGACGAAAGCCGCGTGCGCAGCACCAGTGCCAGCGCGCAGTAGCCGGCCATGACCAGGTAGATGAACATCGACATCCATGCCGCCGGCACGTGGATGAAAATGATGCGGTAGACCTCGCCCTGCTGCGCATCGGTGGGGGCCACGCCAAAGCCGAGCCACAGTCCCGCCACCGCGAACAGTGCCGCCGTGGCAAAGAACCACGGGGCCATGCGCCCGGCCAGCGGATAGAAGCGCACCGGCGCCGCATAGGCCAGCCAGCCGCCGCGGACTGGGGGCCGCGGCGCGGCAGCGGGGTGGACGGATGGCAGCGGCTGGCTCATGCCGGCGTCTCCATGGCAATGCGCAGCCCGGCGGCGGTGGCCAGCGGGCACAGGAACAGCGACAGCGCCAGGCAGGCGCCCAGCAGCGAGAACTGCGGCATCACGTCCAGCCCGGCATCGGCCGCGGCCGCGGCGCTGGCGCCGAACACCAGCACCGGCACGCACAGCGGCAGCACCAGGATGCACAGCAGCACCGCGCCGCCGCGCACGCCCAGCGTCAGCGCCGCGCCGACCGCGCCGATCAGGCTCAGCGCCGGCGTGCCCACCAGCAGCGACGCCGCCAGCAGCAGCGATGCGCCCAGGGGCAGCCCGTACTGCTGCGCCAGCAGCGGTGTCAGCAACAGCAGCGGCAGGCCGCTGGTGAGCCAGTGCGCGGCGATCTTGGCCAGCACCAGCAGCGCCAGCGGATGCGGCGACAGCAGCAGCTGGTCCAGGCTGCCATCGGCGTGCTCCTGCGCGAACAGCCGCGACAGCGACAGCATCGACGCCAGCAGTGCCGTCACCCACAGGATGCCGGGCGCCAGCGCGCGCAGCTGCTGCGGCTCGGGGCCGATCGCCAGCGGGAACAGGCTGGCGGCGATGACAAAGAACACCACGCCGCCGAGCAGGCTGCCGCGCCGCCGCCAGGACAGCGAGACATCGTGCGCGACGATGGCGGCGAGCGTGCGCATCATGCCGGCGCCCCCAGGTGCAGCACCGCGCCGCCAGCGGGCAGCAGCTGGTGCGTGGCGATCACGGCCATGCCGCCGGCGGCGAGGTGCGTGCCGAGCTGCGCATCGAAGTGCGCGCAGGCATCGGCATCCAGCGCGGTCACCGGTTCATCCAGCAGCCACAGGGCGCGCTGCGCCAGCGACAGGCGCGCCAGTGCGACGCGCCGCCGCTGCCCTTGCGAGAGCGTGCGCACCGGCGCGTTTGCGACCCGCTCCAGCCCTTGCGCGGCGAGGGCGCGCGCGATGCCATCGGCACTGTCGTTCGATCCGGCGAGCCGCGCGGCAAAGCGAAGGTTTTCCGCCGGGCTCAGGTCAGGGTCGATGCCGTTGGTGTGGCCGACATACGCCAGCGCGTGCTGATAGTCAGGGTCGGCGGCGCGCAACGGGCGGCCGCGCCAGTGCAGCGTGCCGGCATCGGCCATGGCCAGCCCGCACAGCACGCGCAGCAGGCTGGTCTTGCCGCTGCCGTTGGGGCCGAGTACCTGCAGCAGGCCGCCGGCGGCGAGGTCGAGGTCGATGCCGCGCAACACCGGGCGTCCGGCGCGCGAGATGGCCAGCCCGCTCGCGCTCAGCACGGGGGCGGCGCAACGTGGGGATTCAGGCGGAAGCTCGGATGGCGGCGCGGGCGAGCAGACTGGCACGCGTCATTTCTCCTCGGCCTTGGAGATGTCGGGAAGATGGTGCGCGATGCCCTTGTGGCAGTCGATGCAGGTCTTCTCCTTGTTGGCCAGGTAGGTGGAATGCATGGCCTGCGCGCGCGGGCTCTGTCGCGTGAAGTCCATCGACTGGTAGTCGTGGCAGTTGCGGCATTCCAGTGAATCGTTGGCCTTGAAGCGCGCCCACTCGTGCTGGGCCAGCGTGAGCCGGTGCGCCTGGAATTTTTCGCGGGTGTCGACGGTGCCGAAGATCTTGGCCCAGACCTCCTTGGACGCCTGCATCTTGCGCGCCATCTTGGTGGTCCAGTTGTGCGGCACGTGGCAGTCCGAGCATTTGGCGCGCACGCCGCTGCGGTTGGTGAAGTGGATGGTGCCCTGCAGCTCCTGGTAGACGTTGTCGCGCATCTCGTGGCAGCCGGTGCAGAACTGCTCGGTGTTGGTCAGTTCCAGCGCGGTGTTGAACGCGCCCCAGAACACCACGCCGGCGACAAAGCCGCCGAGCGTCAGGAAGCCCAGGCTGAAATACGCGCTGGGCCGGTTGATGGTTCGCCAGTAACGCTTGATCAGGTCGAGCATGGCGCGCATCCGCTAGTTGGATGAGCCCTTGACGCCGGGCTTGCGCTTGAGCATCTGCTCGACGTCAATGAAGGTGTTGCCCACCAGCGGCTTGGCGTCGGCCTGCGGCACATGGCATTGCGTGCAGAAGTAGCGGCGCGGCGAGACATCGGCCAGCACGTTGTTGTCGCGGTCCATGTAGTGCGTGATGCTGACCGGAATCGCCTGGGTTTCCTCGGTGCGCGTGCGGGCGTGGCAGAACATGCAGCGGTTGAAGTCCTTGTCGACCTGGTAGCCGTCGATCTTGTGCGGGATCGTCGGCGGCTGCATGGTGTAGTTGCGGGTGCGGCGGATGTCCTTGTTCTCGGTCGGGTAGAGCAGCGGCGCCTTGCTCTCGCTGGCGATGGGCGTGGGACCGCGCATCGCGTCGACCAGGCCCTGCGCGTGCGCCGGTATTGCCAGCACGGCCAGCAGCAGCGCACACAGGGCCAGCAGGGGCATCCAGGATCGGCTTGGTTTCATGGCGTCTCCCTGTTCGATTCCGGGCTAGACCTTGACGATCTTGACCGCGCACTTCTTGAAGTCCGTCTGCAGCGAGATCGGGCAGGTGGCATCCAGCGTCACCTTGTTGATCAGCTGGCTGGCATCGAACCACGGCACGAACACCAGCCCGCGCGGCGGCGCGTCACGTCCGCGGGTTTCCACGCGCGAGCGCATGCGCCCGCGCCGCGACACCACTTCCACCTCAACGCCGCGGCGCAGCCCCATTGCCTTGGCGTCTTCCGGATGCATGAACACCACCGCGTTGGGGAAGGCGCGGTACAGCTCCGGCACGCGCCGCGTCATCGAGCCGGAATGCCAGTGCTCCAGCACACGGCCGGTGGCGAGCCAGAACGGGTATTCCTTGTCGGGCGATTCCGCCGCCGGCTCGTAGGGCAGGGCGAAGATCACCGCCTTGCCGTCGGGGTTGCCGTAGAACTGGTAGCCGGTGCCGGCCTTGACATAAGGGTCGCTGCCCTCGCGGTAGCGCCAGCGGGTCTCCTTGCCGTTGACCACCGGCCAGCGCAGCCCGCGCGCCTCATGGTAGGCGTCGAACGGGGCCAGGTCGTGGCCGTGGCCGCGGCCGAAGGTTGCGTACTCTTCAAACAGGCCCTTCTGCACATAGAAGCCAAAAGCCTTGGCTTCGGCATTGTGGTACTCGGCGCTGACTTCCTTGAGCGGGAACTTGTCGACCTGGCCATTGCGGTAGAGCACGTCGAACAGGGTCTTGCCGCGGTACTCCGGCTTCTTCGCGATCAGTTCGGCGGGCCAGACGTCCTCGACCTTGAAGCGCTTGGAGAACTCCATCAGCTGCCACAGGTCCGAGCGCGCGTCGCCTGGTGCATCGACCAGCTGGTGCCAGAACTGCGTGCGGCGCTCGGCATTGCCGTAGGCGCCTTCCTTTTCCACCCACATCGCGCTGGGCAGGATCAGGTCGGCGGCCAGCGCGGTCACGGTGGGATAGGCATCGGACACCACCACGAAGTTCTGCGGGTTGCGGTAGCCCGGCAGGCCTTCTTCCATCAGGTTGGCGGCGGCCTGCATATTGTTGTTGACCTGCACCCAGTAGGCATTGAGCTTGCCGTCCTTGAGCATGCGGTTCTGCAGCACCGCGTGGTAGCCCGGCTTGTCGGGGATGGTGCCCGCCGGCAGCTTCCAGATGCGCTCGGCCTCTTCGCGGTGCTTGGGGTTGGTCACCACCATGTCGGCCGGCAGCCGGTGCGAGAAGGTGCCCACCTCGCGCGCGGTGCCGCACGCCGACGGCTGCCCCGTCAGCGAGAACGGGCTGTTGCCCGGCGTGGCGATCTTGCCGGTCAGCAGGTGCAGGTTGTAGACCATGTTGTTGGCCCAGCTGCCGCGCGTATGCTGGTTGAAGCCCATGGTCCACAGCGACATCACCTTGACGTTGGGGTCGGCATACAGTTCTGCCAGCTGGTCCAGCTTGGCCTTGGGCACGCCCGACAGCTTGCTGACGTAGTCGGCGTCGTACTTGGCCACGAAGCGCGCGAAGTCATCGAAGGTGATCGGGCGCGAGGCACCGGGATCGGCAGCGTTCTTGGCCGCCTTCTGCAGCGGATGTTCCGGGCGCAGGCCATAGCCGATGTCGGTCACGCCTTCCTTGAAGACCGTATGCTTGTTGACGAAGTCCTTGTTGACCTTGTTGTTCTTGATGATGTAGTGGGCGATGTAGTTCATCATCGCCAGGTCGGTCTGCGGCTTGAAGATGACCGGGATGTCGGCCAGGTCGAAGGAACGGTGCGTGAAGGTGGACAGCACCGCCACTCGCGTCTTGGGATAGCTCAGGCGCCGGTCGGTGATGCGGGTCCACAGGATCGGGTGCATCTCGGCCATGTTCGAGCCCCACAGCACGAAGGCATCGGCGGCCTCGAAATCGTCGTAGCAGCCCATCGGCTCGTCCATGCCGAAGGTACGCATGAAGCCCTGCACGGCCGATGCCATGCAGTGGCGCGCGTTGGGATCGATATTGTTGGAGCGGAAGCCTGCCTTGTAGAGCTTGGACGCGGCATAGCCCTCCCACACCGTCCATTGTCCCGAGCCGAACATCCCCACCGCGGTCGGCCCTTTTTCCTTCAGCACGCGCTTGAACTGGCGTTCCATCTCGTCGAAGGCGCGCTCCCACGTGACCGGGGCGAATTCGCCGTTCTTGTCGTACTTGCCGTTCTTCATGCGCATGAGCGGCTTGGTCAGCCGGTCTTGCCCGTACATGATCTTCGACAGGAAATAGCCCTTGACGCAGTTCAGACCCTTGTTGACCTCGGCCTGCGGATCGCCCTGCGTGGCCACCACTTTGTTGTCCTTGACCGCCACGGTCACGCCGCAGCCGGTGCCGCAGAAGCGGCAGGGCGCCTTGGACCACTTCAGCTTGGTCATGTCGCTGTCGGTGACAAAGTTGGCGGCCCCGGCCGGCAGCGTCACGCCGGCAACCGATGCGGTCGCGGCGACAGCGGTCTGCTTGATGAAATCACGACGAGAGATGGTCATGTGCCTGCCTCCTCGTTCATTGCCGGGTCCATCGCTTCGTGCATTGCCTCGGCGTCTTCGTTGTGCTGGTAGACGAGCGCGGCCGACAGCACGCCCTCGAGCTGGTGCAGGTACGTCAGGTGCGCGGCAATGGCGCGCGAGGTGGGGGCTTCGATGGTGACCACGAGCTTGCCGGCATCGCTGGCGGCGTGGACTTCGGCGCCGGTGATGGCTTCGATCGCGGCGCGCACCTGCGCCAGGCTGTCGGGAATCGCATGCACGACGATGCCGGCGATATGCCACTCTTCGCTCGCGGGCAGCGGCTGGATGGGGATGGCACGTCTAGCTGCGGGCATGCGCAAGCTCCGGTTCGATGCCGTTTCAGTCTGTGCTGCAGCTTGTTTTTATTTGTCAAATGCCGCCCCGGTCGCTCAATGCGACGGCGGACCGCTGATCAGTTGGGTCATCCAGACAATGAACCCATAGCCCGCCACGATGATGACTGAGAGTACCGGCACCATCACGGCGGTCAGGAAAAGGAAGCTGCGCAGTTCTTCTTGCTTGCGCTGCGGATCGTGGACTTCACCGGTTTCCATCATGGCTTGAAGTAATCGGCAAAAGTGATCAGGCAAGACACCTGATGCGTTACACCATTAAAGGAAGCAGGAACCAAGGTGTCAAGACTGCACTCGCTTATCCGTGCGCACGGCTCACGGGATCATGCCGCGCGCGCGGCCCAGCGCCACCGCTTCTGTGCGGCTTTGCGCGCCCAGCTTGGCATGGATGCGGCGCAGGTGCGACTTGACGGTCAGCTCGGACAGGAACAGCTTCTGCGCGATCACCCGATTGCGGTAGCCAGCGGACAGCATGCGCAGCACTTCCAGTTCGCGCCCGGTCAGCTGGTCGGGCTGGTGCGCCGGTTCCGCGGGCGCTTCTGCGGCCGGCTTGGTCGAGCCCGGCCCGGGCAGCCGCGCGAGCAGGCTGGCGACAAAAGGCTCGGCCACGCCAAGCGCTGCTGCCTGTGCCAGATGGGAGCCTGCCCAGGCCCGCAGCAGCACGGCAACGCGTTCGCCTTCTTCCAGGAAGGAGCGCAGGAAGCCTTCATGGCTGGCCAGGCGCAGGGCTTCGGTCATGTCCTGCAGGGCGGCATCGTGTTGCTGCATGCCGTCGAGCGCGGTGGCGCGCAGGATGCGCAGCCGGATCAGGCGCCAGTAGCGCTGGCGTGCCACTGCGGCCGGGATGGCGGCATCCAGCGCGGACAGCGCCGGCGCGATATTGCCGCGGGCAATGTCGAGCCGGCAGCGCGCGATGGAAGGCCGGTCGATATCGTTGGCATGGCCGGTGGCGTCCAGCGCTTCCCAGCCGCCGTACAGGTCGGCGGCCTGCAACGCCTGCAATGCCGTTTCCAGCTTGCCTTCCAGCGTGGCGGCGCGTGCGCGCTCCAGCCAGGCCGAGCACACGATGCGCGCGGTGCCGCACTGCTGTCCCAGTTGCTCCAGTTCAGCCAGGCGCTGCAGCCACTGGCCGCGGTCCCCGCGCGCCAGCGCCAGCCGCGCGCTCAGCACGTGGCAGGCGATCATCGAATCGGGCGGGCCGTTGCCCTTGCTGTAGGGCAGGGCATTGGCCAGCAGGCGCCCGGCCTCTTCCAGCGCGTCGTGCTCATACAGCGCCAGTGCCCAGAACACGTCGCTGCCCGGGCCATCACCGGACGCTGCGCGCAGGCGCGCCAGCGCGTTGCCCAGGCGTCCCTGCACCAGGTCGATCACGCCTTCCAGCGTGTCGCTGACGCCGCGTACCGACTGCGGCTGCTGCGCGCTTCGTCGTAGCGGTGCGTGCAGATCAGCGCGTAGGCCAGCGAGTTGGCCAGGATGCGGTACTGGAAGCGCTCGTCCGGCGCCAGGCGGCGCAGGTGCGCGCTGGCGGCATCGCGGCAGGCCTCGACCTGATCCGTCATGGCCAGCAGCACGCAGTGGATGGTCTGTGCTTCCACCCCCAGGCGCGCGCGCTGGTTGTCGTCGCCGAGTTGCTCTAGTTCGGGCTGGAATGACGCCAGTGCGGCCATGGCCTCGGGGTGGCGCCGGTTGAGCAGCAGTACCCAAGCGCGCGTCAGCGCCAGCGCCGGCTGCCGCGCCAGCGTTGCGGGATGGATCTGGTCGAACCAGCGCAACAGCAGGCGCACCCGACCAGTGCCCAGCAGCGAGTAGGACTGGCTGGCAATGGCGCCGAGGGCCTCGTCATGCCGGCCGGCCTGCAGCAGGTGGTCCACCGCGGGGATCGGGTAGCCGTGCTCCAGGTACCAGTGCGCGGCGGCCAGGTGCAGCGGCGCCACCCGTTCCGGCGCCTGCACGGCCAGCCGGTGCCGCAGGAAGCTGGCAAAGAGCCGGTGGTAGCGGTACCACGTGCGTTCGGCATCGAGCGGGAACAGCAGCAAGTTGGCGCGTTCGAGGTGATCCAGCATCGCGCGCGCATCGGCGCGGCCGGTGAGGGCGTCGCACAGCGGCGCGCTCAGCTGGCCCAGCACGCTGGTTTCCAGCAGGAAGGCACGGCACGCGTCGGACTGCCGCGCCAGGATGTCCTCGGCCAGGAATTCGCCCAGTTCCAGGTGGGTGCCGGAAAACGCGGTGACGAAGGCGGCGTGGTCGCTGCGCTGCTGCAGCGACAGCGCGGCCAGGTGGATCGCGGTGGCCCAGCCTTCGGTGCGGCGGTGCAGCGTGGCAATGTCGCTGTCGCGCAGCGGCAGGCCGCAGCGCCCGCGCAGCAGCTGCGTGGCCTCGTCGACGGAAAAGTGCAGGGCGGCGGGCGGGATCTCCAGTAACTGCCCGCGAGCGCGCAGCCGGCCCAGGCCGATTTCCGGCGCGGTGCGCGAGCCGATCACCAGCGTGCCGCAGGGCGGCATCACCTCGATCAGCTGCTGCACCAGGTCCAGCGCCGGCGGGCTCTGCAAGGTCTCGAAATCGTCCAGCACGATCGCAAACGGCTGTGCCGCGGCGCCCACCAGCCCCCGGATGCGGTGTGCCAGGCGCGGCCCGCTGGCCGGCTCCTGCGTTGCCGCCCCGCGCCGCTTGCCGCCGCGCAGCGCGGCCAGGCCGGCGTCCAGGTGGACCAGCAGCCGTTCCAGGTCATTGTCACCCGCATCCAGGCGCAGCCACACCGTGGCTTGCAGCTGCGCTGCACAGTACTCCGTGTACTGCTGCATCAGCGTGGTCTTGCCAAAGCCGGCCGCGGCCCGCACCAGGATCACGCGGGCCGCGCGGTCCTGCGCCATGCGCGCGACCAGGTGCGGCCGGCCGATCGTGGCGGGGTGCGCCACGGGGGGCGCGAGCTTGGAGGCGAGCACCATCGGCAGCGGCAGTGGGCCGCCGTTCACGGCGTGGTTGGCAAAGGGATGCAATGCACTCTCCTATGGGCGATGCCCGCCGCCGGCCACCCCGGCCCGCATGCGGCGGACAGGCTCATAAGTGCTGTATCTGCAATATTTGGGCGAGAGGCATCAGGTCCGGGCGATTGTTCCACGGCCCTCAGGGTGGTCGCCGTGGCCGGGCAGTCGCGCTCGCCGCTGCTGCCGGATGTGCCGACCTTCCAGGAGGCGGGCGTGTCCGGGCTGGAGCGCCAGGGCTGGCTGGGCCTGTTGGCGCCGGCGGCGACGCCGCGCGCCCTGGTCGACAAGGTGTCTGCCGACGTCAACCGCGTGCTGGCCAACCCCGAGCTGCACGCGCGGCTGGTCGATCTCGGCATTATCGTCAAGGGAAGCTCCCCCGCGGCCTTTGCCGATGTGGTGAAGGTGGAGCAGACCTACTGGGCTGAAGCGATCCGGGCGTCCAATATCCGCCTGGACTGACGCGGCGCGGGCAGGGGATGGCGGCAGGCAGGCCCGGCTTGTGCGGGCACCTGCCTGCCGTGACGTTTACTGATAGGTCACTACCACCACGTACGCGTCCGGCGTGCCGCGTTGCCCGGCACGGGCGGGCTCGACGTCCATCCTTGCCACGCCGACGCGGGCTTGCCCGGGCATCCGGGCAGGCGACATCGGCAAGGGGGCCGAGACGGTCTGCCCCGACGGCTGCCGGCAGCTTGCCTGCAACAATCCGGCGGATGGGCTGAAGCCGCAGGACGGGTACGAGATTCCCCCAAGGAAAGTAATGGTGCCGGTATGCGCCGCAGCGGGGCCGGCCCCCGCGGCTGCCAGAAGACCTGCTGCGACCAGCCGGCCGGCAACGCCGGCGGGCTTCCTGCTGAGTTCGACCGTTTTCATGAGTACCCTCTCATATTGTCAGCGTGGCGCTGAGGCAGGCCGCCACCGAGAACCCGCACAAGGCTGGCCCACGGATCCGCGCGTGGGCCACATTCATCATAGCGACGGGCTCAGAACATTCTTAAGGGTTGTGACACTCTTGTGACAATTGACCTTGGGGATGGCCGCTGTCCTATCGCAGGATCAGCCGCGAGCGGGCAAAGCCTGCATGGGTGCGCAGCGCCTGCATCAACTGGTCTGACGGCACCCGGTCGAGGTCGGTGACCACATAACCGGTGTGGCCGCGCGTCTGCAGGTGCTGGCCGGTGATATTCACGCTCTCCTGCGCCAGCAGCGTGTTCAGTGCCGCCAGGGCGCCCGGCGCGTTGCCGTGCACGTTGAGCAGCCGCGCCGGCGCGTGCAGCGGGCCGGGGTCGACTTCGGGGAAGTTGACGGCGCCGATGGTGCCGCCGGTGGCCAGGAAGTGCGCCAGCTTGGCCGCCACTTCGGTGCCGATATTCTCCTGCGCCTCTTCGGTGCTGCCGCCCACGTGCGGGGTCAGCAGTACGTTGGGCAGGTTCTGCAGTTCGCTGACGAAGGGGTCGTTGTTGGTCTTCGGCTCCTCCGGGAACACGTCGATGGCGGCACCGCCCAGGCGCTTCTCGCGCAGCGCCGCGGCCAGCGCCGCGATGTCCACCACGCTGCCGCGCGAGGCATTGATCAGGATCGCGCCCGGCTTGCAGGCCGCCAGGATGCGCGCATCGATCATATTGCGCGTGCGCGGCGTGGCTGGCACATGCAGGGTCACCACTTCGGCCTGCGACACCGCTTCTTCCAGCGAGCCCGCAGCGCGCGCGGAGCCGTGCGAGAGCCGCGCCAGCACGTCGTAGTAGACCACGCGCATGCCCATCGATTCGGCCAGCACGCCCACCTGCGAGCCGATATTGCCGTAGCCGACGATGGCAATGGTCTTGCCGCGCGCCTCGAACGCGCCGGCGGCGCCCTTGGCCCATTTGCCGGCGTGTGCCAGGGTGTTCTTCTCCGGAATCCGGCGCAGCAGCATCACCGCTTCGGACACCACCAGCTCGGCCACCGAGCGGGTGTTGGAGAAGGGCGCGTTGAACACCGGGATGCCGGCGGTGGTGGCGGCTTCCAGGTCCACCTGCGAGGTGCCGATGCAGAAGCAGCCCACCGAGAGCAGCCCGGGCGCGCTGCGGATGTCGTCGGCGCGCAGGTGGGTGGCAGAGCGGATGCCGACCACGTCGTGGCTGGCCAGCACCTGGCGCAGTTCGGCACCGGCCAGGGCGCCGGTGCGGCGCTCGACCTGCAGGCCGGCTTCAGTCAGCCGGGCGTTGGCGCTCTGGTGGATGTTCTCGAGCAGGATCGCAGTGGTCACGTTCGTTTTCCGCATGGAGGGTTGGCGGCGGTTGCCGCATCGCCACCATTCTGCGCGCAAAAAGGCCCGTGGGCCGGGGAGCCCCTGCTGCCGGCAATGGCACCGGCGGCCTCGCCGGCCTTGCTTCAGCGCGAGTGGCGCGAGTCGCCGCCGAGCGGGTCGACGATGATCATGGTCTGGCGCAGCACACCGGCGTCATCGAAGTAGCAGCTGAAATGCGCGGTCTGCAAGCCAGTCTTGTACATGCGCCAGGACCAGGCTTCACGCTTCATCAGGGGGTAGTACTGGATGGGCTCGCGCGGCCGGCCAAAGCGCTCCTGCACGTCTTTCTTGGTCCAGGTCCCGACCTGGGCGCGGTAGATCTCCGTCTCGGTCAGCATCTGGCGATAGTCGGTGAGCTTGCCGCCGGCGTCGAAATCAGCGGCATAGACCTCATGGCCGAGGGGTTGGCGCGACCAGATCCAGCGGGTGGTGCCGTCGGCGAGGCGGTAGGTCTCGGTGGGGGATCCGAATGTACTGCGTACGGCACTTTCAGGGCTGCCGATCATTTGCTTGCCGGTTTGTTCCGGCTGCAAGGTCGCACAGGCCCCGAGCGAGCCGAGCACGACAGCGGCAACGCACAGTTTGCCGAGATACCGGGATGGCGTGCGGGATGGCATGGCGCTCTCCTGCGGGCGAGATGCCCGCATCCCGCCATTCTCCGTCCGTCAGGCCGGCCCGTGCAATACCGGCTGGCGCCAGGCGGCGCCAGTCGGGACCGGCCGGTCAGTGCGGGGCCGGCGCGGGCTCAGCAGCGGCCTTTCTTGGCCTGGCCCGGCGGGCAGAAGGACTCGTTGCCATACGTGTCGACACGACAGTTGCCCTTCTTTGCCTGCCCCGGCGGGCAGCCCTGGTGGCCGCTGCCGTAGTCGTCATAGGGGGCTACCACGCAGCCGCCCAGCAGTGCGCTGCAGGCGACCAGAAGGGCCAGAGCGGATTTCATCGCATTCTCCTTGTTGTGGGGGATTCCGTTTGCGACAGGAGAATAGATGGTGGCAGCGCCCTTGTCTGTAAGGAATAGTGAACGTTGTCCGCTCAGCGTGAATGCCGGCTACTTGCCCGTGGCGTCGGCGGGGCGCTTCCCGGCTGGCCTGGGCCGGCGCACCGCGCGGATCTTGCCGCTGTTGCCGCCGCCGCAGAAGAACTGGTCGCCGCCGTCGGACTCCAGCCCCGACACGCCCGCGCCGGCCGGCATGGCGACCGATTCCAGCACCACGCCCGATTGCGGGTCGATGTGCCGCAGCTCGCTCTGGTCGCCTTCCCAGGTGCCGTGCCAGAGCTCGGCATCGACCCAGGTGACGCCGGTGACAAAGCGGTCCGACGTGATGGTGCGCAGGATCGCCCCCGTCTGCGGATCGACCTGGTGGATCTTCCGCTCCCGGTACTGGCCCACCCACAGCGTGCCTTCGGCCCAGGCAAGCCCCGAGTCGCCGCCGCCGCCCGGCGCGGGGATCGTGGCCAGCACGCGGCCGCTGTGCGGATCGATCTTCTGGATGCGGTCCTCGGCAATCTGGTACAGGTGCTGGCCGTCGAAAGCCGTTCCGGCATGGGCGGCGACATCGAGCGAGCGCAAGGTCCTGCCGGTGACCGGGTCCAGGGCATTGAGCTTGTCTCCGCTGGCAAACCAGACCCGCTGGCCGTCATAGCTGACACCGTGGACGTTCTCGACCCCGGGGAAGGGGCCATACTCGCGAAGCACTTCGGCTTGTGATCGTTTCATGCTGTCATCCTGGTGGCTTGGGGATGGCTACATGCTAGTCAATCGGCAACGGCGAGGGGAGTAACAAGGTCGTCGTGAATCCCGGCACCGGCGGCGTCATCCAGCGGCGCGCGCGCCCGTGGCCAAGGGACTGGATCTTGCCCGCGGCCGCAAGCGTTTCCAGTGCCCGTTGCACCGAGCGCTGGCTGGCATCCAGCGCCAGCGCGAGGGCAGAGCTGGACCATGACTCGCCATCGGCCAGCAAGGCGAGCAACGCCGCGTGCTTCTCTTCCACGGGCCGCGCCAGCACCACCACCTCGCGCGCGCGGTGCGGCACCAGCGCGAAGCCGCGCCCGGTTGCGGTGATGCCGGCAAATGCGCCAAGCACCTTGCGCAGCCGACCGATCTCGACACGCAGCCGCGCGCGGTGCGAAGCATCGGCGTGCCTGGTGCGGAAGGCGTGCGCGATCAGCGTGTCCCGCGGCACGTCGGCGGGCCAGGCCTCGGCCAGCGCGCGCGCCAGTGTGAACAACACCGGTCTCCGGGCGAACGAGACCGCGGTGCCAGCGCAACGCACGGCATAGCGGCACGCATCAACGACCAGCGCTTTCGACGCCAGCAGCGCTTCGACTTCCTCGAGCAGCAGGGGCCGTTCCTCGCCGCGCGCGATGCGGCGTGCCGCGGGGCTGTGCAGCGCCTGGGCCGCGCTTTCCACCTCGGCGCTCAAGGATGGGATGCCGGCGCGCTGCGCCGCGCGCGCGGCCTGTGCCAGCGCGGTGCGCGCCGGCCGGGTCTGCACGCGCCGCATCGCGATGCCCGCCACGATCAGGGCATGGGCTGTGCGCAACGCGGGCGGGAAGGGGGTGGGGTCGAGCCCGGCAAGCGCCTGCTCGGCGTCGTCGATGCGGCCGATCAGCAGCAGCCGGCGGATCGCCAGATAGCGCGCATGGGCGGCGTTGACCCAGTCGCCGTGCGCTTCAAGGGTGGCGCGCGCGCTGTCCAGCGTCTTTGCCGGCCAGCCCAGGTCGCGCGAGACAAAGGCGATCTCCGTTTCGGCCACCACGCACCTGGCGCGCGCTACGGCTTCCCGCGGACCGAAGGCGCGCGCCGCGCTGCGCAACAGTGCCCGGGCGCGGATGAAGTCGCCAAGCTGCGCCATGGCGATGCCGCGCAGCGCCAGCGCCGGCGGATCGTCGCGCAGGGCAACCCGGTTCAGCGCGCCAAGCGGATCACCCGCGGCGAGCGCGAGCGCCGCGGCGGCAATGCGTGAGTCCATCCGAATTCCGCCAGAAATCCCGCCACACTTGTCACTCCCACCGTTGGAAGCCGGCGCCTAATCTAGCACACGAACACCAACCAACGGAGGGATGCACGATGACCACACACAGCACCGGAACCCGTGAAGCATGGCTCGCCGCGCGGCGTGAACTGCTCGAGGCCGAAAAGGATCTCAGCCGACGCAGCGATGAACTGGCACGGCAGCGCCAGGCGTTGCCGTGGGTTCGGGTCGACAAGCCCTACCGGTTCGAGACCGCGGCGGGCAGCGCCTCGCTGGCAGACTTGTTCCAGGGACGTACGCAACTGCTGGTCTACCACTTCATGTTCGGCCCGGACTACCAGGCAGGTTGCCCGTCCTGCTCCGCGATTGCGGACGGGTTTGACGGCTTTGCCGTCCACCTGGCGCATCACGACGTCACGCTGGCCGCGGTGTCGCGGGCACCGTTGGCGAAATTGCTGGCGTACCAGCGGCGCATGGGCTGGACCTTCCCGTGGGCGTCTTCGCAGGGCAGCGACTTCAACACGGACTTCAACGTCTGGTTCAGCGAAGCGCAACAACGCCAGGGCGATATCGACTACAACTACCGGCGCGAGGCGGCATTCGCCTGGCGCCCCGAGCTGGAGGCCGGCGGCGCTGCAGCCGAGGCCCGCTTTGCTGCCATGTGCGGCACCGATGCCGCGACGTACCAGCGCGACCGGCCGGGCATGAGCGCCTTCGCACTGGAAGATGGCGTTGTGTACCACACCTATTCCACCTATGCGCGCGGGCTGGATGGCCTGTGGGGCATGTACCAGTGGCTGGACCGCGCGCCGCGCGGACGCAACGAGGCCGGGGTCTGGTGGCGCCGGCACGATGAGTACGAGCAGGGCTGAGGCAGGCTGTGTCCAGCGTACTCACCGCGCACAGGCCGGCGCGCTCACGCAGCGCCGGCCCGCGCCTTGCCTTCTTTGGCATCCTGGCCGTGCTATTCATCGCCGGCGTGGCGGCGACACTCGCCTGGCATGCATCCATGCCCGCAATGGGCGCGATGCCGATGCCCGGCGGCTGGACCATGTCGATGGCGTGGATGCGGATGTGCGGCCAGACCTGGACCCGCACGGCAATGGCCTTCCTCGGCATGTGGATCGCCATGATGGTGCCGATGATGCTGCCCTCGCTGGCACCGATGCTGTGGCGCTACCGCCAGGCGCTGGCGGCGGCAGGGCAGGTGCGCCCGGGCATGTCGATGGTATTGGCGGGCGCCGGCTACTTCTTCGTGTGGGGCATGGCGGGCCTCGCCGTTTTCCCGGTTGGCGCTGCGCTGGCAGCAATCGCCACGCAGGCGCAGGGCCTGGCGCGCGCGGCGCCGCTCGCTGCTGCGGTGGTCTTGGCGATGGCAGGCGTGCTGCAGTTCACCGCGTGGAAAGCACGGCAGCTTGCCTGCTGCACCAACGCAGCGGGCCGCACGCGGGCACTGCCGGCGGATGCCGGCTCGGCGTGGCGCGATGGCCTGCGGCTGGGCCTGCACTGCATCCGGTGCTGTGCGGGCCTGGCCGCGGCATTGCTCGTCATGGGGGTGATGGACCTGCGCGTGATGGCAGCGGTGACATTGGCGATGACGCTCGAACGATGGATGCCGGCGGGTGCGCGCGTGACCAGGCTTGCGGTGCGGCTCACCGGGGCCGTCCTGGTCGGCGTGGGCGTGGCTACGCTGGTGCAGGCAGGTTGGGGCGGATGACGGGGTGGTGCTAGCCCAGCGCGACCGCGAACAGCGCCGCAATCAGCGGCCGCTCCTTGCGCACCTCCAGGCAGCACAGCGAATAGTCGATCGACAGCAGCGGCTCGTCGACCGGCACCACCTGCAGGCCCGGCAGCGGGATGCATTCGATCTGCGTGACGAAGCTGAAGACCGCGGCGGTCGAAACCGACGCCAATGAAAGCTCCTGGTCGCGCTACAAGGCCGTGCTGTGCAACCCGCGCCTGCTGATCGCGGGCCTGTCGATCGGCTTCCAGAATGCCGCGCGCTATGGCCTGATCGTCTGGGTACCGGTCCACTTCCTGGGCAAGAACTGGAAAAGCGCTGAAACGCTGATCGACCCGGCGTGGATCTCGGTGGCGCTGCCGGTAGGCATGGCGTTCGGCGCCCTGAGCAACGGCTGGATTTCCGACCGCCTGTTCGGCTTGCGTTGCTTTGCCTGCATGAGTGTCTCCTGTGGGGATTGTCGTTGGGTTCAAGCCTTGTGGCCCTGTCCGGCCGCCTGCCTGCTGCTTGCGGCGTCACGGACTGAGCAGGCGTTCCTGTGCGTGCGGCGCGCCGGGGTTGTCGGCGGGCAGGAACGAGGTGTCTTCAGGGAGGGCGCCGCGCATGCCTGCCGGCGCTGCGCACAGCAACGCGTTCATCTGGGAAAGCTCGCGCAGGGTGTCCAGGTGCAAGGCGCTGGTTTCCACGCTCGCGGTGCGGCGCTGCGCCACCCGGGCAATGTGGCGGGCGGTGAAGCGCCCGGCGCGTGCCTGGAAGTCGCCGGCGCACTCGACTAGCAATGCCGACGCTGCGCGGTCGTTGGCAACAAAGAGCGACATCCTGGTGCGCAGGTTGGCCACCAGCATGTCGCAAAGCTCGAGCAGTTCGGCGCTGCCCTCATCCGAGAAGCAGTAGTTGCGGCTCAGTTTGCGCTGGTCCAGATCGACCAGGATGCGTTCGACGATATCGCCCGCATATTCCAGGTTGATGTTCACCAGCATGATTTTATCCCAGCGCGCGGAATCCTCACCGTCGAGGCTGCCGGCGTCGACGTCGGTCAGGTACATCTTGACCGACGAATAGAGTGCGTCGATGCGGTCGTCCAGCGCCCGGCAGCGGGCGTTCATGGCGCGGTCGTTGCCCACGATCGAGAGCTTCATGCCATGGAGCATCTCCTCGATCACGTCGCCGATGCGCACGACTTCGCGCGTGGCATTGCCCAGGGCGACGGAAGGATGCCGCAGGTCGCCCCGGCTCAGGTAGCGCGCGCCGCCGGGCGCTGCGTCGTCGTGCGCATCAGGCAGCCATCGGGTGCACAGGGACGCCACCGGGTTGACGAACCAGACCAGGGTTGCGGCCAGGGTCACGTTGAATGCCATGTGGAAGTCAATGGCCATGGTGCCGGCACTGCTGCCCAGGCGGGCCAGCAGCCAGGGCATCGCGTCCAGCAGCGGCAGGAATGCCAGTATCCCCACGAACCGGAAGATCAGGTTCGCGAGCGATACCCGCCGCGCGGCAGGCGGACCGCCGGAATTGGCCAGGCAGGCAATCAGGCCGCTGCCAAGATTGGCGCCAAGCACCAGCGGCAAGGCGGTGGCAGGGCCGATGACGCCGCCCATGGCCAGCGTTGCGGTCAGCAGTACCGCGGCCAGGCTGGAGTACGCGAGCAACGTCACGAGGGCGCCGATCACCAGCGCCAGCAGTGCGTCATGGCCAAGCGAGGTGAAGATGGCGCGCACGATCTCGGCGTGCAGCAGCGGCGCGGCGTAGAGGCGGATCAGCTGCAAGGCCAGCGTGATCAGCCCCAGTCCCACGATGACTTCGCCAGTCTGTCCGCGCAGGCTGGCCTTGCCGGACAGGCGCAGTGCGATGCCGATCACCAGCAGCAGTGGCGAGAGCCACGAGATGTCGACCGACAGCAAGCGCGCCATCAGGCTGGTGCCGACGTCGGCACCGAGCACGATCGGCAGTGCCGCCGGCAACGACACCAGGCCCCCTGCGACAAAGGCGCTCGTCATCAGCGCCGTGGCGCTGCTGCTCTGGATCAGCGCGGTCACGCCCAGCCCGGCCAGGAAGCCTCGCGCGGGACTGGCCGTGCCCGCGGCCAGCACCAGGCGCAAGCGCGGCCCCAATACCTCCAGCATGCCGTGGCGCGTCACATGCGCGCCCCAGATCAGTAGTGCAACCCCGGACATCAGGGAAAGCAGGATTTGCATGGCGCCGCCCCCCGGTGGTGACCGTCTTCGCGACCACCATTATCTGCTTGTTGATGAAGCGTGCCGGCCGCCAGGCCGGCACGCACCGGACTTAGTCCGCGTGATTCAGCGCCAGCCGCAGGATGTCGAAGTTGCGCAGCCGCTGGCCGGCGGGCGCTGCAACCTTGCGGTTGAACAGCAACGGCACCTTCTGCTCGGACAGGCCGCCGTGCGAGCGCAGCGGAGCATCCAGGCCGCTCAGGTCATGGCGTGCCGGCGTGGTGCCGAGCACGGTCAGGCGTTCGCTGACCACCACCAGGTCGCCGATGCGATCGGGTGGCAGCTCGAAGCATTTGCTGGCTGCGCGCTTGTCCAGCACCAGCTCGATGCCGGGCAGCGCAGCGATGGCTTCATGCACGGCACGATGATCGGTGCCAGCGGGCAGGTAGACCGTGGCATATGAACCCAGTGCGCCATGGTGGGCGACATAGGGATCGGTGATCGGCAGCAGCACGCGCGTGGCGCCGGTACCGAAGCGCTCGTCCAGCACCTCCTGCAGGAACAGGATGTTGGCCTTGCCCAGCGAGTCGGTCTTGGCATTCATGCCGTGGTCGGCGGTCACGCCGATGACCGCGCCCAGCGCGTCCAGGCGCTGCAGGTAGCTGTCGATCATGGCGTAGAAGGCATTGGCCTGCGGCGTGCCCGGGGCGTGCTTGTGCTGGACATAGTCCGTCGTGGACAGGTACATCAGGTCGGGCCGCACGGTCTCCAGCAAGGCCACGCCGGCGGCGAACACGAACTCGGACAAGTCGGCGCTGTAGACCGAGGGCAGGGGCATGCCGACCTTGCGCAGCACGTCGTCGATGCCGTTGTCTTCGATGGTGGCCTGGTCGGCCTTCTCCGCCGAGAAGCAGATGCCCTTGAGGCCGTGGCCAAGCAGCGCGCGCAGCTTGTCCTTGGCGGTGACCACTGCCACCGATGCGCCGGCCTGCGCTGCCGCGGCCAGCACGGTGGGGGCGCGCAGGTAGCGGGCATCGTTCATCAGCACTTCGGCGCCGGCTTCGGTGTCGTAGAAGAAGTTGCCGCAGATGCCGTGCACCGACGGCGGCACGCCGGTCACGATCGACAGGTTGTTGGGGTTGGTGAACGACGGCACCACGCAGTCGCCGGTCAGCACCGTTCCGCGTTTGGCCAGGCTGGCGAAGAAGGGGGTGGCGCCCGCCTGCACGGCAAGGTTGATGTATTCCTGCTCGCAGCCATCGATGCAGACGATGACGGTGGGGCGGGCGGGAAGCTGGTAATGGTGGCCGTTGACCTGGATCTGGGTGCTCATGGCGTCTCTTGCGCAAGGATTGTCGATGGGAATTGCCTGAGACCCATGCTAAGTTAGGCGATAAACTCTCACAATCGAGTTTATTGTCCAGATTCTGTCAGGAAATCTCACAATGCCGCACAAGCTGCCCCCGCTCAACGCCTTGCGCATCTTCGAGGTTGCTGCCCGCGCCGGCAGCTATTCGGCGGCCGCGCGCGAACTGCACCTGACTCATGGCGCGGTCAGCCGGCAGATCGAGATCCTGGAGCAATGGCAGGGGCAGCCGCTGTTTATCCGCCAGGGCCAGCGTATGGTGCCGACTGTCCACGCGCAGGCGTTCGCGCGCGAGATCAGCACGGCGTTCGACCAGATCAGCGCCGCTTCCGAGCGCTATGGCCGCATTGCCACGCGCAAGGTGGTGCGAGTCAATGCCCCGGCAACCTTTGCCATGCGCTGGCTGATTCCGCGGCTGGATGACTTCCGGCGCCAGCAGCCCGAGGTCGACGTACGTGTGTCTACCGCCTTCAGCAACGAGGCGGGATTCAACGGCACCTTTGACGTGGCGATACGGCGCACCCTCGAACGTGGCGAACAGTTCGAGTCAGTGCCGATCTTTTCGGAGTACCAGACGGTGATCGCCAGTCCGGCGATGCTGGAGCAGGTGCCGTTGCAAGGTGTAGAGGACCTGGTGGAGGGCGTCTTCCTCTATACGGAAACCCGGCCGGGAAGCTGGGAATCGTGGCTGCAGCAGGCGGGACATGCCTCGCTGCTGCCGGTGCGCACGCTGCGCTTCGACCATTTCTTTGTCACGCTGCAGGCGGTGGTGGACAGCCTTGGCTTTGCCATCGGCACCTTTCCGACCCTGGCAACGGATCGCGCGGGCGGGCGCATTGCGACGCCGTTTGCCGCCATCCGCGCACCGGGCAATACCTATCATGCGCTGGTGCCGCGCGATGCCGACAAGCCGCTGCATCTGCGCGCGTTCCTGGAGTGGCTGCAGCAGCAGGGGGAGGCGGCCGTGGAGACCTGAAGCGGCGCGCCCGGGAAGCGGGGTGAGTGTGGTGCGCGGCCCGCGCGCTGCGGGCCTGCGCTGACGGGCGCTCAGGCCCCGTCGAGGAACGCGCTGCGCTGGCCCAGGCGCGTGCCGAGCGCATCGGGGGCCAGGCTCATGCTGGCGGGGTCCACGGCCGAGGCGGGGCTGCTTGCCATGGTCGGGTCGGCGGCTGCCGGTGCCATGCCCGGCTGGGCCGCCTGTACGGGCGCCTGCGCATAGCTGCCGCCCGCTGCGGGTGCCGCCAGGGCCGACGGCGCTGCCGACGGCATGGCTTGCACGGGCTGGGCGGATTGCACCGGCTGAGTGGATTGCATCGGCCGCATCGGCTGCGTCATTGGCATGGGCTGGCTCGGCTGCAGGGGCTGGGCCTGCTGGGCAAACAGCGGGTAGGACGCGATCATCGCGCCAGCCACGACCAGGGATTTCGCCAGATGTTGCTTCATTCGTGTACCTCCTAGAACGCCTACAGGCAAGGGAATAGTCACTGTAGCGCCGAGGCACCTGACATTCTGTTTGATTTTGCAACGGTCGTTAACCAGCCTTGCCATCGGGGCCAGCGCAGGTTAATTGCGCGCGCGCTCTGCAAACCTCGCGCGGCTGTCAACGCCTGGCCAGTCGCTTGAGCGCCGCGGGGTCCAGCAGTTCGATCTGCCGGTACTCGCGGCGGATCAGGCCCGCGTCCTCCCATGCCTGCAGGTACTTGGCCACGGTCTGGCGCGAGCGGTTGACCATGTCGCCAAGGTCCTCGGCGCTGATGCGCACGACATGGTCGGTGCGGTCGGCCAGTTCCAGCAGGCGTGCTGCCATGCGTGCGTCGATGGGGGCCTGCGCCGCGCTTTGCGCGTGGTCGAATGCTACGCGCAGGCGCGCGCAGATCTGCTGAACGATCAGCTGCATGCCTTCCGGATGCGCGCCCAGGATGCGGTGGAAGTCGCGCTGGCTCAGCACCATCAGTTCCGTGTTGCCGACGGCGAAGGCGTCGTGCGTGCGCGGCTTGCCGTCCAGCAGCGAGATCTCGCCGAACCAGCGGCCACGCCCGATCACCGAGTACACCGACTCGCGCCCGCCCGTGCTGACCCGGCTCATGCGCACCCGGCCCGACAGCACCATGCAGAAGTAGGTGGGCGGATCGCCGCGCGCGAAGATCATCTCGCCGTCGCCAAAGCGCTGGCGGCGTGCGGCGTTCGCCACGGCATCGAGCACGCCCGGCGGCGCATTGCGCAGCCAGCCGCTGGCCAGCACGCTGCGCGGCAGCGTGCGCACCGGTTCCACCGCTGCTCTTGATCCACGCTTCACATCACCCTTCACATCGCTCTCCTGCTGGAGCCGAGATTGTCCAATACTTAACAGACTTTGGCGCGGTGCGCCCGGACAATGCATCGATTCAATGACTCACACCCCCCCGGGAGGTACGCATATGGCGCAAATCCAGCTTGTCGATTCAATCAGGGACCGTGTCTCCGACGCCGAATGGCAGATGCGCGTGGACCTGGCGGCCGCGTACCGCCTGGTCGCCCACTTCGGCTGGGACGACCTGATCTTCACCCATATCTCGGCACGCGTGCCCGATGCGCCGGACCAGTTCCTGATCAACCCGTACGGGATGATGTTCGACGAGATCACGGCATCGAGCCTGGTCAAGGTCGACCACGAAGGGCAGCCGGTGCTCGAAACGCCGTATGACGTCAACCCGGCCGGCTTCATCATCCACAGCGCCGTGCATGAGGCGCGCCCCGAAGTCGGTTGCGTGATGCACACGCATACCTCGCACGGCGTCGCCGTCTCGGCGCAGCAGGCGGGCCTGCTGCCGATCTCGCAGCAATCGATGTTCGCGCTGACCGGGCTGGCGTACCACGACTATGAAGGCGTGGCGCTGCGCGAGGACGAGAAGGCGCGGCTGGTGGCTGACCTGGGCCGCTGCAAGCAGATGATCCTGCGCAACCATGGCCTGCTGACGTGCGGGCGCACGGTATCCGATGCTTTCCTGACCATGTACACGCTCGAGTCCGCCTGCCGCATCCAGATCCTGGCGCAAAGCGGCGGCGCGCCGCTGACCATGGTCCCCGAAGCCGCCAGCGCCAACATGGGCCAGCAGGCGCGCCAGGCCACCAAGGGCAAGGGCTCCGGCCTGGCCTGGCCGGGCCTGCTGCGCCGCCTCGACCGCATCAACCCTGACTACTGCAACTGACCATGGCCATCCTCGTCCACCTGCCGTCGTTCATGGCGGTCCCCATTACCGCCGCGCTGCGCGAAGCCGCGCCGGACATCACCGTGTGGAACGGCCGCGAGGCCGCCGTCGCGGAAGAGGTCGAAGCCATCATCGCCTGGGGCCTGAAGCCCGGCGTGCTGCCGGCCTACCCGAAGCTGCGGCTGGTCTGCGCCGCCACCGCGGGCGTTGACAAGCTGCTGGCCGCGCCGGACCTGCCGCCTGGCATGCCGGTCACGCGCATCGTCGATCCCGGCCAGCAGACCGGCATCGCCCACTACGTGCTGGCGATGGCGTTGCGCCATACCCGCGCGCTCGGCCTGTACGCCGAACAGCAGCGCCGCGGTGAATGGAAGCGCCACCGGGGGCGCGATGTGTCGCGCTGCCGCGTGGGCGTGCTGGGGCTGGGCGAGATCGGCAGCGAGGTCGCGCGCATGTTTGCCGCCATCGGCTACCCGGTCAGCGGCTGGAGCCGCAGCGCCAAGCATCTGCCCGGCGTGACCGACTTTACCGGCGACGACGGGCTGGATGCCATGCTGGCGCAGAGCGACATCCTGGTCTGCACGCTGCCGCTGACGCCGCGCACCGAGGGCATGCTGAACCGCCAGACGCTGTCACGGCTGCCCAAGGGGGCGTTCCTGATCAACGTCGGGCGTGGCGAGCATGTGGTCGAGCCCGACCTGGTCGCCCTGATCGACGAAGGCCACCTTGCCGGCGCGGCGCTTGACGTGTTCGCCAAGGAGCCGCCCTCGGCGGACGATCCGGTCTGGAACCATCGCCGCATCGAGGCCACGCCGCATATCGCGGCCGACCCCTCCTACGAACTGGTGGCGCGGCAATGCATCGAGAACCTGCGGCGCGCGCGCGACGGGCGTGAGCTGTTGAACCAGGTGGACCGGCAAGCGGGGTATTGAACACCCTGTGGGCATGGGCGGTAACCTGCGATGTGCTGCGCTTGCCTTCCATGCCCAGGGCCTGCAAACCTGAGGTTTCCGCTGCCGCGATCGGCAAGTCGGCATGCATTGCCTGCCACGGCCTAGACTGAAAGCAAACGGTCTGGACGCGAGGGCATCATGGCGTACGAGAGCATCCTGGTCCAACTCGACGGCAACCGGCAGGCCATGCAGCGCTTGCAGATTGCGGCGCGCCTTGCCACCGCCAGCCAGTGTCCGCTGATCGGCCTGCTGGCCGGGCGCGTGCCGGACCCCAGCTGGTTCTACCGCATGAACAATGCCCAGCGTTGCCTGGCCGAAGACCAGGAGCGGCGCCGGCTGCAGCGCGAGAACATGCGCTGTGCCTTCGAGGCCGCCACGCGCGAGCTGGCGGTTGCCTGCGACTGGCGCACCGTCGAGCGCGATCCGGTGACACTGGCGCTGCGCGAGGCGCGCGAGGCCGGCCTGATCGTCTCCGGCCAGTACGACGCCGACAACGCTGAAGGCCCGGTGGCGCGGCAGCTATTGGAGGCGCTGCTGCTGGAGAGCGGCCGGCCGGCGCTGGTGGTGCCCTGTGCCGGGGCATTCGCCACCGTGGGCACACGCGTGCTGGTGGCCTGGAACGGCAGCCGCGAGGCCGCGCGTGCCTTGCACGATGCGCTGCCGCTGATGGCCGGCGCGCGGGCGCGGGTGCGGGTGCTGAGCGCCCATGCCGGCAGGGAGCCGCGTGCCGATGCCACCCCGGTCAGCCACGCCGTGCACATGCTGGAGCGGCAGGGTGTGGCAGTGGATGTGGAGCACGGCCCGGGCGGTGGCGACCTGGCCATCGGCGAGCTGATCCTGACGCGAGCTTCAGACTTTGATGCCGACCTGATCGTGATGGGTGCCTACGGCCACGGCCGGTTGCGCGAGCTGGTGCTGGGCGGCGTGACCAGGGTGGTGCTGGAGTCGATGACGGTGCCGGTGCTGTTCTCGCACTGAAGCGCAGCGCGGCATCAGGATGCCTGCGGCATCAGGATGCCTGCGGCATGCCGCGCCAGAGCAGCGTCCCCTGGTGGTCTTCAGTCGACCGTGATGTGGTTGGCTTTGATCACCTTGCCCCATACGCCCACGTCGCCGCGCACGGTCTGCGCGAACTGCTCGGCACTCGTGGCAGGCGCCATGCCCATGTTCAGCTGCAGGAAGCGCTCGCGCATCGGCGCGTCAGCCAGCAGGCGGGTCACTTCCGTATTGAGCCGCTGCACGATGGCAGCGCTGGTGCCGGCCGGCGCGAACAGGCCATACCAGCTGTCGGTATCGAACGGATAGCCCTGCTCGGTCATGGTGGGGATGTCCGGCGTGGCCGGCGCGCGGCGCGTGCCGCTGATGGCCAGCGCGCGCAGCTTGCCGGCGCGGATCAGCGGCAGCGACGACGAGGTATCGACAAAGGCCACCTTGACCACGCCGCCCTGCATGTCGGTCAGGATCTGCGCCACGCCCTTGTACGGCACGTGGCGCAGCTTCATGCCGGTCTGCATCTTGAGGGCTTCCATGGTCAGGTGGCCGCCCGAGCCGATGCCCCATGAGCCGTAGTCGTACGCATCCGGGCGCTTGAGCACGTGGGCGACGAACTCCTTGAGCGTGCGCGCCGGGAAGTCCGGTGTCACCACCAGGAAATTGCCGCCCGCGCCGACCTGCGCCACCGGCAACAGGTCGCGCAGGCCGTCATAGGGCAGCTTGGGCTGCAGGGTCTGGTTGATCACCACCGTGGCGGCATAGGTGAACAGCAGCGTGTAGCCGTCGGGGCTGGCCTTGGCCACGGTATCGTTGCCGATGATGCCGGTCGCCCCCGGCTTGTTGTCGACCACGATGGTCTGGCCCAGCGCCTTGCCGAGCGATGCGGCCAGCGCGCGCGCGAACAGGTCGGTGCCGCCGCCGGGCGGGGCCGGCACCACCAGGCGGATGGGCTTGGCGGGCCAGGCGTTGCTGGCGCATAGCGGGCTGGCCGCCGCGCCAAGACCGAGTGCGGCAAGCCCGCGCAACACGTCGCGCCGGCGCGTGTTGCCAGGCAGTTCCGTCGGAACCGGATGCATTGCTCGTGGCATGGCGTCTCCCTAATGCATGCCGAAGTTGTCCGCCGCGTCGCTTTCCAGCGCGTCGGCGGCCGCGCCATACAGGCTGCGCGACACATAGCTGCGGATCTGGGTGGCGCGCTGGCGCAGCCAGGCGGCCTTGAGCTGGCGGGCCTCGCGCACGGTGGGCGTTTCATCGGGCGCCAGCGCCAGCACGTCGATCACATGCAGCGCCAGCTGCGTGTCGCCGCGCGCGGCCAGGGCCTGGGCGTGGCGGATCAGCGCACCATGGTCGGCCACGGCCGCGGCGATCTCGGCGGCCGCCTGTTGAGGCGGTGCGGGATGCAGCGTGGTGGCATTGCGGTCCCACCAGCCGTTCTCCGAGCGATAGATGTCGCGCGCGATATAGCTGGGGTCGCCATAGGTGGGGCGCATCCAGGGCTGGTCGAACAGCTCAGCCGGTGGCTTCAGCGCGGCCAGCACCTGGCGTTCGTTGCAGCCAGCGTTCATCAGCCGCACCACCTCCGCGTGCAGCCAGCGCAGGGCCTTGGCGGTCTGGCACAGCACGCGCTGGCACTCGTCCTCGCCTTGCAGCGTTGCGCCGAACTCTCGCACCACGGTGCGCGGCTGCAGCCCGGCCAAACGTTCCAGCGTCTCGGCCCAGCGCACGGTGTCGCGCATGGTGCGGAAGGGGGTGCCGATGTTCGGGATCGAATCAATGACCGCGGGGCCGCCGTAGAGCAGGCGCCGGCCCGGCAGCCAGACGGCCACGGCGTCGTCGGTCTCGGACGGCGCCCACAGGATTTCCGCGCGGCGTTCGCCCCGGCCCAGCGTCAGGCCGTCGGCGAAGGTCTCGGTGGGTTCGATGTGGACCAGCTTTCCCGCCAGCGCGCCGGCCGGCTGGCGGAACTGGATCTCCGCCATGCGCTCCTGCATGCGCTGGGTCTCGCGGTAGCGCGCCTGCCGCGCCAGCACGTTGACGTGGGCCAGTACGCGTGGCGCGGGCTCGCCGCGCGCGGCGGCGTGGTCGAGCCATTGCTGCAGGCCGGCGTTGTAGCCCATATGGCCGTGGCTGTAGCAGATGGCCAGCACCGGCAGCCCGGTCTGCGTGCGCAGCGCCTCGATCATGCCGCGCGTGACGCGCCCGCCGGGGCCGCTGTCGACCACCAGCAGGCCCTCGCCCACGTCGGCGACAAAGCTTTGTCCTTGTCCGTGCAGCAGCCATACGCCGTCGCCGGCGCTGTCGATCCCCGTGCCAGTGACCAGCGCCGCCGGCCGGTCTTCGATGTCCTGCATGCTTGCCTCCCCTGCGCTCCGGTTTGTGTCCAGTGCCACTGTCATGCAGGCAGGCGCTGCGCAGCGATTGGGGAAAATCCCGGCGGGATGCGGCGCACTGCCCGCATACCGAGTGCCGGTGCGGCATGGCTGGGGTTTGAGAATTTCAGGTGTAAACCGCTGGTTAGCACCGCGCCAGCGCAGGGAGTTCCCAGCGAGCACGCGTTGCGGTAGTCGCCGCTCAGGCTGGCCGGCGCAGCGGGCTGTCGGGCATGTTCGTCAGATAGTGGACTTCGCGCCGCAGCAGCGTGGCGAACTGCGCGGCCACCGGCGTCATCGGCGAATCGGCGCGATAGATCAGGCTGACCGTGTGGCTGGGCAGCCGGTCTTCGATCGGCAGCGGCACCAGGCCGGCGGCGGCCAGCTGGCCCGGCACCAGCTGGCGCGGCAGCATGCACAGCAGGTGACGGTCCTGCAGCAGCGACTGGATCATGCCGATGGTGTCGCAGCGCACTGCCACGCGCGGCAGCGGCAGGTCATGCTCGCGAAAGGCGTCGAGGATGGCGGCGCCGGGGCCTTGCATGCGCTGGCCGGTCAGCACCCAGTCCGAGCCCACCAGCTCGCGCAGGCGGCGCGCATGTCGCAACGGATGCTCGCGGTGCGCCACGACTACCGAATCGTTGTTGTAGAGCGGCTCGCAGGAGAATTCGCGCTCGATGCCCTCGTCCGGCACCGGACTGACCGCCATGTCCATCACGCCCGCGCGCAGATCGTCCAGGTGGGTAGGGTAGACCCCGCTGTCGATGCACACCAGCACATCGGGATGCTGGGCCCGGAAGCGCGTGAGTACCGCCGGCAGCAGCAGGTGCGCGGGGCCGCCGGTGGCGCCCACGCGCACCACGCCATTGCGCGCGCCCAGCATCTGGCTCATCTCGTCGCTGGCCTTGCGCGCCTCGGTGGCGATCAGGCGCGCGCGTCGCAGAAATGCCTCGCCATAGCGCGACAACACCACGCCGCGGGTGGTGCGTGTCAGGAGCGGCACGTGCAGCTCCTCTTCCAGCTGGCGGATGCTCTTGGTAAGCGCCGGCGCCGACACATCGCGCGCGCGCGCGCCGGCGCGGATGCTGCCGTGCTCGGCCACGGCGATGAAGTCCTGGAGTTGGCTCAGACGCATGGATTGCCCCGTTCAGACGATGCTCTGGGCGCACAGCTTAGCGGCATTCCGTCGTGTTCGGGATAACCCCAGGGTGCTAACCGTTGGTTTGCGCCGAAGCCGTTTTGGCATCTGCCATGGCGCGCGATGCTAACGCATGATCGCCCCACATCGTCACAAACCGCCGGCCATGCCGGCATCTTCGAGGAGTGGCATCGCATGACGAACCGGCAAGACCTGCCGCTGGCAGGCATACGCGTGGCGGAGTTCGGGCAGTTCATCGCGGCGCCGGGCGCTGCCATGATGCTGGCCGACCTTGGCGCCGACGTGGTCAAGGTGGAGGCCTTGCGCGGCGACAGCGCGCGGCGCTTTGACGGCACCAGCCCGCAGAGCCCGATGTACCTGGCCTACAACCGCGGCAAGCGCGGCATCGCGCTGGACCTGCGCACGCCCGGCGGGCTGGACGCCGCACGGCGGCTGGCGCTGGCCAGCGACGTGGTGCTGCACAACACCCGCGCCGGCGTAATGGAAGCGCTGGGGCTGGACGCCGCCACGCTGCGCGCGGCGCGTCCTGACCTGATCTACGCCTCCATCAGCGGCTTCGGCACGCGCGGGCCGTCGCGCACGCGCCCCGGGCTGGATATTGCCGCGCAGGCCGAGAGCGGCATGATGTCCGTCACCGGCGAGGCCGGCGGGCAGCCGCTGAAGGCCGGCTTCGCGCTGATCGACGCGGCCACCGCGCTGGCGACCGGCAACGCCATCTTGGCGGCGCTGTTCCGGCGCGAGCGCACCGGCGCCGGCGAGACTATCGAGACCTCGCTGCTGTCGGTCGGCGTACAGATGCAGGCCCAGCTGTGGGCCGAGTACCAGTGCTCCGGCGCGCTGCCGGTGCGCAGCGGCAACAGCCAGCCCAAGGCCGCGCCGGCTGCCGATGTGATCGCGGTCGCGGACGGACATATCGTGCTGTCGGCCTATCTCGACGAACACTGGACGCGCCTGTGCGAGGCCATCGGCCAGCCGGCGCTGGCGCGGGACGCGCGCTTTGCCTGCAACGCGCTGCGCGTGCAGAACCGCCCGGCGCTGCTGGCCATCCTGCACGACGCCATGCGCCACCTGAGCGGCGACGCCGCCCGTGCGCTGCTGGAGCGCCATCAGGTGGTGGTGGGCGTGGTGCGTGACTATCACCAGGTCAACGCGAGTGCCGACGTTCGCGCCAGCGGCATCCTGCGGCCGGTCGATGACGGCGAGGGCGGCCAGCTGGACCTGCCCGGGCTGCCGTTCACCATGGCCAGCCTGCCTGCAGGGGCCACGCCCGCGGTGCCGCGGCTCGGCCAGCATACGGCCGAAGTGCTGGCCGGGCTCGGCTACAACGCGGCGGAGATCGACGCCATGGCCCGCGCCGGCGCGATCGGCGTGGAACAAGCCCAGCAGGAGCCCGCATGAACACCCCCCAATCCCCCGTACTGCTGCAACGCCATGCCGGCTGGGCCGAGGTGGTGCTGAACCGCCCGGCCCGTCGCAACGCCATCGATATGTCGCTGGCACGCGCGCTGGGCGACGCCATCGAGACCCTGGCCGCCGACGACAGCGTGCGCGCCGTGCTGCTGCGCGGCGCCGACGGCGCCTTCTGTTCCGGCCTGGACCTGCAGGCACTGCAGGCTGAGCCGGGCGGGCTGGCCGCGTTTGCGCCGGTCTGGGAGCGCGTCCACCTGGGCCTGATGCAAAGCCGCAAGGCATGGGTCGTGGCGCTGGAGCGCCATGCCATCAACGGCGGCGCGGCGCTGGCGCTGGCCGGCGACGTGCTGGTGTGCGGCGCCAGCGCTTTCCTGCAGATCGGCGAGATCCGCCTGGGCATGGCCGCGCCGCGCAATGCCGACTGGCTGGCGCTGCGCCATTCCGAGGCCGTGGCCGCGCGCCTGTGCCTGCTTGGCGACCGCGTGCCCGCGCCGGAGCTGCTGCGCCTGGGCATTGCCACCGAACTGGTCGAAGACGCCGAGGTACTGGACCGCGCGCGCGGCCTGGCCGCCACCATCGGCGCCTTTCCGGCCGATGGCGTGGCCGCGATCAAGGGCGGCATGCGCGCCGCGACGATGCGCATGGCACGTGCTGCGCGCGACAAGAATTCCTGAGGACCGATATTTCCATGACAGATTCCATCAGCACCGACGACGACGCGTCGCTGCAGGATTTCCGCCGCGAGGTGCGCGAGTTCGTCGCCCGGGCGCTGCCCCATGCCGTGCGCGAGAAAGTCCGCCTCGGACTGGAAGTCAGCAAGCAAGAACTGGTCGACTGGCAGCACCGGCTGGCCGACCGCGGCTGGCTGGCGCCGCACTGGCCGCCTGAATGGCAGGGCTGCAACTGGAGCGCCGAGCGCCGTGCCGTATTCCAGGAAGAACTAGTGCTGGCGCACGCGCCCGAGAGCGGCGGCATCACCTTCGAGATGATCGGCCCGATCCTGATCCGCTACGGCACGCCGGCGCAGCAGCAGTACTTCCTGCCGCGCATCCTGAGCCAGGAGCACTGGTGGTGCCAGGGCTATTCCGAACCGAACTCCGGCTCGGACCTGGCTTCGCTGAAGACGCGTGCGGTGCGCAAGACACGGCCCGACGGCACCGATGTCTACGTGGTCAGCGGCAGCAAGATCTGGACGTCCTACGCGCAGTGCGCGGACTGGATCTTCTGTCTGGTGCGCACCGATACCGAGGCGCGCGCGCAGCAGGGCATCAGCTTCCTGCTGATCGACATGCGCAGCCCCGGCGTCAGCGTGCGGCCGCTGGTGGGCATCCATGGCTGGCACCTGTTCAACCAAGTGTTCTTCGACGAGGTGGAAGTGCCGGTGGAGAACCTGGTCGGCGAAGAGAACGCTGGCTGGACCATCGCCAAGTCCCTGCTCGAACATGAGCGGCTGAACCTGGCGCGCGTGGCGGAGAACCGCCGCCGCCTGGCCAAGGTGCGCGCCATCGGCGAAGAGCTGGAGGAGGGCGGCCAGCCGCTGTCGCAGCGCCCGTGGTTTGCACGCCGGTTGCGCGCGCTGGAAGTGCGGCTCGAAGCGCTGGCGGCAACCGTGCTGCGTTTTCGCAAGCGGGCGCGCGCCGGCGAAACGCTGGGGCCGGAGACCGGCATGCTCAAGCTGCTGGGCAGCCGGCTGATCCAGGACATCGAGAACCTGGCGGTCGATGCGCTGGGGCCGGACACGCTGGCCTATGACCGCGCCGCGCACTTCGAGCCCGCCGTGCCGCAAGCGGGCCAGTCGGCGTACGCCGCGGCGGCATCGGCGCGCCGCTTCGTCACCCGCGGCTACACCATCGCCGGCGGCTCCAGCGAGATCCAGCACGAGCTGCTGGCCAAGCAGGTGCTGGGCCTGTAGTGCCCCCAATCGTGCCCGCAGCAGCGCCCGCAACCCAGGACAAGGAACAAGACACATGAGCGATTCAACAGACGATCGCCGCATGCTGCAGGAAAGCGTGCGGCGCTATGTCGAGCGCGGCTACGGCTTCGAGCAGCGCCGCGCGGCGCTGGCCGAGCCCGACGGCTTCTCGCGCAAGCACTGGCAGGCGTTTGCCGAAATGGGCTGGCTGGCCGTGGGACTGCCCGAAGCCTGTGGCGGCCTGGGCGATGCCGCGGACCAGGCTCTGCTGGCCGAGGAACTGGGCCGCGCCCTGCCTGCCGAGCCCTGGCTGGCCAATGCCGCGCTATGCGCGCCGCTGCTGGCCGCCTGCGGCGATCCCGCCCACGCTGCGATCGCGGCGGCGATGGCCGAGGGTGGCGCCATGCTGGCGCTGGCCGCATGGGAAACGCAGGGGCGCTATGACGCGTTCGATATCAGCACCACCGCGCAACAGCATGAGCCGGGGCAATGGACGCTGGACGGCCGCAAGACCTTGGTGCTGGGCGGCGGCAGTGCCGCCGTGCTGCTGGTGCTGGCGCGTACCGGCGGCCAGCGCCGCGACCACAGCGGCCTGACTTTGTTCGCGGTGCCGGCCGGCACGCGCGGTGTCAGCGTCGATGCGCTGCCGACCTACGACGGCCGCCAGACCGCCAGCGTGACGCTGCGCCGCGCGACCGTGCCGGACAGCGCGCGCATCGAACCGGTGGACGGTGCCTGGCCGCTGGTGGAAGCCGCCATCGACCAGGCCACCGTGATGGCGTGCGCCGAAGCCGTGGGCACCATGTCGCGCGCGTTTGACCTGACCCGCGACTACCTGGTGACGCGCGAGCAGTTCGGCCGCGCGCTGACGGCCAACCAGGTGATCCGGCACCGGCTGGTGGACCTCTATGTCAGCGTCGAACAGGCGCGCGCCATCACCGAGCTGGCAGCCAATTCCCTGCATGGCGATGCGGTGGCGCGCATGCGCGCGGTATCGCATGCCAAGGCTTTTGTCTCGGACGCCGGGCGCGCGCTCGGCGAAGACGTGGTGCAGCTGCACGGTGCGGTGGGCATGACCGACGAGATGGAAATCGGCCACTGCTACAAGCGCCTGGCAGCCCACGCCAACCTGTTCGGCGATGCCGACTGGCACTACGAACGGCTGGCGGCACTCGATCACGCGGCGCAGGTGCAAGCCTGAGCCGGTTCAGCCAGGGCGCCCGGGCCGCTGCCCGGTGCGCCCACCCATGACAGGCCGGCAACGTACCGGCATCCGCGGCCAATGCACCGCAACGGAAACAGCAAACATGAGCAGCCAGCACACTGGCGCCCGCTGGGCCTGTGCCACGCGCACAGCGGCCCTGGCCGCGGCGCTGGCCCTGGCGGGCGCCGCCAGCGCGCACGCCGGGGCCCCATACCCCAGCAAGCCCATCCGCATGGTGCTGCCCTCGGGCGCAGGCACCGTCACCGACCAGACTGCACGGCTGGTGGCCGAGCGCCTGACCGCCGCGCTCAAGCAGCCGGTGGTGGTCGACAACCGCCCCGGCGCCAACGGCATCATCGCCAACGAGACCGTGGCGCGCGCCGCGCCCGACGGCTACACGCTGCTGTTCACCTACGCCGCGACCATGACGGTGAACCCGTGGACCACGCCGTCGCTGCCCTATGACCCGATCAAGGACTTCACCCCCATCGCACGCCCCAGCCAGCCCGGCGGCAACCTGCTGGCGGTCAGCGCCAATGTGCCGGCGCACAACCTGCAGGAGCTGGTTGCCTACGCCAGGGCCAGCAAGACGGAACTGGCGTACTGCTCATGGGGCGTGGGCTCGGGCGGCCACCTGGCCATGGAATACCTGAAGGCCAAGACCGGCATCCACCTGCGCCATATCCCCTACAAGACCGCCACCCAGTGCAGCAACGACCTGGCCGCGGGCCACGTCACCATCGGCATCACCGACGCCATCTCGTCGGTCCCGCACCTGAAGTCCGGGCGCATCCGGGGCATTGCGGTCTCCGGTCCGGAGCGCCTGCTGACGGCGCCGGATGTGCCAACCATGTCGCAGCAGGGCGTGCCCTTCCAGCAAGCCAGCTGGGTCGCGATCTTCGGCCCCAGGGGCCTGCCCGCGCCGATCGTCAACCGGCTGAACGCCGAGGTGAACCGCATCCTGCAGACACCGGGCGACCGCGAGAAATTCACCGCCATGAACCTGCAGCCGGCCGCGCCGTCGAGCCCGGCCGACCTGGGCAAGCTGGTCAGCGCCGACCTGGCCGCGTGGGGCGAGGTGGTGAAGGTGGCGGGGCTGCAGGCGAAGTAAGGCTGGGCCACAACAACAAGAACGGGAGACAGGCAGCGTGAAGGCAAGACAGTGGATGGTGATGGGCGCGGCGCTGGCCGCGGGCAATGCCGTGGCCGGCACGATGCAGTTGTTCGGCGTGGTCGATGCATCGATCGAATACGCCAGGGGTTCGGAAAGCGTGGTGCGCATGCGCGAAGGCCAGCAGGCCGCGTCGCGCTGGGGCATCCGCGGCATTGAGGACCTCGGCGGCGGGCTCAAGGCCAACTTCCTGGTCGAGTCGGGCTTCAATATCGACAACGGCACGGAGTTCTTCGGCAACAACCGGCTGTTCGGGCGGCAGGCCTATCTGGGCCTGTCGGGCAACTGGGGCGAGTTCCGGCTGGGGCGGCAGTACACGCCGTCGTTCTATGCGCTGCTGCGGCTGGATCCGTTCCTGCTCAATGGCGCGGTGTCGCCGTTCAACCTGCTGAGCGCGACCGCATCGCAGGGCACCGGGCACGTGGCCTACGGCGCCCGCTTCGACAACGCGGTGCAGTATTTCTCGCCCAATTGGGGCGGCTTTTCCTTCGGCGCCGCAGTGGCGCCCGGCGAGGTGCCGGGGTCGGCTCGCTCAGGGCTGAACTTCGGCATGAATGCGACCTGCGAGGCCGGCAACGTCTACGCGTTCTACTCCTACCAGGGGATGTATTCAGGCGCCAACGTGCCGGTGGAGCCGACGCTGACTTCCAACCATTTCGTCGGCGGCTCCTATCGCTTCAAGCCGGTGGAGATCGGCCTGCTGTACAGCGCCGCAAGCAGCGACCGGCCCGAGACCCGCTCAGCACGCCACTACGGCGTGACCTTCAGCTGGAACGTGACGCAGCGCGACACCTTCAAGGCCGCCGCACTCAAGCGCCAGATCCTGGGCGGCGGCCAGCGGCCGCTGGCGGTGACGCTGGGGTGGGACCATGACCTGAGCAAGCGCACCACCGCCTATGTGCGGGCAGTGCTGGTGCATAACAGCACCGGCGGCAGCGTGAGCAACAACAGCATCGTGATTGATCCGGGTAGCGGGGATGATGCGAAGTCGGTGAGCCTGGGGGTGCGGCATCGGTTCTGAGGCGGACTGCGGTCCGTTCATGCGGGGCTGAGGCCAGGCCGCTGAGGCTACGGAGGCGTCCGGGTCGGGCTGCCACCTGTCCCGCGGACGCTCCCCGCAAGTGGGAGAGGGCGCCAATCTCAAGAACGTATCCCGGGCTGTCGCTCGTGTCGGTGTCATTTCTCTTTGTGCTTACTCTTCGCGCTTCACAAGGCGAACGAACCCGCACGGAGCAACCATATAGATCATGGTGATACGAGATTGATATAGGACATCCCTTAATTTCTATTGGAATTCTCATTCAATCGAAAACAATAGCGGTATCTGAATAATCCGCCTTCCTTCCTCAACGCATAACGGCTACCGTACGCGACGAACTCATCTTCTTGACGGTCATACACATGACGCGAAAAGCAAAGCACCAGAACACTGGTGCTTCGGCGACAAGAGAAAGTTCAACGCTACGGAGTGCTTCACTTGGATAACCGGCCGCCGTTTCTTTCCTCCCGCACCGTCACCGTGTCTGGTCCGGCGTTGCCGGAACTCTTCGGACAGTCCCCCTTCACCTTTGTGCGCCTGGATGGCAAGGAAGGCGTCTGGGACCTGTTCGAATACGACATCGAACTCAAGACGCCCGACAAGTCCTACAACTTCCACGGGCCGGAAGGCAATTTCGACTTACGCGAGATGAACGGGCGCGAACTGACCGTGCACATCGAACTGGATGGCATGGGTACGGGGTTGGCGGGACGCATTGGCGCAGGCACTCGCGAGATCAGCGGCATCGTCGATCGTGCCCGCTACCTGCGCGCCGAAGGGCGGCACTTCGTCTACGGACTGACGCTGCGCCCCTGGCTGTGGATTGCCTCCCAGAACCGGAACAGCCGCGTTTTCGAAAATCGCACCGATATCGAGATCATCGAAGAGGTCCTGTCCGCGTACTCCTTTCCGGTTGAGCGCAGGCTCGACGTGGCGAAATACCCCAGGCGGGTCTACCGCACCCAGTGCGACGAGAGCGACTACACCTTCATCGCCCGCCTCATGCAGCACTGGGGCATATCGTGGTTCTTCGAACACTCGGAGCGTAAGCACCGCCTGGTTCTGGTCGATCACGTCGGCGGTAATCGCAACATGCCGAGCGAGGCGTATCAGGTTCTGGAGATCCATCCGCCCGGCGCCCGGGTCGATCAGGAACACCTCGATGTCTTCTCGGTCGTCGATGCCGTGGTCGCAGGCAAGTACACGACCAACGCCTACAGCTTCACCCAGCCGCGCGGCGACCTGACCGCCAGCAGCTCGGACCCGCGTGACACGGGCCTGAATACTGGCGCACTGCACCAGGAGGTGTACGACTTTCCCAGCGAGCATGCCCAGCCCGCCACGGACAATCGCCCGTGGAACGAAGGCGACATGATCGCGCGCATCCGCATGGAGGAGATCCGTTCGAGCGGCCTGCGCTGCTTTGGTACCGGCAACCTGCGCGCGGTGGTGCCAGGCTGCACCATGAGCGTGAAGGGACACCCCCAGCAGGCGGCCAACCGCGAGTACGTGGTGCTTGGCGCCAGCCTCAAACTCGAAGACGTGGCCGAGGCCACCGGCGAGGGCCAGCGGTGGCACTGCCGGGTGGAATTCGAGTGCCACCCCACCCATGAGGTCTTCCGCCCGGCACTGAGCATCCCGTGGCCAGTGGTGACGGGCCCGCAAAGCGCGACGGTAGTTGGCCCCGATGGCCATACCGTATGGCCTGACCAGTTCGGACGCGTGCGCGTGCAGTTTCCGTGGGACCGCTTCAACAAGATGTCCTGCTGGGTACGCGTCGCCACGCCGTGGGCGGGCTCACAGTACGGCCAGATCAGCATCCCGCGCATCGGCAGCGAAGTGCTGGTGATGTTCCTGGACGGCGGCGATCCGGACAAGCCCATTGTGATGGGCGCGGTGCCGAACAGCCTCAACATGCCGCCGTGGCAGCTGCCGGACCAGCTCGCTCTCACCGGCATTCGCAGCCGCGAGCACGATGGCGGGCGCAGCAATCATCTGGTGCTGGACGACACCAAGGGACAAATCCAGGCGCAGCTCGCATCGGACCACCTGCAGTCGCAGATCAGCATGGGGTACATCACCGGCATCCCTGACGTGCAGGGACGCCGCGACAAGCGTGGTGAGGGGCTGGAAGCGCGCACCGATGGACATGCCGCGCTACGCGCGGCGTTGGGCATGCTGCTGACCACCTACCCGCGCGAACGGGCTGAGGGCAACGCCATGAACGTGGAGGATGTCATCCACGTGTTCATGGAAGCCCTGACGCTGGCGGATTCGCTCGCCCAGAGCGCGGTCAATGCCCAGGCCCAGACCGGCCAGCAGCAGGAGGTTGCCAAGACTTTGCGCAGCCAGGCCGATGCGGTCAAGGGTGGCGGCAAGCTGGGGGAATTCACCGAGCCGCACATCAACGTTGCCAGCCGGGCGGGCATTGCCACCACCGCGCCGGGCTCCACGCACGTCTGCAGCGGCGAACACATTGCGCTGACCAGCGGCCAGCACCTCTCTCCTGCGGCGGTGGCATGTACGCCACGATCACCGACCGCTTCTCGCTCTTTGTCCAGCGCGACGGGATCAAGCTGTATTCGGCAAAAGGCAAGGTGGAGGTGCAGGCCCAGTCGGATGGCGTCGATGTGATCGCACAGAAAGTGCTGCGCCTGCTGTCCACGACCGACTGGGTCGAGATCAGCGGCAAGAAAGGCGTTCGGGTCAATGTCGAAGGCAACGAGTTGCGCATCACGCCGGAGGGCATCGAGAACATCTCGACGGGCAAGTGGATTGTGTTCTCGGCCAGCAAGTCGCTCACCGGGCCAAAGAATGCTCCCTATACGATGCCCACCACCAAGATCTGCTCGCACCTGGCGGCGGGGGCGGCGGCATCCGGCGCCGGTGCCGTGCCGCTTCGCTAGGAGACGCGCATGGCGAAGTTTTCCACCGACCATCTGACCCCGCAGCCCTGGCCCCGAGGCTGGGCGGATGGCTATCTGGTGCTGGATTTTCTCAACCACGATCCCGCATTGCTCGACCTGTCCGCGCTGACGCTGCATGAGTGCGTGCCGGCAGGCATTGGTGACAACGCGCACCTGATGCCGGCGCTGGTGGACCTGGCAACCACCCCGACCGACGTGCAGCGCACGCTGCTGATCCATGCCTGGCAATCCGCCATGCGCGGCGATCCTCCCTTCATTTGCGCGTGGCTACAAAGCCCGGCCTCAATGCAGGAAGTCAGCAGCCACCTGGCGTCCTGCCTGACCGGAACCGATCACGCTGAGGGTCACGCCCTGTGGCGTTTCTACGATCCCCGCGTCTTTATCCATATGGCGTGGCTGTTACGCCCGGCCCAGTTGCACGCCCTGTTCGGCCCCTGCGAGCAATGGGGCTTCGCCTGGGCCGGCGACTGGTACCAGCTTGCCCGGCCCACACTCACCGAATCTGCGCCAACATTGCCGCGCCCGTGGTGGCCCGACGCAGCCCAGTGGCCCACCGTGCAACTGACCGCCGACATTGAACAGGTGCTCGCACGCGTGGCCGGCGAGAGCAAGCCGTCGCTAGCCCACGCCCCAACCGTGGACCGCGCCTTGCGGCACGCCGACAAAGCGCTGCATCTGACCTTGCCGGCGGATCGCCGTCACTACGCCACACACGTCGCGGCATTTGGGCAGCCGTTCGAGGACCAACCGAAACTGCAGGCCGCGTGGCCCGCCGTGGCCGCAGGCGAAATGACGCTGCGCCAGGCGCTGGGATTGCTGTCCAGCGACGACTGGGAACTCATGAAAATCCTGGCGCAGCACGCCAGGCAAATCTCATCAGAACGCCACCATGGTCATGTACAACGTTGACAGCACGATAGAACGCTCATCCAAACCGGTAAAGGAGTGCAATTTTTGTCACCATGAACCCGGTTTGGCCGTGCTGCCGGTCCGGTACGCCGTCGTCGGACCGGAGGACAAGAACGGGGCGCCGCCGCTCTCAGGGAATTTCACGATTGAGAACGCCCCTGCGCAACTCGGCAGCGGGGTGCAGTACATCCTTCGCACGATGCGCCCCGGCTTCCTGTACGTCTTCCATGAAGCGATGCAGATGTGGGATGCCTATGTGGTCATGAAGGGCGGTCACCTGTGGAAGGTCATTCCCGAGAATCCTGGGCCAGCCAAAGTCCCGGAGGCTTTCAGTTGCAGTGTTAGTCTGCACCACAGCCTTGAATCCTTGTATTTCACCATTCCCGATCCCGCGCACGCGACGCATGTCTGGTATGCCTATTCGCATGTAGCCTGGACCAAGGCACAACTGGATGCGAACCAGTTCGAGCTTGATGTGCGCAAGGCGCATATGCAATGCCTCGACGTAGCGGCCTGGATGGGCAACCAGAACCAGCCACACGCCGCCCGCGCGGCGGAGATCAACAAACGCGTGGCATCGTTCGCCATGAAGCCCGAAGCGCAGCAACAAGCATTCCGGTATCTGAGCGCGACACCACCCGGAACCATTAACCTGGGCGAGATTGCACCGATCGGCCCCACAAGCGGTTCGATGCTTGCGGACCGGATGGAGATCGTGTCCCCCGGCAAGGCGATGATGCTGGCGTTCAATGATCCGCTCGCAATCACCGAGGACTTGAGCATCCTGACCAATCCCAAGCTGCACCCCAAGGCAAACAACGGGGTCATCTGGGACAAGGCAACAGATCTGTTCCTGGATACGCTCGAGAAGAACATCCGGGCCAACGCCGAGGCGCAGCACACTAAAGAGGCGGAAGCCGCGGCAGCCGAGGCCGAGCGCATGGCGACCACGCCGGATGGATTCCCGGCTTACGAACTGATGTCGGTACTATTCAATGGAAAGGCGACCGCCGAGCGATGGAAGCGGGAAGACGCCGCGCGCGAAGCCACGCGACTTGCCCGCAAGAACGCCGCCAGCGACGCCGCCTGGAAACCCTACGAAGACGAACTCACGCCAGGCAAGCGCCACCAGGACCTGAGCCCCAGACTGAAGGCCCTCAACGAGAACGTGCTGGCACCCATTGCGACGTCGTTCGCACAGTGGCTCATGAGTCCACAGCTTGCTTCCTACATGCAATACCGGCATGACAAGATGGACCTGCTGCACGGCTATGTTTACAACGAATCCCTGACGCGCTGCCTGGAGAGCGCGCTGGACACCGTGGAATGCCGTCGGGTCATCCAGCATTGGTTCAACGAGGCGAATCCGGAAAACCACAGCAATCTGCTTGCGCGCGCCCTGTTGCTGGACCACAAGCCCATCATCGACACCGTGCCGGACCCGACCGACCAGGGCTATGCCGCCATCTTCGGCATCTTGAGGAGCGGTCTCGACAAGATGGACTCCATGGCAAAGAGCCTCACCCTTCCCGAAGCCCAAGCGAAGATGGGCCTGGTACCGCGCCTGACCTGGATACTGGCCGACCAGATCATTCCGACCCTTGCAAACAGCTTCAGCTCGGCATCGGCCAGGCTCGCCTTGTACGGGATGAGCCTGCTAGGCGGCGTGCGCCTGATTGCCCCGACGGCCAGCGTCATGCAAATCCGCGCGGTCGTGCTGAACGACCTCCAAGCGGTCAATCCAGAACTGTACAAGCAACTGGGTCGCACCCGACGACGTGAGGACGCTGTCGCGTTAGGATCCTAGCAAAAATAACTTGAACAATTACGTCTTGCGACGAGATGTTCGAGGTTTGATGCGGTAGTTCCACTCGCCATGAAATTCGTCGCGCTCAATGGCCACGGCAGCGAGTTCGGCGTCGCTGACCTTGATACCTGCGTCGTACATGTTCTCGTCCAGTTCCGCACGCACTTTCAGCCCTTCAGCGGTACTCACGCTGCCGATGAGGTTCACTACCACCTGACGCGTCAACAGCGGTCGGCCGCGCCAGTTGTTCGTGATATGGCAGAACAGGCGATGCTCGATCTTGTTCCACTTGCTCGTACCCGGCGGAAAGTGGCACACCTGCACAGCGAAACCGAGTTCGTCGGCCAGTCGCTGCAACTGCACCCGCCACAGCCGCACACGATACCCGTTGCTGCCACCGCAGTCGGCGGTGACCAGCAGTCGCCTGGCTTTCGGATACAACGGACGGCCCATCTCCAGCCACCAGCGACGGATGCTTTGAACCGCGAACTCGGCGGTGTCGTGGTTGATGCCCACGCTGACCCAGCCCTCGTTGGCCGTCACATCATAGACGCCATACGGGGCAACCTTGCCCAGTTCATCGTCGATGAAATCGTGCACACGCGCCTGCTCGGGTTGGCCCTTGGGCTGCCATTCGCGGCCAGCGTTCTTGAAATCGCCGATCAGCTCCTTCTTTTTCGTGTCCACCGAGATGACCGGCTGACGCTGGCGCTGATACTGCGCCACCTTGTCGGCGATGTAGTGGAACTGCGCGTCGCGGTCGGGGTGCTGCGCGCCTTCGCGTGTCTTGCGCACCGATTGCAAGCTGTAGCCCGTCTGCGTCAGCAGATCGCAGATCGTGCGCTGACTCACGCGATGCCCCAGCCGGTTGAGCTCTTCGGCCAGACGGGTGGTGCTCTTGCACGTCCATCGTAGTGCTGACATCGGGTCACCCCGGCTGGTCGGCTCCACCAGTGCATCCAGGTGCTCCAACAACCTCGCATCGAGCTCAGTTAGCCTCTTGCGCCCGCCTCCCGGGGCACGAATGCGCTTGGCCGTCATGTCCCGCGTCGCTCCACCGGCCGCTTCGAGTTCGGCCAGTCCCGCATAGATCGTGGTGCGCGAGATGCCTATCGCTTTGGCCACCAGACTCACGCCCCCACGCCCCAGGCTGCGCGCTTCGGCGGCGGCCCATAGGCGCAACGTCGCCTCATCAAGGCGCGCCTGCAGGGCCCGAAACTTCGCTTCGACTGCCTCGCTGATATCCATGTGCGCATCGTATAGACGCGAGGACAACTGTTCAAGTTATTTTTGCTAGGGTCCTTAGGGCATATGGGCCAGCGCATGAACAAGACTGCCAAGCTAGTGTGGTTCAAGACCGAGGACCTGGAGCGCAATCCGGAACTGAGCGTCCTCAAGCTGCGCACCGTCAACGACGTGCCCGGGGTGCGCCAAGTGAAGGCAGTCCTGGGTTCACGCTTCGTGAATGTCGGGGCGGTCGCCTGCATCCTGCAGGGACTGGCGCTCTATCACGCCACGCAATCGTTCCGGGCAGCGGGCGAGTTCGACGAACCCGAAAGAGGAATCAAGCTGGTCGGCGGCCTGGTGTCCATGGCCGGGACCCTTGCAGAGCAGACTGGCGTCGTGCTGGAGAAGGCGCCGACGCACGCACTGGTCCGGCGCATCATGCGCTCACCGCCGAAGGCGGAATGGCTGGAAATGGGCAAGAAGCTGGCCGTCAGAGGGCGTTGGATTGGTTTTGCCGGGGCTGCAGTTGGGGTGGGATGGGATGCGTACCATGCATACGACGAATTTGGCAAAGGTCATCGATGGCTGTTTGCTCTCTATCTGACTTCGGCCATATCTGGTGGCGCTGCCTCAGTTCTACCCCTGGCATCTGAAGAATTTTTGGTCTTTTTGGTTGGCGTACCGAGCTGGCCGTTTCTCGTTGTGCTGCTCGCCGTCAACGTAGGCATCCTACTTCTGGACGATCCCACCACTCTCAAGTGGACCAAGCGCTGCCGCTTCGGCAAAGCGCCTGCCAGCGAGCACTACAGCAGCCTGGAGGCGGAATCGTTTGAATTCGTGCAACTGGGTCTCAAGGACCTCAAGTAGGGAGGATCGATGAAGTTCCCGACCAAAGATGAGCGTACGCCGTTCTATTTTCGGCAACAGGGCAAACCGCTGGGAGCGTGGGAGTTGGAACACAGGCTGCCCATTGTCTGCCCCGCCAGCGAGCACATAATGGAGAGTGGTAACGTCTACAGCGTCGATTCGACCTGCCTGGAGATCACCGATGAGTCGCAGAGTCGTATGCAAAACGTCGGGATGCTTTGGATAATCTGCTCGGCACTCACCGCACTATTTCTCTTTTTCGGTGTGCTCGCAGCTACGAGTCCGTTCAGAGACTCTGGCGAAATGATGGCGAAGAGCGGGTACTGGTCTGGCACGATTATTGGCGCATTGATTGCCTTCGCCGCCGCAGGCTTCTTCGGTTTGCTTGCCTTCGATCCTATGCGACGCAACATGTTCACGCTGAAGCGCCGTCCCATCCGCCTGAACCGAAAGACCCGCCGCATCTATGCCATTCGAACCAAGGACCCGGACGGCATCTGGGAAGTGCCCTGGAGTCATGACGAGTTCTTCTGCGTTGGCCATCGGCGCATGGGTGGCTTGTCACGCGCCTACGACATGTACGACATCCGCCACTATCAACTCGATGGCAACGGGAACGTTGTCCGGGCGTTCGTGCTCGGCCAGTTCGTCTTCACCCTGGAAGAAGCCTGCGCGCAGTGGGAGTACTACCGCCGCTACATGCAGGATGGGCCAGCTGAGCTGCCCGAGCCTTATCGCTTCTGGGCACCGCGGGAAACGTTCTGGGAAGGCTACAAAATTTGCAGAGGGGGAAAGTTCTCTGGAGCCTTCTTCACCTTAACCGACGTAATGTTTGCACCGTTCGCATTGCTGGATGCGATCGCTCGCTGGCTCGTGCTCGTCACGTGCAGTGATCCCGTGTGGCCGCAGGACATCGAGACGACGTGCAAGCCCATGCCCAATGACCCGTACGCCCGACCGTACGCCGACGACTACATCGGCGTGCCGAGTGGCCCGGATGCCAGGCCTTCCCGCGAGGATCTGGCGCGAGTGTTGGGCCAGCAGCATGAGCGACGCAACGCTGGCGCGCTGACCCGCGCGGAAGCGGAAGCCCTGCTTCGAAACACTACAGAACAGGCCACATGACCACCACTTCGCCGCTACCAGCGCCTCATGTCATCTTGATCGAGGGTCCGGCGCATCATGCGCTCACCGCCGAAGGCGGAATGGCTGGAAATGGGCAAGAAGCTGGCCGTCAGAGGACGTTGGATTGGTATTGCCGGGGCAGCAGTTGGAGTGGGATGGGATGCGTACCATGCCTACGATGAAGGCATGAGGGGAAACCGGACAGTCTCAATACTATATTTTGGCTCTGCGATGTCTGGAGGCGCAGCAGCAGCGCTCCCGCTGGCGACTGAAGAATTCCTGGCCTTCCTCGTTGGCGTGCCTAGCTGGCCGTTCCTAGTCGTGTTGCTTGCAGTGAATATCGGCATCCTGATGCTGGACGACCCGGCGACGCTCAAATGGGCCAAGCGTTGCCGTTTCAGCAAGGGACCCGCCAGCGAACGCTACACCAGCCTGGAGACCGAGTCGTTCGAGTTCGTGCAACTGGGCCTCAAGGGCGTCAAATAGGACTCATCGATGAAATTCCCGACCAAGGATGAACGCTCGCCGTTCTACTTCCGCCAACAGGGCAAACCGCTGGGCAAGTGGGAGCAAGAACACCGGCTCTATGTCGACCAGCCTGCCAGCGAGCATGTGCTGGAGAGCGGCAATGTCTACCGTATTGATTCGATCTGCCTGGAGATCACCGACGAGTCGCAGAGTCGGATGCAGAACGTTGGGCTGCTTTGGATTATCTGTTCAGCATTTGCGTCGTTTTCTCTCTTTTACGGATTATTGCTTGCAACAAGTCCATTCAGAGACCCTGAGGAAATGATGGCGAAGAACGGGTATTGGTTCGGTACGATCGTTGGCATAGTACTTGGCTTTAGTTCTGCTGGCTTCTTCGGTCTGCTTGCCTTCGATCCGATGCGGCGCAACATGTTCACGTTGAAGCGCCGCCCCATCCGCCTGAACCGGAAGACCCGCCGCATCTATGCCATTCGAACCAAGGACCCGGATGGCATCTGGGAAGTGCCTTGGAGCCATGACGAGTTCTTCTGTGTGGGCCATCGGCGCATGGGCGGCTTGTCACGCGCCTACGACATGTACGACATCCGCCATTACCAGCTCGACGCCAGTGGCAACGTGGTCCGGGCGTTCGTGCTCGGCCAGTTCGTCTTCACCCTGGAAGAAGCCTACGCGCAGTGGGAGTACTACCGCCGCTACATGCAGGATGGGCCAGCTGAGCTGCCCGAGCCTTATCGCTTCTGGGCGCCGCGGGAAACGTTCTGGGAAGGCTACAAAATTTGCAGAGGGGGCAAATTCTCCGGAGCGTTCTTCACCTTATCCGACGTAATGTTTGCACCGTTCGCATTGCTGGATGCGATCGCTCGCTGGCTCGTGCTCGTCACGTGCAGTGATCCCGTGTGGCCGCAGGACATCGAGACGGCGTGCAAGCCCATGCCCAATGACCCGTACGCCCGACCGTACGCCGACGACTACATCGGCGTGCCAAGCGGCCCGGATGCCAGGCCTTCCCGCGAGGATCTGGCGCGAGTGTTGGACCAGCAGCATGAGCGACGCAACGCTGGCGCGCTGACCCGCGCGGAAGCGGAAGCCCTGCTTCGAAACACTACAGAACAGACCACATGACCACCACTTCGCCGCTACCAGCGCCTCATGTCATCTTGATCCAGCAACCTTCAACGTACCGGGCAAGCGCGGAATGGAAGGCTTCTGGGGCATGCGCTACGGGAACAAGACGGTTCTGACTGCCTACCTGTCGCCGATTGACCTGCTGTTGGACTCAATGCGGGGCAGCGCTCCCAATCAAGCCTTCAGGTATCCATCCCTTGACCGGCTGCCCGCAGCCCGCGTGAAGCAAACCTTCCCGACAGGCGTGGAGTTGGACATTGCCTGCGGCTTTCTCGCCCGCGACGGACGGCTCCTGCTCAGCCCAAGCGGCAAGTGGCGGCGCAACGTCTTGGTGCATGACGTGCGCGCGCCTTTGCGGATGGGAAATCTTTTGCCTGAATACACCACCGATGCCCGACGCGCGATCAGCCGTCTCTTTGAGAGCGCAGGTCTCTTTGCTTGGCCGGACACACTGCAGTCGATAGCCAAGATCTGGAAGGGCGACCGCATGAAGCACGCGATAGACAGTGCCATGGCAACCGCAAGTACGGTAGTGCACTCAGCTGGTCAGGTCGTGAACCAGGTCGCCGTATTCGATCCGGAGGCGGAACAATGGCATTTTGTCCCTTGCCAGTCGATGGACGATGTGCCGGAGAACAATCACCCACATGGATAGGCAAAAATGGACAAGAGCATGATCAAGGTCGGCGATATGCATTCGCATGGCGGCCCTGTCAAATCCGGGTCACCCGAGAGCCTGCTCGACGGCAAACCCATCGCCCGACTCGGGGACCTGGTGGACTGCCCCCTGCACGGTGTCAACGAAATCATAGAAGCCAGCTCAGGCATGGATGTCGACGGGAAACCTGCGGCGCTGCACGGGGATCGCACGCGATGCGGTGCCACATTGATTGGCGGCGACAGCGCCACTGTCGGGTGACGTTGATTCCGAGCGTCCGCCAGACGACACGCTGTTTAAATCAGCCTTTCCTTGAGGCCATTCTATTTGAGACCCTCACCTCACCACGCAGACCGGCGAAATATCAAGGAAGTCGCGCCGGCACGGTATCACGTGCCGGCGCCGTTCACTTGCCGCAGCCTTACTTCAGCTGCTGCGCAAACGCATCCAGCTGCGTAATGCAGATGCCCCAGCCTTCATAGAACCCCAGCTCCTCATGCTGCTTGCGCGTGGCCTCGTCCGGATGCATCACGCGCGCAATGTAGCGGGTGCCGTCACCCTCGTCGGCCATGGTGATGACCGCGGTCATCGACAGCCACGGCTTGTTGGGCCGGTACCCGGCCACCAGGGCCGAGGTGGAGACGATCTTCTCCATCGGCACGATCTCGAGGAAGCATCCCGGGTTGTCGCTGACGCCGCCGTCCGGGCCTTTCATGAGCGTATGAAAGGCGCCGCCGGGGCGCATGTCGAAGGCCAGGACCTCGGTGGTCCAGGGTTTGGGGCACCACCATTCCTTGAGCAGCTTGGGATCGCTCCATGCACGCCAGACCTTGGCACGCGGGGCCTTGAGCAGGCGCGAGATGACCAGGTCCTGGCTTTCAGGGCTGGCGGCGTTTTCGTTCGGCATCTGACTGTTCCTCCTGATGAAGGGCTTCGACAAAGGCGGCCAGGCGGTCGGTACGGGCCTCCCACATGGCGCGCTGGTCGGCCAGCCATTGCTGCGCGTCTGACAGCGGTTGCGGTACCAGTTCGCAAGTGCGCACGCGCCCCGTCTTGCGCGAGCGGATCAGGCCGCTGCGCTCCAGCACCTGCAGGTGCTTCATGAACGAGGGCAGTGCCATCGTGAACGGTGCCGCCAGCGCCGAAACCGTTTCCGGCCCGCGGCCGAGCACGCTGACGATGGCGCGGCGGGTCGGGTCCGCCAGCGCGTAGAACACGTCGGAAAGCGGGGAAATATCGACAGCCTGGGACACGTCAGCAAACTCGGCACAATGGTTAGCCATGTGGCTAAGTATAGGGAGGCAACGGGAAACTGCAAGCGCAAAATGCAAGGCGCCCCGGGGTCAGCCGGGGCGCCTTGCAATCGGGGAAGCGGGGCGGAGGCTATTGCTGCCGCACGTATGCCGCCAACGCCTTGACTTCGTCTGCATTCAACCCGGCAAACGGCGGCATCGGCACCGAACCCCATTTGCCGGTGCTGCCGCCGCGGATGCTGGCTTCCAGCCTGGCCTGTGCCTGCGCATCGTCCTTATAGCGGGTGGCGACTTCATGATAAGCCGGGCCGACCACCTTCTGCGTCACGCTGTGGCAGCTCAGGCAGGCGTTCTTGGCCAGCAGGCCCTGCACGTCCACCGCGGCGGCAGGCGCCGAGGCGGCCGCGGGTGCGGCCGGCGCGGGCTTGCCCGCCTTTTGCGTGATTGCCACGATCTCCGGATCCTTGATCTTGGCGGAGCCGTAGGCCACCGCGAGATAGGCGCCGAGCTGCTCGACCTCGCCATCGTCGATCGGCGCACCATAGGCCTGCTGCATTTTCTTCATCTCGGCGGTCCACTGCGTCAGGCTCAGGCCGGGTGGCTGGTAGGCGACGTAGTCGGCCGAATGGCAGATCGCGCATTTCTGCATGGCGATGCCGTAGCCGGGCAGCTTGGCCGGTTTGAGCTTGACGTTCTCCGCCGGCAGCTTGATGTCCTGGGGTGCCGCGGACGCGCCGCCCGTACCCAGCAGGGCGAGCGCGAGCAGCATAGGGGTGATGGATCGATGCATGGCGCGCTCCTCAGGCAATGGTGACCGGCGTGGATTCAATGACGTTGCGGCGATAGCCGGCCGGGTTCCAGTTGGCCTTGGCCGGCTGCACCTCGCCCTGGACGCTGGTGGCGCGCACCATCAAGACCGCTGGGCCCTTGCGTGCGAACTTCACCGGCAGTTGCCAGGGGCGGAACGAGAAGCGGCCCAGGTCCTGGCCCAGCGTGGCGGCCTGCCAGCTCTGCCCGCCGTCCACCGAGACTTCGACGCCGCGGATGCCGGAGCCGCCATCGAAGGCAATGCCTTTCAGCTCCACCATGCGACCGGCGGGCAGCACGCCGCCGGCGCCGACGCTGGTGATGAAGCTGCGCACCGCCAGCGTCGAGATCGGTCGCGTCTTGCTGGCGGGGGTGCCCGGCGCCACGCATTGGCAGTCGTTATCCGGTACGCGATAGCCCTTGGTCATGAAGAACGCGTCATGGCCTTCGAACGGGTGGTCCAGCACCTCGATCTCGGACAGGTGCTTGATCCAGTAGGTGCCGAAGTAGCCCGGCACCACCAGCTTGATGGGATAGCCGTTGAGCAGCGGCAGGTCTTCGCCGTTCATGCCCCAGGCCAGCATCGGCTCGCCGTTCATCGCATGGGCGATATCGAGTGACTTGCGGAAGTCCGGGGTGCTCGGCAATACCGGCGTATCCATCCCGTTGAACGTGACCACCTTGGCGCCGGCCTTGACGCCCGCGTGCTCCAGCACCTTGCGCAGCGGCACGCCGGTCCAGCGCGCATTGCCCATTGCGCCGTTGGCCAGTTGGGCGCCGAACACACGTGGCTCTGAGAAGCCGCGGCTGTTGCCTGAACACTGGTTCACGGCGACGATGTCCACCGGATCGGCCAGCCGCTTCAGTTCATCGAGCGACAGCTTCAGCGGCTTGTTGACGTGGCCGCCAACCGTCAGGCGGAAGGTGGCGAGATCCACAGACAGCGGAATGTTGGCCAGGTGGTAGCGCACGAAGAAGGCATCGTTGGCGGTGATCGGCCCCTCGTTGAACGCGGAGAAGGGCGTCTCAAGGTGTGGCGGCCGGGTGCTCACGCGTACCAGCGGGCGCTTGCCCGGATAGCGCACCAGCGGGCGAGGGCCGTCGGCCAGGGTGACGCCGTCGCTGATGCGCGCGGCCTGGGCGGCCAGTGCGCCGAGCGGGGAGGCGCTGAGGGCGAGCAGGCCCGCGCCCTGGACGATGCGGCGCCGGGCCGGCAGCGGCTGGGCGGGGGCGGCAGATTCCGCCGGACTGTTCTTGTCTCGCATGGGGGCGTCTCCTTCAGGGGCGTGTTGTGTCGCGCAAGGCGCTATGGCGGGTACTTTGAGGCCGCGGCATCAACTTGTGAAACGTGTTTTGCCGCTAGCACTTATCGATTTTATCGATATAGGGGAAGACCACGGGCGCTCCGCCGAGAAACCGCTTGCATCGCGAATTCCGTTTCCCTATAGTTACCAAAACGTTTTTGTTGTCGGAAATCGATAATATCCGAGGCGAATTGCGCACAGACGCGGCAAGTGGCTTGCGGGCCACCGGCACAACGCCCACACACCAAACGAGGAGCAAAGCATGTCCCACCCCGCCCCCGCGCCGGTGGATGAACGGCTGCCATGGCGGCGCCTGTTTGTCTTCGGGCTTCAACACGTACTGGTCATGGCCGCGTCGCCGATCGCGTCCGTCTTCCTGATGAGCAAGGCGCTGAACTTCCCGCCCGCGCTGGCGGTGCAGCTGCTGAGCGCCACCTTCGTGATCTGCGGCCTCGGCACGCTGTTGCAGTCGCTGGGCAAGCGGGGCATCGGTGCCCGGCTGCCGTTCGTGATGCTGCCCGGCGGCGCCCCGATCGTGCTGTTTATCCTGATCGCGCAGCAGACCGACGTGCAGACCGCTGCCGGCGCGGTGATCCTGACCGGCGTCTTCTACTTCTGCGTGCTGCCGGTGTTCCGGCGCTGTCTGCGCTATTTCCCGCCGGTGGTGGTGGGGACCATGCTGCTGCTGGTGGCGATCAACCTGGCGCAGGTATCCGGCAAGCTGGTTGCCGGCCACCCGGCCGCGGGCAGCACGGTGGACCCGCTCAACCTGCTGCTGGCGTTCGCCACCATTGCCTGCACCGTGGCGGCATCGCGCCTGCTGTCGGGCATGCTGGCGCAGCTGGCGATCCTGCTCGGCCTGCTGGGCGGTGCGCTGGTGGCCGGGCTGGCCGGTGCGTTCCAGCCTGGTCATGTGTCGATGTCGCCGGTGTTCGCGTTGCCCACGCCGTTCCCGTTCGGGTGGCCGCATTTCGATGTGGTGGCCGCAATCCCGCTGATGGTGTTCGCCGTGATCTCGATGGTGGAGGCCACCGGCCAGACGCTGGCGATCAGCGACGCCGTGGGCCGGCCGGTTGACCAGCAGCGCGACGTGCCGCGCACCATCCGCGCCGATGCGCTGACTTCGCTGCTGGGCGGGATGTTCGGCACCTCGCTGATCATCACTAGCGGCGAGAACATCGGCATCGTGCGTGCCACCGGCGTGCGCTCGCGCTTTGTCACGGCGATGTCGGGCGCGATCCTGGTGGCGTTCGGGCTGCTGGTGCCGGTGTCGTCGCTGATCAGCGCGATCCCCGAGGCCGTGGTCGGCGGCACTGGGCTGGTGGTGTTCTGCATCGTCGGCACCATGGGCATCGACATGCTGCGCAAGGTGGACCTGCGCGACCACGCCAATATGTACGTGGTGGCCGTGGCGCTGGCCGTGGGCCTGCTGCCGATCCTGGTGCCCGGCATCTATGGCGGCCTGCCGGCCAATGTGCGCATCCTGGTGGGCAATGGCGTGGCCATGGGTGCCATGACCGCGGCGCTGCTCAACTTCCTGTTTTTCCATACGGGCCTGCGGGCCGCGGCAGCGGGCCCGGTCGCCCGCGACGATGCCGCCGCCACGCATTGACCCGGCTTCCTGAATTGCAATGACTGATCGTTCTGACTCGACGCCGGCCTGGCCCGGCGATACCAACCCGGCCCTGGTGCCGGACAGTTTCAAGCAGCCGCGCATCCTGCTGCCGGAATGGACCTTGCTGCGCCAGGGCGCGGTACGCGGCCACGCGGTGGTGGTGGAGGGTGGCCGCTTCACGGCAGTGGGCGCGGCCAGGGAAGTCGCTGCGCGCTTCCCCGAGCTGGAAACCCTGCCGCTGCCGCGCATGCTGTTGATGCCCGGCATGATCGACACGCATCACCACCTGACGCAGTCGTTCGGCAAGTCGCTGGTGTTCGGCGAGCCGTCGGAGATCTTCCGCCGCGTGTGGGTGCCGCTGGAGGGCAGCCTGAAGGCGGAGCACCTGTACCTGTCGTCCAAGCTGGCGGCGCTGGAAGCGCTGCGCGGCGGCTTCACCACCGTGGTCGATGCCGGCACGCGCAGCGACGCCGGGCTGGACGCGGTTGCGCGCGCCGTCACCGATGCCGGCGTGCGCTGCGTGCTGGGCCTGATCTGCAACGACAAGCCCGGCGCCGAAACACTCGACGCCGCGCCGATCCTGCGCCGCGCCGCCGCTCACCTGGACAAGTACGCCGGCGCTCCGCTGGTGGCCCCGTCGCTGGCGATCTCGATTCCCGAGGTGGCCTCTGACGCGATGCTGCACCACGTCTACCAGTTGTGCGCCGAGTCCGGCCGCATCTTCCAGACGCATGCCAACGAGCACCTGGTGGCGGTGGAGCGCTCGCTCAATGCCTGCGGACGACGTCCGATCGAACATCTCGCGGCAGTCGGCGCACTGGGCCCGGCGGCGCTGCTGGCGCATGCCACGCTGGTGACGCCACATGAGATCCGCTTGCTGGCCGACACCGGCACCGCGGTGGCCTACAACCCCGTGGCCAGCGCCTGGAAGGGCAATGCCGTGGCGCCGGCCGAAACCATGGCCACCTTCGGCGTGCGCCTGGGCCTGGGCACCGACGGCACCCGCAGCGACGGCTTCCGCCTGCTGGACTATGCCGAGGCCGCCCAGCGCTTCGCCTTCGGCATCGGCGTGGGCGATTCCTCCTGCGGCGCGGGCTGGCGCTGGGTCGACATGGCCACGCACGACGCCGCCGAGGTGGCGGGTCTCGGTGCGCTCACCGGCGAAATCGCCACTGGCAAGCGCGCCGACTTCCTGCTGGTCGACCTGGACGTGCCGGAGCTGACGCCATCCTGGGACCTGACCTGGGAACTGGTGCGACTGGCCAACCGCGACCAGATCCGCGCGGTCTTTGTCGATGGCAGCCTGCGCCTGTGGCAGGGCTGGCCCACGGACTGGGACGCACGCGCGCTGATGCGGGCGATCCACGCCATGGCCGGGGACACCGTCGCCAATGCCCCGATCCGCAAGCTGCACGACGCCGCGGACGTGCACCGCGCGCGCCAAGCCGGCACGGAGGCATCCTGACCATGGACATGACGTTGTTCAGCGTCGGCGTGGCGGTCTTTACCGGCGCGCTGGTCCAGGGTGCGACCGGCATGGGCTTCGCGCTGATCGTGGTGCCGGTGCTGGCGCTGGCCGCGCCGGCAATGCTGCCCGGCGCGCTGCTGCTGGCGATGCTGCCGCTCAACGCCTACGTGGCCTGGCGCGAACGCCATGCCATCGACCTGCGCGGCGCAGGGTGGATCAGCGCCGGGCGGCTGGCCGGCACCTTCGGCGGGCTGTGGGTGCTGGTGGCAATGCCGATGGCATGGCTCAACGCGCTGGTCGGCGGCAGCACCATTGCCGCAGCGGTGGTGTCATTGCTGGCGCCGGCCTTTACGCCGGGGCGGCTGACCTTTGCCTCGACCGGCCTGATCACCGGCGTGACCGAAACCGCAACCGGTGTCGGCGGCCCGCCGCTGGCGCTGGCCTACCAGCATGCGCCGGTCGCGACGCTGCGCGCCACCGTGGCGCTGTGCTTCCTGGTCGGTGAATCGATCTCGCTGGTGGTGCTGGCGTTGAGCGACCGGCTCGGCATGGAGCAGGTGCTCTATGCCATCGGTCTGCTGCCGGTGCTGATCGTCGGCATGGTGGCCAGCCACCTGGTGCACAAGCGCATCAACCAGCGCATGCTGCGCATCGGCGTGCTGGTGTTCGCGCTGGTTTCCGGTGCGGTGGTGCTGCTGCGCGGTTAGTGTCCTAGACGCCTGGCGTGGACGATGCCCGCACCACCAGTTCGGGCGCGGGCCCGGTGATCACGTTGCGGCTGCGGTCGCCGGACAGGTGCGCGAATAGCAGCTCCACCGCCAGCGATGCCACGCGCTCCAGATGCAGGTTGACCGCGGTGATCGGCGGCTGCGCGCTGCGGGCGCGGATGCCGTCGTAGCGCGTCACCACCAGCACATCGTCGGGCACGTGCTTGCCCAACCCTTGCAGGTGGGCCATGGCGCCCACCGCAAACGCATCCACCGGCGCGCACAGCGCATCGAGCGCCGGCATCTGCGCCAGCAATTGCGCGCAGGCCTCGGCGCCCGCGGCTTCGCCGTGTTCCTCGGCTGCCTTGACGATATGGCAGGGCAAGCCCAGCGCCTGCGTGAACTCGCGGTAAGCGCGTTCGGTTTCCACATACGACTGGCGCGGCGCCGCGCCGATCATCAGGCCGATATGCCGGCCCCCGTGCCCGTGCAGATGCGCCAGCAGCAGCCGGGCGGTTTCGGCCGATTGCAGGTCGACGCAAGGCACCGGCGTGTCGGTCAGCGGCTCGCGCCCGATCGACACGATGCTGACGCCGCGCTCACGCAGGCGCGCGATATGCGGGTCGCCCGCGATCGGCTCGATCACGATCGCGCCGTCAATGTCCAGCGTATCGAGCAGGCCCCCGGCGCCTTCCAGCGGCGGCACCAGCACCACGCCCAGGCCGCGCCCCATTGCCGCCTCGGCGGCAATCGCCGCCACCTCCATCATGAACCCGAGCCGCGATGTGCCGCCCGCCACCGCGAACGGCATCGACGACAACAGCGCGATGCAGTTGGCGCGGCCCGACTGCAGCCGCTGCGCGCGCACGCTGGGGCGGTAGCCCAGCTCGGCGGCAACGCGCTTGACGCGCGCACGGGTGGCCGGGTCCAGCACGCCGCGGTCGTTCAGCGCGTGCGACACCGTGGTCAGCGACACGCCGGCGGCGCGGGCGACGTCGTGGATGGTGATACGGCGAGGGCGGTCTGGCGTGGATTCGGTCATGCGGGACACGGGCGATGGTTCAGGGCGGAGCATACAACAGCGCGCGGCAAGGGGCAGGTTCAGCGGCGCGCGTTGGCACCGCCAGCTTCGGACGACAGCGCTTTCCAGTGTTCCCGCGTGAACCGATAGAGCACCTCCAGCGCTGGCGACAGCGAGCGCGCCGCCATGCGTGCAATGCCATAGCGGCCGCAGCGGCGCGGATCGGGCGGCATCGGCACTTCGGCCATCAGCCCCGCGGCGCGCTCCTGCCGCGTGATCGAGAGCACGCCGAACAGCAGCGTATCGCTGGCCAGCGTCACGCTGCGCAGCATGTCGAGGTTGTCGCAATGCAGGGTGAAGAGCTTGTCAGGCGCGGCGCCCGGCCCCCATAGCTCCGCCAGTTGCCGGCTGACGACGGTGCTGAGCGTGGTGGTTGCCACCGGGTAGGCGCGAATGGTCTCGATATCGATGCGGCGCTTGCGCAGGATCGGATGCCCGGCGCGGCATACCAGGCCTGCGGGTAGCTCGCCCAATGGCTCCACGTCGATGTCGTCGGCTGCGCGCAGCACATAGGCATCGCCGACGATGGCGTCGATGGTCTCGTTGCGCAGTGCCTCCAGCATGGCGCTGGTGGCGCCCGTCTCGGTGCGCACCTTGATGCGCGGGTGGGCCTGCGCCATGTGGATCAGGAACGGCGTCAGCAGCAGCGCCGCCGGCGCGGGCGCCACCCCGATCGTCAGCGAGCCTTCCTCGCCGCCGCGCAGCAGGTCCAGGTCGCGCCGCAACTGGCGTTCTTCCAGCCGCATGCGGCGCGCGCGGTCGGCCACCAGTTCGCCAAACACCGTCAGGCGCGCGCGCCGCGCGCCGCGGTCAAAGAGTGGCGCCTTGAGCTCGTCTTCCAGCGCGCGGATGCTGCGGCTCAGCGCCGGCTGGGTCAGGTGTATGGCACGGGCCGCTTCGGAGAACGTGCCGTGCTCGACCACGGCGAGCAGGTGCAGAAGTTTCTGTGTGTCCATGCGGAAAACCATGCGCGTTGGTTATGGGATCGGTTAAACATTTGCATTTGAATCATACCTCCGCCCTCCCTATGATGACCGGAACACAAGAGCGGGCCGGTGACAGCACACACGGCGCCCGCCATCCACCGTCCATCGGAAACCGGAGAGACATCATGCTCAAGCTGTTGATTGGCCTTGGCCTGCCGTATATCGGCGTCATCGGGATGCTGCCCTGGGTGGCGACTGTCGAGCGCTTCGTGCTCGGCGTGCCCTTCATCTACGCCTGGATCTTTGCGTGGTTCGTGCTGACCTCCGGCTGCATGCTGGCGTGCTGGCTGCTGTTCGACCGCCACGCCGCCGACGCGGCGCATGAAGCCTGAAGGGGAGACCACCATGACCACAGCGGTATTCCTCGGCTTTATCGTCTTCTCGCTCTATCTCGCCATCCGCTCAAAGAAGGGCCACGGCGCGCAGAGCGTGCATGACTTCTTCGTGGCGTCGCGGCAGTTCGGCGCCTACCTGGTGTTCTTCCTGGCCGCGGGCGAGATCTACAGCATCGGCACGATGGTGGGATTTCCCGGTGGCATCTATGCCAAGGGGCCGACCTACGGGGTCTGGTTCCTCGGCTACATCCTGCTGGCGTATCCGCTCGGCTATTTTCTCGGGCCCAAGATCTGGCAGGCCGGCGCGCGCTATAACGCGATCACGCTGCCGGACCTGTTCAAGGGCCACTACGGCAGCCGTGCGCTGGAGCTGATCGTGGCGGGCTCGGCGATCCTGTTCCTGCTGCCCTGGGGCCAGCTGCAGTTCACCGGGCTGGTGGCGGCGCTCAAGGGGCTGGGCTGGGAGTTTGAGCCGGTGTACCTGGTGATGATCTCGGCGGCGCTGGCCTTTACCTACATTGCCATCTCCGGCGTTCGCGCATCGGCCTATATCGCCATCCTCAAGGACATCCTGATGGTGGTGGCGATCGTCGCCACCGGCGTTGCGGTGGGCTGGAAGGCGGGCGTGGGCGACGTGTTCCATGCCGCCAGCATGCAGGTCAGCAACCAGATGAATGACACCCAGCTACGCTTCTCGATGAGCACCATGCTGTTCCAGGCGCTGGGCTTCTACGTGATGCCGTTCGCGGTGCAGAACTTCTTCACGGCCAAGAGCGCCAACACCATCCGGCGCACGCAGGTGGCGATGCCGCTGTACATGCTGATGTATCCGTTCCTGGTGCTGGCGTCGTACTACGCGATCAGCCAGAACCTGCAGCTCGCCTCCCCCAATGAGGCCTTCTTCGCGGCCGCGGTGCGCTTGTTGCCGGACTGGCTGCTCGGACTGGTGACCGCCGGCGCGGCGCTGTCGGGGCTGCTGGTGCTGGCCGGCATCTGCCTGGCGATCGGCCCCATCGTCACGCGCAACCTGCTGCCGGGAATGCCCGAGGCGCGCCAGAAGCAGGGCGCCAAGGTGGTGATCGTGATCTACCTGGTGCTGTCCATCGCCATGACGCTGGCCACGCCCAACCTGATGCTGACGCTGATCAACACCACCTACTATGGCGTGACGCAGTTCTTCCCTGGCGTGCTGGTGATCCTGTTCTCGCTGAAGGTGCGGCCGCTGGCGATTGCGCTCGGCATCGTCACCGGCCAGGCACTGGCGATCGCGCTGTATGTGCAGCAGGTCGATTTCGGCGGCATCAACCTCGGGCTGATCAGCCTGGGCGTCAACCTGGTGGTCACCGCGCTGGTGAACTACGCGCCCCGCCTGGCCCGCGTGCAGGCGGCGTGAATGAACGGACTCATGCAATCGATGACACAAGACGACACGGCGCGCACGCAGGTATTCGTGGCGCGCAAGATCCTCACGATGGAAGCCGGCCAGCCCGAGGCGACCCATGTCGCGGTGCGCGACGGCCAGATCCTTGCCGTGGGCGGCGCGGCCGAGATGGCCGCCTGGCCGGATGCGGTGCAGGTCGACACCTTCCGCGACAAGGTGCTGATGCCCGGGTTGGTGGAAGGCCATTGCCACCTGATGGAAGGCGCGATGTGGGATGCGGTCTACGTCGGCTACTTTGACCGCCGTGATCCGGACGGCAAGCTGTGGCGCGGCCTGCGCACGCTGGAGCAGGTGATCGATCGCCTCGCGGGCGCGGCCAGCCAGATGCATGACCTGGATACGCCGCTGCTGGCCTGGGGCTTCGACCCGATCTATTTCGGCGCCAGCCGGCTGTCGGTGCGCGAGCTGGATCGCGTCTCGGCCACGCGGCCCATCGTGGTGATGCATGCCAGCGTGCATCTGATGAACGTCAATTCCGCGATGCTGGCGCGGGCCGGCATCGACGAGGACACCGATATCGACGGCGTGCACAAGGACGCGCGGGGCTTGCCCACCGGCGAGCTGCAGGAATTTGCGGCGATGTTCCCGGTGCAGCGTGTGCTTGGCAGCGGCCTGTCACTGGCGGCGGCCGAGAATGCCGACGCGGTGCGCCGCTTCGGCCGCGTGGCGCAACTGGCGGGCGTGACCACGGCGACTGACCTGGTCAACGACCTGTCGCCCAAGGGGCTGGAGACGCTGCAGGCGGTCACTGCCGACCCCGGCTTCCCGCTGCGCATCGTCCCGGCGTTCTCGCCGCAGCGCAATGCGCAGGGCGGGCCGGCCCGCGTGCAGGCAGCCGCGGCGGCCGGCACCAGCAAGCTGCACTTCGGCCCGGTCAAGTTCATCGTCGACGGTTCGATCCAGGGTTTTACCGCGCGCCTGCGCGCCGGGGTATGCCGGCGGCCAGGCCAATGGCTTGTGGCTGATCCCGCCCGGGCAACTGCTCGACGCCTTCACGCCATTCCACCTGGCCGGCTTGCCGCTGCATATCCACACCAATGGCGATGAGGCGACCGAGGTGGTGCTGGACGTGCTTGAAGCCATGCTGTCACGCCATCCGCGCGCGGACCATCGCCATACGCTGCAGCACTGCCAGCTGGCGGACGAGGCACAGCTGGCGCGCGCGGCGCGGCTGGGCCTGTGCATCAACTTCTTTTCCAACCACCTGTACTACTGGGGCGATGCGCATGCCGGCCAGACCGTGGGACCGGCGCGCGCCGCGCGCATGAACCCGGCGGGCACGGCGCGACGGCTGGGGATTCCGTTCGCGATTCATTCCGATGCGCCGATCACGCCGCTGGACCCGCTCTTCACGGCGTGGTGCGCGGTGCAGCGCCAGACCGCTTCCGGCAGCGTGCTGGGCGAAGCGGAGCGCCTGCCGGTCGCCGGCGCGCTGTATGCCATCACCATGGGTGCGGCCTATACGCTGAAGCTCGATCACCGCATCGGCAGCATCGCGCCTGGCAAGCTGGCGGACTTCGCCGTGCTGGAAGATGACCCGACCACGGTGGCTCCCGAGTGCCTGAAGGATGTGCGCGTCTGGGGCACGGTGCTGGGCGGGCGCGTGTTCCCGGCGCCGGCCCAATGAACACGCGGCCTCCGGTCCCGCTGGTGGTGGTCGGCGGCTACCTTGGCGCCGGCAAGACCACCTTGCTCAACCGCCTGCTGGCCAACGCGCACGGGCGCCGCATCGCGGTGCTGGTCAACGACTTCGGCGAGATCAATATCGATGCCGCGCTGATCCGCACGCGCAGCGACGACGTGATCCAGCTGGAGAACGGCTGTATCTGCTGCTCGATCGGCGGGCGGCTGGCCGAGGCGCTGGTGGCCATCGCAGCAAGGGAGCAGCGGCCCGACCTGCTGGTGATCGAGGCCAGCGGTGTCTCGGACCCGCAGCGCATTGCGCAGGTCGGCTTGCTGGATCGGGCCTTTGCGCTCAATGCCGTGGTGGTGGCTGTGGATGTGATCGAGGTCGCCAACAGCCTGCACGATCCGCTGGTGGGCGACATGGTGCGGCAGCAGATCGCGGGGGCCTCGGTGGTGGTGCTGACCAAGGCAGACCTTGCCGATGCGGATGCGCTGGCAATGGCTGCTGCCACGGTCGACGCCATCGCGCCGCGTGCCGCGGTGCTGACCGCATGCGAGGGCGAGGTTCCGTTGTCGGTCTTTGTCGACGCCGCTCTGCCGGAACCACATGGCGAAGCCGTGCTGCAGGCGGGCGGGCACTGGCGGCGAGCCGTCGGCACCGTGCACGCCGGCATCCGCAGCATTTCATACCAGACCGGCCGCGACTTCGACAAGACGCGGCTGCGGCAGGCGCTGAAGACGCCGCCGGTGCGCCTGCTGCGCGCGAAGGGTATGGTCAGGCTGGCAGCCGATCCGCGCCTGCATGAACTGCATGTGGTCGCGGGCCGCATGCGGCTGAGTCCGATGGCGCAAGGCGATGGGGCGGGGTCTGCACTGGTCTTTATCGGCGCCTTCGGTGCGGAGGAGGAGAGGCGTATTCGCGCCTGCCTCGATCTGGCGCTCGCCTGAGCGGGTGCGTGAACGGCGCCGCTCACGTGTGGAATTCTTCCGGCTCCGCGTGCGCTGGCCTGCCTTCCCATCCGCCACGCTCGAACTCCGCGATCACCTGCGCCCCCAGCAGCAGCAAGGTCGCCGCAATCTCCAGGCTCAGCAGCACCACGATCGCCGTGGTCAGCGAGCCATAGACCCGGCTCACTTGCGACAACGTGGTGAAGTACCACGCCAGCACATGGCGGGAGACTTCCCACAGCACGGCCGCGATCAACGCGCCGCTCAGCGCATGCCGCAGCGACAGCCTGCCAACCGGCATCACCATGTAGATCGAAGTCAGCATCAGTACCTCGCCAATGAAGCCGAGCAGGTAGAGCAGGCCGGTCGAGAGCCGGTCCAGCGACCAGTCGCGGCCCAGCACTTCCACATGCCGTTCGCCGATGGCCAGCAGGCCGCCTGACACCACCGTGACCAGCAGCAGGCCCACGCTCAGTACCGCGATGTAGCAGTAGGGCAATAGCGCCGAGACCAGGAAATGCCGGCGCCGGATCGCCACGCGGTGCTCGAAGATAACCGACATGGCGTTCTCCAGCACGGTGAAGGCGAGCGAACTGAAGAACAGCATGGTGCCGAGCAGCACCCAGCCGATCGTGCCACGGTTGCGCAGGAAGGCGGCAAGCTCGGTGATCAGGGCCCTGGACTGCCCCGGCACCACCCACTCCAGGTAGCGCGCGAGCGTGGACAACAGCAGGTCTGGTCCGATCACGTGCGACAGTGCAATGATCATCAGGATCAGCAGCGGCACGATCGACAGCAGCGCGTAGTAGGCCACCGCGCCGGCCAGCAGCAGGCCCTGGTTGGCGCGGAACTGCCTGAGCGTGTGCCAGGCAAAGCGCCCCGGATGGCGGAGCAGGTCGCGGACGCGGGCGTCGGGAAGCTGCATGGCAGACATCGGAGAGGAGGGTTTCGCCATTATGCGGCTTCGGTGCCTGACATTCCACCGGGTTATGGCTCCATTCCGAATGCATCATTGTGTTCAGGATCCGCGTCCTCCAAGATGGCGCCCGCGGCCTGCACCATGCGGGCTTGCACCTCATGCATACAAGGCGGCGCACCGTGCGTGCAACCGCCAGGACAGGAATGGAGACAGCATGCAAGCGCAAACAGTGTCGTGCAGAACAGGATTCGGATGCAGTCGGGTGTGGTTGGCCGTGGCGTTGCTGGTGGCGCCGATGAGCGTTTCGCTGGCGCAGGGCACCGGCCAGCCTTTGGCCGTTGCCGAGGACGAGGTCATGCAGGGCTTTCCGCCGCCGCCCGACAAGCAAGTCAGCCGCGGCAGCGGGCTGCGTCCGCCGTATATGCGCTGGGCGTTCCGGCATGCGCGCGAGATGTCGCCAACGGCGGGCATCCGGCATGCCAGCCAGCCGCTGGCCCTGGCTGGCCAGCCCGGTACGGAACTGGACGGCTCCACGTTTGCCGTGGCGGGCAATACTGTCCGACTGGCCGACTACCTGCGCGACACCCATACCGACGGCTTTATCGTGCTGCACCAGGGCAAGGTCGTCTACGAGCGCTACCTCGCGGGCTTTGGTCCTTACCAGCCGCATATCTGGGCCTCGATGACCAAGTCCGTCACCGGGCTGCTGGCCGCCATGCTGGTCGAAGAGGGCAAGCTCGATCCGCAGGCCCGGCTGGCGCAGTATGTGCCGGAACTGGCCGGCAATCCGTTCGGCGAGGCCACGGTACAGCAGAACCTGGATATGGAGGTGCCGGTGGGCTATCCGGAGGGGCTGCCGCCGGACCTGGGACTGTTCGGGGCGGTGGGGATCGTGCCGCGCAAGGCGGATGCGCCGGACACCATCTATGACTTCCTCAAGGTCGTCCACGCCACCGGCGGGCGCGACCAAGGCGGCGTCTGGTACTACCAGAACGGCTCGCCGGAAGCGGTGGCATGGGCGCTGCGGCGCATCACCGGCAAGAGCTGGGCACAGCTGGTGACTGAGCGGCTGTGGTCCCGCTTTGCCGACGATGATGCCTACACCCAGGTGGACCGCCAGGGCACGGAAATGGCCAGCGGCGGCATGAATTCCACGCTGCGCGACGCCGCCCGCTTTGCCGAGGCGGTGCGCCGGGCGGCGGCGGGCGACGCCTCGGGCGGGATCTCGCCGGCGGCGGTGCGCATTGCGCTGCAGCCGGCCGGCAACCAGGCCCGCTTTGCGCGCGGCAACACCATGCCGGGCCGCGACGGCTATGGCTACCGCAACTACTGGTTCCAGCGCAATGACGGCGACGGCAGCATCGAGGCCGGCGGGCGCTTCGGACAGAAGATCTATATCAACCCGGCCAAGGGGCTGACGGTGGTGAAGTTCTCCGCCAGCCCGGACGGCGCCGCGCGTGCGACCAGCGCGGCCGGGGTGCGCAAGCGCGACGATCCGGCCCGGGCGCTGGAATCCGCCGAGGCCATGGTGGCCGCGGCGCTCGCGATCCAGCGCGCGGTCAGCCGCTGACCCACGCCGGCAGGGGCCGGCAGATTCTCCCGATCTACCTCTCACGCACGCAGCCAGGGCGTGCGCAGGACAGCTGCGCGCCTGCGGCCGCGCAGTCCGCAATCCAGCCATCGGCACCTCCGCCGTGGCGATGACCAACCACAACGCAAGAGAATGGAGACAATGAAAATCAGGCTTGAGAAGCTGATGCTGCCGGCAGCGCTGGGCATGCTGGCCGGCACGGCGCAGGCGAACGTGACGCTGTATGGCGTGGCCGATGCCAACATCGAATACGTCAATCACCTGTCGACGATGCTGCCGACGCAGCCGGGCTTTCCCGGCCCGGGACACAGCCGCGTGGCGCTGGGCTCTGGCGGCTTGTCCGGCTCACGCTGGGGGCTGCGCGGTACCGAGGACCTGGGCGGCAGCCTCAAGGCCGTGTTTGTGCTGGAGAGCGGCTTCGGCATCGACGATGGCCGGCAGACGCAATCCGGCCGGCTGTTCGGTCGCCAGGCCTTTGTCGGCCTGCTGAGCGAGCGCGCCGGCCGGCTGACCTTCGGGCGCCAGTACACATCGATCTTCGATGCCTTCTCGAACTTCTCGCCAAATGGTTATTCGACGCAGTACGAGCCGATCGCGGCCCAGCTTGGCCTGGACTTCCGCTCGGACAATAACGTGAAGTACACGGGCACGTTCGGCGGGGTTACCGCCATCGGCAACTATTCGTTCGGCAACGGCGTATTCGGCGCTGGCGAGGTCGCCGGGCAATCGCGCCGTGATACGGGCTATGGCGCCGGCCTCAACTACTTTGCCGGCGGTTTCGGAGCGGCGCTCGCGTTCAACCGCTACAACCCGACGTTGGGGGCTGGCGCCGCCGTCGGCAATTTCCGCAAGGCCGGGGCGGCGGTCAGCTATCGCGCAGGCCCGGTCAAGCTGATGGGCGGCTATCGCTGGGGACTCAACAAGTCGGCCAACGGCACGACCATCGTGCGCGACGATTACTACTGGGCTGGCATCAACTACCGCGCCACCTCCAGTCTGGACCTGACGCTCGCGTACTACTACGACGACGTCAAGGCGCTTGCCGGGAGCAACGTGAAGAACCCCTGGCAGGTGAGCTTCATCGCCGACTACAACCTGTCAAAGCGTACCGATGTCTATCTGACGACGGCCTATGTCCAGCATGCCGGCATCAACTTCGATACCTCGGCGGTGAGCTTTGCCAACGGGTATTTCCTCGGCAGCGGGCATCGCAGCATGACGGCCGTGGCGGTGGGGATGCGGCATCGATTCTGAGCAGCACCTAGTCCACTGAATCACTGAAATTGGTCGGTGCCTGCCATGTCATGCGGGCGCATCGCGTCGTTGCAAATGCTCGCAATAGCCGTGCTATTGCTGCGCTTTGCCCTTGCAGGGCGCACATGCGCTTGCAAGCGCATGTCGCTACGCAGGCGGATTGCAATGCAATCCGAAACCCCTGCTTCGCCCTAGCGCTGCATCCCGCATGACATGTCCTTCACCTCCCATTTCAATGATTCAGCGGACTAGTCCTGCGGTGCCCCCGCCGCCCGCCGCAGGCAATCCAGCATGGCCATGACCGCCGCGCGCGACTGCGCGTCGTCACGCCAGTACATCGACACCGAGCCGAACCCCGCCAGCCGCAGCGGCACGATGCGCAGCGCGCCGAGCTCTTCCAGCCGGCGCGCGGTGCGGTGCGAGGCCAGGCCGATCATGTCGCTGTTGTTGAGTAGCGTGAGATTCAGCACGGTGGAATTGCTCTCCACGCAATCGGCCGGCAGGGCACGCTCGGCGCTGGCCAGCGCGCCTTCCAGCGCGTTGCGGATGGGCGTGCCGCGCGGCCACACCACCCAGCGGTAGCGATACAGGTCGTCCCAGCCGATGCCTGCGCCCTGCAGCAGCGGATGGCGGGGCCGGGCGACGAAGTGGATCGGCTCCATGTAGAGCGATTCGGTGCGCATGTGCGCGTCCTGCAGTTCGGGCGCGGAGCGGCCCACCACGATATCCAACTCGCTGTGTGCCAGCTGGCTCATCAGCCGGTCCATGGTCGTTTCCACCAGCCGCACGCTGGCGCGGGGCATCTGCTGCAGCAAATGCAGCGCTGCCAGCGGCACGGTATCCGCCGACGACGCGCCTGACGTACCCACCACCACAATCCCGCTGCCGCCGTCGCGCATGGCCTGCAGGTCGTCGCGCGCGGTATCCAGCTGGGCCTCGATCCGGCGTGCGTGCTCGATCAGCGACTCGCCGTAGGGCGTGGGCCGCAGCCCGCGCGCCTGGCGCTCGAACAGTGGCAGGCCGATATCGTCCTCCAGGTCCTTCAGCCATTTGGAAAGGCCCGGCTGGGTCGTGTTCAGCATGGCTGCCGACTGGCTCATATTGCCGGTCTCGGCCAGGCTCAGCAGCATCTGCAGGTTGCGCAGCCGCAATCTCTGGGTCCAGTCCATGGGGCTACCTATATAAAAAATCGTATCGATAAGATGAAAAGTTCATTTCAAATCTTATAGGGCGGCGCGTATAACGACAACAAGACGGTGCGAGCGATGACACGCACCCACAAAAGCGCTCCCAAAGCCCTGCATAAAGTTACGGAGACAGCATGTCCGAACACACCCCAGACCCGGCCCGCGTGGCCTATTACGAAGAAATCGGCCGCAGCAACATGACCCCGTTGTGGGAGTCGCTGCACGCGCTGGTGCCGCCGCAACCGCGGCCGCAGATCGTTCCCGCCATCTGGAAGTACGCGCAGATTCGCCCGCTGGTGATGCAGGCCGGCGGCGTCATCAGCGCCGAGGAAGCCGTGCGCCGCGTGCTGGTGCTGGAGAACCCGGGGATCCCGGGCAAGTCGAGCATCACCTCCACGCTATACGCCGGCCTGCAGCTGATCCTGCCGGGCGAGATCGCCCCCAGCCACCGGCATACCCAGTCGGCGCTGCGTTTTATCGTCGAAGGCAAGGGCGCCTGGACCGCGGTCAACGGCGAGCGCACCACCATGCACCCCGGCGACTTCATCATCACGCCGTCGTGGACCTGGCATGACCATGGCAACCCTGCCGTCGAGGACGGCGGCGAGCCGGTGGTGTGGCTGGACGGGCTGGATATCCCGCTGGTGCAGCAGTTCGATGCCGGCTTTGCCGAGAACTACCCGGAAGCCCAGCAGCCCGTGACCCGCGTCGAGGGCGACAGCTTTGCCCGCTTCGGGCACAACATGGTGCCGGTGCGGCACCGCGTGACCGATCCCACTTCACCGATTTTCAGCTACCCGTACGAGCGCTCGCGCGAGGCGCTGGACCAGCTCTACCGCAACGGCGAGCTCGATGCCTGGGACGGCGTCAAGCTGCGCTATATCAACCCGGCCACCGGCGGCTGGCCTATGCCGACCATCGCCACCTTCATGCAGTACCTGCCGGCGGGCTTCCAGGGCAAGACCTACCGCAGCACCGACGCCACCATCTACAGCGTGGTGGAAGGGCGCGGCACGGTGCGCATCGGCGACGACCAGTTCCAGTTCGAGCCGCGCGACATCTTCGTGGCCCCGTCGTGGGCGCCGGTGCAGCTGGGCGCGCTGGAAGACGCGGTGCTGTTCAGCTATTCCGACCGGCCCGTGCTGTCCGCGATGAACCTGCTGCGCGAAGCGCGCACCTGAGCATCCCGCAGCCCTGATCCGACCTGCCCCGGGCGGTGCCAGCGCGCACCGCCGGAGGCTCCCGCTTACCTGACGACTTCCGGAAACTTCGAACCATGTCCTACGTCTTCACGCCTCCCGCCACCGTTTCCATCCCCGTTGCCGGCAGCGACGACCAGTTCGCCGTGCGCCGCGTCTACTGCGTGGGCCGCAACTACGCCGCCCATGCCCGCGAGATGGGCTTCGATCCCGACCGCGAGCCGCCGTTCTTCTTCTGCAAGCCGGCTGACGCGATCGTCCCGGTGCAGGCCGGCACCACGCTGGACCTGCCGTATCCGGCGCAGACGCAGAACTACCACTACGAGGCCGAGCTGGTGGCCGTGATCGGCAAGGCTGGTTCGGATATCCCCGTCGAACAGGCACTCGAACACGTGTGGGGCTACGCCGTCGGCCTCGACATGACCCGCCGCGACCTGCAGATGAAGATGCGCGAGATGGGCCGCCCCTGGGAAATCGGCAAGGCCTTCGACGCCTCGGCGCCGGTGGCGCCGATCCACCGCGCCAGCGAGATCGGCCACCCGCAACAGGCCGGCATCTGGCTGACCGTCAACGGTGAAACGAAGCAGCGCAGCGACGTGTCGCACCTGATCTGGTCGGTCGCCGAGACGGTGGCTTACCTGTCGCAGTTCTTCCGGCTGGAACCGGGCGATGTGATCTTCACCGGCACGCCGGAAGGCGTGGGCGCGGTCAAGGCCGGCGAGACCATGGTCACGGGCGTGGATGGCCTCGGCGAGCTGACCGTGCGCGTGATCTGACCCCCCGTGAATCGCAGCACACAGGCATTACCGATCATGCAGCTCTATAGCTTCTTCAACAGCTCGACGTCCTACCGGGTGCGCATCGCGCTGGCCCTCAAGGGCCTGCCGTACGACTACCTGCCGGTCAATATCCGCACCGGCCAGCAGCGCGCGCCGGAGTATGTCGAGAGCATCAACCCGTCCGCGACCGTGCCCGCGCTGGTGGATGGCAGTTTTACGCTCGGGCAGTCGTTCGCGATCATCGACTACCTGGACGCGCTCCATCCGGAGCCGCGACTGCTCCCGCAAGACCCGGTGCAGCGCGCGCGGGTGCTGGAACTGGCCACGCTGATCGGTTGCGACATCCACCCGGTCAACAACCTGCGCGTGCTGCGCTACCTGCAGGATGTGCTGAAGGTCTCGCCCGAGCAGAAGGACGCCTGGTACCGCCACTGGATCGATGAAGGGATGGCCGGCGTGGAGCGCCTGCTGGTGCTGCACGGGCATGGCAGGTGGTGCTTCGGCGATGCGCCAACGCTCGCTGACGTCACGCTGGTGCCGCAAGTCGCCAACGCCCTGCGCATGGGCTGCGACCTGAGCCGGTACGAGCGCGCGATGGCGGTCTACGCCCACGCCAGCGCCCATCCCGCCTTTGCCCAGGCGGCGCCCGGGCGCCAGCCCGACCACATCGCCTGACGCATCGCGCAGGCCAGGAGACAAGACATGAGCAGTACCAACAACGCGACCGGCAAGGTCCTCATCATCGGCGGCGGCATCGGCGGCCTGGCCGCGGCGCTGGCGCTGGCACGCCAGGGCATCCGCATCGAACTGCTGGAGCAGGCCGAGCAGATCGGCGAGATCGGCGCGGGCATCCAGCTGGCCGCCAACGCCTTTGCCGCGCTCGACGCGCTCGGCGTGGGCGAGGCCGCGCGCAGCCGCGCGGTCTTTACCGACTACCTCAGCCTGCGCGATGCGATCGATACCAGCGAGATTGCCCGGGTCGACGTGGGCCAGGCCTACCGCGAGCGCTTCGGCAACCCGTATGCGGTGATCCATCGCGCCGATATCCACCTGTCGATCCTGGAGGCGGTGCAGAACCATCCGCTGATCACCTTCCGCACCAGCACGCGCGTGGAACAGCTGCTGCAGGACGACAAGGGCGTGACCGTGATCGACCAGCACGGCGAGCACCACCGTGGCGACGCGGTGATCGGCTGCGACGGCGTCAAGTCCGCCATCCGCCAGGCACTGATCGGCGATGAGCCCCGCGTCACCGGCCATGTGGTCTACCGCGCCGTGGTCGACGTCGCCAATATGCCGCAGGACCTCCAGGTCAATGCACCCGTGGTGTGGGCCGGCCCGCATTGCCACCTGGTCCACTACCCGCTGCGCGGGGGGCAGCAGTACAACCTGGTGGTGACCTTCCACAGCCGCGAACAGGAAACCTGGGGCGTGCGCGACGGCAGCAAGGCAGAAGTGCTGTCGTATTTCGAAGGCATCCACCCGCTGCCGCACCAGATGCTGGACCGCCCGACCTCGTGGAAGCGCTGGGCCACCGCCGACCGCGACCCCGTGGAGCAATGGAGCTTCGGTCGCGCCACCATCCTCGGCGATGCCGCGCACCCGATGACGCAGTACGTCGCGCAGGGCGCGTGCCAGGCACTGGAAGATGCCGTCACGCTGGGCGAGGCGGTGAAGGTGGCGGACGGAGATTTTGAAGCGGCATTCAAGCTTTACGAGCAGGCCCGCATCCCGCGCACCGCCCGCGTGCTGTACGCCGCGCGCGACATGGGCCGGGTGTACCACGCCAAGGGCGTGGACCGGCTGGTGCGCAACAGCCTGTGGACTGGCCGCACGCAGGCGCAGTTCTACGATGCGCTGCAGTGGCTGCATGGCTGGCGTGCCGACAAGTGCCTGAGCCCCACGCCGTGGCTGTAAGCCGCTGACGCAACCTTTCTTCGCAGTCAATCCAAAACGACCTGGCGGCCGCCTATAAGGCCGCCGGGCGTGACTCGCCCCTAATCCTGGCATCAAGGAGGAGACCACCATGCCTGCCAGCCAACCCCTGAACGTCACCGCGTTCATCGACCGCCAGCCGCTTTCAGCGTTCCAGGTGAGCATCGTCGTGCTTTGCTTCCTGATCGTTGCGGTCGATGGTTTCGATACCGCGGCGATCGGCTTCATCGCACCAGCCATCCGCGCGGAATGGCAGTTGACGCCGGCCCAGCTGGCGCCGCTGTTCGGCGCCGGGCTCGGCGGCCTGATGGTCGGCGCCTTTCTCTTCGGCCCGCTGGCCGACCGCTTCGGCCGCAAGGGCGTGCTGGTGCTGTCGGTGCTGTTCTTCGGTGCCGCCAGCCTGGCCTCGGCCTGGTCGCATGACCTGTGGACGCTGGTGCTGCTGCGCTTCCTGACTGGCCTGGGCCTGGGCGGGGCCATGCCCAACGCCATCACGCTGACCTCGGAGTTCTGTCCGGAAAAGCGGCGCTCGTTCCTGGTCACGACCATGTTTTGCGGCTTCACGCTGGGCTCGGCTTTTGGCGGCCTTGCTTCCGCCGGGCTGATCGACGCCTTTGGCTGGCGCTCGGTGCTGGTGGCCGGCGGGGTCATGCCGCTGGTGCTGGCGGCGCTGCTGCAGTGGCTGCTGCCGGAATCGGTGCGCTACCTTGTGCTGGCCGGCAAGCAGCGCGAACGCATCGTCGCCACGCTGCAGAAGATCGCGCCGCAAGCCGACCTGCGCGACGCCACCTTCGTGGTCGGCGAACAGCGCAGCACCAGCTCGCCCGTGCGACACCTGTTCCGGCCCGAGCTGCTGCGGGGCACGCTGCTGTTCTGGCTGACGTTCTTCATGAGCCTGCTGGTGATCTACCTGCTGTCCAGCTGGCTGCCGACGCTGCTGCGAACGACCGGCCATTCGCTGCGCACGGCCGCGCTGGTGACAACGATGTTCCAGGTCGGCGGGACGATAGGGGCGATTGCGCTGGGTTGGCTGATGGACCGGATCAATCCGCACTATGTGCTGGCATCCAGCTATGCGCTGGCCGCGCTTGGCATTGCGGCCGTGGGCAGCGTTGCTTCCGAGCCGATGGCTGCTGGCATGGCGGTGTTCCTTGCGGGCTTCTGCATCTCAGGGTCGCAGGTGGGTGCGAATGCGCTGTCTGCCAGCTTCTATCCGACGGACTGCCGTGCCACAGGCGTGAGCTGGGCCAACGGCGTGGGCCGGATGGGCTCGGTGGTGGGGTCGGTCGGCGGGGCGACCATGTTGTCGATGGGCCTGGGCATGCCGGCGTTGTTTGCGTTGATTGGCGTGCCGGCGCTGATCGCAGGGTTGTCGATGTTCTCGTTGGGGATGGTCAGGCGCCAGAGGACGGTGGAGCGCCTGGCAGTCTGAAGGCGGGCGGCGGGAGCCACTGACTGAGGGGGAGGTGCATGGCCTGACGTTCTCCCCCTCGGCACCACGGCGGTCGGCGATCGATCAGGTGATCGGCAGTTTCAACACCTGCTCGGTCGTCAGGATATCGCCGAAGGTGTCGTCGATGGTGGCAAGCGCGGCCCGGTGCAGGTCCCGGTGCGGCACCACGCCGCCGGCAGTATCCAGATCGCGCGTTGCGCAGGCATCCTCCGCCACGATCACGCCGTATCCGAGCGGCACCGCATCGCGCGCCGCGCCCGACACGCAGGCATGGGTCATCAGGCCCGTGATGATCAGGGTCTTGATGCCGGCGGCCTTGAGACGCTGGTCCAGGTCGGTCGTCGGGAACACGCTGACCGAGGTCTTCTGCAATACGGTGTGATGCGCGGCCGGCTGCAGGTCGCTGTGGAATGCCACGCTGGCGCTCTGTTCCGCAAAGATGGGGCTGCCCGCGGGCGTCACATGCTGGATGTGGAAAACAGGAATCCTGGCCGCATCCGCATGAGCGATCAGGCGTTGCGCATTGCCCAGGGCGCGCGCGCCGTCCGGAATCGGCATCTTTGCGCTGAAGTACTCATTCTGGAAATCGATCACCAGCAAGGCGCTGCTGGCGGCTTCGATCGCGGTGGGGGCCGGTGCGCCGGCCATGGTGCGAATCGTCGGGTGGTTCATTATGGTCCTCGTCATGGAGAAGAAGAGGGCGGCGCCGCTGGCGAGGAGGCCACCCCAATCACCGCAACCGCGGCATGGGATGTAGTTTCCAACGCCCGCTGGAACCCCGAAAGTGGCCCGTTGGACAACATCCGATAGAATTGGGCCAACCTCAATCCCTGTCCCTGCTGCGAGAATGCAATGCATACCGTCGCGGTGATCGCCTTCGAAGGCATCAGCCCCTTCCACCTGTCCGTGCCCTGTATCGTGTTTGGCGACGATCTTGCCCGGCTGGGCGTGCCGCGCTACCGGCTGATCATCTGCGGCGAGAAGACCGGGCTGATTCCAACCATGTCCGGTTTCAGGATCGAGGTCGAGCACGACCTTTCGGTGCTGGCCGAGGCGGATACGGTCATCATGCCGGCCTGGCGCGACCCGGCGGAGCGCCCGCCCCAGGCCCTGGTGGAAGCGCTGCAAACCGCCAGCGTGCGGGGCGCGCGGATTGCCGGCCTTTGCCTGGGCACGTTCGTGGTCGCCGAGGCGGGTTTGCTGGACGGGCGCACGGCGGCCACGCACTGGGCCTGGGCCGATGACTTTGCGAACCGGTATCCGAAGGTCCGGCTCGATCGCAACTCCCTGTACATCGACGATGGCGACATCCTGACCTCGGCCGGGACGGCGGCCGCCCTGGATTGCTGCCTGCACCTGCTGCGCCGCGACCATGGCGCGGACGTCGCCAACCGGGTGGCCCGCCGCATGGTTGTTGCCCCGCACCGGCATGGCGGCCAGGCCCAGTACATCGAACAGCCGCTGCCCCGGATGGACGGCGCGGACAAGCTCAGCACGACCCCGGACTGGGCCATCGAGAACCTGGACCAGGCGCTGGCACTGGACACGCTGGCGGAGAAGGCCGGGATGAGCCGGCGCAACTTCACCAGGCGCTTCAAGGCGAAGACTGGCACAACGGTGACGCAGTGGGTGCTGAACCACAGGCTCACGGCGGCGCAGCGCCTGCTGGAGACGACGGACAAGGGGGTCGACCTCATCGCCGAGCTGGTAGGGTTTGGATCCGCCGTTTCGTTCCGGCAGCACTTCAGCCAGGCCTTCGCCGTTTCTCCGTCTGCCTACCGCAAGCAGCTTGGCGGTGCGGACGCAGGCTGTCAGCGTTGACCTTGCTCGTGGTTCATAGGCGATAATGTCGTCGCTACATTACCATTGCGGTCGCATGAGAACCGGGGCCAATTCAAGGAATGGAGAGCCAATGAATCCATCGGAACGCATTGACGAGCTGATCGCAGGACTCACCGACTGGCGTGGCAAGACGTTGGCCAGCCTCCGCAAGACCATCCTTGAAGCCGACGGCGAGATCATCGAGGAATGGAAATGGATGGGGAGCCCGGTGTGGTCGCGTGACGGCATGATCGCGGTCGCCAACGCGCACAAGGAGAAGGTGAAGATCACCTTCACCAATGGGGCCAGCCTCCCGGATCCTGACAAGCTCTTCAACGCCGGCCTCGGCGGCAACAAGTGGCGTGCGATCGATCTTTTCGAGGGCGACAAGATCGACACGCGTGCCCTGAAGAATCTCATCCGTGCCGCCGTTGATTTCAATCAGAGCAAATTGAAGAAGAAGGCGACTGTGGGGACCCGAGCGAAAGTGCAAAAAAGCAAGGAGGCGTGAAGCTCCGGCTTTCCCTGGCTATTAACCTCGCTGACCTGGAAGTTCCGGGTCAGACCGATGCCATAGCTAAAAGCTCCACAAAACACCCACGCGGAAGGTTCTCGGTTCAGCCGGATGGATGTGATGGTCATTGATGCCGGCCGGCGTGCCGTCGGCGTTCAAGGGGGATGTCTCTCCCTTCAGCAACGAAGCATAGTAGTAGTCAATATCGTTCGCCCGCTTGCCGAAGACGTTGAGCACTTCGGCGAAGACGCGAACATCCTTCAGCAAGCGATAGCCCACCTTAAGGTTGACCAGGAACGCAGAGGCCGATCGTACGCTGTTGTCTTCCACCAGCGGACGTGGACCAAAATAGCGGCCGCGCACCCCCATCGACCACCGTCCCCGGTTCAGGGAGACGCCCATCGATGCCGTGGTCTGGATGGATTCCGGGATGTAGTCGCCAGCGTCTTCATGGTCTCGATACCGGGCCCGCGAGAATGCAGCGTCCGCATCCAGAATCAGGCCGGCGAGCGGGCCCGCTGGCGGGGCATAGTAGGCCGCCAGCTCCACGCCGCGCCGGCGGCTCGGCCGGCTCGGTTCCGTCGTGCCGCTATCGCCCGAGAATACGAGCTCAGAGCCGATGTCGAGCTGCCACAACGAGGCCGATAACTGCAGGCCGGGGGTGAGGCGCCTGGTACGGACACCTGCCTCGTATCCCGTCGCTGGCACCAGCACGCTGACCCGCCGGGCCGGCTCGCCGGTAGACGGATCGATCGTGGTCGTGGCGCCGCGCACGTCGTTACTGTGATAGCCGCGGCCCCAGTTCAGGAAGGCTTCGGTCTGGTCCGCCGGCGACATCACGATGCTGAACTTGGGGCTCAGGATCTGATCGGTGCCGTTGCCGCTATTGGCCGGGTTGTCGCTCGACACGCCATACCAGAACTGATCCGCGCGGAGGCCCGCCACGGTTCGCAACCAGGGCAGCCACTCGGTCGTGTTGCGGACGTAGAGCGCAGCGCTGCTCTCGTTGACGGTATCGGTGCGCACGGTCTCATAGATCTGCCGGGCTTCCGAGTTGGCAAGCGTGATCGGGTCCAGGCGGTCAAAGCGGACCTGCGCGCCGATCTCGGTCTCCGACTCGTGGTGCCCAAGCTTGCCAAACCAGAGCCGCGACGCATTGACGCCCGCCGTCACGCGGTTCTCGAACTGCTGGAACTGGTCGCCGCGTTCCGGGTTGTTCAGTGCGTAGGTGAAGTTGGAGAACAGCTGCAGCCGGCTCTTGATGACGTAGGCGTTGGCCTTGAACAATCCGGACTGAACCGGCCGCAACCAGTCCGCGGACAGGCTGTAGCGCGACGCGTAGCCGCCGTCTGTCGGGTCGATATAGCCGAAGCCGGAAATCAATCCCTCGCTGATGGCGCGTTGGGGCACCTGGTCCGTGGAGGTCCAGCTATTGCGATATGCCATCGCGGTCACGCCAACCCACTCGCCACTGCCAAGCGGCATGGTGTAGCGAAGCACCCCGTTGAGCTTGTGCACGCCTTCGGGAAGCACCCAGGGGCCGTTTTCCGCCATCCATTCAAGGCCATATAACGCAGTGCCAGGGCCGATCTGATGCGAGTTCGCCAGCACCGCGCGACGGTAGTCGTGCTGACCGAGCTCGAGTTGGGCGATGCCGGCCGGCAACTGCGACACGTAGTCCATGCTCACCGCACCGGCCGCCGAGAAGTCTCCTTCTTCGGCAAAGTAGGTGCCCTTCTTGTAGGCGATGCCGCTGACCAGCTCGGGAATGACGAAATTGAGATCGGTGTAGCCCTGGCCGTGCGCATTCGTGCGCATGTTGACCGGCATGCCAGCTACTGTCGTGGACAGGTCAGTGCCGTGGTCCAGGTTGAAGCCGCGCAGGAAGTACTGGTTCGCCTTGCCGTCGCCGCTGTGCTGGGTGACGATCAACCCCGGCACGGTCTCCAGCAGCTCGCCAGGGCGCAGCAGCGGCCGGTTCTGAAGCTGCTCGCGCGTGACAAGTCCCTGATTTGCTGCGACCGCAGTGTCGGCGGTGGTGCCTTCCATTGTGGTCGAGCGGACGGTAATGGTCGGCAATTCCTGCGGCACATGCTGGAGACCCCCGGCCATGCTCGAGAAGGGAGTGCCAAGGCAGGTCGCCGCAAGAAGGCCATAGGATGTAGTGGCTCGGCGCTTCCTGGGCGCGCGGCGGGATGAAGGTTGCTGGCGCATGATTGTTCTATGAAATGGTATGAAGATTTACGCAAGCTTCATACCAACTGCCAGGCAGGGTCTCCGGGCAGGAACTGAACGTTACCATGAGGCCCCCTTCTAACTACGACAGAACAATCTGGCTATCCGGCCAGGACGCGCGAGCTTAGGCCTTGTGCCTGAACTTCGCGATGCCGCAGCCGGCTGGGCCGTGCATATGGAATGCCGGATTTATTCGTTGGTATTCGCGTGCCACGCGCGTACGTTCGTGGGTTCTCAAACTCCCCGCGAATGCCATGACCGCTTCCCGACGACAGTTCCTGCGCCAGGGCGCCGCCGCCACGGCCGCGCTCGCCTCCGGCCCCATCCTTTCCTTCACCACGTTCGCCGCCGGCAATGCGCAAGCGCAGGGGCGCCCGGTCCTGAAAGCCGGCGACCAGAAGGGCGGCCTGCGCGCGCTGCTCGAGTCCGCCAACGCGCTCGAGGGCCTGGGCTACGACATTCAATGGACCGAGTTCCCTGCCGCGGCACCGCTTGCCGAGGCGCTGAACGCGGGTGCGGTCGACAGCGGCCCGATCGGCGATGCCCCGGCGATCTTCGCGCTGGCGGCCGGCACGCGGATCAAGCTGATCGGCGCCAACCGCTCTGACCCCTACGGCACGGCAATCCTGGTGCGGCCCGACTCGCCGCTGCGGCAGGCCGCCGACCTGAAAGGCAAGAGCATCGGCACGAACCGTGGCTCGATCGGGCACCTGGTGACGCTCAAGGCGCTGGAATCCGCGGGGCTGAAGCCGGAGGACGCCAACCTCCGCTTCCTGCCGCCGGCGGATGCCAAGCTCGCGTTGAGCAGCGGCTCGGTGGATGCGTGGGCGACCTGGGAACCCTATACCGCGATGGCGGAAACCAGCGGCCACGCGCGCGTGCTGGTCAGCGGACGCGGGCTGTGGTCCGGCCTCAGCTATCTGGCGGCCACCGATGCCGCGCTGGCGACCAAGCGCGTGGTGCTGCAAGACTTCCTGCGCCGGGTGGTGCGTGCGCAGCAATGGTCCTACCAGCATGTACCGGAGTTCTCGGCGACGCTCGCCCGCATCATCGGGATCCCGCCGCAGGCGGCACGGCTGCAGTTTGAGCGGCGGCACACGCAATGGCGGAGCATTGATGCCGAACTGGTCGCCGAGCAGCAGCGCACGGCGGATTTCTACCAGAAAGCGGGCTTGCTCAGGCAACGGCTCGACGTGCGGCAGACCTTCGACTCCGGGTTCTCCCTTACCGCCTGACTGCCGCGGGCGGCGTCAGGCCGTGCAACGGGACCTTCGACGGCCTCGGGAAGCGCCTCCGGCACGACCAAAGCCTCGTCGGTAGCCGCTAAGGATTTCCATGATTGACGCCGCCCCGCGCCAGCGCATTTCACGGCCTGGCGCGGCCTGCGCCCGCGCGGCCCGTTCTGGTTCCAGCGAATCCGGGCAACTGGTCCTATAGGCCCGGAATGGCCCTCACCTATAAAGCCGTGACCCCCAAACATATTTCCCTTCCGAGGAGCACAACCATGCGGTGGATCAAGCAGATAGCGACGTATTTCGCCCTGGTGGCCGCGCTGGCGCCAGCCGCACACGCCCAGAGCAAGAATGTAGTGATTGCTTACCAGGACATGGTGGTGCCCTGGCGCTACGCGCAGGACATGAAGGAACTGGAAAGGCAGACCGGCTACACGGTTTCGTTCCGCCAGTTCGGCGGTGGCGGGGATGTGATCCGCGCCATGGCTTCAGGCCAGATCGCCATTGGCGAGGCCGGCACTTCGCCGATTGCGTCGGCGCTGTCGCAAGGGCTGGATGTCGAACTGTTCTGGATCCTGGACGACATCAACGCGGCCGAGGCGATGGTGGCGCGCAATGGCAGCAAGATCGCCAGCGTCGCCGACCTGAAGGGCAAGCGCGTCGGCGTGCCCTTCGTGTCGACCACGCACTACCACACGCTGGTCGCACTGGAGCGCGCCAAAATCAATCCGAAGGATGTCCGCATCGTCAACATGCGGCCGCCCGAGGTAGCCGCCGCCTGGGAGCGCGGCGATATCGACGCCACCTTTATCTGGGACCCGGTGCTGGCCAAGCTCAAGCAGTCAGGCACCGTGCTGATGACCTCCGGCCAGATTGCCGCCGACACCGGCAAGGCCACCTTCGACGGCATGATCGCCAACAAGAAGTTTGCCCGCGAAAACCCGGAGTTCATGGTCAAGCTGGTGCGCGTGCTGGCCGCCGCCGATGAAAACTACCGCAAGAACAAGGCGTCCTGGACCCCCGATTCGCCCATGGTGAAGGCGGTGGCCAAGGTGTCTGGCGCCAAGGCCGAGACCGTACCCGCGAGCATGGCGCTGTACGCCTTCCCCACGCTGCAGGAGCAGGTGTCGGAGCGCTGGCTGGGCGGCGGCGCGGCGCGCGCGCTGCAGTCCGCGGCGCAGTTCCTCAAGGAGCAGGGCACCATCCAGACCGTCCTGCCGGACTATGGCCCGGGCGTCAACGCGGAATGGGCAAAGCGGGCGTTGCGCTGACGCCGCGCCCATCGCGCTGAAGATGGCCGCCGCGCGCAAGCCAGTCCGGCGCGGCCGCCCCGAAGGTCCTGTTGCGGAAGCCCATCATGTACAAGCTTGAAATCGATAATCTCAGTGTCAACTATGGCGTCGCAGGCGGCGCCAAAACGCTGGCCCTGTCGCAAGTCAACCTCACCATGGAGCGCGGCGATTTCGTCGTGGCGCTCGGTGCCTCGGGCTGCGGCAAGACCACCTTGCTGTCGTGCATCGCAGGCTTCATGGAGCCCTCGGAAGGCGAGATCCGGCTGTCCGGCAAGGTGGTGCGCGGGCCGGGTGCCGAACGCGGCGTGGTGTTCCAGAAGCACGCCCTGATGCCGTGGCTCAGCGTGGCAGACAACGTCGCGCTGGGATTGCGCCTGCGCGGCGTGCCGCGTGCCGAGCGACTGCGGGTCGCGCATGAGAAGCTGGCCGCGGTCGGTCTGGAAGACGTCGCCAGCAAGCCGGTCTATCAGCTCTCGGGCGGCATGCAGCAGCGCGTCGGGATTGCCCGCGCACTCGCCTGTGATCCGGCGGTGATGCTGATGGACGAGCCGCTGGGCGCGCTCGACGCGCTGACGCGCGAATCGATCCAGGCGCTGATTCTCAAGCTTTGGGCCAAGGAACAGAAGATCGTCTTCTTTATCACGCACAGCGTGGAAGAGGCGCTGTTCCTGGCCACGCGGCTGATTGTCATGACGCCGTCGCCTGGCCGCATCGCGCACACCTATGAATTGCCGTTCGCGCGGCGCTTCATCGAATGCGGAGACGCCCGTGCAGTCAAGGCCGACCCGGAATTCATCCGCTATCGCGAAGAGATCATTGACCTGATCCATGCCACTGCCTGAGGAACACGAGATGCCCGCTTCCGTCCAACGCATCGAACCCACGCCGCGCGCCACCAAAGCCGCCGCGGCCGGGGCCAGCCAGCAAATGAAGACCGTCTCGGGCTACCGCCTGCCCGGCGAGGGATCAAGTTCACGCATCTCCACCATCACCGTGGTCCTGCTGCTCGCGCTGTGGTGGCTTGCCAGCCATCTGCGCTGGCTGCCGCCGCTGTTCCTGCCCACGCCTGAGTCGATCGTCACCGCCTTTATCGATGCCTGGCAGGGCAACCTGCAAGGTGGCCAGCCGCTGACCGAGCATTTCGCGGCCAGCATGCTGCGCGTGTTCGGCGCCTTCGGGCTGGCGGTGGTCACGGCGGTGCCGATCGGCGTGATGATGGGGGTGTCGCGCATCGCACGCGGCGTCTTCGATCCGCCGATCGAGTTCTACCGTCCCCTGCCGCCGCTGGCGTACCTGCCGCTGATCGTGATCTGGTTCGGCATCGATGAGACCTCGAAGGTGCTGCTGATCTTCCTGGCCTGCTTCGCGCCGCTGGCAATGTCGGCCCAGGCCGGCGTGCGCTCGGTCACCATCGAGCAGATCAACGCGGCTTACTCGATGGGTGCCACGCCGTGGCAGGTGGTCCGCCACGTGGTGATACCCGCCGCACTGCCCGATATCCTGACCGGGATGCGCATTGCCATCGGCTTCGGGTGGACCACCCTGGTTGCCGCTGAAATGGTGGCCGCGACCGCCGGCCTTGGCCAGATGGTGCTCAATGCCTCCAACTTCCTGCGTACAGACGTGGTGATCATGGGCATCGTGCTGATCGGGCTGATCGCCTACGTGTTCGACCTGCTGATGCGCAAGCTGGCGAAGGTCCTGGTGCCCTGGAAGGGACGGATGTGAGGTGAGGGCGTAGCTCCGGGATCATCATCCCGGGGCAACCTCCCCAGGGACCACGATGACTCGTTCAGGCCTGGCCGAAGAAGGCAGTGGAAGATAGCGTAGGCGGTATCTTCCGCTGCGGACTCCAGGATGCGTCGCCACCCGTTGAAGCGGGGGCGACGCATCTCGGTCCCGTTACAGCGCGGCCACCTGGGTGCCGTTGCCGAAGTTCTGCATGGTGGGCATCTTCAGGCTGAGGTGCGTGCTGGCGTCGATCGTGTTCACGGTCGGCCCGACCTGCAAGCCGATGGTCGGGCTGGCAAAGCCACCGCCGCCGACGACGTTCTGGGCGTTGCCGCCGACAAGCGAGTAGGCGCTGCCGCCGCGCACAGCGGACATGGTCTTGCCGTCCAGTTCCTGGTCGAGCGGCAGGTCCTTGATCATGAGGGTCGATTGCATGGTAAGTCTCCTTGGGGGTTCGGTTGAGCGGAGTCCCGCGTCGGCGGGACTTCCGCATGCAGCGTTACAGCGCGGCCATCTGGGTGCCGTTGCCAAAGTTCTGCAGGGTGGGGAGCTTCAGGTTGAGGTGTGTGCTCGCGTCGATCGTGTTCACGATCGGCCCGATCTGCACGCCGATGGTCGGGCTGGCAAAGCCGCCGCCGCCGATGACGTTCTGGAAGTTGCCGCCGACAACAGAGAGGGCGTGGCCGCCGCGCACAGCGGACATGGTCTTGCCGTCGAGTTCCTGGTCGAGCGGCAGATCCTTGATCATGAGGGTCGATTGCATGGTGAGTCTCCTGGGGTTCGGTTGGGGGAGCACGTTTGTTGCGCTCGAAGGGTATAGAGCATGGGCCGTGCCAGGCCCCGGGAGAGCGCTGCGGTGAGCTGCTTAACATATTGAAAAACAAAGGTTTTTCATGGAATCTTGGCGTTTTCTGAGGTCCGTCGGGCGAAACTTTGTCAGAGTTGGTGTTGGGCGTAGGCAAACTCATTTCATGGCACTGTTGGCCGAATGAATACAGTTGCCCCGCGGAACTGACTGCGTCGAGCCAAGCCGCCTTGAAACCAATGACACGGGGCTTCGGTGGGTCAGCTCTCTGCCTGGACGTGCGCGATTTGTGCGCGCCACTGATGCGAGATGGCCGCAGCCGTGATGGCACGTAAATGGCCGCGCTCGAAGCGCGGCCCCAAGGTCCGGCGAAGAAAAAAAAGTTCATCGCCGATCTGCGGGATGGGCAGAGTGTCCCAGGGCGCCCCGACTTCCGCCGACTGCAGCCGGCCGTAGTCGACCCGGAATGCCCTTCGACTCGGGACCACCGCTAGGGCTGCTCCAAAGTGCGGATTCAACCGGTCATTCGTGAGGTCACATCGGTCGGGAGGCGTGCAGGCAGCTATTTGCTGCAACGCCGAACCCTAGCTGGATCAGGCGCTGGCGCATCCCGTCTTGGTGAGCGGAAGGCTCCGAGCTGGCCACCCGGGATTTGCGGCCGTCGATGTCTACGAGCACGAACCGGTGGTGGCGGATCGCCCATAGCTTCAGTTGGACAATGCACTCTGCAGCCCGCATATTGGCCAGAGCAAACATCGTCGATTTGGAGTCCACGGTGGAGCGCGAATGATGGGTGGTCGAGGGCGTGACCACCACTTCCAAATTTGCAAGCAGGTTCAAATTCCACTGCGGGAAAGGCATACTGCCCCCAGTTAATGAGGCGGCTAACTGGCTCAGACCATGCAGCGGATCGTGATGCGCTACGCCAGGTGCTGGACAAACTCAACGATCTCGCTACCAGGTGGCAGATGGCAGCCGAAGGTTCAGAGCACCCGGAGGATGCTGGCGCAAACATCGTCGAGTAGGAATCCACGGCTGAGCGCGGACGATGAGTGGCCGCGGGCGCGACCACTACTGAAAAACTTGTAAGTAGTTTTCAATTCCACTGCAGGGACGGCATACTGCCTCCAGGCAGTGGGACGGCGAACAGGCGAAGCGCCGCTTCTCACCGCCGGCTTGGTGTCTGCCTTTCGCGGTGCGAACAGGCTACCAGGTCGCCACGGATACCAAGGATCTGCCATGACCGTACGCGATTCTTCCCGCATGCCCACCTATTTCATTTCCCACGGTGGCGGTCCATGGCCGTGGATGAAGCAGGAACTGCAGACACGGTACGCACCGCTGGCCGCGGCGCTCGCAGATATGCCGCGCCAGATCGGGCGCAAGCCGAGGGCGGTCCTGATGGTGTCGGCACACTGGGAGGCACCTGCCTTCACTGTGCAAGGAGCAGCCCGCCCGGGTATGGTCTACGACTACTACGGTTTCCCCGAACACACCTATCAGGTGCGCTATGCCTCTCCCGGCTCACCAGAGTTGGCCGCTCGCACCCTGCAACTCATCCGCGCGGCAGGCTTGCCGGGAGACATCGATCCCGAGCGTGGCTACGACCACGGAATGTTCGCGCCCATGGCCGTGATGATTCCCGAGGCGGATGTGCCGGTGGTGCAACTGTCACTGCTGCGAGGGCTGGAGCCGAAAGCCCACATCCAGCTTGGACGAAGCATCGCGACGTTGCGTGACGAGGAAGTTCTGATCGTGGGTAGCGGGCTCAGTTACCACAACCTGCGGGCGTTTGGTCCGGCGGGCGAAGCCGCGTCCGCTGCGTTCGACGGATGGCTAAGAGATACGTTGCTGCATCACGAGGGGAGTACCCGCACCGATCGCCTGTTGCAATGGGAACAAGCGCCTTCAGCCCGTCAGGCCCACCCGCGCGAAGAGCACCTCCTTCCCGTCATGGTGGCGGTGGGGGCGGCCGAGAGCGACACGGCAACGCGTGTCTATCACGAGGGCCGCTTCTTTGGGGGCTTATCGGTGTCGAGTTATCGACTGGGTTGAGCGCGTGCCATGACCGCAGCGAGAGTCCGGCTCATCATTGGCACTACCCAGTCTCGGGTGCTGTCGACTACCGCAGACGGGCGCCACGACACAATGACCCTGGCGATAGGCGTGGACAATGTCCGGCCTGGCACCTTCAGCACCCAGCCACCGCATCCCAGCGAGCTGGAAGCGGCCATCGAATACGTGGAAAACGTAGTGATGCCGCTAGCTCGTCGCCTGCCACGCGATGCGGTACTGGCGGTTGAAGGCGAGTTGCCTCGCGAGGTCAAGGCATTGCGCGACATCGATGATGTGGAGGCGCGCTTCAACTCCGTCGTAGCTGTCGCATACGGCGGCCCAATCACTGACGCTGTCCTGTCCGACCAGCGCCATGCAAGTGCTGTGCTGATCCTGCGCGAGTTTATGCATCACCTGGGCTTTGGTCGGCTTCTGACTCGCTAACCCATCACCAAGTACAAATTTGCAAGAAATGTTCAACCCCTCAGCAGAACGGCATACTTTCGCCGGTCGGCAAGAGCCAAATTGGCCCTTAACTCGGATTGCCGGCCACCGCAACCGGCTTATGGAAGAGGGGGCGACATGAAGTTACGCGTAACTGCCGCGCTAGTGCTTGGCGTAGTGAATCCCCAGGGCGCAGACGTCGAGTCCGTGCCCCGGCATATTCCCATAACCATCAAGGAGAGACAGCATGACCGCGACCCGTCCCGCCGATATCGTCAGCCCCATTACCGACAGCGCTCTTCCCAACCGGGTGTCCGCCGCTGACGCCCGCGCTGCCGGCCGCTACGGCCATGACAAGCCGACTGCCGAAAACAGTATCGTCCTGCTAGTCGATCACCAGATCGGGCTGATGGCGGGGATGCGCGACACCACCTCGCTGGCTGAGCTCAAGAGCAATGTAATCGGTCTTGCCCGCACGGCGAAGGCGCTGGGCCTACCCACGCTCATCACCTCGTCGAACGCGCAGTGGCAGAACGGCGACAATCTACCGGAGATCAAGGAGATCTTTGACGACCAGCCCATCTACCGCCGCACCGGCATCATCAATTGCTATGAGGATCCGACCTTCCGCAAGGCGCTGGAAGATCTTGTTGCCCAGACTGGCCGCCGGCACATCGTCATCGCCGGCGTGACGATCGGAACCTGCTGTGCGCTGCCCACACTGTCGATGCTTAACGACGGTTACAGCGTCTACCCGGTGGTCGACGCCTGTGGCGCGTGGAACCGCTACGAGGCGGATGCCGCCATGTCGCGTATGGCCAATGCTGGCGCGGAACTGGTCACGACCTTCGCGCTCGCCTGCGAGCTGCAGGCCGACTGGAAGCTGTCCAGTGCAAACGCGATGCTCGAGCCGTTCAACCAGAACCTCTCCGAATACGGCTTTGTCCTTCAGAATTTCTGGAACAATGCCGAGATATTGTCAAATCTGGTGTACGAGGGCTGATCGTGGCCGGCTGTCAGGCGGCGAGTTTCTGCTGAACCGGCGGATTGTCATGCGCCGGAGTTCCGTCCTTGAAGGGAACGCCCTTCAAGAGCAGTTCGATGTGTTCGGCACCGTTGATGCGGCGCCAGGTTTTCTCGGCTTCCTCGATCAGCTTGAAGGCCAGGCCAAGGAAGGTCGCTCGGGACACGCAATTGCGCGTGCGCGTCGTGCGGTGACGCACGGTCGCGAAGGTTGATTCAATCGCATTGGTCGTGCGGATGTGCTGCCAGTGCTCGGCCGGGAAGTCGTAGAACGTCAGCAGGCTGTCTCGATCTTTGGTGAGCACGCCGGTGGCCTTGGGATACTTGGCGCCGTAGATCGTTACAAAGCGATCGAAGGCGGCATCGGCATCGGCCCTGGTGGCTGCCATCCAAATCGCCTGCAGATCTGCCTTGGCGCGGCCATGCTGGGATTTTGGCAAGGCGTTCAGGACATTGCCCATCTTGTGGAACCAGCAACGCTGGGTACGCGTGGCCGGGAACACCTCTTCCAGGGCAGCCCAGAATCCCATGGCGCCATCGCCGACCGCCGCCAGCGGGCCAGCCTGCAAGCCGCGGGATTTCAGGTCCAGCAGGACTTCCACCCACGATGCCTTCGATTCCCGATAGCCGTCACCGATCGCCACGCGCTCCTTCCTGCCGTCGGGCGTAACGCCGATGATCACCAGCAGGCATTGCCCGTCCGAGCCTTCGCTGCGCAGACCCGTATGGATGCCGTCCACCCACCAATACACATACCGCGCCGCTGACAAATCACGCTGATTCCAACTCGCATGCTCGTCTGCCCACTGCGCCTTCAATCGGCTCACCACGTTGGCCGATAGCCCTTTGGCATCCTCGCCCAGCAGCACCGACAGCGCCTCGCTCATGTCGCCTGTCGAGACTCCCTTCAGGTACAGCCAGGGCAGCGCCGCACTCACCCGCGGCGACTTCCTCACATACGGCGGCACGATCGCCGAGTTGAACTTCACGCCGGAACCGGACCGGTCGCGCACCTTGGGCACCTTCACGGCAATCGGTCCGGCGCCCGTCAGCACCTCCCGCTCCGGGAGGTAGCCATTGCGAACCACGGCGCGCTGCCCGCTCAACGTCTTGACGTTACTGAACTGCTCAAGCAGCTCTGCCAGTTCCACTTCGATCGCCTCCTGGATGACCCGCCGGGCCCCGCGCCTGATCAACTCCTCGAGCCCAAGCCCGATTTCCGATAGACCGACTGCTTCTTTACCCTTATCCTTGCTCATGGTGGTGGACTTTTTTTGTGCTGGTTTCCGATCTCGACAATCAGATTCTCAGCGAAAAGCTCCACCGCCCTCGACTCCGCGCCTCAAATCCCCCGCCGTACACCACTTTCGACTTTAGCTCAACAATGCCAACGGCCATGTCGTCCCCGATCCGTTCGGGATGGTGAAGTAACGGAAAGACGGTGCGCGGAAGATATCGCCGCATTTTGGCGCAGCCATCCCTGCAGCGCGGCGGCCTGACCAGCCGCTGCGGTCTGCGCCATATTGCCACTGGAGGCCGGCGGGGACGTAGTGCGAGACCCTCCGCGTATTTCCGCTTTAGCCGGGTCGCCCTCTCGCGCACTGAGGTCAGGCAGCAGGTTTCAGCGCGGGGTAGCCATTTGTATGGCTGCTCTTTGGTGTTCACTCAACGACGGTTCCTGGCCGTATTCGGCCTTCCCCGGAGATCGGTGATGAACCAAAAAAAACGCCCAGAATAGGGCGGGTTCAGACTGCTGAAAACCTGTCTAGTGCTTGCCAAGACTGGCAAGTGCTACGGGCTCCGGACTGGAATACCGTAGGTTGTATCTTCCGCTGCGGACTCCAAGGTGCGTCGCCACCCGTTGAAGCGGGGGCGACGCATCTCGGTCCCGTTACAGCGCGGCTACCTGGGTGCCGTTGCCGAAGTTCTGCATGGTGGGCATCTTCAGGCTGAGGTGCGAGCTGGCGTCGATCGTGTTCACGGTCGGCCCGACCTGCAGGCCGATGGTCGGGCTGGCAAAGCCGCCGCCGCCGACGACGTTCTGATAGTTGCCGCCGACAAGCGAGTAGGCGCTGCCGCCGCGCACAGCGGACATGGTCTTGCCGTCCAGTTCCTGGTCGAACGGCAGGTCCTTGATCATCAGGGTCGATTGCATGGTAAGTCTCCTTGGGGGTTCGGTTGAAGGGGAGTCCCGCCTTGGCGGGCCTCCCGCATGCAGCGTTGTTACAGCGTGGCCACCTGGGTGCCGTTGCCGAAGTTCTGCATGGTGGGGATCTTCAGGCTGAGGTGCGAGCTGGCGTCGATCGTGTTCACGGTCGCGCCGACCTGCAAGCCGATGGTCGGGCTGGCAAAGCCGCCGCCGCCGACGACGTTCTGGGCGTTGCCGCCGACAACAGAGAGGGCGTGGCCGCCGCGCACAGCGGACATGGTCTTGCCGTCCAGTTCCTGGTCGAGCGGCAGATCCTTGATCATGAGGGTCGATTGCATGGTAAGTCTCCTTGGGGTTCGGTTGGGGGAGCACGTTGTTGCGCTCGAAGGGTATAGAGCATGGGCCGTGCCAGGCCCGGGAGGATGCTGCAGTAAAATTCCTAACGCCATGAAAAACAAAGGTTTTTCATGGAATGCTGGCACTTCCCGATCCCCATTAGGCAGACTTTGTGTTGGGCGCGGGCCAACTCATTTCATGGCACTGTTGGCCAGACGGACACATATCAGGCGCCGCCTGTCGTCGAACAGGCATTGCGCAGCGGGCGCCACGCGCACTACCACGCCGTGCAGATCGGTGGCGTTGTCGCGCAGCGCCAGGCTGAGAGACGGCGTACAGCATTGCCCGGGGCCGGCGATGTCGACGAGCGCCTTATCGCTCCGTGAAGATGAGTCCCAGTTGCTCGGCCTGGTCAGTGATCCAGTCCCAGTCGATGCTCAGCTCACGGTGGCAAGCGGGACAAGTCAGGGGCCGAGGCAGCTTTCCCGAGACCATATCCCGCAGGGTTTCGGAGTGGATGTGCCCGCACGCCGTGCAGGTGAAGAAGAGTGGAACCGGAGGTTTCATAATCGCCTCGCAAGGATGGCCAGCCTTCAGGCCGCCAGATGCTCATCCCGTGCCACAGAATGCGGAGGAAGAAGGGCCATCGCCTCTTCCAGCCTCTGAACCAGCGCGGAACTTGCCGGCTGCAACGGCAGGCGGGTTTCCGGGGAAATCACGCCGGACAGCGCCAGGGCGGCTTTCACCGGTGCCGGATTCGGCTCCGCGAAAATGAGCGAGATCAACGGCGAGAGCTTCGCGAACAATGCGCGGGCCGCGCGCAAGCGGCCTGTCTGCGCCAGATGCAGCAGGCGCACGAACAGGTCCGGACGAATATGCGAGGACGCGGCGATCGCGCCGGCGCCACCTGCAAGCAGGTGATCCAACAGAGCCGCGTCCTCACCGCACAGCACGGTGACATGCGGATCGTTGACAAGGGTCCGGAGATTGCCGGCGTCACACTCCTTGACCGCCGAGATCTGCGGGTGCGCAAGCAGCGATCGGATGAGCGCCGGCGACATCGCACAGCCAGTTCGCTTCGGCACGTTGTACAGCATCAGGGGGCGTTCGGTTGCGCGCGCCACCTCATTGAAATGCCACACGATGCCCTCATCGGATGGCCGCAGGTAGTAGGGCGGCGGCGCCAGGTAGCCGGCAAGATCAAAGGCGTCCAGCTCGGCAACCTGCGCGCACACCGCGCGCGTATCGACCGCTCCGACGCCAGCCATCACCGGCAGCTCGCCATGGACGGCCTCGAGCACTGCCGCCGTGAAGACTTGCCGCTCGTGCGTGGAGAGCAGGCTTCCCTCGCCGGTCGTGCCCAATATGATCAGGCCGTTCACGCCTGCCTCGAGGTAACGCTCAGCCAGCCTGGCGGCCCCGGGCAGGTCCAGCGAGCCGGCACGCATCGGCGTGACCATGGGCACCCAGATGCCCCATGGCGACTGGCGGGAAATCGCTGCAATACCGGTGCAGGCGTGAACGGCGGCACCGGAGAAGCTCTCTTCCTCAGTGCGCCACATAGTCGTCTCCCAGGCCTGTGGTGACGCCGAACTCGGCAGCCGGAAATGCCGTCATGATGGCATCCATGGCCGCGTCGCGGTCCGTGCGTGCGATCTCCACGTGCAGCGTGGTTTCGCCGTGCCGGTAGTCCACGTTCACCACATAGACGCGGGCCAGTTCACCGAGCGCCCTGTGCATGGTCTGGCGCAGGCCGAACACCTCGGTGGATGCCACCGCAAGATGCATGCGGATCCAGGCCGGTGCCGGCTGGGAGACCGCGCGCAGCGCGGGCACGGTGGCCTTGCTGCTGCGCAGGGTGGTACGTCGGGGAACGGTATCAACGGCCAGGCTTGACTGTCGCATGATTGGATGGACCCGCGCGGTAGCGGGTCGCGTGTTGGACATGGCTTTATGCTAGCCAGCGCCGTCTTAATTTGATGCAAGGATATTGGGCTTTGGCGTTAAATCCGCATCAAAATCAGCGACGCTGGCAAAGCGCTCGCGCTCAGAACGTCTTCGTCAGCGAAGCCCAGGCCGCGGCCTTGCCGAGGTAGCGGCCCCGGTTGGCACTGGTGTAGGCCGATTCCTTGGCGTTGGTGTCCACGTAGGCCACCGCCAGCGCAAAGCCCTTGCCCAGGTCCCTGGTCAGGCCGATCTTCCAGTCGGTGTACGAGGCATTGCTGTTGTGCTTGACGTCCTGGTAGCCGACGTGCGCGTTCAGGGTCAGATCCCAGAAGTTCAGCGGCACGTTGGCGCTCAGGTCGATGTAGCCGCTGTTCTTGCTGTCGGCCCAGCCAAACAGGTTGGTGACCGAGTGCGAGTACTTCAGGAACACCGGGCCCCAGCCGATGCCGGCGTACAGTTCCGTGGTGTAGGGACGCGGGTTGTTGTAGCCGCCCGGGTAGTAGTACTCGAGCACGCCCAGGTCATAGTTGAATTCGGTGCCGGCAACCTTGAAGGTGTTCTTGAAGCCGCCGTAGAAATCCATTTCGACCGGCGCCGACACCGCCGGGTTGGCATCCTCGAGCCAGCTGATGCTGGAGTTCCAGTTGCCCACGTAGAAGCCGCTTTCGTGGGCGTAGTCAAAGCCACCCTGGATGGCCGGGCGCAGGTTGGTCTGGCTGATGCCGCGATAGCGGTAGTCCGAGACCAGCGACACGTTGGCCGTGAACGTATGCGGCGATGCCGGCCCGGCTGCGGCAGTGGCCGGAGCCGCTGCAGGCGCCTCGGCGTCAGGCTGGGATTGCGCCATGGCCGGCATGGCAGCGAGGAAGATGGAAGATGCGGAACAGGCGAGCAGCGCGGCCGCGGTATGGCGCAGGTCAGTCATTGTTGTTGTGACGAGAGTTGAAGGAATCCCGTTGCAGGGAGCTTCGCCACGATATGGCCTGACGCGTAAAAACGGTATCAAAAGCCGCGGTGCCCGCGTACAAATCCAATCAATGCGCCTGGTTTTCAGCGTTATCCGGCAAAGCGGTAGCCGAGCCCGATCTCCGTCAGCAAGTGGGCGGGCCGCGCCGGGTCCGCTTCGAGCTTGTGCCGCAGATGTCCCATATAGACGCGCAGGTACTGGCTGCTTTCGGCCTGGGAAGGGCCCCACACCTCCCGCAGCAATTCCCGGTGCGTCAACACCTTGCCGCGGTGGGCGATCAGGACCGCCAGGAGACGATACTCGATTGGCGTCAGGTGCACGGCCTGTCCCGAACGGGTGACGACGCGGCTGGCCAGGTCAACCTGCACGTCGCCGAACAGGATCTGGTGAGAGCCCTGGGCGTTGGCCCTGGCATGCCGGCGCAGCAGCACGCGCAGGCGTGCGACCAGTTCGCCAACGCCAAAGGGCTTGGTCAGGTAGTCATCCGCGCCGGCATCCAGCGCACCGATCTTGTCGGCCTCGCCACTACGTGCCGACAGGACCAGGACCGGTACGTCAGTCCATGTACGGATCTCGCTGATCAACTGCACCCCGTCTCCGTCCGGCAAGCCCAGGTCGAGAATGACGAGGTCAGGTTGCCGGGTGCCTGCCTCGATCAGTCCGCGCTTGAGCGATTCCGCCTCGTGCACCGTGCAACCTTCGGACTCCAGGGTCGAGCGGACAAAGCGCCGGATATGCGGCTCATCCTCAACCAGCAAGACCGTCGGGGAAAAATCAAATGGCATCAACTCCCTCTCTTTGCGTGAGTATCGGGACCCTAGGCATCAGTCTGCTCCGGCTCCACCGCTGGCGGATTTCCACGCGGCAACGCTACCAGGAAGCGCGCGCCCGCCTGGCCGCCGGGCCGGTCTGGCCGTTGCGCGGGTTCCACCCAGATGCGCCCGCCATGGGCTTGCACGATTGCCTCGCATACGGCGAGGCCCAGGCCGACGCCCGCCGTCGCGGATTCGCGCTCACCGCGCGTGAATTTCTCGAAGATCTGCCGTTCCTTGCCCTTGGGCACGCCCGGGCCATCATCCTCTACCGCAATCCTGATCTCGTCGTCGACCGGCGCGGCCGAGAGTCGGATCTCTGTGCCAGCAGGCGTATATTTGGCGGCATTCTCCAGCAGGTTGCACAGCACGCGCTCGATCAGCACGGCGTCGCATTCGATCAGGGGAACCCGGGACAAGTCGGCGACAACCACGCGGTGGTGCTCGAGCGCCTCGCGCATGGCAGCCAGGCTGGCGCCAACGAGTTCCTCCACCGATTGCCACTCCTTGCTCGTCCGGACTTCCCGGCCCTGCAGCTTCGCCATATCCAGCAGATTCACCACCATCGTCCGCATCCGCCTGGCCTGTTCCAGCATGGCGGCCGCGGTTTCGGCCAGCGACGGCGTCAGCCCGGGATCGCTACGCTGCATGGTTTCTGCCATGCCGATCAGGCTGGTCAGCGGGGTTCGCAGGTCATGGGAGACCGCGGCCAGCAATGAGCTGCGCAGGCGCTCTGATTCCATCGACAGCAAGGCCTGCTGCGCCACTTCGACGTAATGCAAGCGCTCGATGGCGATCGCGATCAGCGTGCAGAATACATCGACCTGGCGCCGTAGCGCAGGTTGCGCAAAGGCGCGTGACACTGCAGGCTCGACCGCCAGGACGCCACGGGTCTGCATCGGCGCCTTCAACGGCAGATACAGCACGGTGCTGCCGGGCAATGTATGCGTGCCGGTGCCGGCCGGCTGGCCGTGATCGAATACCCACTCTGCCAGTACACGGTCAATCGAGTCGGTTCGCGCCCCGGTGTCATGCTGCTCGACATCAGACACGGGCGGTAGCAGGCGACCTTCCGGGGAAACCAGGAAGAAGGCTGAATTGGCATCGAAGGCAGCGCGCAGGAAACGGCTGGCGATCGAAACAATCTGGTCCGGCATCAGCGCCGCGGAGAGTTCCCGGGCCAGTTCGTACAGCGTGCGGGCATCGTTCTCGCGCTGCACGGCCACCTGCGCTTGTTCGCGCAAACCGGCCGTCAGTTGCCCGATGACCAGCCCCACGGACAGCAGCACGAGGAATGTCAGCAGATACTGCACGTCGCTGACGGCGAACGACAGCCGCGGCGGTACGAAGAAGAAGTCGAAAGCGGCCACGGCCAGTACCGAAGCCAGCGCCGCCGGTCCGCGGCCATGACGAAGCGCGACGCCGACCACCGCCGCCAGAAACAGCATGGCAATGTTGACGACGTCGAACCATGGAAATGCCAGCGCCGACAGCGCCGTGGCGCCGGCACACCATACCGCCGCCAGAACATAGTCTTTGCGCGTGGCCCCGTCGCCTGGCGCGGGGGCGTCTGGCTCTTCAGTGCCATGGCGCGGGCGAAGATCCACCCGCGTCGTGTCTGCCGCCACGCGGATGATATCGATCTCAGGGCAGCCGATCGCCAGCGCATCGGCAAAGCTGCGGCGGCCGAACAGCCACGCCGGCGCGTTCACAAATGGCGTCAAGGCCAGGCCGAGCAGGGAGCGGGCCCGCTCCGCAACGGAGGCACCCCCCCGGCGCCAGTCCGCCGGCGCCCGGCCGATGACCACCTTGGTCAGGTTGTGGCGGCGCACGTACCCCACGATTGCCTGGACCATGTCATTGCCCGCCAGGGTCTCGGTGCGTGCGCCCAATTCCTCGGCAAGACGCATGGCCGTCTGCAGACGCGTTTTGGCGAAATCGGACGGGGGAGCCAGCCTGGGTGTGGCGATGGTCACCACATGCCAGTCGCAATCGAGCTGGCCGGCAAGCCGGCGCGCACTCCTGACGACCTGCTCGGCATCGTCACCACTACCGATGCAAGCCAGCACGGCCTCCCGGGTCCGCCACACGCCCTGCACGGCTTCGGACTGACGCCAGGCCCGGACATCGGAGTCCACCCGGTCGGCGGTCCGGCGCAGCGCCAGCTCGCGCAGGGCGATCAGATTGCCCTTTCGGAAGAAATTGCGCGCCGCATGCCGCGCCTGCTCCGGCAGATAGACCTTGCCTTCCTTCAGCCGGCGCAGCAGCTCGTCGGCCGGCAGGTCCACCAGCACGACTTCGTCGGCGCTGTCGAAGACAACGTCCGGCACGGTTTCCCAGACGCGGATGCCGGTGATGCCGCCCACCGCCTCATTCAGGCTGTCCAGGTGCTGCACATTGACCGTGGTCCAGACGTCGATCCCGGCGGCCTGCAGTTCCTGGATATCCTGCCACCGCTTGGGATGGCGACTGCCCGGTGCGTTGGAATGGGCCAGTTCGTCAACCAGGACCAGGGCTGGTCGCCGGACCAGCGCCGCGTCCAGGTCGAACTCCTGCAGAACCCGCTCGCGGTACGGCACGTCCTTCATTGGCAAGCGCTCGATACCGGCGATCAGCGCTTCGGTCTCGGCGCGGCCGTGGGTCTCCACGATGCCGATGACGACATCGGTGCCCTGCGTGGACGCCGCCCGCGCGGCGGTGAGCATGGCGAAGGTCTTGCCGACCCCGGCAGAAGCGCCAAAGTAGACCCTGAGCTTGCCGCGCAAGGCGCGAGCGCCTTCCTCCTGCACCATCTGGAGCAGGGCGTCGGGGTCGGGGCGCGCGCCGGCTTCGCGCAATTCGGCATCAGGCATCGGTTGGCTCACTCTCTATCCTGGCATTGGCAAACCAGTTCTGCCTCGCATCCGCATCCCGGCACCGGGTTACTTCCGTGCGATGGCATCCAAGCCAAGGTTCAGCTTCAGGACATTGACTCCCGGGTCGCCCAGGACCGACAGTAGCGGCGTTTCGGTATTTTCCGCAATCAGCTGCTTCACCTGCTCGACCGGTATCCCCCTGGCGCGGGCGACGCGCGCCGCCTGGTATTCCGCGGCTGCAGGGCTGATGTGCGGGTCCAGCCCACTGCCGGATGCCGTGACTAGGTCCACCGGCACGGGCGCCTGGTTGTCCGGATCCGCGGCGTGCAGGGCGTCGACGCGCGCGCGTGCGGCGTCGGTCAGCGCCGGATTGGTGGGACCCAGGTTGGATCCGGCCGAAGCCGAGGGGTTATACGGCATCGGCGCCGTGGCCGACAGGCGGCCCCAGAAGTACTTCGGGTCGGAGAACGGCTGGCCGATCAGTTCCGAGCCAACTGTCTTGCCATCCCTCTCGATCAGCGAGCCGGCCGCCTGATGCGGGAACACGGCTTTGGAGATTGCCGTGATCACGCCGGGATACAGCAGGCCGGTCACCAGCGAAAGGCCAACGAACACCACCAACATTGGCCGCAACAAGCCACCTTGCACGGGTGCCGGCGATGGCTGGCGGGACTGCACTTGCGTATTCATGAATGCTCCGTAGGAGAAAATCAGACCCAGCCAAACAGGGCCAGGATCATGTCGATCAGCTTGATGCCGGCAAACGGCACCAGGATGCCACCAAGACCGTAGACCAGCAGGTTGCGGCGCAGCAGCACCGCGGCGCCCAGCGGCCGGTAGACCACGCCCTTGAGCGCAAGCGGGATCAGCACGACGATGATGAGCGCGTTGAAGATCACCGCCGACATGATCGCCGACGCCGGCGTGGCGAGCCCCATCACATTGAGCAGGTTGAGTTGCGGATAGGTGGTGGCAAACGCCGCCGGGATGATCGCGAAGTACTTGGCGATGTCATTGGCCACGCTGAAGGTCGTCAGCGAGCCGCGCGTCATCAGCATCTGCTTGCCGATCTCGACGATCTCGATCAGCTTGGTCGGGTTGCTGTCCAGGTCGACCATGTTGCCGGCTTCCTTGGCCGCCTGGGTGCCGCTGTTCATCGCGACGGCCACGTCGGCCTGGGCGAGTGCCGGGGCGTCGTTGGTGCCGTCGCCGGTCATCGCGACCAGCCGCCCTTCGGCCTGGTACTGGCGGATCAGCTTCAGCTTGGCTTCCGGCGTGGCTTCGGCCAGGAAGTCGTCAACGCCTGCTTCGGCCGCAATCGAAGCCGCCGTCAGCCGGTTGTCGCCGGTGATCATCACGGTCTTGATGCCCATCTTGCGCAGTTCGCCGAAGCGCTCGCGAATGCCGCTCTTGACGATGTCTTTCAGTTCGATCACGCCAAGCACGCGCACCGCATCGCCGCTGGCGTCTGCTACCACGAGCGGCGTGCTGCCGGCGCGGGCGACCTCATCCACGGCTTGCAAGACCGCATCGGGGAACTTGCCGGCGCGTTCCGTGACGTAACGGCGCACGGCATCGGCCGCACCCTTGCGCACGTGACGCTCGCCGCCGCCATCGCTCAGGTCGACACCGCTCATGCGGGTGTGAGCGCTGAACGGCACGAATTCCGGCTTCAGGCTTGCCATCACCGGCGCCGTCAGCCCCGGCAGCTGGCGGGCCAGCGTGATGATGCTGCGGCCTTCCGGGGTCTCGTCGGCCAGCGACGACAGCCATGCCGCTTCAGCGAGTTGCAGCTGCGACACGCCCGGGGCCGGGATGAAGCGCGATGCCTGGCGGTTGCCATGGGTAATGGTGCCGGTCTTGTCGAGCAGCAGCACGTCCACGTCACCGGCGGCTTCGACAGCACGGCCCGAGGTGGCAATCACGTTCGCTTCCATCATCCGGCTCATGCCCGCCACGCCAATGGCCGACAGCAGCCCGCCGATCGTGGTGGGAATCAGGCAAACCAGGAGGGCCACCAGTACCGTGATCGTCACCGGCACGCCAGCCTTTGTCACCAGGACGCTGTAGAGCGAGAACGGCTGCAGCGTGGCCGTGGCCAGCAACAGCACGATGGTCAGCCCGACCAGCAGGATCGTCAGGGCCAGTTCGTTCGGTGTCTTTTGCCGCTTGGCGCCTTCGACCATCGTGATCATGCGGTCGATGAAGCTCTCGCCCGGGTTGGTCGTGATGCGCGCCACGATCCAGTCAGACAGGACGCGCGTACCGCCGGTCACCGACGAGAAGTCGCCCCCGGACTCGCGGATCACCGGCGCCGATTCGCCAGTAATGGCGCTTTCGTCGACCGAGGCCACGCCGTCGATCACTTCGCCGTCGCCGGGGATCATCTCGCCGGCCTGTACCAGCACCACGTCGCCGCGGCGCAGCGCCGTCGCGGGGCGCGCTTCGGTGGCACCTCCACGTTTGCCGTCCTTCAGCACACGTGCGGTGACCGTGGTCTTCAGGCCGCGCAGCGCCTCTGCCTGTTGCTTGCTCCGACCTTCGGCAAGTGCCTCGGCAAAGTTCGCGAACAGCACCGTGAACCACAGCCACACCGACACCGCCAGAATGAAGCCCGCGGATTCTCCACCGGGGGTTGCTGCCGGCGCGGCCATTGCCTTCAGGAAGAGGATAGTGGTCAGGATGCTGCCCACGTAGACCACGAACATCACCGGGTTGCGCAGCTGGTCGCGCGGCGACAACTTCTTGAAGGCCGCGCCGAGCGCGGGCTTCACCAGCTCCGGCGCGAACATGCTGCGCGCCGGCGGGCGATGCGGATGATGATGATGCGTACCGCGTTGCTGGCCGGAAACCGGTGCGATCTTGTCCTGGACCGCGTTGGAGGAAGCAGCGTCCGGCGTCTTGCCGCCGCGCTTGGCCACTGGGGCCATCGAATCATGTTGCATGGTTTCTCCGCAATCCGCTAGAGCCATCCGGCACGTGCATCTGTGAGGCAGCGCAGGTACCGGACGTGTAGGAATGCTCGATATTTCGTCGTCAGTAGTCGCTTTACTTCGCCGCGGTTGCCGTCACCGCGCCCTGGAGTTGCTCGGCAACCGGCCCGAGCGCCAGTGCCGGCACATAGGTCAGCGCCCCGACCAGCAGCACCGTGCCCACTAACAGGACGACAAACAGCGGGCCGTGCGTCGGCATCGTGCCGCCGCTCACCGGCACGCGCTTCTTGGCTGCCAGCGAGCCCGCCAGCGCAAGGACCGGGATGATGATCCAGAACCGGCCAAACCACATGGCCGCGGCCAGCAGCGTGTTGTAGAACGGCGTGTTGGCAGATAGGCCCGCAAAGGCGCTGCCATTGTTGTTGGCCGCCGAGGAGAGCGCGTACAGGATCTCCGAGAAGCCGTGCGTGCCGGGATTGAACACACCCGCGCGCCCCGCCTCGGTCATCACCGCCACCGACGTGCCGAGCAGCACCAGCAGCGGCGTGACCAGGATCGCCACGGCCGTCATCTTCATTTCGTAGGTTTCAATCTTCTTGCCGAGGTACTCCGGCGTGCGGCCGATCATCAGTCCGGCGATGAATACCGCGAGCACGGCATAGACCAGCATGCCGTACAGCCCGGAGCCGACGCCGCCGAACACCACCTCGCCCAGCTGCATCAGCAGCATCGGCACCAGGCCACCGATGGCGGTGAAGGAGTCATGCATGGCATTGACCGCGCCGCACGACGCCGCGGTCGTGATGGTGGCGAACAGTGCCGAAGCCGCCATGCCGAAGCGCGTTTCCTTGCCTTCCATATTGCCGCCGGCCTGCAACAGCGACGCGGCGTGATCCACCGGCAATCCGGCCAGCGCCGGGTTGGCCATCTGCTCGGACATCGCCGCCACGCAGGCCATCGCTACAAAGATGACCGTCATGGAGGCCAGCACCGCCACACCCTGTCGCCTGTCGCCCACCATTTCGCCAAAGGTGAAGCACAGCGCCGCCGGGATCAGGAAGATCGCCAGCATCTCGAGGAGGTTGGCCAGGGCATTCGGGTTCTCGAACGGATGCGCCGAGTTGGCATTGAAGAAGCCGCCGCCGTTGGTGCCGAGCATCTTGATGGCTTCCTGCGAGGCAACCGGTCCCATCGCCAGCGTCTGCTTGTCGGTCTTCAGGTCTTCCGTGACGGGCTTGCCTTGTGCATCGAGAACCGGTTGCCCGGCCGCATCGAGCTTCGGCTGGCTGTACCCAACCGGCGTGACCAGGCTGACTTCCTTGTAGGCATCGAAGTTCTGGATCACACCCTGGCTGACCAGCGCCAGTGCGATCACGGTCGCAACCGGCGCCAGCACGTACAACGTGACCCGCGTCATGTCGACCCAGAAATTGCCGATGGTGGCGGCGCTCTGGCGCGCGAATCCGCGAATCAGCGCGAACACCACGGCGATGCCGGTCGCCGCGGACAGGAAGTTCTGCACGGTGAGCGCGAGCATCTGCGTCAGATAGCCCATGGTCGACTCGCCGGCATAGCCTTGCCAGTTCGTGTTGGCGACAAAGCTGATCGCTGTGTTGAAGGCCGAGTCCGGCGACACCGCGCCAAAGCCCTGCGGATTGAGCGGCAGCATGCCCTGCAGGCGCTGCAGCGCATAGACGGCCACGACGCCAAGCAGGTTGAACGCCAGCACCGCGACGGCGTACTGCTTCCAGCCCATCCCGGTATCGGCACGCACGCCGCCCAGGCGATACAGAAGCCGTTCCAGCGGCCGGCCCCAGACGGTCAGCGAATAGTTGCCATCCTCCACGGCACGCCGGATATAGCGTCCGAGAAAGGGGGCGCACGCCAGGAGGATGGCGAGATAGAGGACCAGCAGGCCCACGAATTGGGTGGACATCAGAATTTCTCCGGCCGGAACAACGCAATGAGGAGGTAAACAAAAATGGCAATGGCCAGCACGCCGCTCAACAGATCGGTCCAGCTCATCACAACCTCCTGTCCGACGCGCTGTTCTTTCCCAGCATCTGGTTATGCGCGCCGCCGTGCTCGCTGCCTGCCGGAGATTTCGGCGCAAGCACGACGCAAAGCCCCAGCAGGGCCGCGCTCAGCACGGCGAAGCCAATCAATACGATCAAAAAGATCCCGTCCATAACAAAGCACCCTTGAATGGTTTCGGCTTGCAGATTAGCGACGGGGTCGTAAAAACAGGGTAGAAAGGTGGCCGGTGCGTATAAAGAACGCATAAAGATTGGGGCGATCAGCTTGCGCGCGCGAACCAATGTGCACTTTCCTGGCCGCTGGCGATCGTGATGCGTGGTGGCAGGGCCGCTGCTGTTGGCGGAGGTGCTTCGCCGCCGCGACGCTTCTTTTTCGAATCTTTACGCGATGGCCCAGCGCGTCAATCGAGAGGCTTGACCCGCCGGAACGCACCAAGGAGTGCGAGGTCGTACGCAATCTTGAGCACGCCGCAGGCAACCAGCGGAGTCCCGACCCAGCCCATGGCCAGCAGCGCGCCCGCCAGGGTCGGGCCGAATGCGGCAGCCAGGCTCCTGGGCACGGCGGTCAGGCTTGCCGCCGCCGGCCGCTCGGGCGGCGTCACCACGGCCATGACATAGGCGGTCCGGGTCGGTACATCCATCTGCGACAGCGCGCTGCGTACGAGCAACAGCGCCAGGGTCGCCGGCAGGGCGGGGGAGAACGCGGCCGCGATCAGGCAGAGGCTGGATGGGATATGGGTGAACACCATCGTGTTCAGCAAGCCGAACCTGCGAGCCAGCGGCGCAGCCACGAGCTGGGAGCCGGCGCTGAGCAGCCCGGCCCAGAAAAAGAACTGCCCGGCGGCACCAATGGAAAGGCCGAAGCGCTGCATCAACCAGAGCGCCAGCAGAGAATTCACCACCAGGCCGCCGGCAAAGGCGTCGACGCTGAAGAGCAAGGCAAGGCGGGTAACGATCCGGCGAGACGGTCCCAGCGGGACTCTCGCCGTTGCCAGGTGCGGTGGCGGCTCCGACATGCGGGCATAGAGAATCCAGAGTGCGGCACCGGTCAGGGCATAGACCATGAACATGGCGCGCAGCGCGCTCAGGACAGGAACCCCAAGCTGCGCCGCGAGCCAGTCCGGCAGCGCCGCCGCCAGCGCGCCTATGGCGGCGCAGAGGGCCCCGGTCAGGCTGTAGCGGGCGAACAGCGCAGTGCGAGCATCGGGGGAGGCTGAATCGGCAAGACCGGCATGCTCAAGCGGCAGGAAGACGCTGACGTCGCCGGAGCTGGGGTTGAGCGTGCCGACGAACGCGACCAGCAACAGCGGCCAAAGGGAGGACAGCCCGGCGAAGCCTATGCCGGTCGCGGCCATCAGCGCGGCCGCCGACACCAGCAGCCTGCGCTGCGGATAGCGGTGGCCGATGACGCCCACCAGGACTGTCGCCAGTGCCGAGCCGATCAGGGTGGCGCTGCTGACCAGTCCCACTGCCAGTTGCGCGAAACCGAGGGCCAGCAGGTACGCGGGCAACAGCACGGCGATAAAGCCGTCACAGAACCCGCGCAGCGCGCGCCCGACGAGAAGCGGCAAGGCGCCGGTATGAACGCCCGCGGGCAGGACCATGCGCGCAAGCCAGCCTCTGCTGACAGTCATGGCCGGGTCTTCAGGTGTGCGCATCGCAATGGCGTCCGTATCCCGGGCGTCTCATGCTGTCAGTGAAAGTCCGTGACGACCCCGCCGTACAAAAACAGCATGCGCCGGACTCGAAGGCACCGGCTTGGGCAAGGCGCACGACAATGGCAGGCATGGCGGCATGTTAGATGCCCGTAGGCTGCGCTTCAATAGCGTAGAGATCGCTACAGGTGGGGGAGGAACCAGGGGCGCGCCTGAAGTATCATCCTGGCTGACAAGCAAGTTTCAAACGATCGCCCTATCAGTCACATGGACAGCCCCTCCGGAATCGAAGCGCCTCCCGCCAGGCAACGCCGCAAGCAAAGCGACCGCAGGGAAGAAGCGGAACGCCGCATTCTCCAGAGCGCCATGGAACTGGTGAGCGAGAAAGGCGTGACGGGGACGACCCTGGGCGAGGTCGGCGAACGGGCGGGTTACAGCCGGGGCCTGCCGGCCCACCACTATGGCAACAAGGAAGGCCTGTTGACGGCGCTGGTGGGACGGATCGGCAGGAACTTCCGTGCTGCGCGAAACACCGCAGGTCCGTGGCGGCCGGGCCTCGATGCCATTCTCGGCGTGGTCGGGCTCTACATCGACCGGGCCGCGAGCCACGACTGCGCCACCCGCGCGCTGTACATCATGTTCACCGAAGCCTTTGTCTCGGGCGGGGCGCTGGCAGTCGCGCTGGATCAGTTCAACCGCGCGTCGCTGGCGTACTTCGAGGGGCATCTGCGCATCGGCATCCGCAAGCAGGAGATCCGGGCCGATGTCGACCCCGTGGCGGAGTCCATCGTCATGCTTGGCGCGCTGCGCGGCATCTCGGCGCAGTTCCTGCTGGGATCGCCGCATGCCAATCCCGCCCAGGTGCGGGATGCCCTGGTGGGCACGATGGCGCGCGCGCTGCGTCCGGACCCGGCGGCATGACGCAGCGCTGCGGCGAGCTTCAGGGGCGCGCCAGCACGTGCGCGTAGCAGACGGCGCCCAGGCCGACCATGTGGGCCAGCCCGTAACGGGCAGAAGCTTGCTGCCGGTCGCCGGCCTCGTGCCGCAGTTGCCGCACGATCTCGCCCACTTGCCCGATCCCGGTGGGCCCGATCGGGTGGCCCATGGCGATCAGCCCGCCGGACGGGCTCACGGCGCATCGGCCGCCAACGTCGAAGGCACCTTCCTTGAGTAGCGGCATGGCATGGCCTTCATCGCACACGCCGATCGCTTCCAGGTACTCCAGTTCCTCTACCGTAAACGCGTCGTGCAGTTCGACCACATCGAGCTGCCGTGGCGAAACGCCGGCATCGGCCAGGGCCCGGTGCACCGTTTCCTGCGTCAGCAGCGTGTCATAGCGCGCAGGATCGTCGTACACGCGCTGGCTGCCCGCGGCCGAGGCCAGCACCCGGACGGCCCGGCCCGGATCCACGCCGTAGCGCCTGAGTGCCGCTTCCGAAGCCACGATGACGGCGGCCGCACCTTCTCCGACCGGCGTGCACTGCAGCGCGGTAAAGCTGCCGGCAATGGGCTTGCCCGCCAGGATCTCATCCAGCGTGCGTGCTTTCTGCCGCTGCGCGAACGGATTCCTGGCGCCATTGCGGTGATTCTTCACCGCCACCAGGGCAATGTCCTCGACTGCCACGCGGTTACGGTGCGCGTAGGCATCGGCCAGCAGCGCGAAATGCGTGAATGGCACGATGGCGTCGTCGGCCAGGCTGGCAATGCCAGTCTGGTGTTCCGCGCGTTCGGGGCGCCCCTGCGTGCGCGGCTTGTCGACGCCAAGCGCGAGGGACATGTCAGTGAGACCCGTCGCCACTTCCAGGCAGGCCTGGCGAAATGCCGCCGAACCAGAGGCAGAGGCGTTCTCGATATGGACGATGGGGATGCCGGTGGCGCCGAGGTGCCGCAGCATGGGCCGGCCCGCGGCCATCGGCAGCAAGGCCGTGGCGACATAGGCGGACTGGACGCCTTCCCACGGCACGCCGGCATCGGCCAGCGCGGCGCGGGCGGCGGTGAGCCCGAGCTGAACGTAAGGCGTTTCGCTCAGCGGCTGGTAGCGATGAAAGCCGATGCCGATGACATAGACCGGGCGAAGGGTGGTGAGTGCAACGCTCATGGGATCCGTTCCTCCGGTTCAGGCGACGCGAACAAAGCGAAGATCCAGCGCGCGCGCTTGCGTGCTGCCTTCCTGCTGCCCGTCCGAGACCTCGGCGAGCACGGCGACGACGGCATCGCCCGGCACCAGCCCCGTTCCCCCAGTGCCCTGGCCAGCTTCGCTCCCGAGCGCAAGCGTTCGCACCAGGGGGCCGTCTTCCAGCCTCACCGCGGTGACCGTGAAAGGCGCCTGCCGCGCTGGCGAGGCGTGGAGATGCACGACAGCGCTGGATTCCACCCGGCCGCGGCCGCTCAGGGCCACGGGTGTCAGCGCGTCGCCGGTGGCGCCGCAGCGCTCGCAGCCATAGCTTTGCCACGGGTAAAAGACATGGCCGCAGCGGCATGTTCCGCCGAGCAGGGCGGGGTGTTCCGGCAACGCCGGCGTGCCCTGCGCGCGGTAGAGCACAGGTTTCAGTAAGGGCAGGGTCATGGCGAATGCGCCACTCGGGGTGGCGCGAGTAGTGGGATGGCCTGCCCAGTTTTAGCGATCGGCCTTCACGGCGAAATCCGGGAATACACTTACTTGCTGGTGAACAAGCAAATACATATTCTTGTCCGACGACAAGCAAGTTGTGGTTCGGGCAGTGGCAACAGCCCCGCCCGACATCGCCGAGGTAAGGAGACATGGACCAAGCAATGCTGATTGGAATCGAACGATGGGCGGCAGAAAAACCCGACGATGTGGCCCTGGTCGAAGGAGAGCGCAGCCTGACCTGGGCGGCGTTCAACGAGGTAGCCAACCGCGTCGCGCATGGATTGCGGAAACGCGGGGTCGGTGCCGGCGACATCGTCGTGCTGCGCACCCAGGTGCGGCTCGAATGGGCCATCGTTGCCGGCGCGCTCGCCAAGCTGGGCAGCACGATGCTCGGGCTGAACTGGCGGCTGACACCGGAAGAATGCCGCCACGTGATGGCTGACAGCAGGGCCACCGTGTTCCTTTGCGACGATGCCGATCCGTCAGCACTGAAGCCCGTGCTGGATGCGTCGCCCATCAAGCTCGCCATTTCGATCGACGCGCCCGCCGACGGATTCCTGCCATATGGCACCTTGCTCGAAAGCAGCGATGCACCACTCCATGCGCAGGCCGAGCCCCCGCTGATCATCTACACCTCAGGCACCACCGGGCTGCCCAAGGGGGTGACGATGCATCGCGGCGCCGATCCCCAGGCGATGCGCGAGTACCGCGAGTCCGTGGAGGCCTACCGCGGCGGCGCCGGCGAGAGCGTCAGCCTGATCAACATGCCGGCCCACCACGGTTCCGGCCCTTCCCAGTTCTGGGCGTGCGTGCGTCGTGGCGGCAAGACCGTGCTGCAGCGGCGCTTCCTGCCGGAAGAGACGCTGCAACTGATTGCCCGGCACAAGGTCACCACCTGGACCGGCGTGCCCACCATGTACAAGCGCCTGGCGGCGCTGCCTGCCGAAGTGCTGGCCCGCTACGATGTCTCGTCGATCCGCGGCCTCAGCATCGGGGCCGCGCCCGTGCCCTACGGGCTGAAGGAATGGATTCTCGGCTACTTCGGCGCCGATACCCTGCAGGAAGGCTACGGCGCCAGCGAGGTCGGCATGATTTCCCGGCTGCCGCCCGAGATGCAGCGCATCAAGCCAGGCTCCAGCGGCAAGCCGCACCGGCATGTCATCGTGCAGGTCCGCGATGCGCAAGGACATTGCCTGCCGGCAGGCCAGCGCGGCGAACTGTGGATCCGCACGCCGGTGACCATCCGCAACTACCTGAATGCGCCTCCGCTCGGCCCCGACACGGTTGACGCCGAGGGCTTCTTCCGCGTCGGCGATGTCGGCTACCTCGATGAGGACGGGTACATCTTCATCACCGACCGCGCCAAGGACATGATTATTTCCGGCGGCGTGAACATCTATCCGGCCGAGATCGAGGCGGCGCTGCTCAAGCATCCCGCCATCCTGGACGCCGCGGTGATCGGCATCCCCGACGACGAGTTCGGCGAGCAGGTGCTTGCCTTCTGCGAACTCAAGCCCGGCCACCGCGCCGGCGAGCATGAGGTGCTGGCCCACTGCGCGGAGCATCTCGCTTCGTACAAGCGGCCGCGCCGCATCGAATTCATGCAGGAATTGCCACGCAACACCATGGGCAAGCTCCTGAAGCGCGAATTGCGGGATCCCTATTGGAAAGGAAAGGAGCGGCACGTATGAACGACCTACTCAGTCTCGAAGGCAAGGTGGCGCTGGTGACAGGCGCTGGTCAGGGCGTGGGCGAGCAGATCGCCCGGCACTTTGCCGGGCACGGCGCCGCCGCGGTGATCGTCAACGATTACTTTGCCGAACGCGCGCAAGCCGTCGCGCAATCGATCCGGGACGCCGGCGGCAACGCGTTCGCGGTGCAGGCGGATGTGTCCGATGCCGAGAGCGTCAGGCGCATGGTCGAGCAGGCACGCGAACTTGCCGGCCCCATCGACGTGCTGGTCAACAATGCCGGCAACCATGGCGCGACGCCGTCGCCAGACGTGCGCAAACCGTTCTGGGAGCATGGACGAGACGCCTGGAACAGCGCGATCGAGGTCAATTTCTACGGCGTGATCCACTGCGCCAGCGCCTGCATCCCCGACATGATCGAGCGCAAACGCGGCCGCATCATCACCATCATCTCCGATGCCGGACGCGTGGGCGAACCTGGCCTTGAGATCTATTCCGGCGCCAAGGCGGGGGCTGCCGGCTTCATGCGCGCGATTGCCCGCACGCTCGGGCGCTATCAGGTCACGGCCAATACCGTGGCGATCGCGGCCACGGCGACACCCGCGATCGAGAAGCGCCTGGCTGACGATCCCGACAGGCTGAAGAAGATGATGGAGAAGTACGTCATCCGCCGCCCGGGGCGCCCCGAGGACGTGGCCAACATGGTGCTCTTCCTGGCTTCGGATGCCAGCGCCTGGATCACCGGCCAGACCTATCCGGTCAACGGCGGCTTCTCCTTTGCCCAGTGAGGTGAGCATGAACGACGATACTCCCAAGGTGCTGACAGAGCGGCGCGGTCCGCTGCTCATCGTCACCATCAACCGCCCGCAGGTCAAGAATGCGTGCGACGCTGAAACCGCGGCGCAGATGAATGCCGCCATGGACCTGCTCGATGACGACGACAGCCTGTTCATCGGCATCCTCACTGGCAGCGATGGCAATTTCTCCACCGGCGCGGACCTCAAGGCCGTGGCACGCGGCGAGCGCGCCACCACCGACGACCGCGGCGGCTTCGGGCTGTTCCGCCGCCCGCCGCGCAAGCCGCTGATCTCGGCGGTGGAAGGCTATGCGGTGGGCGGCGGGCTGGAGCTTTGCCTGTCCTGCGACCTGATCGTGGCCGCGCGCAATGCCCGCATGGGCCTGCCGGAAGTGCGCCACAGCGTGGTGGCGGTAGGCGGCGGCCTGTTCCGCCTGCCGCGCCGCATTCCCTACCACATCGCGATGGAGCTGGCGCTCTCCGGCGAGATCCGCGACGCCGCCTTCTTCCATCAGCACGGACTCGCCAACCGCCTGGTGGAGCCGGGCACCGCGCTGCAGGAAGCCATCACGCTCGCCGAGGGTTTGCTGGTCAACGCGCCGCTCGCCATGGCCGCGAGCAAGGAAATCATGCGCCGCAGCGCCGACTGGACCGACGAGGAGGCCTGGCAGAAGCAGGCCCCGATTGCCGCGCGCGCCCTGGATTCCGAAGACCGGCGCGAAGGCCTGGCCGCTTTCGCGGAAAAGCGCAAGCCGCAATGGCGGGGCCGATGAGGTCCGCCACCGCAACCCGTGGGCCGGCGCTGCCGTGGCCGCGCCTGCGCCTGCCGCTGATCGCCGCGCCCATGCTGCGCATCAGCGGGCCGGCGCTGGTGACCGCTGCCTGCCGCAACGGCGTGGTCGGTGCTTTCCCGACCGCCAACGCGCGCACGGTGGCGGAGCTCGATCAGTGGCTGACGACCATCCGCGCTGACCTCGGTGAGCGCGAAGCGGGCGAAGCCGAGCCGGCGCCGTTCTGCCCCAACCTGATCATCCGCCAGCCGCGGCTGCAGGACGATCTGGCCTGCCTGGTGCGCCATCGGGTGGAAATGGTCATCACCAGCGTGGGCTCCCCTGCCGCGGTGGTCGGGCCGCTGCACGACATCGGTTGCATGGTGCTGGCAGACGTAGCCTCAGTTGCGCACGCCGAGAAGGCGCTGCAGGCCGGCGCCGACGGACTGGTGCTGCTCAGCGCCGGCGCGGGCGGGCAGACCGGATGGGCCAACGGGATGGCCTTCGCGCGTGCGGTCCGGGCCTTCTACGATGGGCCGCTGGTGCTGGCCGGCGGCATCTCGGACGGCCACGCGTTGTGGGCTGCCCGGGTGCTGGGCTGCGACCTTGGCTATATGGGCACCAAGTTCATCGCCACCGCGGAAAGCATGGCAGATGCACGCCATAAGGAGATGGTGGTGGCGAGTCGCCTCGACGACGTGCTGCGCACGCGCGCGTTCACGGGGCTCGACACCAACATGCTGCGACCTTCCATCGAGGCCGCCGGCCTCGACCCTGACGGTCTGGACGAGTCGGTCACGTTTGAAGAAGCCAGGGCCCGCTTCGGCGGGGGCAAGGCGCACGACAAGCCCAAACGCTGGAGCGATATCTGGAGCGCCGGACATACCGTCTCAGGGGTATCCGACGTTGGCAGCGTGGCTGCCGTGATCGCCACCACACGCAAGGAGTACGAAGCCGCACGCTTGCGCACGCAAGCCCTGTTGTCGGATCAGCCACCGGCATAGCCCCGGTCAACCGCATAGTGAGCGCCGCCAGAGCGCCAACCAGGAGACAAAATGTTCGAATTGCGCCATGCCGGCCTCATTGCCGGACTGATCATGTTCACCTGCACCGCGGTGCCGGCCATCGCCGCTGATGCCACATCGGGCTACCCGGCCAGGCCCATCAAGCTGATCGTGCCTTATCCGCCAGGTGGCGGCCCGGATGCGATCGCGCGCCCGCTCGCCCAGAAGCTGGGCGCCGCGCTTGGACAGACCATCGTGGTCGAGAACCGGCCTGGGGCCTCCGGCATCATCGGCACGGACGCGGTGGCCAAGGCCGCGCCAGACGGCTACACGCTGCTCTACACCATCTCCGGCCCGATCGTGCTCAATCCGTTGACCTACAAGAGCCTGCCGTACGATGCCAAAAAAGACGTGGTGGTGGTCTCTCAGGTGGTCAAGCGATCCCTGATCCTGCTGGTCAACGCGAAGGTGCCCGCGAAGACGCTGCAGGAGTTCGTGGCCTATGCAAAGCAGAACCCCGGGTCGCTTGCCTATGCGTCCTTCGGCACCGGCTCCTCGGCGCATATCGCGGGCGAATATCTGAACAAGAAGGCCGGTATCGACCTGGTCCACGTTCCCTACAAGGGCAGCTTCATGAACGATCTCGCCAGCGGGCAGGTGGTGGCCGGCTTCGGTGAACCCGGTTCCGCCAAGCCCCTGATCGATGCCGGCAAGATCCGCGCCCTGGCCATTGCCGGAAAGGACCGTTCCAGCCTGCTGCCTCAAGTCCCTACCTTCACCGAGCAGGGCATGCCGGCGCTGGAGTCGATGGTGGGTTGGCACGCAATCTATGCCCCGGCGGGCACGCCCCCGGAAATCCTGCAGCGCCTGAACGCGGAAATCGTCAAGATCGTGAAGACCCCGCAGATGGCGGCGCTGCTGCGGGAGCAAGGCGGGGAGCCTGCCGGCACGGGGCTGGCTGAAGCGGGCCGCGTGCTGGATGAAGAGCGCACGCGCTGGCAGCAGGCGGTACAGGGCATCGGGGGTGTTACAGTGAACTGAAGACAGCCAGTGGGCGCCGGGCCTGACGAGGCTTCGTCTGGGTCGTCCGCCCACAGGTGCGCCAGCCTCAGCGCGGCTTGTCCGCGCTGGACCACTTGTCACGCTGTTTGCCGTTGGCCGGCCCACCTTTCCGTTGCATGTCGTATCAGGCCCGATCCTAAGCCTCTCTACCGATGTTGGCAGACAAGGTGTCAATCAAGGGACAAGAATCCTCATTGCCATTGGCATGGCATTGCCCAATGAGATTCTTCAGTTCAGCTCGTAATCGTCGCAAGTCCTTCAATCTTTCCTCCACAAGACTGAGCTTTTGCTCGGCCAGTGTGCGGGCTGTGCTGCACGTGCCGCCATCGTTCTGTCGCAGCAGTACCCGGACTTCATCCAGGGTGAACCCGAGCGTCTGGGCCTGGCGAATGAAATGAAGCCGCTGCAAGCTCTGCTGCGAATACTGCCGAATGGCGCCATAGGCACGCTCCGGCACCGGCAGCAGGCCGCACCGATGGTAGTAGCGTACCGTCTCCACGCCAACACCGGCCGCCTTGGCCAGCTTCCCGATTGTCAGTGTGTGGTCCATTGCTTGACTCCGTACCTTGGTACGGACCTAGGCTACGCCTAAACCGCACATACGGGAAGGGCGGATCGCATTGCGATGGGCAGCGCCGGGGATCAGGTCGCCAGGCACGGTGACCGTCTACTGCCCATCGGCCGTGAGGCAAAGAGAAATGATGAGCGCCGTCAAGCTGCAGTCAATCATCACCTGCCCCAGGTGCGCGCATGCAAAAGAAGAAACCATGCCCATTGATGCCTGCCAGTGGTGCTATGAGTGCGAGCGCTGCCACGCGTTGCTAAGGCCCAAGGCCGGTGATTGCTGCGTCTTCTGTTCATATGGCACCGAAAGGTGCCCGCCCATGCAGCAGCAGTCTTGCTCGTGTGTTCGTTGACGCAGATACAGCGATGCACGACGTACCCTCGATGCGGCTCCTCCCGGATGATCCCGGCTCTCACCCAGCCACGCTTGTCCGCGGGAACGTGTTCTTGCTCGACAGTACGCGATGCCCGCTGTATGTCGCGGGAAATTTAGAGAGGGTCATTATGCAATCGCGGATCATTCGCGTTCTGCCCGCAGAAGATGGTTGGGCATTGGAGTTCGGCGGCCTCAATACAAAGGCCCAGAGATTTCCGACCATGGAAGCGGCAATTGCTGCGGGTTGGGACGTGGCCAGGCGGGAGAACGCTGAATTGCACATACATCGTCACGACGGGGATGTGCACTTGCGCAACGCGTGCGGTGACAAGAAACAGGAGCCGCAGCGGTGACGCCGTACTAGCTGTGAAGCGTGAAAGGGCTGTCCGCTCGTAGAACTGGCTGCCGATCTGACGATCTAGCTGTCGTACGCTCCACCCACAGCGCAACGCCTCACTTTCGTAGAAGGTACGAGCCCGCGGGTTCTTGACCGATAGCAGGCGCACGTGGGCGGACCAGGGCAAGGGGAACGCTTGGGCAAGGGTGGTGAGCTTAAGTGATGTTTTGGGCGCACATTTGCCAGGCAGTGTCTGGCAAATTCCATGAGCGGGCGATTTGGCAGATACCGTCCGGCAGATCCGATCGAACGGCCACGCTTGATGCGGCTTTCACGAGGACTGTCTGACGGTGCCGAAGCACCGCCAGACCAGAGGCATTGCTACGCCGCAAGCGGCCCAGCTGCCATCAAGGCATCCAGCTTTGCCTTCACCATTTCAAGCAGGCAGAGCGCGCTGAAGCACGCTTCCGAGCGCACGCTTTGCTGCTCCAGCAGCACGAGCACGCCTTCAATGCCGGCACGCACTTCATGCAGGCACGCGTTGGTTTCGATTGCATCGACCATTACTGACTCCTTACCAGGCTAATGCGCGCCACTCATTTGAAGGTGAGGGTGGCGGGCCAGACAGCGAGGGTGGAAACCCGGTTAGAACAGGGAAGAACCCGGTCAGCCTTTCAGCTGCCTCGCTCGGCCCGCCATAGAACCAGACATGTTCGTGCGAGCACAGGCGTTGCCATTTGAAAGCGCAACGCCTGTCCCTGTTCCGACCTTCGGGTTTCCACGCCCGGTCATCGGCGATCCGATGACGTGACCAGTATTTCCTGCCGGAGTCGTGCAGGCGATAAGAGATGTCGCATTTGGAAGGGGCGGGCGAAGCTTGCCGCAACGCGATTGAGTAGGAAATCGCTGAGTCTTGGAATGCGAGATGGTCGCCGCTGTGCGGTTGGTTGTCGTGCTTGACTAGCGTGGGCTGTTTCGCCGGCGTAGCCGGCGACCTACTTTCTGTCCGAGCGACAGAAAGTAGGCAAAGAGCGCGTCGCCTGGGCGGCTGGCCATAAATTTGGTGGCGGGGGTGGTTCGAGCGGCGGTGCTTGCTATTTGGGCGTGGTTGCCCGTTCGACCCAGCTACGCTCCCTGTCCGGTGCCTACGTCAACGGACTATTGAACGAACCCGACTTTAGGCTATTGGCAGCCTGCTAACCACGTTATTGGTGGGACGCCTTCGGCTGCGCTGCGCGCACTCAGTATCGCAGGTCAGGTGCCCAGGCACGGAATGCGTCGCTGCGCTCGCATGGCGCTGTCGCCAATGACGCCGGGCCAAAAGCGCAAATCAGGAAGTGGCCGTTCGTTCTGCCACGTTAGGGCCGGCGCGAAGCGCAGCCGAAGGCGTCCCACCGACGCGGTGGTTAGCAGGCTGCCAACCGCCTAAAGTCGGGTTCGTCCAATAGTGTCTGGACGCAGGCACCGGACAGGGTGCGTAGCAGGGTCGAACCACCAACCCCATCGAACGGAAATCACCATTGCCCGAACCACCAACGCCGTGAAATGGATGGCCAGCCGCCCAGGCGACGCGCTCTTTGGTTACTTTCTGTCGCTCGGACAGAAAGTGACTCGCCGGCTACGCCGGCGAAACAGCCCACGCCCGCCAAGCACGACAACCAACCGCATGGAACTAAGCCAAATTACGAGTTCCCGATCCCGCCACCGATGATCTTGGGCAGAGATCCGTCCGCACTATGCTCCCCCACCTGAGCCACAAAATCCTCCCCCTCCGGCAACCCCAACGAGAACCTCACCGGAAAATTAACTGCGATCCCGCCTTCCCCAGGCACCGGCCGAACCACCTCCCGCGCCTGCACATGCGGATCCTCAAACAGTGCCGTCGCCCCCAGGACGGGCGAGAACGGAATATCCAGCGGCCCGAAGAACACCTCCCACTCGGCGAGATCGCGTGTACGGAACACCGCCGCCATCAAATCATTGACCTCCACCTTGTGCCCATGCCGCCCAGCCCGCGTGGCAAAGCGCGGATCACGCAAGGCCGGGAATTCTTCGCCCAGCGCCTCGCACAGGTTGACCCAGAACTTGTTCTCGAGGATGCCCATCGCCAGATGCAGGCCGTCGCGCGTCTCGAAGAGATCGTTCTCCGGCATCACGGTAGGAGATGCCTGCGGCGACGCCTCGTGCCCGCGCGCGGCCCACGCGCCGTGAGCGGTCCACGACAGGATCGCGTCATGGATCGAGACATCCAGATGTTGACCCTGTCCGTTCTGGCGCGCACTCATGATCGCCACCGCGAGCGACAGCGCCGCGTAGCCGGAGGCGGCGTAATCCGACACCCGCACGCGCGGGCGCGAGACCTTGTCGTGCACCTGCACCGGCGTCGCCCAGTATCCAGCCAGCGCCAGGTAGTTCAGGTCATGCCCGGCATGGCTGGCATAGGGGCCGGTCTGGCCGAAGCCAGAGACCGAACACAGCACGATAGCCGGATTGACCGACGCCAGCGCTTCATAGCCCAGCCCAAGCCGCGCCATCACGCCGGGGCGGAAGCCTTCCACTACGGCATCGGCATTGCGCACCAGGTCAAGGAAGGCCTCACGGCCGGCATCGGTCTTCAAGTCCAGCGCAACCGAGCGCTTGCCGCGGTTGAACTGTGCAAACACCGTCGGACCAAGCTGCCGCGCGGTGTCGCCAGTGCCGGGCTGTTCCACTTTGATCACATCCGCGCCCAGTTGCCGCAGCAGGCTGCATGCGTGCGGGCCGGGCAGCAACTGGCTGACATCGATGATGGTGACGTCCTTGAGGCAGGACCATTCTGGCTTCATACAGGGCCTTTGCGGGAAGAAAGCGAAGGAGAGCGCCGCACGCGCGGAGGGAGGCGTGCGGCGGGGGCGGGCAGGACGCTCAGCCCAGGTCGCCGACCATGCCGATCGACTTCATCAGGTCGCCGTAACGCGCGTTGTCGCTGGCGACCATGGTGCCGAACTGCGCGGGCGAGGCGCTGCGGCGCAACTCGCCGGCATTGGCCTTGAGCTGGGCATCGAATACGCCGGCGCTCTGCAGGGCGCCGACGGCGGCATGCAGCTTCTGCGCCAGTTCGGCCGGGAAGTTGGCCGGTGCGAACAGGCCGCTCCAGTTGTCGATGACAAGGCCCGGGGGCAGGGCTTCGGCCATGGTTGGCACGTCCGGGAAAAACGGCGAGCGCGCGGCGGCAGTGACGGCAAGCACCCTGACCTGGTTGTTGCGTACGTACTGCGTTGCGGTGCCGAGCACCGGCATGCCGAACTGGGTTTGTCCGGTCAGCATGGCGGTGATGATTTCCGGCGCGCCCTTGTAGGGGATGTGCACGGCTTCGCAGCCGGTCTGGTGCAGCATGGTTTCCACCGCAAGGTGGGCAATGCTGCCCTTGCCGCCAGAGCCGTAGTTGAACTTGCCCGGGGCCTTCTTCATGGCGGCGATCAGTTCGGCAGCGGTCTTGTAGGGCGACGAGACCGGCACCACCAGCGCGGACGGTCCGCCGGACAGGGCAGTGATCGGCGTGAAATCCTGCGCCGGGTCATACGGCATCTTGCGGTACATGTGCACGTTGATCACGTGCGTATTGGCCAGGATGCCCAGCGTATAGCCATCGGGTGCGGCCCGGCGCAGCGCGCTGGCGCCGATGATGCCGCCGGCGCCGGGCATGTTCTCGACCACCAGCGGCTGGCCGAGTTTCTTGCCTAGCTCCGCCGACAGCGTGCGGGCGACGTTGTCGGGCGAGCTGCCGGCGATAAACGGAACGATCAGCCGGATCGGGCGGTTGGGGTAGCTGGATGATGCGCTGGCGGCGCGGGCCGGCAGCAGCAGGCTGCCCAGCGCGGCGGCGCCGGCGGTGGCAAGCCAGTTTCGGCGGTTCATGCTTGGTCTCCGTGGTCTTGTCGTATGGTCCTCATGCCGGCGGCGACCGTGCCGCCGGCACGGTCAGGCCTTCTGCTGCTGCAGCGGTTCGAGGATAGCGCGCGCAATGGTGTTGCGCTGGATCTCGCTGGTGCCGGTGAAGATGCGGAACATGCGCAGCTTGCGGAAGGTCTGCTCCACCGGATGGCCGCGCGTGACGCCGACATTGCCGTGGATCTGCACGGCCTTGTCCGCCACCTCGAAGCAGCGCTCCGAGACAAAGAGCTTGCACGCCGCGGCCTTCATGCGCAGATCGGCGCCGGCATCGGCCAGCGCGGCGGTATGCGTGATCATGCTTTCGCAGGCCCACAGCGCGGCGGCCATGTCGGCCAACATGTGCTGGATCGCCTGGAAGCGCGCGATCGGGCCGCCGAACTGGCGGCGCTGGGCGGCGTATGCCACCGACGACTCATACGCCTTGGTGGCCAGCCCCAGCATGCTGGGGCAGTGCAGCAGGCGGTTCACGTTGATGCGCGACATGCCTAGCTTGAAGCCGTTGCCTTCGCCGCCAAAGATATTGGCGCGCGGCACGCGCACGTTCTCGAAGCGGATGTCGCCGTCGATATGCTGGCCCGACATCGGCACGTACTCGTTGCTCACCGTGACGCCCGGCAGGTTCAGGTCGACCAGCACCGCCGTGATGGCCGGCGGCGTGGTGGTGGCGTCGGTCACGCACATGACGATGGCAAAGTCGGCGAACGGGGCGCCGCTGATGTAGTGCTTGCCGCCGTTGATGACCAGCTCGTCGCCATCGGCCACGGCCGAAGTCCTGATGCTTTGCGCGTCGGAGCCGGAATGCGTTTCCGTCAGTGCGAAGCAGGTCGATTTCTCGCCGCGGATCACGGGCTCGAAGTAGCGCTTGAGCTGGTCCGGCGTGGCGTATTTGAGCATATTGCCCACGCGCGGCGGGCCGCCCAGGTCGCCCAGCACGTGCGCGGCCAGGGTGGAGCCGCTGGCGGCCAGGTCGGCCTTGAGCGCGCATTGCTCCTGGATGTTCAGGCCCTTGCCGCCGAGCGATGTCGGCAGGCACGCGGCATAGACGCCCAGCTCGCTGGAGCGGCGCCAGACATTGCGCAGGGTCTCGCGCGGCCACGGGTCTTCAGAGCCCAGGCCGAGTTCCTGTTCCAGCGGGCGCATCTCTTCGTCGATAAAGCGGCGGATGCCGGCGCGGGTTTCCAGCAATACGGGATTGGTCAGGTGATCGAACATGGCGGACTCCTTCAGTTCACGCGGCGCCCGACGCCTTGCCAGTAGCGTTCGCGCACGATCTTGCGGGCCAGCTTGCCGCTGGCGTTCTTGGGCAGTTCGGCGACAAAGTCCACCGAGCGCGGCGACTTGTAGTCGGCAATGCGCTCGCGGCAGTGCGCGATCAGCTGCTGCGCGGTGGCCTCGCGCCCGGGGCGCAGCGTGACCACGGCCTTGACGCTTTCGCCCCAGGTGTCGTCCGGCACGCTGATGACGCAGGCTTCCAGCACGTCGGGGTGCTGGTACAGCGTGGCTTCCACCTCGGTCGGATAGACGTTGAAGCCGCCGGAAATAATCATGTCCTTCTTGCGGTCGACCAGGTACAGGTAGCCGGCCTCGTCCACGCGCGCCATGTCGCCGGTGTGCAGCCAGCCGTCGATGACGGTCTCGCGCGTCAGCGCGGGCTCGTTGAAGTAGCCGTGGAACACGTCTTCGCCGCGGATCACCAGTTCGCCGATCTCGCCCACGGCAACCTCCTTGCCTTGCTCGTCGACCACGCGCACCTCGGTCTCGCCCAGGGCGCGGCCGCAGGAGGCCAGGCGCTCCGGGTGATTGGCGATGGCGTCGGCATGGTCGGCAGTGGACAGGCGCGTCACGCCGGAGGTCGATTCGCTGGCGCCATAGCCCTGCGACAGGATCGGGCCGATGCGCTCCCAGGCCTCGCGGATGCGTGCCGGCGCCATCGGGGCGGCACCGTAGGCCAGGGTCTTCAGGCTGGACAGGTCGGCTTGCGCCAGCGTGGGTTCGGCCAGCAGCATGTTGATCATGGCCGGGACCATGAACACGTGGGTGATGCGCAGCCGCGCCACCTCGGCCAGGAAGTGCGCGGGCTCGAATTTCTCGAACAGCACCAGCGTGGCGCCCTGGTACAGGTAGGGCTGCATCAGCATGCCGGAGGCGTGCGTGACCGGCCCGATCAGCGCCAGCCGGTCGCCGGGGCGGGCCGGGCGGTCCATGCCGGACACCATCTTGCGCAGCGCTGCCATGCGGTTGCCGTAGCTCTGCATGGCAGCCTTGATCTTGCCGGTGGAACCGGACGAGAAGTGCAGCACGGCCAGGTCGTCGGGGGCAGGGGTGATGTCCGGCGGCGTGGTGCCGGCGTTGGCCAGCAGCGTTTCATATTCGACATAGCCCGCCGGCGCATCGCCGATGGCGATAAAGGTCTCGATGCTGCCGAAGCCGGCCGTGGTGCGCGCATAGCCGGTGTAGCCGGGGCCGGCGATCAGCACGCGCGGGGTGCAGTTCTCGACCACGTCGCTGGCCTCGGCCGCAGTGAAGCGCGGGTTGAGCGCCGCCTTGACCAGGCCGGCCTTGTACAGCGCGCATTCCAGTTCGACCAGCTCGGGCCGGTTGCGCGACTGCACCGCGACGCGGTCGCCGGGCTGCAGGCCCAGTGCCAGCAGCGCATTGGCCAGGCGCGTGGAGCGTTCGTCCAGCTGGCGATAGGTCACCACCCGGTCCTGATAGAGGATGGCGGGCTGGTCGCCCCAGTAGCGCGCGGCGCGGCGCAGGAAATACGCGAAACCCATGCTGTCTCCGTTGATGCTTGATGATCCTGGCGAGCGCTTTTGCGTGTGCTCGTGCACCGTAGTCTGTAAGATGACAGGCATCACCACAATGACGTATTGGCTATAAAGTCATAACCATCAGGAATGTGAGGCAATGGAGACGCGGGATATCGAATACATCCTCGCCGTGGCGGCGCACGGCGGCATCGGCCGTGCCGCCGACGCGCTGGGCATCAGCCAGCCGGCGCTGACCAAGGCGGTGCAGCGGGTGGAGACGCAGGCGGGGCTGCCGCTGTTCGAGCGCACCGCCAACGGCATGACCGCCACCTACGCCGGCACGCGCTTCCTGGAGCGGGCACGGCGCATCCAGCTGGAATACGAGGACGGCATCAAGGAGATGCTGGGCATCCGCACCGGCGAGCAGGGCATCCTGCGCGTGGGGTATTCGCCGTCGATCCCGGGCAGCGTGATCCTGGGCGCTTGCCGGCAACTGGTGCGCGAGCGTCCCGTGGCGCGGCTGCGGCTGCGCCGCAGGCTGGCGCGCGACCTGCTGGACCTGCTGGCGGCGGGGGAACTGGATGTGGCGGTGGCGCCGGCGCCGTTGGCAGCCTCATCGGCCGGCCTGGCGGTACAGCCGCTCTTCGACGACCGGCTGGTGGTGGTGGCGGACGAGGGCCACGCCTTGCTGCAGCGGCGCAAGCTGCGGCTGGCGGACCTGGCGGACCAGGAATGGCTGCTGCCCGAAGGGCATATCACGCTGCGCCAGCAGGTGGACGCGGCGTTCCGCCAGCGCGGCTTGCCGGAGCCGCAGCCGCGCATCGAGATCGACTTTGGCAGCAGTTCGCTGTTTGCGCTGATGCAGGGTACGCAGATGCTGAGCATCGCCAATGAAGGCGGCGACGCCATGCAGCACGGCCTGCGTGTGCTGCCGCTGGCCGTGGAGGAACTGGACCTGCGCCGGAACATCGGCGTGATTTCGCGCGAGGGCGCCTATCTGTCGCCGCTGGCGCAGCGCCTGACGGTGCTGCTGCGCGAGCACAGCCGCTGAGCCAGCGGCAGGGCCACGCGGCTATTGCAGCGGGATCTTCGCCACCGCCGCCAGCCGCTTCCAGCGCTGGATCTCGTCCTTCTGGTACTGCAGCATCTCGGCCGGCGACGACAGGATCAGCTTGGTCGACTGGCGCGTGTAGTACTCGCGCACATCCGGGGCGTTGCCGGCCTGCGCAAACAGGTCCAGCAACCGCTTCACCACCGCCGGCGGGGTCTTTGCCGAGACCGCCGCGGCCACCCAGTTGTAGGCCAGGAAGTCAGGCAGGCCGGCTTCGACGATGGAGGGCACGTCCGGCAGCAGCGGCGAGCGCTGCGGCGCGGTGTAGGCCAGCGCGCGGACCTTGCCGCCACGGACCAGTTCGATGGCGCCGGTGGCATCCACCACGGCAAAGTCGACATTGGCCGCCATCACGCCGTTGATGGCATCGCCCGCGCCCTTGTACGGCACGGCGGTGGTCTTGATGCGGGCCAGCTCGTTGAGCCACTCGGAGTAGAGCGTGTAGGAGATCGAGCCCGTGCCGTAGTTGAGCGCGCCGGGGCGCTTGCGGGCATCTTCCAGCAGCTCCGTCAGCGTGCGGTAGGGCGAGCTTGCCGGCACGATGATCACGCATGGCCCGCGTGACAGCAGCGTGATCGGCGCAAAGTCCGTCAACGGGTCATACGGCAGCTTGCGGAAGGTGGCGGCGTTGGTCGACAGCGTGGAATTGCTGCCGATAAAGACGGTGTAGCCGTCAGGCGGCGCGTTCAGCGCGGTCTGCACGCCGATAAAGCCGTTGCCGCCGGGCTTGTTCTCCACCACCACGCCCTGGCCGGTCAGCTCGCCGATCTTCTTGGCGAACATGCGCGCGGTGGTGTCGGTGCCGCTGCCGGAAGGGAAGGGCACGATAAAGCGGATCGGGCGGGCGGGGAAGGCGTCGGCGGACTCGGCAGCGGGTGCCGCTTGCGGCGTGGCGGTGCCGATGACCGCCAGCGCGGCGGCAGCCAGTCCGAGGAAGCGGCGGCGGGAACGGAAAACCTGTTGCATGGTGTCTCCTGAGCGTGGAATGCCCGGCGTGTTCCCGCCGGTGCAAGGGGATAAGCGGGGATAAGCGGGGGCTTAGCGGCGCAGGCCGAGCAGGTCGCGTGCAATCACCCAGCGGTGCACCTCGCTAGGACCTTCATAGATGCGCATCAAACGGGTCTCGTTGGCCATCTGCTGCAGCGGCAGCTCCTTGGTCATGCCCATCGCGCCGAAGGTCTGCATGGCATGGTCGATCACGTCCCACGCCATCTCGGTGGCGAATACCTTGATCATCGATACCTGCGTGCGGGCCTCGTCGCCGGCGTCGATGCGGCTGGCGGCTTCGTAGGTCATCAGGCGGCAGGCGTGGATGCGCGTGGCGGCGTCGGCCACCCACCACTGGATCGCCTGGCGCTGCGCCAGTGGCGCGCCGAAGGTCTGGCGCTGCGGCGCGTACTCGCAGATCATGTCCAGCGCCCGCTGCGCCCGGCCGATGCACCACGCGGCCATCTGCACGCGGCGCGTGGACAGCCGCGCCTGCATCGGCGCAAAGCCCTGGCCCTCGGTGCCCAGCAACTGCGAGGCGGAGATGCGGCAGTCTTCCAGCACGACCTCGTAAGTCGATGCGCCGCCGATCATCGGGATGCGGCGCTCCACCCGGAAGCCCGGCGTGCCGCGCTCGACGATAAAGGCCGAGATGCCGCCGCGCGCGCCCTTGGCCTTGTCGGTCACGGCCATGACGATGGTCCAGTCCGCGCGTGCCGCGCGGCTGATCCAGATCTTGCGGCCGTTCAGCACCCATTGGTCGCCGTCGCGTTCGGCGCGCGTCGTCATCATGGCGGGGTCGCCGCCGGCGCCGGGTTCGGAAATGGCGATGGCCGACACGGTCTCGCCGCGCGCGTAAGGGGCCAGGTAGCGCTCACGCTGGGCCTCGCTGGCGCTCAGCATCAGCATGCGCAGGTTGGGCGAGTCCGGCGGCAGTTCGTAGGGCGTGATGGTCTTGCCCAGTTCTTCGTTGACGCCCACCATCGCCACCGTGGGCAGGTCGGCGCCGCCCATCTCCGTGGGCGCATCCAGGCCCCACAGGCCCAGTTCGCGCGACATCGCGTCAAGCCGCGCGTGCTCTTCCGGCAGCAGCGTCATCTGCCCGCCGGCGGCTTCGCGCGCCAGCACCGCGGGTTCCAGCGGGATCAGCTGCTCGCGCACAAAGCGCGCGACCAGGTCCTTGAGCATCTGGTGTTCTTCGTCCAGTTCAAAGTTCATGCCTGTCTCCTGCTGATTCGTTATCGTTGGCTGACGCCTTGCGCGAGGCCCAGCTCCTGCAGGACTTCGGCGGTGTGTTCGCCCAGCCGCGGCGCATGGCGGCGCAGCGACAGCGGCGTGGCCGAGAAGCGCGCGGCGGGGCGCACTTCGCGCAGCGGGCCTTCGGTGGGGTGCTGCGTTTCCTGGAACAGGCCGACGGCGCGCAGGTGCGGATGGTCGACCAGCGCGTCCAGGCCGTAGATCGGCGTGGCGGGGATGTCGAGCGACTCGAACAACTCCATCCATTCGTCGGTGGTGCGCGCCGGCGTCAGTTCGGCCAGGTGCCCGTACAGCGCACGGATATTGGCGTTGCGCTGCGCGCGGTCGGCCACTTCGTAGCGCTCGGCCAGGTCGTCGCGGCCCACCGCGCGGAAGAAGGCTTGCCAGTGGCGCTCGGTGTAGGGCAGGGCGCAGATCCAGCCGTCGCGGGTCGGCGCGGGGCGGCGCCCGCCTTGCAGCAGGCGGGCGTAGCCGGCACCGGCGGGCGCGGGCTCGAAGGTCAGGCCGCCCAGGTGCTCGGCCAGCACGAACGCGGTCATGGTCTCCAGCATCGGCACCTCCACCGACTGGCCGACGCCGTGGCGCTCGCGGTACAGCAGGGCTGCCAGCACAGCGTTGGCCAGTGCCAGCCCGGTGGTCTTGTCGGCGATCAGGCTGGGCACGTACTCGGGGCGATCGCCGGTGGTGGAACCCAGCGCGACCAGCCCGCAGCCGGCCTGGATGATGTCGTCGAAGGCCGGCTTGTCGCGGTGCGGGCCGTCCTGGCCGAAGCCGGTGGCCACGCAGTAAACGATGCGCGGGTTGATGCGCGCCACCTCGGCATAGCCGAAGCCCAGCCGCTCGATCGCGGCTACGCGCATGTTGTGCACCAGCACGTCGGCGCTGGCGATCAGCCCGCGCAGCGCTGCGGCGCCCTCGGGCGTCTTCAGGTCGAGCACGACCGAGCGCTTGTTGCGGTTCAGCGCCAGGTAGATCGAGCTCATGCCGGCGTGCTGCGAGACGCCGTTGGCGCGCATCAGGTCGCCTTCCGGCCCTTCGATCTTGATCACGTCGGCGCCAAAGTCGGCCAGCACCTGCGTGGCCAGCGGCCCGAGCACGACCGCAGTGAGGTCCAGCACGCGGATGCCGTCCAGCGGGCCGGCCGGCGTGGCGCGGGTGTCTTGTTCGCTCATCAGGCCCACTCCTTCAACGGCGCTTGAAAACAGGGGCGCGGCGCGCGGCCATGGCGGCGACGCCCTCGCGGAAGTCTTCGCTGCGGAACTGTCCGTGCTGGATTGCCAGTTCGCGCTGGTTGATCTCGGCGATGCGGTCAGCCAGCCCTTCGCGCAGCGTGGCGCGCGTGGTTTCCACGGCCAGCGGGGCAGAGCCGGCGATCTCCTGCGCCAGGGCCATGGCGCGGGCATTGACCTGCGCCTTTTCCACCAGTTCGTCGGCCAGGCCGATCTCGACGGCGTCGGTGCCGGTGATGCGCCGGCCGGTGTAGAACAGCAGCGCGGCCTGCTGCTCGCCCACCAGCCGCGGCAGCGTCAGGCTCATGCCGAAGCCGGGGTGAAAGCCCAGCCGGTTGAAGTTGGCGCTGAAGCGCGCCTCGGCGCAGGTCACGCGGAAGTCCGCCACCAGCGCCAGCCCCATGCCGGCGCCGATGGCGGCGCCTTCCACCGCAGCCACGATCGGCTTGCGGTTGCGGTAGAGCCTCATCGCATGCGCGTAGAAGCCGCTCGGGTCGTTGGCGACCGCGCCCTGGTCGGCGCCGCTGAAGTCGGCGCCGGCGCAGAACGCGCTGACGCCGGACGCCAGCACGATGGCGCGGCAGTTGTGGTCATCGTCCAACGCCTGCAGGGTGTCGGCCAGGCGCCGCATGATGTCGGCATCGACAAAATTGTGCGGCGGGCGGGACAGGACGATGCGGGCCACGTGGCCTTCATGGGCGACCTGGATATCGGCGTCGGTTGACATGTGGGGCGCTCCTCTGTGGTGGGTCGGCTCGGGGCCGGGATGCACACAGTATTCGCGCCGCACGGCCGTACCGCTATACTCAAATTTCACTAACTGAAATTACTGACGATGCCGGACGCTGTGCTGCCAGAGCTCTCCACCCGCCGCGTCACGCACCAGACCGGCCGCTTTACCCGCGACACCGCGGGCAGCCAGTCGCTGGAGCGCGGGCTGGTGCTGCTGCGGGCTTTCCGTGTTGGCACCACCAGCCTGACCAATGCCGAGCTGGCGGTGCGCACCGGCCTGCCGCGCCCCACCGTCAGCCGGCTGACGCGCTCGCTGGTGGATGCCGGCTTCCTGCGCTATGACGTGAACGAACGCGCCTACCGGCTGGCGCCGGTGGTGCTGAGCCTGGCCGATGCCTTCCACCAGTCCAGCCGCGCCCCGGACATTGCATTGCCGCTGATGCGCAAGGTGGCCGAGTCCGGCAAGGTCAACGTGGGGCTGGCCGTGGGCGACCAGCTGGAGATGGTGTACCTGGCGTCGATCCGGCACAGCCGCGACAGCGTGTCGCGCACGCGGCGCGTGGTGCCGGGAACACGCGTGCCGATGGAGATGACGGCGATCGGGCTGTCATGGCTGGCGGCGCAGCCTGAGGGGGTGAGGGAGGACCTGCTGGCCGGCGTCGCCGCGCGCCAGGGCGAGGCCTGGACCGGCATGCGGGCGCAGGTGCTGCGCGGCATTGCGCAGGCGCAGCGGCACGGCTATTGCACCGCGGCCTACCAGCCCGGGCACCTGCTGGCGGTGGGGGCCGCATTCTCCGGACCGGACCAGCAGCTGTACGGGCTCAATATCAGCTTCCCGTTCAACGAGAGCGAGCGCGGCCGCGACAATGCCCGCTATGCGGCCCAGCTGGCGCGGCTGGTGGCGGACATCCAGGAGGCCTGGCGCCGCGCGGCCGGATAATCCGGGCTCAGTACACCGACGGCATGCCTGCGGGCCGGTTCTTGAAGCGCCGGTGGATCCAGTAATACTGCTCCGGCATGGTGGCGATCTGGGTTTCGAGGAAGGCGTTCATGCGGCGCGAATCTTCCTCGACGCTGCCCGAGGGGAAGCCTTCCAGCGGGTCGAATATGCGCAGCCGGTAGCCGCGGTAGTCGGGCAGCACTTCGGTGGTGAAGGGCACCACGCGCGCGCCGGTCATGCTGGCCAGGCGCGAGGCCGAGGTCAGCGTGCAGGCCGGCACGCCAAAGAACGGCACGAACACCGAATCGTTGATGCCGAAATCCATGTCCGACGCCAGCATCACCGGGCAGCCGGCGCGCAGCGTGCGCACCACCTGCTTGCCGCTGCCGCTGCGCGGGATCATCTCGGCGCCAAAGCGCCCGCGCTGCGTGCGCGAGATTTGTTCCAGCATCGGGCTGGACATCCTGGTGTACAGCGAGGCCACCGGGTGGCGCATCGAATAGAACATGCAGCCGGCCTCGATGCCGACGAAATGGAAGCCCATGAAGATGGTCGGATGCTCCGCGCACGAGGCCAGGTCGATGCGCGAGTCCAGTTCCACCAGCTTGCCCAGGCGCTCGGCGCTGCCGAACCACTGCACGCCACGCTCCAGGTAGCTGCGCAGGACGTGGCCGAAGTGGTTTCGTGCCAGCTTGTCCCGCGTGTCTGCATCCATGTCCGGGAAGCACAGGGACAGGTTGGTATGGACAATGCGCCGGCGGCGGCTGGGAATGCGATACAGCAGCTTGCCGATCGCATCGCCCAGGCGTGCGGTGACACCGTACGGCAGGGCGGCGACGAGCTTGAAGACTGCGATGGTGAGCGCAGCCTGGAGCCGGTGTTTCATGAAGATCCTAGGGAGCGGCAGCGGCGGCTGGGGCAATGGCCCCGGGCAGGCGGCTGCGCGGCAATAATTCGGGCGGTGTGCCGGCTGAGAGGGGCGGCATGAGTGCGCTGTGCGTCGCTGCGCAAGCGTTCTCCGAAGGGCGCACTGTAGCACGATGGCCGCTGCCCGGCGATGACGGTTACTACCAGTAGCAAACAGGGCGAGATTATTGCAGCGCCTGGGAGATTCCGCGGAAATGCCCTGGCAGGGGCAGGGCATTTCAGGCTGCGATCCGGAGAAAGGAAAATGGCGCTGAATAATACGCGCAGGCGGCGCCGCCAGGCCTGCAATAATGACCGGCGGGATTATCCGACAGGCATTGCTCAGGGTTTTTTCAGCTCGCCCAGATAGTAATTGACCTCGGCAAGCAGGGCGCGGTGGAATTCCGCCGGCAGGACATGGTCGTCGGTCAGCGACATCAACTGGTTGATGCGCTGGCGGAAGCGCTGCTCGGCGCTGGCGCGCGCCGCCGGCGGCAGGCCCGTGGTCAGCGAGCACAGCAGCTCGCGCATCACCAGCAGGCGCGCACCGTACTGGATCATGGCATCGCCTTGTGTCTTGAGGTTTTGCGCCAACTGTTCCGGCATCGTCTTGCCCGGCTCGCCGGGCGCGGCCGGCGCGGGAGCTTCGGCGGCGTTGTGGCCATTGTTGTCGGGCGCGGCCGCGCCGGTCTTTTTTCCAAGCATAGTGATCCTGAACATGGGCGAGGCTCCCTGGTACAAGCGGGGCCGGCCTGGAACGCCGGCGGCCTGGATGGCAGAAGCACTCATCATGGAAGCCTGCCGTGCACCGGACTGTGCGGCGGCAGACACTGGGACGGCTTGCGCGGCGTCAGCCGGGTTTGCGGCACTTGCCTGCGCGCGCCGGCGGCAGGCATAGCCCGCAGACGTAGCGGTGGCGCGCATCGTCGGCCTGCACGACATACTCACCCCGGCAGTCCCTGCAGCGCGCCAGCCGCAGCATGCCGCGCTCATAGAAGCGCACCAGCGTCCAGGCGCGGGTAAAGCTCAGCTGCGAGGCCTCGCCGGTGGCGCACAGCTGTTCGCGGTACATGCGGTAGCTGGACAAGACCGCGCGGATCCCGTCCAGGCCACCGCGGCTGGTCATGAAGCGGTAGGCGCCAAGCAGCATCGAGGCATGGGCATTCGGGCGCCAGGTGACAAACCAGTCCGTGGAGAACGGCAGCATGCCCTTGGGCGGCGATACTCCGCACAGCTCCTTGTACAGCCGGATCAGCCGCACGCGTGGCAGCGACACTTCGGATTCCAGCACCTGCAGGCGGGCGCCCAGGCCGATCATCTCGATCGCCAGGCGGATCTGCTCAACATCCTGCAGCATGCTCTTGCCGGGAAGCGGGGGTCTGGCGCGCGGAACCGGGGCCGGTGAGCCGGCCACAGCCGTGCCGGCGATATCGTGTACATCCATGGGTCTCCTCCTGGAGATATATCGGAATTGGGCGCGGGCAAAGTGCCGGTTGCTGATCCGGCTTGCCCGGGCCTGTCACCGATAATCATGATCCGGCGTGTGACCGTGCGCGGCACGGTTTCTCGCGGGTCCGGGGCTCAGGTTTCTCGTAGTCGAGGAGGATTTTTGGATCGATCGGGGAGTTATAACCATGACATGCATCAACAATCATATTTCCGCGATTATTGTGTGTCATGTACGGCGCCTGGATTTGACCGTCCCCACCCTGGTGTAGGAGAAGTGCCCGCACGCTATCGGACTGACGCCGATTTCATTGGCAGGCCCATGGACTACGCTGCAAGAACACCAACGACGGAGCGACCCATGGCTGCGAACTTCCTGATCAGGCAGACGGCGCAAGGCTGGGAACTGACGGTCGAAAGTGCCCTAAAGGGCCTGGTGCACTGCGAGGATCGCGAAATCGCCGTCAATATCGGCATGGCTGCGGCCAGGCGGCGTGGCGTCGCGCTGATCGTGCAGGAGGAAGAGGGCGGCAAGGACACCTCGCGCGGCATCGCACCACTGGCTGCCTGAACGGGCCCGCCTCGCCCCGTAGCGCCGGATGGCCCCTGCGTGCCATCAGAACACCCCAAGACCCAACCCCGCCGCCAACCCCTCACCCAGCTCCGCGCAACGCGCCAGGTCCCCGGCTTCAATGTGCTTGGGTGCGAGGATGCGCTCAGGCGTCTGCGCATGCGTACAGACGATCAGCCCCGGCGCCACGCCGTTGAGCCGCCAGCCGGTGGCGATGCGGTCGATCTGGCGCAGCGCATTCTCGCCATCGCTGCCGGCGCAGATCATGGTGGCGTAGGGGCGGCCGTTGATGCGGTCCAGCGCGGCGTAATAGCAGCGGTCGAAGAAGTCCTTCATCATCCCTGCCATGGCGGCCAGGTTCTCCGGCGTGGCGAAGAGATAGCCGTCGGCGGCAAGGACATCGTCCGGGCCGGCCTCGGCAGCTGTCTTGAGCACGACCGTGACGCCGGGCTGCTGGCGGGCCGCGTCAGCGGCGGCCTCGGCCATCTGCCGGGTGCCCCCGGTCATGGTGTGATAGACGATCAGCAGCGTTTTCATGCTTGCGTGTTCACGGTATGCCTGTTGCCGACGACTGTAGCACGCAGTCGCCGGCACGACCGGTTCACGCTGTGGCTGTCAATCCAGCGTCACCCCGGTATCCGCCGTCAGCTTCAGCACCACTGGCAGGTAGGCCTTGTACGCTGCCTCCGCCTGTGCCGGGGTATTGCCGAGCGGTTCCGCGCCCATGTCCACGATGCGCCGCTGCATGTCGGCGCTGGCGACCAGGCTGGCGGTCTCGCGGCCCAGGCGGTCGATGATGTCCTGCGGCGTCCTGGCCGGTGCCATCAGGGTGATGGGGCCGGTCAGCCGGAACGGGTCGTCAGCGTAGCCGGCTTCCGCGAAGGTCGGCACGTCTGGCAGGCCCTGTGCGCGGCGCGTGCCGGTGACCGCGAGGGGCCGCAGCTTGCCGGTGGCGAAGTGTTGCTTGAGTGCGGTCACGGAGCCCACCGTCACGTTGACCTGGCCGGCCAGCAGGTCGGTCACCATCGGCCCTTCGCCGCGGTAGGGCACGTGCAGCATGTCCGCCTGGTATTGCCTGGCGAGGTAGGTCTGGATCGTATGCGGCTGCGTGCCCGGGCCCCACGACCCCATGCGCAGCTTGCCGGGCGACGCCTTGGCATAGGCCAGCAGTTCGGCAACGGTCTTGGCCGGCACGCTGCTGTTGACCGCCAGCACGGTGCGCGCGGTGGCGATGTCGGAGATCGGGCGCAGTTCGGTGCGCGGATCGTAGGGCAGCTTCTTGTACAGCGCCAGGTTGGATGTGATCGGGCCGGGAATGGTCATCAGCAGCGTATAGCCGTCAGGCGCCGACTTGGCGACGTAGTCGGTGCCGATGATGCCGCCGGCGCCGCCCTTGTTCTCCACGACCACCGTCTTGCCGAGCTGGCGCGACAGGCCATCGCCGATGGTGCGCGCCAGCGTGTCCGTCAGCCCGCCCGGCGGGTAGGCAACGATCAGGTGGATGGGCTTGGCCGGGTAGGCGCCCTGTGCACCAGCGGGGGCGGGCGCGGCGGCCAGGGCCAGCATGGTGAGCAGGGGCAGGGCGACTTGCAGCAGCGGGCCGCGCAGCAGGGGGGCAGCGGTCATCATGATGGCGTTGTCTCCTTGGGATGGATTGTCACGTGTTGCCTACGTCGAAGGGGATGTCTCACTCCAGCTTGATGCCGCGCGCCTTGATCAGCTTGCCCCATTTGCCGATCTCCTGGTCGATGAAGGCGGAAAACGCGCTGCCCGGCTCTGGCTGCGGCTCAAGCCCCAGCCCCAGCAGCTTCTTGCGGATGTCGGCATCGGCCAGCACGGCCGATGCCTCGCGGTTCAAGCGCTCGGAGACGGCGGGCGGTGTGCCGGCCGGCGCGACCAGGCCGAACCAGCCGTAGCCGACCATGCCCGGGTAACCCTGCTCGGCAAAGGTGGGCGCATCCGGATAGACCGGCGAACGCTGTTCCGAGGCCACTGCCAGCACGCGCAGCTTGCCGGCCTTGATAAAGGGCAGCGCCGAGGTGATGGCGGTCAGGGTGGCGTCCGCGCGGCCGGCCAGCAGTTCGGTATAGGCGGTGGCGTCGCCGCGGTAGTGGACATTCAGCAGCTTGAACTTGCCGACCTGCCCGAACAGTTCGGCGGTCAGGTGCGGGCCGGAGCCTGCGCCCGGGGAGGCCAGCGTCACGCCATCCGGCTTGTCCCGGGCCATGCGCACGAAGTCGGCCACGGTGCGAGCCGGCGAGCTGGCATTGACGATCAGGAAGACCGGGCCCAGCACGCGCGGCCCTACTGGCACGAAGTCCTTGTGAACGTCGTAGCGCTGAGCGATTCCTGCCGCGGTATTGATGGCGAAGGGCGCGGCGGCCCACAGCAGCGTGTAGCCGTCCGGCGCGGCATGGGCCACCTGCTCGGTGGCCAGGCGCGTGCCGGCGCCAGGTTTGTTCTCCACCACCACCTGTTGGCCAAGCTTGTGGCCAAGTGCCTCGGCAAGGATGCGGGCAGAGATGTCATTGGAGCCGCCAGCGCCATATGGCGACACCAGCTTGACCGGCCGCGACGGATACGTTTGCGCCTGCGCGGGGCTGGCCAGGCACAGCATCGCCAGGCCGGCCGTCAGCACGGCCCGGGCGAAGATTGAGGTCCGATTCATGATGGTTCCTTCATGCGGCGGATGGGTGGATAGCGGAAGGTGCGTTCCAGGTGCGTGGTGCCGGGCACGTAGAGGCGCAACGCTACATAGAACGGCTCCGCGGGTGCCGGCAGCCAGTTGCCGGCCAGGGCGTTCTCCGAAGGGGGTTGCGCGCCCAGCACGATGCGCAGGCTGCCATCGGGCGCCGAGCGCAGGGTCGGCGAGCGGTCGCCCAGCGAGTAGCGCTGCAGGGGGTTCTCGACCAGCATGCAGTCCGATTTACGGTACATGGTCAGCGACCAGAATGCGCCCACTTGGGGTAGTCCTTGCCGGGGAAACACCAGTTCATACTGGTGCGTGCCGTCCAGCGGCAAGCCATCGCCATCGCAATCGGCCATCAGGTACATGGCTTCCTCAACGCCTAGCGCACCGATGTAGTTGCGCGCCACTTCGGCGCGCAGAGCGTAGTGGGTGCCGAACGAGGTGCGGATTTCCACCGGCAGGAACCAGCCGCCGCCCAGCGCGGAGGCCCTGGGCGCGGCCAGTTCCGCGTCGACCTGCGTCAGCGCGGTGGCCAGCGCCGCGCGCTGTGCCCCGCTCAGCGCCGCATTGCTGCCGATGCCGGCCGGGGCAAAGGCGCGGACCAGTTCCGCTTCGGCGGCGGGTGGCGGGTTCTCGCGCAGCATGCGGGTGACGACGGCGGCGTAGCGGTCGGGATCGGCTGGCCGCTCGCCGGCTTGCATGCCAGCATCGAATACGGTTGCTGCCCTGGTGCCGTCTGGCCGGCGCAGGCGGATGCCGTCCTGCAGGGCATGTGCACCCGGCAAATCGGCTTCGCCATCGGCCAGGATGCGGCCGATGATCCAGACCGCGTTGGTGGGACAGGGCAGCGGCGTTGCGCCGGCCGGCACCTCGCCGCGCCAGGCTGGCCCATGCAGCAGCCACGTGCCGCCTTGCGCGCCGGTGGTGCGGGTGCCGATATAGCCGAACGGGTTGGTATAGGCGTCGAGCAGGCCGAGCACGTAGTAGCGGCCGTGGCAGTCGGGCACGTCGAGCAGCAGCGGGCCGCCGGACAGGTCGAGCCACGCATTGGTGTAGAGCGTGTCGTTGTTCGGCGTGACGACCTGCCGGTGCTGCGGGCCGAGCAGCGCGCGCACATGCGTGGCAGTGTTGATCCAGCGCAGTGTGGAATCGGGCCCGTCGCCGGCAAAGACCCCGGCGCCATCGCGGCGCGGGCAGGTGGCGGCGCGCATGCGCGCCATCTCGTACAGCGGCAGCGTGTAGCGCACCGCGTCGCGCGCCAGCGTGCCGAGCTGGTTGTCGTGGGGCTCCATGGCGCGCTCCATCAGGCAACGCGCCGCAAGGGCGGGATCACGTAGTCGCCGGCCATGAAGCCATCGGTCGGGTGGTAGAGCCGCAGGATCAGGTAGAACGGGCCGTCAGGTGCCGGCAGCCAGTTGTCCTGCGCCTGCGTGGGGCGCTGGTGCGAGATGGTCAGCGTGAGGCCACCGTCGGCATCGTATTGCAGCCCGGGGCTGCGGTCGCCCAGTGCGTAGCGCCCGATGGCGTTGTCGGTGAAGAATCGGTCGGCGCCGTAGAGCGAGACCGACCAGAACGCCTGCGCCGGCGGCAGGTGTCCCGCCGGGAAGTGCAGCGCGTAGGCGTGGCGGCCGTGCAGCAGTTCGCCGTCGGCGTCGTAGTCGGCAGCGGCATAGACGGCCTCGTCGGCGCGCAGTGCGCCCAGGCCCTTCATCGCGGTGACCGCGCGCTGCATCCAGTCGTCGCCATAGCGGCCCAGCAGCAGGCTGTAGGTCCAGCTCTTGCGCGCATGGCTGCGGGTGTTGGCCTCGATCAGGGCCATGCCTTCGTGCCAGGCGCGGACCAGGCCCTGTTGCACCGCAGGCCGCAGCGCGCCCACATCGACGGCGTCGCCGGCGCGGATGCCGCATTTGCGCAGCAGTGACAGCAGGCCCGCGGCAGAAGGCTCGGCAGGATACTCGCGCAGCGCGTTGAAGATGTTGGCGAAGAAGTCCAGCGCGGGCTCGCCGCCTTCCTGCCAGTCGCGCACGCAGGCGGGCTGCATGCTGGTGCCGCCGGACAGGCGGAAGCCGTTCTCGAAGGCGCTCGCCGCCGGCAGGTCGTCGGCACCGGTCACCAGCACGCGGCCCAGCAGCCAGACCAGTGACGTGGGGCAGCGCACCACGTGGTCGCCTTCGGCGTGCTGCCCGGGGCCGGCCAGCACGATGTCGGCGCCGGCCGCGGGCACGTTGCGCGGGCCCAGGTTCTCGAAGTTGTTGGTCCAGGCGTCCAGCAGCTCCACCACGTAATAGCGGCTGGCGTCCGGCAGTGCCGGCACGCGCAGCGTGACCGGGCCGTCGGCCAGGTTGACCCAGGCGCAGAAGTAGAGCAGGTCGTTGGCCGGGGTGACGACGTCGCGGTCCTTGTGCGTCCACTGGTGCGTGCTGGCCGACAGCACGTTGACGGGGGCACGGCCATAACCCGTCGCCTGCGCTACGGAGGTCTGCAGCTGGCAGGTGCGCAGGCTTTCAAACAGCGGATAGGTGGCAAGCACCAGCGGCAGCGCCGCCGCGGCAGTGAGGGCTTCCTGGGGCGTGTCGATGGGCGCGCCGGCAAGGAAGGGCGCAGCGGGTTGGTTCATGGCGTTGTCTCCGTCGGGTTTGGCTTTAGTCGTTGATACCGTCCCCGGCATGCAGCGTGACTACGGCATCGGCCGCGACCACGCCCTGGGCGGTGACGATCAGCGGATTGATCTCCAGCGTTTCCAGCCGCGGCCCGAGTGCGGCGGCGGCCTGCGATATGCGCACGAACACTTCGGCCACGGCATCGGCGTCGACTGCTGGATGGCCGCGATGGCCGCACAGCAGCGCTTCGGCACGGCTTGCGCGCAGCATGGTGCAGGCGCGGGCATGGGTCAGCGGGGCCAGGCCGAACGCGGTCTGCCGGAAGATCTCCACCGCCGTGCCGCCGATGCCGGCCAGCGCCACCAGCCCGAATACCGGGTCGCGCCGCACGCCCACCATCAGCTCGCCCCAGCCGCGCACCATGCCGGCGACCAGCGCACCGTCGAAGCGCGCCGGGCTGCCGTGGTTTGCGGCGGCCTGCACCTGTGCAAAAGCCGCACGCACCGCCTGCGCATCAGCCACGTTCAGCACCACGCCGCCCACGTCGCTCTTGTGCAGGATGTCGGGCGAGCACAGCTTGACGGCAACGGGGTAGCCGATGGACTCGGCGATGCGCACGGCCTCGTCGGCATCGCGCGCCAGTCCATGGGGTGCGGTGGGGATGCCGCAGGCGGTGAGCCACTGCATGGCATCGAACTCGGACAGCGACGTGGTGTCGCGCGGGAGGTCCGGCGCAGCCAGGGCCGCGGCGGATACGGCGGGCTTCGCTTGTGCTGCCGCAGCCTGCGCGGCGGCGCGGGCCAGCACGGCTACGGCCTGCACCGCGTGGGCGGGCTCGCGCAAGACCAGCGCGCCGCGCGCTTCCAGCCAGCGGCGCTTTTCGTCATCGACCAGCCCGCTGAACAGCAGCGGCGCCGCGGTGCCGCTGCGGTGCAGGGTCTCGACAGCTTCCTGCAGCCCGGGCCAGATGCGCGGCGCACCAACGCCGCCCGCCAGGAAGGCGACCACACTGCCGTAGTCGGGGCTTTGCGCCGCGGCGGCAATCGCGTCCAGCAGCACTTCCGGCTGCGCCACGATCTGCCCGGTGACGTCGATGGGATTGGCCGTGCTGGCAAAGGGGATGGCGCAGCGCAGCGCAGTGGCCGCGGCTTCCGGCATGGGCGGCAGCGGCAGGTCCAGCGCCTCGGCCTGGTCGGCCATCATGATGCCGACGCCGCCTGAAACCGTGACCAATGCGACCGGCGTGACGGTGTTTGCCGGCTCTTTCGCCGAGGGCTGCCAGTGCCTCGGGCGGCGCCCGCGCGACAGCACGTAGCCCAGCCGGAAGAAGTCATCCAGCGTATGGGCGCGGAATACGCCGTACTCGTCGAAGACCGCCTGGTAGACGGCGTCCTCGCCGGCCAGGCTGGCCGTGTGTGATTGCGCGGAGCGGGCCCCGGCCTCGGTGGTGCCGACCTTGGTCACCACCACCGGCTTGCCCGCGGCACGCGCCGCCGCCAGCGCGCGGCGCAGGCGCGTGCCGTCGCGGCAGCCTTCCAGGTAGGCCAGGATCACGCGGGTGGCGTCGTCGTGCGCCAGCCATTCGATCACGTCGGCCACGTGCAGGCCGGCCTCGTTGCCGGTGGTGACCCAGTGGCTCAGGCCCAGCGATGCCTCGCGCGCCAGCGCAAAGGCATAGGCGCCAAAGGCGCCGCTCTGGCTGACCAGCCCGACATCGCCCAGCGGCGGCAGCCCGCTCAGCGGCATCGGCGAGAAGGTGGCAAAGACGCGCTCGCGCAGGTTCATCGCGCCCAGGCAGTTGGGCCCCAGCAGCGTGATGCCGTGCGCCTGCGCCAGGGCCGTCAGCTCCGCCTGCATGGCGATGCCGTCGCCGCCGGTTTCAGCAAAGCCCGAAGTGAAGAACACCGCGGCGCGCGTGCCGTTGCGCGCCAGCTGGCGCATGGCGTCCAGGCTGGCACTGACCGGCAGCGCCACGATGGCGAGGTCGGCCGGTGTGTCCAGCGCATCCAGCGAGGGCACCGCAGCCAGCCCCTGTACTTCGCGCGCCGTGGCATGCACGGGAATGATGCGGCCGGCGTAGCCTAGTTCGCTCAGCAGCCGCACCGGCATGCCACCTACCTTGTCGGCCTGGGTGGAGGCGCCGATCACGGCGATGGTGCGCGGCTGCAACAGGGCGCAGAGGTCTGGCATCGCTTGTCTCCGTATGCGTGCGCCATGACGTGTGGAACGGCGCCGCGAATCTTGTCATTGGTGTGTCGGAACATGTTGTCATAACATGTTATGATGAGTCAATGTTGTTATGATAAGTAGAAGCCCGCATCGGACATGCCGTGAACACCGCTAATTTCGTGACAACAAGCTCACTGCCTCGCTTCAAGCAGATCGAAGGTGCGCTGCGCCAGCGCATCGTCAACAACGAATGGACCCCGGGCATCAAGCTGCCCTCCGAGGCTGAGCTGATGGCTGAATTCGGCGTCAGCCGCATCACCGTGCGCCAGTCGCTGGCATCGCTGCTCGCCGAAGGGCTGATCGAGACGGTGCACGGCAAGGGCAGCTTTGTCAGCCGTCCGGCGGGGCAGGCGGACCTGGGGCCGTTGACTGGCTTTTTCGACTACATGCGCGCGCGCGGGCACGAAGCGCACGGCAAGCTGCTGTCGACGCGTCTGATTGCGGCGCCGGCCATCGCCACCGATGCGCTGCGCCTGCCGCCGGGAACAAAGCTGCTGTGCGTGACCATGCTCAAGTCAGTGGCCGGCACCCCGGTGGCGGTCGGCATGACGATGGCGCCCGAACCCCTGATGCGCGCGATCCTGGAGCACGACCTTGAACGCCACGATGCACTGATGATCGTGGAAGCCCGCCTGGGTTATCGCCTCAAGTACCTGCACACGGAGAGCGCAGCGATCCCTGCCAATGCCGAAACCGCGCGCCGCCTCAAGGTGGCGCCGGGCGAGCCGCTGCTGCGCATCCGATTCACGCCGCACGACATCGACGACAAGCCGCTGGCTTTCTCCGAATTCATGTTTCGTGGCGACAAGTTCACCTACAAGGCCTGCGTGCGGCGCTAGCGCTGCCTGGCGGTGGCGTCAGGGGAACTTTTGTGCCGGCGCCGTGGCCTGAACGGCATCGGCGCCGGCGTTAGAATGTGGCGTCCAGTTCCGCCCCAGCCCAGGAGTCCAAGATGCTTTCGCCGCTTTTTTCGCGTTCCCTGCCCACCGCGCTGGTGATGGCGTTGTCGGTCACGTGCGCGTCGGCGGCGCTGGCTGCCGGGCAAGACGACGCACCAAAGCCGCGCGGCAAGGACGAGGCCCCGGAGGCCCCGGTCGCCTGCATGAAGGCAGTCAAGGCAGCGCTGCCCAATCCCGCCAGCTTCAAGTGGGTCGGCGGCAAGACCCGCAAGGTGGCCGAAGACGCCTACAGCGTGGTGGCCGACGTCGAATACCTGGCGCAGGACGGCGCCGTGCGCAAGGCCAAGGTCCAGTGCGACGTGCTGCGCGCCCCGGGCAACCGGTTCGTGGTGCCCAAGGTCAGGCTGCCGCATTAGGGCTAGCCGGCCGGCATCCGCTCGAATGCCTGCAACGAAGGATCGATGGCGTCCCACGCCGGCCCGCGGACGCTGTAGGTGAGGACCTGCGGCACGAAGCGGTCCGGGTCGTCCAGGCTGCCCGCGTGGACCGCGATCAGCTCCGGCATCGCGGCAAAGCGCAGGAAGACCGGCGTGCCGCAGACCGGGCAGAAGGCGTGGACCTTCACGTTGCCGCTGTCGCCCGCGACCTCCCAGTGCGCCGCCGCGCCGGTGATGGTCATCTCGGCGCGCGCGGGAAAGGTCAGGTAGGAGCCGTGCCCGGTGCCGCTGCGCCGCTGGCAGTCGCGGCACTGGCAGTGGTTCTGGAAGACGGGCGCGTGCCTGGTTGCGTAGCGGATCGCGCCGCACGCGCATCCGCCGGTGTAGGTCTGGGTCATGAGCAACTCCCGGTTCAGGCCGCCTTGGGCTTGGCGAAGACATCGATGGCCTGCCCTGTTTCCAGCAGGGACTTCAGGCTGGAAAGAACGATCGGCCAGCCCTGCCTGATGCCCTTGGCCATCCCGCTGCCGGCCTCGAGTTCGTCGTGGGTGACGGTCAGCCGCACCATCTCCTCGTACGCCTCGATGTCGAAGCTCACGTGGCTGTAGCTGGCCGGATCGGCGGCCTGCGAGGGGCTCGCCCACGTGATGACCAGGCGCGTCGGCGGCGCGGCCTCGACTACCTTGCCGACCACCTGGACCGTGCGCTGCTCGTTGGCGCGCACGTGCTCCCAGGCCGATCCGGGCTTCCAGTCGGAGACGTTCTCGTGGCCCCAGTAGCGCCGCGCGATCTCCGGTTTCGTGATGGCCTCGAACACCTTTTCAGGCGTCGAGCGGATGTAGGTCACATAGACGAAGCTGGTCTTCTCCTGGCTCATTGCTGATCTCCTTCGAGTTCGTTCTTCAGGTCGTGCAGCAGGCTGAGCCGCTGACGTTCGAATTTCCGCACCCAGCGCTCATAGACCTCGTGCAGCGGCACCGGGTTGATGAAATGCAGCTTCTCCCGGCCACGCCGGACCGTACTCACCAGATTGGCCGCCTCGAGGATCCCGATGTGCTGGGTGGCCGATTGCCGCGCCATGTCCAGGTGCTCGCAGAGCTCGCCCAGCGTCTGCCCGTTCCTCTCGTACAGCAGGTCGAGCAGCTTTCTGCGTGTCGGGTCGCCCAGCGCCTTGAAAACCTTGTCAGCGTCCATCCCATCCGTTGTCTTTGTGCGTGAGAGGAGTATATGCAGGCAAATACCTGCATGTCAATCAGCGCATCGCCCTGCGTGCCGCGCGATGGCTCGCTTGAAGGGATACCGTGACAGGCCAACGCAGCACAGCAAATCGCAGGCAAAAGTGGACACTGTCCATTTCATTTGCTAGGCTATGTGTACGGCATCCACAAACATCTGTGGCTGCAACCCGAGGAGACCGCGAATGAAGACCGAAGCGCAGAAGGAGCACCGCTGGCTGCAACGGCTGGTGGGCAACTGGATCGCCGAAGGCGAGGCATCGATGGGGCCGGACCAGCCGGTGCAGAAGTGGGAGATCCCCGAGCGCGTGAGCAGCGTCGGCGAGGTCTGGGTCCAGTGCGTGACGCAGGGCGACATGCCCGGCTGCGGCCCGTCCACCACGGTCATGACGCTGGGCTACGACCCCGTCCGCAAGCATTTCGTGGGGACCTTCATCGGCTCGATGATGACTCACCTGTGGATCTATGAAGGCGAGCTCGATGCCGGCGGCCAGCAACTGACGCTGCGTGCCGAGGGGCCGGATTGCTCCGGCAATGGCCGCATGGCCCAGTACCGCGACGTAATCACCTTCACCGACGACGACCACCGCACGCTGACCTCCTACATGCTGGGCGAGAACGGCGAGTGGACCCAGTTCATGAACGCCAGCTATCGCCGCCAGCGTTAGGCCTGGCGGCGCAGTGCCGCCAGCCGTGCCAGCCGTGCCAGCCGGCCGCGGGGGCCGGGCGGATCGTCGTGCCGGCGCGCGGCGGCGCCCTCGGCATGGCGCCGGCGCCGGCGGCGCAGCACCAGCAGCAGCGACGCCGGCACCAGCAGCACCAGCGCCAGCAAGGCGAAGGTGACCAGGCCCGGATCGCGCGCCGCGGCGGCGACGCGGTTCACCAGGCAGGCAGCGACCACGATGCCGGGCAGCATGCCCAGTGCGGTGCCGAGCAGGCAGTCGCGCAGGCTGATGCGCGATGCACCGATCACCAGGTTGACCAGCGAGAACGGTGCAATCGGCACCAGCCGCAGCACCACCATCGCCACCACCCCGTGCTTGCCCAACTGGTGGCTGACCCGGTTCAGCCGCCTGCCGCCAAAGCGGCGCACGGCATTGCGCCCCAGCAAGCGGCCGGCCAGGTAGCCCGCGCCGGTGCTCAGCACGGTGCCGCACAGCGCCAGCGCGGCGCCGTAGAGCGGGCCGAATATGACCACGGTCACCAGGATCAGCAGCGTCACCGGCAGCATCGTCACCGCGCCGGCCAGGTAGACGCCCATCATCGCCAGCGGTGCCAGCGGCATCTCGTCCAGCTGCTCGACCACGCTGAGCAGCGCGCGGAAGTCCGCCCATTCGCGCAGCGGCGTATGGCGCCACGCAAACGCCAGCCCCGCCAGCAGCAGCGCCAGCGCCACCATCATTCCGACGCGCCCGAGCACGCGCGGGCGTGCCTCATGGCTGACGAACTCGGCCAGCACCTGGTCGCTGTCGATCGGCTCGATCGGGTCCAGCAGGCTGGCCGCCGGCGAGGCGGCATCGACATCGTCCGGCAACGGCGGCTCGTAGGCTTCCAGCGAGCGCCCGTCCGCGCGCTGCAGGCGGCGGATGGCCGCGAGCACGCTGCGGGTGGCTGCGACCTCGGCCTGGAAGGTTTCCGGTGTCACGTCCAGGTGCTCGCCCAGCAGCCGTGCGCGCATGGCGGCAATGGCCGCCTGCACGCGCGGGTCGCCGCCCGACACCACCACGATATTGCACTCGGTATCCAGCCCCAGCGAGCGGTTGCTGAGGTTGGATGAGCCGATGGTGATGAGGTCGTCGTCGATCACCGTGACTTTGCTATGCACGTTGACGCATTCAGGCATCAGGCCCGGAATCGACGGGCAGTAAAGGCAGAAGCGTTCCTGCGTGTCGGCTGCGCGCAGGCGGCGGTACAGGCGCGCGCGCAGCACGCCCATGCTGTGCGCTTCCAGCCAGCCGCTCTCGTTGTGTCTAGACACCAGCACGATATCGGGGCCTTCCTCATGCCCCAGCCGTGCCTCCAGCGCGTTGGCGATCTCGCGCGAGCTGAAGTACTGGTTCTCCATGTAGATGCTGTGCCGGGCCGAGGCGATGGCATCGCGCAGCAGCATGCGGATCTCGCTGACACCGGGCTCGTCCTCGCACATGGGCATGGTGCGGGCGATGGCGACGCGCACGTCGGTCAACTCCGGCGCCAGGCCTGGCGGCCACGGGTCTGACGCGGTGGCCGCAACCGGGCGCGGCTGGCTGCCGCTGGCGCGCAGCCAGCGCGCCGCGCACAGGGTGCCCAGCGCCGCGGCGGCGGGGCCGTCGAGTGCGCACTGCACGTCATGGAAGGGCGGGTAGGGCTTGCCTTCGGCCATGCGCAGCGGCGCGCCGGGGGCATGGCGGCTGTCGTCCCAGCGGCGCAGCGTCAGGTCCAGCCCGCCGACAAAGGCGAGCTTGTTGTCGATGACCACCACCTTCTGGTGGTGCGAGGCGCCGGGGGGATGGTTGCCGTCAAGCCGGAACGACAGGTGCCGGTGCGCCTGCCAGTGCGCGCTGGCCGACGGCAGCCACTCGCGCTCCATCGCCATCACCATGGCGTAGTCCCAGCTCAGGATATAGATGCGCAGCTCCGGGCGCTGGTCCGCCAGCGCGCACAGGAAGTCGCGCAGGCCCGCCGGCAGGCCGTCCTGCGCGCCCTGCGGCACCAGTTCCATGCGGCTGTCGATATCCCAGCCCAGGATGAAGATGGTGTGCTCGGCGCGCGGCAGCGCTTCGCGCAGCGCGCGGAAGTAGGCGTCGGCGTCGACCAGCATGGCAAAGCGCTGGCAGGGCTCGACGCGCCAGCAGTTGCGCCCCGGCTCCGGCGTAAAGCCGGCCGGCGCCTGGCAATCATGCGGCGGGCCAGTTGCGGGGGGCGCGGCGGTGCCGGGCTGGTTGTGTTGCCTCATGTCGCACGCTTCCGGGAGGTTCAGCCAGAAGCGTCGCGCAAGTTCCGTACCGGCGCGGCAAGTGGGCTCGCCCAGGCGTGCAGGCGGCGCACCAGGGGATAAGGGCGAGCCTTGGGCGGTTCAGGCGCGAGTGCGCTTTACCTGCCTTTGTAAGAACGGCATGCCGGCGAGGGCGGGTCGGAAGACCCCGGCGTGCGGCGAAGACGCTACGACGGATGGCCGCGCCGCAGCGCGGTGGGGCGGGCAATGCCCCAGACATCCAGCAGCGGCTCGAAATGCGGCTTGCTTTCGCGCGGTGCCGGCGCCACGCGCCGCGGCGGCGGCAAGGGCCGGCCGGTCAGCATTAGCGGGGTATCGGCCTCGGCCGGCGATTCAGGCTCGCCGGCGTAGGCCACCACGCCCATCTGGCGGGCGGACTTCAGCGCACGCGTCAGTTCCGCGGCGTTCAGGCGGCTGGCGGCGGCAAGCTGGTGCCGGGGCATGGGCCCCTTGGCACGCAGGCTGGCAATCAACGCCATCACGCATTCCCGGGTGGTTCGATTCATTTCGCTGCGTCAGGAAAAGGGTGCAGCGGTGGGCTCGCCAATCGAGCCTGCCGCGTACGGTACCCATTCTTTCGCAGGGGTCATATCCTTGCCAACCGGATATGACACTTGTTCACATTTCCGAGCGCAGAGAGGATTTTTTCCTAACCTAATGCCGCGTTTCCGGGTCGCCGGCCGGAAATCTGCGATCCGCGCCGTCGCGCGGGGTCAGCATCGTGCCGTGCTGGCGCCACTTGCGCGCGTGCCTGGCATGGACGTCTTCGGCCAGCTCGTGCAGTTCGGCAACCCTGGCGTCGATCGGGTCGGGATAGATGTCCAGCGGGCGGTACCTGAGGAACAGGCGCATGGGGGGTCTCGGTTGGTTCTGGATCATGGCGTGCTGCCTTGATTCCAGTATCGGTGACGGACCCGCAGCTTTCACGAACGGAGGCGTAACACATTGATTTCACTCAATGTGTTGCCCGCAATGGACTGTTGTGCCCGCGTTGGCCGCTGGCCCCGGGGATGCAGGGGATGGGGCCGGCCGCTGACGGTGGCCGGAGTGCTCAGTAGCCGATGCGGGCGGTGCCGCGTGCGTCCCGGCAATAGATCTTGCGCTCGCGCACCAGGCCGTCGCGGCCGTGGATGCACAACGGCACGCCATCCTCGCGCGCGCGCATCCAGCCGGCCGCAATCGCGGCTTCCTGGGTCGGGAAATGCAGCGCGGTGTCGTCGCCACCGTTCTCCAGGCCTTCGATGGTGAGCGCCCATGCGCCGTCGCCGGCGTATTCGGTGTTGTCGGTTGCGGCGGGAAGCACGTGGATGCTGCGTGACGTCATGGTGTTCTCCGGAGGGCTTGGACTTGACTGTTGACTTTTAAGCGATGGCGCCGCCGCAGGGTATCCGTCGCTGTCCTACAAGCGCGCACGCGGTGACGGCCCGACGCGCCGTCGGCTGACATCCCGGTAGGACGAAAGCCGACTTTTCGCGCTGCGGTGCATTGCTACGATCCAATTGCCGGTCGGGCAAGCGGCTGCCCGGTCAAGTCATTCCGATCCACTCCATCCTGGCGGCGCATGCCGCATCCACACGAAGCAAGGAGATCGTCATGAGAAAGCTATTTGCACTGTTTACCCTCGCCGGCGTATTGCTGATCACGGGTTGCAACACCATGGCCGGCGCAGGCAAGGATATCGAGCGCGGCGGCGAGAAGGTGCAGGGCGCGGCGGAAAGCACCAAGCAGAAGATGTAAGTCCCGCTGCCTGCCGCCCTGGCAATGACAACGGCCCGCGCCTGGTGACGCGGGCCGTTGTCATTGCCAAGGTGAATTTCAATGTGCGGCCGCCGCCGGAGCCTGCCCAGCGTCGATGTGGTTGCGGCGCCAGCTGGCGGGCGGCAGGCCGAACTCGCGCTTGAATGCGCGGCTGAACGCGGCCTCCGAGTCGTAGCCGACCGCGCCCGCGACCTCGCTGATGGAACGGTTGCCGCTGCGCAGCTCGGCGGCCGCGGAGCGCAGCCGCCAGTGCGCCAGGTACTGCATCGGTGGCTGCCCCAGCAGGTCGGTAAAGCGCTGCGCCAGCGCGGAGCGCGACAGGCCCACGTTGCCCGCCAGCTCATCGACCGTCCACGGATAGGCGGGCCGCGCGTGCACGCGCGACAGCGCCCGCCCCACATAGCGGTCGCGCAGGGCGGCAAGCCAGCCGCTTTCATTGTCAGGCAGGGTGTCGATGCAGCGCCGCACTGCCTGCACGAACAACAGCTCGGACAGCTTGGCCAGCACCGTGGCGGTGCCCGCGCGCGGTTCCGCCGCTTCCGAGGTGGCAAAGGCCAGCGCCGATGCTAGCCATGCCGATTCCAGCCCGCTGCCGAGTCCTACCTTGAACAGCCGCGGCAGCGACGTCAGCAAGGGATTGCCCATGGTGTCGTCGAACCCCAGGAAGCCGCACACCATGCGCGTGGTCTCGCCGCCGCCGCCGTAGGACACGCGCATGACCTCGCCCGGGCTGTTGCGCAGCATGTCATACACCAGCGGAGCGGATGGCAGTGGCTGCAGGCGCAGGTCGCTGCCCAGCACGTGCGGTTCGCCCTGCGGCACCACCAGCAGTTCGCCGGTGTCCACGCGCACGCCCGCGCCGGTGCCGTCGACCAGGCGCGCCCAGCAGGTGCCTTCGGTAATCAGGTGGTAGGAGACGACGCGGTCGGCTCGGGGCAGGAAGGCGGCGCGCAATTCAGCATCCGCTTCACTGATCAGGCACCACGGCGACTTGAACTCGCCGTTCAGGAACACGGCGCCGCTGAGCTGCACGGCGCGCAAGAGGTCGGACAAGGCATCCATGGTCACATTCCTCCAGATCCGGTGTTTCGCGCAAGAAAGCCGGACGCCCGATCATATGGGCGAGGGGACCGGGCTCCGATACTAGCACCGTGCCTGGCGCCATACAACGCCGCAGCGCACGTATCAGACAAGCCGGAGACAACACCATGGAAACCCTTTCCGCAGCGGATGCCAGCGCAGGCGCTCAGGCCGACTGGCTTGGCCTGGCCGCGACCCTGGGCCGCACCTTCGACGCACGCGCGCCAGAGATCGATGCCAGCGGGCAGTTCGTCAGCGCCAACTACGACGACCTGCGCGCGCACCGCTTCTTTGCCGCGGCCGTGCCGCAGGAACTGGGCGGCGCCGGGCTCTCGCACCAGGAGCTGGGCGCGGTGCTGCGCGAGCTGGGCAAGTACTGCGGATCGACCGCGCTGGCCTTTGCCATGCACACCCACCCGGTGGCCACGGCCGTGTGGCGCTGGCGCAATCAGCAAGCGCCGGTGGAGGGGCTGCTCAAGCGCGTGGCGGGCGAGCAGATGGTGCTGCTGGGCAGCGGCGGTTCGGACTGGCTGCAAGGCAGCGGCAAGGCTACGCGCGTGGATGGCGGCTTTCGCGTGGATGCGCGCAAGATCTTCGCCAGCGGCGCGCCGGCGGCGGACCTGTTCATGACCTGCGCCGTCCATGACGATCCGGAGACCGGGCCCACCGTGCTGCATTTCGCGCTGCCGATGAAGTCGCCGGGCGTACGCGTGCTGTCGAACTGGCACACGCTCGGCATGCGGGGGACCGGCTCGCACGATGTGCTGCTGGAAGGCGTGCTGGTGCCGGATACCGCCATCGGCGCACGCCGCCCGCAAGGCGTGTGGCATCCGATGATGCATACGGTGGCGATGATCGCGCTGCCGCTGATCTATGCGGTCTACGTCGGCGTGGCCGAGGCCGCGCGCGATATCGCGCTGCAGCTGGCGCGCCAGCGGCGCCTGAGCGCGCATGCGGTGGAAGCCGCCGGGCGCCTGTGCAACGAGGCCGATGCCGCGCAGCTGGCGCTGGATGCGATGTTCGCGGCGGCGTCGGGGCAGGCGCCGGGTGCGGTCACCACCAACCGCATCATGTGCGCCCGCACGCTGGCTGCGCGCGCGGTGCTGGCGACGGTCGAGGGGGCGATGGACCTGGCCGGCGGCGCGGGCTTCTATCGCGATGCCGGGCTGGAGCGGCGCTTTCGCGATGCGCAGGGCGCGCGCTTCCATCCGCTGCAGGCCGGTGCGCAGCAGGAGTACGCAGGGCGCATGGCACTGGGGCTGGATATCGACGCGCCGCCCGGCGAGGTGCGGCCTGCCGCGCAATGATGCCCGCCCTGGCGCCGCTGCCGTATGCCACGCAAGCCTGCAACGACAGCGGCCAGGACGACTCGGCCCGCGCCATCAGCCACGATGGCGCGGCGCGGCGGGCCTTGCGCGACGCGCTGGGGCAGTTTGCCACGGGCGTCACCATCGTCACGGCCGCGGACGCCGACGGCCAGCCTGTCGGCGTCACGATCAACGCCTTTACCTCGGTGTCGCTCGCACCGCCGTTGCTGCTGTGGTGCCTGGCACGCAGCTCCGGCAGCCTGGCGGCGCTGCGCGCGGCACCGTGCCACGCGATCAACGTGCTGGGCAGTGGCCAGCAGGCATTGTGCCGGCGCTTTGCCGCGCGCAGTGGTGACCGCTTTGCAGGCGTCGATTGCCGCCCCGGGCCATGCGGCACGGTGCTGATCGACGGCACGCTGGCGCATTTCATCTGCCGGCACCGCTCGGTGCGCGTGGTCGGCGACCACGTGATCTTTGTCGTGGAGGTGGTGGCCTATGGCTCGACGCCAGGTGCGCCGCTGGTGTTCCATGCGGGCGGGTTTGCCGGCAGCTAGGCGCGCTTGCCTGCAATCACCAGCGCAATGCCGCCCAGCACCGCGGCCGCGCTCAATGCCAGCCGCAGGCTCAGCGCTTCACCGAGCAGCGCGATGCCGCCCGCCGCCGTAATGACCGGCACGCTCAGTTGCACGGTGGCGGCGGTGGCGGCCTTCAGCCGAGGCACCACGGCATACCAGATGACATAGCCCAGCCCGGAGGTGATGGCGCCGGACAACAGCGCATAGGCCAGGCCCGCGCTGTCCAGTGAACGCTGCGCCTGCATCACCGCACCCAGCGCCAGCGCCATCGGCACCGCGCGCAGGAAATTGCCCGCGGTGGTAGAGGCCGGATCCGCGGCGCGCCTGCCGCGCAGCGAATAAACGCCCCACGCGATGCCGGCCGCGATCATTAGCAGCGAGGACAGCAGCGGCGGCGCGGCCAGCCCCGGCAGCAACAGCCACACCAGCCCGGCCAGCGCCAGGGCCAGGCCGAACCATTGCTGCGCGCGCATGGGCTCGCCGGCATAGAGGCCATAGCCGGTCATGGTGGCCTGCACCGCCCCGAACAGCAGCAGTGCGCCGGTCCCCGCGGTGAGACGCACATAGGCGAAGGAAAAGGCCGCGGCATAGCAGAACAGCGCAAGCGCGGAGATCCAGTTGCCCTGCACCGGCGGCAGCCGCTGCGCCACGACCGTGCGCACCAACTGGTGCCGCGCCGCGACGATGACCCACAGCACCAGCGCCGCCGCGGCGACGCGGGCCAGCGTAAAGCTGGCCGCGTCGATGGTGGTGCCTTTAAGCGCGAGCCGGCACAGCAGCGAATTGCCGGCAAAGGCGAGCATCGCCAGTGCGGTCAGCACCACGGTGTTCGCGCGCGGCATGCGGCGGGGCGGCGGTGGCGGCTGCGTGGTTCAGGCTGCGGGCGGCTCGTCGCCGATGGCGAACGAGGACAGGTGCTCGATCGCCCTGACCAGCGCGGAATGATCCCAGCCCGCGCCGCCCAGCCCGCTGCAGACATTGAACAGCTGCTGGCACGACGCCGTGCTGGGCAGACCCACGCCGAGCTGGCGCGCGGTGGACAGCGCCAGGTCCAGGTCCTTCTGGTGCAGCGCGATGCGAAAGCCCGGGTCGAAGGTGCGCTTGATCATGCGTTCGCCATGCACTTCCAGGATGCGCGAGCTGGCAAAGCCGCCCATCAGCGCCTCGCGCACGCGCGCGGGATCGGCGCCGGCGCGGGCGGCCAGCACCAGCGCTTCGCTGACCGCCTCGATGGTCAGCGCCACGATCACCTGGTTGGCCACCTTGGCCACCTGGCCGTCGCCGGCCTCGCCCACGCGCGTGATGTTCTTGCCCATCAGCTGCAGGATCGGCAGCACGCGGTCGAACACTTCCTGCTTGCCGCCGGCCATGATCGACAGCGTGCCCGCCTTGGCCCCGACCTCGCCGCCGGAGACCGGCGCATCGACATAGTCGGCGCCGAGCGCCTCGATGCAGCGCGCGAACTCGCGCGTGGCGATCGGCGAGATCGAGCTCATGTCGATCACGGTGACGCCGCCTGCCGTGTCGGCAAGGCCGTCAGCGACCCCCTTCTCGCCAAACAGCACCCGCTCCACGTCGGGCGTGTCAGGCAGCATCAGGATGATGGTTTCCGACTGCTTTGCCACCTCCTCGGCGCTGGCGCAGGCTTTCACGCCGGCATCCTGCAGGTCCTGCGGCACGCCGCTGCGGGTATGGGCGAACACGGTATGCCCGCCGTCGACAAGGTGCTGCACCATGGGCTTGCCCATCACGCCAAGTCCGATAAAGCCGATCTTGCTCATGTCAGTGTCCGGTAGTGGTCAGGCGCCAGGCCGGCCGTGCGTCGCGCACGACGCCGGGTTCATCTCTGATGATAGTCAGTCGCAAGCCAGCGCAGACAGCGGCCCCGGCGCAGGCTGCGCGCTGGCGCGCGCGGCCGCCACCCGCGCGGCGGCATCGTCCAGCTGCGCCAGCGTGCCGGCGTCAACCGGGACATGGGTGGCGCGGGCGGCGCGCCAGGCCCGTTCGGGCTCGCCCGGCAGGCGGATGCCATCCTGCCCCGGCTGTAGCCGCGAGGCCTTCATCCACTCGGCGAACGCCGCCACCTCATGCCCGAACGATGTGCTGGTGCCCAGGCGCGCGGGATCGAACACGATCGCCAGCATGTTGTTCCAGACCGCGTGCTCATGCCGCAGCGTTTCAGGGCGGATGGTGTGGCCGCCGGTGACCGCGGCGCCCAGCAGCTCGCACATCACGGCCAGCACATGGCCCTTGTGCTCGCCAAAGGTCCGCAGCGCGCCTTGCGGCGCGCCGCCGTCGGGGTACACACGGCAGGATCGGCGGTGGGCTCGCCGCGCGCGTCCAGCAGGCAGCCGGGCGCCACCGGCACGCCCTTGTTGTGGGCCACGCGCACCTTGCCCAGCGCAATCGCGCTGGTGGCGAAGTCCAGCACCAGCGGCGGCTCGCCCGCCACCGGCACGCCGATGGTGAACGGGTTGGTGCCGTAGCGCGCATCGTAGCCGCCGTGCGGCGCCACGATGGGCTTGGACAGCACGTTGACGAAGTGGATCGAGATCATGCCGGCGGCGGTGGCCTGCTCGGCCCAGTGGCCCACGCGCCCCAGGTGGTGCGACTGCCGCAGGCCCATCACGCAGACGCCATGCTCGCGCGCGCGGCCGATGGCCATGTCCATGGCCTGCGCCGTCACCGCCTGGCCCATGCCGCGGTTGCCGTCCAGGCTCAGCATGCTGCCGGCATCGTGCAGCACGCTGGCCTGCTGGTTCAACTGCAGCTCGTCGGCCCGCCAGGCCAGCACATAGCGCGGGATCATGCCGACGCCGTGCGAGTCATGCCCGCTCAGGTTGGCGCCGACCAGGTGGTCGGCCGTCAGGCGCGCCTCTTGCGCGCTGCTGCCCGCGGCAAGCCAGAGATCGGCCACCCACTGGTGCAGGGCGGCGGTAGGGATGCGGTGTTCGCTCATATCGGCCTTGGCTAGGGATGAAAAAAGCCCCGTGCCGTGTGACGGCAACGGGGCTTCATGATACGGCCGGCGCGAGCCCGGCGGTGCCGGCGTGGCCGGTGATCGGCAACTGCTTACTGGCGCAGCGCAGCTTCGGCAGGTGACTGGCCAAGGATTTCGCGGATACGGGCCAGGTAGGTATCGCCCACCGCGCGGTGCAAGCGCGCCGCCTCGGCCGCGAACTGGCGCCGGCTGGGCGGACGGATGCCCAGGCTGCGGCAGATCGTTGACAGGTAAGGCTTGCGCTCGCCGCCCAGGCGCAGTGCCGCGGTCTGCAGCGCGGCATCGCCGATGCGCCCGCGCAGCCAGGCCAGCACCTGGCGGTCATAGTCGTTTTGCACACGGATCAGGTGTTCCATGGACGGGACTCCTACTGTTCATCCATACAGTTACTGTAAATATATACAGTATCCGGCGGGATGCAAGGAGTTTGTCCAGGAACACTTTGGTCGCGTGGCCAAGTTGACTACAAGCCACCCAGGGCGTTCACGGTGAACGCCAGAATCCCCATGTTGAACAGAAACGCGGCCACGCAGTGGCCCAGGACCACCCGGCGCATGTGGGCGCCGGCGATGGTCACGTCAGACGTCTGGAAAGTCATGCCCAGCGTGAAGCTGAAATAGAGGAAGTCCCAATAGCTGGGGTCCTTCACGCCCGGCACCTGCAGCCCGCCCTGGTCGCCGGTGGCGGTCTGGAGATAGTAGAGATGCGCATAGTGCAGCGTGAAAACGGTGTTGGCAAAAAGCCAGGACAGGATGAGCGTGGCGACGATCAGCGCGATGTCGGCCCAGTGCGGTGTCTCGGGGCGCGCGATCAGCGTCCCGATCGCAACCAGGATCACCATCGAGAGCAGCACGGTGATCGTGAGCAGCGCGGTGCGGTTGGCATCGTTGTGTTCCGCTGTATGCCGCATGGCAGCAGCATCGGCGCGCAACAGCGGCAGCGCGGCGCCAAGGAAGACAAGGGCCGCGAGATCGAAGCCGATCAGCAGCGCAATACGTGGCTCTGCGCCGAGCGCACCCGCGGCGAAGGTCGCAACGATCAATATGGCGCCGCACAGCAGAAAGCGTGCGGGTGCAATGCGCTTGCCGATAGCGAAGCGGGCGGGTCTGTTCATAGGGCAGTCATCCGGGTGACCCTTCGTCAGGAAAGGAGGCTGGTCATGCGTGAATCATATCCGTGCCGTCGCGCAGTTTGTAACGCTGCATGCGCCTTTCATTTGACGGCATCGGGGTTGATAATGGCCCTGTGCCATGACCGGCAAGGAGAGACGCCATGACCGAACGCTCTTCGTCCACGGATGAACCCGATCTCGCCCAGGGGGTGCCGCTGGCTGATATCGCTGAAGGGGGCATGTTGACAGGGCAGGTTGGCGGCGAACCGGTCTTGCTCGTGCGTCGGGCCGATGCGTTGTTTGCCGTTGGTGCGACCTGTACCCACTATGGCGCGCCACTGGCGGACGGCCTGCTGGTCGGCGACACGATCCGATGTCCATGGCATCACGCCTGCTTCAGTCTTCGTACCGGCGAGGTCATGGGGCCGCCCGCCCAGGACGATCTGAAATGCTGGCGCGTGGAACAGCAAGACGGGAAGGCCTTCGTCCGCGAAGCGCTGCCGGCGGTGCGGCCACCGAGACTTGCCGCCGCCCGACTCCCTGAATCCGTGGTGATCATCGGCGGCGGCGCCGCCGGGACTGCCGCGGTCGAAACCCTGAGGCGGGAAGGCTATAGCGGCCCCGTCACGCTGTTGAGCGCCGATCGCTCACTGCCGTACGACCGGCCGAATCTGTCGAAAGACTACCTCGCCGGGACGGCAAACGCGGACTGGCTGCCAATGCGGCCACCGACGTTCTACGCGGATCACAACATCGACGTGCGCTCCGACAACCGTGTCGTCAAGCTCAGCCCCGCGCAAAAGTCCGTGACGCTCTCGGATGGCAGCAACGTGAGCTACGGCGCGCTTCTGCTTGCCGTCGGTGCCGTGCCGATACGGCTCGACGTTCCTGGCGCATCGTTGCCGCACGTGGGCGTGCTCCGTACGCTGGCCGACTGCGACGCGTTGATCGCGCGTCTCGGCACGGCACGCCGATGCGTCGTGGTGGGCGCAAGCTTTATCGGGATGGAAGTCGCGGCGGCGCTGCGAACGCGAGGCCTTGAAGTGCATGTTGTCGCGCCCGAAGCGCATCCGATGGAGCGGGTCCTGGGTGCGGAGCTCGGCGGCATGATCAAGGCGCTTCATGAATCGCACGGGGTAACGTTCCATCTCGGGGCCACGGTGGCGGAGATTCAGCCGGATCGGGTGAAATTGTCGACCGGCGCGGAGCTGGCTGCCGATCTGGTCGTGGCCGGGATTGGCGTTCGCCCCGACGTGGCGCTGGCGCAGGACGCCGGCCTCGCGCTGGACAAGGGCGTGGCGGTCGATGAATTTCTCCAGACGAGCGAACCTGGCATCTATGCCGCGGGCGATATTGCGCGCTGGCCTGACCCGGGAACGGGCCAGCGTATCCGCGTCGAACACTGGGTGGTCGCCGAGCGCCAGGGCGTGGTGGCAGCGCGAAACATCCTGGGACAGCGGCAACGCTTTGCGGCAGTGCCATTCTTCTGGACCCAGCACTACGATGTGGCCATCAACTACGTGGGCCATGCGGAGCAATGGGATCGCCTTGAAGTCGACGGCGATCCCGCCGCGCATGACTGTACGGTGACCTACTGGAGCAAGGACAAGCGGCTTGCGGTCGCCACGGTCGGGCGCGACCTGGCGAGTCTTCGGGCGGAGGCCGCGTTCGAGCAGCAGACGACAGGATCCGGGGCGTGATCGGCAACCTAGCGAGCTTCAGGCAACCTGGCGAAGCGCGGCGCGATATCCGGCGTGGCAGCAGGGGCTTCGCGATCGGCAAGCCCTTCAAGCAGGTCGGCCGACGGGACAAAGAACAGGCTGCCGGTGACTGCCTTGCTGAAGTCGAGCAGCCGGTCGTAATTGCCGGGCGGCAATCCGACGAACATGTTCTCGAGCATCTTCTCGATCGGCGCGGGCGAACGGGCGTAGCCGATGAAGTAGGTGCCGAACTCGCCCGCGCCCGGGCGCCCGAACGGCATGTTGTCACGCAGGATCTTCACCTCTTGCCCGTTCTCGACCAGCGTTGTCAGCGAACTGTGCGATGACGAAGGCTTGATCTCTTCGTCCAGTTCGATGTCGGACAGCTTCTTGCGTCCGATGATCAGTTCCTGTGTCTCCACGGGAAGGGCATTCCACCCCGTCATATTGTGCAGATACTTCTGCACGATGACGTAGCTGCCACCTGCAAACTCGGCATCTTCATTGCCGATCACCGTGAAATCGACCGCCTCGCGTCCGGCCGGATTCTCCGTGCCATCGACAAAGCCGATCATCGCGCGCATGTCGAAGTTGCGAAAGCCGTGCACCTCGTCGACAACCTGGATCGCATCGCCAAGCTTGCCGAGCAGTTGCGTGGCAAGCTCGAAGCAGAGGTCCATCGAATCGGCACGGATGTGCAACAGCAGGTCACCCGGCGTGGCGACGGCGACGCGATCGCCGGTGCCGAACTCCCGGAACGGATGCAGCGCCGCGGGGCGGGGCTTGCCGAACAGCCTGTCCCACGCGTCGGAGCCGAAGCCGCAGACACAGGACAGGTTGCCTGACGGCACGCGATGGCCGACCGCGCGCACGACGGCGGCAACGTCGGCACACCACGCGCGGACGGTGTCGGCGTGGTCGTCGCCGTCGGTGAGCGTCGCCACGATGAATATGGCGCTGCGGGTGACTGTGCCGGAAACGGCTTGCGGTTCGGGGGCATAGGTAGGCATCGGGTTCTTCATGTTGTGTAAGCCGATACGGTTCGCGGGGGAACGAATGGGAATTCAATGCATAAGCCTACACGAATTATGTGGTGCCTCTGGCCTTTGGATCTCTCCTGGCGCGGTGACAACGCGTTCGTGAGCAAGGCCCATGCCTGCGTTGGCATCCTTGGGCAGTCGGACGGTTCCGGCACGCTGCAAGCGCTGCGGGGCCTGCGCGATGGACAAGATGTCCATGCTGAGCCAGGTCTCGGGTCAATCTGTCCATCCAGTTTGTCACTTAAGGCATCGCTTATAGGCACGCAAAGAATCGCTGAATTTACCTTAAGTGGCCAGGCAATTATCTTGTCTCCAACGATGCAGGAACCCTAAGCGCGGCGGTATCAGTGCACGCTTGAGCAAGCCTCATCGGCCATTCGAACAGGGACAGGAGACCATGCATGTTCACGACGAGGATATTCCGGCGACAGTGCCTGATGGCCTGCGGCGCGTCAGGTTGCCGGGCTACCTGACGCAGCCATGATCGTCGGCACGGCAGGACATATCGATCACGGCAAGACCAGCCTGGTCAGGGCGCTGTCGGGCATGGATACCGACCGCCTGAAGGAAAAGAAGGCGCGCGAGGTCTCGATCGAGCCTGGCTATGCGTACGTGCCGCTCGAGAACGGCAACGTGCTCGGCCTGGTCGATGTCCCGGGCCACCAGGAGCTGATTCACACCATGGCCGCGGGCGCATGCGGTATTGACTTCGCGCTGCTCGTGGTGGCCGCCGATGCCGGCGTGATGCCGCAAACGCGCGAGCACCTGGCGATTGTGCAACTGCTCGGCATCCGGCGCGGAGCGATTGCGCTGACCAAGGTCGATCGCGTGGATGACGCGCGGCTGCGGCAGGTGCGCGAGGAGATTGCGTCGTTCCGGCGCGGCAGCATGCTGGAAGATGCACCGGTTTTTGAAACCTGCGCAATGCGCGCCGACGATCCGGGTGTGAATGCGTTGAAGCGGCACTTGCACGCGGCCGCGGCTGCGTCGCGCACCAGGCGCGACGACGGGCTGTTCCGCCTTGCGGTTGACCGGGTCTTCACGCTTGCCGGACAAGGGACGATCGTGACCGGAACCGTGGTGTCCGGGCGCATCCATGTCGGCGACAGGGTGTTGCTCGCACCGAAGAACGAGTCTGTGCGCGTGAGCGGCATCCATGCGCAGAATCGTCCTGCTGCTGCCGGGCGGGCGGGGCAGCGCTGCGCGCTGAACCTGGCCGGCATCGACCGTGGCGCGATCGACCGTGGTGACTGGGTGGTCGATGTGCGCCTGGCACAGGCGTCGGAGCGCATCGATGTGATGCTGACCCTGTTGCCAGACGCCCCTGCGCTGGAGCACTGGGCGCCCATGCACGTTCACCTGGGCACGCAGCACCAGGTGGCGCATGTCGCGCTGCTCGATGGCCCGACGCTTGCCCCCGGCCAGCGCGCGCGCGTGCAGCTGGTGTTTGAGCGGCCGGTGTGCGCGCTGCCTGGCGATCCCTTTGTCGTGCGGAACGCGCAGGCCAGCCGCACCATCGGCGGCGGTGAAGTACTGGATCCGTTCGCGCCCGCGCGCAAGCGCCGTTCCCCGGCGCGGCTGGCGTGGCTAGACGCGATGCAGGCCATGCTTGACACCGGTTCGGTTGACACATTGCTCGAGCAGGCGCCAAACGGGCTGTCGCGCGCGCTGCTGGAGCGGCTGAGCGGCATGCCGGCGGCGGCCATCGAACTGCCGCGGGACACGCGCGTGATCGAACTTCCGGGCGACGATGCCTTGCTGGTGTCCAGCGCGGCGTGGCGGGCGCTGGCGGGGCGATTGACCACTGCGCTGCAGCAATTCCACCGGCGCTCGCCGGATGTACTCGGCCCGGAGGTGGCGCGTTTGCGCAGGATCGCCGCACCGCTCGCGCAAGACGCGTTGTGGAGTGCGATCGTCGATGACGCCTGCGCGCGCGGCCAGATCGTGAGGGACGGCCCCTGGCTGCACCTGCCCGAGCACACCGTGACGCTCGACGATGCGGATCGCTCGCTTGCCGCGACATTGCAGCAGGACATGAAAGCGGGGCGCTTCGATCCGCCATGGGTGCGCGAGCTGGCGAGCGCGCATGGCGTGCCGGAGGACAGGGTGCGGCAACTGATGCGCAAGCTTGCGCGTCATGGCGAGACGTTTCAGGTCGTGCACGACCTCTTCTACGATCCGGAGGCGATTCGCGAGCTGGCCTTGCTCGCCGCTGTCGACGCCAGCAGGAACGCCGGCACGGTCGTCGCCGGGGCATTTCGCAATGCCACCGGACTCGGACGAAAACGTGCGGTTCAGGTCCTGGAGTTCTTTGACCGTGTTGGCTATACGCGCTTCGACCGTGGCCGGCATCTGGTGCGCACGGACAGTCGTTGGCTGGAGTTGCTTTGACAGGCGACGACTGCCTTCCTACATTCACCAGCAGCGGAGTTTGTCTTGAGCGTCAGCACTGAGCAGGTCACCGAAGCCCTGCGCACCGTCATCGACCCCAATACGGGCAAGGACCTGGTGTCCACCCGCTCGGCCAGGAACATCCGTGTCGACGGCGGCGATGTCTCGCTGGAAGTCGAACTCGGCTACCCCGCGAAGAGCCAGTTTGATCCGATCCGCAAGCTGGTGGTGGCTGCAGTGCGGCAAGTGCCGGGCGTGAGCAATGTCAGCGTGGCCGTGACCATGAAGATCGTCGCGCACGCGGTGCAGCGCGGGGTCAAGCTGCTGCCGGGCGTGAAGAACGTGATCGCGGTGGCGTCGGGCAAGGGCGGGGTGGGCAAGTCCACCACGGCCGTGAACCTGGCGCTGGCGCTGGCGGCAGAGGGCGCGCGCGTCGGCATGCTCGACGCAGACATCTATGGCCCGAGCCTGCCGATGATGCTGGGCATCGACGGCCGCCCGGAATCCGCCGACGGCCAGACCATGGAGCCGCTGGAAGGCCACGGCCTGCAGGCCAACTCGATCGGCTTCCTGATCGAGCAGGACAACCCGATGGTATGGCGCGGCCCGATGGTGACCTCGGCGCTGGAGCAGCTGCTGCGCCAGACCAACTGGCACGACCTGGACTACCTGATCGTCGACATGCCGCCGGGCACCGGCGACGTCCAGCTGACGCTGTCGCAGAAGGTGCCGGTCACCGGCGCGGTGATCGTCACCACGCCGCAGGACATCGCGCTGCTGGACGCCAGGAAGGGCCTGAAGATGTTCGAGAAGGTGGGCATTCCCATCCTCGGCATCGTCGAGAACATGGCAGTCTACTGTTGCCCGAACTGCGGCCATGTCGAGCATATCTTCGGGCACGGCGGCGGCGAGAAGATGTGCGCCGACTACGGCGTGGACCTGCTCGGCAGCCTGCCGCTGAACCTGCAGATCCGCGAGCAGGCCGACTCCGGCCGTCCGACCGTGGTGGCCGAGCCCGACAGCCCGGTGGCAGAGACGTACCGCGCCATCGCGCGCAAGGTGGCGATCAAGGTCGCCGACAAGGCGCGTGACATGACCAGCAAGTTTCCGAGCATCGTCGTGCAGAACACCTGACCAGGGTGAACGATTTACGCGCGGCGCCCGTCGCGCGCTGACATGGAGCAATGGCATGAGACGCCTTCGCAACGCCAAGATCGTGGCCACGCTCGGCCCCGCGAGTAGCACCCCCGAGCTCATCGACGCGCTGTTCGAGGCCGGCGCCGATGTCTTCCGGCTCAACTTCAGCCACGGCACCCACGACGACCACCGGCAACGGTTCGAAGCGATCCGCGCCGTGGAGCGCGAACGGGGCCGCCCGATCGGCGTGCTGCTCGACCTGCAGGGTCCGAAGCTGCGCATCGGCACCTTCGCCGACGGCCCGGTGCAACTTGCCGCGGGGGCCGGCTTCCAGATGGACTTGGACAGTGCGGCGCCCGGCTCGGCCAGCCGGGTCTGCCTGCCGCACCCGGAGATCTTCGCCGCCCTGAGCGAGGGCGTGGAGCTGCTGCTGGACGACGGCAAGATCCGGTTGCGCGTCGGGCAGTGCGGCGCCGACTTCGCCGAGACCACGGTCGTCAACGGCGGCACGCTCTCGGACCGGAAGGGGGTGAACGTGCCGGACGCGGTGCTGCCGCTGTCGGCCATGACCGAGAAGGACCGGCGCGACCTAGACTTCGGGCTGGCGCTGGGTGCGGACTGGATCGCGCTGTCTTTCGTGCAGCGGCCGGAGGACATCCGGGAGATCAAGGCAATCGTCAACGGCCGCGCCGGCATCGTGGCCAAGCTGGAGAAGCCTGCCGCCATCCAGAGCCTGGACCTGATCGTCGCCGAGGCCGATGCCATCATGGTGGCGCGCGGCGACCTGGGCGTGGAGATGCCCGCCGAGCAGGTGCCGTCGCTGCAGAAGCAGATCGTCCGCGCATGCCGCAAGGCCGGCAAGCCGGTCATCGTTGCCACGCAAATGCTTGAATCGATGATTGCCGCCCCCGTGCCTACCCGTGCGGAAGCGTCAGACGTGGCGACGGCGATCTACGACGGTGCCGACGCGGTCATGCTGTCGGCCGAGTCGGCTTCCGGCCGGTATCCGGTGGAGGCGGTGCGAATGATGAACAGCATTATCTCCCGCACTGAATCCGACCCGCTGTACCGCGACGCCATCGAGGCATCCCACACCCCGCCGCGCGCGGAAGCGGCTGATGCCATCGGTTACGCGGTGCGGCATATCGTGGGGTTGCTCAGGGTGCCGGCGACGGTCGCCTATACCAGCTCGGGCTACTCGGCGCTGCGCATGGCGCGCGAGCGGCCGCAGGTGCCCATCCTCGGCATGACACCCCGCATGGCGACGGCGAGGCGGCTGACGCTCACCTGGGGCGTGCATGCGGTGCTCTGCCACGAGGTGCTGGATGTGCCGGAGATGACCGATCTGGCCAGCCGCACTGTGGTGGCGGAGGGGTTCGGGGAAGCCGGACAGTCCATCGTCATCTCTGCCGGGCTGCCGTTCCTGGTGGCGGGAACCACCAACCTGCTGCGGATTGCGCAGATCCAATGAGGGGGTAGGGACGCCGCCGGACAGGTACGTCCCGGGGCATTGCCGCAGCGTTGCACGGTCCCCGCTGACAGAGGCCACTGCCACCTCCGTCAGCGGGCCGGGCCGCTCCCCTCCTGAGCTCGACTCCCCCCTCGAAAGGGGTAGGCAATGCTGAGGCTTGGCTCATTTGCCCCGACTCTCGTTGACTACGGCTTTGGAAGCCCCCGGCGGGGCCATTGCTATTTGGCCGAAGACCGGGCAAATGATGGCCATGATGGTATCGAAACCGTGCAAAAGTCATAGCCTGCTAATCAGCAGGGTGCCTTTGACGGCGCGCTGGCATGAGTGGCGCCGTTAAAGGCCTTCCGGCTGGCGAACCTCGCACGGTTTTATCGATGCCAACACTGTACATGCGCTGGCGCGTGGTCTAGTCTTCACGTTGACCCGCGTTCGGGTGAAATCCGGGCGAAGGGGCCAATCAAGGCGCCAGTAAAAGCGCCAGTATCGGGGGTCTGGACTGCCATGAGTATCGAGATCGGAAAAGACATCACTGCGTTTGCCGACCAACTGCTGGACGCCGTATTCCTGGTCGACACAGGCGGCCGCATCCAGTATGTCAGCGCAGCGTGCGAGGGCATTTTTGGCTATACGCCGAGGGATATGGCGGGCGAGTTCATCATCGATCTGGTCATGCCCGCCGACCGGGACCGGACCATTGCCGAGGCCAAGCAGGTCATGTCGGGAAAGAAGCGGATCGGTTTTGAAAACCGCTATCGCCACAAGGACGGCAGTGCCGTCCATATCATGTGGTCCGCCGGATGGCTCCAGTCGGAACGGCTGCGCGTCGGGGTTGCCCGCGATGTCACTGCGCTGAAGAAGGAGAGCATTCTTGACCTTGGGCTGGCCCTTTCTTCGGTTCCGTTGGCGCCCCACGAGCAGAAGGTCTTGCGGCTGCTGTTGACCGACGCATCGGAAAAGCAGATTGCCCAGCGCCTCGGCCTGGCGGTTTCCACGACCCATTCCTATGTGACCGGCATCTTCCGGAAATTCGGCGTCAGGGGCCGGGCCGGGTTGATGAGCCTGTGGCTGGAAAACCTGACCAGGGATTAGGCGTAGCGGCAGACCAAACGCTGGCCTGGGCTTATCCGGCCAATTTCTTCGCCGCAGCCTGAAGGCCATTCAGAATGCTGTCCGCAAGCCCGGGGGGAAAGTCTTCAGGCAGTTGAGCGCGCACCGCATGTACGACCCCCGGCGTGCGGGCAATCAGGTCGTCAACGACGAAACTTGCATCCTTGCCGTCGGGCGTGACAATGCCGAGGCGTTGGCCCACGCCCAGCCAATGCCGGCGCAGGATGTCGCGCATCCTCCAGTGTGCGTTCTTCGAGCGCACAGCCATGGCCATCCTGGCACTGTGCGGCGAGAGCTTTCCAGGCCCTTCGCCAAGCAGAGGGTAGGCCGACATCACGTCGTACAGCGGGGTCAGCGCATAGGTGCCACCAGGGCGCAGGAACAGGCTGAAGTTCTTGGCGTGGCCGTCGGTCGCGCACAGCATCCAGAACAGGACCTGGGCCTGGAAGAATTGCAGCCGGTCGGCATCGCGATGCATGGAGCCGTCCAGCAGCCCCATGATCTGGCTGACCCCTGGGCCGCCGTCTGATTCGTACTTCAGGTGTGGCGGCGTGCCCGTCGCCTGACACATATCTTCCTGGGGGACACGGATGAGCCATCGGCCCCCACGCTCCCACCAGCGCCGGTCAAACCGTTCCACACAGAGCACCTTTTGATCCTCAAAGCGCAACGGCTCGCAGTTCGCCACGGGCAATCCGTAGGCCTTCAGGATCAGGGAGCAGAGCCACTCGTTTTCCACCGACTCGGTCAGGTCGAGTTTCATGTTGCCCACCAACCCCATCGGCAGCTTGAAGATGTGGGTGGTTGGCGTTGCGCCGTGCGGCCGGCACCACTGGCCGTCATTCAGCAGGAAGGCAGTCTTCTCCTGAGCGCCAGCGATAGAGATCCGGAAGTCTTCGTCATCGTCAGGGACGCCGCCAAGTGGCGGGGGCGCGACGGTCGCGCGCAGGATCTGTGCGACCTCCTGCTCGCTGAGGGGTTGCGCCTCCACGCGCTGGACTCCCACAGGGACGGCTCCATGCGGGAGAATTTGCAGGGCCCCGACGCAGTCGCGGCCGATCTGCGCCAGCAAGTCAAAGGCTTCGGTGTTCCTGGCCTGGAACCGGCGCGCGATTCGCTGCCGGATGGTCAGGCTATCTGGCAGCAGGTTGTCAAAGTACGACCGGACCTTCTCGCCACGCAGAGGCGCGTTCCCAGGGGTGAACGGCAACGACAGCGACAGGGGGCGGCCCTGCGCGGAGGAGACCCATTCCGGCGAATACACCAGGGTATCGCCCCGGCGCGGAGTCACTTGCCAGGTCCCGACATGGGCACCGTTCATCCACAGGCCCTGGGCCCGAGTATGCGAGCGACGTCCCATTGCATCACCAGGGTTGGTCGGACGGCGCGCCAGAAGAGGCCCCTGATGTTGCCGGGTCCTGACCATCTTTGCGCAGCACCAGTTCCACGCCCAGAATCGCCAGCAGACGCATCAACCGGCCAGTACTCACCGCTTCGGCGTTGCGCTCAAGCGCGGACAACGTCTGCTGTGTGACGCCCAGGCGGCTTGCCACCTGGGCCTGAGTCAGTCCGGCATCCTTGCGGAACGCTTGCAAGAGGGTGGGAAGCTGCTCGGGAGTACGCAGAGTATAGTCGGTCATACAATTCATAGACTGTATTTACGATATACAAAGCATAGGTTGTTTTCCGGTAATACACAATATAGTTTGTATCTATTGAATACAAACTATGATTTGTGTTTGTCAGAAACCTCCGCTCCGCGCCTCATACATCGCTTATCCCTATCGGCGCCGCCATCAGCGCCTGACCAGCGAACACTGCGACTTCGACACCGGCATGAACGCCTGCTCGCCCGGCACCGTGGCCAGCAGCTTGTAGTAGTCCCATGGGTACTTGGACTCGGCCGGTGTCTTGACCTCGAACAGATACATGTCGTGGACCATGCGGCCGTCTTCGCGGATGCGGCCGTTCTTGGCGAAAAAATCGTTGATGGGCATGGCCTTCATCTTTTTCATCACCGCCTCGGTCTCGTCGGTGCCCGCTGCCTGCACGGCCTTCAGGTAGTGCGTCACCGATGAATACGCACCTGCCTGGCTCATGTTAGGCATCTTCTTCAGCTTGTCGAAATAGCGGCGCGACCAGGCACGGGTGGCGTCGTTCATGTCCCAGTAGAAGGCCTCGGTCAGCACCAGCCCGGAGGCCGTCTTCAGGCCGATGGCGTGGATGTCATTGATATAGAGCAGCAGGCCCGCCATGCGCTGCGTGTTGTTGCGGGTCAGGCCGAATTCAGAGGCGGCCTTGATTGCGTTGACGGTATCGCCGCCGGCATTGGCCAGGCCCACCACCTGTGCCTTGCTGGCCTGCGCCTGCAACAGGTAAGAGGCGAAGTCGCTGGTGGCCAGCGGGTGGCGCGCGGCGCCAAGCACCTTGCCGCCGGTCTCGTTGATGACCGCGGTGGCCGAGTCCTGCAGCGTGTGGCCGAAGGCGTAGTCCGCCGTCAGGAAGAACCAGGACTTGCCGCCGCGCTGCACCATCGCGCGCGCGGTGGTGTTGGCCAGCGCGTAGGTGTCGTAGGCGTAGTGCACTGACACCGGCGTGCACAGGTCGTTGGTGATGCGCTCGGTGCCCGGGCCGGAGAACACCACGATGCGGTTCTTCTGTCTTGCAACCTCAAGCACCGCCAGCGCCGGCGCCGACGCGGCCACGTCGAGGATGGCGTCGACATTGGCGGTGTCGAACCATTCGCGCGCCTTGTTGGCGGCGATGTCGGCCTTGTTCTGGTGATCGACCACCACCAGCTCGATCTTCTTGCCCAGCACCTTGCCGCCGAAATCGTCGATGGCCATCTGCGCGGCGGTGGCGCTGCCGCGGCCGGTGACGTCGGCATACAGGCCGCTCATGTCGAGCAGCATGCCGATCTTGACGACATCGTCAGAGACGGCGGCCCTGGGCTGGGCCTGGGCGGTGCCGCAGGCAAGCGCCGCGGCGAAGGCGAGGGCGCTGGCGGCAATACGGCGGATCGCGTGGCGATGGTTCATGGTGTCTCCCTGATTTATTGTTGTTGGCTTATACCGTGGCGATCGGCGTCACCGGCGAGCCCACTGCGCCGGGCAGGCGCAGCGGCGGGGCGGTGAGCTGGAAGCGCGTACGGCCGTTGGCGCGCAGCCAGTCCGCCAGTTCACGCAGGTACCACAGCTCACCCAGCGGCAGGCCCAGCTTGAACAGGCAGTGGTGGTGCAGCGGCAGCAGCGGGTGGCGCTTGTCGCCATCGGGCGCGGGGCGGGCGGGGTAGCGTTCCACCGCGTAGTTGTCGGCGATCAGCGCGGCGATGCCGGCATCGGTGATCCAGTTCAGCAGGCGCTCGTCGCGGCCGTCCAGCGCGCAGCAGCTGTGGTGCAGCACGGCTTCATCGGGGTTGCGCTGCATCGACAGCACCACCTCGGCAAAGCCGGTGCGCAGCAGCAGCATGTCGCCGCGTTCGACTTCCACCTTGCCGGCGTCCAGTGCGTGCATCAGGTCGTCGTAGCCGACATTGCGGAAATCCATGCCGAAGGTGTGCGCCAGGTCCACCAGCACGCCGCGGCCCTGCATGCCCTTGACCGCGAAGTTCTCGATGCCCAGCGCCTGCGCGGCACTGTGGTCGTGGCCGCAAGGGTGCGCGGCGAAGTTGTCGTCCTCGGCATAGTCCACCGGGCCGACGATATGCTCATTGGCGCGGTAGCCGTTGTAGTAGACGCGCTCCGGGCGGCCGTCGCCGTCGGCGTCGAACAGCGCGCCCACGTGCGCCAGCGCATCCCATTGCGTGCTGTATTGCAGGCACAGCAGCACCTGGTCGTCGCTGATGACGTCGGTGGCAGCCGGGTCCATCTTGGCCAGCGGAAAGTTCACATAGGGGATGTCGTCGCGGAAGGTGGGCCGCAGCACCGGCGGATGCCGGCGCGGGTTGAGCTTGTTGCCGCCGGGGTAGTCCAGCGGCAAAGACAGGCAGAAGCTGATGCCGGCCTGCACCTCGCGCGCGCCTTTGACGACTTGTTCCGGGCCGATCAGGTTGATGCGGCCGAGCTGGTCGTCGGGGCCGAAGTCACCCCAGTTGGAACCTTGCGGACGTTGCTTCCAGCGCATGAGTCATGCCTCCTGTCGTGTGCGTGGCCGAGGGAGCGGCCGGTGTATGGGGTATCAGTGCGGCGTGGCTGCGCGATGTGCGTGGCCACGCGGAAGGTCTCCTGTCCGGCTCTCGTGGCATGAAACCGGTTGCATCCTTATAGGCCATATTGCGGGGAATGGTCATTTTGCGGTGCAGCAGGATTTCGGCGCGGTGGCAGCCTTATTGGGGCGGGCAATGCTGGCTCATGATATGTTGTCGTACAACATAATCGAGGAAGTGCCTTATGTCCGTTCCATAGTAACGCGGGATAGGGAATTCCCGGGGCCTTAAATCACCATAAGCAGGTAGAATGTTGTCAGACAACGTAAGACTAAAGGTGCGCGACGCGCACCAGGCTGGAGATGACATGGCAATGACCCCGACGGCAGGTGGACAGGCGGCTCGCCCCCTGTACATCACGATGCACGCGAACGACAACGTTGCGATCGTGGCCAACGACGGCGGCCTGCCGGCGGGAACGGAATTCCCCTGCGGCCTGGTGCTGGCCGAGGGCGTGCCGCAGGGCCACAAGGTGGCCCTGGCCGACCTGCGCGAGGGCGACGCGGTGATCCGCTACAACGTGGTGATTGGCTACGCGCTGAAGGACCTGCCGCGCGGCAGCTGGGTCAATGAGCGCGTGATCCGCATGCCGGCCGCGCCGGAACTGCACGACCTGCCGGTCGGCACGCACGTGGCGCCGCTGCCGCCGCTGGAAGGCTATACCTTCGAGGGCTACCGCAATGCGGACGGCTCGGTCGGCACGCGCAATATCCTGGGCATTACCACCACGGTGCAGTGCGTGGAGGGCGTGGTGGAGTTTGCCGTGCGGCGCATCAAGGAAGAACTGCTGCCGAAGTATCCCAATGTGGACGATGTGGTGGGCCTTGAGCACACCTACGGCTGCGGCGTGGCGATCGACGCGCCCGATGCCGGCATCCCGATCCGCACCATCCGCAATATCGCGCTGAACCCCAATTTCGGCGGCGAGGTGATGATCGTCAGCCTGGGTTGCGAGAAGCTGCAGCCGGCGCGCCTGATCGGCGCCGGCACCATCCCGATCCAGAAGGAGGGCGAGCCCGACGTGGTCTGCCTGCAGGACGAGCAGCACGTGGGCTTTGCCTCGATGATCGATTCGATCATGGCCACGGCAGAGAAGCACCTGGCCCGGCTGGACTCGCGCCGGCGCGAGACCTGCCCGGCGTCTGACCTGATGGTCGGCGTGCAGTGCGGCGGCAGCGATGCCTTCTCTGGCGTCACGGCCAACCCCGCGGTGGGCTTTGCCACCGACCTGCTGGTGCGCGCCGGGGCCACGGTGATGTTCTCCGAAGTGACCGAGGTGCGCGACGGCATCGACCAGCTCACCGCGCGCGCCGCCACGCCAGAGGTGGCCGAGGCGCTGGTGCGGCAGATGGCCTGGTATGACCGCTACCTGGAGCAGGGCAAGGTCGACCGCAGCGCCAACACCACGCCGGGCAACAAGAAGGGCGGCCTGTCCAACATCGTGGAAAAGGCAATGGGCTCGATCGTCAAGTCAGGCACGGGCCCGATCCACGGCGTCACCGGCCCCGGCGAGAAGGTCACGCAGAAGGGGCTGATCTATGCCGCCACGCCCGCGGGCGATTTTGTCTGCGGCACGCTGCAACTGGCCGCCGGCATGAACCTGCACGTGTTCACCACCGGGCGCGGCACGCCGTACGGGCTGGCCGAGGTGCCGGTGATCAAGGTGTCCACCCGCAACGACCTGGCACGGCGCTGGCATGACCTGATGGATGTCAACGCCGGCCGCATTGCCACCGGCGAGGCCACCATCGAGGAAGTGGGCTGGGAGCTGTTCCACACGCTGCTGGCCGTGGCCAGCGGCAAGAAGTCATGGGCCGAGCACTGGAAGATCCGCAATGCGCTGGTGCTGTTCAACCCGGCGCCGGTGACCTGAAGTCCGGGGCTGAAAAGCTTAAGTGCGCCCGCGCAACGGCTTGAGCAGATGCGACAGGCCGTTGTGATCCAGTTCGTGCATCAGCGCCAGCAACGCGCCGATCTGCCCCGGCGGGAAGCCCTCGCGCGCGAACCAGTTCAGGTAGTTGCCCGGCAGGTCGGCGATCACCGTGCCTTTGTGCTTGCCAAAGGGCATGGTGACTGTGACCAGCCGTTTGAGGGCGTCTGCGTCGAAATCGGTCATGGGTGGGTGGAAAGTCGGAAGGCTCCACGCTATCACAGTCAGAAAGCGCTCGTGGTGCCCATTCGACCAAGCACCGGCGTGCGCCCGCCCGAAGCCGCGTTGGGCCCGAAGAGCCCATTGATCCATGCCCCCGTCGCCGGGCCATTACCTGAGGCGAGCATACGATCTACAACCATGCGGCCGAGCCGACTGCACTGGCGGCGGATTGGTTCGCGGACCGGCTCTGCTGAATGGATGCCGCCCGCCGTCAGGCGCGCTGGATCCTCGCTTCTTCCACAGCCGCGCGCACGCATTCGGCCAGCAGCTCTGACGCCCGGGTGCGCGTGGCGCGGGCCGTGCGCGCGATCACCAGCGGCTGGCGCACGGTGTCTTCCCGTATCGGCTTTTCCACGACGGCGGTGACCTGGGACGACGCGGGCGCCTGCGTGATCAGCAGCGCCGCGCCCAGTCCGTTCGCCACCATGCCGCGCGCCAGTTCCAGCGAAGTCGCGCGGTAGCGCACCTCGGGCTGCAGCCCGAATTGCCAGAACGGTGCCATCAGGAATTCACGGCTGTGCGGCAGGTCGATCAGGATCAGCGGTTCCTGCGCCAGTTCATGCAGCGACAGGCTGCCTTTGCGCCTGGCCAGCCGTGAGCCCGCGGGCAGCAGGCCGTAGGGCCGCAGCTCTGCCAGCAGTTCGCGCTCGATGTCATCGGGCATGCCCACGTCGTAGGTCAGCGCCAGCTCGATCTGCCCGCCGTGCAGCCAGTCTTCCAGCTGGGCGAGATCGCCTTCGACAAAGCGTACTGACAGTTTGGGATAGCGCTCGCGTGCAAGGCGCAGCACCACCGGCAGGTAGACCGGCGCCAGGGTGCGGAAGACGCCGATCTGCACCTCGCCCGCCGCGGCATCGCCGCTCTTGTCCACTTCAAATGCCGTTGCTGCGCCAAGGATATGGCGCGCTTCCGCCAGCTTGCGCACGCCGAAGCGGGTCAGGGTCATCCTTGCGCCGAGGTCGCGGGCGAACAGGGCTTCCTCGAACAGCGTCTCCAGTTCACGGATGGCAACGGAGATGGAGGGCTGCGAGACGTTCAGCAGCCGCGCCGCCGCCGTGGTGCTGCCGGTTTCCGCCGTCGCGGCGAAGTAGCGCAACAGCCGCAAGGAGACACGCATCAGGAAATCCTATAGGTGCTAGTCGAATTCCATATTTTACTTGATAGCCTGCGCTGCGCAGAATTGGTGTCACTGAAACGCAAGCCCGCGGGTTTGCAAGCCCTGGAGGCCAAGACGTGACCCATACCGACCTGCCGCTTGCCGGCATCCGCGTGATCGATTTCTCGCGCGTGCTGGCGGGCCCATACTGCACGGCGCTGCTCGGCGACCTTGGCGCCGAGGTGATCAAGATCGAACCGCCTGGCGGCGACGACTACCGCGCGGTCGGTCCTTTTGTCGATGGCAAGAGCGGCCTGTTCTCTGCCATGAACCGCAACAAGCAGAGCATCGTGATCGACCTGAAGACGGCAGCGGGCCTGGCGCTGGCGCGCTCGCTCTGCGTCCGGGCCGATGTGGTGGTCGAGAACTTCCGCCCGGGTGTCGCCGACAAGCTGGGCATCGGCTATGAGGCGCTGCGTGCGCTGAATCCGCCGGTGGTCTACGCCAGCGTGTCGGGCTTCGGCCAGACCGGGCCGGAATCGCACCGCCCGGCCTACGACATCATCCTGCAGGCAATGTGTGGGCTGATGGATGCCACCGGCGCCCCGGACGGCACCCCGACCATGCTGGGCGAGGCCGTCTCCGATGCGGTCAGCGGCCTGTTTGCCTCATGGGGCGTGCTGGCCGCGCTGCTGGCGCGCGAGAAGACCGGGCGGGGCACGCAGGTCGATGTCTCGATGTTCGACGCCACCCTGAGCCTGAGCGCCACCCTGGTTGCGCGCTATGCCGCGACCGGCCTGGCGCCGCGGCGCGTCGGCAACCGCCATCCCTCGTCCGCGCCGTTCGGTGTGTACCGCGCCGCGGACGGCTTTTATGTGGTGGCGGTGCTGAACAACAAGCTGTTCCAGGCGCTGGCCAATGCCATCGGCCGGCCGGAGATGGCGCAGGATCCGCGCTTTGCCGACGACGAGACGCGCTGCCGCTTCGAGGGCGATCTGCGCGCCGGTCTCGAAGCCTGGTCGGCCCGCCTTTCCGTGGCCGAGGTGAACCGCCTGCTGAGCGAGGCGGGCATTCCTGTCGCGCCCATCCGCAACGTCAAGGAAGCCCTGGAAAGCGACCATGCCGCCCACCGCGGCCTGCTTGCCGAAGTGCCTGGGCCGGAGGGCGGCACCGTGCGGCTGCCCTCGCAGCCGGTGAAGTTCTCCGGCTACGGCGCCAACCGCGTGACGCCCGCGCCGGCGCTGGGGCAGCACACCGAAGCCATCCTGGCCGTGCTGGCCAACGCTGCTACGGCGCATCCGCAAGTGTTCAGCAAGGAGAAACAACATGCATAAGCGACTGGGCGTCGAGCCGGGCGATCTCGAGATTGCCGATGCCATCGGCCGCTTCGCGCAAAGCGAACTGGCCCCGAAGGCGGCCGAGGTGGACCGGGCCGAAGCCTCCACCACGTGCTATTTGCCGCAACTTGGCGAACTCGGCCTGATGGGGATGAACCTGCCGGAACGCTGGGGCGGGACTGGGACCTCGCCCGTGGCACTGATCCTGTCGCTGGTGGAGGTTGCCAGGGCCTGCGCCTCGACCTCGTCGATGATCGGCGCGCACTACCTGGCTACCGATTCCATCCTGATCGGCGGCGACGACAGCCTGCGCGAGCGCTACCTGCCGGACGCGGCCGCCGGGGGCAAGCTGGGCGCCTTTGCGCTGACCGAGCCGCGCGCCGGCTCCAACCCGGCCGACATGGCCACGCGCGCCACCCCGGAGGGCGACGGCTACCGCCTGCGCGGCGTCAAGCATTTCATCTCCAACGCTGACGCTGCGGACTTTATCGTCGTCTACGCCAAGACCGATCCCGCCGCGGGCACGCGCGGCATCAGCGCCTTCGTGGTGGACCGGCACAGCGAGGGCGTGCAGATCGCGCCCGCCGAGAAACTGATGGGCATTCGCGGGGCGCCGGCCCATGAGGTGGCGCTGGACTGCTTCGTTCCCGCCGCCAACCGGCTGGGGCCGGAAGGCACGGGCTTCCGTACCGCGATGAAGGTGCTGGACAACAGCCGCCTGGACGTGGCCGCCACTAGCCTGGGCATTGCCGAGGCAGCGCTGACCTGCGCGGCGGACTGGGCCAGGCAGCGCCAGGTCGGTGGCGAGCCGCTGGCGCGCAAGCAAGGCCTGCAATGGATGTTCGCCGACATGCGCACGCGGCTGGAGGCGGCCTGGCTGCTGACCCTGCAGGCGGCGGTGCGGCGCCGGGACGGCGAGCCCTTCACCGAGCAGGCATCGATGGCCAAGCTCTATGCCTCAGAGATGGTCGGGTTTGTCACCGACGCCGCGCTGCAAATCCACGGCGGCTATGGCTTCACGCGCGAAATGCCGCTGGAGCGGCTGGTGCGCGATGCGCGGATCCTGCGCATCTATGAAGGCTCGTCGGAAATCCAGCGGACGGTGATCGCGCGCGCGGTGCTGGCGTAAGCGCCGCTGCAGATCCGACGGCGGGGGACAGCGGGGGATCAGGGCGCGGCAGGTGTGTCAGGGCTGTCAGGCGTCGTGGCGGCGGGCGCGGCAGGTGTGTCAGGCGTGGCGGCGGGCGTGGCAGGCTTGGCTTTCCGCGGCCGGGCGCCCGCACTGCGGCGGGCCTTCAGCTGCTGGGCCCGCTTGGCATCCGCCAGGCTGACGACGCCGGCCTCATTGCCCTCCAGGTCCAGCCGCTTGGCGCCTTCCACCATGCACGACCAATAGCGTGCGCCGCTGCACCAGGTGCGGATCGCTTCACGCAGCTCCGCCTCGGTCAGGGCAAGCCTGGCCGCATGCTGGGCCAGATCCTCGAACGTGCCGACCTTCAGCGGCACCTTGGGCGCCGGGTTCTTCGGAAACGCCTTGGGGAAGTGCTTCTGCAGCCGGGCAATGGAATGCACCACCGGATCGACGGGCGGCTTCGCGGGTGCGGCAGCCGGCGCGGCAGCTGGCGCGGGGCGCCGGCGCTTGCCTTCCGTACGTGATTCGGCCTTCGCCTTGTTTGCCAGTTGATCCCTTAGTGCTGCGAGTTGTTCAAAGCCCATGATATTTGCCGTTCTGTGAACCAGAATTGTAGCAAGGCTGGGCCATCGACAGGTTCTGCGGCATTTTCCATGCGGCGGGTATGTGCCGAAAACGCCTCCCGTTCCAGTAAGACGGTGCCCGGACAGAAGGGCTGGCGGCGGGGCGCCCTCACATAGTTGCCCTGAGCAGGCGGACCATCCGTTCGAATGCCTTGCCGCAGGGGGGATGCAGCAAGCCGATGCCATTGACCGGCTCTTGCATGAAGACCGGCTTCTCCTTGCTGAAGGTCCGGAACCCCCATTCGCCGTGATAGGCGCCCATGCCGCTTGCGCCGACGCCGCCAAAAGGCTGCGACTCCTGGCCAAAATGCCAGATGCAGCAAGAGCCTGAGCAGAGCTTGAAGACTCAAGGATATCGAGGAGCAGCGGTGGATTCCTATGCCATGAACGCTGAAACGCCAGACGCGTCGCACCCGCAGCAATCCCGCGCAGCGCTCACGCTTGCTGCGTTGGGCGTGGTCTACGGCGATATCGGCACGAGCCCCCTTTATGCGGTCAAGGAAACCTTCAATCCAGCCCACGGGATACCCCTTGCAACCGAGAACATACTTGGCGGCATCTCCGCGATCCTCTGGGCGCTGATGGTGGTCGTTTCGCTCAAGTACGTGATCCTCATCATGCGGGCAAACAACAGGGGCGAAGGCGGCATCATGGCACTGCTCGCGCTCGCCCTGTCGTCCGTGAAAAAGGTCGGTCGCTCCCCGACGCCGATCCTGCTCGTGGGCCTGTTCGGCGCGGCACTCTTCTACGGTGATGCCGTGCTGACACCTGCCATGTCGGTGCTCTCGGCGCTCGAAGGCATCGAGGTGGGCACTACCGCGCTGCAGCCCTATATCTTGCCGGCATCCGTGGGTGTGTTGATCGCGCTGTTCCTGTTCCAGCGGCATGGCACCGCGGCCATCGGCGCGCTGTTCGGGCCTGTCACGATCGCGTGGTTTATCGCCCTGGCCGCCGCGGGCATCCACGGCATCGCCCGGTATCCCGCAATCCTGGGCGCGCTCAGCCCGCTGCACGCGCTCGGTTTCGTTACGCAGCACGGGTTTGCCTCGTTCGCGGTGCTTGGGGCGGTGCTGCTCGCGTTCACCGGTGCCGAAGCGCTCTACGCCGATATGGGACACTTCGGCAGTGCCCCGATTCGCCTGGCGTGGTTCGGGCTGGTATTCCCGGCGCTGGCGCTCAACTACCTGGGGCAGGGTGCACTGATCATTGTCAATGCAAAGGCGATCGGGAACCCCTTCTACCTGCTCTTTCCGTCGTGGGCCCTGTATCCGATGGTTGCCCTTGCAACAGCGGCAACAGTGATCGCGTCCCAGGCGACGATTTCGGGTGCCTACTCGCTGACGAAACAGGGAATCCAGCTGGGCTATCTGCCACGCATGAACGTGGTGCACACATCAGAGCGGGCGATTGGTCAGATCTACATACCGACGCTCAACGGGATATTGCTTGTTGCGGTTCTGATTGCGGTGCTCGGCTTCGGGTCTTCGTCCAATCTCGCTTCGGCATACGGTGTCGCGGTCACCGGCACGATGTTGGTGACGACGCTTCTCACCTTCTTTGTGATCCACTACGGTTGGCGCTACAACTTGCTGCTAAGCCTGTTCGCAACTGGCTTCTTTATCGCGGTGGATATGGCTTTCGTTTCCTCCAGCCTGTTGAAAGTTGCCGAAGGGGGCTGGTTCCCCCTCGTTGTCGGGGCCGGGATGTTCGTCGTGATGCTGACATGGGTTCGCGGCCGGCAAGCCCTGCTGGAGCGGCTCCAAAGTACCGACGTACCCCTCAAGTCGTTCCTGGAATCGCTATTTCTCTCACCACCACCGCGTGTGCCCGGCACGGCGGTGTTCCTCACCCCGACACCGGATGTGGTGCCACACGCGTTGATGCATAACCTCAACCATAACAGGGTGCTACACGAGCGCGTCGTGTTTCTTACCGTGAAGATGAAGGACGTACCATCGGTGCCGGTGACCGAGTGCGCGGCCGTTGAACCGCTCGGACACGCCTGCTACCGGATTACGCTGCGCTTCGGCTTCATGAACCGGCCCGATGTTGCGCAGGCGCTCGGCGCGCTGCCTCCGGCGGCTGGCCTGGAGTTTGACATCATGGACACCTCGTTCTTCCTGAGTCGCGAGGCCATCGTCCCTGCAGCCGGCGTTTCCAGTGGCATGGCGTCATGGCGTGAACGCCTGTTTGCCACGATGAGCAGGAACGCCGGTAATGCTGCAGATTATTTCAGCATACCGGCAAATCGCGTGATCGAGATTGGCACGCAGATCGAGATCTAGACCGCCGGCGGTACCTGTTCAGCCAAGGACTCCGTGGCCCAGGCATTCCGTACCTCGGCAGCCAGTTCATCGGCGCGTCCTTGATAGCGTGGCGAAAAATGGAACGGCGTCACCGCGCGTGCGCCTATGCTGCGCGCAATCAATCCGGCCTGGGCGGCGGTCAGGTGGTTCTTGCGCAGGCCGTGTGCCCGGTCAACGTCCAGGAACACGCTCTCGATGAAGAGCTGGTCGACGCCTTGCATCAGTTGCGACAGCGCTTGCACGTTCTCGCTGGTATAGCGCAGGTCGGTCACGTAGCCGATGCGCCGGCCGGGCTCGGCATCCAGGATCAGCCGGCTCAGCTCGCCGACTGTTCGCGCCGACGCATGGTCGCCGCGCCGGTCCCGCCACTGCACGAGGATCGGCGCATCGCCGGCGGCGCCGGTCAGGACGGCATGCTTGAGTTCGCGCAGCCAGGCGCCCGTGGTCAGGCCGGATGCGGCCAGGCGTTCCTTGTTGACCCCAAGCCGGGCCTTTTCCTCCACCAGGTAGGCCAGGCATGGAATCCCGTGGTCGACAAAGCAGGCGCGCACCCGGAACGTCGCTTCGTCGTGCACGATATCGCCGGTCCTGTCGGCGCGCGCTTCGGCCTCCCTGGCAAAGCCGTGCCGGCTGGAAAAGCAGGCGCGCCGCATCTGCCCGTCCAGCCCAAGTTCGGCCACTTCGATGACCAGTTCGGTGGTGTAGCGATGCACCACGTTCCAGGTATAGGCAAGCAGCTTGTGCTCGACCTGTGCCAGGAATCCCGGCCCGCCGACCAGCACGATGCGCGGCTTGCGCCCGAGCAGCACCCGCAGCAGCTTGTCGAAGCCAGAGAAATGATCCATGTGCGCATGCGTGACAAACACATGCGACAGGCGCATCAGTTCGCGCGGCATCAGCCGGGCGATGTCGCCCAGGTCGAACAGCAGCGCGCGCCGTTCGTCCAGGAAGTCGACGAACAGCCCCGGGTCGCCAAAGGCATCGTTGACGAGGCGGGCTTCCAGCAAAGGGCGCATGATCAATCGCGGTGCGACCGGCACCAGGGTCAGGCAAAGGCGCATGCTGGTCCGGGCTGCCAGTCACCGCCCGGTCAGCTGGCGCAGCAGCTTCTGCACGATCCGCTCATGCTCTTCCAGTGCCGTGTCAAGCGTCTGCGCGCCAAAACTTTCATTGTCCTGCTCAGCCAGCCCCGTCACGCGCGTGATGAACAAGGGGGTGTCCGTCGGTGCGGCCTCCGACACGCCCCGGAAGCGGGTCGTCACCATGCCGCCGGACTGCTCCAGCAGGGTGCGGCGGAATACCAGGTCGTTGTCCGCCATCCAGCGTGACCATTCGTCGTGGTCGGTTACCTGCACTGGCCGGCTCTTTTCATCCAGGATATAGAAGCGGCGCCACTCCTGTGCGTCTTGACGAGGCTTCATGGAAGGCCACCTCCGTACGGTTGTGGGCACCCGGGCCCGGCGGGCAACCGCGGCCGGAGTGCCGGAAGCTGGCCGTCTGTGGCCGCAAAGTGCCTTGCAAGGGACTGCCACGCAACGCACGAGCTCAACGTTGCCCTACAGCCAGTCTATTTAACGCCCGCCACAAACTGGAGTAGATTTGAAGAGACAGGCGCGCACAAGGTTGCCACCGGGGTGCCAGCGTGGCTGTCGCCTGGGAGTGGATGCATCATGGACGAAGACACCGTTGTCACCGTTACGGTACAGGACAATGGGCCGTACCGCATAAAGGGTCCCGTCAGGATCGTGACCCCGGCAGGCGCCACCTTCGCTTTTGAAGGCGATCAGGTGTGGTTGTGCCGGTGCGGCCATTCCGAGAACAAGCCTTTCTGCGATGGCTCGCACAAGCGGCAGGGGTTCAGCAGCACGCCACAGCCGAAGTCTTGAGCCGCCGGTGATCGAACCAGCGCCAGCACAGCCCTGGTTCATGCCAGCGCGCCATTGCGCGCGACCACCCGGCCGGCCGACACCACCAGTTGCCGGACCGGCCTTGCCACGACCGCCTCGGCCACCGTTTGCGCGGCGACCAGCACCAGGTCCGCCCGGTCGCCCGGCGCCAGGCCATAGCGTTGGAAGCCGCATGCGCCGGCGGCCGCATACGTCACGCAATCGAGCGCAACCGCGAGTTCGTCATCGCGGCGGAAGTTGTTGCGCAGGCCGATCAGCATGGCCCGCTCCAGCATGTCGGGCGAGCCGTAGGGCGTCCAGGTATCGCGGATGCCGTCGTTGCCGCCGGCGATCCTGACGCCCGCCGCGCGGCACGCGGCGACAGGCGGCACCGGGCGCGACGGCGGCGCGGTGGTGACGATGACGACCCCAAGGTCGGCGATGCGCCGCAGCAGCGCATCGCGCTCGCGTTCGGCAATATCGCCCAGGCAGAACGCATGGCTGACGGTGACCATGCCGCGCATGCCCAGCGCGGCCGTGCGTTGCAGGATCAGGTCGAGGGAACAGGCGCCCATGGTGCCGGGCTCGTGCAGATGGATGTCGAGCGGGCGGCCATGGCGCTGCGCGAGGCCGAACAGGACATCCAGCGCGCGCACCGGGTCGCCTTCGATGGCGCACGGGTCCAGCCCGCCGAGGATGTCGGCGCCAGCGCGCAGCGCCGCATCCAGCAGGGCTTCCGTGCCGGGGCGCCCCAGCACGCCCGACTGCGGGAACGCGACGGTCTGCATGTCCATCTGCGCGCACAGCTCGTCGCGCGTGGCAAGTACGCCGTGCAGGTGGCGCAGGCCTGCGTCGGTGTCGATGTCGACGTGGGTGCGCAGCCGCGTGGTGCCCGCCGCAAGGAAGGCGCGCGCCAGCACCAGCGATTGCGCGCGGGCATCGTGGCCGGTGGCGGCGCGCCAGCGGCGCTCGTTGTCGATGCGATCGGTCAGGTTGGGGCCGACCTCATTGCGATACCAGGGCATGCCCCACAGGGTCTTGTCCAGGTGGGTGTGCGCCTCGACCAGGCCGGGAAGCGCCAGCGCGCCGGCGCCGTCCTCGACCTGGCATCCGGCCGGCGCCTCAAGCCCGGCGCCGATGCGCACGAACTGGCCGTCTGCCATCAGGAGATCGACGTGGTTCCCGGCTGCGAGCCGGACATTGCGCACCAACAGATGATTCATTGCAATTCCCGTTTTTGTCAGGATGAAACTCTCACTGCACGGTTCAACGCGGCGGGGCGCGCATGCTGCCGCGCGGCAGGCACCCAAGCAGCCTGTCGAAGGCCGGCGCGATGTCCTCTTCCGGCACGCAGGCGTACCCCAGCAGCAGGCCTTGCTGGACGGCATCGCCGATGAAATAGCGCGACAGCGGCCGCACCACGATCCCGCGCGCGCGGGCGGCGGCGGTGATGGCCACGTCGTCGGCATCGCCGGGCAGGCGCAGCACCAGGTGCAGGCCGGCATTGCTGCCGTGTTCGTGCAGCGCGCCGGGGCCGAGGTAGCGCTCGATCAACGCGGCCAGGATGGCGCGCCGCCGGGCATACAGCGGCCGCATGCGGCGGATGTGGGCGGCATAGTCGCCGGCCTGCATGAATTCGGCGACGGTTGCCTGCGTCATCAGGTGGCCGGCCCGGTATAGCTCCGCGTGCGCGGTCTGGAAGGCGCCGGCCAGGCTGCGCGGCAACACCAGGTAGCCCATGCGCAAGCCCGGATAGAGCGTCTTGCTGAAGGTGCCGATATAGATCACCGGCGCATCCGGTTCCATGCCCTGCAACGACGGAATCGGCTGCCCGGAAAAACGGAACTCGCTGTCGTAGTCGTCCTCCACGATCCAGCTGCCACGCTGGCGGGCATACTCCAGCAGCGCGCGCCGGCGCTTCAGGCTCATCACGGCGCCAAGCGGGTACTGGTGCGAGGGCGTGACGAAGATAAAGCGCGGCGCGGGCATCTCCCTGCCGGCTTCGGTGTCGGGCAGCGTCAGGCCCTCGTCGTCCACCAGCTTCGGCACCATGCCGATATCGCTGACCTGCAGCACGCCGCGGATGCCCCAATAGCTGGGTTCCTCCACCCACGCCTGGTCGCCGGGCGAGCCCAGCATCCTCACCACCAGGTCGATGGCCTGGTGAATCCCCTCGGTGATCAGCACCTGGTCCGGATCGCAGCGCACCGAGCGCGCCACCCGCAAATGCGCCGCCAGGGCTTCGCGCAGCGCCGGCAGCCCGCCGCCATGGCTGTAGCTCAGCCATTCCGGGTGCGGGTTGCGCCACACGCGGGCCGAGATCTGGGCGTAGCGGCGATGCGGGAAGCGCGTGACGTCGGGCACGCCCGGCATGAAGGCGCCCCATTGCGTGGGCGAGGCCGAGGCATTGGCCAGCAGCCGCTGTCCGCGCGGCGACAGCCCGGGCATGGCCTGCGGCCCGACCTCGGTCGCCGGGACGGCGGCGGCGTTCAGGTAGCGCTCCGGCGCGGTGGCGGCAACGAAGGTGCCGCTGCCGGTGCGCGCGTACAGGTACCCCTCGGCCAGCAGCTGGTCGTAGGCAAACATCACCGTATTGCGCGACAACCCCAGTTCGGCGGCCAGGTCGCGTTGCGGCGGCAGGCGCGTGGCCGGCGCAAGGCTGCCGTCCTGTATCGCGCCGCGGATGCATTCGTAGAGGCCGCGGTTGAGCGGTTTGCCCAGTGCCGCCGTGCCTTCGGGGCCCAGGCGCTGGAGCAGCTGGTCGCCGCAGATCGATTTCAAATTGGCACCATCGGAATTGCGAAAGCGGTACTGGATTATAGGGCCAAGGCCGGTTGAAATGGCTGGCATCGCTGGACCCCTGCCAGCGGTGCCCGTTTCGCGAGTCGGCCGGTGCCGACAGTCCTTACCGCACAATGACCATGAAAAACCTCGAACTGAACCAACGCCGTACCCTCGCGACGCCGCGCGGCGTGGGCGTGATGTGCGATTTCTACGCCGACCGCGCCGAGAACGCCACGCTGTGGGACGTGGAAGGCCGTGCCTACACGGACTTCGCCGCCGGCATCGCCGTGCTCAACACGGGCCACCGCCACCCGCGCGTGATGCAGGCCATCGCCGCGCAGCTGGAGCGTTTCACGCATACGGCCTACCAGATCGTGCCCTACCAGGGCTATGTCACGCTGGCCGAGCGCATCAACGCGCTGGTGCCGATCCAGGGCCTGAACAAGACGGCCCTGTTCACCACCGGCGCAGAGGCCGTGGAGAACGCCATCAAGATCGCCCGTGCGCATACCGGCCGCCCCGGCGTGATCGCCTTCTCGGGCGCTTTCCATGGCCGCACGCTGCTGGGCATGGCGCTGACCGGCAAGGTGGCGCCGTACAAGATCGGGTTCGGCCCGTTCCCCTCCGACATCTACCACGCCCCGTTCCCCAGCGCGCTGCATGGCGTCAGCACTGAGCGGGCGCTGCAGGCGCTTGAAGGCCTGTTCAAGACCGATATCGACCCGGGTCGCGTGGCCGCGATCATCGTTGAGCCGGTGCAAGGCGAGGGCGGCTTCCAGGCGGCGCCGGCCGATTTCATGCGGGGCCTGCGGGCGGTGTGCGACCAGCACGGCATCGTGCTGATTGCCGATGAAGTGCAGACCGGCTTTGGCCGTACCGGCAAGATGTTCGCGATGTCGCACTATGACGTGGAGCCGGACCTGATCACCATGGCCAAGAGCCTGGCCGGCGGCATGCCGCTGTCGGCGGTCAGCGGCCGGGCCGCGATCATGGATGCGCCGCTGCCCGGCGGCCTCGGTGGCACCTATGCCGGCAATCCGCTGGCGGTGGCCGCGGCGCACGCGGTCATCGACGTCATTGAGGAAGAAAAGCTGTGCGAGCGCTCCGCCAGCCTTGGCCAGCAGTTGCGCGAGCACCTGCTGGCGCAGCGCAAGCACTGCCCCGCAGTGGCCGAGGTGCGCGGGCTGGGTTCGATGGTCGCCGCCGAATTCTGTGATCCCGCCACGGGCCAGCCCAGCGCCGAGCATGCCAAGCGCGTCCAGGCCCGTGCGCTGGAAGCCGGCCTGGTGCTGCTGACCTGCGGCACTTACGGCAATGTCATCCGCTTCCTCTATCCGCTCACCATCCCGCAGGCGCAGTTCGACGCGGCGCTGGCGGTGCTGACCCAGGCGCTGGCCGAATAAGGGGAACACATGGAACTCCAACATACCGCGCTGCTGCGCAGCCATTGCCTGATCGACGGCGAATGGACCGGGGCGCAAAGCGGCGCAGAACTCGCCGTCTTCAACCCGGCGACTCAGGAACGGATCGGCTCGGTGCCCCTGGCCGGCGCGGCTGAAGCCGAACAGGCGGTGCGCGCCGCCGAGCGCGCGCTGCCGGCGTGGCGCGCGCAGACGGGCAAGGCGCGTGCCGCCGTGCTGCGCCGCTGGGCCGACCTGATGCTGGCGCACCAGGAAGACCTGGCCCGGCTGATGACCGCCGAGCAAGGCAAGCCGCTGGCCGAGGCGCGTGGCGAGGTGGCTTATGCCGCGAGCTTCCTCGAGTGGTTTGGCGAGGAAGCCAAGCGGGTCGATGGCGAGGTGCTGGCCAGCCCGCGCAGCAGCCAGAAGATGCTGGTGCTGCGCGAGCCGGTGGGCGTGTGCGCGGCCATTACGCCGTGGAACTTCCCCGCGGCGATGATCACGCGCAAGGTCGGCCCGGCGCTCGCCGCCGGCTGCACCATCATCGTCAAGCCCGCCGAACAGACGCCGCTCACGGCCCTGGCGCTGGCCGTGCTGGGCGAACAGGCCGGCGTGCCGCGTGGCGTGCTGCAGGTGGTGACCGGCGACGCCGTGCAGATCGGCGGCGTGCTGTGCGCGAGCCCGGTGGTGCGCAAGCTCAGCTTTACCGGCTCGACCGCGATCGGCAAGCTGCTGATGGCGCAGTGCGCCGGCACCGTGAAGAAGCTCTCGCTGGAACTGGGTGGCAACGCGCCGCTGATCATCTTCGACGACGCCGACCTGGATCGCGCGGTCGAGGGCATCCTTGCCTCCAAGTTCCGCAACAGCGGCCAGACCTGTGTCTGCGCCAACCGCATCTATGTGCACGACCGCGTCTACGACGAGGTCGCGCGCCGGCTGGTGAGCGCGGTCGAACAGCTGCGGCCGGGCCATGGCGTCGACAGCGGGGTCACGCAAGGCCCGCTCATCGACGCCGATGCGGTGGCCAAGGTCGAAACGCATATCGCCGACGCGCTCGCGCACGGCGCCACGGTGCTGACGGGCGGCCAGCGCCATGCGCTCGGCGGCACCTTCTTCGCGCCAACGGTGCTGGCCAATGCGACTTCGTCGATGCGGGTCGCGCGCGAGGAGACCTTCGGCCCGCTGGCACCGCTGTTCCGCTTTACCAGCGAAGCAGAAGTGGTGGCGATGGCCAACGATACCGAGTCCGGGCTGGCCGCTTACTTCTTCTCGCGCGACATGGCGAAGATCTGGCGCGTGGCGCAGGCGCTCGAGTACGGCATGGTCGGCATCAACACCGGCCTGATCTCCAACGAGGTGGCGCCGTTCGGCGGCGTCAAGCAATCGGGGCTGGGCCGCGAAGGCTCACGCCATGGCATCGACGAGTATCTGGAGACGAAGTACCTCTGCATGGAAGTCGAATAACAGCAATGGGGTGAAGCACACCCCACCACCAGGGCGGGGCATGGCGCACCCACGCAGTGCGCTGGCCCCACGGAGACAAGACAGTCCGGCAAATGCCGGTGCCAGGTGGGCGATGGCGGTGCAAGACCTGCGCAGACTTCCAGGAAACGGAAGGGGGCGGACAGGACGCGCGCCGGGATCGGCCCAACGCCAGTGGCACGCATATTGCGGACTGGGAAGTGCCATCCGTTCCTGTCAGCGGATGCCATTTCTTCTATCGATGAGGGTACAAAGATGCGTTCCACTGCTATCCGCAGCCTGCTTGCTGTCACCATGCTGGCGGCCTCTTCACTGGCACTTGCGCAAGGCGCCCGCGACTGGCCCAGCCAGCCGGTGCGTATTGTCGTGCCGTTCCAGGCCGGCTCGGCCACCGACCTGATCTCGCGGCAGATCGGCATCGGGCTCGGCAAGGAATACGGCCAGACCTTCGTGGTTGAAAACCGCCCGGGCGCCGCCGCGATGATCGGCAGCGAGGTGGCCGCGCGCGCGCCGGCCGATGGCTATACGCTGCTGATGTCCGGGCCGGCATCGATGGTGACCAACCGGTTCCTGTACAAGAAGCTCAGCTATGACCCGGATGCGTTCGAGAAGGTCGCAGTGGTCGCGGTCACGCCGAATATCCTGTTGTCCAACCCCTCGCTGCCGTTCAAGACGCTGCCCGAGATGGTCGCGTATGCCAAGGCCAATCCGGGCAAGCTGACCTATGCCTCGTTCGGTGCCGGCACCACCTCGCATATTGCCGGCGAGATGCTGAAGGCCGCGGCCGGTATCGATATTGTCCATGTGCCGTACAAGGGCGCCGGCGAAGCGATCCCGGCGCTGCTGTCAGGCCAGGTGTCGATGTATTTCGACACCATCATGACCGGCCTGCCCTATGTGAAGGCCGGCAAGCTGCGCGCGCTCGGCATGTCCACCGGCAAGCGGTCGCCCAACGCGCCGGAGATTCCGACGATTGCCGAGCAGGGTTATGCCGGCTTCGATATCGCGCCCTGGTACGGCATTGTCGCGCCCAAGGGCACGCCGGCCGACGTGGTCAGCAAGCTCAATGTCTCGATCAACAAGCTGCTCAAGGCCCCGGAGTTTCGCGAGCGCCTGGCCGCCACCGGCGCCGAGCCGCGCGGCGGCAGCGTCGGCGATTTCAGCGCGATGGTCAGCGCCGAGATCCCGCGCACCGAAAAGCTGGTCAAGCAGTCCGGCGTGACGCTGCAATAAGCCGCGTGCAGCAACCCTGGGGCGCCGCGCGCGCGCCCTTTCATCTGTTCTGAATGGAGTTCCCGATGTTGCCTTTCGACTGGACCTTTCCCTACCCGTCGCAAAAGATGCCGCTGCTGGCCGCCAACGCGGTCAGCACCAGCCAGCCGCTCGCCGCGCAGGCGGGGCTGCGCATGCTGTACGAAGGCGGCAATGCCATCGACAGCGCCATTGCCAGCGCGATTGCGCTGACCGTGGTGGAGCCGGTGATGAACGGCATTGGCGGGGACATGTTCGCGCTGGTCTGGCACGAGGGGCAGTTGTACGGGCTCAACTCCAGCGGCCGGGCGCCGGCGCGCTGGACCCTGGATCATTTCGCCGGGCACGACAGCATGCCCCAGGTGGGCTGGGATACGGTCACCGTGCCGGGCCAGGTCGCGGGCTGGAAGGCGCTGTCGGCCCGCTTCGGCAAGCTGCCGTTCGCGCGGTTGTTCGCACCGGCCATCGAGTACGCTGAACAGGGCTTCCTGGTGTCGCCGCAGATCGCACGGCAATGGGCCGCGCAGGTGCCGGTGCTGGCCGGCCAGCCTGGCTTTGCCAAGGCGTTCCTGCGCGACGGCAGGGCGCCGCAGGCGGGCGAGCGCTGGCGTTTCCCGGAGCAGGCCGCCACGCTGCAGCGTATTGCCGAAAGCGATGGCGAAAGCTTCTACACGGGTGAACTCGCCGCGCGCATCGTCGCGTTCGCCGAGGAGACCGGAGGCGCCATCCGCGCCGACGACCTGGCCGCGCATCGCGCCGCCTGGGTCCAGCCGATGGCGCAGCAGTTCCGCGGCTACACGCTCCATGAAATTCCCCCGAACGGCCAGGGCATCGCCGCGCTGATCGGCCTTGGCATCCTGGACCGCTTCGACGTGGAAAGCATGGGCTGCGACAGCGCCGGCTTCTACCACGTCAGCATCGAGGCGATGAAGCTGGCCTTTGCCGACCTGCACCGCCACGTGTCGGACCCCGCCACCATGCAGCACGCGCCCGCCGCCTTCCTGGATCCGGCCTATCTTGCCGAGCGCGCGGCGCTGATCGATATGAAACGCGCAGGCACTCCCACCGCAGGCATGCCGAAGATCGGCGGCACCGTCTACCTGTCCAGCGCGGATGCCGCTGGGTCGATGGTGTCGTATATCCAGTCCAACTACCGCGGCTTTGGCTCCGGCGTGGTGGTGCCCGGCACCGGCATCGCGCTGCATAACCGCGGCGCGGGCTTCAACCTGAAGCCCGGCCACGCCAACTGCGTGGCGCCGGGCAAGCAGCCGATGCACACCATCATCCCGGGCTTCGTCACCCGCAATGGCGAGCCGGTGATGTCATTCGGCGTGATGGGCGGCTCGATGCAGGCGCAGGGCCATGTGCAGATGATGGCGCGGCTTGCTGCCTTCGGCCAGAATCCGCAGGCCATGAGCGATGCCCCGCGCTTCCGCGTGGAGCACGGGCCGGTGGTGAATGTCGAGGCGCATCTGCCGCCGGACGTGGTCTCCACGCTGCGCGGCATGGGCCATCGCGTTGAAGTGGCGCCGCGCGACAGCCTGGAGTTCGGCTCGGCGCAGCTCATCTACAAGGCGCCGGACGGCTATATCGCGGCCTCGGACTCGCGGCGCGACGGGCAGGCAGTGGGGTTTTAGGCGGGCGCGGGCGTTGCGGGGCAACCCACCCGCGTCGGCGTCGATGGCTTGGTCAGCTCAGCCTGATCTGTGCCTCGCGAATCAGCGCGCCCCATCTGGCGTGTTCCGCGCGGATATGCGCGGCGAATGCGGTGGGCGGCGTTGGGGTCGCGATGCTGCCTTCCTGCTTCAGCCGTTGCTGGACATCCGGACGGCTCATGACCTGGAGGGTTGCTGCCGCGAGCTTTGCTGTCACCTCGGCCGGCAGGCCCGCCGGCGCGACCAGGCCGAGCCAGGTCGTTACCTCGAAGCCCGCGAAGCCCTGTTCGGCGACGGTGGGAACGGCTGGCAGCGCGGACAGGCGCTGCGCCGAGGTCACCGCCAGCGCGCGGATCTTGCCGGCAGCAAGCTGAGGCATGACCGACACCGTGTTGCCGAAGCAGGCAGCCACCTGGCCACCAAGCAGGTCGTTCATGGCCGGGCCCGCTCCCTTGTAAGGCACTTGCATAAGGCGCACGCCGGCCCGCCGCGCCAACATCTCTCCCGCAAGGTGTGCGACCGTGCCGTTGCCCGGCTGGGCAATGCCGGTCTCGCCGCTGCGCGCTTTTGCTGCCTGGATGAAGTCGGCGAGCGTGCGCAGCGGGGAATCCTGCCGCACGACCAGCACCACCGGCTGTGCCGCGACGCCGGCAATGGGCGTGAAGTCCTTCAGCGGATCGAATGGCATCTTCGGGTAGAGCCCGGGATTGATGGCGAGATTGGCGGCCTGGCCCATGCCGATGGTGTAGCCGTCCGGCGCGGCCTTGGCCACCATGTCCAGGCCGATGTTGCCGCCGGCGCCGGGCTTGTTGTCGATCACCACGGTCCAGCGCTCCAGCGTTGCCAGCTTCTCGGCGATCAGCCGCGAGGTGGCATCGGTGCCGCCCCCGGGCGGGAAGGGCACCACCAGCCGTACAGGCTTCTGCGGCCAGGGTCCTTGCGCCCGGACGAAGCCGGAGGCGGCCAGCGTCATCGCTGCGCCGGCCTGGATAAACTGACGTCGTTGCATCGTTGTCTCCGTAATCTTTGTTGTGAGGCCATGACGTAATGCAAAGGCCGGTCAGACCGGCAGCCCCTTGGCCCGCAGCGTGGCATCGAAGCGCTCCGGATCCGACGTTCCCGTGGCATTGCCGGCGCGGATCCTCGCTTCCTTCTCCAGGTGGGCGCGCGTGCGCGCGAGGATCTCGGCGGCCTGCGCTGCCGGCACCGCGATCACGCCATCCGCATCGCCCACGATCAGGTCTCCCGGCATCACGGCCATGCCCGCGCAGGTGATCGGCACGTTGATCTCCCCGGGACCGTCCTTGGTCGGGCCGCGATGGGTATTGCCGCGCGCGAAGATGGGCATGCCGTCTTCCGCCCATTCCAGGACGTCGCGGATCGCGCCGTCGATCACCAGGCCGGCAAGCCGTTTTGCCACGCAGGTGGTGCGCATCAGTCCGCCCACCAGCGCCTGGGTGACATCGCCTGCGCCGTCGATGACGAGCACGTCGCCCGCGCGGACCATCATCAGGGCCTTGTGGATCATCAGGTTGTCGCCCGGCCGCACGCGCACGGTAACGGCCGGGCCGCACAGCACTGCCTCCGGCCGCCGATGGTAGGGACGCAGGCCGATCGTGCCGATCTGGCGGCTCATGGCGTCCCCGATGGCCGGCACCGGCAGCTCGCGGAACGCCGCGATCAGCGGGGCCGGAAAGCCGTCGGCGCAGGGGTTGATGCGGTATCCCGCCGGCCATGACAGGGCCGTGGCTTGCTCGGTGTGCATGGGTATCTCCTTGGAAAGCTGGGTGGGAAGGTTGGCAGCCAGCCGCTATGCGATGCGCTGGTCCAGCCCGGCAAGCACGCCGGGATTCACGCACAAGGCCGGCACGGGCGGCGTCCCTTGCAGGTAGCCGAGCACGTTGCGCACGGCATCGCTGGCCATGGCCGCCAGCGCCGTCGGCGTGGAGCCGCCGACATGCGGCGTCAGCACGACGTTCCCGAGCGTGAGCAGCGGGCTGCCCGCCGGCAGCGGCTCAACGGCCATCGTGTCGAGGCCTGCGCCATGGAGCCGCCCGCCGCGCAAGGCGGCAACAAGGGCCGCCTCGTCGACGAGCTCGCCACGCGCGGTGTTGATCAGGATGGCGCCATGCCGCATGCATGCAAGCTGGGCGGGGCCGATCATCCCGCGCGTGTGCTGGTTCAGGGGAGCGTGCAGGCTGACCACATCGCTCACGGCAAGCAATGCTTCCAGCGTGTCGAAACGGGTGACGCCGGCGGCCGGCACCGCAGTGCCGGCCAGGGCGGGATCAAAGGCCGCGACCTGCATGCCCAGCGCCAGGCAGACGCGCGCCACGCGTTGCGCGACCTGCCCGAATCCGACCAGGCCGATGGTGCGCCCATGCAGTTCCACCCCATCCTGCGCGCGCGACCACCGGCCCGCGCGCAATTCGCTATCCATCCACGTCACACGCCTGGCGGCGGCGAACATCAGGCCAAGCGTGAGTTCCGCCACCGACTGGGCATTGGCGCCGGGCGTCACATAGACGGGAATGCCACGTTTGGTGGCCGCGCCGACATCGATGTTGCTGACGCCCACGCCATGCTTGGAGATCACCTTCAGCGTGGGGCAGGCGTCGATGGCGGCACCGGTCAGGTCCACGGTGCGTGAGATCACCGCGTCTACCGGCAGGGTGCCGAGCAGGTGATGCAGCTCCCGCGAGTCATCGGGGTTGGCCAGGCAGTGCAACCTGGCGTTGGCGGCTTCCAGCAGGCGGACGCCGGCATCGGCAAGGCGGGGCGCGGTAACAAGGACGGTGTAGGGCATGGCTGCGATCGGTTTGGTATGGGGCCATTCTTGTCCCGCTTGTCAGATGCCGTCCAGCTTATAATTTTTCTTTTTCGATAAATATTAGTAATCAGTCGTGCTTGCCCCGACTTCCCGACCACCCGATGCGGAGTGCCGGTATGGATTTGCGTGACCTCAAGTACTTTCTTGCCGTGGCGAATGCCGGCAACTTCCGGCGTGCGGCCGAGTTGGTGCACCGTAGCCAGCCAACCCTGACCAAGGCGGTGGACCGGCTCGAAGCCTCGCTGGGCGCGGCACTATTCGAGCGCGACGGCAGGGGACAGAAGCTGAGCGCGGCAGGGACCGCGCTGCGCGCCCGGGCCGCCGGCCTGTTGCAGGAGGCGGAGCTGGTGCGTGATGAAGTCGGGGCCATTGCCCGGGGCGTTGCGGGTACGGTGAGACTGGGCAGCGGACCGCTCGGCGCGGAATACCTGTTGCCGCCGATCTGCAGAATGCTGCTGCGCGAAGCCCCCAACGTGGTGCTGCAACTGAGTATTCGCAACAACTACGAGCTACGCGGCGATCTTCGGGAAGGGCGCGTGGACGTGATTCTCGGCTTCGTGCCGGAACAGGAAGACGAGTTTCACTGCGAGACGCTGCTGAAAGACACCGTGGTCGTAGCAGCAGTCAGGGGGCATCCGATCTTCCGGGTGCGCAAGCCGGGGCTGGAAGCGCTGACCGGATATCGTTGGGCCCTGCCCAATCGCGCCGTTCCCAGCCGGACCTGGCTCGACCACACGCTGGAGTCGCGCAGCCTGCCGCGGCCCGTGGTGCAGATCGAGACCAACTCGATCCCGCTGATTCCCCGTGTGGTCGCCGATACCGAGCTGCTGACCTTTGTCTCGCGCCGCACCCTGCGCGCCAGTGGTGGCGAGTTGGTGGAAGTGCCTTTGCCCGCTGCCACGCTTGTGCGGAACTTCGGCATCACGTTTCGCAAGGACCAGCCGCTTTCGCCCGTGGCAGACCGGCTGATCCGCCTGCTGCATGATTTTGGCAAGACGCTCTTCGACCAACTCCACTGAGGCTTGCGGCTAGCGTGTCCACGGCGCCTGCGTGGACCGCGCGGCCCGTCACAGCGGCGCAGGCTGGGGCTGGCTGGCAGGCGTGGCCGCGGCGGGCTTCTTGTTGTCAGTGCCGCTATATGAGAAGTACCTCGCCTTCGCGCCCCTGGCCCAGTACGCCACCGTGAAGTGCTTGCTGTCGCGCCCATAGAGCAATTCCAGGCTGCCATTGGCGGCGGCCCACTCGGCGTAGCCATTCTCCGCCGCGCCTTCAGTCTTGCGCAGGGGCGCATAGCGTTCGTCGAGCTTCTTGCGCACCTCATCCAGCGCCGTGCGCTCGAACGTCATCGTGATCAGCGCCACGGTGTCCTGCGCATCGCAGTTCAGGATTACGCGCGTCAGGCCCGGGAGGTGGAAGCGCTCCAGGTGCCTGAGCTCAACGGCGTCGCCACCGGCCCACTCGGACTTGCCGGTCCTGGCGTGATTCTGCGGCGGCGCCAGGCGAGAGCACCTGGCCTTGCCCAGCTCCAGTCCCAGCGGCGCCGCGGTGTTGCTGGCTGCGTCAGGCTGGGCAGGGGATGCGGCATGGATCGAAACAGATGCCAGCAGGGTGGCGCAGAGCAGGGCGACCTGCTTCAGGTTCAGGCGGGAAAGTGCTTTCACGGTCTTGAGGGAAGTTGTCAGCCGGGGATTCTACGGCTTTCTTGCTTCCTGCCATGCATCTCCATGCCTGCCCGTGGCACTTGCACCGCCGGGCTGCCTGTCATATAGTTCCATTCATAGAACTATAGAAATAATACAGGAGCAAGGATGGAGACAAGGACTGGAGCGCTGGCTGGCGTCAAGGTTGTGGACATCACGGCGGTGTTCATGGGTCCCTCGGCCACGCAGATGCTCGGCGACCTCGGCGCGGATGTGATCAAGGTGGAGCCGCCCACGGGCGACAGCACCCGTGGCATCGGACCTTGCGGCAATGAGAAGATGGGGCCGCTTTTCCTGGGGCTGAACCGCAACAAGCGCAGCATCGTGCTGGACCTGAAGTCGCCGCAGGGGCGCGAGGCGCTGCTGCGCCTGGTGGCGGATGCGGACGTGCTGGCCTACAACGTCCGGCCCCAGGCGATGCAGCGGCTCGGCCTGGACTACGAGACGCTGGCGCAGATCAATCCGCGCCTGGTCTATGTCGGCATGTTCGGCTTCTCGCAGCGCGGACGCTATGCCCCGCAGGCGGCGTTCGATGACCTGATCCAGGCGGCCACCGGGTTGCCCCAGGCGGTCGCCATTGGCACCGGCGACATTCCGCGCTATCTCCCGCTGACCATTGCCGACCGCTCCGTCGGGCTCTATGCCTTCGGCGTGATCTGTGCCGCGCTCTACGCGCGGGCGAGCACCGGCCGCGGCCAGCGCGTCGATGTGCCGATGTTCGAAACCATGGTGCCTTACGTGATGGGCGACCATCTCTATGGCGAGACCTTCGTGCCAGCCAAGGGCGGATTTGGCTATCCGCGCCTGCTGTCTCCCGAGCGCCGGCCCTACCGGACCCGCGACGGTCATGTCTGCTGCCTGATCTATCACGACCATCACTGGCGTGCCTTCCTGAAGGTGATCGGCAAGCCCGGCCTGTACGACACCGATCCGCGTTTCGCGGACATCACCACCCGGACGGCGCACATCACCGAGCTCTACGGCATGGTCAGCGACGAGCTGGCCAGGCGGACCACGGAGGAATGGCAGGTGCTGCTGAAGGAGGCGGATATCCCCGTGTTCCCGATGCACACCTTTGAATCGCTGCTCGATGATCCGCACCTGAATGACATCGGCTTCTTCAGCGAATCCGATCACCCGGCGGTGGGCCGCATCCGCGAAATGGCAGTGCCCAGCGAATGGCACGGCACGCCGCCATCGCAGCGCCGCCACGCCCCGGCCCTGGGCGAGCATAGCCGCGAGGTGCTGCGCGAAGCCGGCTACAACGAGGCCGACATCGACAGCCTGATGGCATCCGGCGCATCGCGCGAACCGCGCCAGGCATCGGCGCATGCGACCGGCACGGCAAGCGAGGCCTGAGCATGAATGAAGAACTCCTGAGCGAAGTCCGCGGCGCGGTCCTCTGGCTGACCATCAACCGGCCCGAGCGCCGCAACGCGATCAATCCGGCGGTACTGGACGGGCTGCGCGCGGGAATCGATCGTGCCAACCATGACGAGGCCATCCGCGCCGTGGTCATCACCGGGGCCGGGGACCAGGCCTTTTGCGCGGGCGCCGACCTGCAGAGCGGCAAGTCCTTTGCGTTCGACTATTCGGAGCCGAGCCAGCGGCTTGCGGACCTGCTGCGCCAAGCGCGGCGCTCCAACGTCCCGCTGATCGCGCGCGTCAACGGCGCCTGCATGGCGGGTGGCATGGGACTGATGGCCATGTGCGACATGGCGGTGGCCAGCGAGCGGGCCGTGTTCGGCCTGCCCGAGGTCAAGGTGGGCGTATTCCCGGCCCAGGTGCTGAGCGTGCTGCAGCACCTGGTGCCGCGGCGCGTGCTCAATGAGCTCTGCCTCTGCGGCGAGCCGCTGACCGCGCAGGAAGCGCTGGCGGCAGGGCTGGTCAACCACGTCAGTGCGGACCTGGACGGCAAGCTTGACTGGCTGCTGGGCCGGCTGCTCGACAAGTCGCCCGTGGCGATCCGGCGTGGGCTCTATACCCTCAAGCATATCGATGTGATGTCCTTCGAGCAGTCGATGGCATTCACGGAAAGCCAGATCGGCTTGTTCGCCATGACCGAGGACGCGCGCGAGGGCCAGCTCGCCTTCCGCGAAAAGCGCAAGCCGAACTGGACCGGCAAGTAAGCCAAAGGCAAGGAGACAGGACCATGCATGACAAGACAGTGCGCATTGGCGGCGCTTCCGGCTTCTGGGGCGACAGCAGCGTGGGCGCGCCGCAACTGGTGCGCCATGGCGAGATCGACTACCTGGTGTTCGACTACCTTGCGGAGCTGACCATGTCCGTGCTGGCCGCGGCGCGGCTGCGCAAGCCGGAGCTCGGCTACGCCACCGACTTCGTGACGGTGACGATGAAGAGCCTGTTGCGGGAGATCGTTGAGCGCAATATCCGCGTGGTCAGCAATGCCGGCGGCATCAATCCGCGGGGCTGCGCGCAGGCGCTGGCGGAGATCGCCGCCGAGCAGGGCATTGCGGTGCGCATCGCCGTGGTGGAGGGCGATGATGTCATGCCGATGGTGGCGTCGCTGCGCCAGGCAGGCATCACCGACATGCAGAAAGGCTTGCCGCTGCCGGACCAGCTGGTCAGCGCCAATGCCTATCTTGGCGCGCTGCCGGTCTGCAAGGCGCTGGACCAGGGCGCGCAGATCGTCATTACCGGCCGCTGCGTGGACAGCGCCGTGACCCTGGGCGTGCTGATGCATGAATTCGGCTGGCAGGCGGACGATTATGACCGGCTGGCGCAGGGCAGCCTGGCCGGCCACATCATCGAGTGCGGCTGCCAGGCGACAGGCGGGCTGCATACCGACTGGGAGCAGGTGCCGGACTGGCCGAACATCGGCTATCCGGTGGTGGCGTGCCGGGCGGACGGCAGCTTCCTGGTGGGCAAGCCACCCGCTACGGGCGGGCTGGTCACTACTGCCACGGTGGGCGAGCAAGTGCTGTACGAGATCGGCGACCCTTCGGCCTATCTGTTGCCGGACGTGACCTGCGATTTCACGCAGGTGGCGCTGCGCCAGGCCGGGCCGGACCTGGTCGAGGTGCGCGGCGCACGTGGGCGTGCGCCGGGCCACTGCTACAAGGTCAGCGCCACCTACATGGAAGGCTTCCGCTGCAATGCCCAGCTGACCATCGTCGGCATTGACGCCGTGGCCAAGGCCGAGCGCACGGCCGAGGCCATCCTGGCCCGCACGCGCAGGCTCTTCGCGGAAAACGGCTGGGGCGACTACACCCGCACCCGGGTCGAAGTGCTGGGCGCGGAATCCTGCTTCGGGCCACACGCCGCGGCGCGCCATACCCGCGAGGCCATCATGCGGCTTGCGGTCATGCATCCCGAGAAGGCGGCCCTTGAACTGTTCGCCCGCGAAATCGCGGCAGCCGGCACGAGCTGGTCGCCGGGCACCACGGGATCGGGCGGCGGACGCGCCAGCCCGTCGCCATCGATCCGGCAATATGCCTTCCTGCTGGACAAGGGCGCGCTGTCGCCGGCGGTGGTCATGGATGGCGTGTGGACGGCCGTCTCCATCCCGGCCGGGCACGCAACGCCGGATGCCGCCGCCCCCGCGACGGCGCAGGCCGCCGCCAGCCCGGCCGGTGGCGACAGCATTGAAGTCCCCCTGGTCCGGCTTGCCTACGGGCGCAGCGGCGACAAGGGCGATATCTCCAATATCGGCCTGATTGCGCGCCGGCCGGAATACCTCCCGCTGCTGCGCGCCGAGGTCACGTCCGCGCGGGTGGCCGACTGGCTGGGCCACCTGGTGATGGGGCCGGTCTCGCGCTATGACCTGCCGGGCTTCGACGCGATGAACTTCGTCTGCGAGTCGGCGCTCGATGGCGGCGGCATGGCATCGCTGCGCAATGACCCGCTTGGCAAGGGGATGGCCCAGATCCTGCTGACGATGCCGGTGCGCGTGCCGCGGAGCCTGCTGTCATGACGCGCGCCACCGCCAATGTCGCAGCCAATGACGGCATCGCGCTGGCCGACGACAGCGCCGGCGGCGTGACCCGCTACCGGCAGCTGGCAAGCGTGCTGCGCCACAAGATCGTCGCCGGCGAGTATCCGGTCGGGCACCAGCTGCCCACGGTGGAGCACCTGGCGCAGGCGTACGGCATTGCCAAGGTCACCGTGCGGCAGGCCTTTGCCTTGCTGACCGAGGAAGGGCTGATCAGCAGCCAGCGCGGGCGGGGCACGCACGTCATCCTGGTGCCGTCCGGCCCGGGCGAAGGCATGCGCTCGGCCATCAATGATGTCTCGGTAGGCGCCAGCGACCTTGAGATCCGCATCCTGGAAAAGCGCAAGGATATGACCCTGCCGCCCGGGCTTGCCACCTGCGGCGCGCCAATGGACCGCTATGTGATGCTGCGCAAGCTGCATGTGCATGACGGGATGCCGTTCTGCCTGATCGAGCTGTATGTGGCCAAAGCGGTGTTCGCCAGGTTCCCGCGCGGCGGTGAGAAGCACCACAAGATTGCCTACTTGCTGCGGGAGCAGCTGGGCGACCGGCTTGGCACGATGCGCCAGACCATGACCGTGGAGCCGGCCGACGCCATGCTGGCGCGCGACCTGGACTATGCCTTTGCGGCACCAGTCGCGCGCATTGTCCGTACCACGCTGGATGTCGACGGCAACGTGCTCACGGCAGGCCGGTTCTGGTACCGCGGCGACCGCTTCATCCTCGACGTGGAGATGCCCGCGCAGCTGACCGATCGTTACCCCGAACTGGCCGTGCCGAAAGCTGCTGCCCGACAAGAAGACTAATCAGGAGACAACGCATGACATCGCAATTCGTACGGCGTGCCGCCGATGTGCCCGCCTATTCCCCGGCAAACCATACCGGAACCGCCAACCAGCGCGTGATCGGCAAGGAGACGGTCGGCGCGCGGCGCATCGAAGTGCTGTTGGGCACGATCTCTCGCGGCCATGGCGCCTTGCCCCATGCGCATCCGAACCTGGAGCAGGCGTCCTACCTGCTGGCGGGCGAGGGCATCGGCGAGGTCGCCGGCAGGGCGCGCACCTTGCGTGCGGGCGACTGGGGTTTCAATCCGATGGGGGTATTCCACCGCTTCGAGGTCGTCAGCGACGAGCCGGTGCAGGTCATGGTGGTGTACGCGCCACCGTACAGCGAAAACCCGGACGCCGCCGTGGTCGCCAGCGCAGCGGATGACCCCCGTTGCAGCGCGCAGGCGGACAGCCTGCGCGAGGTGCCGACGCAGCAAGCGGCGCAAAGCCTGCCTCACTACCATCGCGTCCGTGCAAGGCCCGTGATTACACGCGACACGGTCGGCGCCCGGCACCTGGATATCCGTGCGCTGGCGCTGGAAGCCACGGGCGGTGCCGAAGCGCACGCGGTGGCCGCTACTGAGCAGGTGCTATTCCTGCAGTCGGGTTCGGTCAGCGGCGAGATCAACGGCCAGCAGTTCACAGCGAAGTCGGGGGACTGGGTCTTTGTGCCGGAGGGCGGCACGTTCAGCTTTGCGGCGCAGGGTGGCCCGTGCGAGGCCATCCTGGTGCGGGCGCACGACGCGGTGCCCTGAACCCGGCCCGCGCCAGGGTCCGAACCATCAACAGATGCCAAAGGCACGAGGAGACAAACCATGATTCATCCATGCATGCGCAACGTGGCCATCGGGCTGCTGTGGCCGCTGGCCGCGGCCACAGCCGGGATGGCGCAGGCCGCGGACGCCAGCCAATATCCCGACAAGGCAGTCCGCGTCATCGTGCCGTTTCCCGCGGGCAGCGGCACCGACAGCAGCGCGCGCTTTGTCGGCGAGCGGATCACCGCGCAGACGGGCAAGCCCGTGGTGGTGGACAACCGCCCGGGCGCCAACGGCTTCATTGCCGCCAAGGCCGTAGCCGGCGCTACCGGCGACGGCTACACCGTGCTGGTGACGACCAACACCACGCATGCTGCCAATGCGTCCTTGTTCAAGAAGCTGCCCTATGATCCGATCAAGGATTTCGCCCCGGCATCGTTGATCGCCAAGAGCGGGCTGGTATTGGTGGTGCCACCCGACAGTCCGGTACGCACGCTGGCAGACCTGACCGCGCTGGCCAAGGCAAAAAATGGGGCGCTGACGTTTGCCAGCGGCAGTTCGTCGACCCGCATCGCCAGCGAACTCTACAAGATGCTGGCCGGCGTGCAGGCGCTGCACGTGCCCTACAAAGGGGTGCCGCTGGCCCTGACCGACCTGATGGGGCACCAGGTCGATTTCATGATCTCCGATATATCGCCGGCCATGACGCTGATCCAGGGCGGCAAGCTGCGCGCGGTCGCGGTGACCACAGCGCAGCGCAATCCGGTGCTCAAGGATGTCCCGACGATGGCTGAGAGCGGCCTGCCCGGCTATGAGATGGTGGCATGGTCGGCGGCCTTCTTCCCGGCCGGGACGCCAAAGCCCGTGGTGGACCGCATGAGCGAACTGATGCGGAATGGCCTGACCGGCCCGGCTGCCACCGACTACTTTGCCCGCACCGGAGGCCAGCCTGCGCCGTCGACGCCCGAGGAACTGGCCGCCTTTGTCCGCAGCGAGACCCTGAAATGGGCCAAGGTGATCAAGGCGGCGGGAATCGAGCCCGAGTGACGCAGAGGGGGGCGCTGATGCGCAGAACGCCCCCTGCAGGCCCTACACCTCATGCGCTTGCGCGGCTTGCGCCGGCATGAAGCGGCAGGTGGCGGCCCAGAACACCAGCGCCAGCAAGCTGACCACGGCGCCCAGCACGCAGACGCCCCGCCAGCCGGCAGCGTCATAGACCGCGGTGGTGGCAATCGCACCCAGCCCGCTGCCCGCCGCGTAGAACAGCATGTACGCGCCGACCAGCCGGCTGTGCGCCGCGGGATCGGTGCGGAAGATCATGCTCTGGTTGGTGACGTGGATGGCCTGGCCGCCCAGGTCGAGCAGCACGATGCCAATGGCCAGCGGCCACAGCGATGCCTCCAGCCACGACAGCGGAAGCCAGGCCGCCACCAGCAGCACCAGTGCCGCGAGCGTGGTGCGCTGCCCGAAGCCCTGGTCCGCCCAGCGCCCCGCACGCGCAGCCGCCAGGGCACCCACCGCGCCAACCAGCCCGAAAGCGCCGATGGCGGTATGCGACAGCCCGTAGGGCGGAGCGCTCAGCGGCAATACCAGGGCGCTCCACAGGATGTTGAACGCCGCGAACATCAGTAGCGCGATCGTGCCCCGGATCTGCAAGACCCGGTCGCGGCGCAGCAGCAGGAACATCGATGCGACCAGGCTGGCATAGCGCATCCGCTGGCCGGCGCTGGCCACCACTGGCAGCGCACGCCATAGCAGCCACGCAAGCACCAGCATCGCCGCTGCGGCGCAGACATAGACGTTGCGCCACCCGGCCACGTCGCTGACGCCGCCGGCCACCACACGCGCCAGCAGCAGTCCGATAAAGACGCCGCTCTGCGCGGTGCCGACCACGTGCCCGCGTTCATGCGGTCCTGCTGCCGCGGCCGCATAGGCGATCAGTCCCTGGGTCATGGCGGTGCCGAGCAAGCCGGTCAGGAGCATCCCCGCCAGCAGCACCGCAACGGACGGCGCCAGCGCCACCGCAGCCAGCGCGCCGGCCAGGGTAAGCACCTGTGCCAGCATCAGGCGGCGGCGTTGCACAAGGTCGCCCAGCGGCACCAGCAACAGCAGCGCCAGGGCACAACCTAGCTGGGTAGCGGTGACCGCGCCGCCGATGGCCCCGGCGCTGATGGAGAAATCCGCCATCAGCGCATCCAGCAGCGGCTGGGCGTAATAGACATTGGCGACGCTCAGGCCGCTGGCGCAGGCGAACAGCAGCACCGCGCCGCGCGGCAGGTTCGTACGCGGTGCCGCAGGGCAAGTCGGAGGCGGTGCCGTCACCGGCGTTGCGGGGGAGGTTTCCATACCAGTACCATGTAGTTGCAAATAAAAACCAGTTGAAGCGTAAGCCTACTGGTTTTAAAATGCAACTACATTGACGGGCTGCACAGCCCAAGGCAACCAAGACATGGCCACCCGCAAGGACCCGAGCGATGAAACCTGCCCCGTTGCGCGTACCCTGGAGCTGGTCGGCGAGCGCTGGTCGCTGATGATCGTGCGCGATGCGTTCGACGGCATGCGCCGTTTCAGCGACTTCCAGCGCAGCCTGGCGGTCGCGCGCAACATCCTGTCCGATCGTCTGCGCCGGCTGGTGGAAGCCGGCATCCTGACGACGCAGCCGGCTTCCGATGGCAGCGCGTATCACGAGTATGTGCTGACGAAGAAGGGAGAGAGCCTGTTCCCCGTCGTATTGGCCTTGCGCCAATGGGGCGAACACCATCTGTTTGCGCGCGGCGAGCGGCGCTCCCAGATGGTGGAAAAGCGGACCGGGAAGCCGGTGCCGCTGATGATGCCCCGGACCAGCGACGGTGATGTGCTCTTGCCAGGGGAAACGGAAGTGCGCAAGCCGCGCTAGGTGGGGTGGTGACGAGGTCGTCGAAAGTCGCCCGCTTTTCAGCGCGGGCGACCTGCTGCCGCCTTCAGCTGCCCCGATAAGTCCCGAAGCTCCATGGCGAACACAGCAACGGCACATGGTAGTGCTGCGCGGCGTCCGCGATGGTAAAGCGCACGGGCACGATGTCGGCGAAGACGTCGGGGGTGCGGAAGTAGTCCGCCACCCAGAAGCGCAGCTCGAACTCGCCGGTGCGCGCCTGGGCCGGCGGCAGCATCGGCGTGTCGGTGCGGCCGTCGTGGTTGGTGCGGGTGCGCGCGATCAGCCGTGGCGGCTGGGTGGCGACGTCGAACAGTTCCACCTGCATGCCGGCCACGGGGCGGCCCAGGGATACGTCGAGCACATGTGTGCTGATGCCTGCCATGATGCGTGTGTCTCCGGGTTGGGCCGCGGCGTCAGCTGCCGCGGTAGTAGTTGTAGCTCCACGGCCCGAACAGCACGGGCAGGTGGATGCGCTGGCTGGCGTCGGTGACGCGCAGGCGCAGCGGGATCTTCGACAGGAAGGAGGGTTGCGGCAGGCTGGCCTTGCGCGCGGCAAAGTACTCGTCCGCGTGCAGGATCAGTTCGTAGGTGCCGGTGCGGTAGCTTTCGCCGATCAGCAGCGGCGGTTCGCTGCGGCCGTTGGCGGCCAGGGTGACGGTCTGCAGCGGCGTGCGCTGGCCATTGTCGATGCGGAACATCTCCACGCGCATGCCGGCGGCGGGCGTGCCGTGGTAGGTGTCCAGCGCGTGCAGCGTCAGGCGCGGGCTCAGGCCGCCTTGCTGCACCGGTGCTGCGGTCTGGTTGGGGGCCGCCGCATCCGGCGTGGCGCCCCAGCTGGCGCCGGCCAGCAGCGCGCCGCCGCCCAGCGTCATCGATTGCAGCGCGAAGCGCCGGCGGGTGGGATCAAAAGCGTCGTCCATGTCAGGCCCCTTGCTTGCCGCCGAGCTTGCGGATGCCGACCAGCACCAGCACCGCGGCCACCACCTCGATCACCGCCACCAGGTACAGGCCGGAGGTGAGCTTGCCGGTGGTGTTCTTGATCAGCCCCATCACATAGGGCGCGCCAAAGCCGGCCAGGTTGGCCACCGAGTTGATCAGGGCCACGCCCACCGCGGCGGCGCTGCCTGCCAGGTAGCGGTTGGGCAGCTGCCAGAACACGGGGATGGCGCTCATGGTGCCGACCAGCGCGGCAGTCATGGCCAGCAGGGCGATCACCGGCGACAGCACCTGCGCGCCCAGCAGCACGGCCAGCACGGCCATGGCACCGCCACCGACCAGTGCCGCGCCGCTGAAGTGCCAGCGCACTTCGTTGCGGCGGTCGGAATGCGCACCGTTGAGGATCATGCCGGCGGCGCCGCACAGGTAGGCCACGGCCGCGATCCAGCCCACCGCCATCGGCGTGGTGAAGCCCACGTCCTTGATGATGGTCGGGATCCAGAACGTCAGCGTCGAGTTGGCGCACAGCAGGCAGAAGAAGATCGCGATCAGCAGCCACACCTTGGGGTTGGTGAAGAGCGTGCGCCAGTCGTGGCCGCGCTCGCCCAGGGTGGCGTTGTCGCGCTTGAGGGCGTCCTGCAGCACGCGCTTCTCGTCGTCGGAGAGCCAGCGCGCCTGCTCCGGCTTGTCGGTCATGTAGAACCAGGCAAAGATGCCGGCCAGCACCGACGGGATGCCTTCCAGGATGAACAGCCATTGCCAGCCGTGCATGCCGTTCACGCCAGCCATGCTGGTCATGATCCAGCCGGCCAGCGGGCCGCCCAGCACGCCGGCGATGGCGGAGGCGGACATGAAGGTGCCGAAGGCGCGCGCGCGGCGCTGCGACGGGTACCAGTAGGTCAGGTACAGGATCACGCCCGGATAGAAGCCGGCTTCGAACGCGCCCAGCAGGAAGCGCAGGATGTAGAACTGCGTGGGCGTGGTGACAAAGGTCTGCAGCATGCAGATCACGCCCCAGCAGATGGTGATGCGCATGATCGTCTTCTTGGCGCCGATCTTCTGCAGCAGCATGTTCGACGGCACCTCGAAGAAGAAGTAGCCAAGGAAGAAGATGCCCGCGCCCAGCCCATACACGGCCTCGCTGAAGTGCAGCGCGTCCAGCATCTGCAGCTTGGCGAAGCCGATGTTGACGCGGTCCAGCCAGGCCAGTACCCACAGCACCCCAAGGAAGGGCAGCAGGCGCCAGGTTACCTTGCGGTAGACGCTGTCCTCGGCGTCGTCGGCGGTGCCGGCAAATACCGGGATGCCTTGTTTTGTGATCGACATGATGTCTCCTGTCTTGTCGTGTTCTGCCAGGTCTTGCTTGGCGGCGGTGCATGCCGTCCGCCGGGTTGGGAGCAAGTATATGAATGGCCCGCCAATGCGAAACGAGGGGGCTGGTATAGACCCCATAGCAGCACCGATATGGGCTGCAATCCCTTGTGTGGCGCGGGTTTGCGGGTGCTCCGGCGGGGCCCTGGCGGACCTATGGATTACCCTAGGCAGGCCGTTTGCCGGGGTGCGCGCACGCGGACCGGGCAGGCTCGTCCGGGTTGTACCGGTTGCCGTGCGGTGCGCGACACGCTACAAAGTCGCCATTGCCTGGCATGGCGTTGCCGCCCGGAGCGGCGGCAGCCGCACCTGCCAGGCCTCCACTTTTCCTGCCACGGACCCAACATGATTCGCGCCGACGACCCGTTCGATACCTACCTGCTGCGCGTGCTGTGCATCCTGATCGCCGAGCAGAGCGTGTCGCGCACGGCGATCCGCCTGAACCAGTCGCAGCCGGCCATCAGCGCCGCGCTCAAGCGCCTGCGGGCGATCTTCAACGACCCGCTGCTCACACGCGAGAAGAACGTGATGGTGCCGACCGAGCGCGCGCTGCAGCTGGCGCGCAATGCCCAGGCCGCGCTCAGCGCGCTGGACAACCTGCTGGTCTCGGACGACCGCTTCGATCCCGCCACCACCGAGCAGAGCTTTGTGGTGGCCATGCCAGACTACCTGGCGCCGCCGTTCTTCGCGCACGTGGTGCGCGCGGTGCGGCGTGCGGCGCCGCACGCGCGGCTGTCGGCGCTGCCGCTGGGGGCCACCTTCGATTACGAGCAGGCGCTGTCGGCGGGTACGGTCGATATCGTGATTGGCAACTGGCCTAACCCGCCTGAGCACCTGCACCTGTCCGTGCTGCTGGAAGACGAGGTGGTGTGCGTGGTGGCGCAGGACAGCGTGCATGCGCAGCCCGGCAAGTTCACCGCCCAGGCCTACCTGGGTGCTTCGCATATCGTGCCCACGCCGTATTCGCGCGACCAGCGCGGCCTGGTCGATGCCGGCCTGAGCACCATGCGCGTGCACCGCGACAACCGCATCAGCTGTCCCTACTTCAACCTGGCGCCCAGCCTGATCCCCGGCACCGACCTGATCCTGACCACCGCACGCCACTTCGCCAACTACCATGCGCAGCATGTGCCGCTTGCGGTGTTGGAGCCGCCGATCGAGTTCCCGTTCATGCGCTTCTACCAGCTGTGGCATCCGTCGCGCCACCGCTCGGCCGCGCATGTCTGGCTGCGCGGCATGCTGACCGCCGCCTCGCAGGAGCTGCGCGACCTGCGCGATATGCGCCGCTAGCGGTATCGGTTTCTGTTATGGGATCTATAGGGCCCGGGCTCTCGCCGCTGCGGCGGGCCGTTCCTATACTCGGCCCCGTATCCAACGATTCCCCATGCGCGGGATCCCTACGGGAGAAGCATCCATGTCTCAACCACTCGACCTGGCGTCGGTCAACGCCCTGGACGAAGCGGCCTTTGCCGATGCCTTCGGCAGCGTGTTCGAACACTTTCCGCAGGCCGCCGAGGGCGCCTGGGCGCAGCGGCCGTTTGCATCGGCAACGGCGCTGCATGGCGCCATGATGGAAGTGGTGCGCAAGCTCGACGAGCCGCGCCAGCGCGATTTCCTGAACCTGCACCCGCAGTTGTCGGCGCGCAATATCCGCGCGGGCACGATGACGGCCGATTCCAACGCCGAGCAGAAGAGCGCCGGCCTGGATGCGATGTCGGCGCAGCAAGAGGCCGCGCTGGACCAGCTCAACGCTGACTACCAGGCGCGCCATGGCTTCCCGTTCATCATCTGCGTGCGCCACTACACCCGCGAAGGCATCTTCGCCGCGTTCGAGCGCCGGCTTGGCCGCAGCACGCAGCAGGAGCTTGACGAAGCGCTGGCACAGATCGCCGCGATCACGCGTGGGCGGCTGGCGGCGCGGCTGGCCGGCTGAGTTCAGCGCTTATCCAGAGGCTTCAAGACCCAGCGCCAGCATCCCCACCAGGATGAGGCTGCCGGCCCAGACCGCCTCCAGGTTGAACCAGCTCCGCGACACGAACTTCAGTCCCAGGTAGCGGTAGACCAGCCATGCCATGCCGCCGCCCACGGCGAACATGGCCAGGGTGTGGATGACGGCGACCACCAGCGCCATGCCCAGGTTGGCGCTGGCGAGCGTGACGACGGCCTGGTGCCCCAGGTCCGTCCCGACACGGCAGAGGCCAAGATAGATCGGCACCAGCATCAGGCCGGCGCCATGCGCGATCGCCACCGCGAACGACCATAGCGCGAGCCGCGATGGGGCGATGCGCACCAGTGCGCGCGGGTGGCCTCGCCTGAGCAGCAGCACGATGCCGCAGCCAATCAGCAGCACGCTGGCGCCGATGCGGATCTGCGCTTGCCAGGCGACCAGGGCAGCCAGCATGCCGAAAGGCAGCGTCACCGCCAATACCGCAAGCGCGTGCCCGCAAGCCAGGTACCCCAGCGCGGCAAGGAGGGCGCGGCCGCTATGCGCCAGCAAGCCGTTCGATACCGCCAGCGGCCAGCCCATGGCGGGGTTGATGCCGTGATAGAGGCCGCTGGCCAGCACTGCCGACCAGAGGCCGATCTGTTCCCAGGCGTGACCGCTCAAGCCTTGACCGAGGGATAGCAAAACGAGTCGGTCGAGCAGTCACCGCCTTCCAGCCGGATCTGGTGCGCGCGGTAGCCTTCCGGAAACTCGACCCAGTAATTCTCGGCCAATGTCAGCCCGCCGTCTGGCCCGGCATGCGCCATGACCTGCGTGCCTGGGATGCCGTCGGGGTAGAACTGGTTGTCCCAGGTGGAGTAGAGCGAGTTGGTCCAGTAGACGCGTTTGCCGTCGCGGCTGATCTCGACCATCTGCGGGCCGCCGGTGAAGGGCTTGCCGTTGGAATGCGGCGTGCGGCGGACGATGCCGCCGATATGGACCGAGCCGGCGAGCTTCAGGTTGCGCGGATCGCTCACGTCATACTGCCGCATTTCGCCGGTGCCCCAGCAGGACACGTAGAGGAACTTGTCATCGAGGGACAGATCGATATCGGTCACCAGCGGCGGCACGGCGCCGAAGCCCTGCAGCAGCGGCGGCAGCAGGCTCGCATCGGCGGCTTCGGGCGGGATGGTTGCCGTCTTCTCGGCGTGGAACTTGCCGCCTTCGCGCCACCAGGTCCAGATCGAGCCTTCCAGGTTGGTGGTATCGACCACCACGCCAACAAAGCCGTATTCGCGGATCGGATCATGCGCAGGCCGGACTTCCAGCGCCATCTGGTGATTGGCGCCCAGGTCGATGGTCTGCACGTTGCGTCGCGCCCGCAGGTCCCAGAAATGCAGCTTGTGCCCGTAGCGGTTGCCCAGCAGGTCCTCGGGCACCAGCCCGTTCTCGAACTGCGGCGGCAGCGCCCATTCGCTGGACACCATGTAGTCGCGCGGCAGGTTCCACCAGAAATCGTAATGCTTCTCCTGGTCGCCGCGGTCGATTTCCCAGCGGCCCAGCACATCGAAGGTCTCGCAGTCCATGATGAAGATGCCGGGCGTGCCGTCCGTGCCATCCGGGCCACTGCCCCCGAGCGTGCTGACGTAGATGCCCTCCGGCCCGCAGTGCACGGTGTGGGGCCTGGAGTAGCCGGTCTTGCGAAAGATCTCGTCCGGCTCAACGATCTTGTGGATCCGTGCCTGGGTCGGGTGCGGCTTGGTGTCGATGATATACAGGCGCGACGAGCGCATGCCCGGAATGATCAGGTAGCGCCGTTCGAGAAACGCATGGCCGGTCAGCGGCGACAACGACGACGAGCACGCATTCCAGCCGAAATGGTGCAACTCGTCGCCCTTGTTGGTCATCGGCACGGTATGCACCACCTGGCTGTAGGTGGGCGAGCCGGGTTTGGCGTCGATCACCGCGAGCGCGTCTGGCTGCGAGGCGTCGGGGCTTAGCAGCACCGTGTAGGCAAATGATTCCGCTGGTGCGCTGATCGCGAGTTCCGGCGAGGCGTGAAATGTCGGATCTGGCCGCATGTTCATGGGGAGCCCTCCTGGTTTTGCAGGACGTCGCAACGTCGCCGGTACATCACTTGCCCGTGGCGCATGGCCAAGGTGCAGGGGAAGCCTACTTAGCCTAGGTCGTTCTCAATACCGAGTCAAAGGCGGCGCAGGCGCGGCAAACGAATGACCCCTAGGGGGCCTTATTCATGCTGGCAAAAGATGCGCTTCGTGAAATAGAGATTTACGAAAAACCGTAAATCAAGCAGAAATGGGGCTCCGGGGCCAGCGCGCGCAACGCGTGCTGCGCCGGTATCAGGGAAACAATCAGCGAAATGGAAACCCAAGCAATGGATGCGGTGAAACCTCAAGGTGAGGGCAATGATGAGTTCTGCCTGGACAATCCGGCACTGGAAAGCATCGGTGTCAGGATCACCCAGTGGCGCGACGACTATGTAGAACTTGAGCTGCCGCTCGCGCCCAATATGCTCAACCGCAGCCGGGTGGTGCATGGCGGCACCCTCTGCACCCTGCTCGACGCCGCCACTGGCTACTCGGGCCTTTACTCGGCGCCGGGCGAGGCCGCGCGCCATGCGGTCACGCTGTCGCTGACCTCGAACTTCCTGAGCAACGGGACGGGCAAGTTGCTGACCGCAAAGGGCATGGTCGACCGGCGCGGGCGCTCGATCTTCTTTTCGCGCGCAGAGGTGTGGCTGGACGGGGAGTTGCTGGTGGCAACGGGTGTCGCCACGATGAAGTACCTGAAGTAGGCCGCCCGTCTCAGGCGCCGTCCTGGCGCCAGCGTGTCGGCGACTTGCCGAACTGTGCCGCGAACCAGCGCGAGAATGCGCTGGGTTCCGAAAACCCCAGCAGCGTGGCGACCCGGGCGAGCGGGCGCTGCGGATCCTGCAGGTAGCGTTGCGCAAGCTCGCGGCGCACTTCATTGACCTGCGCGGAGAAGGTATCGCCATCCTGCTCCAGCTGGCGCTGCAGCGTGCGCGGACTGATGCCGAGGCTTTGCGCGACCTGTTCCACCGCGCCGCGCCCGCGCGGCAACAGCTGGTGCAGGGTGCGCCGGACGTCGGCCGCGATGGAAGGCTTGCCGGCCCCCGGCTGCAGGTCGAGGAAGCCCCTGGCGTACCCGGCCAGGCTGGCATCTGCCAGGGGATTGACGCGATCCAGGTCGCCGCTGGCAAGCACCAGCCCGTCGAACTCCGAACCGAACTCAATGTGTTGCCCGAACAGGCGCCGGTGGATTTGCAGGTCGGCCGGCGCCGCATGCGCGAAATGCACGCTGTGCGGCTTCCAGGACGCGCCCAGGATGGCGCGGATCAGGCTGTACAGGGCGGCAACGGTCAGTTCCATGGCCTGCCTGCCGGGCTGGTGCCGGCCCGTCTGCAACGTCACATGGAGCACCGTGATCTCAGGATATTCCGTGACCAGGATGGAGATGGAGTCGCTGAGCCAGTGGCGGTAGCGCTCGATCTCCGCCAGCGCGTGGCGCAGCGTGGGCTGGTGCTGCAGCAGCAGGCTGACCGGGCCGAAGTCTGACAGGCGCCACGATTCCCCCACCATCAGGCCAAGCGAATGGCAGGCCGTGACTCGCGCCGAGGCCTCCAGCACTTCGGCCAGGCGCGCTTCCGGGATGCGCAGGTCCGGGGTGTACAGGCAGGCCTGGTCCAGGCCTGCCTGGGCCACCATGCGCACCGGATCCAGGCCCGCGCCCCGGGCAATCTCCAGGTATTTGGTCAGGGAGGCGCTGCGAACAAGGACGGTCATAAGGCTGCCGCGAGAGTGGGTGGGGGCATCGGTCGTGTCCGTCATCAAATGTCAAATCCTGGCGCGATCGGTCAAGGGTGCCGCGCCATGGCTGTCTGACAATCGTTACCGTCGCGCCAATGATAGCGGCGCGGGCAGGACACGACAATCAGGAGACAGCCTTGGCAAAAGCCATTCGCATGTACGAAACCGGAGGCCCCGAAGTCCTCCGCTATGAGGACGCCGAGGCAGGCGACCCGGGCCCGGGCGAGGTGCGGATCCGCCACGCCGCCGTCGGGCTGAACTATGCCGACACTTACTTCCGCAACGGCACCTACCCGGTGCCGCTGCCCAGCGGCATGGGCGTGGAGGCAGCCGGCGTGGTGCAGGCGGTCGGGCCGGGCGTGACCCTTGTCGCGGAGGGCGATCGCGTCACATACACCGGCTTTATCAACACCTTGGGCGCGTACAGCACCGAGCGCCTGGTGCCTGCCGCACCGCTGATCCACCTGCCGGAAGCGATCAGCTTCGAGACCGCGGCGGCGATGACCATGCGCGGCCTGACCTCCGCCTACCTGATGCGCCGCATCTACCCGTTCAGCGGTGGCGAAACCATCCTGCTGCACGCGGCTGCCGGCGGCGTGGGGCTGATCGTCTCGCAATGGGCGAGGCTGCTCGGCCTGACCGTGATCGGCACCGTTTCGACCGAGGCCAAGGCAGAGGTGGCGCGTGCCCATGGCTGCGACCACACCATCAACTACAGCCATGAGGACGTGGCAAAGCGGGTGCGGGAGCTGACCGATGGCGCGGGCGTGTCCGTGGTTTTCGACAGCGTGGGCAAGAGCACCTTCATGGCGTCGCTGGATTCGCTGAAGCGGCGCGGGTTGATGGTCTGCGTCGGCACGGCCTCCGGCACCATCCCGCCGTTTGATCCGCAGCTGCTGGCGAGGAAGGGTTCGGTCTACCTGACCCGACCGGCGCTGGCCGACTACATTGCGGACCCCGCCGAAAAGGCCGAACTGGCCGCCGAGGTGTTCGGCCACGTTGCCGCTGGCCGTATCCGCATCGAAATCAACCAGCGCTATGCGCTGCAGGATGCCGTGCAGGCCCACCGCGACCTGGAATCACGCAAGACCACCGGGTCTTCGATCTTTGTGCTGTAAAGGAGCGTCCCCATGCGAGCCCAACCCCTTACCTGCAATATCGGCGCCGAAGTCAGCGGCGTCAGCCTGGCCGATGCCGCGCGCGACGACGCGCTGTTTGCCGAGATCAAGTCCCTGCTGCTCACGCACAAGGTGCTGTTCCTGCGCGACCAGGAAATCTCCCGCGCGGATCACGTGGCATTCGCGCGCCGTTTCGGCGAACTGGAAGACCATCCCGTCGCCGGCAGCGATCCCGACCATCCCGGGCTGGTCCAGATCTATCGCAGCGACAAGCGCGAGAACTACGAGAACAGCTACCACACCGACGGCAGCTGGCGCGAAACCCCGCCCATGGGCTGCGTGCTGCGCTGCATTGAATGCCCGCCGGTCGGCGGCGACACCATCTGGGTCAACATGGCGGCGGCCTACGAGCACCTGCCCGAGGAAGTCAAGCAGCGTATCGCCGGCCTGCGCGCCAAGCACAGCATCGAGCATTCGTTCGGCGCGGCGATGAGCCCGGAAAAGCGCGCCAGCCTTGCCGCGCAGTACCCCATGGTCGAGCACCCGGTGGTGCGCACGCATCCGGAAACCGGCGAGAAGGCGCTCTACGTCTGCGGCTTCTCCACGCATTTCGCCAACTTCCATACGCCCGAGAACGTGCGCTACGGACAGGACAAGACCCCGGGCGCCAGCCATCTGCTGAACTACCTGATCAGCCAGGCGGCGATTCCCGAATACCAGGTGCGTTTCCGCTGGCAGCCCAACAGCGTGGCCATCTGGGACAACCGCTGCACCCAGCACTACGCGGTGCAGGACTACTGGCCGGCGCCGCGCAAGATGGAGCGCGCCGCCATCATCGGCGACAAGCCGTTCTAAGGCGCGCCAGCCGCCGCCAGGCCACGTGCCTATATCAATGGAGACATGCCGTGAATTACCTCGATGGATCCCTGTTCCCTGAAAACCAGCAGCCGTTGATCATCACCGCGGCACCCTACGCACCGGGCTGGCTGCCCTCCGATTTCCCGGAAGACATCCCCGTGACGATGGAAGACCAGATCCAGAAGGCAGTGGATTGCTACAACGCCGGCGCAACTGTGCTGCACCTGCATGTGCGCGAGCTTGACGGCAAAGGCTCGAAGCGTCTGTCCAAGTTCAACGAGTTGATCGCCGGGGTGCGCAAGGCGGTGCCGGAGATGATCATCCAGGTGGGCGGATCGATCAGCTTTGCGCCGGAAAACGAGGGGGATGCCGCCAAGTGGCTGTCCGACGACACGCGCCACATGCTTGCCGAACTCGACCCCGTTCCGGACCAGGTCACCGTCACGGTGAACACGTCACAGATGAACGTGACGGAGCATGCGGAACTTGCGGATTTCAAGGGCACCTCGCGCGAGAACCCCGCGATCTTCAACGCGTACAAGGAAATGACGGTTCCCGCCCAGCCGGGCTGGGTCGAAGAGCACATCCGGCGTCTTTCCGCTGCCGGCATCCAGAGCGCATTCCAGTGCTACAACATCAACAGCTTCGAATCCGTTGAGCGGCTGATCCGGCGCGGCGTGTACAAGGGCCCGCTGGTCATGAACTGGGTGGCGATCAGCGGCGGCATGGATGCGCCCAGCGTCTTCAACCTGGCCAACATCGTTCGCGCCGTCCCGGATGGCGCGGTCCTGACCGTCGAAAGCTCCGTGCGCAACGTGCTGCCTGTGAACATGATGGGGATTGCCCTGGGCCTGCATGCGCGATGCGGGACCGAGGACTGCCTCTGGAACCAGTCACGCACGGCCAAGATGAGCACAGTGAAGCAGATCGAGCAGCTGGTGCGCATCGCGGGCGAATTCGGCCGCAAGGTGGCAACGGCCCAGGAAGCGCGCGACATCCAGAAGATCGGCGTGTTCTACGACACGGTCGAAGAGACGCTGGAGGCCAACGGCTTCGCGCCGAACCGCAATGGCGGCAATCAGGGCTTCCTGCGCAAGGCCGCCTGACCCGGCCCGGTCGGCACTGACGATCCGCCAGCAGAAGGGCAAGGGTGGCAAATCACCGGCTCACGATGAAGCCGGCTGCTGCCCTGAACAACCCTCGCACATTCGGAGACAAAAATGAATCAAGCAGAACCGTCGGCACGCCGCAGGGCGTCGCTGTCATGCATGTTCGGCCTGGCGCTGTCGGTGGCGCTGCCGGCTGCGCTTGCATCGACCGCCCAGGCCCAGGCGTGGCCGACCAAGGTGGTCAAAATCGTGGTCGGCGGCCCTGCCGGCGGCACCGCCGATTTCCTCGGGCGCCTGCTGGCCGAGGGGCTGACGCAGTCGCTGGGCAAGCCGGTGATCGTCGAGCAGAAGCCAGGCGGTGCCGGGGCGATCGCGGTCAACACACTGCTTTCCGCACCGCATGACGGGCATACGCTGCTGCTGATCCAGGGCGGCATCGTCTCTGAAACGCCGCTGGCGCTGAAGGTCTCGTTCGATCCTTTCAAGGACCTGAAGCCCGTTGCCCAGGTGGCTCGCACCGGGCTTGTGCTGGTGGGCAACCCCAAGCTGCCGGCGAAGAACTTCAGCGAGCTGCTTGCCTACATCAAGAGCAAGCCCGGCCAGATCGACTATGCCTCTTATGCCGCAGGCATGCGCGGGCAGACCATCGGCGTCCAGTTCAACCGCCTGGCGGGCGTGAACCTGAACCATGTCGGCTACAAGGGATCGCCGCCCGCGCTGCAGGACGTGATGGGCGGCCATGTGCCGCTGATGTTCGACGGCCTGGCCACGTCGCTGCCGCTGATCAAGTCCGGCAAGCTCAAGGCCTATGCCGTGGCGTATCCCAAGCGCATCCCCGCGCTGCCCGATGTGCCGACCTTCGCCGAAGTCGGCTTCCCGGCGATGACGGAGCCCAGCTGGATGGGGGTGTGGCTGCCACCGGACGTGCCGGCGGCGGTGCAGGAAAAGATCCGCAACGCCACGCTGGCCATCGTGCAGCGGCCCGGCTACCGCGAGCGCGTGGAGGCCATGGGCATGGATGCCGGGCAGCCGCTCAGCAGCGAGGCGTTGTCCAAGGAGGCGCGCGCCGCCCATGAGCGGCAGGCGGAGTTGCTGCGGTCGATACATTTCGTGCCGGAGTAGGGAGCCGGCAAGGAGGGCAGGCGCCCTGCGGGCGCCTCAGCGCAGCATTCAGCAAAGTTGTATGCTTTCTGAATGGCCTGCCGGGCGCCTCCAGCGCGTTCCCGTCACGGCGCAAACAGTATGGCGGTGACGACATGAAGCCTGCTCACGCATTGATTGTGACTTGCGTCATGCTGGCCGCCTGCGTATCGACGGGCGTCGAGGTGAAACAGGAGCAAATGGCGAACTTCCTGCTCGGTTTCTCGACCCTCGACGACGTTACCACCCAGCTGGGGAAGCCCTCGTCGCAGACCACCCTGGTCAACGGGTCAACCATCCTGATCTATTCGTTTGCGGCCTCCAGGCCGCACCCTGAGAGCTTTATCCCGTTCATTGGCCCGCTGTTCGCCGGCGGCGCGATCCGGTCGTCGACGGTCTTCTTCGAGTTCGACGAGAACGGCGTCCTCAGGAGCCAGCGCCTGACGACGTCCGGTAGCGTTTCGGGATGGAGCGTGCTGGCGCCTGACGTGTTGCCATAGGCGGGGGGCGGTATACTTCCGCTCCTTTACGGCCCTGGCCAGACACCCGAGAGTCCCCATGAGCGCTTTGCCTCCCTGCCCAAAATGTCATTCCGAGTTCACCTATGAAGACGGGGGCCTCTACATCTGCCCGGAATGCGCGCATGAATGGTCGGCGCAGGCCGCGGCGCCGGCCGAACCAGAGGCCAGGGTGTATCGCGATGCGGCAGGCAATGTCCTGCAGGACGGGGACACCGTCACCGTCATCAAGGACCTGAAGCTGAAGGGGTCGGCCGGTGTGGTCAAGATGGGTACCAAGGTGAAGAACATCCGCCTGGTCGACGGTGACCATGATATCGACTGCAAGATCGACGGCTTTGGTGCCATGAGCCTGAAAACGGAGTTCGTCAGGAAGGTCTGACCGGGCGTTGCACCTTCGCCGCTCGGTCACCCGCGCGGCGGCTTCCTGGACGGGGTCGTCCCCCGGCTGCGCGAACGGGCTGCCGCGAACATCTGCATGTCGCGCAGGATACAGTCCAGCAGCGTATTCGCGGCCACGCCCATCGGGCGGCCTGCCTTCACCAGCAGACGTGCCTTGGCGGCCTCGAACAGCGGATGGGCGATAGGCAGCGTCACCAGTTCGCCGGACTGCAACTCACGATAGGCCGCGAACCCGCCGATGAGCGTGATGCCATCATGCCGCTTCACGAAATGGCGCAGCACGGCCAGGGAGTTCGTGGTCAGCGTCGGGCGGATCTGGACATTCTCCGTGTAGGCCAGCATCTGCACGACCTGCCCGAGTCCGAATGCCGGCGGCATCATCGCCAGCGGGTAGTCGCCCAGTTCGTGCACGTCGACCTTGCCGCCCCGGCGTGCCAGCGGATGCCCGGCATGCACGAGCAGCACCACCGGTTGCGATGACGTGGCAACCCAGGTGATATCGGCATGGGAAGGCGGATTGTAGGCCAGCCCGATATGCGCGCGGCTTTCGGCTACCTCTTGCAGGACGTTGTTGACCGGGAGGATGTCGACGGTCACGTCGAGCCTGGGATAGCGCGCACAGAAATCCGTCAGCACTTCGTCCATCAGTCCGTCGACATAGCCCTCGCTGGTGGCGATGCGCACCTGGCCGTGCTGCAGGCCGCGCAAGGCCTGCAGGCGGTCTTCGAAGAGCTCCTGCTGTGCGCGGCAGCCGCGCCAGTACTCAAGCAGGTGCACTGCGGCTTCGGTTGGCTGCACCCCGCGTGCATGGCGGTCGAACAGCGGCGCGCCGACCTCCTCTTCCAGCAGCCGGATCTGGCGCGTGATCACCGATGGCGACGTGTTGATGCTGTCGGCCGCGCCACGGATCGAGCCATGTGTCAGTACCTCGTGGAAATAGCGCAGCCTGCGCTGGTTCAGTTCCCGCATGTCGGATCCCGCTGTTGCCAATAGGGCAACGATAGCCGACTTAAGTTGCTCTTGCTCTGTTTTTTCATATGCCAGACGATCGACCCTGAACGACATTGGCATCCACAAGAGATAGAGCCGACCACGGGAGAGACCGACATGTCCGCAACCCTGCCCCCACGTACCATGCCGGAGTACGGCAGCGCCGCGCAGCAGGCGCTGTACCGCAAGCTGAACTGGCGCCTGTTGCCATTCCTGCTGCTCTGCTACACCTTTGCCTACCTGGATCGCGTAAATATCGGCTTTGCCAAGCTGCAGATGCAAAGCGATCTCGGCTTTTCCGATGCGGCATACGGGCTGGGCGCCGGCATCTTCTTCTTCGGCTACGTCCTGTTCGAAATCCCGAGCAACCTGCTGCTGCCCCGGATCGGTGCCCGCAAGACCATCAGCCGCATCCTGGTGCTGTGGGGTCTCACTTCCGCGGGCATGATGTTCGTGCGTGACGAGACCACGTTCTATGTGCTGCGCTTCCTGCTCGGCGTGTTCGAGGCCGGCTTTGCACCGGGCATGATCTTCTATCTGACCTACTGGTATGGGCAGCGGCGCATGGCGCGCGTGATGGCCGTGGTGATGCTGGCCGGGCCCATCGGCGGGATCTTCGGCTCGCCGCTGTCCACGTGGCTGATGACAGGCCTGTCCGGCGCACATGGCCTGGCGGGCTGGCAATGGATGTTCCTGGTCGAAGGGCTGCCTTGCGTGCTGCTTGGTGCCCTGGCGCTGCGCGTGCTGGCCGACAGGCCCGCCGAGGCAAAGTGGCTCAGCGACGAAGAGAAGCGCATGCTGGCGGCTGAACTGCAGGTGCCGGCAGGCGGCCACCAGTCATTCGGCGAGGTGGCACGCGACCGGCGCGTCTACCTGCTGGCCTTTGCCTACTTCACGATGATCTGCGGCATCTACGCCGTGAGCTTCTGGCTGCCGTCGATCCTCAAGGCCGACGGCGTCACGGACACCATGCAGATCGGGCTGTACTCGATGATTCCGTATATTGCGGCGGCGATTGCCATGGTCGTGATCGGCCGCAGCTCGGATCGCCGCGGCGAGCGCCGCTGGCACAGCGCGGTCCCCGCATTTGTCGGCGCCGTGGCCCTGGCCCTGGCCACGGTATCGAGTGGCAACCTGCCGCTGTCATTGCTCTGCATGACCATCGCCACGGCGATGATGTGGGCCGCCTATACGGTGTTCTGGGCGATTCCGTCGCAATACCTGAAGGGCGATGCCGCCGCGGGTGGCATCGCGCTGATCAATACCATCGGCCTGATTGGCGGCTTCCTGAGCCCGACCATCATTGGCGCGGTGCGCACCGCCACCGGCAGCATGCAGGCCGGCCTGCTGGTGATGGTGGCGCTGCTGATGGCCGGAGCGGCCGTACTGGTAGCCAACCGGATGCCCTCGCCCCAGGGCGCGGTCTCGCCCGCCTGAGGCTGGCCATTCAATTCACGGAGAGAACATTGGCAACACGGATTCTGATCGCCGGATTTCAGCACGAGACCAATACGTTTGCGCCGTCAAAGGCCACCTATGCCAGCTTCGAGCGCGGCGAAGGCTTTCCGGCGATGGTGCGTGGCGATGACGTGCTGTCGCTGCGCGACGTCAACATTCCGGCCGGCGGCTTCATTGCCGCGGCAGAGCGGCGCGGCTGGATGCTGCTGCCGGTGATCTGGGCCGGCGCAAGCCCATCCGCGCACGTGACTGAGGATGCGTTCGAGCGCATTGCCGGCGAAATCGTCGAGGCCACGCGCGCCGGCGGATTCGATGCGGTCTATCTGGACCTGCATGGCGCGATGGTTGCCGAACATACGGACGATGGCGAAGGCACCCTGCTCACGCGCATCCGTGCCGTGGTGGGGCCGGGCGTGCCGGTGGTCGCGTCGCTCGATCTGCATGCCAACGTCACGCGGGCGATGCTCGAGGCCGCCGACGCACTAGTGGCCTATCGCACGTATCCGCACGTGGACATGGCCGAGACCGGCGAGCGGGCCGCGGCATTGCTGCAGCGTTTGCTGGAGGGCAGGGGGCCGCTGCATCGCGCCGTACGCCGGCTGCCGTTCCTGATCCCGATCAACGGCATGTGCACGATGCTGGAGCCTGCCCGCGCCATGTATTCGCTGCTGCAGCAGGGGGAAAGCGGCGCCGTGGCGTCGCTGTCGTTCGCGCCGGGCTTTCCCGCGGCCGATTTCCCGGAATGCGGGCCGGTGATCTGGGGATACGGCGAGGATGCCGCAGCGGTCGACGCGGCGGTACAGGCCTTGTACGACCGGATGCTGGCGGATGAGCCTGCCTGGGAGGTCCCGTTCCTCTCGCCGGACGAAGCCGTGCTCGAGGCCATGCGGCTGGCCGAGGCGGCGACGCGCCCGGTGGTCATTGCCGACACGCAGGACAACCCCGGGGCCGGCGGCGACTCGAACACCACCGGCATGCTGCGCGCCTTGCTGCGCCACGGCGCGCGGCACGCGGCCATCGGGCTGATCTGGGATCCGGCCGTGGCGGCCGAGGCGCACCGCGCCGGCGTGGGAGCCACCATCGACGTCGCTCTCGGCGGTGTTTCCGGGGTGCCCGGTGACGAGCCGCTGCGGGGGCGCTTCGAGGTGCTGAAGCTCTCCGATGGCGTATGCCGCTACGGCGGGCCGATGATGAACGGCATGCTGGCCGATGTCGGGCCCGTCGCGCTGTTGCGTATCGACGATGTGCTGGTGGTCGTCAGTGCCGGCAAGGCCCAGATGCTGGACCGCAACCTGTTCCGCGTGGGCGGGGTGGAGCCCGAGGCGATGAAGATTCTCGTCAACAAGAGCTCGGTGCATTTCCGGGCCGATTTCCAGGGCATCGCGCACGCCGTGCTGGTGGCCAAGGCGCCCGGCCCGATGACGGCGGATCCCGCGGACCTGCCCTGGACCAGGCTTGCCCCCGGCATCCGTCTCAAGCCGATGGGCAAGCCCTTCCAAGGCTAGTACCGCGCCAGCGACGCGACCGAGCGACCCGGCGGGGCGTCAGTTGAAGACATCCTGCCGGTACCTGCCCGTGCTGACCAGCTCCGCCAGCCAGTCCGACGCCGCCTCTGGTGTCATCCCCCCTTGCTCTGCGCCGATCCGAATCAGCACCTGCCTGACCGCAGGCGCCATGTGGCGGCCGTCGCCGCACACGTAGAGCATCGCACCCTGGTTCAGCCGGGCCCAGACATCAGTACGGCGCTGCCACAGCAGGTCCTGCACGTAGCGCGGCTCGCCATCCACGACGGAACAGGCCAGGTGGACCTGCACCACGCCCTGTGCCTGCCAGCGCTCCACGTCGTCGCGGTACAGCCAGTCGTGCGCGGGGTGGCGGCACCCGTAGTACAGCTGCACGGGGGCCACCGGCTGCCCGGCCGCCTGTTGCGCGGCCCGCTCCTCAAGAAAGCCGCGGAACGGCGCAATGCCCGTGCCGGGGCCGATCAGGATCATGGGCGTGGCTGGGTCTGCCGCGGGCGCGAAGGTGGGATTGGGGGTGCGGATGGCGCCCGCCACCATGGCGCCGGGCGCCAGGCCCTGCAGCCAGGTAGAGGCCACGCCGCGGAAGAGCCCGCGGCCCGACAGCGCCGCCGACCAGACCGTGCCGACGGTGATGGTCGCCACGTCGGGCGAGACCAGAGGCGATGAGGCAATCGAATAGAACCTCGGCCGCATCGGCACGGTGCAAGCCAGCAGGCCGGCCAGATCCACCTCGATGGCGGGAAAACGGTCCAGCACGTCGGCCAGCCCGAGCCGGCGCGGCGCCACCTGGGCGGCGTACCCGGCCTCGGCGTCGTCCGAGGCCAGCTGCAGCAGGGCCTGGCGCGTGACCGGGCAGCGCGAAGACTGCGACAGCAGGCGCAGGGTATGGCGCGACACCACGTCCTGCAGCTCCACAAAATGGGTCAGCAGCTGGCGCACGGACAGGGCCTCGCCAAGCGGAAGGCCGCGCGCGGCCCCGCCGGAGGCCGACAATGTGACGATGGCGTCCGGGTCGATGTCGATCCGCTCGCACAGGGCCGCGACCATCTCGGGCTGGTTCTGCGGATAGACGGCGAGGTGGTCGCCCGTGGCGTAGCGCACGCCTTCGGGCAGCCTGAGGCGGATATCGCTCGTGGAAGTCCGCGGCGCCTCGCGCGAGAAGTCCCACAGGCCGGACGGATCGTTCACCAGCTCGGTGTTGGCCAGGACCGTGAAGCCCTGGGTGTTTGCCGGCAGCGTGGATGCGCGGATCTCGGCGACGTCTCTTATCTGCACCCGGACCGGCGGCGTTCCGTGGGCCGGCCCGCCCACGCCGTCACCGGCCTGCAAGGCTTGCCACAGCAAGGCCAGCCAGCGCTCCGCGGCCTGGTCGAAGTCGCCGTTGCCGTCGGCTTCGCCACGCGGCAGCAGTGGACTGGCGCCGGCATTGGTGAAGAATTCATAGACCCGGCGCGGGAAGGCCTGGTACGTCGGCCATTGCGAGTTGCCGCAGCCCAACACGGCCACGTTTAGCGCTTGTGCACGGTAGCCGTTGGCGGCACCGCTATCGAGCAGCGCTTCGAGCCGCCTTGCCGAATCCGGCGCGCGGCCGTTATAGGTGGCGGCGATGATGACCGCCAGGCCGCTGGTCGGGAGCGCGTCGGCGACATCGTCCAGGTCGCGCAGCGTCGCATCAAAGCCCGCCGCCAGCGCGCCGGCATGCACCTGCTCAGCCAGTTCGCGCGCGGTGCCAAGGCTGGATCCGCACAGCACGGCAAGCGGCCTGCCGCCGCCCTGCACATCGGGGCCCGCCTGCGGCGCTTGCGCGGTCCCGGCCGCCGGCGCCGCGGCGATGCGCTCATGCGGCCGGCGCCGGCGCGCACGCACCGTGAATCCGTCGGGCTTGATCGTCAGCGTTTCCTTGATGCGGAACTGGTAATCGTGGGCATCGGTGAACTGGAAATTGCGCAGCATCAGCGCCAGTGCCAGCTTGGCCTCGGTCAGCGCAAACTGGCGGCCGATGCAGGCACGCTCCCCGTTGCCGAAAGGCATGTAGGCGTGGCGCGGCAGCTTTGCTTCCTGCTCAGGCAGGAAACGATCGATGTCAAAGCGTTCCGGGTCGGCCCACACCTTGGGGTCGCGGTGCAGCGCGGTCAGCACCACCGACAGGCGCCTGTCCTTGCGGATCAGGTAGCGGCCGCCCAGCAGCGTGTCTTCAAACGGCGCCACGGCGAAGGCGGGCGCGGTGGGCCACAGGCGCAACGTTTCCTTCAGCACACGGTCCAGTACCGGCAGCCGCGCCAGGTCGGCGTAGACCGGCGCCGCGTCGCCGGGCAGCACGGCGTCCACCTCCGCGTAAGCCTGCGCCATCACGCCCGGGTTGCGCAGCAGTTCATACAGCGCGAAGGTGAGCAGCCCGCTGGTCGTCTCGTGGCCCGCGATCAGGAAGGTGATCACCTGGTTGCGGATGTTCTCGTCGTCCAGCCGCTGGTCGGTGTCCGGATCCCGCGCTTCCAGCATCAGGCCGAGCAGGTCATTGGCCGTGCCGCCCCGGCGTTCCGCCGCGTTGCCCGCGCGCCGCCGCCGGATCACGTCGTCCACCAGGTCGCGCATAAAGCGGGTGTCCTGGTCGAACTTCCGGTGTGCCGCATGCATGAAGCGGTCTTGCAGGGCAAAGCGCGTCAGCTTGGCCATCGCCTCTTCCAGCGCGCCGACCATGGCCTCGATGAAGGGGTGCAGCTCTGCGCTGGCGAACGATTCAAAATCGTAGCCGAAGCCGGACAGCGCGATGGTATCGAGCGTCAGCCGCGTCATGTCGTCCGCGACGGCGATATCGGCATCCGGGCCTTGCCGGTCCCATTTGTCCACCAGCCGGTTGGCCACGCGCAGCATGACGTCGAAGTAGCCCTTCATCGCGCGCTGGCTGAACGCCGGCATCAGGATGCGGTGTGCCTTGCCCCAGTTGGCCTCGTCGGAGCGTGCGGTGAACAGGCCGTCGCCGGCCATGCCGCGCAGGTAGGACAGCGGCGGGCCGATGTACTTGCGGAAACGCGCGGCGTCACACAACTCGCTGGCCAGTGCCACCGACGTCACAAACGGCACGCGCCGGCCGGCGAAGTTCAGCTCGAAGATGCCGTCATGGTGGCGGCTGCGCCCCAGCAGGTGCTGGCCCAGCGCACCGGGTGTGATCTGCAGCAGGTTGCCCACCAGCGGCCAACCCGGGTCGCGCGGAATGGGCTCAGGGACGGGGGCATGCATGGAGCGGGCAGGGGATGGATGCGGCGCGTCGGAGGCCTGGTCGGGGCTGGATAGCTCAATGGGCGGCGGCATGGCAGGGCTGTGTCTCCTGAACGGGCGCTGACACGCGATTTGCCACGTGCGGCCGTTTCATTTAACGTAGACATCTGTCTACCGGCGCAAGCGTAGACAACTGTAGACATGCTGTCAACGAAGCATGTCGGGCAAAAACCGAGTCCTGCTACTAAACCGCATTCATGGAAGCCATTGCCGACGGCAAACGCCGCCTGATCGACGCCGCTTTGCGGCTGGCCGCAGCCAAGCGCAGCTTTGCGGCACTCAAGCTGCGCGAGATCGCGCGCGAGGCCGGCCTGAATCCCAACACGTTCTACCGGCATTTCAGCGACATGGAAGACCTGGCCATCACTGCCATGGCCGAGGTAAGCGCCGAACTGCGGCCGATGCTGCGTGCGGTCCGATGGGCCGCTGCCCGCGACAACCCGGGTGAAGTGGCCACGCGTGCCTGCGAAGCCCTGTTCTTGTACGCGCAGCATCACCCGGATGCATTCATCGTTGGTGTGTGCGGGATCACGGGCCCGCAGCCCGCGCTTCGCGTTGCCATTCGCACGGTGCTGGATGACATCGCTGCCGAGATGGCGGAAGACATCGAGCGCCTGGGGCTGTGTCCCAAGCTTTCACGCCCGGCCATTGACGACGTCTGCGCGTACGTCGTTTCATACCTTTTCCATCAATGCGTCGACTACATCGAAGCCGATGCTGCCGGACGGCGCAGGCTGATGGCGCGCTCGGTGCAGTTGAGCTGCTGGCTGCTGCAGGGCGCGGCGGGGCCGAATGCCCAGCCGGGAACGAAATCAGGCAGGGAGCGCAAGTCCGTGGCTGCGTAGCAGGTTGCGACGAAACACGCAGAAGGAAGAACCTCAGCCGAAGCAGTGGCCGAAGCGAAGGGGTGTGTCCGGGCCAGCGCTCACCCTGAAATCGTGACGCCACACTCTTGCGCCACCGCCAATAGCTTCTCCATGTCTGGCGCGCCTGGCGGAATTTCCTCATCGAGCCGCGTGAATAGGCGCGATGCGCTTCCGCCGTGGCTGGTGACTGAAATCATTTCGCCGCCGCCGATGCCGAACCGGAAGTAATGCACCGTGCCCGCCGGCACATGAACAAAGGTGCCGGCGACAGCAGTGATCGCTTGATCGCCATAGCCGATCTCGATCGTCCCCCTGGTAACGTAGAACGATTCGTCCCAGTCATGGCTATGGGGCGGTGGGCCACTGCCTTCTTCGCCCTGCTGCAAAAATACCTCATAACCTTGCGTGGCGGCATTGGATGCCAGCACCGTGATCCTTTCTCCCACCACGTTGAGCGCGCGTGCATACGCATCCGGAGTCACTGCAAATGGTTCTGGTTTCATGCTTCTCTGCTCCGTCAGTGAGAACGTCGCCGTGGCGATGCTACCCGGGTGTGAGGCATGCGGCAGCTCCAAAGCGAGCCGGCCACGGCGCCTGGCGGGCGGGGCATGGGCTGCCCCCTTGTTTGATGTCTGGCAATCTTAGGCGGCCCACGAGGGGAAGTCATCGCCAGGAAGCGAGGATTGCCGCGGCCAATGTGCGTCAGCAAACATTGCTCCCTGCATGGCAGAGCTGGTGGCCGCGACTTCTGCGCCAGACAAAGGTGAAGGACGGCGATGGGGGTTAGTCCGCATGCACGACTGCCAAAAGGCGACAGTCCGTACCCGACCCCGCTCAGATAATCGGCGCAACGCCTATAACTCTGGGAGACATGGCATGGACCTGGTGCGTACTGACATTAACGGGGACGATGAAAGCAGGCTGTTCCGGAAGGTGAGCTGGCGAATACTGCCGGTGCTGTGTGTCTGCTATGTCTTCAGCTTTCTTGATCGCACCAACGTGGGCTACGCCCAGCTCCAGATGCGCGACGAGCTTGGTTTCAGCGATGCGGTATTCGGGCTGGGGGTCAGCGTCTTCTTCATCGGCTATGCGCTGTTCGAGGTGCCCAGCAACATGCTGCTGTCGCGCATCGGGGTCCGGAAGACTTTCCTGCGCATCCTGATCCTGTGGGGACTCGCCTCTGCGGCCATGATCTTCGTGGAGACGCCCACGCAGTTTTACATCATGCGCTTTCTCGTCGGGGTGTTCGAGGCCGGGTTTGTCCCGGGCGTCCTGTACTACCTGACCCTGTGGTATCCGAAGCGGCGCATCGCCCAGGCGACCGCGATTTTCTATATGTCTTATACACTTGCTCCGATCCTGGCCGGCCCGGCAGCCGGGGCAATCATGACCTGGCTTGATGGGGCGTTGCAACTGCGCGGCTGGCAATGGCTCTACCTGCTGGAAGGCCTGCCGTGCGTGCCGTTGGGTGTCATGGCGTACCTGCTGCTGTCGGAAAGCCCGAAGGAGGCACGCTGGCTGACCGACCGTGAGCGAACTGACCTCGAACAGATGCTGGGGCAGGATCGCGCCGGCCATGGCCACGCCCGGATGCGCGACGCAGTCCTTGATGCGCGCGTCTGGGTGCTGGGGCTGATCGTGTTCCTGGTCGTGTTCGGCGTCTTTGCGCTGTCGTTCTGGAAGCCGACCCTGCTCAAGGGCATGGGCCTGACCGTCATGCAGGTGGGCCTGGCTGCAACGATCCCTGCGCTGTTCGGGGTCACCGCAGCCATTCTGGTCGGCCGTCATTCGGATAAGACCGGCGAGCGCCGCTGGCACTTTGCCATTGCCGCCATGGTGGGGGCCGTCGGCATGCTGTGCGCGTCGTGGTTCCCGCAAGATCCGGTCATGACCATCGCGTGCCTGACGCTCGCGTCGATCGGCATGTCCAGTGCCTATGCGGTCTTCTGGGCGATGCCCGCGACTATCCTGTCCGGCCCCAGCGCTGCCGCGGGCATTGCAGTCATCACGACGATCGGTTCGAGTTCCGGCGCGGTCGCGCCACTGCTCGTCGGGGCATTGAAGACCCTTACTGGCGGCTTTACCGCAAGCCTTTACGTGCTGAGCGGCGCTCTGGCTTGCGCCGCCGTCATTTTCGCGTACTACTTCAGGGACGGTGCCGCCGCACGCCGTGTTGCGAGTCCGGCAAGCCACACATCGGCCGCTTGACGAAAAAGAAGCGAGGGCCATCAGGCCCTCGCCGCTTCCTGGAATCGCCGGGACGGGTCAGAGCAGGCCGAGGGCGCGCAGCTTGGCGTCCGTGGCGGAGTAGGGACGCTCGCAGATGATCTTGTCGGAGTTCGGCCCGAATTCGAAAGTCGCGGCCATGCGGACGCGGAACTTGCGGCCGGTGGGCGGGAAGACTTTGCCGTTGGCATTGAGATCGCCCAGGTGCGTGCCGGAAAGCCAGAACTCAACCAGCACGGTGTCGTTTGCGGCGGCGATGGCGATGATCTCGTTGGCCAGGTCGGGGAACGAAGCGCGCGACGCGTCGAAGTAGCCGCGCACCTCTTCCTCGCCATCGAATACCGTGCCGGTGGCGTGCATTTCATAGCGGGGATGCGCGAAGGTGTCGATCACGGCATCCCATTCGTGCGTGCATTCGAGGGCCATGTGATCACGCACGGTCTGGATGCGTGCGGCGTTCAGGGATTCGGACATCATGTTCTCCATCAGGTTTTGCGGGAAGGATCGGCGACGGGCATCGGCCCGCGCTGCGCCGGTCGCCATATGGGAATGGAATGCAGTGTCAGCGCAACAGCCGCCAGCCGCCGTCTACGGTGAACTCGCCGCCGGTGATGTAGCCGGCCTGGTCCGACGCCAGGAAGGCAATCAGGTTGGCGACGTCCTCGGGCTTGCCTTCCTCGGCGAGCGGAATGCGCCGGCCGGCCGTTCGGGGGTCCACGCCGCCCGCCGCCTGGCGTTGCTTGTACTGATCAAAGATCGTTTCGAGCATCGGCGTGGCGATCTTGCCGGGATGGACGGAATTGCAGCGGATCTGGTGGCCGTTCTCGGACCCGGCTAGTGCCACGGTCTTGGTCAGTTGCGTCACGGCGCCCTTGCTGGCGCCATAGGCGACGCTCTGGAGGGTCGGGTAATACGCACCAACGGACGCGAGATTGATGATGGCGCCCTTGCCGGTTCTGCGCATGGCTTCGACGCCTTCGCGGCAGCCCAGGAAGGTCCCGTCCAGGTTGACCGCCATCACGCGCCGGAAGTCGGCAAGGGTGGTGTTGGCGAGGGTGCCATTGACCACGTCACCGACGATGCCGGCCGCATTGACGAGCACGTCGAGTCGCCCGTGGCGCTCAAGGATGGCGGCGATCGTGGCTTTCCAGCCCGGCTCGCTGGTGACGTCCAGCGCCATGAACTCGGCGCCGATCCGGTCCGCCACCGCGGCACCGTTGCCGTTCGCAAGATCGGCAATGACGACACGCGCGCCGCGCTCCGCCAGCAGGCGCGCGGTTGCGGCGCCGATGCCGCTCGCGCCGCCGGTCACCAGCGCCACTTGGTCCTTGAACTGGTTCATTTCGATAGTCTCCTGTGAGTTGTCCTGCAAGCGCAGCTTCCTGCATATCGCCTGTTTCTGCGCTAATGAAGAAACGTTTCCACCGCTGATTCGGATTGTTGTTGCCGCGAAAAATATGGACAATCATGGTAAACACTACCCACATGAATTGAGTCGTTGCGGCTATATTGTGAAAACGTTTCTGCAAGAGCAGGACCGCAACCTTCAGACACAAGGAGACAGCGATGAGTTATTTGTTCGGCGGCGTCCGGCAGCTTGGCTACGTGGTGAGCGACATTGAGAGGGCCATGGCTCACTGGACGGAAAAGCTGGGCGTCGGACCGTGGTTCTACAAGGAAGACGTGGGCACCACGGAATACCGCTACTACGGCAAGCCCGCCACGCCGCCGAAGCTGTCGATCGCGCTGGCCAATTCCGGCGACCTGCAGATTGAACTGATCCAGCAACGCGACGACGCCCCGTCGCTCTACCTGGACTCGCTCAAGCGCGGTGGCGAAGGTGCGCAACATATCGCCTACTGGACCGAGGACCGCTTCGACGAAATCGTGGCCCACCTGCTGGAGGCAGGGTATGTAGAGGGGCATGGTGGGCGGATGGGGCCGCGTGGACGCTTTGCCTATTTTGTGAATCCGGAACTGCCCAGCGGCATGTTCGAGATCTCCGAACTGACCGGCGGCAAAGGCGAGTACTTTGCCGAGGTCAGGCGCGCAGGGCTGGCCTGGGACGGCAAGGGACAAGCCATCCACCAGATCGGCGCGCCGCGATAGCGGCGCCGCCGGGCCGGCAGGCCTGCCCTTTCCCGGCCGGGTCTCTTTCCGGCCGCAGGCCTGAGGAGCCCGCGTCATCTGGTGAGCTAGAATGCCTGACGTTCAGGAAATGACGCGTCACGCGTCGCTGGCTCGCCGCGCAACCGCGGCGGCCAGCGGTAAAAAAAAGCCGGGGAGGGAGTCGATGTTGCAGTCTTGTGTTATGCCCGTTGCGGCACAACGTTTCGTGACACGTAGCCAATGAAGCCACGCATCACGATCCGGGAGGTTGCCAAGGAGGCCGGCGTTTCGATTGGCACGGCGTCCCGTGCGCTCAATCGTGCCGGGCGTGTCAGCGAAGCAGCGATTGCCGCGGTGTCCAAGGCGGCCAGGCGGCTGGGGTACGAGCCCGATGCGATCGCACAGAGCATGCGCACGCGCTCGTCCGGCGCCATCGGCCTGATCGTGTCAGATCTTGCCAACCCGCTTTACGCCAGGATCATCACTTCGGTGGAGGCCGCGCTGCAGGCGGCCGGATACGCCTTGCTGATCGCCAGCACGCATAACGACGGCAAGCGCGAAAAGAACCTGATCGACCTGTTCCGCCGCCGGCGCGTGGACGGCCTGATCCTGGGTCCCTGCGAGACGGAAAACCCCAAGTTGCTGGAGCAACTCTCGCAGGATATGCCGGTCATCGCGCTCGACCGGGATTTCGGCCCGACCGGCACCGGCGTCTATGTCGATCACTACACCGGCGCGCTGCAGGCGACCCGCTACCTGCTGAACCTGGGCCACACCCGCATCGCGCTGCTGACGCCGGGCAGCGTCCTGCGTCCGGGCCGGGAACGTATCGCCGGCTTCAAGGAAGCGTACAAGGAGCAGGATCTCAAGCCGGTGCCGAAGCTGATCCGTTGCGAGAAATCCGCGATGGATTTCGCATTCACCGAAGCGCTGTCGCTGCTATCCGGCCCGGAAGCGCCCACGGCCTTCATGTGCCTCGGCACGCGCATCCTGGCCGGGGTGCTGCAGGCGCTGCGGCATACCGGCCGGACGGCCCCCGGGGATGTCAGCGTGATCAGCATCGGCGACACCGACCTGTCGCAGCTGTTCAGCCCGTCCATCACATCGCTGACGTGGGACCTGGAGATCGTCGGCACCGTGCTCGCCCAGTTGATGCTCAAGCAACTGGAACGCGACGCAGACATCGAACCTGAGACCATCGTGATTACCACGCAACTGGTGCTGCGCGAGTCATGTGGTCCCGCCACCGCGCGCAAGAAAGCCACCGCGTAGCTGCAGCATAATCTGCCTCCCGTGCAGCGATGCCGCCTTCATTCGAGGCGGCATTTTTTTTGTCCGTTCGGTCCTTGCGTAAAATGCGAAAACGTTTCTACAATGGATACGCATTACGTCGCAACAGCGGTGACGCCGTGCCGACGTACCCAGACCTATTCGACAGGAGACATGTGCAATGAAAGCTGCGATTCGCGGTGAGACGGGACTTGTTTTTTCAGAGCTGGAAATCCCTCGACCCAAGCCCACTGAAATCCTTGTGAAAGTGCGGGCCAGTTCCCTGAATCGCGCCGATTTGTCGCTGGTCGACGGGAAGGCGCATGGGGCAGCTGGCGGTACCGGCACGCCCCTGGGCCTGGAATGGTCGGGCGATGTGGTGGAGGTTGGCGCGGACGTCACCGCATACAAAGTCGGCGACAAGGTGATGTGCTCTGGCCTCGGCGGCTTCGCCGAGTATGCGGTCGCGGACTGGCGGCGCGCCTTCCCGTTTCCTGACCCGGAGATGGACTACGAGACCGGTGCCTGCCTGTCCGTCGCACTGCGCACCACCCATACGGCGATGCGCCATCTGGCCGGGCTCGAAGCCGGGCAGACCGTAATGGTGCTCGGCGCTTCCTCCGGCGTGGGCTTGATGGCATTGCAGGTGGCAAAGCACTTCGGCGCCAGCCTGGTCATCGGCACGTCGACCAAGCCCGACCGCCGCGCGCGCCTGTCGGAGTTCGGCGCTGACATCGCGCTCGACAGCAACGATCCGAACTGGGTGAAGGCCGTGCTGGAACACACCGATGGCCACGGCGTGGATCTGCTGGTCGATTTCCTGGCCGGTCCGTTTATCAACGACAGCATGCGCGCCGTGAAGATCGGTGGGCGCATCGTCAATATCGGACGGATGGCAGGGGAGAGCGGAGAATTCGACTTCGATCTCCATTCATTGCGCCGGATCCAGTACCTCGGCATGACCTTCCGGACGCGCACCGTCGAGGATTTCGGCGTGATTGCCGAGCGTGTGCAACGAGACTTCTGGCCGGCTCTCCGGCAAGGACAGCTGCGCCTGCCGATCGATGCAAGGTTGCCGCTGGATCGTGTCGCCGAGGCCTGCGAGATGATGCGCAGGAACACGCATTTCGGAAAGATCGTCCTGACGCAGGACGCATAAGGCGCACGCGACGCCTGGCCTGACGGCATTCGCCAGGCCGCCCCAAAAGCCTCACAAAGATTCACGGGTTTACCACCATTTGATTCGCGCTCTCACAGTCGCACAATTTGTGGAAACGTTTCTTCATGTTCCAGAAAATGCCTCACCCCACGGCGAGCGGACATGAAGCGCTGAACGCGTGAAATACAGAAGTTGGAGACAAAGATGAAGAAGTCCGCCGCCCTCGGTTTCCTTGCTGCAGTCGCCTTGTCCTTTGGCGCGCAGGCGCAGGGTGAAGCCAGTTATCCGAGCAAGCCGATCCGCCTGATTGTCCCGACCGCACCGGGCGGTGGCGGCGATGTGTTCGCCAGAATCCTCGCGGACCAGCTCGGCCGACGCCTGAAGCAGCCGCTGGTCGTCGAGAACAATGCCGGCGCGGCCGGCACCATCGCGATCGCACAACTCGCGCGGGCCACGCCGGATGGCTACACCATCGGCCTTGGCACGATGACGACCACCACGCTGGCCCCGGCCGTCTACCGGGCGCTGCCGTACGACCCCGTCAAGGACCTGACGACCATCGCCCGCGTGGGAACGTCGCCGATCATCCTGGTCGCCACCAAGGACTTCCCCGCCAACAACCTGAAGGAACTCGTGGCCGTGGCGAAGAAGAGCGCTTCGCCGCTGCAGTTCGGCACCTGGGGGCTGGGTTCCACCGGCCACTTCTGCGCGGAGGTGCTGGCGCAGAAGACCGGTATCAAGCTGGACCACATCCCGTTCAAGGGCTCGTCGCCCGTGGTGACTGCCATGCTGGGCGGGGTGGTGAAGCTGGGCTGGCTGGATATCGGCAGCGGCACGTCGGCCGTCAAGACCGGCAAGATCAAGGCGCTGGCCATGTGCACACGCCGCACGGCAAATTTCCCCAATGTTCCCACCTACAAGGAGCAGGGGGTCGATTTCGACCAATGGACGGGTTGGGCCATGTTCGCGCCCGCGGGTCTGCCAAAGCCGATCACGGAAAAGCTTGCCGCGGCCGTGCAGGAGACGCTCAGGGATCCGGCGGTGACGAGCAAGATGGCCGACCTCGGCATCACCCCTGACTACGTCGCCGGCAGCGAACAGGCCGCGATCAATGCGCGCGACATCGAAGTGTGGAAGCGCGTCGCGCGCGAAGCCAACATCAAGCTGGACTAGAACATTCCCCATATCCATCTTTTGGAGGTAGCCATGACATTGCCCAAGGTTGTCACGCACCAGGACCGGCTGTTGTCGGTCAACATCAATGAATCGCACGAGTTTCCCGGATCCGAGCCAGGCTCGACCATCATTCCGCTGTTCCTCGATCGCGAAAACGGCGTCTGGGTCCTCTACGGCAAGTTTGAACCGGGCACCACGCTCCCGCCCCACTTTCATACCGGTACCGTGCACTTCTTCACGACGAAGGGGCAGTGGAACTACATCGAGTATCCCGAGGATCCGCAAACCGCGGGCAGCTACCTGTATGAACCCGGCGGCTCGGTGCATACCTTCTCCGTGCCGGCGGATGCAAAGGAGCCGGCCGAAGGCTTCATGGTCGTCTACGGCGCCAACGTGATCTTCTCGGAAGGCGAATTCCAGAGTGTTCGCGATGCCGGCGCGATCGAAGAGGGCATCCTCGCGGCCGCGCGCAAGGCCGGGATTCCCGTGCCGCGCTACATCCGTCCCAAGGGCGGCGCGGAGTTCTCCGCGGGCTGAAGCGTCCCCGCAGTTGGCAGGTCAGAACAAAATACTCAGGAGACAACTGTCATGAAGCATTCCCTTTGCCGCGGCCTCGCGGCGCTCTGCATGTCGATTGCCACCGTCGCCTTTGCCCAGCCAGCTGGCGACTATCCAGGCCGCCCGGTCAAGCTGATCGTGCCCTCTGCGCCTGGCGGCGGCGCGGACGCCTTTGGCCGCTTGCTCGGCGATCAACTGAGCAAACGTCTCAAGCAGCCGTTTGTCGTGGAGAACATCGCCGGCGCGGCCGGAACGATTGCAATCGGACAACTGGCGCACGCCAGGCCAGATGGCTACACCATCGCCCTGGGCACGATGACCACAACCACGCTGGCGCCGGCGGTCTACCACCAGTTGCCATACGATCCGGTCAAGGGCCTGACCACGCTGGCACGGGTCGGCTCCTCGCCGATCATCCTGGTCGCCACCACCGACCTGCCGGCCAACAACCTGAAGGAGCTTATCGAACTTGCCAGGCGCAGTGCAAAGCCGATCCAGTTCGGCACCTGGGGCCAGGGCTCGACGGGGCATTTCTGTGCCGAAGTACTGGCGCAGAAGACGGGCATCAAGCTTGACCATATACCGTTCAAGGGCGGTGCGGCGGTCATGACGGCGATGATGGGCGATGTGATCAAGGTTGGCTGGCTCGACATCGGGTCCGGCACGGCCGCGGTGAAGACAGGTAAGATCAAGCCGCTGGCAATGTGCACCCGGCGCACTGCCAACTTCCCGAACGTTGCCACGTACAAGGAGCAGGGCGTCGACTTCGACCAGTGGACGGGGTGGGCGATGTTCGCGCCGGCGGGCGTGCCCAAGCCCATCGTCGACAAGATCGAGGCGGCGCTGAAGGACACGCTGCAGGATCCCTCCGTCATGGCGAGGATGAACGACTGGGGCATCACCCCCGACTACCTCGGCGGCGCGGAGCAGGCTGCCGTCAACGTGCGCGAGATCGAGGTCTGGAAGCGCGTGGCCCGGGAAGCCAACATCACGCTGGACTGACCGCCCATGCCCGGCGTCGCGGATGCCAGCGGCCATGCTGGCCCGGAACTGCTGTCTCCAGAGCTGGAGGCCGCGTTGCGCGCCCATGTCATCCGCCGGCAACTTGCGAAGAACGAAGTGCTGTTCACCTATGGCTCGTCGCCGGAGGCGCTGTTCTGCGTGGAGCGCGGCCGCATGCGCTTCAGCGTCACGGCGGCCAACGGCCGCGAGGCCGTGCTCAGCGTGCTGGAGCCCGGGCAATGGTTCGGCGAGGTCTCGCTGTTCATGGAGGCGCCGCGCGTCTATGACGCGCGCGCGGTAGTCGATTGCGAGGTGCTCATGGTGCCCGCGCAGGCGTTCCACGCCATCGTCGACCATCACCCGGCATTCCTGATGGAATTCACGCGACTGATCTGCCGGCGCTATCGCTGGGCGCTGGAGTGGATCGACGAGACCATCCTGCAACCGCTGCCGGTACGGCTGGCGCGCCGGCTGCTGGCGGCGCAGCACGCGCACGCGTTATCGGCGCCGGCCGGCGGGGATGCCGCGCTGCAGTTGTCTCAGGAGGACCTTGGGCACATGCTGGGCGTCTCACGTCAGAGCATCAACCGGCAGCTCAAGGAGTGGGAAGGCCAGCGGATCCTGCGGCTCCACTACGGGCACGTCACCCTGCTGGACCAGGACGCCTTGCGGCGCCTGGCCTGACGCGCTGGCTACCTGGCGCTGGCAAACTCCGCGCCGCCTTTCGGGCGGATGTACTTCGGCATTGGCATGGCGCCCAGCTTCACGGCGGCCAGCAGTGCTTCCTCGATGGCGCCGGCGTCCATAATGCTGTGGTACTCGCCATCGACGAAGTTGATGTTGGCGCCATGGACCACCATCAGGCCCTCGGCCGGTTCGCTGGCATCGGCCGGCACCATGAAGGTGTGGATGGACCCGCCGGGCTCGAACAGGTAGCTGCCCGCCGTTTGCGGATCGTCCGGGTACTCGGCGTAGTGCCACATGCCGCGCGTGGTGTAGAAATGCACCGTGCCCGTATGGAAATGCGGTGGCAAGATCGTCCCTGGCTCGAATCGCCCGTAGAGCACCCAGACCCCGTTCTCGCGGTCCAGGAACAGCGGGGTGATGGTGGTCCCCGGCACTTCCGTCGGCAGGCGCGGGACTTCGTTGGTATTGATCGTCAGCAGGCGCTCCTGATGCGTCGTGGCTTGCGGCAAGGACATGTCGATGTCTCCGTAGGAATGGTGATCGGTGCCGGCGAATTACGCCGCGGCAGCCTGGTTTGCCGTCGTGTCCCGCAACAGGCCGGCAAGGGCCTGCGCCTTCTGCCCGGCGGGCAAGCCGGCCAGTAGCTGCTGCATCATGGTCAGGCTGTCGTAGTAGATCCGTTCACAGGCCAGCGTCTCGCCGTCGAACAGGAAGAGGGCGATCATGCGGCAGCGGAACTGCCTCCCCGTCGGTGGCAGGCCGTTCAGGTTGCCGCGATGCGTGCCGAGCAGCCAGAACTCGACGATCACGGCGTCGTCGGTGTGCCGGAGCTGGATGATCTCGCTGCGCTGGTCCGGGAACGCCACGCGACTTTGCGTGTAGTACTTCCGAACATCATCGTTGCCATCAAACACTGCGCCGCTCGCAATGAGCTCGTAGTGCGGATGCGGAAACGTCGACAGGACCGCATCGAAGTCCTGCCGGATCTCGTCGGCAAAGTGATCGCGAACCACGCGTTCGCGAAGCGTGCGCAGGTCTGCGCAAGTGGTTGTTGTCGTCATCGAAGTCTCCGTTGCGCTTTTGTGAGGGACGCTGCCCAGCCGTTGCGGATGGCAGCGCTCCGGGAGCAATTATCGGGACGGGAGGCGAAGAAGACTGTCGCGGATTGGCGTTTCGATCCCGGGGTATTCCCGGCTTTGGTTGGGGTGTGTTGCCAGGCGTTCAGCCGTGGCACGGCGCTGGCCGGGAGAGCGTCTGGTAGTGACCGCCTTCGGCCGGGCAAGGGCAGGGGACGGACATGTCTGCCGACCCCGAGCGGATGTCAAGAGCTACGAGCGAGACAGTGTATGCGTCCGCAAGGCTTTCGCTTCGACGAGGCAGGTCTGGAACTAAGGATCCTAGCAAAAATAACTTGAACAATTACGTCTTGCGACGAGATGTTCGAGGTTTGATGCGGTAGTTCCACTCGCCATGAAATTCGTCGCGCTCAATGGCCACGGCAGCGAGTTCGGCGTCGCTGACCTTGATACCTGCGTCGTACATGTTCTCGTCCAGTTCCGCACGCACTTTCAGCCCTTCAGCGGTACTCACGCTGCCGATGAGGTTCACTACCACCTGACGCGTCAACAGCGGTCGGCCGCGCCAGTTGTTCGTGATATGGCAGAACAGGCGATGCTCGATCTTGTTCCACTTGCTCGTACCCGGCGGAAAGTGGCACACCTGCACAGCGAAACCGAGTTCGTCGGCCAGTCGCTGCAACTGCACCCGCCACAGCCGCACACGATACCCGTTGCTGCCACCGCAGTCGGCGGTGACCAGCAGTCGCCTGGCTTTCGGATACAACGGACGGCCCATCTCCAGCCACCAGCGACGGATGCTTTGAACCGCGAACTCGGCGGTGTCGTGGTTGATGCCCACGCTGACCCAGCCCTCGTTGGCCGTCACATCATAGACGCCATACGGGGCAACCTTGCCCAGTTCATCGTCGATGAAATCGTGCACACGCGCCTGCTCGGGTTGGCCCTTGGGCTGCCATTCGCGGCCAGCGTTCTTGAAATCGCCGATCAGCTCCTTCTTTTTCGTGTCCACCGAGATGACCGGCTGACGCTGGCGCTGATACTGCGCCACCTTGTCGGCGATGTAGTGGAACTGCGCGTCGCGGTCGGGGTGCTGCGCGCCTTCGCGTGTCTTGCGCACCGATTGCAAGCTGTAGCCCGTCTGCGTCAGCAGATCGCAGATCGTGCGCTGACTCACGCGATGCCCCAGCCGGTTGAGCTCTTCGGCCAGACGGGTGGTGCTCTTGCACGTCCATCGTAGTGCTGACATCGGGTCACCCCGGCTGGTCGGCTCCACCAGTGCATCCAGGTGCTCCAACAACCTCGCATCGAGCTCAGTTAGCCTCTTGCGCCCGCCTCCCGGGGCACGAATGCGCTTGGCCGTCATGTCCCGCGTCGCTCCACCGGCCGCTTCGAGTTCGGCCAGTCCCGCATAGATCGTGGTGCGCGAGATGCCTATCGCTTTGGCCACCAGACTCACGCCCCCACGCCCCAGGCTGCGCGCTTCGGCGGCGGCCCATAGGCGCAACGTCGCCTCATCAAGGCGCGCCTGCAGGGCCCGAAACTTCGCTTCGACTGCCTCGCTGATATCCATGTGCGCATCGTATAGACGCGAGGACAACTGTTCAAGTTATTTTTGCTAGGGTCCTAACAGATCTCATTTTTTCGCCTACGCTAACAGTATCGTCGGCTTACTGGCGGCCGCTTGGGCGGTTCTCGAGAAGCCGGCTGCCGCGCACCCACGGAACCGCACGCGGGCAAGGACTCCACGCCATATCCGGGAGTTGTCGTCCGGGCTCATGGCGAGATCCCCGCCTGCACCCTGTCCGTAGATGTGGCTCTGCAAGCAGTTCTGGCCGGCAATCCGGGGCAGATCGAAATTCCACTGTTGCTGTTGGGCTGCGAAAATGCTGGCCGCTTCTGGTCATACTGGTTCCGAGGGCAGCGACCGAACCCTGCTGTATTTCGGTTGCCTGACCCTGTTCATCGCTCTGGCAACGCCGGCCGGTGCCCTGGTTGATATACAGACGTCGTACCTGCTCAAGAACCAGTTGCATGCGACCGCAACGCAGATCTCGATATTCCGGCTGGTGACGGGAATACCAGTGTACCTTGCGTTCGTTTTTGGTCTCGCGCGCGACCAATGGAACCCGCTGGGATTGCGGGATCGCGGCTTCTTCCTGATTTTCGCTCCGGCGACCGCGGTGGCATTCATCTGGATGGCATATTCAGGTTTCTCATACGCGGGACTGGTAATCGGGATGCTGCTGGCAATGCTGTCGTCCCGATTTATCGCCGCAGCCTATCAGGGGCTGATCGCCCTGGTGGGCCAGGAGAAGCTCATGTCCGGGCGCCTGAGCGCTCTGTTGAACGTGGTCGGCTCCGTCCCGGTCGTTGCGGGAGCGTTCGCCTCCGGGTACATCTCCGATCATCTTGCCGCGAAAGAGGCCTTCTTCCTGGTGGCGATGTTCGCCTTGTTGATCGCCGTGTTGGGGCTCTGGAAGCCCGTTTCCGTGTTCGGCCAAATCTACGAGAAGCCGCAAGCCAGGGGCACGGATCTTGTCGGGAATGTCAGGCGGTTGGTGAGACATAAGGCTGTTTATCCAGCGGTTCTCATCTGCTTCCTGTGGAATTTTGCGCCAGGAGCGGCCACGCCGCTGCAGTTCTATCTGAGCAATGAGCTGCATGCATCGGATTCCGTTTACTCGTACTACAACGGGATCTTTGCCGCAGCGTTCATCCCGACATTCTTGCTGTATGGCTTTCTGTGCAAGAAGGTATCACTGAACAAGCTGCTGTGGTGGGGAACGATCGTCGCAGTGCCGCAGATGATTCCGCTGGCATTCATTCACTCATCCAATCTCGCCCTTGTCTTGGCGGCACCGATAGGGCTGATGGGCGGTGTAGCCACGGCAGCATACTTCGATCTCGCGATGCGGTCCTGTCCGCCGGGCCTGCAAGGGACCCTGATGATGCTGGTGGATGGCGTTCTCGCGCTCTCGGCGCGTGCCGGCGATCTCCTGGGCTCGTGGATCTATAACAGCAGCCCAACGCACGGTTTCACATATTGCGTGATCGCGACTACCGTGGTGTACGCACTGATCCTGCTTTTGATCCCGCTGACGCCGAAAGCATTGATTGCTACCAGGGATGGCGAACCAAATCCGGAGGTCCAAGCCTAAGTGTCGGCCCGCTGGTGATCCATTACCCAGCCAGCCGGCTCTTTCCGCGACGCACCAGGAATCAGGCTGGAGACAGCGTGCGGCGTGGGGGAATGGTCGATCGCGCTGCCTCAGCGTGTCAGTGAAATTTCCTTTCCTGTCCGGGGATCAAGCAGAATGACCCGGATAATTCCACTTGTTGCCAGTCGCTGATTGTCGGGGCTGAACGTAAGCGATGAAAGCGCTCCGCTGTACCGGTTGACGAGGTCTCCGCTTTCAGTGTCATAGATCTCCAGGTGATAGTCCGCAGACAGTTCACGAGAAAAACGAATCATGGCGAGCCATTTCCCATCTGGCGAGAATGCCAGCGGGCAGTTGAAAGCCGGCCATGACGCCTGCGCGAACCCTGTCACCGGGACTCCGCTCGGAGCGCCCGTCAATTGGAGCGTACGTGCCAAGCCGATTACCGAGACAACGGAGACAAGTCTTTCCGCCGACTGACTGCCGGCCGTAGGTTTTTTAGGATCGACGAGCAATTTCTGAACCGCGAAATCGCCGGTTGCAAGGAAGCGAACCTCATAGCCGCCTGCCCCGGCAGCGAGTCGCGTGCCGTCAGGAGAAAAGGCGACTGACAAGACCGGTCCTGAGAAATCTTTGAAAACTGCAGCAATTCTCCGGCTCGATAGTTCCCAGAACGTGACATTGCGATGGATGTCTCCTGCCGCCAGTAACTTGCCATCAGGCGAAATGGCGACTGACATCACGCCCGATTTGGCATCAGTCAACACTGCACTCAGCGAACCCGTGTTCACGTCCCACAGCTTGATGGGAGCCTCCGGGCCCGCGCTTACCAGGTTCGTTCCGGCCGGAGAAAATGCAAGTGTCGTGGCACCATCCGACTCCTTGAACCGCAGGATGCGCTGCCATGTCCTGGCGTCCCAGATCAACACACCGTTATCGAACCCGGCAGTTGCAAACACTTTCCCGTCAGGCGAAAAGGCGACTGCGGCGGCATTCTTGTGCAGGCTCCAGGGATCATTGCCTTTGAGCTTCTTGATCGGCACCAGCGTGCTCGAATCCGCGATTACGATTTCCTGATCGCGAACTGCAACAATGGCGCTGCCATCGGGTGCCCATGCAAGCGCACGTGCATACCCCCCAAGGAACTGACCCGGGTGAGCAGGGGGCGCAGCGCAGCCTGTTACCAGCGCCCACAGAAAGAGAAGGGTAAGGAAGGGGAGGCGAGTCATTTATCACGCTCCGACTTTGATTACCCTCCGATCTTGCTGTAGGGCGCGGATGGGTGCCATTGTTATTGCGGCTGTTCCCGGCGGCCGCGCAGCGCCAGCAGGCCGCCGGCCGAGATCCGAGGCACGCTTGCCGGCGGACTTGGTTGCCACGCCGCCGAGCATCGGCCACCGCGTCGCAGGGTTCCAGGCGGGTGCGGGATGGTGGCGTGCGCAATCGCTGGCGGGCGAGGAGGGAGCGGCAGACCCTAGTAATGTATGGTGGCCGGGCTCTGGATGCCGGCGTTCTCGTCAACGACATACGCTTCGATTCCTGCGCTGCCGCCATTCCACCAGTTTGTCATATCAAAGACAGTCTCGTCGTCCAGCCGCTGGACATGGACGCCGTAGATGGTTAACGGCTTGCCGGGCGCGCAGACCGCGGGCGAAGTCAGTGGCCTCAGGAAGTGAACAGCGCTGGGCGATGTCGTGGATATGTTGGTCACGCGCTGTGCAATGAAACGGCCTGAGATCTTCTGAATCTGCAATGCTGTCTCGACGTCAAGGCCAATCCCCCGGGCGGCCGACGGGTTCTTCAGGACTCCGCCCTCGCAGCCCGAACCGGACCATGGCGCAATGCTTCTTGACAGGAACGTGACCAGCCTGCCCATGCGATCGCGCGAGTCGAAGTGCGGATCGACGAACGTATCGTCCAATGCCGTAGCGTTCAGGAAACTGGGGCCGGAAAACCCTTTCGGGTCAAATGTCATGTACTTGTTGTACGGATCGCTCAGCGCCTGCGTCGATGTGACCGTCCCTTCGATGGCGGAGAAAACGAACTGCCCCAGGACGTTGGCCCCGGCGCTGGTGCCGCCAACAGGAACGTTCCGCTGCATGAGCGCGGCGATGGTGGCGTTGAGCTTCGTACCTTTCCAGAAATTGATGTAGTTGCTCTGATCACCGCCCGCAATCCACAGCGCGTTTGCGCTGCCGACAACGGCGTTGACAAACGGGTCATTCGCCGCGGCAGTGTCGGTAATGACCAGCGTTTCCGCCGCAGTCAGGCCGAGGTACGCGCCACCGACATAGCCGTCCACCGCGGGAATATCGGTCGCGTTCTTCTTGTTGCTGTAATAGAAGTAAGGGTCGTAAGCGTCGGTACCGGTCGCGCGAATCACGACCATGCGACCGCCCGTTGCTTTCGTAATGCCCGCCTGCTGAATCATCCAGCGATACGCGGCATCGACATCGGGCCCGCCCCCCATGATGACCACCGGCTGTACCGCCTGTGGCTGGGGTGTGGGGAGGGTCTGCACAGGCACCGGATTGGGAGTCATGAAGTACTGTGTACCGGTTACGAAGTAGCTGTAGGAGGGGGTGGTCTTGTCACCCGCAAACGCAGGGGGAATCAGCACCCCGAGTACCACGCTGATGCAGGCGACCGCGTAGTACGCCACCACCCTGCAATGCTGTGTGAGCTTCGAAATGGATTCCATGACGTGACACCCCCTGGCGCTATCTTCTTCGTACAACTCGTTGATGACAGAAAAGCAACGCGCCAAATCCCTGGCAGGGCTGGCAGATGTCACGTTGCCGGGCAAGAGCTTCCGGCCGCTATTCCGAGCACGGGTGCGGGACGTGCAGGCGTTCCGTTATAGATGCTGGCGCACAAAAACTCCAGCCGGCCCTGGCCGCGGCGGGAGACGCGGTGAGACAGAAACGACCAGCAGCAACCAAGCTACTATCGCGGCCAGCTTCCGAAGGTCACTACTGGCAGCGCTCTCGCATGCCGGATCGCCATGGGAGCAAAGGTGCCACGGCAATCGGAAAGGTCTGTTCGCTTGCGTACGCTGGCGTTGCACTGCTCGCCGCCTCTGTCCCGGCCATGGGTGTTCTGGCAATGGCATCAGCGGGCGGGAACACATCGATGCCTGCTGGTGTTGGAGGAACCTGTTTCCGCTGGATTCTTCAAGCGCCCAATCAGTACGCCCTGGTGAATCCCCCATCGTGCAACAGGTTCGCCCCAGTCATGTGGTCGGAGAAACGCGATAGCAAAACTTCAACGGCGAGCGCAACTTCTTCGGGGCGACCGTACTTGCGCAGCGGAATATTCTCAGTCTCGGCGGCAAGCCGTTCGGCGAAGCTCATGGCAGCGTCCGCCGCACGCCGCTCAATCGATGCAATGTAGTCGGGGGTGAGCGTGCCGCCAAGCGAAAGGGTATTGACGTGAATCCCCTTTTCGCCAAGCACCAAAGCCAGCGTCTTGGCCTGCGCCAGCCAGGCGCAGCGCAGGACGTTGCTGGTGGCGTAGTTACCGAGTGCCTGCACCGAGGTGATGGCAGAAACAATGACGATCTTTGCGCGCCTTTCCTGAGCGGGATCCGGGCGCATTGTGGAGATCGCGTTCCTGAGGAGCTCGAGCGGTCCGATGAAATGACTTTGGAACAGCTCGCGCCACGTATCGGCGGGCGGCTGACAGTCACCGGTAGGGCGCATCTGCGGTGGCATGAGTACGACGCCATCCAGGACTGCACCGCTTGATGCGAGCTGAGCCCCAAAGGTCGCAACAGAGGCATCGCTGGCCATGTCCACCGCGATCCAGCAATGAGAACCGCGGGCTGGCTCTGGCAGAGCCACACAAGCAGACTGGAGCCGGTCGGCATTGCGGGCGGCGAGAATCAATGAGTAGCCAGCCTCCGCCAGGCGTGCGCAGACGGCACTCCCGATACCACCAGTGGCACCAGTTACCAAAATCGTTCTTTTCGGCTCGATCATGTCAGTCACCGTGGGTGCGGATGCACTTGTCATGCCGAGTCCGGCGAGCTTGACCAGCAATGGAAACCCGTCAATGGCCAACTGGGTGTGACTTGACACGTCACTTCCATACTAGGCCAATTCGGCGGAGAATCGGGGGCATCCTTTTGCCAGTCGAATGGCTACGGACATCGGGTTCAGCCCAGCCATGAGTATTCGGGCCACGGCGCTAACCGAGCACGCTCCACCCATTTCAGCCGTGGCACCCGACTTCAGCATGTACTAACCTTTTAATTTGCAGTCTTCCTTAGTGGGAATTGCTGTGAATATGCAGTCGGCTGGTCACCAGTTCACTTGCAACCGGCCCAGCTGCCTTGACAAATATTGACTGGGAGCCAACATGCGTGCTGCCATTGTCGGCGGTTCGCTCGGTGGATTGACGGCCGCACTGCTGCTGCGCGATCTGGACATCCAGGTCGATGTCTACGAGCGCTCGCCCGCCGAGCTGGTCCAGCGCGGCGCGGGGATAGGCTTCCTGCCCGACGCAGCCCGATATCTGGTTCAGAACGCAGGCCTGGCCCTGGACGATATCAGCATCGCTACGTCCTGCATCCGATACCTGGACCGTCGCGGAGAACGCATCTACGAAGCCGCGCACGGTTACCGGTTCAGTTCTTGGAATACGGTGTACCGGCACCTGCTGGCATTGATCGATCCGAAGTACTATCACCTCGGCCACGAGATGACCGGATGGTCCGAAGGCGACTGGGGCATGGCGGTCCAGTTCGCGGATCAGTCTTCAACCGCTGTGGACCTGCTGATATGCGCAGATGGGGTCGGTTCGACTGCCCGGTCGCGCCTTTTGCCACAAGTGCGGCGAAGCTATTCGGGTTATGTGGCATGGCGCGGCAAGGTTTCCGAATCTTCGCTGGATCCAGCGACGCGCGTGGTGTTCCACGATGCGATTACGTACTACGTTCTTGCGAACAGCCACATTCTTGTCTATCCAATTCCTGGGGCAGATGGCTCGATCGCACCGGGCGAGCGGCTGATCAACTTCGTCTGGTACCGGAACTACCTCGAAGGCAGCGACCTCGACGAACTGCTGACCGACACTGCCGGCCAGCGGCACGACCTCTCCCTGCCTCCGGGGAGTGTGAGAGACGCACACCTGGCTGAGCTGAGGGCAATGGCTGCATCCCGGCTCCCGGCACCGTTTGCGCAGGTCGTGTGCGGTGCCGCGCAGCCATTCCTGCAGGTTATTTGCGACGTCGAGGTGCCACGGATGGTCTTTGGCCGCGTCTGCCTGATCGGGGATGCGGCATTCGTCGTCAGGCCGCATGCAGCAGCCGGAACCGCCAAGGCAGCAGCCGATGCCTGGTCCCTGGCGGGTGCCTTGAAGCGTCATGGGGACGTGGTGGCTGCGCTGGCCGATTGGGAACCGCGACAACTTGCACTTGGAAAGCAATTGCTCGAGCGCACGCGGCGCATCGGCCGCCGTTCCCAGGTAGACTGCAATTGGATTGCAGGCGATCCCGAGTTGATCTTCGGGCTGCATGGACCTGGGGCGTGACCGTGGACCCCATCGGCAGTATTGCGCATTGCGCCTATCGCTCGTTGCTTGGGCCTTCCCGTGCCACCATGGTCCGGCCTCGCCGATGCGACATGGCGCTCAGTCAGCGCACCGCTGAATGAACTGGATCATGGCAGGCAGGATGGATTCCCGGAAACGCTGGCCGGCGAAGGTGCCATAGTGACCCACGCCGTCAACGACCAGGTGTTCTTTCCGGTCGGCGGCAAGACCCGCGCAGAGCGCGTGAGCCGCTTCGGTCTGGCCGCGGCCGGTGATGTCGTCCTCGCTGCCTTCGATGGTCAGCAATGAAACGTTGGTAATGGCCTCGGGGTAGACACGGCGCTGGCCGACTTCCATGCAGCCGCGGCACAGGTGATGCTCCAGGAAAACCTTCTGGATGGTTTCCAGGTAGTACTCGGCCGGCACGTCGAGCACGGCGTTGTACTCGTCATAGAACTTGCGATGCCTGGCTGCCTCGCTCTGCCTCCCATCGACCAGGTGGCGGTAAAAGTCGAGGTGCGCACCGGCGTGCTGTGCGACGTTCATCGACACGAAGCCTGCAAGCTGGAGGAAGCCCGGATAAACCCGGCGCCCGGTTCCCGGGTAGCCGGCGGGCACCCGTTCGATGACGTTGGTCTCGAACCACGCCAGCGAATATTGCTGCGCGAACTGGTCGACCGCGGTCGGGCTGACGCGGGTGTCGATCGGCGCGGCGACCAGGGTCATGGAGCGGGGCTGCATCTGCTCGTTGTCTTCGGCCATCTGGGCGACCGCGCAAAGCACCGGGACCCCGGGCTGGCAAACCGCCACGATATGGGTGCCCGCGCCGAGGTACCGCAAGAACTTTTTCAGGTAACCGACATAGCCGCCAAGATCGAAGTGCCCGGCGTCAAGCGGGACCACGCGCGCATCGGCCCAGTCGGTGATATAGACATCATGTCCGGGCAGCAATGCCTCGACCGTCGGGCGCAGCAGGGTGGCGTAGTGGCCGGAGAGCGGCGCCACCAGCAACACCCGCGGGCCAGGACTGGACATGTCCTTCCTGAAATGCAGCAGCCGGCAGAAGGGCTCTTCGATGAGCGCGGTCTCGGTGACGGCCACCCGTTGCCCGCGTACCAAGACCTCGTCGATCTCAAAGCGAGGTTTCCCGTAGGCCTTGGTCAGCCGGGTGAACAACTCAAGCGCGGCGTCGGCCTCGCGCAGTCCCGGAATCCAGGCGACCGATTCGCCCCAGAAATTGACTGCACGATAACCTGCCTCAATCATCGCCCCGAGCGGGCCGAGGGACTGCAGCGTGAGTTCCCGCAGAGCATAGAGCGCCATGGCGATTCCCGCCTCTTGAATAGGGTTGGTGTGTTGTTCTGGCGCAGGGGCCGGCAGACCGGGCGCCGCGCAATGCGGGCTTCAGCGCAGATGGCGCGCCCGACAGCCGCACGGCCGGCTTCGTGCAAGGTGGGCGGGCGGGCGACAGGCTTCTGCCGCGGGTGCGTTGGTGGGAAGGTGGCGCTGGTGCACCGAGAAGTGCTGCGCGCGGCTCAGGTGCCGTCGATGTCGAATGGACTGGCTGCGGGAGGCTCCGGTGTTGCCGTGGTGGCCGTTGCGGCCGGACAGTTGCGCGCGGCCCAGGTCGGACGCGAATCGGCTGGAATGCTGCATGATGTCCCCCCACTACTCAAGCCACCAGCATTGCGTCGCAATGCCAGCGGTACAGCTTGCAATCAAGTTACGCCATTTACATTCAGTAACACATTCGATCTAACCCTATTGCAACGCTTTGCATACGTCCTTGGCAACGAAGGAAGGCTGGCGGGTTCATTCGATGCGAATGTGGTCTTATGTGCTGGCAATATGTGATCCTCTATTGCCAGCAGGGCGGACCCAGCCGGGCCGTCTGCCAGGCTATTTGTAAATTTTTGCAAGTTGCGTTCGGGTAAAACGCCAGGCAGGCGGATGTCGTTGACCCGCCCGGTCCCGATTCCTCGCCGTCACGCTGCCCGGCCAATGACCGGAATCACGCCGAAGGCGACGGTAGCCAGCATCATGACCACTGCCGCCGACAGCGCCCAGAGCAGCGTATAGCGCTGGTGATCGCCAAATTCGACCTCGGCCAGGCCGACCAGCAGGTAGGTCGACGCGACCAGGGGGCTCAGCAGGTGAACCTGTTGCCCGATCAGCGAGGCGCGTCCGATCTCCGCCGCGCCGATGCCATAGACGGCGGCAGCCTTGGCCAGGATCGGCAGGATGCCGAAGTAGAACGCGTCGTTCGAGATAAAGAACGTGAACGGAATGCTCAGCACCCCGGTCACCAGGGCCATGTACGGACCCATCCAGTCCGGCACGGCGCTGATGACGCTGTTGGCGATGGCGTCGACCATCTTGGTGCCCGACAGGATCCCGACGAAGATGCCGGCGGCGAAGATCAGCGACACCACCGGCACGACGTTGGCGGCATGCGCGCCCATGCGCTCCTTCTGTTCGTGCAGGCTCGGGTAGTTGACCATCAGCGCGATGGCGGATGCGATGATGAACAGTGCAGGCAGCGGCAAGGTGCCGAGAATCAGCAGCACCATCAGTGCGATGGTCAGCAGGAGGTTGAACCACAGCAGCTTCGGCCTGGCGATCTGCGGATCGCCGGCGGCCTCCGGCATGGCATGGCCGTCATCGCCGGCCCCGGTGCGCATCAGTGCGATGCTGCCAAGCCGGTTGCGTTCGCGGCGGCCGAGCAGGAATGCCACGAACAGGCCCCACATGCCGGTGACAATCATCGGCAGGATCATCGGCACGAACAGCGAGCCCACGTCCACGCCCAGCGCGCTGGCGGCACGCGCGGTCGGGCCGCCCCAGGGCAGGATGTTCATCAGCCCGCCCGCCATCATGATCACGCAGGCCAGCACCAGCCGGCTGATGCCCAGGCGCTTGTAGAGCGGGAGCATCGCGGCGCAGGTGATCATGTAAGTGGTCGAGCCGTCGCCGTCGAGCGACACCAGCGCGGCCAGCACGAAGGTGCCCATGATGATCTTGACCGGATCACCGCCCACTAATTTCAGGATCACGCGCACCACCGGATCGAACAGCCCGGCATCGATCATCAGGCCGAAATACAGGATGGCGAACATCAGCATCACGCCGGTCGGCGCCAGCTTCTTGACGCCGTCCAGCATCATCGGGCCGAGTTCCGGGCCGAAACCGCCGATTGCGGCGAACGCAATCGGAACGAGGATCAGCGCCACCATGGCCGAGAGCCGCTTGGTCATGATCAGTGCCATGAACACGATCACCATCGAATAGGCGAGCAGGGTCAACATCTTTCTCTGTATCTCTTTGCCGCCCTGCCGCGTGGGGCGCTTAGGGGCGGGTGTGTGTGCGTCCGTCTGGCGCACGAGGTCAAGGGCGAGGCCGATCCCGCCGGCACGCCAGGGCGTGCCGGGTATGGAATGACCGCGGAGGGTGGCAGTCTTGTGCGCAGGCCCAGGCGGGCCGCGCGGGTGTGGCTCAGCCGGCGGAAACGATGCGTTTCACTACCGCGTCCGCAAACTGCAGCGTGGAGGCCGTGCCGTGCAGGTCGCCGGTCTTCACCTGGTCCTGGCCGAGGGTCAGCTCGATGGCTGTGCGCAGGCGCGTGGCCAGGTCCTGGCGGCCCACGTGGTCGAGCATCAGGCCGGCGGCCAGCATCAGCGAGATCGGGTTGGCAATGCCCTTGCCGGCGATGTCGGGCGCCGAGCCGTGCACGGCCTCGAAGATCGCGGCGTTGTCACCAATGTTGGCGCCCGGCGCCATGCCAAGCCCGCCAACCAGGCCAGCGATCTGGTCCGACAGGATGTCGCCGAACAGGTTGGTGCAGAGCAGCATGTCGAAGCGCCACGGGTTGAGCACCAGCTGCATGGCGCAGGCGTCGACAATGATGTCGTCCATGTCGACGCGGCCGGCGTAGTCCTGGGCCACTTCACGCGCCGCTTCCAGGAAGATGCCGGTGAGCGCCTTCAGGATATTGGCCTTGTGCACCACCGTGATCTTCTTGCGGCCGTTTTTGACGGCGTACTCGAAGGCGAAGCGGGCAATGCGCCGGCAGGCGTCGCGCGTGTTGGTGCCGGTGGACACCGCTACCGCATGCGGGTCGTCGCCAACCGGAATGTAGTAGTCATGGGCCACATAGAAGCCGCCGACGTTCTCGCGCACCAGCACCAGGTCGATATTCTCGAAGCGGCCCGGCACCAGGGTGCGGGCCGGGCGCACATTGGCATAGAGGTTGAACGCCTCGCGCAGGCGCACATTGACCGAGCGGAAGCCGCCGCCCACCGGCGTGGTCAGCGGCCCCTTCAGGGCCAGGCCGGTGCGGCGGATGCTGTCCAGTGTGTCTTCGGGCAAGGGATCACCGCTGTATTCGACGCCGGCCATGCCCGCCCGCCGGATATCCCAGGCAAACGGGGCGCCAAGCGCATCCAGCACCCGGACGGTGGCGTCCACGACTTCGGGACCGATCCCGTCGCCGGGGATCAGCGTGGCCGGGATCTGTTCGCGTGCACCGTTTTCCATTTGCGTTCCTGTCGTGAAGTAAGCGTTGCGCTGGCCGGCCAAGACGCCGGGCCAGGGACTGTGTTTCTCGTCCCTGGGGGGCGCCGGTGGCGGATTCCGCCGTTTGCCGCCGGTCCGGCTAACCAGGGGCCCGATTCTAGGCGGGGAAGGCTGTCAGGAAACTGTCAATGTGCCGGCTATGTCATTGGGGTTTACGCTGAGGGCGGCAAACGCTGCTGACGGAGATCGACTGAGGAATCGGGGCCGGCGACAGTGAAATAGTCGCCACTGCAGTGCGCCGGGACTGGCCGCGACGATGAACGTGCGCCGATGCCCGGAAGCCGCGCTAAGCGGGCAGGCGTGCCGCCTTGAATTGTTTCCAGAGGCGGCGCAGCGGCTCCCTGTCAACGCTGACGCCCCTTGCGATATAGCCGCGCGCATAGCCACAGCCAATCGCAAGTTGCTGCCGCTCTGTCCCCAGGCGCAGCAACAATCCCACTGCAACCGCCATATCATTGCGCCATCCCAGGTCATCCTGCAGGCGCGACAGTTGCCGGCGATAGCGGCGCACCTTATCCGCGGCAAACAAGGATTCAAAGAACTCGGTCGCGTAGCGCAGCTTCTTTGCGGCGATACGCGCACGGTGGCGCCGCTGCTCATCGAGCTTGGCCATGCCCCGCCCCCGCTTGAGAAGCCTGCGTTGCCGCTTGCGCAGCGTGGTCAGCGCGAAGTCCCTGGCGGGTCCGCTGAGTGCCGCGCGCTGCGCCTCGTCCAGGCCATGGCGCCAGTCCGCACTGCCCAGCCAATGGTTCAGCGTCAGGACCAGCCGGGTGTAACGATCGGAATTCACGGCCTGGGCCGCGCGTTGCCGGGCATCGGCCGCGACTGCCTTCGCCGCGGCAAGCACCGCGCCCGCGCCCACGTCCTCCGGCGCCCCATCGAACGCGTCACGCAAGGTGGTGTTGGCAAGCACGTCCCAGTCGCGTGCGGGGCCCAGTTCATCGGCAATCCATTTGAGTTCCGCTTGCAGTGCCGGCGGACAGGCAACCAGCGGCTCAAAGATGTCAAGCGCGGAGCGCAGGCGACGCAGGCCGACACGCATCTGGTGCACGCTTTCCGGGTTGGAGCTGTTGACCACGCCGCGTTCGTTCCCGGAGATTTGCGCCAGGCAGTTCCGGGCAATGCACTGAAACACTGCTTCCGCCGACCCGGCGTCGGCCAGCCTGAGGGGCTCAGACCGTACCGCTTCATTGGCCTCGTCAGCGACCAGCGCATAGCCACGGTCGCCTTTGCTGGCACGGCTCAGGCGCATTGGCACTGCGTCGAGCAGCCGCAGGGCAAACGCTGACAGATGGGCCGGCTCCCCGGCCTGGATCTCCATCTCAAGCTCGCGGATCGGCTCCGTGGCATCGTTCGCACGAACAACGCCGCGATCGACAGCCAGTTCGACCTCGTCCCCCTGTGGCAAGCGCAACAGCAGGACCGTGCGCCGGACATCCGTGACGAAGATCGGCTTCAGGCGTTCTGCCAGGTTGCCTTCACGGAGCAGCATCCCCAACGCAGTGCCCTCGGGCAATTTGTCTCGCAGTGCTCCAAGATCTGGCGTATTTCCCGGAACCGCCGACTCAAACTCTTCCCGCTCGTAAAGCGCCCCATGCTGCGTGCCACAGGTCTTCAAGGTCTGCACGTAATGATCACCCGCTTGTCGCACGCGCAGCGATGCGTGCATACGCCGGAAAGCAAGATCCGACGTATCGAAATACGTGCTCACGAGCCTGTCTTCGTGCGGCGGCTCCACGCAGCAGGACGACACCAGGGGCAAGCCGATCAGCCCTTCGGCCTGGTCCTGCAGCAACTCGAGCTTGAGTTCGCGTTCCATTTATCCGAGCTTTGCCGTGCCCTCGAATTTTGCGTATACGCTGGCCTGGACTGCGTTCATCACTGCAAGGATCTCGTCACTGGCAGGGCCGCTGGCCGTCACGCCTGTGGCGTTCTTTGGCTTCGAGCCGGGCGGGTCGAAGACAAAGAGCGTATCGAACTTTCCGGCCGACGCTTTCTTCAGGCGCCGGTTAAGTGCTTTCAGGTATCGCTTCTTGTCAGTCTTTGACATAGGTTCCAAGGTTATCCGCGGTGGTAATCACAACCCAAATCATTGAACTACCTGCTTAGTGAATTCACTGCGTCATCAGGCAGCACTGCTAGTTCGGCTGGCCTGCATTTGACTCCGCGCCGGTGAAGGGGATTTCGTGCTCCCGCAACTTCTGCAGTGATCGGGTCAGCCTGGCGCCGTACTTGCGGTCCGCGGCCAGCAGCAGGGCCTCTATGCCGTCGTCCAGCCCCGCAAGCTCGCGGTCACCCGGCACCCTGGTCGCTTTCATCTGCTGCAATTCGTTGGCAATGCGCTTCGCCAGCTTGCGCACAAACTCCGGGTCAAGGTGACCTTGCGCTGCAGCACCTCCAATATGCTCGATCAAGCGCATCAGGCCGTCCGGGGTGGTCTCGGTCGCAGAAGGTATTTCGTGTGTCATTGGCAGCTCCAGTGGGCGCGTCAGTTCATTCTACGCATCGGATGCTCGTAAGATGGTACGTATTTCGCGGGAGCAGTGCGATCAGATTCGCCTCGATATGCGCGATACGCCAGCTAGAATCGGGAAGGATTCCCCCGCACAGGCACTCACACCATGAAACCCGAATCCGATCCCATGCAGAATGCGTCGCCGATGGCCGCGGGAGAGGGGCGCCTCGGCACCCCGGTCGATCCGGATGGCCTGCTGAATGGCAATGAGCTCTATATCAACCGCGAACTCAGCCAGCTGGAGTTCTTCGGGCGCGTGCTGCAGCAGGCCGCCGATCCCGCGGTGCCGCTGCTGGAGCGCCTGCGTTCCCTGTGTACCTTCAGCAGCAACCTGGATGAGTTCTACGAGATCCGCGTGGCCGGCCTGAAGGAGCAGTGCTTGCTTCAGTCTCCGGTAGTCGGCCCGGACGGGCTGACGCCGCAGGCGGTCTATGCCAGGGTCAACCAACGGGTCCGGGAGCTGGTCGATCAGCAGTACCGCCTGTTCAATGACATGCTGATTCCGGCCATGGCCGAGCAGCAGATCCGCTTCTTGCGGCGGCCCTCGTGGAACCCCGCGCAGGCGGAATGGATCCGGGAATTCTTCTTCGCCGAACTGATGCCAGTCCTGACACCGATCGGCCTGGACCCGGCGCATCCGTTTCCGCGGGTTCTTAACAAGAGCCTGAATTTCGCCGTTGAGCTCGAGGGCAAGGATGCGTTCGGGCGCAACTCCGGCTATGCGATCGTGCAGGCGCCACGAGCGCTGCCGCGGGTTATCGCCTTGCCACCGGATATTGCCGGATGCGAGCATGGCCTCGTTTTCCTTTCGTCCATCCTGCATGCCCACGTCGGCGAGCTGTTCAGTGGCATGACGGTGCGCGGCTGCTACCAGTTCCGCGTGACCCGCAACAGCGAGCTGTTCGTGGACGAGGAAGAGGTCAAGAACCTGCGCGAGGCGCTGCAAGGCGAACTGCCGCACCGTCATTATGGTGATGCGGTCCGGCTGGAGGTGGCAGATAACTGCACGCCGGCAATGACTGCGTTCCTGCAGCATCAATTCGGCCTGGCGGCAAGCGAGGTGTTCTCCGTCAACGGACCGGTCAACCTGGTTCGCCTGATGCAGGTGCCAGATCAGGTGGACCGGCCGGAACTGAAATACCTGCCTTTCCGGGCCGGCCTGCCGAAGGTGCTGCACGAGCATTCCGATATCTTTCGCGCCATTCGCGAGGGCGACATCCTGCTGCATCACCCGTTCCAGTCGTTCACACCGGTGGTGGACTTCGTCAGGCAGGCGGCACAGGACCCCGATGTGGTGGCAATCAGCCAGACAGTGTATCGGGCCGGGCACGACTCGGTCCTGCTCTCGGCACTTATTGAAGCCGCGCGCAACGGAAAGGAAGTCACCGTCGTGGTGGAACTGCTGGCCCGCTTTGATGAAGAGGCCAATATCGGTTGGGCAACGCAACTGGAGGAAGTCGGCGCGCATGTCATCTACGGGGTAGTCGGCTTCAAGGCGCACGCCAAGATGGTCATGGTATTGCGACGCGAGGGTGGGAAGCTCCGGCGCTATGCGCATCTCGGCACCGGGAACTATCACCACCAGACCACGCGCACCTATACGGATTTTGGGTTGCTCACATGCAATGAGTCGCTGACGCAGGATGTGGCGCAAGTGTTCAGCCAGCTGACGGGCCGTGGCCAGACGCATTGCATGAGCCATATCTGGCAATCGCCCTTTACCATGAAGAAGGCGTTGCTTGAGGCGATCCGGTGCGAAGCCGGGCATGCCAGGGCTGGCGGCAAGGGATGGATCATTGCCAAGATGAACGCATTGCTGGAGCCTGACCTGATCCAGGCGCTGTACGACGCCTCACGTGACGGGGTCCGTATCGACCTGATCATCCGGGGCGCCTGTGCGCTGCGCCCCGGCGTTGCCGGCTTGTCGGAGAACATTGAGGTGAAATCGGTCATGGGCCGGTTTCTCGAACACTCGCGCATCTTTTATTTTCACGATGGCGGCGCGGAAAGGGTCATGCTGTCCAGCGGTGAATGGATGGAACGAAGCCTGTCCCGGCGCATCGAGATCTGCTTTCCCATCCTCGATGCCAGGTTGAAGGAGCGCGTCATCGCGGAAGGGCTGAAGCCGTACCTGGCAGACCGGTGTGATGCCTGGCAGATGACGCCGGACGGAAGATACGAGCGTCAGGCCTCGCGAGACGGCGAGGGCGCGCAGAATATCCTGCTGTCGGCTTTGACGTGAGCCAATGGGGTTTGCACGCAGTGCAGGTTTCTCATTGGTGGTTCGGTGTCGCACGATCACCGGATGACAGAAACATGACAGTAATAATCGTGCGGCAGCAGAAGCCATAGCGGCCTGATGCCGGCTGTAGTGATCCATCTCATCGCCAGAGACAAAGAGGCCGTCTGTAGCAGGGCGGCTTTTTTGTTGCCGGCGACAAGACGTCAGTCGTTTTGTCCTGCCTCAAAGGGCAGCGATCTGCTAGCCTGAATTGCCCAGGCGTAGAAACGTCTTCGTCAGACAAGGGAAGAAGAATCATGAAGCCAATGCACGATTGCCGGTTGCGTTTTCTCCATGCATTGGGCCGGCAAGCGACGGTCCTGCTGCTGTTGCTTGGCGCGGTCGCGCTGGCTCGGGCCGGGGATGTCACAGGGGCGGGTTCAACCTTTGTCTATCCGCTGATGTCCAAATGGGCGGCGACCTACTATGCCCGTACCGGCCAGCAGGTCAACTATCACCCCACCGGATCGGGAAACGGCATTCGCCAGATCCGGTCTGCCAGCGTGACCTTCGGCGCTACCGACATGCCACTCAAGCCCGAAGAGCTGCGGGCTGCGGGGTTGCTGCAATTTCCTATCGTGGTGGGGGGCGTTGTGCCGGTGCTGAACCTCGACGGGGTTGCACCGGGCCAGTTGCGCATGACCGGCACGCTGCTGACGGACATTTACCAGGGAATGATCGTCAACTGGAATGACCCGGCCGTTGCGGCGGAAAATCCGGGCATGGTATTTCCCGACCAGAAGATCGTGGTGGTCCATCGGAGCGACAGTTCGGGAACCACGTTCAACTGGACCGACTACTTTACGAAGGTCAGCCCGCAATGGGGTGCAAGCGTGGGCGCCGGCACGACTGTGAAATGGCCCGTTGGGGTGGGCGCGAACGGAAACGAGGGGGTTGCAACTTATATCCGTAACGTGAAGGGATCCATTGGCTACGTTGAGTTGACCTACGCCTTGCAGCGCAAGCTGTCCTATGCCTCGGTCAGGAATCGCGACGGGGTATTTGTGCAGCCATCGCGCGAAACCTTCAGCGCCGCGGTCACCTCGGCAGAATGGAACCCTAAGGCCGATTTCTACCAGGTAGTGACGAATGCCTCCGGGCCGCAGGCATGGCCGATTGCCGGTGTCGTGTTTGTGCTGATTTCCAGGACGCGTGGCAACGCCGCCGAGACGAAAGACGCGCTCGCATTCTTCCGTTGGGCGCTCTCAGAGGGACAGGCCGACGCCGCGGCCGAGCATTATGTCGCGCTCCCCGATAGCCTCGTCAGGAATGTTGAATCGTACTGGCAGGAGGCCTTTCGATAGCGGGGTGCCGCGCCCCCGCCTTGCGGCTCCAGTGGCCTGCCTTCACCATTAATTTGATGGGGCTCATGATGTTTCATTTTCTATACATACTTTTTCCGGTTGCTCCGGCGGCCTGTCTACTACTTCCTCGCTAAGCCGTTCAGCTCGCGCCGGCATTCCACTTCCGTGGGGATTGACCGCATTTTCGGGGCGCTGGATACCCGTGTCTGCAGTGCCGGCCCGAGCCTTCGGAAACGACTTTCCATGACCGGCAATGCCTTGTCCTGCAAGGCTTCACGGGAGTCCAGAAGCCCCGCGGCGACGGTACCCGTGACCAGTGCCGCGCGCTCCGACATTATCCTGCGCCTGTGGCGCGGACCCATTTTCATCCGCGCCGCGGGACGCCATTCCGCATAATCGCGGCTCGTCCATAGGGCCGATTTTCCATTCCGATTCCGCCAGCTAGATTGACCTCATCGTTGGCGCGGCCAAGGCCATCGAATTTTGCGTGCTCAAAAGGCCAAGGAAAGGGGGTCCATCCATGAAACGCATCCACATGAAGCTGGCGGCCTTGCCGCTTGCCTGTCTCGTCATCACGGTCGCAGGTTGCGGGGGAGGCGGGGGCGACTCGACGTCTGCCACTGCCGCCACCACAGCACCAGGCACCGGAACGTCAACGTCAACGCCAACGTCACCCACTTCACCCACTTCACCCACGTCGCCAACAACGCAGACCGCGGCCAGCAGCAGCGCCATGCTGTCGGGTACCACCGATCCCGGGCCCGAGATCGGTAAAGACGGGGACTTCTACCTGAATACCGTGACCTGGATGCTGTTCGGGCCCAAGGCAAACGGCGTGTGGCCGGCAGGGGTTTCGCTGGCGGGTACCGGCAATACCGGCACGGCCGGGAACACCATCCTGTCCGGCTCGGTCGATCCGACCGACAGCGTCGGCAACAATGGCGACTACTACATCAATACCACCACCTCGACCCTGTTCGGGCCCAAGGCAAACGGCACGTGGCCGCCGGGCGTCCCGATGGGGGGCGGCACCGGGTCGGGCACCGGCGGTGTCGTCCTGACGGGCGCGGGGGCGCCAGCCAACAGTGTCGGCAACAATGGCGACTACTACCTCGACACCAACACCTGGACGCTGTATGGGCCCAAGGCCAATGACGTGTGGCCGGCAGGGGTCTCGCTGGTCATTCAGCCGGGCGGCAGCGGCGGCACCGGCGGCACCGGAGGCGGCACTGCAGGCAATGGCGGACACATCCTGTACGGCAGCGGTGCGCCGACCGACGCCATCGGCGTCGATGGCGACTTCTATTTCGACACCACGACCTGGACGCTGTATGGTCCCAAGGCGGGCGGCAAGTGGCCGACCTCGGGCGTGACCATGGGGGCAGGCACCGTCTACAACGGCAATTTCAACGTGCCAGACACGCTCAGCAGCGGCCGCTATGCCATGACCGGCGCCGGCGGGGCGGTTCCCTTGCCGTCGGACTTCGGCGTCGTGATCCCCTACGATTGCGCCAAGGTCGCGCTCACTGCCAGCACACTCGGCAAGGTGCACGGAACGCTGGACATCTCGGTGTACAAGGTGACGGGGTCCGGCGCGTCAGTGATCCTCACGCCCGTCAAAGACCTGAGCTGCAAAGTCACCAACGGCCAGCAGACCTGCAGTCAGGAGGTGCCGTCCGGAACCGTCAGCCACAACGACAAGCTGCAGGTACAGGTCGACAACAACCAGGCCACCGATTGGGGCGGCCTCGCCGTCAACCTCGCCTGCGTCAAATAAGCCGGTTGGATGGGGGCGCGCGTCTGTCTCGGGGGAGGCAGACGCGCAACTGAGCGGAGGCAGGGCTAGTTGTCCTGCCTCCTTTCACTTTTTCCGTGGTGCCTGGGATGGTGAACGACTGCGTGCAGCCCGTTCGGCTTGACCTGTTGCATACCGGGACAGTGCGGATCGCGGAGGGCCCTGGCCGGCTTGACCGGGGACATCGGCCACCGCTACGACGTGCGGTTTCCGCTCAACATGACCTATCGGTGGGGATCTGGTCGAGCAGTTCGGGCAACACGTCGGCATCGCCGACGTCCTGATGCGTCATCAGAGCCGCGCCTATCTGGCCGGACTCTGACTAGCCACCAGCGCGGGCCACATCTGCAGCCGGCAACCTGCGCCGCAGGCATAGTACCCTGAGCGTCGCGGCAAGCAGCCGCTCCCAATGGCGCCGCCATGATGGCCGCATCGCGTCGCCGGGCAACGGGCACGGCTGTGCCGGCTCCGTAGCCGCTGACACGTCCGCTTGCAGCGCGGGCTGCGCGAAGACAGCGTGCCCGCTGTACTGGGCCAGCAGTTCCTCGCGGCTGACTTCCTGCACCCCACCGCCCCAACCTGGCAGGGCGACGAGGAGCCGTCCGTGCTCACAGCGCTGCAGCAGTACGCACGGCCTGTTCTTGTCCAGCAACAGGATGGCCGGCAACGAGGTATCCGGGATATCGTCGAGCTCGCGCTCCGCCAGCCGGGTCGACAAGCCGGCGCGCGCCGCCGCGGCGCAGAGCAGCGGCAACGTCAGGGCCTGCCCGTCCAGCGGCAGCCCTTCCAGCAGGACCGCTGAAGGCACCGTCCGTTGCAAGGCCCGGTTCAGCAACAGCAGGCAGCCCAGCATCGGATCGTCCGCACCCGTGAGCCGGCCCATTGCGGCAGGAGGCTCCCGGCGGCCAGCTATGAAAGACGGGTCGGAAGTGCCGGGATGCACCGCGGGCGTTGTCCTGGGTTGCTGTGTGCGCCGCAGTGGCGCTGATTCAGCTTCGATGTCTTCTGCTGGCGCCTCGCATAGTGCAAGGTCAGCCGACGCATGTCGCCCGCGCGGATTCCGTTCACCCATGATTCCCCCCGGCTTCAGTGGTGTGAGCTCTACTGCGAGGGTAGTGCACCAGGGGGCGCGAGCCCATCCTGCAAACAGGCTAGTGCAGCCGCGGCAAGACTGATTCAGGATTGAAACACCCGGGGCATGCCTGTTCCCTGGCGTGGACCGGCCGCCCCCCTCAACGCCGCTGCGCCAGCCAGATCCCCGCCGCGATCGCGGCCAGCCCCACTGCGTGGTACCAGCGGGGCCAGTCGCCCAGCAGCAGCGTGGACAGCAGGGCGGCGAACACCGGTGTCAGGGTGATAAAGAACACCGGCAACTGAGCGCCCGCGCGGGCGATGGCGCGGTCCCAGGCAAAGTAGGCGAGCAGCGAAGGAATGGTTGCTACATAGAGCAGGATGGCGGCAACCTTGCCGTTCCATTGCAGGGGCTGGTCCAGCGTCATCAGCTCCCATGCCGTCACGGGAGCGCTTGCCAGTACGCCGGTGACGATCTGCGCGAACAGCAGCACGGGCAGGGGCACGGAGGGGCGCTGTTTGCGCAGCAACCAGGTATAACCGCTCCAGGCGATGGTGGCGGCCAGCATGAACAGGTCGCCGGCAACCAGGTCCAGTTGGGCGAGCCGGCCCAGCTCGCCGCGTACCAGGACAAAGGTCACGCCGACCATGCACAGCAGCGCCCCGGCGACATGCCATGGCTTCACCCGTTCGCCAAAACAGATCGCGCCGATCACGATCAGAAACAGCGGCGTGGATGCGCCGATCAGCGTCACGTTGATCGGTGTCGAGGTGGTCAGCGCCAGGTACTGCAGGGCGTTATAGCTGGCGATCGAAAGCACGCCCAGGGCGGTGATTACGCCGGCGTGCCGGCGCAGTGCCGCGCGGTGCTCGATCACGCCACGCCAGGCAAAGGGTGCCAGCAGCAGCCCGGCCAGCACCCAGCGCACAGAGTTCAGGGTGATGGGTGGCACCGTGCCGGCGGCCAGGCGGCCGACGATGGCATTGCCGGCCCAGCTCAGTGGCGGGAAGGTAAGCAGGAACAGGGTTGTCCAGTCGATGCGTCCAGTGGTGTTGCTGCTTGCGTGCATGGAGAGGGGCGCTTGTGAAAAGCGCATTATCCGCCTTGACATCCTCCCCCTCCCTAAAGAGTGGGGATTCCCTCTGCAGGCGATCGATGTCCCGATCGGGCAAGGATATTTAGCGCAGCGTTCACATCGCGATCATGTACAGCACCGCATCGACTGCATACCCACTGCCTTATTCCAAGGTCTGCGATACCTTTCGGCCTCTCCGGCGGCATCGCGTCGCACGAAGAGCAAACCTGGGTGGTGAAACGTTCGTCGACTTCCTCGTACCACGCGCCATGCGCAATCGCCTTGTACGCGAGCATTGTGCGGAAGGACGACCAGCCCGCATCGAGGACGGACTTCGCCATGCTGGTCCTGGCGAGGCCGGCGGCATTCACATTCCCCACCGCAATGTAGTCAAAGTCCCGCACGATGCGATGCGAGAGCTTGTGAAGGAAGTCACGCCGTGCATTTTTGATGCGCGCGTGGAGGTTCGTCGCCTGTCGTATCTTTCGCGCCCGCTGGGTCTTGGCAAGGGCTTGCTCGAGTTGGCCAAGGTGACGTGGCTTTGCGACTTTCTCGCCAGTGGAAAGCGTGGCAAGGTTCTTCAGGCCAAGATCGATGCCGACGCCGCGTGCCGGGGACCGGGCCTGGGTGTCGGCAACTTCAATCACGATGTTCAGGAACCAGTTGCCTCGCGCGTCGCGGGAGAAATTCGTGCCGTCCTTGATCTTGCCCTCGGGAAGGGGCCTGCAGTTGAACACGCGAAACGTGCTGCCAGCAAAGCGGAATGCGTCGCCAGAACGTTTGAGATCCCGGCCCTTGAGTGGCACCCAGCCGAGGAACTTGCGGCCGCGATAGCGCAGGTACGGCCGGCGGTGCTGGCTGCACGACTTGGCGTACTGCTCGCAAACCGCGTTGATGGTGCCGGAATGGATACGGAGTTCCTTGCTGCTGCCGGTCGTCAACACGTTCAGATCGAAGCCCGTGGGCCACTTCTTGCCCCATTTGAGCGCGTGCTTCTGCGTGTCATTGCAGAAGTTCCAGACGTAGTTCACCGCGCGGCTCTGCTGATTGAGCAGGCCGTTCAGCGACTTCACCCGGTAGCGATAGACGAGAAGCATGCCGGTCATTCTAAATTGGGATTGCTTGCTGCCGGCAGCACTCCTTTCACTCCCCGCCCTGAAGGTCGGGGTTTCGCGGAGCAAGTCTGATGAACGGCACCGGGGCGCCAGGCGCCAAGAGTCAGGCAGCCTGGCAGAGGCCAGCAAGCAAGGAAGGGGAGGGAGACATCGGGCGGCGAATCAGCCCGCCCGTCGCAGGGGATTCGTCATGGCCTTGCGCAGGCCATGACCGTAGTCATTGGTCAGGTGTCCCGAGCGCGCGGCTGATGCGCAACGCTCCCAGGGTGCCGATCACGCCAGACAGCAGGTAGAGACTGACCGCCGCCAGGCCGAACAGCGATGACAGGCCCAGCGCCACCAGCGGCGCAAAGGCGGCGCCGAACAGCCAGCCGAAGTCGGTGGTCAGGGCGGCCCCGGTGTAGCGGAAACGGCGTTCGAAGTTTGACGTCACTACGCCCGCGGCCTGCCCGTACGACAGGCCCAGCAGGCCGAAGCCGACCAGGATGAAGGTGTCCTGGCCGGTGGCGCCGCCACCGAGCAGCCACGGCGTTGCCAGGCTGAAGATGCCGATCAGCACGGCCATTGCCGACAGCGTGGTGCGCCGGCCGATGCGGTCCGCGATCCAGCCGGAAAGCAGCGTGCCGATGAACGCGATGAAGCCGCCCACGATCTGCACGGCCAGCACGTCAGAGATGTCCTGTGTGCGGTGCAGGATCACCCAGGAGAGCGGGAACACCGTGACAAGGTGGAACAGCGCATAGCTGGCCAGCGCTGCAAAGGCCCCCAGGAAGATGTTGAAGCCTTGCGCGTTCACCATCTGCAAGGTGCTGATCGGCTCCAGCTCGTCTTCTTCAAGCAGCTGCGTGTACTCATGGGTCACCACCAGGCGCAGCCGCGCAAACAGCGCCACGACGTTGATGGCGAAGGCCACATAGAACGGATAGCGCCAGCCCCATTCGATGAATTCAGGCGGGGTCAGGCTGGCATGCAGGAACAGGTACAGCGAACTGGCGATGATAAAGCCAGTGGGCGCTCCGAGCTGGCCCACCATCGCATACCAGCCGCGCTTGTTCTCCGGCGTGTTGAGCGCCAGCAGCGACGGCAGCCCGTCCCACGACCCGCCGAACGCAATCCCCTGCAGGAAGCGGAACAGCGCCAGCAGGTAGATCGACGCGGCACCGATCGACGCGTACGACGGCAGGAATGCAATTCCCACCGTGGCCGTGCCAAGCAGGAACAGTGACGCCGTCAGCTTGATGCCCCGGCCCCAGCGCCGCTGGATGCGCATGAACAGCGCGGTGCCGAACGGGCGCCCGATGAACGCAAACGAGAAGATCGTGAAACTGTAGAGCAGCCCGGCCAGCTCGCCCGCGAACGGAAAGTAGACCGCCGGGAAGACGAGCACGGAGGCGATGCCGTACACGAAGAAGTCGAAGTACTCCGAGGCGCGTCCGATCACCACCCCGGTGGCGATCTCGGCGGGTGCCACCTGGTGGTGGCCGGGCGCCGGAGGTGCAGTCGGCGATGCGCGATGCTGGTGGGTGAGGCTGGCCATCGTCAAGTCTCCTTCTGGCAGGAGTGCTTCGATACTGCACGTGGAGCCGACCCCATTCGGATGAAATTGGCTCTTAAGTCTCGCACTCACAAGAATAGCGCCTAAACTGCCATAGAAAAACGAAAGGCGGGTTCACCGGCAGTTTGCCGATATTCCTCAGACGCCACATCCGAGACTATGGGCCGCTTCGACGCTGTAGTGCCGCTAAGACGTGTGCAGGGAAGGTTACTGCTTCGGTGTGCCGCCGCAGTCATGCTGGCGTGCCTGGCCGGTTGTAATGCAGTGCTGCTTGCGCCATCCGGAGACATGGCCGTGCGCCAGCGCGACCTGATCCTCATCGCCACCTGCCTGATGTTGCTGATCATCGTTCCGGTGATCATCCTCACGCTGCTGTTCGCGTGGCGCTATCGGGAAAGCGCAACCGACGCGCCCTACAACCCCGACTGGGACCACTCCACGGTGCTTGAGCTGGCGATCTGGTCCGCGCCGCTGCTGATCATCATCGCGCTGGGGGCCGTGACCTGGGTCAGCACCCACCAGCTCGATCCCTACCGTCCGCTGACGCGGATCGAACCAGGCCGGCCGGTGCCGGTGGACGTGAAGCCGCTGACGGTGGAGGTGGTGGCGATGGACTGGAAGTGGCTGTTCCTGTATCCCGAGCAGGGCATCGCCACCGTCAACGAGCTGGCTGCACCGGTCGACCGTCCCATCGCTTTCCGCATCACCGCCACCTCGGTGATGAACGCATTCTTCGTCCCGTCGCTGGCCGGCATGGTCTACGCCATGCCCGGCATGGAAACCAAGCTGCATGCCGTGATCAACAAGTCCGGCGTATATGAAGGCTTCTCCGCCAACTACAGCGGCGCGGGCTTCTCGCACATGCGTTTCAAGTTCCACGGGCTGTCGAGCGAGGATTTCGAGCGCTGGATCCAGCAGGTCAAGGCATCGGGCCAGGGGCTGTCAACGGACACCTACCTCAAGCTCGCGCAGCCCAGCGAACGCGAGGCGGTGCAACGCTATGCCAACGTGGCGCCAGGCCTATACGACCTGATCCTGAACCGTTGCGTGGGTGGCGGGCCGTGCATGGCAGACACCATGGCGCTTGACCGCAGCCGCGGAAAATTCGACCCGTCCGGCGCGGTCTGCACTGCGCGCAACACCCCGGCCACAGCACCCGTGTTCGCGCGCAATGACGGCCGGGTGCTGCTGCAGTAAGGCGCGGATCCGGATCCTCCCTTGCGGTACTGGCCAGCCCCATCGGCCATGGTTGGTTAATTCAGGCCCCAGGTGACAAACATGCCCGAGCGCTCGGAACTCGCCAATTTGATCTTCGGCCGACTTTCGTGGGAGGCCGTCCCGCTGCATGAACCCATCCTGCTCGGCACCTTCCTGGTGGTGGTGCTCGGCGGAGGCGCATTGGTCGCGGCGCTTACCTACTACCGCCTCTGGGGCTACCTGTGGCGGGAATGGTTCACCAGCATCGACCACAAGAAGATCGGCATCATGTATGTGATCCTGGGCATCGTGATGCTGCTGCGGGGCTTTGCCGACGCGGTCATGATGCGCATCCAGCAGGCCGTCGCGTTCGGCGACAACCTTGGCTACCTGCCGCCGCACCACTACGACCAGATCTTTACCGCGCACGGCGTGATCATGATCTTCTTCGTGGCCATGCCGCTGGTCACGGGGTTGATGAACTTCGTCATGCCGCTGCAGATCGGCGCCCGCGACGTGGCCTTCCCGTTCCTGAACAACTTCAGCTTCTGGATGACCACGGGCGGGGCCATCCTGGTCATGATGTCGCTGTTCGTGGGCGAGTTCGCGCGCACCGGCTGGCTGGCCTATCCGCCGTTGTCCGGCATCATCCACAGCCCTGACGTCGGCGTCGACTACTACATCTGGGCGCTGCAGGTAGCCGGGGTAGGGACCTTGCTGTCCGGAATCAACCTGCTTGTGACCATCGTCAAGATGCGGGCGCCCGGCATGACGCTGATGCGCATGCCGATCTTCACCTGGACCGCGCTGTGCACCAACGTGCTGATCATCGCCGCGTTCCCGGTGCTGACCGCGGCGCTGGCGCTGCTTGCCCTGGACCGCTACGCCGGCACCAACTTCTTCACCGCCGAGCAAGGCGGCAGCGCCATGATGTACGTGAACCTGATCTGGATTTGGGGCCATCCGGAGGTGTACATCCTTGTGCTTCCCGTGTTCGGGGTGTTCTCGGAAGTGGTCGCCACGTTCTGCCGCAAGCGCCTGTTCGGGTACGCGTCGATGGTGTATGCCACGGTGGTGATCACCGTGCTGTCGTACCTGGTCTGGCTGCACCATTTCTTCACGATGGGATCGGGCGCCAGCGTCAATTCGTTCTTCGGCATCACCACCATGATCATCTCGATCCCGACCGGTGCCAAGATCTTCAACTGGCTGTTCACGATGTACCACGGCAAGATCCGCTTCGAGCCGCCGATGCTCTGGACCATCGGCTTCATGGTCACGTTCGTGATCGGCGGCATGACCGGCGTGCTGCTGGCGGTGCCGCCCGCTGACTTCTCCTTGCACAACAGCCTGTTCCTGATCGCGCATTTCCACAACGTGATCATCGGCGGCGTGCTGTTCGGCCTGATGGCAGGCATCACCTACTGGTTCCCGAAGGCATTCGGCTATCGCCTGGTCTCGTCCTGGGGCAAGGCATCGTTCTGGTTCTGGCTGGTCGGCTTCTACTTTGCGTTCATGCCGCTGTACTGGCTGGGGCTGCATGGCGTGACCCGGCGCATGAGCCATTTCGAGGACGCAACGTACCAGGCCTGGTTCCAGCTGGCTGCGTTCGGCGCCTTGCTGATCGCCATCGGCATTGCCTGTTTCCTGGTCCAGCTGGTGGTCAGCTTCATCCACCGCGAGGCGCTTCGGGACCTGACCGGCGATCCGTGGAACGGCCGCACGCTCGAATGGTCGACCTCATCCCCGCCGCCGCAGTACAACTTCGCCTTTACGCCGGTGGTGCACGACACCGACGCCTGGTGGCACATGAAGCAGAATGGCTATGCGCGGCCGCAGCAGGGCTTTATTCCGATCCACATGCCGAAGAACACCGCGGCCGGCATCGTGCTCGCGGGGTTCTCCACGCTCTGCGGCTTCGCGTTGATCTGGCACATCTGGTGGCTCGCTGCGGCAGCGTTCGCGGCGACGATCATCGGCGCGATCATCCATACGTTCAACTACAAGCGCGACTACTACCTCCCGGCCGATCTGGTGGTCCAGACCGAGGCGGCGCGCACACAACGGATGGCAGGCCATGGCTGACACGACCTTTCCCAACCATGTGAGCGGCACCGCCGCCGCGGACACGGCCCCGCCTGGAGGCTACCAGTTCTACCTGCCCGAAGACCATCACCCGGAGAACGGGACGCTGCTCGGGTTCTGGCTTTACCTGATGAGCGACTGCCTGGTATTCGCGTGCCTGTTCGCCGCGTATGGCGTGCTGGGCCGGGAGTATGCGGGAGGACCGAGCGGGGCAGAGCTGTTCGAGCTGCCGCTGGTGGCGCTGAACACCTCGTTCCTGCTGCTGTCCTCGATCACCTACGGCTTCGCCATGCTGCAGACGCAGCAGAACCGCATCGCCGGCACCCAGATCTGGCTGGCCATCACGGGGATCTTCGGCGCGGGGTTCCTGGCGGTCGAGCTTTATGAGTTCGCGCACCTGGTCCATGAGGGCGCAGGGCCGCAGCGCAGTGCGTTCCTGACCTCGTTCTTCGCGCTCGTCGGCACCCACGGGCTGCACGTGACGTGCGGCATTATCTGGCTGATCGTGCTGATGACCCAGGTGGCGCAGCATGGGCTGATCACGGCCAACAAGCGCAGGCTGATGTGCCTGTCGATGTTCTGGCACTTTCTCGACGTCGTCTGGATCGGCGTCTTTACCTTCGTCTACCTGATGGGAGCGTTGCCATGAGCGCGCACGACGAAACGCTGGACAGCCACGGACACAGCCATGGACATGACGAGGAAGTGGGGCCGCACGCCACGCTGGGCGGCTATCTGACGGGCTTCGTGCTGTCCGTCTTCCTGACCGCGATCCCGTTCTGGCTGGTGATGGGAAAGGTGTTCGACAAGTCGTCCACCACCGCCATCGTCATCCTGCTGATCGGCGCCGTGCAGATCGTGGTGCACATGATCTACTTCCTGCACATGAACGCCAGGTCGGAGGGCGGCTGGAACATGCTGTCGCTGATGTTCACGCTGGTGCTGGTGGTGATCGCGCTGACGGGTTCGCTATGGGTGATGTTCCACCTGAACAGCAATATGATGCCGACCATGCAGCATGAGCGCACGACAGACGCGGGCACGGCGATCGTGCCGCCCAGGACCAAGTAGGCACGGGCCCGCAGCGGCGGGAACGGGTTCCCGGCTCGTTCCCGTTCACGGAGCCTGTCATGCGCGCAACGCGCCTGGTCGCGACCCTGTGCCTGGCGCTGCTTTCCGTGCCGGCTTGCGCGCAGCGGCTGGCCGTGGAGGTCGAGAACTTCAGCACGCCAGGCCAATGTGCGGAAGAAGATAATGTCTTGTTCGCCCTGTCCGCCGCCGCGGTTGGCAGGTTCCGGATCCAGGCATTGCATCCCCCCTACGTCAACGCCATCCGCATTGACAGCTCCGCGCCGGATTTCTCCGGGTGCAACTTCGGCAAGACGCCTCACCCGACTGATCCGCGTCATGTCTTCGTGCCGCGCACGGTCATCCTTCATGACGACAGGAACATTGCCATTGTCGGCATCACGTTCGCCAGCTTCTGGCGGCCACATCGGGTCCCGGTCACGGTAGCGGGCAGGGCCGATGCCGGCTTTCACCTGATCCAGGTGTTCCGGAAATCCGGCCGGACGCGTACCGAGGTCCTGGTGCTCTATCCCGCCGATGGCTACTGGCGGGCGAAACCGTTGCCGGCCCGCCATCTGGGTGTCAATGCGTACGGCTCTTCGTTCCTGCTGGGGCCGGTAGAGCAGGAGGGGCGCCCGGTGGTCAACATCGCGCGGATAGAAATCGAGCCGCAACCCCTGGCCTTCAGGCTGCATTTCACGGAAGGAGGCCAGGCAACGGTCACGATCACTGAAATCAGCGACATGCGCACGGCGCTCGATGTCCGGTTCCTGCCGGCCTATGACGCGAAACGTCCCTTTGCGATGCTGCGTTCCATGTATGTTGCCGACGACAATGCAGACGCGAGCGAGGTCACCTGGACGACCGGTCCGGCTGGTGAGGCCATCAGGAAGCCAGTGATGGCCGTCACTTCAATGCAGGCGACCGCGGTGCGATTCGGCCGTACGGTCCGGTCGCGTCACAACACCAGCGCCCCCGACTTGACGTTCGACGCCTTCGAGGCGCCTGCGGCGGAGGGCACGGCGCCGACGGGAAAGAGATCGGACTGAGTCGATTCCGGCACCTCACGACAAGCCAATATATTCATGTCGACAATAAAAAATACGGCTGCTATGATTGGCCGCACGATAGCCTGAGCCGGTAGAAATCGCTTGCCGCACAGTGGTGCGGGCTGGCAGCACTTCTCAGGCTGGGAAATAGTCGACAGAGAATGGGGACGACGATGTCATCACTGAACAAGCTGCTCGCCATCACATTGTGCGCCGGGGCAATCATTGCACTGTGCGCGCCGGGACCGGTGCAGGCACAGGAAGCCTGGCCCGCGCGCCCGATTCAAATGATCGTTCCGTCGTCTCCCGGGTCGGGAACCGATGCGCTGGCGCGGGCCATGGCGCAACGCCTTTCCGAATCGCTGAAGCAGGCTGTGGTCGTGGAGAACCGGCCGGGCGGCAGCGGGGTGATCGGGACCAATGCCGTTCTCAAGGCGGCGCCGGACGGCTACACGATTCTCTACACAACGGCATCCAACATGGTGGTTGCGCCGGCCGTCATGAAGTCCGTATCCCAGGAGGCAAGGAAGAGCCTCGTGCCGATCGCGCAGACAGCTGCGGGTGGGGTGTTGCTGCTGGTGAGCCCGGATCTGCCGGTGCACGACTTGCCAGGACTGATCGAGCTGGTGAAGGCCAATCCGGACAAGTACAGCTATGGCAGCTGGGGCACCGGCTCGTCCGCGCACCTGACGATGGAATGGCTGAAGAAGCAGACCGGCATGAAGACCGAGCACGTCGCATATCGGACATCCAGTCAGCTGCTCACCGAGCTTTCCTCGGGGGTGCTGAAGATCGGCTGGACCGATCCCAGCGTGGCGGTTCCGTTCCTGCGTTCGGGGAAAGTGCGTGGCGTTGCCATTGTCGGCAACGTGCGCTCGCCTCAGCTTGCCAACGTCAAGACGATGAGTGAACAGGGCTACAAGTTCAATACGGTGGGATGGTTCGGCATGTTCGCGCCGGCCGGAACCAGTCCGGCGATCGTGAAGCGGCTGGCCGATGAGGCCAACAAGGTGCAGGCATTGCCGGAGATCGCGGCGCTGATGAAGAGACTGAACTTCGAGCCACCTCCGGTAAAGACCTCCGCGCAGTTGGGCGAGATTGTCCGGAACGATCTGCAAGTCTGGACGAAGATCGCCAACGACGCAGGGATCAAGGTCGACGAATAGGAGCTGGCGCACCTGCACCAGCGGATCCTTGTCACAAGAAGGCAAGTTCAAGGCGTGCAAGGTAAAGCGGAACGTTGCGCCTTGCCAGATGATTCAATCGTCGAGAAAGACACTCAGACATCAACCGATCCACTGCGTCACCAAACCGGTTTGTCCTTTGGCGAACTCAAGCGGCGATCCGCAGGTGAACGGTCATATTCGATAGAGCACAGGAGACGACATGGCGAAATTGGTTAAGTTTTACGAAACAGGCGGACCCGACGTCCTTCGTTTTGAGGACGGCAGCGTTGGTGAGCCCGGACCGGGGGAGGTCCGCGTCCGCCATGTGGCGGCAGGCCTGAACTTTGCCGATACCTACTTCCGCAGCGGTACTTACAAGGTTCCGCTGCCCAGCGGCATCGGCAACGAGGCCGCTGGCGTGATCGAGGCCGTCGGTGCCGGCGTCACCCATCTGGCGGTCGGCGACCGTGTCACCTATACGGGATTTACCAACACGCTGGGCGCTTACAGCACGGAGCGGCTGATCTCTGCCGATCCGCTGATCAGGCTGCCGGAGGCAATCAGTTGCGAAGTCGCGGCGGCCATGACCATGCGGGGCTTGTCAGCGGCCTACCTGATGCGCCGGATCTACCCCTTCAAGGCGGGCGACTCCATCCTGCTGCATGCCGCGGCAGGTGGTGTCGGCCTGATTGTTTCGCAGTGGGCCAAACTGCTGGGGCTGACAGTGATCGGCACGGTTTCGACCGATGCCAAGGCCGAAGTGGCGCGCGCCCACGGCTGTGACCACACGATCAACTACAGCCATGAGGACGTGGCCAGGCGCGTGCGGGAACTGACGGAGGGCGTGGGCGTGAACGTGGTCTTCGACAGCGTGGGCAAGGACACCTTCATGTCCTCGCTGGACTCCCTCAAGCGTCGCGGCCTGCTGGTGTGCGTGGGTTTCGCCTCCGGCCCGGTCACCGGGTTCGATCCGGCAATTCTGGCCCGCAAAGGCTCGGCATTCCTGACGCGCCCGGGCCTGGCCGACTATATCGCCGATCCTGCCGAGAAGGCGGAACTGGTCGGCGAGCTGTTCGGCCACGTGGCGGCTGGCCGCATCCGCATCGGGATCAATCAGCGCTATGCCCTGGAGGATGCGGTGCAGGCACACCGGGACCTGGAGTCGCGAAAGACCACCGGCTCGTCCATTTTCGTGATTTGACAGCACGAAGCAGCGCTCTCATCCAATTCGACATTCTCAAGATTCGCATCTCAACCTGGAGATCCATCAACATGAACTTCCTTGACGGCCACCTGTATCCCGAGAACCAGCAGCCTCTGATCATCACCGCCGCTCCCTATGCGCCGGGCTGGATCCCGTCAGACTTCCCGGAAGATATCCCTGTCACCATGGCGGATCAGATCCAGAAGGCGGTGGATTGCTATGAAGCCGGTGCGAGAGTGCTGCATCTGCACGTGCGCGAAGAGGACGGCAAGGGCAGCAAGCGCCTGTCCAAGTTCAATGAGCTGATCGCCGGCGTGCGCAAGGCCTGTCCGGAAATGGTCATCCAGGTGGGAGGCTCTATCAGCTTCGCGCCTGAAGAGGGGCAAGCCGCCAAATGGCTTAGCGATGACACGCGGCATATGCTGGCCGAACTCGATCCGAAGCCCGACCAGGTGACGGTGACCGTCAACACCTCGCAGATGAATGTGACGGAGCATGCCGGTGTGGATGATTTCAAGGGGGTGTCGCGAGGGTTCGCGCACCTCTACGATACCTACAAGGACATGGTCGTGCCCTCGAATCCCAGCTGGTTCGAGGAGCACGTTCGACGTCTGACAGCCGCCGGAATCCAGAGTGAGTTTCAGTGCTACAACATCAACAGCTTTGAAACGATTGAGCGGATGATTCGCCGCGGCGTCTACAAGGGCCCGCTGGTGATGAACTGGGTGGCTATCAGCGGCGGCATGGATCAGGCGAACATCTACAACCTGGCAAACATCCTGCGAGCTGTGCCGGACGGAGCCGTGGTAACGGTGGAGAGTTCGGTGCTGAATGTGCTTCCCATCAACATGATCGGCATGGCTTTGGGCCTGCATGTGCGGTGCGGCATCGAGGACGTACTCTGGAACCAGACCCGCACGGGCAAGATGAGCACCGTCGAGCAGATCAGGCAACTGGTGCGTATCGCCGGCGAATTTGGTCGCCCCATCGCGACGGCGCAGCAGACCCGGGAGATCTTGCAGCTTGGGGTCTTCTACGACACGGTGGAAGAGACGCTTCAGAAGAATGGCTTCGCACCCAATCGTAACGGTGGCCACCAGGGCTTCCTGCGCAAGGCCGAATGCATGTAAAAAGCCCTTGGGGGACCTGACGGCCGGGCACCCTGGACCCACCATGTGAGTGCCGAAGGCGGGACCCGCGGCGGTATGCGTCCCGTTCTTTCGCCTTGCTGCCGTGGACCCTCAAGACCTCAATTGCCGTGTGGCCGATACCGCGGGCAGGGTTTTCCCTCTGTTTGCGCGAATCGACAACAACTTGTCGTGATCGGTCAAGCCGGTTGACGCGGGGCGATCCGAGAATGGAGAAAAGACGGCAATCAAGAGGTACAGACATGAGGAAGCGGACCAATAACTTATGGTGGCGCGGATACGCCTTGGCGATCGGTGTTGGCGTCGTCGGTGGGATGCCCGTGGCTCAGGCCCAGGAGGATTGGCCAAGCAAGCCGATCCGCCTGGTGGTGGGGGGGCCTGCCGGCGGCAGCGCCGACGCGTTGGCGCGGCTGCTGGCGGAAGGCCTGCAGAAGGCATGGAGCAAGCCGGTTATCGTAGAAAACAAGCCCGGTGCTGCCGGCGCGCTGGCGATCAGCGATTTGCAGGCCACCGGCAAGGATGGTCATACCCTTCTGGTCATTCAGGGCGGCGTCGTGAGCGAAGCGCCGTTGGCCTACAAGGTCCATTACAAGCCCTTTGCCGACCTGAAGCCCCTGGCCCAGGTCAGCCGCACGGGGTTGGTGCTGGTTGCCAACAAGGATGTGCCTGTATCCAACCTGAAGCAGTTGGTGGACTACGGCAAATCGCAAAAGGATGGCCTGGTTTTCGCGTCTTACGCTGCGGGATTGAGGGGCCACACCTCGGGCATACTGCTCGGGCAACTCACCCATGTGCCAATGCGGCATGTTGGCTACAAGGGCTCTCCTCCGGCATTGAACGACCTGATGGGCGGCCACGTGCCGCTGATGTTCGATGGGGTGACTACCTCATTGCCGCTGATCAAGGCGGGAAAGATCAAGGCGATTGCGGTGGCCTATCCAAGCCGAATCGCCGCATTGGCGGATGTGCCTACGTTCAAGGAGCTCGGCTACCCGCAGCTGGCGCAGGCAGGCTGGTTCGCCGTGTGGTCGCGCCCGGATGTCGCTCCGGCAGTCCAGCAAAAAATCCGCGAGGCGACGCTGGCGTACTTCAAGCAACCCGCAGTGCAGAACCGCGTCAAGGATATGGGCATGGAGCAGGGGAATGCCGTCACCTCGGAAGAGATGATGGCGGACCTGAAGCAGGCATACCAGCAACAGGCCGCGCTGCTGAAGTCCATTAACTACCAGCCAGAGTAATACGGCAGTCACCTGGCCGCGCAACTGGCTGGGTGACTACCGTTGCGGCAGGCCCTGGTGAAGCCTGATCACGAGCGTTTGCGCATGAACGCTTCGGCCTGCGGCCACTCGCCATAGCCAGAAGCGGGAGTCAGATGCCAGACCGATCACGTCGATCTTTCAGTAAGTCGCGTCACCGATGATGGCGGTGCGCTCCATCTTCCGGTGGCACGGGGGGTAATCCATCACTGCGTAGTGCTGGGTTGAACGGTTGTCCCAGAACGCAACGCTGTTTTTCTTCCAGCGGAAACGCACCTGGTATTCGGGGATGGTGGCCTGGCTGACCAGGTAGTTCAGCAAATTGCTGGCACCCGGCGCCTTGTCCAGCCCGAAGCGCACGTTGTCCGGCACGTTGTAGTTGGTGAAGTGCGTCGTAAAGCTTCCGTTGACGAACAGGATCTTCTCTCCGGTTTCCGGATGGGTGCGCACAACCGGGTGCTCGGCATCGGGGTACTGAGCCTTCAGTGCAAGACGCTTTTCGATCGGCATGGCGGCGCCGAAGCTGGCCTCGATGCCGTGGCGCGCGCGCAATGAGGCGATCTTCGTCTTGATCTCCTCGGGCAACTGGTTATAGGCCTCGACCATGTTGACCCACATCGTGTCGCCGCCCACGGGCGGGCACTCGATACAGCGCAGCACGCAGCCCAGCGGTGGTTTTTCGCGCCAGGTGGCATCGGTATGCCAGGAATTCTCGTTGCGTTCGGGAGGGCTGTCCGGGGTCTTGTAAATCTGAACCAGTCCCGGGTAATCGGGATGGCTGCCCACCACCGGATGGTCCTCCAGCTCGCCGAAGCGGCGTGCAAAAGCCACGTGCTGCGCGCGCGTGATGTCCTGGTCGCGGAAGAACAGCACGCGATGCTTGAGGAGCAGGGCACGGATTTCTGCCATCAGCTGGTCGTCTTCGGCAGCCGCGCCGAGGTTGACGTTGCTGAGTTCCGCACCGATCGTGCAAGTGACTTGCTCCACCTGGATCGAATTGCCCAGAGAAGTTGCGCGGACCAATGCGGGTGCCGCCTTGAGGTGCTGAATCATGAACGCTGTCTCCTATTGCCGATTAGGCCGATCGATCCTTGCGAGTCTGGATGTGACGGGTTTCTCCCGCTTGACAGTACATGACTGGGATTTATCATTCCATGTCAATGTTCTACTCCGCCCTCCAATGTCGTCACTTGTCCGCGCTGCGGCCCTCACCAACTACAGCGAGGTCGCCCGAGCCGCCGGACTGGACCCGGTGCGGATGCTCCTTGACGCGGGGTTGAGTCCGGGCGTGCTGCAAGAGCCGGACCTCATGATTCCGGTGGAGCGTGTCGGACGACTGCTGCAGGCGTCAGCAACCCTGTCTGGCAACGAGAGTTTCGGCCTGTGCATGGCCGAGTCGCGGCTGTTGTCGAATCTTGGGGCCGTAGGATTGCTGATCCGCGACCAGGCGACGCTGCGCGACTCGCTTCGCATGCTGATGCGCTATCAGGCGTTGCTCAACGGTGCGCTGTCGCTGGCGGTAGAGGAGTGCGGCGAACTGGTCATTATTCGCGAGGCGGTCATCGCTGGCAGTGCACATCAGCCCACGCGCCAACGGGTTGAACTGGCGCTGGGCGTAATGGTGCGGCTGATACGCCAGCTTCTCAAGCCAGACTGGGAGCCGCGGCGTGTGTGCTTCGAGCACCCGGCGCCGCGCGACCTTAGGATCCTAGCAAAAATAACTTGAACAATTACGTCTTGCGACGAGATGTTCGAGGTTTGATGCGGTAGTTCCACTCGCCATGAAATTCGTCGCGCTCAATGGCCACGGCAGCGAGTTCGGCGTCGCTGACCTTGATACCTGCGTCGTACATGTTCTCGTCCAGTTCCGCACGCACTTTCAGCCCTTCAGCGGTACTCACGCTGCCGATGAGGTTCACTACCACCTGACGCGTCAACAGCGGTCGGCCGCGCCAGTTGTTCGTGATATGGCAGAACAGGCGATGCTCGATCTTGTTCCACTTGCTCGTACCCGGCGGAAAGTGGCACACCTGCACAGCGAAACCGAGTTCGTCGGCCAGTCGCTGCAACTGCACCCGCCACAGCCGCACACGATACCCGTTGCTGCCACCGCAGTCGGCGGTGACCAGCAGTCGCCTGGCTTTCGGATACAACGGACGGCCCATCTCCAGCCACCAGCGACGGATGCTTTGAACCGCGAACTCGGCGGTGTCGTGGTTGATGCCCACGCTGACCCAGCCCTCGTTGGCCGTCACATCATAGACGCCATACGGGGCAACCTTGCCCAGTTCATCGTCGATGAAATCGTGCACACGCGCCTGCTCGGGTTGGCCCTTGGGCTGCCATTCGCGGCCAGCGTTCTTGAAATCGCCGATCAGCTCCTTCTTTTTCGTGTCCACCGAGATGACCGGCTGACGCTGGCGCTGATACTGCGCCACCTTGTCGGCGATGTAGTGGAACTGCGCGTCGCGGTCGGGGTGCTGCGCGCCTTCGCGTGTCTTGCGCACCGATTGCAAGCTGTAGCCCGTCTGCGTCAGCAGATCGCAGATCGTGCGCTGACTCACGCGATGCCCCAGCCGGTTGAGCTCTTCGGCCAGACGGGTGGTGCTCTTGCACGTCCATCGTAGTGCTGACATCGGGTCACCCCGGCTGGTCGGCTCCACCAGTGCATCCAGGTGCTCCAACAACCTCGCATCGAGCTCAGTTAGCCTCTTGCGCCCGCCTCCCGGGGCACGAATGCGCTTGGCCGTCATGTCCCGCGTCGCTCCACCGGCCGCTTCGAGTTCGGCCAGTCCCGCATAGATCGTGGTGCGCGAGATGCCTATCGCTTTGGCCACCAGACTCACGCCCCCACGCCCCAGGCTGCGCGCTTCGGCGGCGGCCCATAGGCGCAACGTCGCCTCATCAAGGCGCGCCTGCAGGGCCCGAAACTTCGCTTCGACTGCCTCGCTGATATCCATGTGCGCATCGTATAGACGCGAGGACAACTGTTCAAGTTATTTTTGCTAGGGTCCTTAGTACGCACCAACGGTTTTTTGGCCCTTGCGTCGAGTTCGACTATGACTTCAACTGCATCATCTGCGCGAAGGCCGATCTCGATGCACGCAACCCGTCTGCCGATCCGGCCATGGCGCGCTACGCGCAGCAGCTGATAGACGCGTCTGTGATGTCGCAGCAGGCGACAATGCTTGAGGACGTGCGGCGCATTGTCCTGCTGCTGTTGCCCAGCGGACGTTGCAGCATCGAGCAAGTGGCGGACCACCTTGGCGTGGTGTGCCGCACGGTCCAGCGCCGGCTGGCGGAAGAGGGACAGAGCTTCTCGTCGATCGTCAACGACATCCGCACGGAACTCGCCGCGCGTCATGTCAACGAAAGCGATCGTCCGTTGACCGAGGTGGCGACGCTACTCGGTTTTTCCGCGCCGAGCGGATTCTCGCGCTGGTATCACGCGCAATTTGGCTGCAGCCCCAAGGAGAGCCGGGCCACACGCGGCACAGCACGCCGAAAGACGACTGCTTAGCCTGCACCGACCGAAATGCCACACTCGGCCATCCGCCCGATACGCCACGTAAGGTAAGATCTTGGACGCTGCGAGCGGTGCAGCGCCGATCGAGGGCAGCACCCGACCGGTTCCCCAATAATCGGAAGGATTTACCCCTCATGGGCAGACTCAAGACTACCAACACGCCAGAACTGCAGTTGCTGCTTGCGCCGCAAACACCGCAGAATCCGGTCACGCTGGCGGTCGAGCAGGCGCTTATGCATGGACGCGACTGGTCGGCATCAGTCGCTGACCAGATTGCGGTGCGGCTGGCGGGACTGATCACGATCGACGTGATCCACGCAGGCCAACGCCTGCTTGAGAAAGACATCAGCGAGGTTCTGGAGGTCAGCCGCGCTCCTGTGCGCGAGGCCTTGCGCATCCTGGAGCGGGAGCGGCTGATCGAGTTCCGCGCGCGGCGCGGCGCCATTGTCACCGAGCCCAATGCCCAGGATCTGCGGGATATCTACGTCGTGCGGGACGCACTGTTTGCGATTCTGCTCAGGCAACTGATGGAAGAGCGCGCGGACGCGCTTGATGCGCTATTCGGGCAATTCATGCCGCGGCTCGGCAAGGCTGTCGAGGAATCCGTGGATGCCTATATCAGCGTGACCTTCCTGGCGAACATGGCCATGGCAGACCTGTCGAGCAACCGGCTGGTCGGGGAGCTGCTGAACTCGATCTCCCTGCGGGTCCTGCGCTATGTGCGGCTGGGGCTCGCATCCCGTCCCGGGTCGCTGGAGAATTCCTTCAAGACCTGGCGTGCCCTGCAGCGCGCCGTGACCAGGCGGGACATCGATGCGGTCCTGGAGACCGCGCACAAGCGCATCGGAAACTCCCGCGAAGCCGCCATCCGCGCCCTGGCATCCGGGGTCCGGAAAGGCAAGGCCGGCCCTGCCGGCCACGGCGCTGTGCCAGCCAGCGCTTTCTGAGTCCGCGCGGGCAGGACTGCGCGCTGTGGCTCTCCAGTCAAGGGACCCGCGCCCGGCTGGCGAACGCATTCCATTCCCGGAAGACCGTATCCAGGCAGGACGCCGAATCGCAACGGTCCCGCTTCTTGCGGAACGCTGCAATGTCCGCCTCAGTGATTGCCCGCGCCTTGAGCAGGCGCTGCTGCTCGGCATAGATGCGCTGGTAGCCCATGGAAAACAGCGCGGATTCGCAGATCAGGCGCTGCGCCTGCGTGGCGCTGGCAGCGGTGGCTGACGGATCGCAGTCGATGTCGGTGGCATGCGCGGTGCTCAGGAACATGAGGCCTGCGGATGCCAGGGTGTGGAGGGCGATGCGGACAATGCGGGTCATGACGGGTTGTGGGGGGAGGGCTGACGCCAGACGCAAAGGCGCCGCGTCAGGCGAATAGTAGCGCGCCCCGGGAGCGGGCCGACTGGTTCTCATTGCGTGCCGGCCCGCTTCGCATTGCTCAGCGGAACCCGCCTGGCTTGCTACATCCGGAACACCACCCCCAGCCAGAAGCTCCGCGGCGCGCCCGGTGCCACGAACAGCGCGCTGGCGGCATCCCCCGGTGCCACATGCGGGCGCACCAGGCTGCCGCCGGGGAACACATCATTCGCGATCTGCCCATAGGTCTCGTAGCGCCGGCCAAAGACATTGGCCACGCGCGCATAGATCTCAAACTGCTTGTTCACCTTGTACGCTGCGCGCAGGTTGAGGGTGGCGTAGCCGGGCACATGCCAGTCGGCGGTTTTCGGCGGCGCGCCCGGTTGCGGGTCGCTGCGCAGGCCGTCTTCGTTGCCGCTGGAGACGGTGCTTGATACCGCCACCAGGTCGGCGCCAAGCGTCAGGCCGGCCAGTGCCTGCCAGTCGAGGCCCAGCTTGAGCGTATGGCGGGGCAGGCCAGCCATGCGCATGCCGGGCCGGATGTCGATGGTGCGTTCGCCGGCGGCAAGCTGGCCGGCGGCCTGGTAGGTGGCCTGGAGATAGCTGTAGGCAAGCCGCAGCGTGACATCGCCCACGCGCTGGCGGGCGGTGAGGTCCAGGCCCTGGTTGCGGGTGCGGTCGAAGTTGGCGAAATAGCCGAGTTGGGTGTTCGGGGCGCGCAGGAAGAGGATGTCGTCGTGATTGTCGACGCGGTAGAGCGACGCGGTGACTTCGGTGTCCTTGCCGCGGTGCCAGCGCACGCCTGCTTCGTAGGAGTGTGAGACCACCTGCTTCAGGTAGGGGTCGGCCTGCAGGCCGGCCGGCAGGCGGCAGGGCCGCGTCGGGTCGGCGCAGCCGAGTTCGAGGACGGTCGGCACGCGGTTGTTCTGGGCGTAGCCGCCGAACACGGTGACGCCGCCGCCCAGCTTCTGCGAGAGCCCCAGCGCCGGGTTGAGGCGGCGGTAGGTAAAGCTCTCGCGCGGCTGTTCGCTGCCGTCGCTGTTGCGCAGGGTGTTGCTTACCGCGACGTGGTTCCACCTGGCCGAGGCGGTCAGGAAGGTGCTGGGGGTCAGCGACCAGGTGTCGGACAGGTACAGGCCGAGCATGCGCGAGCTGCCGCCGACGCCGGAGAACAGGGCGTTGGGGGCGTCCGGGTCGGCCACGGCGCCGCGGTCGTCGGTGAAGGTGCCGGGCTGGGCGTACTGCGAGTAGGTCAGGCGGCTGCGGTCCAGGGTCAGGCCGGCGTTGAGCAGGTGGCGGTCGGTCTCCCTGGCCATGCTCAGCGCCATGCCGACGGTCTGCTGCCACATATGGGTGGTGTTGATCACGGCAGGATGCAGCGCGGCGCCTTCGGCCCGGGTCATGCCGCAGGCGTCGCCGCGCGGGCTGCCGTCGGGCGCAAAGCCGTCCTCGCAGTCTTCGGCATAGGCCTCGTAGGCGGGGTTGACATCGCCGTTGGTGGTGTCGCGGCGGCTGGTGCGCACGTAGGCCAGCGCGGCTGCGCTGGTCTTGTCGTCGAACCAGTGGCGGCCGTTGACGGCGACCTGGGTCAACTGGTTGCGGGTCTGGTCGGGGTAGGTGTAGACGGCGCGGCGGTTGGCCTGGTAGAGGTCTGGCAGGGTGCCGCTGCCGCTGGCGTGGAAGCTGGGCACCAGCCCATTTCCGGTCAGCGTGCTGCGGCCGTGCAGCACGGAGACGTCCCAGCTGTCAGTGTCGCCCGCATAGCCAGCCTTGGCGAAGACGTTGCCAAGCCGGCCGCCCGACTGGTCGCGCCAGCCATGCTCCTGGAACAGGGTGCCGGCCGCGAATGCGTGCCAGCCGCTGTCGCTGCGCACGCCGCCGGACAGGTCGGCGCGCTTGCGGGCGCCGCTGCCGTAGGACAGGTCGGCCGTGAAGCCGGGCGAGTCCAGCCCGGAACGGGTGGTCATGGCCAGCGCGCCGCCCAGGGTATTGAGGCCGTAGGCCGGGTTGGCGCTGGACACCAGCGACACGCTCGCCAGCGCGGCTTCCGGGATCATGTCCCAGCTGACCACGTCGCCGAAGGGCTCGTTGACGCGGATGCCGTCCAGGTAGACCGACAGGCCCTGCGGCACGCCCGGAATGGACGAGGCACGGAAGCCGCGGTAGGTGATGTCGGTCTGGAACGGGCTGCCCTGGATGTCGTTGACGTTGACGCCGGCCAGATTGCGGGACAAGTACTCGGCCAGGTTGCCGGCGCGCGACCGGTCCAGGTCGTCGCCGCGCACGGTCTGCACGGTGTAGGGCACCAGGTCGCTGTCCACGCCGATGCCTGGCAGCGGCGCGGCGGCCACCACCAGGACTTCCGGCAGCATCGCGCTGTCCTGGTTTGGGACAGGGGTGTCCTGCTGCGCAACAGCGGGCCGCTGGGCCATCATCAGGGCGACCGCCACGGCAATCGCGGTGGCGGCGCCGCGGCGGGCCCTGCCGCGGCAAGCCACGGTGTCGCGCGACGCCTGCCCTGGCGGTGTGGGGCGCGGGTTGGCTGGCATGTTCCGTCTCCTCCGGATAAGCGGTGCGATACCTGCATTGGGTAGCGCTTGCCCGGAGCTGAGCAGGTTTCATACCTTGGGCCTCGCAACGGGGGATCGGGATGCCGCTACGGCGCGTTCGCATGCGCCGCGGCGTGGTGGGACTGCGCCTGTCACAAAACAGGACAGCCGCGGGCACAAGCAGCGGGCCGGTGCTCCACCATGGGACAGTCGTGCGCGGCGCACCGCACAAGGCACGGCCTGGCGGCAGCGTCCGGCAGTGCGTGCGGCAGTGCGTCCGGCGCGGCCAGGCAACGCCTGGCATGGAGCGCGGCCCCATGCTGCGCTGCACATGGTATCGGCCTTGCTCTGTTCACCCGCATCAACACTTTGCCTGGTGCCCAGCCATGTTCCGCCGCCTCGGTCGCTGCCTTGCCTGCCTGCTGTTGCCGTGCCTCGGCCTGGTCCATGCGGGCGCCGCGCTGGCCGAGGGCGCGCAGGGGTATCCGTCGCGGCCGATCACGCTGGTGGTGCCATGGCCAGCGGGCGGCGCCACCGATATCTCCATGCGCATCCTGGCGGAGCTGGCCGGGCGTGAGCTGGGGCAGCCGGTCGTGGTGGAGAACCGGCCGGGCGCCGGCGGCACGCTGGTGGGCGGCTTGCTTGCCGCGGCGCGGCCGGACGGCTACACCATCGGCCAGCTGCCGCTGACGGTGTATCGCTTCCCGCATCAGCAGAAGACCGCCTGGCAGCCGCTGCGCGACATCCAGCCGGTGCTGATGATATCGGGCTATACCTTCGGCATCGTGGTGCCCGCAGACAGCCCGTTGCGCTCGCTGCGCGACCTGGTCGCCTGGGGCCGCGCGCATCCGGGCGAGCTGACCGTGGGCTCCACCGGCATCGGCACCACCGCCCATCTGGCGATGGAGGACGTGCTCGGGCGCAGCGGCGTGCGCTATATCCACGTGCCGTATCACGGCACCGCTGACCAGATGCTGGCGGTGGCCAACGGTTCGCTGATGGCGGGGGTCAATTCCACCGGCTTCGCGCTCTTCGTGGAGAGCGGCAAGCTGCGCCTGCTGGCCGTGTTCAGCGCGCAGCGCTCACCGCGCTGGCCTGAGGTGCCGACGGTAAGCGAGCTGGGCTTTGCCGATGCGGTCCATAACTCGCCCTACGGCATCGGCGTACCGCGCGGCACCGATCCGGCAATCGTCGGCCGCCTGCATGACGCGTTCCGCGCCGCGATGCAGCAGCCGCGCCACCTTGCGGAACTGGCCAGGTACGACCAGGAGCTGACTTACCTGAACACCGCGCAATACGATGCCTTCCTGCGCCATGCGTGGGAGACCGAGCGGACCTTTGCCGAGCGCGTGGGCACCGCGCGGCCCAGGGGGCAGCTGTGATAGCCATGCAAGCACCGCCGGCGCTGTGCTGCGACGCCGTGCGCAAGGCGTTCGGCAGCCGCGTGGCCCTGGACGGGGTCTCGCTCAGCGTGCGGCGCGGCGAGTTCGTGGCACTGCTCGGGCCCAACGGGGCGGGCAAGACCACGCTGTTCCAGATCCTCAGCGGCCTGTTCGTGGCCGATGCGGGTCAGGTCACGGTGATGGGCAGCGACATGCGGCGCGATCCGGTGCGCGCGCTGGCACGGCTGGGCATCGTGTTCCAGCAGCCCGCCATCGACCTGGACCTGCCGGTGCTGGCCAACCTGCGCTTTCACGCGGACCTGCACGGGCTGCCGCGCGGCGTGGCGGCGCAGCGCATCGCCCGGCTGCTCGATGACTTCGGGCTGGCGGCGCGTGCGCGCGCTCCGGTGCGCGAGCTTTCGGGCGGCAACCGGCGCAAGGTGGAACTGGCGCGCGCGCTGCTGCATGAACCGGCCATGCTGCTGCTGGACGAGCCGACGGTGGGGCTGGACCCGGCCGCACGCGCGCAGCTGGTGGCCGATGCCCGGCGGCTGACGGCGCGGGCGCAGGCCGGCGTGCTGTGGGCCACCCACCTGGTGCAGGAGGTGGAGCACGCCGACCGCGTGATCGTGCTGGACCACGGCACCGTGCGTTTCGACGGCACCCCGGCCGCACTGCGCGGCGCCGCGGCGTGCGACACCCTGGAGGGCGCCTTCCTGGCCATGACGCCGCCGGCCCCTGTCACTGACCCGGCTGCGAGGCGCGTACCCGCATGAACAAGATGCCATCCCCCGTCTGGTTTGCCGGCGCCTTGCTGCTGGTCACAACGCTGCTGGTTGCCGCCGGCCTGGCCGAAGGCGCGCAGGGTGGGGCCGCGCCTCCCGTCGGCCAGGCTACCAACCAGGTCTTTGTATCGAGCGAGAAGGACGACGCCCTCGCCGTCTTCGATGCCCGCAGCCGGCAGCTGGTCGCGGTATGGCGGCAGTGCAGGCGGCCGCGCCACCTGCAGCTGTCGCCCGACCGCACGCGCCTGTACGTGGCCTGCAGCGACGACAACCGGGTGGATGTGGTCGATGTGGCCAGCCGCAAGACCGTGGCATCGCTGCCGGTGGGGGACGATCCGGAGTTGTTCGATCTCAGCCAGGACGGCCGCACGCTCTATGTCTCGAATGAAGAGGACGGGCTGCTGTCGGCCTACGACACGGCGTCGGGCAAGCGCGTGTTCGCGGTCAGGGTGGGCGAGGAGCCGGAGGGCGTCAAGGTCAGCACCGACGGCAGGCATGTGTACGTGACCTCGGAGGTGGCCAACCTGGTCCATGTCATCGACGTGGCCTCGCGCAAGGTGATCCGCAATATCCAGGTCGGCAACCGGCCGCGGCGGCTGCTGCTGGTGCGCGACGGCAAGGAGCTGTGGGTGTCCAACGAGCTCTCGGCCAGCGTCAGCGTGATCCGTACCGATACCTTCGAGGTGGCCCAGACCATCGCCTTCGCGCCCCGGGGTTTTCGCGCCGAGGACGTGACCCCGGTGGGCATGGCGGCCAGCGGCGACGGCACGCGCGCCTACATCGGGCTGGGCCGCGCCAACCATGTCGCGGTGGTCGAGGTGGCGTCGCGCCGGGTGCAGGACTATGTGCTGGTCGGCCGCCGCGCATGGGGGCTGGCGCTGAGCCGCGACAACGCGCGGCTTTATGTCGCCAACGGCCTGTCCGACGATGTCAGCGTGGTGGACACCGCCAGCCGCAAGGCGGTGGCCACGCTCAAGGCGGGCCGGGTGCCGCATTCGGTGGCGATCGATGACTGAGCGCTCGCGTGCGTGGTGGCCGTGGTGGCGTGCCGGGTTGGGCGCCATGGCGCTGGCGTGGCTGCCTGCCGCGGCGCACGCTGCCGAGGTGCGCGTGGCGGTCGTGTCGCAGGCCGACGACGCGCGCTATGCGCCCCGGCGCCTGGCGCAGCGCTATCCCGGACAGCCGCAGGGCCGTGCGCTCGACGGCGCCCAGGTGGCGGCCGCGGAAGCGCGCGTGGCGCTCGAGGCCGCGGGCCAGTCGCTCAGGCTGGAGGCACAGGAAGCCCGCACCGGCGCCGAGGTGGCCCCGCTGGTCGCTGCGCTGGCGCGGCAGGGCACGCGCTATATCCTGCTGGACCTGCCGTCGGCGTCAGTCAGGGTGGCCGCGGGCGCCGTCAAGCCGGGCGAGGCCTTGCTGTTCAACGTGTCCGCCGATGACGACGAGTTGCGCGGCGCCGGCTGCGCGCCGGTGCTGCTGCACACGCTGCCCAGCCTGCGCATGCGCGCGGATGCGCTGATGCAGTACCTGGTACTGCGCAAATGGCGCCGCGCCCTGCTGCTGAGCGGCCCGTCCGCGGCCGATGCGGCGCAGCGCGACGCGCTGGTGACGTCGGCGCGGCGCTTTGGCATTGCCTGGTCGGCGCAGCGCGCCTTCAGGCTGTCCAACGACCCGCGTGAGCGCGACCAGGCCAACCTTGGCCTGCTGACCGGCGGCGTGGACTATGACGTGGTGGTGGTGGCCGATGCCGACGGCGAGTTCGCCCGCGGCGTGCCCTACGCCACGCTGCTGCCGCGCCCGGTGGTGGGCGCCAGCGGGCTGGGCGCGCAGGCGTGGCACTGGGCCTGGGAGCGCAATGGCGGGCCGCAGCTCAACCGGCGCTTCATGCGCGCGGCGGGCCGTCCGATGACCGGCTACGACTGGGCTGCCTGGGTGGCGGTCAAGGCCATCGCCGAGAGCGTGGCGCGCCTGCCCAGGGCCGGGTTTGCCGGACAGGCGCAGGCGCTTGCCGCCGGGCAGGTGGTGGTGGACGGCTTCAAGGGGCCGCCACTGTCGTTCCGCCGCTGGGACCGCCAGCTGCGCCAGCCGGTGTTGCTGGCCCACCCTGACGGCGTGGTCGGCATGGCCCCGGTGGAAGGCGTGCTGCATCCGAAGAACAACCTCGACACCCTGGGCGCCGATGAAGCCGACACGGCGTGCCGGGCCCCATCCGCTTAGCGCACCCATGGCCTCCATCCTGATCCATCGCTGGCGCGCGCTGCGCGCGGTTTGCGGGCGCGAGTTGCGCAAGTACCTGCGCCAGCCCGGGCGCCTGCTGTCGTCGCTGGTGCGCCCGCTGCTGTGGCTGCTCGTGTTTGCCGCGGGCTTCCAGAACGCGCTGGGCGTCGCCATTGCGCCGCCCTACGACACCTACATCGAATACAAGGTCTACGTGGCGCCCGGACTGCTGGGCATGATCGCGCTGTTCAACGGCATGCAGTCGTCGCTGGCCATGGTGTACGACCGCGAGATGGGCGTGATGCGGCTGCTGCTGACCGCGCCGCTGCCGCGGGGCTGGCTGCTGGCTTGCAAGCTGGCGGCGGGCACGGTGCTGTCGCTGCTGCAGATGGCCGCGTTCCTGCTGGTGGCGATGGCCTTTGGCATCCGCTTCGAGTCCCTGCACCTGCTGGCGGCGACGGGCGCCATGGCGCTGGCCGCGCTGATGCTGGGCGCGCTGGGCCTGCTGCTGTCGGTCCATGTGCGCCAGCTCGAGAACTTTGCCGGCACCATGAACTTCGTGATCTTCCCGATGTTCTTCATCAGCTCGGCGCTGTATCCGCTGTGGAAGCTGCAGGAGTCGGGCGCGGAGGTGGTGTACCAGCTGGCCCGCTTCAATCCCTTCACCCACGCGGTCGAGGCGATCCGCTTTGCGCTGTACGGGCAGGTGGCGCCGCTGAGCCTGGCGGTGGTCGCGGGCAGCGCGGCGGTGTTCTTCGCGCTGGCGCTGCAGGGCTACGACCCGCAGCGCGGCATGGCGCGCCGGGGGCAGCAGGCATGAGGCGCCGGACGCGGGGCATGGTCCTGCTGATGGCGGCCGCACTGGGCATGGCCAGTCCGGCGGTGGCGGCTGCCGGGGCAGCGGGCGCCGTCATCGCGCACAGCGATCCGCTGCAGTCGCCGCAATGGGCCTGGATCCACAAGGAGCTGCTGCAGATGGGGCCGGTGGTGTTCGACAGCCGCGTCAGGGTGACCGGGCCGGCGTTTGCGGAAGACCCCATGCGCGTGCCGATCGCCTTCGATGCCTCGGCGCTGGGCGAAGTGGATCGCATCGTGGTGGCGGTGGACCGCAACCCGATCCGCGAGGTGCTGGCGTTCGAACCGCTGCGGGTGCGCCCGTCGCTGTCGTTCCGCTTCAAGCTGGAACAGGCGTCGCCGGTGCGGGTGGCGGCGCGCACGCGCGATGGCACCTGGCATGTCGGCAGCGTGCTGGTCGATGCCGGCGGCGGGGGCTGCACGGTGCCCGGCGCCACGCGCCGCGACGGCAGCTGGAGCCGCACGCTCAACCGCGTGGACGCGCGCGTGTTCCCGGGCTTCGGCGAGGCCGCGGCGCGCGTGCGGCTGCGCGTGATGCATCCGATGGATACCGGCCTGGCGGCGGGCATCCCGGCGTTCCATATCGAGACCCTGGTCCTGGCTGACGCGGCCCGGCAGCCGCTGCTGCGACTGACGCTGCATGAGCCGGTTGCCGAGAACCCGATCTTCTCCTTCGACCTGCGCGATGCCGTGCAGCCGGGCATGACGGTGGCCGGCCACGACAACAACGGCAACCGCATCGCGGCGCGGGTGTCCCCATGAAGCGACGATTGCTACTGTGGTTGCTGCTATGCCTGGCGGGCCAGCCCGTGCCGCCGGCACTCGCCCAGCAGGCCGCGCTGCAGCCTCCTGACTACCGCCTGGCTCCGCGCGAGATCGCCGCGGGCGTGTGGCTGCTGGAAGGCGCCAATGCCGACTTCGCGCCCGGCAACGGCTGCAACATCATCAATACGGCGTTTATCGACACCGGCGACGGCGTGGTGGTCATCAACACCGGCCCGTCGCGGCTGTATGGCGAGCAGCAGCGCAGGGCGATTGCATCGGTCACGGCCGCGCCGGTGCGGCTGGTGCTGAACCTGAACCTGCATCCCGACTATTTCTTCGGCAACCAGGCCTATGCCGACGTGGGCGGCAGCGCCCTGGCCGGCACCATCGACGGGGCGCGGCGCGAGGGCGCCGCTTATGCCGACAACCTCTACCGCCTGTGCGGCGACTGGATGCGCGGCACCGAGCCCGCGCCGGCTGCCCACGCGCTGGCGCCGGGCCGCCGCACGATCGGGCGCCATACGCTGGAGCTGGTGCGCCTGGGCGGCCATACCGGCGACGACCTGGTGGTGCTGGACCACACCGCAGGCGTGGTCTTTGCCGGCGGGCTGGTGTTCCGGCAACGCATTCCGACCACGCCGCACGCGGATATCGGCCGCTGGCTGGCCAGCCTGGACCGGCTGCAGGCGCTGATGGCCGACAGCGGGGCGCGCGTGCTGGTCCCCAGCCACGGACCAGTGCCTGCGGCCGCCGGCGGCGCAGAGGCCATCGCGCAGACGCGCGGCTACCTGCAATGGCTGGATACGCGCCTGCGCGAGGCCGCGGCGCAGGGGCGGGACCTGGCCGAGGTCATGGCGATGCCGGTGCCGCAGCCCTACGCGCACTGGGCCGCGATGCCCGCGGAGTACCTGCGCAACGTCGGCCATCTCTACCCGGCGCGTGAGGAAGCCGCGCTTGGGCACTGACGCCGGCCAGCCGTGGCGGGCTGTTCAATTCTGGAGCAGCTGCAACGCAGTGTTGCGCGCTGGCACGGCTGTCATCACGCAACGGGGCCGCAACCGGCGTGCTGGTGCGGGGATGCGATTGGCATGGGAATTGCCAAAGGCATGTCTGGTGTGTGGCGCAGTGGCGCACCAGGGAAACCCAAAACAAGAGAGGAGATGACAATGAGGACGTTACGAGCAGTGATGGCGGTTGCGGCTGCCGCGGCCAGTCTGGCCGCGCAGGCGGCAGTGACCGATGCCATGATCGAGAACGACGCAAAGAGCCCCGGCGATGTGTTGTCGTGGGGCATGGGCCCGCAAGGCCAGCGCTATTCCACGCTGTCGCGCATCAATACGAAGAACGTCGGGCAGCTGGTGCCGGCGTGGTCGTTCTCGTTTGGCGGCGAGAAGCAGCGCGGGCAGGAATCGCAGCCGCTGATCCATGACGGCAAGATGTTCGTGACGGCCTCGTATTCGCGCATCTATGCGCTGGACCTGAAGACCGGACGCAAGCTCTGGAAGTATGAGCACCGGCTGCCCGAAGGCATCATGCCGTGCTGCGACGTGGTGAACCGCGGTGCGGCACTCTACGACAACCTGGTGATCTTCGGCACGCTCGATGCGCAGCTGGTGGCGCTGGACCAGAAGACCGGCAAGGTGGTGTGGAAGGAGAAGCTGGAGGACTACGCCGCCGGCTATTCGTACACGGCGGCGCCCATGATCGTCAAGGGCATGGTGCTGACCGGCATCTCCGGCGGCGAGTTCGGCGTGGTGGGCCGGGTCGAGGCGCGCGATGCCAAAACCGGGCAGCTGGTGTGGTCGCGGCCGGTGGTCGAAGGCCATATGGGCTACAAGTTCGACAAGGACGGCAACAAGACCGAGAACGGCGTGACCGGCACCGCCAACGCAAGCTGGCCGGGCGAGACCTGGAAGACCGGCGGCGCCGCCACCTGGCTGGGCGGCACCTATGATCCGGCCACCGGGCTGGTGTACTTCGGCACCGGCAATCCGGGCCCGTGGAACAGCCATATCCGCAAGGGCGACAACCTCTACTCGGCCTCGACGGTGGCGCTGGATCCCGCCACCGGCAAGATCGTCTGGCACTACCAGAACACCCCGAACGACGGCTGGGATTTCGATGGCGTCAATGAGTTCGTGACCTTCGACCTGGACGGCAAGCGCATGGGCGGCAAGGCCGACCGCAATGGCTTCTTCTACGTCAACGACGCGGCCAGCGGCAAGCTGGTCAATGCTTTCCCCTTCGTCAAGAAAATCACCTGGGCCACCGGCATCGACCTGAAGAGCGGCCGCCCCAACTACATCGCCGAAGGCCGCCCCGGCGACCCCGCTGCCGGCAGCGACGAGAAGAAGGGCAAGTCCGTGTTTGCCGCGCCGGGCTTCCTTGGCGGCAAGAACCAGCAGCCGATGGCCTACAGCCCGCAGACCGGCCTGTTCTACGTGCCCGCCAACGAGTGGGGCATGGATATCTGGAATGAGCCCATCAGCTACAAGAAAGGCGCCGCCTTCCTGGGCGCGGGCTTCACCATCCGTCCGCTGAACGAGGACTACATCGGCACGCTGCGGGCCATCAACCCGAAGAGCGGCAAGATCATGTGGGAGGTCAGGAACAGCGCGCCGCTGTGGGGCGGGGTGATGACCACCGCCGGCGGGCTGGTGTTCTGGGGCACGCCGGAGGGCTACCTGAAGGCGGCCGACGCCAGGACCGGCAAGGAGCTGTGGCAGTTCCAGACCGGCAGCGGCGTGGTGGCGCCTCCGGTCACCTGGGAAGAGAACGGCGAGCAGTACGTGGCCGTGGTGTCCGGCTGGGGCGGCGCGGTGCCGCTGTGGGGCGGCGAGGTGGCCAAGCGCGTGAACTTCCTGGAGCAGGGCGGCTCGGTGTGGGTGTTCAAGCTGCACAAGAGCTGAGCCGGCGGGAGGTGACACGGTCCGGCGCACGCCCGCATCGCATCATGGGTGCGCGGCGTGCGCCGGGCGCGGTTGCAACAGGACGAAATGGGACGAAATGAGACGAAGAGGGACACAGGTATGAAGAAGGAATGGATGGCGCTGGCGGCGGCTTCGGCGCTGCTGCCGGGCGCGGCGCTGGCCGGCACGGCCGCCGACATGCAGGCCCTGGCCGACAAGAGCGGCTGCTTTTCCTGCCATGGCATGCAGTCGAAGCTGGTGGGGCCGGGGTTTGCCGAGGTGGCCGCCAGGTACAAGGGCGATAGCCAGGCGGCGGAGCGGCTGGCAAAGAAGATCCGCGAAGGCGGCAAGGGCGCGTGGGGGCGGATTCCTATGCCGCCGCATGGCAGCCTTGGTGAGGATGACGCGAAGAAGCTGGCGGAGTGGGTGTTGAGTGCCAGCTGAGGCCGGCGACTGTCTTGACGATGCCGGCTTGCCGGCAAGGAACCCCGGCTGGCGCCTGCCATGCCGGGGTCTTTCCTTTCTTACCGCTGGCCGCTGCTCAGCCGCAGCGAGTTGCCATCGCTGCGAAATACCATCGCTTGCTCGCGCGCCTGCGCCACGGCCAGCCGGCCCTGCAGCACGATCTCGCTGACCTTGCCGTGCGCGCCGGAGCGCTCGCACACCGGGTCCGTGGCGGCGGCGTCGCCGGTGACCAGGAACGCCTGGCAGCGGCAGCCGCCGTAGTCCTGCTCGCGCTGGTCACAGGAACGGCAGGGCTCCTGCATCCACTGCGTGCCGCGGAAACGGCGGAAGGCATCGCTTTCGGTCCAGATCTCGCGCAGCCCCTGCGTGGTGACGTTCGGCAGCGCCAGGCCGGGCAGCATGCGCGCCGCGTGGCAGGGCAGCGCGGTGCCGTCGGGCGCCACGCCAAGGAAGGTGGTGCCCCAGCCGTTCATGCACTTCTTGGGCCGTGCCTCGAAGTAGTCAGGCACGACGAACAGGATCTGGCATTGCCTGCCGATGCGCGCGCGGTACTGCCGGACCACGGCCTCGGCCTCGCGCAGCTGCTCATGGGTGGGCAGCAGCGCCAGCCGGTTCTCCCAGGCCCAGCCGTAGTACTGCGTGTTGGCCAGTTCCAGGTATTCGGCGCCCATTTGCAGGGCCATCTCGATGATGGTGCCGACATGCGGCAGGTTATGCCGGTGCAGCACGCAGTTCATCACCATCGGGTAGCCGTGTGCCTTGATCATGCGCGCCACGCGCTGCTTCAGGTCGAAGGTGCGGGTGCTGGACAGGAAGTCGTTGAGCTCGCGGGTGGAGTCCTGGAACGACAGCTGGATATGGTCCAGGCCGGCTTCGCGCAGGTCGGCAAGGCGGGCGTCGGTCAGGCCCACGCCCGAGGTGATGAGGTTGGTGTAGAAGCCCAGGCCATGCGCATGCCGGACCAGTATCTCCAGGTCCTTGCGCAGCAGCGGCTCGCCGCCGGACAGCCCGAGCTGCACCGCGCCCAGCGCCCGCGCCTGGCTGAGCACATCGCACCATTGCGCGGTGCTCAGCTCGGCCGCATGCCGGGCATAGTCCACCGGGTTGGAGCAGAAGGCGCAATGCAGCGGGCAGCGGTAGGTCAGCTCGGCCAGCAGCCATAGCGGCGGGCCTGGCGCGACCTCAGACGAGCCAGCCGCGTTCGATGGCATGTTTGACAAAGGCATGTACCTCCGGGGCGATGCCCTGCACGCCAAACGCGGCCTGCAGGTCGTCGATCAGCATGTCCAGCGTGTGGCTGCCGTCGCAGCGCTGCAGGATCGCGGCGGCGCTGTCGTTGAGGGTGACCATGCCTTCCGGGTACAGCAGTACCCAGCTTTGCTGGGACGCTTCCCATTGCAGGCGAAAGGTCCGGTGCAGGGTCGGTCTGGCGAGGTCTTGCGTGCTGGCTGTCATGGGTTGGCTTGCTGGATGGCGTCGAGCATCGACCAGAGCACGTCGAGCTTGAACTGCAGGATGTCGAGGGCGCGCTGCTGTTGCGCCGCGCTGCGGAAGTGGCCCAGCGTCACGCGCAGGCCATGGTCCACGTCGCGCTGCGCGAGCGGAATGCGAGAGCGGAAGTAGTCCAGCCCGGCGGCCTCGATCCACGGGTAATGCGTGGGCCAGCCGGCCAGGCGCTCCTTGTGGATCTCGGGCGCGAACATCTCCGTCAGCGACGAGCACACGGCTTCCTGCCACGGCGCGCGGCGCGCAAAGTTGACATAGGCATCGACGGCAAAGCGCACCCCGGGCAACACGTGCCGGTGGCTCAGCAGCGCTGCGCGCTCCAGGCCCACCGCCTGGCCCAGGCGCAGCCAGGCCTCGATGCCGCCGGGTTGGGTGTCGGTGCCGTCGTGGTCAAGGATGCGCACCACCCACTCGCGGCGGGTGTCGCGCTCGGGGCAGTTGGACAGGATGGCGGCGTCCTTCAGCGGGATGTTGTCCTGGTAGTAGAAGCGGTTGGCCACCCATGCGCGGATCTGCGCGGGCGAGCACTGGCCCGTCGCCATGCGCTGGTTGAAGGGATGGTGGATGTGGTAGCCGCTTTCCTTGGCGCGCAGGCGGGCCTCGAACTCGGCCTCGGTCCAGGCGATGGGGGAGATGGGGAGGATGGCTGATGTCATAGGGCGATTTCCATGCCGTCGTACGCCACCTCGATGCCATGCCGCGCCAGCTCTGCGCGCTCCGGCGAGTCTTCCACCAGCACCGGGTTGGTATTGTTGATATGGATAAGGATCTTGCGGCTGGCGGGCAGCCGCTCCAGGACCTCGATCATGCCGCCGGGTCCGGACAGGGCCAGGTGGCCCATGTCGGCGGCGGTCTTGCCGGAGAAGCCCGGCGCCTGCATCTCGTCGTCGCGCCAGAAGGTGCCGTCGACCAGCACGATGTCGGCGCTGTGCAGCTGCGCAAAGACGTGGTCGTCGATGCGGCCCAGGCCGGGCGCATAGAAGGCGCTGCGGCCGCTGCGGCGGTCTTCGATGCGCAGACCGATGTTGTCGCCCGTGCGCGGCGCGTGGCGGTTGGGCGAGTAGGGCGGGGCCTTGCTCTCCAGCGGTATCGCCGTCAGTGTCACGCCGTCCAGCGGCGGGACTGAAAACGAGGTGCCGTCGCAGGGCAGGGCGTGCGTCTGCAATCCGCAGTAGTGCGACAGGATGCGCGTCAGCGGGAAGGCGGCGCCCAGGTCGTCGAGGACGGCGGCCGTGGCATAGACCGGCAGCGCCTGGCGGTGTTCGCGCAGCATCAGCAGGCCGGTGACGTGGTCGATCTGCGCATCCATCAGCACGACCGCGGCGATGGCGGTGTCGCGCGGCGCGCGCGCGGGCTGCAGCGCGGGCGCCTGGCGCAGCTGCTGCAGTATATCGGGCGAGGCATTGACCAGGATGGCATCACGCCCGTCGCCCGTCAGCGCGATCGAGGATTGCGTGCGCGGCGTGGCGCGCACCGTGCCGCGGCGCACGCCGTCGCAGTTGTGGCAGTTGCAGTTCCACTGCGGAAAGCCGCCGCCGGCGGCCGACCCCAGTACCCGGATGCTTGTCATGGCGCGAGCGCTTGGTGTTGGGTCATGGCTTCATGGAGCAGGCGCCAGCCCTGGCGCCTGCCTGCGTTGGTTGTGCTTGCGGTCCACGGCTTGCCTGTCGGCGCACCGCCGGTCGCAGGCACCGCGGCACGCTCAGCGGTTGGCGATGTACATCGTGATTTCAAAGCCAAGCCGCAGCTCGGTGTAGGCGGGGGTGGTCCAGCGCATGTCTCTCTCCTTGGGTGGCATGGTTAGTGAATATCGTCTTGCAGCGGCGCCTGGCTGCCGCCCGACTGCCGCATTCCCTCAAGGCAACATCCATGCCCGACGCATCCACGATATCCGCCGGCTTTTCCGGCACGGTCACCACCTTCTACCTGCGTACGCCCGACGCCCAGCGCGTGCATGTGCGGCTGGCCGGCGCCGCGGACGGCGAGCCGTGGCTGGTGCTGCATGGCGGGCCGGGCAGCGGCTGCTCTGCCGCCATGGCGCAATGGTTCGACCCGCGGCGGCACCGCGTGGTGATGCCGGACCAGCGCGGCGCCGGCCGTTCCAGGCCGGCTGGCTGCCTGCGCCGCAATACCGTGAGCGCGCTGCTGGCCGACCTGGAGCGGCTGCGCCGCGCGCTGGGCATCGAACGCTGGGGCGTGGTGGGCGGATCATGGGGCGCGGCACTTGCCCTGGCGTACGCGGCGCAATGCCCGCACGCCGTGGCGGCGCTGGTCCTGCGCGGGACCTTCCTGACTGGCCGCGACGATGTGCTCGCGCTGTTTTCACCGCGCCATGGGGGCCGCCGCATGCTGCATTGCGTCAAGGCATGGGGCGAGCGCTTGCCCGATGCGCGCGCGCGGCTGCTCACTGTGTCACGGCTGTTGCAAAGTGGTACGCCTGTTCAAAAACGGGACACTGCCGCGGCGTGGCAGGCGAGCGAACACGCATTGCTGGGTCTTGCCCCCGCGTCGCCTACGCGCCGGCAGCCGCGGCCTGAGCGCATGGCCGCGGTGAACAAGTACCGCATCCAGGCGCACTACCTGCGCAACCGGGCCGGACTGGGCAAGCCAGCCCTGCTCAGGGCGGCGCGGGTCATCGCCGCGCATGGCCTGCCGGTGACGCTGCTGCATGGCCGCGCCGACAAGGTCTGCCGTTCCGCCAACGCGCTGCGCCTGCAGGCCGCCATGCCGGGCGCAAGGCTGGCCTGGGTGGACGGCGGACACCTGGCGACCGGGGCCATGCGCGACGCGCTGGTGGCCGCGATCCGCGCCGCTGGCTGGCAGCGGTGATGCCCACGACGCGGCGCGGCTTTCTTGGCGCCACGCTTGCGCTGGCCATGAACGGCTGGCACCCGGCGGCCGCTGCCGGCACGCGGGTCACGCTGGAGCGGCTGCAGCCAGGCGTGTACGTGGCCCGCGCCGGCAATGCCGAAGTGGCGGGCGACAACGCCGCCGAAGTGGTGCCGACCCTGGTCCATCTGAGCGGTGCGGGCGTGCTGGTGGTGGACCCCGGGCCGCAGGCGGCGTGGGGCGGTGCGCTGCTCGGCGCCATCCGGGCGCTGACGCCGCAGCCCGTGCGTTGGGTGGTCAACACGCACGCCCACCCGGAGAACGTGCTGGCCAATGCCGAGTTCGCACGGCTGCGGCCCCGGCCCGTGTTCCTGGCCTCCGCCGCCACGGCTGCGCTGATGCGGCAACGCTGCGCAGCCTGCCTGGCCCGCATGGCCACGCTGCTCGGGAACGGTGCCATGCGCGGCGCCGCGATTGTGTTGCCGGAGCCCGCGCTGCAGCCCGATGGCTGGCTGCACACCGGCGTTACCGCCTGGCAGGTGCAGGTTTACGCGAACGCGCACAGTGCCTCGGATACGGTGCTGTACGCGCCGCAGCTGCAACTGCTGTGTGCGGGCGGCCTGGCTTACCGCGAGCGCGTGCCGGAGATGCAGGAGGCCTCCCTGCAGGGGTGGCGCCGTGCGCTGCGGCGGCTGCAGGAGCTGCCGGCGCGCACGGTGGTGGGCACCGCGCCGGGCACGCCCGCGCAGACGCTGGCGCCGACACTGGCCTACCTGGATGCGCTGGCGGACGGAATCGGCGCCGCGCTGGCCGCGGGCAGCGATGCCTCGCGCGCCAGCGACGCCGTGGCGGCGGCGCCGTTCCGGCATTGGCGCCATTTCCAGTCGCGCCACCCGCTGAACGTGCAGCGCGCCTGGCGCGAGCTGGAAGACCTGTGGATACTGGGCGAGCCGCTGGCCTGAGCGCGCGGCTGCCCTGGTGCCTGGCCGGGATCAGCCGGCCTAGGGCAGCCCGCGGGCCTCTTCCATTTTCCGGTAGACCGTATTGCGCGAGATCCCCAGCGCCTTGGCCGCCGCGGAGATATTCCCGTTGTGCGCCTTGACCGTGGCGACAATGGCCATGGCCTCGACATCGGCCAGCCGCGTGGGCTGCGCGCCCGGCAGCACATGGGCCGCGGGCACTGCCGCATGTCCCTGGCGCTCGCGCAGGTCATCGAGGAAGTCGTCGGGCAGGTGGTCCTCGGTGATCTCGGCTTCGCCTTCGGCCATCAGCCGCGCGGTGCGCAGCAGGTTGCACAGCTGGCGGATATTGCCCGGCCAGTGGTAGCGGCGGAACATTTCCATCACCGACTCGCGGATGCGGGGCGGCTCGCCGGGTTGCACGCCCGCCTGGTCCTGGCGCAGCAGCCTGGCGGCCACCGCGTCGAGGTCGCCGCGCTCGCGCAGGGCCGGCAGCCGCACCACCAGCCCGTTGAGGCGGTAGTAGAGGTCTTCGCGGAACTGGCCGTTGGCGACCAGATCACGCAGGTTGCGGTTGGTGGCGCACACCACCGAGACGTCGACATGGATGACCTTGCTGCTGCCCAGCGGCGACACCGCGCGTTCCTGCAGCGCGCGCAGCAGCCGCCCTTGCAGATGCAGCGGCATGTCGCCGATCTCGTCCAGGAACAGTGTGCCGCCGTTGGCCAGCAGCATCTTGCCGATGCCGCCCTTCTTGCGGGCGCCGGTGAAGGCGCCTTCTTCATAGCCGAACAGCTCGGACTCGATCAGGTTTTCCGGGATGGAGGCGCAGTTCACGGCAATGAAGGGCCCGGCATGGCGCGGGCTGTCGGCGTGGATGGCGCGCGCCATCAGTTCCTTGCCGGTGCCGGTTTCGCCCAGCACCATCACCGGAATATCCTTGCCGATGACCTTGCGCAGCTTGCCGATGACCGCGCGGATTTGCGCGTCGCCCGTGTCCAGGTCGTCCAGCCCGGGCGAGCTGGCCGGGCCTGCGGCCAGGCTGCGCGGTGCGGCGGCGGTGCCGGGCGGGGCTGCGTGGCCGGCATCGGTGTTGCCTGGCAGCGATGCGGCGGGTGACTTCCATTCGACCCGGGCGCTGACCTTGACGCCGCTGGGCAGGTGCAGCTGGACGATGCCCGCATGGGCCGCGCGCACCGCGTCGAACAGCTGCGACATCGACAGCCCGAACAGCGAGGAAAAGGTGTGCGCATGCAGGGCGCCATTGGACAGGCCAAGCTGGAACTGCCCGCTGCGGTTGGCTGACAGGAAGCGCCCGCCGGGCGTGAAGGAGACGATGCCCTCCACCAGCGTGCCCAGGAACTCCGCGCGCGAATGGAAGCGGATGCACACCATGTCGCGGAAGGCGTTGCCGAACAGCTGGTTCTCGATCATCTGCGCCGACATCCGCACCAGCGCCATGGTGTGCTTGTGGAAACCGCGCTGGTCGCCGGTCACATCCAGCGCCCCCACGGTCTTGCCGTAAGGGTCGAGGATGGTCATGCACGAGCAGGTCAGGAACTGGTTGGCCTCCAGGAAGTGGTCGGCGCCGTGTACCAGCGTGGCCCGGTTCTCGGCCAGGGCCGTGCCGATGGCGTTGGTGCCGCGGCGCGCTTCCGACCACTCCGCGCCCGGGCGCAGCGCGACCTGGTTGGCCCGGGCAAGAAAGTCGTCATCGCCCATCGAGTGCAGGATCAGGCCATCGGCGTCGGTCAGGATGACCATGCTCTGCGTATTCACGATCTGGTCGTAGAGCGTTTCCATCACCGGCAGCGCATAGGCGAACAGCGACTGGCTACGCTCGATCCGGGTTTTCAGCTCGCTCTGCAGCACCGGGCAGAAGTCGGGCGATTCATAGGGACGCAAGCCATAGGACTCGGAACGCTGGTGGGCCTGGGCAATCAGTTCGGCGCGCTCGGGCTGCCCCGTGTCACCCGGGGCGCCCGGGCGGGCCGGTTCCGGCTGGAAGGTCATTTCTCTGTCTCCTGTGGAAGGTCCGCCCGCGATCTTTGCGCGGGTCGCTGTCGGCGCCTTCGCCGGGCGCATGGTCGACAGTGTTGCGTCATGAAGCAAAACACTTGCCAGGGTGTGGCAATCCGGGACACCCGTGCCGGGATGCTGCGTTGCACAGAACGATGGCGGCGCGGTGAAGCCTGCCTGCAGGCGCCTCCGGGCCTGGTCCGGCTGGCTGGTATGGCTCTTGCGGAAACAGGGCAAACAACCAAGACCCATCCACTGTAGGAGACATCCATGAAAACGCAGCGCCGCCTGCTTGCCTTGCTCGCGCTTTGCGCGTCCCTGACCGCCATCCCGGCCGGCTCTGTGCTGGCCCATGGCGACGTCACGCCCCAGGCCGTCGATACCAAAGCGTTACCACAACTGGGCGACGAATGGCGCCCGGACAATCCCTACCGCAGCGGCGATGCGCACAAGGAGGCGCTGCGCATCGGCACCTCGGCCTACAACCAGAACTGCGCGCGCTGCCATGGCCTGGAAGCGGTGTCAGGGGGCATTGCGCCGGACCTGCGCAAGCTTGACGGCGACTGCGTCTCACTGGCGGATGCAAAGAAAAAGCAGGCGTGCATGAGCGAGATCTCGCAGTTCTACACCACCACCGTGCGCAAGGGCCGCACGCGCGACGGCCGCGTGTACATGCCGCCGTTCGACGGCGTGCTGAGCCAGGAGGCGGTGTGGGCCATCAAGACCTACCTGGAGTCGCGCCGCGAGTGAGGGGCGGCTGCGCCGGCAGTCCTTCCCGTTGTCCAGTCCCGGCCCGCAGTGCCGGGTCAACGCCACTTCCAGGAGTCATCCCATGCCTGCCAGCCCTGTCCGCGGCCCTAGGAGTCCGTCGGACTTGAGCCCGGGCGAATCCGAATGATCGGTGCGACGAGATTTTTGGACGGCAATCGCGCTGATCGAACGCTCTTGATGGTTGACGAGGCACTGTGATGGCACATTGGAGCGCCTTAGGGGCTCGGCTTTGGGTAGTCGAGGCGCACTTTGCTATCCAACCGCTCGCAGAACGTGCATGCGCTTGATGTTCCAGGCCATGGTCACAAGACTCCATTCGCCTTGCGCCTTGTCCAGCCCGCGCATGCTCATCTGGCGCCAACCCATTACCCGTTTGATGATGCCGAACACCGGCTCCACCGTCTGCTTGCGCAAGCTGTAGAGGGCGCGCCCGGCTTGTGTGCCCAGTCGGTGCGCCATCTGCACAACCGGGTCCGTGGTCTGGGGCTGCGGCACATCGGGGGCAAAGCGCTCCAGCACAGGGGCATGATGCGGCTCCCGCCTTAGCGCCAGCAGCGGCTCGATCCCTGCATCGTGGCACGCGATCACGTTGGCCTGACTGAAGAAGCCGTTGTCCGTGATCAGCGTGCGCACCTCGCCCAGCACCGCAGGCAACGCCGCGATCTGCTCCAGCGTGGGCACGACTTCGCGCTTGTCGTTGCACGCCTGGCTCACGTGCTGGGTGACCACCATCATCGTCTCTGTGTCTACCCCGGCTTGCGCGTTGTAGCTTTGTTCGAAGCCACCCCCCGAGACGGGCATGATGCGTGACTCTTCATCCGTGAGGTTCACCTGATCGCCATCCTTGGGCCCCGCCTCTGGTGGCTCGGGATCCTTGCCGCGCGGCTTCTTGCCAGCGTCCCGCTGAGACTTGCGCTTAGCCGTCTTGGCCTCGTACTCCTGCTGTTCGAGTTGATGACGCTCGGCGGCGCGCTGCTCGATCTTTGCCTTGGCCAGCGCCATCGCGCTCAAGCGGTCTTCGCGTCGAGCGATCTCCGCCGGCACGTCCATGCCATCCGGGATGGCTGCGCGGTCGCTGTTCTCGGCCAGCGCAAGCAGGGCCTGCACTTCCTGTCGTAACTGCGCCTCGATCTTTTGGGCATGACCCCACGACAGGGCGCGGTGCTTGCTCGCGTTCGCGTCGATCTTGGTGCCGTCCAGCGCAATGTGCCCGAGCTTGAGCAGTTTCATCTCGCGCGCCAGCACCAGCACCTGCACAAACAGCGCCTCCACCTCCTTCAGGAATCGACGCCGGAACGTCGCCAGCGTGTCGTGATCCGGGTGGGTGTTGGCTGCCACATAGCGGAAGGCCACCGAGTCGTAGGTCGCGCGTTCGAGCTTGCGGCTCGAGTGCACGCCATTGGCATAGCCGTAGATCAGCAAGCCCAGCAACACGGCGGGATGGTGCGCCGCCGAACCCCGGCCCGCGTATTGGCGTGTCAGTTCGCTCAGATCGAGCTGCTCGATGACTTCGACTACGAAGCGCGCCAAGTGATCATCGGGCAGCCATTCGTCCACTGAGGGCGGCAACAGGTACGCGGTATCTCGGTCTACGGGAACGAAGCGGCTCATCGGGTAGGTCTTTGGTTGTGCGCCAGCGATTATCTCGGACAACGTCATCTTGCGGAAGACTGCAAAGCCCGACAAACTCCTAGGCTTTCCGTGTCCCCCATGCCGGCGGCACCGGCCGGCGCCGTGCGCTGGCTGTGCGGCGCCATGCTGGCTGCCGCCGCGCTCGTCTGCGCGCAACCGGCCCAGGCCGACCTGGCCAGGATCCGCCAGGCCGGCACCCTCAAGGTGGCGGTCTACAAAGGCTTGCCCCCGTTCTCCGCGATCGCGGGCAGCCAGGTCGCGGGCATCGACGTGGCCCTGGCCAGGGCACTGGGCAAGGAGCTGGGCCTGTCGGTGGCGCTGATGCCGTTCGATGCCGACGAAAGCATGGCTGACGACTTGCGTGCCATGGTCTGGCGCGGCCATTACCTTGGCTACGGACCGGCCGACGTGATGCTGCACGTGCCGGTCGACCGCGCCTTCATGCGCGAGAACGACAAGGCGCTGATCTTCGCGCCGTATTACCGCGAGACCTTCGTGCTGGTGCAGGACCGCGAGCGCGTGCCGACGGTGCGCGGCCTGGAAGACCTGGCCGGGCAGCCGACCGGCGCCGCAGCCGGTTCGGCCGGGGCCAATGCGCTGCTGTCCGGCGCGGGCGGCGCCTTGCGCGACAAGGTCAGGATCTACCCCGAAGCCGACGCGGCATTGCGCGCGCTGTTTTCCGGCGAGATCGCGGCGGCGATGGTGACGCGCGCCCAATACGAGAGCGCGCTCAAGGCCGCGGGGCAATCCGGGGCGCGCTTTGCCGCGACGGAACCCAGCGCGCCACTGCTGCCGCAGCGCGGGTGGGCCGTCGGCATGGCGGTCAAGGCCGACGAGCGGGAACTGGCCGAAGCGCTGGACAAGGCGTTGAGCGCGCTGCGCGGCAATGGCGAGCTGGCGCGCATCTTTGCCGGCTATGGGGTGTCGATGCAGGCGCCGTGAGGGTGGCTGGCGGGCGCCTCACCTGGCCGGCCTGCCGGCCCGCGCAAGCGGCAGCGTCTGCAGGCGCTCGGCAACGACATTGCGGATCGCCTGCGGCGCGTCCAGGTCGTCCAGCATGCGCGGCCAGTTGGCATGCGCCAGCGCGACGGCTTCCCTGACGGCGGCGGTCGCAATGCGCCGCGGGACGCCGGCCTTCTCTGCGATCGTCTCATACGTTGCCAGGGTTTCTTCACGCTGCCGCTTGTCGATGGCAACGTTCTGGCCATAGGTCGCAAAGCCGGGGAGCGCCGCCACGCAGACGATGTCGTACGCCGGTGACAGTTCTGGCAAGACCCCGTTGTGATAGATCACCGAGAAGTTCTTCAGGTGCGCATCGCTGTTGCCGATCAGCGTGTTGACCGCCTGGCGCAGGAAGAACTGTCGGGCATGCTCGACCCCGCTCGGACTCAGGCGATACAGGGTGGCAACGAGCTGAATGTAGCTCTCGATGCCGGCGTACTTCTTCGCTGGCATCCTGCCCAGCATCTGGCAGCCGTCTTCGGCGTGCACACGCCCGGCCGGGGTGCGGTCAAACCTGTCCACCGCAAGGTAGTGCAGGTTTTCGCCCAACGATTCAACCAGTCCCTCGACCTCGATGGTCGAGACTGGCAACACTCTCGTCGGCGCAACATGGACGCCGGCGGCGGCCGCGAGCTGCATCGAGATCGATTCGTTGAACACCTGCGAATCATCGTTCCTGGCAGGAAGCTTGGCGATGATGTCAGACAGCCTGCCCTTGGCTGGCAGGGTGTAGCGCTTGTCCTGCAGCACCGTCGACAGGGCCAGCTTGTTCTGCACGCCGGACACCGAGGCCGCGCCCTGCGTGGCGCCCTCCACCACGGCAATTTCCAGGTTGTCCGCGCCGCCGGTCACGCCATACGTCCGCGCATACTCCGGCAAGGCGCCGATGTCCGCCGGCACGATGACGACGGCCCCGGGGAGATCATTGCCGGCCGATGCCAGGATGCCGAAATCGTCCTTGTCATCGGGATTGCTCCGCGTTGCCTCGAGCCGCTTGCGCAGTTCGCCTTCGGGCAGCAGGCCGGCAAAGTAGGGCGGCAGTTCATGGCCCGTGCTGTAGACGGCAGGATGAAAGGGGTTGTCCAGCACCTCGGCGGTGGCCTTGCGGCCGGCCTCGGTCGGGACGCTGATCGACAGGCTCAGCGTGGGGCGGCGCGTGTCGCCCCGGAAGGCTTCGGATGGCACGAACCGGACATTGCCGCTGGCCTCGCACAGGTAGCCACATAGCTGGTCGTACAGCCGGACCTCAAGAAAGCGCGGATGCAGTTCGTAGCTCATTCCTGGTCCAGGAAGATGTCGACTGCGCTGCGGGCGCTGCGGTCGGGCCCGATGCCTTTGCCTTCCAGGACTTGCCTGACTTCCTGTGCCCGCTCGTTGGGCACCAGGACCCATTCTGCGTCCAGGGCGGCCGCCAGGGCTTCGAGGGTCGATGCGCGGCTGTCCTTCTTCCCCAGCAGGATCGCCGACAGGTTCTGGCTTGCCATGCCCAGCACCCGCCCGATCTCGGTCAGGGTCTTGCCTCTGGCTGCACGCATGTCGCGGCACTGAGAAACTAATGACATAGCATTATTTCACTGATGTATGCATGTCTTAGTATGATACATCGGCGCGCCGATAACCAGGCACATATCATTCGATAGTAGCTATATTGCTATAAAGCAATGCTATCGAATTATTTTTTATTGCGGACGACCCCCGGCATGAAACCGGCCGGGAGCAAATGAAGACGGGCCGCCGCCCGCCCGTCTCACTTCCCCGGTGTCCTCCAGGCCACCCCTCGCCGCTACCCCTTGCGCTGGCACCAGATACTGTATAAATATACAGGTATCGTAAACATACTAGTTCCTCGCCGCCCCGGCGAGCGACGCCAACTCCACATGACTGCGCAATCGCACGCAGCCCCGCCCATGGCGGCGGAGGGCCTTTTTTTTCCTGCGCCGGCGCTCCCGGAGCCTGCCCCGTCTGCCCCGGCCTCGCGCCAGCAGGCGCTGTCGGCGCTCGAGCAGCGCTATCCCGGGCTGTGGCGGGCCGGCCAGCTGGGCCGTGCCGGCAGTGCGGCGATATGCCCGACCGGGTATGACGCGCTGTCGGCGGAGCTGCCCGGCGGCGGCTGGCCGGCGGGCGGGCTGACGGAGTTGCTGACGGCGCAGGGTGGTGCGGGCGAGTTGCGCCTGCTGCTGCCGGCGCTGCGCGCGCTGGCCGGGGCGGGGCGCCGCATTGCGCTGGTGGCGCCGCCTTGCCTGCCCAATGCGATGGGGCTGGCCGCGGCCGGGCTGCCGGCGCGCCAGCTCTACTGGATGCGCCCCCGGCCGGTGCCGGCAAGGCCGCGCAGCAGGCCGACATGCTGTGGGCGGCCGAGCAGGTGCTGCGCAGCCAGGCCTTTGGCGGCGTGCTGGTCTGGCTGCCCGCGGCCCGCCCCGAGGCGCTGCGCCGCCTGCAGGTGCTGGCGCAGGCCGGTGACGCGGTGGCATGGGCGCTGCGCCCGGCCACGGCGCTGCGCGAGTCGTCGCCGGCGGTGCTGCGGCTGCTGCTGGCGCCGCTGCCCGGCAATGTGCTGTCGATCACCTTCCACAAGCGGCGCGGGCCGGTGCGGGACACGCCGCTGCTGCTGCGCCTGGACGGGATGGCAGCGGCCACGCGCGCAGCCGCCTGGCCTGTCCCGGCAGGTGCGCCTGCCTTGTCTGAATCGTCTTCTCCATCTTCTTCCGATGCCGTACTGGATCGCGGTGCACCTGCCGCGCCTGCCCCTGGACGCCCTGCAGCCCAACTGGCCTGAGCTGGCGCCCGCCGTGAGCCCGCCTGCCGCCACCGCCACGCTGCACCATGCGCTGCCGGTGGCGGTGATGGCGCGCGAGCAGGTGGTGCTGGCCAACGGCCCGGCGATGCAGCTCGGCGTGCGCTACGGCATGCGCCGCGGCGGCGTGCAGGCGCTGTCGGCCGACATCGTGCAACTGGAGCGCGACCTGGCCGCGGAAGCTTCGTTGATGGAGGCGGTGGCGCTGGCGCTGCTGCATTTCACGCCGGGCGTGACCGTCGACGAGGAACCGGAGTCGGCCACGGTGATGCTGGACGTTACCGCCAGCCTGCGCCTGTTTGGCGGCCACCGCGCGCTGTGCCGCGCGGTGCGCGCCTGCGTGCGCCAGCTTGGCACCTTTGCCCAGGTGGGCTCCGGTCCGACCGCGCACGGTGCCGCGTGGCTGGCGCGCCAGCCGCTGCGGCGCACGCGGCGCGGCGTGGTGCGGCCCGGGCGCCGCGCGGTGGGCATGGCGCGCCTGCACCGGCTGCTGGACCGCCTGCCGGTGGAGGCGCTGCATACGCTGGCCGATCCGGCCTGGCTGGACGGCATCGGCTGCCGCACGCTGGGCGAGGTGCGGCGCCTGCCGCGCGCGGGCCTGACGCGCCGGCTGGGCCCGGCGCTGCTGGCGCGGCTGGACCAGGCCTATGGCGAGGCGCCGGCGCGCTTTGTCTGGTTTGTGGCGCCGCCCGCGTTTGCGCAGCGCATGGACCTGCCGGGCCGCATCGAATCCGCCGAGGGCGTGCTGACCGGCGCGCAGCGCCTGCTGCTGGCGCTGGCGGGCTGGCTGGCAGTGCAGCAGGCCGGCGTCACGCGCTGCGTGCTGGTGCTGGAGCATGAGCGCTACCGGCGCGGCGTGGACACCGACGGCACCGAGGTGCCGGTGGGCCTGGCCCAGCCCAGCCGCGACCCCGCGCACCTGTCGCGGCTGCTGCGCGAGAAGCTCGACAAGCTCAATTTCCATGCCCCGGTGACTGGCCTGGCGCTGCGCGTGGAAGCGATGGCCGCATGCGTGCCGCAAAGCGATGCGCTGTTCCCCGAGCCCGGCGGCACGCCGGAAGACCTGGGCCGCCTGCTCGATACGCTGATGGCGCGGCTGGGCCGTGACAACGTGCTGCAGCCGCGGCCGCTGGCCGACCACCGGCCCGAGCGCGCCAACCGCTGGTGCCCGGTCGACGAGCCCGGCGCCAACAAGGCCGCCAGCCTGCCGGATCCGCAGCCGGAGCGCCCGCTGTGGCTGCTGCCACAGCCGCTGCCGCTGCCGGTGCAGCGCCACCGGCCCTGCCACGGCGGCCCGCTGGCGCTGCTGAGCCGGCCCGAGCGCATCGAGGCGGGCTGGTGGGACGGCGCGCTGGCCACGCGCGACTACTTTATCGCCGAGCGCGCCGACGGCCTGCGCTGCTGGATCTTCCGCGAACGTCCGGGCCATGCGGCGCAGGACGATGGCGGCGAGTACCGCTGGTTCCTGCATGGGTTGTTCGCATGAGCGCGCCGCCTTTGCCTGTCTCGTTGCCTGCCTCGCTGCCGGGTTTGCTGCCGGCGCTGCCGGATTACGTGGAGCTGCACTGCATCTCCAACTTCACCTTCCTGACCGGCGCCTCGCACCCGGGCGAACTGATCGAGCGCGCCTTCCGCCTGGGCTACAGCGGGCTGGCGCTGACCGATGAATGCTCGGTGGCCGGCACCGCGCGCGCGCACGATGCCATCGAGACCCTGCGCAAGCGCCTGCACGACGCGGTGGCGCGCAGCGCGGCACGCGGGGAGGAGGGCGTGGATGAGCCGCTGCTGGACAATGACGAAGAGCCTGACGCCGGCGATGACGATCCCCACGCCCAAGCCAGCCGCCACCAACGGCTGCAGGCGCTGGCCCGCGCCGCCGATGCCTTCTCGCTGCTGATCGGCAGCCGCTTCAGCCTGACCCCGGCCGATGGTTCGGCGCGCCCGCCGCTGCGGCTGGTGCTGATCGCCCAGCACCGCGAGGGCTTCGGCAACCTGAGCGAGCTGATCACGCTGGGCCGCCGGCGCGCGCAGAAGGGCACCTACCGCCTGCATCCCGAAGACCTGGCCGCGCCTGCCGCTGACGAAGCGCACCTGCGCGGCATGCCCGGCTGCGTGGCGCTGCTGCTGCCCGACTATTGCGCCGATCCTGAACTGCTGCGCGAGCAGGCCGAGTGGTGCCGCGCGGTCTTCGGCGAACGCGCCTGGATCGCGCTGGAACAGCTGCAGGGCCATGCCGATGCATTGCACCGCGCGCGCCTGGAAGCGGTATCGGCACAGACCGGCGTGCCGCTGGCGGCGGCCGGCGCGGTCACCATGCACGTGCGCTCGCGCAAGCCGCTGTCCGATGTGCTGGCCGCGATCCGGCTGGGCCAGCCGCTGGCCGAATGCGGCATGGCGCTGGCGCCCAATGCCGAGCAGCACCTGCGCATGCGCCAGGTGCTGTCGCGCTTGTACCCGCGCGAGGCGCTGGCGCAGACGCTGAAGATTGCCGAGTCGTGCGATTTCTCGCTGGGGATGCTGCGTTATGAATATCCCGAGGAACTGGTGCCGGCCGGCGAGACGCCGATCTCCTACCTGCGCAAGGAAGTCGAGCGCGGCAAGCGCGAGCGCTTTCCCAACGATCTGAAGCCGGAGTGGGAGAAACAGCTGGAAGAAGAGCTGCAACTGATCGAGGAGAAGCATTACGAGCCTTTCTTCCTCACCGTGCACGACATCGTGCGCTTTGCGCGCGGGGAGGGCATCCTGTGCCAGGGGCGCGGCTCGGCCGCCAATTCACTGGTGTGCTTCTGCCTGTATGTGACCGAGGTCAGCCCCGAGCAGGCCAACCTGCTGTTCGGCCGCTTCCTCTCGCGCGAACGCGATGAGCCGCCCGATATCGACGTGGACTTCGAGCACCAGCGGCGCGAAGAGGTGATCCAGTACATCTACAAGAAATACGGCCGCCACCGCGCCGCGCTGGCGGCGTCGCTGATCACCTACCGCTCGCGCAGCGCATTGCGCGACGTGGGCCGCGCACTGGGCATCGACGCCAGCGTGGTGGAGCAGGTGGTCAAGGGCCAGGCCTGGTGGGACGGCGGCCGCGGCTTTGTCGAGAAGATCGCCCGCTACGGGCTCGATCCCGAATCGCCGGCGGTGCAGCAGTGGGCCAGCCTGACCGCGCAGCTGCGCGGCTTTCCGCGCCACCTGTCGCAGCATGTGGGTGGTTTCGTGATCGCGCAGCACAAGCTGTCGCGGCTGGTGCCGATCGAGAACGCGGCCATGGCCGACCGCAGCGTGATCCAGTGGGACAAGGACGACCTGGAGTCGCTGGGCCTGCTCAAGGTCGATGTGCTGGCGCTGGGCATGCTGTCGGCGATCCGGCGCGCGCTGCAGGTGATCCCCAACCCGGATCCCGCCCGCGCCGCATTGCCGACGCGGATGGAAGACATCCCCAAGGAAGACAAGCAAACCTACGACATGATTTGCAAGGCCGAGACCATCGGCGTGTTCCAGATCGAATCGCGCGCGCAGCAATCGATGCTGCCGCGGCTGCAGCCGCGCAAGTACTACGACCTGGTGGTGGAGGTCGCCATCGTGCGGCCCGGCCCGATCCAGGGCGGCATGGTGCATCCCTACCTGAAGCGGCGCGAGGCCTTCCGCCGCACCGGCAAGCCGCCCACTTACTTCAACCCGGTCATCGAAAAGGTATTGGGCCGCACACTGGGCGTGCCGATCTTCCAGGAGCAGGTGATGCAGCTGGCCATCGACGCGGCTGGCTTTTCACCAGGGCAGGCCGACCAGCTGCGCCGATCGATGGCGGCGTGGCGGCGGCGCGGCGACCTGCGCCAGCACCAGGATGCGCTGGTGCGCGCGCTGACCGGCAACGGCTACCCGGAATCCTTCGCGCTGGCGATCTGCAAGCAGATCGAGGGGTTTGGCGAGTATGGCTTCCCTGAGAGCCACGCGGCCAGCTTCGCCAAGCTGGTCTATGTCAGCGCCTGGCTCAAGTGTCATCATCCGGCCGCCTTCCTGTGCGCGCTGCTGAACAGCCAGCCGATGGGGTTCTATTCGCCGTCGCAACTGGTGCAGGACGCCAGCCGCAATGATGTGCAGGTGCTGCCGGTGGATGTCACCGTCAGCCGCTGGGACAGCACGCTGGAGCCGGTGGAGGCCGATGTCGCCGATGCGCAGGCCCGCACCAGGCCGCAGCATCCGCGCGTGCGCCTGGGCCTGAGCCGCGTCAAGGGCATGCGTGAAGCGGCAGCGCTGCGCATCGAGGCCGCGCGCGCCCAGCGTCCGTTCGACAGCGTCGAAGACCTGGCACTGCGCGCCGGCCTGGACCGGCACGACATCGACGTGCTGGCCGCCGCCGACGCACTGGCGCCGCTGGCCGGCAACCGCCGCCAGGCCCGCTGGCAGGCGCGCGCCGCCGCCTCGCATGCCGCGCACCGCGACCTGTTGTATGAGGCCCCACCCGCCGAAGCCGCGCTGACGCTGCCCGCGCCCCGGCTCGGCGAAGACGTGACGGCGGACTACGCCAGCCTGGGCCTGTCGCTCAAGTCGCACCCGCTGGCGTTGCTGCGGCACAAGCTGGCGGCCATGCGCTTCGCCACCGCCAGCCAGCTCGCGCGCTGCGCCAACGGCCGCCGCGTGCGCGCCTGCGGCATCGTCACCGTGCGCCAGCGCCCATCCACGGCCAGCGGCACCATCTTCGCCACCATCGAGGACGAGACCGGCTCCGTCAACCTGATCCTGTGGCCCGACCTGGTCGAGCGCCAGCGCAAGGAGGTGCTGGGCGCCACGCTGCTGGGCGTGGTCGGCACCTGGCAGCGCCAGGGCGACGTGCGCCACCTGGTGGCCAAGGAACTGGTGGATTTAAGCCCGATGCTGGGGCGGTTGATGGTGGGGAGCCGGGATTTTCATTGAGCCGCACGGTCGCCCGCCAGCGCATGCGTGATGCGTAAAGCGGTTTGCGGGCAGCCTGGTTTATCGCCAGGTCCTTTTGTTGTTCACGCAACTTTCATGCGCCGCGGGTAAGGTAGCGTCCGTCCGCCACCGGATACACAGGGCGCTGCGCCCGGCCCGCGCCTCCTGCACCGGCGCTGCCGGCGCGTGCGCCCGCCAGCCTCACCGAGCTGCCTGAAGTTACTTCCCTGCCGCGCGGGGCAAGCCCGTCCCGCATTCCTGAACCACCTCGATACACCACCGACATGAAATCGCGCCTGATCGCCGCGGCCTTGCTGGCCGCTACGGCGAGTCCCGCCTTCGCCCTGAATATCCTGCTGACCAATGACGACGGCCTGACCAGCAACCTGTAGGCGCTGTACGACGCCCTCAAGGGCGCCGGCCACAACGTTATCGTCAGCGTACCCTGCACCGGCCAGAGCGGCCGCGGCGCCGGCATCGTGATGTACAGCACCACGGTCATCGTCACGATTGTGCTTCTCCTGGTTTGCCGGCGACGGGCAAGGTGTCCGCGGAATTTGCCGGCTCCAGGCTGATATCGGCAATTTCGTGCGGGGACTTGAGTTGCCACAGGGCCAGTTCCAACTCAAGCCTCTTTGAGGCTGCCATCGATGGTGCGTGAAACAGGAAAGGTCGACACGATGCTTGTGAAGCGCATTGCCGCCTGCAAGCGGGTGCGCATGCGCTCGCCTGGAAAAATCCGAGCGCTGCTGCGGAAACCGCGGTACTGATGCCGGAAACCGGCGTCAAAACTCGGAGAAAAGTTAATGCACAGCCCGGATTTTTCTCGAAAAGGTCGATAGCCGCAGATAGCGGTGCCACAGCGTACGCATGGGTTCCGTCAGGCAGAAGCCTTCTTTTGCGAATTGTGAATTCACGTGCCCTGACGGGCGATTTATCGTCATTGACGCCGCGCTGGAACCACATCCCAGGAACATGGCGCGATACCGTAAAAGGAGATGACGATGAAGCAGGCTTTCGATGGGCGGTGGCTGGCGCGCGCCAGGCTGGCACTAGCGGCGACCGGGATGGCGGGGGTGGTTGGCGTTGCCGTCGTGGTGGCCCCAGGCACAGCGCTGGCGGCATATCCCGACAAGCCGATCCGGCTGATCGTGCCGGCGGCCGCGGGTGGTACAACGGATATCGCGTCGCGCCTGGTCGGCAAGCGCATGGGCGAGTTGCTTGGCCAGCCGGTGGTGGTGGAAAACCGCGCCGGCGGAGGCGGCATCATTGGCGCCCAGGCGCTCAGGCAGTCTGCCGCCGATGGCTACACCCTGATGATGGGCAATATCGGGCCCAATGCCATCAACTACAGCCTGTACCGGCAACTGCCCTACCGCGCCGAGGACTTTGCGCCGATTACCATGGTGGTGTCGGTGCCCAATGTCCTGGTCGTCAATGCCAGCGTGCCGGCCCGAACCGTGGCCGAACTGGTCGCGCTGGCCAAGGCGCAGCCCGGCAAGTACTCCTTTGCTTCCTCGGGCTCCGGCCAGTCGGTCCACCTTTCCGGCGAGCTGTTCCGCAAGCGCACCGGCACTGACCTCATCCACGTTCCTTACAAGGGTGCGGCACCGGCCGTGGCCGACCTGGTCGCGGGACAGGTCACCATGATGGTGGACAATCTCCCCAGCTCGCTGCCGCATATCCGGTCGGGCAAGCTGCGCGCGCTGGCGGTGACCAGCGCCAGCCGGGTGCCCGAGCTGCCTGATGTGCCTACCATGAAGGAAGCTGGCGTGAACGACTTCCAGGTGACGGCATGGTTCGGCCTGGTGGCGCCGGCCGGCACGCCGCGGGAGGTGATTGACCGGCTGCAGAAGTCTGTCGCCGGCATCCTGGACGAGCCCGACATCAAGGCAAGGCTGGCGGAGCTAGGGGGGATCCCAGGCGGCGATACGCCCGCTCACTTCGGCTCCTTCATCAACAGCGAGCGCGAGCGCTGGGCGCGCGTGGTCAAGGACACCGGCATTCCGCAGCAATGAACCAATACCGGCCGGCCGGGGCAGGTTGGCCGTCACGAGACCATCAACATGATCGACAAGACTGTGGCCTCACTGGCACAAGCGGTGGCCGGCATTACCGACGGCGCTACCGTGCTGGTGGGCGGCTTCGGCGGCTCCGGCATTCCCGGCGCGCTGCTTGACGCGCTGCTCGCCGCCGGCGCGCGCGACCTCACCATCGTCAACAACAATGCCGGCAACGGCGACACGGGCATTGCGGCGCTGATACGCGCCGGGGCTGTGCGCAAGGTGATCTGCTCCCATCCGCGTTCCAGCAATGCCGAAGCCTTTATCGAAGCCTACCGCGCCGGCAAGGTCGAACTGGAATGCGTGCCGCAAGGCACGCTGGTGGAGCGCATGCGCGCCGCCGGCGCCGGACTGGGGCCGTTCTTCACGCCGACCGCGTATGGCACGGCCCTGGCTGAGGGCAAGGAAACGCGCGAGATCGATGGCAGGGGTTATGTGCTGGAGCAACCCTTGCGCGGCGATTTCGCGCTGGTCAAGGCGCATCGGGCGGATCGCTGGGGCAATCTCGACTACCGCTATGCGGGCCGCAACTTCGGGCCGGTGATGTGCACTGCAGCCCGACACACCATCGTCCAGGTCGATGAGATCGTGCCGCTGGGCACGCTGGCGCCAGAGCAGGTGATGACGCCAGGCATCTTCGTCCACGCCGTGGTGCAGACGGGAGAACGCCATGCCGCGTGAGATGCCGCAGATCCGGCAGCTGCCCCGGCTCAGCCGCCACGCCATGGCGCGCATCGTGGCAGCCGACATTCCGGATGGAAGCTATGTCAATCTCGGCATCGGCATGCCGACCCTGGTGGCGGACCAGTTGCCGCCGGATCGGGAGATCATCCTGCACAGCGAGAACGGCATCCTTGGCATGGGGCGGGTGATCCGCGACGGCGCGGCCGATCCCGACCTGATCAACGCCAGCAAGGAGCCGGTCGCGTTGCTGGCGGGCGCTTCCATCTCCGACCATGCGATGTCCTTCGCGATGATGCGCGGCGGGCATCTCGACATCTCCGTGCTGGGCGGCTTTCAGGTCTCCGCCACGGGCGACCTGGCCAACTGGTCGACCGGCGGGCCCGACGCGATTCCCGCCGTGGGTGGCGCCATGGACCTGGTGGCGGGAGCGGCCAGGCTGTTCGTGATGATGGAGCATGTCACCCGCGACGGCCAACCCAAGCTCGTGGAGCGCTGCAGCTATCCCGTTACCGGCCTTGGCGTGGTGGACCGCATCTACACGGACCTGGCGGTGATCGACGTGCAGCCTGGCGGCGGGCTGCTGGTCACCGGCCTGGCCGAAGGCGTGTCATTCGAAACGGCGGCGGCACTGAGCGCGGCGCCGCTCATGCTGAAGCCGCAATGCCGGGTGTTGCGCTAGTGTCATACCCATGGATCCGGACGACCTGCGGCACGCTGCAGACCGGGCACTCGGAAACCCGGCGAGCCCAAAGGCTCCCCAGCCAAGGCTCGCCCATTGGATTCGGCGTCACGGTGCTGTCGGACATGGTCTTCCGGCCGTGGTCGCTCGAAGGCAAGGAGATCGAAGCCCGGCCGCTCGCAATGCCCGCACCGGATATGGAAGTGGGGGGCATCTGGCGCAAGGATGCGGAACTGTCGGTGCCGGCTGCCGCCCTGCGCGACTTCCTGATCCACGCCTGCAGCTGTTACCGTTAGGTTGGTTGCACGCGCGGACTACCGAAGTACGCATTCGGCACCATCGCCCGTGCTATCGACCCGCAGTGGTCCACGGCAAAGCAGGATGCCATCCGCATCGACATAGACGTATTTGCCAGCGCCAAAGGGAATGCCGGCGACGGTAACGTCCGTCTCCCGTTCGCCTTGTCCATGCAGCCCACCGCGCACCGGTACTGAGCCGAGGGCCAGCACGCCAACATCGAGGGTGGCCAGTGTTTCGCAGTCACGCACTGCGCCATTGACGATCACACCGGCCCAGCCGTTCCCGAGTCCCAATCGGGCCATCTTGTCGCCCAATACCGCCACGCGTCGTGAGCCGCCCGCATCTGCCACCAGCACGCGTCCGTGCCCGGGCTCGGCCAGGTATGCGCGAATGGGCCCGGCATCCTCGAAACATGTGACCGTTGCGATGGCGCCGTGGAATGCGCGGCGTCCTCCATAGGTCTTGAACGGTGATTCGTAGCCTTCGACGGCGCCCGGCTGGTTATCCGCAAGATCGCTGGTCGAGATCACGCAGGCTTTACAGGTTCCCATGATCATGCCCCGACGTTCAGTTCAGCGTCGCGCCGGCTTGCTTGACGATCCGGGCGTGCTTGTCCAATTCGGTCTTCATGAACGCGCCGGCACTCTCCGAACCCGTAGTCGAGACAATGACGCCCTGCTGCGCGAGTTGCTCCTGCACATCCTTGTCCTGCAAGGTCGCCTTGATCTTCGACTGAAGTTGAGCGACGTTCTGGGCCTGCATGCCAGCCGGGCCGACGATGGCGAGCCAGGCATCGAAGTTGTAATGCGGAAGGCCCGATTCCGCGAGCGTCGGCACATCGGGCAGGCCGGGCAGGCGCTGGGTTGTCGACACCGCGATGGCCTTCAGCTTGCCGGACCTGACGAGCGGCAGCACGGTCTGCAATGTCAGGAAGCCAAGCTGGACCTGGCCGCCGACCAGATCGGTGGTGTAGTTGCCCGCGCCCTTGTAGGGCACGTGGCTGACCTCGACCTTCGCCTCGCTGGCAAACAATTGGCCCGCGAGATGGAGCACGGTGCCGTTGCCGGACGAGCCGTAGTTGAATTCACCGGGCTTGGACTTCAGCAGCGCCACAAGCTCCTTCGTGTTGTTCGCGCGCATCGATGGGTTGACCACAAGTACCAGCGGCAGCGTGCCAATGACGGTGATAGGCGTAATGTCCTTCAACGCGTCATACGGCATGTTCTTGTAGATGAACGGGTTGATCACGTGATTCGAAGAGATCAGGCCCAGTGTCGAGCCATCCTTCGGCGCCCGCACGATTTGCTGTGTTCCGGGAACGCCGCCGGCGCCCGGCAAGTTTTCCACCACCACCGAATGGCCAAGGTTCTTGGACAGAGATTGACTCATCGCGCGAGCCACCGCATCGGCTTGCGAACCGGCCTGCGTAGGCACGATCAGGCGGATGGGTGCTTGTGCTTGTGCAGGCGAGAAATTCGCAGTGACCAGCACGAGCGAAGTCAATACGGCAAACGCGTTGCGCACTTGCTTCAGAAGTGGGGTGGGCATTACTGTCTCCGTCTATTGTGTGACACCGCATCCGAGGGCAATGTCTGGTTGGACGGAGTGTAGTGCCACGGCCAGCGCAGGAAGAGTGCTAATCTTGGGCACCCGCTATCGCACTACGGCATAGCGTAATTTCCCTAGCCCTCCTGTCTGAGTGTGTCGATGAGCGCGGTCACCGCGCGCAGCCGCGGAGTCTTGTAAGGCGCATAAACAAGCAGGCGCCTGCTACTCCACGCTTCGTCCAGAGGAATCCGCATGAATCGATCGGTACCGGCATATGCCGCACTCGCGCTTGCAGGTAACACAGCGATCCCCAAGCCAGCCTCCACCATACGACACCCGGCCTCGAAGCTGGAAACGGTCACGCTCTGGTTGAACGGCTTGCGCAGGTTCGTCGCCTGCTCGCCGAGTTCCGTCGCCAATGCGCCACCGGGCTGGACAACGACCAGGGCATGGTCGAGCACCTCGACAAAGCGCAGGCGTTCGCGGCTCGCCAGGGGATGATCGATCGGCACCACGACATTGAGCGGGTCAATGGCGAACGGCCACGACTCCAAGCCGGGCGCTGCGTTCGTGGCGACACCGATCCCCACATCGGCGCCATCGTCCAGACATGCGCGAATCGACTCCGCCGTCGAACGCTCGAACAACGCAATCTCCACGTGAGGATGGGCCTGCTTAAATAAATGCAGCCGCTCCGGAAGAAAGCCGATGATGGCCGAGGGACTGGCGGCCAGCCTGACCACGCCGGCCACCTGCTCGCCAAGGTCCTGTACCTCGCGTGCAAAGGCCACGATGTCCGCATTGAGCTTGCGGCCCAGTTCCAACGCTCGCTCGCCCGCATTGGTCAGCTCCACGCCCGTTGTCGAGCGAACGAACAGTATCACCCCAAGACTGCGCTCCAGTTCGGCAATGCGGCGGCTCAGCGCTGACTGGGCGATGTGCTCCAGTTCCGCCGCCCGCTTGATGGAACCTTCCCGAGCCACAGAGAGAAAGAGCTGGATGCTGACAGGGTCGATGCGATGCAAAGGGTATACCCGCTATCTTGGTATGCGATACCGGGAATGCTACATCAGCGCTTCACCTTGTGGAACGGGCCGACGTAAAGTCCAACAAAATCCCACAGGAGCCCCCCATGAACGTCCTCGAGCCCCGCGGCCGTATATTGTATTTGGCCGACTCGTCGACGGCGATGGCGCAGCAATTGGCGGGCCAGGATCTGACACTGGCCACCGCAGGGTCGCTACGCGACGACGTCTCCACCGACGAGATCACGCCGGTCCCGATCCTCACCCATTACGACGATGCGCTTGGACGCTATCCGTACACTGGCTACAAGGCGGGCGACACGCTGCCGTTTGTTCCCGATTCGGTTCGCCTCGGCAAGTTCAGCGTCACCGTGGCCGGCAACCGGTACGGCAAGGGGTCGTCGCGCGAGCATAGTCCGGCGGCTGAGAAGCTCGCCGGCATTCGCCTGGTCGTCGCAAAGAGCTTTGAGCGCATCTACCGCCAGAACGCCGACAATATCGGCCTCTACACTTCCACGGACTTCGGGCTCGTAGCACGCCTCGAAGCGGGGGAACCGGTTCCGATCGATGACCTCGTGGCCGGGCGCGATGCCCTCGCCGCTTCGATCCTCAAGCATGGCGGCCTGCTCAAGTTCGGGCAGCAGTACCTGACCAGCGTGAAGCCGGCCGGCATCGTTGACGCGCAACGGCCGCAGACGCTGTTCGAGAAAATCGTCCGGCGCAATCTACTGTCGACGCCTGTCACGCCAGCCAATCCCAACCCTGGCGATGGCATCTTCGTGCAGGCGCACTGGCGCTTCATCCACGAGTACTACACCGGCATGTGCGCACACATGCTGCACGCGACGTTTGGCAAGCCGGTGCAACTCAAACAGGCGGACCATATCGTCGTCTTCGAGGATCACACCTCATACGTTACGGAAAGCCCGGCGCACGTGCGCAACGGATTGGTCGAGAACGTGGTCCAGATGCGCTTCGCGCAGCGCGACTTCGTGAAGACCTACGGACTGACGTTCCACCGCACCCTGACCGACGAGGAAGTGCGGCAGGACGATGGCAGCAATGTCGCGGGCATCTCGCACGCGATGATGGCCGAGCGTTATGCGCTACCGGGACAAGTGGTCGTGGGCACCGATTCCCATACGCCGCACAGCGGCGCTCTAGGCTGCGTGGCCTTCGGCGTCGGCACCACCGATATGGCGAATGCGTTCGTCACCGGCGCGGTGCGAATGACCCTTCCCGAATCGATCCGCGTGGTGCTCAATGGCACGCTGCAGGCCGGCGTGACCGCCAAGGATGTGGTACTGCAACTGCTCGCCCAACCCGCCATCAAGTCCGGCGCCGGTGTGGGCAAGGTATTCGAATTCACCGGCCCGGTCGTATCGGCCATGAGTGTCGACGAGCGTGCGACGCTCACCAACATGTGCGCCGAGTTGGGCGGCTTTACCGGCATCGTGGCGCCCGACGCGGAGACCGTACGTTTTCTTCGGGAAAGGCGCGGCATCGATTTCGAGCTGGAACCGTGGATGTGCAGCGATGATGGCGCGCATTACGCCGCCACGCTCGAGGTCGACTGCAGCGTGCTGTCGCCGATGGTGGCGCGGCCGGGCGATCCTGGCAACGGTCTTCCGCTCGGCGAACTCGACGAAACGGTGAAAGTGGACATTGCCTACGGTGGCTCCTGTACCGCAGGCAAGCGCGAGGACTTCGACCAATATCACGCGGTCTTCCAGTGGGCGGCCGAGCATGGGCTTCGCGTTCCCGACCACGTCACGCTGTACCTCCAGTTCGGCACCACCGACGTGCGCGACTACTGCCAGAAGCAAGGCTATCTGAAAGCGTTCGAAGCGGTCGGCGCTCGCATCCTGCAGCCGTCTTGCGGTGCGTGTGCGAATTGCGGCCCGGGATCGTCCACGAGCCCGGAGCAAGTGACGGTGAGCTCCATCAACCGGAATTTCCCGGGTCGTTCCGGCCCAGGAAAGGTTTGGCTGGCCAGCCCCCCTACCGTCGCGGCTAGCGCCATCGCGGGGACGCTGATGTCGTTCGGAGAGTTGCAACGGCGCGCTCCGGCTATTGCTCGTTGATTCACCCCCCTTATCTCTCGCGGTCCAAATCTGGACTGCGGGGGAGCGTTCGCCCTGATATGCAGGGGAGCCTGTCCACAGGGCTGTAGCAAAAGCCAATTTTTAATGCCGCTGCAGTCGGATCCCTTCCCGAACTGACCGCGGGCAAGGTCTATGACGGAACCCCGAGCACGGCTGCTGCAGTACGCTTGCGCACCACCGAAGCACTATTCCCGAAATCGGCTATGGTTCGCAGCCATTACCACGGTGGCTGTCGATTCGACTTCGGCGGACCAGTACCGAAGGGAACTGAGGTTCTGGAAACCTATGCGGATACCGACATGTTTGCTCCCGCAGTGGTAGCTGCCAACGTTGGCCGGGTCGTGCAGGCGATGTTGCCGCACATGTTGCTAGGGAAGTGCGGATCTTCAGTTGGCATGCCGTGAGATCGATTCGATAATCCACTCCGACCCGGGCGTCAACGGCTTGATCTTCCCCGAATCGCAGCACGCGACACAGACGGCTTTCGAGCCAAGCTTCGTGGCACGCACGGCCGCCGTCTTGCCCGGCTATGGGCATTCGGCGGGCAGCCTGGCATCGTAGTTCCCCCGCAAAAGCCGGGACCGCTGATTGGCGGTTTGCCAATCGCCATGGTTGGCTTTGCGCAGCGCCGGGCTGATAATCACGACAGTGGCCTCGGGAGGATGCATGACGACAAGGGCTGAGGGGGTGAGAATGGCCAGGTCCTGGCTGGATGCGGGCATTTGCTGACGCGCACCAGCGCGCCTGGACCATCCCTCAGCATCTGTCGCCGTCGCTACCTGCCCGCATCGCAACGATATATTGCCCGGATTCCGCTGCGGCGCCTGACTGGCACCCGCCGGCGGTCTTCCTGTCCCAGTTCTCCAGGAGCTAGCCATGAATGACCCACAGAAATCTCCGTTGACCATTGCCGAGGGTTGGCAGGCGCCGCCGGACCGCACCAGCGTGACTGACGACGCCCGCGTCGAAGAGATCATTCCGCTGCCTCCGCCTGAACACCTGATCCGTTTCTTCCCCATCCGGGGCACGCCTGTCGAATCCCTGGTCACACAGACGCGCCAGCGCATCTCGCGCATTCTGCATGGCAAGGATGACCGGCTGCTCGTGATCATGGGACCTTGCTCGATCCACGACCCGCAGGCGGCACTCGAGTACGCACGGCGGTTGATGGAGCAGCGTCAGCGCTACGCCGGGTCCCTGGAGATCGTGATGCGTGTGTACTTCGAGAAGCCGCGTACCACGGTGGGCTGGAAAGGGCTGATCAACGACCCTTATCTGGACGAGAGCTATCGCATCGACGAGGGCCTGCGCATCGCGCGCAGCCTGCTGGTTGATATCAATCGCCTCGGATTGCCGGCGGCCGGCGAGTTCCTGGACGTGATCTCGCCCCAGTACATCGGCGACCTGATCTGCTGGGGCGCGATTGGTGCCCGCACCACTGAGAGCCAGGTGCACCGCGAGCTGGCTTCGGGCATTTCAGCGCCGATTGGCTTCAAGAATGGCACTGACGGGAACATCAAGATTGCCATCGACGCTATCCAGGCCGCATCGCGTCCACATCACTTCCTGGGCGTGCACAAGAACGGGCAGGTGGCGACGGTACATACCAAGGGCAACCCGGACTGCCACGTCATTCTCCGTGGCGGCAAGGCCCCGAACTACGATGCGGATTCCGTGGCGGCCGCCTGCAGGGAACTGGAAGCGGCCGGGCTCGGCAACTCGCTGATGGTGGATTGCAGCCATGCCAACAGCAGCAAGCAATACCAGCGGCAGGTCGATGTCGCGCGGGACGTGGCGCAACAGATCAGCAGCGGCAGTGAATCCATTTTCGGGGTAATGGTCGAGAGCCATCTGTTCCCCGGCGCACAGAAGTTCACCCCGGGCGAGCACAGTCCGTCCGCGTTGTCATACGGACAGAGCATCACCGACGCGTGCATCGGATGGGACGACTCGGTGGCAGTGCTGGATGTGCTTAGTGAGGCGGTCAATCTACGCCGTGGGTTGGATTCGCGGTTGTAGGAAAGACGTCAGGACACTTCATGCCGCCAGTATCCGGGATAGCAGCTGACGGCTCGGTTGGAGGTACTTCCGCCGGCGACACGCCGCGTCCACTATAACTAACGGACACAGGCGGGGACGGGCGTGCCCGTCCAACTCGGAATGTCCTGTTCCCGCTGTCAAGAGCACGCCGCAGACAGGGCTGCCCAATTTGCTGGTCAACCGTTTCGGAACTTTGCGCCGTCGCCCGGGCAAGTCGCATCAAAACCGGTGGCGAACGCCCATCACCGCACCCGCCTGGTTCTTGCCCGGCTGTACGTTGAAGACGGCCGACGTGCCGCTGCCGCTGTTGAAGCCGTTGACGCCCAGTGCCGAGTTATCCTTGTTTAGCGCGTAGGAGACTGAAGCGTAGAGGTCGGTGCGCTTGCTGAGCAAATAGTCGCCGGTCAGCACGAACTGCCACGGGTCAGACCCAGTCTGCCGGAAGTCCTGGTAGTAGGCCGTGCCGGTCAGGGAGAACGCCTGCCCCAGCTTGTAAGCCAGGCCCAGCCAGTAAAGGTTCGAGCCGGCGTTGGCCGCCTGGGCGCCCGGCAGCATGGCCCCATCATAGGCCTTCGCCAGGCGGTAGCCCACATATACCTTGGCATCACCCACCGCATACGTGCCGGCCACGGAAACGCGTCGCAGGACCGGCGCCTGGTTTGACGGCGTGCCGACGTGCGCATCGTCATAGGCCACGCCGAGCGCGAAGGGGCCGGAGGCATAGTTGACGAACGCGCCGAAATTGCGCCCAAATACGTTGCTGCCGGCCACTTCGCTGCCATTAGCCTGGAAGGAGTAGAAAGCCTGTCCAGTGAGACTCCCGAACTTTCCGACATATTTGACGGCATTGTCTGCGCGCGCTCCAAATTCTGGTGCAATCGAGAGGATGCCGTAGCGGTCGGCAATCGCATTAGGATCGTAGATATTGCCGAATTCGCGCATGGCGGTCTGCTGCCGCCCGAACAGCAGTGAGCCATAGTAGCTATCCAGCCCCATATAGGCGCCGCGGCCGAACAGACGCCCGCCCTGGGCCGAATTGCCGGTATCGATGTCGAAGCCGCTTTCCAGATGAAAGACCGCCTTCAGCCCGCTGCCCAGATCCTCCACGCCGCGCAGACCCCAACGCGAGCCAGACTGGTTCCCGGAAACCAGTCGCACGACACTGTCACCGTTGCGCCCGGCATTGTTGTTGAACTCGATACCGGCGTCGGCGATACCGAACAGCGTCACGCTGGACTGGGCAGACACGGCATTGGCTGCGACGGATGCGGCAACGACCGCAAGAATCCTTTTCATCTGACCTCTCATTTTGCTCATGGGCAGACGCGCATGGGACGAATGAGGCAAGACTGACATGCAGTGCCCGCAGATAACCAACTACCAGCGGCCAATGCTTGCATACCCCGTCCATGCCGCGCGTAGCCACGGAACAAGCGTACATATCGACACAGGTCATTCCGCGGCACACGCACTTTGAAGCTGAATTGTATTTGCTGTTATCTGGGTACGATGGACTATTGAATGATGCTTTGTGCGAACGCCCACCGAATACACCGTGAAACAAGGGAACGTGATCTGCTGCCCCATAAGAAGCTGTCATGAAATCAGTTCATGCAGTGCTTTAGCCTGCTCCAGCAAATCAGTGAACAGGCAAGGGACAGGAAGGGTCCGAGGACATCTACGTATCGTTCGTATCGAAGCTCGAGGCGTCTGAACGAGTGGGGCCAGTCGAGCGCTCCACGCTGATCCGCCTTTCAGGAACTTGTAGCAAAAAGGCGCCCCGTAGCCGGGGGACCAGCGGGGCGCTCAAGGAATTGCAGGCTGGATTGGAGCCTGCCCCCCGGAGTGTGCAGATGGGCACCCCACGCGCGATGTTCGCTTGCGCACGCAATTTCGGACGAGTGATCGAAATCAAAATGCGTTCCTGAGAGGCGCATAATCCTGGATGAATTGCGGTTCGTTCTGTCGGCGGACGCGCCGCAAGTGGTACGCCCCTTTCCTTCAACGCCGGCGGACTGACGAGAATCCTTAATCCGAAGGAGTTCGAAAATGACACTTAGCGGCGGCGCTCCGATCGAACCAATCAACATTGGTCAATTGAGCATTCAGTACCTGATTGATGGAACTGCCACGGGCGGGATGGGTGTTTTCGAATTGACTGTGGCCCCCGGCTCACAAGTCCCGCCGCCGCATAGCCACACACATAACGAAGAGTGCGTCTATGTGCTGGAGGGCATACTTCGGTACTCGGTCGACGGGGTAGTCCGAGACCTGGTACCGGGCGAATGGATGTTTACCCCACGTGGGTCGGTTCATCACTTTAGCAACCCGCACAATGGCACGGCCCGCGCACTGATTGTCCTTACGCCCGACATAGGTGCCCAGTATTTTCGTGATGTCGGGACAATCATAAGCGCCGGCGGGCCGCTCGACCGCTCGAAGCTTATCGATGTCATGTCCAGGTACGGGCTGGTGCCGGCGCCACCACCACAATGAAAGCTGGGCGTCGGTTTTTCGGAAGACTCATCTGACTGTTCAGGGTCTCGACAAGAGACCTTCGTTCACCCCGGAAGTCGCCATCAAAAAAAAATGGCGAGCCCAGTAGCTCGCCACGTTTATACCCGGGCTTGTATCGCGGTCTGCAACCTCAATCCAGCGTAATTTTCCCCGCCTTCACAATCTCCGCATAGCGCGCGGTATCACGCTCAATCAGCTTGCGGAACTCTTCAGGCGTACCGCCCACCGGCACAAAACCGAGGTCCGTCAGCTTCTTCGTGACCTCCGGGCTGCGCGTGGCCGCGGCGATTTCCTTGGCCATGCGTGCGACGATCGGTTGCGGCGTGCCGGCAGGCGCCATCAGCCCGGTCCACGAACTCATCACGAAGCCGGGGAAACCTGCTTCTTCCATGGTCGGGATGTTGGGCTCGCCGGGCCAGCGCTTGGCGGAAGCCACGGCCAGCACATTGATCTTGCCAGACTTCACATGCGGCATCGGCACCAGCAGCGGGTCGAAGGCCACGGAGACTTCGCCGGACACCAGCGCGGGCAGGATCGGCGCGCTACCGTTGTACGGCACGTGGGTCAGCTTGAGCTTCGATTCCATCGCCAGGCGTTCGCCCGTCAGGTGCGCGGAGCTGCCGACGCCGCTGGAGCCAAAGGTCAGCGTGTCAGGGTGCTTCTTGCCGTAGTCGACCAGTTCGGCCACAGTCTTGACCGGCAGCTTCTTGCTGGAGAACAGGAACAGCGGCAGCTCGGCCATTTCCGCCACCGGCACCAGGTCCGTGGGCTTGTAGCTGAGCTTCGAGTACAGCGACATGTTCGCGCTGTAGGCGGCCAGTACCGACACGAAGGTGTAGCCATCCGGCGCCGAGCGCGCGGCCACGCCGACTCCCAGGGTGCTGTTGGCGCCGGGTTTGTTCTCGATGATGATCGGCTGGCCCAGCCGCTGCGAAACCCTTTCGAACACGACGCGCGAGACGGTGTCGGTGGAACCGCCCGGCGTGTACGGCACGATTACCTTGATCGGCTTGGCCGGCCACGCTTCGGCAGCGAGGGCAGTGGGGGCGGTGTGAGCGGCGGCCAGGCCGGCAATGGCCATGGCGGCGAAACGCGCGCTGCGTGATACGCGATGCTTGATGCTGGACTTCAACTACATCTCCTTCCTTGGCTTCTTCGACTATCCCCTGGCGGGGATGCTGCGGCCGGATATTCCGGTCGGCCAATTATGCGGGACGCAATATTGAGGTGCCGTGGCAATACTGCCCAAATCGCGGACGCCAGCCATCCACTGTGCGATAGCCGCACGGCGCGGCCGATGATCCGGCTCAGAATTCGTAGTTGATCGAGAGGTCGAAGACCCCGTTGGTCGACTTGCGCGTGATCGGGCTGCCCGCCGCATCACCAGCCAGCTGCGAGATCGCGATGTCGCTGGTGGCAAACCAGTGCTTGTTGAAATACCGCACCGCGCTAACGCCGAAGCCATAGGACTTGATGCCGCCGCGCGCATGGTAGGCGGGCCGTCCGGCACGGGCCTGCGAGTCGCTGACGCCGTACCAGGCGTTTATGTAGCGCGAGTCGGCCAGCGTCACGGTGGGGCCGGCAAACCAGAAGAATTTTTCGGAGCTGCCCGGCAGCGGCATATAGGCGCCGATATCGCCGACCCAGCCGTCGCTGCCGCCCAGGCTGCGGCGCGCGTCGATGCGCAGCACCAGCGGGAATTCCTTCGAGACCGCGTATTCCGCGAACAGCTTGCCTTCCGGCGCCGGGTTGATATTGCCCATGCCGTCCAGATGCGGCGAATCCTCCTTTGCGCGCCGCCCAAGGTTGTAGGACAGCGCGATCCCCGCGCGCCAGTTCTTGCCGCGCAGCAGGTTCACGCCCAGCCCTTCGCCGATCGAGGCAAAGGCCAGGTCCCGGTAGCGGATATCGATGCTGGGCCCGCCGATGAGGATGTATTCCGACGAGCCGTCGTAGCGCGGCCGCACCATGGCCGCGGCGCCGAGTCGGACTTGCCAGTCGGGGATGGTGTCTTCAAACAGCTTCTGTAGCGGGATGCCGGCGGAGAACTGCCATTCCGCCAGCGGTGCCGGGGTCTGGGCGGTGGTCAGGCCCGGGGCCAGGACGGCGCCGGCGGCCAGCAGCAGGGCAATGCACGAGGACGGACGCTTGGGGTAGAGCTCGGTCACGGCAGCCTCCACGCCCGCCAGGCGGGCAGTCAGGTTGCGGGCATGAGGCCCGTAGGCAACATCTTTTCATTGGATGGCGGCGCGCGCAAGCCGTCGGGACAAAAGAAAAGCGGCGCCACCGGGCGCCGCTTTGCCGCGATCCGCCCGCAATGGCGGGCAGTTGCATGGACCGGATCAGCCTGCCAGCACGCTGCCGATGGCCTTGGCCACGATACCGACATTGCGCTCGTTCAGCCCGGCCACGCACATGCGGCCCGAGCGCAGCAGGTACACGCCGTGCTGCTCGCGCAGGCGCTCGGCCTGGTCGGCGGTGAGGCCGGTGTAGGTGAACATGCCGCGCTGGGTCAGGTAGCGCGACAGGGCCTCGCCGCTGACATGGTCGCGCAGGTTGTGGTGGATTGCCTCGCGCATGCGCGCGATGCGGTTGCACATCTGGGCCAGTTCTTCTTCCCACAGCTGGCGAAGCTCGGGCGTGGTCAGCGCCTTGGCCACCACGCGCGCGCCGTGCGTGGGCGGGTTGCTGTAGTTGGCGCGCACCGCGCCGGTCAGCTGGCCCAGCACGTTGGCGGCTTCGCCGGCGGTGTTGCAGAACACGCTCAGGCCGCCGCAGCGCTCGCCGTACAGCGAGAAGTTCTTCGAGAACGAGTTGGCCACCAGGCAGGGCACATCCTGCGCCACCAGCTCGCGGATGGCGAAGGCGTCGTCTTCCAGGCCGGCGCCGAAGCCCTGGTAGGCCATGTCGACAAACGGCAGCAGCTGGTTGGCCTTGAGCAGCGCGATCAGCTGGCGCCACTGGTCCTGGTTCAGGTCCACGCCGGTCGGGTTGTGGCAGCAGGCGTGCAGCAGCACGATGCTGCCCGCGGGGATGGCGCGCAGCGCGTCCATCATCGCGTCGAACTTCAGGCCGCCGGTGGCGTCGTCATAGTACGGGTAGGTATTGACGGTGAAGCCGGCGCGCTCGAACACCACGCGGTGGTTTTCCCAGCTGGGATCGCTGATCCACACCTGCGCCTGCGGGTAGTAGCGCTTGAGGAAGTCGGCGCCCACGCGCAGCGCGCCCGAGCCGCCCAGCGTCTGCAGCGTGGCGATGCGGCCGGCGGCGCGCGCCGGCGAGTCTTCGCCGAACACCAGCGCCTGCACCGCGTTGCGGTAGGCCACCAGGCCCGACATCGGCAGGTAGGGGCGCGGGCCCATGTCGGCCAGCAGCGCGGCTTCGGCCTTGGCCACGGCCTGCATCACCGGCAGGCGGCCCTCGTCGTCAAAGTAGATGCCGATACTCAGGTTGACCTTGTCGGTACGCGGGTCGCGCTGGAAGTCCTCGTTGAGCGAGAGGATCGGATCGCCGGGAAATGCCTCGATGTGTGCAAACATGGGATGCGATGGAATTGGGTCGGGGGGCAGCTGCCGCGGCGCAGGGGGCGTCGCGCAGCCTGAATTCTAACCGGCGGCGCCCGCAGCCTGCAGGCGCCGCCTTGCAGCTTCAGCGCAGTTGCTGGGCGGCCACGCCGCTTTGCAGCGCGGCGGCCGCGTTCTTCTGGCGCACCAGGTAGCTCACGCCGAGAACCACCAGCCACACCGGGATCAGGTAGACCGAGAGGCGCAGGCCAGGCGTCAGGTACATCACCACCAGGATGCCGGCCAGGAACACCAGGCACAGGTAGTTGGTCAGCGGATAGCCCCAGCTCTGGAACTTCGTGGCCTGGCCGGCGCGGCGCTTGTCGGCGCGGAACTTCAGGTGGATCAGGCTGATCATTGCCCAGTTGATGATGAGCGCCGACACCACCAGGCCCATCAGCATCTCAAACGCCTTGCCGGGCATGAAGTAGTTGATCACCACGCAGGCCGCGGTGGCCACGGCAGAGAACGCCAGTGCCGTCAGCGGAATGCCGCGCTGGTTGACCTTGAGCAGCGCCTTGGGGGCATTGCCTTGCCGGGCCAGGCCATACAGCATGCGGCTGTTGCAGTACACGCCGCTGTTGTAGACCGACAGCGCCGCGGTCAGCACCACCACGTTCAGCACATTGGCCACCCAGTTGCTGTTCAGCGCGTGGAAGATCAGCACGAACGGGCTGCCGCCGGTGACCACGTTCTCCCACGGGTACAGCGACAGCAGCACTGCCAGCGCGCCCACGTAGAAGATCAGGATGCGGTAGATCACCTGGTTGGTGGCCTTAGGGATGGTCTTCTCGGGGGAATCCGCCTCGGCCGCGGTGATGCCCACCAGCTCCAGCCCGCCGAACGAGAACATGATCACCGCCATGGCCATCACCAGGCCGCCCATGCCGTTGGGGAAGAAGCCGCCGTGCTGCCACAGGTTGGCCACGCTCGCTTGCGGGCCGGCATTGCCGGACACCAGCAGGTAGCCGCCGAAGCCGATCATGCCGATGATGGCCGCGACCTTGATGATCGAGAACCAGAACTCCATCTCGCCGAACGACTTCACGCTCGACAGGTTGATCGCGTTGATGATCACGAAGAAGGCCAGCGCCGAGACCCAGGTCGGGATCTCAGGCCACCAGTACTGCACGTAGATGCCAACGGCCGAAAGCTCGGCCATGCTCACCAGGATGTACAGCACCCAGTAGTTCCAGCCCGACAGGAAGCCGGCGAAGTGGCCGCAGTATTTGTCGGCGAAGTAGCTGAACGAGCCGGCGACAGGCTCGTCTACCACCATCTCGCCCAGCTGGCGCATGATGAAGAACGCCACGATGCCGGCGATCGCATAGCCCAGCAGGACCGAGGGGCCCGCCATCTTGATGGTCTGGGCGATGCCCAGGAAAAGGCCGGTGCCGATGGCGCCACCCAGCGCGATCAGCTGGATATGCCGGTTCTTCAGGCCGCGCTTGAGCGTGCCGTCATTGCTGCTTGCATGCATTTAGTTGTTTCCTCTACCCATTCTCATGGAATGCGGGCCCGCGTCTCTGGCATTTGTCGAGTCGGACGCTTGGGCCTGGGGGACGTCACCGCCCGCGCGGCAGGGTGACTGCCGCGAAGGTGGTGTGCGCGTTTCCGGAGCCGGCTGTGCCCGTCAAGGGCTGCCGGTCAGGGAAGGCCGATGCCGGTCAGGCCTCGACCTTGAGCGTGCCGCGTGCGATCTGGTCGCGTTCCAGCGACTCGAACAGGGCCTTGAAGTTGCCTTCGCCGAAGCCTTCGTCGCCGCGGCGCTGAATGAACTCGAAGAACACCGGGCCGAGCGCGGTCTTGGAGAAGATCTGCAGCAGCAGGCGGGGCTTGCCGCCTTCGGTGGTGCCGTCCAGCAGGATGCCGCGCGACTTCAGTTGCTCGACGGGCTGGCCGTGGCCGGGCAGGCGCGTGTCCAGTGCGTCGTAGTAGTAGTCGTTCGGCGCGGTCATCAGCGGCACGCCTGCCAGTTGCAGGCGATCGATGACCTCGATCAGGTTGTCGGTCAGGAAGGCGATGTGCTGGATGCCCTCGCCGTTGAAGGCCATCAGGAACTCTTCGATCTGCCCGGCGCCTTTGGACGATTCCTCGTTCAGCGGAATGCGGATTTTACCATCCGGCGCGGTCATGGCCTTGGAGGTCAGGCCGGTGTATTCGCCCTGGATGTCGAAGTAGCGGATTTCGCGGAAGTTGAACAGTTTTTCGTAGAAGTTGGCCCAGTAAGCCATGCGGCCACGATAGACGTTGTGGGTCAGGTGGTCGATCAGCTTGAGGCCATGGCCGACCGGGTGGCGGTCGACACCCTCGATGAATTCGAAGTCGATGTCATAGATCGACTTGCCTTCCTCGAAGCGGTCGATCAGGTACAGCGGCGCGCCGCCGATGCCCTTGATCGCGGGCAGGCGCAACTCCATCGGGCCGGTCGGGATCTCCACCGGCTGTGCGCCCAGTTCCAGCGCGCGGGCATAGGCCTTGTGCGAATCCTTGACGCGGAATGCCATGCCGCAGGCGCTCGGGCCGTGCTCGGCGGCAAAGTACGCGGCGTGGCTGTGCGGCTCGCGGTTGACGATGAAGTTCACTTCGCCCTGGCGGTACAGCACCACGTCCTTGGAGCGGTGCTTTGCCACCAGCGTGAAGCCCATCTGCTCGAACAGCGGCTCAAGCACGTTGGGGGTGGGCGAGGCGAATTCCACGAATTCGAAGCCCATCAGCTGCATCGGGTTGTCAAACAGGTCGGCCATGGCTTTCTCACTAAAGGGGCGGGAAATAATATTGTGGCGGCGGCACTTGGCGGCGGGGTCGCGCCGGAGCTGGGTCGGCTCGGCGGAAACCTTTTGCGGTACGGGCCTGGAGTGCGCTTGCTTGGGATGCAGTGTATATTCCGGACGACAAAATTGGATTTCGTAAAACACGCAGGGAAACCCTAGATTATGAAATCTTGTTTCGTACTTGGCTGATATGGGGAAATCAAAGTGCAAACGATCGAACTGGACCGTACCGATCGCCGCTTGCTGGGGGTATTGCAGGAGCAGGGGCGGGCTTCCAACCTGGAGCTGGCCGAGGCCATTGCCCTGTCGCCGGCGCAGACCATGCGGCGCCACCGCCGCCTGGAAGAGGCCGGGCTGGTCAAGCGCTATGAGGCGCGGCTGGACGCGGCGGCGCTGGGCTTTGGCGTGGTGGCCTTTATCCATGTGACGATGGAGCGCGGGCATATCCGCGACCTGTCCAACTTCAAGCGCCTGGTGGCGGAGCTGGCACAGATCCAGGAATGCTTCTCGGTGACCGGGGATATCGACTACGTGCTCAAGGTGGTCGCCAAGGACCTGAAGTCGCTGTCTGACTTCCTGCTCGATACGCTGATGCGTATCCCGGGTGTCAGTGGCGTGAAGTCCAGCGTATGCCTGGACGAGATCAAGTGCACCAGCGCGGTGCCGCTGGAGGCTTAGTCTTCCGGCTGGTCGAGGCGGTCGCACTGCACGTTCATCGCCCGGCACACCGCGCACCATGACGGCCGCGAGCCGGGCGTGACGCCGCAGTGGGCGGCCTCGACGCGGGTTCCGGCCTGGCTGTCCTGCGTGCTGACCTGCACTGGCACGGCCTCCTGGCGAGCCCGGTAGCCACTGGCGCAGGCTTGTGCCACCGCCGCATCCAGCGCCCGCAGGCCAACCGGCTTGACGATCACGGTATTCATGCCCGCCGCCAGTGCCGCGGCGTGGTCCGCCGCGACGGCGCTCGCCGTGCAGCCGATCACCGGCACGCCGCCGCGCGCATCCTTGCGCGCGCGTACCGCCCGTGCGAATGCCAGGCCGTCCATGACCGGCATGGCGCAGTCACACACGATCACGTCGAAGCTGGCCCCGTCCAGCCTGGCCAGCGCTTCGCGGCCATCACAGGCGGTGCTCACGCGGTGGCCCAGGTGTTCCAGCTGGCGCTGCAGCAGCAATCGGTTTGGCGCATGGTCGTCGACCACCAGGACGCTGACCCGGCGCCGTGCGCAGCCAGCCGTGGGCGGCGGCACCGGCTCGGGCAGTTCCGTGGCGACGGCAAGCGTCAGCGGCAGCGTCACCATGACGCGCGTGCCCCGGCCCGGCTGGCTGGACAGCAAGATCTGGCCCCCCATCGCGCTGGCCAGGCGCTGGCAGATCGCCAGCCCCAGCCCGGTGCCACCGGCCTGGGGGCGGGTGCGGTCATGCACCTGTTCGAAGGGTTCAAACATCCGCGCCTGCGCGCCGGCGGGAATCCCGATGCCGGTGTCGGAGACGGTCAGCATGACCTGCTGCACCCCGTCGCGAGGCGCTTGCGCGTCAAGCCTGACGTGGATCGTGCCGCTGTCCGTGAAGCGCACCGCGTTGGACACCAGGTTGGCCAGGATCTGGCGGAAACGCAGGGCATCGACCTGGTGCAGCGGCGCGACGGCGACGCCGATGCCACTGGTCAGCGGCAGGCCCTTCTGCGCGGCCACCGGTCCGAAGATCAGCAGCGTGTCCTTGACCAGCCCGGGCAGCGAAGCGGGTGCCGGGTGGATGCTGAACTTGCCGGCCTCCATCTTGGACAGGTCCAGGATGTCGTCGATCAGCGCCAGCAGGCCCAGTGCCGACTTGTGCGCCGTGACCAGCTGCAGGCGTTCCTGCTCGGCCAGCTGGCAGCGCGCCAGGGTCAGCTCCAGCATGCCGGTGATGGCGTTCATCGGGGTGCGGATCTCATGGCTGACCGAGGCCAGGAAGGTGGACTTGGCGCGGTTGGCGGCCTCGGCTTCTGTCTTGGCGTGGGCCAGCTCGGCCAGCATGTCGTGGCGCTCGGTCAGGTCGACGCAGCCGCCGGCCAGGCCCTTGACGGTGCCATCGGCGCCGCGCAGCGGTGTCATCCAGTTCAGCACGTGGTGGGTGCGCCCGCCCAGGCGCAGGCAGCGGTCCTTGTGCAGCGGGATGCCGTCTTCGATTACCTTGTGGTAGTCGCGAACCACCTCGGCCATGTCGATGGCGATGGGATGCACCTGGACCGACGCCTCCAGCGGCTGCCCGCGCAACGTGTCGCGCGTGGCGCCGACCAGTTCTTCATAGCTGCGGTTGCAGGTGATGAGCCGCAGCGAGGCATCACGCAGGTAGACGGGCTGGGGAATGCCGTCGAGCAGCGCCGACTGGATCGCGATGTTGTCCTTCAGCGCAATCTCCGCGGCCCGGCGCCGGCGCACCTCGCGATACAGCACGAAGATCCATGCCAGCAGGCATGGCGTCAGCAGGCAGAGCAGCCCGGTCGTCCACCCCAGCACCCGCCAGTGCGCCTGTGGCTTTGCGTGCGATGGTGGGGCGATGCGGGGTGTGGGCGTGCCGATCCCCGGCGGCTGCAGGGCAGGTGCCTCGGGCAGGGCGACGGGCATGCCAGCCAGGGATGGCGTCGCGGCGGATTCTGTCCCAGGTGGGGTACCGGCGCAGATCGATGCGCTGACGAGCAGGGCGGCACATGCCAGCCGCCAGGCACGCGTGAAGCGGTGCGGGCAAGCGGTGGCCGAGGGCGGTTCGATATGGATGGGCGGGCGAATAGACAAGCGGGGCGGCAAAATACAGTGAAAACGTGGCAGCCACCGCTGCGCGGTTGGCGTAGCGGCGGGCTGGCTTGTTTTCACTCTATGGGCTCAGCCTCGATATCTCATTAAGACGAATCTGAGATTGAGGGTGAAATTTCCGGATCACGCGCCATTGACGCCTGTCACGTCACATATCGAAGACAATTCCGGTCAGCATCTCACTGGCCGGCACGCCGGCATCAGCCAGCACGCACGCGGCAGCATCGGGGAATTCGATGGCTGCGCGCAGGTCGAAAGCCTTTGGATACCCCTGCCGTTGTCCGGCGATGGTTTTTCTTGCCGTGGCGGCAGCCTTATGATTGGCAGTTGCCCGATTGCGATGGTCCGCATTACGCCAGGCTTGCAAAGCCCCCGGCCGGGTTTTCGGAAGATGCAAGCCTCCGGTCGGAAATTTCCGGTGCCCTCCGGCACAAATGCTGAGCAAAATGATGTGCCCGGGCGCCCGGACATCGAGGCGCCTGCTATGGAGTTCAAGTCGTGGCCACAATCCTGATCGTCGACGACCACCCGCCCGTGCGGGTGGTGCTAAAGACGCACTTTTCCCAGGTGCTGGGCATCACCCATGTGCTTGAGGCCGACAACGGGCAGGCCGCCATCGAGATCGTGCGGCAGTACACCCCCGACGTGGTGATCCTGGACCTGGACATCCCGAAGATCAACGGGCTGGACGTGATTCCCCGCCTCAAGGCCTGCCACCCCGCCGTGCGCATCCTGGTCATTTCCGGCCAGGACCAGAACACGTTTGCCCCACGCGCGCGCCAGGCCGGCGCGCATGGCTTTGTCAGCAAGACCCAGGAACTGGCCGAGATCGTGCGCTGCACCGAGTCCGTGCTGGCCGGCTATACGGTGATGCCGGAAATCGACCATCGCAACAACCCCGGCCAGGCCGACGAAGCTGCGCGCCTGGCCAGCCTTTCCGACAAGGAACTGGTGGTCATGCAGATGCTTGCCAAGGGCATGTCGAACAAGGAAATCGGCGAAACCCTGTTTATCTCCAACAAGACGGTCAGCACGCACAAGACCCGGGTCATGGAAAAACTCGGGGCAAGATCGATTGTCGATGTCATCGACTTCGCGCGGCGCCACCATATCGCGATTGGCTAGCATGCTGCCCGTCATTCGTCTCGTGTCGCGAGGCTGCGCATGACCGGCGCGTTGCTGCTTGCCACGCCCGGTGACACGCGCTGGGTCGCCGGCGTTGCGCCGATCCTGCGCGATCTCGGCTTTGATGTGCATACCGACACGCCCGCGCCGAACGCCGCCGCAGACATCGGCCTGGTGATTGCCGGCGCCGCTACCAGGATCCCCGACACCCTGTTGCGTGCCTGGCGTGCCACCGGCCCGGTCTGCGCCGTGGTGCTGCCGGCCGATGCGGTGCCGGTGCCCGGCGCGGACGAGGCGGTGATCGCCTGCCTGCGCGAACCGGTGACCGAAGCGGCAATCGTCGCCATGCTGGCCCGGCAGCGCTACCTGGCGCTGTCCCCGCGCGAGGCCGCTGGCATCGCGCCAGCCATCGCCGCGCAGACCTTCGGCAACCGCGCCTTTGCCGCTGAACTGGTGCACGCCCTGGTCACCTCGACGCAGGCCGACCTGGCGCAGCTGCGCACCACGGACGGCGCGCTGGACACGGTGCGCAGCGTCGCCCACCGGCTCAAGTCATCTGCCCACTACGTCGGCTGCCATACCTTGCGTGCTTTTGCCCAGCGCCTGGAGCATGCCGCCGGCGACGGCGATGCCGCCAACGCTGCTGCGCTGGCCGCGATCGTGGCGCCGACGGTGGCGCGGCTGCTCAGCCTGCTCGCGGCGCTGCCATCGGAAAAATAAGACCGCGGTGGTCGCCGGCAGGTCCGGTGCGGGAATACACCGGATTGGCCGGGTGCGGTCGGTTGATTATGCTCGATATATCAGGGCGCCGATTTTCAATATGCTGGAATAAATGGTGCCGATTAAGTATTCACGAGAAACGGATTTCAAACTTTGAGCCGTAGCCGGAGAGGAGATCCTCGATCTCGGTATCGATGGTTTCTTTGGTCCATGTGATGAAGCGTCGCCAGTGGTACTTGGCATGTTTCCATACGATTTCAATCAGGTTGAGTTCGGGGCTGTAAGGCGGCAGATGAAAGAGAACCATACGGTGCTCGAAGAGCCAGCGATCCAGGATATCCTGCTCGATGGCGTGATGGATCTTCGCGTTGTCGAGCACGACGACCGTGAGCTGACCAGGCGTGGCACTTTGAGCAATCTGTTCCAAGAACTCAATAACGAAGGGACGCTTGATGCTGCCTTTGCTGGTCTGGTGGATAAGCCGGTTGGCTCCGTAATCCAATGCTCCCAAGACTGAACGCCTGCAATGCGGTTGGGGAACCGTGCAGTGAGGTTGGCCAATTGGCGACCAGCCACGCTGCACCGGCGGCGAGGCCGAAAATCCGGCCTCATCAAGATAGACGAGACGACATGCACCATCACGAGCAGCTTGCTGCAATTTCTCGAGCGTGGCAGCCTTCACGGCAAACTCCTGTTCGTCGCGTTTTTTTTGAGCGCGTATCGGCCACGCTTGTACGAAAAGCCTGCCCGTTTCAGTGCCCCGGCCAACGTTTCAAGGCGGCAGGGCAACGGCATGCCATGGGCGGCCTCGATGCACTGCGCAATCTGTTTGAGCGTCATGGACTGCGCACGCGCCGCGGCTACAGCCGTGGCAACCATGTCTTCGCAGAGCGAATGGGGGCGGCCTCCCTTATGACCGTTGAGCAAGCCGCACAGCCCTTTCTCGCGCCAGGCGTTCGTCCAGTTGTACACCGTCTTCTTGCTCACATTCAACTGCTTCGCGATCTCGTGCACTCGTTGACCTGCGCCGAGCAGCAACAAGCCTTGTCCTCTGACCCGGAAGTCTTCATACGGATGCCGCAGCGCAAGCTCTTGCAAGGTTCGTTTCTCCACGTCGTTCAGTTCGATGGTGCACTTCATCGGCGATGCCAGCTCATTCTTCATGTGACTGGCATCTGACTCTCATTCGTGAAATTGGTTTACTCAAAACACTTAATGCGGTGCGCATTTATATATGACGGCGCGGGCGCCGGATTTTGATTTCGGCGGAGCGGTAGTTTGACGATATTTTCCGGGAGCGGGCATGGGTCAGATCATGGCGTCAATGCCGGAGTCGGCGTTCTATTTCCACCTGGCGGCGGTGACGATGCTGCTGCTGGGGCTGACGCTGTACCGCGCGGTATCGCACGTGATGGCCACCCCGGACGGGCGCAAGGCCCGCGCGCAGCGCCTGGCACTGGTCAGCGCGGGGCGGCTGCTGGCGCTTGGTGGCATCTGGACCGCCATCGCCTATGGCCACGGCGCCTGGGAGCGCGCTGGCGCGCACAACTGCCGGCACTTGCCGTCGTTGGATGCCGCCGCGCGCTACGCAGCGGAATACTGCTATCTGGGCCGGGAGCGGGTGTTGCTGCGCATCTACGGCGTGGAGCGCAACCGCGTGCTGGCCCAGCGCACCTTCAACAGCAGCGGGCCCGTGCGGCTCAGTTGGGATGGCCAGGCCGTAGTCTTCGATGCCGCGGCGCCTGGCAAGGCAGGGCGCCTGGTGCTGCCGCCCACGCTGGGCGACCGGTTGCTGGCGCGGCTGCCCTGATCCGGTGGATTAATCCGCGTGCATGCGCGCCAGCAAGGCGTCCAGCCCCGCCGGAGCCGGCAGGCGCGCCATCAGCCAGCGCACCGCTTCGGACAAGTCCTGGCGGTCGTAGTCCGGCGCAAAGCTGTGCAGCGTGGCGCCGTGCAGGAAACAGCGCAGCGCCAGCCATTCCGGCTCTGGCGGCGCGTCCGGCGGCTGGCCGAACAGCATCTGCGGCACGGCCTCCAGCGGCGCGCGCACGGCCGTGGCCAGGCGCGCGTCTCCACGCGTTGCCATCCACACCTCCAGTATTGCGAGCGAGGTATGCCGCTGCGGGCGGGTCGCCAGGATATGCAGCATCAGGTGCAGGCGCAGCGAAGGGCTGAGCGGGCCCAGCGCGGCCAGGCGCGCCGCCTCATGCTCCAGCAGCCAGGTGAGCATGGCTGGCAGCAGGTCATGGCGGCCTTCGGGAAAATGGTGCCGCAGTGAGCCGCGGCTGCTGCCGGCCAGCTCGCACACGCGCGCTTCTGAAAAGGCTGCATAGCCTTGCTCGACGAGCAAGGCCACGGCGGCGTCGATCAGGGACTGGCGGGTGCTGGCGCTGCGTTCGGCTTGGGTGGACATCTGTCGGATTGTAGCAATGGCCAGAGGGCAGCCTGGCGCGCGGGCAGCGTGGGCATGCTTTGATCCGCGTCGACGAAGGCCGATACAAGGGCGACCAGTATGCGGCGCGGCACAATCCGTTCGTGTACTTCCACCCCGGGGCTGAGCGGCTTCAGTGGGGTGCCGCCGCCGGGATATCGGCGCTGCAGCTGGGTGTCGCTTCGTCGTGCGAATGCGGCGCCAGCGCGCCCGGTATGCGCTGGCTGTCCAGGCCCTTGCCTTGCAGCCACTGCGCGGTGGTGGCCGCGGAGCGGTCGATCAGCTCGCCGCATTTGGAGTAGTCGTAGGGCGAGATATCGAGCGGGCACAGCGGCGGCACCACGCTGATCTGCGCGCGGTCGGCGAAGTGCTGCAGGTCGTTCACGAGCTGGCGCGCCACCAGCAGCGAGAGGGCGTTGAACGCATGTTCCAGTGCGCCGCGCGGCGGGCGGCGCTCGGCGCAGGTGAAGCCCGCGGGCAGCACAATCACGCGCGTGGCACCCAGTGCGATCGCGGTGGACACCGGGGTGTTGTTGGCCACACCGCCGTCGATCAGCGTGCGGCCCTCGAACTGCACCGGCGGGAACACGCCGGGAATGGCCGCGCTGGCCAGCACCGCGTCGACGATGCTGCCGCTGGACAGCAAGACCTCGTCGCCGCTGTGCATGTCGGTGGCCACCACATGCAGCGGCAGTTCCGCCGCTTCCAGCCGCCGCGGCCCGAAGTGCTGCGCCAGCAGCGCGCGCAGCCCGGCCGCCTCCACCAGGTGGCCGCGGTTGCCGCCGAACATGCTCAAGACACTGCGCCAGCTCCACGGCAGGATGTCCGAGCGCCGGATGCCGCGCCACAGCTCGTCAAGCCGGCCGGCGCCGGCCACTCCCGGATTGCAGGCAAAGTAGGCGCCGTTGATGGCGCCGGCCGAGGCGCCGATCACAATATCGGGCATCACGCCCCAGGCCACCAGTTCGCGCAGCATGCCGACCTGGATCGCACCCAGGCTGCCGCCGCCGGCAAATACGAAGGCTGTCTTGTCCATGGCTGCGCCGGTCTCCCTTTCTAGTCTGTTGTCTGTCCTGAGCAAAGCATAGGCGACATCCGGGTCATCGGGGCAGGTCGGCGGCAGGTTGTCTGCCGCGCTACGGTCTGAGCCAGTGGTTCGCCTTCGCGAGCTAATAACGCAATTAACCGCCAGGAATATCTACCAACCACCAATGCTGGCTGGCAGCGGGGTGGCCGGTCCTGTCAGGTATGACGCAGGCGGGGTATCAGTCGAGAAACTCGTCCACGGGGATACCGAGTTGCCCGGCCATGTGTTCGACCAGGCCTTGCAGCTTCGCCACTTTCTCGGTCAGGGCCTGCTGCTCGGCGCGCAGCTGTTCGAGTTCGCCCGGCGAGGCGGTGGCGCCGCCCGTGGTGCGTTCGGCATCGTCGGCGGCCGCTGCGGCGCTCACTTCGCCGCTCAGCAGGTGCATCCAGCGATTTTCGCGTGCCCCCGGCGCGCGCGGCAGCCGGACAACAAAGGGCGGCGCATGGCCGGCCAGTTCGTCAAGGAAGGCCTCGACCGACGAGATATCGGCAAAGCCGTGCAGGCGCGCGGTGTTCAGACGCAACTCCGCTGCGGTCTGCGGGCCGCGCAGCAGCAGCAGCGCCAGCAGCGCGACTGACTGCTTGGGCACGGCCAGCACGCGCTGCATATTGTGCTCGAAGCGCGGCACGCGGCTGCTGCTGCCTTCAAAGACCAGGCTCAGGCCCTTGAGGCCATCGATGGCCTCAAGGATCTCAGCCTCGCTGACATTCATCACGGGGGCGCGGGCGGTCTTCTGGTTGCAGCCCGAGGCCAGCGCATTGAGCGACAGCGGATAGGTGTCGGGCACGGTGTGCTGTTTTTCGACCAGCACGCCCAGCACGCGGCCTTCGAGGGGCGTGAGGGGCCGCAGGGCGGGGCGGGCGGGACGGTCGGTGTGCTCGCCAGGCTGGCTGGCGTCGGATTCAGGGCTGGAATGCATCAAGTCTTGGTTCTGAAGGGTGGCGGCGGTGGCAGAGGCCTTGGGGGCACGCCGAGGCGCTCATTCAATCCCAAGCCGGCACAATCCGCAACTGCACCGTGCGATCCTCGCATTCTGCGCGCCGCCGTCTACTATCGATAGGCCGCGCCGCGGCAACCGGGAAAATGCGCCAGGGCAGGCGCGGATCCAGACGGGGAGGGAGCATGGCGATTTCGCAGTCAGAGGCAATGGCACCGGATGAGGACGCCGGCCCGGAGGCTGGAGGCGGCCTGGAGGCGCCCTATTCCACGCTGGAATCACGCTGGCACCAGATGTTCCCGCAACTCAGCGCCGACGACATGGCGCGCGTGCGGCGCTTCGGCACGCCGCAGAACTGGCGCGCTGGCGAGAAGCTCTTTGCCATCGGCGATACGGGCCGGGGCATGTACCTGATCGGCAGCGGCCGCGTGCGCCTGATGCGGCGCGACGGCCTGGGCCGCGAACACCAGATTACCGAGCAGGGACCCGGCCACTTCCTGGCCGAGGTCGGCACGCTCAGCGGCCGCCCGGCGCTGGTCGACGGCGTGGCAGTGACCGATACCCAAGGCTATTCAATCACACCAGAGCGGCTGCGCGCCCTGCTGGTGGCCGAGGCCGAACTGGGCGAGCGCATCATGCGCGCGCTGATCCTGCGCCGCGTGGGGCTGATCGAATTCGGCAGCGGGCCGGTGCTGGTCGGCCACGGCACCGAGCCGCAGCTGGTGGCACTGCAGGCCTTCCTGCGGCGCAACGGCTACCCGCATACGGTCATCGATATCGACGCGGAACGCGACTGCTCATTGCTGGTCGACTACGCCAACGCGCCCGCCAGCGACTTCCCGCTGGTGATCTGCGCCGATGGCCGCGTGCTGCGCGCGCCGGACGAAGGGCAGCTGGCTTCGTGCCTGGGGCTGTTGCCGGAGTTCGATCCGGCCCACGTCTATGACGTGGTGGTGGTCGGCGCCGGGCCGGCAGGGCTGGCCACGGCCGTGTATGCCGCGTCCGAAGGCTTGTCGGTGGCGGTGATCGATTGCCGCTCGCCGGGCGGGCAGGCGGGCGCGAGTGCCCGGATCGAGAACTACCTTGGCTTTCCCACCGGCATCTCCGGGCAGGCGCTGGCCGGGCGCGCGTTCGTGCAGGCACTGAAGTTCGGCGCGCATATCGCCATCCCGCTGGAGGTCAAGGCATTGCATTGCGGCGCGGACCCGATCCGGCTGGAGCTGGCCGATGGCCGCATGATCCCGACGCGTACTGTGGTGATCGCCACCGGGGCGCAGTACCGGCGCCCGGACATCGCCGCGTTGGAGCATTTTGAAGGTCGCGGCGTGTACTACTGGGCTTCGCCGGTGGAGGCGAAGCTGTGCAAGAACGAGCCGGCGATGCTGGTGGGCGGCGGCAATTCGGCCGGGCAGGCAGCGGTCTACCTGGCCTCGCACGCGGCGCACGTGCATATGCTGGTGCGCGGGCCGGGGCTGGCCGCCACCATGTCGCGCTATCTGATCGACCGCATCGGTTCGCTGCCCAATATCACGCTGCACACGCATGCGCAGATCAGCGCGCTGGCGGGAGAAGGGTGGCTCAGTTCGGTGCGCTACGAATGCCGGGCGGAAAGCCCGGCACCGGTCACGATGGACGTGCGGCACCTGTTCCTGTTCATCGGTGCCGATCCCAATGCGTCGTGGCTGCGCACCTGCAACGTCGAGGTCGATGACAAGGGCTTCGTGCGCACCGGCGGCGGCGAGCTGGGCTGCGCGTCGGCGGTGCCGTATCCGCTGCAGACCAGCGTGCCGGGCGTGTTCGCCATCGGCGATGTGCGGGCGGGGTCGACCAAGCGGGTCGCCGCGGCGGTAGGTGAGGGCGCGGCGGTGGTGGCGCAGATCCACGACTACCTGGCTCGGGTGCAGGCAGCCGTGGCGCGCTGAGCGCGGGCCACTCAGGCTTGCGCCTCGCGCTCCAGCAGTTCGCGCTTGCGCGCCACGCCCCAGCGGTAGCCCGACAGGTCGCCGTCGCTGCGCACCACGCGATGGCAGGGAATGGCCACGGCCAGGTGGTTGGCGGCGCATGCCTGCGCCACCGCGCGCACTGCACGCGGCGCGCCGATGCGCGCGGCGATCTCGGCATAGCTGGCGGTGCTGCCCGCAGGGATCTCCTGCAGGGCCTGCCATACACGCTGCTGGAACGCGGTGCCGCGCACATCCAGCGGCAGCGTCAGGCCGATCGAAGGTGCCTCGATAAAGCCCACCACTTGCGCCACCAGTTGCTCGAACTGCGCATCGCCGCCGATCAGGTTGGCGCGCGGGAACTGGTCCTGCAGGTCCTGCAGCAGCGTTTGCGGATCGTCGCCCAGCAGGATCGCGCAGACACCACGCTCGCTCTGGGCCACCAGGATCGCGCCCAGCGAGCACTGGCCGATGGCAAAGCGGATATCGGTGTCGGCCCCGCCCGCGCGGAAGCGCGACGGGGTCATGCCCAGCACTGCGTCCGAGGTCTCGTAGAAGCGGCTGTTGGAGCCGAAGCCGGCGTCGTAGATCGCCTCGGTCACGGAGTCGCTGGTGCCCAGTTGCTCGCGCAGCTTCCTGGCGCGATGCGCGGCGGCGTAGGCGCGCGGTGTCAGGCCGGTGGCGGCCTTGAAGAGGCGGTGGAAGTGATAAGGGCTGACGCCCGCGGCGTTGGCCAGTTCGGGAAGCGTGGGCAGGGTGTCGGCGGCCTCAATGCGGCGGCAGGCGTCGGCCACGATGGCTGCGTGTTGTTCCGCCAGCGCAGGCGCGGCGGCACGGCGGCTGGGCCGGTAGCCGGCGGCTTCGGCCGCGGCGGCATTGTCGAAGAACTCGACATTGGCCGGATGCGGCAGGCGCGACGGGCTGCTCGGCAGGCAGTACACGCCGGTGGTCTTGACCGCATAGACAAAGGCACCGTCGGCGCCCGGATCGCGCGCCAGCACGCGGGCCCAGCGCGGGTCGCGTTCGATGGTGCTGGCTTCCGGTTGCTGTGTGGAACGGGTCATGGAATACCTCACGTGGCGTCGTGGAAGATGATGCCCAGCGTGTAGCGCTGGCCCGCGTGCAGCCGGCTGACGCCATGCCGCAGGTTCACGCGGTAGCTGCCGCGGCTGCCCTGCACCGGGCGCTGGCTGACGGCAAAGACCACGGCATCGCCCTGGTGCAGCGTCACCACGTCGGCCCGCGACTGCATGCGCGGCCGCTGCTCGGTCATCACAAATTCTCCGCCGGTAAAGTCGCGGCCCGGCTCGGACAGCAGGATGGCGACCTGCAGCGGGAATACGTGCTCGCCATACAGGTCCTGGTGCAGGCAGTTGTAGTCGCCCGGGCCGTAGCGCAGCAGCAATGGCGTCGGGCGCAACTGGCCGGCGTCGTGGCAGCGGGCAAGATAGTCGGCGTGCGCGGCGGGATAACGCACATCGATGCCCATGGCGGCGTTCCAGCGGTTGGCCACCGGCACCAGGTGCGGATACAGGGCCGTGCGCAATGCGGCCACGGTGTCGGGCAGGGGGTAGCGGAAGTACTTGTACTCGCCCTGGCCAAAGCCGTGCCGGCGCATGTCGATGCGAGAGCGGTACAGCACGTCCTGCGCGTAGCCGGCGGCAAGCGCGTCGCATTCGGCTGCCGACAGCAGGCCGCGGATCGCGGCACAGCCGTAGTCGTCGAGCTCGCGTGCGACGGCCGCCCAGTCGGTGCCATCGACGCGGGTGGCGATACCGGCTCCGTGCCCATGCCCCCGCGCCGTGCCGCGCGCCGGCGGTATTGGCCTGCGCGGCCCTGCCACGGCCATTTCGGGGCGTTGTATCTGGGTGATGCTCACCGCGGGTCTCCTGTCTCTCGCTTGCATGGTGCCAACTTTAGGCCGCCCGCGTGCGCCTCGCACTCCGGGTCTTGCTTTTGAATTCTGCCCCGCATCCTGCCTTGACAAGACAGATCTGTCTATCAATAATGAGACAGATCTGTATCATATCGAACAGGCTGTTCTTCCCACCTGATTCATCCTGTTTTCAGCAAAGGAGCCTCCGCATGTCCGTACAAGCCGAAATCCGTCCGCCGTTGCCCCCATTCACCCGTGAATCCGCCATCGCCAAGGTCCGTGCCGCCGAGGACGGCTGGAACAGCCGCGACCCCGAGCGCGTGGCGCTGGCCTATACCGTCGACAGCGCCTGGCGCAACCGTGCGGAATTCGTCAACGGCCGCGCCGACATCGTCGCGTTCCTGCAGCGCAAGTGGCAGAAGGAGCTGGATTACCGGCTGATCAAGGAGCTATGGGCGCACGACGGCAACCGCATCGCCGTGCGCTTTGCCTACGAATGGCACGACGATTCCGGCAACTGGTACCGGTCATACGGCAATGAGAACTGGGAGTTCGATGAGGCGGGGCTGATGCGCAGGCGCTATGCCTGCATCAACGATGCGCCGATCAAGGCGGCGGACCGAAAGTTCCACTGGCCACTGGGCCGGCGGCCGGATGAACATGCGGGGTTGAGTGAACTGGGGTTGTGACAGTTGTTCGGGTATCAGCTCGAACGCTGACGCTCGAACCGATTGAGGCCGGTCCCCTCTCCCGCGCGCGGGAGAGGGGAGCACACAAGCGGTGAGGGAACGCCTTACTGCATCTTGTCCAGGTTCCCGATCCGCACCAGCATCTCGGTGAACATCTGCATATCCAGGTTCAGGTCGGCCACTTCCTTGTACTCGCGCGCATTGTGCGCGGTGTACTTCTTGCCCGGCATCGCCGGCCCGAAGTTGATGGCATTGGGCATCAGCTTGGCGGTGGTGCTGCCGGCGGTGGAAACCGGCTTGGCTTCCAGCCCGGTGGTATCGCCAAAGATGTTCAGCAGCGTGGACAGCCACGCGCCCTTGGGGTCGCGTGCCATCCAGTTGCCCTGGTCGTACTTGATCTCGACCGGGCCATGGGTTGCGGCCCAGCCGAAAATTCGCTTGGTGATCTTGCCGCCCAGCTCGTCCGGCGTGCGGCCGCGCGGCATGCGCACATTGGTGACCACGTCGACGTATTCGCCGCGCTCGCGCACCAGCGTGGGCGACATGGTCAGCGGGCCCATGAACGGGTCGCGGTAGGCCACCTCCATCCTGGTGCCCAGGTAGTCCAGCCCATACAGGTCGTTCAGGTAGCGGACCGCGTTCAGGTAGTGGTTTTCGGCAAATTGCACGCCGCTGGCCTGCAGGAACAGCGCCAGCCGCGGCAATGGGTTGACCCCTTCCTCCGGGCGCGATCCATGCGCCGAGGTGCCAGTGACCTTGACTTCCACGTCGTTGCCGGCGCGCTTCACGTCGATGGAGAACTTGCCGCGCGGGGTGTGGCGGCGTAGGAATTCAGCGCGTGCCTGTTCCAGCGTGGCGGCCACCGCGGCCGGGTCGCCGCCGGCAATGCGCGCGGTGGCGGTCTCGGGGATGGCGTTGGCCGAGGCCGCGCCGCGCATGGCAACGATGGCCGGTCCCTTGTGGTCGGCCTTGCCTTGCGCGCTCTTGTCGTCCGCCGCCTTGATGCCAAAGGAGACGGTCAGCGTGCCCGCGCCTTTTTCCGCCACCACCGCGGGGTATTTGCTGTCGAGCACGACGTTGTACTCGGGCAGGGTGGTGTGCTGGCGGTAGTACTTCATGCCGTCGCCGCCGGTTTCCTCCGTGGTCTCGATCATCAGTCGGATGGTGCGCTCCAGCGGCACGCCGCTTTCCTTGACGGTCTTCATGGCATACATGACCGCGGCGATCGAACCCTTGTCGTCGATGGTGCCGCGCCCGTACAGCGTGTCGCCTACGCGCGTCATGCGGAACGGATCCAATTTGGTGCCGTCCTCCAGCACCCATTCCTCGGCCAGCGCAGGCACCACGTCGGCGTGGGTCAGGATGCCGAAGGTGTCCTTGGCGCCGCCGGGCAGCGTGACTTCGAAGACCCGGTTGTCGACATTGCGGAAGGCCAGCCCGAAGTCACGCGCCATGGCCTCGATCATCTTCCCGAACTCGATGATGGCGGGGTTCTCGTGCTGCGGGATCTTCTCGTCGCGCACGGTCCGCAGCGCCACCATCCTGCCGATGGCGTCGATCACCGCGGCCTCGTTGTGGACGCGGTTGTAGACGCCCAGCAGGCGGCCGATATTGGCCAGGTTGTCGCCGGCCAGCGGCGACCGGGCTTGCCATGCCGCCACGGCCGGCGCCACGGAGGGCTCGGCCCTGGCCGCGGCGGCCATGAATGCCTGCAGGTCGGCATGGGCTGCCGTTCGGGTGCCGGAAACCAGCGCATCCAGGGCCGGTTTCTTCAGGGTTTGCGCCTGCGCGGGTTGCGCAAGCATCAGCGACAGCGCGAGCATGGGGGCCCATCGGCAGAGAGACGGCAGGCGGCAAGATCGGGTCATTGCGGACAAAACGGGAGTCTGAGTGGATGCCGCATGATAGGGCACTCGCCGGTATTTACCGAAAAAATATGCTCTTGCGTGCGCGCGGATGAGGTGCCATTGCCGGCGCAATAGGGAGTGGCTATGGCTGGTCAATAGCGCAAGACAATCGCTGTGGTTAAAGCAATGAATTGTACAAATCACATCCCGGTCGACAGAATGGGGCCTTCGCTGCAACCCGCAGCAGAAACCAACCCGATCCAGACCAAGGAGTGAACTGATGCTGCAATCCCGTGAAGGCCAACGCGTTCCCAATGTCGCTTTCCGCATGCGTGAAGACAACGAGTGGAAGACCGTCACCACCGGCGAGCTGTTCACCGGCAAGACCGTGGTCGTGTTCTCGCTGCCGGGCGCCTTCACGCCGACCTGCTCGTCGACCCACCTGCCGCGCTACAACGAGCTGGCCCCGGTGTTCGCCAGGCACGGCGTCGACGACATCCTGTGCGTGTCCGTCAACGACACCTTCGTGATGAACGAGTGGGCCAAGGACCAGGAGTCCGAGAACATCACCATGATCCCCGACGGCAACGGTGAATTCACCGAAGGCATGGGCATGCTGGTGGACAAGGCCGACCTGGGCTTCGGCAAGCGCAGCTGGCGCTATGCGATGCTGGTCAAGGACGGCGTGGTGCAGAAAATGTTCATCGAGCCGGAAGAGCCGGGCGATCCGTTCAAGGTCTCCGACGCCGACACCATGCTGGCCCACATCGCCCCGAATGCGCGCAAGCCGGACCAGGTGGTGGTGTTCTCCAAGGTCGGCTGCTCGTTCTGCGCCAAGGCCAAGCAACTACTGGACGACAACGGCTTCGACTACATCGACGTGCCGCTGGACAACAAGGTGCGCGGCAAGGTGCTGGGCGCCGTGTCGGGCGAGATGACGGCTCCGCAGGTCTTTATCAACGGCAAGCTCATCGGCGGCGCCGAGGCGCTGCAGCAGTACCTGGGCAAGTAAGCCGATTCCCCTTCCATCCCCCATTCGGGGACCGGCAGTCGCCGGACCCGATGGGGTCGCCTTGCCCGGCGGCTTGGCGGCCCCATCCAGCCCGCTGATTGACACCAGTTTGACGCCATCAAGACAAAGGAACCGACCGCCATGACCACTATCCAGACCGACGTCGCCGTGATCGGCGCAGGCACCGCCGGCCTTGCCGCCTACCGTGCCGCGATTGCCGCGGGCAAGCGCGCCGTGATCATCGAAGGCGGCCCGTACGGCACCACCTGCGCCCGGGTGGGCTGCATGCCCTCCAAGCTGTTGATCGCTGCCGCCGAGGCCGCGCACGAACTGCGCCACACCGCGCCGTTCGGCGTGCACGTGGATGGCCAGGTCCGCATCGACGGCCGCGAGGTGATGGCCCGCGTGCGCAGCGAGCGCGACCGCTTTGTCGGCTTCGTGGTGCGCGGCGTGGAGAGCATCCCCGACGCCGACCGCATTCGCGGCTATGCCCGCTTTATCGACAACACCACGCTGGAAGTGGATGGGCACACCACCGTGCGTGCCAGCCGCGTGGTCATCGCCACCGGCTCCACGCCGATGCTGCCGGCGCCGTTCCAGGTGTTCGGCGACCGCCTGATCGTCAATGACGATGTGTTCGCCTGGGAAGACCTGCCCGCCAGCTTGGTGGTGTTCGGCCCCGGCGTGATCGGGCTGGAACTGGGCCAGGCCTTGTCGCGGCTCGGCGTGCGGGTACGCGTGTTTGGCGTCAGCGGCTCGCTCGGCCCGCTGACGGACCCTGTGATCCGCGCCTACGCGGCGAAGACCTTCAACGGCGAGTTCTATCTCGATCCGGACGCCAAGGTGACCGACATGGCCCGCGACGGCGACCAGGTGGTGGTGACCTACCTGGACCGCGAAGGCCGCAGCGTGACCGAGCGCTTCGACTATGCGCTGGTCGCCACCGGCCGCGTGCCCAATGTGCGCGGCCTGGGCCTGGAGCATGCCGGCCTGGCGCTGGATGCGCGCGGCGTGCCGCGGTTCGATGCGCGCACGCTCCAGTGCGGCAATGCGCCGGTGTTCATTGCCGGCGACGCCAACAACATCCTGCCGCTGCTGCACGAGGCCGCCGACGAGGGCAAGGCCGCGGGCGAGAACGCCGCCAGCTATCCGCAGGTGAAGCCGCTGGCCCGCCGCGCGCCGATCGCGGTGGTGTTCACCGACCCGCAGATCGCGATGGTCGGCCAGCGTTACGCCGACCTGGCCGAAGGCACGTTCGTGACCGGCGAGGTCAGCTTCGAGGACCAGGGCCGCAGCCGCGTGATGCTGAAGAACCGCGGCCTGATGCACGTCTATGCCGACAAGGCCACGGGCCGCTTCCTGGGCGCGGAATGGACCGGCCCGCGTGCCGAGAACATCGCCCACCTGCTGGCGTGGTCGTACCAGCAGGGCCTGAGTATCGGGCAGATGCTGGGCATGCCGTTCTACCACCCGGTGGTAGAAGAGGGCCTGCGTACGGCGCTGCGTGATGCGGAGGCAAAGCTGCAGGTCTGAGCGGGCCAGGTTTGCTAGACAGGTCTGTCTGTCATAGTATCGACCTATAGAGGCCGGGCGGCGCAGAGTGCCGTCCGGCCGCTCCCATTACCGACTCCGCAGCCAACATGGCCACGCTTTCCGCCCGCGACCGCATCCTCGACACCGCTGCCCGCCTGTTCTACCAGGAGGGCTACCGCGCCACCGGCATCGACAAGATCATTGCCGAATCCGGCGTCGCCAAGATGTCGCTTTACCGCCATTTCGCCTCCAAGAACGAGCTGATTTCGGCCTTCCTGGCGCGCCGCCATGACGAGTGGATGGCGTGGTTCCGGCAGGACGTGGAAGCCCGGCTGGCCGCGCGCCCGCACCTGGACGTGATTGCCGACTCGCTGGCGGACTGGTTCAGCCGCGACTTCCGTGGCTGTGCCTTTATCAACGTGGTGGCCGAGGCGGGCGGCGACGCGCGCGCGGCGGAGCAGGCGGCGGCCCACAAGGCCGAACTGGAGGCGTTCGTCGCCGACATCGCCACGCGCCTGGGCTTGGACCAGCCGCAAGCGGTGGCCGAGGAAGCCATGCTGTGCATCGAAGGCATGATCGTGCGCTACCAGATGCAGCCGGATGCGGCGGTGATCGAGGCGGGGCGGCGGTTGCTGGGCCGGCTGCAGGCCGGCTGATTGGTTTGGGGGCTGCTCACTGAGGCTGAGGACTGCCCGACGCTTCCTTCGTCTGGCTTAGCGCCGAGGCAGCATCCGGTGCGATTTCGCGTAATCGCGCAGTGCGTCGTTCATCAGCGTTTGCCATCCGCTGCCGGTGGCCTTGTAGGCGTCCAGTACATCGGGATCGATCCGCAAGGTCTGGTTGACCTTGCGCTCGCCAGCCGGCTTGGCCGGCCTGCCACGGCGTTTCACCAGCGCATCGGCATTTTCTTTTCCCACGAGCTGCTCGAGTACCTCGCGCGCCGAGCGCATTCGCTTGATTTGCTCGGTCGGCAACGACACCGCATCGGGGTCTCCGGCAATGCCGCGCGCAATGGCGGCATCTTCCGCGGGCGTCGGCATGGTGAGGTCAGGTTTCCTGTTCATAGTCTCGCACCTCTCGGGAGTTGGCTTTACGCAGGCTGATTGCCCGTAGCGTGTTGCCGCGTATGGTGAATACCAGGCAATACAGGCGCCGGCCAATCGGCCCATATGCGATGTAGCGGGTTTCGCCATATGGCTTGCGGTCATCGATCTCCAGCAGGGCGCTACCAAAGTCCATCAACCCCGCGGCGGCCAGTGACAACCCGTGTTGACATTGGTTGATAGCGTCCTTCGCCAAGTCAAACTCGATTTCCATTCGGATTTACTGTAGCAGCAAGAAATGGGGTGGTGCAACATTTTTATGCTACAGCGTTAATCCCGGCATCGTAGTAAAGCGGAAAGCTGATCACTCTGCAAAGCGGGACCTCGGTCGGCTTCTTCCCCTGGCGGGGCACGCTGCAGGCCAACCCGGCCGGCCAGATCCCCGATCACCTGTTTATCAGCGAGCCCGGCTTCGACCGCTACAACGCCGAGCAGGCGTCAGTGGGCTATGAGTTCCAGCACAAGTTCAACGACACCGTGACGGTGCGGCAGAACCTGCGCTATTCGCACAGCACGGTGGACTACCGCAGCATCTACGCAACCGGCTTCAACGGCGCCGGCCACGGCTGGGTGCCGGGTAGCGATACGCTGATGCGCCGCACGGTCTACCTGAACCAGCCCACGCTGAACTCGTTCGCGGTCGATACCCAGGCGCAGACCAACTTTCGCACCGGCCCGGTCCAGCACACGCTGCTGACCGGCGTCGACTACCAGCACGCCGAGATCACGGGGCGCGCCGGGGTGGGGGGCACGGCCGCGCCGCTCAATGTGTTCAACCCGGTCTACGGCAATTTCACCCTGCCGGGCACGCGCGACCTGAACCCCGCCACGCAGGCGCAGACCGGCCTGTACGTGCAGGACCAGCTGTCGTGGAACAAGTGGCTGCTGATGCTGGGGTTGCGCTATGACTGGTCGCGCGCCGCGCAGGACAACACGCCTTCGGCCAGCCGCGACGACGGCGAGCTGACCAAGCGTGCCGGCCTGATGTACCGCTCGGACATCGGCCTCAACCCGTACGTCAGCTATTCCGAGTCGTTCCAGGGGCTGGCCGGCTTCAACAAGGCCAACCAGGCTTTCAAGCCGCTGCGCGGTTCGCAGTGGGAGGCGGGGATCAAGTACCAGCCGCCGGGCAAGAACGCCACGCTGACCATCGCCGCATTCGATATGCGCGAGAAGAACCGCAAGACCGCTGGCGTGGTCAATGGCATTCCCGATTCGGTCCAGGTGGGCGAGGCGCGTACGCGCGGCATCGAGGTGGAGGCACTGGCCTCGCTGTCCAGCCGGCTGGACCTGATCGCGACCTATACCTACCTGGATGGGCGCGTGATCGACGGCACGCCGGCCGAGGTGGGCAAGAAGCTGGCGAGCACGCCGTCGAACATGGCGTCGCTGTGGGCCAACTATCGCTTCAGGCTGTTTGGCGTGCCGGGCATTGTCGCCGGCTGGCGGGGTGCGCTATGTCGGTCCCAGCTATGACGGTGCCGACCAGAACCGGGTGGGCGGCGTGACGCTCTACGACGCGATGATCGCCTATGACCACGGCCCGCTGCGCCTCTCGCTGAATGCCAACAACCTGTTTGACAAGCAATTCCTGACCACCTGCCTGGCGCGCCGTGACTGCTGCTTCGGCGCGCGCCGCACGGTGGTGGGCAGCGTTACCTACCGCTTCTGACCCGCCTCGCATGGAAGCGAGCCCGCGGCCATGGCGGCGAAAGCGGCGCGCTTACTCCGAGTCGGGGATTGGCGCTCCCTGCACTTTGGGCGCCGGTTCGGCCCGCATGGCGTCCGCGGGCAAGAGCGTCAGGAAGGTGCGCGCCACCTCGGGATCGCGGCAGGCGAGCCAGTCGTCCCACTGTTCACGCGGCACGATGACCACGGACCGTTTTTCCTCGCCCGGCTTGTGGAAGCGCTGCATCACCGGGTGCTCGGCCGAGTTGATGGTCAGCATGGTGAAGGACAGCGACTGGTCCGGCCAGCTGCGCCACAGGCCCGCAATGCCGAATGCCGGCTCGCCGGGCAGCCAGACGCGCGAGCGCACCGGCTTGCCGGGCGGGCCGCCGGGCACTGCATCTTCGGGATACGCAAACTCATAGAACGCCGTGGCCGGCACCAGGCACAACTGGCCCTGGCGCCAGTAGCGCGCGAAGGCGGGGCGCTCGCCCACGGTCTCGCTGCGGGCATTGGTGGTGTCAAAGCGCCGTGCGCCAGGCGGGATGCGCGGGCGCGGCACCATGCCGAACGAGGCCAGTGCGCCACTGCGCGCGCCATCGTCCGCGGCGCGCACGATCGGCGCCGCGTAGTCCGGATAGGTTTCAGCCTTGTACAGCCCCGGCGGCGGTTCCACGCCGAAGATTTCGCGCAGGATACGTCGCTGGACCGGGGCGTAGTTGGTGCACATGCGCTGTCTCCTGGCGGTGATGCCCGTATCGTCGGCGCCGGGCGGTGCCGCGTCAAGGGTGGCTCAAGGTGCCTCAGGGCTCACGGCAGGAATGGCAAAAACTGTCAGCGGCGCTGGCGGAATCGGCTATTGCCTGCTCCCTTGGCGCTCGCGCACACTCTTGCGGCAGCCGCTGCGCGCCGCCATGCCGCGCGCACTGGCCACCTACCAAAAGGCACAAGCCGGAATACAGGAGACACCATGCGCGACTACGCCCAAGCCTTCGACGGATTTTCCTATGACGACGCCGTGGCACGGCAGCTGCAGGGCAGCCTGGAGGCAATGAACGCCTGCGTCGAATGCTGCGACCGGCACGCGTTGCCTGGCCGTATCGCGCTGTTCTGGGAAGGGCGCGACGGCAATTCGCGCAGCTGGACCTTTACCGAGCTGCAGGCACTGTCCGCGCAGTTTGCCGGTTTCCTGAAGGCGCAGGGCGTGCAGCCGGGCGACCGCGTGGCGGGCCTGCTGCCGCGCAATGCGGAACTGCTGGTGACGATTCTCGGCACCTGGCGCGCCGGCGCGGTGTACCAGCCGCTGTTCACGGCCTTTGGCCCCAAGGCCATCGAGCACCGGCTCAATGCGTCCGGCGCGAAGGTGGTGGTCACCGATGGCGCCAACCGCCCCAAGCTGGATGACGTGGATGGCTGTCCCGCTATCGTCACCGTGGCCGGCGACAAAGGCCGCGGCCTGGTGCGCGGCGACTTCAGCTTCTGGGCCGAGCTGGAACGCCAGCCGGCGTCGTTCGAGCCGGTGCCGCGCCGGGGCGACGACCCCTTCCTGATGATGTTCACCTCCGGCACTACCGGCCCGGCCAAGCCGCTGCTGGTGCCGCTCAAGGCCATCGCCGCATTTGCCGGCTATATGCGCGACGCGGTCGACCTGCGCGCGGAAGATGCTTTCTGGAACCTGGCCGATCCGGGCTGGGCCTACGGCCTGTATTACGCGGTCACGGGCCCGCTGGCGCTGGGCCATCCCACCACCTTCTACGATGGCCCGTTCACCGTGGAGAGCACATGCCGTGTGATCCGCAAGTACGGCATCAGCAACCTGGCCGGCTCGCCCACGGCATACCGGCTGCTGATCGCCGCGGGCGAGGCCGTGTCAGGCCCGCTGCGCGGGCGGCTGCGCGCTGTCAGCAGCGCGGGCGAGCCGCTCAACCCGGAAGTGATCCGCTGGTTCGCCAGCGAGCTGGGCGTGACCATCCACGACCACTACGGCCAGACCGAGCTGGGCATGGTGCTGTGCAACCACCATGCGCTGGCGCATCCGGTGCGCATGGGCGCGGCCGGCTTTGCCAGCCCGGGGCACCGCGTGGTGGTGGTGGACGATGAGCAGCGCGAACTGCCGCCGGGCCAGCCGGGCACGCTGGCGCTGGACCTGAAGCGCTCGCCGATGTGCTGGTTCGGCGGCTATCACGGCACGCCCACCAGCGGGTTTGCCGGCGGCTACTACCTGACCGGCGATTCCGCCGAGCTGAACGACGACGGCAGCATCAGCTTCATCGGCCGGGCCGACGACGTCATCACCACCTCGGGCTACCGCGTGGGCCCGTTCGACGTGGAAAGCGCGCTGATCGAACATCCGGCCGTGGTCGAGGCCGCGGTGATCGGCAAGCCCGATCCGGAGCGCACTGAGCTGATCAAGGCCTTTGTCGTGCTGGACCCGCAATATCGCGCCGCGCCGGAACTGGCCGAGGCGCTGCGCCAGCACGTGCGCAAGCGCCTGGCCGCCCATGCCTACCCGCGCGAGATCGAGTTCGTCGCAGAACTGCCCAAGACCCCCAGCGGCAAGGTCCAGCGCTTTATCCTGCGCAACCAGGAAGTGGCCCGCGCGCGCGAGGCCGCCGCTGCCTGAGACCCGAGCCGTTCCCGGACCGCTTCCTATAATGAGGATGCGGTTGCCAGGGCCCCGGGGGTGAAGGAGCCTGCGGCGCCGCGCCAGGCGCGCCTGCAGGCAGGGGCGCGCGTCCTCCATCTCCAGACCAATCGGGCGAGGCGAACAAAATGCAGAGTAGCGAAGCGGTGCTGACGCAGGCGCGCGCAGCCTTGGCGCATGTGCCTTATCAGGGTCATGTCCTCCATCCCACCATCCAGTTGAGGCTTTCTGACGGCGCGCTGATCCTGGAAGGCGAGGTGGCCGATATCGTCGACAAGACCCGGGCCGCGGCGACGGTGCGGCGCGTGGACGGTGTAACCAGCGTGATCGATCACCTGCGCGTGGCCGACGGCGGCATGCAGGTAGGCGACGGTGAACTGCGTGACGCGGTGTGCGAGCGCCTGCTCAACGCCATCGATTTCCGCAATTGCAAGATCTGCGCGCGCGTCAAGGGCAAGCCCGAGGCCATGCGCGAAGCCGTGGGCGAACGCAGCGGCTGGATTGAAGTGGAAGTGCACGACGGCGTGGTCACGCTGTGGGGGCAGGTGATCAGCCTGTCGCACATGCGCCTGGCCGGTGTGCTGGCCTGGTGGTCGCGCGGTTGCCGCTGCGTGGTCAATGAACTGGTGGTAGCGCCCGCCGAAGCCGACCGCGACGATGAAATCACCGAGGCACTGATGCTGGTGCTTGAGACCGATCCCTTCGTCGATGCCGGCCAGGTCAGCGTGCACACCGAGAACCGCGTGGTGACGCTGGAAGGCTGCGTCACCAGCGAGGACACGCGGCGCCAGGCCGAGCGCGACGCATGGTACGTGCAGGGCGTGGAGAACGTGGTCAACCACATCGCCTTGCGCACCTGAGCGCTGCCTTTGGGCGCGGTCACTCCCCGGTGCCGCGCCGTACCGCCGCATCTTCCATGCGCCAGTAGCGCCGCCGCGCCCGCAGTGCAAAGCGGGCGCGATAGTCTGACATTGACATGCCCGTGGTGCGCTGGAACAGCCGCCGGAACGCGGCGGCGTCGCTGTAGCCGCAGGCTTCGGCAATGCCCTGCGTGCCGTGCAGCGTGACTTCCAGCAGCATGCGCGCGCGCTCCACGCGCAGGGTGTGCAAGTAGTCCAGCGGACTCAGCCCGGTGACCTGGCGGAAATGCCGCAGCAGGGTGCGTTCGCTGACCGCGGCCGCCTGGGCCACCGCGGCCAGCTTGTAGGGCTCGGACACATGGTCCTGCAGCCATTGGATGGCGCGGTACACCGGGCTGTCGGCGGTGCGGCTGAGCCAGCGTTGCGACACCAGCGCTGGCACGCTGCGCTGGCGCTCGGGCTGGAACAGCATCAGCCGCGACGCCGCCTGTGCCAGGTCCGGGTCGTGCAGGTGGCCCAGCACGCGCAGCATGAATTCCACCTGCAGCGCCGGTGCCACGCACGAGAACACACGCTGGTGCACGCTCATGGCCTGGTCGCTGCCCAGGTCGCAATGCGGATACTGGCGCATCATCCAGCTCTGGAACATCCACGGCGCGCCGGTCCTGGCGCCGTCGAGCAGCCCCAGCTGCAGCGCAAAGACCATCCCCGACGAACATGCCGCGATCCACCCGCCCGCTTGCGCATGGCGCTCCACCAGGCGCAGCGCCGCGGCATCGCGCTGCACGATCTCGCCCAGCTGCAGCGCGTTGCTGGCCAGCAGGGCCGGGATCACCAGCAGCGTGCGGCTGTCCGCGGCGCGGGCGCGCCGGGTGGAGGACACCAGCCCCGGCAGGTCTGCCGCCAGCGTGCGCCCGTTGCTGCCGCACAGCTGCCAGCTCAGCGTGGGCGCGGCGTCGGGCCGCTGCAGGCTGGCGACGCCGGCCACGGTGCGGAGCACGTCGAGCGTGGTGAACAGGCTGCCCGGCATGGCTTGCGGCAGCCATAGCAGGCGGACATGCAGCGGGATGTTCTGTGACGGCGGCTCGATGGCGGCTGGCATGCCTGGTGGCGTGGTCGGGTGCATGGCGCGATGAGTGGGGCAGGAGCAGGATACGCGTGGCGGGATCGGCATCCGGATTGGCGATATTGATCCTCCCCTAAGATTCTGGCAAGGGCTAGCATCGTGCAGTTATGCCGCGGCGCTGCCCGTGCGCCGGGGCATGGCACCAACAAGACCAATCCGAGGAGATTCCATGCCGTTTTCCGTTCGCCACGTTGCCGTTGCCGCCGCCCTGACACTTGCCGGGGCCGGCACCCTGGCCAGTGCCGCCCAGCCCGATGCCGCGCTGCTGTCCGCCGCGCAGTCGGCCCAGCCCGCGCTGGTGCAGTCGCTCAAGGAGATGGTGACGATCGAATCCGGCAGCGCCAATGCGAAGGGGCTGGCGCAGATGGCCGGCTATACCGAGAAGCGCCTGCAGGCGCTGGGCGCGAAGGTTGAACGCATGCCCGTCACCAAGGGCCCGGGCACCATGGTCAAGGCCACCTTCACCGGTACCGGCAAGCGCCGCATCATGCTGATCGCCCACATGGACACGGTGTACCCGGACAACACGCTGGCCACGCAGCCCATCCGCGAGGAAGGCAACCGGCTCTACGGGCCGGGCATTGCCGACGACAAGGGCGGCATCGCCGTGATCCTGCATTCGCTGGAGATCCTGAAGAACCAGGGCTGGCGCGACTACGCGCAGATCACGGTGCTGTTCAATCCTGACGAAGAGGTCGGCTCGGTCGGCTCCGGCGAGGCCATTGCCGCGCTGGCCGCGCAGCACGACGTGGTGCTGTCGTGCGAACCCACCGCTGCCAAGGATGTGGTCAAGGCGGAGTCGCTGCTGCTGGGCGCCTCTGGCACCGCCACCGCCACCATGCAGGTCAAGGGCCGCGCATCCCACGCCGGCGCCGCGCCGGAGCGCGGCCGCAATGCGCTGATCGAACTCGCCCACCAGCTGCAGCAGACGCGCGACACCGCCAGCCAGGTGCCGGGCTCGCAGCTGAACTGGACCCAGGCGCAGGCCGGCACGGTGCGCAACCAGATCCCGGAAAGCGCTGTCGCCTACGGCGATGTGCGCACCACCGCGGCCGGCGCAGCCGAGAAGCTGAGGGTGACGCTGCAGGAAAAGGCCAAGTCCAGCCAGCTGGTGCCGGAGACGCAGACCACGGTGACGATGGAAGAGGGCCGCCCGCCGTTCGTGGCCGACGCGCGCGGCCGCGCGCTGGCCAAGCGCGCACAGGAGATCTACGCCGAGCTGGACGGCCGCACGCTGGCCCTCGCCGAAGGCACTGGCGGCGCCACTGACGCCAGCTATGCCGCGCGCTCGGGCAAGCCCGCGGTGGTGGAAAGCTTCGGGCTGGCCGGCTTCGGCTATCACGCCCGCGACGAGTACATCGAACTGGACTCGATCGTGCCGCGCCTGTACCTGATGACCCGCATCCTGCAGGATATCGGGCGCAACTGAGGCGGTGCCGCCAGGCCTGCGTTGCCAGCGCCTGGTTGCCCTTCCCGGCAAGCCTGCTACAGTGTCATGGCTGCCCGCACGTGGCGGCCATGACAAAAGAGACATTGCAGGGGGAGACGGAGATGAACCGCAAAGGCTTGCTGGACGCGGCCACGGCACTGGAAGACCTGGCCGCCGGCCGCACGCCCGCACCCGCGCAGGTGGCCGCCGGCGCCGCCGCGCTGGAAAGAATCCATGCCGATTACCCGGCCTGGCGCGACGTTGGCGATGCCTTGTTTGGCCTGAAGGCGCTGGCCGGCGGCAGCGGCATGGCGCTGGACACCAAGGGGCGCCAGCGCGCCGGCCGGCTGGCCGATGTGGTGCGCAGCCTGCTCGACCAGATCTGACGGGCCGCGCTCCCGGGAACCCGTTCTACAGCATCGACTCGATCGGCAGAATCGACATGAACCAGATGCTTAGCCGGCGCCACCAGCTGGTGTTCGGCTCGGTGTCGTGGCGGATGACTTCGTCGTCGCGCCGTTCCAGCCAGTACAGCTTGCCGGTTTCATCTAGCCTGACCTGGTAGGCCGCGCGCGGCACCACGCTGGCAAAGGTGGATTCGATCCGGCCAGCCAGCTCCGGGCTGTCGATGACGAAGCCCAGTTCGGTGTTGATCGTGGCCGAGCGCGGGTCGAAGTTGAACGAGCCCACGAAGACCCGGGTGCCGTCCACGGCAAAGGTCTTGGCATGCAGGCTGGAGCCCGAGCTGCCGAAGGGGCCGGCGCGTTCTTCCTTCTTGCCGGGCGCGGCCGAGCGCCGCAGCTCATACAGGTCCACGCCAGCTTCCAGCAGCGCCTTGCGCCGCTTGGCATAGCCCGAATGCACGGCGGCCACGTCGGTGGCTTCCAGCGCATTGGTCAGCACGCGCACCGCCACGCCGCGCTTTGCCATGTCGGCGAAATAGGACGTGCCGCCCGTCGATGGCACGAAGTAGGGCGAGACCAGGTCAAGCTCGCGCTGCGGATCGCCCAGGATTTCACGCAGCTGGTGCGCCACCAGGGTGTTGCGCGACGCCTCGCCGAGCGCCTTGGCGGGGTTGTCGCTGACCATGCGCGTTTTTGCCCACTGGAACTGCAGCGTGCCGTTCAGCATCCGCTGCACGTCGGGCAGGTCGCGCACCGCGGTGAGGTAGGCGGCGGCAGCCGGGTTCTGCTCGACGGCGCGGGCATTGCCGGCCAGCGCCTGCAGCCGTTCGACGCTGACCGGCGGCACCAGCCGGTCCACCGGGTAGGCCGACGCACTGGACCAGTAGCGGTCGAAATCCTGCGCCACGTCGCCCGCGGCGGGGCCCACGGCGATCACGTCGAGGTCGGCGAACAGCACGCCATTGGTGGCGCCGAAGTATTCGTCGCCGACATTGCGCCCGCCGATGATGGTGGCGACGCCGTCGGCGGTGAAGGACTTGTTGTGCATGCGCCGGTTCAGGCGCCGGAAATCCGTCAGGAAATTGAGCGTCTTGGGGTGGCGGATCACGAACGGGTTGAAGATCCGCACCTCGACCTGCGGATGCGCGTCCATGGCCGCCAGCAATTCGTCCATGCCGGCGATGCCGTTGTCGTCCAGCAGCAGGCGCACGCGCACGCCGCGGTCGGCGGCTTCATGCAACGTTTCCAGCAACAGGGTGCCGGTCAGGTCGTCGCGCCAGATGTAGTACTGCACGTCGAGCGTGCGCTGCGCGGTGCGCGCCAGATGCACGCGCGCGGCAAAGGCGGCGTAGGCATTCTCGAGCGGATGGATGCCGCTCAGGCCCGGATGGCGCGCCACTTCGCCGGCCACCGCCTGGCCCAGCGGCGTGGCCTGGGATTCGGCAGGCGTCAGCGCAGAGGATTCGGTGCGGTGATCCAGCGGCGGCAAGGCGCAGCCGCCGAGCAGGGCGGCGCAGCACAGCAGCAGCGAATTGGCGCGCAGGCGGCGGTGGGGGGCGAACGCGGCGTCTGTCGGCGATGACATGGCGGTCTTGGCGGACCCCTCGCGGAGTCCGGTCGTTACGGCAATGCCGTCATGTTGCCATGCCGTGGAGGCAGCGAGTGATTGTCGCTGCCGAGGGAGAACACCGGCGGGTTTGTCGGAGCCCACCGGTCGTTTGTGACGCGGTCACGAAGCCGCGACAACCCCGCAAGCAATCCGCCCGCCCGCATTCCCGGTCGGCTGCGTCTTGTAGTCGTCCGGGTCCTTGTGCACCACCACCGCGCGGCCGATCACGCCGTTGGCGCCCGTACCAACGGTCAGGTCCGGCAGCAGCATGCTGACGCGCACGTTGCCGTTGGCGTCCGCGGTGACGTTGTTCATGTCGCCGGCGTGGTGGTCGGGCATGGTCATCTGGCCGTGGGGCTTGCCGGTCGGGTTGAAGTGGCCGCCCGCGCTCATCGCGTCAGGCGCGGAGCAGTCGCCCTTCTCATGGACGTGGAAGCCGTGCACGGAGTTGGGCGGCAGGCCGCTGATCGCCGCGGTCATCATCACGCCGCCCGGCTGCTGCTGGAAGTTCACGGTGCCGCCGGTATTGGTGCCGCTCTTGGGCTGGAGCGTGGCCGTCGCCCTGGCGCTGCCGCTGCCGCTGGTGCCGGGCGCGCTGGCTGCAGACGAGGAGCTCATGCCGGAGCCGGCGCAGCCGGCCAGTGCAACGGTCGCGGCAATGCAGGCTGCGAGGGGGGTAAGCACTTGTTTCATCGGACTCCTCTTCTTGTCGTGATTTCGGAAGGAACAGTATAGGCTGGCCGGCGCCAGGCCGATTTCCGGTTTTGTCCTACATGCCGCACTAGACTGCGGCCACTAGCCTATCACGCCATCAGGCCGCGACCGCCAGCCGCTGCTGTGCCGCACCAAAGTGCGGGTGGCGCGAGAACAGGTCCGCCGCCCAGTTGACGAACACCCGCACCTTGGCCGACAGGTGCCGGTTCTGCGGATACATCGCCGAGATCGGCAGGTCTTCGGTCTGCCAGTCGGTCATGATCTCCACCAGCCGGCCGCTGGCCACATAGGGCTCGGCCATGGCGCGCGAGACCCGTGCCACGCCGTGGCCTTCCAGCGCGCAGCTCATGTAGACATCGGCATCGTTGGTGGAAATGGCCGATGGCAGCAGCACCTCGCTCCGTTCCATGCCGCGCGCCATGGGCCACGGCATCTCACGGCCAGTGCGGTTGGACAGGAAATTGACCGCCTTGTGCTGGGCCAGCTCGGCCAGGTCGTGCGGGGTGCCGAAGCGGTTCAGGTAGATCGGCGAGGCGTAGAACGCCAGTTGCACATGGCCGATGCGGCGGGCCACCATGGATTCCTCGACCGGCGTGCCCACGCGCAGCACCACGTCGACGCCTTCCTGCAGCAGGTCGATCGGCTTGCCGTTGATGGTCAGGTCCAGCTTCAGGTCCGGGTAGGCCTGGAAGAATTCATGCAGGTGGGGCACCAGCACCAGCTGCGCCAGCCCCGCGGTGGTGTCCACCGACAGCGTGCCGCGCGGCGAGTTGTTCTGCCGCGTCAGCGACTGCTCGGCTTCCTCGACATCGGCCAGGATGCGCACGCAACGTTCGTAATAGGCCGCGCCGTCGTTGGTCACGCTGATGCGGCGCGTGGTCCGGTGCAGCAGCTTGACGCCCAGGTGGGTTTCCAGGTTCTGGATCAGGCGGGTCAGCGTGGCCTTGGGCAAGTCCATCGATTCCGCGGCGCGCGCAAAGCTGCCGACGTCCACGACCCGGGTGAATGCCTGCATTGATACGAGACGGTCCATGATGAGGTTCCGACGATAGATCCGAACGGCGTGCCGCGCGCGCTTGTGACGCACGTGGCCATGCTGGTTGATATTGTGGGGAGTCTGCCGGCTGGCTGCTACTGCGACTGCGCGCTGGCTGGGCGCGGGTTCCGGCATGGATTCTGATCGGGCGCGCACCGGCCTGGCAGACCGCCGCGCGTGCCGAGAGCCGCAGTGAATCACAAAATCCAAGACCTTGTCATGCGTGGGGATATGCAGTTTCAGTGGCATGACGAGGCGGTTTGCGATTATTCCAATTCCGGAACAGTGCATTGGCGATCTCTCGCTTTATCCCATCCTCGTCAATCACCATAATCCAGTGCATCGCAACACTCAAGCGCATTGTTTCTTGCGTGCGCCAATGCCATGTCCCAGAAGCCAGGCCAACGCCCTGATGCAGCCAGCGCCGCCACTGCCCCCGCGGCAGCCGGGCAGGGGCAGGCGCGCGTGGCTGAGCATACGGTGACCAGCGACGGGCGCGAGATCCTGGTGCGTGTGTGCTACCCGGCGGGCTATCCGGCGCCGGGCGCCGAGGGCGCGGCGCTGCTGCCGTGGCTGGTGTACCTGCATGCCGGCGGCTTCGTCGAAGGCGGCCTGGAACACGCATGCCAGCTGGTGCAGGACCTGGCCACCACGGTGCCGGCGGTGGTGGTAACGCCGGCGTATTCGCTGGCGCCGGACCATCCGTTCCCGGCGGCGCCGGAGGACGCGCACAGCACGGTGCAGTGGGTGCTGCGCAATGCCCGGCGGCTGAAGCTGGACAAGACCCGCTTTGCGCTGGTGGGCGAGGAGGCCGGGGGGAACCTGGCGATCGCGCTGGCGCAGATGCTGCGCGACCGCGGCACCGCGCAACCGCGCGGGCAATGGCTGATCCGCCCGGTGACGGACCCGTGCCTGCAGCACGCCTCCTGCGCGGGGTTCGACGGCGGGCAGGTTCCGATGGACATCCTGCGGCGCCTGGCCGACAACTATCGCGACTACCTGCCGACGCCGGCGGATACGGTGCATCCGTATGCCGCCCCGGCGCTGGCCTCGCGCCTGGCCGGGCTGCCGCCCACGCTGGTCCAGGTGGCTGAATACGACGCGCTGCGTGCCGAGGGCGAAGCCTTCGCCGGGCGCCTGGCCAAGGCCGGTGTGCCGGCCCAGGCCATGATCATGCCCGGCGCCTGCGGCGACGGCGTGGAAGAGGCCCATGACAGCTGTCAGGCATGGGTCGACGAAGGTGCGCGGTTCCTGCGGCGATGTCTGGCCGCGGCCGACGATACCTCATCCCTGACTGAACGCCGCGCTGACGCCAATGCCAGCCGGCCTGGAGCCAAGCCCGCCGGCTGAGCCGCTCCAGACAACCGCCAGCCGGCTCTGTTTCGGCCAGAGCCAGGACCGCCGCAATACGCAAGCGGTCCTAAGTCCGACCATCAGTTTGGCCATGGTTCCGGTCCGCCCACGCGGACCGGCAGGCGGCGTTCGGCCATTTGCTTTTCCGGTTGAAGAAAACCCGATCCAGGAGTTTGAGAAATGCAGCAGCAGAAACGACGTACCTTGATTGCCCTCGCCATCGTCGTGGTGCTGGGCGCCGGCGTGGCCGGCTCGATCTTGCGCCCGTGGCATAGCGGTGAAGCCCATGCCAACACCCCGCCGCCCGCGCCGGCGATTGAAGTGGCCGCTGTGGTCGGCCAGACCATCACCGAGTGGGATGAGTTCTCCGGACGGATCGAGGCTGTGGAGCGCGTAGAGATCCGCCCGCGCGTCGGCGGCACCATTGACGCCGTGCACTTCCGCGAGGGCGCGCTGGTGAAGAAGGGCGATCCGCTCTTCACGATTGACCCGCGTCCTTATGCCGCGGAAGTCGCCCGCGCCGACGCCGCGCTGGCCGCGGCGCAGGTGCGTGCTGCCCATGCGCAGAGCGAACAGACGCGCGCCCAGCGGCTGCTGGATGACAACGCGATCTCCAAGCGCGAGTTCGACGAGCGCATCAACGCCGCCCGCGAAACCAGCGCCAACGTGCGCGCCGCCCAGGCGCAGCTGGAAACCGCGCGCCTGAACCTGGCCTACACGCGCATCACCGCACCGGTGGCCGGGCGCGTGTCGCGCGCCGAAATCACCGTCGGCAACCTGGTGGCGCCGGGCGCGGCCTCGCCGGCGCTGACCACGGTGGTGTCGGTGTCGCCGGTCTATGCCAGCTTCGAGATCGACGAGCAGAGCTACCTGCGCTACACCGCGCCGGGTGCCGGCGGTGGCCAGCCCAACCTGCCGGTCTACCTGGGCCTGGCCAACGAGGACGGCAATCCGCATGAGGGCAAGATCCAGTCGGTCGACAACCGCCTGGACCCGCGCAGCGGCACCATCCGCGTCCGTGCGGTGTTCCAGAACGAAGACGGGCGCCTGCTGCCGGGCCTGTACGCCAAGGTCAAGCTGGGCGGCGGCGCGCCGCATGCGGCGGTGCTGGTCAATGACCGCGCCGTCGGCACCGACCAGGGCAAGAAGTTCGTGCTGGTGGTGGACCGCGCCAACAAGCTGGTCTACCGCGAAGTGGAACTGGGGCCCAACCATGACGGCCTGCGCGTAGTACGCAAGGGCCTGAAGCCGGGCGAGACCATCGTCGTCAATGGCCTGCAGCGCGTGCGCCCGGGCGACACGGTCCAGCCCAAGCCGGTGGCCATGGCCTTCCGCAGCGAACTGGAACCGCGCGGCACCACGCCCGACCGCAAGCAGGCCGCCAGCGGCAAGGCCAGTGCCGAAGGCGACGACGGCAAGCCCGTGATCTGATCCCGGACGCAAGGCAACCAGCACAGCCAGACAACTTCTGCGCTCCCCGTGATGTGGATGGCGCCCGCTTCGGCGGGCCGCCAGGGGAGCCGCTACGCCAACGCAGGCAGAGACCAAGATGAATCTCTCTAAATTCTTTATCGACCGCCCCATCTTCGCGGGGGTGCTGTCGGTGCTGATCTTCCTGATTGGCGCCATATCGATGTTCAAGCTGCCGATCTCGGAGTACCCGGAAGTGGTGCCGCCGTCGGTGGTGGTGCGCGCGCAGTTTCCGGGCGCCAACCCCAAGGTGATTGCCGAGACCGTGGCTTCGCCGCTGGAAGAGCAGATCAACGGCGTCGAGGACATGCTGTACATGTCTTCGCAGTCCAACAGCGACGGCCTGCTCACGCTGACCGTGACCTTCAAGCTGGGCACCGACCCGGACAAGGCCCAGCAGCTGGTGCAGAACCGCGTCTCGCAGGCCGAGCCGCGCCTGCCGGAAGACGTGCGCCGGCTGGGCATCACCACGGTCAAGAGTTCGCCGGACCTGACCATGGTGGTCCACCTGGTCTCGCCGAACGACCGCTATGACATGACCTACCTGCGCAATTACGCGGTGATCAACGTCAAGGACCGGCTGGCGCGCCTGCAGGGCGTGGGCCAGGTGCAGCTGTTCGGCTCGGGCGACTACGCCATGCGCGTCTGGCTGAACCCCGAGAAGATGGCCGAGCGCCAACTCGCCACCAGCGACGTGGTCAAGGCCATCCGCGAGCAGAACGTGCAGGTGGCGGCCGGCGTGATCGGCCAGTCGCCGGCGCTGCCGGGCGCGGACCTGCAGCTGTCGGTCAATGCGCAGGGCCGCCTGAGCACGGTGGAGGAGTTCGGCGACATCGTCGTGCGCACTTCCGCCGACGGTGCCGTCACGTACCTGAAGGACGTTGCCCGCATCGAGCTGGGCGCGTCGGAATACGCGCTGCGCTCGCTGCTGGACAACAAGCCGGCGGTGGCCATCCCCATCTTCCAGGCGCCGGGCTCCAACGCCATCCAGATCTCGGATGACGTGCGCAAGACCATGGAAGAGCTGAAGCAGAACTTCCCGGACGGGATCGACTACAGCATCGTCTATGACCCCACGCAGTTCGTGCGCCACTCGATCGAGGCGGTGACGCATACGTTGTTCGAGGCCATCGCGCTGGTGGTGCTGGTGGTGATCCTGTTCCTGCAGACCTGGCGCGCGTCGATCATCCCGCTGCTGGCGGTGCCGGTGTCGATCGTCGGTACCTTCGGGCTGATGCATGCGTTCGGCTTCTCGATCAACGCGCTGTCGCTGTTCGGGCTGGTGCTGGCCATCGGCATCGTGGTCGATGATGCGATCGTGGTGGTGGAAAACGTCGAGCGCAATATCGAAGAGGGGCTGACGCCGAAGGAGGCCACCTACAAGGCCATGCGCGAAGTCAGCGGCCCCATCATCGCCATCGCGCTGACGCTGATCGCCGTGTTCGTGCCGCTGGCCTTCATGACGGGCCTGACCGGCCAGTTCTACAAGCAGTTTGCGCTGACCATCTCGATCTCGACCATCATCTCGGCGTTCAACTCGCTGACGCTGTCGCCGGCGCTGTCGGCACTGCTGCTCAAGAGCCATGACGCGCCCAAGGACTGGCTGTCGCGCTGGATGGACCGCGTATTCGGCGGCTTCTTCAAGCGCTTCAACCGCTTCTTCGGCCGCAGCGCTGAAAGCTATGGCCGTGGCGTGAAGGGCGTGATCCGCCGCAAGGGCTCGGTATTCGGGATCTACGCGGTGATGCTGGCGCTGACCTGGGGCGTGTTCCAGCTGGTGCCCAAGGGCTTTGTGCCGGCGCAGGACAAGCAGTACCTGGTGGGCTTTGCCAAGCTGCCGGACGGCGCCACGCTGGACCGCACCGAGGACGTGATCCGCAAGATGAGCGACATCGCGCTCAAGCATCCGGGCGTGGAATCGGCGGTGGCCTTCCCGGGCCTGTCGATCAACGGCTTCACCAACAGCCCGAGCGCCGGCATCGTGTTCGCCACGCTCAAGCCGTTCGAGGAGCGCAAGACCAAGGAACTGTCCGGCGCGGCGATTGCGGCCGACCTGAACCAGAAGTATGCGGCCGTCCAGGATGCCTTTATCGCGGTGTTCCCGCCGCCGCCCGTGCAGGGCCTGGGCACCATCGGCGGCTTCAAGCTGATGATCGAGGACCGTGCCGCGCTGGGCTATGACGCGCTGTTCGAGGCCACCAACGCGTTTGCCAACAAGGCGCGCGCCACGCCCGAGCTGACCGGCATCTTCAGCAACTACCAGGTCAACGTGCCGCAGCTCGACGTCAGGCTGGACCGCGTCAAGGCCAAGCAGCTGGGCGTGCCGGTGACCGAGGTGTTCGACACGCTGCAGACCTACCTGGGCTCGGCCTATGTCAACGACTTCAACAAGTTCGGCCGGACCTACCAGGTCAAGGTGCAGGCAGACGCGCCGTTCCGCGCCCATGCCGAGGACATCCTGCAACTGAAGACGCGCAACGCCGCCGGCGACATGGTGCCGCTGTCGTCGCTGGTGCAGGTCAAGCAAGGCTTTGGTCCGGACAGCGTGGTGCGCTACAACGGCTTTACCGCCGCCGACATGAACGGCGGGCCCGCGCCCGGTTCTCGTCGGGCCAGGCCCAGGCCGCGGCCGAGCGCATTGCCGCCGAGACGCTGCCCAAGGGCATGAAGTTCGAATGGACCGAGCTGACCTACCAGGACATCCTGGCCGGCAATGCGGGGGTGTGGATCTTCCCGCTGTGCGTGCTGCTGGTGTTCCTGGTGCTGGCTGCCCAGTATGAAAGCCTGACGCTGCCGCTGGCGGTGATCCTGATCGTGCCGATGAGCCTGCTCGCAGCAATGACCGGGGTGTGGCTCACGCAGGGCGACAATAACATCTTCACGCAAATCGGCTTCATTGTGCTTGTGGGCTTGTCAGCGAAGAACGCGATCCTGATCGTGGAGTTTGCGCGCGAGCTGGAGCATCACGGCCGCACCGTGGTGCAGGCCGCGATCGAAGCCAGCCGCCTGCGCCTGCGCCCGATCCTGATGACCTCGTTCGCTTTCATCATGGGCGTGGTGCCGCTGGTGATCTCCACCGGCGCCGGCTCCGAAATGCGCCATGCCATGGGCGTGGCAGTGTTCGCGGGCATGCTCGGCGTGACTTTCTTCGGGCTGTTCCTGACGCCGGTGTTCTATGTGGCGCTGCGCCTGCTGGCCACGCGCGGCCAGCGCCGCGCGGCTACGCAAGAGCAAAGCGCGCAACTGACGGCATCGGCCGAATAATGGTGATCAACATGAATGCCCCTGCATTTTTGACAACAAACTGGCTGCCCAAGCTGGCGACGCTGGCCGCAGCGCTGGTCCTTGCGGGTTGCTCGCTGGCCCCGACCTACAAAGTGCCCGAAACGGCCACCGTGCCGGCCTTCAAGGAGGCCGAGGCCGCCCAGGCCGAAGGCGCGCAATGGAAGACCGCGACGCCGGCCGAAGGCCAGCATCGCGGCGACTGGTGGAAGATCTTCGGCGATGCCGAACTGGACCGCCTGATCGAGCGGCTGGCAGTTCCAACCAGGATCTGGCGATTGCCGCTGCCCGCCTGAAGCAGGCACGCGCCTTCACAGGCGCCACTGAGGCGGACCTCTACCCGCAACTGAGCGTCGGGCTGGACCCGACGCGCAGCCAGCCGTCGGCGGCCTCGCAGGGTCTGCCCGACGGCACGCGGGTCTCGCCGCAGACGGTGCTGAAGGCGCGCGCCTTCGCCAGCTATGAGCTCGACCTGTTCGGCCGCGTCGCGTCCAGCGTCAACGCCGCCCGCGCCGAAGGCGAGGCGGCGGAGGACCTGTATCGCTCGGTGCAGCTGGCGCTGCAGGCCGACGTGGCGCAGGCGTACTTCGCGCTGCGCACGCTGGACAGCGAGCGCGACCTGCTCAACGCCACCATCAAGCTGCGCGAGGATGCGCTGTCGCTGCTGAAGAAGCGCTATGACGCCGGTGAAACCACCGACCTCGATCCCGCCCGTGCCGAAGCTGAGCTCGGCACCGCGCGCGCGGACCTGGCCGGCATCGAGCGCCGCCGCGCCAACCAGGAGCATGCGCTGGCGGTGCTGACCGGCGTGCCGCCGGCGGCATTCTCGCTGCCGGCGCGCCCGTTCGACGCCGCGCCGATCGCGGTTCCCGCGGGCTGCCGTCCGAGCTGCTGGAGCGCCGCCCCGACATCGCCGCGGCGGAACGCCAGATGGCCGCGGCCAACGCGCGCATCGGCGTGGCCAAGGCGGCGTTCTTCCCGCGCATCACGCTGACCGGCCTGTTCGGCTTTGAATCGGCGGACCTGTCGAACCTGTTCAAGTGGTCGTCGCGCACCTGGATGCTGGGGCCGCTGATCGGCTCCACCATCGCACAGACCGTGTTCGATGGCGGGCGCAACAGCGCCAACCTCGCCGGTGCCCGTGCCGCGCACGAGGAAAGCGTGGCCGGCTACCGGCAGACCGTGCTGGTGGCGTTCCGCGAGGTGGAAGACAGCCTGGCGGACGTGCGCTGGCTCAGCCAGCAGGCCGGCGCGCTGGACGGCGCACTTGGCGGCGCCCGGCGCGCGGCGCGGATCTCGCGCAGCCGCTATGACGCCGGCGCGGTCGATTACCTGACGGTGATCGATGCCGACCGCACCGTGCTGCAGTCGCAGCGCGAGGCCAATCAGGTGGCCGGCCTGCGGGCTGCGGCAACGGTGTCGCTGATCCGCCGGCTGGGCGGCGGCTGGGGCCCGCTGCCGGCGACGGTGGCGGCCGTGCCGGCGCCGGCAGCCGAGGGCGCGCCGGCCTCACAGGCCCGCTAAGCCGCGCGGGACTGGCGCGATGCTTCCCAGTCACTACACTGGAAGCATCGCGCCATGCGTACGGGATGCACGGGTGCGCCCCGGATGCGTCCTGTCCCGCCGCCATGCTTGTTCGACACAGGAAACCGTTCTGGGGACTGATCTTCGCCACGATCACCGTGGGCACGCTGCTGGCGCCGCTGCCCTGGTCCGACCGTACCGCCATCCATGACGAGGTAGTGATTGCCCGCCCGCCAGCCCAGGTCTTCGACTACGTGTCGACGCCGCTGCACTGGCCGGAATGGCATCCGGCCTCGCTTGGGGTGGCGGGAGCGACCGACCATCCGCTAGGGCAGGGCGAGCGCGTGACCGAGACCTTCATGGTCGCGCAGCGCGGTGGCGCGGTGGTCTGGACCGTCATCGAAAGCCGGCGGCCGCGAACGTGGTCGATCGAGGGCGTGGCCGACGGGCGCAGGGTCGGCACCATCACCTACCGGCTTACGCCCGCCATGACGCCGTCGCTGACCCCGGCGGGCGAACGCACGCGCATAGAGCGGGAATTTCGCTACCGGTCGCCTACGCTGCTCTTTGCGCTGATCAACCGCCTGATGCTGCGCGAGCGCGTCCAGGCCGAGTCCACCGAAGCCGTGCGCCGGCTCAAGGCGCTGCTGGAGACGCCCGCTGCCGCCATCGCCTTGCGCGAGGCACCGATCCGGCCTAAGTTGGAGCCATCCCTCAATGCGTCCAGCGAGGCCCGTATGCCGTTCCAGCTGCAATCGACCGCATTCGCCACGGGTGGCGAGATCCCCGCAGAGCACACCTGCGAAGGCGCCGATATTTCCCCGCCGCTTGCCTGGACCGGCCTGCCGCCCGGCACGGCCAGTCTGGCGCTGATCGTCGACGATCCCGATGCACCCGACCCCGCCGCGCCGAAAATGACCTGGGTCCACTGGCTGGTCTACAACCTGCCGGCCCATGCCGAGGCGCTGCCGGCGGACATCGGCAAGGCCGGGCTGCCCGCCGGCACGCGCGACGGGCTGAACGACTGGCACCGCGCCGGCTATGGCGGCCCATGCCCCCCGATCGGCCGGCACCGCTACTTCTTCAAGCTCTATGCGCTGAACGCGGCGTTGCCGGACCTGGGGATGCCTGACAAGGCGGCGCTGGAGCGGGCAATGCGGGGCCATATCCTGGCCACCGCAGAGTTGATCGGCACTTACCAGAAGCTGCAGCGCTAGGCGCGGTGCGGCCGGAGGCTACATCATGTCGCACCGAATGCTTCGCCGTGATGTCCGAGGGCCGTGGTGGTGGCTGGCGGCGGCCGGGGCGCTGGCACTGCTGGCCGTGGCCGGCCCGCTGCGCGCCCAGCCGCATGAATCCGGCCCGATCACCATCGGCGGTTCGGCGCAGGTGCAGGGGCCGCTGACCGTGCACGGCAAGCTGGTTGTCGCCGGACACGTCTATTCCAGCGGCCCGCTTACCGCGGCGTACTTCACCGGACCCGCCAGCGCGCGGGGGCTGCCGTACGGCGGCGGCTATCTCAAGGTCTTCAACGGCCCGGTGACGGTGCATGGCGACATGGTGGTCAAGGGCGACCTGAGCGTGGCCGGCCCGCTGACCGTGGACGGCCCCATTGCCGCCAGCGGCGGCATCGATGCCGACGGGCCGATGCGCGAGCGCGAATACGGGCGCTGACAGCGCGCACCGGCGCCATGCACGCCGCGGCATTGCCCGGCAGTGTTGCACAATACCGGCTTTGCAATTCTTGCATCGACCGGAGACACCGCATGGCAAAGCAGGGCGCACTGGGCCTGAGGGGCATCGCATTGTTCGAGGCCGCCAAGGGCTTGCTGGTGATCGTGGCCGGCCTGGGCCTGGCCGCGCTGCTGCACCGCGACGCCCAGGCGCTGGCGGAGGCCGTCATCCAGCGCATTCACGTCAACCCGGCCAGCCGCTATCCCACCATTTTCCTGTCCTTGCTTGCGCATCCCGACAATGCCCGCCTGTGGGCCATCGGCGCTTCGGCAGCGGTCTATGCGCTGATGCGCTTTGCCGAAGCGTATGGGCTGTGGCGCGGGCTGGCATGGGGCAACTGGATCGGGGTGTGGTCCGGCGGCATCTATATTCCGCTGGAGCTGTACGAGGCCCTGGTCCACCCCAGCTGGCTGCATGGCACGCTGGCGGCAGCCAACCTGCTGGTAGTGCTTTACCTGGCGCGGGGGCTGCTGGCGAAGTCGACCACCAAGGGGTCGTGATCTGACGAACGGTAGGGGTCGGGCGCATAGTGGCCCGGCACCGCAGGCGCACCCGGCGCCGGGGCGTAGGAGAAGGCCGGGGGCTCGTCGGCATTGATATGCCAGGCATGCACGGCGATGACATGCCGGGCCGCGACGGCATCGGCAAGCACATGATCGAGATAGCCGGCCTGGCCGTTGTAGACGTAGCTGTAGGCCGGCTTGCCGGCGAATTCCGCAACCATGTCGGCATAGCCGCGGCGCGCCAGCACGCGCACGGGGTCTTCCATCGCATAGCTGTTCAGGTCGCCGATCACCAGCACGCCCGCGCCGGGCACGCCCGTCGGCGTTGCGCCCAGCCATTCGGCCAGCGCCTGGGCGGCCTACACGCGCGCGGGATTCCAGCAACCCTGGCCATCGCCCTGGTCGGCCTGCGCGCCGGTGGCTTCGGTGCACGTCTTGGACTTGAAATGATTGACCGCGACCGTGACCGGCGCGCCGCCAGCTGTCGCGCGGAAGGTGCCGGCCAGCGGCTGGCGGCTGCGCTCGCCCAGCCAGGTGGTGGCCGCGCGCCCGGCGGGCACGGCGGTGCGGGCGTTGTACAGCAGCCCGACCGCAATGGCATCGCTGCCAAGCGCCGGCGTGCCGGGGTCGAGCACGCGCCAGTCAGGCCCGAGCCGCGCTGCCAGCTGGCGGATCGCGCTGTCCTGGCCGTAGCCGTCGTTTTCTGCCTCCATCACGCCGATCACGTCCGCATCCAGCCCCCGCAGCGCGGCGAGCAGCTTGGCTTGCTGGCGCGCCAGCGCCTCGGCACCCTGCGCGCCGCGGTTGCCGGGGGCATCGAAGCCGCCGCCCTGGCCGTCACCGTTGAAGTAGTTCTGCAGGTTGAAGGCGGCCACGCGCAGCGTGGTGGCCGGATGCCGTGGCGGCGCGCCGCGGCGCGGGTTGGTGGCCTGGAACACCGGCGCGCTCGCACCGGGCACGGGCTGCAGGCGCCACTGCCCGTGGCGTTTTTCCAGCACTCCCTGGACGCTGCTGACCGTGTCCCCGGCACGCACCGGATGGTCCGCTGCCAGGCGCGGTGGCGGGTAGGGCACCACGGCGGGGTACTGGCGCGTCGAGCCATCGTCAAGCAACAGCCGGTTGCGGGCGTTGGCGGCGGCGGCTTGCCGCGCGGCCGTGCCAGGCAGTGCCTGTTGCGTCGGTGCGATGGGCCGGCCGTCGCTCAGCGCCAAGGTGCCATAGCGACCAAGCTCATGGGTATCGGCAACCGTCAGCGTCTGCGGCAGGCACACCAGCATGCCTTCACGCGCGGCAAGACCGGATTCGCCGGCGACCGGCAAGGTCAGCGTCTGTGGCGTCACCGCCATGCCGCGCGCGCACACCGCCAGCGCGCCGGACAGCACCAGCTGCGTCTGCCCGAATTTCTCTTCGACCCTTCCGGACACGCGCACCATGTCGCCAGCGCGTGCCGTGGTGCGTGGCGCATAGACGAACAGACCTTCCGACACGCCGGGCCGGTGCAGGCGTTGCGCGTCCGCGGTCTGCAGGAAGAAGCCGCGCAGGCCGCCATCGCCGCTGAAGTCCGCGGTGACGATAGCCTCTACCTCCACCAAGCTGCCCGCGAGCGGTGACGTCGCGGCGGCACCCTGGATCTCGGCAATCGGAGTCGCTGGCGTGCCGCATGGCTGCGATGCAGCATGCGCGCCTGCCAGGCAGGTCAAGGTGAGGGCGGGCAATACGGCCCGGGCGAGGTGGCGCTTGCGCAGGGACAATCGCATGGCGTTATCGGCAGGTAGTGGCAGGGTGGACGATGCTAACCGCCGCGTGTAACGGAATGCTTGCAGCAGGCACGCGGCCCCGCGATCATGCTAAGGTAGCAGACACCCGCCGGTGCCCCGGCATCCACTCCATTGGTAAAACCGCCATGATCAAGGAAATCGCACAACTCACCATCAAGCCCGGCATGGACAAGCAGCTGGAGCAGGGCGTGAGCCAGGCCACGCCGCTGTTCCTGCGCTCGCGCGGCTGCCACGGCGTGCAGCTGTTCCGCTCGATCGAGCAGCCGGAACACTACACGCTGGTGGTGGAATGGGAGACGGTGGAAGACCATATGGTCCATTTCCGCGAGTCGCCCGAGTTCCAGCAATGGCGCGCCCTGGTGGGCGAAACCTTTGCCGCGCCGCCTAATGTGCACCACGTGGCCAAGGTCCTGTAAGCGCGCACCATGAGCACCCGGCCGGAACGTCCCCGCCATTTCTCGATGCTGCGCGAACTGCAGCTGGCCGATGTCTTTACGCTGGGCAATGCGGCCTGCGGCATGGGGTCGGTGTTCTTCGCCATGTTCTACGTGGCCGACCAGCAGCTGTCGCATTTCTTCACGGCGGCGGCGCTGGCGCCACTGGCCTTTATCTTCGATGTGCTCGACGGCCGCATCGCGCGCTGGCGCCATGCGCATTCGGCGCTGGGGCGCGAGCTGGATTCGCTGGCCGACGTGATCTCGTTCGGCGTCGGGCCGGCCACGCTGGCCTTCGCCGCCGGCATGCGCGGCGGCTGGGACCTGGCCGTGCTGATCTACTTTGTCTGCTGCGGCGTGAGCCGGCTGGCGCGCTTCAACGTCACCGCCGAATCGCTGGCCGAGGGCAGCGACAGCGGCAAGGTGGCCTACTTCGAAGGCACGCCGATCCCGACCAGCGTGCTGTTGACCGCGGTGCTGGCATGGTGCGCCTGGCAAGGCCAGCTTGGCGGCGAGCTGCCGGGCGGCGCGTGGGTGCTGGGCCCGGCAGTGCTGCATCCGCTGGTGCTGCTGTTCGCGCTGTCGGGCACGCTGATGGTCAGCAAGACGCTGCGCATCCCGAAGTTCTGAGCCGCCGGCGGCTTCGCTTCTGGCTTCAGGCAGGGCGGGAACCTTGGACAGGCGCCGCGTTTCCCGCCTCAGGACCTGCTGGCCGCGTGATGACCTGCCCGTTGCGCGCCCCGCTGTGCGCGCCGTGCTGCCAGGTAATGGCGCCGTTGACGATCACGGTGTCGATGCCTTCGGCTGGCCGGGTGGGGGTCTCGTAACTGGCGGCATCGCGCACGTTGGCCGCATCGAAAACGACGATGTCGGCGTGGTGGCCCACGGCGAGCGTGCCGCGCCGGTGCAGGCCGAAGTTGCGCGCCGTCAGCCCGGTCATTTTCCAGACCGCCGTCTCCAGCGGGAACAGGCCGACCTCGCGGCAGTAGTGCCCCAGTACGCGCGGGAAGGTGCCCCACAGGCGCGGATGCGGGCTGGCGCCGACGGGGATGCCGTCGGAGCCGATCATGGTTTCGTCGAAGGCAAGGATGCGCTGGACGTCGTCCTCGTCCATCTGGAAGTAGATCGCTGTGCCCGGCTGCAGGCGGCGCGCGGCTTCCTCCTTGGGCACGCCCCATTCCCTGGCGATGTCGTCGAGATCGCGGCCCGCGCATTCGGGGTGCGGTTCGCTGGCGGCGATCAGCACCCGGCCGTCGAGCATGCCGCGGTCGGTGCGGATCATGGTGGAGCCGGCCGTGTACGGGTAGCAGTCGAGCGACACGCACTGGTGCTTCATGGCCTCGCGGATATAGGGCAGGGTTACCTGGCTCTTGCCAAAGTTGGCCTGCCTCTGCACCTTGTGGTGCGACACCACCACTGGCACGTCGAGCTCGCGGCCGATGCGGAAAGTCTCGTCGAGCGAGGCCATGACGTGGTCGGACTCGTCGCGCATATGCGTGACGTAGAGTGCCTTGCGGGCACTGAGCGGCCGGCAGACTTCGATGATCTCCTCGGTCGTCGCCATGGCGGCGGGCGGGTAGAAGGTGCCGGTCGACAGGCCGATCGCGCCGGCTTGCATGGCTTCTTCGACCAGCGCCTGCATGGCGGCGATCTCTTTGGCATCGGCTGGCCGGTCCAGCGCCGCCATGGTGACCGCGCGCAAGGTGGAATGCCCGACCATCGCGGCTACATTGACCGAGCTCGGCATGGTCCGTAGCGCGTCGAGGTAGGCGGCGAAGGTGGTGAAGCGGCCTTGCGCCGGTGTGTCGATCAGGCTCAGCGGCATCGGCAAATCCATGTCGGCACGCAGCGGCGCGGCGCTGATGCCGCAGTTGCCGGCGATCACGGTGGTGACGCCCTGCGAGACCTTGAACGGCATGGTGGGTTGCGACAGCACCGCCTGGTCATCATGCGTGTGCGCGTCGATGAAGCCAGGGGCGACGATCAGGGCCGTTGCATCCAGCACCCGGTCGGCTGTGTGCCCGCCGAGGTCGCCGATCGCCGCGATGCAGCCGTCGCGCACGCCGATATCGGCGCTGAAGCGGGGTGCCTTGCTGCCGTCGATCACGGTGCCGCCGGCGATCAGCAGGTCATAGTGCGTGGCGTGTGCAGAGGTGGGGTCGGACATGGGATTCCTTTCCTGGACTGGAGCGTAGCGGTCAGCGGAAATGGCAGGCCACCTGGTGGATGCCGGTGGCGGAGGGACGTTCTGTCAGCAAGGGGGCCTGCTCCTTGCAGCGGGCTTGCGCATGCGGGCAGCGCGTGTGGAAACGGCAGCCCGCTGGCGGATTGGCCGGGCTGGGCGGATCGCCCTGCAGCAGCAGGCGCCGCGCGGGCTTGCGCGGGTCGGGCACCGGCACGGCGGACAGCAGGATCTCCGTATAGGGGTGGCGCGGCGCGGAGAACAAGGTGTCGCGGTCGGCCAGTTCGACGATCTGGCCGAGGTACATCACGGCGACCCGGCGGCTGATATGGCGCACCACGGCCAGGTCGTGCGCGACGAACAGGTAGGCGATGCCGAATTCGGCCTGCAGGTCCATCAGCAGGTTGACCACCTGCGCCTGGACGGAGACATCGAGCGCCGATACCGGCTCGTCGCAGACGATCAGCTTCGGGTTGAGTGCCAACGCGCGCGCGATGCCCAGCCGCTGGCGCTGGCCGCCGGAGAACTCGTGCGGGAACTTGCGCACGGCTTCGGGCCGCAGGCCGACCTTGCTGAACAGCCATTGCACGCGCTCGTTGCGCTCGGCACGCGACTGCAGGCCGAAGTTGCGCAGCGGCTCGCCGACGATCTCGCCCGCCGTCAGCCGCGGGCTGAGCGAGGCATAGGGGTCCTGGAAGATGATCTGCAGGTCGCGCCGGCGCTGCCGCATGGCGCTTGCCGGCAGGCCCAGCAGTTCCTCGCCGTCGAGCTGCACCGAGCCTGAAGTCGGCTCGATCAGGCGCAGCACCGACTTGGCCGTGGTGGTCTTGCCGCAGCCGGATTCGCCGACCAGCGAGAGCGTGTCGCCGCGCTCCACGGTGAAGGACACGCCGTCCACAGCCTGGATCGGCGGCCTGGCCGGTGCCAGCCAGCGCCGCGGGGCGAGGTAGTGTTTCCTCAGGCAGTCGACCTTGAGCAGGGGCGTTGGCGTGGCGGAGGTCGTGCTCATGCGATGGCTTCCTGGGCTTGTGGGTTGCATTCGATGCGGCCTTCCTCGACGGCGAAGCAGGCCACCGCATGGTCGCCGCCGTGGCGCGTGAGCTGCGGGAGCTCGCGCGCGCAGCGCGCGTTGGCATGCGCGCAGCGTGCCGCGAAGGCACAACCGCGGCGCGCTTCCTGTGGCGATGGCACCAGGCCGGGGATTTCAGCGAGGCGCCGGCTGCTGGTGTTCATCGACGGCATCGATGCCATCAACGCGCGGGTGTAGGGGTGCAGCGGGCGGTCGAACAGCTCAGTGACGCTGGCTTCCTCGACCTTGAGCCCGGCGTACATCACGATCACGCGGTCGCAGCATTCGGCCACCACGCCCAGGTCGTGCGTGATCATCACCACGCCCATTCCCAGTTCCTGCTGCAGGCGGCGGATCAGGTCCAGGATCTGCGCCTGGATGGTCACGTCGAGCGCCGTGGTGGGTTCGTCGGCGATCAGCACCTCGGGATTGCAGGCCAGCGCCAGCGCGATCATCACGCGCTGGCGCATGCCGCCCGAAAGCTGGTGCGGGTACTCGTTGACGCGCCGTTCAGGCTCGGGGATCTGCACCAGCCTCAGCATTTCCACCGCGCGCCGGAGCGCTTCGGGGCGGCTCGCGCCCTGGTGCAGCTGCACGGTTTCGGCAATCTGGCGGCCAATCGTCAGCACCGGGTTCAGCGAGGTCATCGGCTCCTGGAAGATCATCGAGACGCGATTGCCGCGGATGCGGCGCATCTCGCGTTCGCTGAGCTGCAACAGGTCCGTGCCGCGCAGCCGCACAGCGCCGCGGATGCGTGCCGGCGGCGTGGGCAGCAGCCGCATGATGGACAGCGCCGTCACGCTCTTGCCGCAGCCTGACTCGCCCACCACGCCCAGCGTCTGGCCGGCGCGCACGGTGTACGAGACCCCGTTGACCGAGCGGGCCGGCCCGGTGAGCGTGTCGAAATGCGTATGGAGGTCCTCCACTTCGAGCAGCGGCTCGCCCGTGGCCGGCGTAACACGGGACATCGCCCGGGAGGTCGTGATGGTCATGGTTGCGCTCCCGGATTCAGAGTTGCCGCGCCAGGCGCGGATCGAGTGCGTCGCGCAGGCCGTCGCCGAGCAGGTTGATGGCCAGCACCGTCGCGGCCAGCAGGATGCCCGGGTACAGGATGATGTGGAAGGCCACGGCCACGAAATTGCGCCCCTCGGCCATCATGTTGCCCCAGCTCGGCATCTGGCCGGGCACGCCGACGCCGAGGAAAGACAGCGCGGCTTCCGTGAGCACGGCGGTGGCGGCCACGAAAGTGGCCTGAACGATCAGCGGCGCCACCATATTGGGCACCACGTGGCGCACAAGGATTACCGGCAGGCGGGTGCCGACCGCATGCGCCGCCTCGACGTAGAGCTGCTCGCGCAGGGTCAGCGCCAGCGAGCGCACCAGCCGCACCACGCGCGGGACCTCGGGTATGGCGATGGCGATGATCACCGCGCCCAGGCTGGCCTGTGTAACGGCCATCAGCGCAATCGCCAGCAGGATGCCCGGGATTGCCATCAGGCCGTCCATCACGCGCATCACCAGGGAGTCCGCCCGGCGCACGAAGCCTGCGACCAGGCCCAGCAGCACGCCGGACACGGTTGCGAGCAGCCCGACCGACAGGCCCACGATCATGGATACGCGGCCGCCCCAGACCGCGCGGCTGAACACGTCGCGGCCCAGTGCGTCGGTGCCGAACCGGTGCTCGGCCGATGGCGGCTGCATGCGCGCCAGCGGGTCGATGTCCTGCGGGTCGACGGTGGCAATCCAGGGCGCGCCGATGGAGAGCACGGCGATCACCGCCAGCAGCAGCGCGCCCAGGATCAGCGTGGGGTGCTTGCGCGCCCAGTGCCAGCGCGGCAGCACGAAAGGCGCATCGTCGGGCGCCGGGACGGCAGGTTCGGTCACGGGCAGGGAAGTGGTCATGTCAGCAGGTCTCGCGGCAAAAGCCATCAGTACTTGATGCGCGGATCGAACAGCCGGTAGCTGAGGTCGATCATCAGGTTGATCAGCACGTAGACCCCGGCGGAAACCAGCAGCACGCTCTGGATCACCGGGTAGTCGTGGCGCTGCACCGAGTCGACCACCAGGCGGCCGACACCCGGGATCGCAAACACGGTCTCGGTCACGACCACGCCGCCGATCAGCAGCGCGATGCCCATGCCGACGGTGGTGGCGATCGGGATCGCCGCGTTGCGCAGCGCGTGGCCCAGCACCGGCAGCACGCCCAGGCCCTTGGCGCGCGCAGTGCGGATGTAGTCCTCGTGCAGGACTTCCAGCACGGTTGCGCGCGTCATGCGCGTCACCAGCGCGATATAGACCAGCGCCAGGTTGACGCAGGGCAGCACCAGGCTGCGCAGCCATGCGCCGGCGCCGGCGCCGTCGGCGAGGCGCGAATAGCCCTGTACCGGGAACCACGGCAACTGGATGGCAAAGGCGTAGACCAGCAGGTAGCCCACCAGGAACACCGGCAGCGAGAATGCCAGCACCGCGAACAGCATCACCAGCCGGTCGACCCAGCTGCCGGCGCGGTACGCGGCCAGCGTTCCCAGTGGCACCGCGACCAGCAAGGTCAGCAGCATGGTCAGCGCGGCGACAGAGACGGTCGGCTCCAGCCGCTGCGCCAGCAGCTGGGCCACCGGCACCTGGGTGAAGATGGAGGTGCCGAGGTCGCCGGTGGCGAGCCGGCCGAGCCACAGCAAGAACTGCCGCCACAGCGGCTGGTCCAGCCCCAGCACGCCGCGCAGCCTGGCGATGTCGTCAACGGTCGCGAGGTCGCCTGCGATCAGCGCCGCCGGATCGCCCGGCGACAGGTGGATCAGCAGGAAGACCACCACGGCCACCACCGCCATCACGGGCAGCGTCGCGGCCAGGCGTCGGAGCAGGTAGCCCATCGTCGTATCTCTCCCGGTGGTTGGTGCGTTGTGGTTATTTGTCGAGCATCCAGACCGTGGGCATGCCGGCCCACATCCTGTCGATGCCCTTGAGGCTGGCACGCGCCGCGAACGCCGCCGAGTACTGGCCGGCGTTCACATAGGGCACCGCCTCATAGGCGCGCTTCTGGAAGGCATCGAGCAGTTCCTTGCGCTTGGCGGGCGCGGTCTCGCGGATCCAGGCCGTGCGCAGTGCGTCGAGCGGCTTGTCGCAGGGCCAGCCGGGCAGGCTGGTGCCGCAGGCGGCGCCGAGGTAGGCATTGGTGATCGGGGAATCGGCATCGAACTCGCCCGCGACGGTCACGTACATATTCCAGCCACCGGCCTCGGGCGCATCCCGCTTGGCGCGGCGCGCGCCGATGGAGGCCCAGTCCATGTTCTGCATGTCGACGTTCATGCCCATGCTGCGCATGGTCTGTGCCGCCATCAGGGCTTCAGCGTTGAGCTGGGGAACGTCGGTCGGCACCAGCAGCACCACCTTTTCGCCCTTGTAGCCCGCCGCGCCCAGCAACTGCTTGGCACGGGCCGGATCGGCCTTGCGGTACGGTTCGGCGCCGGCAGCGGTATCGTTGGGGCCGCCGCAGATGAAGAAGGTGGCGCAGTAGTTGATGCGCATGTCGAGCGGATAGCCCATGGCCGCGGTGAAGCGTTCCTGGCTGACCGCCTGCAGGAAGGCCTGGCGCACCTTCGGGTTGTTGAATGGCGGATGCAGCTGGTTCATCACCAGCACGCCCTGGTAGGCGCCGCCCGCGCCGAGCTTGATGCCGGCGTCGCCGCGCAGCGGGGTGATGTAGTCCGGCGGTACCTGTTCGATCAGGTCGACCTCGCCGCGCTTGAGCGCCGCGATGGCGCTGTTGGCGTCCGGCAGGTAGAGCCATTCGACGCGGTCCACGCGGGGCTGCTTGCTGCCGGCGAGACCGCTCGCGGGCTCGCTGCGTGCCACGTAGTGCGGGTTGCGCACGAACACCGCCTTGTTGCCCGGCACCCATTCGTCGCGCTTGAAGATGAAGGGGCCGGAGCCCAGCACCTCGGGCAGCGGCGCGGTGGCGGGCATCCTGGCCAGGCGCTCCGGCAGGATCACCGGCGGAAAGCCAGAGGGCTTGGCCAGCGCATCGAGCACCATGCCAAAGGGCTCCTTGAGCGTCAGCGTGAACGTGCGCGCGTCGACCGCCTTCCACTCGGCGCCGGCTTCGCCCATGGCACGGCCCAGGCTGTCGCGCGCGCCCCAGCGCTGCAGCGAGGCGATCGCGTCCGCGGAGGTAACCGCGCTGCCATCCGAGAACTTCAGGCCGGGACGCAGCGTGAAGCTCCACTGCCCGCCATCCTTCGAACTGCTGTACTTCTCGACCATCTGCGGTTGCGGCTTGCCCCTGGCGTCCTGCGCGAACAGCGTGTCGTAGACCATGTAGCCGAAGTTGCGCGTGATATAGGCCGTGGTGAAGGTCGGATCGAGGATCTTCAGGTCGGCATGCGCCACGACCTTGAGCGTCTTGGTCTGCGCCAGCAAGGGAAGGCTGGCGCCTGCCAGGACCAGGGCGCCCACCGCGAGCGCGGCGGACAGGGATCGGTTTGGTGTCATCTGCAGTCTCCGTTCTTGTCGTTGTCGTTGTTGTTGTGATCGCAGCCAGGCGGCCGGCGCTCAGCCCGCTACGCTGTCCAGAGGCCACTTGGGCCGTTGGATCTTGCGATAGGGCAGGGTCGTGAGGTCAAGCGTGACAGCACCCGGGGCGCCTGCGTAGATCACGTGCCGTGCCACTTTCGAGAAGTCGGCGTAGAAGTGCTGCGAGGACTTGACCACGATGATCTGCTTGCGCGCCAGGTCACAACCCAGCTGGGTGAACATGTCCGTGCCCATGGCCTGGTTGCGCAGCGTGATCAGCACGATGTCGATGCCGTTGGCTTCCACCAGCGCGCAGTCGCCCATCTGCACCGGCGCGTCGGACAGCCCGGTCATCACCATGTCGGGCAGCAGAGCCTTGACCGTGCAGTCCAGATCCAACGGGTCGCCGGATAGCGGACTGATCTTGCCGCCGATGCGCATCGACAGGCGTGCGCCCACGCCGGCATCGAAGGCGATGCGCACCGCGATCGGGTCCCACACCGGGCCGACCGCCGCATTGCCGATGCCGCGCTCGATCATGCGGCGCAGGAGAAAGGTGGAGTCGCTCGCTGCGCCGCCGCCGGGATTGTCGGCGCCGTCGGCCAGCACCACCGGCCCGCCGTCGAAGGCCAGCGCCTCGTCGAGCGAGGTGTCGATGTCCGGATAGCGCACCGTGAGCCCGTCGCGCATGGCGATCAGTTCGTCGGCCAGCTGCCGCGCCAGCGCATCAGCCCTGGCCTGGTTGCCATCGGCGTAGACCAGCACCTTGGTGCCCATCCCCGGCACATCGCCCCATGAAAACCCATGCGCCACCGAGATCGACAGCACGCCGTCGCGCCCTTCCAGCGACTGGATGCGGTCGATGAAGCCGCGCGCCGGCTCGCGCGAGGTGTGGATCGTGACGATCATCCTGCAATCGACCACCGCCGCCACCGGGCGAACCTTGCCTTCCACCGTGGCCGCGCACAGGTCGACCAGTTCCAGCGCGCGTTCCAGCACGTCGGTATGCGGGTATTCCTTGAAGGCGACCAGCACGTCGGCGCAGGCCACCATCTCGGGCGTCAGGTGGCAGTGCGGGTCCAGCTCCGCGCCGATCACCACCTCGGGGCCGACGATCGCGCGCACACGCTGCAGCAGGTCGCCCTCGCAGTCGTCGTAGCCATCGGCCACCATCGCGCCGTGCAGGCCGAGCACCACCATGTCCACCGGCAGCGCCGCGCGCAGGTCGGTCAACAGTTCCTCGCGCAGGGTTTCGTAGGCATGGCGGGTGGTGGTGCCGCTGGGCTGCGCGCCGGCCACCATGCCTTCGCACAGCTGCCAGCCGCGCTCCTTGCCGCGTATCCGTGCTGCCCACAGCGGGCCCGAGAAAAACGTCATCTGGTCAGGATGCTGGCCGGCCGCGAAGTAGCCGCGATCCCTGAAGGACGACAGGCCGGTGGGCATCGGCGCAAAGGTGTTGGTTTCGGTAGCGAGGGAGGCACTGAAGACACGCACGATGGTTGGCTCCTGGTCAGTCGGGGACTAGCGGTTGGGGGGAGATGCGATTCAGGCCGAAGCGGCCAGGCGGCGCAGGCGCGCGGGCCCGAGCATTTCGGCGCTCAGGCCGAACGACGCGGGATGCGCCGGCACCGGCAGGCCGCGCGCCAGCGCGGCACAGGTCTCGCCCATGGCGGCCGAGGTCTGGATGCCGTAGCCGCCCTGGCCCGCCACCCAGAAGAAGCCCGGCACGGCGTCGTCGAACCCGCCCACCAGGTCGCCGTCGGCGACGAAGGAGCGCAGCCCGGCCCAGGTGCGCGCAGGGCGGCGGATCCTGAGCGAGGTCGCGGTCTCGATGCGGTCGATGGCGAGCGCGATATCCATTTCCTCGGGCTGGACGTCCTGTGGCTCGACCGGGTCGGCATTGGCCGGGGAGCCCAGCAACATGCCGGCATCGGGCTTGATGTACCAGTCCTCGTCGGCGCCGAAGACCATGGGCCAGCCGCTGGTGTCCATCTCCACGGGCGGCGCGAAGACGAAGGCAGAGCGGCGGCGGGGTTCAATCCCCAGCGGCTGCACGCCGGCCAGCCGCGCGATGACGTCGGCCCAGGCGCCGGCGGCGTTGAGTACCACCGGCGCCGCATATACTGCCCCGCCAGCCTCCACGTGCCAGTGGTCCCGCACGCGTGCCATGGCCGTGACTTCGGCATCGCACACCAGCTTGCCGCCGGCCTGGCGCATGCCGCGCAGGTAGCCCTGGTGGATCGCGTCCACATCCATGTCTGCGGCGCCGGGCTCATAAACGCCACCGGCCAGTTGCTCCGCGCGCAGCGCCGGTACGCGTTCGCACGCTTGCGCGGCACACAGCAGGCGGGCGTCGGGATCGACGGCGCGCACCACGTCCCAGTGCGCGTCAAGCAAATGCTGTTGCCCGGGGCCGGCGACCATCAGCGCGCCGCGCGGCGTGAGCAGCGGGTGCGAGGCAAAACCCGGCGGCGGATCCTGCAGGAAGGCGCGGCTTGCCATCGTCAGCGCGCGGACCTGCGTGGTGCCGTAGCTTTCCATGAACAACGCCGCCGAGCGGCCGGTCGAGTGGTAGCCAGGCTGGGCTTCGCGTTCGAGCAGGATGACGCGGCCATGGGGCGCGAGCCAGTACGCGACGGAAGCACCGGCAATGCCGCCTCCGATGATGAGATAGTCGGTGGGAATCGGTGAGGCAGCGTGAATCGGGCGCATGGATCAGGTGGCAGGAGAGCGCCTGCGGGGCGCTCGTGCATTCGGAATGGGAGTGAGTGTAGGCAAGAATTTGCGTATATGCAAATTGCGGATACGCAAATCTTGCGCTAAGGTGGGCGCCAGGGGATGAGCCTTGGCGCGGTCTGCTCTGTTAGCATTCCGTCCAACGGAAAAAAGGACGCAGGCTTGAAACCACACACCGCCCAGGGGCGCGGCAGCGGCATCGGGACCGATGACGACGAGTCGCGCACGCTCGACCGCGAAACCTTTGGCAAGCGCCTGCGCTCGGCGCGCAAGGCCTTCGGCTGGACGCTGGCGCACCTCGCCGAACTGTCAGGCGTCTCGATCACCACCATCTCGCGTGCGGAGCGCGGGCAACTGGCGCTGGGCTACGAGAATTTTGCCGCGCTGGGCCAGGCGCTGCAGATGGACATGGGCTCGATGTTTGCGGGTGCCGGCACGAAAACGTCACCGTTCCAGGGGCCGGTCGTGACCCGGGCCGGCGCGGGCGTGACCTACCGGGGATCGTCGCTGACCTATGAATTTCTTGGCACAGAGGCCGTCGGCAAGCAGATGAGCCCGGTGCTCGGCACCGTGCATGCGCGCCGCATCGAGGGCCCCGGTGACTTCTCGCGCCATCCCGGCGAGGAGTTTGTCTATGTGCTCAGCGGCGAGATCGAAATCCACTTCGACAACGGCGAGAAGGTGCACCTGGCGCGGGGCGATGCGTTGTATTTCGATGCCCGCATGGGCCACGCCTACATCAGCGTAAGCCGGCAGCTCGCCCGGATCGTGGGCGTGACCACCAGCGAAAGCAACTTCATGAAGTCGGCCCAGGCGGCGAAGCCGGAGGCGGTGCGAAAACGGACCGTCGGGCGCTCGCAGGGGAAAGCCGCCGCGACCAGGGGCAAGGGCAAAGGCTGAAGGGGCCGGAACCCGCGCTTTCAGGGTCCGGGGTGAAACATTGCTTGCGGAGCCCCGCGTGGCCGTGGATGCGTCCTGCGGCATGGGGCGGTGTTCTTGGCCATGTTCTACGTGGCCGACCAGCAGTTGTCGCATTTCTTCACGGCGCCGGCGCGGCTTGCATGCCGTTGCGAGCAGGCTGTCCACTGGTGAATTCAGTTTTTTTGAATTCTGGTTTTATTTTTCTTGAGGCGCAAAATCAGAATCGCCTGATTTATTTTTCGACAGCACCATTTTTACTATCCATCTTGAGTTGCAGTGCCGTCATTCAATGACCGCCGCAGCGATAGCGTGCCGCGAGACGCAGCGTATCCAGTCACTGGTTTTTTTCGGCACGAAAGCGTTCAACTCCACGGAGTGCTTCGCATGGGTAGCCGATTACCGTTTTCCTCCCGTACCGTTACCGTATCCGGTGATGGGTTGCCGGAACTATTGGGACAGCCGCTGCTAGTATTTTCCAGGCTGTCCGGCACCGAGGGTATCAATTCGCTGTTCGAGTATGAGCTGGAACTCAAGACGCCGGACGACCGCAATGTCCTGTACGGCCCGGAGGGCGATTTCGACCTGGAAGCCATGCAGGGCAAGGAGCTGACAGTCAGTATCGAACTGGACGGCTCCGGCAGCGGCCTGGACGGCGGCCTCGGCAGGGGCAAGCGCGAGATTACCGGGATCGTCACCGACGTGCGCGGCCCTTACCACGAAAACGAACGCATTCGCTATCGCCTGACCTTGCGCCCCTGGTTTTGGCTCGGCACGCTCACCTCCACCTTCAAGCGGTTTCAGAACATGAATGTCCTGGAAATCGTGGAGGCGGTGCTGAGCAGATATACCTTTCCGGTCGAGCGCCGGCTTTCACTCATCGAGTATCCCAAGCGCGAGTATCAATTGCAGGCCGGCGAGACTGGCTACCAGTTCGTGCGCCGGCTGCTCGCAGAGTGGGGCCTGAATTTCCATTGGGAGCACACGAACGGCCATCACCGCATGGTGCTGACGGATGGCAATGGCGCCTTCCAGAACATCCCCAGCTTCGCCTATCACACCATCAACTGGTATCCATCCTCGGACCGGGTGGACGAAGAGCACCTCCACCAATTCGAAGTACGCGATCGCCTGATTACAGGCTCGTGGGCGCACGGGGATTACGATTACAACCAGCCCCGCGCCGACCTGAATGTCTCCGTCGACGACCCCCGCGAGACCAGCCATGCCACCTATGAACTGTACAGCTGGCCGGGCGATTACGTTCAGCCCAAGACCGGCAATGACGCCCGCAAGGAAGGCGACATGCTGGCGCGCATCAACATGGAACGCCTGCGGCAACACGGCGTGCGGGTGCGCGGCCAGGGCAACGTGCGCGCAATGGCGCCGGGCCACACCTTTACGCTGAAGCGCTTCCTGCGCGCGAAGGCCAACCGCGAGTACCTGATTTTTGCCACGCGCCTGCTAATCGAGGACGTGGGCGAGTTCGCGGGCAGCGACCAGCAATGGCGCTGCGAGGTGGAGTTCGAAGCCCAGCCCACCAGCGAAATCTTCCGGCCCGAGTCGGTCAGGAAGCCTTACATCGGCGGGCATCACATCGCCAGGGTCGTCGGCCCGGCCAATCAGGAAATCTGGAGTGATGATCTGGGACGGGTGCGCTGCCAGTTTGTCTGGGACCGCTACGGTAGTTTTGACGAGAATAGCTCCTGCTGGATTCGCGTAACCGGCTTCTCATCGGGCGGTCGCTTCGGCAACACGCACCTGCCGCGCATCGGCCAGGAAGTCATTGTCATATACGAGGGCGGAGACCCGGACCGGCCAATCATCATCGGGCCTGTCAATAACCGGCTGAACCTGCCGCCGTGGCAGTTGCCCAGCCAGCATGCATTGTCCGGCTACCAGAGCAAGGAACTGTTCGGCGGAGGCCGCAACCACACCCTCTACGACGACACGCAGGGCCAGCAGCAGGTGCAAGTCGGGTCGGACTACCAGAACAGCCTGCTGGCCCTGGGCCACAATGTCCGGGTGAAGGGTTGGGAGGGACGCAAGGACAAGCGAGGAGAAGGGTTCGAACTGCGCACCGACGCGCATGGGGCGCTGCGCGCCGCACTTGGCCTGCTCATCACCACCTTTTCGCGCCTGAACGCTGAAGGCAACGCGATGAATGTGCGGGATGTCGTCCAGTTGCTCGAACAGGCACAGCGCATTGCCGCCACCATGGGAGAGAAGGCGACTGAAGCCCAGGCCCAGGACGGCGAACAGACCGATATTGCGAAACTGCTGGAAAAGCAGCTGGAGCAAATCCAGGGCGGAGGAGAACTGAAGGAATTTACCGCCCCCCATCTGGTATCGGCCAGCCCCGCCGGCATCGTCTCCACCGCAGCTGGTTCGACCCACATCGCCAGCGGCGGCGACACCGCACTGACCACGGGGGAACACCTGTCCGTCACCGCCGGTGGCGGCTTCTTTGTCAGCGTGCGCAAGGCGCTGCGCATGTTTGCCTATGAGGCTGGCATGAAGCTGGTTGCAAACATGGGCGATATCGACTTGCAAGCCCTGAAGAACAATATCAACCTGCTGGCGAAGCTCAAGATCACCCTGACCGCCGACGAGATCATCATCCAGGCCAGGCAGAAACTGTTGCTGGCAGGCGGCGGCAGCTACCTGCGACTGGACGGCAACATCGAGCATGGCGCCAACGGCAGGTTCACCGTCCACGCCGCCAGCAAGCTGCTGACCGGGCCGAACAGCATCCCGACGGAACTGAGCACAAAGCAGGTCTGCCTGGAATGCCTGCTCAAGGCAGCCAGGCGCAACACGGGCCTGCTGCTGCGCTGACCCGAGACCGGCGATGACAACCGAACCAAACCCCGTCTATATCTACGCGCTCGCCGACGGCGCCCAGCACCCGCTGCTGATTGGCGACCTGATGCGCGAGGCCGCCGAGCACCGTAATGTGTATGCCGGCCTTCCCGAGGAAGACGCGGGCGACGCCTCGCTGTTCCTGGCGCGCATTGCAGATGCGGACGAACCGTGGCTTGCCAAGCTGGACGAACTGGACTTGCTGGCCCCCTGCATGACCCTGATCTGGAGCCGCGTCGGCATCGACGCGCTCGCCACGCACCTGCGGCAGTTCCTGATCGCCGACCTCGGCGACGGGCTGAACGCCATGGTGCGATATTTCGATCCGCGCAACCTGCGCACGGTCATGACGCTGTGGGGCGAAGAGACGACGCACAAGCTGATGGAGCCCATTCTCCAGTGGAAGTACCGCGGCCACGAGACCGAATGGAAGCGACTGGATGGGCCGCTGAACGGCAATCAGTTCGAGACGACACCAGTTGCCATTACATTCGATGAGCAGCAGGTTGATGACTTCATGGCGCACTGCGAGCCGGATCAGATGCTGGCGGGCCTCGTTGAAGACGGCACCGTACCGGGCGAAGGTCCCTACCTGCCGCGCTTCCTGGATTTCGTTGCGCGTTACAAGCGCGTGGCTGCCTGGCGGCTCATCGAGCCCGCCGACCGCCTTGGGTACTGCCAATACTCGTACCGCTATGGCGCCGACTTTGATCAGGATCCAGAGGTGTACCGCGCGTTGGAACAACGGCTGCATGAGGGCGGCAGCTTCAACGCCTGCATGGCCCATGTTCCTGAATACGTGTGGAAGCGCGTGATTGCCAGGCAGGCCGATCAACAGACGGAGAAGAACGATGACAAAAAATAGCTTGCATCGGATGCGCGCACATCGATGGCAAGCCGCTCTGGTGTTGTTGGGCGCGCTCGGTGCCCTTTCCGCCTGCTCGGGCGAATCGCGGACTGACTTGGCGGCCAAAGCCGCCGTTGGAGCTGAGGAGGAGAAAATTAACTTCGGCAGCGCTCGCGGTCTGAACTACTCGTCCGATGCAATCTATAGCTATTACGTCACGGGTCCACGTGGAATGAACGGTGGTGGCGGAAACATGGGGCCTGCATACAAAGAAGGACCTGCCGAGCCTGGCGAGATGTGTTGCGTCGGCATCCCTCAGCCATGGAAGCCCGGCACGCAGCTACGCATCGAATGGGAGCGCGACCGCAAGCCCTTTGACTACAAGGACAGAAGTGGGCTGGCGGTGCTGACTGCCACGGTCACCGTGCCGGAATATGGTCCAGATACCTACGGCTTTTGGGCGATATTCCTGCCGGGGGATCGTGTCAAGGTCATGGTCATGGACGGCAATGCGAATGGCCACAATTCCGTAAGAACGAAGCCCGCTGATGACGACCCTTTCATCGTCCGTGGGGTACGTGACGAGGCCCTGACCCAGCAAGCACTGAAGAGGTTTCAATAATGAGCGCATTCCGCCTGCCCAATGCCATGCCGGAAACGAGCACCGGCCGCCTTCCCGAGGGAAAGCGGGCCTACGAGAACGGCATTACCACCAACAAACGGAGAAGAACGATGGCAAAGAATGGCTTGAATCGGAAGCGCACACATCGATGGCAAGCCGCTCTGGTGTTGCTGAGCGCGCTCGGTGCCCTTTCCGCATGCTCGGGAGAGTCACGGTCTGACCTGTCGGCCGATGCCGCCGGCGGGGCCGCCAAGGAAGAAATCTATGGGGGTGGCGTGCGCGGGCTGAACTACTCGTCAGATGCAATCTATAGCTTTAGCGTCACCGGGCCACGTGGCATGAACGGTGGCGGCGCAAACATGGGACCTGCATACAAAGAAGGCCCTGGCGAAGCGGGCGAGAAATGTTGTATCGGGATTCCGAAAGTCTGGAAGCCGAATACGCAACTGAAAATCGAATGGGAGCGGGACCGCAAACCCTTTGACTACAAGGACAGAAGCGGGCTGGCGGTGCTGACCGCAATCGTCACCGTGCCGGAATATGCGGCAAGAACATCAGGCTTTTGGGCGATTTTCCTGCCAGGAGACCGCGTGAAAGTTATGGTGGCGGACGGCAACGCCAATGGGCATAACGATCTCAACGTCAGACCTGCCGATGACGATCCTTTCATTGTCAAGGGAGTGCGTGACGAGGCCCTGACCCAGCAAGCACTGGAGAGATTTCAATAATGAGCGAGGGCGCACCTTCAATGCCTCCATAGCGGATGTCCCGGACTACGTGGGGAACCGCGTGATGGTCCCGCAGGCCGATCAACAAATGGATAAGAACGATGAGAACAAGTAGCTTGATGCGGAAGCGCGCTCCTTCATGGTTCGCCGCGCTGGTGTTGCTGGGCGCGCTTGGAGCCATTTCGGCATGCTCGGGCGAATCGCGGACTGAATTGGCGGCAAAAACCGCCGTTGGAGCTGAGGAGGAGAAAATAATCTTCGGCAGCGCTCGCGGTCTTAACTATTCGTCCGATGCAATCTATAGCTATTACGTCACGGGTCCACGTGGAATGAACGGAGGGGGCGGCAAGATGAGCCCGGCTTATGAGGAAGGGCCTGCCGAGCCTGGCGAGATGTGTTGCGTCGGCATCCCTCAGCCATGGAAGCCCGGCACGCAGCTACGCATCGAATGGGAGCGTGACCGCAAGCCCTTTGACTACAAGGACAGAAGCGGGCTGGCGGTGCTGACTGCAATCGTCACCGTGCCGGAATATGCGGCAAGTACATCAGGTTTTTGGGCGATTTTCCTGCCAGGAGACCGCGTGAAAGTTATGGTGGCGGACGGCAACGCCAATGGGCATAACGATCTCAACGTCAGACCTGCCGACGACGATCCCTTCATTGTCAAGGGAGTGCGTGACGAGGCCCTGACCCAGCAAGCACTGAAGAGGTTCCAATGATGACCGCTTTCCGCCTGCCCATTGCCATGCCGGAAACGGATAAAGGTCGCCTTCCCGAGGGAAAGCGGGCCTACGAGAATGGCAAGACCACCGTGGACGATCCCCATGGCGACTGTGAACAGACGATTCACATCAACCTGTTCTTCGATGGCACCAACAACAATGACGATGTCAGAACTCCTGCCCGCTGGCGGGATTCTACCCACAAGACGCACACCAATGTTGCGCGGTTGTTCAGGGCCTGCCCTACCCGCCCGCAGCAGGGGATCTTCAGTTCTTACATTGCAGGAGTCGGCACGCTCTTTCACGATCTGGGCGAACACACCTATAGCAGTAGTGGCAAGGCTTTTGCGAGCGGCTTTGCCAAACGCTGTGCCTGGGGTTACACGCGCGTGCTGAACGCCGCGCACGAAGCAATGACCGGTGTGCGCGGCGATGACCTGATCAAGGACGACGAAGCTACGAGAATCTGTGAAAAACTCGACTGGAACCTCGGTTCCTCCTTGCTCACCACCAAGGAAAAGCACCTCGGCAGCCTGCATGAGTCGCTGGTTCAACAATGCAAGCGCAACCGCCTCATCAAGAAGGCTTACATCAACGTGTTCGGCTTTTCGCGCGGCGCGGCGGGCGCCCGGGTGTTCGTCAGCAAGCTGATCAATTACTGGGCCAGGGCCGGGAAGCTGGCGGGCAAGATCGACTATGAAGTCAACTTCATGGGGCTGTTCGATACGGTCGCGTCGGTGGGCCCGCCCGAGTCGTTTCAATCCGCCGTGGATTTGGAATACTTCGACGGACATTTCTGGGCGGCAGGGGGCGGCGCCCTGAACATTCCCGCCCAGGTGCGGCGGTGCGTGCATTTCTTCTCCATGCATGAACAACGCATGAGCTTCCCGCTGGATTCCATCCGCAAGGGGAAGAGCTACCCGGCAGGTGACAGCAAGCTGCTGGAGGTGCCCTACCCGGGCGTCCACTCAGACGTGGGTGGCAGCTACGCGCCGGGCGACCAAGGCAAGTCGGCCAAGGGCGAGGGGCACCGGCTGGGCAAGATTCCGCTGCACGACATGTACGTCGAGGCACTGAAGTCTGGGGTTCCCTTGACGCTGAACGACAAAGGGGCTGCGAACCAGATGGATACAGATAGTTTGGCAGATTTCGCCATCGACCCCGCCGTTGCCAAGGCCTTCAACGACTGGCGGGCGACACTGCCCGCCATTGACGGCGTGGAGAAAGCCCTGGAATTTGGCCTGCGGCAAAGCCTGCAATGGCGCACCTTGCGCGCACGCTGGCACACCGGCACCTACGTTACCAACCAAGGGTTCTACCACTATTGCGCGGAGCCGGCGAACAAGCGCGAGGACAGCAAGACTCCCCAGCAACTGCGCACGGACGTGGATAAGACAAGGAAGGCCGATCCCGTAATCCAGAAGCTGGAACAGGACAACATCCAGTTGAAGCTTCAGGTCCAGCAGCTCAGAGACCGCGCAATGTTTCCCCAGACGACTTCGCAGTCCATGGCGGATTTGACGAAGCGCCGAGCCCTGGAGGCCAGGGTTGCCGCGAACGATGCCGCCATCGCCGCGCGAGAGAATGAGCTGATGGCGGAGGCGGTTGGCAAGGACCCGGCCGACTGCCGCCCTGGGGAAGGTGCCGACGAATTTGTCACCAATGACCGCACCGACTTGCTGGAGGCGGCTGAGGAATTCCAGTTGCTATTGGGATACCTGCACCCCGAGCTTCAGCCCAGCTTGAATGTGCGGAAGGAAATGATGGCCCGGCCGGTCTTTTCACCCATCGGGGCAGCGGAACGGGTCGCCAATGGTTTCAAGTACCTGGCGACCCCCCGCGCAGAGCGTCCACGCACGGATTCGAAGCTGCTCGTTATGGTCGACGACGATATCTTGACCAAAAGCGCTGCCGTTCGCGGTTATTGGCCCATCGATGACGTATTGGTGGAACCTGCGCCGGAGATGATCCTCTACCTGAGGGCCACGACCGCTGCCAAAGCCGTGGACGACTTTGCCTTGCGCGAGAAGGCAGCCATTGAGTTGTTCGATAACTACATCCACGACAGCCGCGCCTGGTTCCGTGTGCCGAATTTCCACGAATACGCACCAGGCGGCTACGGGTGGGCCAGGACATTCTTTGTCGGCGACAACAAGGCGGTGCGGCACCTCGGCATGAGCGCAAAGGGCGTGTTGGACAAGGTGCAGGATACCGCTCTGGCCGTCGAGCGCGAAATCGATGCCGCCAGGGACAGGGCGATACGGGCATTGGGCGACGCGGCAGGGTGCGCAGCGGATGCCGCCCGGGATGCAGTCATCGATCAAGGCAAGAAGGCCATGGAAAGAGTCATCCCCTCGGGATTCCCGATGCCAAGACTGTGACGGGCGCGCGATGGCAAAGGCACGGCTCATGCCGCATCCGTCAATCCTTGAAGGAACGCCAACATGACAGCATGGCTAGACAAAGATGATCCCGCGCCGCAACGGACGCGGCCGCCGAAACCAGGCTCCTCTGCCAGGCAGGCCGTAACCGGCCAGGAGGCCCAGGAGCCCGCCACGAAGCTTCTCCCTTCGGCCAAGACCATCGAGGCCCGCATCGCCGAGATCAAGGGTGCGCCCAATCCCATGCTGAAGGCCGCCAGACCGCTGCTGCGCGCACTGGCAGACATCCCGCCCAAGCTGGACAAGCGCGGTGCGGTGGAACGTCTGCGCGCCCTGCTGGAGCAGGAATTGCGCACCTTCCAGGCGGTGTGCGACCGACTGAACATTGACCGCAAGCACACCACCGCCGCGCACTACGCGCTCTGCACCGCGCTGGATGAGGCCGTGAGCCATACCGAGTGGGGCGGCGGCAGTGCGGCTTCGCTGGGCGCATGGCCTGGCAGCGCCCTGGCCTCGACCTTCCACCAGGACCGCGAGGGCGGCACCAAGGTGTTCCTCATCCTGGGCCGGTTGGTGGAATCGGTGGCCGAGAACATCGGCCCCATCGAGGTCTACTACCACATCCTCTCGCTGGGGTTTCAGGGGCGGTATCGCGGCGTGGCGGACGGTGACCAGCAACTGCACGCGATCCGGGGACGCCTGCTCGATGCGATCAGCAAGCACAACGGACCGGTGCCCAAGGAACTGTCTCCCCACTGGCAGCCCGCCCCGCCTGGCCGCTTCCATCACCTGCGCGGCATCCCGGTCTGGATGACCGGGGCAGCGGGGCTTCTGGCCGTCGCTGGCCTGGCCGGATACTACAAGTACCAGCTGATGCTCCGGGAGCGTGACGTAATGCAACAGATCGAGGCCATTGGCAACCTGACTCCGCCCCCGGCACCGAAGGCGTTGCGCCTGGCCGAGCTGCTCAAGGACGAGATCGCGCGCGGCGTGGTAGCTGTCAGGGACGACAACCACCGCAGCACCGTAGTGTTCCGCGGCGACGACATGTTTGACGCGGGCCGGGCCGAGGTCAACGCGAAGCTGACGCCGACGCTGAACAAGGTGGCGGGTGAAATCAACAAGTTGGAGGGCAAGGTGCAGGTGATCGGCCACAGCGACAACCAGCCCATCAAGAGCGCCCGCTACCCGTCCAACCAGGTCCTGTCCGAGGAGCGTGCCGCCATGGTCAGCGAATACCTCGCCAGCCAGGGCGTCGCCAAGGGACGCCTCGAAGCCATCGGCAAAGGCGACACCGAGCCGTTGACGGACAACAAGACCCCCGCCGCCCGCGCGGCGAACCGGCGCGTGGAAGTGGTCGTCACACAGTAGGAAGCTCGGACGCCAAGGCGGGCTAAAAAGGGCTGTTGAGCCGGCGGTTTCCCCTTCACGCGTTCTCTTCCGCTTGCTGGTTCACCGACAGCGCCTGCGCCGTGCGGATCAGCAGCGCCCGCGCTTCATCCAGCGTTGGCCCGACATGCCGGTCGATCCTGCGGATATACGGCCACGTCAGCACCGCCATCGCATGGCCCCTGGGGTCGAGGATCGGGCAACTGATATCCGTGACGCCAAAAGACTGCAGGCTGTCGCGCTGCTTGTAGCCCAGCTCCCGGAGCGACGCGAAGGTCTGCTCCAGTTCCTCGCGCGGGATCTGCACTTCCCCCTCCACCGCATGGTGTTCGTCCAGCATCTGCTGGCGCCGCGTGTCGGTCGGGCAGGCCAGCAGCACGTGGCCTGAGCCGGTATCGATCAGGCTGACGCGCGCCCCTGCCGGATTGAAAGCCCCCACGCGCCCGGTCCGGGCACCTGCGCCACGATCAGCACGCTGGCTGTCCAAGCGCACGCTGCTCTATGCCAGCGTCGGCACGGTGCTGAACAGCGCCACGGCGAACTTCTCGGTGGAAGCCACCAACAACAACCCGGCACCAGGCCGCAACCAGCTGGGCGCGTACACGGGCATTGCGCATTCGTTCTGAATGCCCTGCCAGTCATCAGGGAAGGAGACAGCAATGAAGACGACTCTACGACTATGGCAGCTTGGTGCACCGCTCATCGCCGGCGCCTCGCTGTTGGCCGCGTGCGGCGGCGACACGGGCGCTGACACCACGCAGGCCAGCGCGGCCCCGGCATCCATGCGGGTGCCGGCAGCGGCCGATGCAGCGAAGGCCCCTGCGACGCGTGAAGACACGCTCGCGTGGTATAAGGGCGCCAAATTCGTGGCTTACGCGAAGGGAGGTTGAAGCTGGCACCGAGGCAGCGCAGGCGAGTGTCCTGTTCCGTAGATAGCTCGCCAAGATGAAATCGTCCAGTTGGCCGTCAGACTAGGCGCGAGGAGGCGCCACAGCCGTAGCTATGGCAACGACGAGCAACCACGCATGGCGGCCAACCGGGCGATTTCATGGCAAGGTATTTGCGGAACAGGACACTAGGCCCGCGCTGCCTCGGTTGCCGCCGCCGCGCGTGTCCGGCTGGCCATCAGCGCCAGCAACGCCGCCACCATGCAGGCCGCACCGGCCGAATACAGCGCCGGCGTATAGGTCAGCAGCAGCGTACGGCTCAGCCCCGCGCCGAACGCTGCCACGGCCGCGCCAATCTGGTGGGCCGCGAAGATCCAGCCGAACACCATCGGCGCGCGTTCGCGCCCGAACGCGGTGGCCGCCAGCTTGATCGTGGGCGGCACGGTGGCGATCCAGTCCAGGCCGTAGAACATCGCAAAGATCGACAGGCCGTACAGCGTGAAGGTCGAATGCGGCAGCCAGAACAGCGACAGGCCGCGCAGCGCGTAGTACCAGAACAGCAGCTTGCGGCTGTCGTAGCGGTCCGACAGCCAGCCCGACAGGATGGTGCCGACGAAATCGAACGCACCCATCATCGCCAGCGCCGAGGCGGCCGGCACCGGGCCCATGCCGAAGTCGCCGCACAGCGCGATGAAATGGGTCTGGATCAGCCCGTTGGTGCTCAGGCCGCAGATGAAGAAGGTGCCGGCCAGGACCCAGAAGGTCTGGGTACGGGCGGCATCGCTCAGCACCAGGAACGGCCCGCGCAGCGTGAACGGCGTGACGGGCTGTGCGGCGGGCGGCGTGGCTGGATGGGCCGGGACTTCGCCGAACGCTGTCAGGCCGACATCGGCGGGCCGGTTGCGCATCAGCGCGAATACCAGCAGCGCCAGGGCCGCGCAGGCAGCCAGCACCGGCAGCACGGCCACGCGCCAGCCCATATGCTCGATCAGCCAGGCGGCCACGGGCAGGAAGGCCAGCTGCCCCGTTGCTGCGCTGGCGGTCAGGATGCCGATCACCAGGCCGCGCCGCGCGCTGAACCAGCGGTTGGCGACCACGGCCGCCAGCACCAGCGCTGTCAGTCCGGAGCCGACGCCCAGCATCAGGCCCCAGGCGACAAAGAGCTGCCACAACTCGGTCGATACGGTGGCCAGCGCCATGCCACTGGCAATCAGCGCCAGCGCGGCGCAGACCACGTTGCGCACGCCGAAGCGCTCCATCAGCAGGGCGGAGAAAGGCGCCATCAACCCGAACAGCGCAAAGCGGAAGGCCAGGATCGATGAGATCTGGTCGGTGTTCCAACCCATCTCCTGTGTCAGCGGCTTCAGGAACGCACCTGGCAGGCCAAGCGCGGCCGAAGTGGTGAGCATCACCAGGAAGGTCAGGGCGGCGACCAGCCACGAGTAGTGGATGCCGCGCCGGTCGAGCCGGCTGGAAAGGGCTTGCGCGAACATGGGGGTCTCGTTGTCAGGGTCTAGGAGGCGTTGGCAAAGGGCAAGGCGTAGCCATCCCCGCCGCGCCTGGCGGCGGGGGTGTTTCAGGCTTGGGGAAAACGGGGTTTAGGCGGTGCTGCCCAGCAGGCGGCTCCGCACGGCGTTCAGCATCTCGTCGGAGAGCGGATCGCCGTCGGTAGCACGCGCCAGCGTGAGGGCGCCCACCAGCAGCGCCATGCGCACCAGCGCTTCATCGTGGCGCACCTGCGGGTCATCGGATTCAACGGTCTGCGCCATGTCGTCCACCATCACGCGCAAGCCTTCCACGTAGGCCTGGCGCACGGGCTTGCCGGCAGGTTCGCGGGCCACGTCCACGGCCAGTGCCGCGGCGGCACAGCCCACGCCCGGGCTGGCGCAATGCGCGGCGCTCAGGTAAGGCTCCACCAGGTTGGCCAGCATGGCCTTGCGGTCGCCGTCGGCGCGGGCCAGGCGGCGTTCCCAGCGGGCGGTCGATTCTTCAAACGCGCGCTTGCAGGCCTGCGCGGCCAGCGCGTCCTTGGAGGCGAAGTGGCCATAGAAGCCACCGTGGGTCAGGCCCGCGTCGGCCATCAACTCGGCCACGCTGACGCCATTCAGGCCGCGTTCGCGGAACAGCCGCGACGACGCCTGTTCGATCGCCTCGCGGTTCTTGTCGGTTTGTTCGCGTGATGCGCGTGCCATCTGAAGACCTCTTCGAGATTTCTGCCTTGACCGGAGTTTAGATGATGGCCATACTTTATTCAATAGATGACAAGCATCATTTATGTCTGTTATCCCTTTCGCCGCATTTATGCCGATGTGCTGTCGAGGCGCCGGCTCCCAATCCTCACAGGAGTGATCAGTCATGCAGAATCTATTCGACCTTAACGGCCGCGTTGCCGTCATCACCGGCTCCACGCGCGGCATGGGCCTGGAAATGGCGCGCGCGCTTGGCGCGGCCGGCGCCGCCGTGGTGGTGTCCGGGCGCGATCCAGGCGCGGCGCGCGACGCCGCCAGGCAGCTGGAGGCCGAGGGCATCCGCGCCACCGGCGTCGCCTGCGATATCGCCGACGTTGACAGCGTGCGCGCCTTTGCCGGGCAGGCGCTGGCCGCGTACGGGCGCGTCGATGCACTGGTGCTCAATGCCGCCGCGAGCGGCCAGCCCGGGTCGATGCTGAGCCAGGGGCCTGAGGTGTTCGAAGCTGCCATGGCGGGCAATGTGCGCGGCAACCTGGTGCTGGTGAACGCCCTGGCGCCGCAGATGATCGATCGCCGTGACGGATCCATCATCTTTATGTCGAGCATTGCCGCCAAGCGTGGCTCTGCCTTCCTGGGGATGTACAGCGTGACCAAGGCCGCCATCGACCAGGCGGTACGCAGCCTGGCGCTGGAGCTGGGGCCGTCCGGCATCAACGTCAACGCGATCAATCCCGGCCCGGTGCGCACCGAGTTCTCCCGCGACGCGCTGTGGGGCGACCCGGAGCGCGAGGCGCGGCTGGCTGCCGGCGTACCGATGCGGCGCATCGGCGAGGCCAGCGATGTCGCGGGTCTTGCCGTCCTGCTGGCGGCACCGTCCGGGCGCTTCATCAACGGGCAGAGCATCGGCGTGGATGGCGGGTTGTCAGTGCAGTAACCGCGGGGGCGTGGCACCGGCCAGTGCTCAGTGTCATTGGCCGGGCAGGGATCGACAATGTACATACATATGAACGCGTCTTCAGCACGTTGAAGGGTTTTCCCGTATCGTCTTGACCTGACGATCACCATGCCTCGTGTGCAGCCTTTGCACCACTAGTCCCGGCATGGCGGCAACCGGTAAAGACATTGTCCAGCACAGCCCCCCTCCAGTCCGCCTCGACCGCGGACGCCGCCATGACCTCGCGCGAGCGCCGCGGCATGGCCGCCATCCTCATCGCGGTCGCCCTTGCCACCCTGGATACCGCGATCGCCAACACGGCGCTGCCGTCGATCGCGGCAGACCTGCGCGCCACACCGGCCGCGTCGGTGTGGGTGATCAATGCCTACCAACTGGCGATGGTGTCGACGCTGCTGCCGTTCGCGGCGTTGGGCGGCGTGGTGGGCCACCGGCGCATCTACCTTGGCGGCGTGGTGCTGTTCACCGCCGCCTCCGTGGTGTGCGCGCTGGCGTGGTCGCTGCCGACACTGGCGGCGGCGCGGGTGCTGCAGGGCATCGGCGCGGCGGCCATCATGAGCGTCAACACGGCGCTGATCAGCGCCATCTTCCCCACGCACCGGCTCGGGCGCGGGCTTGGGCTGAACGCGCTGGTAGTCGGCGTTTCGTTCGCGGTGGGGCCGACGGTGGCGTCGGTGATCCTCTCGTTCGGCACGTGGCCGTGGCTCTTTGCCGTCAATTTGCCGATCGGGCTGCTGGCGCTGGCGATCGGGCGCGGTTCGCTGCCGCAGACGCCGCGCAGCACGCACGGCTTCGACCGCGTCGCGGCGGGGCTCAGCGTGGTTGCCTTTGCCGCGCTGGTCCTCGCGCTGGGCGAGGGCGCACAGCGCGCGCCGCTGCATCTGTCGCTGGCCGCAGCGGGCATCTTCGTGGTGACGTTCGGCCTGCTGCTGTGGCGCGAGCGCGGCCATCCGGCACCGATGCTGCCGGTGGACCTGTTCCGGCGGCCCATGTTCGCGCTGTCGACGCTGACCGCGGTGTGCTCCTTTGCCGCGCAGGGCCTGGCCTTCGTCTCGCTGCCGTTCTACTTCCAGCACGTGCTCGGGCGCGGGCAGGTCGAGACCGGTTTCCTGCTGACCCCATGGTCCGTCGTGGTAGCGCTGATCGGGCCGCTTGCCGGGCGCCTGTCTGACCGCTATCCGCCGGCCGTGCTTGGCGGCGTGGGGCTGGCGGTGCTCAGCGCCGGCATGCTGTCGCTGGCCATGCTGCCGGCCGACCCCAGCGCGCTCGATATCGGCATCCGCATGTGCATCTGCGGTGCGGGTTTCGGCTTCTTCCAGTCGCCCAACCTCAAGGCGTTGATGACGAGCGCCCCGCGCGAGCGCAGCGGCGGCGCCAGCGGCGTGGTGGCCACGGCGCGGCTGCTGGGGCAGGCCAGCGGTGCGGCGCTGGTGGCGCTGTGCTTTGGCATCGCCGGCGACCACGGGCCGGGGTTGGCCCTGGCGCTGGGCGCGGGCTTCGCCGGGCTGGCCGCGATCGCGAGCTGGCTGCGGCTGGCAGCGCGCGATCCGTTGGCGGCGGCGTAGCGGCGTGGCCGGGCCGGCAGCAATTCCGGCGCCGGCCTAGAATCGATAATTCCTGTCCGATCCCCGCAAGGAGCAGCACGCATGAGCCTTCTGTTCGAACCGCTCGCCATCGGCGAACTCACCCTCGCCAACCGCATCATCATCGCCCCGATGTGCCAGTATTCCGCGCAGGATGGCAATGCGGGCGACTGGCACATGATCCACCTTGGTTCGCTGGCGCTGTCCGGCGCCGGCATGCTGATCGTGGAAGCCACGGCGGTCTCGCCCGAAGGGCGCATCACGCCGCAGGACCTGGGCCTGTACTCGGACGAAAACGAGGCGGCGCTTGGCCGCGTGATCAATGCGATGCGCGCGCATTCGCTGATCGCCATTGCGATCCAGCTGGGGCACGCCGGCCGCAAGGCGTCCAGCCAGGCGCCGTGGGATGGCGGGCAGCAGATCGCGCCGGATGCGCCTGGTGGCTGGCATGCGGTGGCGCCTTCCGCGGTACCGCATGGCGCGGAAGAAGCCGCGCCTGTCGCGCTGGATCGCGCCGGCATGGACAAGGTGCGCGATGACTTTGTCGCGGCGGCAAGGCGTGCGGCGCGGCTGGGGCTGGATGGGATCGAGATCCATGCCGCGCACGGCTACCTGCTGCACCAGTTCCTGTCACCGCTGGCCAATCATCGTGACGACGAATACGGCGGCAGCCTGGAGAACCGCATGCGGTTCCCGATCGAGGTGTTCGACGCGGTGCGTGAGGTGTTCCCGGCTGAGCGTCCGGTGTGGATGCGTATTTCCGCAACCGACTGGGTGCCGGGCGGATGGGATATCGAAGGAACGGTGGCGCTGTCGAAGGCGCTGAAGGCACGCGGCTGCGCGGCGATCCACGTGACCACCGGCGGCGTGTCGCCGCAGCAGGCGATCAAGCTCGGGCCCGGCTACCAGGTGCCCTACGCGCAGCGCGTGAAGGCCGAGGTTGGCCTGCCGACGATTGCGGTGGGCCTGATCACGGAGCCGGAACAGGCCGAAGCCATCATCGCCAACCATGAAGCCGACGCGGTGTCGCTGGCCCGTGCCATGCTGTATGACCCGCGCTGGCCCTGGCATGCGGCCGCGCGGCTGGGTGCAAGCGTGCAGGCGCCGAAGCAATACTGGCGCTCGCAGCCGCGCGAACTGAAGGACCTGTTCGCCGATGCGGCTTTCGGGCAGCGCTAGGCTGCCGGTCGACACAGGAGGTACCCGCCATGAAACCCCGGATTACGCTGATCACGCTGGGTGTCGATGACCTGCAGCGTGCGGTGCGCTTTTATCGCGACGGCCTGGGCCTGCCCACCGCCGGCATCGTCGGCGAGCAGTTCGAGCACGGCGCAGTGGCGTTCTTCGACTTGCAGGCCGGGTTGAAGCTGGCGGTCTGGCCGCGCACCAGTCTTGCGCATGACACCGGACTGCCGGTGACGCCGCGCGCGCAGACGGATTTCTCGCTGGCGCACAACGTCGGCGACAAGGCGGAAGTGGATACGGTGATGGCCCAGGCGCGGGCCGCGGGCGCCCGCGTGGTCAAGCCGGCGCAGGATACGTTCTGGGGCGGGTACGCCGGCTATTTCCAGGATCCCGACGGGCATCTGTGGGAAATTGCCTGGAATCCTGAGATGCTGCCCGCGGATTGAGACCGGCGCGGTGCGCGCCTTGCGCATGCCCGAATCCCTTGTATCAAGACATTGCTTTGCGGCGCTGCATCATGACTGGTGCGGTGCCGCAAAGGGATTTCCATGATTGCCACGCTCCGTCGAAGTGGTGACTATCATTTCAACAGACAGCCATAGCATGCTGGCGACGGAGCGCCCCCCACGCATTCCCGCAAGACCCCCGCATCACGCCGCCGTCGGCAGCCCACCGAAGTAAAGCATAAGAACAATGGCAAGGGAGACATCCATGCAAGTCTATGACAGCCTGCTGTATGTGACTGCGATGGTGCTGGTGTGTTTGTATGTGTATCTGGGCGTGCTGTCCCGCAGCACCGCGATTCGGCTGGGTTCCCCGGCGATCGTTGCGGGGCTGGTGCTCGCCTATTCGCTGTCCCCGCTGCACTCGGGCGGCTGACGCCGCCGGCCCCCGGCTGAGCGGGGGTGCTGCTTACCTTGCCACGGCCGCCGCCTGACGGTCGGGATTGCCTTCGCCCTGCGTGGCCGGGTCGCGCAGCAGCGTATCGATCGCTGCCTGTAATTCCTGCGGTACCACCGGCTTGTGCAGCAGCGCGGTGCCGGACGCGTGCGCTGTGCGCAGCCGGTCTGCCGCCGTATCCCCCGTGATGATGATTGCTGGCACGTGCCGGCCCAGCCGCTGGCGGATCGCGTCCAGCGCTTCCTGGCCGGTGCGGTGGCCGCGCAGGCGGTAGTCCGCCAGGATCAGCGCCGGGGTGAAGGAAGACAGCAGCGCGAGCGCTTCTTCCTCGGATTCGGCCGTGCGGCACTCGCATTGCCACGCCGCCAGCAGTTCGGACATGGCGGTGCGGATGGCGGCGTCGTCGTCGATCACCAGCACGCGCAGCCCGTCCAGGCCGTGCGGCGCCGGCGGGCGTGGCGCTTCTTCCGGCGTGCCCCATGCCAGCGGCATGCCAAAGCGAAACACCGAGCCGCGCCCGGGCCGTGAGCCCAGCGTCACGCGCGTGCGCATGGTGCGCGCCAGGCCGTCGACAATGGCCAGCCCCAGGCCCAGCCCCTTGCGCTGGTCGCGTTCCGGATTGCCGAGCTGGTGGAATTCCCGAAAGATGTCACGGTGCTGCGCGGCGGGTATGCCGATGCCGGTGTCCCATACCTCGACCACGGCGTGCAGCCGGCGCATGCGGCAGGCCGCCAGCACGCCGCCTTGCCGGCTATAGCGGATGGCATTGGCGATCAGGTTGCGCAGCACCAGTTCGACCAGCGTGGGGTCGCCGTAGAGCATGGCGGTGGTATCGCGCGTGCGGTACACCAGCCCGCGTGCGTCGGCCTGTGGCGCGAACTCGTTTTCCAGCTTGTGCAGCAGCGGCTGCAGGCGGAAGGCGCGCGCCCGGGGCGTGATCACGCCGGCCTCCAGCTTGGAGAAATCCAGCAGCGAGTTCAGCATCTCGCGCGCCGCGCCGGAAGAGGCTTCAATATGCGCCACCAGCTGGCGCTGGCGTTCATCCAGCCCGGTGCGCCCGAGCGATACCAGAAACAGTCCCATGGCATGCAGCGGCTGGCGCAGGTCATGGCTGGCGGAGGCCAGGAATACTGACTTGGCCCGGCTGGCGTCTTCGGCCGCATGCTGTGCGGCCTCGGCGCGCGCGGTCTGCTCGCGCAACTGCGAGATCAGCTCCACGTTCTCGAATTGCAGCGCAATCGCGTGCCGCGCCACGCGCGCGTAGTTGCGGGCAAAGACCAGCAGCACGCACAGGTACAGCGGCGTGCCGAGAAACATCGGCAGGTACTCGATATCGCCGGTGGCAAGGAATGCGATCCAGACCGGCACGATCGCAGGCAGGAAGAAACCGATTGCCACCGGCAGGCATGCCGAGAACACGGCCAGTGCCGCCGCGCTCATGCCGGCGATCAGCGACAACACGCAGATCACCACCGCTGGCTGGCGCACGTCCAGGTACAGCCATGCCACCAGGCCCCACAGCGCGCCGATCAGCGTCAGCATCGCGGTCATGCCGCGCGCATAGCGCCCTGCGCCGGCTTCGGACAGCCGTCCCGGCAGCCGCAGCCGGCCGAAATACGCAATCGCACAGGCCAGGGCCATCGCGCACGCCCAGGGCAGGGAGCCGGGCCGGCTGCCGGTCAGGGTCAGGCCCGTCGCCAGGATAAAGGCCGCCAGCGAGCAGCCCAGCATGGCACTGCTGAAGCTCTGGTCGATCAGGGTCATCTGCGCGGCCAGTAGCCGCGGCTCGTCGTAGCGTGGCAGCCACGGCAGCCGGATGCGTGACGATGCAGCAAGGTCCGCCATCACCGCGCCGCCTGCACCAGGCCGCGGCGCTGGGCTTCAAGGATGGCTTCCACGCGGCTGACCACGCCAAGATGACTGAGGATGGCCGCGACATGGACGCGCACCGTGTTTTCGGACAGGCCCATATGGTAGGCAATGACCTTGTTCGAGCGGCCGAGCGTGAGCTGGTGCAGCACCTCCAGCTGGCGCGGCGTCAGCGTGCTGGCGGCATAGGGCGCCGGGGGCGGTTGGATGCCGGCATCGGCATCGCCGGAAAAATGCGTGCCGCCTGCCAGGCAACAGGCGATCGCTTCCTCGATCTCGCGGGCATCGGCGGACTTGGGCAGGAAGCCCGCGATGTCGCGCCGCACCTCGGCCGGGATGATCTCAAGGCCCGATGTGCCTGACACGATCAGGATGCGCGCGGTGGGGAAATGCCGGCGCAGCACCTTGACGCCTTCGATGCCGTTCAGCCCCGGCATCTGGATATCGAGCAGCAGGATGTCCACGGCCGCGCCGCCATGGTCCTGCACCGCCTGCATCACCGAGCCGGCCTCGATGATATGTGCCACGCTGGGGCTGTCGGCCAGCACCATGCGCAGGCCGGTGCGGAACAAGGTATGGTCGTCGATCAGCAGCAGTCTGGCCTGGGACATGGGCGAGGGGCGGGCAGCGGGCGAAAGCCATTGGACAAGAATCCCGGGCGCTTGTCCATGCACAAGGTGCGTGCGTGCGACTAGTCCGGAAAGATTATTTGCCGCGCGGCGGGGCGGTGCGAAGATTCGGGGCGTGGGCAGTTCCGCGACGTGCCTGCACCGCTTTTACTTACCCACTACCACCCGGCGGTGGGTATTTTTTTGCCTGCGGTCGGAGTGGGAAAAAAAATGCCGGTGCCGCAGGGCGGCACCGGCTTGCTTCGTGTCCGGGCGCGGGGTGCCCGGATTCACGGCTGGCGGCGAGGTTACGGGCGGCCGACCGAGATATCGTAGAACGATCCGTTCACGGCGATGCCGAGGGTCAGGCCGGTATTGCCCGGGATCAGCGAAATCATTTCCGATGCATTGCTGGTTGCGGCGCGATGGCGCAGGCCAACGGCCGGGCTGTTCACCTTCCAGACGTCCAGGCGGTTGTCTTCCAGGCGCTTGCGGGTGTAGGTGCCGGTCTGGGCGTCCACCGAGGCGATCGTGGTCGACCACACCGTCGGGCCGTTCAGTACGGGGGCCTTGCCGGAGTACAGGATTGAATCCCAGTACGAGCCGCCCGAGCCAACCGCTGGCAGCGCACGTGCGATCTGCTTGGCGGCGATCATGAAGCCGTCGTCGTGCGTGATGATGACGGTCACCTGGCCATCGGTGCCTTTGAACGCATAGGCAAACTGGACGCCGAAGCTGTCGGTGATCTTGAAGCTGCCGTCGGCGTTGGCGCTGACCGTCGGCAGTTCATTCGGCAGCCAGGCTTCACAGGTGTCGATGCCGGAGCAGTCCGCCCCCTTGGTCACCTTGCCCGCCGTATCGATGCTGAAGGTCACGCGACGCGGTGCATACGGCGTCGTGTTGTCGTAACGCTCCATGCCGAGGCCGTTCCAGTCGCCGGCCAGGTCGGCCAGCGCAATGGCCTGGGCCGGCACCAGCAGGGTGGGCAGGCTCGACGGCGCGCCCGCCGGCGGCAGCACTACGCCCAGGCCTGACTTGGAGACCAGCGCCGTGATGGTGGCGCCGTTCTCGCCCGGCACCGTGAAGCGGCAGGCATCCGCCGTGACGGCGGTGAAGGGGATCACCTCGGCGCCGATCTGGAGCTTCAGCGCGGCAGCATCGATCTCGCCGGTGGCAGCGGCCGTGGTGCCCAGCCCGAACACATGGTACTTGCCGGTTTTCAACCCGGCGCAGCTGGCCGCTGCCGGTTGCAGTGCGGTCTGGACCGCCGCCGCGCCGGCATTGGATGCGACTGCCGAAGAGAGCTCGGCCAGCGTTGTCCTGGATGCCTTCAGGCGATCGCCCAGCTGGTCCAGCAGCTTGTCCTGTGCATTGCCGGTGTTGGCGCCGTTGGCGGCCACCAGCGAGTCCTTGACCGGGTCGATGCTGGAGAAGTCGGCCACGCCCGTCAGCACCAGGCGCACGGCGCCGATGGCAGCGTTCACGTTGTCGGTGGAGAGCTTGGCCTGTGCGTTCGCATCAAACTGCTCGAAGAAGGCGTCGGTGTTGCCCTGTGCCAGCGAAGCGGTGACCAGTTCGGTCAGTGGCGTGATGTTGGCCGTCGCGGTGGTGCCGGTGCCGGCTTCGACCACGGAGTGCAGCGTGGTGCCGTCAGGCGCCTTGACGCTGAGCACGCAGGGGCGCGTGGCGCCTGCAATGCTGATGGTGAAGGTGCCGTCCGCCGCGGTGGTGGCGGTGCCGCTGCCCGATGCGCACTTGGCTTGCACGGCGGCATTTCCCAGCGCAGCGCCAACTGCGGCGGTGCCGCTGATCTTGGTGGTGGCAGGCGTCGTCGAATCCCCTCCACCGCCTCCACATGCCGACAGCACGGCTGCAGCCAGACCCGTCAAAAACAGATGTTTTGCTTTCATCCCTGTATTGCTTCCTGTGGTTTTTGTTATGGCAGGGCGCTGCGGTGATGGACACCTGGCTCATGCAGGACCCCGCCCACAGGGTGGCTGGCCCGCCCTGCGCGGCGCGATTCTGCGCGAAGCGCGCAAATGTCGCCAACCTTCGTTGCGGTGGTTGACAAATTCCCCGCGGTGTGACGCGGACGCCGCTGCGTCAGGCAGCTGTCGGCACAAGGCCGGGCCAGGTGGGGGCAGGCACTGTGGTGCGGTTGCCTGCCCGGCAATCTTCCACCAGGCGCGCCGCATCGATGCCGAACCAGTTCTGCCAGCTGCGCGCCAGTGCGCTGCCGGAACGCAGGCCGGCATGCGCCGCCAGCACGTCCAGCGAAGACACCGGGCCGGCGGCGGCCAGCGCGTGCAGGGCATGGGCGGCGCGTTGCTCGCGCAGCAGCGGGTGCAGCGCCTCGCCTTCGGCGAAGAGCCGGGCGCGCACCTGGCGTGCCGGCACCTGCCATTGCGCGGCCAGGCGCTCGACATTCCAGTCGGTATCGGGGCGGGAAAAGACCAGGCCGGCGAAGCGGCGCGACCAGGGCCTGTCGCCGGGCTTGCCGGCCAGGCGGGGACATTCACTGTCCGGGACGGCGGTCAGGACGATGGCGCAGGGGTGCTGCCACGTGCCGGGCAAGTCGCAGTCGAAGTGGGCAAAGGCGTGGACCACGAACGGGTCGCCGGGCCGCACCTCGCGCCGTGCATTGGCGTCGCGCAGGCTGGCCGTGCCATGCAGGGCTTGCACATGCACGGCAAAGGGGAAGCGCAGGCGGGCAAAGCGGACGTGGTGACGGCTGACAAGCGGCATGCGGAGGACAACCCGGAAGCTGAGCGGAGGGGGTGCGGCCGGTAACTGTCGCAGGATTCCACGGGCCGCGCAAGGCCGCGGACATCGTCCGGTCGATCGTTCACTGCGCCCCGGTGACGGCGGCGTTACAGCTCGGACAGCCCGAAGTGGCGCAGCCGGGGCAGGTCGGTCACGCGGATGCTCTGGTAGGACAGGTGGACCATGCCGACATCGGCCAGCCGGCGCAGCGCCTGGTTGACCCGCTGGCGCGACAGCCCGGTCAGCAGGCCGATCTCTTCCTGCGACAGCTCCAGCACGGGGCTGGTGCGCGGATACAGGTCCGGGTGGAATAGCTGCGCGATTGCCTGCGCCACGCGCGCATCGGCGCCCAGCAGGCGGTCGTTCTGCACGGTGGCGATGAACTGGCCCATGCGCTCGTTGAGCTGGCGCACGACAAAGCTGGCGAACGGCAGGCTCTGCGCCAGCAGCATGTTGAACACCGGCTCTGGCACCAGCAGCACCTGCGAGTCGCGGATCGCGATCACGTCATAGCGGCGGTCTTCGCGTTTGATCACGCTGCCTTCGCCGCACCAGCCGCCCGCGGGCACGCCTGAGAAGGTGCAGCCGCGCCCGTCGGGGGTATACACCGCCAGCTTGATCAGGCCGCTGTCCACCCCGATCCAGTGGCGCGACGGCTCGCCGCGCCGGGCGATGAAGGCGCCCGCGGCAAAGGACTGCAGCAGCGTTGCGCGCGCGGCCAGCGCCTGGTGTTCCGGCGCCAGTGCGCCGAACCAGGCATGGCCGGCAAGGACTGCGGCAGGGGCGGAAATCGGGTCTGCAGGTTCGCTCATGGCATGGACGCGCGGCTCGGGCCGGGTCCCTGTAAGAATCGTGTAAGCCTTGCCTGGCGCGGGTTTGCGGCAGGTTTGTCGTCTGGGCGACAGTGCGCCAGCGTGTGCGATGATAGCCTTGTGCCAGAAAAAGTGACAGCGCCGGATGGCGCGGACAATGGTCACATCGCCCCGGACATCGCTGCACCCATGCAGCGCATTGACAGCATCACGCGGCCTGTTGCGCGGCCCCGCCGCCAACGCCGCCAGATACGCGGAGACATAAGCAATGCCCACCGATTTCGACAGCGGCCTGGCCCGCAACGCGGCCAACTTCGTGCCGCTTACGCCCATCGACTTCCTGGTCCGCGCCGCCGAGGTGTACGGCGAGCGCCTGGCCATCGTGCACGGCCCGCTGCGCCAGAACTGGCGCGACACCTATGCGCGCGCACGGCGCCTGGCCAGCGCGCTGGCGCGTGCCGGCATCGGCAAGGGCGATACCGTGGCCGCGCTGCTGCCCAATACGCCGGCCATGGTGGAGGCGCATTTCGGCGTGCCGATGGCGGGTGCCGTGCTCAATGCGCTGAATATCCGCCTCGACGCCGCCAACCTGGTCTTCATGCTGCGTCATGGCGAGGCGCGCGTGCTGCTGGCCGATACCGAGTTTGCCGACCTGGCGCGCCAGATGGCGCTGGAGATCCCCGGCCTGAAGGTCATCGCCGTGCATGACGTGCTGGGTCCGCAAGAGGCGCCATTCGGCGACACCGATTACGAATCCTTCCTCGCCTCGGGCGACCCGGACTACGCGTGGCACATGCCGGCCGACGAGTGGGAAGCCATCGCGCTGAACTACACCTCGGGCACCACCGGCGACCCCAAGGGCGTGGTCTACCACCACCGCGGCGCAGCCATCAATGCCGTGTCCAATATCCTTGAGTGGGATTTGCCAAAGCACCCGGTCTACCTGTGGACGCTGCCGATGTTCCACTGCAATGGCTGGTGCTTCCCGTGGACCGTGGCGGCGCGCGCGGGCGTCAACGTGTGCCTGCGCAAGTTCGAGCCCAGGCTGGTGTTTGACCTGATGCGCGAAGAGGGCGTGACCCACTACTGCGCCGCGCCGATCGTGCATACCGCGCTGGTCAATGCGCCCGCCGCGTGGCGCGAGGGCGTGCGCGGCCCGGTGCGCGGCATGGTGGCCGGCGCACCGCCGCCGGCTGCGGTGCTGGCGCAGATGGAGGCGATGGGGTTCGATCTGACCCATGTCTATGGCCTGACCGAGGTCTACGGCCCGGCCGCGGTCTGCGCCGAGCAGGATGACTGGAGCACGCTGTCCGAGCAGGACCGCGCGGTCAAGAAGGCGCGCCAGGGCGTGCGCTATCACCTGCAGTCGCAGGTGGCGGTGCTCGATCCCGATTCCATGCAGCCCGTGCCGGCCGATGGCGAGACCATCGGCGAGATCATGTTCCGCGGCAATATCTGCATGAAGGGCTACCTCAAGAACGAGAAGGCCACGCGCGAGGCCTTTGCCGGCGGCTGGTTCCATACCGGCGACCTGGGCGTGTGCATGCCCGACGGCTATATCAAGATCAAGGACCGCAGCAAGGACATCATTATTTCCGGCGGCGAGAACATCTCCAGCGTGGAGGTGGAGGACGCGCTCTACCGGCATCCCGCGGTGCTGGCTGCCGCGGTGGTGGCACAGCCCGATGCCAAGTGGGGCGAGACCCCATGCGCGTTTGTCGAACTGAAAGACGGCGCCAGCGTCAGCGCGGAAGAACTGATCGCGCATTGCCGCACGCTGCTGGCGGGCTTCAAGGTACCCAAGGCGGTCTACTTCGGGCCGCTGCCCAAGACCTCGACCGGCAAGATCCAGAAGTTCGAACTGCGCCGAAAGGTGAAGTCGGATTCGGCGATCGACGTTTGATGGGCTGAAGCTATTGCTGCGCTATTGCAGCGCCGCGTCTTCGGCATCGCGCAGGCCGGCGATGTGCGTGTCGATGGCCTCGCGCCCCCAGGCAACGCCCGCGCGCGTGGCGTCGGTGGCGCAGCCAAAGCGCGTCTGCGCGGCCGGGCAGGGCAGCGCCAGCTTGTTGCCGTGATGCCAGATCTCCGCGCGCAGCGTCCACCACCCGTCATGCTGGCCGCCATAGCGCAGCGCCGCGACATGGATGCGGTGGCCGCGGTACGTCACGTTCTGGTCATGCCATCCGCTGGGCATAGGCGTCGGGCGCGCCGGGCAATTCAGCGCGCCCGCATCTCGGCGGGGGTGCCGGGTTTGGGCGGGCGGTGCCAGTCCTGATCGATGTCGGGGAACACCTCACATTCACCCCGCACGATGTTTTCAATGGTGGCGCATACGCATTCGGTGCCGCGCGGCCCCACGCAGACCAGGCTACGCGGATGGTCGGAGTGCTGCGGGATGGCATAGACGCGCATGCCCTCGCGGAAGAGAGGATGCTTGGTGAGGCGCTCGTTCATCAGTTCAACGAAGCGCTGGGGCGTGACGACCGGCTTGTCCATTGCATGCTCCTGCGGCCTTGCCCACCGTGCCCGTTTCTAGGGGCGGCATGGCGACCAGGTCAGTTAAGGCCAGGAATATGACAGGCAGGTGGCAGGAAGCGCCCCGGGCAGCCGTTGCCCGGGCGTGGCCGGAACGGAAAACCGCGGGTAAATGCATACCCCGCGTTGCCACTGCCACGCTTCCAGACTAGGACACGCGGCACGTAGTGCAAGTGTTGCGCGATGCCGCGGACGCTTCAGGTGGCGCGCAGTTCGCCTGAGGCGCGCGGACCGTTCAGTATGCCGTTGCCGGCGGCCCAGCAAGCGGCCTCGGCCTCCGCACGGGAGCCGTAGGTGGATGGCGCTGCGACGGTGCAATCCTCGTCGGCGGCGCCACAGCGTTCTTCCATGACGATGCGCCAGGTGAACTGGCCGGGTGCATCTTCCAGGACGTGAAGCACCAATGTGCGGTGATCGTCAGTCAGCGTGAGGGGCAAAGTCGACATGGGTATCTCCCTTTCGCGGGGGGCGCCATTGATGCTAGCAAGTGGACGCCGCAAATGCCATGACTGTCTTGCGGCCGCGGCATGGCAAGATACGGCCTTTGCGGCCGCCGCCGCGCTTGTACTTCCTCGCCAGATCATGCCCAACTCGCCTGAGCTCAGCCAACGGGTCGCCGCCCTGACGGCACATTACGATGCCACCGTGCTGCCGCTGTGGACCGCCAGCGGCTGGAATACCGACCTGCTGTTGCCCTATGAGGCACTCGACGGCGCCAGTGCCGCGCCGCTGCCGCCGGCCCGCTATCGCGCCATGGCGTGCGCCCGCCAGCTCTATGTGTTCTCGCTGGCCGGCAACCATGCGCATGCCGATACGCTCTTCGGCTCGCTGCAGGCCTACTTCGGCAATGGCGAGGGCGCGTGGATCTACAGCGTCGACCCGGCCGGCACGCCGCTCGATGCCACGCGCGATCTCTACACCCATGCCTTCGTGATCTTTGCCTGCGCCACGTATCACGCGCGGCGCGGCAACCCTGACGCGCTCGACGTGCTCGATGAAACCGTCGACATCGTCGAAGACCGCTTCGCCGACGGCGCGGGCCTGTACCAGGCCGCGCTCACCGAGCATTTCCGGCCGAAGGGCGCCGGCGTGCTGCAGAACCCCATCATGCACCTGACCGAGGCCTACCTGGCCGCGCTGGATGCGACCGGGGACGAGTGGTATGCCGAACGCCTGCGCGAGATCGCCATGGCCGTGCATGAGCGCTTTGTCGATCCGGCCAGCGGCTGCATTGCCGAGCTGCCGCAAGGCAGCGCCGGCAACCGCATCGAGCCGGGCCACCAGTTCGAGTGGTTCTCGCTGGTGGCCGGCAGGCCGGCATTGTTCGGCGACCTGCCGCTGGCCGATACGCTGCGCCAGGCCTTTGCCTTTGCGCAGCGGCACGGCGTGGTGCCGTCGACGCAGGGCGTCAGCGCGGCACTGAACGCCGATGGCTCCATGCTGGACGATACCCAGCGCATCTGGGCGCAGACCGAGTACGCGCGCGCGCTCGCCGTGCATGGCGCGCCGGAGTCGATGGCGGCGCTGGAAGCCTGGACGCAGCAGTTCCGCAGCCGCTTTCTGCAGGAAATGGGCTGGCATGAATGCTTGGCGCGCTCGGGGGAGGTGGTGCGCGCGGAGATGCCGTCGACTTCGCCCTATCACCTGGCCACGTCATACAGTGCGCTGGCCGCGCTGACCGGCGCGGTGTGGCCGGCCCCGCCAGCGGTCTAGGTCGCCCTGCGCGGGCCTCTTGCGCTTACTTTTCCCATGCGCTGCCTGCTGCGCGGGCAGCGCACGCCAACGCGTCTTCCAACCGGGCCACGCCATGCCTGCAATGGAGGCCGACAAGCCTACCTTTGCCTGCATCTATCGGAAGACATGAACGTTCTCAGTCGGTCGGCTTCTATTTTCGCGGCAATTCACTCGATGAGGCGGTGCAGGCGCTGGATGCCGCCGTCAGCTTGTCGGAGCGGGACTACGCCGGCTTTTATGCGCGGCAGCGGGAAGCCGTGCAGGCATTCAGCGCGCGCAATCCGGCATTGCTGCAGACCTACGAAGCGATGTTGCACGACGTCATGGAGGGCGCTGAATGCTGTCGAGACCCGTGCGCGTGGGCATTTCTTACTTTGGCCGGCGGGAGCCGCAGTCGATCTGGGCCAACGGCGCGGTGCAGAACTGCTTCTTCCTTTACTGGCTGTTCCAGCGCTGCCCCGGCGTAGGCGAAGTCTGGATGGTGTCAACGCCGGCGATGGCGAGGCCGGCCCGGGCGGCGTGGGCATGGCACCCGCGGGCGTCAGCGTGATCGGCCTGGAGGCGGCCATGGGCAGGCTCGACCTGCTGATCGAGACGGGCGCGCAACTGGGCCCGGAGACAGTCGAGCGGGCACGCGCCCAGGGCGCGCGCGTGATCGCCTACCGGGTCGGCAACGACTATGTGATGGAGATCGAGAGGGTCGTCGCCGGCAAGCACGGCACCGGCATCTTCAACGGCGTGCGCTTCGATCGGCAGGATCCGTCCGGCATTGGCGACATCTTTGTCACCAATGCCATCGACCTGAAGCGGCATGAAGCCTTTGAACGGTTTGCGCTCAGGCTGGATATCGTGCAGGCGGGCAAGGCCTCGTTCGAGGCGCGCTATAGCACGCCGCATTTTCTTGCGCGCTTCACCGATGTCGTCGTCACGCACCAGTGGGAAAACGGGCTCAACTACCTCTACTACGATGCTGCCTATGGCCGCTATCCGCTGGTCCACAACTCGGACTTGCTGCCCGGCTTTGGCTACCAGTACGCGTCCTCGATGCCCAGGACGGGGCCAGGGCCCTGCGCGAGACGGTGCTGCACCACGATGCGCGGCTGGAGGAGTACGAGCAGGCGTGCCAGGCGTTGCTGGATGGGGTGAGCATCCGCAATGCCGGCAATGTGGCGGCCTATGATGCGCTGCTGCGCGCCATTTGTGGCGGTGCAGGCTCTGCAGCGGCGCTGGTGTAGGCGGCTACCGCGCTCTTATCAATTCTTTGCAGTCGTCGGCGGGCACCGCGCCTACACTCAAGCCCGCGCTCCGGCCTGTGCTGTTGTTCTTCTTAACCACTGGTCGTCGTTCTGAAGTTACGGGCCGGGGCGCACCCGATGCGCCTCAGCGCCGCGCGCCCAGGGCCTGCGACAGCCGCTCCGGCTGCTGAGCGGCCGGGGACGCAGCGCGGGTCTGGATCAGGCCTGCGCCCGCGGGCTTCACCCGGATGGCCATTTGTTCGACCCGCTTGGCGGCCTGCGTCTCGGCGTGGTCATTCAGGATCAGGCACAGCAGTGTCAGCAAGGCTGCTGCGATCATGCTCAGCGCGATCCAGGCCAGGCAGTGCTTGCGTTCCATGATTGGCGGGTGGGGGGCGTTATCAGAGCGCGAAGTTTACGCGCCCGCGCGCAATGCAACTGTCAATCTTTGCAAACGCCGCCGGCCGCCCGGCCCGCTATTCCGTCACGCCGTTTTCATGCAGCAACCGCTCGCATTCTTCCAGCATGTCGTAGGCAAACGCGGACTGGTAGTTGGGATCGAGGGCTTCCATCATCTCGTGCGCGGCATAGAGGCCGGCCTCGCGTGACAGGGCCTCAGCCAGCTGGCGTGCAAACTGGTCGCTCAGTTCGGACAACAGGCGCCGCTCGGACAGCGGCAACTGCAGCTTCGAGCGCGACAGCCATTCGCCGGCCAGCGTCGCCCCCTGGGCGTCGGTCATCCATTGGCGGTGTTCGTAGTAGGCCGACAGCCGTTCGGCGGCCAGCGCGAACAGCAGCGCCTTGCGGGTATTGAAATCGATCCTGGGCGGTGGGGCGAGGGTCATGCTTGCGGCGTGGTGCGATGCGCGGCGCAGCGGCCGGCAATCATCTTGTCAGGGAGCGGATCAGGACTGCGCGGTGGCTGCCTGCGCAAAGCGCGCTGCCAGCCAGGCGCCGATGGCGGCGATCTCTTCCAGGCAGACCGAATGGCCCATCGGATAGGTGTGCCACGTCACCGGATGCTGGCGCGCCTGCACGAAATCGCGGGCGGCGACGCCCAACTGCAGCGGCACCACGTCATCCTGCGTGCCATGGGCGGCAAACACGGGCGTGGTGGCGTTGGCGGCGTTGGCCTCGGCCGCCAGCGCTGCCGGCGCAGGGATGTAGGTGGACAGCGCGACGATGCCGGCCAGCGTCTCGGCATGGCTCAGCCCGGCAGTGTAGGCAATCGCGCCACCTTGCGAGAAGCCTGCCAGCACGATGCGGTGCGTGGGGATGCCACGGGCGTTTTCGCGCGCAATCAGTGCGCGAATGGCTTCGCATGAGGCACGGATGCCGGCTTCGTCGGCGCGTCGGCCGGATTCATCGAGGGAATAAATGTCATACCAGGCTGGCATGACATAACCGCCGTTGCAGGTCACGGGGATAGCCGGCGCATGCGGGAAGATAAAGCGCACGCCGGGCGATGCGGGCAGGCGCAGCTCAGGCACGACCGGGGCGAAATCGCTGCCGTCGGCGCCCAGCCCATGCATCCAGATGACGGCGCAGGCGGGATTGGGCGCGGTTTCGAATTCGATCGCGGGCAGCAGTTCGCTCATGGGGCTGGTTCCTGTGGATGGTGCGCCTGCGCGCCGCACGGGCGCCAGGCAGCGCGAGTATCGCACAGGTCGGGACCAGCCCCGGCTGCGTCAGGCCGCGGACGGAACGATCGGTACCGTGGTGAGGCCGGGCGTGCGTGCCGGCAGCTCCGGCACGGCAGGCGGCGTGGCGCGGCGCTTGTCGACCACGTCTTCCACGCCCTTGGCCGCGACGTCTTCCAGGAAAGCCACCATGTCGCGGTAGTAGGCCACCTGCATCTGCGCCTCGAGCAAGCGCCTTTCGGCCTGGAACAGCGTCAGCCTCATGTCTTGCAGTTCCCTCTCGGCGATTTTCTCCGGGGTCGGCGGACTGAACAGGTTTGCAAGCGAACGCATGGCAGTACCTCCAGTGCTGTCAACGGCGAAATTGCGATGCTCGTGCCATGGGGTCCAATATAGACAAGAATTCGTCAAAAAGTCTCTCGGACACCTCGCCGTGGCGCCTCGCCCACAAGGATGATTGCCGGTGGCGGACGTCTGCGGTAGATTGTCCGGCCAGGGACCGGCCGTCCCGCGACCCTACTGCCCGCGCTTGCCGCTTGCTGTCGCCAACGTGCCTGTGCGACTGCTCGGTGTGCCTGCCTGATCCGTGTTTCCAGGCGAATCGCCTTCATATTTCGCGTCGTTTCCTGCCAACAGTGCCTGCATGGCATCGCCGTCCTGCGCGCGCACAAAGCGCAGGATCGGCGGCCAGAATGCATCGATATGTTCCGGCAGGATGGCTGCGTCATGCGGCATGGCTTCCAGCATCACCAGCGCATGCAGATGCCTGGCCGCACGGGCCACGCGTTCCGCGTGGGGTGGGACGATCACCGCGTCGTCTCGGCTGTGCACCACCAGCAGCGGCCGCTCCAGCCGGCTGGCACGCGCGGCGTTGTTCCACGGATCCGGCAGCAGCCACGCGGCCCATGCGGGGATGCGCCCGGTCTGCACCGCGGCCAGGCGCGCCGAACTGAAGCCCGCCGCAATGACATAGCCATCGGGCTGCGGATCGAAGCGCTGTGCCACCTCCAGCAGGATGCCCGATCCCAGCGAATGCCCCAGCACCACGCGCCGTTTTGCTTGCGGCGTGGCTGCCAGGAATTGCCGGTAGGCGGCCAGCGCATCCTCGCGCAGGCGGCGCACGCTTGGCCGCCCGCTGCTGCGGCCGTAGCCGCTGTAGTCAAAGACGTAGGAGGCGATGCCCGCGCCGGCCAGCATGGCCTGGACCGGGGCCCAGTCGGGCAGGCTCTCATTGTCGCCGTGGCACACCATCAGCGCCGGCGCTTCGGGGTCCGCGGCCGGCATGAAGGCGGCGTGCAGGATGCGACTGCCGCTGGCGAACGTGGCATGGCGCACCGTCAGGGCTGAAATGTCGGGTGCTGCCGCATCCTTTGTTTCATCCGTCGGCGTGACAAAGGCTTTGCGTTCCACCGCACGAAACAGTAGATGCCGCGCAACACCCGCGGCCACGGCGAGTGCCGCGGCGGTGGCGAGCCAGCGGTGGCGGGATGCCGGCTGAGCGGGGCGGGGGCCTTCAGGCATGGCGATGTTTCGGGGAGGGCGTTCCCTTCAGGCTAGCAGGCCATCAGCGTCCGGGTGAAGAAAAGTTCATTCGCATGCGTGCCTCAAGTGGATTTGCGTCCATATGGTGCAGCGTCGGGCAGGCGGCTATCGGTCCGATAGAAAACTTTTGCCTTGACTATCTACCTAGTAGTAGATAGCATACAGTCCATGGCACCGCTGCACCGCCGGAAGCAAGCAAGAACGGGCGGAAAAGTGGCGATCCCATCGCAAGACCGGCGCGGTCATTTTTTTAGCACCCGACATCTATCTACTGGTAGATGCGGATCGAAAGAGCGACCTGCCACAGCCACTGATACCGAATTGACGCGATCCCGAAACATCGCACCCAGGAGCCCATCATGAATGCCAAGTTCGCCAAGACCCTGATCACCGCCGCCACCCTTGCCGCCGCACTGGCAGGTGGCGTGGCGCAAGCCGCCAGCGTGCAAGACAACACCTCGGCTGGCGACAAGTACGGCTACAGCTACCGCGCCGGCAAGTTCGACACCTTCACGGAAGGTGCCCGCACCGGCAAGTTCGACCCGTTCACGGAAGGCGCTCGCTTTGGCAAGTTTGATCCGTACACCGACGGCGCCCGCGTCGGCAAGACCGATCCCTACACCGACGGCTACCGCACCGTGGCTGGCCTGGACCGTAGTGGCGTGTCGGCCGGGCCGGCCCGCAGCTTCGACCCGTACACGGACGGCGCGCGCGTCGGCAAGGCTGACCCCTACACCGACGGCGCCCTGGCCTGATTGCTGCCGGCTGAGGCCGGCGGCCAACAACTTTACGGCGGCGGTCACGCTGACTGCCGTCCGATGGAGGCCATCATGAGTTTGCGTGACAGTATCCTGCTGCTAGGCGGATGGCTGGTGCTTTGCGTGACGAGTGGCTCGATGATCACCTTCGCCGCGCAGGTCCTGCCTGGTTAAAGCACATCCCACAGATGCCCCGGGGCTAGGGAATTACCCCAGCCCCGGGGCATTTCGGCTTGAGCGCCTATCTTCGCGTAGATACACTGCTTTCATGAAAACGCAATCAGTACGCGAGCAACTGCTCGAGCACACCCTCGTCCTGATCCGCCGCCGCGGCTTCAACGGCTTCAGCTACCGCGACCTGGCGGAACTGGTGGGGGTCAAGACCTCCAGCATCCATTATTACTTCCCGGCCAAAGAGGACCTGGTCCTGGAGGCGGTGAAGGAATACAGTGCCCGCCTGGCCGAGCGCATCCGCTCCATCGACACCAGCCTGCCGGTCACCGAGCAGGCGGCCATCTACCTGGCGCCGTTCCGCGCCAGTTGCGGCTCGGACCAGATCTGCCTGTGCGGCATGTTGTCGACCGAGACGCTGTGCCTGCCGGAGTCCGTGCACAAGATGTTGCAGGGCTTCTTCCTGATGAACGAACAATGGCTGGCCGGCCTGCTGGAGCGCGCGCAGCCGCAGCGCAGCACGCCGTTCCCGGTGCCGCCGGCGCGGCTGGCGCAGGTGGTGTTTGGCTCGCTGCAGAGCGGGCTGATTGCGGCGCGCCTGTTCGGGACGTCTGACCGGGTTGAGGCCGCGGCGGACACGCTGATGGCCGCCGTCGCCGGCTGAGGTTTTCGCGCAATATCAGTGGCGCGTCTGAAGCCGTCATGTGGCGTAAGCTGCATGGCGGCTTTTTTATTGACAGCCAGCCGGTTTGCCGCCGACGCTTTGGAATCGGGGATAAGCGCTTTTAAAACAATGAGATAGAGCCAAGAAAGACATAGGCTATCGGGCCGATAGAAATGTTTTTCCTTGACTCTCTACCTAGTAGTAGATAGTATTTGGTTCATGGAAGCGCTGCACCGCCGGCAACAAGCAAGACAAGGCGAGAACGTGGCGGTCCCATTGCATGACCGAAGGCGGTCATTTTTTCGAGGCCGAGTATCTATCTACTAGTAGATGCGGGGTCGAAAGAACAACCTGCCACAGCCACTGATACCGAATTGACGCGATCCCGAAACATCGCACCCTGGAGCCCATCATGACCAAGATCACCAAGACCCTGATTACCGCCGCCACCCTTGCCGCCGCGCTCGCGGGCGGTGTTGCGCAAGCGGCCAGCGTGCAGGACAGCACCTTCACCGGCGACAAGTACGGCTACACCTTCCGCACCGGCAAGTTCAACACCTTCACGGAAGGCGCCCGCACCGGCAAGTTCGACACCTTCACCGAAGGCGCCCGCACTGGCAAGTTTGATCCGTACACCGAAGGCGCCCGCGTTGGCAAGGCTGATCCCTACACCGACGGTGCCCGCACGGTAGCCGGCCTGGATCGCAGCGGTGTCTCGGCCCAACCGTCGCGCAGCTTCGACCCGTACACCGATGGTGCCCGCGTTGGCAAGGCTGATCCCTACACCGACGGTGCCCGCACGGTAGCGGGCCTGGACCGCAGCGGCGTGTCGGCGCAACCGTCGCGCAGCTTCGACCCGTACACCGACGGTGCCCGCGTTGGCAAGGCTGATCCCTACACCGACGGTGCCCGCACGGTAGCCGGCCTGGACCGCAGCGGCGTGTCGGCCCAACCGTCGCGCAGCTTCGACCCGTACACCGACGGTGCGCGCGTGGGCAAGGCTGATCCCTATACCGACGGCGCCATCGCCTGAGAGCCGGCGGGCATGATGCCGGCCATTGAAACCCGCCGGGCCGCCAGCGTGCGGCCCGTCTTCAGGAGTTGATCATGCGTTGGCGTGACACTGCGCTGATCCTTGGCGGATGGGTAGGGCTTTGCTTCGCAAGCGGGTCCCTCATCACGCTGATGGCACAAACGCTGCCGGCCTGAACGGCGCGGCAGCAAGACGATGGAGTTGATGCCATGAACACCCGATCCGTACGCGAGCAACTGGTCGAACATGCGCTGGTGCTGATCCGCCGCAGGGGGTTCAACGGCTTCAGCTACCGCGACCTGGCTGACCTGGTCGGGGTCAAGACTTCGAGCATCCACTATTACTTCCCGTCCAAGGACGACCTGGTGCTGGAAGCGGTGCGCGAATACGGCACCCGCAGGCGGGCGCGCCTGGATGCGATCGACGCCAGCCTGCCGCCTGCCGAGCAGGCGCGGCAATACCTTGCGCCGTTGCGCGCGGGTGCCGGCACCGACCAGGCTTGCCTGGTGGGCATGCTGTCGGCCGACGTGCTGATGCTGCCAGACGCGGTGCGTGCCGCGATGCAGGACTTTATCCGGCTCAATGAGCAATGGCTGGCCCGCTTGTTCGAGCGCGCCGCCGCGCAGCGCAAGGCGCCCTATCCGGTGCCGCCGCAGCAGCTGGCGCAGGTGGTGTTCGGGGCGTTGCAGAACGGCTTGACCAGTGCGCGGCTGTTTGGCACGCCGGACCGGCTGGATGCCGCGGCGGCGCTGCTGTCCAGTGCCATGCCGGCGGAGCAGGCCTTAGCCGCGGCTTAGCACCACCGAGCCGGCGACGGCATTGCACAGCCACTGCGGGTCATCGTGGGGCAGGTCATGCCCGGCCCAGTGGTGCGTCAGCAACTGCGCATCCCAGGCTTGCGCGATGCGCGCCGAGCACACTGGGTTGACTAGGCGGTCTGCCGCCGAGGCAAGCAGCAGTGCCGGGCAGCGCGGCGCACTGGCGGGGGCACGGTAGCGGGCCGCGGCCAGCAACTGTGCCAGCGCGGATTGGCGGCTCACCGGCGCGTCGGCGGCAATGGCCTGCCAGGTCTCGATGTCGCGCGCCAGCGTATCGGTGCGCGCACAGGTGATGGCATGGATGGTCCGCTCGCAGTACGCGCGGTCCTGCCAGCGCTGCGCCACGCGCGCCAGCTTGCCCCAGTTGCGCGGCCGCAGGCGCTGCGCCGGCGTGCAGAACGGCCGCATGCTGGTATTGACCAGCACCAGGCCGCCGACTTCCTCCGGATAGGCGCTGGCCCACTCGGTCGCGGCCATTGCGCCCAGCGACATCGCCAGCACGCGGTAGGGTCCGTGCGCGCCGGCGGCCGACAACTGGCGCCTTACCGCGGTGACCATCTCAGGCACGCTCCACGGTGCCGGCTGCGCGGACAGCGCGCCGTTGCCGGGCAGGTCGGGCAGCAGCGGCCGCCCCAGCCCGGCCGCCTCCCAACGTGCCGGCAAGCTTCCCCAGTGGCGCGATTCCCGCGTCAGTCCCCGCAAGAATACCCATCGGCTCATGGCGGCGCCTCCGTCTGCCAGTGTGCGCGTGCCTGCAGCAGCAGATCGTCGCGCTGCGCGCCGCGCGGCAGCCAGCGATCGGGCGCATAGGCCACGCGGCCCAGGAAGTCGAACAGGCTCACGTGCCGGCGCAGCACGCGCGCGGTGCGGTGCGCCTTGATCGGGTTGAAGATGCCCTCGCGCGAGAACAGCTGGCGCGGGTTTTTCTTGATCCACAGCCACGAGCCCAGTTCCAGCGTCATCGGCAGGAACAGGTTGCCGTGCGGCGTCAGGTCATAGGCATGGTCCCACAAGTCGCCGTGCAGCAGGTACTGGTGGCTTTGCGGCTCGAAGGTGTAGCCGTGGTGCGGGTGGGCCTGCTCGAACAGCGTCTTGAGCAGGTACATCTCGGGCAGGTGCGCCATCGGCCGGCGCGTGCCCGCGTACGGAAACCAGATGCTGTCGCGCCAGCCGTAGCCTGAATGGCAGTCCACCGCAAAGCTGAGCGGGCGTGGCAGCAGTTCTTCCTGCACCACGCGCAGCAGCGCGCGGCTTTCCGCTTCCATCGGGGCGCCCGCCGGGCCGCGGTACCAGGGCAGCCAGGCGCCGATGCGCTGGCCGCCGGCCAGGAAGGGCACGCGCGCATCGGCATCCTGCGGGCCGTTGCGCATCAGGTCGACGCCGTTGGGGTTGGCACGGGTGCCGGCCCACATGCCGCCGGGGTTGACGATCGGCATGAACACCAGCCGCACCGACTGCAGCTCGCGGTGCAGCAGCTCGTCCCACGCCAGCCGGCTCAGCACCGAGCGCAGGTAGTCCAGCACCAGTTGCGTGCCGATGCGTTCCAGCCCGTGGATGCCGCCGAAGATGCCGATCGCCGGCGCGCCCGGATCGCGGCTGCCGAGCGTGGCGACATGGACGCCGAAGCGACGGCCCTGCATCATGGTTTCGCAGACCACCCGCGTATCCAGCACGTGGCTGCCCGTATCCAGCAAGGCCAGCAGCTGGTCGTACTCGGGGAAGCCGGCGCGCGGGTGCATGGACTCAGGCGGCCGGCGCGCCGGCCGTGCCGAACAGGTGCAAGACCGGCCACCCGCGTGCCTCGGCCGCGTCCCGCAGCGTTGAATCCGGATTGACGGCGACCGGGTGGCCAACGCTTTCGAGCAGCGGCAGGTCGTTGCGGGAATCGCTGTAGAAGGTGGCCTGCGCCAGCGCCGTGTGCGCAATGCCCAGCGTCTCGAGCCACGACAGCACCCGCAGCACCTTGCCGGGGCCGAAGGCCGGCACGCCGGCCAGCGCCCCGGTGAATTCGCCGCGCGCGTCGTGTTCGGCCTCTACCGCCAGCAGGTGCGGCACGCCCAGCTGGCGCGCGATCGGTTCGGTGACAAAGCGGCAGGTTGCGGTGACGATGCAGCACAGGTCGCCGGCGGTGAGGTGGCGCGCCAGCAGGTCGAGCGCTTCGGGCCGGATGGCGGGCACGATCACCTCGCGCATGAAGTCCGCGCGCCATTGCGTGAGGCGTTGGCGCGGGTGGCGTGCCAGCAGGCCCAGGGCAAAGCGGGCATGGGCGGCAAAGTCCAGGCGCCCGGCCTGGTAGGCGGCCAGCCAGCGCGCATTGTGCGCATCGATCTCGGCGGCCTCGGCGCCGCCCACGGCGACGAGGTAGCGGGCCCACTCATACTCGCTGTCCAGCGGCAGCAGGGTGTGGTCGAGGTCAAACAGGGCGAGGCGGGGGGCAGCGGGCATGCGGGATAGCTCAGTTGGCGAAACCGGCAAGCTTGGCGCGGCGTGGTGACCGCACGGTGATGAAGAACCCAAGTTTTCCGATACCGGCATTGGTGCCTTATCTGGCGCGGCAGGCATGCGGGTGTCAGGCGGCGTGGGGGGCGGCGGTCGGCTCGTCCAGCGCCACGCAGTCCAGGAAGGCGCCGACCAGCCGCGTCTCGCGCCGGCTCTGCAGGCAGTATAGGTATTCATGCAGCACCGGCGCGCCTTGTGCGAACGGCACCACGCGCAGCAGCGGGTCGCGCGGCACCTCGCCCAGCGGCACCACGCTGGCGCCCAGGCCCTGGCGGATGGCCTCGTAGATGGCCTCGCGGCTGCCGATCACAGTGTGCGGCGGCAGCTCCAGCCCGCACGCGGCCAGCGCCGTCTCGGTGGCCTTGCGCGTCATCGAGCCGTGCTCGCGCACCAGCAGATGGCAGCCGCGCAGTTGCGGCAGCTCGACCTGCGGCAGCCGCGCCAGCGCATGGTCCGGATGGACCACCAGCACCATCGGGTCCGACGCCAGCCGGATGCAGGCAAGCCGGTCGTCGTCCACCGGGTGCGACGACACTGCGGCGTCGATGCGGTACTCGAACAGCGCCTCCAGCATCTGCTGCGAATTGCCGATGTCCAGGCTGACGTCGATCGCCGGGTAGCGCTGCCGGAACGCCGCCACCGTGCGCAGGATGTAGTAGGGGCCGGTGGCGCCGATGCGCAGGTTGCCGAAGCGCAGGTTGCCGGCGTTGCGCAGCAGGTAGTCGGCATTGCCTTCCTGCTGCATCAGCTGCTCGACCACCGGCATCAGCGCCACGCCCACATCGCTCAGGTCGACGCGGCTGGCGCGGCGGTGGAACAGCTCCACGCCGTAGGTCTCTTCCAACTGGCGGATGCGGCCGGTGACGGTGGGCTGGCTGATGCGCAACTGCCTGGCCGCCATGGTGATGCTGCCCTGGCGCGCCACTTCGAAAAAGGTCATCAGCAGGTCGCCGAGCATGGTCATCCGCAGGTAAGTTGGGGGGCAGCCCGGACATGTCCCGGACGACCGCGCAGTCTAGCGGGCCAATATGACAAAACGGCTACGCCCGCCCGCGGCCGGAGCGGCCGGGGGCGGGCATAGCGCTGCCCGTCAGGCGACGTGCGCGTCAGCCGTTGAGGCCCATCGCCGGATCGGACACGCTGTCCTTGCCGGTTTCGATGCGCCCGGCGAAGCGGCGCATGAAGCCGCCTTGCGCGGTGGTGACGGTGAAGTCGTACCAGTTGCCCTGGCGGGCCACGGGCCAGTGCTGCTGCAGCTGCATGCCGGCCGGCACCTCGTAGGTCCAGGGGCCGTCGGTGCGGTAGGCGTTGGGCTGCACGGTGAAGGTGCAGGGGGCGCTGCCGGTGTTGATCATGTCCACGTACACCGCGGCGTTGGCGATGTCATAGCAGACCCGGATCTCCGGCGCGCTGGCGCCCGCCGCGGTGACGGCCCCCACGTTGCCGCGGAAGGCGCGGTGGAAGCCGTTGGGGCCAAGCACCCACAGGTCGTACTTGCCGTCGTCGCTGGCAAAGACGTCCCAGCTGCCATGCAGTTCCTTGCCCGGCTCGACCATGTAGCGGCGCGGCACGCGGTCCAGGTGCAGGCGGTCATAGACGTGGAACACCGCCGCCGCCGTGCCGGTGTTGCTGAACAGCAGCCACACCGCGCGCTGGTCGCGGGCGTCTTCTCGGGCGCTCACGTGCAGCTCATAGGGCAGGGCGCGCGACGGGCGCGTGCCGGTGTCCTGCTGCGGCATCTGCTGGCTGCTGGCCGATGGCAGCGGCACTTGCGGCAGCACGCCTTGCGCGGTGCGGATGGCATCGGCGCTGGCCTTGTCGCGGCTGGGCAGCGTGGGCAGCGGGTTGGTGTTCGGGCTGACGAAGTTGAAGGCCGAGGTCAAATCGCCCGCCACCGCGCGGCGGAAGCTGCTGATATTGGTCTCGGCCACGCCAAAGCGGGCTTCCAGGAAGCGCAGCACCGAGGTGTGGTCGGACACCTGCGAGTTGACCCAGCCGCCGCGGCTCCATGGCGAGACCACGTACATCGGCACGCGCGGGCCGGGGCCGTAGGGGTGCTTGTCGACGTGGTATTCCGGCCTGACCTGTTGCGGGTCGAGCGTGGTGGCGCCGGCCAGCGTGTCGCCGTCGTAGGCGGGCGCGCACGGCGGCGGCACGTGGTCGAAGTAGCCGTCGTTCTCGTCGAAGTTGATCAGCAGCACGGTCTTGCTCCACACCGCCGGGTTGGCGGTCAGGGCATTCAGCACCTCTTGCGTATACCAGGCACCCTGCACCGGGCTGGAAGGCCCGGGGTGCTCCGAGTACGTCGCCGGCGCCACGATCCACGACACCTGCGGCAGCTTGCCCGCGGCAACGTCGTCGCGCAGCGATTGCAGGAAGCCGCCGTCAGGCATGGTGTTGGCCACGCCCTTGAGCAGCGGGCTGATGGCGTCGTCGGCGCTGGTGTATGCCGGGTAGGGGCTGCCGTTGGCCTGGTTGCCGCGCGCGGCGTTGGCGTCGCGGTATTGCTTGAAGCCCGCGAGCGGGTTGTCGGTGAAGTTGTCCGGCATGTTCTGGTAGACCTTCCAGCTCACGCCGGCGGCTTCCAGGCGCTCAGGGTAGGTCTTCCAGGTGTAGGGCGGGGCCGACCCCGTGAACGAGTCGCCGCTGTTGTCGATCACCGGCCCGCCGTTGGCGCCGCCGGGGTCGTTGGTGCCGGTCCAGTGGAACAGGCGGTTGGAGTTGGTGCCGCCATGGAAGCTGCAATGGTAGGCGTCGCAGAGGGTGAAGGCATTGGCCAGCGCCACCTGGAAGTCCAGCTCGGCCTCGGTGTAGTAGCCCATCGACTGGGTCTGCTTGTAGGTCGGCCACTTGTTCATGCGGCCCAGGTCCCAGGCGTTCTGCGCATCCGGGTACGAGTGCGGCGTGCCGCTGACGCGCTGCGCATTGCCGGCGCTGCTGTCGAGGTGGTAAGGCAGCACGGTGCGGGTGGTGCTGCCGTTGGTGTAGGTCTGCTGCCAGACGTTCAGGCCGCCTGCCAGCGGGATCGGGAAGCGGTCGCCAAAGCCGCGCACGCCGCGCAGCGTGCCGAAGTAATTGTCGAACGAGCGGTTTTCCTGCATCAGGATGACCACGTGCTCGACGTCGCGGATGGTGCCGGTGGCGTTGTTGGCCGGGATCGCCAGCGCGCGGCGGATGGACGGCGGGAAGGCCGCCAGCGCGGCGGTGGCGGCGGCGCTGCCACCGGCGAGCTTGAGGAAGTTGCGTCTGCTTTGCGGGTTCATGGATTCTTTGCCGGGTGGTTTCGGGAGGGAGACGGGCCAGGCCCGGCTTCAGGGCGCGCAGCGCAGCTGCGGCTTCACGGCGGGCGTCTCGCCAGGCCGGTCGCTGCCATTCCCCTGGCCGGGGTTGCCGCCGGTGCCCGGGGCACCCGGCGTGGTTGGTGCCGCGTTGGGCGAGCCGGTGGGGCTTTCGCCGGAGTCGCCGCCGCAGGCGGTGAGCGCTGCGCACATCAGCAGGGCGGCGAGCCAGTGCGGCCGCGTCAGGGTGGAAGGTCGGAAAGTCATGGTTTCAATCTCCTGCAGGGGATCGGGCGGGGGAGGGTAAGGGTCGGTGGTGAAGAACCCGTTCCATGACGAAACGGGTTCCGGCCGGATTTATGGATTCAGCGTGGACAGCGGCTGGCGTGCGCCGGTGATGGCCTTCAGCTCGTCCAGCGACAGCACGCGCGTCCACATCGCCAGGTCGTTGAAGCCCATCACGCCCTTGAGCGCGCCGGGGTTGTTGCCCACGTAGTTGTGCGTGGCATCGTCGTTCACGCCCCAGCCGGTGCCGAGCCCGGCCAGCTTGGTAACGTCGGTGTTGGCGATTGCCTTGTTCTCGGTCTTCTGCACGCCCAGCACCGGATCGATGACATAGGCGCTGAAGCGCCTGGCTGCCGCATCGACCGACAGCGCCAGGTAGGCCCACTGGTTGGCCGACACCTTCATGCCGTTGATGTCGTCGCGCTTGCCGCTGCCGCTCCCGAGGTTGAAACGGATCTCGCAACTGCCGAACAGCGCGACGGCAATGCCGGGGTTGGCGCCCGAGATGTAGTTCTTGTTGGACAGGATGGGCTCGCCGGTGCCGTTGCCCTGGGTGCAGTCGGTGCGGAACCAGAAGCCGATGGTGAACTGCGGGCTTTGCGTGATATCGGCAGCGTTGTAAGCCAGCTTGTAGCTGTCGACACGCGAGTCCAGCTGCAGCGACTGGCCGCTGAAGTTGTCGGCAGCGAGCGTGCCGCCGTCGAGGCTTGCCACCCACGGGCCAAGCGTGGCGGCGTTCTTCGCGTCGGCGAGCGGCTTGCTGTCGAGGCTGAAGTACGTGGCCAGCCCATTGAGCAGCGTCGGCGCCAGCGTGACCGGCTTGACGTAGTGGATCTGCGCCAGGTACGACACCGGCACGTCATTGCGCACCAGCGTGTAGTTGAACTGGTACAGGCCCGTGGCCATGTTGAAGGCCTTGTCGGTGAACTGCCGCACCTCCGGTCCCAGCGAGGCGATCTGCACGCCGTCGCGCAGCACGCGGGTGACGCCGAAGGCTTCGGTCGGGTTCTGCCAGCTCAGCGTAATGGCATCGTTGTACTGGCTGATGCTGGCGCCGATGGCGCGCACGCCTGCGGTGGCGGTGGTCAGCGCCGAACCGTCCAGCCGCGTGGTGGCCGGGTCAAGCACCACGCCGGCGTGGGCCAGCACGGTGGGGACGAGATCGGCTTCGGTCGGCAGCGCGGACAGGTCCGCCGGGGTGTCCGGCGCGGCTGCGCCAGGTCTGGCCAGTGCGCCGTTGAGCGTCTTGTTGGTGGCGAGGAAGGCGGTGCGGTTCTCCACCGTCGGCACCGTGGTGGTGGCGCCGGTGGCATCCAGGCCATGACTGGTGGTGACCATCACCAGCCAGTCCTCACCCGGCTGCCCCTGGCTGCGCGCGGCGACGGCGCCGAGCAGCTCGCCCAGCGCCTTGTCGATGCCGGTGAGGGCCGTGGCATAGGCGCCGTTGCCGAAGCCGCCGTCTTCCGCCGCCTGTGCCGGCGCGCTGTATTGCGCAAACACCACGCCATAGCCGGACTGCACCTGCCGCACGGCGTTCTGCGTGACGCAGCTGTCGACCCCCGCGCAGTCAACCAGCGTATCGAGCATGCCCGCTTCCTGCTCGGCCTTGAGCAGGCCCGGCAGCGCCCCCGAACTGGTGGATGCGCCTTGCTGCAGGCCGGGTTTGCCGGCCGCGCGCAGGTAGCGGAATACGGTGGGGGCCTGCGGTGCGGTGCTGCCGGTGTCGTCTTCGATGCCGTGGCGGTTGGCCCAGGCGCCGGTCAGCACCGTGGCCCAGCTGGGCGCGTCCAGCGGCGGCTGCGCGGTGATGGTGCCGGGCATGCCGCCGGTGGCGGTGGGCACCAGGTTCAGCCGGGCCAGGTTGGGCAGCTCACGCCGCAGGAGCGCGCCCTGCACCTGGGCATAGGTGGCGCCGTCCACGCCCACCAGCAGCACGCGCGGGCCGCCGGCAGCGGCAGGCGGCGGGGTCTTGATGGTGGTGTCAGTCGGTGCGGCTGCCGGCGCGGCGTCATCGCCGCCGCCGCAGCCGGCCAGTGTTGCTGCCAGTGCGGCGATCACGGTGCCGGCCAGCACACGGCCGCGCGCCATCCCCGCCAGCCTGCCCGGTGCAAGGTTGTTCCCTGCCATCTTTCATTCCCCTGTTCATCTGCGTTGTTGTGTGCCGGCGGCAGGTGCCGCGTGGCCGATTGCGTTTGCCGCAATGCGCTCGCAGAGTAAGAACCGGGGTTGTCACCGTGGTGACAGCGGGGCAAAGAATGCTGATGGGGCTATTCGGATTCTTGAGGTAAGGGTGGCGCCAGCGTCCTAAGAACCCTTCTTCATTCTGAAACGGGTCTAAGCCTGCGGCATGCCGCCGGCATCGCCTGCCTGGATCAGCAGCACCGCGTCGCGCTTGTCCAGCAGGTGCTGGCGCAGGATGGCGGCAAGGCGCTTGCCATCGCGCGCTTCAAGCGCCTGCAGCATCTCTTCGTGGTCGCGGATGGCGCTGTCCCACTTCGGCTTCTGATAGTTGGAGCGGAAGCGCAGCGCCTGAAGCCGCCGGTTCACCGACAGATAGGTCTGGCGCAGCGCCGAATTGCGGGCCGCCAGGTTGATGCGGTCATGGATCTGGTGGTTGATGCGGTAATAGCCGGGCAGGTCGTCATTTGCCCGGCAGGCCAGCATCGCATAGTGCAGGGCCTTGATCTCGGCCAGTTCGACGGCCGTGATGCGTTCGCAGGCCAGTTCGCCGGAAAAGGCTTCCAGCCCGCTCATCAGCTCAAACGTGTCCTGGATCTCCGCCCCGGACAGGCGCGATACGGTCGCCCCGCGGTTGGGCGAGATATCGATCAGCCCCTCTGCTGCCAGCACCTTCAGGGCCTCGCGCAGGGGCGTGCGGGAGATGCCCAGGGTCTCGCACAGTTCGCGCTCATTGAGCTTCCTGCCCGGTTCCAGGGCGCCCTCGACAATGAACGTGCGCAGGTGGGCCACCACGGTGTCGTGCAAGCGTTGCCGTTCGAGCCTGGGCAGTACCGGGGCCGGCGAATCCGTGCCGGAAGTGGCGACCATTTGCATTCAAAATTCCTATCGCGTGATTGTGTTCAATTTTAGCAGACTCTTAACTGGAACTCAAAAACGCAGGTAAACCCTTGTACTGTGGGGTAAACGCTAGAGAATTTGCGCGCAATCTACCCTGTTTTTCCGTCGCTCCTCTGATAAAGTATTTTGCATTCAAAACTCAACAGGAGGAGTCAAATGCTGAATCTCAACTTCCATCCCGCCGGCCGCCACTTCCTGCAGATCCCCGGACCGAGCCCGGTTCCCGATCGCATCCTGCGCGCCATCAGCTATCCGACCATCGACCATCGCGGCCCGGAATTCGGCGCGCTGGGCCTCAAGGTGCTGGACGGCATCAGGAAGATCTTCAAGACCGAGCAGCCGGTGGTGATCTATCCGGCTTCGGGCACGGGGGCCTGGGAAGCGGCGCTGTCGAACACGCTGAGCCCTGGCGACACGGTGCTGATGTTCGAGACCGGCCACTTCGCCACGCTGTGGAAGAAGATGGCCGAGAACCTGGGCATCAAGCCCGAGTTCCTCGGCCTGCCGGGCGTGGAGGGCTGGCGCCACGGGGTGCAGGCCGACATGATCGAGGCCCGCCTGCGTGCCGACAGCGCGCATGCGATCAAGGCAGTGTGCGTGGTGCACAACGAGACCTCGACCGGCGTGACCTCGGATATCGCCGCCGTGCGCCGTGCCATCGATGCGGCCGGACACCCGGCGCTGCTGCTGGTCGACACCATTTCCGGGCTGGCCTCCGCCGATTACCGGCATGACGAGTGGGGCGTTGACGTGACCGTGTCCGGCTCGCAGAAGGGCCTGATGCTGCCGCCTGGCATCAGCTTCAATGCGGTGTCGCCCAAGGCCATCGAAGCCTCCCGCACGGCCCGGCTGCCGCGCAGCTTCTGGGGCTGGGATGAAATCATCGAGATGAACCGGACCGGCTACTGGCCCTATACCCCCAGCACGAACCTGCTCTATGGCCTGTCCGAAGCCCTCGACATGATCCTTGAGGAAGGGCTGGACAACGTCTTCGCCCGCCACCAGCGCCTGGCCGAAGCCTGCCGCCGCGCGGTCAAGGCCTGGGGCCTGGAGATCCAGTGCGCGGACCCCGCCGTCTACAGCCCGGTGCTGACCGGCGTGATGATGCCCGAGGGGATCGACGCGGACTTGGTGCGCAGGAACATCTATGACCGCTTCAACATGTCGCTCGGCGCCGGCCTGGGCAAGGTCAAGGGCCGCATGTTCCGCATCGGCCATCTGGGCGACTGCAACGACCTCACGCTGATGGCCACGCTGGCCGGCTGCGAGATGGGCCTGAAGATCTCGGGCGTTCCGCTCGCGGGCAGCGGCACCGTTGCCGCGATGGACTATCTCGCCGCGCACGCCACGCCGCTGTCGCTCAAGGCTGCCGCCTGACGAGAGCCACTGCCATCCGAGACGGGGGCGGGCGCCGCGCGTGCGCAACGCCCCCGCCGGACTGATCGCAACGGATCAGCGCAGCACTGCCGTACCTGACAAAAAACAGAGGAGACGCTGTGGATACAACCCTGCAGGCGGGAGAAAAGATCAGGACGTTCGAGGATGCGACCTATCGCAAGGTGAGCTGGAGGCTGGTGCCATTCCTGATGGTCTGCTTCCTGATCGCTTATCTCGATCGTGTCAACGTAGGTTTTGCCAAGCTCCAGATGTCGCAGCAACTGGGCTTCAGCGAAACCGTCTACGGGCTGGGAGCCGGGATTTTCTTTATCGGCTACTTCCTGTTCGAGGTGCCGAGCAACCTGGCATTGCACAAGTTTGGCGCCAAGGTGTGGATCGGCCGGATCATGATCACGTGGGGGATACTCTCCGCGTGCTTTGCGTTCGTGCAGACGCCAACCCAGTTCTACACGCTGCGCTTCCTGCTGGGGCTGGCCGAAGCCGGCTTTACGCCAGGCATCGTGTACTACCTGTCGTGCTGGTACCCGTCGCACCGGCGTGCCAAGATCATGGCCATCTACTGCATGGGTTCGCCGCTGTCCGGCATCATCGGCAATCCGCTGTCCGGCTACCTGATGGGCAGCATGGCCGGCGTGGCTGGCCTGGGCGGCTGGCAATGGATGTTCTTCATCGAGGCGGTGCCGGCGGTGCTGCTGGGGTGCTTCTGCTTCTACTACCTGGACAACTCCATTGCCAAGGCCAAATGGCTGACCAGCGCGGAGAAGCAGGTCCTTGAACTGGCCAAGTCGGAGGACGTCAAGGCGGTGGACCCGCAGGCACGCGTCGGCAAGGTGTTTACCGATCCGCGCGTCTGGCTGATCAGCCTGATCTGCTTCTGCTATGTCACGGGCCAGTACGGCATCACGCTCTGGCTGCCCACGTTCATCAGGTCGACCGGTGTCAGCGACCCGCTCCATATCGGCTTGCTGAGCGCGATACCGTATATGGCGGCCATTGTCGCGATGTACTTCTTCGGGCGCAGCGCCGACAAACATCGCGAGCGGCGCTGGCACCTGATCATCCCGTGCATGATGGGCGCGATCGGTTTCCTGGCGTTGCCCTGGGTCATGCACAACACCGCGCTGTCCCTGGTTTTCCTGTCGATCGCCGCAGCCGGCATCCTGACCTGCACGCCGCTGTTCTGGTCCCTGCCGACGGCTTTCCTCAGCGGCGCGGCGTTGGCCACGGCCATCGCCATGAGCAACTCGATCGGCAACCTTGCCGGCTTTACCAGCGGCTACATGATCGGCTATCTGCGCGACGTGACCCAGAGCGGCAACAGTGCTTACTACATGATTGCCGGGATGCTGATGCTGGGTGCGTTCTGCATCTGGACAATACCTGCCCGCCTGGTCAACCGATAGCGAGACAAAGCGGGGTGCGGCATCGTGCCGCTGCCCCGCCTGCCCATCACCTCGCAAACACTTCGCGCCCTTGCCGGCGCATGGAAGGCTCTCATGACAAACTCGTACCAACCGGTGCCGGACGGCCCGGGCCATCACGCGCCGTTCAGCGTGGTGGAAGCCACCGTCGCCAGCGCGCATGCCGCGATGCGCGACGGCAGGCTGACGGCGCGCCAGCTGGCCAGCGCATGCCTGGCGCGCATCTCGGCCTATGACCAGGATGGTCCTGCCCTGCGCAGCATCCTGCAGCGCAACCCGCAGGCGCTGGAAGAGGCCGGACGCATCGACGCCATGGCGGGGCGCAACCCGTCGCAGGCGCTGGCGCCGCTGCATGGCATCCCGGTGCTGGTCAAGGACAACATCGAATGCGGCGGCATGGAAACTACCGCCGGCGCCGCCTGCCTGCGCGGCAACCTGTCCACCGGCGATGCCTTCGTCATCCGCCGGCTGCGCGAGGCGGGCGCCATCGTCCTGGCCAAGACCAACCTGCACGAGCTTGCCTCCGGCGGCGAGACGGTCAGCACCTTGTCTGGCCAGACCCTCAATCCCTATGACCTGACGCGCACGCCCGGCGGTTCCAGCGGCGGCACCGGCGCCGGCATCGCCGCCAGCTTCGGCCTGCTTGGCATCGGTACCGACGGGGTCAATTCCATCCGCTCGCCGGCCTCGGCCAACAACCTGGTCGGCCTGCGCCCGACCATGGGCCTGATCAGCCGGGCCGGGCTGGTCCCTTGCGGGCTGACGCAGGACACCATCGGCCCGATCACCCGCACCGTTGCCGATACGGCGCTGCTGCTCGATGTCATCGCCGGCTATGACCCGGCCGACCCGGTCACCAGCCAGGGCGCGCCCCACATCCCGGCGAGCTATGCCGCAAGCCTTGACCGCGACGGACTCAGGGGCGCGCGCATCGGCGTGCTGCGCCATTTCTTCGGCGACCAGGATGTGCACCGTCCCGTCAACACCGTGATGCAGGCAGCGCTGGCCACCATCGCGGCACAAGGCGCCGAGCTGGTCGCCCTTGACGACGCCATCGGCCCGGACGAGCTGCTCGCGTCCACGCTTGTGCACCACTACGAGATGGAGCGCGATCTCGATGCCTACCTGGCGGGGCTGCCCCCCGGCGTCCCGGTGCGATCGATGCAGGACATCATCACTGCCGGTTCTGTCCATCCAAGCGTGGCGGGAACCCTCGCCACCGCGGCAGCGCTGAGCGGGCGGGAAGGGGAGTACCGCGAACGCCTGCAGCGCCAGCAGGCATTGCGCCAGCGGCTGCAGGACCTGATGGCGCGGCATCGGCTTGACGCGCTGGCATTTCCGCACCAGCGGCGCCTGGTGGTGCCGGTCGGCGAGACCCAGGCAGAGCGCAATGGCGTGCTCGCGTCGGCCACCGGCTTTCCGGCCATCGTGATTCCGGCCGGATTTTCGGCGCCGGACGGCAATGCCCCCCTGGGTGTGCCGGTCGGGCTGGAGTTCTTTGGCCTGCCTTTCACCGAACCCGTGCTGATACGGCTGGCCTATGCGGCCGAGCAGGCCTTGCGGGCCCGCCGGCCGCCGCACTCGACGCCCGCGCTGGAATAGGCGCGCGCCGGAACGAAGTTTTATCGCTGCTCTACAAACGCCCCGGACACGGCGGCGACAAGGTCGCGGACATAGCGCGGCAACCTCGAAACGAGGAGGAGACAAAGATGGGCGCAGAAACTGTAGTTCAATCGCCGAATTCCCCACAGCAGCATGAGCTCGACCGGGCCATGGATGGCATCGGGGTAACGGCATCGCACAAGAAGATCATCTTCATGATCATGCTCGGGGTGATGTTCGATGTCTTCGAACAGAACGCCGTCGGCCTGATCGGCCCCATGCTGCGCGAGCAGTGGGGTATCTCGGTGGCGGAGATCGGCTTTCTCAATACGCTGACCTTCAGTGCCGCCGCGCTGGGACGCATCGGCTCCGGCTATATCGCGGACCGCTACGGCAGGCGCACGATGCTGAGCGCCAACCTGCTGCTGTTCACGCTGGGCGCCATCATCTGCGCGCTGGCACCGAACTATGGTGTGCTGGCGGCGGGCCGCTTTATCGTCGGCATCGGCCTGGGCGGGGAAATCTCGATCGCCGTGACCATGCTGGCCGAGCTGTGCTCGACGCGCTTCCGCGGTACCGCGGTGGGCCTGGTCAGCGTGGGCAGCGGCGGCCTGGGCAATATGCTGGCGCCGGCCTTCGGCCTGGCGGTATTCGCCATGTTCCCGGGTCCGGACAGCTGGCGCTGGCTGTTTGCCTGCCTGGTGCTGCCGGCATTCTTCGTCGTGTTCTACCGGCGCTTTATTCCGGAGACGCCGCGCTTCCTGCTGTCCAAGGGGCGCGTGGACGAGGCCAACCGGGTGCTGTCGGTGCTCGCATCCGGGCGCCTGGGCAAGCTCGACGGCGAGCCGACGCCCTATATCAAGGCCGCGCTCCAGGACGAGGCGCCGCGCACCAGGGTGCGCCTGAGCGACATCTTCAAGGGCCGCCTGGGACGGCGCACGATCGCGCTGGGGATTGCGGTGTCCATGACGTACGGCGCGCAGATCTCGGTGCTGACGCTGATGCCGACCATCCTGATGTCGCAGGGCTACACCATCTCCAAGAGCTTTCTCTTCACCATGGTGATGCAGAGCGGCAGCCTGTTCGGCGCGCTCGCGGCGTCGTACTGCGGCTATCACTTTCCGCGCAAGCGGGTGCTGACGATAGGCGCGGGGCTGGCCTGCGCAGCCGGGTTGTGCTTCGGCTTCCTGACGTATAACGTGGGCCTGGTGCTGCTGTTTGGCGCGGCCTTCACGTTCTGCGTGGTGTTGCTGAACACGTCGATCTGGATCTTCGCGCCGGAGCAGTATCCCACCCACGTGCGCGCGTTCGGCACCTCGCTGATCCTGGCGCTCGGCACCCTGGCCGGGGCGCTGACGCCGCTGGTCAGCGGGCGCGTGTTCGAAACCTACGGCGTTGGCGGCATGTTCAGCATGCTCGCGGCGATGTACGCAGTGTTTGCGCTGGCCGTGCAGTTCGCGCCGGAAACCTTCGGCCGCGCCATGGGCGAGACCGCCGCCGACGACAACGACGAAGCCGGGCCTGCGGTCAGTGGCACCGCGGCCGGAGCCAGCGGTTCCTGAGACCGGCCCGCCCCCGGCAGCGTGCTGCGCGCGCTTGCCGGGAGCGGGATGCCAGGCAATATTCATCCCTCATTCAAGGAAATACCCAAGGCATGACATCTTCCAATATCGATCGGGTCGCGCAGGCCCTGCTCAGCGCGCGTAGCGAACAGGGCTGCGCCGATGCAGGGCAATTTGCCACCGTGCTTGAGAATGCGGAACAGGCCTACGCCGTACAGTCGGCCGTGGCCCGCGCGCTTGGCTGGCAAGTGTCAGGCGCCGGCTACTGGAAATCCGGCGGCGCCTCGCGCGAGGCGGTGCTGACGCATGCCCAACTGCCGCCGGCCGGGGTCTGGACCAGCCCCGCGCATGCCGGCGACTGGCCTTTCTCATGGCGCGGCATCGAGGCGGAGATTGCGTTGCGGCTGGGGCAGGGCGTTGACGCCGCGCAGGCTGCCGCCCTCGACTACGCCGGCGCGGCCGGGCTGGTCGATGCGATGGCGGTGTCGATTGAAGTCGTCGATTCGCGCTGGCGGCAGTATCTCGCCACGCCCGCGCTGCTGAAGCTGGCCGACCTGCAGTCCCACGGCGCCCTGGTGCTTGGCGAATGGCGTGACTATGCGGCGCGGGACTGGGCGGCACAGCATTGCCGGGTGCGGATCGGCACGCAAACGACCGAGCGCCGCGGCACCCACGCGCTGGGCGATCCGGCCTATGGGCTGGTCGCCTGGCTGCGCCACGCCACGCGCGACGGGCGACGCGTAGAGGCCGGCACGGTCGTCACTACCGGCACCTGGGTCGGCATCCTGGATGCATCGGCTGGCGACCTGGTGACTGCGGAGTTCGATGGCATCGGCGAGGCCTCGGTCCAGCTCTGAGGTCAACTGACCGGAGCATGGGGCGTCAGCTGCGCAAGCCGACGCCCTGCATGATGATCCGCAGCACCCACGCGGCCACGCCCAGTGCCGCCACGCTGGCGGCCCAGATCAGCACCAGCCAGCCGATGCGGCGCAGCCAGATGCCGCCGCCCGTCCCTGTCCTCTGGCGCTGTGCATCCGTTTCCATCAGTGGTAGCCCTCGCCGTGGCGCACCTTGCCGCGGAACACGTAGTAGGCCCACACCGTGTACATCAGGATGAAGGGAATGATGAACAGCGCCCCCACCAGCGCAAAGCCCTGGCTTTGCGGCGGTGCGGCGGCGTCCCAGATCGAGATTCCCGGCGGGATGATATTGGGCCAGACGCTGATCGCCAGCCCGCTGTAGCCCAGGAACACCAGCCCCAGCGCGTACATGAACGGCGAGATATCGGGCTCGTGACGCAGCGCGCGCATCAGCATGAACATGCACAGCGCCACCAGGATCGGCACCGGCGAGAACCAGAACAGGTTGGGCAGGCTGAACCAGCGCTCGGCAATTTCGGGATGCGTCAGCGGCGTCCACAGGCTGATCACGGCGATCACCGCCAGCAGCAGCCACGCCAGCGTGCCGGTCAGCTTGATCATGCGCTGCTGCAAGTTGCCCTCGGTCTTCATGATCAGCCAGGTGCTGCCCAGCACCGTGTAGGCCACCATCAGGCCCACGCCGCAGAACAGCGGGAAGGGCGTGAGCCAGTCCAGTGGGCCGCCGGCAAAGCGGTGGCCCTCCAGCTTGATGCCGTCGATATAGGCGCCCAGCGCAACGCCCTGGAAGAACGTGGCCGTGGCCGAGCCCAGGATGAAGGAGGCGTCCCACACCGGGCGTTCGCGGTCGTTGGCCTTGAAGCGGAACTCGAACGCCACGCCGCGGAAGATCAGGCCCAGCAGCATCAGCATCAGCGGCAGGTAGAGCGCGCTCAGCACCACCGAATACGCCAGCGGGAATGCCGCCAGCAGCCCGGCGCCGCCCAGCACCAGCCAGGTCTCGTTGCCGTCCCAGACCGGCGCCACCGTGTTCATCATGACATCGCGGTCATGCCGGTCCGGCACGAACGGGTAAAGCATGCCGATGCCCAGGTCGAAGCCGTCCATCACCACGTACATCATCACGCCGAAAAAGATGATGACAATCCAGAGAAGCGAGAGGTCGATGCCCATGGTGTCAGCTCCGGGTGCGTGCAGTGGTGGCGGGGGCGAGCGCTTCGTCGTCATCCACCGCTGACAATGGCCGTGCCGGCGTATGCTCGCGTCCGGGGCCGCCTTCCGGCTTGGTTTCTTCCAGCGCCGGACCCTTGCGTACCAGCCGCATCATATAGGCGATGCCCACGCCGAACACGAAGAAGTACGCCACCACGAAGATCGCCAGCGTCGCCGCCAGCTCGGGCACGCCGTGCGGCGACACCGCGTCGGCGGTGCGCTGCAGCCCGTAGACCACCCACGGCTGGCGCCCGACCTCGGTGGTGAACCAGCCGGCCAGGATGGCGATCAGGCCGGTGGGCCCCATCCACAGCGCCATATGCAGGAAGCCGCGCGAGCGGTACATGCGCTCGCCCCTGCGCAGCAGCAGGCTCCACACGCCCAGCAGGATCATCAGCAGCCCCAGCCCCACCATCACGCGGAACGACCAGAACAGAATGGTGGAATTGGGCCGGTCCTGCGGCGCGAACTCCTTCAGGCCCTTGATCTGCCCGTCCCAGGTATGGGTCAGGATCAGGCTGCCCAGGCGCGGCACCTCGACCGCGAAGCGTGTCTCTTCGCGCGCCATGTCGGGCCAGCCGAACAGCAGCAGCGGCAGGCCTTCATTGCCCTTGTTCTCCCAGTGGCCTTCCAGCGCGGCGATCTTGGCGGGCTGGTGCTTGAGTGTGTTCAGGCCGTGCATGTCGCCGATCACGGCCTGGATCGGCGCGACGATCAGCAGCATCCACATCGCCATCGACAGCATCTTGCGGATGGCGGGGTTGTCGCGCCCGCGCAGCAGGTGCCAGGCAGCGGACGCGCCGACGAACAGCGCCGTGGCCAGGAACGCCGCCACGCTCATATGCGCCAGGCGGTAGGGGAACGACGGGTTGAAAATGACTTCGAACCAGTTGGTCGGCACCACGCGGCCGTTGATGATCTCGAAGCCCGCCGGCGTCTGCATCCAGCTGTTGGATGCCAGGATCCAGGTGGCGGAGATCAGCGTGCCGAGCGCCACCATCACCGTGGCAAGGAAATGCAGCCCCGGCCCGACGCGGTTCCAGCCGAACAGCATCACGCCCAGGAAGCCCGCCTCCAGGAAGAAGGCGGTCAGCACCTCATAGGTCAGCAATGGCCCGGTGATGCTGCCCGCGAACTCCGAGAAGAAGCTCCAGTTGGTGCCGAACTGGTAGGCCATCACCAGCCCGGACACCACCCCCATGCCGAAATTGACGGCAAAGATCTTGGACCAGAAGTGGTAGAGGTCGCGGTAATGCGTGCGCTGCGTGCGCAGCCAGCAGCCTTCCAGCACTGCCAGGTAGGCGGCCAGGCCGATGGTGATCGCCGGGAAAATGATGTGGAAGGAAATCGTGAACGCAAACTGCGTGCGGGCGAGGTCTAGGGCGGTCAAACCAAACATGTTGTTCTCCGTGGCGCTGGCCTGGCGCACGCCTGTGACGGGCGCGGCACTGCCGTCTGGCAGGCCGGGCTGGTCGGCAGGGCGCGCCGGGGCGCGGGCCGTAGGCGCGTGCGGTAAAGCGTAGTGTACGCCGCGCGCTTAGCAAACGGCACTGTTGCTGCCGGCGGCGTACGGGTGACATATCGCCGCACCCGGTGCCGCCGGCGCCGCTTCACGCGGCCCGGTGCCCTTGTTGATGGCGACCATGCTAACGGAGCCGGGATGAACAGAACAGCATCACCTCATTGAAAAATTATCGTATCAGTTTTGCGCGGCGCAGCAGAGGCAGCGGCTGACAAGGAGGATAAAGAAGTGCATAGTCATGCGCTTCCCAGAAGCCTTTGAACATCGCGTCCGCCACTGCCTGACGCGGCCCCGCCCGCCATGGATTCCACCTTGCTGATCGTGATCGCCGGCGCCGCCGTTGCCGGCTTTGTCCAGGGGCTGTCGGGCTTTGCCTTCGGCATGGTGGCAATGTCGTTCTGGGCCTGGGCGATCGAGCCGCGGCTGGCCGCGGCCATGACCGTGTTCGGCGCGCTCACCGGCCAGCTGCTGGCGGCAGCGTCGGTACGCCGCGGGCTGTCGTGGCGGCGCCTGTGGCCGTTCGTGGCCGGCGGCATGATTGGCATTCCGCTGGGCGTGGCGATCCTGCCGGTGCTCGATGCGCAGTGGTTCAAGGCCGTGCTCGGCGCCTTCCTGACGCTGTGGTGCCCGGTGATGCTGATGGCGCGCCGGCTGCCGCATATCGGCGTGGGCGGGCGCGTGGCCGATGGCGTGGCCGGCGCGGCCGGCGGCGTGATGGGCGGCATCGGCGGCTTTACCGGCGTGATCCCCACGCTGTGGTGCACGCTGCGCGGCTTTGACAAGGACGAGCAGCGCGCCGTGATCCAGAACTTCAACCTCGCCACCCTGGCCATGACGATGGCCGCCTATGTGGGCGAGGGCATCGTCACGCGTGAGATGCTGCCGATGTTCCTGGTGGTGGCTCCCGCGATGCTGGTGCCCACGCTGCTGGGCACGCGGCTCTACCTCGGCATCAGCGAGGCCACGTTCCGCAAGATCGTGCTGATCCTGCTGACGGCATCAGGCGTGGCGCTGCTGGCGTCATCGTTGCCGGAACTGCTGTAGCCTGCTGCCGGGAGCCAGCGGGTCTCAGGCGATGTGGTGCACCCACCCGAACGAGTCCGCCACCTTGCCGCGCTGGATGCCGGTCAGCAGGGTGCGCAGGCGCTGCGTAACGTCGCGTTCGGCGCCGTTGCCGATGGTGAACTCGCCACCGGCATGGCGCACCTGGCCGATCGCGGTGACTACCGCAGCCGTGCCGCAGGCAAAGGTTTCCCTGACGCGGCCGCTGGCGGCATCGGCACGCCAGGCCTCGAACGCGTAGGGGGCCTCGGTCACCGTCATGCCCTCATGCCGCGCCAGCTGGATGATCGACGCGCGCGTGATGCCCGGCAGGATGGTGCCGGCCAGCGGCGGCGTCAGCAGCGAGCCGTCGTCCATCACGAAGAACACGTTCATCCCGCCCAGTTCCTCGATCCAGCGATGCTCCGCGGCGTCGAGGAATACGACCTGGTCGCAGCCATTTGCCGACGCCTCGGTCTGGGCGATCAGGCTGGCGGCATAGTTGCCGCCGCACTTGGCTGCGCCCGTGCCGCCAGAGGCGGCGCGCGTGTACTGGTCAGACACCCAGACCGTCACCGCCGACTTTCCGCCCTTGAAGTACGCGCCGACCGGGCATGCGATCACGCAGAAAATATACTCAGCCGCCGCACGCACGCCCAGGAAGCTTTCCGCGGCGAACATGAACGGGCGCAGGTACAGGCTGCCGTCACCGCCCGGGATCCAGTCCCGGTCGATGTCAACCAGGGCCCCGACGGCCTGCAGGAACACGTCTTCCGGAAGGTCGGCCATCGACATGCGGGCGGCCGAGGCGCGGAAACGCTTGGCATTTTCTCCGGGGCGGAACAGCGAGATCTTTCCGTCGGCGCCACGGTAGGCCTTCATGCCTTCGAAGATCTCCTGGGCGTAGTGCAGCACGGCGCAGGCCGGGTCGAGCTGGAACGGACGGCGCGCTTCCACCTTGGCGTCATGCCAGCCGCGGCCTTCGGTCCAGCGGATCGTCACCATGTGGTCCGTGAAGACGCGTCCGAAGACGGGATCGACCAGGCTGGCAGCGATCTGTTCGGCCGGCGTGGGGTTGGAGTGACGCTCCACGGTGAACTTCAGTTGGTTGTCAGTGCTCATGTTTCAGTGTCATAGGATGGTTTTCGCACCGACGATGCTCTCGGCCTGGATACAGCTTGCTGTGGCGGGTTTTCCGCCAGCACAGGCCGTGGATTATACCTCGGTGCACGACGCAAACCACCCCGGTTGTCTTTCGCCTGGCTCCTGGCCGGCTCCTGGAATCCGGGACTCTAAGGACTGCCATATGCCAGAGCAAGCTGACCAGGGCGCGTCGCCGAAGCCGCGCAGGCCCAGACCGGCGACTCCACGGTCGATGTTAGCCATGCTTCATCTCTAAGCCTGCCAGCAGAATGAGCAGGGCGCGTGCGTTGCAAGAGTACAGGCGCCTTAATGCGGTTCAGTACTGTTATAGACGCCGGCGACGACGAATGCGGTGAGCCTGAGGACTCAATGCTCGAGGTTGCTGCTGGACTCTCGGCGCTCCTCGGCATACTCCTGGCAGCCCTCAACAAAGGCTTGGGAGTCACCGGTGCAATCGTCCGGATCGGAGATATCGTTGTCAGCCGCCCAGTAGTAGCCCGCTTCATGTCCTGTGCAGTCCCGGGTGCAGCGGGAGCCTAAGAACCGTTCGCCGCCGGCATCGCCTTGCGTCGGACGGGGCACCTGAGCTTCGAACCGGCGCGTCATTTCATCGACGGTGTCACCTTGGTCGGCCGCAATGGTGGGCAGGAACTGGTCCCGGTAGATTTCCCAGATAAGACCTTGTTCTTCTGGAGTGGCCTCGTCAAAGCCAGCCTTGGCTTTGAACTCATTCCACTTAAGGACGGCAGGGGAAGGTGCCTCGGCGGATGAGGCTGGCGCCGCTGAGGAGGCAGACTCTGTTGCGCCGGATCGCGCTGGATCAGCGGGCCGGTGGTCACACGCAACGAGGCAAATCAGACTCGCGGCTACCAGCCTGCGCTTCATGCCTGTTCGCGACGCTTTGATTGCTCAGGATGCAGGCCGGTGAACTCCATCAGCTTATTGCTTGGACCAGTAAGCTGCCAATTGCTCGGGTCATGGATATCCTGCGCATCGCCAAGCAGCAGAAGCGCGGCGATTTCATGCGGGGTTCGCATGTCGGTCCTTTGTCGTGGAGGTGGAAAAACGAAGCAGGACACCGTGTCCACATCAGCGCAGATGTCCGCCAAACAGTCCGAGCAGGCCGATGACGATAAGGTAAATGGCGACGATGTAGTTAAGCAGCCGCGGCATGACAAGAATCAGGATCCCAGCGATCAGGGAAATGAGAGGGCCAGCGCTGGTGATGATATTCACGATGACTCCATGTATTGGCGTGATCGGAGGGTAATTCCGCCGGTGGCTACGGGCGCTTGCTTATTTGTCAATAATTCAGCGTAGGCCAGCGTGTGTGGGATTGCAATATGACAGCATACGAAGGAAGCGCCAGGCGGGCGCGTTGGTGGCCAGTCTTCTTGCCCGCGGTCTTGACGTCATTCTTTAACTCGCGTGCACACTCAGCGAGCGCCATCCCTTCATGCACTGGGCTGCCCCTCCAGCGTTGCGTCGGCTGGAAAGCCTAAGCTGGGGTCTGGCTGCCGAGGCTAGTCCCGATGAGCCAAACTCCTCGGCAAGCTCGAGGAGTTCATCATATCTACCTGGATAACAACCGGCTGGGCGCGCCGAGGACGCTAGGCGCGCGCCGCAGCGGCTTCCCGCAGGCACGCCACCAGTTGGTCGGTGCCGATCGACGGTGCGCGCTCGCGCAGCGTGATGATGCCCACCGGCGGCAGGTCGACCGGCACCTCCATCTTCAGCACTTGCAGCCTGCCTTCCTCCTGCAGCGACAAGGCGACCGACTCGGCCATGAAGCCGGCCGCCCCGCGCTGGCCGACAAAGGTGGCCTGGGCCAGGTAGGACGAGGTCTCGATGACATCCTGCGGCGGGTGCAGGCCGTGGCGATAGAACGCTTGTTCGATCTTCACGCGCAGCGATGCCCACGGCGGCGGCAGCACGCACGGCATCGCGGCCAGGTCGGCCCAGCCGGGGCGCGCCTTGCGTGCCAGCTTGTGGCCACGCCGGACCACTATCACCATGGGCTCTTCGTAGAGCGCTTCGGTGAGCAGGTCCGGCGCGGCATAGCCCGGCTCCAACCGGCCCACGATCAGGTCCAGTTCACGCAGCCGCAGCTTGGGCAGCAGGTGGGTCAGGTCGCCTTCCTCCACCAGCACGGTGGCACGCGCGTGGCGCTCCTTGAGCGTTCCCACAGCCTGCGCCAGCAGCACCGGCAGCGCCGCGCCCATCGAGCCCACGCGGATGCGTCCGGAGGCGCCGCTCTGCACCGCGGCGATCTCGTCGCGGGTCTGCTCGTACTGGGCCAGCACCGAGCGCGCAAAGCGCACCAGCGATTCACCGGCGGGGGTGGGCTCGGTGCCGCGGGTGGAGCGCGTAAACAGCGACAGACCCAGCATCTTTTCGACTTCGGTGAGCACCTTGGACACCGCCGGCTGGCTCACGGACAGGAACTCCGCCGTGCGGCCGAGGTGGCGGAACTCATCCAGCGCCACCAGCAGTTGCAGGTGGCGCAGCTTGATATTGGAGCGCAGCGCGCGATCGATCTGGACCATGCCCGCCAGTCTATCTAACCTTAAGGTTATGAAGCAATGCCGCTCTTTGATTGGATTGTTATGTTGAGGCACGACAGAATGCGGGCATGACGAGGCTGGCTGCGCCGGTCCCGCCGATAATCAGAACATCGGAGACACCCGCAAATGACTCAAGGCTTCCCCATCGATTCCAAGCGCCGCCGCCTGCTCATCGGAGCCGCAGCGGGTGCTGCCGCGGGCGCCGCCGGCGTGCTGCTGCCTGCCGCACGGGCGCTGGCCGCCGAGTATCCCGAGCGTCCCATCACCTTTATCTGCCCGTGGCCGGTGGGCGGCACCGCTGACCAGTCGATGCGCGCGCTGTGCCAGGTGGCCGGCGGCATTCTCAAGCAGTCGATCGTGGTCGAGAACCGCGCCGGCGCCTCCGGCATGATCGGCACCAAGGCCCTGGCGCGCGCCAATCCGGACGGCTACACCATCGGCCAGATCCCGATCTCGGTGACGCGCTTTTCGCAGCTCGGCATGCTGCAACTGGATCCGCGCACCGAGCTGACCTACCTGGCGCGCACCTCGGGCCAGACCTTCGGCATCGCCGTGCCGGCCAACTCGCGCTACAAGACACTGCAGGACGTGGTGGCCGCCGCCAAGGCCAGCCCCGGCAAGATCACCTATGCGCACGCCGGCATCGGCGGCGCGACCCACGTCGGCATGGAGCAGTTCGCTCTGGCCGCCGGGATCCAGTTCAATGCCATCGCCTACAAGGGCGGCGCGGCGGCGCTGCAGGATGTGCTGGCCGGGCAGGTGGACCTGCTGGCCGATTCCAGCTCGTGGGCGCCGCACGTGGAAGCCGGCAAGCTGCGCCTGCTGGCCACCTGGGGCGAACAGCGCGCGACCCGCTTCAAGGACACGCCGACGCTGAAGGAACTGGGCTACAACGTGGTGGTGGAAGCGCCCAACGGCATCGGCGCCCCGAAGGGCCTGCCGCCCGCCGTGGAAAAGAAGCTGCGTGACGCCTTTCGCGGCGCCGTGGCCAGCAACGAGTTCAAGCAGGTGGCAGCGCGCCTGGATGCGCCCGTGATGTACCTGGACGGTCCTGACTACAAGAAGTATGTGGCCAGCGTCTATGACCAGGAAACCCAGCTGATCCAGCGCCTCAAGCTGAAAGAACTGCTGCAGCAAGGCTGAATGCCGTCTAAGGCCAAGTCCAAGTGAATCCCAATCCCGTCATCCGCCTGCACGCCAACGACAACGTGCTGGTCGCCCGCAGCGACCTCAGCCTTGGCCAGCAGCTGGTTGACCCCGCCGTGCGCGTGCGCGCGCAGGTGCCGGCCGGCCACAAGATCGCTGCCTGCGCCATCGCGGCCGGCACGCCGGTGCGCAAGTTCGACACCGTCATCGGCGTGGCCGCGCGCGATATCGCCCAGGGCGACCACGTGCATTCGCACAACCTGACGCTGGTCGATTTCTACCGCGACCCGGCGTTCTGCCAGGACGTGCGGCCGGTCGACTACGTGCCCGAGGCCCGGCGCGCCACCTTCAACGGCTTTGTGCGCCCGGACGGGCGCGTGGGCACGCGCAATTTCATCGGCATCCTGTCGTCGGTCAATTGCTCGTCCACCGTGATCCGCCAGATTGCCGCGCATTTCACAGCGGAGCGGCTGGCGGCCTTTCCGAACGTCGATGGCGTGGTGGCCTTCGCGCAGACCAGCGGCTGCGGCATGTCGTCGCCGAGCGAGCACTTCGACGTATTGCGCCGCACGCTGGCCGGCTATGCGTGCCATCCCAACCTGGCCGGCGTGCTGATCGTCGGCCTGGGCTGCGAGCGCAACCAGGTGGCATCGCTGGTGGAATCGCAGGGGCTGGAGCCCGGCCCCGCGGTGCACACGCTTGTGATGCAGGATGCCGGCGGCACGCGTGCCACCATTGCCGCAGGCATCCGCGCGATCGAATCGATGCTGCCCGCGGCCAATGCCGCGGTGCGCCAGCCGGTATCGGCCAGCCACCTGAAGATCGGGCTGGAATGCGGTGGCTCGGACGGGTTTTCCGGCATCAGCGCCAACCCGGCGCTGGGCGCGGCGATGGATATCCTGGTGCGCCATGGCGGCACCGCCATCCTGTCTGAAACGCCGGAAATCCACGGCGTGGAATTCATGCTGACGCGCCGCGCGGTAACCCCCGAGGTCGGCCAGAAGCTGCTGGACCGCCTCGCTTGGTGGGAGCGTTACACCGCCGGCCACAACGCGCAGTTCAACGGCGTGGTCGGCCACGGCAACCAGCAGGGCGGGCTGGCCAATATCTTCGAGAAATCGCTGGGCTCGGCCATGAAGGGCGGCACTACGCCGCTGCAGGCGGTGTACGAATACGCCGAGCCGATCGACCAGGCCGGCTTTGTGTTCATGGACTCGCCCGGCTATGACCCGGTGGCCGTCACCGGCCAGATCGCCAGCGGCGCCAACCTGATCTGCTTTACCACGGGCCGCGGTTCGATGTTCGGCTCCAAGCCCGCGCCGACGATCAAGCTCGCATCCAACTCGGCGATGTACCACCGCCTGGAAGAAGACATGGACATCAACTGCGGGCAGGTGCTCGACGGCGAGCTGACCGTGCCGCAGATGGGCCAGCGGATTTTCGAACATATCCTGCGCGCGGCCTCCGGCGAGCCTACCAAGAGCGAAGCGCTGGGCCTGGGCGACAACGAGTTCGTGCCATGGCACCTCGGCATCGTCAGCTAATCCGCCTTCCGCCAATCTCGCTTCCTCCACACTTATGCCGACGCTTTCCGAGCAAGCGCTTCTGCGCAGCCAGAACCTGATTGACGACCGGTGGTGCGATGCCGGCCTTGGCGCCCGCCTGCCGGTCGCCGACCCGGCCACCGGGGAAACCTTTGCCAACGTGCCAGACAGCGATGCCGGCGATGCCCGACTTGCCGTCGATGCCGCCGCCGCCGCCTTCCCGGCGTGGAGCCGCCGGCCCGCGCGCGAACGGGCCCAGTTGCTCAAGCGCTGGCATGCGTTGATCCTCACACACCAGGAAGACCTGGCGCGCATTATCTCGACCGAGCAGGGCAAGCCCCTGAAAGAGGCACGCGGCGAGGTGCAGTACGGCGCGTCTTATGTCGAGTGGTTTGCCGAAGAGGCCACGCGCATCTGTGGCGATATCGTCGCCGAAGCCGTGCCGGGCCGCAAACTGCTGGTGCTGAAGGAGCCGGTGGGCGTGGTCGCGGCGATCACGCCGTGGAACTTCCCGCTGGCGATGATTGCCCGCAAGATCGCCCCGGCGCTGGCCGCCGGCTGCACGGTGGTGGCCAAGCCCGCCGAGGACACGCCGCTGACCGCGCTGGCGCTGGTATGGCTGGCGCAGCAGGCCGGCATGCCCGCGGGTGTGCTCAACATCGTCACCGCATCGCGCGAGCACACGCCGGGCGTGGTCGACGCCTGGCTGGCCGACAGCCGCGTGCGCAAGATCACCTTTACCGGCTCCACGCCCGTGGGCAAGCACCTCGCGCGCGAATCGGCGGCCACGCTGAAGAAGCTGTCGCTGGAGCTGGGCGGCAACGCGCCCTTCATCGTCTTCGAGGACGCCGATCTCGACGCCGCGGTCGATGGCCTGATGGCGTCCAAGTTCCGCAACGGTGGCCAGACCTGCGTGTGCCCGAACCGGGTCTATGTGCACGACGCCGTGCACGACGCCTTTGTCGAGCGCCTGGCACAGCGCGTTGGCGCGCTCCATGTCGGTCCGGCCACGGAAGAGGCCGCGCAGATCGGTCCCATGATCAATGCCCGCGCCGTCGACAAGATCGCACGCCATGTGGAAGACGCCGTCGCCCGGGGCGCGCGCGTGGTCACCGGCGGCAAGCGCGTGCGCACCGGCGATGGCCCGCACTACTATGCACCGACGGTGCTGGCCGATGCGACCCCCGCGATGGAGCTGTCGTGCGAGGAGACCTTCGGCCCGGTCGCGCCGATCTTCCGCTTCCGCGATGAAGCCGAGGTGATCCGCGACGCCAACGACACCCCGTTCGGCCTGGCTGCTTACTTCTACTCCAACGACATCCGCCGCATCTGGCGCGTGGCGCAGGCGCTGGAAACCGGCATGGTCGGCATCAACGAGGGCGCCATCGCGGCCGAGGCGGCGCCGTTCGGCGGCGTGAAGGAATCCGGCTACGGGCGCGAAGGCTCGCGCCACGGGCTGGACGACTACATGCACACCAAGTACCTTTGCCAGGGCCAGCTCGGCTGACGCGCCGGGCCCATCGATCATCGAACCGGAACACACCATGCCCGCAAACAATCCCTTCAAGACGGCGCTGGCCGCCCGCCAGGCGCAGATCGGCCTGTGGCTGTCGATGGCAACGCCGTACCTGGCCGAAGTGTCGGCCACCGCAGGCTTTGACTGGCTGCTGATCGACGGCGAACACGCCCCCAACGACCTGCGCTCGACGCTGCACGCGCTGCAGGCGGTGGCGTCATACCCGGTCCAGCCCGTGGTGCGCGCCGTGGCCGGCGAAGTGCCGCTGATCAAGCAGTTGCTCGACATCGGCGCGCGCAGCCTGCTGGTGCCGATGGTGGATACGGCGGAACAGGCCCGCATGGTGGTCAGCGCCACGCGCTACCCGCCGCAAGGCATCCGCGGCGTGGGCAGCGCGATTGCGCGCGCCTCGCAGTGGAGCGCCCGCACCGACTACCTCGATGTGGCCGACGATGAAGTCTGCCTGCTGGTGCAGGCCGAAACCGTCACCGCATTGCAGAACCTGGAAGCGATCTGCGCGGTGGACGGCGTCGACGGCGTCTTTATCGGCCCGGCCGACCTGGCCGCGTCGATGGGCCACCGCGGCCGCCCCGGACACCCGGAGGTGCAGGCCGCCATCGAAGGCGCGATGCGTACCATCATCGCCAGCGGCAAGGCCGCCGGCACGCTGACGTCGGACCCGGCACTGGCGCGCCGCTACCTCGACCTGGGCTGCACCTTCGTGGCCACGGGCGTGGACGTGATGCTGTACGCCAACGCCGCGCGCAAGCTTGCCGCATCGTTCCGTGCGCAGCCCGCGGACGCCCCCGCCGCAGACAAGCCTTCCGCCGCGTACTGACCCGTATTTCCTAGGCCTTACACACATGCCAGCTGACCTCCCGACCCCAGACACCACCTTGCGCGCGATGCAGGCTATCGTCGGCGCCAACGCCTGCCGCAGCGGCGATGCCGACACGCAGGCCTACGTCACCGACTACCGCGGCATCTACCGCGGCCAGGCCCAGGTAGTGGTGCTGCCGTCATCGACGGAAGAGGTCAGCCAGGTGCTGCAGTGGTGCCATGCCCAGCGCGTGCCGGTGGTGCCGCAGGGCGGCAATACCTCGCTGATGGGCGGCGCCGTCCCGGACGACAGCGGCACCGCCGTGGTCGTCAACCTCAGCCGCATGAACCGCGTGCTGGACATCGACACCATCAACGACACCATGACCGTGCAGGCCGGCGTCACGCTGAGCGCGGCACGCGGCGCCGCCGAGGCCGGGCAACGCCTGTTCCCGCTGCGCATCGGCTCCGAAGGCTCGTGCCAGATCGGCGGCAACCTGTCGACCAATGCCGGCGGCACCGCGGTGCTGCGCTACGGCAATATGCGCGACCTGGTGCTCGGCATCGAAGTGGTGCTGCCCGATGGCCGCATCTACTCGTCGCTGCGTGGCCTGCGCAAGGACAACACCGGCTACGACCTCAAGCACCTGTTCGTCGGCGCGGAAGGCACGCTTGGCATCATCACCGGCGCCGTGCTCAAGCTGATGCCGCAGCCGCGCAGCAGCGCCGTGGCCTTTGTCGCCGTGCAGGACCCCGCCGCGGCCGTGGCCTTGCTGGGCGAAGCCAAGTGCCTGTCCGGCCAGGCCGTGACCGCGTTCGAGCTGATCTCGCGGCCCGCGCTGGAACTGGTGCTTGAGTATCTTGGCAACGTGGCTTCCCCGCTGCAGGACAAGCACGACTGGATGGTGCTGATCGAACTGACCTCTGGCGCAGATGCGGAAAGCTTGAACGCCACGCTGATGGAGATCCTCGAATCCGGCTTCAGCCAGGGCCTGGTGCTCGACGCCGCCGTGGCCGCCAGCCTGTCCGACGCCCAGACCTTCTGGCGCATCCGCGAAGAGATCTCCGACGCCCAGACCCGCACCGGCGGCAGCATCAAGTGCGATGTCTCGGTGCCGCTGTCGCGCATCGCCGCGTTTGTCGAGGAAGCCTCGGCCAAGGTGCTGGAACTGGTGCCGGACGCGCGCATGGTGATCTACGGCCATATGGGCGACGGCAATGTGCACTTCAACCCGCTGCGGCCCAGGGATCAGCCAGGTAAAGAGTTCCTGGCTCAGTGGTATGAGCGGGTCTCGGCGCTGGTCGACGGCATGGCCCATGCGGAAAACGGCTCGATCTCGGCCGAGCACGGCATCGGCGTGGCCAAGCGCGACGACCTGACGCGCTACAAGTCCCAGGTGGAGCTGGAGTTGATGTGGCAGGTGAAGCAGGCGCTGGATCCGTTGAACCTGCTCAATCCGGGCAAGGTGCTGCCGGCGCCGGGCCGATAGCGCCAGCCATTCCACGCGGTTCCACGCCGCGGAACACGGGCAGGGCGTGCGTAGCAGGAATCGCCTATCTGGGCTAAGGTGTCAGCTATCCAGAACGCGCGGAGCCGGGGCATAGCCGCTTCGGCCACCGTGCACAGCACGGCCGGCCCACCGGCCCAGACACCGATGAGCGCCCAATCCCCCGATATCGCCCTCGCAGCTGCCCCCATCTCCCTCGAAAAGCCCGAGCTTGACTACCCCTGCGGCGACGCGCCCGAGCCCGGCCGCGCCCGTGAGGTCGCCCCCGGCGTGTTGTGGCTGCGCATGCCGATGCCGCTGGGCCTGAATCACATCAACCTGTGGGCCATCCGCGACAGCAGCGGCTGGGCCGCGGTCGACTCGGGCCTGCAGACGCCGGAAACCGCCCAGGCCTGGCGTGCGCTGTTCAGCGAAAACGGCGCGCTCGCCGGCGGCCTGACACGCTTGTTCGTCACCCATATGCACCCCGACCACATCGGCATGGCCGGGTGGCTGACCGGTAAATTCGACTGCCAGCTGTGGATGACGCGGCTGGAATACCTGATGTGCCGCGTGCTGGCAGCCGATACGGGGCGCGCCGCGCCGGATGACGCGATCGAGTTCTATCGCAAGGCCGGCTGGGACGACGAAGCGATCGAGGTCTACCGCACCCGCTTCGGCGGCTTCGGCAAATATGTCCACGCCTTGCCCGAGAGCTTCCACCGGCTGTCCGATGGCGACACCGTGCGCATTGGCGCGCACGACTGGCAGGTGATCGTCGGCACCGGTCATTCGCCCGAACATGCGTGCCTGTACTGCCCGGCGTTGAAACTGCTGGTGTCCGGCGACCAGGTGCTGCCGCGCATTTCCTCCAATGTATCGGTGTTTCCGACCGAGCCCGATGCCGATCCGATGCAGGACTGGCTGGCTTCACTCGACAAGGTGCGCGCCGCCGTGCCGGACGATGTGCTGGTGCTGCCGGCGCATAACGAACCGTTCCGTGGGCTGCATGCGCGCATCGACTATTTGCGGGCGAGCCAGTTGCAGGCGCTGGATCGGTTGCGTGGGGCGTTGACCACACCGAAGCGGGCCGTGGACGTATTCGGTGAATTGTTCTCGCGGCCGATCACTGGGAGTGGCGGTTTGCTGGGGATGGCAACGGGGGAAAGCATCGCGCACCTGAACTACTTGCTGACGCGGGAAGAGGCCGTGCGGGAGCGCGGCGATGACGGGTGCTATTGGTATCGGCTAAGGTAGGCCGTTGAGCGACCAAGGGTTTACCCTTGTGTGATCGGTTTTTGACTGAAAGCCATCCGATCCGCGGCAAGTGAGACAGGCAGGCCTCGCGGAGCGGGGCGCTTGCCCGCGGCAACGATAAAACCCAGCCGCTTGTACAACGCTGCCGCGCGCGTATTGTGCTTGAGTACGTCAAGCACCAACTCCTGGCCGGGGCATGCAGGCAGGCGGCTCGTCTCGATAACGTGCTGGAATAGCGCATGGAAAATGCCTGTGCCGCGCATTTCGGGCCGCGTGGCGCAATGTGCCATCAGGGTCTGATGTGCGGCGGGATTCGGGATTTCTCGTTCGAGAAGCAGCCCGCGGCGGATGATGCCGGCCGTGCGGCGCGCGCCGAAGTGGCGCAGGAACTGGCCGGCGGCAACCGCATCGTCCAGCCAGCCCGTGCGGCCGCGGCCGTCCTGAATCGCCATCACGGCCACAGGGATGTCATCGAGGGTTGCAACGTAGTGACGCCGCCAGGAAAAGCGCCCATGCCCCGCAGCCATTGCATACGCCAGGAATCCCTCGCATGCGGCATCGCTGTCATCGAACAGGAACGCGAATTCCTGACGTCCAGAGGCCAGCACCAGCGGTGCCAGCACGCGTGCGTCGTCTGCCGTGGCGGACCGGAACCCGAGGCGATCTTGCATGGTGTGAATGCCTGTCGACGCGCTATCCGTGCGCCAGTCGCGCCACGGCGTCCACCGTGGCACTGATCTGCTCGGGCGTATGCGTTGAACAGATGAAGAAGCGCAGCCGCGCCGCCTTCTCTTCCACTGCCGGATAGAAGATCGGCTGCACGTTGATGCCCTGGTCAAAGAGCGTATTGGCCCACTGCGCTGCCTTCATCGAACTGCCGCTGATGACCGGGATCACCGAGTAGCCGGCGCTCAGGCCTGTATTGAGTCCCGCGCGGCGCGCTTCCTCCAGGAACTGGAGTCCGCGCTGCTGCAGGCTCGTCACGCGCTGCGGCTCGCGCAACATGCACTGCAGCGCGGCCAGCGATGCAGCCGCCAGCACGGGCGAGAGCCCGACACTATAGAGGAAGCCGGGAGCCAGATGGCGCAGCATGTCGATCAGTGCCCGCTCGCCTGCGATGTATCCGCCGCAGCCGGCCAGCGTCTTGCTGAAGGTGCCCATCCAGATATCGACATCGCGGCCAGCCAGCCCGAAGTGTTCGCGGATGCCAAGGCCCCGTGCGCCCATCACACCGAGCGAATGGGCTTCATCCACCATCAGGAACGCTGCGTGCCGGCGCTTGATTTCGATGAAGCGATCGAGTTCCGGGAAGTCGCCATCCATGCTGTAGATGCCTTCCACGGCGATCAGCACGCGCCGGTACTGCCGGCGCACGCGCGTCAGCAACGCGTCCAGCGCTGCCCAGTCGTTGTGGGGGAAGCTCAAGCGCTTGGCGCCGCTCAGTTGCGCACCCTGCACGATGCTGTTGTGAGCCAGCGCATCGTGCACGATCAGATCGGCCGGCCCGAACAGGCAGCCGATCACCGTGACGTTGGTGGCGTGGCCGCTGACGAATGCGACGCAGTCGTCCACGTCGTACAGGCGCGCCAGCTCCTGCTCGAGCTCACGCTGGATGGGCCGCTCGCCCGCCACGATCCGGCTGGCGGAGGCCGACGTGCCGTACCGGTCGATCGCAGCCTTGGCGCTGGCGGATACCACCGGGTCTCCGGCCAAGCCGAGATAGTTGTAGTTGGCGAAGTTGTCGTAAGTCCGCCCGTCGATTTGCGTGGTGGCGCTGGCCACTGCCTCGTGCACGCGGAAAAACGGCGACGGAATGCGCAGCCGCTCGCTCATCTGGCGGCCGATCGCCACCTGCTGGTAGGCCGGCATCGTGTCAAAGCGGGAGAGCTCCGCCAGGTCGGCCGGTGCCGTCACAGCGCGCGGCGTGACGTCGTTCGCGTCGCGCGCAGTGACTTGCGAATCGATCTCGTTAGTCACCCGTTCCAACTGGCGCTTGAGTGCCTTGGCCGCGAGTTGCTGTCTCAACTGGTCTCCCAGTCCCATGCTTGTCCTTGTTTTCAGTTGGCCGTGTCCGCCCACTCCCACGCATCGGGCTGGTCGAGCAGGGCGGCACAGAGGCGGTAGTTCATTTCATGGCTGGGGCGCAGCGCCGTGACCTTGCCCAGCAGGGGCGCGCCGAGCAGCGCGAGATCGCCGATCAGGTCGAGCACCCGATGCCGCACGAACTCCATCGGCAGCCGCATGCCGCCGATGACACCGTTGCCGACGATGGTCGCGGTGCAGGATGGCCGCGCGCCCCGCAGGATCGGATTGCCGCGGAGGTAGCCGAAGGCGATGGCAGGCACCGCCCACTTGAGCCGCCCGTACGAGCGCGCCGGCGCAATCTCGGTGGCGAAGGAGGCCGGGTCGATCGTGCCTGCCCACTTCAGTTCGCCAAAGCCTTTCAGATCGTTGGTGACATCCATCTCGTAGCCGTCCGCGGGCGTTACCGTCAGGCGGCGCGTGCCGCCATCCTCGACCGTCACCGCGCGCCGGATGCGCAGAAAGCGCTTGGGCGCCGGCAGTGCGGCGCGCCCGCAGGCATCGATGGCCGCGATCCATGGCAATGCGCTGCCGTCGAGAATCGGTACTTCTTCAGCATCGAGCCCGACCGTGGCGTGATCGATCTGGCAGGCCAGCAGCGACGCGAGCAGATGCTCCACAGTGCGCACGCGCACGCCGCTTGCCGACTGCAGCGCCGTGCAGAGCGGTTGCCCGAGCCGGAGCTGCGGCGACGCGGGCAACTCAGCCACCACGCGCCCCGCCCGCATGCGTCGGAATACGATCCCCTGGCCCAGCGGTGCGGGCGAGATGTGCACGTTGACGCGCCGCCCCGTGTGCAGGCCGTGGCCGGACAGCCGCAGTTCGGTCGCAAGCGTGCCTTGCTGCTGCGCCCAGCCGGGCTGCGCCGTCACTGCGCGGCCTCGTCGGCGAGGATCGTCGTGCCGGCGGTGCCGTCGTGTCCCGGCTGCGACAGATCGATGGCATGGATCGATGCCATCGCAGCGATCTGTTGCTCCATGCTGGCGGCTTCCCCGCCATCCTGACTGTCCGCGCCGGCGCGCACTGACTCAACGATCTTCTGCGCCAGTGAGCGCACGGTAGCACCTTCGGCCAGCAGCATCACCGAGAGCTTGACCTCAAAGGACTCTTCGACGGCCATGCCGAGTTCCATGCCCATCAGCGAATCCATGCCCAGGTCGGTGATCGAGCGGTCCGGATCGATCTTCTTTGCCGACAGGTGCAGGATGTGCGCAATCTGGGCTTGCAGCGTGTCGATGACGCGCTGCACGGCTTCATTGACGGGCAGGGCGCGCACGTCGGCTGCGACGCTGGCGCCGCCCTGGCGCTGCGCGTCCTGGCTCGTGCCCGCGCCCATCTCCATATAGCGCAGCGAGCGCGCGGCCGGCATCACGCGCGAAATTGCCTGCCAGTCCAGCCACAGCAGCGCCTCGCCGGCGCGGTTGGTGAGCAGTGCCCGTTCGAGCGCTGCCATCGCTTCGTCGGATGTGATGGAGCGGCCTCCGATGCGCGACTGGATCGCCTCGCGCGTCTGCGCGTTGCGCGCCAGGAAGCCGACGTCCTCAAGCGGGCCCCAGGCCATGAAGGTGCCCGGCTGGCCTGCAGCACGCCGCTGGTGCACGAGCGATTCGAGGAAGCTGTTGGCAGCCACGTAGTTGGCCTGTCCCGGATTGCCCAGGAACGTGGTGGCCGATGAGTAGACCACGAAGAAATCCAGCGCGAGTGCCTGCGTGGCGCGATGCAGGTTCCACGCGCCCGCAACCTTGGGCGCAAGCACGTCGCGCCATTTGCCATCGTCGAGGTTGGCGAGGAGGCCATCGGCGATCACCATTGCCGAATGCACGACGCCCTTGAGGGGCGCACCGCGCGCGGCGATGCCCGCAACGAGCGCGTCCACTGCCGTGGCATCGGTGAAGTCGCAGGAAGACACCGTGACGGCAACGCCGTGCTCGTCGCGCCAGCGGTCAGCTTCGGCGGCCAGTTCCGGTGCCAGCGCGCCGCGGCGGCTGGCAAGCACCAGGTGGCGCGCACCCTTGTCCACCAGCCAGCGCGCGGTGGCGAAGCCGAGGCCGCTGGTACCGCCGACGACGAGGTAGGCGGCATGAGCGTCCAGCGCCAGGCCGGCCGGCTCATCTGCCTGCGGCGCCGGCGCGCCGTGCGGGAAGGTAATGACAATCTTGCCAATCTGGCGCGCCTGCTGCATGTAGCGGAATGCCTCCTCCACGCGGCTGGCGGGGAAGGCGCGGTACGGCAGCGGGTCGAGCGAGCCCTCGTCCAGCATCGTCATCACATTGCTGAACAGCGAGGCGGTCAGCTCAGGCGCGGCATTCATCAACTGGTCGGCGTCGATGCCGAAGTAGCTGATGTTGTTCCGGAACGGGCGCAGCCCGATGCGGCTGTTCTCGTAGAAGTCGCGCTTGCCAAGCTCAAGGAAGCGGCCGAACGGGCGCAACACATCGATGCCCAGCACCATCGCCTCGCCGGCCAGCGAGTTCAGCACGATGTCTACGCCCTGGCCGTTGGTGATGCGGCGGATATCGTCGGCAAACGACAGGCTGCGCGAGTCCAACACGTGGGAGGCGCCCAGCAGGCGCACGAACTCCCGTTTCTCGTTGCTGCTGACGGTGGCAAACACCTCCGCGCCAAGATGGCGCGCCAGCTGGATCGCGGCGATCCCTACGCCGCCAGCGGCGCCATGGATCAGCACGCGCTCGCCCTTGCGCAGCCGCGCCAGCTCGCACAGCGCGTAGTAGGCCGTGAAAAACGTGGAGGGAATGGTGGCGGCTTCCTCGAAGCTCATTCGCACCGGCTTGTGCGCGATAGCTGTCGCTCGCGTTCGCACGCGGCTCGCGAAGCACGCCGGTGCGAAGCCCAGCACAGGATCACCGACGGCGAAGGACCGCACATCGCTGCCGACGCGCGTGACACGGCCGGAGAACTCCAGGCCGATGGTGGGGCCGGCAAAGCCGCTTTCCACGGCCTCGTCAGACAGCAGACCCATCGCGTACATCACGTCGCGGAAGTTGAGGCCCGTGGCAGTCGGCTCGACCTCGACCTCGTCGGGTGCAAGATCAAAGGCCGGCTGTTCAAACCATTGCAGGTGGCGCAGCGAACCTGGCGATTCGAACGCCAGCACGCTGTGAGGCGCCGCCGCGGACTGGTCGGGCATGACGTCCTGGCGCGGCGCAAGACCGGCCGGCAGCATGCGCGGGACATAGCGTTCGCCGCCCCACAGCAGCACTTCGTCTTCCTGGTCGGCAGACAGCAGTTCGCACGCGAGCGCGGCAGCCGGTGCCTTGCTTGTCGCATCGAGATCGATCAGGCGGCAGCCAAGCTCCGCGCGCTCGTTCATCAGCACACGGCCCAGTCCCCATACGGTGGCCTGCGCTGGCTGGAAGTCTTCCGCGCTGGCGTCCGCGACCGGCAATGGTGCGCCGCCGCGCGTGACCACCGACAGCCGCACGGCGGGCATGCTGCCGGGCAGTTCGCGGCCCAGCCGAGCCAGCGCGATCGAGGTCGATTCCTGCGCGAGCATCATCGCATTGCCGTCCGTAGCTGCGGACTGCACCGCTGCATCGGCCGCGAGGAATACCACATGGCAGGGAGTGCCGCCGCCCATGGCCGCCGTGGCGTGCGCGATGCAGGCATCCGGCGAGGCGAGCAGCGACACTTGCGCCACCGGCGATGCAACCTGGATGGCCTGGGCCAGCGCGGCTGCCAGCGGGCCGGGCTCGCCCGGGCAGGCTAGCAGCCAGTGCACCGCGGAAGAGGTCGTGGCAGGGGTGGCGGCGGGCGCGGTTTCGTCGTGCGACGCGTCGCGGCGGGCAACCAGCAGCAGCGGGGCGCCCTCGATATCGAGATCGGCTTCCACATGCCGCGTCGCAGCCTCGAAGCCCTGCGCGTGCAGCATTGCGCTGATCGCGGCAGCCGGGATCAGCTCGCCGCGGCCATGGCGCCACCATTCCGGGGACAGCCCGAACACGATGTCGGAGAACCGGCTGGACTGGCCGTCGGCGAGGATCAGCATCGCGCCGGGCGCCATCCACGAGCGGATGGCGGCCAGCAGGTGGGCCGGCTGGCCGCCCGCGAGCAGCAGGTTGTTGACGATGACAACGTCAAACGACTTGCCGCGGCCCGGCTCGACGGCCAGCGTGACTTCGCTGCCAAGTTCGATCGGCGCGGTGCGGATCCGCGGGTGACCGGCGGCATCGAAGGCGCCAAGCTGTTCGACGCTGCCGGCGATCGTGTAGTCGCAGCGGTCTTGCCAGTGTGCGCCGATCGGCTGGAACAGGTCCGCGCCGGGGGTGATGACCTCAAGGATCCGCATCGGCCGGCGTTGGGTCCAGGACCGCACTGCGGCGTCCAGGCAGGACTCAGCCATCGCGTTCACATGCGCCCAGGTGGGCGAGGCCTCGAAGAAATGATCGAGCAGGCTGCTGCGGCCGCTAGGCAGCACCGCCGATGCGTCACGCTCGCCCTGCAGGATCGCAGGTAGCGAGGCGCCGCAATGTGCGAGCAGCGTCAGTTCGGCAACATGTCCCGGCGATGCGGACAACAGAGTGCGCCAGAGTTCCTCGATCGACGGCAACGTCTCGTCGCCGCGAACCAGGCGGCCGTCGCGCATCGCCAGCACGCCATCTTCCAGCAACATGCCAATCAGGCGCTCCAGCAATGCGGGGTTCGCCGTGGTGGGGAGTGCTTCGGCCTCGAGCACGCCCAGTGCCTCGATGGCGCGCCACGCATAGGCGGCGGCCAGCACGTCCAGCAGCGGCATCACCTCAGTCCGGTGGGAATTGCGGTGCGCGGCATCCTCCCGAGCGGCAACGGCCTGCGCGGCGGTAGCCAGCAACGTGGCCGGTACGGGCAGTGCCTCGGCGCTCATGTCCTGCGCATGCGGACGAGCCTCGGCCGCGAACACATAGCGGCCGGGCGCGCCATGGCGGCGCGCCACCAGGTCGACGCGGCGGAAGCGGCATTCGCTGATCCGCAGCGTGACATTGCCGGCGTGGTCCAGGTAGGTGAAGGTGCCGACCAGTGAATGCGGGTTGCGGCGGTCGATGCGGGCGACGACGCGCACCGGGGCACCGCCGCCGTAGAAGTCGATCCGGCCGAACTGCACCGGGACGTAGGCCGCGCTGTCCGCCGACTTGCGGCCGTTGGCCTCCAGCGCCAGCAGCGGATGGAAACCGCTGTCCATTGCGCCCGGGTGCATCACGTAGGCCGCGACAGCCTTCGGGTCCGCCAGCGCGGCGGGCGCATTGAATGCCGCCAGCGCGGTGTCGCCGTCCACGCGGACGTTCCCCACCCAGCGGAACGCGTCCCCGAATTCCAGTCCGATGGCTGCAGCCCCTTGATACAGCGTTTCGCCGTCAATGACGGGCGCGGCCTGCAGCGCAGCAAGTTGCGCCGCGGCAGGAGTCGGCGCCGGCAGCGCCGGGCCGCCGATGAGCAGGCGGCCGACGGCGTTCAGCGTCCAGGGATCGTTGCTGCCGCGCAACCGCGATTCGATGGCGAAGCTGGCCGTGCGCGGCTCGATGGTGAAGCGGAACAGCTTGCTCTGCTGCGGCTGGAACACGGCCGGCGCGCGGATGTCGAGATTCTCCACTGCGCACTGTTCGGTGCCAAAGTACAGGCGTGCTGCCGCCAGCGCCATTTCCACGTAGCCGGCGCCCGGGAAGGTCACGGTGCCGTCCACCACGTGCGCGGCGAGCGCGGGTAGCTTGACCGGGTCAAGCTGGTTTTCCCAGGCGGCCGCGCTGTCCTTCAGGCGGTAGCCTAGCAGCGGGTGCTCGCGATGGCGATCGACGAGGTTGTAGCCTTCGGGGGTGACAGGTACCCAGTGACGGCTGCGTTGCCAGGGATAGCCCGGCAGCGACAGCGTGCGATCCACGTACGGATAGAGGGTGGCGTGGTCAAGGCGGGCGCCATGCGCCACGGCGGCACATAGCGCATGACGCAGTTGCGCGGCAGAATCATGACCACGCTTCAGCGTGGGCAGGACGCGGGCTCCTGATCCTGTTTGCTCCAGGGACTGAACCACGTAATTGCGAAGGATCGAATGCGGGCCCACCTCCAGGAACAGGTGAATGCCCGTGCTAGCCAGTTGCCTTGTGGCGGCGTCAAAGCGAACCGGCTCCCGGATGTTGCGCCACCAATACCGTGCGTCGAGCTCCACGCCGGACAACTGCCCGCCGGTCACAGTAGAAGCAAACACAGTCTGCGTTGGCTGCGGACGCAGGTCGGCCAGCCCCGACATCACGGTCTCGCGGATCGTATCCATCCGCTTGCTGTGGAACGCGTAGTCGAGGTCGAGCAACTGGAAGAACTTGCCCTGGCGGGAGACATGGTCCTGCAGCGCCTGCAACGCACGCGGCGAGCCGGCCAGCGTGACGGCCTCCGGGCTGTTGATGCCAGCCACTTCAAGGTCTTTGGCCAGTCCTAGCTGTTCGATGAGCTCCTGCGCTGCCGCCTCGCCGAGGCCCACCGCAGCCATTTTCCCGGTGCCTGCCGTCAGCGCCTGCGCGCGGCTGCGTACCTTGATCACCTTGACGGCCTGCGCCAGTGTCAGCGCGCCGGATGCCCATGCTGCGGCGATCTCGCCCACGCTGTGGCCGTAGCAGGCGTCGTACTCAAGGCCGCTGACGCGGAGCGAGCGAACGATGCCGACTTGCATCGCAAACAGCAGGGGTTGTGCGTTTTCGGTGCGCTGCAGCCATTCGGCGCTGGCGCCGTCACGCATTACGCCGGCCAACGACTGACTGCCGTCGGCCTGCCATTGCGCGTCGATTTCCTCCAGTGCGGCGCGGAAGACGGCGTCCTCGGCAAGCAGGCGCTGACCCATGTTGATCCACTGCGAGCCGTTGCCGGAGAAGACGAGCGCAAGCTTGCCGCTCTGGCTGGCCGCCTCGCCAATGACATACGACGGCGAGCCTTCGCCCTTTGCCAGCAGCGCGAGGGCGGCCTGGCCCTCCGCCACTGTGGCGGGGGCGACTACGGCGCGGTGCCGCAGCAGCTGTCGCCGATGCGCGGTGGCGCTGGCGAGCGACTGCCACGAGGCGCCGGCCCGCAGCCGTGCCTGGTATTCGCCGGCCAGCGCCTGCAGCGCCTGCGGCGCACGCGCGCTCAGCACCAGCGGTGCGAGGCGGGGTACTTCTGCGTCGGGCACCTTGGGCTTGGTTTCAGGCGAGGCCACTGCTTCTCGCAGCAGGACGTGGGCATTGGTGCCGCCGAAACCGAACGAGTTGACGCCCATCAGCAGCGGCGCAGTACTGGTCTGGAGCGGCCGGTAGCGATCGACGACGCGCAGGTTGCCACGAGCGAAGTCGATGTTCGGATTGGGATTGCAGAAATGAATCGATGCCGGCACCGCCCGGTGCTTCAGGCAGAGCACCGCCTTCAGCAGGCCCGCCATGCCCGACGCCGTTTCGAGGTGGCCGAGATTTGTCTTGGCCGAACCGATCAGCAGCGGCGACTCGGCACTCCGCCGGCTGCCGATCACGTCGATCAGCGCGCGGGCCTCGATCGGGTCGCCGACCGCGGTGCCGGTGCCGTGCGCTTCCACGTAGGCCAGGTCGCGCGGATCCACCCCGGCGCGAGCGTAGACGGCATCGAGCAGCGCGGCCTGCGTTGCGGCGCCGGGCACGTTGATGCCGCCATGCGAGTGGCCATCCGAGTTGACGCCGGAGGCAGCGATCACCGCGTGGATGGTGTCACCGTCCGCTAGCGCATTGCTGAGCGGCTTGAGCAGCACGAGCGCACCGCCTTCGGCGCGGACGTAGCCGTCGCCGCTGGCGTCGAACGCGCGGCAGCGACCCGTCGGCGAAAGCATCGAGGCCTTGGAGAAGCTGATGAAAGGGAAGGGGTGCAGCAGCAGGTTGACGCCACCGGCCAGCGCCGTCTCGGCTTCGCCAGAGCGGATCGCGTTGCAGGCCTGGTGCAGCGCGACGAGCGACGACGAGCACGCCGTGTCGATCGACATACTGGGGCCGCGCAGGTCAAACAGGTAGGAAATCCGGTTCGACGCGATGGAGAGCGTATTGCCGGTAGCGGAGTAGGCATCGACCACGCTCAGGTCGTCGACGGCCCGATCGCCATAGTCCTGGCTCGCCACGCCGACAAAGACGGCGCAGTTGCTGCCGGCCATTTGCTGCGGCAGCTGGCCGGCATTCTCGAAGGCCTCCCAGGCGAGTTCGAGCAGCAGGCGCTGCTGCGGATCCATCTGCTGGGCTTCGCGCGGCGAGATGCCGAAGAAGTCGGCATCGAAGCCGGCCACGTCGTCGATCACGCCGGCGGAGAAGGTGTAGCTCTTGCCTGGCTCGCGCTTGGAGGGGTGCTGGTAGAACTCGGTGTCGAAGCGGCCGGGCGGTACCGACGTTACCGCATCCTTCTCCGCCAGCAAGAGGTTCCAGTAATCTTCCGGGCTGCGTACGCCTCCCGGAAACCTGCACGACATTCCGACGATCGCAATTGCATCTTTCATTTTTATTAAGACCCTGCTATCCCTGCTACTGCTCAATTCGTATTTTTCTTCTGCTTATGCCGACAGGCATGCGGGCACCGCTTGTTGGATGCGCCGTACCAGTTCCTGTCCGAGCTCAGCTGCTGATATGTCCCGGCGCAGCGGGGCGGATTCCCCGCCGTCGTCGCTGCGCCAGATAAAGTAATCGCTGTGTGCCTGCATGCCGCCGAGCGCCTGAAAGACCCTGGGCAGCGCCGGTACGTGGTCGCCGTAGAAGCACAGGATGGCGCTGCGCTTGCGCGCTCGCAGGGCTTCCATCAGGCGCCCGATCATTGCGTCGGCGTTGGCCAGGTGGCGCAGGTACGCCGTCAGGTCGTCCCACGGAGCGCCATCGCCGCGTGTGTGGTACTGCGCGCCTTCGCCGGGTGCCACCTTCTCCAGGTGCAGCGGCCCGTGGTTCTCCATGGTCATCGCCATGACGAACGCCGGCTCGTTGCCGGCGGCTTCCAGTTCCGCGAGGATTGCGTCCGCGACTGCCGCGTCCGAGACATAGGGACCAGCCCGGCTGGCATCCGTGAAGTGACGGATATCGAGAAAACGCTCGAAGTGCATTAGCGGCAGCGCGCGGTCGCGCCCGAAGAAGTCCGCGTAGTAGGGATGGATCGCGACGGTGCGAAAGGCCGCACGGCGGAACCAGCCGGCGATCGATGCGCACGGCCGACGGATGAACACATAGGGGTAGAAGCGTGCCAAACCAAGCTCCGACTCGGGCAGTCCCGTCAGCACAGCAAATTCCGTGCGCATCGTGTTGGCGCCCCAGGCCGGCACGCGCAGCTCGCCGTGCTGCAAGGCGGATTGCCGGGCCGCATCGAAGTGCCGTAGCAACTCCGGGCGGATCGCATCGCCGAGTCGCCGGGCATCGAAGAACGATTCACTTTGGATCAGGATGACGTCGGGCTTCTCCGCCGGCGCGGCCTTTCCGGAGAAGGGTCCGGCCACCAGCGCGGCCCGGAATCCGCGCATCACAGCGGGCCGCATGCCATTCAGCAAGTAGGCGACGAACACCGCGAAGAAGCCATGGTGCTGCTGGTCTTTGCCGGGTTCGAGCGTGAGCGGCAGGGCGGCGGAGAACACCGCGCCCCAAAGCACGCATGCGGCGGACGTGGCCAGCAGGGCGACGGCGGGCACTGCGGGCAGTGCCGGGCTAGCGATGAAGGCGCCGGCGAACAGGCCCGCACCGAGAAGCATCGCGAGGACCTCAACGACGCTGAGGAATGGCAGGTACAGGCGCGGATGGCGGAAGAGCTGGCTGAACAGACTCAGGTCCGTGAAGACGAACGGCTCGCGCAGCGACGCGTACTTGGCGTTGCTGACCACCGCCAGCAGGCCGACGATCGAGGCAGCAACGAGCGCCGCAAAGGCCGGGCGTGCGGTGCAAAGCAGCGTCAGCGAAAAGAGGTTCGTCACCGACAGGCAGTGGATGCTCAGAGCCCGGATGCCCCGGCGCCAGGGTGCGCGGGGCTGTGGCAGGACGATGCCGTCCGGCACAAACGAGATGGCGTGCGCCAGGAGGAAGTAGATCCAGCCCGACATTAGTGCCTAGCGATCTTCCCGGGGCACGTAGGAGAGCCGGTTGAGAATGGCATCGCCAAGCTTGGCGGGCAGCAGCGGCAGCAGGCCCATGCCGAAGGCAAGCAGGCCGGGGAACTTGATCTCCGCGCGTCCGGCGGCAAGTTTGGCGCGGATGTGTCGTGCGGCCTTGTCGGCGGACCACAGCATCGGCTTTTCTCCGGGGAAGACGTCGCTCATCGATGTCTTCACGAAGCCCGGGAACACAAGCGAAAGCCGGACGCCATCGCGGGCCAGCAGCGGCCGCACGGATTCGCCGTATGCCTTGATGGCCGACTTGCTGGCGCAATAGGCCGGCGAAATCGCCATGCCGCGCAGTGCGGCCAGCGAGCTGACGATCGCGATTTGTCCGCGCTTGCGCCCGCGCAGCCGGTCGATCACCGGCAATAGCGTGTGCATGGCGCCATAGAAATTGGTGTCGAAGACGCGGCGCGTACGCTCCAGGTCTTCCCAGTCGCCGGTCGTTGCCAAGGTGCTGGCGACGCCGGCATTGGCAATCAGCAGGTCGATCGGGTGGGCGTCGTCGAAGGCCATCAGCCATGCCGACATGCCGGCGGCGTCGCGGACATCCAGTTGCGCAGTTTCCACCGTCGCACCGGATTGGCGGCATTGTTCCGCGCATGCGGCGAGGCGCGCTGCGTCGCGGGCGACCAAGCCCAGCGTCACGCCGGGAGCCGCGTAGGCGCGGGCAAGCGCCTGGCCGATGCCGGCGCTTGCACCGGTGATGACAACGTGGCGGGGGCCGCGGTCCGTCATTGAGGACTGGCCTCCAGCCGCTTCACCGCGCCGGCGACGGCCATGGCAATACCGGTGCGGGTATAGAAATCGCCATTAATCTGCGTGTGGTGCACCACGTAATCGAGGAATGCCTGGTACAGGCCCATGTCCGGTCCTTCCGCTTCCCGCCAGAAGGCATCCAGGTTGCCCTGCCAGGTCATGCCGGCCATGTCGTAGATCGCCGTTCCCAATGCCACCAGGGGGCGGCGATGGTGCAGGGCGGACAGCCCGACCGTGCTGTTGACGACCACCACGCCCCGTGCGTGGTCGAGCAGCGTGGGCAGATGGCCGGCGTCGATGAATTCGAGGCGATCGTCCATGCCTAGCTCTTTTGCCTTCATCTTGGCGTAGTGGCGATAGTCGATCAGTCCTGTGTCAAGCGGATGATTCTTGATGACCAGGAGGGCGTCGGTGGGTGCGTGCGCCGCAAAAGAGATCAGCACGTGGTCGATAGCCTGCCGAATGCCCTCGAACGGCGAGTGGACCTGGATCTGGGAGTCCGAGTTGAGCTGCAGCGGGAAGAGGTAATAGGGCAGCTTCCTGGCCAGGAGGCGTTCCGTGAGCCGGTCGGCTTCAATGCGGTGCTGGCGTTGCTGGAGCAGGCGGCGAGCCAGGCCGGCATATTCCCGATATCCGTTATGAGGGCGATGGCTCTGGTAGTGCGGAAAACGGCCGGCATACAGTGCGTTCGCTGCGCGATAGCGGATATCGTGAAAAGCGCGCTCAAAGAGGCTGTAGCCGGTGGGCTGGCTGGAAGGGCAGGGCGGCGTGACGCCGCGCTGCTCGCGATAGCACGCAGGGTCGCGCGGCAGCCGCGAGCGGCCGTTGACACCATGCGTTTCCAGGGTCAGCCAGTTTGGCCGGACGTAGCCCTCTTCGAATACGTTCACACGGATTTCATATTGTTGTGCGATCGGATATATCGCCTTATGAATCTTTCGGCAATCCCCGAAAAGTAGGATGTCGGTGAAATTGCCAGAGCCAAGTATCTTGTTGTACCAATCCGGCAGCGCCTGCATTTCCGCGCAGTAGTTATAGGCTTGTTCTTTGCCCGAATAGGCCAAATCGCCGCCGCAATAGTTGACGCGCCGTACCGGTTGGCCGCGCTCGGCCAGAGCGATAGCCAACTGACTAAAGAAGGGAGAAGCCGTGCCTTGCAGGGTCAGGAAGGAGCGGGGCATGGGTAGCGAAGGACGGGCGCAAGCAGGGCGGCGTGCGGCAACAACCCCGTGCGAAACAGGGCCACCGGGGAGCAGAAATGGGCGTGACCGCGGAAGCAGGGAGGATACCCGAACGCGCCGCCCATTGTTAAGCATTTTCAGCATCTTTTGCGCTTTGGCCGATGCGGTTGCGCATAGAAACGCAGGTCCGCAAGTTTTGTCATGTGCGGCGGGGATAATCTACGGTCTTCCGCTACGTCCGTAGTCCGTCGCGGAAACCCGCATCGTTTGCTGGTGGCGCACAGGATTTCCTGGTCGCAAGGGAGTTGCGGGGGGCGGGAGCCCGATCAGCATGCGCGGGCATTTGGCACTGTACCGAAGGCGCCTTGGATCGCGTCTCGGAGGCGGTGTTGGGCTGGCTACACGGTCCCCGGCACTTCTGCTGGTGTGAGCATATTTGATATTTTTACTGGGGCGATCCCCGGGAGGGCTACAGCTATCGCAAAGTCCTGCTGTAGCGAAGAAGGCTGCGAGCGGGTCTGCTTCTTGCCCCGCTAACGCTGGATTTAACATGCGGCTGCGGGGTAGATGATGTGTTGCTCGCATGATTGGTACGGGCAAGGTGCGATGAGCAATCTGGGTGGGGGCGTTGCCGCAAGATCCACTTCTACATGGCAAGTTGGGCTAGTGCTCGCTATAATTGCGTGCCGCATAGTGTCAAATTTGTTTTCCGACTACTCGCGGCGTTCTTCGGCGTTCGCTGACTCCCGCGTTGAGGCTCTCCGTTGCGCCGCCACCCAAGCAGAGGCAGTGGAGTGGCAGAAGATCCCATCCGCCATAGCCTGGCTGCAATGTCTTCAAGTCCTGATTTGGGTAGTACAGTAATGCGAGTTTCATTCCTCTTCAGATCGGTTGTGGCTGCAATAGCAGTCGCATGCCTTAGCGCATGCGCCGGTATTCCGTCGGCAGGGCCGCGGACGGATCAGATCGATTCCGCGCAAGCCGATTTGAAAGCCAGGGGGATCGATCTCGTAGAACTTAGCGTACCCGTCATCAGGCGATTGGCTGCGCAAGAGGGGACATCGACCTTTGCGGAAACGCTCGGAGACCGCATGCCTGCGCAGCAGGATCTCGCTGCGGGAGATCTGCTGGACATCACGATCTGGGAGGCGCCACCAGCCGTATTGTTCGGTGGCCTGCAAGCGGAGAGCCTTTCGGGGGCTGCGGGTGGTCACGCAACACAGTTGCCGACCCAGGTGATTGATGCCCAAGGGAACATTATGGTCCCATTTGTCGGGCGTGTGCGGGCAGCAGGGCGCAGCGTGGCCCAGGTTGCTGCCGAGATCTCGCAAGGTCTGAATGGAAAGGCTAACCGACCGCAGGTGCTGGTGCGGCTGGCGCAGAATCAGACGTCATTCGTTACCGTGATCAGCGATGCTGGCGGGGCCACGCGTGTACCCTTCACTCCGAAAAGTGAAAGGCTGCTCGATGCGATATCGAGCGCGGGAGGTGGAAAGCAGCAATTGGATAAGCTGACGGTACAGATCACGCGGGGCAATTTAGTGCGCAGCATGCCGCTGTCGACGGTAATCAAGGATCCCCGGCAGAACATCAGGCTGTTTCCTGGCGACACCGTTGCGCTGCTATTCAAGCCGAATACATTTGTGGCGTTTGGTGCAAGCGGGAAGAACGACGAAATCAGCTTTGAAGAGCCAGGGATCTCACTGACGCAGGCATTGGCTCGTACGGGCGGTCTGCTGGACAATCGCGCAGATCCCAGTGGGGTATTCGTCTTCCGTATGGAGCGCCGTTCGGCGCTGGCTGGTGACGTAGCTGATTCTTCGGAGAGTCAGCTGGTCCCGGTGATTTATCGTATTGACCTTAGGGACCCGGGCAACTACTTCCTGGCGCGTAGCTTTAAGATGCATGATCAGGACATCATGTATGTGGCGAACGCGCCAATTGCGGACCTGCAAAAGTTCCTCAACGTCGTTTTCTCGGTGGCTTATCCGGTTGTCAACTCTATCAATGCATTCAAGTAACGGTTGATCAGTTGAAGGCGTGCAGTGCGGGATGACGGGATTCATGCTGGTATGAAAGATTCGGCGTTGGAGCTGAACCAGGTCCACGAGCTTGTACAAGCTCGTGCCTATGATCGTGCCATTGACTTGGCAAATCAATTGATCGAGCGTGGCGGTGAGAGCGCGGCCGTTCTGCGCGCGCGAAGCGGCGCGCTCGCGTGCGCTGGGCGATTCCACGAGGCTCGCGAGGATGCCGCGCGCTGTCTGGAGATGGAGCCGCATAATCTGGACTACGCAATTCACAGCGCGTCTCTGGCAATCGAGTCCGGACGCCCCCACGAAGCTGTGCATTTGCTCCAGGCGCGTATCGCCCCGAACGGGGACGGGACTCTTGAGCGCGTACTCAGCGGTGCCTGGGCCGCTTGCGGCGAGTACCGACGTGCGCTTCAACACGCGGAAGCGGCTGTCGCGAAACGGCCCGGGCACGATGAGTTTCTTGCGCACGCCGAAGGCCTGAGTGCCCACGTTGAACGGCAGATACAGGTAAATCTGTCTATGGAAAGCGCTTCTGCCCCTCCCCGACGTCCGCCCACCGGGCCGTTTAAGGCCCAGTTGCGTGTCCTCCACGCACTGATCCTACGCGAGATCGCCGGGCAATATGAGCGGTCGAGGCTCGGATACCTCTGGGCCATCATTGAACCGATTGTGCACCTGATGGTTCTGGGCTTCTTCTTCTCACTCCTTAATCACTCGACAGCACCACTCGGCCACAATCTCTATCTGTTCTACCTCACCGGTTTGCTGCCTTTTTTCATGGTGATTCATACCGGGTCTAAAGTAATGCAAGGGCTGAGTGCCAATCGATCCTTGTTGCTCCTGCCACCAATTAAGGTATTCGACGTGCTCGTTGCGCGCGGAATCCTGTCGTTGCTGACAGAATTGCTCGTTGCGGCTCTGATTCTAGTTATTTTTAATCTTGTTGGCATCGAGGCGGTCCCCGAGGATGGCCTTTCGATCTTGGGGGCAATGCTCCTCGCATGGTTCTTTGGAGTATCTCTCGGCATCTTCATGGCAATGCTCAATGAGATGTTCGAATCTTGGGAGATGATCTGGTCGCAGATTACACGGGTGCTGTACTTCTGCAGCGGGATCTTCTACATCGCGGAAAAGATGCCGCCGGAGATCCGGGCAGTGTTGATCTGGAACCCCGTATTGCAATGCATCGAACTATTGCGCGCGGGATTCTATAGTGGATTCCAACCGCCGTGGCTGGAACCTGGGTATTTGCTTCTGCTTTCCACCTTATTGCTTGCTGGCGGGTTAATACTAATGCGTGTGCTCGATCGGCACATCGGAGTCGAGAGTTGATGGAGTTTGTGCGTGTTTCAAAAGCCTTTCGAACATCGCGACAAACGAAAGTGATCCTCGATGACGTGAGTTTTTTTATCCCGCAGGGACGCAATCTGGCAATTCTGGGACGTAACGGCGCTGGCAAGTCAACGCTGATTCGTCTCATCGCCGGCGCGGAAAAGCCCGATCGAGGAGCGATCCGACGTAGCGGGGCAATCTCATTTCCAATGGCGCTGAGCAGTTTCTTCATCAGCAGTCTAAGCGCCCGCCAGAACGTGATATTCGTCTCGCGGGTCTATGGTTATGAGTCGCGTGAAGTGATGGCGTATGTCGAGGCATTTTGCGAGATTGGCAGCTACTTCGACATGCCAATTAAGACGTTCTCATCCGGGATGCGAGCGAGGTTGGCGTTCGGGTTGAGTCTTGCCTTTCGTTTCGATACATATCTCATTGACGAAGTGACTGCGGTAGGTGATGCGGCGTTTCGTCAGAAGGCGCAGAACGAGCTTAATAAGCGCATACGAGATGCCAATATCATCCTGGTTTCCCACAACAACGATGTTTTGCGCGACTCGTGCGATTGCGGCCTTGTGCTGAATAACGGTACGGTCACCCTGCATGATGACATCGAGAGCGCTATTCAAGCTTATAACGATATCATTCAAAAAAATGGCCACGAATGAAACGCTCGGTTATGCACCGAGCAGGTCGCTAGGCATTGCCTGGCCTAAATCCAATGTATTGTTTTTTGTATTATTCTGCATCGTTCCTACTCTGCTGGTAGGGGGATATTATGGGCTCATTGCGCGTCCAGGTTATCTCACGACCGTGCAATTTGGTGTACGACCGGCCGAGCCCACGCAGGTAAAGAGCGAAGGTGCTGGCATTGCCCAAAGCGTGCCGTTCTCTTCGGAGGTCGGAGTTACCTCCTACGGGGTCGTGCGGTACTTGGAGAGCGATGCCTTCGTGCGCGACCTTGGATCGAGGCTCAATTTGCAAGTGCTGTTCGGGCGAGGCCGTGGCGATATCCTAGACCACTTAGGATCCTAGCAAAAATAACTTGAACAATTACGTCTTGCGACGAGATGTTCGAGGTTTGATGCGGTAGTTCCACTCGCCATGAAATTCGTCGCGCTCAATGGCCACGGCAGCGAGTTCGGCGTCGCTGACCTTGATACCTGCGTCGTACATGTTCTCGTCCAGTTCCGCACGCACTTTCAGCCCTTCAGCGGTACTCACGCTGCCGATGAGGTTCACTACCACCTGACGCGTCAACAGCGGTCGGCCGCGCCAGTTGTTCGTGATATGGCAGAACAGGCGATGCTCGATCTTGTTCCACTTGCTCGTACCCGGCGGAAAGTGGCACACCTGCACAGCGAAACCGAGTTCGTCGGCCAGTCGCTGCAACTGCACCCGCCACAGCCGCACACGATACCCGTTGCTGCCACCGCAGTCGGCGGTGACCAGCAGTCGCCTGGCTTTCGGATACAACGGACGGCCCATCTCCAGCCACCAGCGACGGATGCTTTGAACCGCGAACTCGGCGGTGTCGTGGTTGATGCCCACGCTGACCCAGCCCTCGTTGGCCGTCACATCATAGACGCCATACGGGGCAACCTTGCCCAGTTCATCGTCGATGAAATCGTGCACACGCGCCTGCTCGGGTTGGCCCTTGGGCTGCCATTCGCGGCCAGCGTTCTTGAAATCGCCGATCAGCTCCTTCTTTTTCGTGTCCACCGAGATGACCGGCTGACGCTGGCGCTGATACTGCGCCACCTTGTCGGCGATGTAGTGGAACTGCGCGTCGCGGTCGGGGTGCTGCGCGCCTTCGCGTGTCTTGCGCACCGATTGCAAGCTGTAGCCCGTCTGCGTCAGCAGATCGCAGATCGTGCGCTGACTCACGCGATGCCCCAGCCGGTTGAGCTCTTCGGCCAGACGGGTGGTGCTCTTGCACGTCCATCGTAGTGCTGACATCGGGTCACCCCGGCTGGTCGGCTCCACCAGTGCATCCAGGTGCTCCAACAACCTCGCATCGAGCTCAGTTAGCCTCTTGCGCCCGCCTCCCGGGGCACGAATGCGCTTGGCCGTCATGTCCCGCGTCGCTCCACCGGCCGCTTCGAGTTCGGCCAGTCCCGCATAGATCGTGGTGCGCGAGATGCCTATCGCTTTGGCCACCAGACTCACGCCCCCACGCCCCAGGCTGCGCGCTTCGGCGGCGGCCCATAGGCGCAACGTCGCCTCATCAAGGCGCGCCTGCAGGGCCCGAAACTTCGCTTCGACTGCCTCGCTGATATCCATGTGCGCATCGTATAGACGCGAGGACAACTGTTCAAGTTATTTTTGCTAGGGTCCTTAGCAGCCGATGCCGACTCCGAACAGAAGCTTCGCTACCTCAAGCGCAAGATCAAGCCGTACTTCGACATCACGACGGGCTTGGTGAGTGTCAACGTTGAGGCGTTCAGCGCAGATGACTCTTATCGCCTTTCCCTTGAGGTACTGAAGATCTCCGAAGGGCTGATCAACGATATATCGGATCGCATCCGCCGGGATGCGGTGGCAACTGCGAATCGTGACGTCGACCGCGCTAGCCGGGAGTTGAACGAGAAGCGACGTGAGTTGGCAAAGAAGCGTACGCAATACGGCATTATCGACCAGTCTGCGGTTGCGCTTAGTAACCTGCAGTTCATCAATAAGCTGGAGGATGACCTCGTTTCGTTGGAGGCACAGAAGCGGGCCATGGGTCAGGAACTCAGTGCTGACTCCCCCGTGATGAAGAATCTGAACAGCAAGATCAAGTTCATCACAGCCCGTATCGAACAGTTAAACAATAGCTCCGGCTTGGGTGCGAGCGCGCGCAACTATGCGCCGCGCATTGAGGAGTTGGAAAACCTGAAATCCGATATCACGGTGCTTGAGAAGCTGTTCGCCTCGGCCACCGATGCGCGCCAACGACAAATTACGAATGCGGAGCGTCAGTCTTTATATCTCGTCAAGTTCGTTGACGCTGTGCTGCCCGATAGCGCCACCCGACCACATGGCTGGCGCGCGGTTCTGCTGACGCTTATTGGAGGTCTCCTCATGTCGGTAATCGCAGTGTTTGCGCGCCAGGCCACAAAGGACCACCTGACCTGAATATTGTGTTGAGTGTTCACGCCAGCAAGGCGATCGCCTCGCTGATGATTTAATCCGAAAAGCAAAATAATGACGAACTTTGCAGTTTCTCGAGAGAGTGGGAAGCCTCGGCTCGCGATCATAAGTACTTTCGATGAGCTTTGCGGCATTGCTGGATATACGAAGGCGCTGGTGCCGCAACTCAAGAATCATTTCGACATCACTGTGTTCGATCTGGACCAGTTCCTGTTTCGCGCCGAGGCGAAGTCGGTTCAGCGGCTTGCCGATGCGGAAATCACTCGGATCTGCAAAGAGCTGCGGAACTTCGATGCTGTCAATATCCAGCTTGAGCACGGCACGCTCGGGCGTACGAAGAAGGCGATCTTTCGCCGTTTCACGAGGCTTGTGGACGCCTCGCCTAGAGTTTGCGTCACGTTTCACACGATTCTGCAATCCAAGCAATTCCCTTGGGGCGACGTTGCCAGCGCAGTATTGAAGCTTCGGTTCGATAAGGTCGTAGGCATCTACGGCAACCACGTGGACAATGAGATGCTGTCGACGAAGCTATACGCCCACCTGAGAAAGCGGCAGGCCTCTGTCATCGTGCACACGCGACGCGACATGCGCATGTTGAAGTATGTCCATGGTATCGAGAGTATCTTCGACCATCCGCTCGCCTTTTATCCAAAGGCTGTAGTCGATGAGGTGAAGCGAACGACCAGGCGCGAGGACTTTCTCCGGCTTGGCCAGTTGCCTGAAGGTACGGTTGTGCTTGGCTGCTTTGGCTTCGTAAGCAAGTACAAGGGTATTGACGTGGCGTTGCGTGCCCTCAGGTTGCTTCCGTCGAATTTCCACCTGGCGATCTTTGGCGGTTTGCACCCCAATGAGATCAAGCAGGGTGTTTCCATTGACGCCTATGTTTCGAACCTGCTTGGTCAAATCGAACCTGGGCGAAAGTGGCTCGATGTTAGACAGGATGAAGATGCCAAGGTCAATCTGACGTTGTCTGCGGGCGACTACGAGAAGTTGACACTCGCTAAGCATCCGTCGGACCTGTCATCACGCGTGCACTTCGTGGGCGCCCTGAAGGATGATGATTTCCCTAAAGCGATGGAAGTTTGTGACGTCGCGCTGCTTCCCTATATGGAAGTGGGTCAGTCCTCGTCGGGACCGATGTCAATTGCCATCGAGATGGGCAAGCCTATTGTGGCTTCGCGAACCAAGGCGTTTATGCAGATCGAACGCTATCACCCGGATCGCCTCAATCTGTTCGAGATTGGCAATTTCCTGGAGTTGGCGCAAGTGGTTTGCGCGGTGGCAGCGCGTGAAGACGTAGTCCACACACAAGGGAAGTATGACGCAGAGAGCAATACTCTCGTGTACAAGCAGGCAATGGGGTACTGATGAAACACAGCAAGCCCATTGTTGTATCAGGTTTCTGGGGTAGAGGGAACACAGGTGACGAGGCGATGCTGCAGCGCATCTATGACTTCCTGTCTCCGACCATGCCTGTCACGTTGTCACTCGACAGGCATGGCGCCTACGACGGCTTCTGGAACTGGCATCCATACACACAATGCCTCAGCGTCCATCAGCTTGAAATCGGTCCGGTGGAGCCAGATCGTGCAGCGGCGCTGCATATTGGCGGGGGCGGCTTGGGTTTCAGTTTCAATGGCGCGCAGCTGATTCATGCAATTCTGTCTAACGTTCCAGTGCTGGTCAGCGGGATCGACTTCCCGACCATTGTTGGGGATGCACATGTGCGCCTTCGATCGACAACAGAATTCTTTACGCAGCATCTCGCGTTCGTGAGCTTTCGCACGCGCTGGAGCTATGAACGCTATTCGATGTTGTCAAGGAAAGCCCACCTTGGAGCGGACTGGGCCTGGGACTTGCCCATCGGCGATGTTCCGGACGACATCAGCATTGAAGAGAACACCGTAGCAATCGTAGTGCGGGAAGAGAATGGGCCGGAACTCGCTTTTGGAGAGGGTCGCATCGAGTTGCTCGCCCAGAAGCTCGAAACATTGGGATTGCGGTGCTTGTTTGTTCCGTTTTCACCCGAAGACGCTCGCGAAATGCGGAAGTATGCCTCCGAGCAGCGGGTTGCTGAAGTTTGTGAGTGTTGGTGGAATCCGCAAGCGGTAAAGGCGGTACTGGCGAAGTGCCGGCTCGTCGTATCGGCCGGGCGCTACCACCCGCTGATATTTGCGGCATCGCTTGGCAGACCGGTCATCTACGTTGAAACGCCGCGCATTCCCTGGCAATTGAAGATTACGACGATCTGTCATGACTTGCAGTTGCCGATGATATCGCTTTCAGATGCCGTGGATGATCCATCGCGCCTGTTGCGGGAGGCGGACAGTTACGCGACGGTGAACCGGGGATTCTATAGTGAGCGACTTGACGATATGAAGCACAGGTATATGAGCGTCTTGAAAATGATTCTGTGAGTCGGATTGGTTGCACTGCAGTCACCAGGCAAAGGCACGTGCAGCCGGAGGGGCACGATGTGACGGTGGTGAATGCCGTCTGTGGTCACATGACTTGGTTTAACAGGTGATCTTGGTTTAGGTCACGGATCTTCAAGGAAAGAAGAAAGTTTGATCCCGATCTTCCTCGACGTCACGCGGCTCCTGGATCGCCTGGGCCAGCAGATTTTGCCCACAGGCGTTGACCGTGTTGGTCTCCTTTATATCAAACACTATGCACACCGCGCCCGCGCGGTGTTGAGTATCCGCGGCTTCAACGTGGTGTTGTCAGCGGAGCATTCTGCTGAGGCATTTGAGCTGCTATTGAAGCAGCATTCTTCCAAGCCAGCAGGGATCAAGTCCCTTTTGGTACGTGCCATATGCGGTGCATTGCGACACGAGATATTCAATGGGGGGGTGCTACTGCACACCAGCCATTCTGGGCTGGAGTATGGCCGCTACTTCAAGTCGCTGAAACGCCGGAATATCCATACGGTGTTCATGTTGCACGATTTGATTCCGGTCACGCATGCAGAGTACTGCCGCCCTGGTGTGCGGGAAGTCCATCTCGAACGGATGCGGGTAGCGCTCGGTCATGCTGCGGGCATTGTTGCAAACTCTCAGGACACGCTCGACTCCCTCGTGCAGCAAGCGCGACACAACGGCTGGTCGGTCCCTGGGGCGGTGGTGGCGCGGCTCGCTTCGGGGATATCCGGCGTCGCGGGCGAGTGTCTGCTTGCGCAACCGTATTTCGTCATGCTGGGCACCATCGAGCCGCGTAAGAATCATTGGTTGCTGCTCCATGTCTGGCGCCGTCTGGTCGAAGTTATGGGACAGAGGGCGCCAGTATTGGTGGTGATCGGGAGGCGCGGGTGGGAGTGCGAAAACGTGATCGATATGCTTGAACGCTGTGCTCCTCTGCGCGGCAAGGTGATAGAAGAAGCCAATTGCTCCGACGAGCGACTCTGTACTTACCTGAACCATGCCCGTGCTCTGTTGTTTCCGTCGTTCGTGGAGGGCTATGGCATGCCGCTGGCTGAAGCGTTGGCAATGCGGGTGCCGGTGATTGCCAGTGACCTGGCTGCGTTTCGCGAAATCGCTGGCGAGATTCCAGAGTACCTCGATCCCTTAGATGGCCTCGGCTGGATGACGCGCGTCATGGAGTATGCAACCGAGGAGAGCCCTCAGCGCGCTGCGCAGATTGAGCGCATTGAGGGGTTTCGCGAGCCAACCTGGGAGCAGCATTTTTCTGCGGTAGATCGGTTCATCGAGGAATTGATGTAGATGAGCCAGATTAGAGCGGCCATCGGACCTGTGTGGCGGGCCCCCTTCGATCTCCGCAGCATGGCGCGCGGTCGGCGAACGCTCGCATCCATTTACGGCACCGCCGGCAGTGTATGGTGCGGACGCCTTGCCGGGCGGGCTATGGTGCGGCTGAGGCAAATTTTCTATCCGGCCACGCCCGCCCTGTTTTCTGGCCCTGTATGGTCGACACGCCGGAGGAGCGTGCCGATGCTCTCTTGGTTCGTGCTCCCCGACCCTGGCAGCGTACGTGGCTCAATGTGCCGGGCCATTCAGGCGCTTATCGATACGGACGAGGGCCTTGGCACATCTCCGGACCTGCCAGGGCTGATAGCGCGCCTCGTGGCCGCACGCGCGGAAATCTCGCGCGATGCTATACCTGCCTGCCCCCCGGAGTTGCTTCAGCCTCCCCGCAGCACACGGATCATGCTAATTGATCAGCCGCGAGGCAACAAGACAACACGTCTCGCCTTCATGCGTATGGTCGCAGCGGCGCGTAACGACGATCCCAACGCAGAATTTTGGATATGGCCTGCCGAGAGTGGCGCGGCGGGCGAACTCGCCCGTGTCCGTCACTTGCCCAGGGACGCCAGTTACGTTTCGCCGGGATTCAGCCTTTTCGCCGCGCTGTCACAAATTGATCGTATCTATACCGTCAGCGCCCCGGAAGGCATGCAAGCTTTGCTGGCCGGGGTGCCGGTGCGGGTATTTGGTCGCCCCTTCTATGCGGGTTGGGGGCTAACAGTTGACGACTTGCCTATGCCGGAGCGTCGCGCGCGGCCCACACTCGCTGCACTATTTGAAGTGGTCTATTTGCGGCTCGCACACTATCTGGACCCGGAAACTCAAGATGTCGGTACGTTGCAGCGCTTGCTTGACTGCATCGAACTACAGCGCGCTGTGCGTGGACGCTTTGCGGATTGCGGCCAGTTGGCAGGCCTACGCTTCCAGATATGGAAGCGGCCATTTGCAACGCCTTTCCTTGGTGCGGGCGGCGGTCAGTTGCGCTGGACAGATGCGCCCGAACAGATCATGCCTGGTGAGCGGGTTGTGGTATGGGGCGGGAAGAGTGCGGAGGACATTCCCGTCGGCACACCGGTCTTGCGCATGGAAGATGGATTCTTCCATTCCGACGGACTGGGCTCAGACATGAATGCGCCGCAAAGTCAGGTGCTGGACCGGCATGGCCTGTATTTCGATGCCCGACGCCCGAGCGAACTGACACATATCCTGAATCAGGCTTGCTTCGACGAGGCCGAACTGAAGCGCGCGGCGGCGCTGCGCGTACTGGCATGCCGGCTCGGCGTGACCAAGTACAACCTCGGACGCTGCGTGCCGCGCTGGCGTGTGCCGGCAAATCGGCGGGTGCTTTTGGTGGCGGGCCAGGTAGCCGATGACGCCTCCATTCGTTTCGGCACCGGTGCCATCAGCACTGCTGAGGCGCTGCTGGCAACCGTGCGCCAGCGCAATCCCGATGCTTTCATCGTCTACAAGCCTCACCCCGATGTCCTGTCGGGCAACCGAAACGGCTTGGTCCACGCCCAACGGCTTGCCGATGTTGTGGATGCTGACGCTGACGTACTGTCGTTGATAGATCGGGCCGATGAAGTCCACGTGCTGTCGTCGCTGGCAGGTTTCGATGCCCTATTGCGGGGAAAACGGGTGTTCACATACGGCTTGCCGTTTTATGCAGGTTGGGGACTGACGACCGATGAGCTTGAACAGCCTTGGCGCGAACGCAGTCTGACACTGGATATGTTGGTGGCAGGGACTTTGCTTCGCTATCCGGTGTATTGGGATTGGCGCATGCAGATGTTCACGACACCCGAGGCCGTGGTGAATTTGCTGGGTAAAACTGCTAGCCGACCACTGGTTCGTATTGCGAAGGACCCGATGCGTTGGCCTCGGAAGATCTGGCGCTGGAGTCGGAATGCTGTGAAGTATGGAGTATGGGCTTGGCAACGCCAGCGCGGTGCTATTGCCTAGATGCATTGAATTCAAATCAATAACAATTATTTCTCTCTTCGGGAGTTGTCATGAACATTCACCCCGTAATTCTCTGCGGCGGCAATGGTACCCGCCTTTGGCCAATGTCGCGCGGCGGGTACCCTAAGCAATACCTGAAACTGACTGGTGAGAATACGCTGGTCCAGCAGACGGCTTTGCGCCTCAATGGCGTACGCAATGTGGCATCGCCTATCGTCATTACCAACGCCGAACAGCGCTTCCTCGTGGCCGAGCAACTGCGCAGCGTTGACATCACGCCATCCTCGATCGTCCTGGAGCCAATGGGCCGCAATACAGCACCGGCGGTAGCCGTGGCAGCGTTGCTGGCCCGCCAGCAGTCTGACGATGCATTGCTGATGGTGTTGCCATCGGATCATGTCATCGCCAATGAGGCTATGTTCGCCAAGCTGGCGAATGACGCAGCAGCCATCGCGCGCGATAACTATCTGGTGACCTTCGGTATCGAGCCCACGGAGCCACACACAGGCTACGGCTACATTCGCAGCGGCGCAGGTCTGGGCAGTGATGGCGCATATCTGGTGGACCGTTTTGTCGAGAAGCCGGACAGCGCCACGGCGCAAGGTTTCCTCAAGGAAGGTAACTATTACTGGAACAGCGGCATGTTCATGCTCAAGGCGGCCACCTACCTTGAGGAGCTCGGCCGCCACGAGCCGGAAATCCTGAAGCAGGCCGAATTGGCCTTGCAAGCCTCCACGCGCGATGCAGATTTCATCCGTCTCGATGCGCAAGCCTTTGCCGCCTGCCCGAGCATCTCCATTGACTACGCCGTGATGGAGAAGACCGAGCAAGCCGCAGTGGTGGCCGCAGCCGGCCTGGGTTGGAATGACATTGGCTCGTGGACGGCGCTGGCGGAAATTGAGGCTTCGGACGAGCAGGGCAATGCGCTGCTGGGTGATGTGCTGACTGAGGACGTCAGCAACAGCTATGTGCGTGCCGAGCACCGCATGGTCGCGCTGGTCGGCGTTGAGAACCTGGTGGTTGTAGAAACCGCGGACGCCGTGCTGGTGGCGCACCGCGACCGCGCGCAGGATGTGAAGAAGATCGTCGAGCAGCTGAACGAGTCCGGCCGCCATGAATCGGTTACTCACCGCAAAGTGTTCCGCCCGTGGGGTTCTTACGAGGGCATTGACCAGGGCGACCGCTTCCAGGTCAAGCGTATCGTCGTAAAGCCAGGCTCATCGCTGAGCCTGCAGATGCACCATCACCGCGCTGAGCACTGGATCGTCGTGCGCGGCACCGCACGCGTCTTCAATGGCGACCAGGTCTTGCTGCTGTCAGAGAACCAGTCGACCTACATTCCGCTGGGCGTAACCCACCGTCTCGAGAATCCGGGCAAGATTCCGCTTGAACTTATCGAGGTGCAATCCGGTACTTATCTGGGCGAAGACGACATCGTTCGCTTTGAGGACAACTACGGCCGCGTGCAATGACGTAGCGCACGGGCCCCGCGCCCGTGGCGTGCTGACGATTTGCCAATAGTTGGCAACTCGTGAACCCGGTCGGGCAACGGGGTCGGCAGGGCGGTGTTGCTGACAAACGCCGCGATACTGCGCTGCCTACGGCCGCTTTTGCGAATTTGCCCATACCAGCAGGTCTTGTCCCTCGCCATACTAGGCACGTCGCTGCCATCGTAGCGACCGGGTTTAGCGGCCCGAGTGAGCACGCCAAACGACCGCCTTCTGGCGGCCGCCGTGCCTGCGCACGCCCTTCCACGGGCGGGCCCTGGCAGGGGAGCCCCCGGGCTCGCCGGCTCCTGTTCCCCGGTCCGCTAACCCTGCCTTGCGCCCGCCCACCCCGATTTGCACCCGGGGAGCGGGACTGAACCTGTATGAAAAAGGGGGCATTTCCATGCTTCAGTCTTTGCTTGCCCATATTGGGCGATTGGCAATCTCCAGTATCTGCACAATGCATCAGCGCGTGCGAGCCACGCATGCGGAGGTGCGCCATGTATAGCCATAGCCATCACGGCATCACAGCGGAACACAATGGTGCTGACATGCTCGTGACTGCCCACAGCCCGGGCGAAAATCCGCTGAGCCTTGCGGCAGAACGCGCAGCCGAGCTCTATGGCCTGCTGTTGATGGCCAGCGACTATGGCGCCTCGGGCGAGGACCTGGGCGGTCTGAGCCAGGAGACCAGGGAGAGCCTGCTTTCCCTTGCGGGCAGGCTGGCGCATGAGACGCAGGTGTTGAGCGAGCTGGCCTTGCTGCATCGCCAGGCACTGCAGCGTGACTGATGTTGCGCGGGCCGCGGTGTGGTGCCGCGGCTGTCGGGCTACCCGGTCCCGCGGGCAACTGGCCTGGCGGGGCCATTTCTAGAAGCCGTTGATACGCAGCCCGATCGATACCAGCCCATTTGATCGGCCCAGCCCCCTTGCCATGACCGGGTTGTAGAGCATCGGCACATAGCCGAAGAGGCTGTTCTGCGAGCCTTCCCCGCGTACGAACACGTCAATGTAGCGGTTGACCGCATAGGAAGCCTGCAGTGCAATCGTCTGATTAAATTGGGCCTTCGGTGCACCATAGGACGAGTAGCGCTGGTCTAGTTCGCGAAGGAAGTACTGGGCATGGTAGCCGGCCAGAAGGCCTATCGGGCCAAACCGCCACCGCCATGAGCCTCCGGCGCCGACGAAGGCGCTGCTGTCATGAAAGCCGTCTCCCGCGTCCAGGCCGAACTGGGTCGCGTTGACGCGGACGCTGGCACTGGTGATGGTGGCGCGTCCCATCCGGCATGGCGCTGCGAGCGTGCCGATGGCCATGTTGTCCGCGCTGACCCTGATGTTGTACTGGCATGCGCCCTGTTGCCACGTGCCCTGTATATCGCCGGCTCGCACCCAGCTATAGCCTGCGCTGACAAAACCCGTCAGGAAGTGGTTGGTCCATGGCTGCCCGGTGTAGATGAGGTCTGCCTGCACTTGCGTGTCGTTCGGATGCGCGACGGTGAAGTCCCCAAGCTTTTTGCCGTTGCTGGATCCGCTCCTGCTCAGGCTGCCGGCATAGTTGCCCCAGGCGGACAGCCGCAGTGTGAGCTTGCGGCCCGCATCGGGGCTGGTGAGCAGGCCATAGCTCACGCCAGCCAGCCAGCTGTCGACGTCCGCGGAGTCCTGCCCGTGACTCATATGCCGGCCCCAGTATCCTGCTTCCAGCGACCAGGAAGGCGAGAACTTGTAGCCTGCCCTGAGATGGCCACCCTGGTAGTGACCGCTGAAGTCATAGGCGCCTTCCGCCATATAGCCTTGCGGTGCCGGGCCTACCGGCTCGGCGCTGAGCAGCGCATCTTCCATGGCGCTGTGCGCCGCATGCCACGTTCCCAGCATCATGGCACCGATCCAGGCCGCCGCGAGCCTTCGCTGTTTGATGGCGTTCATGTGGTTCCCCGGTGTGCCAGCTCGGTTGTTGCGGCTTCTGGCGGACCGGTTTGATGCTTCTTTTGGCGCTTGTTGTCGCGCTCTTGCTCTCGTTCCCGGTTCGCTTTTTTTGTGCCTTGTTCTCGCCTTGTTTTTCGAGGCTGGCGTTAAATGAATGTTGGAAAGCGGGGAGCCGCTCTACAAGTCGGCTTGGTGCGGCAGGGCACGTACCGGCTGACGGAAGCTTGGCTGTGCTTGACATTGGCTCGTACGATATATATCGTAAGATATGTTTTACGACATATCGGAGGGTAGTCATGCGCCATCATTCCCACCCTTTTGGCTTCTCAGGCCGCGGCCGTCACCTGTTGATGAGCCTTGTGCCGCACTTTGAGAATCACTTCGCCCACCACGCCATGGGTCGCCACGGCGGCGGCTTCTGGGGCGGCGGCCATGACGACGGCTTCGGCCCGGGCGGCCCCGATGGTCCCGGCAGCTTCGACGGCGAAGGCTGGCGCCGGGGCCGCAAGTTCAGCGCCGATGACCTGCAGTTGCTGCTGCTCGCCATGCTCGAGGAGAAGCCGAGCCATGGCTACGAACTGATCAAGGCGATCGAGACCCGTACCAACGGCTTCTACAAGCCCAGTCCCGGCGTGGTCTATCCGGCCCTGACTTACCTGGAAGAAGTCGGCTACGCCACCGTCGATACGGAGGGCAACAAGAAGCGCTACCAGCTGTCCGAGACCGGCAAGGCCCACCTGGCGGCCAACCGCGAGCGGGTCGAGGTGATGATTGCCAAGCTGCGCCACGTGGCGCGCAAGGTGGAATGGATGCGGCGCGCCATGAGCGGCGAGCCGCAGCCCGAGCCGGAGCAGGGCGGCTGGCTGCCCGAGCTGATGCAGGCCCGTGCCGCGATCAAGCGTGCCATTGCGCTGCGCAGCGATGCGGGCGCCGACGAGCAGCGCCGCATCGCAGAGATCCTGCTGCGCGCGGCGGCCGAGATCGAAGCGGTCCGCAAGGCCTGACACGTGGCACTGACGCTGGCCGCGGCCATCGGCAACCTGACCCGGCAGACGCCGGGTTTGAATCCAAGGAATTCCAACATGAGTGAAAACAACCAAGACTTCGCACGCGACCTGGCTGTGCAGCGCGTGCGCCACCCTCTTAAGATGCGCCTGCTGCAAGTGGTGCGCACCACGCAAGTGTCACCGCAGCTGCTGCGCGTCACGCTGGGCGGCGCTGATCTGCAGGACTTTGTCTCGGCGTCGTTCGACGACCACGTCAAGGTCTTCTTCCCGGTGGACGGCGCAGACAAGCCGGTGTTGCCGCAGGTCACCCCGGACGGCATCACCGTCCCCGAAGGCCAGCCGCGGCCGGCCGCGCGCGACTACACGCCGCGCCGCTACGACGCAGCGAAGCAGGAGCTGGATATTGAGTTCGTGCTGCATGGCGATGGTCCCGCGTCGACCTGGGCGGCCCATGCGCAGCCGGGCCAGTACCTCGGCGTGGGCGGGCCGCGCGGCTCGTTCGTGGTGCCCACGGCGTTCGACTGGCACCTGCTGATCGGCGACGATACCGCGCTGCCGGCGATCGCCCGGCGCCTGGAAGAGCTTGGGGCCGATACGCGCGCCATCGTGGTGGTGGAAGTGGGCAATGCCGCGGCGCAGATTTCGCTGCCGACGCAGGCGCAATGCGATGTGCATTGGCTGCATCGTGGCGATGCCCTGGAAGGCAGCCTGCTGGAAGGGGCGCTACGCAAGCTCACGCTGCCGCGCGGCGAGGGCTACGTGTGGGCCGCTGGTGAAGCCGCAGCGATGAAAGCGGTGCGCCAGTACCTGGTCAGCGAACGCGGCATCGACAAGCGCCGCATCCGCGCGTCGGCGTACTGGAAGCGCGGCGATTCTGCCGTGCATGAGACGCTGGACGACTGAAGCGGGGCAGGGTGCCGGTAAGATAGCGCCATCGCCATCCGCCAGGGAGACCCTGCCGTGCAGCCTTCGCCCATCTTTCGCCGCTTCACGATCAGCCGGCGTTTCGCGCTGGCCTCCGCCTGCGCAGCGTTGCTGGCGGCCTGTGCGCCGGACTCCGTGCGCAATATCCAGGCCAAGGGCTTCAATGCCTATCTCGATTCGCTGCAGACCGCTTGCCCCAACATGATCGTTGGCTCCAGCAATATCAGCGACTGGCTGCGCGCCAGTGGCAGCAGGGACGACGACAACTATGTCTACTGGCTGGACCAGACCTCGCGGCTCTACTACCAGCGCATCTCGCCGGCGCAGTATCGCGATTCGGTCAGCGCGGCGCTTGGCGGCAAGTCCGATTCGCGCGCGCTGGACTGCATCGTGCGCAACCTGCCGGCGGACCGGCCGACGCGTCCGCCGGGCGGCAAGCTGCTTTGATCTTTTGCGCGCGGCCTCACGCGGCCGTTGTGCATTCGCCGCATCCCCGCTAACATGAGTCTCCGGCAGCCGAGACAACGGCTGCCGACGTCGCTCGGACGGTTCCGGGCGCTTACGTAAAGGAACTCTACATGACTGCCGCCTCCGGCAAGCGCCGCTTTGCGCGCATCGATCGCCTTCCCCCGTACGTTTTCAATATCACCGCCGAGCTGAAGATGGCCGCCCGCCGCCGTGGCGAGGACATCATCGACATGAGCATGGGCAACCCCGATGGCGCCACGCCGGCGCATATCGTGGCCAAGCTCACGGAAGCGGCGCAGCGGCCCGATACGCACGGATACTCGGCTTCCAAGGGCATCCCGCGGCTGCGCCGCGCGATCGCGCACTGGTACCGCGAACGCTATGACGTCGAGATCGACCCGGATACCGAGGCCATCGTCACGATCGGGTCCAAGGAAGGCCTGGCGCACCTGATGCTGGCCACGCTGGACCGCGGCGACACGGTGCTGGTGCCTGATCCCAGCTACCCCATCCATATCTACGGCGCGGTCATTGCCGGCGCGGATATCCGCTCGGTGCCGCTGGTGCCGGGCATCGACTTCTTTGCCGAGCTGGAGCGCGCCATCCGCGGCAGCTATCCCAAGCCGAAGATGATCGTGCTGGGCTTTCCGTCCAACCCCACCGCGCAATGCGTGGAGCTGGACTTCTTCGAGCGCGTCATTGCGCTGGCACGCAAGCACGATATCTTCGTGGTGCACGACCTGGCCTATGCCGACATCGTCTTCGATGGCTGGAAGGCGCCATCGATCATGCAGGTGCCGGGCGCCAAGGACATCGCGGTGGAGTTCTTCACGCTGTCCAAGAGCTACAACATGGCGGGCTGGCGCGTGGGCTTCATGGTGGGCAACCCGGACCTGGTGGCGGCACTGACGCGCATCAAGAGCTATCATGACTACGGCACCTTCACGCCGCTGCAGATCGCGGCCATCGCCGCGCTGGAGGGCGACCAGAAATGCGTGAGCGAGATCGCCGCGCAGTACCAGTCTCGCCGTGATGTGCTGGCGCGCGGGCTGATCGAGGCGGGCTGGCCAGTGGAGATTCCGAAGGCGTCGATGTATATCTGGGCGCGGATTCCCGAGCCGTACCGCGCGCTGGGCTCGCTGGAATTCTCCAAGCAGCTGCTGGCCAAGGCCAAGGTATCGGTGTCGCCGGGCATCGGTTTTGGCGACTATGGCGATGAATACGTGCGCTTTGCCCTGATCGAAAACGAATCGCGCATCCGGCAGGCGGTGCGCGGCATCAAGGCGATGTTCCGGGCGGACGGCCTGGTCAAGCCGCCGTCGGCGGCGCAGGCATGAACGGGCGCCGCCTCAGTAGCGGCGCAGTGCCTCCAGGTCGAGCACATGCACCGCGCCGTGCTCGACCGCCAGCAAGCCTTCGCTCTCCAGCACCTTGAGCGCCGCATTGGCTCGCTGGCGCGAGATCCCCGCCAGCAGGCCGACTTCTTCCTGTGTCAGATGCAGCGCCGGGCCCAGGCCAGGGCATAGCACCGGATGGAATAACGTAGCCAGCGCCCGCGCCACGCGGCCCTCGATGCCGTGCAGCCGTTCATGCTCGACGGTCGCGATGAACAGGCCGAGCCGTTCATTGAGCTGGTCGAGCAGATAGCGGTTGAAGGGCAGGCTGGTCTCCTGCAGCCAGCGGAAGGTGGCCCCCGGCATGCAGGCGATGCGGGAATCGCGCAGCGCCACCACGTCATAGCGCAGCGCCTCGCGCTTGAGGAGGGAGCCTTCGCCGAGCCAGCCGCCGGCCGGCACGCCGGTCAGCGTCGCGCGCTTGCCGGAGGGCGATGCGCAATGCACCTTGACCAGGCCCTCGGCGATGCCTAGCCAGCTGTCGGCCCGGTCGCCCTTGCGGATGACATAGGCGCCTTGCGGCACCGTGCGTTCACGCAGCTCGGCGCGCACACGCTGGCGTTGCGCCGGGGTCAGTGCCGCGGCCCAGGGGCTGCGCGCCAGCAGGGCGTCGAGGCTCACGGCAGCGCATCCGCTCAGCCGCGCGGGCCCAGGGGCAGCGGTTGCTCGCCCGGCGCCCACCACGGCCGGAACAGCGCCTGGACGGCGGCGTTATCCACCCCGTCATAGCTGGTGGCACGCCAGTGCGGGGCATTGTCCTTGTCGACGATCAGCGCGCGCACGCCCTCGATGAAATCGCCTTGCGTGAAGGTGTTGACCACCACCGCCAGCTCCATGCGGAAGCAGTCGGCCAGGTCCATGCGGCGCGCGCGCAGCAGCAACTCGCGCGTGGCGCAGGCGGATAGCGGCGAACGGGTGCGCAGTACATCGATGGTGCGGCTGGCCCATGCGGCGTAGGCCGGGTCGTCCTGGCAAGCCAGGCCGGCCAGGATTTCGGGCAGTGTCGCGTGCGCCGGGAAATGCTGCAGCAGTGCCGGCAGCACTTGCAGCAGCGGCGCGTCGGCGGCGCTGGCCACGTGCTCGCGCACCAGCGCATGGCGCAGGTCTGCCAGCGTGTCATGGCCCCAGGCGATGCCGGCAAGCGTTTGCTCCAGCCCGCCCAGCGTGGCGCTGTCCACCGCGGCATCGGCGAGTCCGCACAGCAGCGCATCAGCCGCGCCGATGGTGACGCCGGTCAGCCCCAGGTACAGGGCCAGCTGCACCGGCAGCTTCGACAGGAAATGGCTGGCGCCCACGTCCGGCACCAGGCCGATGCCGGTTTCGGGCATGGCCACGCGCGAGCGTTCGGTGACGAGGCGCAGGTGCGCGGCTTGCGCCAGGCCCATGCCGCCGCCCATGACAATGCCGTCCATCAGCGCCACCAGCGGCTTGGGATAGCGGTGCAGGCGATAGTCCAGCGTGTATTCGTCGATGAAGAAGCGGCGGTGCAGCGGGGTGCCGTCGCGGTAGCTGTCGGTCAGCGCGCGGATGTCGCCGCCGGCGCAGAAGGCCTTGGGGCCGGCGCCACGCAGCACCACTGCGCGGACGGCGTCATCCTGCGCCCAGGCTTCCATCTGCGCACCGAGCGCGACGATCATCGGGTACGACAGGGCATTGAGCTGGCGCGGCCGGTTCAGCGTGGCAATGCCGACACCGTTGACGACCTGGAACAGCACCTCCGGCTCGGCGGCATCCAGGTTGGCGGCCTTGGTCTCTTCAGTCAGGCGCATGGCGGGCTCCTAGGCGTTGCGCCATTGCGGCGTTCGTTTCTCGAGGAAGGCGTTGACCCCCTCGCGCTGGTCGGCATCGTCGAACAGGTCGACAAAGCGCTCGCGCTCCAGCGCCAGCGCGGCCTGGCGCGGCACGCCCTGGCGCGCCAGGTGTACCAGCCGCTTGCTGTGCGCGGCGGCGCGGGGACTGACGTTGCAGGCGCGCTCAGCCATCGCCAGCGCGGTGGCGAAGGCCTGGCCGCGCGGCACGACTTCTTCCACCAGCCCGATGCGCAACGCCGTGGCGGCATCCACGCGCTCGTTGGTCAGGATCATGCGCTTGGCCCAGCCTTCGCCCACCAGCCACGGCAGCGTCTGCGTGCCGCAGCCGCATGGCAGCAGGCCGACGGCGGCTTCAGGCAGGGCCATCTGCGCGTGTTCCTCGGCGATGCGGATATCGCAGGCCAGGGCGCATTCCAGGCCGCCGCCCATGGCATAGCCGTTGATCGCGGCGATCACCACGGGCCGCGCGTTCTGCAGGGCCTCGAAGGCGCTGCCGAACTGCTGCGCCATCACGCGGGCATGGGCGCGGTCGCCCTCGGCAAAGCCGTTCAGGTCGGCGCCGGCGCTGAAGAACTTCTCGCCGGCACCGGTGATGACCACGGCGCGTACTTCAGGGTTGGCGTCGATCCTGGCCACCAGCTCGCGCAGCTGCTGCAGGCCTTCGGCGGTGAAGGCGTTGGCGGGCGGGCGGCTCAGCGTCAGCGTGGCGACGTGGCCTTGCAGGGCAAACTCGATCATTGCTTGCCCTCCTTGTCGGCTGCGGACAGGTATTGGCGGATCACGCCGGAGAAGTCGAGCTGGCCATCGCCGGCATGGCTCACGGCCTGGTACACCTGCTGCGCCAGCGCGCCCAGGAACAGCGGCTGCTTCACGCTGCGCGCGGCGTCGGTGGCCAGGCCCAGGTCCTTGAGCATCAGGTCGGCGCCAAAGCCGCCGGTATAGCCGCGCCCGGCCGGCGCGGTCTCGATCACGCCCGGCCAGGGGTTGCAGGTATCCGAGGCCCAGCAGCGGCCGGTGGAGGTATTGACGATGCCGGCCAGCACGTTGGCGTCGATGCCGAGCTTGACGCCCAGCGCCATCGCCTCGGATACGCCGATCATGGAGATGCCGAGAATCAGGTTGTTGCAGATCTTGGCGACCTGGCCGGTGCCGGTGCCGCCGCAGTGGACCAGGTTGCGCCCCATGCCGGCCAGCACCGGGCGCACCTGGGCGAACAGCGCTTCGGAGGCGCCGACCATGAAGGTCAGCGTGCCGGCCTGCGCGCCAACAGTGCCGCCGGAGACCGGTGCGTCGGCCAGCGCATTGCCGTGCGCCTCGGCGGCAGCGGCCAGTTCGCGCACGGTGGCGGGGTCGATGGTGCTGGAGTCCACCAGCGGAACGCCCGGGCGCACGCCGGCCAGCACGCCTTCCGGGCCCAGGTAGGCGCTGCGCACATGGGCGGCGGCGGGCAGCATGGTGATGACAAAGTCCGCTTCGGTCACCGCCTTGCGGGCGGAATCCGCGGTGGCGGCGCCCTCGGCGCACAGCGACGCCACCGCCGCGGCGTTGAGGTCGAATACGGTCAGCGAATGGCCGGCCTTGAGCAGGTTGCGCGCCATGGGCGCGCCCATGTTGCCCAGGCCGATGAAGGCGATATGCATGGGGTCTCCTTCGATGATGAATCTCGAATCCCGCTTGTTTTCTCCCCTCTCCCGCTTGCGGGAGAGGGGCGGGGGAGAGGGCGGGAGTGTCTATTGCTGCTGGGTTGCTTCAGGCTGCTCGCGATCGCGTGCCGGTGGTTTGCGTAGGGTGAGGTGCTGCCAGCGCCGGCCCTCTCCCCCAGCCCCTCTCCCGCGAGCGGGAGAGGGGAGCAAGGCAGCGGGTGCGCTCGACACCCTGCCTTACTTCAGGCTGATGGTGGTGTTCACCCCATCATTCACCGTCGCGTCATCAAACCACCGCGCCGTCACCGTCTTGGTCTGCGTATAGAACTGCACCACCTGCTTGCCATACGGCCCCAGGTCGCCCAGCTTGGAACCACGCGATCCGGTGAAGCTGAAGTAGGGCACCGGCACCGGAATGGGGATGTTGATGCCGACCTGGCCCACGTCGATCTCGCTCTGGAACTTGCGCGCCGCGGCGCCGCTCTGCGTGAACACGCCGGTGCCGTTGCCGAACGGATTGCGGTTGACCAGGGCGATGGCCTCGTCCAGCGTATCGACGCCGATCACCACCAGCACCGGCCCGAAGATCTCCTCGGTGTAGATCGACATGTCGGTGCGGACATCGGTAAAGATGGTCGGGCCGATGAAGTTGCCCTGCGGATAGCCCGGCACCTCCACGCCGCGGCCATCCAGCACCAGCGTCGCGCCTTCGCGCTCGCCGGCTGCGATGAGGCCGAGGACCCGTTCCTTTGCCGCCACCGATACCACGGGGCCGACATCGGTGCCTGCTTCCGCGCCGGCGCCGACTTTCAGGGTCTTGGCGCGTTCGACCAGGTCGGGCACCCAGTCGCGTGCCGCTCCCACCAGCACCACCACCGAGGTGGCCATGCAACGCTGGCCGGCCGCGCCGAAGCCGGCACCGGCCAGCGCGTTCAGCGTCTGCTCCTTGTGCGCATCGGGCGGTACCACCGCATGGTTCTTCGCGCCCATCATCGACTGCACACGCTTGCCGTGGGCGCCGGCCAGGTTGTAGACGTGGGTGCCAACGGCGGTCGAGCCCACGAACGACACAGCCTTGATGTCCGGGTGCGTGCACAGCGCATCGACCACGTCCTTGGCGCCGTGCACCACGTTCAGCACGCCCGGCGGCACGCCGGCTTCCAGCGCCAGCTTGACCAGTTCCACGGTGGACAGCGGGTCCTGCTCCGACGGCTTGAGCACGAAGGTATTGCCGCACACGATCGCCATCGGGAACATCCACAGCGGGATCATCGCCGGGAAGTTGAACGGCGTGATACCCGCGCAGACGCCGATCGGCTGCTGCAGCGTGTAGGTGTCGACGGTGGCGGCCACGTTCTCGGCAAAACCGCCTTGCTGCAGGGTGCCGATCGAACAGGCGTGCTCCACCACCTCCAGCCCGCGGAAGATGTCGCCTTCGGCATCGGCCAGGGTCTTGCCCTGCTCGGCGGTCAGGATGGCGGCGATACGCTTGCTGTGCTCGCGGATCAGTGCCTGGAAGCGCAGCATGACGCGCAGCCGCGCGCCGATGGGCGTATGGCGCCACGTGGCAAAGGCGCGGTGCGCGGCGCCCACGGCGGCGGCGACCTCGCTTGCGGTGGCCAGCGGCACGCGTGCCAGCACCTCCTGCGTGGCGGGATTGACCACGTTGCGGAATTCGGTGGCGGACGAATCCACCCATTCGCCGTTGATCAGCAGCGGCACGGTCGGCACGGCATTGTCGGTCTTGGGCACGGCACTCATGGTTGTCTCCGGAAGGTCTGGTTCTGTTGGCAAGGGATGGCGGGACTACAGGCTGCGCGCGATCAGCATGCGCTGGATCTCGCTGGTGCCTTCGTAGATCTGGGTGATGCGGGCGTCGCGGTAGTGGCGCTCGACCGGGTAGTCTTCGAGGTAGCCGTAGCCGCCGTGGATCTGCAGCGCCTTTGAGCACACGCGCTCGGCCAGCTCCGACGCATACAGCTTGGCCTGCGAGGCTTCGGACAGGCACGGCACGCCTTCGCTGCGCATGCGCGCGGCGCGGTGCACCAGCAGGCGCGCGGCGTTCAGTTCGGTGGCCATGTCGGCCAGCATGTTGGCGATGGGCGGGTGTTCGCGCAGGGTGCGGCCGAACTGGATGCGTTCCGATGCATAGCGGCATGCGGCCTCGAAGGCCGAGCGCGCAATGCCGATTGCCTGCGCGGCGATGCCGATGCGCCCGCCTTCCAGGTTGGACAGCGCGATGCGCAGGCCCTCGCCGGGCTCGCCCAGCAGTGCGTCGTGGGGTACGGTGCAGTCTTCCAGCGTGATCGCGCAGGTGTCGGAGGCGCGGATGCCGAGCTTCTTCTCCGGGGCGTGGACGATAAAGCCGGGGGTGTTTGTGGGGACCAGGAAGGCCGAGATGCCTTTCTTGCCGCGCTCGGGCTCGGTCGAGGCGAACACCACCGCCACACCGGCGCGCTGGCCGTTGGTGACGAACTGCTTGCTGCCGTTGAGCACCCAGCCGTTATCGGTGAAGCGGGCGCGCGTGCGCAGGTTGTGCGCCTCGGAGCCGGCCTGCGGCTCGGTCAGGCAGAACGCGCCGATCAGCTCGCCGCTGGCCAGACGCGCCAGGTAGCGTTCTTTCTGCGCATCGGTGCCATAGTGCAGGACCGGCCCGCAGCCGACCGAGTTGTGCACGCTCATCATGGTGGCGCAGGCGGCGCAGCCGGCGGCGATTTCTTCGATGGCCAGCGCATAGGCGACGTAGTCGGTATAGGTGCCGCCCCATTCCTCGGGCACGATCATGCCCAGTAGCCCCAGCGCGCCCATCTCGGCGACGACTTCATCGGGCAGGCGGCCGTCGCGGTCCCATTGCGCGGCGCCCAGGGCCAGCCGTTCGCTGGCAAAGGCGCGCGCGCTGTCGCGGATCATGGTTTGCTCTTCGGTGTAGTCGCTGTGCATGGCAGATAAGGGTGGGCGTTTGGAGCCGCGCTGCAAGTCAGGCAGAATGCGCGCTTGGCGTTTGACCTGCGGGCAGTGTAGGAACGCCAGGGGCGGGCTCCTATGCCAAAATCCGCCAATCTTTGTGAACTCGTTTGCCACCCGCCAGCGCCATGGAAAAAGGCAGTGTCGCCATCTGTTTCGTCCACCACGCCATTGCGGGGCTGCGCGCACGCGGCATCGACCCCGATCCGGTGCTGCGCGGCGCCGGCATTGCGCCGGCGCTGCTGGCGGTGCCGCAGGCGCGCGTCTCGTCCGCCAGCTACAGCGAGCTGTGGCTGGCCGTGGCGGCGGTGCTGGATGATGAATTCTTCGGGCAGGATTCGCGCAGCATGAAATGCGGCAGCTTTGCCATGCTGTGCCACGCGGTGGCCGGCAGCCGCACGCTTGCGCAGGGGCTGGAGCGCATCACGCGGTACTTCCGGCTGCTGCTGGACGATATCGGCGTGCGGCTGGAGCGCCACAGCGACGAGGCCGCGCTGGTGCTGACCGCGCCCTGCGCGCACCTGGGGCGGCAGCCCGGCGTGTTTGCCAAGGAAACCATGCTGATCATGCTGCATGGCCTGATGAGCTGGCTGCTGCGGCGGCGCGTGCCGGTGCGGCTGGCCGCCTTCGACTACGACGAGCCGCCATACAGTGCGGAATACCGCGTCATGTATTCGCGCCAGCTGGCGTTCGGGCAGCCGGCCACGGCGCTGGTCTTCGACGCGGCACTGCTGGAGCAGCCGGTGCGCCAGGACGAGCGCAGCCTGAAGGCCTTCCTGCGCGATGCGCCGCACAACGTGGTGGTGAAGTATTCCGACCGCGCCAGCGTGGGCGCGCGCGTGCGCAGGCTGCTGCGCAACCAGCGTCCGGATCAATGGCCCACCTTTGAAGACCTGGCGATCAGCCTGAACCTGTCCGCATCATCGCTGCGGCGCCGGCTGATGGAGGAGGGCGTCAGCTACCAGGACCTGAAGGATGCGCTGCGGCGCGATCTTGCCATCGAGGCGCTCAGCCATTCCGGCCGCCCGGTGGCGGATATCGCGGCCGAGCTCGGCTTTGCCGAGCCGGGCGCGTTCCACCGGGCGTTCCGGCGCTGGACCGGATCGCGCCCGGGGGCTTACCGCCGGGTGGCGGAAGGTTGATGCGGTGCGTCTACAGCTGCGCCGCGTGGTGGCGGATGTGGTCGGCGATAAAGCTGGTGATGAAGTAGTAGCCGTGGTCGTAGCCGCTATGCCGGCGCAGCGTCAGCGGCTGGCCGACGGACTGGCAGGCCGCCGCGAATGCCTCCGGATGCAGCTGGCTTTGCAGGAACTGGTCGTCCAGTCCCTGGTCGACCAGGATGCCGGCCGGGAAGGGCGCGCCCTGCTGGCGTGCCATCAGCTCGCTGGCGTCATATTCGGCCCACGCGGCGCGGTCGCTGCCCAGGTAGCCGGTGAAAGCCTTCTCCCCCCACGGGCAGCGTGACGGCGCGGCGATCGGCGCGAACGCCGACACCGAGCGGAAGCGTTGCGGATGGCGCTGTGCCAGCACCAGCGCGCCGTGCCCGCCCATGGAATGCCCGAAAATGCCGACGCGGCTGGCATCGCCCGGCAACGCAGTGGTGACCAGCCCGAACAGCTCGTCGGCCACATAGCTTTCCATGCGCCAGTACTCCTGCCACGGCGCCTCGGTGGCATCGACATAGAACCCGGCACCCACGCCGAAGTCCCAGGCATCGGCCTCGCCCGGCAGGCCCGCGCCGCGCGGGCTGGTATCGGGCGCCACCAGCATCAGGCCGTGCTCGGCGGCGAAGCGCTGCGCACCAGCCTTGATCATGAAGGTTTCCTCGGTGCAGGTCAGGCCGGCCAGGTAGAACAGCACCGGCACCTTGCCGCCTGCCTGGGCCTGCGGCGGCAGGTAGACCGAGAAACGCATCGGCAGCCCGATCGCCGCCGAGTCATGGCGATAGAAGCGCTGCACGCCGCCGTGGCAGCCGTGTTGCGAGATCAGTTCCATGTCGGCGCCGTCCTCAGTACAGCACCACGGAGCGGATCGACTCGCCGCGCTTCATCAGGTCGAAGCCCTCGTTGATGCGCTCCAACGGCAGCGTGTGCGTGATCAGGTCGTCGATATTGAGCTTGCCTTCCATGTACCAGTCGACGATCCTGGGCACATCGGTGCGCCCGCGCGCGCCGCCAAAGGCCGAGCCCTTCCACTCGCGCCCGGTCACCAGCTGGAACGGTCGCGTCGAGATCTCAGCGCCGGCCTCGGCCACGCCGATGATGATCGACTTGCCCCAGCCCTTGTGGCAGCACTCCAGCGCCTGGCGCATGACCTGCGTGTTGCCGATGCATTCGAACGAGTAGTCGGCACCGCCGTCGGTCAGCTGGATGATGTGGTCGACCACGTTCTCCACGTCCTTCGGGTTGATGAAATGCGTCATGCCGAACTTGCGCGCCATCGCTTCGCGGCCAGGGTTCAGGTCCACGCCGATGATCTTGTCGGCGCCTACCATCTTGGCCGCCTGGATCACGTTCAGGCCAATGCCGCCCAGGCCAAACACCACCACATTGGCGCCGGCTTCCACCTTGGCGGTGAACAGCACCGCGCCCACGCCGGTGGTGACGCCGCAGCCGATGTAGCAGACCTTGTCGAACGGCGCATCCGGGCGGATCTTGGCCAGCGCGATCTCCGGCACCACGATGTGGTTGGCAAAGGTCGAGGTGCCCATGTAATGGAAGATCGGCTTGCCGTCGATGGAAAAGCGCGAGGTGCCGTCCGGCATCAGGCCCTTGCCCTGGGTGGCGCGGATCGCCTGGCACAGGTTGGTCTTGCGCGACAGGCAGAACTTGCACTGGCGGCATTCCGGCGTGTACAGGGGAATCACGTGGTCGCCGGGCTTGAGCGAGGTCACGCCCGGGCCAACGTCGGTGACGATGCCCGCGCCTTCATGGCCCAGGATTGCGGGGAAGATGCCTTCCGGATCCGCGCCGGACAGCGTGTAGTAGTCGGTATGGCAGATGCCGGTGGCCTTGACTTCCACCAGCACTTCCCCGGCGCGCGGGCCGTCCAGGTCCACGTCTTCAATGGTCAGCGGGGCGCCGGCTTTCCAGGCGATGGCGGCTTTGGTTTTCATGGGGGAGTCCTCCGGGATCAGGAATGTGGGGGGTGGCTTGCAGGCTGCGCGGCGCAGGCCGGCGCGGCGCGGGGACAAGCCAGGTCCGAGGACATGACTATACGATCTTCCTGCGGCAGCAGGCCAGTTTTGGCCGATCATCGGTCAGCGAAACTGCCTGGGCGGGACTCTTACGCCTTCAGCGCTCTCGCTTCCAGATTCCAGAGCTTGCGGTCGCTGGTGGAGACGGCCACGGCGCCATGTGCGAGCGCGCTGCGGATATCATCCCGATTGCAGACAAAGCCTGATGTCACGATCGGCGGCAGCGCCTTGCGGTCCGCTTCGGGCAGGTGCGACAGCATCGGCGCCGGCATCAGCTGCACCAGGTTCGGGTCGCTCTGTTCGAGCGCCTTGACGCTGCGCGGCCAGGTGGAGCGGTCAGTCACAAATACCTTCTGCATCGTCACCATGCCCGCGCGGTTGGCCCGCTGGATCGTTGCCACGCGCGTGGAAACCAGGCTGGTCACCCCGATGTCGGCCAGGTACTCCACCCCGCCCTTGTCCTGCGACAAGCCTTCGCAGCTGTCGATATTGACGATGACGTACTTGCCAGCGCCGGCCAGCGTGGCGATGACGGGCTGCAGCTTGCGCAACTCCACGTTGGCGACAATGCAGACCTCGGCCACGCTTTCAAAGATGGCGTCGATCTGGTCAACACCGTAGAGTGTGCCGATGACGGGGTGTCGCGTCAGGCGCGCACCGAGGGACCTGTCCATGCTGGTTACTTCGGTTCGTTGGTGAGCACGTCACTGAGACCCAGCTTGCCTGGGTTCAGGATATTCTGCGGGTCAAGTGCCTGCTTGACTGCCGCCAGCAGCGGGAACGCCGTGTCCAGCGACGAGGCCATGTATGGCGCGCGCAGCAGTCCGATGCCGTGGTGGTGGCTCAGTGCCGCATTGTATTGGATCAGCACCGCATTGGCAGCATCCCATGCCTGGCGATACCACTTCTGGCGGTGTTCCACCGCGACCTCGCCGCGCAGCGAGAAGTACAGGCAGGCGCCGTCCACATAGGCGTGCGACTGGTGCGCGGAGCCGGCGAGGGTGCCCGGCACGGCATTGATGGCCTTGACCACGTCCGCGTAGATGGCAGCCAGGTCGCGCCACGGTCCCGACATTTCGAGCGTGTCGGCGACAAAGCCGGGGCTGCGCTTGAAGCCCTCGGCGCTCTTGCCGGTCAGGTAGCGCGTGTCGAGCCAGCGCTCGAAAATGGACTCGCTGTCCAGCTTGTCACCACGTTCCTGGCACACGCGTTCGCTGATCGTCATCACCGCATCGACCATCTCGCGCGCACCCTCATCGGCAACCAGCAGGACGTTGGTGTCAGGCAGTCCGAACTGCACTCCGCTCTCCAGTTCGTCATAGAGTCGCAGCGCCGCCGGGTTGGCCCCGCGCTGCATGATCTCGCGGCAGGCCTCCAGGCCAATGGCAAAGGTCTTGAAGCCGTAGGCGATGGCACGCCCGTAGTCGGGCAGGCGGTGCAGCTTGAGGCGCACGCGCACGATCACGCCCAGCATGCCCTCGGATCCGATGAACAGTTGCTGCAGATCCGGGCCCAATGCCGCGCGCGAGTAGCCGCCCACGGTGACCAGGCTGCCGTTGGCCAGCACCACGTCCATGCCGAACACCATGTCTTCGATCTTGCCATAGCGCGTGGACAACTGACCGGCGCCGCGGCAGGCTACCCATCCGCCGACCGTGCTGATCGCGTACGACGATGGCCAGTGGCCCATCGTCATGCCGAATTCCTTCTGCACGGTCTCCTCGAAGATGTCGCCGAACATGCCAGCCTCCACGTCGACGATCTGGCTGTCCTGGTCGAACCCGACAAGCCTGTTCAGGCAGCACACGTCCAGCACGATTCCGCCGCGCACGGGCAGGGCGGCGCCCGTCACGTTGCTGCGGCCGGCCGATACGGTGACCGGAATGGCACTGGCGCTGGCAATGCGCATGACTGCCTGCACCTGTTCCACGGTGGAAGCGCGTACGATGACTCCGCGTGGCGTGGCGGGCTTGCCAGCGGTCTCCGAGATCATCGATCCGGCCCACCAGTCGCGGGTCCACGCCACGACATCGGCGGTATCGGTCAGGACCTCGTCGGCCACCTTGCGCAGGGCCGCGACATCGGCCGCGCAGACGGAAATGCTGTCGCGTTGCAGGCCCGGCGCATCCGGGGTGCCGTGGATGTTCGCCGCATAGCCCGGCGGCGTGTGGGCGCCGACGACGTAGTTGCCGCGGTTGTAGCCGCGCTTGATGGCTTCCTTGCTGATCATGCTGAGTCTCCCATGAGGACGGATTTTTCGAGGGCGACGGCGGCCAGGTATTCGCTGACTTGCCGCGCCACGGCCGCCTCGGACAATCCGAGTTCGGCCTGGAGGATCTGGCCCACCCGCGCCGCGGCGCGGGCCGAGGCATCGCGCGCCATCAGGCGGGCGCGGATGCGTCGTGACAAGACGTCGTCGACCGTACCGGCCAGTTCATGGCGCACGGCATAGACGGTTTCGGCTTCGGTATACGGCAGGCCTTCGACGATCGGCCTGGCCAGGGTGGCGTCCGCCTGCAGCATGTCGCTGACAAAGCGCGCCTCTGTGCCGTAGCGCTCGCCCAGGTGCGCGGACATGCCGCCGGATGCGACGATAGCCTGCGCGTCATAGCCAGCCGCCCCGAGCAGATAGGCCGATTTGGTCAGGCACTTGCTGCGCTTGCCGATGACCTTCTGCGCGGCATCGATGGTTTGCTCGGCCATGTGCCGCGAGGTCGTGAGCTTGCCGCCGACGATGGTCACCAGGCCGTCGTCCGCGGTATGAATCTCGTGATTGCGCTTGATTTCCAGGGTCTTGCCGCCGGGCGGCGCCACCAGTGGGCGGCACCCCGCGATGCTGCCCACCACGTCTTCCGGCGTCAGATCGGTCTTTAGTGCCGAGCGCGCGCCCTCCAGCAGGAAGTCGAGTTCCTGCCGGGTGCACATGACATTGTCGAGGTCACCCTCATAGTCTTCGTCGGTGGTGCCAAGGTAGGACACATTGCCCCACCGCGTGATGGTTGCCCGGCGGCTGCGCCCGGGCACCGGGATCGTCACCGTGCAGTCATTGCGGATCTTCAGCCACGGGATGGCAACGTGGACGCCCTTGGCGGGGCGAATGTGCAGGGTCCTGGCCTCGCCCTTCCTGCGGCCGGTCCAGTCGCGCAGCCAGACACCGGTTGCCATGATGACCACGCCTGCGCGCACGCGGATCTCGCGCTCGCCGGCGTGGACAATGGCACCATCCACCTTGCCGTGTCCGTCGCGGGTGATCTCGGCGACGGTCGCGTGGTTGACCACGGCCGCGCCATGGAATGCTGCCGTGCGCGCGATGTTCAGCGTCAGCCGGGCATCATCGACGCGCGCATCGAAGTACAGGTAGCCGCCGGTCAGATGTTCCTCATTGAAGGTCGGGCAGTGGGACAACACCTCGGCCTTGGTCAGCTTCTGGTGCAGGATTCCCTCGCGCCAGCCACCGGCGAGGTCGTAGGTCCAGAGCAGGCTTTCGAAGGCCTTGGCCAGGCGCTTGTCGAACACGCCGTTGCGCTCCATCACCGGGAACAGGAACGGCAGCCGTTGCACCAGATGGCGCGCGTTGCGGCGCAGGCGCTGGCGCTCCAGCAGTGAATGGCGCACCAGGCCGAGATTGCCCTGCTCGATATAGCGCAGGCCGCCGTGCACCATCTTTGATGACTTGGACGAGGTCCCCGCGGCGAAGTCGCACTTTTCAACCAGCGCCACGCGATAGCCGCGCAAGCTGGCATCCAGCGCGGCGTAGGCGCCCGTCACGCCGCCGCCGACCACCAGGATGTCGAACGAATCCGTCTCCAGGCGGTCAAGCAGGTCCCGGCGCACCAGCCGCAACGGCTCCGTGCTGGTCATGGCGGCGCGCTCGCGATTAGCGCTGCGGGATGGAAAAATCACCATGTCTGTTGTTGCTCCTGATTAGTGGACCGCAAGCGCGTCCGCATGGTTGAGCTCGGATGCCACCCGCGCATTCCAGCGCGCGCGCCGCTGGGCACGTTCATCCGCGCTGATCGCCGGTTCGAATACCGCGTCCGGGGTCGTGGTGGCCCGGGCCTGCTGCATGGAATCCCAAAGCAGGCCGGACGAGCCGGCAAGGTAAGCGATGCCGCGCAGGCTGGCGCGGTCGGTCTCCTTCATGCGGTGGATGGAAATTCCGCTGAGATCCGCCTGCATCTGCAGCAGTGCATCGCTGCCAGACAAGCCGCCGCCGACCACGAGCTCCGACACCGGCACGCCCGCGATCTCCCGGTTTGCCTCGATGCATGAGGTCACCGAATGCGCAATGCCTTCGAGGATGGCAAAGGCCATCTCGGCCTGCGTCGTTGCCATCGAGATGCCGGTCAGCGCCGCGCGCGCCTCGGGCTGCATGCGTGGGACGCGCAGGCCAGTCAGCGCGGGAACAAAAGTCACGCCCCGTGACGACGCAACCGTGCTGGCCAGCGCACTGATTTGCCGGGCGTTCTCGAACCAGCCGAGCTTGTCGCAGACCCAGTTGAGCGCGGAGCCAGTGGTGGCGACAAAGGTTTCGACGGAGAAATGCGACACGCCCAGCTGCCGGCGCGCGGTCATGGTCAGGGTGCTGTCCGACTTGCCGCTGCGTGGGGGAAGGTTCGGGCCTACTACCAGGTCGACGAAGCTGCCGGTGCCATGCAGGCACATCGCCTGGCCGGCATCGAGGCATCCCAGGCCGATTGCGCCGGCGAGCTGGTCCCCGGCACAAGCCAGGATCGGCACGTCAATACCCAGCACGTCCGGCCGGGTGCGGCCGAAGTCGTCCGCATCCTGGCGCAGTTCGGGCAGCAGTTCACGCGGAAAGCCAAGCGCGTCGATCCAGTCGAGCTGGTAGTGATGCCCGGTCAGCACGTAGGCGTTGCAGGAGGTGGCGTTGGTCGGCGTGGTGATGCACGCGCGTGTCGTCGACAGGTGCCAGAGCAGCCAGCTGTCGATGGTGCCAAAGGCGAGCCGGCGCGCACGGAAGGCGTCAGCCACAGCCGGCGTGTCGCGCAGGTGCCGCGCTGCCCAGAGGTAAGGCGAGCGTACACCGGTGGGGCGGCCGACCGTCTCGCGCAGGGTCGCATCCCAGATTGGCGCGAGCTGGTCCAGATCGGCCGCGTACCGCGTGTCCTGCCACACCATGGCGGGTACCAGGGCACGCCCGGTCTGCGTGTCCCACAGTACCGCGGTGGCGCGCTGGGTGGCGATGGCAAGGGCGGTGACGGTCAGGTCTTCGCGAGCAGCCTGCGCCAGGGTGGCGCGGCAAACCGCCACGGTCTTGTCGAGCAGGACGTCGGCGTCCTGCTCGACTACGCCAGGGCAGGGGGAACGGACCTCAAGTGTGGTGTACTCGAGGCACATGACATGGCCGTCGGCGGCCACCACCGCTGCCCGCGTGCCTGAGGTGCCTTCATCGATCGCAAGGATGACATTTCTGCGCTGGGTCATGGGCGGGCCTTCTCAATCGCGGGATTCATGAAGCCCGGAGCGTCCGGCACATCGCCCTTGAACTGCGGGGCATCGGCTTCATTGTCGGGGTTGATGGTGGTGCGGGTCGGGTCCCAGCGGATCGCAAAGCAGATGATGCTGGCCAGCAGCGGGACCACTGAGAGAATCAGGAAGGTGGCCTCCAGCCCATACTGTGCGCGGAACAGCGGGAAGACCAGCAGGCCCAGTGCAGCGCCGATGGCACCGAGCGCGCCGATGATGCCGTTGGCGCCCGCGCGCAGTTCGCTGCGGAAAGACAGTGACGACAGGCTCTTGCCATTTGCGCCGGGGCCGCCCGAGTGGAACAGGATGAACAGCGACGGAACGACCACTGCCATCCACATCGGCATCTTGCCGTTGAACAGGCCCAGGATCAGCAGCATGGCGAATACCGCCGCAAAGCCGAACGCCGAGGCGCGGCGCAGGCCCAGCTTGCGGCCTATCAGGGGCGAGAGGAAGCCGCCAAAGATGCCGCAGACGTTGAAAACCAGCGCGCCGATCGTCGCGTAGACGAAGTCTTTGCCGAACAGGGCCGCACTGATCAGCGGCAGGTACCAGCCGATTGCGAAGTACTGGATCGACTGCCCGATCTGCACGGTGGCCGCCAGGATGGTGCGCGGCAGGTAGACGCCGCGGAAGATCAGCAGCACGTTGGCCAGGCCGCGGCGCGCCTGGTTGAGGACGGGGATGCGTTCCGCGGGCGGGGCGGCAACGAATTCACGTCCGTAGATGCGCGTCATGGCGTGTGCGGCGGCATCGAGCAATTCCTTGCGCGCCAGCCAGATCGGGCTTTCCACCAGGAACAGGCCCTGCAGCAGCAGGATGATCACGCCGAAGACCGCGGTGGCTGCCACCGAGTAGCGCCAGATCGTGTCGCCAACGTCCCAGGAGTAGAACAGCAGTGCCAGCAACAGGTTAGAGCAGACGGCCGTGTACCACATGCCTTGCCACGTGTTCAGCCGACTCTTGAGCTTCACCGGCGTGAACTCCGCCAGCACCGCCATGGCGATGGCAAAGTCGATGCCGTAGGCCGCGCCGACAAAGAAGCGCCCGGCCAGGATCACCTCGAAGCCGGGGGCAAACACCACCAGCAATGCGCCGGCCACAGCCAGGACCTTGGCGAGAATCAGCGGGCGGACGCGGCCCCAGCGGTCGGCCATCCAGCCGCCGATAGGGTTGAAGGCAATGGCCACCCAGGAGGCGAACGAGGTCAACAGGGCGACCTTTGCGGGCGCGAGTTGAAGGTTGCGCGTCATCGGCCCGAGGCCGGCGCTCAGTGCAGAATTGGAAAACGCATCAAGGAATAGCCCGCCGAGTGCGAGCCACCAGATGACACCGGCCCTGCCGCGAATGCCTGGGCAGGAATCTATGTAGGCAATGACATCATCGATGCCACGAATTTTGATGGCAGAGCGTTGCACGGCGGTTTCCTCTTATTTGTTCTGTAAGAGGCCGCAGCGACTGCAAGGCGCGAAGAGACCATCTTACAGATGGTCTCTTATCTAGATCTGCGTGGCCAATGTATGGCTTCGCAGACACAGCGTCAAGCGGGAAAACCCTTGTCCTGGGCATTAGCGTGCAGCGGTATTCCCCACGGCACGGCGCAGACTGGCATCCGGCGGGCCCAGCTGCCCCTCATGCCGCCGCCCCAGCCACCACCCCAATCCCGCCCACGCCAGCGCCAGCACTGCGCCAGCCAGGGCCACCGTGGCGGGATGGCCCGACAGCGCATCGATCCCCGTCTTGACCCACGCACTGACTGCATCGCCCGCACGGTAGACGGCGGTGTCGATCACGTTCTTGGCCTTGTACTTGGTCTCGGGATCGACCACGGTGAACAGCATCTCGCGCCCGGGACGCAGCAGCGCGTATTCGCCCACGCGCCGCAGGATCATCACGCCGGCCAGCACGCCGAAGGTCGGCAGCATCGCCAGTATGAGAAAGCCGCAGGTCACTGCCAGCGGCACCGCGGTCAGCAGCAGCGAGACGCCATAGCGGCGCGCCATGCGGCCGGTGAAGAAGAGCTGGACCAGGATGGTCAGCGCCTGCACGGTAGCATCCAGCGCGCTGAAGACCTGGGTCTGGCGGGTGCGTTCCGGGAAGGCGTCGGCCACCAGCCGCGCCTGCTCGAAATACAGGAAGGTGCTGGCCGTGGCCAGCAGGATCACGAACAGGCCGATGCCCAGCAGGTAGCGCGAACGCAGCAGCAGCGACAGCCCGGCCAGCAGCCTGCCGCCGATGGGGTTTGCCGGATCCTGCGCCGCGCCGGCCGGGGCTTCGCCCGGCTGCACCACGCCCGCGCCGGCGCGGCGGCGCCAGCCGAACAGCCAGCCCACGCCGGGCAGCGTGGCGGCCAGCAGCGCTGCCGACAGCAGCATCAGCCCGGTCAGGCCGATCTGCGGCACCAGCCAGCCGCCCAGCACGGGGCCGGCCAGCCCGCCCGCGCTGGCGCCGGCGGCCAGCAGTGCGAACAGACGGCGCGCCTGCTCGGGGCGGAACACATCGGCCATCAGGCTCCATGCCACAGACACCACGAACAGGTTGAACACCGACAGCCAGACGTAGAACACGCGCGCCAGCCAGACGTTGTCAGGCAGGGCGCGAGTGGCCAGCGCAAAGCCAAGCAGGTTGGCGACAAAGAAGGCGTACACCCAGGGCACGAAGCGGCGCCGCGGCAGCCACGCGCAGACCGCACCGTACAGCGGGATCGCGGCCAGCATCACGACAAAGGTGGCGGTGAACAGCCACTGCAGGTTCTTCACGCCGCCGGCAATGCCCATGGTCTCGCGCACTGGCCGCAGCATGAAATAGCTGGCGAACAGGCAGAAGAAGAACAGGAAGCCGGCCACCACGGCTCCGCCCTCGCCGGGGTGGATGCCGAAACCGCGCCGCAGCCGGGCCAGGCCACCGGCAGGCGGGTCGCGCGCGGGATTGTCCACGATCGATACGGCTCAGCGCAGCAGCGCGGCGATGCGCTCGCGCTGGCCGGGATCGGGCATGCGGCCCAGTCCGGCGCCAAGGTTGTCGGCCATGTTGCGCGGCTTGGAAGTGGCCGGGATCGCCGCGGTCACGGCGGGATGGCTGACAATGAACTTCAGGAACAGCTGGCCCCACGAGCCGCAGTCGATATCGCCGGCCCACGGCGGCAGCGGGCGGTCCTTGACGACGCGGAACAGGCGCCCGTCCTGGAATGGCCGGTTGACTAGCACCGCCACCCCGCGCGCTTCGCACAGCGGCAGCAGTGTGCGTTCGGCATTGCGCTCGGCCACTGAGTAGTTGATCTGGACAAAATCCACGCGCTCGCTGCGCACGATCTTCTCCAGCGCCTCGTGCGCGTCCTCGCGGTAATGGGTGATGCCCAGGTAGCGAATGCGGCCCTGTTCCTTCAGCTCGCGCAGCCAGCGCAGGTTGGCCTGCCAGTCGATCAGGTTGTGTATCTGCAGCAGGTCGATCTTGTCCACTTGCAGGTCGGCCATCGAGTGCGCCCATTGCGCCTGTGCGGGCGCGCCGGACTTGGCCGAGATCTTGGTGGCCAGGAACACCCGGCTGCGGGCATTGGCCGCGCGAAGCAGGTCGCCGGTCACGACTTCGGCGCTGCCGTAGCTGGGCGCGGTGTCGACGACCGAGCCTTCGCTCTGCAGCAGCAGGCCCATCACCTCCGCCAGCGGCTTGCGTTCATCGGCGCCGGTGCCGACGTTGAAGGTGTCGGCGGTGCCCATGCCGATCACGGGCAGGGCTTCGGTGGTGCCCGGGATGTTGCGGCGCAAGGGGGCGGCGACGGTGGCGGCATGGGCGGGCAGCACAGGGCCGAGGCCGGTAGCGGCCAGGCCGGCTGCCAGGCTGAGGAAGGAGCGGCGGTCGATCGACATGGGGTGGTTCCCGGCAGGTCACTGACTGGTTGACCTTAGGCTGCGGGCGGACCCTTGTAAACCGTTGCGTTGATCAGTTGCGCGGCAAACTGATGCTCAACCCGGTGCTGTTGCTGCTGGACGAACCGATGGAAGGCTTGGCGCCGATCATCGTGCAGGAACTGCAGCGGGTGATCCGGCAACTGATCGGCCAGTCGGACATGGCGGTGATCGTGGTGGAACAGAATGCGCGACTGGCACTGGCGATGACGCAGCGGGCGATGGTGCTGGACCGGCGAAGGGTGGTGCATGCGTCGGACGGCGCTGTGTTGCTGGCAGACAAGGCGCGGCTGGATGCGCTGATGAGTGTGGGCGGGGTATGACGTGGCCAAAAACCGTCGCGAACCTGGTGCAGGTTAACCTGCCGGTCGCTTTCAGCAGCCAGTGCTTCGTTGCTGAATAGAGTCGCCGCGCTTCACGTGACCTAGTGAAGCTTGGGTCGATGCGCCACACGAAAACGCACTGACAAGCCGTTGAGACGTTGGTCCAATGTCCACAGCCGTGCGCCTGGCGTAATCAAAGTGGAAGCCAGCAATGAGACATCCACCAGGCCGCAACCCAGTCCATGCAATTTCTCGTGCTCGATGAACGCCATTACCTCTGCCAGGCTCGCCTGCCTTGCGGGCTGCAACAGCCCGATGTCACCGAGTGTCCGCGCACGCGGTGCCGGGGGCGTCCCGCAGGCTAGTTCAACCAGGACCATGGGGTGGGTCAGTGCTTGATCCGACACGAGCAAACTGACCAGTGCGTCATTGCGGTTCTTGAAATGGTCCACCCACACAGAGGTGTCGACGAGCACGCTCATTTCGATTCGGGTTCCATGCGGCTACGTGGCACATCTTCCATGTCGGGAGCGGTGCCACCCAGCGCAGCGAGCCGCTTGGCTGCTTGCACCCGCACGAAAGTCTTGATTGCCTCACGAAAAAGATCAGATTTGTCCATGCCAGGGTCGGCCATCTCTAGTGCTTGTTCATACAGGGCGTCGTCGATAGTGACGGTCGTGCGCATAGCTGCTCCTTGCCTCATATTTGATGTCATCTTGCATCAAAAAAATCATCTAGGCAAGGTTGCCCGCAGGATGGTGTGACGGTGACTGCCCCGTCATGCCACCGGGCCGCTACAGCATCCGCTCCCGTTCGGCCAGCAGTCCATCAAGCTGCGCCTTCACCCTGCCAAGCAGGCAAAGCGCGCTGAAGCAGCCCTCCGAGCGTTCGCTTTCGTGATCCATAAGTACGAGAACTCCGTCAATACCAGCGCGAACCTGCTGCAGGCATTCGTTAGTCATTTCATCGATCGTTGTCATTGATTCCCCACTAGTGAATGCGCGCCAGTCATTTCCACATGAGGGCGGCGGGCCAGACAGCGAGGGTGGAAAGACCGGTCTAAGGTGGGGAACCGGTCAGCCTTGCGGCTGCCTCGCCCGGCCCGCCAGGGAACCAACTTGGTTCATGCGAGCACACAGGCGTTGCCCGCTGTAAGCGCAACGCCTGTCCACCTTAAACATCCGGGCTTTCCACACCCGATCATCGGTGATCCGATGACGCCACCAGTATTTGCTGTCGGTGCCGGGGAATCGATGAGAGATGTCGCATTTCCAGGGCGGGCGAAGTTTGAATCCATGCAGCGGATCCAGGAATCGCTGACTCTTGAAAATGCGCGTGCAGCTTTCGTAGACCGCGCCCATGCCGTCGAAGGCAGCCACGGCCATGAAGCTGGGACGGCCCGTGCAGGCAAGCCAATCCCGGTTGACACCGGGGCCTGCCGGGGCCGCCTGGCGCGCCCCCGGGGTGGGGGCGCGGGAGGAAACGCTCAGATCAGCGTGGCCAGGCCCAGCGTCAGCAGCAGTGCCACCACGGAGATGATGGTTTCGCAGACCGACCAGGTCTGGAAGGTCTGGGTCACGGTCATGTTGAAGTACTCCTTGACCAGCCAGAAGCCGCCGTCGTTCACGTGCGACAGGATCAGCGAGCCGGCGCCGGTGGTCAGCACCAGCAGTTCCGGGCGGGTGCCCGGCACGCTGGCGGCGATCGGCGCGACGATGCCCGCGGCGGTGGTCATGGCCACCGTGGCCGAGCCCGTGGCGATGCGGATCATCACCGCCACCAGCCAGCCCAGCACCAGCACCGACACGTTGGCGCCGGTGGCGACGTCGACGATGGCGTTGGAGATGCCCGAGTCGCGCAGGATGCGGCCAAAGCCGCCGCCGGCACCGACCACCAGCGTGATGATGGCGGTGGGCGCCACGCACTCGTTGGTGAACTTGAGGATGGTCTCGCGGTTGAAGCCGCGCGCCTTGCCGAAGGTGTAGAAGCTCACCAGCGCGGCAATCAGCAGCGCCATCACCGAGTTGCCGATCAGCTTCAGGAAGTCATTGGCAAAGGTCTTGGGCGTGGCGATGAGGTCTGCCCAGCTGCCGATCAGCATCAGGATCACGGGCAGCAGGATGGTGAACACCGTGATGCCGAAGCCCGGCAATTCATGCGATGCCTTGACGCGCTCATCCTCTTCGGTGAACTGGTCCGCCAGCGGGTTGACCTCGGGCAGCTTGACGTAGCGGTCCATCAGCCTGGCGAACAGCGGGCCAGCGAGGGCTGCCGTGGGAATCCCAACGATCAGCGCGTACATGATGGTCTTGCCGATGTCGGCGCCATAGGCGGTCACCGCCAGCAGCGCGGCCGGGTGCGGCGGGATCAGGCCGTGCACCACGGACAGGCCGGCCACCATCGGGATGCCGACCAGCACCATCGACGTGCCGGTGCGCTTGGCCACGTTGAAGGCGATCGGCACCAGCAGCACGAAGCCCACCTCGAAGAACACCGGCAGGCCGACGATAAAGGCGATGGTGGCCATCGCCCAATGCACGTTCTTCGCGCCGAAGAAATCGATCAGTGTGTTCGCGATGCGCTCGGCGCCGCCGGATTCGGCCATCATCTTGCCGAGCATGGTGCCCAGGCCCACCACCAGCGCGATATGGCCGAGGGTGCCGCCGACACCGGCTTCAAAGGACTTGACGATGTCGCCCATCGGCATGCCCACGGCAAAGCCGAGCAGCACCGAAACGACCACCAGGGTAATGAAGGGGTTGAGCTTGAAGCGCGCGATCAGCACCACCAGTGCGATCACTGCGATCAGCGCATACACCAAGAGCGTGGTTCCGGTGACGGCACCCATATTGTCTCCTTGTGTGGAAAAAAGGCCGCTTGTGGCGGCAGGGGTTAGTTTTTAGTTTTTCCCCTCTCCCGCGGTTGGGAGAGGGGAGTACGCAATCCGCAGGCAGCAGGCTCAGGCCGCCGGCTTCTTGTAGGCGATGCAGTCCACTTCGACCTTGCAGTCCACCACCATGCTCGACTGCACGCAGGCGCGCGCGGGCGGGTTGGCGCCGAAGTATTCCTTGAAGATCTTGTTGAACGAGGCGAAGTCGCGCGTGTCGTCCAGCCATACGCCGCAGCGCACGACGTGCTCGGGGCCGTAGCCGGCCTCGGCCAGGATGGCCAGCACGTTCTTGATGGCCTGGTGGGTCTGGGGCACGATGCCGCCGTCGATGACCTCGCCGTTGACCATCGGCACCTGGCCGGAGACATAGAGCCAGCCATCGGCCGCAACCGCGCGGGCAAAGGGCATGTGCTGGCCGCCGGTACCGGTGCCGCCTTCGACGCCGAATCGTTTGATGTCCATGGGTACTCCTGGGATGTGTTGGATATGGGAAGGAAGGAGGGCAGCGCGCCGGTCAGGCGGCGCCGAACTCAGGCCGCGAGCCTCGCGGCAGGAACCGGCCGGCGCGCACGCCGGTGGTCTGGCGCTGCTGCCATGACAGCTCGCCGTTGACCCAGACCGCGGCAATGCCCTCGGCCGGTTGCATGGGATCGGTAAAGCTGGCCGCATCGCGGATGGTGGTGGCGTCGAACAGCACCAGGTCGGCCCAGTAGCCTTCGCGCACGAAGCCGCGCTCATGCAGCCCGAAGCGCTCGGCGGACATGCCGGTCATCTTGTTGACGGCCACCGTGAGCGGGAACAGCTCGCGGTCGCGGGCGTAGTGGCCCAGCACGCGCGGGAAGGCGCCCCACAGGCGTGGATGCGGCAGCGGGTCGTTGGGCAGCCCGTCCGAGCCGACCACCGTGGCCGGATGGCTCAGGATGCGGTCGACGTCGGCGTCTTCCATGCAGTGGTAGACCGCGCCCGCGGGCATCAGCCGGCGCGCGGCTTCGTGCAGGTCGACCTGCCATTCGGCGGCGATGTCGGCCAGCAGGCGGCCGCTCATTTCGGGCGCGCCTTCGGACCAGGTCACCATGATGTCGAAGTCGCTGGTGACCTGCTTCAGGTCCAGCGTGGAGGAACTGGCGGTGTAGGGGTAGCAGTCGCAGCCCACCGGCTGCCAGCGCTGCGCGCCGTCGAGCGCGTCCAGCACCTCGGTGCTGCGGCCCCAGTTGGCCACGCCCGCGCATTTCAGGTGCGAGATCACCACCGGCACGCGCGCATGGCGGCCGATGCGGAAGGCCTCGTCCATGGCGTCGAGGATCTCGGCAAACTCGCTGCGCAGGTGGGTGGCGTAGAGCGCGCCGGCCTTGGCCAGCGGTTCGGCCAGCGCCAGCACCTCATCGGTCGGCGCGCTGAAGGCGTTGGCGTAGGCCAGGCCCGTGGACAGTCCCAACGCGCCGTGCTGCAGCGCTTCTTCCAGCTGCGCGCGCATTGCCGCGATTTCTTCCGGCGTGGCGGCGCGGTCAAAGCGGTCCATATGGTTGCTGCGCAGCGCGGTATGGCCGACCAGCGCGGCAACGTTGACCGCGGGCTGCGCGGCTTCCACCGCATCGACGTAGCTTTTGAAATCCGGGTAGCGGAAGGCGTCGGCATGGCCGAGCAGGTTCATCGGGTCGGGCGGCTCGCCCGCCAGTGTCACCGGCGCGGCGCTGATGCCGCAGTTGCCGACCACCACCGTGGTCACGCCCTGCGACAGCTTGGGCGTCATCTCGGGCTGGCGCACCACGTTGGTGTCGTCGTGCGTATGCACGTCGATAAAGCCCGGTGCAAGGACCAGGCCGTCGCCTTCGACAACATGCGAGGCGGCGTCTGGATCGATCGCGCCGGCTTCATCGATGCGGGCGATGCGGCCGTCGCGCAGGGCCACGTCGGCCAGGCGCGCGGCGGCGCCGGAGCCGTCGATCAGGGTGACGCAGCGGATCAGGGTATCGAACAGGTGTGGCATGGTCAGTCTCCCAGCGGCTGGCGGCTGTCAGGGCCCCTGGCGGGGGCACTTTCACCGCGGTGGGTGTCCAGCACGTACTTGAGCCGGCGCAGTCGCTCCTTGCTCTGGTCCGGCTGCAACAGCGCGCATTGTGTGGCCAGCACGTCCAGCACCATCAGCATGGCGTAGCGCGATGCCGACGGCTTGAAAATGAAATCCGTCTCCAGCGTGCGCACGGGCAGCAGCACGTCGGCACGCGCGGCCAGCGGCGAGCCCAGCGCGGTCACGGCCACCAGGCGGGCACCGTACTCGCGCGCGATATCGCAGCTGGCCAGCATCTCCGGCACGCGGCCGCTGGCCGAGAAGGCCAGCACCACGTCGTCGCGGCCCAGCGTGGCCGCCACCATCTTCTGCAGCAGGGCGTCCTGGTAGCTCGCCACCGGCTGGCCCAGGCGCGCCAGGCGATGGCGCGCCTCGTCGGCCATGAACGACGAGCCGCCGCCCATGCCAAAAGCGTAGACCATGCGTGCGCCAAGCAACAGGCGCGCGGCCTGTTCGATGCGCTTCGCATCCATCATGCCGCGGTTGACTTCCAGTGCGGTGAGGATGTCGGCGTGGATGCTGTCAGCGAGCGTGGCCGGGGCGGCTTCGCCAGCCGGAACACTGCCGGGCTGCAGGAAGCGCGCACCCACCGCGGTGGCCTGGGCCAGGCGCAGCTTCAGGTCGCGCACGTCGCGGCAGCCGATGGCCTTGGCAAAGCGCGTCACGCTGGCCTCGCTGACGCCGGCCTTGCGCGCCAGCTCATTGATGCTGGCGGCGGCCGCGCCGGCCAGGTCTTCCAGCACCACCTGCGCCACCTTTTGCTCGGCCAGGCGCAGCGCGGGGCCGCGCTCGGCGATGCGGGTCAGGATGTCGAAGGGCGCGGTCATGGGCGGCAGGTCTGGTCGGAAGACGGGTCGGATCGAAATGTGACGGAGGCGGCAGTGCCCGCGGGCAGGGGCTATAACTGTGATTGGCGCACGTGGCGGGTGCCAATCGCGTTGTCCCGGCTAGCCCTTCCGGGCATCTGCGTGTTACTTTATAACAAGGATGAAATATCTTATTTTCAGGGCTATCATTACGTCAATCAGATTTTTTCAGGATGATGACAAGCATGCGTGAAATAAAGTATCAGGCCGGCGTGATCGATCCGCTCAACAAGGCGCTGGGCCGGATGGAAGCCCCGATCGCCCCGGATGCGGCCGGCCAGACCGGCTGGAACCTGTTGCAGGAAGAGTTGAGCCTGCCGGCCGCGGTGCTCTATGAAGACCGGCTTGCGCACAACCTGGAATGGATGCGCCGCTTCATGAACGAATACGGCGTGCAGCTTGCGCCGCATGGCAAGACCACCATGGCGCCCAAGCTGTTTGCGCGCCAGCTTGGCGCCGGCGCGTGGGGCATCACGCTGGCCACCGCGCACCAGACCGCGGCCGCGCATGCGCACGGCGTCAAGCGCGTACTGATGGCCAACCAGCTGGTGGGCCGGCGCAATATGGAAATCATCGCTGACCTGCTGCGCGATCCGGATTTCGAATTCTTCGCGCTGGTGGACTCGGCCGCGCTGGTCGACCAGCTCGGCAAGTACTTCCAGGAGCGCGGCCAGAAGCTGCAGGTGCTGCTGGAACTGGGCGTGGAAGGCGGGCGCACCGGCGTGCGCGACGATGCGCAGCAGCAGGCCGTGCTGGTCGCGCTGGCGCGCTGGCCGCAGGCGCTGTCGCTGGCCGGCGTCGAGATCTATGAAGGCGTGCTCAAGGAAGAAGCCGATATCCGCAAGTTCCTGCAGCGCACCGTGGCGGTGACGCGGCAGCTGGCACGGGAAGGCCGCTTCGGCCGCAGCCCGGTGGTGATGTCGGGCGCGGGCTCGGCCTGGTACGACGTGGTGGCCGAGGAATTCGCGCGCACCGAGATCGGCGCGCCGATCGACATCGTGCTGCGCCCGGGCTGCTACCTGACGCATGACGTGGGCATCTACCGCGCCGCGCAGCAACGCATCCTGGCCAGCAACCCGGTCGCGCAGAAGATGCGCGAGGGCCTGCTGCCGGCGCTGCAGCTGTGGGCCTATGTGCAGTCGATCCCCGAGCCGGACCGCGTCATCATCGGCATGGGCAAGCGCGATGCGGCCTTCGACGCCGGCATGCCGATCCCGGCACGGCTGTACCGGCCCGGCACCGAGGCGCCGGTGGACGTGCCAGCGCACTGGGAGGTCACCGGCATGATGGACCAGCACGCCTACCTGCAGGTCAAGCCGGGCGACGACGTGCAGGTTGGCGACATGATCGCCTTCGATATCTCGCACCCGTGCCTGACCTTCGACAAGTGGCGCCATATCCCGGTGCTGGACCGCGACATGCGCGTGATCGACATCGTGCAAACCTTCTTCTGAGGCAGGCAGCCCCATGAGCATCGACATCCTGGCCTACGGCGAACCGCTGGTGGAGTTCAACCAGCAGCCCGACGATCCGTCGCGCTACCTGCAAGGCTTTGGCGGCGACACTTCCAACTTCTGCATTGCGGCTGCGCGCCAGGGCGCCAGCACCGGCTACATCTGCGCGGTCGGCGCCGACACCTTCGGCGAGCGCCTGCGCGCGCTATGGACGCAGGAGCGGGTCGATACCCGCCACGTGCGCATCGACCCGAGCGCGCCCACCGGGGTCTACTTTGTCTCGCACGACAACCACGGCCACCGCTTCGACTACCTGCGCGAAGGCTCTGCCGCCAGCCGCTACCAGCACGAGCATCTGCCGCTGGGTGCGATCGCCGCGGCGCGCTACCTGCACCTGTCGGGCATCAGCCTGGCCATCAGCACCAGCGCCTGCGATGCCGGGCTGGACGCGATGGAGCATGCGCGCAAGGCCGGCACCAAGGTCACGCTGGACACCAACCTGCGGCTGCGGCTGTGGTCGCTGGCGCGCGCGCGCGGCATCATGCGCGAGGCCCTCATGCTGACCGATGTGTGCCTGCCCAGCTGGGATGACATCACCGTGCTGACCGGGCTGGACGACCGCGACGCCATCGTCGACTACCTGCTGGGCTGCGGCATCGGCCTGGTCGCGCTGAAGCTGGGCGAAGAGGGCTCCTATGTGGCCACGCCCGAGTCGCGCGCGCTGGTGCCGCCTTATCCAGTCAAGCCGATCGATGCCACCGGCGCCGGCGACTGCTTCGGCGGCAGCTTTGTCGCGCGCCTGGCCGCGGGTGCCGATCCGTTCGAGGCGGCGCGCTATGCCAATGTGGCCGCGGCGCTGTCGACCACCGGCTACGGCGCGGTGGCGCCGATCCCCGACGCCCAGACCGTGCTAGGCCGGCTGGCGCAGTCGGTGTCGGTGATCGCGTGACCCCGTAGGCCTGAACTCCTGCTTTTCTGAAACCCTGCTTCTGCACTCCCTACTCTGAGACAGCCATGCAAAACCAGACTTCCCCGCTGCTTCAACGCCTTGCCGATGTGCCGGTGATCCCGGTGCTGGAATTCCACTCGGTCGACGAGGCCCTGCACGTCAGCGAGGCACTGGTCACCGGCGGCTTGCCGCTGCTTGAAATCACGCTGCGTACGCCGGTGGCGCTGGAAGCGATCAGGGCCGTGGCGGCAGCCTTGCCGCAGGCCTGTGTCGGTGCCGGCACCGTGCTGAACGTCGAGCAGCTGCACGCCGTACGCGATGCGGGCGCGCAGTTTGCCGTCTCGCCCGGCCTGACCCCGGCGCTGGCCGAGGGCGCGCAGGGCGCGGGCATCTCGCTGCTGCCAGGCGTGGCCACGGCCAGTGAGGCGATGGCGGCGCTGGAAGCCGGTTTCACCTTCCTCAAGTTCTTCCCGGCGCAGGCCGCGGGCGGCGTGCCGATGCTGAAGTCGCTGGGCGGGCCGCTGCCGCAGCTGCGCTTCTGCCCGACCGGTGGCATCGACGCCGCGCTGGCGCCGACCTACCTGGCGCTGCCCAACGTGGTGTGCGTGGGCGGTTCGTGGGTGGTGCCCAAGGACGCCGTCGCCAGCGGCGACTGGAGCCGCATCCGCACGCTGGCCGAGCAGGCCAGGGCGCTGCGCAGCAAGGGCTGAGCACCGGCAGCGCAAATGAAAACGGCACGCCGCATGGCGTGCCGTTTTCATTTTCGACGCGGTCCGGGCCGCATCAGACTTTGGGGCTGGCGGCTTACTTGTGACGGTCCGCCGAGCTTTCAAGCTTCTGGCCACCGCGCTGAATGTCCTGGCCGAGCCCCGCCATCGTGTTGCAGCCAGCCAACAGGGTGGCAAACAAAACGCACCAGATCCAACCTTTCTTCACGCCGGGCTCCTTTCGAGGATTTCAAGAATCGAGAGATTCAGGGATTGAGGGATTTGCGCTGATTTTACCGCTGCTGTGAGCCGGTTTGACATCTGGTATGTGCCAATTTGTAAATCGTGCAACGGCCGCAACGCCAGCCGCCTCTCAGGCGTGCGGCGCCAGCAGCTCCCGGGCGCGTTGCTGGATTGCCGCATGGGTCTGTAGCAGCCAGGTCGCGGGGAATGGCTGCGCCAGCAGGTAACCCTGCACGCTGTGGCAGCCCCAGGCACGCACCGCCTCAAGCTGCTGGCGCGTCTCGATTCCCTTGGCGCAGACCGACACGCCGGCGCCCCGGGCCAGCCGGCAGGCGGCGCGCAGGCTGTCGGCACGGTTGGCGGAATCGCCGGGCCGGGGTGCATGGCCCAGCCGGCGCGCGTCCAGCGTGACGCTGTCCGGGTGCAGCGCCGCCAGCAACTGGCGGCAGCCCGGGCTGTCGTCGAAATCGCCAAGCGTCAGTTGCAGCCCGCGCCGGCGCAGGGCGGCAAAGCGGGCAATGATGTCGGCGTCGGCCGGCACCGCGCTGGCCGACACTTCGATGCACAGGCGGTCCGGTGCGATGCCGCCTGCGTCGATGGCCTGGGCCAGTGCCTCCACCATCTGCGGGCGGTGCAGCTGGGCGCTGGAGGCCAGCAGGGTGAATTGCAGCGGGGCCACGTTTTCGGCGGCGCGTACCAGCGGCAGCACGCTTTCCAGCAGCCAGCTGCCAATCCGGCCGACCAGCCCCAGCGACTCCACCGCCGGCAGGAAATCCTGCGGCGCCACCCGCCCGAGCGCCGGATGATGCCAGCGCAGCCGCACGGTGTAGCCGCTGACCACGGCGCTGGCGAAGTTGGCGCGCGGCTGCAGTTGCAGGCTCAGTTCGCCGCGCTCCAGTGCGTCGGGCAGGGCTGCCAGCAGGGGCGCGATCGGCGGCGCGGCGGGCTTGTCGGCGCGCGCCAGGCCGTCGCCCCCGCGTCGATCGACCCGCAGCATGGCGTCCAGGGCCTGCTGCAGGCTGCGTTCCGCCGGGATGTCCGGATGGTCGGTGGCCACGCCGATGCTGCACGAAATAAACAGTTCGAAGCCCTCCAGCGCGAACGGCCGGGACAGGTCGTCGGCGAGCCGGCTGGCGACCGGGCCGGGGTCGGGCACGCCGTCAGGCAGCGCGGTAATGACCACCAGGTCTGCCGCCGCCATCCAGTGCATGATGGCGCCGGGCGGCAGCAGGCAGGCGATGCGTGCCTGCACGATGGCCTGCAGCCTGGCCGCGCGCCGGGGCCCCAGGGTTTCGCAGGCGCTGGCAAAGCGGTCCAGGCGGATAGAAAGGATCGTCGCTGGCTGCCCGGTGCCGGAGCGGCGTGCCGCAAGCGCGGACACCAGGGCGGACGGCTGCATCGCGCCAGGCGCGCCCGCGGCCGCGGCGATGTCATCAGCATCAGGATGCATGGATGGTCTTGCGGGCCGCCTGTTGATGGCCGTGCGATGCCCGCGTCTCCCCGGTATCAGATTTGGTCGTTCGGCTGGCCGCTGGGGCGGCCGCCGGCGCTTGTCGTCAGGCCCTGGTGATTCATGCCTGCCACGGCCGCATGCGGGCCGCACAGGCCGATCATAAGCGAAGGGGGAGGGGCGGAACATTGCAAATTGCGCCAAGGTGACTTGGTCGCAACCTGCAACTTGATGTGGATCAAGATGGCCGTCATCGGCAGTGATCCTGGATTGATGCCGCCGCCGGAATCCGGCAGCGGCGGATTGGCTGGCCTGATCAGCCGGTGGTTTCTTCCTCGGGCCCTTCCTGCGGGGGCAGGCGCGCGGCCAGCACCTTGTCGATGCGTTTGCCGTCCATGTCGACGATCTCGAAGCGCCAGTCGCCCCATTGCACGCTGTCGGCGATCTGCGGCAGGCGGCCCAGCAGCAGGAGCAGCATGCCGGACAGGGTGTGGTAGCGCTCTTTTTCTTCCTCCGGCACCTGGCGCAGGCCGATGCGGTCCTTCAGTTCCGGGATCGGGATCAGACCGTCGAGCAGCCACGAGCCGTCGTCGCGCTGCACCGCCCATTCCTCGCCGGCGGCGTCGGCCTTGAATTCGCCGGTGATGGCCTCGATCAGGTCCTGCAGCGTGACCAGGCCCAGCACTTCGCCGTATTCGTCGATGACAAAGGCCATCTGGCCGCCGGAGCCGCGGAAATTCTCCAGCAGCTCCATGCCGGTCACGCTCTCGGGCACGAACACCGCCGGCTGCGCCGCGGCTTTCAGGTCGGCTTCCTCGCCGCGCAGCCGGCGTGCCAGCAGCTGGCGCGCGCTGACCACGCCGATGATGTCGTGCATGCCGCCGCGCACAACCGGAAAGCGCGAGTGGTCGGATTCTTCGATGCGGTGCAGGTTTTCATCCAGCGTCTCCTCCACGTCCAGGTACACGACATCGCCGCGCGGCACCATCAGCGAAGCCAGTTGGCGGTCGTCCAGCCGGAACACGTTGCGCACCATGGTGTGCTCGTGCTGCTCGATCACGCCGGCCTCGGAGCCCTCGACCAGCAGTGCGTGGATTTCTTCCTCGGTCACGCCCGGGCCGCGATCGACCTTGGTGCCCAGCATCCGCAGCACCAGCCGCGTGGAGCTGGACAGCAGCTTGACGAACGGGGTGGAGGCCACGGCCAGCCAGCCGATCGGGCGCGCGACCAGCCGCGCGATCGCTTCCGGGGCCATCTGGCCCAGGCGCTTGGGCACCAGTTCTCCCAGCACGATGGAAAAATAGGTCAGGCCGGCCACGACGATGGCGGTCGCCACATAGCCGGACGTGTTCGGCGACAAGCCGAAGCCTTGCAGCCAGAGGCCCAGCGGCTGCGCCAGCGTGGATTCGCCGACCACGCCATTGAGCACGCCGATCGACGTGATGCCGATCTGCACCGTGGACAGGAAGCGCGTGGGGTCCTCGCCCAGCTGGACCGCGGCAATCGCGCCGCGGTCACCGTTCTCGATCTGGCGCTGCAGACGTGCCTTACGGGCCGTGACCAGCGCGATCTCGGACATCGCGAACAGGCCGTTGAGCAGAATCAGCGCCAGTAGTATGGCAATTTCCATCAGGGTACGCGCCCTTTGCGTGTGAGTTGAAAGCACCAAGCATACCATCCGCGCATGACGACACGGCGCCGGGCAGCCTGGCAATGGTGGCGGCTGCTCCGGTCGCTTAGCGATAACCAGCGGAGATAGCTCGATGCCTAATATTCAATAGATAGTTATCGTTGGCCGCGCCAAACTCCTGTCCGTGGCACTACCTGTGCCCCCTTACGAAAAGCCTGGATCCGACAGGCGTGCGAATCACAAGGAGACAGAATGGACAACCGATGGACGGCCGTGCTGGTGGAGAAATTCGGCCATAGCTTCAGCGCCTACGAACTGGTTGGCGGCGAGCGCCGCTTCAGCGTGCAGTTGCCGGACTATCCCCATGAATTCGTGGTGGACCGCGAGCGCCTGTGCGGCTACGTCGGCCACTATGGTGTGCAGACCTTCGCACATGCCGGCGACGGCGGCGCCGCGGTGATTGCGGTCGACCTGATGCGCGGCACAGTCGGGGCACGGCTGGATTGCTCGCCCTATCACCGCATCCATGGCCTGCAGATCGACCGGCAAGGGCGCGTCTACGCGCTGAGCGAGCGCGACAATATGCTGCTCGTGTTCGAGGCGCCACTAGAGCGCCCGGTGCCGGACCGCGCGGTGCCGGCGGGCGGGGTCAAGAGCCATCTGTTTGTGTTGTCGGCCGATGGCGAGCGTGCCTACGTGACCAACCTGCTGTCGCATACCGTGACACTGGTGCACCCGTACGACGCCACCCGCGCTCCGCGCGCAGCGTACGCCGGCAGGCGCCCCGAGGGCTGCTGCCTGAGTCGCGACGAAGCGGCGCTCTACGTCGCCAGCCGCGATGATCACAGTCTTACCCGGCTGGACGCGCGCACGATGGAAACCGTGCGCACAGTGCCGACCGGCGAGGACCCCACCCGCATCTACTGGTCGCCGGACAACCACCTGTTCGTGCTCAACTACGGCGAGCGCAGCATCCGCATTTTCGACCCCGACACGCTCGCAGAGACCGGTCGGGTCGATACCGGCGCCAAGCCGATCGCGCTCGCCTTCCATCCGGCTGACCCGAGCCGCGCCTATGTCGCGCTCAACGACCACACCGTCGGCCAGCTTGACCTGCCTGGCCTGACCTTGCGCCATGCCTTCACCACCGGCAAGGAACCGGACGGTCTTGCCATCCTGGCTTTGCCGCCGCGGTAGCCAGCGGGCGTTTCAACCGACAAGGCCGCGAAGGCAGCGCAGATGCCGGCGGCTGATACCCAGAAATCCATACGGAGACAGAGTATGAAAGGCTTGGACCAAGCCGGCGCCGGCACGTCCGTCGCCATCGACGCGACACCTCTCACCGGTGCGCCCAGCATCCCCGCCCAGCGCTGGTGGCGCATCATCCCGCCGATCCTGATGGTCTGCATCGTCTCGTACATGGATCGCGTCAATATCGCTTTCGCGATGCCGGGCGGGATGGGCGACGCGCTCGGTATCGGTGCCAGCATGGCCGGCCTGGCCGGCGGCATTTTCTTTGTCGGCTATCTGTTCCTGCAGATTCCCGGCGGCAAGCTGGCCGTGCGCGGCAGCGGGCGCAATTTCATCGCCTGGTCGATGCTGGCCTGGGCCGTCATTTCCGTGCTGACCGGACTGGTGCGCAACGAGGCGGAACTGCTGATTCTGCGCTTTGCGCTCGGGGTGGCCGAGGGCGGCATGCTGCCAGTGGTGCTGACCATGGTCGGCAACTGGTTTCCCGACCACGAGCGCGGACGAGCCAACGCCCTGGTGATCTTGTTCGTGCCAATCGCCGGCATCATCACCGCGCCGCTGTCGGGCCTGGTGATCGCGGCGCTCGACTGGCGCTGGCTGTTCATCGTGGAAGGCCTGATTTCGCTGGCCTGCCTCGGCGTGTGGTGGAAGCTGGCCTGTGACCGGCCGGAGCAGGCGCGCTGGATTTCCGCCGAAGAGAAGGCTTATCTGCTGGCCCGCCTGCGCGAGGAAGAGCAGCAGGCAGCCGTGGCTGGCGCGAACGTGGGGCAGGGCGCGGGCAGCACGCGGGCGGTGTTGGCTCACATCCTGTCGCAGGATGTGATCTGGCGCCTGATCGCCGTCAATTTTCTCTATCAGATGGGGATCTACGGCTATACGCTGTGGCTGCCCACCATCCTGAAGGGCCTGACAGGAGGCGGAATGGGGCAGGTCGGCATGCTGGCTGTGCTGCCCTACCTGGGTACCATGGCCGGCATCCTCGCGATGTCTTCGCTGTCCGACCGCACCGGCCGGCGCAAGGCCTTCGTGGTCTGGCCGCTGCTGGGTTTCGCCGCCTGCCTGGCCGGTTCGGTCTGGTGGCACGACAACACCTGGGTGTCCTATGGCTTGCTGGTCGGCAGCGGCTTCTTCCTGCAGTCCGCCGCGGGGGTGTTCTGGACCCTGCCGCCGCGGTTGCTGGCCGCCGAGCACGCAGGTGTTGCGCGCGGCGTGATCAATGCGCTCGGCAACCTGGGCGGATTCTGCGGTCCCTATGCGGCTGGCGTGCTGATCGAGCGCGTCGGCGCGGGCGCCGGTGTCTACTTGCTGGTCGCCGCGCTGGTGCTGGCTGGCGCCCTGGCTGCCACGTTGCCGAGGCGGTGCCGATGAACCGGGCAACAACTGGCGCGCTGCCCGCAGGCCTGGCCATCGTCGACGCCCACCACCACCTGTGGCAACTCGGGCGCGGCCGCTATCCCTGGCTGCAGGACGAATACCGGCCGCAGACCTTCTTTCTCGGCGACTACGAGACTCTGCGCCGCGATTACCTGGAGGCGCAGTACGCGCATGACACCAGCGTCGTCACCGTGCTGGCCAGCGTGCACATAGAAGCCGAACGCGACCGCCGCGAAGCCATTGACGAGACCGCGTGGCTGCACCGGCAGGCCTGGCGCCCCGGGATGGCTGCCGCGGTGGTGGCCTATGCACCGTTCGGGACCCCTGGGTGCGCCGAACTGCTGGCGCGCCAGGCTGGCTTCGCGCGGGTCAGGGGGATCCGGTGCAAACCGCTGACGGCGTTGGCGCCGGGCGAGTCAGTAGCCGGGCGCCCCGGGTCGATGCAGGACCAGGACTGGCTGGATGACCTGGCGCGGCTGGAGCGCCACGGCCTGTCGTGGGACCTGCGGGTACCGTTCTGGCATTTGCGCGAGGCGGCGCAGGTGGCGGCCGCCTTGCCGGGCGTGCCGATCGCGCTCAATCACGCAGGCCTGCCGCTGGATCGCTCGGAGGAGGGCCTGGCTAGCTGGCGCGCCGGCATGGAGGCGTTGGCTGCCTGCGCCAATGTGTCGGTCAAGCTGTCGGAGTTCGGGCTGGCCGGCGGGCGCTGGGATGCGCAGGGCAACCGCCGCATCGTGCGCGAGGTGCTGGCGATTTTCGGACATGAGCGGGCGATGTTCGGCAGCAACCTGCCGGTCTCGGGCCTGAGCGCGGACTTCGGTACGATCCTCGGCACGGTTTGCGAGGCGCTGCCAGATCCCGTGGCCAGGCAGCGCGTGCTGGTTGGCAATGCGGCGAGGTTCTATCGCATCTGTGCTCCCAAGCCGTTCGAGCTAGCCTGAGCAAGGTTGTTCTCGCACTCAGCGGGAGAGGAGCGTCAGCGGCGATGGCGCATGCTATAAAGCCCGATCTTCGCCGAAGATCACCCTGAGCGGCCACCATGCCAGACCTCCCCGCCACACTGTCCAGCGCCTCCACCCTGCGCAAACGCCTGCACATGCGGCATCTGCGCCTGGCCCTTGCGCTGGCCGAACACCGTTCGCTGCGGCGCGCCGCCGCGCAGATGTCGCTATCGCAGCCGGCTGTCACCAAGGCCCTGCACGAACTCGAGAGCGTGGTCGGCACGCTGCTGTTTACGCGCCATGCGCGCGGCATCGAGCCGACGGTATTCGGCGAGGCGCTGATCCGCTACGCGCGCGTGGTGCTGGCCGACCTGGATGCCCTGCATGATGAATTTGCCGCCATCGCCGCGGGAGAGGTGGGCAAGGTGCGGCTCGGCTCGATCCTGGCCCCGGTGCCTTCGGTGCTGTCCGGCGTCATCAATGCGCTCAAGGCGCGCTTTCCGCATTTGCATATCCTGATGCAGGTCGATACCAGCGACGTGCTGGTGCAGGCCCTGCGGCAGGATGCGCTGGACGTGGTGATCGGGCGCATTCCGGAAGGTGCGATGGCCGACGATCTCGCCTTTGAGCCATTGTTCGAGGAGTCGCTGGCCATCGTGGCGCGTGCCGGCCATCCGCAGGCAGGCAAGCGCAGCGTCAAGCTGGCCGCCCTGGCTGGCTATCCCTGGATCATCCCGCCGGCGGCCGTGCCGATGTGGCAGATCATCGACCAGACCTTCCGCGACAACCGCGTGCCGCTGCCGGAAGACATCATCGAGACCTCGTCAATCATGGGCACGCTGCCGCTGCTGGCGGACAGCGACCGCATTGCCGTCGTGCCGGGCGCCATCGCGGAGTACTTCGCCGCCCTCGGCGCACTGGCGGTCCTGCCGGTGCCGATGCGAGGGCGGCTGGTGCCCTATGGGATTGTGCTGCGCCGGCGGCGGGCCGCGACGCCGGCCATGCGCCTGCTGATCGACGCGGTGCGGGCGGCGGGGCCCGGCGCTCCGCAGGCGGTGACTGAATTGGAGCCATTACCTGCCAGGTAATGGTCATACGCCGCGGCGCATGCTGTAATGCATGCCATGGACACGCTGACCCCAGCCTCCGAGGCCACCCTCGACTTCCCCGGCCTGCTGCGCTACTGGCGAGGCAAGCGCGGCTACAGCCAGCTGGCGTTGTCGCTGGCGGCCGGAGTCTCGCAGCGCCACATTTCCTTCCTGGAATCCGGCCGCGCCCGCCCCAGCCGTGAAATGGTGCTGGCGCTGGCCGAGCGCCTGGGCGTGCCGCTGCGCCAGCGCAACCGGCTGCTGCTGGCCGGCGGCTTTGCACCGGCCTACAGCGAACACGCGCTGGCTTCGCCGCCGCTGCAGATGGTGCAGCAGGCGATCGCGCTGATCCTGGCCAAGCAGGAGCCGTACCCGGCCGTGGTGCTGGACCGCTTCTGGAACCTGGTGGATGCCAACCCGGCCTACCGGCGCATGCTCGATACCCTGCTGGGCGGGCGCGCGCCGGCATCGCTAACGGAAGGCAGTCACAGGATCAACCTGATGCTGACCGTGTTTGATCCGGAGGGCCTGTGGCCGGTGATCGAGAACGCGCGCCAGGTCGGGCGCTACCTGTTGCGGCGCGTGTGGCAGGAGCTGCAGGTGCAGGCCCACGACCAGACCGCGCGCGAGATCTTCGGGCGCATCGCCGCCTGGCATCCTGACATGGTGGGGCCGGGCGGCATGCTGCTGCGCGAGGACGACGGCACCGATGGCCCGCCGGCGCCATTGCTGCCGGTGGTGCTGCATGCGGGCGCGTTCCGCGCGTCGCTGTTCTCGACCCTGACCACGCTCGGCATTCCACAGGACATCACGCTGCAGGAGCTGCGCATCGAATGCTTTTTCCCGGCCGACGACGCCACCCGCACCCTGTTTGAAACGCAGGGCGCGCCGCAGCGGCCGGCGCTCAGAAGTGGTAGCGCAGGTAAATGACGTGGAAGGTGGTGCCAGGATTGGGCTGCTTGATGCCGGCGTTGGACAGGTGCTGGAAGCGGTAGCCCGCGGTAAAGCGCCGGTCCTTGCCGACCGTCAGGCCGATCCCGGCGTAGTCCGAGAACTGGAAGGCGGTGGCAATGTTGTGCTCGGCCGAAGTGTGCGTGCTGGTCAGCAGGCGCGGCCCGACCGACAGCTCAAGGAAGGGCACCCAGGTGTGGCGCCACCATGCGATCCGCACCACCGGCGAGGCACCGAACTCCCATAGGTCGTTAGGTTGGTTGTCGCTGCTGCTGCGCCAGCGCGCAACGTTGACCTCCCATTGCAGGTCGACCTGCCAGCCTTGTGGATTGCCCCACGCAAAGCCCGAATCCCACAACATGGCGACCTCCGCCTTCTGCACGTCGTTGTTATTGTCGAAGCCGTAGCCAATCTGCACGGCAGGCGCGGCGCGCGCCGTCGTTCCCAGGCACAAGGGCAGGGCAAGCAGGCCCGCGGCGACGGTGCGGCGCACCCGCTGTTGCCACGCACGCCGGCAGGGCGGGGGCGGATGGCAGGCGGAACTACTCACATGGCGGTCTTGTCTGGCTTCTTGTTCGAGTCGGCGCATGGGAAGCACGGATGAAGAGGTGCTGCGTTGTTGTCCGGCAAGGTATGAGGTGGCCGCCACTGCGGGAACCGCTTGCACATGCGCTGCCTCCCTTCCTTATTTGTAGTACACGGGAAGGCACCTTGCGATGGTCGGACATGGCCGAACGTGGGTGAGCGCCCGCGCGAAGAAAAAAACAACAATCGTGCTAACATGCGCTGGCCGGTGCCGGCTACATGGCCGCACCGGTTCGTTACGTCTTCAGGGCGGGGTGAAAGTCCCCACCGGCGGTATGCCGCGGCGCGCAGTGCGTGTCCGGCGAGCCCGCGAGCGCTCGCATTCCCGTGCGAGGTCAGCAGACCTGGTGAGAGGCCAGGGCCGACGGTCATAGTCCGGATGAAAGAAGATGGACGGAGCTTGCCCGCGCGACCTGGCGCCTTGCCCGGCCTGGCGGTTTGCTGTTGCCTTGCGCCGCGCGCAGGGCGCGGCTGTTCGTGCGCGCGCTTCCGGCGCGGCGTGCGGCGCTGCGGCTCCGTTGATCCTTCCCCTGGAACGCCCATTGATGCTGAACAAGGAGCGTTTCATGTCTAGCCTTTCCACCGAAGCTGTTGCACCCGAGGTGTCCGCGGATCCTGCCGCCGATGCCGACCCCCGTTCCCTGGCCGCGCGCATCGCGCAGGCGCTGGACGCCATGCGCGAAGGCCGCCCGGTCGTGCTGCTCGACGATGACGACCGCGAGAACGAGGCCGACCTGATCCTGGCCGCGGAACGCCTGACCAACGCCAACATGGCGATGATGATCCGCGAATGCAGCGGCATCGTCTGCCTGTGCCTGACCGAAGACAAGGTGCGCAGCCTCGGCCTGCGGCCGATGGTCGAGCACAACCGCAGCCAGTACGGCACCGCCTTCACGGTATCGATCGAAGCCCGCGAAGGCGTCAGCACGGGTGTCAGCGCCGCGGATCGCATCACCACCATCCGCGCCGCCATCGCCGGGGATGCGGGCACCGATGCCGTGGTCAGCCCGGGCCATGTGTTTCCGCTGGTGGCGCGCGACGGCGGCGTGCTGGTGCGCCGCGGCCATACCGAGGGCTCGGTCGACCTGGCCCGCATGGCAGGCCTGTCGCCTGCCGCGGTGCTGTGCGAACTGATGAACCCGGATGGCACCATGGCACGCCGGCCAGAGGCGCTGGCCTTTGCCGAGATGTACCAGTTGCCGGTGCTGACCATCGAGGACCTGGTAGCCTGGCGGCGCCTGCACGACTGAAAAGTCGCCGCCTGCACGCATCCCGGCATGCAAACGCGCCGGGATGCGTGCTTCCTGTGCGACAATGCGGATCGCTTTTTCCCGTCTATATGAGGGCAATTCCATGATGTTCCGCATTTTTAGGCAGGCAGCCTCGTTTGCTGGCTGCCTGCTCGGACTGGCCGCACCGCTGGCGCATGCCGAAGGCAGCGCCGCGCCGGCACCGTCCCCCGTTCCCTCCAGCACCACCCGCCCGGCTGCCGCCGCTGGCCTGTACGAGTGCCAGGTCGCCGGCACCGGCACGGTATTCCGGTCCACGCCCAGGGAAGGCTGCCGGCTGGTCGCGGCACCCGATCCCGCCGCCCCCGATCCGCAGCGATGGCTTCCCCTGATGGGTGCCAATGGCGTGGTTTCCTATTTCGACCAGTCCGCGGTGCGCCGCCAGGGCACCGAAGTCGGCGTGGTGGTGATGCGCAACTCACCGTCGGGCGTGATCCGCACCGCCAGCGGCGAGCCGATCCGCTCGTCGCTCAAGCGCATGGTGCTGAACTGCGCCACGTCCATGTTCGCCGTGGTCGAGCAGACGCTCTACAGCAAGCGCTTTGCGCGCGGCGACTCGCTCTATACGATCCGCGCGCCGCAGTACGGCACCTTCCAGGTTGCCGGCCCCGGCACGATTGCCGCGGAGTTGCTGCGCAAGCTGTGCAGGTAAGCCTGGCGGCGACCGGCGATCCACGGCTCCCTATCCATCTCCCTATCAGGGTTTGTCCCGGTCAACGGCGCGCGAACCTTCCTCGTTGATGCTGGTGACAGGGCGCGAGCCAGAAGCGCCAGTCATGGCAGGCATCCCTGCCATACCTATCCGCAGGGCAAACGAGGAGACGGAAATGAAGAAATGGATCGTCATGCTGTCGATGGCAATGTTTGGTGCGGGCGCGATGGCGCAGACGCCTGCGACTCCGGCGACGCCTGCCACCCCGGCCACGCCGGCGGCAGCGTCGACTGACAAGGCCGCGCCGGCCAAGGCAGACAGCAGCAAGGCCAAGGCCAAGAAGACCAGCACCAAGAAGAAGAGCCACGCGCCTGCGGCCAAGGATCCGACGAAGAACAAAGGCGCCTGAGCGCGCTGACGATGGCGGCGGGCGCACGGCTCCCCGGCAAGCGGGGATGCAGGCTGCGTCCGTGACTGCCATGCCGCCACGCAAATAATGGCCGGCCGTGCCTGCATGGCGCGGACCCGCCGCGCGCAGGACAGCCCTGCGGCACGCGTTGCGTGTCTTCCGGGGGGATAAAGCCGGGCATGTCGGGCGGATCGCAACAGGAGGCTTCGGCCTCCTTTTTTTCGTCCGCTGCCGCAAGCGGCGGCCGCCGCGCCGGCTTTGCGCCTGCGCCGCCGCACGCTATGCTTGCGGGCATCGTACCGGGCAGGGCGTGGAGCCCTCGCGCCGGCGCAGGCGAACTCGGACGGGAGCGGTCTTATGGCAACGCTAGCGGTGTGGCGGCGGTGGCGGCGATTGACGGCATTCTGGATGGCGGGACTAGGCTGGGTGATAGGCGCGCTGTGGATGCAAGCCAGCCTGGCCGCGCCGGCGTCCGAGGCCGCGGCCGCGGCCGTGCAGGTTCCAATTGCCGTGCGCAGCGGGGCCGCGGTCGAGTTGCGCCTGATGGACCGGCCCATCACCACCATGCGCGCCGAGATTGCGGGTGCCACCCCGGCCATGCGCGTCTCGCGCGTGCAACTGGTGTTCAACGACCTGACGGAAAGCGAGCTGGCACTGCCGCTCGGACAGGTCAGCGGCACGTTCGGCGACGCGCCGATGGTCGCCTTCCGGCTGGGCGATCGGCTCTTGTTCGCGCTGACCTCGCAAGACCTCTCCCCGGAGGACCACCTTACGCTTGAAGCGGCCGCAACGCGTACCACCGCGGGCCTGCGCCAGGCCATTACCGCACGGCGCGCGCACCTGCACTGGCCCAACCTGCTGCACGGTGCCGCGCTGAGCCTGCTTGGCCTGGCCGTGCTGGCCGCGCTGACATGGGGCGTGGCGCGAGCCGGCGTGGCCCTGCGCGCCCGCCTGCACGTGGCACTGGAGCGGCACCTGGCGCAGCGCGTTGGCGGCCAGTTCGACTGGACCGGCGCGCTCTACCAGCTGGTTGCCCGCGTCGTGCAGATCCTGGCGATCGGGCTGGTGCTGGTGCTGGCCTTTGCCTGGCTGGAGTTTGCGCTCGAGCAGTTTCCGCTGACCCAGCCCATGGGCGACCGCATGGGCGTCTTTATCGTCGGCTTGCTGTCGCAGATCGCGCTGTCGATGGTGTCGTCGGTGCCGGGCCTGGTCACTGTGGCGGTGATCCTGCTGATTACCCGCGCGGTGCAGCGGCTGGTGTCGAACATCTTCAAGGCGGTGCAGAAAGGCCAGATCACGGTGCCCGGCATGCATCCGGAGACGGCAGGCGCCACGCGGCGGCTGGCGGCGGTGGTGATCTGGGCGCTGGGTTTCACCTTTGCCTACCCCTACATCCCGGGCTCGGAGAGCGATGTCTTCAAGGGGCTGTCAGTGCTGCTCGGCTTCATGGTGACGCTGGGATCGGCCAATGTGGTCAACCAGCTGATGAGCGGCATGGTGGTGGTGTATTCGCGGGCGCTGCGGCGCGGCGACATGGTCTGCATCGGCGATACGGTGGGCACCGTGGCCTCGCTGGACGCGCTCTCGGTGAAGGTGATCAACCTGCGCAATGAAGAGGTGACGCTGCCCAACGCGGTGGTGGTCGGCAGTGCCATCCACAACTACACCCGCCACGGCAGCGTGCGTGATCCGCACGCGCAGGAAGGCTGGCAGGCTGCGCTGATCTCGACCTCGGTCACGATCGGCTACGACACGCCCTGGCGGCAGGTCCATGCGATGCTGCTGGCAGCCGCTGCCGAGGCGGCACATATTGCGCCGTCGCCGACGCCATTCGTGCTGCAGCGGGGGCTGTCCGACTTCTACGTCGAGTACGAATTGTTCTGCGCGCTGGACCATCCGCGCAATCGCTTCTACGCGCTGTCGGCCCTGCACGCGGCGATCCAGGACCAGTTCAACACCCACGGCGTGCAGATCATGTCGCCGCATTTCATGGCGCAGCCGGACAAGACTGTCTACGTGCCCGGGACCAAGTGGTACGAGGAACCAGGGTCGCCGCAGGTCGATCCGGCAGCGCGGCCGCATCGCGCGCCGTCGCGCGCGGCATGAACGATGGCTGCGCGAGCGATCAGCGCCGCTTAGTCAGCCACCTGGCGCGACTTCCATTGTCCGTTGGACTGCTTGCAGAACCAGCCGCTCCAGTGCTCTTCAGCGCTGCCGCGCTTGAGGTCGGACTTCAGGCGCCGGCAGGGCTGGCCCTTGTCGGTCTTGCTTTCGATCGGCGTGATGGTGCCGTCGATCTGCTGGCGCCGTCCCGCTGCCGGGAACGTCCATTCAACGGTCTTGCCGTCGGCCGTATCGTTCAGTGCCGTGCGCACTGACTTGGCCAGCGACGCGCCTTCCTTGTCGTTGAGCGTGCCAATGATGGTGCCGCTCAGGTAGTTGTCGAAGTACGCCTGCGCCGGTGCCGCAGCGGCAAACAGCAGGGCGGCACCAAGCGCGCCAGTGACGGCGGCGCGCAGGGCAGGGCGGGCAGGGCTGGCGGTAGGGTCGGATGGCCGAGGCAGCATGACGATTCCTTGTGGCTTCGTGGTGGCGTTTGGGTGGCATTGTAAGCGCAATGCAGCGCCGCGGCAGCGCGCGGTGCGGTTGACACGTGCCAGCCGCTGACCTAGCGTTGATTGTTGCCCCGCGCTTCGCGTTGGCCGGCAGCGGCGCCTGCTGTGCGCTTTGCAAGGCAAGCGCCTTTCCCCCTGCGAGAGGAGATCCAATGAAGCTGCGCTATCTGACCATCGGCCTGGCACTTGCCTGCGCATTCGGCACGCTGCACGCCCAGACCACGGGCAAGGCCGACAAATTCAATCCCTACACCGACGGCGCCAAGCAAGACCAGTTCAGTCCCTACTCCGATGGTGCCAAGCAGGACAAATTCAGCCCGTACTCGGATGGCGCAAAAAGCGACAACGTGACCTCGTTGAACCCGGGTGCCCGCCCTGACCAGATGGAGCCGATCCAGGGCGGCGCGCAGAAGTCCTTCGATTCATATAGCCAGGGTGGCATGAAGAGCGGGAAGTTCGACCCGTATTCCGAAGGCGCCAAGAGCGGCAAGTTCGATCCGTACAGCGAAGGGGCTAAGAAGTAACACTGTATTAAAAGGGCCGGCTGCCGGCCGGCCCCGATCTCCACCAGATTCTCGCAGCCGGCAGGCGTTGGCCTCGCCGGGGCTTGCGGCCGTGTGACCCCGGCGCCCGCAAAGCCTTGTCCGGAGCGGCTTTCGGGCAACCTGGCCAACATTTTGTTTCAAACCTTGCGTGATCGAAACGTGACTTTTGCGTCTCGAATTGTTATGGTTTATTGCGCATCGCAACAAACCGGACACAGTGCCCCGCGGGCCGTTTGCCTCGTGTCCGGGCCTCGCCACTCGGCGCCGGGCCCGTCTCTTGCTGTGTCGTCCTTCGTTCCGACTGCCGATGCCGGTCACCCCGATTCAACCGCTCACCCTGGCATACATGTCACAGATCGCCACGCCACGCCTGTCCGTTACCCATGCCTTGCCCGTCGCCGGGCCGGGGGCTCGCCGCCGCACTGCGCGGGCGGGTGTTCGGATCGCAGCCTGGCTTGGTGGCAGTGCGCTGGCGCTTTGTGCCATGGCAGCCCATGCGTTCGATTTCGACACCGTGGCGGCGCGCGCGCGCCAGCTGGCGGCGTCGCCCTACAAGGCGCCGCCGCAGAACCTGCCGCGCGAGCTGCGCGAGCTGTCGTACGAGCGCTACCGCGAGATCGAATACAAGCCCGAACGCTTTGCCTGGCGCGGCACGCGCTCGCCGTTCGAGCTGTCGTTCTTCCACGAGGGCATGGTGTTCGACCAGCCCGTGCGCATTCATGAAGTGGTGGACAACAGCGTGCGTGAATTCCGCTTCGACCCGTCCGCGTTCAACTACGGCCCGCACAAGGTCGATGCCGGCAAGCTCAAGGGCCTGGGCTTCGCAGGCTTCCGCATCCTGTATCCGCTGAACCAGGGCAAGCGCAAGGATGAGCTGGCGTCGTTCCTGGGCGCGAGCTATTTCCGCGCGCTGGGCAAGGACCAGTGGTACGGGTTGTCGGCACGCGGCCTGGCGGTCGACACCGCGCTCAATTCGGGCGAGGAGTTCCCGCGCTTTGTTGAATACTGGATCGAGCGTCCCGGCCCCAATGCCAAGGAGATCACGATCTACGCGCTGATGGATTCGCGCCGCATGAGCGGCGCGTACCGTTTCACCATCAAGCCCGGCGCCGAGACCGCGATGGAGGTCAAGTCGCGCCTCTACCTGCGCGAGAACGTGACCAAGCTGGGCCTGGCGCCGCTGACCAGCATGTTCCTGTTCGGCGAGAACCAGCCGTCGGCCGCGCAGGATTTCCGGCCCGAGGTGCATGACTCTGACGGCCTGTCGATCCACCTGGGCACCGGCGAATGGGTCTGGCGCCCGCTGGTCAATCCCAAGCGCTTGCTGGTCACCTCGTTCGCGGCGACCAATCCGCAGGGCTTCGGGCTGATGCAGCGCGACCGCACCTTCAACAGCTACCAGGAGATCGGCTCATGGTATGAGCGCCGGCCCAGTGGCTGGGTGCAGCCGCGCGGCAACTGGGGCTCGGGCCGGGTAGAGCTGGTGCTGATCCCGACGCCGGACGAGACCAATGACAACATCGTCGCGTACTGGGTGCCGGACAACCCGCCCAAGCCGAAGCAACCCTTCGACTATGAGTACCGGCTGCTGTGGCAGAAGGACGGCGAACAACAGCCGCCGCTGTCGTGGGTGACCCAGACCCGCTTGGGGCAGGGCCAGACCCGCAACAAGGAAGACACGAGCTTTTCGCTGGTGGTGGACTTCGAAGGCCCGGCCTTCGGCAAGCTGCCGGCGAACGTGCGCATCGACCCGGTGGTTTCGGCCGATGCCAACGGTGAGCTGCTGAAAACGTCGGTGCAGCGCAATGAGGCGACCGGCGGCTGGCGCATGACCATGGTGATGCGCCGCAAGGACGAAACCAAGCCGGTTGAGTTGCGCGGCTATCTTCGCAACGGCAATACAACCCTATCCGAGACGTGGAGCTACATCTTACCCCCAGGCTAAAGCAGCGACCGGCCCAGGCGGCGGCATGCGAGCGCTATGTCGACCGCCTGCCGGTATCGCCTGAAGTGCGCAGCGAACTGCTGGCGGACGGCGCGGCCGCGACGCCGGTCGCACCGGTCACGCCCGTGGCATCCGTTGCCCCCGTGATCGCGGTTACCGCCGACGGCCGCGATGCGCAGGAAGCGATCACGCGCCTGCAGTCTCGCCTGGCGGCCAAGGACACGCCGCCCGCGCAGGGCGGCAGTGCCTACGCCTCCGTCGGCCGGCGTTTCACGATGGCATACGGCAATCCCCAGGTGGATGGTGCGCCGCTGCTGCAGCGGCGCGAAGACGGCACCGTGAAGGTCGACACCGGCCCCGAGCCCGAGCGCAGCTCGATGGTGCCGCGCCAGTGGCCGCCGCATATCGTCACCGGCTGGCTGCGCAATACCTGGCGCCGCATGCTGGGCCGCCCGCCCGTGCCCGAGACCTGGGACACGCTGCACGACGGTCCCGATGCCGAAGGCAAATGGCATCCGGCCGGCTCGCACCGCCGCTGGTTCCTGCTGGGCCTGGTCGTGATCCAGACCGTGCTGGCCACGTACTTCATGAGCAATGTGCTGCCGTACCACGGCGCCGATCCGCTCGAGATCGCGATCCTGGTGCTGTTCGCCGTCCTGTTCTCATGGGTGTCGGCCGGCTTCTGGACGGCGATGATGGGCTTTCTGGTGCTGGCCAAGGGCGGCGACCGCCACCTGATCTCGCGCTCGGCAGCGCCAGATGGCCCGATCGCGCCCGAGGCGCGCACCGCCATCATCATGCCGATCTGCAATGAGGACGTGACGCGCGTGTTCGCGGGGTTGCGCGCCACCTATGAATCGCTGGCGCGCACCAGTCACCTGTCCAACTTCGATTTCATCGTGCTGTCGGACAGCGGCAATCCGGACCTGCGCACGGCCGAGCATGACGCGTGGATGGAGCTGTGCCGCGCCGTCGGCGGCTTTGGCCGCATCTTCTACCGCTGGCGCCGCCACCGCGTGAAGCGCAAGACCGGCAACGTGGCCGACTTCTGCCGCCGCTGGGGCAGCAAGTACCGCTACATGGTGGTGCTCGATGCCGACAGCGTGATGAGCGGCGACTGCCTGGCCACGCTGGTGCGGCTGATGGAAGCCAACCCCGGCGCGGGCATCATCCAGTCCGCACCCCTGGCAGTGGGCCGCGAGACCCTCTACGCGCGCGTGCAGCAGTTCGCCACGCGCGTGTACGGGCCGCTGTTCACGGCCGGCCTGCATTACTGGCAGCTGGGTGAATCGCACTACTGGGGCCATAACGCCATCATCCGTGTGCATCCGTTCATCGAGCACTGCGCGCTGGCGCCGCTGCCCGGCCGCGGGCCGCTGTCGGGTGAGATCCTGTCGCACGACTTTGTCGAAGCCGCGCTGATGCGCCGTGCCGGCTGGGGCGTGTGGATCGCCTACGACCTGGAAGGCTCGTACGAGGAACTGCCGCCCAACCTGCTGGACGAGGTCAAGCGCGACCGCCGCTGGTGCCAGGGCAACCTGATGAACTTCAGGCTGTGGCTCAAGCAGGGCTTCCACGTGGTGCACCGCGCGGTGTTCCTGACCGGCATCATGGCCTACCTGTCGGCGCCGCTGTGGCTGCTGTTCCTGCTGCTGTCCACGGCGATGCTGGCCAAGCATGCGCTGGTGCCGCCGGAGTATTTCACGCAGCAATACCAGCTGTTCCCGACCTGGCCCGAATGGCATCCGGAGAAAGCGCTGGCCTTGTTCTCTGCCACGGCCACGCTGCTGTTCCTGCCCAAGCTGGCCAGCGTGGTGCTGCTGATGAAGCAGGCGCGGCGTTATGGCGGGGCGGTGCAGCTGATTGCCAGCATGCTGATCGAGGTGCTGCTGTCCGCGCTGCTGGCGCCCACGCGCATGCTGTTCCATACCAAGTTCGTGATCGCCGCGTACAGCGGGTGGGGCATCTCGTGGAAGTCGCCTCCGCGTGAAGACGCCGAGACCACCTGGGGCGAAGCGTTCCGCCGCCACGGCTGGCACACCGCGCTGGGCCTGGCCTGGGGTGGTCTGGTGTACTGGCTGAACCCGTCCTACGTGCTGTGGCTGTTGCCGATCGTGGGCTCGCTGGCGCTGTCGATCCCGTTGTCGGTGATGCTGTCGCGGGTTTCGTTCGGTCGTGCCTCGCGCAATGCGGGCCTCTTCATGATCCCTGAGGAGACGCAGGTACCGCGCGAGATCGTCGAAACCCAGCAGCATGTCGAAGCCGCGGCCGAAACGCCTGACTTTGTCGATGCCGTGGTGGACCCGGTTACCAATGCGCTGATGTGCGCGACCGCCACGCCGCGCGTGGTGCAGCCGGAATCGGCCCGCAGGCGTCATGAGGCCCTGGTCGAGCATGCGCTCACGCATGGCCCGCGCGCGCTGACCCCGGCGCAGAAGCATGTGCTGCTGGGCAATCCGTTTGCACTGGCACGCCTGCATGAACTGGTGTGGGGCTCGCCGCTGGCCGATGCCGGCTGGAAGGACACACGCATCCTGGTGCGGCGCGCGGCCAACGTGCTGCCGCTGCGCCCGCGCGCTGCCTGAGCGGGACTGTCCCAAACGAGAACGGCCCGCATCTGCGGGCCGTCTTTCTTTTGCGCAGGCGGCATGTCGTCCCGCGTCAATTGCAATCGATTCTTGTTTGTGTTGGCTAGCGCAGCGCCGCCGTGCAGATGGGCGCATTGATGTAGACATCGCCGATGCGGCGCTCGCCACGGTCCTTGCGCGTCATATAGCGGAACATCAGGCTGATGCCAAGCTTGGTCAGGATCTCGACGTCGCGGTTGGCGCAGATATTGCGCTGCAGCGGCGCGGCGTAGTTGACCTCGAAGCTGGCCAGGTCCAGCATCGGCCCGCGGTAGTTGGTGAGCTCCAGCTGGAACAACACATGCTTGCCGGGGATAGACTGGCAGCGGCGCAGCCGCGTTTCGCCGTCGATTTCGATCGGCAGGGCGTCGTTGAGCTGGCGGCAGGCGCGTGCCAGCACGTTGTCGGGCCGCGTGGTGTTGCGCAGCAATTCAGGCACGCCGGCGGCGCCGGTGTTCTGGCCGGTGGCAGCGCCCTTGAGCATGCGTGACAGCGGGTCGGCCTCATCGATCGCCGGGGCCGGCGCCGAGGCGGCGACATTGCGCGCCTGCACCGGCGCGGCGTTGCCGGGCAGGGGCAGCGGCAACAGCAGCGCAGCCGCGAGTGCGGCCGGGCCTAGCGAAGCGGGAAGCGGCGTGTGTCGTATTCTCATGCAGGCTAACGTTGCCGGGACCGATACTGTCGTCCGTCTCTGCGTGGCCGACGGTGTGGCTTGCGCCGACAGGCTGGCATTGTACCCTCCACCTTGCCGCAGGTGAAAGCCGCGCCACCCGGCAAGGGCATCTGCAGCGCCGGACACGCGCCGCCGTGATCGCAAATGACCTGACCTCACTATTCACCAATAGCGCCAACTTCGCCAGCACCATCGGACCCGACCTTGGCAGGGCAGTTTTTCTGAACGACTGTTTCAAAGCCCTGCGCGCCAGGGCCGTACCGCCTTCGTTATGCTGTGCAACAATTGCGCCTTTTCACGGGTTGCAGGCGCGGGCCGCAAGCAGGCTGGCCGTGCGTGACAACGCCGTTCCCCCGGATACTTTCCATGCCCCGTTCCACCAGCGCGGCTTCGCCCGCGCGCTTTCCTGCCTGGCTGCTGATCTGCGGTTCGCTGATGGCGATCGCGCCGTTGTCGATCGACATGTACCTGCCGAGTTTTCCGTCGCTGGCCGGCGATCTCGGCGTGGACATCGGCCAGGTGCAGCTGACCCTCGGCACATTCCTGGTGGGGCTGGCGCTGGGGCAGGCCTTCTATGGGCCGTTCAGCGACCGCTTCGGGCGCAAGCCGCCGCTCTATGTCGGCCTGTGCCTCTACGTGGCCGCCGCGGTGGGCTGCGCGCTGGCACGCAGCGTGGAGTCGCTGATGCTGTGGCGCTTCCTGCAGGCCCTGGGCGGCTGCGCGGGCATGGTGATGGCACGCGCGGTGATCCGCGACCGGCTTGAGGCGCATGAGTCGGCGCGCGCCTTTTCGTCGCTGATGCTGGTGATGGGGGTTGCGCCGATCCTGGCGCCGATCGTCGGTGGCGCCATTCTCTCGGTATCGGGCTGGCGCGCGATCTTCTGGGTGCTGGCGGCGGCAGGGATGCTGATCCTGCTGCTGGTCCACCTGCGCATGGAAGAATCACTGGACCGGCGCCATGCGGCGCCGCTGCGGCTCGGCACCGTGGCGAAAAGCTATGCCGAGCTGCTGCGGGATCGCGAATTCCTCGGCTACTCGCTGTCTGCCGGTTTCGGCTCGGCAGGCATGTTCGCGTATATCTCCGGCTCGCCGTTCGTGCTGATCGAGCTGCACGGCATCGCGCCGTCGCACTACGGTTTTGTGTTCGGCGCCAATGCGCTGGGCCTGATCACGATGTCGCAGCTCAACGCCAGGCTGGTGCGCGGCCGCTCGCTCGATCAGGTGCTCGGGGGCGCGCTGCTGGCGGCCTTTGCGGCGGGCCTGGCGCTGGCTGTTGCCGCGCTTGCAGGCGCGGCAGTGCTGCCGGTGCTGCTGGCGGGCTTCTTCGTCTTTATCGGCGCGCTTGGCTGCGTATCGCCGAATGCGTCGGCACTGTCGCTCGCCCATCAGGGCCATCGCGCCGGCACGGCCTCGGCGCTGATGGGCACGCTGCAGTTTTCACTCGGGACGCTGGGCGGCGCGGCCGTCAGCCTGTGGCGCGACGGCACCGCGCTGCCGCTGGGCGTGGTGATGGCGGCCTGCGGCGCGGGCGCGGTGCTGATGCGCTACTACGGGCGCTCAGGTCCCCGCTGACACCGGCTGCGAGCCGTCGTCAGGCGGCCTGTTGCGCGGCGGCCTGCTGGGCGGCAGCCTGTTGCACCACCACCATCTGCGCCGGCATCGGTGCGGCATAGCCGGCCTGGCCGAAGCTCTCGCGGATGATGCGGTTGGTATCGAAATAGACTTGCCAGTAGTGGTCGTTGTGGCAGTGCGGACGCACCGCCAGCACCGGGCCGACCAGCGTGAACTCCAGGATCTCGACATCGACCGGGGGCTCGGCCAGCACGTTGGGGATCTCCGCGATGCGGGTCTTCAGCAGCGTTGCCGCATGGGCGGTGTCGGTGCTGCCGGCAAGCTGCGCTTTCAGTTCCACGCGCCGGTACGGGTTGGCCGTGAAGTTCTGGATGGTATCGCTGAAGATCTTGTTGTTGCCGACCACGGTCTGCACATTGTCCGGTGTGTCGAGCGAGGTTGCGAACAGGCCGATCTCGCGCACCGTGCCGGTCACGCCGCCGATCGTCACGAAGTCTCCCACCTTGAACGGACGCAGCACCACCAGGAACGCGCCGGCAGCGAAGTTCGCCATCAACCCCGACCAGGCCATGCCGATGGCCACGCCAGCGGCGGCGATCAGTGCGGCAAAGGTCGTGGTCTGGATGCCGAAGTAGCCGAGGATGCCGATCACCAGCACCACGTTCAGCGTCACGGTGACGATCGAGCCGACATAGCGCAGCAGCGTGGGATCGACCTTCTGCTTGCCGAGCGCGTTCTGCACCATGCGCACGACAAAGTGGATCAGCCAGCGGCCGATGACCCAGAAGGCAAGGGCCGCCAGGATCTTGACCCCGAATTCCGTCGCGTAGGTGACAACCAGGGCCTTGAGGTTATCGAAGGTAGTGGCATCCATCGGCGTAGTCCTTTCATGTTGGTGTCCGGCCGGCCGCCGGCACAACATCTCCCGATTCAGCCGGCAGCTGCGTGCTAGCCCTGCGCGCTGTTGCGGCGCAATACATGGGCACGGCAATTATTGAGACGCCGTACCGGAAGTGCAAGCAAATTATTGTTAAGACAAGCTGCTTGGCGCAGCTTGTCTATTTAGATCAGGACGGCCCGAACGCCATTACCAGTTGGTTTCCCGTTCCGGCGTTGCCGAAATCCGGTGCAAGGTCAGGTCCGCTCCGTTGAATTCGCCTTCGGCATCCAGCCGGATGCCCACCAGTTTCTTCAGCGCGCCATATACCAGGGTGCCGCCGGCCAGCGCCACCACGATGCCAAGCACGGTGCCGATTGCCTGCGCGCCCAGCGACACGCCGCCCAGCCCGCCCAGCGCCCTGGCCCCGAAGATGCCCGCGGCAATGCCACCCCAGGCGCCACACAGCCCGTGCAGCGGCCACACGCCGAGCACGTCATCGATATGCCATTTGTTCTGCGCCAGCGTGAACATATAGACAAAGAGCGCGCCGGCCACCGCGCCGGTGATCAGCGCGCCGAGCGGGTGCATCAGGTCCGAGCCCGCGCACACCGCCACCAGCCCGGCCAGCGGCCCGTTGTAGGCAAAGCCCGGGTCGTTGCGTCCGGCGGCCCAGGCCGCCAGCGTGCCGCCGGCCATTGCCATCAGCGAGTTGATCGCCACCAGGCCGCTGACCTTGTCGACCGTCTGCGCGCTCATGACGTTGAAGCCGAACCAGCCTACCGCCAGCACCCAGGCGCCCAGCGCCAGGAACGGGATGTTTGAGGGCGGATGGGCGCTGATGCGACCGTCCTTCTGGTAGCGCCCGCGCCGCGCGCCCAGCAGCAGCACCGCGGGCAGCGCGATCCAGCCGCCCAGCGCATGCACCACCACCGAGCCGGCAAAGTCATGGAACGGTGCGCCGGCCACGCGCGTGATCCAGTCCTGCACGCCAAAGCGCTGGTTCCAGGCGATGCCTTCGAAGAACGGATAGACAATACCCACCAGCACGAAGGTGGCGACCAGCTGCGGATTGAAGCGTGAACGCTCGGCAATACCGCCCGAGATAATCGCCGGAATAGCCGCAGCAAATGTCGCCAGGAAAAAGAACTTGACTAGTTCGTAACCGTTTTTCTGCGCCAGCGTTTCGGCCCCGGACATGAATTGCACGCCGTAGGCAATGGTGTAGCCGATAAAGAAATAGGCGATCGTCGATACCGCAAAATCCACCAGGATCTTTACCAGTGCGTTGACCTGGTTCTTCTTGCGCACCGTGCCCAGTTCCAGGAAGGCAAAGCCGGCGTGCATGGCCAGCACCATGATGGCGCCTAGCAAGATAAACAGGGCGTCGGTGCCGGTCTTCCAGTTGTCCATTGTGACCTCATGCTCAAAATGGGAGCGTGGGTACGCAAAAAGCATTCCAGCAATGGCCGCATCCTGGTGCCACTTGCACCTTGCCGGGTAAAACCGCACCGGAATGCCGCGTGCAGGCAGGGGCGACGCTGTTGGTATCGTTGCCATGGGCATCGCCGTGGTGGTGCGGATGCGCCGAAATGGCGCGCGGCGGCGGCACATGCTGAACCGTTATGGTGCGTCGCCCCATTTAGGGGAATTTGTCCTATGCTGCTGGTTCGCCCCAGCTGCGGGCCGGCCCGGCGTTGCCGCTCGGCAGGACAGCCTGGAAAAGCCGGCTTCTGGCAAGCGGGAAAAGCGAGGTAAATTGCCCGCTAACCGGCCTCAATCAAGGATTTGCGGTTTTTTTGTCGCATTGGTGCCACTGGGGATTGCTCTACGCGCAACGGGCAGATTAGACTGCGCCGATCGATGGCTTTGCCGCGAGGCACGCACATCGGTGACGACGACCAACAAGGGAAATCAGCCATGAATAAAGGTGAACTGGTATCGGCCATCGCCGCGGAAGCAGAACTGAGCAATGCCGCCGCCGAGCGTGCGCTCAACGCAGCGCTGGACAGTATCAAGAAGGCAGTGGCAAAGGGCGATTCGGTGACGCTGGTGGGCTTTGGCAGCTTCAGCGCCGGCAAACGCGCCGCCCGCACCGGCCGCAATCCGCGCACCGGTGAAACCATCAAGATCCCGGCCGCCAAGACGGTCAAGTTCTCTGCCGGGCAGGGTTTCAAGGACGCGGTGAACAAGAAGAAGTAAGCAGTTTGCGTCCACAGCGTGAAAAGCGGCCTTGCAGGCCGCTTTTTTGTTGCCCGGCACGGCCACGCCTGCCGGCACCGGGCTGCCGCCGGTAACGGCGGGCACGATCCGGGTTAAACTGCCGGCGCCAGCGTTCCGGCAATTGCATTCAGGCAATGCCGCCGTCGCAGGTTCGCCCCCGAAATCCCGCCCCGCAATCCGTACCCGCACCATGAACGACCAGTCCCACCAGCTTTCCATGACCGTGCTGATGACGCCGGACATGGCCAACTTTTCCGGCAACGTCCACGGCGGCACCATCCTCAAGTACCTGGACATGGTTGCCTATGCCTGCGCCAGCCGCTACGCCGGCCGCTACGTGGTGACGCTGTCGGTCGACCAGGTGGTGTTCCGCCAGCCGATCCACGTGGGCGAGCTGGTGACCTTCCTGGCCTCGGTGAACTTCACCGGCCGCAGCTCGATGGAAATCGGCATCAAGGTGGTGACCGAGAACATCCGCAGCAAGCTGGTGCGCCATACCAACAGCTGCTACTTCACCATGGTGGCCGTGGACGACAACGGCACGCCGGCCGAGGTGCCGCCGCTGGAGCCGCGCGACGAGGTGGAGCGCCAGCGCTTTGCCGCCGCCCAGCAGCGCCGCGCGCTGCGCCAGGAAATGGAAAAGCGCCACGACGACATCAAGTCGTCGGTGACCTGAATACCGACCCCGCCATGAAGCGCACCTGCAATCGCATCCGCACGGTCCTGGCCGTCGCCTGTCTGGCGGCTGCCTCGGGCGCCCACGCCGAGGAGATCGGCAGCGTCAGCACCAATTTCCGCATGACCGGTTCCGACAAGGTCGTGATCGAAGCTTATGACGACCCCCAGGTGGACGGCGTGACCTGCTATGTGTCGCGCGCCCGCACGGGCGGCATCAAGGGCCAGCTGGGCATGGCCGAAGACCCGCCGGAGGCATCGATCGCCTGCCGGCAGGTGGGCACGATCGCCTTCAAGGGGCCGATCCGGCAACAGGACAACGTCTTCTCCGAGCGCATGTCGATCCTGTTCAAGGCTCTGCACGTCGTGCGCGCCGTCGACCGCAAGCGCAATACGCTGGTGTACCTGACGTACTCCGACCGCATTGTCAGCGGCAGCCCGCAGAACAGCGTCACCGCCGTGCCGGTGCCGGCCGGCACGGTCATCCCGGTGAAGTAACCCGTGCCGTAGCCGGCGCCGGCAACCGGCGGATCAGGGGGCCAGCGCTGCGCTCTCCGCCTGGCAGTCGCGCGACGGGCGCGCGCCGCTGGCGCGCGCCGCCGCCACTTCGCGGCGGGCCTGGTCCAGGTCGGCGCGGAAGGTGGGGTCGGCATGCAGCCGCGCCACCGTTGCCGCGGCCATCATGCGGCCCTCGTTGACATCGCTTTGCCAGTGCACGTTGCAGACCACGCGGCTCTGGCCGAACGCGCGCCCGCGCGCCAGGATGTCATTGGCGCGTTCCGGCTCGACCTCCGCCAGGATCAGCGCCCAGGCCCAGCCGATGGCGCTGTGGCCGGACGGGTACGAGCCGTCCTTTTCCAGCTTGGCGGCCTCGGCCGGCGTGCACATCGGCGTCTTGTTGGCCACAAAGGGGCGGGTGCGCTTGTAGCGGTCCTTGACGCCATAGGTGGACAGGCCGGCATCGACCAGGCTGCGCCGCAGCAGGATGTTCAGGTAGGGCGTGTCCTTCTCGCTGACCGGCACGCCCAGCACGCATGAGAACGCGCTGGCAGCCTGCGGGAACGTCAGCACGGCATCGTCGGTGGCCAGCTGCCAGCGCGGCGAGCCGCGCAGCGTGCCGGACTGGCGCGCGGCGTCTTCATCCAGCGCCAGGGCGGGCGAGCCCTGCGCCGGCGGCGCGGGCAGCAGCTTCAGGCTGTCCGGGCGCGCATCGGCCGCCAGGTACCCTGCCGCCACGCCGGGGCGCAGCTCTGGCACCGCGGACAGGTTGGTGCCGCCGGCGGCGCAGCCCGCCACCAGGGCGGCGAGTGTCACCGCGGCAATTGCCCGCACTGGGGTGGACAGGGAGCGGTCACGCTTTGCTTGTTCCGTCAATTTGTCGTCCTTGTTTTTTTTGTCGAGTCGGGGCTGTCCTGCCGCGACTCAGGCGGCCGCGTCGAACAGCTTGCGCAGATTCGACTTCAGGATCTTGCCATTGGCATTGCGCGGCAGCATCTCCTGGTAAATCAGGATACGCACCGGCACCTTGAACGCTGCCAGCCGCGTGCGCACGAAATCCTGCAGCTCGGCCTCGCTCGCCTGCATGCCGGGCTTCAGGCTGACCACCGCGGCCGGCTCTTCGCCCAGCGTCTTGTGCGCGAGCCCGACCACCGCGGCATCCATCACCGCCGGATGCTCGTACAGGGTGCTTTCCACCTCGATGCAGTAGATGTTCTCGCCGCCGCGGATCAGCATGTCCTTCATCCGGTCGACGATATAGACGTAGCCTTCCTCATCCAGCCGCGCAATGTCGCCGGTGCGCAGCCAGCCGTCGGCAAAGGTCTGCGCCGTGGCCTCGGGCTTGTTCCAGTAGCCGCGCACGACATTGGCACCGCGCGCCATCAGCTCGCCGGTTTCGCCGGGCGGCAAGGCGCGGCCGTGCCCGTCCACCACCTTCATTTCGCCGATCGGCAGTGCCGGGCCGCTGCTGTCCGGGCGTATCACGTATTCCTCGGCGCTGTGGCTGGTGAAGGTGGACGATGTTTCCGTCATGCCCCAGCCGATGCCGGGTGCGGCCAGCGGGAATACCTCGCCGATGCGCCGCACCAGTTCGGGCGATGCCGGCGCGCCACCGTAGTTGACATTCTCCAGTGAGGACAGGTCGAAGCGGCCGCGCTCCGGATGCTCCAGGATCTGCCATGCGATGGTGGGCACGCCGCCGGCCGCGGTGCAGCGCTCGCGCTCGATCAGCTCCATGCCGCGCAGCGCGTCCCAGCGGTGCATCAGCACGATCTTGCCGCCGGTGGCGATGGCGCCGTTGAGCACCGCCATGCAGCCGGTGACGTGGAAGAACGGCACCGCCAGCAGCATGGCCTTCTGCGGTGCGGCGGGGTCCGGCGCGGGAATCGGCTCGCCCCGGCGCAACAGGTTGCGGATCGGGCTGAAGCTGCCGGCGACCGCCACGTTGGTGGAGTTGCGGTGCGTGCCGAGCGCGCCCTTGGGTTTGCCGGTGGTGCCCGAGGTGTAGAAGATGGTGGCGTCGTCGTCCGGATCGATATCGACCTGTGGCGGCGCCTGGTCTGGCAGCGCGGCCCAGTCAGCCGGGCTGCCGATCACGCTCTCCAGCGGGGCCACGCGCGGCTCGGCCGCGGTGCCGCCGGCACGTGAGGCATAGACGCGTTCCAGTGCCGGGCAGCGCGGCAGATGTCCCAGGATGCGGTCGAGCCGTTCGGCATCGACGATGGCCACGCAGCTGCCCGAATCGGCCAGGCCGTACTCCAGCTCGGCCCCGGTCCACCAGGCGTTGAGCGGTGTCACGATGGCGCCAGCCAGCAGCGCGCCATAGAAAGCCACCGGCCATTCAGGCAGGTTGCGCATGGCCACGGCCACGCGGTCGCCCTTGCGCACGCCGTCGCGCACCAGTGCATGGGCCAGGGCGATGGCGGCGCGCCGGAAGGCATCGTAGGAGACGCGCTCGTCCTCGTAGACCACGAAGGTGCGGTCGGCAAACGCGCGCGTGGCCAGTAGCAGCTCGCGCAGCGTGGGCGGTGCGTTCTTCCAGACGGTGGTGGGGATGCCGCGGATCACGCGCGTTTCGGTTTCGAACGGCGCGCCGGGCGCGGTAAGCCGGGCGTGGGCCTCGGCCAGCGACATGACCGGCCAGGTGCCGGCCACTTGCGGATTGCTCGACATGACTGCCTCCCGGAACTGCACTGCAGGTTGAGGGAAATGCAGGAAAGCGGCGGGCGCCGGCCTACAGGCCGGCGCCCGCAACGCTGGGGCCAGACGCTCAGATGGTCACGCCGCCGTCCACGACCAGCGCCTGGCCGGTCATGAAGGTGCTGGCCGCCGACGCCAGGTAGACCGCCGCCCCGGCGATCTCGACGGGTTCGCCGATGCGGCGCAGCGGGGCGCCCTGGGTGGACTGCTTGTAGCGCTCGGGATCTTCCCACAGCGCGCGCGCAAAGTCGGTCTTGATCAGCCCCGGCGCGATGCAGTTCACGCGCACATTGTGCGGCCCGAACTCGACGGCGAGGTTGCGCGCCAGTTGGAAGTCGGCGGCCTTGGAGATGTTGTACACGCCGATGGTGGGCGAGCCGCGCAGGCCGCCGATCGACGACACGATGATGATCGAGCCGTCCTTGCGGTCGATCATTTGCGGGGCCACCATCTGGATCAGCCAGTGGTTGGAGATGACATTGTTGTCCAGCACCTTGCGGAACTGGTCGTCCGACACGCCGCTCATGGGCCCGTAGTACGGGTTGGACGCGGCATTGCAGACCAGCACGTCGATCTTGCCGAAGGCGCGGTTGGTCTCGTCGACCAGACGCTGCAGGTCGTCCTTCGAAGAAATATTGGCAGGGACCGCGATCGCGGTGCCGGCGCCGTGGCGGGCGTTGATGGCATCCACCACTTCCTGGCAGGCCTCGATCTTGCGCGAAGAAATGACCACCTTGGCGCCCTGGATGGCCATCTGCTCGGCGATGGCGCGGCCAATCCCGCGCGAGGAGCCGGTGACGATGGCAACCTTGCCCGTCAGATCAAACAATGACATGGAGTCTCCTGTATGGCTGCGCCGGCGTCAGGGGCCGGCTTTGTCCTGGCGACGTGCCCGCAGGCAGCATCGCCGGGACATTATGGTGGCGCCGCTGGCCCCAGTCCACAGGTCCGGGTGCCGTGCGCCGGCCATATCAGGATTCTTTCTGCGGGCAATGCGCGCCGTGCATGGCGCGCATGCTGCATAGCGGAATCATGGCGCCTCAGGTGCCCGAGGATGCCGTTGCGGGTGCCAGCAGCGCTGGCAGGGCGTCGGCCAGGCCACGCCGCAGGTCATCGTCCAGCAGCACGCCAAAGCGATCCGACAAGGCCTGCACCACGGCCTCGGGCGAGGCCAGCCGCGTTCGGCGCACGGTGCCGTCCGCTGCGCGCTCGGCCAGGTCGCCGTCGGCCAGCGTCACGCGGGTGCCGCCGTCGGTGCGCGCGGCCATCAGCCGCTGCAGGAACACGCTGTCAGGGTGCGTCGACACATACCAGTTGCGCGGCACGAAATCGATCCACGGCTGCGGCGTCAGGTCAAAGCGGTAGACCTTGATCCAGCCGGCGCCGCCGCGCGCCTCCAGGTCGTAGCTGTGGAACGCGGTGGTGGCGGCCTCCGGCTGCGAAGGGGCCAGACGGTACGGGAAGCTGTCATCGGCCGGCTCGGACAGCGGCATCGCCCGGTATGGCGTGGGGCCGCCGAAGCCGACATCGGCCAGGTAGCTGCGATGCGCCACTTCCACGCGCAGCAGCATGTGCGAGGTCGCGGTCGGCACATCGTCGGGAACGCCCCAGCGCACGCGCGCGGCCAGCGGCGTCACGGCGTAGCCGAGCGCGCCCAGCCCGGCCGCCAGCAGCGTATTGAGCTCAAAGCAGTATCCGCCGCGCCGGCGCGTGACGAGCTTGTCGAAGACCGCATCCAGTTCGATCCGTACAGGCCGGCGCAGCAGCGGATCGATGTTCTCGAACGGGATGCTGGCCAAGTGCGCGTCCAGTACGATATCCAGCGCTTCCAGGGTGGGCGAGGGCGGGGCGGCAATGCCGAGGCGCGCCAGCCAGGCGTCCAGTTGGGGGGCGTCCAGGGTCAGCATGGTGTGCGGGGCTCCGGTGCGATGCATTCAGTTGAGCGCTTCCAGCGCCGGCAGGTCGAGAAGTTCAATGCCGCCATACTCCAGTCGCAGCAGCCCGCGCGCTTCCAGTTCGCGCAGCGCGTGGTTCACGGTCTGGCGCGACAGGCCCAGCATCTGCGCCAGCTGTTCCTGCGGGATGCGCACGCGCTGCGTGGCCTGGGCCTGCGGCGGGTTGCCGTAGCCATGGGCGATCGCGGCCAGGCGCCGGGCGATGCGCGCCGCCGGCGGCAGCAACTGCGCTTCCTCGACATAGTTGAAGGCCTGGCGCGTCTTGGCGGCCAGCAGTTGCCCGAAGGCCTGCCACCAAGCCGGCTGCTGCGCCAGGCGCCGTTCCAGGCTGGCGCGCGGCACGTGCCACAGCAGCGTGGCGCTGACCGCGCGCGCGTCGTGGGTGCGCGGCAGGCCGTCGAACAGGCAGATCTCGCCGAACCAGGTGCCGGGTTCCAGCAGGCCGAGCAACGCCGCCTTGCCCGATTCGCCGCTGGCGTGGATCTGCATGGTGCCGCTGGCGACACAATACAGGCCGTCGAAACGGTCGCCGCGCGCAAAGAGCGTCTCGCCGGCTACCAGCCGGCGCAGGCTGCCGTCATCGAGCAGTGCCTGGCGCAGTGCTGGCGGCAACTGGCTGAACCAGGCGCCGGCACGTACGGCAGCAAGCGCATCGTCGCGCGGCGGCAGCGTGCCGGGCAGTGTGCCGGCGAGTTGCGATCGGGGGCGTTGCGGCGGGCTCGCCAGTCCCATGCCGGTCTCCTTTCATATGGGGCTGTGCCGGGTGTCAGCAGGGACACACAAGGGCACGCGGCGACGGTCCGGACTGTCAAAAACCTGACAGACCGGACCGTGCGTGCCCACTACTATAAATCCACATCGCGCCCGCCGCGCAGCAGCAGGCGGCACGCGCACGCCTGCGCACAAGGAGACGCCCCCGTGAAAACCCTGATCGAACACCTGGCCAACTACGCCGCCTACCATCGCGACCCGCGCAACGTGTTTACGCACTTCATCGGCATCCCGATGATCGTGCTGGCAGTGACGACGTTGCTGGCGCGCCCGGCGCTGCCGCTGGGCGACGGCTCCGCCTACCTGACGCCGGCGATGCTGCTGTACATCCTGTCGTGCCTGTTCTACCTGCGCCTGTCGCTGGTGTTCGGGGTGGCGATGGCGGTCATCCTGGCGTTTTTCCTCTATGCCGGCGCGCATATTGCGGCGATGCCCACAGCCTGGTGGCTTGCCATCGGGGTTGGCCTGTCCGTGGTGGGATGGGTGATCCAGTTCATCGGCCACTATTACGAGGGGCGCAAGCCGGCGTTCGTCGACGACCTGGTCGGCCTGCTGATCGGTCCGCTGTTCCTGGTGGCGGAAACCGCCTTTGCGATGGGGCTGGCACGCGACACGCGCGAGGCCATGGCCGCCCGCGCGCACTGATCAAGGCAGCCCCGCCGGCAGCCGCAGCCGCGCCGCCAGTCCGCCCAGCGGGCTAGATGCCAGCGCCAGGCTGCCGTCGTACATCGCGGCGATTTCCGTCACGATCGCCAGGCCCAGCCCGCTGCCGGCAGCGGCCTCGTCGAGCCGGCCAAAGCGGGCGGTGGCCAGTGCCTGCGCCTCCGTCGGCATGCCCGGGCCGTCGTCTTCGACCAGTATTTCGAGTTCGCCATCCGCTTCCTGCAGCGTGATGCGCACGCGCGTGCGCGCCCACTGGCAGGCATTGTCGAGCAGGTTGCCGAGTATTTCGACCAGGTCTTGCCGGTCGCCGGCAAAGTGCCCGGCGCCTTCAACCGTCAATGCCAGCGCGCTCAGCGTGCAGCCGCGCCAGTGCGCGCGTCAGCTCCCGTACCGGCGGGCCGGCATTGATGCGCTGGCCGCGCGCCGCCGCGGCGCCTGCAGCGCGGGCGCGCGCCAGGTGGCGGTCGACCTGCCGGCGCATCGCTTCGACCTGCGCCGCCACGGCTTGCGCCGGCGCCCCCGGCAGCGCCGCGGCCTCGTTGGCGAGCACTGCCAGCGGGGTCTTGACCGCGTGCGCCAGGTCCGCCGCCTGCCGGCGCGAGCGTTCCAGCGCCTGGGCGTTGCGCGCCAGCAGGGCATTGATCTCGGCCACCAGGGGTTCGACTTCGGTGGGCCAGTTGCCGCCCAGGCGCGCCTCGCGCCGCGCCTGCATCGTGCCCAGCGCGCGCCGCAGCCGCGCCAGCGGCGCCAGGCCGAACTTCACCTGCGCCGCGACCGCCAGCATCAGCCCCAGTCCCAGCGCCGTCAGCGACCACGCCAGCGTCCGGTTGAAGCTGCGGCGCGCGGCGCGCAGCTCGGTCCGGTCCAGCGCCACCGAGATCTCCACCGGGGTATCCGCGGACGGCAGCACCAGTTGCCGGGACACCACCAGCAGCGACTGGTTGCTGGGGCCCGGGCGCACGTCGGCCTGGGCGCCGGCAAGGCGGCGCTCGACCGTCACCGGCATTTCCGCATCCCACAGCGAGCGCGAGCGCAGCAGCGCGCCCGGCGCGCGCGCCTGCCAGTAGGTGCCGGAGTAGGGCAGCTCGTAGCGGGGATCGGCAGGGGTACGGGTGAGGACCAGCTTGCCGTCGGCGCTCCAGTCCAGTGCCGCGGCCAGGCCCGCCAACTGGTGGTCGAGCTGGCGCACGTAGGTGTTGTTGACGTGGCGCTCGAACAGTGTCGACAGCAGCCAGCCGCTGACGCCCAGCGCCGCTGCCAGCCAGATCGCCGCCACTGCCAGCAGGCGCAGCGCAAGGGATCGGCGCAGGCGGGCGGGCATCTAGGGCTGCGGCGGCGACGGCGGCCGCAGCCGGTAGCCCTGGCCGCGCACGGTCTCGATGACGTCCACGCCAAGCTTGCGGCGCAGCCGCCCGACAAAGACCTCGATGGTGTTGCTGTCGCGGTCGAAGTCCTGGGCATAGATGTGCTCGGTCAGCGCGGTCTTGCTGACGATGGCGCCGGGATGGTGCATCAGGTAGTCCAGCACGCGGAATTCATGCGAGGTCAGCGCCACCGGCGTGCCGTCGACGGTGACCGTGCCTGCGCGCGGATTCATCCGCACCGGGCCGCATTGCAGCTCCGGCGCCGGCATGCCGTGCGCGCGCCGGATCAGCGCGCGGATGCGCGCGAGCAGCTCTTCCATGCGGAATGGCTTGGCCAGGTAGTCGTCGGCGCCGGCGTCGATGCCTTCGACCTTCTCGGTCCAGCTGTCGCGCGCGGTCAGGATCAGCACCGGCACGCTGACCTGCGCGGCGCGCCAGCGGCGCAGCACCGAAAGGCCGTCCAGCCGCGGCAGGCCCAGGTCCAGGATGACGGCGTCGTAGGGCTCTTGCTCGCCCAGGTGGCAGGCGTCCAGGCCGTCCGCGGCCACGTCGACGGCATAGCCGGCGTCGGCCAGGCTGGCACGGACCTGGGCGGCGAGGGCGGCTTCGTCTTCGACCAGCAAGATGCGCATCGGGGTCTCCTGTCGGTCAGGGTTTGCGGCGGGCGTCTTCCAGCCCACGCCCCTTGGCTTTGAGCAGGGCGGCCGTGCGTGCATCGTACTTGAGCTTGGCTACCGAACCGCCCGGCAACAGCAGCTTGACCTCGTACTGCCAGATGCCGTCGTCGCGGTCCAGCTCCACGCCGATCACGTCGCCCGCGTACTGGCGCGATACTGTTTCCAGGATGCGCGACAGCGGCAGGATTTCGCCCGACTGCACGGCCGCGCGGGCGCGGTCGGCGTCCTTGTCGGCGTGCGCGGCCGGCATCGCCGCCAGCGCCAGCAGCGCCGCGGCGACCAGAATGCGCGGGCGCAGGAGGGCCGGGAAATTGAACTTCATGGCCCGGAGTTTGCATCAAATTGCCTGAATGCGGGCTGAACGGAACCCTCAGGCGGCGTTCAGCCGCCGGCACGGACAATGGCCGCCATCACAGCCATCCTGCCAGAGAGCCCGCCCATGCCGCCCGTATCGACACCCGCCCGCCACTTGTCTTCGTCGCGCGCAAGGTGGCTGCGCTGGCTCGCACTGGCGGCCGGCGCGCCGGTTTCACTGCTGTGCGTGGCGAGCCTGTTCGGCATGCAGGCCGGCCTGCTTGCGTCCTGGCAGGCATGGTGGCATGCCGATGCAAGCCTGGCGATGATCGCGCTCGGCACTCTCGTCGCGGGCTTCTTGCTGGCGCTTTGCACGGGTGACCAGGCAGCAAACGGTAGCGCCGCGGCACGCGCATCGCTGCGCGCGCAGGCACCTGAAGCGGCTGCCGTGAACGCCAAAAGGGGGGTACGTAGGCCGTATTCGCGTTTCCACTGAGGCAAAGCCGCGACAAAACCCGGGGTTTTCACGGGGTTTTACGCTTCGCATGCACGAAAACCCCTTGACTTACGGTACTTTCCGCTATGATTCAGTGGGCGTCGAGAAGACGATTGCGCAACGCTGAGAAGCAATGCGAAACACCTGCCGACACCCATTTGTTCAACTTACGAATATCGATATGGCGACCAAAGCGAAACCGACCGCGAAGACTGCAACCAAGCCCGCTGCCAAGAAGGCCGCGGCAACCAAGGCACCCGTGAAGGCTGCCGCCAAGAAGGCCACGCCGGCCAAGAAGGCTGCTCCCGCCGCTGCGCCCGTTGCGCGCCCGCTGAAGGACACCTTCAACAAGTCGAGCCTGGTCGCTCACCTGGTAGCCCAGACCCAACTGGAAGCCAAGGCCGTGAAGACGGTGCTGGCCCACCTGGAAACCACCATCATCGGCGCGCTGAGCAAGAAGGGCGCTGGCGAGTTCACGCTGCCCGGCCTGCTGAAGGTCACGGCGCAGCAAGTGCCGGCCAAGAAGAAGCGCTTCGGCAAGGACCCGTTCACCGGTGAAGAGCGTTGGTTCCCGGCCAAGCCGGCCAGCGTCAAGGTCAAGGTCCGTCCGCTGAAGAAGCTGAAGGACGCCGCAGCCTGATCTGCGCCACATTGTCCTGACAAAAAAGGAGCCGCTTGCCGGCTCCTTTTTTTATTGCGCGAGCGCAATACCTGCTGCGCGTTCCTGCATTTTCAGCCGCCGGCGACAGACCGGCGCGGGAGGAGACACGATGCCAAGTCTGCAATGCCAGCTGTGGCGGCTTGCCTTGCGCCTGGTCCGCCGCAAGCGGCGGTTTGCCAGCGCCCAGGCGCTCCATGATGAAATCCGGCGGCGCCGTATCGCCGGGCGCGCCTATCCGTCCCGGCGCCTGCGTGCGCGGCACGCGGTGAGCGAGGAGCGGATCGCCGGGATGGAGGTCTACACCGTGCAGCCCAGGAGCGGGCCTGCGCACGGTAAGGCCCGCCATATCCTTTACCTGCACGGCGGCGGCTATGTTTTCGATATCGTCAGCCAGCACTGGGATTTCGTCGGCAAGCTGGTGGACGCGCTCGGCTGCGCGGTGACGGTGCCGGTCTATCCGCTGGCGCCGGAACATACCCACCGCGACGTGTTCGCGGCCATGGTGCCGCTGTGGCAGGCGCTGCAGCAGCGCTATGCGGGCGCAGACCTGACCGTCATGGGCGATTCCGCTGGCGGCGGCATGGCGCTGGCGCTGGCACAGGTGCTGCGCGACAGCGGCCAGCCGCTGCCGCGGCGCCTGGTATTGATGTCGCCGTTCCTGGATGCAACCGGCGACAATCCCGGCATCGATGCCCTGGAGCCGTTCGACCCGATGCTGTCACGCCCCGGGGGCATTGAATGCGGGCGCGTTTATGCCGGCGCCGATCCGGTCACCTTGCCGCAGGTTAGTCCCATGCACGGCGTGTTGCGCGGGCTGCCGCCCACCACGTTGTTCATCGGCACCCATGACATCCTGCTGCCCGACTGCAGGAAGTTCCGCCAGATGGCCGACGAGCAAGGCCTGCCGCTTCGGTATCACGAGGGCGAGGGGATGTTCCACGTCTGGATGCTGCTGCCGATGCCGGAAGCGGACGCGGCCTTTGCCGAGATTGTGCGGTCCGTGCTTGCCGACGAAGCCCATGGCGCCGAGGGCAGGGACGGGCTGGCGCCGGTGTGCGCTGCCGTTGGCCCGCAGGAGGTGACGGATCCGGGCTGATGCCGGCCGCCGGGTGATGCATGCCAGGCTGGCCGCAACCGGATCCGACTGGAGCAAGTTTAATCTGCGTCAAATGGACAGGACGGGCGCCCCCCTAGAATCGGTCAGGTCATGGGTGCGGGGGCGCTCCCCATGACAGAGCTTCCGGAGTCTTCCTGAAGCTTCCGCCCGCGGCCGCAATGGCCGCGGGTTTTTTACTTGGCGGCCACCATCCGGTCCGCTACCTCAGGCCACCACCTGCTTGGCATAGGTTGCCCGCGCCATCTCGCAGACTTCTACTGACACCTGCACGTCCTGGCCGGTGCCGGAGCCAGCGCGCACCGCTTCGGCAATCACGTCGCAGACGGCCTGCGCCAGTGCCTGGCGCACGGCGGTGTCGCGGCCGTCCAGGATGGACAGGCGCGCGTGGACAAAGGCCCGCTCGACCGCGTCCACGCCCTGGCGGTAAGTCGACAGCGTGATGCAGCGCGACTTGATGTCCGCTTCCTGGAACTGTCCGGAAGCCAGCAGGGCGGCATTGGCTTCATCCAGCAACTCTTCCTGCGAACAGTTCAGGCGGGTGTTTTCGGTGAGTTCGATGACGAGGTGAGGCATGGCGGCGTCCTGACTGTGTGTTCCGGTGAAACCGAGCATGATACGGGATCGCCGGGCGTACCAATGCAAACGGGGCGCCTTTGGGCGCCCCGTCGGGATGTGCTGCCGGTGCGGGATCAGGCGTGGACGGGCGTGCGCTCGCGTGCCGGTGCCAGCGCGCCGTCGAAGCGGGCCGGATTCTCCCGGGCGAGCTGCTGCAGCTGGGCCAGCTTTGCCTTCAGGCCGGCATCCAGTTTCGGTGCGGGCATCACCGTGGACGGGCAGGCCACGCCCAGGATGCCGAGTGCCTGCTGGAAGTTCTCCAGGGTCAGCCCGGCAGCCGGGTCAACGGTGACGAGGTGCTCGCGCAAGGCCTCGGGCATGGACTCCGGGGCGGCGCAGGAAATGATCACGTAGTGGACCGGCTTGGCGCCCTGGGCGAAATAGGCTTCGATTTCCGCACCATGGCCGCCTGCGGCCGGCGGGGTCATGGCTTCGACCTGCAGGTCCAGCTGCTGCAGGATTGCCGCGGGCGTGCCGCGGCGCCAGGCGTCGGACACCACCACGCGGGCGCCGGCCACGCCGAACAACCTGCGTACGAACCCCAGCGCGACAGGATCAAAGAACCGGACGTCGCGCAGCGTGCCCGAATCCGGAATGCCGCCGAGGCGGGTGCGGGAGCGGTCGGAATACAGGACGCCGGGTACGTCCAGCATGATGAGTCGTTCAGCCATGGTTTCCTGTGCGGGTGCCAGTTCAGTTGGTGTGAACCAAGATTACTCGCCACGGGCAGGCTGACACGTAACCGGCGCGGGTTCAGTTGAAACAGATCTGTAACTTTGTCGGGGAAGACGTAAATGCCGGTTACGCCGCCATGACAAATGTATCGCCCAGACACATCTGGCCGATACAAAGATGACACGCACTAGAAGCGGAAGCGGGCCACATCGTCGGCCAGTGCCGCTGCCTGCTGGTCCAGCCGGGCTGCCTGGCTGGCCAGGTCATCGACCAGCGCCGCGTTCTGCTGGGCGGTCTGACGCAGCTGCGATACGGATTGCCCGGCGGCCTGCACGCTGCCGCCCTGCTCGTCGGCAATCGTGCGCAACGCCTCGGCCAGCGCATGGCTGTGCCCCACGGTAGCCGCGATGCGGTCCATCGCCGCCACCACGCTGGCGCTCAGGCGCGCGCCTTGCTCGATCTCGTGCGTAGCCGTGCCGACGATGCCGCCGATCTCGCGCGCCGCATCGGCGCTGCGCTGGGCCAGCGCGCGCACTTCTTGCGCGACCACCGCAAAGCCGCGGCCGGCGGCGCCGGCGCGGGCCGCTTCCACGGCGGCATTCAGCGCCAGGATATTGGTCTGGAAGGCGATGCCCTGGATCACGCCGACGATCTCGGCGATATGGCGCGAGTGGCCGTGCAGCGTATCCATCGCGCCGCGCATCTGCTGCACAACGGCAGCGCCGGCATCGGTGGCGGCACGTGCCTGGCTGGCCATCTGGCTCGATTCGGTGGCCTGGGCGTGCGCGTCGGCCACGCGTGCGGCCAGTGCCTGCATGCTGCCGGTGGTGGCATCGAGCGCGCTGGCCTGCTGCTGGGTACGCGCCGACAAGGCCTGGTTGTCTTCGGCGATCTGCTGGCCGGCCGCGGTGATCTCCTGTGCGCTGGCCTGGATGCGCGCCAGCACGCCGGCAAGCTGGTCGCGCATGCCGGCCACGTGGTGCAGCATGCTGCTGTGGTCCGACGGGCGCAGGGCAATGGTGGCAGTCAGGTCGCCGGCGGCTATGCGGCGGGCGATCTCGGCGGCGTCGCGCGGCTCGCCGCCAAGTTCGGCACGCAGGCTGCGTGCCGCGATCCACGCCAGCGCGGCGGCCGCCAGCAGGCTGGCGCCGAGCAGGGCGGCCATCCAGGCCTGTGCGCGCAGCTGGCTGGCCGCCACGCTAGCCACCGTGGCGGCGGCCTTTTGTTCCTGCTGCTGGCGCATGGCTTCCACCTGCCGGCTGAGGGATTGCAGCTGTTCGGTGACGAAGTGGCCGTCGACCGAGACCGCGCTGTCGAATTGCAGCGAGTCCAGCGGCTGCTTGCGCAACAGCGCCACATAGGCCTGTACCAGCTCGCCGGCGCGCTGGCGTTCGCGCAGCAGCGGCGCGGCCTGTGCCGCGGCGGCCTGGCGTGCGCCGGCCAGCGCAGCATCGAGCTGCGACAGGCCGCGCGTAATGTCCGCGGAGGCATCGTCGCGCTCGGTGCTGCTGGTAGCCATGGTCAGCGCCAGCTGGGCACGGCCAAGGGTGGCCAGCGCTGACTGCGCACGCTCGGCCGAGATGGCGCCGTGCATGTCGTGCTCGTACAGGGTGTCGGTGCGCGCCTTGATCGAGACCAGGTTGGCGATGCCGGTCAACCCGACGGCGGCGCCGAACAGATATACCAGGGCAAAGGCGGCGCACAGGCGCGCCACCAGCGGCAGGCGGGCCAGTCGTGCGGAAAGCCGCGCGGAGGCAGCTGCCCGGCTGCGGCCGGGCAGGTGTGTCTTGATGACTTGCAACACGGAGAAGACTCCAAACGGGCACGCTGGTTCCAGAAGGATGCACGGCCCGGGCTTGACCCGAATTGCCGCGCGCGCTGTCCTCTGTCCGGGGCGGTCGCAGGCGGCGCACGGATGGTCGGTCATTAACGTGACGCTGGCGTGACATGGAATGAGGATCTTTGTCATCACGCTGTCATCTCCATGTCATGCAATGTCGCTCGCCCTTTTTGCTCCACCCCCGGATTTCCCTCCATGACAGGCCTGCCTGCCGCCACGCCTTCGCACGACCGCGCACCTGTCGCATCTTCTGGCCCCCCCGTCGCGGCGGCACTGGTGCGTGCGCGGCTGCCGCCGCTACACGCGGTATTCCAGCCGATCGTGCAGGCCGACAACGCAGAGATCCTTGGCTACGAGGCGCTGATCCGGGGGCCGGCGGGCTCGCCCTGGGCGCAACCCGACGCGTTGTTCCGGCTGGCGCAGGGCGTTGCCGCGACCATGGCGCTGGAGATCCACGCAGCGCGCACCGCGCTGGCCGCCTGGCGCAGCCTGGACCTTCCCGGCAAGCTCTTCCTCAATTTCAGCCCCATGACATTGCGGCACCTGCTGGCCGAGCGCGGGCGGCTGATGGCGGCGCTGCTGGAAGCGGGCATTGCGCCATCGCGCCTGGTGATCGAAGTCACCGAACAGACTCCGATCGGCGATGCGGCCAGCTTTGCCCAGGCGATGGCGGTGCTGCGCGAGCTCGGCATGCAGTACGCGCTGGATGATTTCGGCACCGGGCATGCCAACCTCGACCTGCTGGCACACCTGTCGCCGCAGTTCGTCAAGATCGACAAATCGCTGGTGCGGGGCATTGCGTCCTGTTCGCGCCGGCTGGAGATCCTGCGCGCGCTGCTGCGCTTGATGAGCGCCTTTGGCGGGCGCGTGATCGCCGAAGGCATTGAAGGCGAGGACGAGCTCGCCGTGATCCGCGACCTGGGCGTGACCGGCGCCCAGGGCTACTACGTGGGCAGGCCCGTGGCACGGCCGGCCGCGCAGGCGCCGCTGCACGTGCACCAGGCGCTGGCGTCGCGGCATATCGCGGTGTTTCCGCAGATGGTGCGCTCAGGATGGTCGGGCATCACCGCCGGGCGCCTGCTGCGGCCCGCGCCGACCGTGTCGCCTGGCACCAGCAACGATGCGGCGCTGCGCGTCTTCCAGGACCAGCCCGACCTGCAGGCCGTGGCCGTCGTCAATGACGAAGGCCGGCCGCTGGCGATCATCAGCCGCCAGGCATTTGTCGACCGTTACGCGGCGCCGTTCCATCGCGAGCTGTATGGCAAGAAGGCCTGCATCGCCATGGCCAACCGCGAGCCGGCCTGCTTTGACCATCGCGCCAGCCTGGAGGAGATGGCGCAGATCCTGTCCGGCGAGAACACGCGCTCGCTTGCCGATGGTTTCGTGATCACCGAACAGGGCTGCTATATCGGCCTGGGCACCGGCGCTGACCTGATCCGCGCCATCACCGAAGTGCGCATGGAGGCGGCGCGCTACGCCAATCCGTTGACCTTCCTGCCCGGCAATATTCCGCTGAACCAGCATATCGAGCGCCTGATCGAAGCCGCCAGCGAGTTCCGCGCCTGCTATGTCGACCTGAACCACTTCAAGCCCTTCAACGACAAGTATGGCTACTGGAAGGGCGATGAGATGCTCAAGGGTGCGGCCGCCATCCTGGCCGAGGCCTGTGATCCCGCACGTGATTTTCTCGGCCATGTGGGCGGCGACGACTTCCTGGTCCTGTACCAGAGCAACGACTGGGCCGCGCGCCTGCAAGCTGCGATCCGGCGCTTCAACGACGCGGCGCGCGCCATGTATTCGCCCGCCGATCGCAGCGCCGGCGGCATGCATGGCGAAGACCGGCACGGACGGCCAGTGTTCTTCGCGCCAGTGTCGATGGCGGTTGGCGTGGTGTGCGTGAGCGGCGAGGGCGTGGCGGGGCTGCAGCGGATGGGCAGCCAGCATATCGGTGCCGCGGCGGCGGCAGCCAAGCGCGAGGCCAAGCGCTCGGCAACCGGCATGGCCGTGCTGGATTTCCTGTCGCTGGCGGCGACGCTGTCGGCCTAGCGGTCCAGCTGCCTGCGTCTTGTAACCCGGCGGTCCGCTGCGGGCAGCCTGGGCGCGTCGCCCCCTTCCAGTACGTCGAGCCGGTAGCCGTGCGCGTAGACGACGGTGATGACGATGCCGTTGGCGATGCCGATGCGCAGGGTCCTGCGCAGGCGCGAGATCAGTCCCGCCAGCGCCCGCGACAGCGGTGCCAGTTCATGACGCCACACCGCCTGCTGGATGCTGTCGCTGGACAGGACCCGGCCGACATTGGAGAACAGCAGCATGGCCAGATCGAATTCCTTCGGCGTCATTTCGATGCGCTCGTCGCGCAGCGTGGCAAAGCGGCCCACGCTGTTGAGCTGGTAGGGGCCGACGCGCACCACCAGGCCCTGGCGCAGGCGCTCGCCGGTCACCCGGCGGCGCAGCGCCGTGATGCGTGCCATCAGCACGCGCGCATTGAGCGGGCGGCACACGTAGTCATCGGCGCCGGCTTCGAGTGCATCGACGAGGCCGTCTTCACTGCTGTCGGCCGCAAGCATGATGATGGGCACATCGCGAGAGCGCGCACATCGCACGGCACGGATAACGTCGACGGCTGGCAGGTCCGGCAACTCGTCATCGATCAGCAGCAGCTCGAACGGTGCCTGGCTGACACCGTGGATCAGGTCGCGGCCCGTTTCAAACACATTGCAGCGATAACCGGAACGTGCCAGCAGTTCCGGCACCTGCCGGAGTTGGGGCGACTTGCCCATGAGCAGCGCAATATTCATCGATGGCGAAATACGAGAGCCTTGGCAGGGACGGCCGGACCGCGGTAGGGCAGGAGCCGGACCACGATGGGACGAAGGCAGGCACCAGGCGCGCACGCACGCAGCACTACCGATCGCAAGCAGCAAGCGTACAAAAAGTGCGGTCAACAGGACAATCAGACATTTCTGAAATTTCTGCTGTTTTTTTTGATGGAGCTCGCGTTCTTGGCGTGACGGAGCGCATGTCGACGGGGCCGATGGCGATATGGAAAGTTGTCCACAGTTCCTGTGGACAAGCCGGGGAGCAGTGGCCGGACTTCGGCCTGGCACCGTGATGCTGTCGGCGTGCCAAAAAAGAAGGCAGCCGCGTTGAAGTTATGGGCGCCGTGCTGTCAACATCCGGGCGGGGTGTGCCAAAATAGCGCGCATCCCGTTCCGGTCCGGGGACTCAAGCCCACCGATGCTGCAGAGCCCGAGTGTCATCGCCATCATCGTCCTGTGCTTTCACGTCGTCGGCGTGGTGGCCGCCCTGCATGCCGTCATGACGGTGCGTACCGCGCCCGGCGCGATCGCGTGGGCGGGGTCGCTGCTGATGATGCCGTACTTCACGCTGGTGCCTTACCTGATCTTCGGGCGCAGCACCTTCGCCGGCTACGTCGATGCGCGGCGCTTCAATGACGACCACCTGCGCGAGCTGCGCCACGGCATGACCCCGCGCGAGCGCGAGGCGCGCAGCGCCTGCGTGGTCCATGCGCCGGCGCAAGTCTGCATGCGTGCGCTGCCCCGGCTGACCGGCATGCCGTGCCTGGCCAACAATGACGTGCGCTTGCTGGTCAACGGCGAGCAGACCTTCGAGGCGATCTTTGCCGCGATCGCGCGGGCCAGCCAGGTGCTGATCGTGCAGTTCTTCATTGTGCATGACGACGCGCTGGGCCAGCGCCTGCAGGCGCTGCTGTGTGAGCGCGCGCGGGCCGGCGTCAAGGTGTACTTCCTGTTCGATCGCATCGGCTGCCACGCGCTGCCGCGCAGCTATGTGCGCACGCTGACCGAGGCTGGCGTCGATGCGCGGGCGTTTTCCACGCACAGCGGCTTTGTCAACCGGTTCCAGCTCAATTTTCGCAACCATCGCAAGCTGGTGATCGTCGATGGCAGCGAGGCCTTTGTCGGTGGCCACAACGTCGGCGTCGAATACCTGGGCGAACGCCCGCCGCTGGCGCCGTGGCGCGACACCCATATCGTGCTGCGCGGCAGCGCCGTGCTGGACCTGCAGATGGCCTTTGCCGAAGACTGGTTCTGGGCTGCGCGGGAGGTGCCGCACCTGCTGATGCCGCCGCCTGAGGTGGGCGGGCGCATGACCTGCCAGGTGGTGCCATCAGGCCCTGCCGACGCGCAGGAAACCTGTTCGCTGTTCTTTGTCGAGGCCATCCAGTCGGCGCGCCACCGGCTGTGGATCACGTCGCCGTATTTCGTGCCAGACGAGGCGGTATTTGCGGTGCTGCGGCTGGCCGTGCTGCGCGGCGTGGATGTGCGCATCCTGATTCCGGCGCGGCCCGATCACCTGGTGGTCTATGCTGCCTCCACCATCTATGCGTACCAGGCCGTGTCCGCCGGCATCAAGCTGTATCGCTACCAGCCGGGCTTCCTGCACCAGAAGGTCATCCTGATCGACGATGAAGCCGCGGCCGTCGGCACGGCCAACCTGGACAACCGCTCGTTCCGGCTCAACTTCGAGCTGATGGTGATGACCGCCGACAAGGGCTTTGCCGCGAGCGTGGCCACCATGCTCGAAGCCGACTTCGCCCAGGCCCGGCGCATCGGCGTGGACGAGTTCCTTGACGCGCCGGCGCCGCTGCGCGTGGCGATGCACGTCGCCAAGCTGTTTGCGCCAATCCTCTGAAGCCCGCATTCCGGTCCGCTGGTTCCTGCAATCCTTGATGCAACAGACTTGTTTCGGCTTGATTGTGTACACTGTTCACTATAAGCGTATGCACATCATGAACCGTTATCCATATTCAAGGGGGGCCGCATGACCCGGGCTGTCCCCGTGCCCCCGGCGCGCGCCACCTACCGCCACGGGGACCTGCGCCGCGCGCTGCTGGACGCCGGCATCGACCTGGCGCGCGAGGGTGGCCCCGACGCCATCGTGCTGCGCGAGGCCACGCGCCGTGCCGGCGTGGTGCCCAATGCCGCGTACCGGCACTTTGCCAGCCGGCAGGACCTGCTGCAGGCGGTGCGGGCCTCGGCCTTGTCGTCGCTTGCCATTGCCATGGAAGGTGAAATCGGCGGGCTGCGCCCGGGCCGCGGGGCCGCCGCGCATGCGCGTGCCTGCCTGCGCGCGGTCGGCACCGGCTACCTGCGCTTTGCGCTGGCCGAGACCGGACTGTTCCGCACCGCATTCTCGGTGCCGGATGAAGTGGAAGACGATGCCGACCCGGCCAAGGCGGGCAACAGCGGCCTCAATCCGTTCCAGCTGCTGGGCGCGGCACTCGACAAGCTGGTGGAGGCCGGCGTGCTGCCGCCCGAGCGCCGGCCGGGTGCGGAGTACCTGGCGTGGTCGGCCGTGCATGGCCTGGCCATCCTGCTGATCGACGGCCCGCTGCGCAGCCGCGCCAGGGAGCAGGCAGAGATCCTCGGGCAGCGCCTGCTCGACATGGTCGAGAAGGGCCTGTAGCGCCTGCAGCAGGATCGCGGCGAAAAAAATGCCACGATGGCGGGGACCATCGTGGCAGTGTAAGGAACCAGGAAGGGGGTCAACCTGGCTCAGTCGGGGCACCCGCGGGCCGGGTGCAAGAGGACTGTATTCTGTTGTTTCTCATCTGAATATCGGACATTTCTTAAATATGGCGTTGAATTGTCCCGATATATGCACGTCGATTGCTGCACGTCATCAGGGCGCGGCCGCATTTCGAGGAATTGCGAGGCTTGCCGAGCGGTCTAACTTGCTGTCAGGCGGCCGAACGCCGGCGCCACGGTGAGGAGCGGATCATGCGATATGGATTGGGAGCGGCCCTCTGCGTGGCAGTGCTGGCTGGCTGCGTCGCCTATCCATATGCAGGCGACCCTTACTACCCCGCTTATCCGGCCTATCCGGTGTCGTCTGCCTACTACGATGGCTACCCGGCTGCGCCGTACTATCCGTACTACGGTCCCTGGCCCGGCTACGGTGGTTTCTACGGCAGCTTTACCTATATCCATGGCGGCGGTTACGGCGGGCATCACTGGCATGGCGGTGGTGGCCACGGGAATGGCGGCTGGCATGGGGGCGGACGCGGTGGCAGGGGCCGATGACCATGCGTCGCCGTGATGGCAAGGCAGCCCGCACGGGATTACCATCCGCTCATGGACGCCAACGGAGCCCCATCGCCATGACCAAGCCCGCAACGCAGAAGCACCAGACGCCAGCCTCCGGTGAACAACAGCGGAAGGATGAACTGATCGAGCGCGAACTGGACGAGGCGCTGAAAGAGACGTTCCCGGCGAGCGACCCCGTGGCTGTCGATACCCATGCGCCGCGCAAACCCGGGCCGGGATCGAAGCCGGTGAAGTAGGCGGGCAGGCTATGCCGAGGGGCGTGCAACGCGCCCCCGCAATCCGGCGTGCTATGGCAACTGGCGCAACTGCCCGATCACCGACATCAGCCGTCCGTGCGCCACGATGACGCCGGACTCGTCCTGCAGGGCTTCCTGGTAGCGCTTGCGGAAGGCCGGGTCGGAACCGTCGCTGAACAGTCTTTCCGCGGCGCGTCCGACTGCACGGCAGGTTTCGTCGTGGTGTTCCTTGGCCTCCAGCTCTTCGTCGATCTCGATGATCAGGCGCGACAGCGGGTCGAGCCAGCGGAAGTAGTTGTCTTCAGTCACCAGTTGCACAAACAGGCCCGCCGGAATCGGGCCGTTCAGGCGCTCATACTGGGTCCTGTCATAGCCGATGACTTCCTTGTGAACCTGCAGCAAGGCAGCCCGCAGGGCTTTCAGCCCCGAGCGCCGGGTTTCCTGGGTGGCGAGGAATTGTTCGTTGGGCATCCCCATCTCCGCGTTTCTGCTTGTTCCGGTCCAGGCAGGTGGTGCGCAATTGCATCCCGCCGCTGCACATCGTGCCAATGGCGATTGCCTGCCGGATTCTCCGGGCGCGGCCGGCCATGCCTGGCACTGTGCGGCGCGCTGCCAGTATAGGCACCCCCCGCAGCCCGAGCCAGCGCTGCCAGCTAGCGAAATACCCGTATTTGGGCCGGCTGCGCGGCATGATTGGCGCCAGTTGCAAGCCGCCGTCAGTCGCCTTCGGCGGATTGCGGCGCTTGCGCCAGCAGGTCGGCCGCACGTGAGCGCCGCGCGTCCGCTGCGCGGAAATACCGCACTACCGTCGACACGCTTGCGTGGCCGGTCATGGCCATGGTCTCGGCCAGCGACACCTGTTGCGCAGCGGCCTCAGTGACAAAGCCCGAGCGCAGTGAATGCGCTGAGTAGTCGCCCTCCAGTCCCGCCAGTGCGCAGCGCGTCTTGACGATGCGGCTGACTGCCGCATCGGACAAACCTTCTGCCACATGCCCGCCGCGGCGGATGCGGCGAAACAGCGGCCCGCTGCTGATGCCGGCGGCCGCAAGCCATGCCTCCAGCGCCTGGCCGGCGGCACCGGTGACGGGCTTGGCGGTATCGGCGCGCTCGTTGCCTGACTGGTTGGTCTTGGACCAGCCCAGTGCATAGACGAAATCACCTGGGCCAAGCCGGGTGAGGTGGTCGAGGGTCGCGCGCGCGACTTCAGAGCGGCGGCGCCCGCCACTGGCCCACGCAAACAGCAGCAGCGCGCGGTCGCGCAGGCCGCGCAGCGAGTCATCGCAGGTATCGAGCAGGCGCAGCAGCGGATCGCGGGTCAGCGCCGCCTTGCGCGCCTGCCGCTGCCCGCGGCGCGCATAGGCACGCCGGATGCCGGCCATCAGTTCGCGCACCGCAGCTTCGGCACAGGGGTTGGGCAGGGCCTGCAGGTGGTGGGCCTTGGCCAGTACCGCCAGCCGGTGCGTCAGCGTGGACAGCGCGGGCGGGCCGGGTCGTGCCTTGTATCCGTCAGCGACCAGCGCTTGGTCGATGGCCGCGGGCATCTCGCAGACAGGGCCCTGCGGCGTCTGGCGCGTGGCGTGGTCGACGATGAACTGGATGACGACGGCAGGCGCGAGCGGGAGCCGCACAGGTTGCCGGTAGCGCAGGGCATACCAGGCAGCCCAGTAGCGCAATGCGGACCGGTAGCTCGCCACCGTGTTTTGGGATTCGCCTTCGCGGCGCAAGGCATTGGCCGCTTGCTCGGCAAGAGGATCCAGTTCGGACGGACGAAGCGGCGCCGGTAGTTCGACATCGGATGCGATCGGTGGAAAGTAGGCCGCGTGGGCTTCTTTGATTTTTATCATATCAAATATGATGTATGCTGTAATATATCATACGAAAAAAACAAATAACAACCGATAAGTCTCCATTATCGAACTTTATTTCTCTTCCTCACAGACTTTTGCCGGATCCCATCATGGAAACCCTCCGCAGCCGTGGCATTACCCGAGACGACGTCTGGCAGGCCGCCGACAGCTTGCTCAAGGCCGGCCAGCGGCCCACCATCGAACGCATCCGACTGCACCTGGGGCGGGGCTCGCCCAATACGGTCAGCCCGCACCTGGATGCCTGGTTTGCGGCGCTGGGTGGACGTATCCAGGATCCACAGGGCTTTGCGCCCGCACCCGGATGCCCGGAGCCAGTCACGGAGGCAGCGCGCTACCTGTGGGAAGCGGCGCTGCAGGTAGCCAAGGCTTCGGCCGAGGCCGCGCTGATGCAGCGTGAGGCGGCGCTGGCCGAGGCCCGGGCGGCACTGGAGCAGGAGCGCGAGGCGCTGGCGCAGGAACGCCAGGTCATGCAGGCCCGACTGGAAGGGGCCGAGACGGCCATGGCGGAACTGACACGGGCCCGAGACGACGCCACGGAGCGCGCCGTGCGTGCTGAAACAGCGGCCGCCGCCTTGCAGCAACAGGCGCAGACCATGCGCGCAGAGTCGGCCGCGGCGCTGTCGGCGCACAACGCCATGCAGCAGGATTTCGCCGCGCAGCGGGCGGCGTGGGACCAGGAGCGGGAAACCGTGACCCAGCGCGCCGCCGCCAATGAGCGCCGCATGGCGCTGGAGCTGGACGCCGCGCGCATGGCCGCCAGGGAAGCCCAGAAGCTGCTGGAAGCCGAACGCAAGGCGGCCGTTGAGCGGCTGACGCGTGCCGCCGAGGCCGCGTCGCGCCAGGGCAGCGAGATGACCCGCCTTGGCCAGGCGCTCGCCGTGCTGGAAGAACGGGTGCGGCAGCGGGAAAGCCTGCTGGCCGAGTATCGCGACCAGGCGGGTGCCGCAACCACGGCCGCCGCCGGCCCCGCCAGTCCGGCCGGCCGCCGCACAAAGCCGGCCCGCGCTGCGCTGGCAGCCGGCAAGGGCAGCCGGCGGCGCATGCGAGGCTTATAGCGCACCTGGCACAGGGCACCCCGGGGATGCATGGCGGGTGCCCAGGTGGCTTTTGTCAATTGAGCTATACTGAATGCTCATTTGATGAGATCTGCCATGCCGCTCACATTCACTCCCGAAGGCCGCTATCCGCTGGCTCATGAACGCCCGGCTCCGCCCGAGCTGAGCGTCAACAACTACGTCGCCGTCTATGAGGCCAGCCTGTCGACGCAAGGCGCCATGTCGGTCATCCGCGCGATTCGTGAAGGTGTGCCGGCTTCAGACCTGACCCGCCTGGCCGAATCCATGGGCACGACCAAGGAGCAGTTGATCAAGACACTGGACTTGCCGCGCGCCACCGTGGACCGCAAGGCACGGGCGCACCAGAACCTGTCGAGCGAGCAGAGCGAGCGCGTGCTGGGCATGGCGCGGCTGGTCGGGCAGGTCCAGGCGCTGGTGGAAAGCTCGGGCGATCCGCGCGGCTTCAGCGCGGCACAGTGGGTGGCGCAGTGGCTGGAGCAGCCGTCGCCTGCGCTGGGCGGGCGCCGCCCCGCTGAGCTGATGGATACCCTCGCCGGCCAGCGCATCGTTTCCGACCTGGTGGCCAGGATGCAGAGCGGGGCTTACGCGTGAGGCCAGCCTGGCGGATCGCGACCGACACCCCAGACTACACCGCGGACGATGCCAGCGGCGCCGGCGCCAAGGCTACCGGCGGGCGCTGGAACCGGCAAGGCACGCCCTTGATCTATGCGGCGTCCAGTATCGCGCTGGCTTGCCTGGAAACGCTGGTCCACCTGGGCGCGGGCGGGCTGCCGCTGAACCGCCACCTGGTCCGGATCGACATCCCTGACGAGCTATGGGCGGCGGCGCAGAGACTGAGCGCGGACACTGCCCCGGTTGGTTGGGATGCCATTCCCGCCGGCAAGACCAGCCTCGACGCCGGCCAAGCCTGGACCATGGCTGGCACCAGCGCCTTGCTGCTGGTGCCTTCCATCGTCATTCCCGAAGAGCACAACGTGCTGGTCAACCCGGCACACCGCGACGCCGCGCGGCTGGCCTACGTCAAGGTGCGCCGCTGGCAGTACGATGCGCGCCTGGTCTGAGGCTCAGGCCGTGGCGCCTGCGCGCAGCATATGCTTCTGGATCTTGCCGCTGGTGGTCTTGGGCAATGCGTCCAGGAAGTGATAGCGGCGCGGGCGCTTGTAGGCTGCCAGCCGGTCGCCCTGCAGCAGGAAGGCGTCGAGCTGTGCCGCGCTGATCGGTGCGTCGCCGCGCGTCACCACATAGGCGCCGACCACCTGGCCCCAGGTCGGATCGGGTTCGCCCAGCACGGCTACCTCCAGCACGGCCGGATGCTCGATCAGTGCGTCTTCCACCTCGCGCGGATAGACGTTCTCCGCGCCGGAATTGATCATGTAGTCGATGCGGTCGCGGATCCACAGGTAGCCGTCCGCATCCAGGCTGCCGAGGTCGCCGGTGTGGTACCAGCCGTGCGCCAGCGCGCGCGCATTGGCATCCGGGCGGTTCAGGTAGCCCTGCATCATGCAGGGGCCACGCACCAGCACTTCGCCGACTTCGCCCGGCGCGCACGGCTGCAAGGGGTCGGTCGGCTCGCCGTCGTCGCGCAGCCTGGCCACCACCAGTTCATGGCCGAGCGCGGGCAGGCCTGCCGAGCCAGCGTGGCTCAGTTGCTCTTGCGGGTAAAGCACCGACATGCACGGGCCCATTTCCGTGGTGCCGTACACCTGCACCAGCCCGGCGCCGACCTTGCGGTCCCACTCGCGGATCAGGTGCGGTGCCATCGACGCGCCGCCGTATTCCACCAGCCGCAGTGAAGACACGTTGCGTGTTTCGGCGTCCGGATGGTTCAGCAGCATGCCCACCATGGTCGGCGCGGCAAAGAAATGCGTGACGCGTTCGCTTTCCACCAGTTGCCAGGCCTCGCCCGCGTCGAAGCGGCGCTGCAGCACCTGCGTCGCGCCGACCTGCAGGCGGGGCAGGAAGCTGGTATGCAGCTCGGCTGTATGGTTCAGCGGCGCGACCGACAGGCCCACGTCCTCGCGCGACAGCGTCATGGCCTGGTGCATCATCGCGTTGTGCTGCAGCTTGCTGCGATGGGTGTGCACCACGCCCTTGGGGCGGCCGGTGGTGCCGCTGGTGTACATCAGGATGCAAGGGTCGTCTTCAAGGACCGTCACCGCGGGCGGCGTGGCCGGCCGGCCCGCAACCAGCGTGTCGAGCCGATGTGTGGCAAAGGCGGGCGCGGCATCGGGGTCGGCATAGATGCGCAGCGCGGTGCCGGGGGCCAGTTCGGCCGCCTTCTCCACCACGCCCGCGCCTTCCTGCTCGAACAGCACTGCCTTGGCGCCGCCATCGTTCAGGATGTAGGCCAGTTCCTGCGCAGCCAGGCGGTAGTTGACCGGGTTGTAGACCGCGCCGATGCGCGCCGTGGCCAGCAGCGTGAAGACGAAGGCCGGGGTGTTGTAGAGGAAGGCCGCGACCACGTCGCCCTTGCCGATTCCCAGCGACTGCAGCGCGTGCGCGTGGCGGTGGACCTCGGCATCGAGCTCCGCATACGTCCACGCGCGTCGACCGGCACCGATGCCGCTGACCAGCGCGGTCTTGCGCGGCAGGTAGCGCGCGGGCCAGGAGAGGGTGTCGCCAAGGGTGATGCCGCGGGTCAAGGCTGTGCTCCGGTCGTGGTCCGCCGCCGGCTTGCCGGCAGGCGGTTGTTGTCTTGTAAGCCGGACAATATAGAGCGGCGGGTGGGGCACATGGAAATAACGTTTTGCTCTTTCCTTATGCCGGAGCGGCCGTCACGCGATAACGCCTTGCGGGATACTGTATATTCATACAGTTATCGCCGCGCCCCGTTCCTGTGTCCGCCGTCCCGCCCATTCCAGCCCCGCCTGCCACGCGAGCCGCTCCGGCCTACGTGGTGGCCGTGCGTGCGCTGTGCGAGTTCACCGCCAAGGCGGGTGACCTGGACCTGCGCTTCGTGCCGACGCCATCGGCGCAGGAGGGCGTGGCCGGGCATGCCGTAGTGACCAGCCGGCGCGGGGAGGGCTACCAGGCCGAGGTGGCGCTTGCCGCCGATTTCGGCCCCTTGCATGTGCGCGGCCGCGCCGATGGCTACGATCCCGCTGCCAACCGCCTGGAAGAAATCAAGACCGTGCGCGGCGATGCCGCCGTGCCGGACAACCACCGCCACCTGCACTGGGCGCAGGCCAAGGTCTACGGCTGCCTGTTATGCCGCAAGCTGGGGCTGCCCGGGCTGGAGATCGCGGTAGTCTATTTCGACATCATCAGCCAGCGCGAGCACCCGGTCGCGGAGCACTTCACCGCGCAGGCGCTTGAAGCCTTCTTCGTACAGACCTGCGAGCAGTTCCTGCACTGGGCGCAGGCGGAACTGGCCCACCGGAAGGCGCGCGATGGCGCGCTGACGCAGCTGGCCTTTCCGCACCAGGGCTTCCGTCCGGGCCAGCGCGAACTGGCGCAGGCGGTCTACAACGCCAACCGCGCGGGCCGCCACCTGCTGGCGCAGGCGCCTACCGGCATCGGCAAGTCGGTCGGCACGTTATTCCCGGTGCTCAAGGCCATGCCGGGGCAGGGCATCGACAAGGTGTACTTCCTGTCGGCCCGCTCCACCGGGCGCGGGGTGGTGCTGCACGCCGCCAATGCGCTGCGCGGCCACGGCGCGCAGCCGCTGCATGTGCTGGAGCTGGTGGCCCGCGACAAGGCTTGCGAGCATCCGGAGCTGGCCTGCCATGGCGAGTCCTGCCCGCTGGCGCGCGGCTTCTATGACCGCCTGCCGGCAGCACGCGAAGCCGCGCGCGGCGTGCCGGTGCGCGACCGCGCCGCGGTACGCACGCTGGCGCTGGCACATGGGGTCTGCCCTTACTACCTGTCGCAGGAGCTGGTGCGCTGGAGCGACGTGGTGGTGGCCGACTACAACTACTACTTCGACCGCAGCGCGTTGCTGTATGCCCTGACCGCGGCCAATGGCTGGCGCGCCAGCGTGCTGGTGGACGAGGCCCACAACCTGGTCGAGCGCGGCCGCGCCATGTACACCGCGGAACTCGACCCCCAATCGCTGCGCGAGGTGCGCCGCAGCGCGCCGGCCATCGTGCGCAAGCCATTGACGCGGCTGGCCCGGCAATGGAGCGCGCTGGCGCGCCAGAGTGACGGCGCCTATGAAGTCCTGCCCGAAGTGCCCGCCGCCTTCCGCCGCGCGCTGGACGAATGCTGCGCGGCGGCACTGACGCATATGACCGAACATCCAGGCGCGCAGGATCCGGCGCTGCAGCGCTTCTATTTCGATGCGCTGCATTTTGGCCGCCTCGCCGAGCAGCTCGACGCGCATTCGCTGTTCGATATCCAGCGCGTGCCCCGCAGCGGCCGCGGCCACCATGCGCGGCTGTGCCTGCGCAATGTCATCCCGGCTCCGTTCCTGCGTCAGCGCTTTGCCGCCGCGCATTCGGTCACGCTGTTCTCCGCGACCCTCGATCCTGCCGCCTATTACCTCGATACGCTGGGTTTGCCGGCCGATTGCGCGCGGGTGCAAGTGCCATCGCCGTTCCGCGCCGAGCAACTGTCAGTGCGGATTGCAGCGCGCATCTCCACCCGCTATGCGCGGCGCGAACAATCGCTGCCGGCGATCGTCGCGCTGATGGCCGGCCAGTTCCGCGCGCGGCGCGGCAACTACCTGGCGTTCTTCAGCAGCCATGAATACCTGCAGCAAGCGGTGGCCCGCTTTGCCCAGTCTCACCCCGATATTCCGCATTGGGTGCAGTCGCGCGGCATGGACGAAGCCGCGCAGGCGGCGTTCCTGGATACGTTTGCGGAAGGCGGCGAGGGCATCGGCTTTGCGGTGCTGGGCGGCGCCTTTGCCGAAGGCGTGGACCTGCCCGGCGAGCGCCTGATCGGCGCCTTCGTTGCCACCCTGGGACTGCCACAGTTCAACGCGGTCAACGAGCAGTTCCGCGCGCGCATGCAGCAGGCGTTCGGGCAGGGCTATGCCTATGCCTACCTGTATCCCGGGCTGCGCAAGGTGGTGCAGGCGGCGGGCCGGGTCATCCGCACGCAGCAGGACCAGGGCGTGGTCTACCTGATCGACGACCGCTTTGCCGCGGCCGAGGTGCGCGAACTGCTGCCGGCTTGGTGGGAAATCGCCACGGCGGCGTAGAAATTACACAGCCGGGCCGGTCTGGTGCATCCTCTTTGCGCGGTGCCTGCCCGGAGTTGCCGCTGGAACGAATCTGGCAGGCATGCGGATGCCATCAGCCGGCTGTCGCGAAAGGACCAGATCCATGCCCATGACCCAACAATACGCGGCCACCGAGCCGACCCGCACGGAAGTGGATGCGCTGCCGGGCGCCACCGTGCTGGAATTCGGCGCCCCGTGGTGCGGCTACTGCCAGCGCGCCCAGCCGGCGCTGGCGGAGGCCTTTGCCGTGCATCCGGCGTTGCGCCACCTCAAGATCGAGGACGGCAGCGGGCGCCGGCTTGGCCGGTCGTTTCACATCAAGCTGTGGCCGACGCTGGTGTTCCTGCGCGACGGGCAGGAAGTGGCGCGGCTGGTGCGCCCGACCGAGTCCGACCCGATCCGCGAGGCCATGCGCCGCATTGCGTAGCCCGGCCGCGCTGCCTTATTTAGCGAACACCTGGCTCAGGTCGCCAAATGCCTTGAACTCCAGCGCATTGCCCGACGGGTCCAGGAAGAACATGGTGGCCTGCTCGCCAACCTGGCCCTTGAAGCGCACATGCGGCTCGATCACGAACTGCGTGCCCGCCGCGCGCAGCCGCTCGGCCAAGGCCTCCCATTCGCCCATCGGCAGGATTGCGCCGAAGTGCCGCACCGGCACGTCATCGCCATCGACGGCGCTGGTGGCGTGGTGCCCGCATTCCTCTGGCGACAGGTGCGCCACCACCTGATGGCCATAGAAATTGAAGTCCACCCAGGCCTCGGAACTGCGCCCTTCGGGGCAGCCAAGCAAGTCGCCATAGAAGCGCCTTGCCTCGGCCAGGTCGCGCACGGGGAAAGCCAGGTGGAACAGGGGAATGGAGGAAGTCACGCTCATGCGGGGGGCCTTTGTCGGGGGTCGGAATGCGGGCAGGCGCTGGCCTGCGCGTTGATTGTAGCCAGCACAAGCCGTAATATAAAGCGAATCATTTTTGCTCTGAGCATCAGACTTTTCGATAGATGATCCGCTACTTCCAGACCTTCCTGGTGGCTGCCGAGACCGGCTCGTTTTCCGCCGCCGCGGCGCGGCTGGCGCTGACGCAGTCGGCCGTCAGCACGCAGATCCGGCGGCTGGAAGAGGACCTGGACTGCGTACTCTTCGATCGTACCGGCAAGTCGGTCGCGCTCAGCGAAGCCGGCCGCCGGCTGGTGCCGGAGGCGCGGCGCTTTGTCGAGCTCTATGCCGCGATGAAGGACCGCGCCGGCCCGCACGCCGACGCCGCGCCGGTGGAGCTGGGTGCAGTGTCCACGGTTCAGGCCACCTTGCTGGCCGATGCGATGCGGCATTTCCGGGGGCGCTTTCCGGACTCGCACGTCAACGTGGTGCCGGGCATGTCCACCCAGCTGCTGACGCAGGTGGATGCGCGCGAGCTGGACATTGCCGTGCTGATCCGGCCGCGGCTGGGCTTTCCGCCGGACCTCAAGTGGGTGCCGCTGGTGCGCGAGGGCTTTGTCGGCATTGGTCCCGCCGGTGCGCCTGCAGACCTGCGCGCGCTGCTGGAGACGCTTCCGTTCATCCGCTACAACCGCCACAGCACCGGCGGGCAGCTGGTGGACGGCTACCTGAAGCGGCAGCGGCTATGGGTCAGGGAAGGGATGGAACTGGATGAGCCGGCCGTGATCCTGCAGATGGTGGCAGCCGGCCTGGGTTGCGCCATTATCCCGTCCGAACTGGTGCCATTGGAGCAGTCCGCGGGCGTGGTGCAGGCGCCATTGCCGGGCGGGCCGCTCTATCGCGACGTAGGCGTGCTGGTGCGCGAATCGGCACTGCGCCGCGAGCCGGTGGCGGCGCTGATCGATGCCTTTGTGGCCGCCAGCGCGCGCTGGCAGCCTGTTGTGGCTTAAGAACCCATTTCATAATGAAGAAGGGGACGCGTTCAAGCCAGGCGCGGCGCAGGCTAGGCGCGGGCCGCCGGCCTTGGTGATTCCAAGGTCAAGGCCCGTAACGACGCATGCGCCGCGCCTGGCTTGAACCCGAAGGGAAGGCTGCTGCCGTGCCGCATGGCGTTGTTGCGGCCTCCTTGCGTGGAATAACCACGCGGCGTCGGCCACGCCTAGCCCTGCGGCCCGGCAGCAGCCTTCGCGCCCCTTCTTCATTATGAAATGGGTTCTAAGGCCGGACGACTCAGCGGCTGCCGGGCAGGACCAACGTGACCAGCACCGAGGCATCGGAGATGGCGGTGACGTCGTAGCGCACGCTCGGCCCCAGGTAGAGCAGGTCGCCCTGATGCAGCTGGCGCTCGGCGCCGTCCACCCGCACGCGCACCTCGCCCTCCAGGCATTGCACGGTCATCGGGCCATCCACTGCATGGGGCGGCATATGCTTGCCCGCCTTCAGCACCAGCCGCATCACTTCCAGCGGGCCTTCCTTGAACAGGGCCTGGGTCGCGGTCTGGTCCAGCCGTGTGCCCAGTGGCAGCACGCTGGCGATCTGTCCGGATGCAAGATGGGGAAGGGACATGCGCGGCTCCTCGCTCTTCTGGTGGGGTGGCTTGTCAGGCACGGCCGGCGCCTGGCGGCGGCACGTCTTCTCAATCTAGCACCGGAGCGCGCACCTCAGTAGTACTCAGCGTGATGTAACCGGCGAAGGCACCGACGCGGCAACGTCCGCTTGTGCGCAAGGCGTGGCATTGTGCGCTTGGGCGGTGCGCTCGGCTGCGGTCCTGGCAGCGGCGCGGCCGCGCTCGATCACAGCCCAGTCAGGACCGGCGGCAGCGGGAAAAGACGCGGCCAGGGCGCCAAGGCCGAGCAGCGCGAACAGGATGGTTTTCATGAGGGAGGTCTTCAGGAGGAACGGGAGAAGAGACGGGGCCTTGCGCCCCGTCGACACGCCACGGCGGCTGCCGTGGCGCGAGCAGGCGCTGGTCAGGCGGCAGCCGAAACGCGCGAGCCGCTATGGGCCGGCGGTGCCGACACGCCGCTGCGGTCCATGCCCGCCACTTCCATGCCGGCGGCAGCGCGGTTGGCGCCGTCGGTGAACGGGTCGCGCCGGTCGTTGACGCGGGCGCCATCGGTGAAGGGGTCACGCTTGCCATGGATGTGCGCACCTTCGGTGAACGGGTCGCGCTTGCCGTTGTGCAGGTTGTAGCCGTAGCGGTCGGCGGCAACGCCGCGGTCGTTCAGGCCTTGCGCCATGGCAGGGCTGGCCAGTGCGGCGGCACCGAGTGCTGCGATCGAGAGGGTCGTGGCAAGGAGGGCTTTGAGGGCGTTTTTATGCATGTCTGCTGTTTTTGGGTGGATGGACGGCATGGCCCGCGAGGGGCCGCGCGGGGATGGCGGATCTGCCTCCCGCGCCGTCCGGGTTCGCCGTTTGGGCGGTGCCGTCGCGTGGAAAGCGTGCGGCACAGGACGAAGTTTAGTCAGGTCGATGCATTCCTGTGATGATTTAAACGTCGAGAGATCAGTCATTTTTTTCATCGCCAGTCGCATGGGCGGCAGCCACCTTGCGGCCGGCCCGCCAGCCCCCGCCGAGCGCGAGGAACAGGTCGACCTGGCGCGCGGCGACATGGCCTTCGGACGCAGCCAGTGCGGCCTCTGCATCGGCCAGCGTGCGCTCGGCGTCCAGGTGCGCCAGGTACGGGATACGCCCCGCCTGCTGCAGGCGGCGCTGCAGCCGCGCCGCTTCCGCGGCCTGTTCGCGCGCCGCGTGCAGGGCTTCGTGCCGTTCCAGTTCACGCGTGTAGGCCGACAACGCCGCTTCGGTCTCCTGCAATGCGCGCAGCACCGTGCCGTCAAAGCGCGCCAGGGCGGCGTCGGCCGCGGCTTCATGTCCGTGGATGCGATGGCGCACGCCGTTGGTCGGCAGCGACCAGCTCAGCAGCGGCCCCACGCTCCAGCGCGCCGTCGGGCCGCTGCCAAGGTGGCTCAGCACGCCGGTCAGCCCGGCGCTGGCGCCGATGCGGATCGATGGATACAGGTCTGCCGTGGCCACGCCGATGCGAGCGGTGGCCGCGGCCAGTTCGCGTTCCGCCTGCCGGATATCGGGCCGGCGCCTGAGCAGCGCGGCGCCGTCACCCACGGGCAGCGGCACTCGCAGCTTGGGTTCCGCATGGCAGTCCACCTCGGTCTCTGGCAGTGCCGCAGGCGGTTTACCCAGCAGCAGCGCCAGCCGGTGGCGTGCGGCGCTACGCGCGGCTTCCAGCGTTGGCAAGGCAGCGCGCAGCGCTTCGGTGCGGGCGCGCTCGCGCGCTACGTCGGTGGGCTCGCCGCGGCCGGCTGCGACCAGGCGGCCGGTGGCGTCCAGCGTGCGTTGCTGTACCGCGAGCTGCTGGGTGGCGGCGGCCAGTTCATGCGTGGCGGCGCAGCCCTGCACGTAGGCGCGCACGGTCTGCGCTGCCACAGTGACGCGCACCATGTCGAGCGTGGCCTCGCTGGCTTCAGCACCGGCCAGCGCGGCTTCGTCGGCGCGGGCCAGCTTGCCGAAGAAGTCGATCAGGTAGGACACGCCGAAACCGAAGTCGCCCAGGTTGAATACCGGTGGCTTGGTGCTCTGCAGGAAGCTCTCGCCCGACAGCTGCGCGCGCGATACGCTGGCGCTGGCGCCGCCCTGGGGCAGGTTTTCGGACTCCACCTCGTGCAGCAGCGCCACCGCGCGGCGCAGGTTGGCGCTGGCGGCGCGGATGTCGGTGTTGGCGGCCAGCGCCTGTTCGACCAGCCGGTCGAGCCGCGCGTCGTCATAGAGCCGCCACCAGTCGTCGGGCACGGGCGCGATGGCCACGCCGTGCGCTTCGGCGCCCTGCAGCGGGCCGTTGGCCGCGGGCGCGCGCACCGCCGCATGATCGGGCCCGCGATAGTCCGGGCCCACGGTGGTGCAGGCGCACAGGCAGGCCGCGGCGCACGCCAGCCAGGGATGGCGCGGCCTCACGACCGGGGCCCCGCGCGGCGGCCGGCGTCATCGTCGCGCCTGGCTTCGCGAACGGCCACAGTCGCGGTGCGGCCGGAAACCAGGCGCACATCCGCGGGCACGTCCTCCAGCACGATGCGCACCGGCACGCGCTGTGCCAGCCGCACCCAGTTGAAGGTCGGGTTGACGTTGGGCAGCAGGTTCGAGCCCGCGCTGCGGTCGCGGTCCTCGATGCCGGCGGCGATGCTCTGCACGTGCCCGCGCAGGTGCCGGGGCTCGCCCATGATATGCACGTCGACCGGGCTGCCGATGCGGATCCGGTGCAGCTTGGTTTCCTCGAAATAGCCTTCCACGTGGAAGGAACCGGCGTCGACCATCGACAGCACCGGACGGCCGGTCGAGACATAGTCGCCCAGGCGCGGCAGCCGGTCGTTCAGGTAGCCTGCCACCGGGCTGCGCACGCTGGTGCGGTCCAGGTTCAGCCGGGCCAGCCGCAGCGCGGCTTCGGCCTGTGCCAGCGCGGCTTCGCCTTGCTCTACGCGGGCACGCCCCTGTTCCGCGACTTCGGCGGCAACCAGGCCGTCGAGATTGCGGTTGCGCGCGGCTTCGCGCCGCGCCTGCGCCAGCGCGGCGCGCTGCGTCGCTACCGTGGCCAGTGCCTGCTGCAGGGCCAGCGCGTAGCGGTCGCGGTCGATCTCGAACAGGACTTCGCCTTGCTGCACATGCTGGTTGTCGCGCGCCAGCACGCGCGTGACCAGCCCTGACACATCGGGCGCTACCTGGATGATGTCGGCACGCACATGGCCGTCGCGGGTCCACGGCGCGGCCGTGTAGTAGTCCCACAGGTGGCGCAGCACCAGCAGGGCGGCGATGGCGGCCAGCAGCGTGGGCAGCAAGGGAAGCAGGGGGCGGAGTCGGAAGGTCATGAAGGCAGTCCCGGCACCGCGACAAAGACTGCGGCCACGGCGCCAAGGACGATCACATAAAGGGAAAAATTGAACAGCGAGCGGTGCCAGATATGCCGGTAGCAGCCCAGCGCGGCCAGCACCATGCGGATCGCGGTAGTGACGGCGAAGGCCAGCACCATCAGCACCAGCACGCCTGGCACGAAGACGCCATAGAGGTCGATTTCACTGAGCATTCGGCGGCAGCAGAGAGTTAGGGAGATCAGCGGGACAGGGCAGCCGCCGGGCCAGGCAGCAGCGTGACCTGCAGCACCACCAGCGCGCCGAGCGTGCCGCGGTGGTCAGAGCGGTCACCTGCGGGCAGCGCGGCCACGCCGGCGACGGCATCGGCCACCCAGGCGGCCAGCCCCGCCGGCGCCGGCACGGCATAGCCCGCGCGCAGCCGTGCGCGGAAATGCCGGGCCACTGCGGCCAGCACGCGGCGCACCGGCTTGCGCGCCGCGGGCGGCAAGGCCGGCAGCGCCTTCTGCAGCGCCAGCGCGCAGTAGCCGACTTGCAGCGCATGGAAGCCGTCGGACGACAAGGGATCGCCGGCAGCCCCCAGCCGAGGCACCAGCTGGCCGAGCCGGTCCAGCATGCGCGCGCCCAGCTGCGCATCGCCATCGGCCGCGCGTAGCGTGGCGGCCCGGGCCAGGTCCTGCCAGCTGGCGCGCACCAGCCGGTGCGCCGCCGCGCGCGCGCCGAACGGGCGTACCGCCATCGACCACAGCGGCGCGAACAGCATTGCCGCGGCGCCGGCCAGGCAGGTATTGAAGGTGCCGAGGAAATCCGCGTCGAACACGGCCTGCACGTTGGCGAACGAGGCCGTGTTGACCGACAGCAGCATCGCGATCAGCTGGAAGCCGGGCCGCGCAATCAGCAGGCCAATGCCGAGATAAGGTAGCGCCAGCATCGCGGCCAGCGCTTCAAAGGTGTGCGTGTGCGGCACCACCAGGAACAGGTAGCCGGACGACACCAGCAGGCAGATCGTGCTCCAGCGCAGGAAGGGGCCGGCCATGCGGCGCGGCTCGTCGATGGCCGCAAAGAAGCAGCAGGCGATGGATGCCACCGCGACCGCGCCGGCGCCGTCCTCCCAGCCTGAGAAGATCCACAGCAGCCCCGCGCAGAAAACGGCCAGGCCGCTGGACACGGCGCCGAACAGCAGCATGCCGTGGTCGTGGTGATGGCCGGCAGCCTCCGGGGCCGGGTCGCCGCGTAGCAGCGGCGCGCCGGCGCTGCGCTCGCCAATGCCTTGCTGCAGGGTGCGGCATTCAGCGTACAAGGTGCCCAGGCGCCGCAGCTGGTCCGCCGCCGTGGCGGCGAGGCCGGCTTGCCAGCCGACATCACCCGCGCGGCCATCGGCAAGCCAGCCGCCCGTGGTGACGGGAGGCGGCGTGGCAGTATCGGTCCCCAGCCAGGCGGTCGTCGCAGCCAAGGCCTCGCGCAGCGGCAGCGGCATGTCGTCCGGATGGCGGCGCAGCGCCTGCAGCACGCTTTCCAGCGACGACAGCAGCGGCATCAGCATGGTCATGCGCTGGCGCAGCGCGCGGGCATGGCGCAGCGTGTGGCTGCCCTCGGTGTCATAGGCCAGCTGGCTGGCCAGCTGGTCCAGCGCCAGGATGTCGGCGGCGAGCCGGTGGCGGCTGTCATCGGCGCGCGGGCTGCCGGTGAGGATGTCCGATGCCCAGGCCGCCGCGTCGGCCAGCCAGGTGGCGGCGCGGGACCGCAGCGCGGGCGCCACCTTGGCCGGGAAGACGACCGAGCCCACCAGCCCGGCGCAGACGATGCCGATCACGATTTCCTCGATCCGGGCCACGGCAATATCGAAAATCTGCGCCGGCGCGCTGACGGCCGGCAGCGCGACGATCGGCAGGGTGTAGGCCGCCAGCAGGTACACATAGCTGCGCGGCGTGCGCTGCAGCAGCGACAGGTACACCAGCACGGTGATCCACAGCGCGATCGCACCCATCAGCACGATCGGCATGTTGACCAGCTGCGGCACCGTGGCCACCGCGGCGGTGGCGCCCAGCATCGTGCCGGCCACGCGGTAGGCCGCCTTGGAACGGGTGGCGCCGGTCAGGGGATGGGAAACAAAGTACACCGTTGCCATGGCCCAGTACGGCCGCGGCAGGCCCAGCGCCAGCGCGATATAGAGCGCCAGCATCGCGGCGGCGAATGCCTTCAGCGAGAACAGCCACTGTCGTGCATTCGGCCAGCTAGCCATGGAGCGGGGTCTTCAGGAGGAGTTGAGGGCACACCGCGGCCTGCCGCTCCACGCTTCATTGACGGCGCGGTTGGGCGGGGGCGATGTGTGGAAGCGAAGTGTAGCCAAACCTTTCGCATTCTATTCATGATTTAATATTGGTCTTTCCATTCCCTTTGTTCATGGATGGCGCAAGCGGCCTGCCGGCAGCCCGCTCGCCGTCCCTCAGCACCATGCCCATCGATATCCGCGCCCTGCGCTATTTCGTCGAGACTGCCAGGCTGCGCAGCTTTACCCAGGCCGCGACCTCGCTGTTTGTCACCCAGTCGACCATCAGCAAGATGGTCAAGCAGCTGGAGGACGAGGTCGGCCAGCCGCTGCTGATCCGTGAAGGCAAGAGCGTGCGGCTGACCGACGTTGGCCGCGTGGTCTACGAGCGCGGGCAGGAGGCGCTGGGCGTGGTGCACCGGCTGACGCTGGAGGTGTCCGACCTGTCCTCGCTGGGCCGGGGGCAGTTGACGGTGGGGATCCCGCCGATGGTCAACCTGTTCTTTTCACCGGCGGTCAGCGCCTTCCGGCAGCGCTATCCCAACCTGTTGCTGACGCTGGATGAACACGGCGGGCAGGTGGTGGAGCAACTGGTGGCCAGCGGCGAGCTGGAAGTCGGCGCCACGGTGCTGCCTGGCGACAGCGGCCTGGCGCTGGAAACGCGCCAGTTCGGCCGCTACCCGATCTGGGCCGTGGGGCCGCGCAAGGCCGCCTGGGCGCGCGGGCGCACCGTCACGCTGGCGGCGCTGCGCAATGAGCCGCTGGTGATGCTGACCGATGACTTCTCGCTGACGCGCAAGCTGCGGCAGGCATTTCTCGAAGCACGCATCGAGCCGCGCGTGGTGGCGCGCAGCGGGCACTGGGATTTCCTGGCGTCGATGGCGGCGGCGGGGCTGGGCACTACCTTCCTGCCGCAGCCGCTGGCTGAGCGCCTGCAGGGCCAGGGCACGCTGGCCATGGCGCGGCTGACCGAGCCAGCAATGGACTGGACCATGGCGCATATCTGGTCGCCGGGACGCTACCTGTCGCATGCGGCGCGGGCGTGGCTGGCGGTTTGCGATGAGGTGCTGGGGAGCGGAAAGGGAACTTGAACCGGCGCGCGTGCGGCGGCCTTACTTCTTCAGGCACTGGTCCGGCGGGATATCCAGCAAGACCAGCGATTTCTGCCCGGCCACGTAGTGGTAGCGCAACCTGACCCCCAGCTTGCCGAGCACCGGCACATCCGGGTTGCGGCAGATGCCGCGCTCCAGGATCGGCTTGGCCCTCGCCATGAACTCGCGGGTATCGTCACGCGCGGCATCCACCCCCGAAACCTTCAGCTGGAACTCGACAATCTTGCCCGGCCGCGTCACGCAGCCGTCGAAGCGGGTGGTGTCGTCCAGGTCAAGCGGGCCGGCGCGCATCAGCTCCTGGCAGGCCATGCGCAGCTCACGGTCGACATCGCCCGTGGTCAGGCGGGTCACGCCGTTCATGCCGGTGGGCTTGCCGCGCACCGTGCCCAGCAGCAACATGGCCAGCCCTGACAGTTGCGGGGACGGCGCAGGCGGGGCAGCCAGGGTGGCGGAAAGGGCAAGTGGCGCGGCCAGCAGGCCCAGGCACACAGCGGCATGGCGCAAAGGATGGCGATCGGGGACGGCAGGGGCAGCAGGGAAAGCAGGGGCAGGGCGCATGACACAACGGGGACAGGATTGCCTTGGGGTTCGCGCTGCTACTTTAGCCTTGGCGCCTTGCCGCCGTTGTCAGGCGTTGTCCTACGGCGCAACGGTGGCTTGCGCTGGCGGCCGCGCCATGCCAGTGAACGGGGAGCGTAGAATCCAGGTCCCCAAGACCTGATCGAAGTCCCGAGTCCCGCCATGTCCGTGCAGATCCGCCCAGAATCGCCGTCCGACGCCGACGCCATCGCCCGGCTGACCACCGCCGCTTTCCTGACGGCGCCGCACACCAGCCACACCGAGGCGTTTGTCGTCAATGCGCTGCGCCGCGCCGGCCAGTTGACGGTGTCGCTGGTGGCACAGGCCGGCGACAGGCTGGTGGGGCACGTGGCGATTTCGCCGGTGACGTTCTCATCCGGCGCGACCGGCTGGTACGGACTGGGTCCGATCTCGGTGGCGCCGGACCGGCAGGGACAGGGCATCGGCTCACAGCTGATTCACGCGGCACTGGCCGACCTGCGCCGCCTTGGCGCCGCTGGCTGCGTGCTGCTGGGCGATCCCGCCTACTACGGCCGCTTCGGCTTCGCCGCGCGGCCCGGGCTGGTGCTGGACGGCGTGCCGCCCGAGTACTTCCAGGCACTGGCGTTCGACGGCGGCTATCCGGCGGGCAGCGTGCAATACCACGACGCCTTCAACGCCACCGCCTGACGGGCGGGCGCTCAGAGCTCCAGCACCAGCCGGCCGCCGCCACAGGCGCGCGAGCAGCACGCCATCATGCGCTGGTTGGCCTCGCGCTCGCTGCGCGTGAGCACCACGTCGCGATGGTCGACCTGGCCGGCCAGCACGCGCACCTCGCAGGACCCGCACAGGCCTTCCTCGCAATCGCTCTGCACGTCGATATTGGCGCCGCGCAGCGCGCTCAGCAGGGTCTGGCCGGCCGGGACTTCCATGATCAGGCCGGAGTCCTTCAGCTCAACGGTAAAGGGCTGTTCCTTCGACGCATCCAGCGTGCCCAGCTTCGATACGAAGTGTTCCACGCGCAGCGCATCTTCCGGCCACGCCGCGCAGCACTCGGCCAGCGCATCCAGCATGCGCTGCGGGCCGCAGGCGTAGATCTGGGTGCGCGGGTCCGGCAGCGCCAGCAGTTTGCGGAAGTCGGCGCGCTGGCCTTCGTCGCTGGCATGGACCTGAAGCCGTGCACCGTGCAGGGCCTGCAGTTCATCCAGCATCGCCATCGCCTGGCGCGAACGGCCGCAGTAGTGGAATTCGTAGTCGATGCCAAGCGCACGGGCGCGCCGCGCCATCGCGCTGACCGGCGTGATGCCGATGCCGCCGGCGATAAAGACGGCGCGCCTGCAGCTTTCATCGAAGCGGAAGTGATTGCGCGGCCCGCGGACGCGCAGGCGGTCGCCGGCCCGGACGCTGCCATGCACCCAGGCCGAGCCGCCGCGGCTGTCGGGGTCGCGCAGCACGGCAATCTCCAGCGCCGCGGCGTCGTCCGGATCCCCGCACAGCGAATACTGGCGCGACAGCCCGGTATCGCCGCATTCCACGTCGATATGCGAGCCCGGCGCCCAGCGCGGCAGCGGCTTGCCGTCAGGCGCCGCCAGCCGCAGCCGGACCACGCCGTCGGCGGCGGGCGTGACGCGCTCGACCACCACCGTGCGGGCGATGGTGTGCGCGGACGGCTCGCCGATGCGCACCGGCTGGTGCACCTCGAGCAAGGCCGGGTCGCGGCGCTCAGGGTTCTGCGCAGGATCCCATTCCACCAGCAGGTGCTCCGGGCCACGGAACGAGGTGTTGGGCACGTAAGTGAAGGTCTGCCAGGCCAGGCGCATGTGTGGCAGCCGGCGTGTCAGTTCTTCCAGGAAGACTTGCATCTCCATGCGCGCCAGGTTCTTGCCCATGCACTGGTGCGAGCCGTAGCCAAAAGTCAACTGCTCGCTGGCATTGTCGCGGCGGATATCGAACAGGTCGGCATCGGCAAAATGGCGCTCGTCATGGTTGGCCGAAGACGTGACGATCAGCAGCTTGCTGCCCGCGGGCAGACGAATGCCGCCGACCTCGGCGTCGCGCGTCACCAGCCGCCGCCATGCGGCGACGGAGCCGTTGTGGCGCAGGCATTCTTCCACCGCATTGGGGATCAGCGATGGATCGTCGCAGATCTCGCGCCACGCATCCGGATGCTGCAGCAGCAGCTTGATGGCATTGGCCGAGGCATTGGCGGTGGTCTCGTGCGCGGCGACGATGCCGGCCATCATCATCGAATGCAGGTAGGAGTCGGTGACTACCTCGGGCAGGTCTTTCTGCCTGCGCAGGCCGTACTGCATCCAGCCCGGGCCGGACGGGTCCTCGCGCATCTTGTCGAGGATGCGGCCCGCCAGCTGCCAGAAGTTGCCCACGGCATGCGCCACCGCCACCTGTTCCTCCGGCTTCGGCCGGCCCCAGGTGTTGACGGTATGGGCGATGGAGTACTGGCGCAGCAAGTCCATGTCCTCTTCGGGCACGCCCAGGAAATGCAGGGCCACGGTCAATGGCACCTCCCACAGCATCTGGTCGACCAGGTCGGCGCGGCCATCGTCGATAAAGCGGTCGACATACTCGCGCGCCAGGCGGCGCACCAGCGGCTCATGGTGCGCCAGTTCCGCGGGGGTGAACGGTGCCATCAGCGCGCGCCGGCGCGGCATGTGGGCGGGCTCGTCCTCGTTGACCAGCGTGCGGTTCATGGCGTAGCCATAGGACGCCAGCACGGCATTGGCCTCGTCGCCGGTGGGCGTGATCTTCTCCAGCGCGATCGACGGGCTGAAGGTCAGGTTGTCGCGAAAGATCGCCTTGATGTCCTGGTAGCGCGTGACCACCCAGTAGCCCAGCGTGGGGCTGTAGAACACTGGCTCCTGCTCACGCGACCAGCGCACGTATTCGGGGGGATCCTGCTGGTAGCCGTCGCCGAAGGGATCGAATTGCGCCGCGTTGTGGCTGACCGGGCAGCCGTTGGGCGCGGTCAAGGCGCTGTGGTCGATCGGGCAGCCGCTGCGCGCGGCGCTGGGGGAGGGGTTGGCCATACTGCGTACTCCTGGCGAAAAACAGGGCCGTCCGGTCAGGGCCGGACGGCCATTCGGTGTTGCGGCCGGACTCAGTTGTCCAGCGTGATCTTCAGGTCGCGGATCAGCCTGGTCCAGCGGGCGGACTCGCTGCGCAGCAGCTCGCTGAATTGCGCCGGCGAGTTGCCGACCGGCTCCACGCCGAAGTCCACCAGCCGCTTGTTGACAGCGGGCTCACGGATTGCCGCGACCACGTCCTTGTTCAGCGTGTTGACCACCTCCGGCGGCGTGCCGGCCGGCACCACCATGCCCACCAGCGCGGCAGCCTCCACGCGCGGGTAGCCCAGCTCGGCAAAGGTCGGCACGTCAGGCAGCTGCGGCAGCCGGGTGGCATTGGCCACTGCCAGCGGCCGGACCTTGCCGCCCTTGATAAAGCCGGCGCCGGCCGCGTAGTCCACCATCATCGCCACCACCTGCCCGGCGGCCACGTCCGACAGCGCCGGCGCGGCGCCGCGGTACGGGGCATGCGTCATCGACAGGCCGGCTTCCACCTTCAGCAGCTCCATCGCCAGGTGGTGCGGGCTGCCCGCGCCTGCCGAGCCGTAGTTGATGCCGCCCTGGGTGGCCCTGGTCTGCGCGATGAATTCCTTGGCGCTCTTGACCGGGCTGGTCGCGCCCACCACCAGGATCATCGGGAAGCGGCCCAGCAGCGTCACCGGAGCCAGATCCTTGCCAGGGTTGTAGGAGAGCGATTTGTACAGCACGGGGTTGAACACCAGCGTGCCGTTGTCGGCCGACAGCACGGTATAGCCGTCGGCGGCCGAACGCGCCGTCTCGGCCGCGCCGATGGCGGTATTGCCGCCCGGCTTGTTGTCCACCACCACCGGCTGGCCGACCTTGGCCGACAGCCCCTGGCTGATCGTGCGCGCCAGGAAGTCCGAACCGCCGCCGGCGGCGTAGGGGACGATCCAGCGGATCGGCTTGGCAGGGTAGGCGTCGGCGGCGTGCACCGGGACAGCGGCCAGCATCGGCAGGGCCAGGGCGCCAATGGCCAGGTGCTTGAAGTGGGGGCGGGGCATGGGGGCTTGTCTCCTTGTTGGTCAGCCCGGTGTACGGCACCGGTGTTTCTGTTTTGCGTAAATAATATACGCATTGCGTAATGATTGAATGCGGGTTAACCTTGAACTGACCCTGCGGCGGCCGCATGGCTTAATCCGCCTTCCATGTGATGACCGCTTACCGTTTGCCGGATCTTCCCGCCATGCCCCGACCGAAAGCTACCGAACCTCCTATCGAACCTGCCGACGCGCCCCGCACGCGCGAACGCCGCCAGCGCGTGCAGTCGGCGGTCACCGGCATGGCCGTGCTCAAGGGACTGGCCCGGCTGGGCGGGCGCGCCAGCCTGACCGCGCTGGCCGCGCATATCGACGAAAGCCCGGCCAAGGTGCACCGCTACCTGGTAAGCCTGGTGGAAGAGGGGCTGGTGGCGCAGGAGGCGGGCACGCAGCAATACCACCTGGGCTTCGAGGCGCTGCAGATCGGCATGGCGGCGATGCGGCAGGCCGACCCGATCCGGCTGGCCGAAGCCTCGCTGGTGCGCCTGCGTGAAGCGCTGGAGGTGACCTGCTTTGTCGCGGTGATGGGCAACAAGGGGCCGACCATCATGCGCTTTGAAGAACCGGGTTTGCCGGTGACGGTGAACGTGCGCGCGGGTTCGGTGATGCCATTGCTGTGGTCGGCCACCGGGCGCGTGTTCCTGGGCCTGCTCGATGAAAAGCGCGTGCATGCCCAGGCCGAAGACGAACTGGCCACGGCCAGCCCGGCGCGGCTGGCGTTGCTCGATGCCAGGGATCCCATCGGCGCGCTGCGCCGCGCGGTGCAGGCCGACGACTGCGCCTGGGTGCGCGACACCAACCTGACCGGCATCAGCGCCGTGGCGGCGCCAGTGCGCGACTACACCGGGCGCGTCTGCGCGGTGCTGACGGCGCTGGGCGCCACCGGCGGCTTTGATCCCGCCATCGACGGGCCCATCGGCAGCGCCGTGCGGCGCGAGGCGCGCGCGGTCAGCACGGCGCTGGGGTTCAACCCCGGGGCTTGACCCGAAGCCTCAGCCGGTGAAGCCGCCATCGGCCAGCAGCGAGCCGCCGTAGCCTGCGCTACTGTGTTGCCGGCCTGACCGGCGCTGGCTCGTCCAAGCGCTGACCGAGGTTGCGCTCGACTTCCTGTTCAGATCAGCCGCCTGGCGGAGGCGTGGCGGATTCTTACGAATCCCGGCCAATCCTCCCTATGCCACCTCGCGCAGTGCGGGTTCGCGCGGCATGGCGGCATCGCCAACGTGCCGCACCGACGGATACCCCGCCGCAAACACCAGCCGCCCGCCAGACCAGGTATGCGTGACCATCGGCTGGCCTGCCACGCCGGACACGGCGATCACGTCCGCGCGTAGCCCCGGCACCAGGCGCCCGCGGTCGTCCAGCAGGCAGGCGTCGGCGGGATTGGCGGTGACCAGCGCCAGCGCCTGGTTCAGCGGCAGGTCGGCCAGGCGCGCGGCGGCATACGCGGCCGCGATCAGCGTGGACGGCTGGTAGTCCGAGCACAGGATGGTGCCGACCCGGGCGTGGATGGCGTCGATGGCGCGCATCGAGCCGCTCTGGCTCTTGCCGCGCAGCACGTTGGGCGCGCCCAGGATGGTCGGCAGCGCCTGGGCGCACGCGGCTTGCGCGGTTTCCAGGTTGATCGGGAACTCGCTCATGCGCACGCCCAGCGCGTGCATGGCGGCGATGCGCTGCGGCGAATCGTCGTCATGGCTGGCGGTAGGGATGCCCAGCGCATGCGCCCTGGCCACCAGCCGGTTGACGCGGTCATGCGCGCCTTCCAGCGCGGCGGCCTTCTTGTGGGCCGCATCGGCGGCTTCCTCGCGGCTCATGCCGTGGTTGCCCATCATGTAGGCCAGGTAGGCATCCATGGTCTTGAACTGGCCCTGGCCCGGCGAGTGGTCCATCACGGACAGCAGGTCGACCACGCCCTCGGCCATCAGCGCTTCCAGCACCGGCACGGCGCTGGAATCGGTGACTTCGTAGCGGCAATGGATGCGGTTGTCGACCAGGCTGTGGCGGCGATACGCGGCCAGGGTGCGCACCACCGTGGCCGCGGTGTCGACATTGCGCACACCGAACTGGTTGCCGGCGAACGACAGCGCGTGGTACGGCGTGGTGATGCCGGCCGCCGCGTTGCGGCGGTCCACCTGGGCCACGGCAAAGTCCAGCGGGAACAGCACGCTGGCGCGGGGCTCGACTTCCTTCTCGATGGCGTCGCAATGCACGTCGACCAGGCCCGGCATCACGGTGTGGCCATGCAGGTCGATCACGGCGGCGTGGGCAGGCACCGCGGCGGGTGCCGGTTCGATGGCGGCGATGCGGCCATCTTCGATCAGCAGCGCGCTGTCGTGCAGCACGCGGTCCGGCAGCACCAGGGTGGCGTGCGTCAGGTAGGTAGCAGACATGTCCGGCTCCGTTCTGGGATTCCGTTCTGGGATCAAATCAGGCAAGGGCGGTAGCGGGTTGCAGCGGCAGCAGGCGCGTGGCCACGGCGTCGCGCACGGCTTCGTCGTGGAAGATTCCGATCAGCGCGCGGCCTTCGGCCAGCGCCTCGCGGATCAGCTCGACCACCACGGCGCGGTTGTCGGCGTCCAGCGAGGCGGTGGGCTCGTCCAGCAGCAGGATCGGGTGGCCGCCGATCAGCCCGCGCGCGATGTTCACGCGCTGCTGCTCGCCACCGGAGAAAGTGGCCGGCGGCAAATCCCACAGCCGGCGCGGCAGGTTCAGCCGTGCCAGCAGGTCTGCCGCGCGGGCGCGGGCCTCCTCATGGCTGGCGCCGCGCTGCTGCAGCGGATCGGCCACCACGTCGAGCGCGCCGACGCGGGGAATCGCGCGCAGGAACTGGCTGACATAGCCGATCACTTCGCGGCGCAGCTTCAGCACGCGTTGCTCGGGGGCGTGGGTCAGCTCGACCCACGGCTCGCCCTCGGCGCTGGTATCGCGCAGGCGGATGCTGCCTTCGGTAGCCAGGTAGTTGCCGTACAGGCAGCGCAGGAGGGTGCTCTTGCCGGTGCCGGAGGGCCCGGAAAGCACCAGGCATTCGCCGCGGGCGGCATCGAAATCCATCGCGCGCAGCACGGGCAGGCGGATGCCGCCCTGGTTGTGCAGCGTAAACATCTTGCCGAGGGCGCGGACCTCGACCAGCTTCTGTGGGTGTTCTGCGTGCATCGTCGTCAGCCCTGCAGGATGGAAGAGACCAGCAACTGCGTATACGGGTGCTGCGGGTCGTCGAGGATCTGGTCGGTCAGGCCTTGCTCCACCACGCGGCCGCCCTGCATGACCAGCGTGCGGTGCGCGAGCAGGCGCGCCACGGCCAGGTCGTGCGTGACCAGCACGGCGGCGAGGCCCAGGTCCGCCACCAGGCGGCGCACCAGGTCTAGCAGGCGGGCCTGCACCGACACGTCCAGCGACGCCGTGGGCTCGTCCATGAACACCAGGCGCGGGTGCGTGACCAGGTTGCGCGCGATCTGCAGGCGTTGCTGCATGCCGCCGGAGAAGGTGCCAGGCACGTCGTCCAGGCGGGCCAGGTCGATTTCCATCTTCTCCAGCCAGTTGCCGGCGACCTCGCGCAGGTTGCCGTAGTGGCGCTCGCCCACGGCCATCAGGCGCTCGGCGATATTGGCGCCGGCGCTGACCTGCATGCGCAGGCCGTCGCGCGCGTGCTGGCGCACGAAGCCCCAGTCGGTGCGGGCCAGCAGCCGCAAGCGCGCGCTGGACAGCGTGGCCAGGTCGGTCAGGCCGGACTCGCGCATGTCGTAGCTGACGCTGCCGCGCTGCGCCGGCGCCTGCATCGACAAGGCCTGCAGCAGCGTGCTCTTGCCGGAGCCCGATTCGCCCACCACGCACAGCACCTCGCCCGGGTACAGGTCGAAGCTGACGTCATGGCAGCCATGCAGGCCATCCCAGGTGCGCGTCAGGTTGCGCACCGACAGCAGCGGGGTGGCGCTCATCGGGCACCTCCGGCAGCGGTCTTGACGGCCTGGGCCGCCTGGCGGTCGGCGCAGTACTCGGTGTCCGAACACACGAACAGGCGCGTGCCGGCGTCGTCGGTGATGATCTCGTCCAGGTAGCTGTCAGTGGCGCCGCACTGGGCGCAGCAGCTGGACCACTTCTCCACGGTGAAGGGATGGTCGGCAAAGTCCAGGCTTTTCACCGCGGTGTACGGCGGCACGGCATAGACGCGCTTCTCGCGCCCGGCGCCGAACAGCATCAGCGCGGGGCTGCGGTCGAGCTTGGGATTGTCGAACTTGGGGATCGGCGACGGCCGCATCATGTAGCGCTGGTTGACGATCACGGGGTAGTCGTAGGTGGTGGCGATATGGCCGTGATGGGCGATGTCCTCATACAGCTTGACGTGCATCGCGCCGTACTCTGCCAGCGCGTGCATGGTGCGGGTCTCGCCCTCGCTCGGTTCCAGCCAGCGCAGCGGCTCGGGGATGGGCACCTGGAACACCATGGTCTGGCCCGCGCGCAACGGCGTTTCCGGAATCCGGTGACGGGTCTGGATGATGCTGGCCTCGGCGGTGCGCTCGGTGGTCTGAACGCCGGTGACGCGGCCGAAGAAGCGGCGGATATTGATGGCGTTGGTGGTGTCGTCCGAGCCCTGGTCGATCACCTTGAGCACGTCATCCTTGCCGATGATGGCGGCCGTCACCTGGATGCCGCCCGTGCCCCAGCCGTAGGGCAGCGGCATCTCGCGGCTGCCGAAGGGCACCTGGTAGCCGGGAATCGCCACGGCCTTGAGCAGCGCGCGGCGCAGCATGCGCTTGGTCGACTCGTCCAGGTAGCCGAAATTGTAGTGGTCGTCGCGGGCCATGCCCGTTGCCATGGTGGTGTCGGCGGTGGTCATGCCAGCGTCTCCTCGTGCGGCTGCGGTTGCTTCTGGACGGTAGCGGTCACGGCGCCATCCTGTTCCGCGCGCAGCCGGCGCAGCAGTTCCAGGTTGGCCTGGAAGTCCACGTAGTGGGGCAGCTTCAGGTGCTGCACGAAGCCGGAGGCCTCGACATTGTCGCTGTGGTACAGCATGAATTCGATATCGTTGGCCGGGGCGTCGGCGGCCTCGCCCAGTTCTTCGGCGCGCATGGCGCGGTCGGCCAGCGCCATCGACATGGCCTTGCGCTCGTTGTAGCCGAACACCAGCCCGTAGCCGCGCGTGAAGCGCGGGGCTTCGTCGGCATTGCCGGCGAACTGGCTCACCATCTGGCATTCGGTCAGCTCGATCTCGCCGATGGTGACGGCGAAGCCAAGCTCTTCCACGAACAGTTCGACCTCGGCAGTGCCGTAGCGGATCTCGGCTGCGAACGGGTGCGAGTTGCCGTAGCCGCGCTGGGTGGAATAGCCCATCGACAGCAGGAAACCTTCATCGGCGCGCGCCAGGTTCTGCAGGCGCGCGGCGCGGTTGGCGGGGAAGGCCAGCGGCTCGCGCGTCAGGTCGGGCGGCGTGGGGTCGCCCGCGGGGATCTGGTCGGCTTCGACCAGTTCATCCGCTTCCAGCAGGCCGGTCACGCGCGGCATGCTGGCGGCGAGGGGTTCGGGCGAGGGCGGCAGCGGCTCGGGGTCGCGGCCTGCTTCTAGCGTGAAATCCAGCAGGCGCTGGGTGTAGTCGTAGGTCGGCCCCAGCACCTGGCCGCCCGGCACGTCCTTGAACGTGGACGAGATCCGGCGCTGCAGGCGCATCGCGCCCGTATCCACCGGCTGGGTATAGCCAAAGCGCGCCAGCGTGGTGCGATAGGCGCGCAGCAGGAAGATCGCCTCGATCTGGTCGCCGGCGGCCTGTTTCAGGGCCAGCGCGGCCAGGTGCGGGTCGTACAGCGAGCCCTCGGCCATGACGCGCGACACCGCCAGCGGCATCTGTTCGCGGATCTGCGCCAGCGTGAGTTCCGGCACCGCGGTATCGCCACGGCGGTAGGCATCGAGCATCCGGTAGGAATTGAGGATGGCGCGCTCGCCACCTTTGACGGCTACGTACATGTCAGTCCTCCACCAGCGTGGTGCGCGTCAGGGCGCAGAATCGGTCGCCGCAGGCCAGCAGCAGGTCCACGCCGAGCGGGAAGGCGGCGTTGTTGGCGCGCCAGCCGGCGCGGAAGTCCGCGGGCAGGCCGGCCACGCGCAGCACTTGCGTGGTTTCGATGCCGGGGCCGCGCAGCGTGAGGGTGTCGCCATCGGCAAGCGAGGCCATCTCCATCAGCAGCGTGGCCGAGCGGTCCGGGAAGGCCGGGTCGCCTTGCGCGCAGTCCGCCAGTGCCGGCATGGCATATCCGGCGGGCACGCAGACAAAGGCCGCGGCGCCGACATCGTCGGTCAGCGGGCAGCCGCAATGGAAGCGCAGGAACGCGCGCGCCGCGGCCGGCACGCCGGCAGGCAGCCAGACCGGGGTATCGGGATCGGCCAGCGTCAGCAGCAGCGCGGCCAGCGCAGGCGACAGGCCGTCGGGCAGGCCGCTGGCCACGGGCAGCGTTTGCAGCCGGCCCGGATGGGCAAACGCCTGCAGCGCGGCGCGGAAGACCTGCTGGGCGTCGTCGACCGGGTTGTTGAAACCCGGCAGCAGCGAGGCGGCCGGGGTGGACAGGATCGGTTGCATGGCAGTCATCTCAGTCCTCTCCCCGGACCATGGTGAAGAACTCGACGCGGGTCTGGGCGGCAGTGGCCGCTGCGTGTGCCGCGCGCTCCGCCTGCGTGCTTGCCAACGGCGCCAGCACGAGGTCCTGCACGCGCTGGTGCCAGGCCGGGCGCTGCAGCAGCGCGTCCAGCACCGCGGCCTGTTCGGCGTGGCGGGCGCTGCGGCCCTGGATATAGGCCACGCCTGCAGCGGCCCCGGCAGCGCCGTCTTCCAGCACGACCGCGCAGCGCGTGACCGTGATTTCCCCCAGGTTGAACTGGGCACCGGTGCCGCCCGCGCGGGCCCGGACCATGGCCATGCCGGACTCCGGCTTGCGCAGCAGCCTGTAGGCCGGCAGGGCTTGCGCCTGGCCAAGCCGCTGGTAAGCGCCGTCGAGCGCGTCGGTGGGCGCCGTCGCCAGGATCCGGAGCCAGGCGGCGCGGGCGGCATGGGCCTGCGCGGTTTCGCTTTGCATCATCACCCCTATACGTCTATACGTTTAGATGTCACTGCTTGAGCACGCAGCTACTAGACCACAGGCAGATGAACGTTTCATGACGGGGCGGGGCATTGCTCGGGCACCCCGCCATCGCGGCGCGGTTGAGGCACAATCGCATGGCAATGGTGAACGCTTGATGACAAGAGGGCAGCGCGAGATGTCTGATCGAGAAGTGGAACGGGGTTCCGGCGTGGCGGTATGGCGCCAGATTGGCGAGGCGCTGGCGGACGACATCCGCAAGAAGCTGTACCAGCCCGGCGAACAGCTGCCCCCTGAGCCTGAACTGGCCACGCGCTTCGCGGTCAACCGCCACACCATCCGCCGCGCCATGGGCGAGCTGGAGCTGAGCGGGCTGGTGCGGATCGAGCAGGGCCGCGGCACCTTCGTGCAGGAGCACGCGATCGACTACGCGATCGGGCGCCGCACGCGCTTCTCGCAAAACCTGGCCGCGCAAGGCATGCGCGGGCATACCGAGATCATCGACAGCCAGGTGGTGCGCGCGCCGGAAGTGGCAAAGCAACTGGGCCTGGCGCGCACGGCGGAGATCCTGCACGTGCAGATGATAGGCAAGGCCGAAGAGCGCACCATCGACGTTGCCGAGCATTACTTCGACCTCAAGCGCTTCCCGGGTATCGACGAGGTGCTGCGCGCCAGGCAATCGGTGTCGCGCGCGCTGGCGCATTTCGGCATTGCCGACTACACGCGCAAGTGGTCGCGCATCACGGCGGCCATGCCCAGCGCCCCGGTGGCGCGGTTGCTGAACCAGCCGAAGACGCGCCCGGTGCTGCAGGTGGAGGCGCTGAACGTCGATATCGACGGGGCGCCGGTGCAGTACAGCCTGGTGCGGTTTGCCGGGGACTGGGTGCAGCTGACGGTTTCCGACAATGATTGAGGTGGGGCGCCGTGGCATTGGTCTAGACATCCGGCTGTCATCTGCCTGCGCTAACGTGTCTGCGGTCCAGACCACAAACCAGGGCAGTCGCCGCCGCCGGGCGTTTGGCGCCGCTGGTAACCTTGCCGCATGACCTTGCCAGCGCACCGTTACGCCATCTACCTGGCGCCCGCCGATCCCTTCCGCACGTTTGGCAGCCAGTGGCTGGGCCGCGACGCCGAAACCGGCGCCGCGCTGCCCGCCCCGGCAGGCATGGCGCCGCCGCCCGCGGAATGGGTCCAGATCCCGGCGCACTACGGCCTGCATGCCACGCTGAAGCCGCCATTCCGGCTTGCACAGGGCACCAACGGGCCGATGCTCGACGCCGCTGCGCGGGACTTCGTGCGTGGCTGCGAGGCATTCGACGCGCCGCTGGCGCTGCGTGCGCTGCGGGGTTTTGTGGCGTGGTGCCTGGCCGATGGCGGATCCTCCCCGATGCAGGCGCTGGCCGATGCGTGCGTACTGGCATTCGAGCGCTTGCGCGCCCCGCCCACGGCCGAAGAGCTCGGCCGGCGCAAACCGGACCAGTTGAGCGACGAAGAGCGTCGCATGCTCGACGCATGGGGCTACCCGTATGTGTTTGCTACCTTCGTCTTCCATATCACGCTGACCGGCATGCTTGACACTGCCGGCCAGCGCGCCGCCATGGAGCGCCTTGGGGCCGCGAGCGGCAGGCTGCTGCAGGCGCCGCTTCATGTGGATGCGATCAGCGTATTCGTGCAGCCGGCGCCGGGCGACGACTTTATCGTTGCCCGCCACTACGGCTTCAACGGCAGCACCACCGACGGCGCCGGCGCGGCGTACCTGGACGCATGAACGCACATGGCGCGGCCGACGGACACGGCCTGTTCTACCTGATGGGGCCGTCCGGCAGCGGCAAGGACTCGCTGCTGCGCGCGCTGCGCGAGCGCCTCGGGCCGGACGACCGCATCATCATCGCGCATCGCTATATCACCCGCGAGGCCGATGCCAACGAGGCCTCCGTTGCTCTGACCCCCGATGAATTCCGGCGCCGCCAGGCACTCGGCTGCCTGGCGCTGGACTGGCGCAGCCACGGGCTGCATTACGGCATCGGTATCGAGATCGAGCAGTGGCTGGCCAGGGGCCTTACGGTGATCGTCAATGGCTCGCGCGAGTACCTGCCGCAAGCCGTGGCGCGCTACCCGAAGCTGTGCGCCGTGCATGTGCGCGTGCGGCCGGAGGTGCTGGCCACCCGGCTGCGCCAGCGTGGCCGCGAGTCGGAAGAGGCGATTGCCCGGCGCCTGGCGCGCGCGGCGCAGGCATTCACCGTGCCGGCAGGGTGCCGCCTGGTCGAGTTCGACAATAGCGGCGCCCTGGAAACCGCGGCGGAAGCGTTCGCGCGGTTGGTCGGGACTACCTCCGATAGCGCAACATTAGGCTGATAATTCCGTGCCCGGGTAAAGCCTCCGGCACGGCCTTGCCATCAGAGTTCGATGCTGAAACTGATGCCGTGCTCGGTGAAACCGAGCCGGCGATAGAACTGGTGGGCCTGCAGGCGCCGCGCGTTGGACGACAGCGCCAGCTTGGCCGCACCGGCCTCACGGGCCAGGCGCATCGCTGCGCGCATCATCGCCTTGCCGACGCCCATGCCGCGCGCGGACGGCGCCACCACCACTGCCTCGACAATCGCCTCGGGACGCCCGTCGTGGACCATCACGGGAAATACCAGCAGGCTGAAGGTGCCCAGCGGCACCTCGTCCTCATCCACCATCATGTAGCAGCGGTAGTCCGGATAGCGGCGCATGGTTGCGTAGCGCTCGCGCATGGTGGCCAGCGGCATCGGCGACTCATCGTCCATCGCGGCCAGCAGCGCGGACAGGTGCCGCAGTTCCGCGTCGGAACCGCGCACTTCACGCAGGGCAAGCACGGCTTCAGCGATGGTGTTCATGCGCCAGTCCGCGCGCAACGCGCGGCCATGTCCAGATAGTGCGCCAGCGGCGGCGTGGCCAGGTCGACCACCTTGGCCAGGTCGTCGTAGCGGCGCAGGCGGACCGCGGCAGCGGCGTGGCGGCTGGCGGCGAACTCATCGGCCTGCGCGGCGCTGTACGGGCCGCCTTGCAGCGCCAGGCTTTGCACTGAAGCGGGGGACAGCGAGCCGGAATACGCGGGATCGACGGCGCACAGGTAGCGCTTGGCCGCCACGTGCAGGCGCACGGGCTCGGTCACTTCGTCGCCGAACAGTCGGGCCAGCGCATCGGCGGCGGCCTCCTGGTGGCGCATGTCGGTGGTGGTGCTTTCGGCCAGCAGCAGGTGGCCAACGTCGTGGAGCAGGGCCGCGACGATCAGCGGCTGCGGCTCGCCGGCCTGTTCGGCCAGTTGCGCGCACTGCAGCGCGTGCGCGGTCTGGCTGATGGCTTCGCCGCCGTACCAGGCATTGCCATGGTCGGCAAACAGCGTTTCGATGCGGGACAGGTTCAGCATGATGTCAGACCAGTACCTTGCGAATTTGTGCGGAGATGATGTCGATGGCCGAGACGAACAGGATGATGATGATCATCACGGCACAGGTCTGCCCATACTGGAAGCTGCGGATGATCTCCCACAGCACGGTGCCGATGCCGCCGGCGCCGACGATGCCCACCACCGAGGCCGAGCGCACGTTGGACTCGAAGCGGTACAGCGCGAACGACAGCCACAGCGGCAGCACCTGCGGAATCACGCCGTAGACGATCTCCTCGATCGGGCCGGCGCCGGTGGCGCGCACGCCTTCCACCGGGCGCGGGTCGATGGCCTCGACGGCTTCGGCGAACAGCTTGGCCAGCACCCCGGTGGTGTGGATCCAGATCGCCAGCACGCCGGCAAACGGTCCCAGGCCTACGGCCACGATGAACAGCATGGCGAACACCATCTCATTGATGGCGCGGCAAGCGTCCATGATGCGGCGTGCGGGCTGGTAGGCCCACGCCGGGACGATATTGGCCGAGCACAGCAGGCCCAGCGGCACCGCCATCACCACGGCCAGGGCGGTGCCCCACAGCGCGATCTGCACGGTGACGAGCATCTCGTCCAGGTAGTGCCGCCAGTCGCGGAAGTCGGGCGGGAAGAAATCGGCGGCAAATTTTGCCATGTTGTCCGAGTCGCGCAGCAGGTCCAGCGGGCGCATGTCGGCGCCTTGCCAGGACAGGGCGAGCATGGCCAGCAGGACTGCCCAGGTCAGCATCACGGCAAGGGAAGCGCGCGGCGGGCGCACGTTGCTCTGGGGCGTGGGAGGCAGGCCGGGCCTGGCGGTGACGGTCATGGGGCAATCCGGAATCAAGCGGAAACAAATCGAAAGCGATGCGGGGCCGGCGGCGGGGTGCCACCGGCCTCGGCCGGGTGGGGCTTATTGCGTGCTGGTGGCGTTGCCGGCGGCCTTGTCCAGCTCAGCCAGGCGGCGGGTCACCTCGGCCAGTCGCTTTTCCTTGTCGGCAGCGGCCAGGGTGGTGTCCGTTTCGATCTTCGCCTTCTCGCGGGCCAGCTCGATCTGGCGGATCGGCACCAGCTGTGCATCGCTGGCGGTGCGGAAGCCCTGGTAGGTCAGGGTGGCCAGCACCTGCTTTTCACGCGCGGCGTCGGCGCCCTTGCCGTAGTTGACGAAGAAGGCCTGGATCTTCTTCTTCACCTCCGGCGGCAGGTCCTTGCGATAGACCATCGGATCGGCCGGGATCAGCGGCGACTTCCACAGCACCCGCACCTGGTCATAGGCGTTCTTGCCGGTGTTGATGCGATAGCGCTCCATGTTCTCGGTGTTGTTCACCGCCACATCCACCTGCTTGTTCAGCACGGACAGCAGGTTGGTTTCGTGGTTGCCGATGCGCACGGCCTTGAACAACGTCTTGGGTTCGACCTTGTTGGCAGTCCACAGGTAGAAGCCCGGCACGGCCGTGCCCGAGGTGGAATTGGGGTCGCCGGCGCCGTAGCTGAGGTCCTTGCCGCGCTTGATCACGTCTTCGACGCTCTTCAGGTCGCTGTCCTTGTTGACGATCAGCACCGACCAGTAGCCCGGGTTGCCGTCCTTGTCGATCACCGAGGCAAAGACCTCGCCGTTGGCACGGTCCACGGCCTCCATGGCCGACTTGTTGCCGAACCAGGCGATCTGCACCTTGTTGAAGCGCATGCCTTCGATGATGCCGGCATAGTCGGACGCAAAGAAGGGCTTGACGGGTACACCCAGCGTCTTGCTGAGATCGTCGATCAGCGGCTGCCAGGCGGACTTCAGGTTCGATGACGATTCGGTCGAGATAAAGCCGATGTTCAGGCTCTTGGCATCCTGCGCAAAGGCGGGCAGGGCGACCACGCCCGAGGCCACGACGGCGAGAAAGGTTCTGCGAAGCATGGACAACTCCGGAGGGAAGCGGTTTGGGGGAAAGCGGTTTGGACAGGCGGCCGTTCAGGCGGCCGCCAGGTTCATCGTGACCATCGCCGGTGCCGGCATGGCCGCAGTGGATACGTCTTCGTCGGGCACGGAATCGTGCAGCAGCTCGTCGGCTTCGGTACCGTAGAGATCGCGCAGCATGCCGGGCGTGAGCGCGGCAGAGGGGCCGTCATAGACCACCTTGCCGTGGCGCAGCGCCACCACGCGGGGGCAGTAGCGCATCGCCACATCCACCTGGTGCAGCGACACCAGCACCGCGACCTTGCGCGTGCGGTTGATCTGCCTGAGCAGCGACATCACCCGGCGCGACGATTCCGGGTCGAGCGAGGCGATCGGCTCGTCGGCCAGGATCACGCTGGCGTTCTGCACCAGCGTGCGGGCAATGGCGGCGCGCTGCTGCTGGCCGCCCGACAGCGTCGAGGCCCGTTGAAACGCATAGTCGTCTATACCAACTTGTGCAAGTGCATCGAGCCCGCCCTGGACTTCATCGGCCTTGAAGATGCGCAGCAGGCTGCGCCACCTGGGCACGCGGGCCAGCATGCCGACCAGCACGTTGGTGATGACCGGAAGACGGCCCACCAGGTTGAACTGCTGGAACACAAACCCGATCTCGCCACGCACCTTGCGCACGTTGCGGGCCAGGCGGCCGTTGCGCTGCACATGGCGGCCGTTGACGAGGATTTCGCCAGTGCCGGCATCGCCCGTGATGAATCCGGCCACGTGGCGCAACAGCGTGGACTTGCCCGATCCTGATGCACCCAGCAGGGCGACCATCTCGCCTGGCGCGATGTGCAGCGTGACATCGTCAAGCGCCTTGCGGTCCGCGCGGAACGATTTGGAAAGCCCGCGGACTTCAATTGCGTGCGTCATGTCGACTCCCTGGCTTGAATGACCTGCGCATTCTGGCCGGAGCGGATGACAGAACGATGACTTGAGCGGAAGGGGGCTGAAACCAGTTGGCAGCGCCGGCAGCCGTGCTGGCCGCCGGCGCCGGTGGGTCAGGTGCGCGTGATCGAGACGCCGCCATCCACCAGCGACGCCGTGCCGGTGACGAAAGCCGAATCGTCCGATGCCAGATACAGCACCGAGCGCGCCAGTTCTTCCGGCGTCGCCACGCGCTTGAGCGCATGCAGGTTGGTGATGAACGCCTGCGACTCCGCGGTGTCGTTCATGGTGCGATACATGTCCGTGTCCACGGCACCCGGCAGGATCGCATTGACGCGGATGCCCTGCGGCCCATACTCGGCCGCCAGCGCCTGGGTCAGGCCAATCAGGCCGGACTTGCTTGCCGCATACGCGGCCACGCCGGGAAAGGCGACGGTGTAGCCAACGAAGGTCGATGTGAAGATCACCGATCCGCCGCCGTCCTTCAGCATCTGTGCGACCTGGTGCTTGGCGCCGAGGAATGCGCCGGTGAGATTGATGGCAAGGGTGTCGTTCCAGCCCTCAGCCGAAACTGCGGTGCTGGGCCCGCCCTCGCCGAGCGTGCCGGCGTTGTTGAAGGCGATATCCAGGCGGCCATAGCGCTCGACCGCCAGCGCCACCAGCGCGCTGGCGTATTCCTCGCGCCGCACATCGCCGGCGAGCGCGACCGCGTCGCCGCCGGCGTCACGGATCTGCGCCACCAGGCTGTCCAGTTCGGACTGGCGGCGGGCGCCGACCACCACCCTGGCACCCTCGGCGGCAAACAGCAATGCAGTGGCGCGGCCAATGCCGGCACTGGCGCCGGTAATGATGGCAACTTTTCCAGACAAACGTCCCATGATCGATCTCCGGGCTGGCGCCGGGGCAACTTGCTGGCCCACAGCGCCGGTTTTGCGGGTAGGGCAGCAGGAACCGTCCCGCTGCCTCGTGAAACCAGTATGGGCAACCCGCGTGGTTCGCACTAGACTGAAGATCGCGGAACAACTTTCCGGATATGCCGAACAATGTTCAAGCTAGAAGGTGTCGCCAGCTTTGTCGCCGTGGTGGAGGCAGGTTCCATCAGCGAGGCCGCGAGGCGGCTCAACTTGTCCAAGTCCGTTGTCAGCGAACGCCTGGCCGAGCTTGAAAAGGCGATGGGTGCCAACCTGCTGCGCCGGACCACGCGGCGGCTGTCGCTGACCGAGGACGGCGCCGCCTTCCTGGAACGGGCCACGCGCATCCTGCATGAGGTAGAGGCGGCCGCAACCGATGTTGCCGAGCGGCGCGGCACCCTGGCCGGGTCGTTGCGGATTTCCGCGCCGGTCACATTTGGCCGGATGCACCTGGGCCCTGCCATCTATCCGTTCCTGGCCCGGCATCCGGAACTGGAGCTGAGCCTGGACCTGGACGACCGGCGCGTGGACGCGGCCACGGACAGTTATGACGCCGTGGTGCGGCACGGCCCGCTGGAGAGCTCGCGCCTGGTGGCATGGCAGCTTGCCCCCAGCCACCGCCTCCTGGTCGCATCCCCGGATTACCTCGCGCAGATGGGCACGCCGGCAGCGCTGGCGGAGCTGCAGCAGCACCGTGGCATCTTCTACGCCAACCGCGGCGCGGCTGACTGGCGCCTGCAAGGCCCGGACGGCACCGAAATCGCCCGTGCGGCCGTTGCGCTGCGCGTCAACAACGGCGACATGATGCGCGATGCCGCCATCGCGGGGGTCGGCATCGCGCTGTTGCCGACCTTTATTGCCGGCGATGCCATCCGGCAGGGGGCGCTGGCAGTGATCGAGGTCGGCCTGCGGGCCGAGCCGGAATCCATCTATATCGCCCACCCGGAAGGTCGGCGGGTGTCGGCGCGGCTGCGCGCGTTTGCGGAGTGCGTGCGCATGGCAATCGGGAGTCCGCCGTACTGGGACGCATGGGCGCAGGCACGCGGGGAGGGCGCGGGAACCTGATGCCGGCTGCTGGCAGGGTTCCATGAGCGCCATGTGGCGACCCCGCAAGCCCGGAAGGTTGCCGCCCGCGTCGCGCGGCCTGTATTCTAGTGCCCTGCCCGGCGCCCCGTTTCCGCAAGCAGGCAGGGCGCCATGCGCTTTACATCGAGCCGGCCATACAGGAACCCCATGCAGGAACCCGAACTGGATGAAATCAATATCCGGATCCTCGAGGCGTTGCAGCGCGACGCCAGCCTGACCAACGTCGAGCTGGCCGCGCGCGTCAACCTCTCGCCGTCGCCCTGCCTGGCGCGCGTGCGCGCGCTGGAGCAGCGCGGGATCATCCGGCAGCGCGTGACGCTGCTCGATCCGCAGAAGCTTGGCCTCAACGTCAACGTCTTTATCCACGTGTCGCTGGAACGGCAGGCGCGCGAGGGGCTGGATGCCTTCGAACGCGCCGTGCGCGCGCTGCCCAACGTGATGGAGTGCTACCTGATGACGGGCGACGCGGACTACCTGATCCGCGCCGTGGTGGCCGACGTCCAGGCCGTGGAGCGGCTGATCGTCGACGAGATCACGCGCATCCCCGGCGTCGCCAACATCCGCAGCAGCTTCGCACTCAAGCAAGTGATGTACGACACAGCGTTGCCGCTGCGCAATCCGCGCTAGCCGGGCAAGGCGCCGCCCGGCGTGGGATATGCCGCGCTTCAGCATTTTTGAGTGGTTTTGATCGTGAGCAGCAGTGGATTGTGCTGCCATCTTCCGAGCGGGCAGTCAACTTCAGCACCTCATGCGGGAGGGCACTCCATAGAATGGGGCAAAACCCATTGGAGACTTCCCCATGACCGACCTTGCCTCCCCGCACGCCCGCCTGCTCGCCCAGGCCATGCCCGAGGGCGACGACGATCCGCAGGAGACGCGCGAATGGCTGGACGCGCTGGAGGCGGTGGTGGCGCAATGCGGGCAGGAGCGCGCGCGCTTCCTGCTCAGCCGGCTGCTCGATGCCGCGCCCGCGCTGGGTGTGTCGACCACGGCGCAAAGCAACACGCCTTACCTGAACACCATCCCGGTCGAGCGCCAGCCGCCTTATCCGGGCGATCTGGCGATGGAAGCGCGCATCACCGGCATCGTGCGCTGGAATGCCCTTGCCATGGTGGTGCGCGCCAACCAGGCCTACGGTGAGCTGGGCGGGCACATCTCCAGCTATGCCTCGGCGGCGGACCTGTTCGAGGTCGGCTTCAACCACTTCTTCCAGGGCGCCGATGCCGGCAACGGCGGCGACCTGGTCTACTTCCAGCCGCACTCGGCCCCGGGCGTGTACGCGCGCGCCTTCCTGGAAGGGCGCTTGTCCGAAGCCCAGCTCGACAACTTCCGCCGCGAGGCGGGCGGGCAGGGCCTGTGTTCGTATCCGCACCCCTGGCTGATGCCGGACTTCTGGCAATTCCCCACCGGTTCGATGGGGCTGGGCCCGATCCAGTCGGTCTACCAGGCGCGCTTCATGCGCTACCTGGAGCACCGGGGCCTGCAGGCCACTTCGGGCCGGCACGTGTGGGGCGTGTTCGGCGACGGCGAGATGGACGAACCCGAATCGATCGCCGCGCTGCCGCTGGCGGCGCGCGAGAAGCTCGACAACCTGACCTTTGTCATCAACTGCAACCTGCAGCGCCTGGACGGGCCGGTGCGCGGCAACGGCCAGATCGTGCAGGAGCTGGAGGCGCTGTTCCGCGGCGCCGGCTGGAACGTGATCAAGGTGCTGTGGGGCAGCGCCTGGGACCCGATCTTCGCGCGCGATCACTCCGGCGCGTTGCTGCGCGCCTTCGCCTCGACCATGGACGGCCAGTTCCAGACCTACAAGGCCAAGGACGGCCACTACGGGCGCGAGCATTTCTTCGGCCAGAACGAAGCGCTGAAGGCGCTGGTCGCCCATATGACACCCGATGAGGTGGCGGCGCTGAACCGCGGCGGGCATGACCTGCGCAAGCTCCATGCGGCCTTTGCCGCGGCACGCGCGCACAAGGGCCAGCCCACGGTGATCCTGGCCAAGACCATCAAGGGCTATGGCATGGGCAATGCCGGCCAGGCGCAGAACACCACGCACCAGCAGAAGAAGCTGGATCTTGAGGCGCTGAAGGCGTTCCGCAGCCGCTTCGGCCTGGACCTGTCCGACGAAGACCTGGAATCGATGCGCTTCTACCGCCCTGCGGAGGACAGCGCTGAGCTGCGCTACCTGCGCGACCGCCGCCAGGCCCTGGGCGGCTACCTGCCGGCGCGCCGGCGCCAGGCCGGCGCCGTGCCGGTGCCGCCGCTGGCGCAATATGGGCAGTTCGCCGTGGACGCCGGCCAGAAGGAAATGTCGACCACCATGGCGATGGTGCGCATGCTGACCGGCCTGCTCAAGGACAAGACGCTCGGCCCGCGCGTGGTGCCCATCGTCGCCGACGAGGCGCGCACCTTCGGCATGGCCAGCCTGTTCCGCCAGGTCGGCATCTATTCATCGCAGGGCCAGCTGTATGAGCCCGAGGACGCCGGCTCGATGCTGTACTACCGCGAGGACATCCGCGGCCAGATCCTCGAAGAGGGCATCACCGAGGCCGGTGCGATGTCGTCGTGGATTGCCGCGGGCACTGCCTACAGCACCCATGGCACGGCCATGCTGCCGCTCTATATCTACTACTCGATGTTCGGCTTCCAGCGCATCGGCGACCTGATCTGGGCCGCCGGCGACCAGCGTGCGCGCGGCTTCCTGGTGGGCGCCACGGCCGGCCGCACCACGCTCTCCGGCGAAGGGCTGCAGCATCAGGACGGCACCAGCCACATCATTGCCGCCACCATCCCGAACTGCCGCGCCTATGACCCAGCCTATGCCTACGAACTGGCGGTGATCGTCGACGAGGGCATGCGCGCGATGATGGAGCGCCAGGAGGACGTGTTCTATTACCTGACCGTGATGAACGAGAACTACGCCCAGCCGTCGATGCCGGCCGGCGTGGAGCGCGACATCGTGCGCGGCATGTACCGGCTTGCGCAGGTGGAAGGGGGCGGGCGCGCCCGGGTGCGGCTGCTCGGCAGCGGCACCATCCTGCGCGAGGTAGAGGCCGCGGCGCGGATGCTGGCCGAGGACTGGCAGGTCGACAGCGAGGTGTTCAGCGTCACCAGCTTCTCCGAGCTGGAGCGCGAGGCGCGCGAGACCGCGCGCCAGCGCCTGCACCACCCGCAGGACAACATCGCCCCCAGCCATGTGGAAGCGCTGCTGGCCGGTGACACCCCGGTGGTGGCGGCCACCGACTACGTGCGCGCCTATCCGCAGCTGATTGCGCCGTATGTGTCGGCCCCCTTCACGGTGCTGGGCACCGACGGCTATGGCCGCAGCGACAACCGGCCGTCGCTGCGCCGCTTCTTCGAGGTCGATCGCGCCTATGTCTGCGTGGCGGCGCTGCGCGCGCTTGCGGCGCAGGGCACGATGCCGGCGTCGGTGGTGGCCGAGGCGATCGCGCGCTACGGCATCGACACGGACAAGCCTGCGCCGTCCTCGCTCTGATATCCCCCGGTTCGCCCTGCAGGCCTGGCGGGGCGAACCGGTGCGACTCCACATGCTCCGGCTCCGGCTGCGGCTGCGGCTGTTAAGCTTTATCCCTTTGCAGCCGCTCCAGTTGCGCGCCCGTGCCGCCATGGACCGGCGCCGCCCTCCAGCATGATCGCAAAACGTCGGATATGAAACGGATTCCTGTTGCCCGCATCGCCGCCATCGCCATGGCTTGCAGCCTCTTCGCGGCCAATGCCAGTGCCGCCGACAGTGTCGGCCAGCGCCAGATAGAACGCGCCGTGAACGATGCCATCCGCCCCCTGATGGCGGCGCACGGCGTCCCCGGCATGGCCGTTGCCGTCACGGCCGGCGGCAAGCGCTATGTCTTCAACTACGGCGTCGCGACGAAGGAGGGCGGGCGCAAGGTCGACGGCGACACGCTCTTCGAGATCGGCTCGGTCAGCAAGACCTTCACCGCGACGCTCGCGTCCTATGGACAGGCCCGCGGCACCTTGTCTCTGGCGGACCCTGCCGGGAAATACCTGCCGGCGCTTGCGGGAAGCAGCCTGGGCGCGACCAGCCTGCTTGATCTTGGCACCTATGCAGCCGGCGGCCTGCCGCTGCAGTTTCCGGATGCGGTCACCGATACCAGGACGATGGTCGACTATTTCCGCGGCTGGCGCCCCAGATATGCCGCCGGCACCCATCGCCAGTATTCGAATCCCAGCATCGGCTTGTTCGGCTATCTGGCTGCCAGCAGCATGGGCCAGCCCTTCGATGACCTGATGGAGAAGACGCTGTTCCCGGCGCTGGGCCTGGCCCACACCTACATCAGGGTGCCGAAAGCGCGCATGGGCGACTACGCCTATGGCTATTCGAAAGACGGCAAGCCGGTCCGCGTGACGCCCGGCGTGCTGGACGCCGAAGCCTACGGCGTGAAAACCACGGCGGCCGACATGATCCGCTTTGTCGAAGCCAACATCGACAGCGCCGGCCTGGACGACAAGCTGCGGCGTGCCATTGCCGGGACGCACACCGGGTACTTCAAGGTTGGCGACATGGTGCAGGGGCTGGGCTGGGAAATGTACGCCTGGCCCACCCGGGTCGACAGCGTGCTGGCCGGCAGTTCACCGCAGGTCGTGCTCGAGGCGAACCCGGTGAGCCGGCTGGAGCCGCCGCTGGCATCGCCCGCCGATGTGCTGGTCAACAAGACCGGCTCGACCAATGGCTTTGGCGCCTACGTGGTCTTTGTGCCGGCGAAGCGAATTGGCATCGTGATGCTGGCGAACAAGAACTTCCCGGTGCCGGAGCGGGTAAAGGCAGCGTTTCGGATACTGGCGGTGCTGGACGGTGTGCCGGCAGGGCCCGGCAGCCGGTAAGGGGAGGGCACGCCTTTCATCAAGGCGACACGATACCCAGGCAAGCTGCCTGGTCCGCGCTTGCCGGTTGATCTGGCAAGGCATCGTCGCCCTGATTCCTATCCGATGAAGTCCACTCATGCTTGAACGCCGCCGTTTCCTTGCATCAACCTCCGCGGCCATTGCGGCCCCGATCGCCACCACCATCCTGAGCGCCTGCGGGGACGGCAATGCCGCCGACGCACCTGCCGCGATCTCCGATGCGGAACTGCAACGGCAGATGAACGCGCGCCTGGCCGTTCAGCTTAAAGACACCGCAGCTGCGGAGCAGATCTCGCCCCAGGTGCTGGACTTTGCGCTCACCTGGCAGCCTCCGACCATCGCGGTATCCAGGCTGAACCGCATTGTGGCGTATGGGTTCGGCAACCGGCCGAACGCGCAAAGCGGCAACACGCCTACCAATGGCGGCAACCAGGCCGCACTGCCGGACCCGGGCCCCGTCAATGAAAAGCTCGCCGACACCGTCCATGCCATCTATCAGCAGCACCCGGTAAAGGTCTATGCGCAGTGGGAGATTGCGCGCTTCCTGAAGTCCAAGTACGGCCTGACCGATATGGTATCGATCGAGCCGGTGACCAATCCGGATGGCAGCATCACCTACCTGAGCACCGATGGCGTTGCTGCTAAGGTGGTGGAACTCGAACAGAACAATGCCGCCGCCATGGGGGTAGTGGGGGTCATCGGCTTCCGTGACCACGTCAAGCGCTGCGTGCTGACCTCGCGGGACCGCGGCATGAATGCCTTTGCCCCGGAAGGTGTGGAAATGCCTGGCGAATACGACGCGCAATCGGGCCAGTCCTGGACGCGTCGGCGCGACCTCTACCTGCTGCACGATATGTCCGCCCAGGTGCAGAGGCTGCGCGCCATGGCTATCGCGGCGGCGTACCCCAACGGCTAGCGCGCAAAAATATCCGGTTCTCCATGGAATAGTTCACGCGCCCCGCGTGTATACGCAGGTAATCCCCCGGCCGCCGGCGAACGCCAGGCCCGGAAAACAGGAGACCCTGCAATGCAATGGAGAACCGCACGCAACGGCGTCGGCACTGCGGCACGCATGGTGCCGGCGCTGTTCTTATGGGCAGCAAGCTTTGCCGCGCCAGCCCAGGACGCCCACCGGCATCACCAAACCACCCTGGGGCAGGCACCGCCGCCCTTCGTCGCCAGCACCGCAAAACCGTTCTCCGGCCTGATGGGTGACGCCATGGCCGTGATGGATCACGGCATGGCGCAAGCAGCCATGAACGGCATCCCCGACCACGACTTTGTCACCATGATGATCCCGCACCACCAGGGCGCGATCGACATGGCCAAGGCGCTGCTGCTGTATGGCAAGGACCCGGAGCTGCGCAATCTTGCCCAGGCCATCATTACCGAGCAGCAAAACGAAATCCGCCTCATGCAAGCCTGGCTCCAGCGCAGCCAGGCCAGGGCACCTGGCGCCGCCAATCCTCGCTAACCGGCGGACATCCACCGCCCGCATCGGAACCGAATCATGAAAAGACATGCCCTTATCCTTGCCTTGGCCGCGCCTCTCGCAGTCGCCGCGCCGCAGCCACAGGATCGCATTTATACCGCTGACCAGAACAGCAACACCGTTTCAGTGATCAATCCGGTGAGCAACACCTTGCTTGGGCAGATCCGCCTTGGCAACGCGCGGCCGGACGTGCTGTCGCCGCTATACAAGGGCGAGCTCAATGTCCACGGCCTTGGCTTCTCGCCTGACCATCGGACCCTGATCGCGATCTCGAACGGCTCGAATTCCGTCGCGTTCATCGATACCGCAACCAACAAGGTCAAGGGCATTGCCTATATCGGCCGCTCACCGCATGAGGGCTTCTTTACCGCGGATGGAAAAGAGGTGTGGGTTGTCGTGCGCGGCGAAGACTATATCTCCGTCATCAACCCGGTGACGTTCCGGGAAACCCGCCGCATCCAGACCACGGCAGGGCCGGGCATGGTGCTGTTTCATCCTGCCGGCAAGCTCGCCTTCGTGGTATCGAGCTTCAACCCCGTGGTGGATGTCATCGATGTCAGGACACACAAGGTGGTCAAGCGGCTCAATGTCACCAGCCCGTTTTCACCGTTCCTGCAATTCACGCCGGACTTCCGCGAGGTGTGGATGACGCACAAGGACGTGGGCAAGGTTACCCGCATCGACACCGAAAAACTGGAAGTGAAGGGCGTCTTCGACACCGGCTTCATCACCAATCACCTTGCCTTTGCCAGGACTGCGCGTGGCACGTTCGCCTATGTGACGGTGGGCGGCGAAAACGTGGTCAAGGTATTCACCACCGAGGCCGAACCGCGGCTGGCAGCGACCATTCCGGTCGGCGCGCTGCCGCACGGCATCTGGGCTGCCGACGACAGTTCACGCATCTATGTCGGCCTGGAAAACGGCGACGCCGTCGACGTGATCGACACCGCAACGAACCAGGTCATGACCCGCGTGCCAGTGGGCCAGGCACCGCAGGCACTGGTATACGTCTCCAGCGCCGTGCCAGGCGGCGACGGGACCGCAAACCTTGTGCAGAGAGCGAACAGCGATCCGGTCAACATCACCCTCAGACCGGTCAATGGCGATGCCAAGGGCTTTGTGGTTGCGCGCAATCTCGGTGTTGTCGACGCGTTGGAGGTATCCCTGTTCAAGCTGAAGCCGCAAACCACCTACAGCGTCTATGTCGCAGGACAGGCCACGCCCGTGGCAAGCTTCCGCACCAATGCCGCCGGCATGGCCAACGGCACCGCCATTGGCCCGCTGCGCGAAGTCGTGACGACGCTTTCGCCAAAGAGCGCCACCCCAGCGAAACTGATCGTCATGGAGGGCGACGCAGCGGCGGATCCGGCTACGGCGGTGTTGGTGAGCGTGCCGTGAGCTGAGCCTGGTGAGCCGGGTTCGCGGATGCCAGGCTAGAGCGCCAGGATCCATCCGCCCAGCGCCGCGCCGGCCACCACCAGCACGGGGGACACGCGGCCGTAGACAAGCAGGCCGAAGGCCGCCAGCGCCAAGCCGAAATCCGCCTTCGAGTGAATCGCGCTGGTCCACACGGGGTCGTACAGCGCGGCGGCCAAGACACCAACGACAGAGGCGTTGATGCCACCCATCGCGCTCTGCACCCCATCGCGCTGGCGCAGGCTTTCCCAGAACGGCAATGCGCCGGCCACCAGCAGAAACGCCGGCGCAAAGATCGCGAGAAGCAGTATCAGCGCGCCCACCCATCCACCCAGTGGCGCGGGGGAGAGCGCCCCGAGGTATGCGGCAAAGGTGAACAGGGGGCCCGGAACAGCTTGTGCTGCGCCGTAGCCCGCCAGGAATGCATCATTGCCGACCCAGCCAGGGGGCACCACGCCAGCCTGCAGCAGCGGCAGCACGACATGCCCACCCCCGAAAACCAGCGCTCCGGCCTGGTAGAAGACCGACACGGCCGAAACCGCCGTGGACCCGGTCATTGCAGCAAGGGCCGGGAGCAGCACCAGCATCACGCCGAACAGCGCGAGAAGCAAAACGCCCACCCGGCGACTCACACCGTAGTTGAGATGCTGGGCAGGAGGCAGATGGTTCAACCGCAAGGTCCAGCGCGCAACCAGGCCACCCAGCACAATGGCAGCAACCTGGCCCACCGCACTTGGCACCGCGAGGACCAGAAGCGCGGCCACGACTGCGATGCCCGCGCGCAGCCGGTCCGGACACAGCGACCTGGCCATGCCCCATACCGCCTGTGCAACAACCGCCACGGCCGCCACCTTCAGGCCGTGGACTGCCCCGGAATCCGCAACGCCTGACCACCGCGCAACGCCAAAGGCAAACAGGACAAGTGCAATCGCAGAGGGCAGGGTAAAGCCCGCCCAGGCGGCCAGTGCGCCAAGCCAGCCCGCCCGCTGCAGCCCCAGCGCCATGCCAACCTGGCTGCTGGCAGGCCCAGGCAGGAATTGACATAGCGCGACCAGGTCCGAGTAGCTCTTGTCGTCCAGCCAGCGGCGGCGCTCCACGAATTCGGTGCGGAAGTAACCCAGGTGCGCGATCGGGCCGCCGAACGAAGTCAGGCCAAGTTTCAGGAACGCCCGCAGAACCTCTGGAACCGTGCCACGTGTTGCTGCCGCAGCGGCGCGGTTTGTGTCCTGGGCGGGGTTGGGGGGCATCGGCGGCTTTCTCGGTTAAGGTTTCATCGACCAGTTCCGCGAGCCGTGGGCGCAAAGCCCCCAGTGCCTGACGGCCGTTGCATAACGAACTTCGATATTGTATCGAGCCTACCTCAGGGTGGCGTGCTGGCGATCGTACAGGAGCGGTACGACGGTTGGATGGAAAGTCGGGCTTCTGGTCGCGCCGTATCGACGACACGAACCGCCTGGTCTATGCGGCGGATGATGAAACGATGCGCATTGTCAGCTGCCGCTACCACTACGGCGACAAGTAACTACGTCGACAAGTAAGCTGACCACTTGCGCGTCAGGCGGGAAGCCGGAAGGCCCTGAGTGCCGCCACCGCAATGGGTGCCGCGTTTCGCCTCCTGACCGCCTTCGCCCGCCTCATCCCTTGCCATAGTACCGGCTGAGGTAGTCCACGATCTGAGGGATGTCTTCGTCCTTGATGGGGGCGCCGAACGCCTTCACCATCTTGTTCACCGTGGCGGTCCAGCCGCTGCGATCGAGGAAGACCGAGTTCATCGGGATGTAGTCGATGCTATGGCAGCTGATGCAGTTGGCCATGACCTTGTCCTTGCCGGCACCGTCCTTGAGCCTGATGCTCGCCTCATCGGCCAGCGCACTGCCCGTCAACAGGATGAGGCTGAGCAGCATGGCTTTCATGGCATCTCCCTCACACGATCTCGACTTCGACCCGCTGCACCACATTGTGGTGATAGCCTGCGGGATTGTGGATCAGCTCGAACGTCTGGGTGGCGCCGGCGCGGTTGCTGGCCCTGGCCATGACGGCAAGCTTGCCGCTCTTGCCGGGCGTGAACCGCAGGCTGAAGAGCCGGAAGGCGTAGCGCCCGTGCTCCGTCCCGAGCTCGCTTGCTTGCCAGGTTCGCCCGCCGTCGATCGAGACTTCCACGCGCTGGATGCCGTAACCGCCGTCCCAGGCGATCCCCTTCACCTCCAGCACCGTGCCGCGCCGTATGCGCTGGCCCGGCAGCGGATTCGTCAGCAGCGAGTTCACCACCATCTCGGTGATCGGCATGTTGACGTCGGTTTCCTGGCTGACAAAGCGGTCGACCTGCGGAAACTTGCCCTTGGGGATGCGATAGGCGGGGTTCATCCAGAAGCCGGACAACGGCTTGGCCAGCGCACTGATCGAGACGATGTGCTTGACCCAGTACGTCGCGGTCCACCCGGGCACGACGATGCGCGCAGGGTAGCCGTTCCAGTGCGGCAGCGGGGCGCCATTCATTTCCCAGGCGATCAGGGCGCTTTCCTCCATCGCCTTCCATGCCGGTATGCTCTTGACGAAGTCCGGCGTCTGCGCCATCACGGGCCGGTCGGCGCCGTCGAAGGCAATCTCCACGGCGTCCTTGCCGATCCCGGCCCTGGCCAGTACGTCCCTGAGCCTTGCGCCGCGCCATTTTGCATTGCCCATCGCGCCTGGCCCCCATTCCACGCCAGGCACGTGGGGCAGGAACAGGCCCCGCCGGTTGCCAGAGCACTGGCAAACCGCCGCCACCTCGAACGGTTCGAAGTCCTTCTTCAGTTGGGAAAGCGTCAGCTCGAACGGACTTGTGGCGGCTTCTCCGCCAATTCGCAGCCGCCAGTCGGCCTCGTTCACCTCGGGAATGGAAGCGAGGTGATAGCGCACGAAGAATGCATTGTTGGGGGTGAAGGCCTCACCGAAATATGCCAGTGGCGTTTCGTAGTTCGGTGGCCGGTAAGTCCGCTTGATGAGCGGCAGCTTGCCCGGCAGCGCGTCCAGCACCGCTGATTCCCGCGCGCCTTCAGGCAGTTCGGGCGGCATGTCTGCGATCGCCGCGAAAAGCGGTGCCGGCAGCAATGGCCCAGTGGCGGCGGCCAGCAGTCCGGCTCCGCGCTTGAGAAACGCTCTGCGTGATGTCATGTCGCCCCCGTCCGAGGTCCACATGACATCACTCTAGTGCATGCCGCGCCATTGGCCCAGAAGCGGCGGTCTGGCACCAAAGCTCATCCTGGGGCGCGGAAGAGAGGCGCACTCGCAGGCCAGGGTCGGGCCGAAGTCGGCGTAGGTGTCGCGGATCAGGCCACGCACGCGGGACTCCAGCCCGGGCGGCAACTGGCGATTGCTGTCACGGCCACGCTTGCGTGAGCCCAGGCCGCTGGGGCCATCCTCGCGGTAGCGCAACACCAGCCGTTCCACCTGGCGCCGGGACAAGCCTAGTTTCTCGGCCGCGCGCCAGACCGCCAGGCCATGGTCGACCACGGCCTGAATCACCTTGAGCCGATCGAGTTCGCGCATCGTCATCGTGATGGTCTCGGGCTTGGGCATCGCGGCCTCCGGTCTCGGACAGACGGAAAACCGCCAGCATGCCAGCCTTGGCAAGGGGGTACGACATTTCTATTTGGCTCAAATGCGACATTACTATTTGGGGCCAACAGGCGTTGTCCAGTGGGTTTTGAAAGGTCGCCCCCTCCGCTAAATTCAAATGTCGGTGCGGGCGTGCTTTTTGTGCGGGGTTGGATGCTTTTGTGGGGGGATGGTAGGGCGGTGGTGCTGGCCTGACGTGACCGAGTCTGGCCCAGGGTGGGGCGGTGGATTCACGGTAGGCAAAGTTAAAATGTCCGCGTTCCGCTGCAGCGGTGCCGCCGCCATCGCGCGCTCGAGATCGAGCCGGTTGATCAGACGCTGCCGCTTGACGTTCAGCGGCGCGCGATGGGGCCGGGCCGGTTCGCCTTGCAGCGTGCGCGACGGCCCCGCCTGCTGGCGACTGTCGCGCTGCGCCTGCACCTGCGCCGTGATGGCCAGCACGTGCCCCAGCCGCTTGTTGTCGACGATCGCGCCCTGGTCGAGCTCGCCGAGCCGGTCATAGGTGGTGTAGGGCAGGGACGCGCCGTCGGCCCACAACTCAACCCTGCCGTCCGGGTACTCGGCGACCTCGAGATAGCGGTGGATCAGGCGCCGGTGTTCGGGTCGGTCCTCGAGCAGGTACAGCACCTTGTCGTACTGCAGCGTGAGGCTGTGTGACACCTTGCGCCACTCGCGCCAGCTGAAGATGCGCGCCAGGTCCTCGTCGCCACGCAGCGGCCGGTGGGCGTCGAAGTCCCGCCTGGGCACCTTGGCAAAGCGGGCGTTGAAGTCGGCCATGAAATGCGCGGCAAAGTCGTTGGCCGCGGCCATGGTGCTGATGCCGCGCAAGCGCAGTTCCTTGACCAGCCGGTCCTGCAACGTGCCGTTCATCCGCTCGACACGGCCCTTGGCCGGGCTCGAATTGGCGCACAGGATGTCGATGTTCAGCTCGAACAGCGCGCGCCCGAACTGGGTGTAGCCGCGGCCTTCGGCGCTGTCCCGGGCATTGACCCGGAAGACACTGAACTTGTCGGAATAGAACGCCATCGGCTTGCCGTGGCGCTCGATATAGTCACGCGTGGCGCTGAAGTACGCCGGCGTCGATTCGCTCGGCACGAATCGCAGCTGCATCAGCTTGCCGGTCGCGTCATCGACGTAGACCAGCAGCGTGCACGCCGGCGCCCGGTCCTCGAACCAGGCGTGGTCGCTGCCGTCGATCTGCACCAGCTCGCCAAGGCAGGCGCGGCGGTTGCGCGGCTGGTGCACCTTGGGCGGGCGCAACTTGCGCGGCACCCAGAAACCGGCGTCGATCATGATCCGGCGCACCGTCTCCGTGGCCAGGTCGATACCATGGCGTTCTCTGAGCTTCTCAGCCGCCAGGGTCGGGCCGAAGTCGGCGTAGGTGTCGCGGATCAGGCCACGCACGCGGGACTCCAGCCCGGGCGGCAACTGGCGATGACCCGGAGCGCCTTGCCGGCGATTCTGTAAGCCCGGCGCACCTCCGACCTGGTACCGACGAAGCAAGCGCAACGTTTGCCGTGTGCTGAGTCCCAGCCGAGCCGCCGCAATGCCTGTCTTCAAGTGACCGTCTGCCAAGGCTTGCAGGACCTTGAGCCGGTCCAATTGACGCATCGTCATGGTGATCGTGTCCGGTCGCATGGCGGCTCCCTGGCTGGCTCAAGGCCGTACAGGTTACCCGGACCAACTCGGACATTTGAATCTGGCTATAAACGGACATTAGAATCTGGCGCCAACAGGCGTTACTCGCATAATAAGTGTTATGTTAAATATCGTCACATCACCATGGCGCGAGACGGAGCTGTAGCGATAATCCGCTTACATCTGCCTGTTTCGCCGCCGAGCCACGCAAAATCAGCAACCACAGTATCTCCAGGCGCAATGGGAATGGGCAAAACGCAAGTGCCGGTCGTTATGAACTGACCCCGGTCAAGCGTGAGTCCTTTTGACCTGAAGACTGGCAAGTTGGTCGAGTATTCGGCCACGCGCATCTTAGAGGCTTGACCTTCCAACCGTGGCAAGGACCAAACTGCTGAGCACCCCAACATGAAAGGAGTTTCCATGCAGTTCCACCTCGATGACATGACCTGCGGCGGCTGCGCCCGCACAGTAACCAAGGCGATCCAGATGATCGATCCCGGCGCCAGGGTCGTCACGGATCCGCCCACCCGTCTTGTGCAGGTGCAAACCTCGGCATCCGAGGAGCAGATCGTCACGGCCCTGCGTGAGGCTGGCTTCCCGCCCCGCGCACAGTAAGGCAACCTTGCAGCCTGCCGGAGGCGCTTCGGCAGGCTGTCTGTCCTGCAGGCGCTCCGATCCAAGAGTGTGGGCCGCGCCTTTTCATGCTCAGCGCCAGGCAAGCGTCGCCCACTCCCATAGGGTGATGGCCGCGATCAGCAGATTCTTCGTCAGCGATGTGAAGTCCGAGCGAATCTTGCGCACCGTTGCTTGAGCCAACTCATCCCCCTCAAAAGCAGCAGCCCGCCGCTTGATGCTGTCAATAGCACCAGTAGAGGCGAGCATGCTTGCACCTGCAACCACCAGAGGGGGCCACGGACACATCAGCGGATAAAGCGCGGCCGATGCAGCATTTTGTGAGCCGGCGTGCGCTACGCCAGCTCATTGGTTTTCCTTGGCATGATTGATCGTGTACTTGGGGATCTCGATCGTCAGGTCTTCACCTGCCACGATGGCCTGGCAACTCAGGCGCGACTGCGCCTCCAGTCCCCAGGCCCGGTCCAGCAAATCATCCTCGCCCTCTTCAACCTCGTTGAGGGAATCAAAGCCCTTGCGCACGATGCAGTGGCAGGTCGTGCATGCGCGACTTTGTTCGCAAGCGTGTTCGATCTCGATCCCATGGTCGAGCAGCGCCGCGCAAATCGACGCGCCCGCAGACACGTTCAACACGGCGCCCTCAGGCGCCAGATCTGCATGAGGCAGGACTGTTAGTTTGGGCATTTCGTCTCCTCGCCGCTCAGTGTGTGCAAGTGCATGACTCAACCGCGATAGCCGCTTTACCGCGCGCACGACGAGCCACCGCGCCGGTGCGCGCCTCAGGTGCTGCACAATCGTTATCCGGCTGCTGTAGCTCATCAAGGATCGGGCAGTCAGGGCGGTGGTCGCCCGCGCAGGAGCTGATGAGTGCCGTCAGTGTCTCAGCCATCTGCCGCATGTTCTCCATTCGCCGATCCAGCTCGGCGATCTGTTGCTCGGCCAGCCGCTTGACGTCCGCGCTGTGACGCGATTGGTCATTCCAGAGCCCCAGCAGACCGCCAATCTCGGCCACCGAAAACCCGAGGTCGCGGGCGCGGCGAATAAAGTGCAGCCGATTGACGTCAGCTGGGGCATAGGCACGGTAGCCCGAGCCAGTCCGGTCCGCTGGGGGAATCAAGCCGATCTGCTCGTAGTAGCGGATCATCTTGGCCGACACGCGGGATGCCTTGGATGCTTCACCGATATTCATGCTTGTCCTCCTTGCTCAATGAGATGTATCGGATACCGCCGCCAGCGGCGCCTGGAAGCGGCGCAGGCGCAGCGCGTTACCGAGAACGAACACGCTGGACAGCGCCATCGCGCCGGCCGCGAAGATGGGCGACAGCAGCACCCCGTAGGTGGGGTACAGCACGCCTGCGGCCACTGGAATCAGCGCCGTGTTGTAGCCAAAGGCCCAGAACAGGTTCTGACGAATATTGCCGATGGTGGCCTTGGACAGCGCGATGGCGTTGGGCACGCCTTGCAGATTGCCGGACATCAGCACCACGTCGGCAGATTCCACCGCCACATCGGTGCCCGTGCCGATTGCCAGGCCCACATCGGCCTCGGCCAGCGCCGGTGCATCATTGATGCCGTCACCCACGAAGGCGATCTGGCCGTGGGCTGCCTTCAGCCGGCGCACAGCCTCCACCTTGCCCTCGGGCAGAACCTCGGCCACGACTTCGTCGATGCCCAGTTGCCTGGCGATCGCCTGCGCGGTGCGCGCGTTGTCGCCCGTGATCATCGCCACCTTCAGACCCAACTGGTGCAGAGCGGCGATGGCGGCGGGCGTGCTGGGCTTGATCGGATCGGCGACAGCGATGATGGCAGCCAGTCGGCCGTCAATGGCGGCATACAGTGGCGACTTGCCCTCGTCGCCCAGGCGTCCGGCGGTGCGGGCGAAGGCGCCGACGTCCAGCCCCAGCGCACGCATGTAGCGGTCAGCACCAACCTCCACGCGGGCGCCATCCACGGTGGCGCGCACGCCCATGCCGGTGACCGACTCGAAATCGGTCATTACCGGCAGCGCAATGCCACCCTCCTCTGCGGCCTCGACGATGGCGCGGGCAATCGGGTGCTCCGAACGCGACTCCACCGCCGCAACCCACCGCAGCACCTGGCTGCGGTCGAATCCGGTGGCGACCTCCAGGTCGGTCAGTACCGGGCGGCCCTCGGTCAGCGTACCGGTCTTGTCCACGGCCACCACCCGGGCATCCTTGAGCAACTGCAGCGCCTCGCCCTTGCGGAACAGCACGCCCATTTCGGCGCCGCGGCCGGTGCCGACCATGATGGAGGTCGGTGTAGCCAGGCCCATCGCGCAGGGGCAGGCGATGATAAGCACGGCCACCGCGTTGACCAGTGCAAAAGTCAGTGCTGGCGACGGCCCCAGGATCAGCCAGGCCAGAAAGGTCAACAAGGCTGCCAGCATGACCGCCGGCACGAACCATAACGTCACCTTGTCCACCACGGCCTGGATCGGCAGCTTGGAGCCTTGGGCCTGTTCGACCAGCCGGATGATCTGCGCGAGCATGGTCTGGGCGCCCACGGCCGTGGCGCGCAGCGTCAGGGCGCCCTTCTGATTGACGGTGCCGCCCACCACGGCGCTGCCGGTCGTCTTCTCGACGGGAATCGGCTCGCCGGTAATCATCGACTCGTCAACAAAGCTGCGGCCATCGGTCACTTCGCCATCGACCGGCACCCGCTCGCCAGGACGCACTTCCACGATGTCGCCCAGGGCCACCTCGTTAATCGGAATGTCCACGATGCGGCCATCGCGCGAGACGTGCGCAACCTTGGCTTGCAAACCGGCCAGGCGCTTGATGGCCTCGGAGGTGCGCCCCTTGGCGCGTGCCTCAAGGAAGCGCCCCAGCAGAATCAGCGCCACGATGACGGCTGCCGCTTCGTAATAGACATTCACCGTTCCGGCCGGCAGCAGGCCTGGAGCAAAGGTTGCAACCACCGAATAGCCGAATGCCGCCGCCGTGCCGACAGCCACCAGAGAATTCATGTCCGGCCCCAGGCGCACCAGCGCCGGGAAGCCCTTGAGGTAGAAGCGCCTGCCCGGAATGGCCAGCACCAGCGCCGTCAGCACGAACTGCAGATACCAGCTCTGCTGCATGTCGATGGTGGCCATGACCCACTCGTGCATGCCGGGGATCAGGTGCGAGCCCATTTCAAGCACGAATACCGGCAGCGCCAGTACGGCGGCCAAGGTCAGGTCGCGCCGGAGTTCGGCCCGCTCGGCGTCCTTCTTTTCAGTAACCTCATCGTCAGTTTGCGCTGCGTTATCGACTGGACGGGCCTCGTAGCCCGCCTTCTCGACGGCGGCCACCAAAGCCTCCACGACGGCCACACCGCGCACGGTGGCGCGCTCGGTCGCCAGATTCACAGCCGCATTCGAGACGCCTGGCACGGCCTTGAGCGCCCGCTCGACCCGACCGACGCACGAGGCACAGGTCATGCCCTCGACCGCCAGCTCGACGGTACTGGCAGGCACGTCGTAGCCCACCTTCTCCACCGCCTGAACCAGCGCCATGCGCTCGACGGGACCCGCCAGGCGGATGTCCGCTCGTTCGGTGGCGAGATTGACCGATACGCTTCCCACGCCGTCGACCCTGGCAAGGGCAGCCTCGACGCGGCCAACGCAACTTGCGCAAGTCATGCCTTCGATGGGCAGGCTGATCGCTGTCGCAGTGGCACGAGCACCGCTTGTGCTTGGCATGTTCATGGTTTGCTTCCATAGTTGAAACTCGATAGAAGCGCAGCTTGACCCTTGCCATCGTGGGAAGGTCAAGCGTTTCGTTTACTTTTCTGCATCGCATTGGACTGGTCAGCAACGTACTCTCCAGCGCGTGGCCCTTGCACGTGCCCGGTCGCTGAGGGCGTGTCATCAACGTTGGCGCTTCCCCACAGCATGCGCTGTGCCGCCGTCTGTGGCAGCCATACCCACTGAATCGCAATAACGCAAGCTCGGAGGCCCGCACGGAACCGGCACCGGCTTGACCCGCAGCAAGCCAGTTAAACTGCGCCGCCGAGCCTGATTGAGGAAGAACCCATGACGAAATTCCTGCTCATCACTTGCACCAGCTGCTCCCGCCAGGAAACTCTGGAGTCATCGCGATGAGGACCACTTAGCGAACCGGCGGAACAGAAAGGACCCGCTGTACCTGGCGCCAAAACGCATGGAATACAAGGCTCAGCTCCCAGGCGACCAGTCCAGCCATAAGGCTGAGGGCTATACGTGCATCTGCGGCTGGAACCAAATGCAAAAGCCCCGCGCGGATGGCTCCGGCGGGGCTTGGACGAATGTGGTTGCGGGGGCAGGACTTGAACCTGCGACCTTCGGGTTATGAGCCCGACGAGCTGCCAACTGCTCCACCCCGCGGGGCGAAATATACGCTGATTGGCGGCACCTGGATACCCCTTACAAAAAAAAACTGCGCAGATTGTTGAGCAGGCCCTCTTGGGCCGAGCGCTTCTGGCACGGACTTCCGGAAGCTCGCTCTTGCTGGAATCTCGCTACAAAGGAAGTCTGCCTTTGGCCAGGCGTGTCCTGGCGCGTTGCCACGGTCGCTGTCCAGATGGCAAGACCGATACGCTGCGCTGCCCGACCGCCGGCGTCCTCCGTTCAGAACCCAACATTCTCCCGCCCCTTGAGCTTCAGCAACGTACGGGCCTCCTCCGGCGTGGCAACCTCCAGCGACAGCGCTTCAATTACACTGCGCACACGCAGGACCTGCGCGGCATTGCTGTCGGCCAGTTTCCCGGGTCCGTCCCACAGCGAGTCCTCCAGCCCGACGCGTACGTTGCCGCCCATCGCCGCGGAGATCGCCGCCATGGACATCTGGCTGCGGCCGGCGCCCAGCACCGACCAGACATAGTCCTTGCCGAACAGCCGGTCCGCCGTGCGGCGCATATGCATCAGGTCCTCCACATGCGCGCCGATGCCGCCCCGCAGTCCGAATACGGACTGGATCAGCAGCGGCGGCGTCAGCAGTGCGCGATCGAGAAAATGGGCGGCCGTGTACAGGTGCCCGATGTCGTAGCATTCGATCTCGAAGCGCGTCTGGTTCTCGCTGCAGGACTGCAGGATGTAGGCGATATCCTTGAAGGTGTTCCTGAAGATGCCGTCATAGCTTTGCGCAAGATAAGGCCGTTCCCAGTCGTGTCGGAATTCCGTGAAGCGGTCCAGCAATTCGTACAGTCCGAAGTTCATCGAGCCCATATTGAGCGAGGCGACTTCCGGGCGCAATTGCAGTGCCGGCTGCAGGCGTTCCTCCACGCTCATCGTCGGCGCACCGCCGGTTGTCAGGTTGATCACCACGTCCGATGCCGCCTTGATGGTTGGCGCGAACCGGCGGAACAGTGCCGGGTCCTGCGACGGGCGCCCGTCCGCGGGATCGCGCGCATGCAGGTGGACGATGGCGGCTCCGGCCCGCGCGGCGTCGATCGCGCTCGCCGCGATGTCATCGGCCGTAACCGGCAGGTAGGGTGACATGGACGGAGTGTGGATCGAACCGGTGATGGCGCAGGTGATGATGACTTTGTTCATGGTGTTTCCGCTTTCGGTGATGGCATCGCACGGATGCCGTTGTCGCTACCGGCTGGCATCGCCGCCCCACTCCTCGCGTGCCTGCTCCCGTCTGGCAAAGCCCGCCTGCGCCTGCCGATCGCGCACGTGGCCGTAGCCGCGCACGCTGGCTGGCCAGCCAAGCAAGGCCTGCAAGCGTTCGGCCGGCCACTGCGCCGCGGCGTGGCCAAGCAGGTCAAGGTCTGCCTCATAGGCCGCCAGCACGCGGCGATTGAGCTGTGCTTCGGCGCCCCGCGCGAACGGATCAAGCCGGCTGCCGCGCACGAAGCGCGCACCGGCCAGCAGGCGGAACGCGGGCCGGATCCACGCGCCGACGGCGGTCTTGCCGATCTTCCCGGTCACCTTGTCCAGCTTGCCGAAGGGGCCGCCCGCGAGATGGAAGCTGACCTTGAAGTCGCCCTCGAAGCCGTCGCGCAAGGACTGCATGAACGCCGGGCGCGAATACAGGCGCGCCACCTCGAACTCGTCCTTGACCGCCAGCAAACGGTAGTACTGCGTTGCCACCTCTCGCAGCAGCGCCTGCGCATCGCTGCGGCCCGCCAGCATCCGGCGCACTGCCTCGATCCGTGCACGGTAGCGCGTGGCCAGTGCCGCGTTCTGGTAGTCGACGAGGCGCCGGGCCCGGTCGTCGATCAGTTCGCCCAGCGGTCCGTCGGCCCTCTTCAGGAACTGGACCACCTGCGCGGGCGCCAGCAGGCGCCCCACTGCGGCGTGGTCGTGCGCCAGCCATCGGCCCAGCGCGAATGCCTTGTGGTTGGTTCCGGTCGCCACGCCGTTGAGTTCGATGGCTTTCTCCATCGCCTTGCGCCGCACCGGGATCGCGCCCTTCTGCCAGGCATAGCCGAGCAACAGCATATTGGAGAGGATGGCGTCGCCAAGGAGCTGCTGCGCGAGCGCCGCCACATCGACGAACTCGGCGCGCACGCCCAGGGCCCCGCTCAACCGCTGCCTCAGGCCTGCCTCATCCGCCGACCAGTCCGGCTGGCTGGTAAAGTCGCTGGTGGGCACGATCCCGGTGTTGACGAAGGCGCGCGCCTGTTCCGCTCGCAGTCGGGACAGCGCGTCCGCGCCCGCGGCGACGATCAGGTCGCATCCCAGCAGGACATCGGCCTCCGCGCTGCCGATGCGCGCGGCGTGCAGCAGTTCCGCGCGTGGCGCAATGCGGATGTGGGAGCCGACCGCGCCATACTTCTGCGAGAGCCCGGTCACGTCGAGCGAGCTGCCGGCCTTGCCGTCCAGGTGCGCCGCCATGGTCAGCACCGCGCCGATGGTGACCACGCCGGTGCCGCCGATGCCCGCCACCAGGATTGCCGTCGGCGCGAAATCGGCCGGAATCTCAACGTCCGGCAGCGCGGGAATTGTCAGGTCGCCGTCCTTGCCGCGCTGTGGCCGGCGCGGCCTGGCTCCATCGAGCGTGACAAAGCTGGGGCAGAAGCCGCGCACGCACGACAGGTCCTTGTTGCACGAAGACTGGTTGATCTGCCGTTTGCGGCCCAGCGGCGTCTCCAGCGGTTCGATCGCGAGGCATCCGGACTGCTCGCCGCAATCGCCGCAGCCCTCGCAGACTTCCGGATCGATATAGGTACGGACCTGCGGGTCGGGCAGCTTGCCGCGCTTGCGCAAGCGCCGTGCCTCGGTGGCACACGCCTGGTCGTAGATCAGTACCGACAGGCCGGCATGTTCGCGCAGCCCGCGCTGTACGGTCTCCAGCTGCGCGCGGTCGTGCACCGGCACGCCCAGCGCCGCGCGCCTTGGCGCGTCGTAAGCGGTCACGTCATCGGTGACCACGACGATCTTGCCGATCCCTTCCGCCTGCAGCTGGGCCACCGCCTTGTCCACGCTCAGTTCGCCGTCCACAGGCTGGCCGCCGGTCATGGAGACAAAGCCGTTGAACAGCAGCTTGTAGGTCATCCGCAGATTGGCCGCCTGCGCCTGGCGGATAGCCAGGTAGCCGGAATGGAAATAGGTGCCGTCGCCCATATTGGCAAAGACGTGGGGCTCGCGCGTGAACGGCGCCTGCCCCATCCACATCACCCCCTCGCCACCCATATGCGAAGCCGTGTGGGTCTTGGTCGGGTCGTTCAGCATGGCAATCGTATGGCAGCCGATGCCGGCCAGCGCCCGGCTGCCATCCGGCAGCCGGGTCGACGTGTTGTGCGGACAGCCCGCGCAAAAGCTGGGGCGGCGCAGCGGCGCGCCCTGCCCCGCCTCGCACGGGATCGGGGCGTTCACGTCCGGCGCGGGCGGCAGGCCCAGCAGCCGCCGGATCGCTTCGGCGACCTGGAGCACCGTCAACTCGTTGCAAATGGGCAGCACCGGCGTGCCGCGGGACGCCGACCATTCGGTCGCGCCGTCGAACTTGCCGCGCACCACGGGCGGCCGCGCGAGGCGCGCATCGAACAGGATGGATTTCAGCTGCGACTCAAGCAGCGGCCGCTTTTCCTCGATCACGAGGATGGTATCGAGACCTTGCGCAAAGGCGCGCACGATCTCGTCTTCGAGCGGCCACACCATGCCGATCTTGAGGATGCGCAGCGTGGCGCCGTGCGGGCCGGCGGCATCGATCCCCAGCCGCTGCAAGGCCTGCATGGTGTCGGCATACGATTTGCCGGCGGTGACAATGCCCACCTTCGCTGCCGGAGCGGGCCATGCCAGGCGGTTGAGCCCCGCCGCCCTGGCGAACTGTACGGCCGCCGGCAGCTTTTGCACGTACAGGCGCTCCTCGGCGGCCGGCGCCATCTCGAAGGCGCGGATATGCAAGGCCCCGTTGGCGGCGGGCAAGACCTCGACGGGTGCCTGCTGGCCCACCTCGACCTCAGCGGCGGACTCCACCACGTCGGTCACCAGCTTCATCCCCACCCAGCAGCCGCTGTGGCGCGACATCTCGATGCCGCGCAGGCCGAAGTCGATGATGTCCTGGACGTTGGCCGGATACAGCACCGGGATGCCTGCCGCGATCAGCGAGAAATCCGACTGGTGCGCGGTGGTGGAGGACTTTGCGCTATGGTCATCGCCCGCCAGCACCAGTACGCCGCCGGCGGCGCTGGTGCCGGCCAGGTTGCCGTGCTTGAACGGGTCGCCGCTGCGGTCCACACCCGGTCCCTTGCCATACCAGATGCCGAACACGCCGTCCACGGTTGCCCCGGGAAAGGTGCCGACATACTGCGTGCCCCAGATCGCGGTCGCGGCCAGGTCCTCGTTCACGCCAGGCTGGAAGCGGATGTTGGCCGTCCGCAGCAGCGGCTCGATCCGCCACAGCTCCATATCGAGCCGGCCCAGCGGCGAGCCGCGATATCCGGAGATAAAGCCGCCGGTATTCCGGCCCAGGGCGCTATCGATGCGGCGCTGGTCCAGCGCGATACGCACGATGGCCTGGTTTCCCGTGAGAAAGACCTTGCCGGCCAGCTGCTCGAAGCGGTCGTCCAGCCGTGGCGACTGCAGCGCCGATGGCTCCGTGCGTGCGTTCATGCCTGATCGCCTGTGAGGACGCGGTTACCGCTGTGGTACAGAAAAAGACAAGCCTGCATCGAACGTACTCCGTGATGAATGAACCGATAGGTCAGGTAGGTGCCGAAGACAGTCAGAACCGTTGCGAGTACTGCACGCCGATGCTCTGCTGCCGCGTGGCCAGGGACTCCTGGCCCGCTACGGTGGGACTGCCTGCAAGCTGCGTGGCAACGGCCGATGCCAGGGCCGAACTGCCGGTGGTGGTGTGCCCCGGAGACAAGGAGTAGAAGACCGACCACTTGCTGTTGGGCCCGGTCGCGTAGCCAAGCCCGAGGGTGTAGTGCCGGCGGAAGGTGGCGGGCGCGGTGACGTTGTTCGCCGTGTCCTCGTCCGCATAGGCCGCGCTGTTAAACGACACGCCGCCCGAGACATTGAGGGCCGGCGTCACCTGGTAGCGCACGCCGACCTTGAACACATGCATGTCCTTCCAGCCGTTGCCCGGACCGCCACTGCTGCCGCGCAGGGCGGTGCCATCAAAGGATGGGTTGCCCAGGCCGGACGTAGCCGAGTAATTGATGCGCTGGTAGTCGAAGAGAAAAGACAGATCCTGCGTGGGCGACCACTGCAAGCCCAGCAACATGTTCTCCGGGATATCCAGGCGGCCCTGGTCCGCCAGCAGGCCCTCATACTCCTTGAGCCGTCCCATCCGGATACGGGGCGAGTAGGCGGCACCGAAAGCCAGCGCGTCGCTGGCGCGCCAGTACGCGCCCACGCGCATGCCCACGCCGAACGAGGACGCACTGCCCTGGTTGGTCAGGTAGTCCGGCGCCGCTGACTGCGGCGCCAGCGCCTGCAGACCCTCGGCGCTGAACAACTGGCCGGTCAGCAGCACCGAGAAACCGAAGGAGACGCTCGGGGAGACCCGCGCCGACACCGTCGGCGCGATCGTCAGTTGCTGGATCGTGGTGGTGGCCCTGCCGCTGCCGCACAGCAGGTTGCCACGATAGGTGGTGCCGGCGCCCGCCGGCGGCGGCGCCAGGCAGGTCGTGGTGCCATCCGGGAAGTAGGTGCCTGCGCCATTGCTGTAGCCGACCACGCTCAGCGACAAGTCAGGCGTGACCATCTTGCTCACCGCGATGTCCGCGAGCGGCACCCAGCGGCTTGCGCTGGCCGTGTTCGTATCGAGCACCCCGCTCAACGGCGGCGGCAATCCCGCGGCGCGGCTCATGCTGGTGCGGCCGTTGGTCGCGATCAGGTTGCCCTCGAAGCTGTTGCCAGCCCACACCGTGGTGGCGGGGTTGCTGGCACCACCGAACGCGTCGCGGGTCGACGCCGCAGCCGCACCTGCCACGCCACGCGCTTCGGCACCGTAGCCGATCTGGAAGTAGCCGTTGTCGGCCAGCCCAAGCGCCGGGCGCAGGGCTACCGCGGATAGGACCATCCACTGTTTCGGGTTCACTGCTGTCTCCAATCTAATTGTTATTGCCGCGGGAAGGTCTCGGGCCGCCGGGCGTGGGGGCTGAGGTACGGCTAGTTGCCGGCGATCGAGTTGGTCAGGACGCCTAGCCCGGCGATCTCCACATCGACGCAGTCGCCGTCCTCCAGGAAGCGCCATTGCTCGATGCCGGCGCAGTTCGGCACGCAGCCGGTGGCGAGCAGCTCGCCGCCGTGCAGCGTCTCGTTGGACGACGCGTAGCTGACGATGCGGTCGATGCGGTGGGTCATCCCCGCAGTGCTGCCCTGCCCGCGTACTTCACCGTTGACGCGCACGGTGACATCGAGCGCGTGTGGATCGGCAATCTCGTCGGCGGTGACGATCCAGGCGCCGAGGCTGTTGCTGCCGTCGAAGTCCTTGCCCTTGGCCGGGCCGGCATTCGGGCGGGCGCGCATTTCTTTCATCAGTTGGGCGCGTTCGGAGAAATCGTTGAAGATCACGTAGCCGAAGATGTGCGACATTGCCACCGTGCGATCGATGTTCTTGCCGGGGCGGCCAATCACGACAGCAAGTTCGGCCTCGTAGTCCAGCTTGCTGCCGGGATCGGGCCGGGCCACCTTGCTGCCGTGGCCGGACAGATTGAGACGCGCCCCTTTGTAGTACATCGGCGTTTCGTAGAAGGCCTTCGGCACCCTGCCCGCACCCAGCGCCCGCATCAGCAGGCCTGTAGCCGGGCTGACGCCATGGGCCATGACCTGCCCGAAGGCATTGCGCAGATGCTGCTCGTAGACGCTGAAGCAACGGATCTGCGGCGGACGGTAAGGGACCTGGAGCCGAATCGAGCGCAACGCGTACACCTGGTGCGCGCCGTCTCGGGTTCGGTCTTCCAGCAACGCCCGCAGGGCCGGCAGCGTGTCCTGCTGGTGCTCAATGAGCGCCAGCAGGCAGGCAAAGCGCGCGTCGCCCGCGAAGGTCGCGGTCACATCCAGCACCCGGTCGCCGGCCAGGCCCAGGCCGACATGGCCCTGCACCTGCGCGGTGGAAAACGTGCACAATCTCACGGGCTCTCCCCTTTCAGCGCAGGGTCAGGAACTGACGGCTGGTCACCGCGCCGGGCTGCTTCAGGCTGGCTTCCGGCTCGCCAGCCTGGTAGCGTTCGAGCAGATGCTCCGGATCGAACTCGACCCCGATCGCGTTCTCCGCGAAGGCTCCCGAGCGCAGCCACACATCCAGTGCCTCCAGCGTCTCGAAGTTGTCCACTTGCAGTTCCGCCTGGATGCCGTCGGGGTCGCGGTAGTACAGCGAGGTGGTCGGTCCGTGGTTGATGCACCATTCCGGGCGGACGTCATGGCCCTTGAGCCGCTCATAGGTGTGGAGCAGGTCGCCGAGCGAGCTGTAGGTGAAGGCCACGTGGTCCAGGCCTGTGCTCTCGCGCCGGCGGGGCGAGAAGTTCGCGGCATTGATCAGCGCCAGGCGGTGATGCTCCTCGTCAAAGGACAGGAAGCAGAGCAAGGCATTGCGATACATCACGCGCGCGCCCAGCACGATGCTCCACCAGTGGATCGTTTCGTCAAAGCGGCGCGTGGCCAGCACGATGTGCGCAAGCTTTTGCGGCGGGCGCGCGTCCGGGTCTGGGCAGGGGATAGGGAACTGGTCCATGCTGTCGCTCATTGCATCTCCTTGGTCAGGTGTGCCGCGCTCGCGGCGCGGATCGTGTTGGACTGGGAAACCATGCGCGCCATGACCGCCTGCAGCGCCGCGCCGGGATCGGCGCACTGGCGCCGGCTGCGCCAGGCCACGATGCCGTCGCCGCGCAGCAGCACCGCGCCGGACACGTCGACCTGCAAGGCTTCGGCAAACGCCGGCGCACCGATGCGGAACTGCGCGTCGTCGCCCGTGCCGACCCGCGGACACGCCACGTCGATACCCCAGGCGGCGCGCAGTTGCGCCAGCGCCGCCTGCCAGCGCACGCGCTCCTTTTCGTGGACCAGCAGCGTCATAGGGGCACGCCGGGCCAGGTCGCGCGTTGACAGCGATGCGCCATCCGCGTCACTCCACAGATGGGGGACCAGTGCGCCGGGGCTGGTCTCCGGCCAGTAGTCGGTGCCCGCGTGGGGCGATTTCGCCTGCGGATGGGGCTCGCGGCAGAGGAATCCCGTCGCATGCGCATAGCCAAGATCGGTACCCAGCGTCACAAACACTTCCCGCTGCCGGTCGATCGCCCTGCGCACGCGAGCACGGGCGTCGGCACCTGCCTGGCCAGCGTCCGCGAGCCGGCCCAGCGGCTTCAGGCCAGCGCCGGTCACGGCCCGGAACAGCGTGCGCGCGGCAGGCCTGGGCAGCAGCCGGACCCAGGGGGACCGGGAGAGCGCGGACAAGGTCTGGAAACCGTCCGGATCCACACCGGTGGCGCGCAGCACCTGGTCGGCCAGGTCGCTCAGTTGCTGCGTACGGCTGGCATGCGCCTGGGCGCTCGCCGCTCTTTCCTCGGCATAACTGGACAACAGCGCCTGCCCAAGGTCGTCGGGCACAAAACTGCCCAGCAGGATCTGCAGCCGCCACGCCAGGCTCGCCGCGTCCTCGATGCCGTGGTTCATGCCGAAGCCGCCGATGGCGGAGAAGCCGGCAGCGGCGTCGCCAAGCAGCAGCACGCGCCCGACCCGGGTCACTTCCGCACGGCGCAGCGCCATGGTCCATGGACGGACGGACTGCACCCTGACGTCAACGCTGTGGTCGCCGATCGCGGCCTGCACCAGCGACAGCGCTTGCGCGGCCGGCATCCCGCCGGCAGGCTCGAGCGCAGGCAGCACCGCCGTCGTCAGGACCCAGTCCTGTTCATCGGCGGTGTGGGCGGTGAGCGTGCCCACCACCTTGGGATTGAGAATCCAGTACAACGGGCTTGGCCGCGCTACGGTCAGCTTGTCCAACTGCGCGCGAAAATGGATTTGCGCCACCGCCTGCAGCGGCGTCTGCACAGATGGCACGCCCAGCAGGCGCCGCACCGTGCTCTGCGCGCCATCGGCACCCGCGACGAAACGCGCGCTGCGCCGCACGCTGAGGCCGCTGCGCAGTTCGCGCAGCGTCAACGTGCAGGCATGCTGGTCCTGCGACAGCGACTCCAGTTCGTACCCCGGCAGGAACTCGATCAGCGCGTTGCGTGCCACGCGCTCCCGCAGGATCGGGTCGGTCACGTTCTGGGACAAGTGCAGCGGGCGGCAGGGGCCGCTACCCAGCAGGCTGGCGGTATGCGCGGGGTCATTTCCGATCGGCACGCAGCGGCCCAGGTCGGCCCCGGCCAGCGACGTGCACCAGGTGATGTAGCGCAGCTTGAGCGGTGGCGAACTGATCTCGCGCAGTTGCTCGGCAAGTTCGACATCGATGGCGCGGATCACCTCCATCGCGCGGGCGGACCAGACGTGTCCGCGCGGGTGCGTGTCCGCGTCGCCCTGGCGCTCGACCAGCACGCTGCGGATGCCGCGGCTGGCCAGGAGCAAGGCCAGCACGGAGCCGGCCGTGCCCGCGCCGATGATCGCCACGGGAATCGGGTCCGGAACGGAATGCCCATCCTGGCGCGGCGGCGGGGCTTCGGAATCGTATGTCACTGGTGAACCTTCGCGAGTGTGTTGAAAGGTGGCTGTGCCGCGCGGAGCGGCGACGGCACTGGAACCTGAAGCACCCGGCAGAGGGCGGTGAGCACGTCCTCCGCCTGCACGTCCGTGGCCGATGCATGGCGCCAGGCAATATGGCCATCGGGACGCACCAGGAGGACGCCGTCCGGCAGGCCCCGGTTCCATCGGGACAGTTGCTGCATGTCGGCGCAATGGATGGCTGCGCCAATGTCCACGCCGTGCACCGGCAGGCCGCCAAGCCGCTGGCTCGCACACGCGGCAAGCCCGGCGCATGCCTTGCCATGCCGGCCGAAGCCCGCGAGCAGGAAGTGCCCGTTGCCAACCAGGTCATGCGAAGTGGCGGACGCGCCGGAAGCGTCCTGCAGCCGGAAGTGCGGCAGCCGCGCGCCCGGGGTGAACGACTGCGCCACCTCCAGTACCGAACTTGCCGCCATTGGCGCCCCCGAGGGCATCGCCTCACTGTCGCAGACAGCCGAACTCCGGTACACGTAGCCCAGGTCCAGCCCGAGCGTATTGAAATGCTCCATCTGCGCTTCAGCAGCCTGTTGCACGTTGCGCTGGATGGCCGCGAACCGCGGCGTTGTCGCCAGTTGCACGCGCCGGGTCCGCGCGTCGACGGGCGCCACCAGCATCCGCTTCACGGCGGAACGCAGCGCAGCGGGGAGCGCGCGGGCCGGTGCGCTGGCGCGCAATCGCGCCAGCGTCGGCAACTTGGCCTCATCCAGACCCAAGGCCGCGGTGACCTCCCGCATCTTCCGGTGGTTTGCCACGCTGACGCCGCAGTTGGTCTCGGCCACCGGCTTGCGCTCGTCACCATAGGTATCGAGCAGCCCCGGACCCGCCCTGCCCTGGATGACGCTGGCCAGCTTCCATGCCAGGTTGTGGGCATCGGCAGCGCCTGTGTTCAGCCCGAGTCCGCCAGTGGGCGGAAAGCGATGCGCGGCATCGCCCACGAGAAAGGCTCGCCCTTTGCGGTAGGACGCGGCGATGTGCGCCTGCATCGTCCAGTTCGACAGCGACGTGATGCGCAAAGGCATATGGCGATCCCCGAGCGCGGTCCGAAGCAGGCGCTCGCAGCGCGCCAGGGGGAAGTCCGCCGGCGATTCATGCTGCGGAAAATACGGTGTCATGAACACCGAGTAGCGCGCCGAATCGTGGACGATAAACGTGCCGGGCGCCGCGGCCGACAGGACCCAGAAGAGGATCGACGGACTGTCCCTGACCAGATGCCGGATATCCGCCTCGAAGTTGATGGTGATGAGATGCGCCAGGTTGGTCTCCCCGACCATGGGCAGTGCCAGGCTGCGCCGTACCGGACTACCGGCCCCGTCGGCCGCGATCAGCCATTCGCTGCGCACCCGGTAGATCTCGCCAGTCGCGGCATCGCGCACGGACGACACAACGCAGTGCTCGTTGTGCTCCGCTTCCTGCCAGGCATGGCCGAAGCGCGCCTGGCAGCGGACGCGGCGCGACACCTGGGCAAACAGCAGCCGCTCCAGATGATGCTGGGGGATGTTCGCGGTGCGCTTGCTGCTGGCGGCCGCCATGCCGGCAAGGTAGCCAGGGCTGCCGATATCGATGCGAGCCAGGTCGCCCTCGGCAAGGTTGCGCCGCCACGTCACGAAGCGTGCATCGCTGCTATGGGTCGTGATACCGGCCAGTGCCTCGTCGGTGACGCCGATACCTGCCAGGATTTCCTGCGTCCGGCTGTTGATGACGTGCGCCTGCGGCGCGAGATGCAGGTCATCACGACGTTCGACCAGCAGCGATTCAATGCCCTGGTCCGCCAGCAGCGCTGCCATCAGCATGCCAACCGGGCCAGCACCCACGATTAATACCGGAACCTCCAACTCGCGCATCCTGCCCCCAATGTTGCTCGCCGCCTCATGGCCGCCCTGGACCGTGAATTTATATAAGTATAAGTCAAACTCACACTAGTGTTTATACTTATATAAGGATGACCTCGACGAACGCGCGAGCGGACGGCCCGGCAAAGCCGCCGCCCCCGGATGTGGTTGGGGGTCAGGTCCCGGCCATGTGGGAGAATGGCGAGATCGCTACCGTGTGTGAAACGCGTCCCAAACCACCATGACAACTGTTGAGAGCCGACGCTCGAAGACTCCTGCCCGCAAGCGCGCCACCGAAGCCTCCGCTGCCCCGACACCAGTCGCCCGCGCGGCCGAGGTGCCGGGGCGCCAGCGCCTGATCGACGCCGCCGAAATCGAGTTCACGCAAAAGGGATTCGACGGGGCGTCCGTCCTGTCGATCGCAAACCGCGCGGGCGTAAAGCAACCGCTGCTGAACTACCATTTCGGCAGCAAGGAAGGGCTCTGGCGCGCGGTAGTGGAGAACGCGTACACGGGATTGCTGGCCGCGTCCAGGCAGGCAGCGGCCGCCCTAGACCGCTCCGACCCGCTCGCCCGCCTGCAGGCAGCGCTAAAGGCCTTCGCGGTGAGCAATGTCCTGCATCCGGCGGCGCACTCCCTGGTCCTGATGGAAGTCGCGCAGGATGGTCCAAGGCTGGACTGGCTGGTGGACAACTATATGAAGCCGTTTCACGAGGAGCTCGATGCGCTGATCGCGGAGTGCCATGCAGCGCAACTACTCAAGCCTTACCCAGCGGAACGGGCCAGCGTCACGATGACGGCCATGCTTACGGCCGTGCAGTCAGCCACGCATTTGCTGAAGCGCCTTTATGGCGTCGGGCCCATGACACCGGCCCAGGCGGAACAGCATGCGGAACAGGTCATCGATGTCCTGATGCATGGCATGGCCGCCCGCAAGCCCGGTCGGCGGCGGGCGGCAGGCCCTGTCTAGTTCGGCGTAGCCCGGCTTGGTGGCATGGAGTACTGCCGCAGAAACCCCTGGCCGAATAGCGTTGCTGCGCCCGCCCGATGGGCGTCGCGCGACCGCGGCATCGCCCATGCTCAGGGAACAATGTGGGAGCTTGCAAGCAATCCAGCCCTGTCCAGACCCTTCGCAATGCGCCCCAGATCGTCATCCCTGAAGGGCATGCACGCGATGTTGTCTGCAAATGAGTAGGCCGGGAAGCGCCGGAGCCTTGAAGACCCACACCATCTGCACTCGGCGATGCTATGGCAGCGCAAGGATGTCACGCGGCGGGTCAAATCAAACCGCTACATGCCGGCGCCTGAGCTGCCAAGGTCGGAATGGATTGCGGCCAATTTGACATACAACGTGCTCCGCGAAATTCCCAGCGTCCTGGCGGCCATGGACATATTGCCGTGGGAATTCGCGATCGCATCGAGTATCGCTTGTCTTTCCATTTCCTCAAGACGACCGCGCGGAACGGGCATTGACGTCGAGGTGGATATGGAAACCGAGTCCTTTGGCGTCTGCGCGATGCCCGCGGGTAACAGAGAAGAATCGATGACGTGGCCTTCGCTGAGCGCGAACATCACCTCGAAGACATTGTGCAGTTCACGTATGTTGCCCGGCCAGCGATAGCGCAGCAGCGCCTGCCACACGGCGGGCTCGAGCTGCTTGGGCGCACAGCCATATTTGCACGCCAGTTTGCCGTTGAGATGCGCAATGATTGCCTCGATATCGCCGGGCCGGTCGCGCAGCGGCGGTAGCAGCAGGCTGACGACGCAGAGGCGGTGGTACAGGTCTTCGCGAAAGTGCCCGGCCGCGATCTCCTTCTGCAGGTCACGGTTGGTGGCTGCGACGACGCGCACCGCGACGCGCCGCTCGCGGGTATCGCCCAGGCGGACCACAACGCCGTCCTGCAGCACGCGCAACAGGTGGGGCTGCATGTCCAGCGGCATCTCGCCAACCTCGTCCAGGAACAACGTACCGCCGTCGGCCTGCTCGAACTTGCCCGGAAGGCCACCACGGCGGGCGCCTGTAAAGGCGCCGTCGGTATAGCCGAAGAGTTCGCTGGCCAGCAGCTCACGGGTAAAAGCGCCGCAGTTGACGGCAACAAAAGGACCGTCGGGGTGGCTACCCGCCTGATGAAGCGCCCGCGCAAAAAGTTCCTTCCCGGCCCCGGTCTCGCCAAGCAGCAGTACCGGCAGATCGAGAGGTGCGATACGGCGCGCGCGCGCCTTGGTCGCCACCAGCACCTCGCTTGCCCCGATGATCTCGCCAAACGCATCGTTGGCTGCCATCGATGCCGTAGCCGTGGGCAACGATACCGCGCTTCGATGCTGGCGCGCCTCGAGCGGGATCACCAGCATCGTACCCAGCATGCCGTCATGGTCCTTCACCGGGTGCAGCCATTCGGGGCTCAGCCATTGCGGGCGTTGGCAGCTCCGGTCGATATCGGGCAGTGCAAGGTTGAGTCCCGGCACCTGGGCGCCGACTTCCAGGGGCAGCCGCACGTCATGGCTCTCGCGCGCCGCCTGCGCATTGCCGTTGGTACGGACAACGCGCCCGCGGCTGTCGACGAGCACCACGTAGTCGCTGGCGTAGCGGATGAAATGATCGATCGATCGGGTCAGCAGCCGCTCGTGCATGGCAACGCTGCGGCGGGCCAGCTCGCATTCGATCTGCCTGGCGGCAGCCACCACCAGGCCCAGGGTGTGGCCATGGAACGTTTCCTTGACGCCGGAGACATCCACCACGCCCAGCAGGGTGCCGCCAAAGGGGTCGAGAATGGGCGCCGCGGCGCAGGTCCAGCTCTTGACGTCCACACAGAAATGCTCGTTGGCATGAATCTGAACCGCGGCGGCGGTGGCGATCGCGGTGCCGATGGCATTGGTGCCGATCACGTCCTCATTCCAGCAGCCACCTGCGGCCAGGTTGATCCTCTCGCCAACGCTGCGGGCCCGGGTTTCACCGTTGAGTAGCAGAATGGTGCCACCCGGATCGCAGAGCATGATGAGGGTGCCGCATTCCCGCAGGATCTCGCGCAGGCCCTCGAGTGCCGGCCTGGCGGCATCGCACAGGTCCCGGCTCTGGCGCTGCAACTGGCGCACATGCTCGGCGCCAGCCCCCGGTGCGGAGTGCTTGGCAGGATCAACGGCCTCGGACCGACACCGCTGCCACGATGCGAGGACAACGCTTCGCACCCCCTTCGCTTCCACGGGTTGGTCCTGCAGAAAACGCTCCCAGGCCGACGCCACGACCAGTTCGTCGCCGATGCGGGGGATCAAGGCGCTGCAATGTAAAGACGGCATGGAACGATCACTATCAATTGACTGCAGTAACCGTATGCCCGCGCTATCCCCAAGTCAACAACCTCTTTGAAATCAACAGTTTGTGCTCTGCAGCAAATCATTCGGAGGGTGTCCGGTTTCCGGTCAACGCCGCTTCAGGTGTCCGGAAACCGGACAGTGCCAACCGTCGCCCGCGACAGGTCCGGTTGCGTTTGCCGTAGCCGCCACGAAGGTAGCGGCCGTATGATCGTTGGCCGATGTGCCGGAAGCCATGCATGTCGCCCGAGCACGATTCAGGAAGAGGATTGCGTTGAATTCACGAGCGTTCCGCACTCGAATCCGAAGCGGGAATCGGCTCGCACCACCGGCACACTGCGCGAGTCCGCGAGCCGCCTGATGGCGTTGCGGCAGGCAGCCAGCATATCGCTTGCCCACGACTTCCAGAGGTCGATCTGATCGCTGCGGCTCTCGCCATACAAGCACCACATGCAGAAGTGCTCACAGTTATTGGAAATCAGGCGATAGCGATCCTCGCCGAGGCGGGAGTAGGCGCGCCGGACGGCTTCCACACCTGCGAACCTGGCACCGGGGCTTTGCCGGACCCGCACCGGACGCCCGTTCGCGAATTCCTCGAGCGTGACCTCGTGCACCGGGGCCGGACGCAGTGACCGCGACAGACCCGCGTAATGCACGACCTTGCCGGCGCCCGCATAGACGCCGTGATGCGTGTACCCAAACCGATCGGTGACGAGATGGGCGCCGGGCGCCAGGTCGGTGTCGGCAACCGCTTCGACCATCAGGCGCCTTGTCATCGTTGAATTCTTCATGGACTTCACCACGTTTCGCTGCCATTCGCAGGAAACCAGCGCACAGGGCGTGCCAGCGCTGTGTCCGGGCACAGGGAAGTCAAAGACCATCGCTGCGGCGACAGGCAAGCGCCCATCCCCACGCCCATCCCCACGCCCGGCGCCATCCGCGCAGGGCAACAGCGCATGCCCCCGGCCGCTAAAGCCTGGGCTCGCCGCTAGACAACCGCATCGAATCGCTGGCCAGAAGATGTCCGGTTCCCGGACACCGCTGTGCAGGGGCGTCGTGAATCCGGACAGCGACAGCAGGCACCCCCGCTACCGCCGGAGTGGCCGGGGAATGCCCGCAACGTGTTGATTCCATTGCATACCGGCGCTGCGCGCCTGTGCCAGCCAGCGCTTGGCACAGGCCTTGCCATGGAAGGATCGTGGGGAACTCCCACCATGACGACACCAACGACAGGAGGCAGTATGCAACCGCAGTCCACCGTACAGGTGATGGGCATCGATGCTGGCGGCACGATGACCGACACATTCTTCGTGCGCTCCGATGGCCGCTTCGTGGTCGGCAAGGCACAGAGCAATCCCGGCGACGAATCCCTTGCCATCTACAACTCTTCCGAAGACGCCCTCGCCCACTGGGAGCGGACCGTGGACGACGTCTATCCGGAGCTGGTGACTTGCGTCTATTCCGGTACGGCCATGCTCAACCGCATTCTCATGCGCAAGGGCCTTGCCGTCGGCCTCATCTGCAACCGCGGCTTCGAGCAGATCCATTCGATGGGCCGTGCGCTGCAGAGCTACCTGGGCTATGCGCTGGAGGACCGCATTCACCTGAACACCCATCGCTACGACGAGCCGCTGGTGCCCGTCTCGCGCACGCGCGGCGTCACCGAGCGAACCGACGTGCAGGGGAAGGTGGTCATCCCGCTGCGTGAAGACGAGGTCCGCCAGGCAACCCGGGAACTGGTCGAGGCCGGCTCGCAAGCCATCGTCATTTGCCTGCTGCAATCCCACAAGAACGAATCGAGCGAGCAACGCGCCCGTGACATCGTGCGCGAGGAGCTCAAAAAGCTGAAGGCGGATATCCCGGTCTTCGCCTCGGTGGACTACTACCCGTCGCGCAAGGAGAGCCACAGGATGAATACCACCATCCTCGAGGCTTACGGCGCGGAGCCTTCGCGGCAGACCCTGAAGAAGGTCAGCGATCGCTTCAAGAAGCACGGTGCCAGGTTCGACCTGCGGGTGATGGCCACGCACGGCGGCACCATCAGCTGGAAGGCCAAGGAACTCGCGCGCACGATCGTGTCCGGCCCCATCGGCGGCGTCATCGGCTCCAAGCTGCTGGGTGAGTACCTGGGCGACGAGAACATTGCCTGCTCCGACATCGGCGGCACCAGCTTCGACGTGGCCCTGATCACCAAGGGCAATTTCGCCATCAAGTCCGACCCCGACATGGCCCGCCTGGTGCTCTCGCTGCCCCTGGTGGCGATGGACTCGGTCGGTGCCGGCGCCGGCAGCTTCGTGCGCCTCGACCCCTACAGCAAGTCGATCAAGCTCGGCCCCGACAGCGCCGGCTACCGCGTCGGCACCTGCTGGCCGGAAAGCGGGCTCGACACGGTGTCGGTCTCCGACTGCCACGTCGTGCTCGGCTACCTGAACCCGGAGAACTTCCTGGGCGGTGCCATCAAGCTCGACGTGCAGCGCGCCCGCGACCACATCAAGGCGCAGATCGCCGACCCGCTCGGCCTGTCGGTCGAGGATGCCGCCGCCGGCGTCATCGAGCTGCTCGATCTCACGCTCTCCGAGTACCTGCGCGCCAACATCAGTGCCAAGGGCTACAACCCGGCGGAATTCACCTGCTTCTCCTACGGCGGCGCCGGCCCCGTGCACACCTATGGCTACACCGGGGGCGTCGGCTTCAAGGACGTCGTCGTGCCGGCCTGGGCGGCCGGCTTCTCGGCCTTCGGCTGCGCCTGCGCCGACTTCGAGTACCGCTACGACAAGTCAGTGGACCTTGGTGTCGCCCAGCACGCCCCCGACGCCGACAAGGAAGCCGCCTGCAAGAGCCTGCAGGAAGCCTGGTCTGAACTGGCAGTCAAGGTTATCGACGAATTCGTTCTCAACGGCTACAAGGCCGAGGACGTGCTGCTGATCCCTGGCTACAAGATGCAGTACATGGGCCAGCTGAATGACCTCGAAATCGTCTCGCCGGTGACCCGCGCCGCCACCGCCGCCGACTGGGACCAGATCGTCGAGGCCTTCGAGAACACCTACGGCCGCGTGTACGCGAGTTCCGCCCGCTCGCCGGAACTGGGCTTCTCGATCACCGGCGCCATCCTGCGCGGCACCGTCGTGACCCAGAAGCCGGTGCTGCCCGAAGACGCGGATGCCGGCCCGACGCCGCCCCAAAAAGCCTATCTCGGAACCCGTCCCTTCTACCGCCACAAGAAGTGGGTGGATGCCGCGCTCTGGAAGATGGAAGCCCTCAAGGCCGGCAACCACATCGTGGGTCCCGCCATCATCGAATCCGACGCCACGACCTTTGTCGTGCCCGACGGCTTCGAAACCACGATCGACAAGCACCGCCTGTTCCATCTCAAGGAAGTGAAGTAAGGAGACCCGCCATGAACATGATGAGCAATAAAGAAATCGGCTTCGCCGACCTGCTGCAGAACGGCCAGACGCTCAAGCAGCACCGCGACGGCATCATCGAGCGCACCAAGGCCACCGGCCACTACAACGGCCTCGAGAAGCTGGAATTCCGTGACAGCGACCCGATCGGCTACGAGAAACTGTTCTCCAAGCTGCGCGGCGGCCTGGTGCATGCCCGCGAGACTGCCAAGAAGATCGCCGCCAGCCCCATCGTCGAGCAGGAAGGCGAACTCTGCTTCACGCTCTACAACGCCGCCGGGGACTGCGTCCTGACTTCGACCGGGATCATCATCCACGTCGGCACCATGGGCGCGGCGATCAAGTACATGATCGAGAACAACTGGGAAGCCAACCCCTGCATCAACCCCGGCGACATGTTCACGACCAATGACTGTGCCATCGGCAACGTCCACCCCTGCGACATCGCCACCATCGTCCCGATCTTCTGGAAGGGCCGGCTGATCGGCTGGGTGGGCGGCGTCACGCACGTCATCGACACCGGCTCGGTGACGCCGGGCTCGATGTCCACCGGCCAGACCCAGCGCTTCGGCGACGGCTACATGATCACCTGCCGCAAGACCGGGGTAAATGACGAACCGCTGCGCGACTGGCTGCACGAGTCCCAGCGCTCAGTGCGCACGCCCAAGTATTGGATCCTGGACGAAAAGACGCGCATTGCCGGCTGCCACATGATTCGCGACCTGGTCGAGGAAGTGATTCGTGCCGACGGCATCGAGGCCTACGAGAAGTTCACCTACGAGGTCATCGAAGAAGGCCGCCGCGGACTGCAGAGCCGCATCAAGGCCATGACCCTGCCTGGCAAGTACCGCAAGGTTTCCTTTGTCGACGTGCCATACAAGCACGATGACGTGCAGGTCTCCAACGCGTTCGCCAAGCTCGACTCCATCATGCACTCGCCGGTGGAGATGACCATCAAGCCGGACGGCAAGTGGCGCCTCGACTTCGAAGGCGCTAGCCGCTGGGGCTGGCACACCTTCAATGCTCACCAGGTGGCATTTACTTCCGGAATCTGGGTGATGATGTGCCAGACCCTGGTGCCCACCCAGCGCATCAACGACGGTGCCTACTTTGCCACCGAATTCCGCTTGCCCAAGGGCACGTGGTGCAACCCGGATGACCGCCGCACCGGCCACGCCTACGCCTGGCACTTCCTGGTCTCCGGCTGGGCGGCCCTGTGGCGCGGCCTTTCACAGTCCTATTTCAGCCGCGGCTATCTGGAAGAGGTCAATGCCGGTAACGCCAATACCTCCAACTGGCTTCAGGGCGGCGGCATCAACCAGGATGGGGAGATCCACGCGGTCAACAGCTTCGAGGCCAGCTCCTGCGGTACCGGTGCCTGCGCCGTCAAGGATGGCCTCAACCACGCCGCCGCGATCTGGAACCCGGAAGGCGACATGGGCGACATCGAGATCTGGGAGATGGCCGAGCCGCTGCTCTACCTTGGCCGGAACGTCAAGGCCAACTCCGGCGGGTATGGCAAGTACCGCGGCGGCTGCGGCTTCGAGACGCTGCGCATGGTGTGGAACGCCCAGGACTGGACCATGTTCTTCATGGGCAACGGCTTCATGAACAGCGACTGGGGCATGATGGGCGGCTATCCCTCAGCCACCGGCTACCGCTTTGAGGCACACAAGACAGGGCTGGACAAGCGCATCGCCATCGGCGATTCCCTGCCCCTGGGCGGCGACATCGATCCGGGCAACCCGGACTACGAGCGCCACATCGATGCCACTGCCGTGGTCAAGCGTGACAAACAGTGCATCACCACCGAGGACTGCTACGCCAACCACGACCTGTACCTCAACTACCTGCGCGGGGGCCCGGGCTTCGGTGACCCGATCGACCGGGATCCGAAGGCCGTCGAAGCGGACCTCAACCAGAAGTTCCTGCTGCCGGAGTATGCGCAGAAGGTCTATGGCGCCGTCTTCACCCAGGACGCCAAGGGCGTGTTCACGGTGGATGCAGCCAAGACCCAGGCTCGCCGTGCCGAGATCCGCAAGGAACGCCTCGCCCGAGCCCTGCCGACGCGCGAATGGATGAAGGAAGAGCGCGAACGCATCCTCAACAAGCACGCGTCCGTCCAGGTGCAACACATGTTCGCCACCAGCTTTGCCCTGTCCGAGAAGTTCACCCGGGAGTTCAAGGAATTCTGGAATCTCCCCGCGGACTGGCAGGTACTGGAGGAGGAATTGGGCGTGCCCTCTTACGGTGCCAGGCACCGCATGGACCTCTCCCTGCTGCCCGACGTCACCACTGTCGTCCAGGTCGAAGAGTAATCACCGAATCAAGGAGCTGAACAATGTCTGCCTATACCAATGAACAGGTCGCTCACCTCGTCGAGGGTTCCCTGGACTGGGAAACCACCTTCCGCATGCTCTCAATGCCCAAGGATGACAGTCGGTTCGAGCAGTACCTGGCGGCCCTGCAGGCCAAGGTGAGCTTTGCGGACCGCATTGTGCTTCCGCTCGGCCCGCATATGCATATCGTGCAATCGGCCAGCACCAAGAAGTGGCTGGTCAAGTGCGATTGCGGCCACGAGTTCTGCGACTACCGCGAGAACTGGAAACTCCATGCCTCGATCTACGTGCGCGACACCGAGGAGGCAATGACCGAGGTCTATCCCAGGCTCATGGCCCCCGACACCCAGTGGCAGGTGTATCGCGAGTACTACTGCCCATCGTGCGGCACCATGCACGACGTCGAAGCACCCACCCCGTGGTATCCGGTGATCCACGACTTCGAGCCGGACATCGAGGCCTTCTATAAGGAATGGGTGCACCTGCCGGTTCCGGAGCGCGCCCCGGACTGAGCGCAGCGTGAAGAGCGGGGGCAGGCACTGCCTGTCCCCTGCAGACAACGGTTAAAACGGGAGGCAGCATGAACCCCAACCTTGCGCAAATGCTCGTCCGCACGGCCCGCGCCTATCCCGATCAGGCAGCGCTCTATCTCGGCACCGAGCCGCTATGTACCTTCGAGCAACTCGCCGATCGCGTGGCACGCTGCGCCTGCGGGCTGCGTGACTGGCTCGGCCTGCATGCCGGGGACCGGGTCGCGTTGGTCATGAAGAACTGCCCACAGTACGTCGAGCTTTTGTACGGCATCTGGCACGCCGGCCTGTGTGCCGTGCCGATCAACGCCAGGCTGCATCCGCGTGAAATCGAGGACATCCTGCAGGACAGCGGCGCCCGCCTCAGCTTCGCCGCCGACGCCGAAGCAGCGCCTGGCGCCCGGACCATCGTGGTCGGTTCCACCGACTACCATGCCCTGTTTGCGGCACACGGCATGCCGGTCACCGATGTGTCCGAAGACGCCCTCGCCTGGCTGTTCTACACCAGCGGCACGACCGGCAAGCCCAAGGGGGTCATGCTCTCGCACCGCAATCTGACCGCCATGTCCCGCGCCTATGCCAGCGCGGTCACTCGCGTCCTTCCAGGCGACAGCCTGATTCACGCGGCGCCAATGTCCCATGGGTCGGGACTCTACGTGGTCCCCCACATGGCCGAAGGTGCGAGTCAGGTGATTCCACCTTCAGGCGGCTTCGACGCCGCCGAACTGGCGGGCCTCGTCGCCGCACACCAGCGCCCGAGCTTCTTCGCTGCGCCGACCATGCTCAACCGCCTGGTCGAATACGCACGCCGGACCCGGGCCGACCTCTCCAATCTCAAGGTCGTAGTCTGTGGCGGTGCGCCCGTCTATGTGGAGGACGAGATCGCCGCAATCGAATGCCTGGGCCCCCGCATCGCGCAGATCTACGGCCAGGGCGAAAGTCCGATGACCATCACCGCCCAGTCGTCCCACGAAATCGGCCGCGCCTGCGCCGTCGGCGACCTCAAGGCTCTGGCTTCGGTCGGGCATGCCCTGCCCGGCGTGGAGATTCGTATCGCCGATGCCGCGGACCGTGCGCTCCCGGTGGGGGAAGTCGGTGAAGTCCTGGTGCGCGGGCCCACCGTGATGCAAGGCTATTGGAACAACCCGGAGGCCAGTGTGGCGACGCTGCGCAATGGCTGGCTGCATACCGGCGATGTCGGGTGCGTGGACGAGCAGGGGCAGCTCGCGCTGAAGGACCGCAGCAAGGACACGATTATCAGCGGTGGCTCCAACATCTACCCGCGCGAAGTGGAGGACGCCCTGCTCGCCCATGCCGCGGTGGCTGAAGTCTCCGTGCTCGGCCGCAGGCATCCGGTCTGGGGAGAGGAAGTGGTGGCCGTCGTCGTGCTCAAGGCCGGGATGCGGATGACCCAGTCCGAACTGGATCTGTGGTGCCTGCACCGGATCGCCAGATTCAAGCGGCCGAAAGCCTATCTGTTCGTCAATGCGTTGCCGAAGAACAGCAACGGCAAGGTACTCAAGACGGCGCTACGCGAGCTGTTGGCCCAAGGTGGCGAACAGGCGAATGCCAGGACGTGGCGCTGGCAGCTTGCGTAGACCGAGACTTACAACTCTGTCATCAAGATCATTGACATGGCCGGCAGCGTCTGTCCAAGCAGGTTGTTGATGGGCGTGCGGCAGTCGTGCGCCAGGTCCGCGGAGAACTGCGACAAGCGCTCATAGCGCTCACGCAGCCGCTCAATGCTGCAACGCAAGCGCCACCTCATGGAGTTCCGCGGGAAGCAGCGACGGATCGACGGGCAGCGCTCCGCTGGTGAATGTCACGGCCCGGGTGCCAGCGGCTATGCGATGCAATGGCGCCATGCCGGCGCGCAGCGCGGCATAGCCAAGCATGCCCGCGGCCAGGACACCGAAGCACGTTGCCATGACCAGCTTCCAACGGTAGGCGCGCAACAGTGCCATGCGCGACGCTGCAACCTGGTAGACCATGACTTGCACCGGCAGCGGCAGCGCTCCGGCGTGCGCAAGCATCGAAATGCCCCGCACAGGCAGTCCGTCGGCGCGGCTCCATGTGCGGATTGACAAGACTGTAATCGTTACGACCTCGTCTGATCCCCAGTGATGGCATCGTCGCCGGGGCGCGCCGACAACGCTGTCAAGTGCAGAGCGTCATTCGGCGGTTTTACCGCAACCGCGCTGTACGGCATGGGAAGAACCGGGCCGGTCAGGCCACGCAAGCTTCGATGCGCCGCATTGGCCATGCCACCGCAAGGCATGCCGTGAACAGGCATAACGCGGTCCGAAGGGCTGCGCGCGGGTCGATGAAGCACGCGAGCACCTGCTCGCTGCGGCTTTCCCCATACAGGCACCAGGCGCAGAAATGCTCGCAGTTGTTGGTCAGCAGCCTGTAGCGATTCTCGCCCAACCGCGAGCGTGCGCGCCGCACGGCTTCGTGCCTGACGTACACCGGGTCAGCACTTGGTTCGATCAGGACTTCGAATCCGGCGGCGAAACGCGTGATGCTGATTTCCTCGACAGGGCCGCGACGCAGCGACCCGGCAAGTCCGGCGTAATGCACCACTTTGCCATCGCCAACATAGATGCCATGGTGGCTGTAGCCGCGCCGCGGCGTGACGAGATGGGCACCTAGCGGCGGTTCTGCGCCGGCATCGAGGGGGCACTGCGCAAGGGCTGCGCTGGCGGTGCGACGTTGGTTGGAGGTTGGCTGGCCCATGTTCGAATGCCCAAGCGATCAGGTGAACTTGAGAAAAGCCTATGCCCGGCAACACATTAATAACAATTAAACCTTCTTCTATTGACCATAAATTTTTGCTTATGCCATGCGTTCTGCTACTGGATCGGCGACGGAGTATCAACAGCGCCCTGGTTGCGCGCTGAATCGGCCCCTCGTCAGTCCACTTCGCCGCGGATGTCCTGTCGCGGGTGCGCGGTTCGGGCGCTTGCGATGCCGGGAACTGCGCCTCAGGCGCGCGCACGCCGCTGCCCTGCCCCCAGGATCAATGCTGACTTGCCCCGGCAGCGCCAATCCCGGTCATCGCACGCACGAACTGCGCACCATAGCGCTGGCGCTCGGTGCTGGCCCGGGCCGAGCGGTCAAGCACCGACGCCAGCCAGGCGCTGGCGAAGGCCAGCGTCATCGAGAACAGTGCCGGGTTGGCATACGGGAAGATCGCCTTGTCATGATGCAGGATGCCCACCCAGACCGTCGGGCCCAGCACCAGCAGCGCCACCGCCGACACCAGACCGGCCAGGCTGCCCGCCACGGCGCCGCGCGTGGTCAGGCCCTTCCAGAACATCGACAGGAACAGCACCGGGAAGTTGACGGAGGCCGCGATCGCCAGCACCAGGCCGGACAGGAAAGCGATGTTCTGCTTCTCGAACATCACGCCCAGCACCATGGCCAGCACCCCGATCACCAGGGTGGCCGCCTTGGACACCCGGATCTCGTCCTTCTCGTTGGCCTGCCCGCGGCGGAACACGTTGGCGTACAGGTCGTGCGAGACCGCCGAAGCGCCCGACAGGGCCAGGCCCGCCACCACCGCAAGGATGGTCGCGAACGCCACCGCCGAGATAAAGCCCAGGAAAAGATCGCCGCCGATCGCATGCGACAGGTGCACCGCCACCATATTGCTGCCGCCGATGATCTTGCCGGCCGCATCGCGGTAGGCCGGATCCGCACCCACCATCACGATCGCACCGAAGCCCACCACCAGGATCAGCACGTAGAAGTAGCCGATGAAGCCGGTGGCGTAGAGCACGGACTTGCGCGCCTCGCGGGCGTCGGCCACGGTGAAGAAGCGCATCAGGATGTGTGGCAGGCCCGCGGTGCCGAACATCATGCCCACCCCCAGCGAGATCGCATCGACGGGATTGGACACCAGCCCGCCCGGCGACAGGATCGCGAGCCCCTTGTCATGCACCTTCGCCGCACCGGCGAACATGGCTTCCGGGCTGAAGCCGAAGTACGCCAGCACCATCACCGCCATGAAGGTCACGCCGCCCAGCAGCAGCGCGGCCTTGATGATCTGCACCCAGGTGGTGGCCAGCATGCCGCCGAACATCACATAGAGCACCATCAGCAGGCCGACGATCACCACGGCGGACTCATAACTGGTGCCGAACAGCAGCTCGATCAGCTTGCCGGCGCCGACCATCTGCGCCACCAGGTACATGATCACCACCGTCAGCGTGCCGCAGGCGGCGGTGATCCGCACGGGCTTTTGCGCCAGCCGGTATGACACCACGTCGGCAAAGGTATAGCGGCCAAGGTTGCGCAGCCGTTCGGCGACGATGAACAGGATGATCGGCCAGCCGGCGACCACGCCCAGCGCGTAGATCAGCCCGTCATAGCCCTTGTCGAACATCATCGCGGAGATGCCGAGGAAAGAGGCCGCGGAAACCATGTCGCCGGCAATTGCCAGGCCGTTCTGGAAGCCGCTCAGCCCACCCCCGGCGGCATAGAAGTCGGATGCCGAGCGCGTGCGGCGCGCGGCCCAGCGGGTAATGCCGAGCGTGAACAGCACGAACAGCATGAACATCACGATGGCGCTCCAGTTCAGCGGCCGCGGCGCGGCATTGCCCTGGATTGCGGGTGCCGCCGAGGCGGCCATGCTGGCAAGCCCGAGCAGGGCCGCGCACAGGTAACGGTTGGCGGGCTTCATGCCTGGCACTCCTTGCGCACGCGTTCGTTGAGCGGGTCCAGGTCGCGGTTGGCCCGGTACACGTAGATCCCGGTCAGCAGCACAGCCGAGACGATCACGGCCACGCCGACGGGAATGCCCACGGTCATAACACCCGCGCCGAGCGGTGTGCCCAGCGTGGCCGGCGAGAACGCCAGCAGCAGGATAAAGCCGAAGTAGACTGCCAGCATGACCAGCGTCAGCGACCAGCCCAGGCGGGTCCGCCCGTTGGTCAGCCGGATGAAATCGGGGTGGTTCTGGATGGTTTCCAGTTGTCGCGCGTCCATGGTGGTCTCCTTTGGCGCAGGGGTGGGCGTGGCGCCTCTGGGTGGGCGCTATCGGTGGGTGAATTGCTGCGGCGATGAATCTGCCCGCGGCTTGCACCCCTCTCCCGCGCGCGGGAGAGGGGCCGGGGGAGAGGGCAGGCGTGTGGCAAGCACGTTGCCGCCACACTCAGTGGATACTCCTGCCCTCTCCCCCACCCCTCTCCCGAAAGCGGGAGAGGGGTGCGTTTGCCACGGGTGTTGGTAGAAAACAGGGCGTCAGATCGCCCCGACCGGCTGCTCGTGCGTGACCTTCGGCCGCATATCGAGCACCCGCCGTGCCTTGCCGACCGTGGTGCGCTCGATGCCGTCCGCATCCATCACCTGCACCCGCGTGGTCACGCCCACGTAGGTCTTGATCTGCGCCTTCAGCTCGCGCTCCAGCGTCGCTCGGTCGTCGGCGCAGAGGGGTGCCGAAGTTCCGGGCCGCGCTTCGACCCGCACTTCCAGCTTGTCCAGGTGGCCGTCGCGGGTCACCACCAGCTGGTACTGCGGCGCCAGGGCCGGCGTCTTCAGGATCAGTTCCTCGATCTGCGACGGGAACACATTGACGCCGCGGATGATCAGCATGTCGTCCGAGCGGCCGGTGATCTTGCCGATGCGGCGCATCGAACGCGAGGTGGGCGGCAGCAGGCGCGTCAGGTCGCGCGTGCGGTAGCGGATCACCGGCAGCGCTTCCTTGGTGAGCGACGTGAACACCAGTTCGCCCTCTTCGCCATCCGGCAGCACCTCGCCGGTCACCGGGTCGATGATCTCGGCGTAGAAGTGGTCTTCCCAGATCACCGGGCCATCCTTGCTCTCGATGCATTCGCATGCGACCCCCGGCCCCATCACTTCAGACAGTCCGTAGATGTCCACCGCGTCGATGCCGGCGCGGGCCTCGATCTCGGCGCGCATCGCATCCGTCCACGGCTCGGCGCCGAAGATCCCGACCTTGAGCGAGCTTTCCGACGGATCCATGCCCTGGCGCTCCATCTCCTCGATCAGGTTCAGCATGTACGACGGCGTCACCATGATGATGTTGGGCTGGAACTCGCGGATCAGCTGCACCTGTTTCTCGGTCTGTCCGCCGGACATGGGGATCACCGTGCAGCCGGCCTTCTCGGCGCCATAGTGGGCACCCAGGCCGCCCGTGAACAGGCCATAGCCATAGCTGACATGGACCAGGTCGCCGGCGCGGCCGCCGGCGGCGCGGATGGAGCGCGCCACCACGCTGGCCCAGGTATCGATATCCTTCGCGGTATAGCCGACCACGGTCGGCTTGCCCGTGGTGCCGCTCGACGCATGCACGCGCGCCACCTTCTCGCGCGGCACCGCGAACATGCCGAAGGGATAGTTGTCGCGCAGGTCCTGCTTGGTCAGGAACGGAAACTTCGACAGGTCCGACAGCGACTGCAGCTGGTCCGGATGCACCCCGGCCGCATGGAAGGCCTTGCGGTAATGCGGCACGTTGTCATAGGCATGGCGCACGCTCCATTTCAGCCGTTCCAGCTGCAGCGCCTGCAGTTCGTCGCGGCTGGCGCGCTCGATCGGCTCCAGCTCGTTGGGGTTGGGGATGCGTTGAACCATTGTCTGCTCCATCATCGTTATGATTGCGCCGCATGGGTATCGGGGGCCGGCGCCGGGTACTGCGACTGCTAGCTAGTCCATCAGATATGGGAACGGCTCTGCACCACGCGGAAGCGGTTGGCGACGAAGGCCGCATCCGACAGCGAGGCATTGGCTGCCGGGTTGGCGCCGGTGGCATGGAAGTCGCTGAACGCGGCCGACTGGTTGACGAACACGCCACCGGTCAGGTTCAGCGACAGGGCCACGCCCGCGTCCTCGGCGGCATCGCGGATGGCCTCGGTCACGCCGGCATCGGTGGTGTAGGCCGACAACGTCAGTGCGCCATGTTCCTTCGCGCCGCGTTGTGCCAGCGCGATGCTGTGCGCGGTGTTGTCGGTGGCGACGATGAAGGAGATCGGGCCAAACAGCTCCTGCATGATCTTGCCCTCGTCGCTGGCGTCCACCTTGAGCACCAGCGGCGTGCGGATGCGCGCGCCGGGGAACTCCGGGTGCTCCAGCACGCGGCTGTCGGCGACGATCTCGCCCAGCGCGCGCGACGATTCGATGCGCTGCACCACCCCGTCGTTCTGGATCGCGCCCAGCAGCTCCACCGCCTTGGCCGCATCGCTGGTGAGCCTGACCACGCCCTCCCCGATCGCCGCGGCCACCTGGTTAAAGCTGAGGTGCCCTTCCGGCGTGTCGATGCCGTCCTTCGGCACATAGATGTTCTGCGGTGCCGTGCACATCTGGCCCGAGTACAGCGCCAGCGAGAACGCGATATTGCGCACCATGCCCTTGAAGTCGCTGGTGGAGTCGATCACGATCTGGTTGACGCCGGCCTTCTCGGTATAGACCTGGGCCTGGTGGGCATTGCGCTCCAGCCAGTCGCCGTTGGCGCTGCTGCCGGTGAAGTCGATCAGGCGCACTTCAGGGCGCAGCGCCAGCGTGGACGCCATGCGCTCGGTCGGGTCGTTGGCCACCAGCGTGACCAGGTTGGGGTCGAAGCCGGCTTCCTGCAGCACCTCGCGCGCCACCTCGACGGTGATCGCCAGCGGCAGGATCGCGCCCGGGTGCGGCTTGACCACCACCGCGTTGCCGGTCGCCAGGCTGGCGAACAGGCCGGGATAGCCGTTCCAGGTCGGGAAGGTGCAGCAGCCGATCACCAGGCCCACGCCGCGCGGCACCACGCTGTAGCGCTTCTCCATGCGCAGCGGCTCGTTCTTGCCTTGCGGCTTCTCCCAGACAGACTGTTTCGGGATGCGGCGCATCTCGTCCCAGGCGTAGGCCACCGCTTCCAGCCCGCGGTCCTGCGCGTGCGGGCCGCCGGCCTGGAAGGCCATCATGAAGGCCTGGCCGGTGGTGTGCATCACCGCGTAGGCGATCTCGAAGCTGCGGCGGTTCAGGCGCTGCAGGATTTCCAGCGAGACGCCGACCCAGGCTTCCGGCCCGGCCTTGCGCCAGGCCGGCATGCCTTCGGCCACGCCGGCAAAGAGCTGGTCGAGGTCGGGCTTCGGATAGGTGATGCCCAGTTCCGCGCCGTAGGGCGATACTTCCTTGCCCGCCTGGCCGACGGTGCCCGGCTGCGACAGCGCGAACGGCCGGTTCAGGCGGGCGTCAAAGGCTGCCTTGCCGTCGGCGCTGGCGGTTTCGCCGTAGACCCTGGGGCTCGGCATTTCGGTGAACGGGCTCCAGTAGCCGCGCTCGGCAATGGCTTGGGTGGCTTGTTCCAGCAGCGCCTGGTGGCGTTCAAAAAACGGATGGGACACGGCTTGCTCCGGGGGCAGAATGGTTTGTGTATGGGGCGGGACAGCAGCAGGAAACGCCTCAGGTTTCCTGGTCGAAGTCGATCACCAGCTTGTCGCTGACGGCGTAGCTCTGGCAGCTGAGGATGAAGCCGCGCGCGACTTCATAGTCCTCCAGCGCAAAGTTGACGTCCATGTCGACCTCGCCTTCGATGCGCTTGCAGCGGCAGGTCGAGCAGACGCCGCCCTTGCATGAGTAAGGCAGCTCGATGCCTTGCGCCAGCGCGGCATCCAGCACCGTCTCCTTGTTCTTCTCCAGCGTGAAGGAACGCGTGCGGCCGTCCTGGATCACCGTCACCTCGCACTGCTGCTGACCCACCTGCTTGTGCGCATGCGCGGGCGGGCGTGCCGAGGGGATGCTGGTGGCAAACAGCTCGCGCTTGATGCGAGCCTTGTCCACGCCGTTGTCGAGCAACGCCTGCGACACCTCTTCCATCATCGAATGCGGGCCGCAGATAAAGGCGATGTCTATGTCCTGCGGCTTGACCCAGTGCTTCAGCAAGGCATTGACCTTGTCACCATCGATGCGGCCGTTGAAGAGGTCGATATCCAGCTGCTCGCGGCTGAGAACGAACACCAGGTTGAAGCGCTGCAGGTAGGTGTCCTTCAGGTCTTCCAGCTCTTCCTTGAACAGCACCGACGACGACGCGCGGTTGCCGTAGAACAGCGTGAAGCGGCTTTCCGGCTCGGCTTGCAGCGTGGTCTTGATGATCGACAGCATCGGCGTGATGCCGCTGCCGGCGGCAAATGCCACGTAGTGCCTCGCTTGCGCGGCAGACAGCGGCACATGGAAGTGGCCGGACGGTGGCATCACCTCCAGCTTCATGCCGGGCTGCAGTTGTTCGTTGGCCCAGTTGGAGAACAAGCCGCCGTCGACGCGCTTGATCGCCACGCGCAGCTGCGCGTCCTGCACCGCCGAGCAGATCGAGTACGAGCGGCGCACGTCCTCGCCGCCGATGCCGGTGCGCAGCGTCAGGTGCTGGCCCTGGATGTAGCGGTAGGTGTCGGCCAGTTCATCCGGCACGGCAAAGGTCACGGCCACGGCATCGCGGGTTTCGCGGGTGACCGAGGCCACGGTCAGTTCATGGAATTTGCTCATCTCACTACCTCGGTCAGGCTCAGTGCGCCTTGAAGTAATCGAACGGTTCCTTGCAGTCGCCGCAGCGGTACAGGGCCTTGCAGGCGGTCGAGCCGAACTGGCTCACCAGCCGCGTGTGCCGCGACCCGCAGTGCGGGCAGGCCACCACCAGCGCCGGCGCCGGCTTGCGGCTGATGCCGCTGATGTCGATCACCTGCTGGGCCGGCGGCGCAATGCCGTAGCCGCCCAGGCTGGCCTTGCCGCGCGGCGTCATCCAGTCGGTGGTCCAGGCCGGCGCCAGTTGCGTCCGCACGCGCACGCTGGCGATGCCCTGCGCGGCCAGCGTGCGCTCGATCTCCTCCCGGATCACCGTCATGGCCGGGCAGCCGGAGTACGTCGGGGTGATGGTGATGACGCAGGCGTCATCCTCCCATGCCACGTCGCGCACAATGCCGAGATCCACCACGGAGATCACCGGGATCTCGGGATCGGGCACCGTATCGAGCCAGGTCCAGACCTGCCCGACGGCCGGGCGTGCGATGGCTTGCGCAGTCATGGCGTTCACCAGCTGGCGCCCGGATAGGCTCGCTGCAGGAATTGCATTTCGGCCAGCAGGTAGCCGAGGTGTTCGGTATGGCGGCCGTGGCGGCCGCCGCTCTGCGACCACGTGCCGGCAGGCAGCTGCAGCGTGGCCTCGTCCAGCACCGCGGCCACGTGGCGCTGCCACGGTGCGGCCAGTGATGCGGGATCGGGCACCACGCCGTCCTGCACCAGCGCGGCGTCGCCCGCGTCGGACTCGAACAGCTCACCGCTGAACATCCACAGGTCGTCGAAGGCATCCTGCATGCGACGGTGGCTCTCTTCGCTGCCGTCGCCCAGGCGCACCACCAGGTCGGCGCTGCGGCGCACGTGGTAGGTCACTTCCTTGAGCGACTTGGCGGCGATCTCGGCGATGCGGGCATCGGTCGAGCGCTGCAAGCCATCGAGCAGGAAGTAGTGCCAGGTGTCGAACAGGAACTGCCGCGCCAGCGTATCGGCATAGCTGCCGTTGGGCTGCTCCGCCAGCAGCAGGTTGCGGAACTGGTGCGCGTCGCGCAGGTAGGCCAGCTGGTCGGCGGTGCGGCCGGCGCCCTCCACTTGCGCGGCGTAGCCCAGCCACAGCCGGGTCTGGCCGATCAGGTCGAGCGCGACATTGGTCAGCGCGATGTCCTCTTCCAGCGCCGGGCCGCGGCCGCACCATTCCGACAGGCGCTGGCCGAGGACCAGCGTGGAGTCGCCGAGGCGCAGCAGGTATTCAAGCTTGTGGTTGTCCATCATGCGAGCCCGTATCAGATGTGCTTGACCGCTTCCGGCATCGGGAAGAACGTCGGGTGGCGGTAGACCTTGCTGTTGGCCGGTTCGAACAGCGGGCCCTTGTCGCCCGGGCTGCTGGCGACCACGTCGCCGGCCTTCACCACCCAGACGCTGACGCCCTCGTTGCGGCGCGTATAGACGTCACGCGCGTTGTTGATTGCCATTTCGCCGTCCGGCGCGTGCAGGCTGCCCACGTGCTTGTGGGCCAGGCCGTGCTGGCTGCGGATAAAGATCTCCCAAAGCGGCCACTCTTTCATGGCAACCTCCTGTGTCACTGCGTTGGATGGATGGCGGCGCCGGGCGCCGCGGGGTCAGGCGGCGGCGCGCTGCGCCTGCTTGTCGGCGTGGGTCACCAGGGCATCGCGGAACCACGCGCCCTCTTCCCAGGCCTTGACGCGGGTGCGCAGGCGGTCGCGGTTGCAGGGACCGTTGCCCTGGATGACGTTGTAGAACTCGGACCAGTCGATCTCGCCGAAGTCATAGTGGCCGCGCTCCTCGTTCCACTTCAGCTCGGGATCCGGAATCGCCAGGCCCAGGTACTCGGCCTGCGGCACGGTCTGGTCGACCATCTTCTGGCGCAGCTCGTCGTTGGAGAACAGCTTGATGCGCCATTGCATGGATTGCGCGCTGTTGGGCGAATCGCCGTCGGACGGGCCGAACATCATCAGCGCCGGCCACCACCAGCGGTTCAGCGCGCCCTGCGCCATCTGCTTCTGCTCGGGCGTGCCGTTGCACAGCGACAGCAGGATGTCGTAGCCCTGGCGCTGGTGGAAGGACTCTTCCTTGCACACACGCACCATGGCGCGCGCATACGGGCCGAACGAGCAGCGGCACAGCGGCACCTGGTTGATGATGGCCGAACCGTCGACCAGCCAGCCGATCATGCCGATATCGGCCCAGCTCAGCGTCGGGTAGTTGAAGATGCTGGAGTACTTGGCCTTGCCGGTGTGCAGGTCGCCCAGCATCTGGTCGCGCGACACGCCCAGCGTCTCAGCCGCGCTGTAGAGATACAGGCCATGGCCGGCCTCATCCTGGATCTTGGCCAGCAAGACTGCCTTGCGCTCCAGCGTCGGCGCGCGGGTGACCCAGTTGCCTTCCGGCAGTTGGCCCACGATCTCCGAATGCGCATGCTGCGAGATCTGGCGGACCAGGGTCTTGCGATAGGCCTCGGGCATCCAGTCCTTGGCCTCGATCTTGATCCCGGCATCCACGCGCGCCTGGAACTCGCGTTCCTGCGGCTCCATTTCTTCCATGGCGCGAAGCCTCGTCGCTCCTGTCTCCACCAGCTGTGCGTACATCCTTTGCTCCGCTCTTGGTTGCTCTGAATCGGGGTCTTGACCTGCATCAACATCGTCAGTTGCAATGGATGGTAGTGATACAATTTGATTCAATCAATCGGCGTTTGTGTATCACTTCAGGGGGCAGACCAATGGCGACGTCAGGCACCGATCCGGTTTCTCCGCGCGTGGCGCGGCTGGCACGCGGGCTGAAGCTGGGCGCCAATTCCATGCTGGTGACCTTGTTCGGCGATGTGGTGGCGCCGCGGCCCCAGGCAATCTGGCTGGGCAGCCTGATCCGGCTGGCGGCGCCGTTCGGCATCAATGACCGGCTGGTGCGCACCGCCACCTTTCGCCTGACCGCCGACGACTGGCTGGCCGCGACCAGGATCGGACGGCGCAGCTACTACGGGCTGTCAGAAGCCGGTTTGCAGCGTGTACTGCACGCCGGCAAGCGCATCTATGCGGGTGAGGCATCCGAATGGGACGGCCGCTGGACCCTGGTAATGGTGCGCGGTGACGTACGCGCCACGGTCCGGCAGAAGCTGAAGCGGGAATTACTGTGGGAGGGCTTCGGCGCCATCGCGCCAGGGGTGATGGCCCACCCCAATGCGGACCTCGCCTCGCTGCGCGAAATCATCCAGGCCGCACGCGCGCAGGACGATGTGGCGGTGATGGAGGCAAGCAGCCTTGAGGCGTTTTCCATCCGGCCACTGCAGGCGCTGATGCACCAGACCTTCAAGCTCGGCGACGTGGCCGCTGCCTGGCAGGCACTGCTGCGCCGTTTTACGCCGCTGGCCGAAGAGGCCGCCGGGCTTGCTCCGACCGATGCCTTCTTCGTGCGGACGCTGCTGGTGCACGAATACCGGCGCGTGCTGCTGCGCGACCCCAACCTGCCCGAGGCGATGCTGCCGCAAGACTGGCCCGGCCGCACCGCGCGCGGCTTGTGCCACACCCTGTATGGGGCACTGCTCGACGCAAGCGAAGACTACCTGCACCGCGTGGTGGAGGTGGCAGACGGTTCGCTGCAGGATGCCAACCAGAGCCTGCGCCTGCGCTTTGGGGCCGGCGCGCAGGCGGCCGGCCGCACTTAGCCGGGCAACGGGGTATCCCGGCTGCGAAACTGCGCACGGAATCACCCGTCCTTGAAGAGGAAGCTGTAGGCGTTCAGTGCCGGCACCCCGCCCAGGTGTGCGAACAGGACCTTCGATCCTTGCGGAAACTCGCCGCGACGGACCATGTCGATCATGCCCTGCATGGACTTGCCCTCATAGACCGGGTCGGTCATCATGCCCTCCAGCCTGGCGCTGAGGCGGATGGCTTCCAGGGTGCCCGCCGAAGGCAGGCCGTATTCAGGTCCGCCATAGCGGGTGTCCAGCACCACATCCGCTTCAGTGATGTCGCGGCCGAGGCCGACCAGCTCCGCGGTATGGCGTGCGATGCGCAGGATCTGCGCGCGCGTCGGTTCCGGCCTGGCCGATGCATCGATGCCGATGACGCGGTCCGCGCGGCCGTCCGCAGCGAATCCCACCACCATGCCCGCCTGGGTGCTGCCGGTGACCGAGCAGACGACGATGTAGTCGAACCTGAAGCCGAGTCCAGCTTCCTGCTCTCGCACTTCCTCGGCGAACCCTACGTAGCCGAGGCCGCCGAGCGGATGCTCCGAACAGCCGGCCGGAATCGGGTAAGGCTTCCCGCCCGCCTTGCGCACGCTCTCCATGGCATCTTCCCAGCTTGGGCGAATGCCGATGTCGAACCCTTCGCTGACCAGGCGCACATCGGCCCCCATGATGCGCGACATCTGGATGTTGCCCACGCGGTCATAGACCGCGTCTGAGTAGTTGACCCAGTTCTCCTGCACCAGCACGCACTTCAGCCCCAGGTGGGCCGCGATGGCGGCAACCTGGCGGGTGTGGTTCGACTGGATCCCACCGATCGAGACCAGCGTATCGGCGCCCTGCGCCAGGACGTCCGGAATGACGTATTCGAGCTTGCGCGTCTTGTTGCCGCCAAAGGCAAGGCCGCTGTTGCAGTCCTCGCGCTTGGCATAGAGCTCGACCTTGCCACCGAGGCTTTCGCTCAGCCGCGATAACGGATGGATCGGCGTCGGGCCGAAGGTCAGGGAATGACGCGGAAATTGCTTCAGGTTCATGACTGGCTCCAGGTTGTGGTTGGCATGCGGGCGCCCGGCAGCCGCAATGCCCGGCATTCGCACGGAAGCTGCGCGACGCCGCATCTGGAATCATCATAAGAAGGCTGAGACGAAAGGTGCTTGCAAAGATCTGCGACTTCTTGCACGATAAAAAGGCCGGAAGCACCACGAAATTCTCTTTATTCCGTAGAAATGACCACATCCAGAATAAAATTTCGTACGAAATCCGAGACCTCCCCGCAGCCCGCGCCGGTGCTGGATCGCACGGACAAGGCCATCCTCCGCGCCTTGCAGCGCGATGCGTCCATCTCCAACCTGGCCCTGGCGGGCAAGGTCAGCCTCAGCCCGCCCGCATGCCTGCGCCGCGTGGAACGCCTGAAAGCGGATGGCCTGATCCGCGGCGTCGTGGCGCTGCTGAACCCGGCTCCCCTGGACGCGGGGATGCTGGTCATCATCGGGGTCGTGCTGGACAGGTCCACGCCCGAGTCCTTCGCCGCCTTTGAGAAAGCGGCGCAGAAGGTATCAGGCTGCATGGAATGCCATGAAGTCACCGGCGAGTTCGACTACATCATGATGCTCAGGACGAAGGACAGCGAGAGCTTCAACCGCCTCCACGCGGAGCAGTTGCTCTATCTGCCGGGCGTGCGGCAGATTCGCTCGTTCATGGTGCTCAAGCAGGTGCTGTCGACGACGCAGTTTCCGATTTGAGGGTCGGCCTGGATCCAGCTGCGCGGACAAGGAGTGGAGACAGGGAGGGAAATTCGGGGCCTGGGACGAAGCAGTAACCCCGGGGCCGTTGCTGCCGGGGTTCCACCCGGCCAGCCCCTTGGGCATTGGGGCTGGCGCGCAGTTCACCGCTCAGAATGAGCGGGGCAGGCCCAGGACGTGTTCGGCGACGAAAGAGTAGATCAGGTTGGTGGAGATCGGTGCCACCTGGTACAGCCGCGTTTCCCGGAACTTGCGCTCCACGTCGTATTCGCAGGCAAAGCCGAAGCCGCCGTGGAACTGCAGGCAGGCGTTGCCGGCCTCCCAGCTGGCCTTGGCCGCCAGGTACTTGGCCATGTTGGCCTGGGCCCCCATGGGCTCGTGCTTGTCAAACAGCTCACAGGCTTTCCAGCGCATCAGGTTCGCCGCTTCCAGCTCGATAAAGGACTCGGCAATCGGGAACTGCACGCCCTGGTTCTGGCCGATGGGACGGCCGAAGACCTCGCGTTCCTTGACGTACTTGGTCACGCGGTCGATGAACCAATAGCCGTCGCCGATGCACTCGGCCGCGATCAGGGTGCGCTCGGCGTTCAGGCCATCGAGGATGTACTTGAAGCCCTTGCCCTCTTCACCGATCAGGTTTTCCTCGGGGATTTCCAGGTCCTCGAAGAACAGTTCATTGGTCTCGTGGTTGACCATATTGGGGATGGGGCGCACGGTCAGGCCCTTCTTCTGCGCCTCGTGCAGGTCCACCATGAAGATCGACATCCCTTCGCTCTTCTTCTTCACCTCGGCCAGCGGCGTGGTGCGCGCCAGCAGGATCATGAAGTCGCTGTGCTGGACGCGGCTGATCCAGACCTTCTGGCCGTTGATGACGTAGCGTCCGTCCTTCTTGACCGCCGAGGTCTTGATCTTGGTGGTGTCCGTGCCGGTGGTGGGCTCGGTCACGCCCATGGACTGCAGGCGCCATTCCCCCGAGGCAATCTTCGGCAGGTACTTGTCCTTCTGTGCCTTGGAGCCGTGCCGCAGCAGCGTGCCCATGTTGTACATCTGGCCGTGGCAGGCGCCGGAGTTGCCGCCACAGCGGTTGATCTCTTCCATGATGACCGAGGCTTCGGTCAGACCCAGGCCGGAACCGCCGTACTCCTGCGGAATCAGCGCCGCCAGCCAGCCCGCCGCGGTGAGCGCATTGACAAAGGCCTCGGGATAGGCGCGCTGCTCGTCCACCTTGCGGAAGTACTCATCGGGAAACTCGGCGCAAAGGGCGCGGATGGCGTCGCGGATTTCTTGGAAGTTGTTCGATTGGGTCTGTTCGATCATGGCGCTTGGCTTGCGTTCGGTCTCTGGCGGACGGCCGCCTCCTTGTGATAGCCGCAATGGTCGCGGCGTTCGGCCAGTTGGACAATCAGCCTTTCCGAAAGCGCGCCTTCCACCGGGGTTAAGTCCCGGCGGCGGTCAAGGCCTTTCGCTTTCGCCAAAGTCCACCATTGGCATTGTCAAATAGCGCAAACCCCGCTTTGGGGACATGCTCCGGGCTATCTGGCGCATGCGCCGACTGACCGCTGCCCCGTGGACATGCACACCCTCGCCTCCCGCCTGCAAGCCCTGATCCGCCCCGGAGACCACATCTGGTGGGGGCAAGCCACCGCCGAGCCGCTGACGCTGACGCGCGCGCTGGTGGAACACCGCCACGCCATCGCCCAGGGCGGACGGCTCAGTGTCTTTGTCGGCATCGGGCAGTCAGACACCCTGCAGCCGGCCCAGGCCGAAGTGCTCGACTTCTTCGGCTACGCCGCCAGCGGCCCGCACCGGCAACTGGCCAGGGCCGGCGTGCTGGACATCGTGCCCAGCCACTATTCGCACCTGCCCGGGCTGATCCGCCAGGGCACGCTGCGGGCGGACGTGGTGCTGGTGCAGGTCTCGCCCGCCGACGAGCAGGGGCGCCACAGTCTGGGGCTGGTGCATGAATACATCCCCGCGGCGCTCGACCGCGCCCGCGTCATCATTGCCGAGGTGAACCCGGAGGTGCCGTGGACCCACGGCAGCCGCTACCTGACCGCGGACGACATCGACCTGCAAGTCGAAGCGCTGCACCCGCCGATCAGCCTTGACCGAAGCGCGCCCGGCCCGGCCGAACAGGCCATTGCCCGCCACATCGCCGGCTGGGTGGAGGATGGCGCTACCCTGCAGATGGGCATCGGCAACCTCCCTGAGGCGGTGGTGGCTGCGCTGCATGGCCACCGCGACCTGGGGCTGCACAGTGGCGCGATCGGCGACGGCATTGCGGCGCTGGCCGAAGCCGGGGTGCTGACCAACGCACGCAAGAGCATCGATACGGGCGTGGGCATCGCCGGCATCCTGATGGGCAGCGAACGGCTGCGGCGCTGGGCCCACCGCAATCCGCAGCTGCAGTTGCGCGAGACCGCCTATACCCATCACCCCGAGGTGCTGGCCAGCGTCGACAAGCTGACCGCCATCAACTCCGCCATCGAGGTCGACCTCACCGGCCAGGTGAACGCCGAAGTCGCCGCCGGCGTCTATGTCGGCGCCGTAGGCGGTGCCGTGGACTTCCTGCGCGGCGCCGCGCGCAGCCGCGGCGGCCTGCCCATCGTCGCGCTGCCGGCGACCGCCAAGGGCGCGAGCCGCATCGTGGCGCAGTTGTCCGGCCCGGTCAGCACGCCCCGCTCGGACGCGGGCCTGATCGTCACCGAACACGGCGTGGCCGACCTGCGCGGCCAGACGCTGTCGCAGCGCGTGCGCCGCATGCTGGACATTGCCGCCCCCGAACACCGCGAGGACCTGGAGCGCCAGGCCCACGCCCTGCTGCGCCAGTGCGGCGCGGCCTTCGTGGCCCTTCCCGGGCACTCGCTGACCGACTGACCTATTTGCTCACCCCAACACAGAGTTCCAAGGAGACTTCCATGCGCAGAGCTGCAATCGTCACTCCCCTCCGCACGCCCGTCGGCACCTTCGGCGGCAGCCTGCGCCCGGTGCCCGTCGAGGAACTGGCCGCCACCGCCGTGCGCGCCGTGGTGGAACGCAGCGGCATCGATCCCGCGCGTATCGATGACGTGGTCTTTGCCCAGTCCTACGCCAACAGCGAAGTGCCCTGCGTCGGCCGCTGGGCCGCGCTGCAGGCCGGCCTGCCGGTCGAGGTGCCGGGCATGCAGCTGGACCGCCGCTGCGGCGGCGGCCTGCAGGCCATCGTCACGGCCTCGATGATGGTGCAAAGCGGCGCCGCCGACGTGGTAATCGCGGGCGGCGTCGAGAGCATGAGCAATATCGAGTACTACACCACCGACATGCGCTGGGGCGCGCGCTCGGGCAATGTGCGCTTCTTCGACCGCCTCGACCGCGGCCGTGAACGCTCCCAGCCGGTCGAGCGCTTCGGCAAGATCTCCGGGATGATCGAGACGGCCGAGAACCTGGCGCGCGACTACGGCATCAGCCGTGAACAGGCCGATGTCTTCGCCGCCCGCAGCCACGCACGCGCCGCGGCAGCCTGGGAGGCCGGCCGCTTCGATGCCGAGGTCGTGCCCGTGCAGGTGCCCCAGCGCAAGGGCGATCCGGTGCGGTTCACGCGCGACGAAGGCTTCCGCCCCGATACCACGCGTGAAAGCCTGGGCAAGCTGCGCACGCTGATGCCGAACGGTACCGTCACCGCCGGCAACGCCAGCCAGCAGAACGACGCCTCGGCCGCCTGCCTGATCGTGGCCGAAGACAAGCTGGCTGAACTGGGCCTCACCCCCATGGCCTCGCTGGTGGGCTGGGCGGCGGCCGGCTGCGAGCCCTCGCACATGGGCATCGGCCCGGTGCCCGCGGTGAAGAAACTGCTGGCGCGCCTGAAACTGACGCTGGACCAGATGGACCTGGTCGAGCTGAATGAAGCCTTCGCCTGCCAGGTGCTGGCGGTGCTCAAGGGCTGGGAATGGCATGACCAGGACGCGATCGAGCAGAAGCTCAACGTGAACGGCTCGGGGATCTCGCTGGGCCATCCGATCGGCGCCACCGGCGTGCGCATCCTGGCCACGCTGCTGCACGAACTGCAGCGCCGCGGCGGCCGCTATGGCCTGGAAACCATGTGCATCGGCGGCGGCCAGGGCATCGCCGCGGTCTTCGAACGCTACTGAGAAGACCCACTGCATTCACCGCACAGCCCCCGTGCGCGACGGCGGGGGCGGCGCCCGCCTTTAGCCTTTTGCTTTTCGGCTTTTGCCATCGGCTCTTTGCTTTACGTAGGAGAAGTATCTTGATTTCCACCTCACGCCGCCACGCCATGCTGGCCGCCCTGGCCCTGTGCGGCGCAACGCTGGCCACTCCCCCTGCCTCGGCGCAGCCCAACGGCCAGCCGGTGCGTCTCGTGGTCGGCTACGCGGCCGGCGGCCCCGCCGACCAGGCCGCGCGCCTGTTTGCCGTGGCGTTGGGAAAGGCGCTCAACGCCAACGTCATCGTCGACAACAAGCCCGGCGCCAATGCCACGCTGGCCGGCTATGAAGTGGTCCGCGCCAAGCCCGACGGCGCCACGCTGTGGTTCGCAGCCAGCGCGGCGCTGACGGTCGCGCCCAACATCATGAAGAGCCTGCCATACGACCCGGCGAAGGATCTCGCCCCGGTGGCACCGGTGGCACGCTACTACAACATGCTGGTGGCCAACGTCAAAGAGCCGTTCAAGGGCACCCAGGACCTGGTTGCCTATGCCAAGGCGCATCCCGGCAAGCTCAGCTACGGCTCCTCGGGCGTCGGCAGCTCCAACCACGTCGCCATGGCCCTGTTCGCCCGGCAGGCGCAAGTGGAGCTGAACCATATTCCCTACAAGGGCAATGCCCCGGCCATGACCGACACCATCGGCGGCCAGATCGACGTGATGTTCGACATCATCAGCACCGCCAGCGGCTATGTGCAGAGCGGCAAGGTCAAGCCCATCGCCGTGGGCTCGCCCAAGCGCAGTGCATCGCTGCCCGGCGTGCCCACCTTCCGCGAATCCGGGATTGCCGGCCTCAAGGAATACGAAGCCGGCGGCTGGTACGCCATCTACGCTCCCAGGGGCGTAACCCCCGAGCAAACCCAGAAGCTGGCCGCGGCAGTGCGGCAGGCCGTGGAAGACGCGGAGCTCAGGAAGCGCTATGCCGAACTGGGCTACGAACAGTGGAGCGGCACCACGCAGGACGTCGTGAACACCGCCGCGCGCGAGCGCACGCAGTGGGCCAGCGTGCTCAAGGGCGTGACGCTGGACTGATGGCCCCGCCACCCTCGAACGGACACCGACCCGACATCCAGGAAGAACTGACATGATCCGCGATAACGACATCCTCGAAGCCCTGCTCGACAGCGTGCGCCGCTTTGTGCGCGAACGCCTGGTTCCCGCCGAGGCGCTGGTCGCCGAGACCGACGAAATCCCGCAGGACATCGTGCAGGACATGCGCGAGATGGGCCTGTTCGGCATGACCATCCCCGAGCGCTTTGGCGGCCTGGAGCTGACCATGGAAGAGGAAGTGCGCGTGGTCATGGAGCTGTGCCAGACCTCGCCGGCCTTCCGCTCGCTGCTGGGCACCACTGTGGGCATCGGTTCGCAGGGCATCCTGATGGATGGCACGCCGGAGCAGCAGGCCGCCTGGCTGCCCCGCCTGGCCACCGGCGAGCTCCTGGCCTCGTTTGCCCTGACCGAACCGGAAGCCGGCTCGGACGCCGGCTCGCTGCGCACCACCGCGGTCAGGGATGGCGACCACTACGTGGTCAACGGCACCAAGCGCTTTATCACCAATGCGCCGCAGGCCGGCATGTTCACGCTGATGGCGCGTACCAATCCCGAAATCAAGGGTTCGGCCGGCGTCTCGGCATTTATCGTCGATGCCAAGACACCGGGCATCAGCTTCGGCAAGCGCGACGTGAAGATGGGACAGAAAGGCGCGCATACCTGCGACGTGATCTTCGATAACGTGCGCGTCCCGGCGGCCAACCTGATCGGCCTGAAGGAAGGCCAGGGCTTCAAGACGGCGATGAAGGTGCTCGACAAGGGCCGGCTGCACATTGCGGCGGTCAGCGTCGGGGTGGCCAGGCGCGTGCTGCGCGACGCGCTGAACTACGCACTGGAGCGCCAGCAGTTCGGCCAGCCGATCTGCGAGTTCCAGCTGATCCAGGCCATGCTGGCCGACAGCCAGGCCGAGCTTTATGCCGCCGAATGCATGGTGATCGACGCCGCGCGCCGCCGCGACGATGGCAAGAACGTCTCCACCGAGGCCTCGTGCTGCAAGATGTTCGCCACCGAAATGGTGGGCCGCGTGGCGGACCGCGCGGTGCAGATCCTTGGCGGTTCCGGCTATATTTCCGAGTTCGGCATCGAGCGCTTCTACCGCGATGTGCGCCTGTTCCGCCTGTATGAGGGCACCACGCAGATCCAGCAGGTCATCATCGCGCGCAACATGATCCGTGAAGCCCGCGGCGCCTAGGAACCCGCTCCAGGACGCCTGACCCAAGCCCACGCGCGACGCTGCTCGTCCCCAGGACGGGCAGCCTGCCTTGAGACCCCTGCCCTGACATGACAGATTCCACCGCTACGCCGGCCGCTGGCCTTCCTCCCCCCTCCCCCCGCACCGGCGCCCTGAGCCACCTGCGGGTGCTCGACCTCTCGCGCGTGCTGGCCGGGCCATGGTCCACCCAGAACCTGGCGGACATGGGCGCCGACGTGATCAAGATCGAAAAGCCCGGCGAAGGCGACGATACCCGCCACTGGGGGCCCCCGTTCCTCGCTGACGAGGCCGGCGCGCCGACCCGGCAGGCTTGCTATTTCACCGCCGCCAACCGCAACAAGCGCTCGGTCACGGTGGACATGGCCACGCCGCAGGGGCAGGAACTGATCCGCGAACTGGCCCGGCAGAGCGATGTGGTGGTGGAGAACTTCAAGACCGGCGGCCTCAGGCGCTACGGGCTGGACTATGACAGCCTGAGCGCGCTCAACCCGCGCCTGATCTACTGCTCGGTCACGGGGTTTGGCCACACCGGTCCCTACGCGGCGCGGCCCGGCTACGACCTGCTGATCCAGGCCATGAGCGGCCTGATGAGCATCACCGGCCACGCCGACGGCGAGCCTGGCGGCGGCCCGATGAAGGTGGGCGTGGCCGTGATCGACCTGTTCACCGGCATGTACGCCACCACCGCGATCCTGAGCGCGCTGGAGGCGCGCCACTTCACCGGCCGCGGCCAGCATATCGACATCGCTCTGCTGGATGTGGCGATGGCGGTGCTGGCCAACCAGGGCGCGGGCTTCCTGAACGCCGACGACGTCCCCCGGCGCCAGGGGAATATCCACCCCAGCGTGGTGCCCTACCAGGACTTCCCGACCGCCGACGGCAATATGCTGCTGGCCATCGGCAACGACGGGCAGTTCGCGCGCTTCTGCGACGCCGCGGGCGTGGACTGGGCGCGCGACGAGCGCTATGCCACCAACACCGGCCGCGTCAACAACCGCAAGACGCTGATCGCGATGATGATGGAGCTCACGCGCACCCGGTCCACGGCGGAATGGGTCACGCTGCTGGAAGCCAATTCCGTGCCTTGCGGCCCCATCAACAACATCGCCCAGGCCCACGCCGACCCCCATGTGCTGCACCGGGGCCTGCGCGTCGAGCAAGAGCGCTATCCGGGAGCCCAGCCGCCCGCCGGCGAGTCCGTGAACCAGGTGGTTACCGCGGCCAGCCCGCTGCGCCTGTCGGAGACGCCCCCGACGCTGCGCTATGCCCCGCCCGCGCTGGGCCAGCACACCGACGAGGTGCTGCGCGAGTACCTGAGGCTGAGCCCGCAGCAACTGGAAGCACTGCGCGCCAGGCGCGTGGTGTAAGGGGCCAGGCGGCTTTCGGCGGGCAAGAAATCCGCCTTTGCCGATTGCTGATTGCACCGTGCAACGGGCACACATACACTGGCGCCGTTCGGCTGGCATGCCGCCTTGCCGAACGGTTATTCCAGCACAAGGATTCCCGCGAGATGCCACCGGACCGAGACACCCCACCACGGATCAGCGACATCCCACGCCACTGGGCCGCCGAGACCCCCGGCCATGTGGCCGTCTTCGAGGAAGGCCGGACCACCACCTATGCGCAGCTGTGGGCGGGCATCGAGGATGCGCAGCGCTACCTGCAATCGCAGGGCGTCGGCACCGGCGATCGGGTGCTGATCACGGCCGAGAACTGCCTGGCGGTGATCACGCTGGTTTTCGCCTTGTCGGAGCTGGGCGCGTGGCCGGTCGTCGTCAACGCCCGCCTGTCGGAGCGCGAAATCGAGGTGATCCGCGCCCACTGCCAGCCGCGCCTGATGCTGTTCACCCACGCGGTGTCGCCCGATGCCCTGCGGCACGGCGTGCGCTGCCGGGCCAGGGAGATTGCCCCGGCCGGCCTCGGCCCGCTGATGGCAGGCGCTGTCGACGAGGCCGGCGAGCGCGAGCCTGAAGCGCTGGCGCGTGACGTCGCCGCGTTGATCTACACCTCCGGCACCACCGGACAGCCCAAGGGCGTGATGGTCACCCACCGAGGCTTGCTGCACTTTGCGCGCGTCACGGTGGCGTCGCGCCGCATGCGGGCAGACGACTGCGCCTATGCGGTCATGCCGATGTCGCATGTGTTCGGCCTGGGGACGCTGCTGGTGTCGACCCTGCAGGCTGGCGCCAGCCTGTACCTGAGCGCGCGCTTCAATGCCGCGGACGTCACCGCGGCGATCCGGCAGGGTGCGATCACGCTGCTGCAGGGCGTGCCGACGATGTTCAACCGCATCCTCGCCCATGTGCGGGCAACGGGCACGCCCCTGCAGCCTTCGCCACGGCTGCGCTATCTCTACACCGGCGGCGGGCCGCTTGATCCGACGCTCAAGCACGACGTCGAGGCGATGTTCGGCCAGCCGCTGCACCATGGCTACGGCATGACCGAATACGCCGGGTCGCTGTTCGTGACCCGCATGGACCGGCCGCGCACCGATTGCTCGGCGGGCGAGATCGTCGAAGGCGCAGAACTGCGGGTAGTCGGGCCGGAGGGCAAGCCGGTGCTGCAGGGGGAACCCGGCGAGCTATGGATCAGAGGGCCCGGCGTGATGCGCGGCTACTACCGCGCACCGGACCTGAGCGCCGAGGCCCTGCGGCCCGACGGCTGGCTCAGCACCGGCGACATCGGCCGGCTGGACCCGGACGGCGCGCTGTTTATCGTCGGCCGCACCAAGGACCTGATCATCCGCTCGGGCTTCAATGTCTACCCGATCGAAGTCGAATCGGTCATCAACACGCATCCGTCCGTGCGCGTGTCAGCCGTCATCGGGCAGCCGACCGCGGACGGCAACGAGGAAGTGATCGCCTTCGTCGAGATCAGGGATGGCGAGAAATTCGATGCGCCGGCGCTGCACGACTACCTGGTCGACCGCCTGTCGCCGTACAAGCGCCCGGAGCGGATCCTGCGCGTGGCCTCGATTCCCACCACCGCCAGCGGCAAGCTGCTGAAGCACCAGCTGCGGCAGATGCTGGCTGACAAGGCCTAGTCCACCAGGCGCCCTCAGTCCTGGCGCCCCAGGCCGTCCTCGACCAGCAGGTCCACCAGCTTGCGCGCAAACAGCGGCAAGGCGCCGAGGTCGGCCACGCATACCTGCAGCTTGCGCTCGGCCCATTCATCGTTGAGCTGGACGATGCGCAGCGCCATCGTCTTCGCATGGCGCCTGGCGGTAGTCTCCGGCAACACGCCGACGCCGACATTGGCCTCGATCATCCGGCAGGCGGTCTCGAAGTTGCTGACCTGCACGCGCCAGCGCAGCGTGCGCTGCAGGTCGGCCGCGGCCCGCATCAGGAAATTGTGGATCGCGCTGGCCTCGGGCAGGCCGATGAAGTCATAGTCCAGCGTATCGATGAAATCCACGCTGCCGCGCTCGGCCAGCGGATGGCTCAGCGCCGTGGCCAGCACCAGGCGGTCGCGCCGGTAAGGCATCACCTCCAGCCCTTCCGTGCGCACGTTGCCGGCAATGATGCCGATATCCACCATGCCCTCCTGCACCGCGCGCACGATATCCGGGCTCAGGCGCTCGTGCATGTCGATGGTCACGTCCGGATGGCTGACGAGATAACTGCGCAGCACCGCCGGCAGGAACTCGCTCATCGCGGTGGTGTTGGCGAACACGCGCACATGCCCTTTCACGCCCGCCGCGTATTCCTGCAGATCGCCGCTCAGTTGCTCCAGCTGACGCAGCACGCGGCGCGCGTGGGCGAGCAGGGTCTCCCCCGCCCCGGTCACCTTCACGCCCTGGCTGCTGCGGCTCAGCAGCTTGACGCCGACGTGTTCCTCGAGGTTCTTGATGCGCGTGCTGGCCGCGGCCAGCGACAGGTGTGAGCGTTGCGCACCGCCGGTCAGGCTCTGGGCCTCCGCAATATGCGTGAACAGTTTCAGGTCGACCAGATCAAAGCGCATGACATCATTCCGCAGCGTAGGCCCGGATTATCTCGCAAAGCGCGGCGCTCAGTACACACTGGCGGGCGCAATTTGCAGGGGCCGGCACCCCGCATCCGGGACCTGATCCCGGAAACGTGCGAACGCCAGGTAGATTTATGGGAACTAGTCAGGCGACCGAGCGCTGCCGCTGCGCTGCGCGCGCGACCGCCAACCGGCTGGCGGCTTCCATCGATAAGCCGAAGCGGTCGTAGAAAGCGCAGTCCAGATCACTGCTGGCTGGCCAGCCGATGCGCCGCCGGGCTTCGCCAATGCCGGCATCACCGGCCATGACCTCGAACAGCAACCGCATCAGCCGTTGCGTGCGGCACAGCTCGGTCAGCGCCGTGCCCTGCGAAAACAGCATGCGGCGCAGCTGTGCCGTGGACATGCCCAGCCGTTCCGCGATAAACGCAGCATTCCAGGCGTAATGGGGTTGCAGGAAGACCCGCTTGCAGATGCGGTGGTGCAGGCATTCCTGCTGCGCCGCGGGGATCATGCGCTGGATTTCGAGGGTGCACGCGGCCGGCTGAGTGCTGCTGCCATCCAGGTGCAGCGCAAAGGTTTCAAACGGTTCGATGGTGAGCTGCTGGCCCGGCAGCAGCAGACGCTCATAGCCGCGGCGCCTGAGCACCAGCCTGCCGTGGGCCGCAGAGACCGACAGCGGGAAGGCCAGCAACAGCTGCTGCAGGCTGACGTGCATGTGGGACTGCAGATGGACGTGCATGGTGGCTCGGGATGCGGACAGGATCAGACTGCATGATCGCCGCTAATCGGATTGCCCGCCTCTGCCATTTCCGAATGCACCGTTCACCGCCGCCGCATGGCCGTTCGTGCACGATGGCCACCTGCACTGGCGGGGTGTTTGCGCCCTCTCCCGCTTGCGGGAGGGGGTTGGGTGAGGGCAAATAGTTGCCGCCGATTCAATAGCAGCGGGCACCATCGCGCAATGCCGACGACCGAAGCTCACGCGGTGAACGGCAGGCTGCGATGCCGCTTGCCGGTGAGCGCCGCGACGGCATTAGCCAGTGCCGGCGCGATCGGCGGCACCGCGGTCTCGCCAATGCCGGTCGGCGGGTCGGCCGACGGCACGATATGCACCGCGATCTGCGACGGCAGGTCTGCGTGCGTGGCCAGGCGGTAGTCGTTCCAGTTGGCTTGCTGGACCACGCCATCCTTCAGCGTGATCTGCGCGCCGGGCAGCGTGGTGCCCAACCCCATCATCATGCCGCCCTGGACCTGCGCCTCGACCGTGCGCGGGTTGATCGGCATGTTGCAGTGGACGGCCGCGGTCACCCGGTGCACCACCGGCTGGTTGCCGCGCATCGAGGCCTCGACAATGTAGGCCACCACGGTGTCGAACGATTCATGCACCGCCACGCCCCAGGCACGCCCGGCCGCGAGGCGCCGCTTGCCGTAGCCCGAGCGCTCGACCGCCAGGTCCAGTGCCGCCAGGTGACGCTTGTGCTCACGCAGCAGCGTGCGGCGGTACGCCACCGGATCGATCCCGCCGGCGCGCGCCAGTTCATCGACCAGGGTCTCCATCACGTAGGCCGTGTGCGTGTGCCCCACCGAGCGCCACCACAGCACAGGCACGTTGACCTTGGGATGATGGATCTCGAGCGCGATCGGGAACGGATAAGCACTGTCGCTCACACCCTCGACCATGGTCGAGTCGACCCCGTTCTTCACGGTGAAGGCCTCGAACGGGGTGCCGCCGGTAATGGACTGGCCGACGATCACGTGCTTCCAGGCCAGCACCTTGCCCTTGCCGTCGTGGCCGATTTCAACGCGGTGCAGGTGCATCGGGCGGTAGTAGCCGCCGCGCACGTCGTCTTCGCGCGTCCAGATCATCTTGATCGGCTCGCGCCGCCCGGCCGCATAGCGCGCCTTGGCCACCTGCGCTGCCTCGAACAGGTAGTCGGACGTGGGCACGGCACGCCGGCCGAAGCCGCCGCCGGCCATCATGGTGTTGAACGTCACCTGTTCCGGCTTCAGGCCGAGCACGGCTGCGACATTGGCCTGGTCGACGGTCTGGAACTGCGAGCCGGCCCACACTGTGCATTGGTTGCCGCGAAAGTCGATGGTGCAGTTGAGCGGCTCCATCGGCGTGTGCGCCAGGTAGGGGAAGACATACTCGGCGGTAAGCTTGTGTGGCGCGGTGGCAAGCGCCGAAGTGTCCGCCGCCTTGGCCTGCACGCCGGGCCGCGCCGCCAGTTCGCGGTAGCGTGCCAGCAGTGCATCGCTGTCCGGCTTCTCGACACCGCTGGTGTCCCATTCCACCTGCAGCACCTCGCGCGCCGTACGCGCCGGCCAGAAACCATTGGCCACGATCGCCAAGCCGGTCGCGCCGCCGGCCAGCGGCACCTGATAGACCTCTTCCACGCCGGCGATGGCCTTGGCACGCGCGGGGTCGAAGCGCGCGACCCTGGCGCCGAACACCGGCGGATGCACCATGACCACGGTGCGCGTGCCGGGCAGCGCCATGTCGATGCCGAACTGCTGCCTGCCGGTGGACTTGTCGCGCGCATCGAGCCTGCCGGTGGGCTTGCCGATCAGCCTGAACTGCTGCGGCGACTTCAGCTGCACGCTCGCCGGCACCGGCTCGGCCAGGGCCGCGGCGGCCAGCTCGCCGTACGTGGCTCGGCGGCCGTCGGGCGCGGTCACTACGCCGGCCTCGGCCTTCAGCTGCCCGGCGGGCACCCCGAAGCGCCTGGCGGCCGCCCCGAGCAGCATGGCGCGCATGCGCGCGCCGACCTCGCGATACTGCGTCCACGAGTTCTTCATGCTGGTCGAGCCACCGACCATCTGGATATGGAACACCGGATCCTTATAGGCCTCGCCGGCCGGTGCCAGCTGGCAGCGCACCTTGCTCCAGTCCGCATCCAGTTCCTCGGCCACCAGCATCGGCAGTGCCGTCTGCACGCCCTGCCCGAATTCAAGCTTGCCGATCGTGACCATCACCGTGCCGTCGGCATCGATACTGACGAAGGCCGACGGCTGCACCGGCGCCGTGGGCTGCGCGGCCGCCTCCGTCTGCGCGCCAAGCGGAACGGCACAAAGCGCGAAGCCTGAGCCGACGCTCAGCTTCAGGAAGGTCCGCCGGTCGATGCCGCCGCTTGCCTGCTGCATGAGTCTCATGGCATCTCCTCAGCCGATAGCCTTGGCTGCATCCTTGACCGCGGCATGGATGCGCGCATAGGTGCCGCAGCGGCACAGGTTGGCGCTCATGGCCTGTTCGATGTCGGCATCGGTCGGGCGCCGGTTGGCCTTGAGCAGCGCCACCGCCGACATGACCTGGCCGCTCTGGCAATAGCCGCACTGCGTGACGTCGTTGCGCACCCAGGCCTCTTCGACCGCGCGCCCCACCTGGTCCTCGCCGATGCCCTCGATCGTGGTGAGCTGCCGGCCAGCAATGGACGACACCGGCGTCACGCACGCGCGGCGCTGCTGGCCATCGACATGGACCGTGCACGCGCCGCACACCGCGATGCCACAGCCGAACTTGGTGCCGGTCAGGCCCAGCGTGTCGCGCAGCACCCACAGCACCGGCGTGTCGCCGGGCACGTCGACCTGCTGGGTCTTGCCGTTCAGTTGAAAGGAGATCATGGCTGGCTCCCGTTGCTCGTGCCCTTCGTCTGGGTCAAGGCGCCCGATCCGGCAATCGCGCGCAGGTTCTTCAGCAATGCTTCGTCGGCTGCGGCGCGCGTGGGCCCGGCAGAGGTGCGCAGCGGCTCGCGCGTATCGCATGGCGCGCCATTGCGTATCCACTGGCGCACCTGCTCGTCGAACGCAGGCTTGTCCAGCGGCGGCAATTCACGCCCCGGCCCCGGTTGCCAGCCCCATGCCACCAGGTGGTCGGTCGCCATGTGTTCTTCGAGCATCGCCAGCGAACGGCCGCCATTGGTCCTAGTGTCGCGCAAGACCTTGCACAGCGCCGGCCCGGACAGGCCCAGCCATGACATCTTCATCTTCGCCGGCGGCATGTGCCAGCCCGGCTGGCCGTCGGTATCGAGCCCGGGCGGCGCATGCGCGAGCGGACTGTTCCGGGTGGCATGGCAGGTGGCGCATTGCAGCGGCGGCACGCCCTTGCCGTCGGCGCCACGCTGCACCGGTGGAAAGTGCACCCGTTTCGCATCGCCCTGGAGCGGGCCGTCCGGCACGTGGCAGTTCAGGCAGCGGGCATGCAGCAGCACACGTTCGATCTGCGCGAAGGCCTGCAGCCCGGCATTGCGGTCCGGCGTGGCGGACACCTGCGTGGGCTGGAAGGATCCGCCGGGCCCGGCAGCACAGGCAAGCGCCGGAAGCGTCAGGACAGACCCCGCCAGAAGCTGGCGAATCACGGCGGCGAGAGGGTTGCGGGCGTCATGCTTCACGGGGCCTCCTCCTTCACCGTCGTCGGCGTGCTAGATCGTTGTAGTGCCTGATGCGATCCCTGGCAAGGCTAAACGGCAGGAGAGGCTCGAGCTGCCCAGGTCGGCAAACAGCACTTTTCGAGAGGGTCACCAGCGCTGCAATGTCGCAATGAAGTTCTATCATGCAGACGAAGCGCACTGCCAATCGAAGGCATGGCGCGCTCCGACCAAACGGCCTGTGATGCATATGGACCAAGATTCGCGACAAGACGCGTCCGATGGATCGGTGATGTTCGCGGACGTCTGCGACAGCACCAGACTCTACGAGCAGGCCGGCGATGCAGTGGCGCTTGGCGCAATCCGCCAGTGCCTGGCGCTGATGAAGTCCCACTCCGCGGCCGCGCAAGGCCGGGTGGTGAAGACCATCGGTGACGAAATCATGGTGCTGTTTCCCGCCGCGGAAAATGCGATGCGGGCGGCACTGGACATGCAGGAGGCCGTCGCCGCGCTGCCGCCGATCATCGGCGCTCCGCTGGCGATCCATATCGGCTTTCACCATGGCCCGATCCTGTCGGACGAATCCGGCGACCTGTTCGGCGACACCGTGAACCTTGCCGCCCGACTGGCCAGCCTGGCGTCGCGGGGCCAGATCATCACCAGCAAGAACGCGGTGGAGCAACTGTCCGCAGGGCTGCGCCAGATGACACGCTACCTGTATCCGATACAGGTGCGCGGCAAGCACCAGGTGATCGAACTGTACGAAGCGATCTGGCAGCAGAGCATCGACCTGACCCTGGTGGCCCCGGTGGATCTTGCATTGGCCCGTTCGGCATTGCTCTCGCTACGGTATCGGGGAACCGTCTTCGAAATGAACACCGCCTCGCCGCCTGTCACCATCGGCCGGGACACGACCATGAGCATTGTGGTCACGGACCGGCAGGTGTCGAGATTCCAGGCCACGGTGGAGCCGCGCGGCGGCCGCTTTGTCCTGATCGACAGAAGCTCGAACGGCACCCACGTGAAGATCGATGGCGAAAACGCGCTCATCCTCCGTCGTGACGAAATCACGCTCAGGGGCCATGGCTGGATTACCTTTGCCCAGCCGAAAGAATGCATCGACGAAGGTATCGAGTTCTTTGTCGACGAGAAGTGATGCTGGCGGGAAGGAAGCCGCGCGGCCGCAACCCATCGGAGCAGGCCGCGGCCGCGCGTGGCGGGTTACCCTCCCAGCTCCTGAAAGGCGTGCCCGTTGGCTTCCAGCCCCTTCAACAAACCGGGTGGCAATGCGTTCTCCGGGACCGTCCCTTCAAGTTGCCACTCCTTTGCGTCGGCGAGGTCCTGAAGTCCTGCCCCCTTGCGCACATAGAGTCCCAGCGTCGGTTGCTGCAGATTGATGTAAAAGTCGTACTCCTGCATTTGCGAATCTCCCACGAAAGTCGTGATTGCCCTGGCTCGTGCGCTCAAGCGCTGGAGTCTCCTGATGCGACGGTGCTATCCGCCTTCTTGGGTGCAGCGCCCCTGGCGGCAGCTTTGCCTGCCTTCGGCTTCTTGACGGCCTCCATCTTCCTGAAGACCACGGCTTCGCTAGCCTTGTCGTAGCCGAGCTCGATGCTGTCGCCGGATTTCAGCTGGTCGCCGAGAATCTCCTTGGCCAGCCCGGTCTCGACCGACTGGCGGATCTGGCGCCGCAGCTCCCGCGCACCGAACTCAGGCTGGTATCCCACCTCGACCAGATGATCGACCAGGTCATCGTCGAGCTTGACCGTGATGTCCTGAGCGGCGGCGGTGCGCACCACGCGCTCCAGCTGGATCTGCACGATCGCGCGGATGTTCTCGCGCGACAGCGCATGGAACACGATGATGTCGTCGATGCGGTTCAGGAACTCGGGCCGGAAGTGCCCCTTCAGCACCTTCATCAGTGCCTCGCGCAAGTCCTTCTCGGACATGCGCTTGTCCTCGGGCTGCTCCAGGTTATCCATGATGAACGGCGCGCCCAGGTTGCTGGTGGCGATGATGACGGTGTTGCTGAAGTCCACCACGCGGCCCTTGCCGTCGGTCAAGCGGCCATCGTCAAACACCTGCAGCAGCACGTTGTTCACGTCCGGGTGGGCCTTCTCGATTTCATCCAGCAGGATCACGCTATAGGGCTTGCGCCGCACGCGTTCGGTCAGCTGCCCGCCTTCGTCGTAGCCGACATAGCCCGGGGGCGCGCCGATCAGCCGGGCCACCGCATGGCGCTCCATGTACTCGGACATGTCGATGCGGATAATGGCCTGCTCGTCGCCGAACACGGTTTCCGCCAGGGCCTTGGCCAGCTCGGTCTTGCCGACGCCGGTCGGCCCGAGGAAGAGGAAGGTCGCGATCGGGCGGTTGGCCTGCCCCAGACCCGCCCGCGACAAGCGCACCGCGTCGCTGACCGCGACCACCGCGTCCTCCTGCCCCACCACCCGCTCGCGCAGCCGCGCTTCCATCTTCAGCAGCTTCTGGCGCTCTTCCTGGGTCAGGTCGGTCACCGGAATGCCGGTCAGGCGCGACACCACTTCGGCGATGGCCGCGACCGTCACCTCCAGGGTCTCCGACCCGGTCTTGCGCTGCCACGCCTCGGTCAGCTCATCAAGCCGCTTCTGCTTGTCGTTGATGCGGTCCTCGAAGCCCTTGGCCTCGTCAAAGCGCTTGCGCGACGACGCATAGTCCTGCTCGCGCTTGAGCTGGGCGATCTCGGCCTCCAGTTCCTGGATATGCGCGGGACGCGAGGTGGCGCCGATGCGCACGCGCGCCGCGGCCTGGTCGATCAGGTCGATGGCCTTGTCCGGCAGGAAGCGCGAGGTGATGTAGCGGTCCGACAGTTCCGCCGCGGCCACAAAGGCATCGTCGGCGAAGGTGACCTGGTGGTGCGCCTCCAGCTTGTCGCGCAGGCCGCGCAGGATGACGATGGTCTGCTCGACGGTTGGCTCCGGCACCAGCACCGGCTGGAAGCGCCGCTCCAGCGCCGCGTCTTTCTCGATGTACTTCTGGTATTCGTTCAGCGTGGTGGCGCCAATCAGGCTCAGTTCGCCGCGCGCCAGCGCGGGCTTGAGCACGTTGGCGATATCGAGGCCGCCCTCGCCGCCGCCCTGCCCCGCGCCGACGATGGTGTGCAGTTCGTCGATAAACAGGATCAGCTCGTCGTTCTTGGCGGTCACCTCGTCAATCAGTTGCTTGGCACGCTCCTCGAACTCGCCGCGGTACTTGGCCCCGGCCACCATTGAATTGATATTCACCTCAACCAGGCGCTTGCCGCGCAGCACCTCCGGCACATCGCCATTGACGATGCGCTGCGCCAGGCCTTCCACGATCGCGGTCTTGCCCACGCCCGGCTCGCCGATCAGCACCGGGTTATTCTTCTTTCGCCGCGCCAGCACCTCGATCGTGCTCTCGATCTCCTGCGCGCGGCCCAGCACCGGATCGAGCTTGCCCTGCCGCGCAATCGCGGTCAGGTCGCGTCCGAACTTGTCCAGCGTGGGCGTGCCGGTCGGCGTATCGACGCGGCCATCCTCGGCGCCCTTGCCGACCACCTTCACCACCTTCTGGCGCAGTGCCTCGGGGGTCACGCCGTACTTTTTCAGCAGCGTCCCGGCAATACTGTCCGGCACCGAGGCCAGGCCGATCAGCAGGTGCTCGGGTCCAACGTAGGAATGCCCCAGGTCGCGCGAGGCCTGGAAGGAAAACTGGAAGGCCTTCTTCAGCCGCGGCGAGATCGTCATCCGGTCGATGGCAGCGTCGGGCTCGGCGGTTCCGGTCTGCGCATGCTCGTCGATATAGCCCTTGATGTCCTGCGGCGAGAGCTTGAGTTCCTTGAGCAGCGCCGTGCAGACATCGGTATCGGCGAGCACGTAGAGCAGATGCTCGGTGTCGAGTTCATTGCGCCGCAGCTCGTGGGCCTTCTCCGCGGCGCGTTGCAGCAGCTCCATGGTCTGCTCGCTGAAGGCATCGGTGGGGTCGACGGATTCGCGCGGGACTTCGGTGGAGAACCCGGGATGCTCGTCGTCATCCATCCCGCCTCCCATTCCGCGGAAGAAACGGGACAGGCCGCCACCGCCCAGCAGGGAATCGAACGGGTTGAGCATGTCCTGGTGGCGCAGCAGTTGCCGGTAGTCGTAGTCGCAGATCGACATCGTCTTGCGCTCGCCGTCCTGAACCACGGTCACCCGCGCCACGGCGGGACGTGCATTGCAGATTTCGCATAGGGTCGGCATGATGGACTTTCCTCCACAGGTAGGTCGCATTGCTTCAACAGAGGGCCGTTACGCGCGGGAGCCCGCGCGCAACGGCGCTGGAACGCGGGCATGAGCCGTGCTTACGTGATGGTGGGTTGGCCTGCCATCACGTCACCTCCGAGCGCACCACGCGCACGGGCACCGACTTGTAGGACGGGGTGCCGCTGTCCTCGTCGATGTAGTCGAGCGGCACCAGTCTGTTTGCCTCCGGATAGTAGGCGGCGACGGAGCCAGGCGCGATTTCATATTCGATCGCAGTGATCTTCTCGAAACGCAGCTGCCGGCCCGCGACGATGGTCTCGATGTCGACCAGGTCGCCATGCTCCAGGCCGCGCGCCGCCAGGTCGGCCTCATTCATGAACAGCACGTCGCGCCGCCCGAACACGCCCCGGTAGCGATCGTCCATGGCATAGATGGTGGTGTTGTACTGGTCGTGGCTGCGGATCGTCACCAGCCGCAGGACATCGTCCGCATGGACTTGCTTGTCTTCGTGCAGCCCCTTGAACACGTAGAACTCGGCCTTGCCCGACGGCGTTTCCCATTTGCGCTCGGTTGGCGGCAAGGGCATGCGGAATCCGCCAGGGACCCGCACGCGCGTGTTGAAATCCTCAAAGCCGGGCACCGTCTTCTCGATCAGGTCGCGGATCCTGTCGTAGTCGGCAACCAGTTCCAGCCATGGCACCTTGCTGTCAGGCAGGGTCGCGGTGGCCATGCCCGCCACGATGGCCGGCTCGGAGCGCTGAAACTCGGACGCCGGCGCCAGCTTGCCGGCCGAGGCATGCACCATCGACATCGAATCCTCCACCGTCACCGATTGCGGCCCGGTCTCCTGCACATCCAGTTCGGTGCGGCCCAGGCAAGGCAGCACATAAGTCTCCTTGGCCACCAGCAGGTGGGTGCGATTGAGCTTGGTCCCGACATGCACGCTCAGGTCGAGCTTGCCCATGGCGGGGAAGCACTGCTCGGGATCGGGCAAGGCGACCGCGAAATTCCCGCCCAGGCAGAACAGCGCCCTGGACTTGCCATCGATCATCGCCTGCATCGCGTTGACGGCATCGTGCCCGTGTCCGGCGGGCGGGCTGAAGCCAAAGGTGTCCTCGATCCGCTGCAGGAAGCCGGCTGACGGCTTCTCGGTAATGCCGACAGTCCGGTTCCCCTGCACATTGGAGTGGCCGCGCAAGGGGCAGATACCGGCGCCGGGCTTGCCAAAGTTGCCGCGCAGCATCAGCAGGTCGCACAGCAGGCGCACATTGGCCGTGCCTTCGTTGTGCTGGGTCACGCCCATGCCGTAGGTGACGATGGTGGCATTCGACTTCGCATAGGCCGCCGCCACCAGTTCCAGGTCCGCGCGGGTCAGGCCACTGGTCTTTTCGATATCCGCCCATTCGGTTGACCGCAGATCGTCGGCCAGCGCCTCGAAGCCCTCGGTGTGGACCGCGATGAAGTCGTGGTCCAGCACATTGCCCTGACTGGCCTCCAGGTCCAGCAGCGCCTTCATCACCCCCTTGATGGCGGCGGCGTCGCCACCGGCGCGGACCAGGAAGTAGGACGACGCAATCCGGGTGGAACCATAGGTGGCCATCTCCACCATGTTCTGCGGGTCGGCAAAGCGCTCAAGCGCCCGTTCGCGCAGCGGGTTGAACACCAGGATCGGCACCTTGCGGCGCGACGCCTCATGCAGCGTCCCCATCATCCGCGGGTGGTTGGTGCCCGGGTTGTGGCCGATCGAAATGATCAGCTCGCACGTGTCAAAGTCTTCCAGCGACACCGTGCCCTTGCCGATGCCGATCGAGCGCGGCAAGCCCACGCTGGTGGGCTCGTGGCACATGTTCGAGCAATCGGGGAAGTTGTTCGTGCCATATTCCCGCGCGAACAGCTGGTACAGATATGCGGCCTCGTTGGAAGCCCTGCCCGAGGTATAGAACTCGACCTGGTCCGGCGTCAGCCCGCGCAGGATCTCGCCGATGCGGGCGAACGCCGCCTCCCACTCCACCGCGCGGAAGGTGTCGGTGGCGCGGTCGTAGACCAGGGGATGCGTCAGCCGGCCAAAGTCTTCCAGTTCGTAGTCGGTCCGGTTCAGCAGCGAGGACACGGTATTGGCTGCAAAGAACTCGGGAGGCACCCGTTTGGTGGTTGCCTCCCACGTCACGGCCTTGGCGCCGTTCTCGCAGAACTGGAAGGTCGACCGGTGCTCCTTGTCGGGCCATGCGCAGCCGGGGCAATCGAAGCCGTCAGGCTGGTTGGTCCGCATCAGCGTGATCGGCGCCCGGACGGTATCCATCTGCGTCCGGATCGCCCTGGCGGTTGCCTTCAGCGCACCCCAGCCGCCGGCGGGACCGTCGTACTTCCTGATACCAGGCACTTCGCGTCGATTGGCCATATTCGCTCCTTGTGCCGCGCCAGGTTGCTGGTGACGGCGTTGGGGTTAGGACCCTAGCAAAAATAACTTGAACAGTTGTCCTCGCGTCTATACGATGCGCACATGGATATCAGCGAGGCAGTCGAAGCGAAGTTTCGGGCCCTGCAGGCGCGCCTTGATGAGGCGACGTTGCGCCTATGGGCCGCCGCCGAAGCGCGCAGCCTGGGGCGTGGGGGCGTGAGTCTGGTGGCCAAAGCGATAGGCATCTCGCGCACCACGATCTATGCGGGACTGGCCGAACTCGAAGCGGCCGGTGGAGCGACGCGGGACATGACGGCCAAGCGCATTCGTGCCCCGGGAGGCGGGCGCAAGAGGCTAACTGAGCTCGATGCGAGGTTGTTGGAGCACCTGGATGCACTGGTGGAGCCGACCAGCCGGGGTGACCCGATGTCAGCACTACGATGGACGTGCAAGAGCACCACCCGTCTGGCCGAAGAGCTCAACCGGCTGGGGCATCGCGTGAGTCAGCGCACGATCTGCGATCTGCTGACGCAGACGGGCTACAGCTTGCAATCGGTGCGCAAGACACGCGAAGGCGCGCAGCACCCCGACCGCGACGCGCAGTTCCACTACATCGCCGACAAGGTGGCGCAGTATCAGCGCCAGCGTCAGCCGGTCATCTCGGTGGACACGAAAAAGAAGGAGCTGATCGGCGATTTCAAGAACGCTGGCCGCGAATGGCAGCCCAAGGGCCAACCCGAGCAGGCGCGTGTGCACGATTTCATCGACGATGAACTGGGCAAGGTTGCCCCGTATGGCGTCTATGATGTGACGGCCAACGAGGGCTGGGTCAGCGTGGGCATCAACCACGACACCGCCGAGTTCGCGGTTCAAAGCATCCGTCGCTGGTGGCTGGAGATGGGCCGTCCGTTGTATCCGAAAGCCAGGCGACTGCTGGTCACCGCCGACTGCGGTGGCAGCAACGGGTATCGTGTGCGGCTGTGGCGGGTGCAGTTGCAGCGACTGGCCGACGAACTCGGTTTCGCTGTGCAGGTGTGCCACTTTCCGCCGGGTACGAGCAAGTGGAACAAGATCGAGCATCGCCTGTTCTGCCATATCACGAACAACTGGCGCGGCCGACCGCTGTTGACGCGTCAGGTGGTAGTGAACCTCATCGGCAGCGTGAGTACCGCTGAAGGGCTGAAAGTGCGTGCGGAACTGGACGAGAACATGTACGACGCAGGTATCAAGGTCAGCGACGCCGAACTCGCTGCCGTGGCCATTGAGCGCGACGAATTTCATGGCGAGTGGAACTACCGCATCAAACCTCGAACATCTCGTCGCAAGACGTAATTGTTCAAGTTATTTTTGCTAGGATCCTTAGTCACACGAACAACTCCTACTGCCGGTTTGCTCCCCTCGTCCGCTTGCGGGAGAGGGGAGCGTATGCCTGGGCGCGTGGTACTGCAGATGCCGCCTTCAGGAATAAAGCTTCGCCACCCGCTCCAGCGGCACCGGCTTGATCCGCGAGGCCTGCCCGGCGCAGCCGAAGGCCTCGAAGCGCAGCTTGACCAAGCTCCTGGCCCCCTTCTTGGCCGCCAGCAGCGCCTTGCGCGGATCGAACTCGCTGCGGTCGTCGGACAAGGACTTGCGGATCGCCCCGGTCATGGCCAGGCGGATGTCCGTGTCGATATTCACCTTGCGCACCCCCATCTTGATGCCGCGCAGGATCTCCTCGACCGGCACGCCGTAGGTCTCCTTGATGTCGCCGCCGTACTGGCGGATGATCTCCAGCCATTCCTGCGGCACCGAGCTGGAGCCGTGCATCACCAGGTGGGTGTCAGGGATCTGCTCATGGATCTCGCGGATGCGGTCCATCGCCAGGATGTCGCCGGTGGGCTTGCGCGAGAACTTGTAGGCGCCGTGACTGGTGCCGATGGCAATCGCCAGCGCATCCACGCCGGTGCGGGCGACAAAGTCGCGCGCCTGGGCCGGGTCGGTCAGCATCATGTCGTGCGACAGCGTGCCCGCCGCGCCCACGCCGTCCTCTTCGCCGGCCTGGCCGGTTTCGAGCGAGCCCAGGCAGCCCAGCTCGCCCTCCACCGACACGCCGATCGCATGCGCCATCTCGCACACGCGCCGCGTGACGTCGACGTTGTAGTCGTAGTCGGACGGGGTCTTCATGTCTTCGCGCAGCGAGCCGTCCATCATCACGCTGGTGAAGCCGGAGCGGATCGAGGCCTGGCAGATCGCCGGGCTGGAGCCGTGGTCCTGGTGCAGCACGATGGGGATGTCCGGATGGGTCTCGGCCGCGGCCAGCACCATATGGCGCAGGTAAGCCTCGCCGGCGTACTTGCGGGCGCCGGCCGAGGCCTGCAGGATCACCGGGCTGTCGGTTTCCTCGGCCGCCTCCATGATGGCGTGGATCTGTTCCAGGTTGTTGACGTTGAAAGCCGGCACGCCGTAGCCGAACTCTCCCGCATGGTCCAGCAGCTGGCGCAAGGAAATGAGTGCCATGATGAAGCTCCTTTACTGATTGCAGAATCGGTGAGGTCGGGTTCAGGCGGCGGCGCGCTGTGCCAGCACGGCCAGCGCGGGCAGCGTCTTGCCCTCCAGGAATTCCAGGAACGCGCCGCCGCCCGTGGAGATATAGCCCACGCGGTCGGCAATGCCGTACTTGGCAATGGCCGCCAGCGTGTCGCCGCCGCCGGCGATCGAGAACGCCTTCGATTCAGCGATGGCCTGGGCCAGCACCTCGGTGCCGTTGCCGAACTGGTCGAATTCGAACACGCCCACCGGGCCGTTCCAGACGATGGTGCCGGCGGCCTTGAGCTGCTCGGCCAGCATCGCAGCGGTCTTCGGACCGATGTCCAGGATCATGTCGTCGTCGGCCACGTCCTTGACGTCCTTGACGGTGGCCGCGGCGGTGGCGCTGAATTCCCTGGCACACACCACGTCGACCGGGATCGGCACCGAGGCGCCTCGGGCGGCCATGATGTCGATGATGGCCCTGGCATCGCCCACCAGGTCGGGCTCGGCCAGCGACTTGCCGATCTTCAGGCCGGCAGCCAGCATGAAGGTGTTGGCAATGCCGCCGCCCACGATCAGGTTGTCGACCTTGTCGGCCAGCGACTTCAGGATGGTCAGCTTGGTCGAGACCTTGGAGCCGGCCACGATCGCCACCAGCGGGCGCGCCGGCTGGCCCAGCGCCTTGCCCAGCGCGTCGATCTCGGCGGCCAGCAGCGGGCCGGCGCAGGCAATGGGGGCGTACCTGGCGATGCCATGCGTGGTCGCCTCGGCGCGGTGGGCGGTGCCGAAGGCGTCGTTGACGTAGACATCGCACAGCGCCGCCATCTTCTGCGCCAGTTCGTCGCTGTTCTTCTTCTCGCCCGTGTTCATGCGGCAGTTCTCCAGCAGCACCACCTGCCCGGGCGGCACCTGGAAGCCGCCCTCGGTCCAGCCGGACAAGAGCGGCACCTGGCGGCCCAGCAGCTCCGACAGGCGGCGGCCCACCGGCGCCAGGCTGTGGCGCGGGTCTGGCGCCCCCTCCTGCGGCCGGCCCAGGTGCGAGGTGACCATCACCGCGGCGCCCGCCTGCAGGCAGGCCGCGATGGCAGGCACGGAAGCACGGATGCGGGTATCGTCGGTGATAGCGCCCGCGGCGTCCTGCGGGACATTGAGGTCGGCGCGGATAAAGACACGCTTGCCTGCCAGCCCGCCGGCGGCGAGCAGTGCGGCCAGCGTGTGCGGCGCCGTGGGATTCGTGTGCGGGACCGAGGCATGGGATAGGCTCATCATGGCAACCTGCTAGCGTGCGTGGGCCAGCGCCACCGCGGTATCCAGCATGCGGTTGGAGAAGCCCCATTCGTTGTCATACCAGGCCGACACCTTGACCAGCGTGCCGTTGACCTTGGTCAGGGTGGCGTCGAAGGTGGATGACGCCGGGTTGTGGTTGAAGTCCACCGAGACCAGCGGCGCGGTGTTGTAGTCCAGGATCCCGTTGAGCTCGCCTTCAGCGGCGGCCTTCAGGATGCCGTTCACCTCCTCCACCGTGGTCGGCCGAGCCGCCACGAAGGACAGGTCGACCAGCGACACATTGATGGTCGGCACGCGCACGGCAAAGCCGTCCAGCCGGCCGTCCAGCTCAGGCATCACCAGCCCGACCGCGGCGGCGGCGCCGGTCTTGGTCGGGATCATCGACATGGTGGCCGAGCGCGCCCGGCGCAGGTCTTCGTGGTAGACGTCGGTCAGCACCTGGTCGTTGGTATAGGAATGCACCGTGGTCATCAGGCCGTTCACCACGCCCAGCTTCTCGTGCAGCGGCTTGACCAGCGGCGCCAGGCAGTTGGTGGTGCACGAGGCGTTGGAGATCACCGTGTCGGTCGCCTTCAGCACGCCGTGGTTGACGCCGTAGACGATGGTGGCGTCCACGTCCTTGCCGCCGGGGGCGGAGATGATCACCTTCTTCGCGCCGCCCTTCAGGTGGGCCGAGGCCTTTTCCTTGCTGGTGAAGAGCCCGGTGCATTCCATCACCACGTCCACGCCCAGCTCACCCCACGGCAGCTCGGCCGGGTTGCGCTGCGCCAGCACGCGGATCCGGTCGCCGTTGACGCGGAAGGCATCGCCGTCGACCGAGACCTCGCCCGGGAAGCGGCCGTGGACGGTGTCGTACTGGGTCAGGTGCGCATTGGTGGCCGCGTTGCCAAGGTCGTTGATGGCGACGATCTCGATATCGTGTCGCTTGCCGCCTTCATAGTGGGCGCGCAGCACATTGCGGCCGATGCGTCCGTAGCCGTTGATGGCAACCTTGATAGTCATGCTGTCTCCTTTACTTGTCTTGGTATCCTTGCCGGTCGCGCTGGCGCGCCGGCGCAACATCAGGCGGCTGGCGCCAGCCGCGCCGGCGTCAGCAGCGCCGGCAACGCCTCCAGCGAATCGAGCAGCGCGTCGGCGCCCAGCGCCGCGGGCCCGCCGGGGCCGGCGTAGCCATAGCGCACCAGGCAGACCGGGATGCCGGCCGCGCGCGCCGCCGCCACGTCCACCGCGGAATCCCCCACCAGCACGCCCTGCGCCGGATCGACGTCGAGCAGGTTGCAGGCGTGGCGCAGCGGTTCGGGGTCCGGTTTCATCTGCGCGATCGAGTCGCCCGCCACCAGAACTTCCAGGTATTGCGACAACCCGGTCAGCGCCAGCAGCGGCACCGCCAGCGCGCGCGGCTTGTTGGTGACGCAGGCAAGCCGGTAGCCTTGCCGCCTGAGCGCCTCCAGGCCTGCCTCCACGCCCGGGAACACCGAGCCGAGGCGGCCGTTGGTCTCTACATAGTGGCGGTGGAACATCGCCACGGCATCGGCGGCGTCCACCCGCGCCGTGAGCCCGGCGGTTTCGAGCACGCGCCGCACCAGGTTGGGCACCCCGCGGCCGATGAAGCCGGCCACGGTGTCGAACGGCAATGCCGGGCTGCCGAGGTCGGCCAGCATGCGGTTGCCGGCCTCGACAATATCGGGCGCGCTGTCGACCAGCGTGCCGTCCAGGTCGATCAGCACCGCGGTGCAGGGCATGGATGCGGTAGCCATCACGCCTCCTCCAGCAGCACGCGCGCGGCCGCCGCGACATGCGCCGGGGTCAGGCCGAAGTGCTGGTACAGCGCCTCGGCCGGCGCGGATTCGCCGAAGCTGTCGATGCCCAGCGCCAGGCCCCGCTCGCCCACCACGCCGCGCCAGAACCAGGTGCCGCCTGCCTCCACGCTGACGCGCGGCAATCCCGGCGGCAGGACGGTGTCGCGGTATGCCACGTCCTGCGCGTAGAACAGTTCCACGCAGGGCATGGACACCACGCGTGCGGCAATGCCGGCATCGGCCAGGTCCAGCGCCGCGAGCATGGCGATTTCCACCTCGGAGCCGGTGGCGATCAGCACCACGCGCGGCGCCGGCACATCGCGCAGCACATAGCCGCCGCGCGCAATCTCCGCGCGCTGGGCCGCACTGCGCTCGAACGGCATCAGCGCCTGCCGCGACAGCACCAGGCAGCTCGGGCCATCCTCGCGCTCCAGCGCGGCCAGCCACGCATATGCGGTCTCGGCGCCGTCGCAGGGGCGCCAGACCTGGTTGTTGGGGATCAGCCGCAGGCTGGCGGCGTGTTCCACCGGCTGGTGGGTGGGACCGTCCTCGCCAAGCCCGATCGAGTCATGGGTCAGCACGTGGACCACGCGCAGGCGCATCAGCGCCGCCATGCGGATGGCATTGCGCGAATAGTCCGAGAAGGTCATGAAGGTGCCGCCGTAGGGAATCAGCCCGCCATGCAGCGCAATGCCGTTCATGGCGGCGGCCATGCCGAACTCGCGCACGCCGTAGCTCACGTAGTTGCCATGCCCGGCATGGTTGACCCAGACCGACGCCTTGACATTGGTCAGGTTGGAGCCGGTCAGGTCGGCCGAGCCGCCCAGCAGCTCGGGCAAGGCGGGCGTGAGCGCCTCCAGGCAAAGCTGCGATGCCTTGCGCGTGGCGATCTTGCCCTGCAGCGGTGAAGGCGCGTCCAGCAACGCCATCAGCCCGGCATCGAAGCCTTGCGGCAGGCGGCCCTTGACGCGGCGCACGAACTCCTCCGCCAGTTCGGGATGCGCGGCGCAATAGCTGACGAAGCGCGCCTCCCATTCGGCCTCGCGCGCGGCGCCTTGCGCGCGCGCGTCCCAGGCGTCGGCAACATCCGCCGGCACCGTGAAGGGCTCGGCTTCCCAGCCCAGCGCGGTGCGCATGGCAGCGATCTCCGGCGCACCCAGCGGGGCGCCATGTACATCGTGCCCGCCGGCCTTGGCGGGCGCGCCCTTGCCGATCACGGTGCGGCAGCAGATCAGCGTAGGCCGGTCGCGCTCGGCCTTGGCCTCGTGCAGCGCAGCGTCGATGGCCTGCACATCGTGCCCGTCGACGGCAATCACATGCCAGCCGTAGGCGGCAAAGCGCTTCGGGGTGTCGTCGGCAAACCAGCCGGCGACCTCGCCGTCGATGGAGATGCCGTTGTCGTCGTACAGGCAGATCAGCTTGCCCAGCCTGAGCGTGCCCGCCAGCGAGCAGGCCTCGTGGCTGAGCCCTTCCATCAGGCAGCCATCGCCAAGGAAGACGTAGGTGTGGTGGCCGACGATGTCGAAGCCGGGCCGGTTGAAGGTGGCGGCCAGCAGCTTCTCCGCCAGCGCCATGCCGACGGCATTGGCCAGGCCCTGCCCCAGCGGCCCGGTGGTGGTTTCCACGCCCGGCGTCACGCCAAGCTCCGGATGGCCGGGCGTGGCCGCGTGCAGCTGGCGGAACTGGCGCAGCTGCGACATCGGCAGGTCGTAGCCGGTCAGGTGCAGCAGCGCATACTGCAGCATGGAAGCATGTCCGTTGGACAGCACGAAGCGGTCACGGTCGGGCCAGGACGGGTTGGCCGGGTTGTGGCGCAGGTGGCGCCGCCACAGCACTTCGGCCATCTCGGCCATGCCCATGGGTGCGCCGGGGTGGCCGGACTTGGCCTGCTCCACCGCGTCGGCGGCCAGGAAGCGCAGCGCATTGGCACAGCGCGCTGCGGAGTCGATGCGTTCTGGTGCGTTCATTCAGAAGATCCTCGCGAGTCGGCGTTTCACGGTCGAGTCCTTACAGGGCGGCGCGCTTGCGGCGCTCCATCATGCGCAGTACGAAGGGCGTGAAGATCAGCTGCATGGCCAGTTCCATCTTGCCGCCGGGCACCACGATGGTGTTGGCGCGCGACATGAAGGAGTCGTGGATCATGCTCAGCAGGTACTGAAAGTCGATCCCCTTCGGGTTGGCAAAGCGGATCACCACCATGCTTTCATCGGGCGCGGGGATTTCGCGCGAGATAAACGGGTTGGACGTATCCACGCACGGCACCCGCTGGAAGTTCACATGCGTGCGCGAGAACTGCGGGCAGATGTAGTTCACGTAGTCCGGCATGCGGCGCAGGATGGTGTCGGTCACGGCCTCTGTCGAATAGCCGCGCTGCTTCTTGTCGCGCCAGAGCTTCTGGATCCATTCCAGGTTGATGACCGGCACCACGCCGATCAGCAGGTTGGGATACTGGGCGACATTGACCGTGTCGGTAACCACGCCGCCGTGCAGGCCCTCGTAGAACAGCAGGTCGGTATCGGCCGGCAGCGGCTCCCACTGGGTGAAGGTGCCGGGTTCCTGCCCGAACGGCGCGGCCTCCTCCGGGCTATGCAGGTAGTGCCGGTGCATGCCCGTGCCGGTTTCGGCATAGGAGCGGAACAGGTTCTCCAGCTCGCCGAACAGGTTGTTCTCCTCGCCGAAGTGGCTGAAGTTCATATTGCCGGTGCGCTCGGCCTCGGCCATCTTGACCTTCATCTCGGCGCGGTCGTAGCGGTGGAAGCTGTCGCCTTCGATCACCACTGACTTCACGCCCTCGCGGCGGAAGATGTTCTCGAAGGTACGGGTCACCGACGTGGTACCGGCGCCCGAGGAGCCGGTGATGGCGATAATGGGATAACGTTCTGACATGGCCAGGCACCTCAGGCAGACGCGCGGAACAGGCTGCGCTCGTTGAACAGGGGACTCGGAAGGTCAGGATCGGTCTGGTCGGTGTGGTAGCCCTCGATCCGTTCCACTTCATTGCGCGAGCCGAAGATCACGCCGATGCGCTGGTGCAGCGCGCCCGGCGCCACCGACATGAGCGTCTGCCGGCCCGTGCTGGCGCGCCCGCCGGCCTGCTCCATCAGAAAGGCGATCGGATTGGCCTCGTACAGCAGGCGCAGGCGACCCGGCTTGGCGGGATCCTTGGAGTCGCGCGGGTACATGAAGACGCCGCCGCGCATCAGGATGCGGTGCGCCTCGGCCACCATCGACGCGATCCAGCGCATATTGAAATCCTTGCCGCGCGGCCCGCTCTTGCCGGCCATGCACTCGGCGATATAGCGCTGCACCGGCGCTTCCCAGAAGCGGCTGTTCGACGCATTGATGGCAAATTCCTGGGTATCGGACGGCACCCGCAGGTTGGGGTGCGTCAGGAAAAATTCGCCCAGGTTGGGATCGAGCGTGAAGCCGTTGACGCCGTTGCCGACGGTCAGCACCAGCATGGTGGTAGGACCGTAGAGCGCGTAGCCGGCCGCCACCTGGGCGCTGCCGGGCTGCAGGAAGTCCTGCTCGGTCACGGCGCTTGCGCCTTCCGGGGCGCGCAGCACCGAGAAGATGCTGCCCACCGAGACATTGACGTCGATGTTGGACGAGCCGTCGAGCGGATCGAACACCAGCAGGTACTTGCCGCGCGGGTAGTGTTCCGGGATCTGGTAAGGCGCCTCCATCTCCTCCGACGCCATGCCGGCCAGGTACCCGCCCCACTCGTTGACGCGCAGGAAGGTGGTATTGCTCAGCACGTCCAGCTTCTGCTGGATTTCGCCCTGCACGTTGACGGCCCCTGCTTCTCCAGCTTGATTGCTGGCCTTGCCGTGCAAGCCCCCGAGCGCGCCGAAGGCAACCGCGCGCGCAATTTCCTTGCAGGCCATGGCGACGTTGAGAATCAGGCCGTTGAAGCCGCCGCTGGCATCCGGATAGCGGCGGCGTTCCTCGATCAGGAACTGCGTCAGGGTCATCCTTTGGACTTCAGGCATGACAGGTCTCCTATAGATTGGCTATGTGTTCTTGTGTAGTGCCGGTGCGGCTGGCCGCTATGTGATCGTGGCGGCCTCGCGCAGGCGGCGCAGGATGCTCCAGTAGCCGCCGTCGGCATCGGGCGCGCCGAACACGGCGCTGCCGGCCACGAAGGTGTCGGCGCCCGCGCGGGCGATTTCGGCAATGTTGTCGGCCTTGACGCCGCCGTCGATCTCCAGCCAGACCGGCCGCCCGCCGGCGTCCACCTGCCGGTCGATGCGCGCGCGTGCCTGGCGCACCTTGTCCAGCACGCCCGGGATGAAGGCCTGGCCGCCAAAGCCCGGGTTCACGCTCATCAGCAGCACCAGGTCGAGCTTGTCCAGCGTATGGTCCAGCCAGCCCAGCGGCGTGGCCGGGTTGAGCACCAGGCCGGCCTTGCAGCCGTGGTCGCGGATCAGGCCGATGGTGCGGTCGACATGGCGGCTCGCCTCCGGATGGAAGCTGATGATGTTGGCGCCGGCCTTGGCAAACAGCGGGATCAGCGCGTCGACCGGTTCCACCATCAGGTGCACGTCGATGGGGATGGAGACCAGCGGCCGGATCGCCTCGCACACCAGCGGGCCGATGGTCAGGTTGGGCACATAGTGGTTGTCCATCACATCGAAGTGCACCAGGTCTGCACCGCCGGCCTCGATCGCGCACACCTCTTCGCCCAGCCGCGCGAAATCGGCCGACAGGATGGATGGCGCCAGGCGGATGGCACGCTGGCTGCCATGGCCGGAGTTGGGTTCAGTGGCATGCATGTCAGGTCGCCTCGATCAGGGTGCCTTGGTGCCAGGCGCGCAACGCGGCAAGGTCGGCCCAGCGGTGCGCCGCGCCGGGCACGTGCTGGGGCATGGGTTCGCCGGGATCGCCAAGATGCGGCAGCACCAGCAGCGCGCCCTCGAAGGAGTCCTGCCCGCTGAACGCGGTGGGCGTGACCACGGTGGGGATGCCGGCGGCCCGGGCGGCGCGCAGGCCGTTCTCCGAGTCCTCGATCGCCAGGCAATCACCGCCTTGCAGGCCAAGCCGCTCCAGCACGGCCAGGTAGACATCGGGCGCCGGCTTCTTGATGGCCGTGGTGCCGGCGTCGCCGATGGCGGCAAAGCGACGGCGCCAGTCCGCGCCAAGCGGCGCCTGCAGCAGCGCGTCGAGGTTGGCCGGCGTGGTGGTGGTGGCAATCGCGAGCGGGAGCCCTGCCTCGCCGGCCTCGGCGATCAGGCGGGCAATGCCCGGGCGCAGCGGCAGGCCGCCCGCCCCCACGCGCTCGGCATAGTGGCGGGTCTTGATGGCGTGCACGGCGTCGATGGTTTCCTTCACCTTGCAGCCGCGGGCCTCTTCCGGGTCGACCATGCGCCAGTAATGCATCAGGCGCTCCTTGCCGCCGGCCACCTTGAGCAGGCGCGTGTAGAGCGGCGCGTCCCAGTACCAGTCCAGGCCGACCTCGGCGAAGGCGGCATTGAAGGCTTGCAGGTGCGCGCTCTCGGTATCGGCCAGCGTGCCGTCGACATCGAAAATCAGGGCTTGCATGGCTTACTCCTTGGCCGGGGCCTGCGCGGCCTTCGAAAACACGCGGCTGGCCAGCAAGTCAGACGCCGTGATGGTGGTCAGGGTACGGTCGTCGACAACCGTGCCGGCGTCGTCCAGCAGGCGCGAGGCATGGCGCAGCCGCGCGCGGTCCAGCGCATTGCGCACGCTGCGGGCATTGGCAAAGTGCGGCTGCGCCATGCGCCGGGCCAGGTAGTCGGCAAACACGGCCCGGCTCTGGTCGTCGAAGCGGTACTGCATCTCGGCCAGCATCAGATCGGCGATCTGGCGCAGCTCGTCGAGCTGGTAGTCGGGGAAATCGACGTGGTGGGCAACGCGCGAGGACATGCCCGGGTTGGACTCGAAGAAGCGGTCCATGCGGTCCTTGTAGCCGGCCAGGATCACCACCAGGTCGTCGCGGTTGTTTTCCATCACCTGCAGCAGGATCTCGATGGCCTCCTGGCCGTAGTCGCGCTCGTTCTCCGGGCGGTAGAGGTAGTAGGCCTCGTCGATGAAGAGCACCCCGCCCATGGCCTTCTTCAGGATCTCCTTGGTCTTGGGCGCGGTGTGGCCGATGTACTGGCCGACCAGGTCGTCGCGGGTCACCGCCACCAGGTGGCCACGGCGCACGTAGCCAAGCTGGTGCAGGATCTGCGCCATGCGCATGGCCACGGTGGTCTTGCCGGTGCCGGGATTGCCGGTGAAGCACATATGCAGGCTGGGCGCACCGGCGCTGAAGCCGCGCGCGGCGCGCAGCTTGTCCACCAGCAGCAAGGCGGCGATATCGCGGATGCGCGCTTTAACCGGCTTCAGTCCGATCAGCTCGCGGTCAAGCTGGGCCAGCAGCTCGGTGATGCCCGAGCTGGCCAGCGACTCGGCCAGCGATCCGGCCGGAGCGGCTGGCGGCTGCAGCGGTGCGGTCGTTTCAGGTGCGGACATGGCAGGCTCCGTGAGGATCATTCGAGCATCCGGCTCGAAGATTCGAGGCGCAGCTCCCCCCGGTGCGCGGCCTTGCGGCGGCGCAACCGTGGGATTGCACAGTCAGGAAAAGCGCCGGCGGCAGCGCCGCGCGGCGGTTCAGCCGGTGCCGCTCAGTAGCGGCTGCCCTCGGGGCGTGCCTGCACGGCGTAGCTCTCGATCGAGTAGCGCATGGTGCGGCCGGGCTCTTCCTGGCGCACCAGGCGGAAGCCGGGCTCGTCCGCAGGACGATTGACGATAAACGACATCACCACCGACTCCACCGTATGCGTCGAATCGAAGGCCGTGACGCGGATGTAGTGGTTGGGGAAGGTGCTGCGCGCGTTGTTGATCTCCAGCAGGATGCCGGCGGCATCGCGCAGGTCGAACATCGGCAGGCCGAACATCTCCCAGTAGGTATTGCGCGGATGCGGGTCGTCGGTGTACTCGATGCCGACCGCCCAGCCCTGGTTCAGGCAGTATTCAAGCTGGCTGGTGATCTGCGCGTCGGTGAGGTCGGGCAGGAAGGAAAAAGTGCCTTGAGTAATACGCATGATGTCCTCTCGTTCTTTGGGTTCGCTCGTCGTGCTTTGGTGGCGTCGCGCCAGGGCTCAGGCCACCGACGCGGTGGGCGCGAAGTCCGAGGTGTCGGTCGGCGTGTAGTTGAAGCTGATGTCGCCCCAGGTATCGAGCGCAGCCCGCAGCGGTCCGCACCAGCGCGCGGCATCGCGCAGGATCTCCGGCCCTTCATTGAGGATGTCGCGTCCTTCATTGCGCGCCAGCACCATCGCTTCCAGCGCGACGCGGTTGGCGGTGGCGCCGGCCTGGATGCCCTGGGGGTGGCCGATGGTGCCGCCGCCGAACTGCAGCACCACATCGTCGCCAAAGAGGTGGATCAGCTGGTGCATCTGGCCGGCATGGATGCCGCCGGAAGCCACCGGCATCACCTTGCGCAGCGAAGCCCAGTCCTGGTCAAAGAACAGCCCGCGCGACAGGTCGGTGTGGGTGTAGGCATCGCGGCAGACGTTGTAGTAGCCCTGCACGGTCAGCGGATCGCCTTCCAGCTTGCCCACCGCGGTGCCGGTGTGCATGTGGTCGACGCCTGCCAGGCGCAGCCATTTGGCAATCACGCGGAACGACACGCCGTGGTTCTTCTGCCGGGTGTAGGTGCCATGGCCCGCGCGGTGCAGGTGCAGGATCATGTCGTTCTGGCGGCACCAGTTGCTCATGGACTGGATACAGGTCCAGCCGACGATCAGGTCGATCATGATGATGACCGAGCCCAGCGACTTGGCGAACTCGGCACGCCGGTACATCTCTTCCATGGTGCCGGCGGTCACGTTGAGGTAGCTGCCCTTGACCTCGCCGGTAGCGGCCGAGGCCTTGTTGACCGCGTCCATCACGAACAGGAAGCGGTCGCGCCAGTGCATGAAGGGCTGCGAGTTGATGTTCTCGTCATCCTTCATGAAGTCCAGCCCGCCCTTCAGGCCCTCATACACCACGCGGCCATAGTTGCGGCCCGACAGCCCCAGCTTGGGCTTGGTGGTGGCGCCCAGCAGCGGGCGGCCGAACTTGTCCAGGCGCTCGCGCTCGACGATGATGCCGGTGGACGGGCCGGCGAAGGTCTTCACATAGGCCACCGGGAAGCGCATGTCTTCCAGGCGCGCCGCCTTGATCGGCTTGAAGCTGAACACGTTGCCGATGATCGACGCGGTCAGGTTGGCGATCGAGCCTTCCTCGAACAGCGACAGGTCATAGGCCACGTAGCAGAAGAACTGCTCGGGGTTGTTGGGCACCGGATCGACCCGGTAGGCCTTGGCGCGGTACATGTCGCAGGCGGTCAGGCGGTCGGTCCACACCACCGTCCAGGTGGCGGTGGACGATTCACCGGCCACCGCGGCAGCGGCCTCGACCGGATCCACGCCGTCCTGCGGCGTGATGCGGAACAGCGCCAGCAGGTCGGTATCCTTGGGCTCGTAGTCGCCGTCCCAGTACCCCATTTCCTTGTACTTCATGACGCCGGCGTCGTAGCGCTTGCGCGGCTTGGCTTGGACCGATTCAGGTGCGTTCATGCTTGTCTCCTTGCTTGGTTGAGCGTCGTGGCTACTGCGTTGATGCAAAGATATAAGCCCACCCACATAAGGTAAATTCAGATATTCTTAGTGCCTGTATAAGCAATCCCTTAAGTGCGGACCAAACTGCACATCACGGGAACATCCAAAGCCGCCCCCACCGCCCATGTCCTTCCTGCGCGCCCTCACCCTTCGCCAGTTGCAGATCTTCGTCACCGTGGCCAGGCACGCCAGCTTCGTGCGCGCGGCCGAGGAACTGCACCTGACCCAGCCGGCGGTCTCGATGCAGGTCAAGCAGCTTGAATCCGTGGTCGGCATGGCGCTGTTCGAGCGGGTCAAGGGGCAACTCACGCTGACCGAGCCCGGCGACCGCCTGCTGCACCATGCGTCCCGGATCCTCGGCGAGGTCAAGGACGCCGAGGAAGGTTTGCAGGCGGTCAAGGACGTCGAGCAGGGTTCGATCACGATCGGGCTGATCAGCACGTCGAAGTACTTCGCGCCCAAGCTGCTCGCCGGCTTTACCGCGTTGCACCCGGGCGTGGACCTGCGCATCGCCGAAGGCAACCGCGAGACGCTGCTGCGGCTGCTGCAGGACAATGCCATCGACCTTGCCCTGATGGGCCGCCCGCCGCGCGAACTCGACGCCGTCTCGGAACCCATCGCCGCACACCCGCACGTACTGGTGGCCTCGCCGCGGCACCCTCTGCATGACGCCAAGGCATTCGATCTGCAGGAACTGCGTCACGAGACCTTCCTGCTGCGCGAACCAGGTTCCGGCACCCGTACCGTGGCGGAGTACATGTTCCGGGACCACCTGTTCACGCCGGCCAAGGTGATCACCCTGGGCAGCAACGAGACCATCAAGCAGGCCGTGATGGCCGGCATGGGCATCAGCCTGTTGTCGCTGCACACGCTGTCGCTGGAGCTGCGCACCGGCGAGATCGCGCTGCTGGACGTGACCGGCACGCCGATCGAGCGCATCTGGCATGTCGCGCATATGTCCAGCAAGCGTTTGTCACCGGCCAGCGAGAGCTGCCGCGCCTATCTGCTGGAGCACACGGCGGAGTTCCTGGGAAAGGAATATGCGGGGCTGCTGCCTGGGCGGCGCGTGGCGTGATGAACCGGGTGGATTTGGCGGGACTTGCGGTTGATCGGCGGATGTCGACCAAGCTGAGGATCCAGAACTTGAGTTTGCCGTTTCAGGCCTGATGTCAGTCGTCCAGATTCAATGAGATGGTCGTCCGGGGACAACCGGAGGGCGCGAATCATTCTATTTCGGGCCACTCTGGCTGCCGGCTGGAATCGGCCAGGACCGGCACTTCAACTCCATTCTGAAGCGGACATCTGGAGGGCCGCTTCACTCAGATACCAGCCCCAGAGAACCGGATGGCGAAATCAGCAGTAGTGGGTCGGCTCAAAGTTCAGTCGGGGTTGTAAAGTGGTTGTTGCGCATCTATACATTCGGGGGAGGGGTTTTTCCCTGACTGCCATTTTCTCAAGTTTCAACTGGCCCCAGTCTGACTGGGCTGGGTAGCATGACGATGCCGAGCCGTGGAGAGAATGAATATGCGGAATGCTGTTAACGAGGCCATAAAAACCCATTATGGTCGATCGGATTTGGCGGCAGTCATTCTTGCCGCCTTGGAAGAAGCGGGAGCCGATATACAGAAACTCTCTCTTGAGGAGTTGGCTCCAATCGATGAGTTTCATATTCGCGGCCGCGCGGCGACTCTGGAACTCGCAAAGGCGGCAGACTTACGTTCGACAAAGCGTGTGCTGGATATCGGTAGTGGTATTGGCGGAACCTCGCGGTGCCTGGCGAAGGAGTTTGGTTGCCGCGTCACTGGCATCGATTTGACGGACGAATATTGTCAGGTTGCATCGATGCTTACTGCAATGGTTGGCCTCGATGGACTGGTTGACTATCGCCAGGGAGATGCGACGAATCTTCCATTCGAGGACAATGAATTCGATGTAGTCTGGACTGAGCACGTGGCAATGAATATTTCGGACAAGCATCGGTTTTACAGCGAAATCTACCGGGTTCTAAGACCAGGGGGTACGCTTGCAATCTATGATGTCCTTGCCGGCGCTTCAGAGGCAGTGCTTTTCCCGGTCCCGTGGGCCCGTACGCCGGACACAAGTTTCCTTGTGTCACCAGATGAGTTGCGCGATTTGCTTCGAGATGCTGGATTTACCATTACAGACTGGAAAGATACGACAGCGGAAGCGCGCGAATGGTTTGTAAATCTGGCTGAGCGTATACGCCGAGAAGGCTTTCCTGTCCTAGGGTTCCATTTGCTGATGGGTAATGACTTCCGTACGATGGCGCAAAACCAAGGTCGTAACCTTGAAGAGGGACGGATTTCCCTCGGGCGAATTATTTCAGTGAAATAAGAAGAGTAGGAGAGCGTACTCAATTGAACAGTGGTCTGTTGCCGTCGGGGGAGTAAGATGGTGGCTTTACCTGAGAAGGCGGCTGCTATCTGAGAAAAAAACGAGTAGCCGCTTCGGCCGAACTGCTTACTGTGGCTGCTCGACCGGTTGAATCCGCAGTCCGCTAGTTGCCGCTGGCGCCAGCAAGCCCATGCGCGGGCAGGCCGAGGGCCGAGACCGGCCACAAACGGTCTTTGGCCCGCATAGCTGTGCGGACGATCTAGCGTCGCTTTCACCGAAATGCGGTCATTCGCGCGCTGGAGATCTGGCTCTGTGCCAGCGTGCAGTATCGGGCGAACTGAGTGGCACGGCTAACATCACATGCAGTGATCAAGTTGATGCCGCGCAGGGCCTCAACGACGTTACAGGATACTTATCGGACCAAGTGTACGGACTAGTCCGGCACAGGGGAGCGGCGTGGTGCTACCGCGGCCGCGCGTCTGCGAATGGGTCAGGCGCGCGCCAGAGCCTCTTCGGCGATCTTCCAGGCGTGCTCCTGCATGGCGTCCAGGTACCGCCTGATGTTTGTTTCCGTCATCCTGCTTGCCAGCGCTCCTAGCCCGATCGCGCCAATCGTTTCTTGAGAGCTGGTAACGATCGGCACGCTGATGCCGCGGTAGTGGGTGTTCAGGAAGTTCACCTCGAGCCGTCCATAGCCGTGGCGCCTGCAATGCAGGACGCGCTCGCGCACCGCCGACACTGTATCGCCAAACGCGGCGATGCGGCGCGCATTCTGCGTCAACAGGGCGTCCAGGCCCGAAGCCGGCATTGTCTGCATCAGGGGAATGCCGCCAACGCTCACTCCGAGCGGCCGCCGGTTGCCGACTTCCACGTAAAGGATCTTTGCGGGATTCTTCCCGGAGCGCCGGTCAATACAGACGGAGTCGAGTGCATTACGCGTCGTGAGAAATACAGTCTCGCCGAATCTTGCGCACAGCTTCTCCAGATGCGGTGAAGCCATTGCACGAATCGGGAACCGGTTGCGTCGCGACAGCGCCAGCAGGAAAACCTCCTGGCCAATGTAGTAGCGGCTCTCGCCCGGCGGCTTTTCCACAAGTCCCTGGCCGACGAGTGTGCCCAGCAGCCTGTGCGCCGTAGCGGGCGCCAAGCCGAGCTCCGCGGCGATGTCCCCGAGCCGGCGGCCTTGGTCCTGGCCTATGGCAACCGCCCCTAGGATTTGGGCCACTCGTTCCGCGCTGCGAACCGTATCTTCCCGCGCCGGAGGCAGTGTTCCTTGGGGCCGGTCCGGGTGGGTCCCGCTACCTGCAGCCGCGACCGCTTTGCATCCCTTTGCCATGGGCGTTCCCTTCTGTCTCATGGTGATTCCACGCTGACCAATTGCGCCGCCGCTATTGGCCTGGCCGTAACCACGCCGTGCGCGCACCTCTCAGGCCGGATCACCGGATCCGAGTGCCAAAATTTTCCGTCAGGCGGAATTCTGCGTCAACAGCGGATTGTGGCGCGGGGGGCGTCGTTCCTACACTGACGCCGCTGTTACCCGAATTCGAAAGCCGGCAGGGAGCCACTGCTGGCGAATCCGCCGCAGGCTCCGCTGAGCCGATGCGGCTTCTGGAGGAGACATCATGCAACTGTCAACGCTCGCCGCAGGCGAAGCAACGTCGACAACGGTCGACAGAGTATTCCGGAAGATAGCCTGGCGTTTGATGCCGATCCTCTTCCTCGGCTACTTGTTCGCGTTCCTGGACCGGATCAACGTCGGGTATGCGCAATTGCAGATGAAGGACACGCTCGGCTTCTCCGACGCAGTCTACGGCCTTGGTGCCGGTATCTTCTTCCTTAGCTACATGCTGTGTGAAGTCCCGAGCAACATGCTGTTCGAACGCATGGGCGCGCGGCTGACTTTCCTACGCATCATGCTGCTTTGGGGACTGACCTCTGCCGCCACCATGTTCGTGCAGACTCCGCTGCAGTTCTACATCGTTCGCTTTCTGCTTGGTGTCTTTGAAGCCGGCTTCTTTCCCGGCGTGATCCTGTATCTCAGCTACTGGTTCCCGCCGGAATGGCGCGGGCGCGCAACCAGTGCGTTCCTGTTTGCCTTGCCTATCGCGGGCGTCGTGGGTGGACCGTTGTCGGGAGCCATCATTCGCCTGATGGACGGCACAGGCGGTCTGGCGGGTTGGCAATGGTGCTTCCTGCTCGAAGGCCTCCCGACGGCGCTCATCGGCCTGCTTTGCCACCGATTCCTGTGTGACAAGCCTGGGCTCGCGTCGTGGCTGAGCGCCGACGAAAAGCAGATTGTCGAGGCGGCCTTGCCTGCGCATGAACCGAGCAGCCGCCACGGCTGGCAGCAGGTGCGGGAGGTGATGACCGAGCGCCGCGTGCACGCGCTCGGCCTGATCTACTTTGCACTCACAAGCGGTTCCTACGCATTCGCGTTCTGGCTTCCCGCCATCATCAAGGGGCTGGGGGTGAACGACCCGCTGCAGATCGGCTGGTATTCATTGCCTCCCTACGTCATGGGTGCCGTCGGTATGTGCATCGTCTCCTGGAATTCCGATATTCGCGGAGAGCGGCGCTGGCATGTCGCACTGATGTGCCTGCTCGCGTCTATCGCGCTGGCGACCAGCACCCTGGCTGGTCGATCGCTCGGTACCTCGCTGCTGTTGCTTAGCATTGCGAACTTTGGGCTGATGGGGGCGGGGGCGGTGTTCTGGAGCGTTGCGCCGACAGCGCTGCGAGCCCGCAATGTGGCCGTGGGTATCGCTCTGGTGAGCAGCCTCGGCATTCTCGGCGGATTCTTCAGCCCCACGCTCATCGGCGTTGCGCGTTCCGTGACCGGGAGTACGTCAGACGGCCTCCTGCTGATCAGCCTGATGCTGCTGACCGCGGGCGCCGTCACGGTCCGCACCCTGGATCGCGGAAATCCGGCGCAGGCCAGTGCAAAGTAACAAGGTGAGGACCATGCAAGACAAGTACCCGTTTTCGATCCGCGAAACCATACGCTTCCATCATTGTGACCCAGCCGGCATCGTCTTCTATCCCCAATACCTGGTGATGCTGCATGCGCTCATCGAGAGATGGTTCGATGACGGTCTGAACGAACCCTACGCAAGACTCATATCCACCCGGCGGCTGGGCATTCCCGTGGTCCGGCTCGACTGCGAATTCTTCTCGCCTAGCCAGCTCGGCGACGAAGTCACGCTCAGTCTGTCGGTAGAGCGGCTTGGCCACAGTTCCATCGATCTGCACCTTGAAGTACGCGGCACGGACGGCGATGGTGCCGAACACACTCGCGTGCGCGTGCGGCAAACCGTGGTGCTGATGTCGCTGGAAACGCGCCGGGCCGTTCCGTTGCCGCCGTCGCTGCGCGCCCGGATGGCGAGTCAACCAATAGACCGAATAACGGATAACGCCTCCGGATTCGCGACCGGCCTGTCGAGTCAGGCATGACCGAACGACACAACTGCATTGTGGCTCTACAACTCTAAGGAACAGAAAATGGGAAGCAAGAAGGTAATCGTGCTCGTCGCCCCGACCGGCGGCATGGCATTCAAGTCGCAGAATCCCCACCTGCCCACGCAACCGGCTGAGATTGCGCGGGATGTCTATGACTGCTACAACGCGGGGGCCAGTGTTGCTGCAATCCACGCGCGTTTGCCGAGCGACCTGGCGACATGCAATGCGGACATCTACCGCGATATCAATACCCGTATCCGGGACAAATGCGACATTGTCATCAACAACTCGACTGGCGGCGGCATCCATGGTGACATGGTGAAGCCGTTCGAGGACGGACTGTTCGACACCGTCTGGACTGAGCGTCTGAAGGGCATGGATGCGGGGGCTGAGATGTGCACGCTCGATGCCTGTACGATGAACGCCACATTCAACGGCACGGAAGTCCTGCTCAATACGCCACCTTCGCGCTGCCGCGAACTTGCCCGGGGCATGAAGGAGCGTGGCATCAAGCCGGAATGGGAAGTCTTCAACCCGGCGCATATCCTGCAGGACGTAGCCAGTCTGATCGAGCAGGGCTTTGATGAGCCCCCTTACATCATCAATATGGTGCTCAACGCGCATCGCGGCTTTCAGAACGCGATGCCGTATACCCCGCGAGTGCTGCAATCCATGGTCGACCTGCTACCCAACGACAGCGTGTTCTGCGTGAGCGGAATCGGCCCGGCGCAGCTCCCTGCAGGGATCAATGCTCTGCTGCTTGGGGGCGCGATCATCCGTGTAGGCCTGGAAGATAACCTATATTACCGGCAAGGCGAACTGGCGACCAACGTCGCGCTGGTCGAACGGACCGTGCGGCTGTTGCGTGAAATGGACTATGACATTGCTTCCCCTGCGGAAGCGCGCCAGATGCTTGGATTGCCGCGGAAGGACGTGAGGACTCGACCGGATTTTGCCCTGCTGTGACAGGGCATCCGCTTGACGTGCCTTGGCAACGCATGGCTGCGGACGTTTGCCCGCGCATGCGCGGGGGCATTCAATATCGGTACTGCACTAGACCGTGGCCTATTTCATGTTCAGAGCAGGGTGAGCGCATTTTTTATCGGCGCTCACGTCGCTATGGCAATGCGAAACGCAATGACCGCTCCTCCGGCTATTGCCGCCGCTCGGCCTGGCCGCGCCAGACGGCAGAGATGGGTCGAAAACGGAAGTCCATGGTTGCGGCGGCCCTGCGACTGACGAACTTCCGCGTTCGGCCATGAGCAGTCCGCCGTATTCCGCTGGCAGAGGTCCGCTTACCAGGGGCGAGCCGCCGTCCATGCGGCTACCGCGAGCGGCGACTCGTCGGCCCAGACACCGTTCACATCGTTTCGTTAGCAAACAATTGGGATTAGGGGATCGCCACGGCTCGTACGTGCAACCGACGGAGCTATTCAATTACCTTCTGTCGTGTTCAGTTATGCTCTCCGGAATACCATGTCCGCTCACGGTGAGACGCCCTAAAGGCCGCCGCGCGACGCAGACAGGAGCACAGGCGAATGAACAACAACACACAATCAGAACCCGCGTCAGACGCGCCGCACCATCTCACGCGCCGGAGGCTGCTGCAGGCGAGCATGGCAGGTGTAGCGGTCACTACGCTGCGACCGTGGCTGTCGTGGGCTGTGCCATCAGGCGTCCTCGTCAACGACGTCACGCTCCTCAACCCTGTCTGGGTAGACCGGTTGCTGGCTCCGCGGACGACGGACGAGATCCAGCAGGCGCTTGCCACATGGGACGGCCCGGTCTGCATCGGAGGCGGGCGCTACAGCATGGGCGGACAGATTGCTACTGAACATAGTCTGCACCTCGACATGCGTCAGTTCAATCGAGTGCTTTATTACTCGCCAGAGAAAAGGGTCGTGCGCGTGCAAACCGGCATACGGTGGCGCGACCTTCAGTCGGTGATAGACCAGCACGATCTTTCAGTGAAAATCATGCAGAGCTACGCCAACTTCACGGTCGGCGGGGCGCTGTCGGTCAATGCCCACGGGCGCTACGTCGGCGCAGGTCCAGTTATCAACTCGGTGCGCGCCTTGCAGCTCGTGCTCGCCGACGGCTCGGTGGTGGACGCATCCCGCGACACCAACGCCGACCTGTTCCACGCTGCCATTGGTGGCTATGGTGCGCTGGGGATCATCACTGAGGCCGAATTGGACCTCGCGCCCAATGTCATCATGGAACGTAAGGTACGCCGCATGCCGGTTGCCGACTACCCCAGATTTTTCAACGACCAAGTACGCGGGAACAAACTGGCTGTCTTGCACAACGCCGATTTGGTACCACCTGACTTCGACCAAGCCACTTCCGTCACCTGGCTCAGTAGCGACAAGGCCCTGACCGTCTCTGACCGGCTAGTCCCGCCGGGGCAATCGTACAAATTCGACCAGGCCATCATGTGGGGCGTAGCTAAGCTGCCTGGCGGTCAGTCGCTCCGCAAGGACGTCGTAGACCCGCTGCGCTACCTCAGCCAGCCAGTCGTGAGGCGCAATTACGAGGCGAGCCTGGATGTCGCGTCGCTCGGACCGATTGCCACCGGAAACAGCACCTACGCTCTTCAGGAGTATTTTGTACCAATAGCCCAGTTTGACGCCTTTGTACTGCGCATGGCCGCAATACTGCGGACGCATCGAGCGCACTCCGTCAACGTTTCCGTTCGCCACGCTCCCTCCGACCATGGCTCCTTGCTGGGCTGGGCACGTGAAGAGGTTTTTTCATTCGTACTTTATTATTGGCAGCGGGTGTCCGCGAAGGAGCGCGAGAAAGTCGGCACGTGGACACGCGAGCTCATCGATGCGGCGCTTTCGCTCGGGGGCACCTATTACCTGCCGTATCAACTGCATGCGACGCCCGAGCAGTTTGCGCGTGCCTATCCCAATGCGCCGCGCCTTTTTGCACTTAAGGCACAAGTGGATCCGAGTAACCGATTTCGGAACAAGCTGTGGGATAAGTACATCCCTGGGAGCGTGAGCTCCGTCTCATGCCGAGCGCGGAGCGGACAGTCGTAGACTTTGCCTGAGCGGCGCTAACGGGTCGGCTAGAGACCTTCTCTTCGCGGATGAACGGCGGTTCATGAACGTTCGGCGGAAAGAGCCCGCCGAAGACCAAATGCGACAAGATCAAGCCCCCGGCCAAGCGCCGGGCACAAACGGCAGCGGCTCTTAGCCGGCTGGACCTGGAGCGGGCCATCGCGGCTTCGACCGCCCCCTGAGCGGACTCTGCCACTTCCGGCTAGCGCCACCGTCCGACGGGGCCACCCATCAAAACGATAACTACCACGCACAAAACGCACGACCGTGCCGGGCTGGCGCTGCGACTCTTCAAAAAACGGCTGGACAGTTGGTGTTCACGTTCTCCTGATATATTACATATCTGAAGGGATTGCCGTGACGATCGACGTAGGCCACCGGTTGCGATTCAGGGAACGCGTCGCCGGTTGAAACCGAGCACAGCCGAACATGACAACTACGATTATTTATACCCACACCGCGTGTATCGAACACCGCCCCGGGCCGCACCATCCGGAGTCGCCCGAACGCCTGAGAGCCGTCGTGCAGGCGTTGCGAACGCCGGAGTTCGCTTCGCTGGAATGGCGCGATGCGCCAATGGGCACCGTCGAGCAGTTGCAATTGATCCACGATTCGCACTACATCGATGAGATCGCGCAAAGCGCCCCCACCCAGGGATACGTGCCGCTGGACGCGGGCGATACGGTCATGTCTTCGGGCTCGTGGGAAGCCGTCTTGCGCTGCGTCGGCGCTGCTTGCGCGGGTGTCGATGCGGTGATGGACGGCCAGGCGCGTAACGTGTTCTGCGCGACGCGGCCGTGCGGCCATCACGCTGAACCAGCGAAGGCAATGGGCTTTTGCATTTTCAACCAGGCGGCGATCGCGGCAGCCTACGCCTATGAGGTCCACAAACTCGAGCGCGTCGCTGTGGTCGATTTCGATGTGCATCACGGCAATGGAACGCAGGCAGCATTCTTCGACCGCCCGGAGCTGTTCTATGCATCCAGCCACCAGTCGCCTTTCTATCCCGGTACTGGAGCCCGGTCCGAGACAGGGGTGAACCACAATATTGTCAACGTTCCATTGCCTCGCGGCTGTGAACCGGCGCAGTTCCGTGCCGCGATTTCCGCCCTCGTGCTTCCCTCGCTAAGGGCGTTCGCCCCCCAAATCCTCATTGTCTCCGCGGGATTCGACGCGCACCGCCTGGATCCCCTCGCTGGCATGAACCTGGAGGACAGCGACTTCCATTGGATCACCACGGAACTAATGCGGATTGCCGACGAGACGTGCGACGGCCGCATCGTCTCGATTCTGGAAGGAGGCTATAGCCTTGACGCATTGGCCACGAGTACGAAGGCTCATGTCAGCGCTCTGATGCAGCTCGATGCCGAGTGAACAGACAGCGGTGCGACCGCGTTCAGCGCTGATAGTACTTCGTCGCGCATGACGCTTGCCCCGGAACTCTTCATGACACTGTTCAGCGTTGCACGCACGGTCCGACCGGTGTCTCGGCCACCGATCTATATGCGAGCGGATGGTTAAATCCGCCAGCCGAAGCGGCCATTAGGGGCTATATGCCCCCGTTTTGGCAAAATCTCCGTCAGAAGCGCAAGATCTATGGATAGAAGGTTTCGCCACGGTTCAGCATGTTGACGAATTCCTCGATTTTACGCGCCCTTGTTTCTGGCTTTTTGGCATTCTGCACCCGAAACAGGATGGCATAGCGGTTACGGCTGTTCAGTGTTGCAAAAAACTTCTTGGCTCCCGGATTTGCGTCCAAAGCCACCTGTAGGTCGTCCGGCACTATCGAGTTACTGGCCGACGTATAAGCAGCCTTCCAGCGGCCGTCCTTCCTAGCCTTCTCGATTTCGCGCATGCCGGGCGGGCGCATTCTGCCTGCGGCGATCAGCGCTTCAGCCCTGTCTTTGTTGAGTTTGGACCAGATGCTTTTTGCGGAGCGTGGGGTGAAGCGTTGTAACCAGTATTTCTCGCTCTCAGCCTGCTTTTGACCGTCAATCCAGCCATAGCAGAGGGCGCTTTCCAACGCCTGTTCGTAGGTTATGGTTCGCTGCTCGGTGCCTTTTTTCGCTAGACGCAGCCATGCTCCGGTCGATGTGGTGCCGTTTTGCCCTAACCAGCTTTCCCATTCGGTCTGACTGGTAAATGTTAGAGCGCATTCGGTCATGTCACTATCCTGAATGGTTGAGTACATGTGCGGGGAAGGCGTCCGCAGTCTAACAGTGCTTATACGGACATCAACGTCCTTGGTGCGACCAAAGACCGGTCGCTCAGTAGCCAGTAGCCCGTCGGCTGGTTTGGATCGGGAAGAGACAACTGGCTTGCGACTGGCAGAGGCCAGGCGCTCGGCCCTCGATTCAGGTCACCGACAGCAATTCCGCATCAAGAAGATCGGTCCCGTATGAATTGTCAATCGCACAGAGCCGATTGCCCTCTGGCCCCTTCCCGAAGACGTACGTCGCACGTCTGCTCGATGCGACGGCAACACCCGCTGCATCGAGCGAGTTGAGCACCGCGTCTCCAGTGCCGCAGAAGCTTGGGATTAACGGACTCACGATGAAAGGCCGCCTTTCGAGCGATATACGTCTGGTGTGGCACCCATTTGCCGGCCGAATGCACGTTGAAAGGCGTCGACTGACTGAAAGCCGCTTTCCCGTGCGATCTTCTCCTGCGGCCAGTCAGTGTGCACAAGTAGCGCTGCAGCACGATCGACGCGCGCCCCCGAGACAAATGCGGCCGGTGTGCTGCCGGTCTCGGCCATAAACGTTCTCGCCAGATTGCGTGGACTCATGCAGGCCCGCCTGGCCAGTGCCTCCACGGACAGATCCTCTGTCAGGTTGCCCATCATCCATGCCACGAGTTCTTGCATGCGGGGCGCGGCTTTGGCCTGCGCGGCAAGCGCCCGGCTTTCTTGCTGGTCGGTACTTCCGCGCACCATGAAGACGGCGAGGTTGCGGGCGATATCAAGCGCCACCGCCTGCCCGAGGTCGGCGGCAATCATCGCCAGCGTCATGTCGAGGCCCGTCGTTACACCGGCCGACGTCCACACAGGGCCATCGCACACGTAAATGCGGTCGTGCAGTACCGTGGTCTCCCGGAACATCGATTGGAGCATTGCGCATGCATTTCGATGCGTTGTGCATTGACGGCCATCGAGCAGGCCGGCTGCTGCCAGCGCGAACGCCCCCGTACACACACTCGCCACCCGCCGGACATCGGGCGCCGTGCGCGCGACCCATTGGCCAACCCCTTGCGCCGTGATGGCCGCGCGCAACGCGGGTTCATCGCCGCCCGCCACGATCAGGGTGTCGATGGCGCCGGTAAGGGCATGAAGCGCTGCTGTTGTGGCAATGGTGAGCCCCGCGTTGGTCTTGACATCCCCACCCGATGGCGACGCGATCGTGAGCCGATAAGCGCCGGGTACGCAATCCGCGGCCTTGCTGATCGCGCTGGCCGGCCCGGCGACGTCGATCGCCTCGACACCGTCGAACACAATCAGCACCACGTGGCGCGGCATCACGGTTGCATCCGTGGCACTGGCGGAAAGTGCGGCATTGTTGTCGTTGTTGGTCATCGTAGGGGGGCGTACCCTGCTGGCAGCATTCATGCGTCGAGAAAGAAGTATGCCATTCCCATTCAGATTCGTTGTGATCGCCAGCATGTTGATGGGCGCTACGACAGTACATGCGATGGATTCTGTCGCTGCCAGTGACACGGCCGTCCCGGCGCCGCGCCATGCCAAGCCAGTCATTGCAGTACTCGCGCTCAATGAGGGCACCGAGACCACCGACTTCCTCGTCCCATACGCGATACTCCACCGTGCGAACATAGCCGCCGTAGAGGCTGTGGCGCCACGGCGCGGGCGTGTTTCGCTGATGCCCGCGCTGACGGTTGAGCTTCAGGATGACCTTGCTTCTTTCGATAACCGCTCTCCGGACGGTGCGGACTACGTGATCGTGCCTGCGATGCATGCGGACGACGACCCCGTCATCGTCGGGTGGATTCGTGCCCAGGCCGCGAAAGGCGCGGTAATCGTCGCGATCTGCTCCGGCGCGCTGGTCGTCGGCAAGGCCGGCTTGCTCGATGGTCGCCGGTTCGCGGGACACTGGTATGACAGGAACAAGCTACGGGAACGGCATCCCGGCGCCACCCATGTTCCCAATCGCCGCTACATTGCCGACCGCGGCGTCGTGTCGACCACGGGCGTAACCGCCTCGGTGCCCGTCAGCGTGGCAATCGTCGAAGCGATTGCCGGGCCAGCTCGTGCGGCTGCGGTGGCGCAATCGCTCGGCTTACGCACATGGGGGACCACGCATGACAGTGCCCCATTCCGGATCGACGCCAGTCGAGTCCTGGCGCTGGTCGTCAATAGCGTCGCATTCTGGCGGCGCGAGACCATCGCCATTCCGGTAAGCGATGGCGTCGATGACATTCAGCTCGCGCTGACGGCGGATGCCTGGTCTCGCACCTACCGATCACAGGCCCTGGCCGAAGCGAGCCGCGCAGTGAAGATGCGCAGCGGCCTGACGCTGGTGCCGACATCGCCTTTGGCCGGCAATGGCACATACCGGGTTTCCCTGCCGGCGGACAGGCTGCCCGTCATGCAACTGCACGAGACGCTTGCCGATATTGGCAGGCGCTATGGCGTCGCCACGCGCGAACTGGTCAAACTGGAGCTGGAGTACGGTACCCAAGATGGGTTCTGATTCCTCTCGCGCGCTCACTGCCCTGCTATCCGACGCGTCCCAAAGCCCCCTGAGGGCATGACCTGACCGCGCCGAACCGGATTTTCCCCTCTTGCTGCAGCGCCTATCTGCCGGAGCACACGGCGGAGTTTTTGGGGAAGGAATATGGCGGGCTGATGCCGGGGCGGCGCGTGGCTTGAGGTACAGGAGGGTTGACCGGGATTCGAAAACGCTTTGCCACATTCCGGTCGGAACCCGCCGGGCGGGGGCGAGGCCCTCGCGCCCCGTCAGTGCCCGATCGGCGGTGGTCACGCCTCAGTGCGACATGAAGACTGGCAATCCTGACTGGCGCAGCAGGGCGCGGGTGGTGCCACCCAGCACAAGCTCCCTCAGCCGGGAGCGGCCATATCCGCCGGCGACCAGCAGGTCGGCCTGAACCTTGGCCGCAAGTTGTGGCAGCAGGTGGTCGGGATCGCCCTCTCCGACAAGCAGATTGGCCTGGATGCCATGGCTGAGCAGCCATGCTGTCAGCCGATCCGCGCTGTCACGATAGGCCTCTTTCTCACCGGCAGCGCTGTGCTTGCCAGCGCTGACCACCAGGACGGTAACGGCGCTGGCATGCACAAGCCACGGCAGTGCGTCCGCGACCGCCCGCGCAGCCTCCCGGCCGCCGTTCCATGCGATGGCGACATGGCCACCAACTCGCGGGCCGGACGCGCCCGGCACCAGCAGGATGGGCCGGCCTGCATTGAGCATCGCATACTCCGCGGCCCCGGCCAGCAAAGCCGGCACTTCTGCCTGCGCCGAGCGCGATGCGGGCAGGATGAGATCGGCGAAGCGGCCCGCGTCGGCAAGCGCCCAGCCAGACTCGGCTTCGACAACGATGTGCCGGGTGGGAATGGCCGGCGACACTTGCCTGGTCAGCGTGTCGAGTGCGTTCTTGTGAGCGGCAGCCATTTTGTGCAAATGGCTCGCGGCAAGCACGGCGTATTGCCCGGCTTCTTCGCCTGCCCCACGAAACGGCTCCAGGTGCGTTCCTGTTGCCGTCAGTCCGACCACGCTGCCGCCGGACTTTTCGGCAAGCCGGGCCGCCGTTTCAATGCGCGCGGACCGAGCAGCATCTTCGCTGAGGTCAACAAGGATGGTTCTGAAGTCCATGACGTGATTCCACTCTTTGGTTTGACTTCGCATCATCGTGAAAACAGCACCGGTGCCGTCATCGAGTCAAGCAGCGTATGCGTGACACCGCCCAGCACCAGTTCCCGCATGCGACCGTGTCCGTAGGCACCCATCACGATCAGGTCGGCATTGAAATCCGCCGCGCGCGAAAGGATGAGTTCGCCGATGGTCAGGTCAGCCCCACCGGGACCGTGCTCGATTTCCACGGCGACGCCGTGGCGCTCCAGCACGCGTGCGGCGTGGCCAACCGGGGTGGCGTCGGCTCTTGCCTCCTTGGCCGCGGTCTGTGCGCAAAGAATGCACGCCTGTGCGCCGGCCATCAGCGGCACCGCGTCGTGCAGCGCCCGCGCCGCCTCGCGGCTGCCATTCCACGCCACGATAACGCGCGTACCCAGCGTTGGAAAGGTGCCCGTGCACGGCACCACGAGCGTCGGCCGGCCAGTCTCCAGCAGCAGCGATTCCAGTAGCTGTCGGGCCACCGGACCTTCGGTATTGCCGGGGTCGTACTGGCCGGCAACGACCAGGCTGGCCTCGCGGGCCTCGCGCAGCACGGATGCCACGGCCCCCAGCTCCGCAGCGCGCCACTCCGCGCGCACTGGCATGGCCTGGGTTGCAGCCAGAAACTGCGCCCGGACGTCTTCCCTGACCTGCTTGCGCCGGGCCAGATCGTCCGCAACATATTGCTGCGCGCCGTCCATAAGATAGAACCAGGCAGGATCGGGAATGAAACCGGCGTACATGCCGATCAGATGGCACTGGCTGGCCGCCGCAACGCGCCCCGCCACTTCGAGCCGCTGCCGTGCCTGCGGATTGCTGTCCAGATGAACCAGGATGCTGTCGTAAGCCATGTTCGCCCTCTTGCTCCACTACAGACCAGTCTAGGCAGCAAGGCCGACCGGCGCTTGACCCGGATCAACGGTCCTGCCCTGCGGCGACATGGCTCACGTATCGCCCTCGTGTGCGGTGGAGGCTACTGCGAGCAAAGGGTATGAGGAGCCGCCAAGCAAGGTGGTCATCACTCCAGTTCGGGTTGCGATCAATAACTCGCCACGGCGGCCGCTTCAGGTTGACGCATGTCAAGCGCGTATCGAGGCCGGCGTCTACGCTGAATGCAGCGAATCCCAACATTGAGCACGCCCTTGCCCCTCAGGAGACCCATCATGTACCAGCGCATCCTGCTCGCCGTCGACGGCAGCCGTTCTTCCGACCTGGCACTTAGCCAGGCCATCATCATCGCCAAGGCAACCGGAGCCGAGGTCAAGGCGTTGTTCGTGGTAGACGACAGCGATGTGTTCTTCGAGGCTAGTTACTTCAACCCCAAGGAACTGATCGACAACATCACCGCGCACGGCCGCAAGGCGCTGGATGCCGCCACGGCCAAACTCAGCGAAGCAGGCGTGCGCAACTCGGTGAAACTGGATGAAAAGCCGGTGGCGCCCGGCCGGATCTCGCTGACCATTGTCACCGAAGCCGATGCGTGGAATGCCGACCTGATCGTGCTTGGCACCCACGGCCGCCGCGGCGTCCGGCGCCTGCTGATGGGCAGCGTGTCGGAAGGCGTGCTTGCCAAGACCAGCAAGCCCGTGCTCCTGGTCCGCAGCGAAGTCGAAGGTTAGGCGCGCCACGGCGCCACGGACGGCGTAGGAGTGCCAGGCCATGCCCCACCAAACCATGCGTGCGATGGTCTTCGAGGGCGCAGGCCTGCCGCTGCGCCTTCACGAGTTGCCGGTTCCCGACCCCGGGCCCGGCGAACTTCGCATCGCCGTGGGGGCTTGCGGGGTGTGCCGGACCGACCTGCATATCACCGACGGCGACCTGTGCCATCCCAAGCCGGTGCTCATCCCGGGACATGAAATCGTCGGACAGGTGGATTCGTGCGGCGCCGGTGTCACCGCCTTCAAGCCGGGCGACCGCGTGGGTGTGCCCTGGCTCGGACATACCTGTGGCCGTTGTCGCTTCTGCCTGCGTCATCACGAAAATCTTTGCGACATGCCGCTATTCACTGGTTATACCCGCGATGGCGGCTATGCAGAGTACGTTATTGCCGACAGCGGCTATTGCTTCCGGATTCCGCCTGGCTACGATGACGAACACGCCGCACCATTACTCTGCGCCGGCCTGATCGGCTACCGGACGCTGCGCATGGCGGGCGTAGCCAGCCATGCACACCGCATCGGCATCTACGGCTTCGGCGCCGCCGCCCACCTGGTGACGCAGATCGCGGTGGCACAAGGCCGCGAAGTCTACGCCTTCACCCGCGCGGGCGATGCAGGCGCCCAGCAACTCGCATACCAGTCCGGCGCGTGCTGGGCCGGCTCGAGCGAGCTCCAGTCGCCCGTGCCGCTGGACGCCGCGCTGATTTTCGCGCCGGTGGGCGCGCTGGTTCCCAAAGCGCTGCGCGCCGTGGACAAGGGTGGCATCGTGGTCTGTGGCGGAATTCATATGAGCGATATCCCAGGCATGCCTTACCAGCTGCTTTGGGAAGAAAGGCGCCTGTGTTCCGTAGCCAACCTCACGCGTGCCGACGGCATCGCGATGATGGATATCGCCGCCCGGACCCCGCTGCATACGCACACCACCGCGTATCCGTTGGAGCAGGCCAACGAAGCGCTGGCCGACCTGCGCGAGGGCCGGCTTACCGGCGCCGCCGTCCTGAAACTCCGTCAATAGATCCTTGGCAGCTATATCAATGAGCCGTTACCAGACACGCTTTCAGGCGCGTGAGCATGCGGGCTCGGAACTGGCCTGGGCGTTGCGCGCGTATCGGGGAACCGGTGCCCTGGTCCTGGCGATTCCGCGCGGTGGCGTGCCGGTCGGGCGCGTTGTGGCCGACGCACTGGGCGCTGACTTCGACCTGGTGATGGCGCGCAGGATCGCTCCTGGCGTAGCACTGGACGACTCTGGCGCGACATGGTGCACGGACGCAACGAACGCAAATGGCGGCGCCAACAGCCAGCGTGATGCCCAGTTCGACCAGCTTCGCAGGCAGCGCGCCGTGTATGCGCCGGTTCGCAAGCTAGCGGATCCGGGCGGTCGCGTGGTGATCGTCGTGGATGACGGCCTGGTGAGCGGCGCAACGATGTATGCGGCGCTCGCAAGCCTGCGCAAGCGGCACCCTGCCCGGCTCATATGCGCGCTCCCGATCGCCACCCCAGCCGGGCTGGACCGGGTCCGCGCGCTGGCCGACGAAGTCATCTGCCTGGATACACCGGACCGCATCGAAAACCTCGCGCACTTCTATCATGAGTTCCAGTTGGTCAGCGACGACCGCGTCCGGCAGTTGACAGGGATACCGCCAGCGCAACCCCAGACCCGCGCCCGGCCAAGTGCGGTGGCGGGCGTGCCATCGTTGAGCAAGGCGATGCTGATTCCGTATCAGACTTCGCGGCTCCGGGCCATGCTCGAATCGGCGCCGAACCCGATCGGCGTCGCGGTGATGGTGCATGCCGGTGGCGCGCAACGCCGCGCAGCCCGCAGCCAATACCTGGCACGCAAGCTACGCGCGAAAGGATTCGCCACCTTGCTCGTAGACCTGCAGCCTGACAGCCGCGTCGACGACGCGCCGGAATCGGACGTCGATGAGCTGGTGGCAAGACTGGACCAGACCTTGAGCTTCCTGCGTACCGGGACGCCATGCGCAAGCTTGCCTGTGGGCCTGCTCAGCACCGGCACCGCCGCGGCGGCAGCCCTGCGCTCGGCCGCGTGCAGCGTGACGCAACTCAGCGCTGTAGCCTGTGTTGCGGGGCGGCTGGATCTCGCGGGCAGCGCAACCCTGCAGCAGCTCGAAATCCCTGCCTTGCTGATCTGTGCCAGCGGCAATCCAAAAGACATTCAGATCAACAATCTTGCATTCGAACAGATGCATTGTCCGCGGCAATTGAGGCTCATCCCGACCAGCGGCCGCGGATTTGAAGACCCCAGGGCCCTGGAAGACATCGCGGCACTCACGATAGGCTGGTTCGAGCGGCACCTTGCGCCCCCATCTCGTCCCGGCCTGGGTTACGGCGGATGACAATGCCTGGCGGGTCATGCTCCGCAGCAGTCTTATCAAGCCGCAGCTTGCATATCCCCTCGGACTGAGGCGGATGACTGGCGCGGGCGCTACGAGCGGTAGTCAAGGGTTGCAGGTGCCTACTTGCCGCCGACGCCGACCTTGCCGCGCCCGACCTTTCGATGCGGCACACAGGGGCGCAGCCTCTTCCTGGAGCCAGCCGTCAACGTGACGTGCTCCGCAGGGTAGCGGGTCGTCCTGTGCGGCGCGGCCTGATAGGCGGAATGGCCCGGATCGATGCGCTTGATAGCTGACATGACTGACACCTCCTCAGAGGATTCTAGTCCGAAACGGCACGGCGCTTATGCCGCCTGTCGCTAGCAGCCCATGGGCGCTGATCTCGGGACGCTCACCAGTGAGGGGCCCATGACCGCAACATGCCAGACAGGCGCGGCAAACGTCTCCATCAAGGCAATCGAGGACGCGATCAACGCGTGGCGCAACCGTAGCAGTGCCCTGCTCGACGAATCGACGCCCGCCTCGCAGCTCACGGCCGGCTTGCCGCAGCGGCAGCGGCAGCGGCAGCGGCAGCGGCAGCGATGAGACCGCATGGCTTAGCGACTGATAGCTCTGGTGCAGCATCGATTGGATGATTGCCCAGTCCGCGTCCGTCATGTCGCCCGCTTCTGCGCGAGCATCGCGAAGCAGCATCGCTTGCGCGCGCAGCCGCCCGTGTTCGCGCGTGGCATTCGCGGACACCATGTACAGCGACGCCGCCGCTTCCGCGCAAGCGTTGGTCAACGCATCGGGCCCATAACGCTCATGCTCCCGATGCACGATCCACCATTCCAGTTCCAGCCTGGTGGTTCGGGCGATGTCGAAGTTGCGGTCCCCCGTGTTGTGGATCAGGGTGAAATAGGTCTGCAGCGCGGGCATCGCCTTTTCGTAGTCGCTGCGCTGCTTCCCCTCTTTGAAGGTGAAGGCGGCGGAGGCGCCGTAATAGGCGCCGACGTACGACCTCAGCCACGGAAACCGATACTGCGTGCGCAGGGTCTGCGCCAGTTCAAGGAAGAGCGAGACGGGTCGGCGATCGTAGTACGAGCGCCACATCGTCGTTTCCAGCGTGCCGGTCGCGATCGGATCGAAGCGGCTCAGGTCGCGGTGCCATGGCCAGAAAAGATCGGCTGCGGCATAGCCGATCAGTAACAATAGCGCGACCAGGATCGTCCGTCTCGAACGTCCTGGCCGGGCAGCAGTCGGATAGCGCCTCAGGCCGCGAAGGGAGGCGTGCCGGGTTGTGTGCATGTCGAGTCGCGTTGCCATGCAACAAGCGCCTGGTCTATTTCTTGGCTACGCGCCCGAAGACGGCGGCCAGCTCGGCATCTTCCAGGACCGGCATGATCTCCAGCTCCATCAGATCGCTCCACTGATAGGCGAACTCGGTGAGCTTGGCCGCATCGTCGGTTTCGAGCAGATCGAAGCCCGACCCGAGATCGGCGCTGGTCCATCTCCCCAGCAACTGGACGCCCTCCGGCGGTAGCCCGCCGGTTCGCAGAAAGCGCTCGATTGCTTCGGCGCGCTGCTCCGTATCCGGAGCCCAATGGAAGGTCATCATGAATTTCATGGCGGCATCTCCTGATGGTGGTGTCTCACCTCCTCCTACTTCTATATACGTTTTGGCGCGCCATGCGGATGCGAGCGAGCGCGCGCGTCTCCGCGCGTGGCGAAATGGGGGAGTTTGTGACCTGTCGGGGATGCCCGGAACGGACGCCGCCCGACGCCTGTCACCCGACGCGGTCGGCTGGTCGCGCTAGCAGGTGAGGTGCAGGATCGCGTTGGCGCCTTTGGGGTTCGCCGCGAGCGTCTCGATGGCGTCGGCTGTCGGCTGGATGACCAGCTCGACATGGCGCCGTTTTGCCTCGCGCTTCACCTCGTCCATCACCGGCAACGCGCCGGTTCCGGTGCCGACCACGAGTTTGCTGCAGTTCCAGGGGATGTCTTCCTGGATCGACAGCGGCGTGTGGCCGAACGCTTCGCGGAATGGCTTGGAGGGGCCCTTCCTGCGTTTGCGGACCTTGCCGTGGTCGATGACTACGTCGTGGTCGTATGTGACGCCGTCGATACTGATGGTGCCGAAGGAGAATGATTCAAACCGCATTTAGGGCTCCTCTGCGATTCGGGTGCGCGTTGCTGTGCGCGGTGGCTGGCCTTTGCGTGCGCCCGCTCTGGTCGGCAGACAGGCTGGCGAGGTGGTGCGGTCATCCGGCGCGTTGCGCGGGGTGCTGCAGGCCGGCCTTCAGTTCCTCGCGTTCGGTAAAGGTCGGGTTGGCCTGCCAGCCGACTAGTTCGTCGTGCCAGCTCTCCCACGCGTTCTCGTCGAACTCGAAGTCCTCATCCAGCCGCCCGCCGTCGCGCAAATAAGCGCCGATCACCTGCGTGCCATCCCAGTAGGCAACGGCCACGTCGGAGAAATCGGCAGTGGTTCCGATCGGCATGTCGCGAAGCAACATTGCCAGGTTTGCCTTGAACGCTCGGAATTCTTGGTGGGTCATGGCGGGCTCCGGTGCGGGAGCGGAAGATGATGGAAGGTTGCACCTGATCTTTCGGCGCGTCAATTTGGAGCGTTGACCGGCACACTTAGGGCCGCCGAAAAAGTCGACAAGAGCTGACCGGCCCACAACTGGCGGAGATCGCTTGCCGGCCATTCACGGACGCCCAAGCAAGCGCCGGTGAATGACCGGAATCCGTCTACAGAGGGTGTCCATGCCAACCAGTCATATGGCGTCGGGCACCTGTTTCGACACCGCAACTGGCACCGGGCACGCCATTGCAGCGTGCCCGGCTTGCTGGCCCTTACTCGACCGCGATGCCTTTGTCGCGGATTACCTTGCCCCACTTGGCATAGTCCTGCTGGATGCGCTGGGCCATCTGTGCCGGCGCCTGGTAGTTGGCAATGGCACCGGCCTTCAGCAGCTTGTCCTGGACATCCTTGTCGGCCAGGATCTTGCCGACCTCGCCGGCGACGCGGTCCACCACCTCTTTGGGCGTTCCCGGCGGCGCCAGCAGGCCGCCCCAGGAAACGGCGTCGTAGCCCTTGAAGCCTTGCTCGGCAATGGTCTTGACGTCGGGCAGCATGCTCACGCGCTGCGGCGAGCCGACCGCGATGGCACGCAGCTTGCCCGCCTGGATGTGCGGCAGCGCGGCGACGAGGTCGGCGTACATGATCGGGACCTGGCCACCGAGGGTGTCGCTGATCGCGGGCACGCCGCCCTTGTAGGGCACGTGCTGCATCTCGAAGCCGCCCATCTGCTTGAGCAGTTCCATGCTCAGGTGCCCGAAGCTGCCCGCGCCGGAGCTGGTGTAGTTGAGCTTGCCCGGCTGTGACTTAGCCTGTGCGATCAGCTTGGGCAGGTCCGTCACGTTGGGCAGCAGCGTCGGGTTGACCACCACCACGATCGGAAGGTCATAGACGGTGGCCACGGGCGTGAAGTCCCTGGTCGTGTCGTAGCCCGCCTTCTTGTACAGGTGCGGCGCCAGCAGCGTGGGCGTGGCCAGCATCATCAGCGTGTAGCCGTCGGGCGCGCTCTTGGCCACCTGGGCGGCAGCGATGGAACCCGATGCACCGGCGCGGTTCTCCACCACCACCGGCTGCTTGAGGCGCTCGGCCAGCTTCTGGCCGACGATGCGCGACGCCGTATCCGTGGGCCCGCCCGGCGGGAACGGCACGATGAGCTTGATCGGCTTGCTCGGCCAGGATTGCGCGAAAGCGCTGCCGACCAGCAGCGGCACCGCGGCCAGGGCCAGGATGGCACGACGCCGGGAGTGGACCATACGGGTGAAATTTCGAGTATGCACGATTGTTGTTCCAGTTGAATCAGTGCAAGGGAACCCAAGCCCCCTTGCCGGGCAGGCCTGCGCGGACGTCCATGTCCGTCCGCGCGGCGCGAATGCTCAGGCCTGCTGTGGTGCCTCGGGCAGCGTCAGCACGCCGCGGGCCTGCAGTTCCTGCAGCTGGTCATCGCTCATCTGCAGCAGGCTTTGCAGTACCGCCCGCGTGCCCTCGCCCAGCGTCGGCGGCGCGTTGCGGATCGGCAGGCGCTGGCCATCCAGGCGGTAAGGGGGCGCGAACACGTGCGTGCTGCCTGCCACGGGATGAGGCATCTCGCGCAGCAGGCCGCCCTCGCGGGTCCGCTCGCTGGTCAATGCCTCGTGCAGTCCCGCCACCTTGCCGCAGGGAATGCCGCAGGCCGTCATGCGCTCCAGCAGCAGGTCGCGCGCAAAACCGCGGATCAGGCCCGTGATCAGCGGGGTCAAGGTCTCGCGGTTCTTGGCGCGCTCCACATTGGTGGCATAGCGCGGGTCCTCGACGATGTCCGGACGCTCGATGACCTGGCGGCAGAACTTGTCGAACTGGCTGTTGTTGCCCACGGCGATGATCAGCGGGCCATCGGCGGACTCGAACATGCCATAGGGCACGATGGACGGATGGGCATTGCCATAGCGTGCGGGGTCGCGCCCGAGCAGCATGGCGTCCAGGCCGTAGTAGCCGGTGACCATCAGGCCGCAGTCGTACAGCGCCATCTCGATCAGCTGGCCCTTGCCCTTGCGCTCGCGGCGGAACAAGGCCGCCAGCACCGCCTGCGCGGCATACATGCCGGTCATCAGGTCCACCACGGCTACGCCGAACTTCAGCGGCGGCGTGTCGGCTTCGCCGTTGAGCGCCATGAGCCCGGCCTCACCCTGGATCACCAGGTCATAACCGGGACGCTTGGCCTCGGGGCCGCTGGTGTTGTATCCGGAAACCGCGCAGTAGATCAGCTCCGGCTTGATGGCCTTGAGTTGTTCGTAGCCGAGGCCCAGCTTCTCGGCCCCGCCGGTCTTGAAATTGTGGATGACCACGTCGAACTGCGGCAGCAGGTCGTAAACGATCTGCACGCCTTCCTTGCTCTGCAGATCCAGCGTGATGGACCGCTTGTTGCGGTTCATGCTGTTGTAGTAGGTGGTCTCGGTCTTGCCGATGCGCATGCCCCAGTCGCGCGTGTCGTCGCCGCGGCCGGGGTGTTCCACCTTGACCACCTCTGCGCCGAAATCGGCCAGGACCTGGCCACACAGGGGCCCCGCAAACACACGCGACAGGTCGAGTACACGCACGCCCTCAAGCGGGAAGTCGATGCCTTGGGATTGGTCAGGCCTTTGCATTGTTTGTCTCCATGGGCTGTTTCGAGGCACGAGCCGTCTGTGAATAATCGTAGCTTATGTCGGGCTGGCGCCACGCGATGCCGGCAGGGCCGCCGCAGCGCAGCACCCTGGATGCGGCGTGCCGGAATCGCGAATGTCGGTGCCGGCGATGAAGACTGCAGTGCATCGCCGACGACGGTGCGACAGAAGGAAGCGGAAGCTTCCTCGGACGTGGGCTGGTCCCCATCGCGGTCAGCCTAGCATTCTTGCTTGGATAACACCGCTATACAATCCCGATTCAAATTGACAAAATGTTCAATAAGATTTGACAGTGAATCGGGCCGCCGAGGCGCCGTTCGTCGGCGACCTTGACTCGAAGTTGTGCTTACTTGAGCAAGAAGGCGGTCCTGATTGCACCGCCCCTCTCCTCCGCAGGTCAGGGCTGGCTCTTTGGAGCCGACGCAGGGTGGCTACGCGTGACCGCTGCCGAAGCGCCTTGGCCGCCTGCACGCCCCATATTACGGTCAACGTCGCCGTGAGCTGCGCTCTTGTCCTTTTTGGCGCTCTCGCCGGAGGCGCCGCTGGCGGCCTGCCCAGACGACTCCGCGCGCCTGCCAGTGTCAGTCCCAGGTGTTGGAGGGGAGCCGTAGCCGCCGCCCTGGGCCCAAGCCGCAACAGCCGTAAGCGAAAGGGCGGCGAGGAAGGCTGGCTTTTTCATTGCTGTCTCCGTTCATGTGAGATAGCGCGCTTAGAGATAGAGGCGTATTAGATTTTTCAAACCTTTTTCACGTAAGAGTTGCACCAACCGTTTGCTGCGACCTGCTTACTACCGAAAATGGGACAGGGTCCCCACGCGTCGCCGGCTTTTCCTTGAAACAATTGGCAGTTGCTGCACTTCTGGCTCGCCTCGTGCTTTGGAAATTTGGCCTTATCGACCTTCGTTGTTTCGTGCTTGTATCCCAGTGAGACGGCTTGTGGATCGTTCTCGTCAAGCTTCCCCGCTTGTGCATTTGCCGGGGACTCGATGCCACCCACTGCGGCCGCAACAACGCCCGATATACCCTTCAAAAATGTTCGTCGAGTAGTCATCGCAGCACCTCCAGTCAAGACATCGTTGGTCAGCTTGTATTCGCCTCCCATCCTTTCACGCTAGACGTTCGAGCGGCAAACACAAGCCATGAGGCACGCTTTGCTTCGAGCCGAAAAGTGCAGCGGAAGCCGCTGCGACCGGCATAACCCAGCGTCGCCCCCTGGGACAGCGCCGCGGCGGCAAACAGCCGATCGTCGGCGTCGGCAGGCAGAGCCGCCGGCCGGCATAGCGGAACAACTGATGACGGGACAGCGCACGCGCCTGGTCGCAGAAAAGCCAGTTGGATTGCCGCCCCAGCGCGTCGATCGATCCGAAAGCGCTCACTGGATCGCCGCGACATCGATGTCGGTCAGCGCAAAGTACCGCTCCCAATCTCTTCGAGGCACTCGCGCCCCTTCACGATGCACTGCTGCCTAGCATCTTTAGATTTTTTGCATGCCCTTCTTCCGTCTTATATCCCGTCAATCTATTGAAAGCTGTGCTTGCGCCTGCTGGCGGCTCCGGTTCACGCTGTTCTCCCGATTGCCAGCATCGCATCGACGTCAATGACGCAAGAGTCGCGCTGAACCATTGCGCATACTTCTCGCGGATATCGGGGCGATAAAGGCCCGGTGGCGAATCAGGATTCCCCCATGTTCGCAAATTGCGTTTCCCCGCTTTAGCAGGGGGAGGCTTCCCACCGCGGATGGAAGCTGTCAGGCTCGCCTACTGGGTTCCGCGCAATCCGGAATTGCGGAAGCCGGAACCGCCAGTTGGCTTGCGCGCCTCAGCACGGGCGCGGCCGCGCCAGGTATTTATAAGACAGAATTCTTTGGGATGAATCAAGCGATCTTGCAGTATCTGACCGAGCGCCACTGCTCCTCGCAATGGCGTGACGTGCTGACGGCGTTGGCCGAGGAACTCTCAGGGGTGATGGACCCGCCCAGCCTGCGCGCCCTCATGTGGCGCGTTGGCGTGCGATTTGCCCAGCGGTTTGATCCGGGCAACTGTGCCACGCTGGCCGAACTCGAGCGGGCGCTTGCGCAGATCTGGCTGGACGTGGACTGGGGGTGGGCCAGCATCGAGGATGCTGGCGGCGCGCTGGTGATCCGGCATTACTGCGCGCCGCTGCAGGCGGCGCTTGGCGAGTCATCTGGCAGCTGGTCGCCGGCCTTCCTGGAAGGGGCCTACCAGCATTGGTTTCGCATGCTGGGTTCGTCCGAAACCCTGAAGGTCAGCCAAAGTACGCCGATCGATGCTACCGGGTGCCTGGAATTCCGGTTTGGCCGTTGAGGCGACGCGGGACCGCGCTGCCGGGCCGGGACTCTCCCCCAAGCAACAGCACTCCTCTCCGTGAGTCAGAACCATGAGCCAGTTAGACGACCTGTCCCAGCTGTTCCAGCGCTTTGGGGGCAAGGCGGAAGCCTATAAAGAGATCGTGCGCGACGACGCCGCGGCGCAAGCGCGCGAGCGTTGGCCGCTGCTGTCGGCGGTGCGGGTGGATGGCCCCGCCCTCGTGCCGCCGGTGCATGCCACCGCACAGCCTGCGGCGGCACCCGTTGCGCCCGTGGCGTCGCCGGCCATGACGGCCGCAGCAAGGCCGATGGCAAGACCGGTCGTGGCGCCCGCGATGGCGCCGCGCTTCCGCACGCCCGAAGGCATGCCGCCCGCTTCAGGTCCCGCTTCAGGTCCCGCATCTGGCCCGGCATCCGGTCTCGTTCCGGCTGCCGAGCCTGCAGCAGCCACCAGCCCGGCCGCCATCTGGACGCCCACACCCGAGGCCGCCGAGCCACAGCGGGCAAGCCCGGTCCAGCCTGCCCAGCCGGTCGCCGCCGGAACCGAACTGTCGCGCGTGTTCGCCCGGCTCGAAGGCCGTCCGGAGCCGGCTCCGGCCAGCGAGCGGGTGCCCGCCCGCCGTTCCTTCCTCGATCGGCTCAAACACTCGTGAAAATCATTGCAGTCGTATCGGCCAAGGGCGGTGTGGGCAAGACCACGCTGTCGGCCAACCTCGCCGAAGCCCTGGCCATGGCCGGCGAGCACGTCCTCGCCGTCGACCTTGACCCGCAGAATGCATTGCGCCTGCATTTCGGCATGCCGCCGCACGAGGTGTCGGGCCACGCACGCGCCATGCTGGCAGCCGAGGCCTGGCAGCAGAGCATGTACCGCGGCCGCTCGCGCGTGGTGCTGATGCCGTTCGGCTCGCTCAACGAAGGGGACCGCTCCGCCTTCGAGGCCCATCTGGTCACCCATCCTGGCTGGCTGCGCACGCAGCTCGGCACGCTGGGCCTGGGGCGCGACGACGTGGTGGTCATCGATACGCCGCCGGGCCCTTCGCCCTATATGCGGCAGGCGCTGTCGTGCGCGCAGCTTTGCGTGATGGTCTCGCTGCCGGACGCCGCCTCGTACGCCACCATGCCCCTGATGGAAGACCTGATCCGCACCTATTGCGAAGGCCGTCCCGATTATCTTGGCCACGTGCTGGTCATCAACCAGGTGGACGTGAGCCGCCAGCTTGGCAAGGACGTGGTGCAAGTGCTGCGCGCCCAGCTCGGCGAGCGAGTGCTGGGGGTCATCCACCAGGACCAGGCCGTGGCCGAGGCGCTTGCCTACGACCGCAGCGTGCTCGAGTACAACCCCCACAGCCAGGCCACGCACGACCTGCAGCACTGCGCCGCGTGGCTGCGCCGCGTCATGGCGGCCCATGGAGCAGCCGCGTGAAGCCAGACCAGTCCACGCGCGCCCCCAACGCGTTGTCGGCGGCCTTGCAGCGTTGCGGCAATGCCCTGGTGGAACTGCCGCTGTGGAACAGCAGGCCGGTACGCACCCTGGCGCTGGTGCTGGCGCTGTGCATGTTTGCGCTGGTGGTCACGGTGCCGCTGGAATTCTGGCAGCAGGTCGGCTTTGTCACGGCCTGCATCGTGCTGGCCTTGTGGCTGAACCGGGTCAAGGGTCATCTCGCCACCCTGATGATGGTGGTGCTGTCGGTCGCGGTGTCCAGCCGCTATATGTACTGGCGGCTGACGGAGACGATAGGCCTGGGCAACTGGGTCGACGCGGCGTTCGGCATCGGCCTGGTGCTGGCCGAGCTGTATGCCTTCGTGGTTCTCCTGCTCGGCTACTTCCAGACGGCCTGGCCGCTGAAGCGCCGCCCGGTGCCGATGCCCGCGGACAGCACCACCTGGCCCACCGTCGACATCTTCATCCCCACCTACAACGAGCCGCTGTCGGTGGTGAAGCCCACGGTGTTCGCCGCCATGTCGATGGACTGGCCGCGCGACAAGATCAACGTCTACGTGCTCGACGACGGCCGCCGCGAGGAGTTCCGCGCGTTCTGCGAGAAGGTGGGCGTCACCCACGTGACGCGCAACCACAACCGCCACGCCAAGGCCGGCAACATCAACGAGGCGCTCAAGAACACCCACGGCGAGTACGTGGCGATCTTCGACTGCGACCACATTCCCACGCGCTCCTTCCTGCAGATCTGCATGGGCTGGTTCATCAAGGACCGCAAGCTTGCCATGCTGCAGACGCCGCACTATTTCTTCTCGCCCGATCCGTTCGAGAAGAACCTGCGCACTTTCCAGGAGGTGCCCAACGAGGGCGAGTTGTTCTATGGCCTGGTGCAGGACGGCAACGACCTGTGGGACGCCACCTTCTTCTGCGGCTCGTGCGCCATCATCCGCCGCGCGCCGCTGCTCGAAGTGGGCGGCATTGCGGTCGAGACCGTGACCGAGGACGCCCACACCGCGCTCAAGCTGCACCGCAAGGGCTACGGCACGGCCTACCTGGCGATTCCGCAGGCGGCGGGGCTGGCCACCGAAAGCCTGTCCGGCCACGTCGGCCAGCGCATCCGGTGGGCGCGCGGCATGGCACAGATCTGCCGGGTGGACAACCCGCTGCTCGGCCCGGGCCTGTCGCTGCCGCAGCGGCTGTGCTACCTCAACGCCATGCTGCACTTCTTCTACGGGCTGCCGCGGCTGGTGTTCCTGACCGCGCCGCTGGCCTACCTGCTGTTCGGCGCGCACGTGATACAGGCCTCGGCGCTGACCATCGCCATCTTCGCGCTGCCGCACATGCTGCACGCGAACATGACCAACTCGCGCATTCAGGGTAAGTTCCGTCATTCCTTCTGGAACGAGGTCTACGAATCGGTGCTGGCGTGGTACATCATGCGCCCGGTGCTGGTGGCCTTTGTCAACCCGGCGGCCGGCAAGTTCAACGTGACGCCCAAGGGCGGCGTGATCGAGGAAGCGTACTTCGACTGGGTCATCTCGCGCCCCTACCTGGTGCTGCTGCTGTTCAACCTCCTGGGCGTGGTGGCGGGCCTGCTGCGGCTGTTCCTGTGGCACCAGGAGGCCACCACGGTGGTGCTCAACCTGACCTGGACCTTCTACAACCTCATCATCCTGGGCGCGTCCATTGCCGCGGCCAGCGAGACGCGCCAGATCCGCGAGGCGCACCGCGTGGCGATGAAGCTGCCCGCCACGCTGCACTTCGGCGACGGCCGCGCCGTGGTATGCGAAACCATCGACTTTGCCGAAGGCGGCATCGGCATCCGGCTGCCGCATGGCGTCGAGGCCCGGGTGGGCGAGCCAGTGCAGATCTCACTGTACCTGCAACACGACGAGCACATGTTCCCCGCCAGGGTGGTGTTCCAGGGCGAGTCGCACACCGGACTGGTGCTGGCGGAGATGAGCCCGCGCGAGGAGATGGCCTTCATCCAGTGCACCTTCGCCCGCGCCGACGCCTGGATCGATTCGTGGGGCCGCAAGCGCCCGGACGCGCCCGGGATGGCGGCCGGCCAGATCCTGCGCATCGGCCTGCTCGGCTTCCATAACGTGATGTTCCACCTGAGCCGCGAGATGCGCCGGCTGCTGCGCCGGCCCGAGCCCGGCGCTTCCGCCAATTGACCAGCCAGAGCCGTTCACGCGCCGCGTCCCGTCGGGCGGCGGCGCGCCAAGCACCACACGCAACGGACCACCGGCACAAGAAGAGAATGCGTTTGAACCAGACACCGCGCCTGCCCGCACTCACCCGCATGGGCACCCTGTTCGCGCTCGCCATGCTGGCGGTGCACCCCGCCGGCGCACAGCGCCCCGCTCAGCCCGATACCTTGCGCGACACGGTTGCCGCGCAGGCGGTTGCCGGTCCCGCACCCGCCGCGCCGCGCAGCGGCAGCCGCACCGTGCAAATCCCGCTCAAGCAGCTCGGCGCCGACGCCCCGTTCCAGTTGCGCGGGGTTGACGCCATCAACGGCGTGCCGTTCTCGATCCGGGCCGACGAAGTGGTTACCGCGGCCAGGCTCAAGCTGCGCTATACATACTCGCCCGCGCTGATCCCTTCGCTCTCGCACATCAACGTCATGGTCAACGGCGAGGTCGCTGCCACCGTGCCGGTGCCCAGGGAAACCGCGGGCACCAGCCTGGAGCGCGACCTCACCATCGAGCCGCGCCTGATCACCGAGTTCAACCGGCTCAACCTGCAGCTGATCGGCCACTACACCACTGAGTGCGAGGACCCCTTCCACTCCAGCCTGTGGGCCACTGTGGGCAACAGCAGCGTGCTGGAGCTGACGCTCGCGCCGGTGGCGCTGGCCAATGAGCTCTCGCTGCTGCCGCTGCCATTCTTCGACCGCCGCGACGTGGGCCGCCTCAGGCTGCCCTTCGTGTTCGCGGGCCAGCCCTCGGCCGCCACGCTGGAAGCCGCCGGCGCGGTGTCGTCGTGGTTCGGCGCGCTGGCCGGCTACCGCGGGGCATCGTTTGCCGCCTCCCTCAACCAGGTGCCCGCCAGCGGCAACGCAGTGGTGTTTGTCACCAACGACGAAAAGCCGGCCGGCGTGGCGGTGCCGGCCATCAACGGGCCTGCGCTCGCGGTGGTGCCGAATCCCGCCAATGCCAACGCCAAGTTGCTGCTGGTGATGGGCCGCGACAGCGCCGAGCTCAAGACCGCCGCGCGCGCGCTCACGCTGGGCGCGCGCGCTCTCTCCGGCCAGAGCGCCACCATCAGCAAGCTCGACGAGGGCGCGCCGCGCGTGCCGTACGACGCGCCCAACTGGATCCGCAGCGACCGCCCGGTGCGCTTCGGCGAACTCGTCGAGTTGCGCGACCTCAACGTCTCGGGCTACAACCCCGACCTGGTGCGCGTAAACTTCCGCCTGCCGCCGGACTTGTTCGGCTGGCGCAGCAAGGGTATCCCGATCGACCTGAAGTACCGCTACACGCCGCGCCCGGTGGTGGACAAGTCCACGCTCAACATCAACGTCAACCAGCAGTTCCTGCGCGCCTACGCCCTGCGTTCGGTCAAGAACCCGGACGGCCGCGCCAGCCAGCTGCTGGCCAGGGTGTTGCCGGACGGCTCGGTGCCGGTGGATGAGCGCATCGAGCTGCCACTGTTCATGCTGCCCGCGCAGTCGCAGCTGCAGTTCCATTTCTACTACGACTATCTCAAGCAGGGCGCCTGCAAGGACGTGCTGATCGACAACGTCAAGGGCGCCATCGATCCCGACTCCACCATCGACGTCTCTGGCCTGCCGCACTTTATCGCGCTGCCGGACCTGGCGGTGTTCGGCAACAGCGGCTTCCCCTTCACGCGCCTGGCCGACCTCGCCGAGACCGCGGTGATCCTTCCGGACAAGCCCGGCGCCGAGGACTACTCCGCCTATCTCACGCTGATGGGCCGCATGGGCGAATCCACCGGCTACCCCGCCACCGGCGTGGCGGTGGCCGGCGCGGCCCAGGTCGGGAAGATGGCCGCGCGCGACCTGCTGGTGATCGGCACCACGCAGAACCAGCCGCTGTTCAGCCAATGGGCCGAGCGCATGCCGGTGTCGCTGGCGGGCAATGAAAAAAACTTCGCGCTGACCGACATCGTCTCCACCGTGATGGGCTGGTGGAACGGCGCCGACGGCACCCGCAACCGTCCCGTGGAGACGCGCCTGTCGCTCACCAGCGCCAGCACGGACGCCGTGCTCAGCGGTTTCGAGTCGCCGCTGGCGTCCGGGCGCAGCGTGGTGGCGCTGGCCAGCAATGCGCCCCAGGGCCTGCAGGCGATGACGGAGGTGCTGCTCGATCCCGACCAGGTGAAGCGCGTGCAAGGCAGCCTGGCGCTGGTACACGGCAAGGAGGTCGAAAGCCTGGCGGCGCAGCAGAACTACCATGTGGGCAAGCTGCCGCCGTGGACCTATGCGCAGTGGTGGCTGTCGCGGCGGTCGCTGACCATGGTGCCGATGATCGGCGGCGCCGTGCTGCTGCTGGCGGCCTTGCTGTTCGTCTCGTTGCGCGCGCGCGCCAACCGGCGCAAGCGGGGAGAACCCACGTGAACATCAACCAGCCGCGCCGCCGCTGGCTGGCGCGCCTGCCGGGGCTTGGCGCGATGGCCCGGCTCGCACCGCTGGCCGCCCTGCCGGCGCTGGGAGGCTGGCCGGCGCTGGCGGGCGCCGCGGCGCCCTCCCCCTGCCCCTGGCCGCTGTACCAGCACTTCCTGTCGCGCTTCGTGCAGGCCGACGGCCGCGTGCTCGACCCGTCCACGCGCGAGCAGCACAGTACCTCCGAGGGGCAGTCCTACGGCATGGTGTTCGCGCTTGTCGCCAATGACCGTGCCACGTTCGACCGCCTCTGGCAATGGAGCATCGCCAACCTCGGCGCGGGCAGCCTGCAGGACAAGCTGCCGGCCTGGCAATGGGGCCATCGCAGCGACGGTTCGTGGGGCGTGATCGACGCCAACCCCGCCTCGGACGCCGATCTGTGGTTTGCCTTCGCGCTGCTCGAGGCGGCCCGCGTGTGGCGCCAGCCGCGTTATGCCGGGCAGGCGCGCGCACTGCTGAAGATGGTGGCGCGCGAGGAAGTGGTGTCGCTACCGGGCTTCGGTGCCATGTTGTTGCCAGGGCCGCAGGGCTTTGCCGAAGGCAAGGAAGACGGCGCGCGCCAGTGGCGCCTCAACGCCAGCTACCTGCCGGTGCCGTTGCTGCGCCGGCTGGCCGGCGGCGATCCGTCCGGACCGTGGGGCACGCTTGCCACGCAGGCCGGGCGCCTGGTCGAGGCGGTGGCGAGACAGGGCATCGTGCCCGACTGGTCGGCATATCGCACCGACCAGGGCGGCACGGGTTTCCTCACCGACCCCGTCAACGGCGACGTGAGCAGCTATGACGCGATCCGGGTCTACCTGTGGGCCGGCATGACGCCGCGTGGCGATGCCGCCGGGCGTGTGCTGATGAAGGTGCTGGCGCCGCAGGCGCAGCGCATGGTGGGGCACGCCGCCCCGCCCGAGCGCATGCGCGCCGGCAGTGGCGCGCTCGAGGGCGAAGGCCCGGCCGGCTTCTCCGCCGCGCTGGTGCCCTTCCTGCAGGCGGCCGGATCCCCGGCCGCCGCGGCGCAGCGCGCGCGCGCCGAGGCCATGCTCGGCGCGGCAGCCGCGGGCAAGCCCGCCGCCACGTATTACGACACCGTATTGGGACTATTCGGCCTCGGCTTTGCCGAAGGCCGCTACCGGTTCGCCCCTTCGGGGCAACTCGAGCTGGAGTGGGAGAAAGCATGCAGAACCGCAAGCGCCCGGCCATGAACGGACGCGCGATCATTTCCATGCGGGCGCCAGGCGCCAGGCAAGTGCGCGCGAAAACGCTCGTGCTGAGCCTGCTGACCGCATTCACCGCAGCCGCCGCCGCCCAGGAGGACCCGGTCAAACTGCTGGTGGACCAGGGCAAGTACTGGCAGCAACGCGGCCGCAGCGACCGCGCCGCCGAAGCGTGGCAGAAAATCCTTCGCCTCAATCCCAACCAGCCCGAGGCGCTGTACGGCATGGGCGTGGCCGAGGCCGAGTCGGGGCGAGCCGATGCGGCGCGCACCTACCTCGAGCGGCTCAAGCAGGCCCAGCCCGCCTCGCCGCTGGTGGCGCGGCTGACGCAGCTCATCACCAGCGGCGGCACCGGCCAGCAGCTCGAGCAGGCGCGCCAGCTAGCGCGCAGCGGCCAGAGCGAGGAAGCGGTCAAGCGCTACCAGCAGGCCGCAGGCGGCGCCGCGCCGCAGGGCGGCCTCGCGCTCGAGTATTACCAGACCCTGGGCGGCACCGCGCAAGGCTGGGAGGAGGCCCGCAAGGGCCTGGAGCAGCTCGCGCGCGCCAAGCCGTCCGACCACGGCGCCCAGCTCGCCCTGGCCCAGCACCTGACCTACCGCGAATCCACCCGGCGCGAAGGCATCCGCGGGCTCGAAGCGCTCAGCAAGAGCCCCGACGTGGCGGGTCAGGCGCGCGAGAGCTGGCGCCGCGCGCTGACCTGGCTGGGCGGGCGCCCGGCCGATGCGCCGCTGTACCAGGCGTGGCTGGCCAGCCATCCCGACGATGCCACCATCCGCGCGAAGCTCGACGCGGTCAGGATCCAGCCGCAGCCACAGCAGGATGGCGCGCGCGTGGCCGGCGCCAGCGCGAGCCCGGTGCGCCAGCTTGTGCAGCAGGGCTTCGACGCCCTCGACGCGGGCAATCTCGAACGCGCCGGCGAGCGCTTCCAGAGTGCGCTGGCGCAACACGCCGACGATGCCGATGCGCTCGGCGGCATGGGCGTGCTGCGGCTCAAGCAGGAGAAATTCGCCGAGGCGGTGGACTTTTTCGAGCAGGCCACCAGGCGCGGCGCGGGCGGCCGCTACCGCGCCGCGCAGAACAGCGCCACCTACTGGTTGCTGTGTGAGCAGGCCGGCGCAGCGCGCAACACCGGCAACCGCGCCGAAGCGCGCCGCCTGCTCGAGCGCGCCATCAAACTCGACGCGCGCGAGCCCTCCGCTCAGGTCGCCCTGGCCGACCTGCTGGCCGAGGAAGGCCAGTACGCGCAGGCCGAGACCGCCTACCGCCGCGTGCTCAAGCAGCATCCGGACAATCCCGACGCCACGCGCGGGCTGGTGGGCGTGCTGTCGGCGCAGAACAAGAGCGCAGAAGCGCTGGCCATGGTGCAGAACCTCACGCCGGCCCAGCAGGAGAAAGTCGGCTCGCTGGGCAAGCTGCGCGCCGACGAAGCGCGTGCCCAGGCGCGTGCCGCCCTGAAGCGTGGCGACACCGCCGGCGCGCGCCGCGCGCTCGAAGACGCCATGGCGGCCGATCCCACCAACCCGTGGCTACGCCTGGACGCGGCGCGCGCCTATGCCTCGGTGGGCCAGAAGGAGCAGGCGCGCGGCATCATGGACGGCCTGCTGCTGTCCAACCCCGACATGCCGGACGCACTCTACGCCAGCGCGCTGTTGTCGGCCGAGACCGGTGACTGGCAAGGCGGGCTCGATGCGCTCGAACGGATCCCGCCGCAGAACCGCACGCGCGACATGGGCACGCTGCAGCGTCGCCTGTGGGTGCACGCCGAGGCCGAGCGCGCCGCCGAGCTCGCCGCCGCCGGCCAGCAGCGCGCCGCGCTGGCCGTGCTGCAGGAGGCCGAGCGCTATGCCCAGCAGGATGCCGACCAGCTTGGCGCGCTGGCGCTGGCTTACGCCGATGCCGGCGACGAGGTGCGCGCGCTGTCGCTGATGCGAAGCGTGATGAGCCGCACGCCGCGCGCGGACGTCGGCATGCAGCTGCAGTACGCCGCCATCCTGCTCAAGACCAGGCAGGACGTGGAGCTGGCCGGCGTGCTGCGCCAGCTGGCGGGCGCCAGCATGAGCCAGCCCCAGCGGCGCGACTACGACGACGTGCGCGTGGCCTATATCGTGCGCCAGGCCGATGTGCTGACCGAAGCCGGCGACCTGGTCGCGGCCTACGACACGTTGGCCCCGGCGCTGTCCGAGCGCCCCGGCAACGGCGCCGTGCGCGCGAGCCTGGCGCGCATGTACGCGCAGGCCGGCGAGAACCAGAAGGCGCTCGCATTGTATGAAAGCGTGCTGGAGAAAGACCGGCGCAACCTGGACCTGATGCTGGCCGCAATCGGTACCGCCACCGCCGCCAAGGAGTTCAGCTGGGCCGAAGGCACCTTGCAGATGGCGCTTGCGCAGGCGCCTAAGTCGCCCAAAGTGCTGACCGCCGCCGGCCGCCTCTACCGCGCGCAGGGCAAGACGTCGCGCGCGGCCGACTATTTCCGCGCCGCGGTGGCGGCCGAGAGCGCCGCCGGCGCCGCGCCCGGCGCCCGCCCCGACGCCGCCGGCTTCGACCGCGTCCCATCCAACCCCTTTGTCGGCCTGCCGGGCCAACGCGGCAGCTCGCAACTGCCGCCCCCGGGCTCGCCGGCACCCTACGTGGCCGTGCCGGCGCCGACCGCAGCAGCGGCCCTGCCCGCGCCGGTGATGATGCATACCAGCGCGCAGGCCTACGGCCAGCCGTATATCCCCGCGCCCCTCGGCACGGCGCCGGCCGCGGGCGCATCGGCCATCCAGCCGCAGGCCTACTACCCGCAACCGGCCAGCACACCGCAGCGCGCGCCGGCCGCCAGCAGCGCCACGCGCGGCAAGAGCACGAAGGTCGTGGCGGCTGCGCCTGCCTATCCTGCCGCACAGGCGCAGCAGCCGGCCGCGCAGTATCCGGCGCCGTTTCCGAATGCAGCGCAATATCAGGCGCCACCATACCCCGCACAGCAATACCCCGCTGCCCAGACAGTGGCCGCAGCCGACGGCTACGGCGCCGCATCCGCCGTGCCGGCCCGCCAGCCGCTCGGTGCCCAGTCGCGCGCGCCGTGGTTGGCCGACACCGATTCGCAAGCCAACCCGACCGGCCCCAGGACAGCCCGGCAGGAACTGCAGGAAATCGAGTCCCAGCGCACCGCCACGCTCGCGGGCGGCCCCATGCTGCGCGGGCGCAACGGTGATTCGGGCATGAGCCAGCTCACCGAGCTGCAGGTCACGGCCGAGGCCAAGATGGCGGCGGGCAACGGCAAGCTGGTGGCACGCGTGACGCCGGTGGCGCTGGATGCCGGTTCGGTCGGCGGCGACTACAACAACGCCTCGCGCTTTGGCGGCGGTCCGCTGGCTTATGGCGTGAACGGCGCGGCGGTCAACCTGAACGGCAGCCCGCTGAAATCCACCTCGGCGGGCACGCAGAATGCCTTCGGGGTGGCGCTCGGCGTGGCCTACGAATCCGACCGTTTCAATGCCGACCTGGGCAGCACGCCGCTGGGCTTCCGCTACACCGACGTCAACGCCGGTGCGCGCCTGAACCTGCCGCTGACCCAGCGCACCACGCTGTCGCTCGGCGCATCGCGCCGGCCAGTGACGGACAGCCTGCTGTCCTATGCGGGCGTGCGCGACGAGCGCACGGGCCAGCAATGGGGCGGCGTAATGAACAGCGGCGCGCGCGCGGACGTGGGCTGGGACGACGGACTCTTCGGCATCTACGGCTACGGCGGCTACGGCCTGCTGACCGGCCACGACGTCAAGCGCAACACGCGCTGGGAAGGCGGCGGCGGCTTCTACCTGCGCGTGATCGACACCCCAGACCAGCGCCTGATGAGCGGCGTGAACTTTACCTCGATGAGGTATGCGGAGAACCTGCGCTACTTCACCTTCGGCCAGGGCGGGTACTTCAGCCCGCAGACCTACTTCGCGGTGACGGTGCCGCTCTCGCTGTCGGGCCGCACCGGGCGGCTGGCCTACAACGTGCGCGGCGCGCTTGGCGTGCAGGCGTTCAGCGAGGATGACTCCAACTATTTCCCGACCGACGCGGCGGCCCAGTCGGCGGCCAATGCCGCCGTGGCCACAGCCAACGGCAAGGGCCTGACCAACGGGACCAGCGCGGTCTACCCGGGCCAGTCCAAGACCGGCCTGGCCTACAACCTGGTCGGCTCGATCGAATACCAGGCGGCGCAGCAACTCTATGTGGGCGGCCTGGTGGGCATCGACAACGCGCGCGACTATCGCCAGTGGTATGCCGGCGTCTACGTGCGTTATGCGCTGCAGCGCCAGACCGGACTGATCGCGTTCCCGCCGTTGCCGCCGCAATCCGCGGTGGGCCCGCTGCCGTTCTGAGCGCGGTGCGCGGCCGGCGCGTCATCAATGATCGGACGCAGGCGCAGCCGGACGGACGGCTGCGGCGGCTGCTCAGGCCTCGGGATGGCGGCGGTGGGGAGTCATTCGAGTCCGTGGCAATCGCTTGGAATCCCCCACTTCGAAGGGATCGGCATAGCCGACTAGTCGGTAGAATCAGGTTGCAGCGCACAATAAATGCTTGCAGTGCCAGCGTGGGCGGCTCAAGACAAGGCCTGTGCGCACCCATTCATGAGCGGAGGCTGCAAATGAAATTTCCATCCCTCTTGATACTCGTGCTGGTTGCTGGGGGCGCCCATGCCGGCCAGCGTCTTGGTGTGGCCAGCCACGGCCAGACTGGTGGCACGCAGTACGGCGGTGCCAGCTACGGCACTGGCCAAATGCAAAGCTACTCCGCGGGTGGCGTGAACGCCGATATTGGGAAGCGCTATAGCGGCACAGCAGGCGGCTCCCAGTCTGGAGACACATCGTCTGACAGAAGCGGAATGACAAATCCCCAGCCGCGTTCACCATCTCTGTACCCGTCCACGGGCGGTTCTACACTCCAGCAGCCAAAGGCTCCGAAATGAAGACACCTCCCGGCGACTCCGCCCGCGATCTTGCCTTGACCTGCTGCGCTTGATCGCGGCATATGCCGTCGTGCTGTATCAGCTTGCCCCAGCCGCCTCCGCGGCAGGCCCGCCGATTGCTTTGAATGCAGTTTCTTTTGCCTGCGTCAAGCTGTGGCAGCTTCTCTCCTCAAAGAGACTATGTGGAACGCAATCAGCGATGTCGGCGATGCCGCATTGACGCTACCAGTCGCCATTTCATGCGCAGTCTGGCTGGGAATATCAGCTCCCCGCCTGGCCATCCGCTGGATATTGCTTCTGGCTGCCGGCATGGCACTCACCGGCATCACTAAAGTCCTGTACGCGGGATGCGGGTTCGAGATTTCCTCGATCGGATTTCGCATGATCAGCGGGCATACCACCTTGTCGACCGCTGTCTGGACCGTCGCCATCGCACTCCTTTCCCGGGGCATGGGAGGCAACGCGGGCATCGGCGCCATCGCCGGCTTGCTTGTCGGCCTGCTGACTGCTGTCGCCAGGGTCTTCGATCACGCGCACACGGTTCCCGAAGTCATCGCGGGCTGGCTTTTGGGTGCTGCCATCGGCGCGCTCTTTGTTCGCGCTCTCACGCGCTCTGAATTCAGACCATTTCGACCGGTTGCCGCCGCTGCTGCGCTCCTCCTCGTCACCACCGCGGCGTATGGAAACCACGCGCCCTTCCAATCCATGATCGAGGCACATTCACGAGGGCTGTGCGCACGTGCATTCCCCGCAGTGTCGGCCGCACGCTAGCGTCAAGTGGGAGGGATTCAAGGTCGGACCCATTCGCTTGCAGTCCCTTACTCAGGGGGGTTCGGCGCACCCTACGAGTAGGTAGAATCAGGTTGCAGCGCACAATAAACCAGGAATGCGCTTCGCTCTGGGTCAACCTCACCGGTAAGCCGCGATGATCTATCTGCTAGCGTTCGTCGCCTTCGAGGCGGCATGGTTCGTTCCATTCCGCATTGTGTTCAGGTCTGCGCGATTCAGTGCGCTGTATGCCTATATTTCCTTGATCCCGATCCTTGGGCCGCTGCTCTGTATCTGGATACTCGCCGCGCGACCCTGGCCGCTCAAGAGCAAGGTTGTGCGCACATATTCTTGAAAGGGAAAGCCCCCCGAAGGCCTTGGCGAAGGGGAAGCCGCTGGTGCGGAGGACCTGGACTTCAGCGCCAGGAAGCAGGCGCCGGGATTGCCAGCCCAAATCGCGCCCGCATGCTTTCGAGCCTGCCTTATGCAAAATTCCGACAACTGCTCGATGCGAAATGCCACCGGGCTGGCATCGAACCGCTACGTCGCGCGACGTGGCTGGAGCGTGCATGCTGCCGCATCGCTCGTAACTGCGCGCCGCAGGCAGAAGTTGTTGGCTGAGCCAGCGTAACGACGGATCAGGGTGATGGCAAAGCCGATCATTGATGACGAGTTGTGGAAGCTGATTGAACCACTAAACATTCAGAAGGAACACAGGATATGGACAACCGCGTTACCAAGGCCGTCTTCCCCGTCGCGGGACTGGGCACCCGCTTCCTCCCCGCCACCAAGGCGAGCCCGAAGGAAATGCTGCCGGTCGTGGACAAGCCATTGATCCAGTACGCCGTGGAAGAAGCCATGGCCGCCGGCATTACCGAGATGATCTTCGTCACGGGCCGCTCCAAGCGCGCCATCGAGGACCATTTCGACAAGGCCTACGAACTGGAGGTGGAGCTCGAGGCCAAGAACAAGCAGGCGCTGCTGGACGCGGTCCGTTCTATCAAGCCGGCCAACGTCGAGTGCTTCTACGTGCGCCAGCCCGAAGCACTGGGCCTGGGCCACGCGGTGCTGTGCGCAGCCAAGCTGGTGGGCGACGCGCCTTTTGCCATCATGCTGGCCGACGACCTGATCGACGGCAATCCGCCGGTGATGAAGCAGATGGTCGACATCTACAACCACTACAAATGCTCGGTGCTGGGCGTGGAAGAGATCGCGCCGGAGCAGAGCCGCTCCTATGGCGTAGTCGACGGACGCGAATGGGACGAGGGCGTCATCAAGATGTCCGGCATCGTGGAAAAGCCCGCGCCGAAAGATGCCCCCTCCAACCTTGGCGTGGTCGGCCGCTATATCCTGACGCCGCGCATCTTCGACCACCTGCGCGAGCTGAAGCCCGGTGCCGGCGGCGAGTTCCAGCTGACCGACGGGATCCAGTCCCTGCTAAGCCAGGAGCAGGTGCTGGCCTATCGCTACCAGGGCCGCCGCTATGACTGCGGCAGCAAGCTGGGCTACCTGAAGGCGACCGTGGAGTTCGCGCTGAAGCACCAGGAAGTCGGCGCCGACTTCCGCAGCTACCTGGAGCAGCATGGCCATCATCCGGCAGACAGCGTGGTTGCCTGACAAAGCTGCCTGCCGTTGAGTTGGTGAGGGGGCACCCCTTCACCCCTCTCACACCACCGTCCGTGCGGTTCCGCATACGGCGGTTCACAAACAAGACTGCAAGCATCGCTGTGTATCCAGCAGCGATGCCAGCCCCCATACAATCACGATTCGATACAAAGGGCGCGCGGATCCCGGTCTGCTTCTGCGGCTTCTTCGGAATCATGGCGACTCTTCAGGCGGCCGTGCATAGCCTCGCATTGCTTCAGCAGCGTTGCCCTGGGCGCCTCTGCTGGGCTGGCAATGCCGGCCTCGGTGGCAACGCGCAGATATGATTGCCGGAAGACTACGGCCACGGTAACGATGAGCGTACCGATGCCCAAGGCTCGAACTGCAAGCCAGGTGTATTGCGACATGGCGAAATTGGCTTGGTGACAAACAGGAATCAACACTACTACTTGGCCACGCTACACACGCCTCCAAGCCATTCTATGTCTGTTGAAAGAGAAGGCCCGAGTCTGGATCTCGATTTCAGAACCCGGAGAAGCGAATGCCGATCGAGCCGTAGCCGTAGTACCGGTCCAGCTTGCCAGCGGTCGTGGCGTTATAGAGGAACGGGATGGTGCCGACGAAGTTGTACAGCGACGCCTGGCCGCGCAGGAACACCTCCACGTTCTTGACTACCGCATACGATAGCTCCAGCCCCAGCGTATGGTTCGAGCGAATCGGCGAGTACCCATAGGTTTTCGCGCGGCTATCGACATTGCTGCGCAGCAGGTATTGGAACTGGTAGCCCAGCCGCGCGGCGAAGTTCTCGTACTTCCAGCGCCATGAGCCGCCCAGGTTCAGGTAGCCGGCGGTGTAGTTGAAATCGTCGTTGAAATTGATCCCGAACCGGCTGGCATCAACTGCGAACGAGGCCGACTGGAGGGTGGCATTGCCAGCGCGGCACGGTGCGGCCAGCGCGCCGTTGGCGATATTGTCAGAGCCGATGGAGACATTGAAGTTGCAATTGCCTTGCTGCAGACGGGTGTTGATGCTCCCGATGCTCACACGGCTGATCCCGAGCCCGACGAAACCCGTGAGCTGGTTGCGCTCGGTCAGCTCGCCCGAGAAGATGACGTCGGCCTGGCCCTGGACGTCATTTGCGTTGTTCACCGTGAGGCTGTTGAAGGTCGTGTTGCGAACCGTGACCGGCGTCGAGCGGTTCAGGCTCCCGGCGTGGTCTCCCCATAGCGAGAATCGCACCATGACGCGATCGCGCGCGCCGGGCTCGGCCAGCGGGTCGTAGTGCATGGCCAACATCCAGCTGTCGATCTGGTTATGATCTTGTCCGTAATCGATACCGCGGCGCCAGTAGGTGGCCGACCCAGACCAGTACGGCGAGAACTTGTAGCCCAGCATCAGCTTGCCACCGCGATAGTCGCCGGCGTTGTCCGACACGGGGCCCTGCCCGCCGCGCAGGTTGAAGACATCCACGGTGCGATTGACCATGTCGTAGCTGGCCTCCACCCGCACCGAGGTGAACTCGCCCGTGGCGGGCTCGGCCTGCATGAATACATCGTCCGGCGCGGCGCTGGCCGCGCCCGCGCACGACAGCCCCAGCATCAGGGCGCAGGCTTGCTCCAGCCGGCGCTTGCGAAACAGCTGCATAGAAAACTCCGAGGCCGCGGGGCAAGCCTCATTCGTGGCGCGTCCCCAGGGACTCGACGCAGACACAAAAAGAACCCGGCCACCCATGGCAATGCCCTGAGGCATGCGTCCGGATGACCGGGGGCATGGCCTTCCCCATCCGGGCGGAAGGCACCACTACGCGCCGGTCACGGGTTAAGCGTAACCGTAGTCTTGAAGCCGTCGCCGGTCACCTTGGCCGCGTCAGTCTTCACCGTCGCGGTCTTGACGTTCTCCACGTTGCCATCTACCAGCGCACCCAGCTTCACGTCCTTGCCGCTAATACCTGTCAGCGCAAGCGTCACGGGGAACGTGCTGACCGACTTCGGCGTGAGGGCGTCAACCTGCGCCTGGCTCAGTGAGCCGGCAGACTTCAGCTTGCCGAGGAACACCGTGAACGGCAGGTTCAGCGCGCCGCCGTTGGCGCTGTCGAACAGATTGTCCGCCACGCCATTGGTCAGGGTCGCGGCAGCGGACTGGTTGCCGCTGATCCGGAACGAATAGCTCGTGTTGGCCGGCACCACCGCATTCACCAGTTGCGTCCCATTGAACGTCAGCGTCACGTTCTCGATGATGACGTCGACCTGGTTGCCGCCGTAGGTATAGCTCAGGCCAGCGCGCACTTGCGACGGGCCGCCATTGAAGGCATCGCCATTCTGCGTCAGCGCGACCTTGATCGAGCTCAGCGTGCCGCCCGTGACCGAGATCGTGTCGGTGATCGGGTAAGCCTGGCCGTTGATCGTCAGGTTGGACAGCTGGACGTAGTTGGTCAGCTTGACCGCGTTCGCCACGTTGTTGATCGCGGTGCTGTCCACCGCGCTGCCCAGGTTCGAGGCTGCCTGCTGGATCTCGGCGGTATTGCCGGCCGACACGGCGTCGCCGAGCGCGGCCAGCTTGGACGCGTTCGACGCATCATTCAGCGCGGCGGGCGTCACAGCCTTGACCAGCGCCGTGGTCGTGTTGGACTGGGCGCTCTCGGTCACGGCGTTGATCGATCCGCTTGCCTTCAGCTTTGCCAACGTATCAGCCGGGCTGCTGCTCAGCGCGATGTCGTTCAGCGCCGTGCTCACGCTCGACACCTGGCTCGTGATCAGCGGGCCGGCCAGTGCGGCCACGTTGGCTGCCACGGCGGCAATGTTCGACTGCAGGCTCGCGGGCAGGCCGCTCTGGGCGTTCTGCACAGCGCCAGACACCACGTTCGTCACCAGCGCGCTGCTGGCCAGGTCAGCCGTGCCAGACGCGCCGGCCACGGCGCTGGCGACCGCCTTGGCAGCCGCCGCGGCCGCAGCCTCGGCGGTCAGCGTGCCACCCGTGGCCAGGCCCGTCAGCGTCTTGGCGACCTGGTCGACCAACTGCTGTACCACGACCGCCGCCCTGAGCGTGGCTGCGTCCTGCATCGGGTCCAGCGTGGCCAGGTCCTTGCCTGCCAGGCCGAGCTTCGCCGCCAGTGCAGCTGCCTGAGTCGGGCCGAGTTGCGCCACCAGCGTGGTCAGCGGAGAGATCACCGGTGTCACGCCCTCCTTGTATGTCACCGCCGGTGCCTGCAGCACCCCGGTGAACGGCTGGTTAGTACCGATATCGGTGCCGCCGGTCACCTTGAGCGCGCTCGTGGTGCAACCCGCAGGGAAGGTGAAGTCGCCGGTTGCATTCGTCGTCGCGGTCTTGTTGCTGCAATCGAGGAAGGTGACCGTCGCGCCGGACAGGTAGAAGTCCACCGCCTTGCCGCTCACGGTGGCAGAAGGCTGGGACGGCGAGGGCGAATCGTCGCCCCCACCGCAAGCAACAAGCGTTGCCGCGGCGGCAGCCATGATGCCGAGGGTGAAGATGTTCCGGGTTTTGGTTTGCACGCTTCTCTCTCCTGAGATCGATACTTCGGTACGTCGATACATTGGTGGGGAAATCCTGCGACGGAATACTGCCGCGCACAGTCTCCGGCGCCCTACGCTGCCCTGTCGTGCCACGCTTCGGCTCGCAAGCGGTTTTTTGCTGCAGCAGCTTGCAGATCGCGCCAGCACACAGATAAACAAATCCCCTAATCGGTGTCACCCCTACTTGGCGGGGGATAGCCTGTCCTTGCGCGCAGCCCCGTAAGCCGCACCTCGGCATTGCCGACGCAGGCTCGCCGTGACTCACTACATCTTCGCTAACAGGCGCCTGCACCAGAGCGGAGCGCAGGATAATCGCCCGGTCCCAGCCAGCCGGCAATGTACTGCCCCATCGCGTCAAGCAACACGTCGGACGTCAGTCCCGCTGCGCCGGCCAGTGCCGGGCAGATGATCCACGTGGTGCCGTCGTGCTCGAGCACGCGCAGGGTCTTGGGCAAGTCAGCGGGCTGCAGGATGTGGTCGCCACTGCGCACATTCCCGAGCGCGAACGCCTGCACGAAATCGTCGGCGTGACGCTCGCCCAGGCATACCACCACCTTTGGCTTCCAGAGCCTGCGGATCCTGTCGATGAAGGCGAAGCGCTGACCGTCGCGGCAAAGCTCGAGGTAACGCTGCCTGGGCACAAGCTCCGGCTGGCCGCGGAATGCCGTCGACCACGGTGTCTGGTTAATCAGGCGCGCTGGCAGCGGAAACAGGCTGAGCTTGAACTCCGCGCCGTGCGGCGCGTACAGATGATGTTCGAAGTAATGCTTCCAGTCCCGCTCGCCCAGGGGCGTGTTGAAGAAATGTGCGCGCGCTGCGGCCATGATCCTTGCAATCTTCTGGTGCGACTGCCAGCGCTCCATGTGGTCGCGGTGCTTGTGGCGGTACGCAGCGTCCCACGCACTGGCTTGCGCTTGCGGAACCAGCGGCGCCACCATCGACTCCGCTCTCGGATGCGGTGAACTGTCACAAAACCATACTGGCGCGTCCGGATTTCCCCCTTCCATCCCTACATACGAAGCGAAATACTCTTCCAACTGTTCACGCGTAAACACTGTATTCAGTTCTTTTTTCATGCCTCTACCGCGTGGGTGAGTAAAGGATGCCAAAAGGCTGAGCCCCCGCTCAGCGATTTGTTGCACCACACAAACTAGGCAGCGGCCGGATTCTGCGCGCGAATCAGCGTGTTTTCTCCCCCCATTCGAGGGATACGTTGTCATCTCGCTTCCCTTCTTGAGCGGGGTAACGTTCAACGCAATATCACGGCAATCACGCGCGCGAGGCCTCAATAAACTCGTAGCAAGTCAAGCTACAAGCGTGCCCGCCTGTCATCCGTACGTCGTGCCTTTGGGTTAAAGTAGCCCTCGTGTGCCAATCTTCTGTACCGTCCGGTAACAGCCAGCAAGCTTCGCGCCATCAATCGTGTCAAACGTCACTGCCCCACCGCGCCACGCTGCCCACCTAACGCGCGCCGAACCCGAACGCTTGCCGCACAGCCACTTCGAGGTGGGTACCGATGGCCCGCAGGCCGCCAGGGGTCAGATACTTGCGTGGCGACAACGCGTTGGGCACGTCATGGACCTGGAAGTCACGCGCGACAGCCTCCTTGCGCCCTTTCATGCAGCCATCGACCGCTACCTGATCGCGGACATGTCTTTCACGGACTGCCGCTGTGACGGCGTCACGCTGCAACGCAGCCTCGCGCGTATCTCGACTGACTCGGCACGGCATCACGCGATACAGGTCTTCGTCGAAGGCAGCTCCGGCGTAGTGGTGGGTGAGCGCCGCAATCCACGGCCGCGCCACGGAGGTATTCTGCTGACGGACCTTGGGCAGCCGATTGAGATGCGGCGCGAGGCAACACGCGCGCTCTCATTCTTCGTCCCGCGCATAACGATGGATGCCATTTTCATGGAGGCCGAGGCCGCGCACGGACGTATCGTGGAGACCGACACACCGCTGAGCCGACTGGCCGTTGCACACGCCGTCGCGCTCAGTCGCGATCTGCCAACCATGACACCCGAGGCCGCCGTGCACGCCATGCACACCGGCGTGGAGCTGCTGGTCGGGGCCCTGCGGCGAGGCGTGGGCCTGGACGGCAGCACTCGCGCCGCGGTGCGCAGCGCCGTACTGGCACGCGCCCGTCGGCTGATAGACGCCGATCCCGGCCAGGCCGGACTGTCGCCCACCAGGCTGCTGTCAAAGCTGGAAATCTCGCGAGCCACCCTTTACCGCTTGTTCGAACCCGAAGGCGGCGTGCAAGCCTATATTCGCAAGAGCCGGCTGCGGGCTGCCGCGCAGGACCTGGTGCGCTACCCTCACCTGGCTGTCAACGACATCGCCTACGGGCTGGGCTTCAACAGCCCGTCCGACTTTACGCGCGCATTCCGCCGCACCCTCGGCATGTCACCGCGCGACCTGCGGGCCTACGCCACCGACGCCAGCAACCGTGCCTTCTGGCAAGCCGCGAACGCAGTCCAGGGCAAGGATTATCAGCAATGGATGCAGCGTCACGCCGCGTGATGACACCGCGGCCGCAGTGGCCAAACGGTGTCACATCGAGGCTTCGGCCTCTACCTGTCGGTGCCGATCGGGCTCTTCCGGCCGCATCTGGAAATCGGCGATCGTCAGCCACTGGCTGATGAAGTGCCCCATTGCATTCAACAGGACGTCCGATCCCAGGCCGGCAGCGCCGGCCACCGCCGGGCAGATAACCAGGCGCGTGCCCTGGTCCTGGTAGACGCGCAGTACCCGTGCCTGGTCAGCCGGCTTCAGGACATGCTCGGTGTATGCCTGGCCGCGCATGCCAAACGCGTGCAAATAGTCGTCCTCGTGACGCTCGCCCAGGCAGATCACCACCTTGGGGCGCTGGCGCCGGCGCAATGCCTCGATGAAGCGGAAGCGTCCGCCGCTGCGGCACAGTGACAGGTAGTTGACCTTGGGATTGAGTTCGGGCTGCTGACCATACAGCCGCTTCCAGGGCAGCCCGTTGTCCGCGCGAATCGGCAACGGAAACAGGCTCAGCTTGAATTCCCAGCCGCGCGCACGGTAGAGATACTCGGCAAGATAGCGCTGCCAGCTGCAGTTATCGCGCCGGGCGAACAACACCATTTCCCAGGCCGCCGACATGATGCGCGCGATGCGCTGGTGCGTCTGCCACCTTGCCATATTGTGTGCGTGAGCGACACGAAAGTGCGCGTCCCAGGCGCTCGGCACTCGCTGCGGAGCCAGCGGCGCCGCCAGCGGCAAGCCTACCGTGGTAGGTACATGATCGCAAATCCAGACCGCTGCCGCCGGGTTGCCTCCCTCCATGCCCACGAAGGAAGAAAAATAGGCGTCCAGCTCATCGCGGGTAAAAACGTTCCCTTTCATGTCTTGCTGCATCCTGCTGAAGATTGCCGTGACACCGGCTTGAGATCGGCACTACCGCGTTGCGCGCAATGCCGACGCAAGACTCTAGCCGTGCCGGCCCCTCGCACTTGACCATGCGTCTCAAAACGGCGCGATGCAAAGGTTGCCACGCAAACATCGCCCCACTTTCCCTTCTTACGCAGGGTACCGACAGGTCACGCTGCACCGCACTATTCGCACCAGAAACACGAAGCACACCGGCGCCACCAGCGCGCCGGCAGAAAGAGAGCGTTGCAGTTCCAGGGACGGCACTCAAGGATGCGGCCAGAGGCCGGTCACTAGCTGACCGCAGCCACGCCATGGAACCGACTGCCGCAAGGCAGTCCCACACGACTCTGCTTCGTCCGCGCCAAGAGCATGCACACCAAGATGCATGCCAGCGACGAGCCTGGGCCGCCACTGTGCGCAGCCTGCAAGTTCGGAGGAGAAAAAAGGGCATGGGCACTCGCTTGAGCGCCCATTACGCGAACGCTTCGGGGGAAGCAATGGGTGTCTATCGCGATATGTTTGCCAGGCATCACGATCAGCTCGCGCTGATGGTGCGCCTGCTCGACGCCGGCGCCATCTGGGTGGCGGCAATACTGGCCAGCGAAGTGCGCTTTGCCAGCGCGCACGCCCCGATCCACCTGTTCGTGCAGTATTTCGGCTGCGCGATCGCCTTCATCGTGTTGCCCGGGTTCGACCTCTACAGCTCATGGCGTGGCCGCAGCCTGTTCTCGCTCGCCACACGCTTGCTATCCGCCTGGAGCCTGGTCTGGCTGATCAGCGTTCTGCTGACCTACCTGCTGCACCAGGCCGACTCCCTCTCCCGCTTGTGGATGGTTTACTGGTACGCCTTCTCGCTGGCCGGCCTGCTGGGCCTGCGCGTGGCCAGCCGCGTCGTGCTCAACCTGTTGCGCGTCACCGGCGCCAACAGCAAGCGCGTGCTTATCGTCGGCTATGGCCGCACCGGACAGGAGATGTACCGCCGTGCGACCGCCAGCCACGCCACCGGATTCAAGATCAGCGGCATCTACGCCCCCGAAGGCGAGCCCACGCCCGAAGGACGCCGCCGCATCACCGACAGCGCCCAAATCGCCGATTTCGCGCGCGAGCATGAGATCGACGAGATCTGGCTCACTCTGCCGATGAGCGAGTACCGCCTGATGCAGGAGATCAACTTCTCGCTGCGCAATGACTTCATCGACATCAAGTGGATGCCGAGCGTGCTCGAGTTCGACCTGCTCAACCACAACGTCGGCAACTTCCTCGGCATGCCCGCGGTGGAAATGAACAGACCGCCCGCGCTCGGCGTGCGCGGCACGATCAAGGCCATCTTCGACCGAACCTTTGCCGCACTCGTCCTCATCGCCCTGTCGCCGCTGTTCCTGATCATTGGCATCCTGATCAAGCGCGACTCCCCGGGCCCCGTCTTCTTCAAGCAGGAGCGCCTTGGCATGGACGGCCGCGTCATCCATGTCTACAAGTTCCGCAGCATGAAGGTCCACGCCGAGCATGGCACCGTCACGCAAGCCACCAAAGGCGACAGCCGCATCACGCCGATCGGCGCCTTCCTGCGCCGCACCAGCCTGGACGAACTGCCGCAGTTCATCAATGTGCTCAGGGGCGAGATGAGCGTGGTAGGGCCGCGGCCGCACGCCATGGCGCATAACAATATGTACAAAGAGCAGTTGGACTTTTACATGCTGCGCCACCGCGTCAAGCCCGGCATCACGGGCTGGGCCCAGATCAACGGCTACCGCGGCGAGACCGACACCCTGGACAAGATGGCCAAGCGGGTGGAGCACGACATCTTTTATATCCGGAACTGGTCGTTCTGGATGGATGTGAGGATTATTTTCTGGACGGCGTTCAAGGGGTGGACGGGGCGGAATGCGTACTGATCTGTCGCGTCCAAGCGACGAAGCTACAGCACTGTTCACGCCGCGGGGCAGGCTATGCCTCGCGGCCGCCATCGCGTTCTTCCTGACCATGCTTGCGGTGGGCAGCATCCCCGGCAAGGCGCAGGCGCTCAACCTGGGGTACGGCGACAAGCTGATGCACCTGTGCGCGTACGCCTACCTGGCTGGCACGATCTTCCTGTCATTTTCGCGGCACCGGGCCGCCATCACGCTGGCTAGCGTTGCCATGCTGGGCAGTCTGGACGAAATTATCCAGGGCTCCTTTCCATACCGCTCGTCCAACCTGGCGGACCTGCTCACTGACCTGACGGCAGCGTTAGCCGCCATTGCCGTGCTCTCGCTGGTAAACGCATTCGCAAACGCAATGGCGCGCAAAGACGCCGGCGCTTCATATCGATCTCCTCCTCCCTCGAACTGCGCACATGAAGATCACCATCATCGGTAGTGGTTATGTAGGCCTTGTTACCGGCACCTGCCTGGCTGAGCTCGGCAACGATGTCCTTTGCCTGGATCTTGACGCCACCAAGATCGAGATGCTCAACGCCGGCGAAGTCCCCATCTACGAACCCGGCCTGAATGAGCTCATTGCGCGCAACTACGCCGCCGGCCGCCTTCGCTTCACCAGCGACATCGAAAACAGCGTCAGCTTTGGCGATATCCAGTTCATCGCCGTGGGCACCCCGCCGGACGAAGACGGCTCCGCCGATCTGCGCTACGTCCTGTCTGCGGCCCGCAATATCGGGCGATACATGACCACCCCGAAGGTCGTGGTGGACAAGTCGACCGTACCTGTCGGTACCGGGGCCAGGGTCAGGGAATGCATCGCCGCGCAATTGGAGGAACGCGGCCTGCCGGCGCTCGACTTTGCCGTGGTCTCCAACCCCGAGTTCCTCAAGGAAGGCGCCGCGATCGAGGACTTCATGCGCCCCGATCGCATCGTCATCGGCACTGAGCCCGGTGTCTCCGGACACAAAGCGCGGGAGGCCATGCGCTCGCTGTACGCGCCCTTCACGCGTAACCATGACCGTATCCTCAACATGGATATCGCGTCGGCCGAGTTCACCAAGTACGCCGCCAACGCCATGCTGGCCACCCGAATCTCGTTCATGAACGAGCTGGCCAACCTGGCGGACGTTGTTGGGGCGGATATCGAACTGGTGCGGCAAGGCATCGGCTCCGACCCACGCATCGGCTACAGCTTCCTCTATGCAGGCACCGGCTATGGCGGGTCCTGCTTTCCCAAAGACGTACAGGCGCTCGAGCGCACAGCGGCGGAATACGGCCAGACGCCCCGCATCTTGGCGGCAGTGGAAGCGGTAAACAACGATCAGAAGCACATTTTGGTGCAGAAGATCGTCGCGCACTATGGCGAGGATCTCTCGGGCCTGACCTTCGCACTTTGGGGGCTGGCATTCAAGCCCAACACCGATGACATGCGTGCAGCCCCGAGTCGCGTGGTGATCAAGGAGCTGCTGGCGCGAGGCGCCAGGGTACAGGCATTTGATCCGGTGGCAATGGAGGAGGCGAAAAAGGCGGTCTATGCCGATCTAGCTAACGAACCCGCGGCTGCAGCGCGGATCCGCTTTGTGCCAGAGCAAGCGGCCGCCCTGAAAGGCGCGGACGCGTTAGTCGTAGTGACTGAGTGGAAGTCATTCCGCTCACCTGACTTCGCGGCTATTGCCACTGCTCTGCGCGATCCCGTCATCTTTGATGGGCGGAATCTTTTTGAGCCTGCCGAATTGGGTCAGCTTGGATTTGCATATTATGGAATTGGCCGCAAAGCTGCCAGTCTTGAAGGGATTAGGCGCGACAGCAGCGCAACATCCGCCAACTATCTTCAGGCTTAGTTCATGAAGATACTGATGTACTGCCTCAATTATGCGCCCGAACTTACGGGCATCGGTAAATACACCTCGGAGCACGCCGAGTGGCTGGTTGCGCAGGGGCATGACGTGCGAGTTGTTACAGCCCCCCCATACTATCCTGAGTGGAGCGTCGCGGACGGTTACAAGGCATGGCAATATCGGCGAGAGTGTCGAAACGGCGTAGACATCTTCCGTACGCCAATATGGGTTCCGCGTAGTCCTAGTGGCCTCAAGCGCCTCCTGCACCTGGCCAGCTTCGCACTTAGCAGCCTTCCCGCTCTCCTCGTACAAGCTCCGTGGAAGCCAGACGTGATCTTCGTGGTGGAGCCGCCACTATTTTGTTCGCCGGCAGCACTCGTCTTCAGCAAGCTCTTCCATGCAAAGTCGTGGCTCCATATCCAGGACTTTGAGATCGACGCAGCCTTTTCCCTCGGGCTGCTAAAGAACAAACGGCTGCAATCCATGGTCCTGAAGGCAGAGCGCTGGCTGATGGGCAAATTCGGCACGGTATCTACCATCTCGAAAGCGATGATGGAGCTCGCCCGGCGAAAAGGCGTGAACGAGGACCGCTTGATCCACTTTCCAAATTGGGTTGATCTGAACAATGTTGCACCACAGTCGAGTTCGACAGCGTTCCGGCAATCCCTTGGCATTCCCGTGGACGCGATCGTCGGCCTCTACTCTGGCAATATGGGCGGTAAGCAAGGCCTTGAAGTACTAGGGGATGCAGCCCACGCTTTGCGCGCGCATACCAATATCCACTTCATCTTTTGTGGCGATGGTCCTGCAAAAGCAGCACTCCAAGAGCAATGCGCATCGCTAGAGAGGATTCATTTTCTCCCCTTGCAGCCCGCAGCTTTGCTTCCCGCGCTACTGGCAACCGCCGATATACATCTCCTTCCGCAACGGGCTGATGCGGCCGATCTGGTCATGCCCTCCAAGCTCACAGGCATGCTCGCAAGCGGCAGACCGATCGTGGCCACAGCGAACGACGGTACAGAGTTGGCTGCAACAGTCGCTACCTGTGGCCTCGTTGTTCCTCCAAATGAGCCCCAGGCCCTCGCGGACGCAGTACTAGTTTTGGCGAAGCGACATGATATGCGTTTCGACTTTGGCAGGCAGGCGAGAAGGTATGCGGAGCATACCCTCGCAATCGACAGCATCCTAGGGGCTTTCATTGAGCGAGCCAGCAAGCTCCTGCAGAAGCAGCGGTCTTACACGCAATGATCCACCTAGCCAAAAAGATGACAGCATCACCGAACTGGGAGCGAAACCAATGATGTATCAGGACCTCTCGAAGTTCTGCGTACCCGAGAATTTCCGCGGCCGATCGAAGGCGTTTGTCCAACTCTGGTGGTTGGTACAAGCAACGCTGTTCCGCTGTTCTCCCCAAGTTGCATACGGCTTCCGGCGCACCATCTTGCGGATATTTGGCGCGAAAGTGGGCGAAGGTGTACTCGTACGTCCTTCGGTGAGAATCACTTATCCGTGGAAAGTCACGCTCGGCGATTACTGCTGGATAGGAGACAACGTCAACCTTTACAGCCTTGGTCCAATAACGATTGGGAAAAATGCTGTGGTGTCTCAGGAAAGTTATCTATGCACCGGAGACCACGATTATAGCGATCCAGCTTTCGCAATCCGCGCGAAACCGATTACGGTCGGTCCAGAAGCATGGGTAGCGGCCGGAACTTTCATCGCACCAGGAGTTTCGATAGGCCAAGCAGCCGTGATTGGAGCCCGGAGTTTCGTGTTCAGCGATATGCCAGCTGCTACGATCTGTTACGGCTCGCCCTGCGCACCAGCACGGCCCCGGATGGCAGCTTCGTTGCCCGGATCATGCAGCTGAAGACGGCACACTAAAACAGGAAACGGCGCTAAAACGAAATTACTCAGTTATAGGTGAATCCTTCGCTTCACCACACCCTTCTTCTCCAGTTCCTGCCGACCCGCCCACCCCACCGCCAATTTCAGCTACAAGGGCTTCCAAGATGCCCTTGCTGGCCTCTCTTCCAATTTCGAAAGCCTGCCTTGCGCCATGACGTGCCTGCGCTAGCCGTTCCGGTTCCATTGCAAACGGCCGGATCTCCGCAATCACGCGCTGAATATAATCATCTGAAAACTGCATCACCGCGCCCGCCTGGGATGAAATCATCCCTTCAATACAGCCGCGCGAGAACGCGATCACTGGAACCCCTCGGCCTAACGACTCGAGAATCGTCACCGGCTCGGCCTCATTCGCATAGCGAGTAGGAAACAGCAACACATCAATGCTGGAAAAAAACTCTGCCTTGGCCGCACCATACACCGGCCCAACATGGCGGGCATTTCCGGTAGCAGCAAGACTGGCAAGGAATTCGTCGCGAATACCCTGCTCAACCGGACCCGCGATCAGTCCTTCCACGTCGAACTCGGCCTTCGCACACTCACTTAAAATAGACAGGAATTCGAAAATCCCCTTCTCCGCTGTAATATTAGAGAGAAAGCCTACGCGAATTGGCCCGGAACGCACCTTCGCCGCCTGCGGCTTCTCGATGTCATCAAGAAACGCTGTGTTTGAAAGCACACGGCAATTGAGCGGTTGAATTTCATATTCTCTCACCAGAGCATTCTTCATGCACTCGCACAGCACGATATGTTTCGCCGTCGCCGCCAGTTTAAATGCCATGCCGGCGGATCGCATGCGGTTATTCAGATATGAAAAACTATGGTGATGCAAAAATATTGGAACTCCGCGCAGCCTCGAAACGATAAAGAAATATATATCGAGCCACTGCCTCTTGCCACCGGAGAACGCAAGATAAACAGCCGCAGGCTTCGAATACAGCGTCGAAACGAGAAATCCCCACATTAGTGCAAGCAATCCGAAAATACCCAGTCTCGGCGTCAGATTGAATATACTAACGTTATGTCGTGCGCTTAACTCTCGCAGCATGCGCCCATTTATCTCTGAAAAGCCATGCACCGGCGGTGGCAGGGGTCCGACAAAAAAAACTGTTTCCCTATCGGCCATGTTCATCCCCTACCGATGATTTGCATGCAGGCAGCCAATATCGCCAACGCAGAAGCTTTCGGAGAAAATTCAGAAATCAGCTCGACGCAGTCCTTCGCAACCGTTTCGATATTGGAAAATTCCTTCGGACTGGTGACCAAAGAGCTAGCCAAATCGTCGACATTGCCAGCCTCAAAGACAATGCCAGTTTTCTTCCCTTCAACGAGTTCCGGCACACAGCCGCAGCGATGGCTGACCACCACGGGGCAACCGTAACTGAGCGCCTCGTTTACCACCAATCCCCAGGGCTCGCTCTGACTAGGCAAGACCAGGCACGTCGCCTTCGCATATTCGCGACCTAGCGCAACGGCGTCCATACCTCCGGCGAAAGTAACGGCATCTGCAACCTCGAGCGATTCGGCCAACGCCACTAACTCGCCTCGTTGTGGGCCAGCACCGACCAACACCAAGGTCGCAGCTGGCATGACTTGTCGGACACGAGAGAAAGCTTGCAGCAACACATCCAAGGACTTCTCTGGTGAAAGTCGGCCGACATAGAGGAAGCGAGGCCTGTCCATAGAGGGGGCTGTTTCACGGCGCTGTTGAAGTGCTGCCTCTGCTGAATACTCGGCCGGCAAAGCAGCAGCCTGACAACGTCGGAAGACTTTCTCTGCCGGCACTCCGTACTCCAGCAGATAAGATCGCGCTCGCTCGCCGTATGAAAGAAAACCATCGCACCAGGAAAAGAAAAATCTTTTAAGAAATCCCTTGGAAAAGGAATAGGGCTGATCGTAGCGAGTCGAATCTGAAAATACGACCTTCTTCTTTCGCCTCAGAATCGCCGCAAAAAGCATCGCCCAATATTCTGGACGGTGGTATCCCGGCAGAATGATCAACTCCGCGTTCGAAGTCCACACGGACCAAAACAGCTTCCTCACCAGCAAATGTGATGGAATCGCATCGTAGGCGCAATCGAATATCAGCTCGAAGGGGTAGCCATGGTAGCTCATATCAACCGAACTCAGCGATGCCCTCCCCGAATCCGTTGCGGCGATTTGGAAGAATTCGACGGTCATTCCGCGTGGCGGAGACAAGGTCGATAACTCCGAGAACACCCGCCCTTTATATCTTGACCACAGAATATTATGCCAAAGCGCGATTCGTTTGTTGCTTTCCATCTCACCTCTCACAATCGATAAAGATTCAATATCCATAATAATCCACTACAGTAAATTGTCACTATTTACGAGTCGCACTCGCCTGTAGTGGCGTGATATCAAATAAAAATAAGGCAAAACAACAAATATAAAACCCTTGACCGACTGAGGAAGATAGCCCCGGGAAAAATTGTAGTATCCAAAGAAAACTGCCAGAACGCCGAGCCCGACGGTTATGAAATCCTTGTTTACGGCCCCCGCCACTCGGCTCAGCGAAGAATATCTATGATATAAGCAGGCGTACACATATACACCTGCCACGGCCGCCAAATGCCCTCCCATGGAGAGAAATTCCCCGAAATATGGGTATGCCGTACCACTATTTATGGCCTGGTCGGAAATCAACCCATTGGCTCCCACCATCAAGTAATTTCCAGTAGAGCGCCCAGCGAGAAAGAACTTTGGAATCAACTCGAGCACCGAATCAAAAATCGGCTCAAAAAATATGTAGTGATGCTTGTCCACAAATTCCGACAGCACACCCAGAAGGCCGAATATGATATTTGACTCAGCGAATAGCCCGTAAAGCGCAACATCCGAACCAACCCCGCTCAGAGCGCTAAGATCCACGCCCGAGAACTTTTTTCGCGTCAATGTCATGACGGAAAACACACTCAAAACCAACAGGGCTATTCCGATCCCGACGACCCGCTGCCTCAATTGTCTTGCATTTTTTACTTCCCCGCCCAGCAGAAGCAGGATGATTGGAAAGTAAAGTAGAACCAATTTATACCTAAATCCAACCGCTATCGCATATAAAGAGAATACCAGCAAGCACACAACATTAAACGGGGAAAATCGCTTCCTAGCGATGGAATATAGCAGAATCGGAATGCACATATCCGAAAATTGATAGAACACCAAAATAAACGGATCCGACCTATTCAATCCACCGAGAGCCACCCCATTTACAAAGACATAGGCGATGCTGATAGCCGCCAGCCCGAACATCGCCCAAAAGCCGGTGCTGGTCGGTCTTAGTGGCACAATGGCCACTGAGGGCGACCTCCGAAAGCGAAACGAAACGAAAAACCCGTAAAGAATCGAATAGGCAACAATCAGGCTCGCCGCATAGATGATTTTGTCGCCCCAGAATACGTCAAGAAAATACCCGTCATTGACGTAAATCCAGTAGAGAGGCCCCGCCACGCCATAGTAAAATGTACTGATGAACATCACCAGCAACAGCGGACGATTCTGAGCACTTGTCGATCGGTAGTAGAAAAAGAACACCGAGGACAGCACGGCAAACTCAAGAAATATGATCATGGCGAGCCTATTTCCGTCTGGTGGCCGCGTTTATCGTGAGTGCCCCATCGTTCCAGTTCACGCGAAATGATGAGTCGAATTTTGGCTCTATATTCCTGCCACGTGTAGGCGTGTGCTGCAGCGATCGCGACGTCCTTTCGTCGTCCCAAACCATCCCGATCGTTGCAAATGTTGGTCAGACGCTCCGCGAGCTTCCCTTCGTCCAGCTTCAGAACCCAACCCGCCTCGGGAAATCGCTCGATGATTTCTTTCGCGCCTACGTGCTCTGATACGATAACCGGACAACCGCATCCCATCGCCTCGGGAACCACCATACCGAAGCTATCTCCCCTGGAGAAAAGGACCGCCAAGTCATGCTCCATCATGATCGAAAACAATTTTCGCTGCTCGAGAAAATCGACGTGCCTGATCCAGTCACACGCCTCTATCTTCGGGACAAAGTCCTGCTCTGCTATGCGACCCACCAGCGTCAGAACGATATCGCAGCCATCGATTTCGACGCTTTTTTTCACAGCATTAATCAGTAAATCCACTCCCTTTGCCCGACTGACCGAGCCCGCATAAATCACGTGCAGAGTATTGGACTCGGATCTCCCAGTCGACATGACCTCCTGCATCGAAGGCAATTCAACCCCTAATGGGATTGAATGGATGTTTTGAGCCCCCACCCCTGCTAACAAGTAACCTTCCCTCGCGAGGTCGGAGCAACACAAAATCATATCTGCCAACTGCTGCTCCCCAACTTTCCTCTCCTCAATGACTTTCGCCAAGCGACCGGATCCTTGCTTGGCCGGCATCTTTGACTGATGCATCGCCGCCGCGTCTAGAATGCATTTACCTCCATATTTTTTTGTCTGTCGAAAAGTGAAGAGACATGCATTTTGATAGCCGACGACTACCGGCGGTCTAGTAAGCCGCACATAAACAGCGACCATTGAATCAAAAATAATGTCGAACAGCCAAGTTGCATTTTGCTCAGCTTTGAAACCAAAGAAGCTTCCGACGATCCTCCTCAAAATACTGAATGCGAGGAACTGAAACTTCTTGTCTGCCGGGATCAGTGCGAAGCGGTGATGTAGTGAAAATAATTCGGCAAAGGACTTCTTTTTCCCGTTGGATGTAGGCACACCCGTTATATATAGGCGCAACAACCCCGCTTCATTCAGAGCCCAACTGAACTGGTGGGAATGCTGAATCCCCGGGTGGAAGACCAACACGGTATCTTTCATACGCGAACCAGAATTCATAAAGATTCAAACGAGTGCCAGCCGCTGCAGTGCTTTTAGACTGAATCTTGTTGCCATCATCGTAACGGCACATTCCGCGGCTAGCATAGCTGCCGATATGCCGACCAGCCCGAACGTTTGGCTAACCAGCGCTCCCATTAGCAGGGATGCCGCAGCGGCGCCGACCATCCATAAAGCCAATCCATGGTGAAGATTCGTTGCCGACAGAAACGTGCGCGGAATGTGTCCAACGCTCGCGGCGACGCTGTAGAGCGCCATCGCCAGCATTAATACTGGTTGGAATTCGACGCGACCGTGCGTCCATATTTTCAACAGGATGGGTGAGGCAAAATATAATGCGCACCCTATAGCGACAGAAAAGATCACCCCGATGCGTGCAGACCGCCGGAATATCTCAGACGCGACTAGCGTGTCTCCGGCCCCATAGAGTCGGGCGAACTCGGGCCACAGGGCATGACTCACTACGCTCGTAGCCTGAACCGAGATTCTGGCGAGAGTACGATAGGTATTGAATATAGCCACTGCAGTTGGGCCCAGCGTATGGGCCACCAATAACGTGAGGCCTTGCAGACTCAGAGCAAAGGATAATGGAAAAAGCATGAAGGCGGCCGCCGGTTTAGCCATGATGCGAACCTCACGCAAACTCGCCCCTTTGAGGCTCCAAATGATCCCGTGCGCACCTCTGGTCGCGATTACTGCTGCGCAGATAAAACCCAGGGCGCGAGCGATCAATCCGCCCGCCGCAACGGCGCTAAAAGTTCCGAACAACGACAATCCAAGCATCGCTCCCAACCATTCTGCAAGCCGCACCAGGTTCCCCAGGAGGGCCCCAATCGGATATCGTCCGGTCGATTTGAAAATGGCGTCTGCCAATCCACCAAACAGCGTGACCAAGACTGTCCCGGCGAGGAATACAACAGTCAGACGATAGTCGGTGCTTTCATATGCAGCCGGCATCGGCAACATGAGTGCGCCGACAACAGCACCGATCAACAGCACAGAACTCACTGCCGCCAAAAAAAGAAGAGCGCTCTGGAATATCGTTGCTGCATATACCGGATCTCTGTTTCCAATGGCTGCAGTCATTTTGTTGCTGGCAGTCGTGACAATTCCGACATCCGCCATTGAGAGGTATGACGGTATTGCGGAGAGAGTCAACCACACTCCATAGGTCGCGGCATCCCAATAATGTAGAAATATGGGCAACGAGCCGAGTTGAATGGCAACGGTTACACCCTGACCGAAGGCATTGGCTCCGCTACCCGCGATTACGCGTCTGCGCATCGAGCCACTCATTCTGCGCTCCGACCAGCGGTCACTTCGCCTTTTGTCCGGACTAACCATGTGCTGACCTTCTTTCGCAGCGAGACATTGCGTCGCTCAAATATGAGCCAGCTTCCATATGAAATGAGCAAGCAAATCAGGGTTACTCCAAGCAAAGCAACTGTAGACGACAAGCTTGGCGACAATTGCCTGGTGCCCACGGTGGTTACTGCAATGAGCGCGACCATGGGGAAGTGAAATAGATACAATGAATATGAAATATCCGAAAGCTTCGTGATAATCAGTGAAGGAAACTTTTTCACCAGAAGCTGTGGCGTCCAACCTCTGAGACTCACCATCAGTAACGCGAATGAAATCGCCACAAAGACATCACATACGAAAGCAATAGCGTCCGTACCCCGAATCGCCTTCGCCGCAATCAGGGATAAGGCAAACAGGGCCGTCGCAAAAATTCTCAATGATCGCAGCTGGCGAACTACCCTTTCTTCGCGTATAGAGCAAATAGCTCCGAGCAACCAAACGGAGAAATAAAAGCTTATTTTTGCGGGAAGCCATAAAACAAGAATGACGATAACGGCCAGATTCATCAACCTCGCGGAACGACGACTTTTGCCAAGTTGCCCCAATACCGCGGCTACCAGCGGAAACAACAAGTAATACCAGAATTCGTAGGCCAGGCTCCAGAGGGGGGCATTACTGCCATAGACAGGTACTTTCACCGTTTGCAGAAATAAGATATTTCCTACGAATGCCTCCCATGAAAATCCGACTAACGACTCCGGACCAGATTGCCATCGAGAAACAAGAGCCCCGTCAAATGCAGTCGGATGCATCCGTAGCGTCAAATAGTCACAAATAGCCGTGAAGATGAGGGCTGGCACCAGGACGGTCCAAAGCCTCACCAGGCGGGCGACCGAGTACTCAAGCCAGGAAAAATCGGGGCCTTTGGCAAGAACCCCACCCCCTACCAAGTAACCGCTAAGGACAAAAAAGACGATGACTGCCTGGTGGCCAAAGCTGGTGACCAAGTAGACAGGGTAATGCCACAGCATCGTGTCTGAGATCGCGGCATAGTCGATCCACAGCGCATTTCGCGTATGCCCCATGCAGACCAAAAGCGCCGCAATGCCACGGAAGAGATCGAGCCACGGATTATGATCTCGCTTCTTCAACGGACCAGGCATGCGATTCATGATTTACGTTTCACGAAGTCCTCATAGGCCATGGCCAGGCCGCTCTCCAAACCGATCTCCGGTCGCCAGCCAAGGCTGCGCAACAGGTCCGAGCTCATGAGCTTTCTGGGCGTGCCATCCGGCTTAGTTGAATCGAACGTTATTTCGCCGTGGAAGCCCACGACACGCGCAATCATGCGGGCCAAATCCGCAATGCTGATGTCGGAGCCGAAGCCAACATTGATATGGCTCAGCATCGTTTTCACATGTTTCGCGTAGATTTCGGTCTTCAGGTTCATCACATGGACACATGCCGCCGCTAGGTCGTCGACATACAAGAATTCTCGTAGTGGCGTGCCTGTTCCCCAAATGACGACACTTGGGCTTCTACTGATGCGAGCCTCATGAAATCGGCGAATCAGCGCCGGGATGACGTGACTATTTTCAGAATGATAGTTGTCGCCAGGACCGTACAGGTTGGTCGGCATGACGCAGCGGTAATCTGTACCGTGACTTGCACCATACTGCCTGTTATAACTTTCACAGAGTTTGATGCCGGCGATCTTGGATATGGCATAGGGCTCATTGGTCGCCTCCAACGCGCCGGTCAGCAATGCCTCTTCCGCCATCGGTTGCTGGGCAAGCTTCGGATAGATGCAACTGCTGCCCAGAAAAAGCAGTTTCCTTACTCCCGATCTCCATGCCTCATGTATGACATTGGCCTCTATCATGAGATTCTGGTAAATGAACTCCGCAGGATAGACGTTGTTCGCATGGATCCCGCCGACCTTCGCTGCGGCGAGATAGACCTGTTCTATCGACTCAGCTTCGAAGAATTCTCTGACCGCACGCTGGTCTGTCAAGTCGAGCTCCTCACGGCTTCTCGTCACAAGGTTGACGTAGCCTTGAGCTCGTAAATGCCGAAGTACGGCACCTCCTACCATGCCCCCGTGACCGGCTATATATATACGTGCAGTAGTGTTCATGATCGCTTACTCCACACTCACCGCGACGGGGTAGCCGTGCTTCTGCAACAGAGATTGACGGCGTGCCTGATCTAAATCGTAAGCCACCATTTCGGCGATCATCTGATCCAGTGTAATTTCGGGCTCCCAGCCCAGCTTCTCTTTGGCCTTCGTGGGGTCGCCGAGGAGTGTTTCCACCTCAGCCGGCCGGAAGTATTTGGGATCGACCTTGACAATGACATCCCCAATTCCCAGGGCCGGCGCCTTATCACCGCTGATCGCCTCCACCAACGCAACCTCGTCAACGCCCTCTCCTTCGAAGCGAAGCGTGATGCCCAGGTGGCGCGCGCTGCGACTGATGAATTCGCGGACGCTGAATTGCTTGCCCGTGGCAATGACGAAGTCTTCCGGTTGCTCCTGTTGCAGCATCAGCCATTGCATGCGCACATAGTCGTGCGCGTGCCCCCAGTCCCGAAGCGAATCCATATTGCCCATGTACAGGCAGTTCTCCAGGCCTTGTGCGATGTTTGACAGGCCGCGGGTAACCTTGCGCGTCACGAAGGTTTCACCGCGACGCGGGCTTTCGTGGTTGAACAGGATGCCGTTGCAGGCATACATGCCGTAGGACTCCCGGTAGTTCACGGCAATCCAGTAGGCATACAGCTTCGCTGCGGCATACGGGCTGCGCGGATAGAACGGGGTGGTCTCCTTCTGCGGAATCTCCTGCACCAGGCCGTACAGCTCCGACGTAGATGCCTGATAGAAGCGCGTCTTCTTCTCCAGGCCGAGGATGCGGATCGCTTCGAGCAGACGCAGTGTGCCGAGCGCATCCACGTCTGCCGTGTATTCCGGGGACTCGAAGCTCACCGCCACGTGGCTTTGTGCACCCAGGTTGTAGATCTCATCCGGCTGGGTCTGCTGCACGATGCGGATCAGATTGGTACTGTCGCTCAGGTCGCCATAGTGCAGCACAAAGTTCCGGTGGCTCACATGAGGATCCTGGTAGATATGATCCACGCGCGAGGTGTTGAACGAGCTGGCCCGGCGCTTGATGCCGTGAACGATGTAGCCCTTCTCAAGCAGAAATTCAGCCAGGTAAGACCCGTCCTGGCCCGTGATGCCGGTGATGAGTGCGGTCTTTTGAGTCGTCTTGGTCATTGTCGGTGTTCTGTTTTGAGATTCGGTCAATCAGGTCTGCTCGGCCTTAGTTCCGGCGGCGGGCGCGCGGCCATAGACATCGTCAAAGCGCACGATGTCGTCTTCGCCCAGGTAGCTGCCGCTCTGCACTTCGATCAGCTCGAGGGGAACGCTGCCGGGGTTCTCCAGACGGTGGATGGTGCCCAGTGGGATATAGCTGGACTGGTTCTCGCTGAGCAGGAAGGTCTCGTTGCCGCAGGTCACGCGGGCGGTGCCCTTCACAACGATCCAGTGTTCCGCGCGGTGGTAGTGCATTTGCATGGAGAGCTTCGCACCCGGCTTGACCGTGATGCGCTTGACCTGGTAGCGCTGGCCTTCATCAACCGAGTCATAGCTGCCCCACGGGCGGTAGACCTTACGATGATCCGCGGCTTCGCTGCGGCCTTGCTTGCGGACCATGTCCACGAGAGCCTTGACGTCCTGGCACTGGTCCTTGTGCACCACGAGCACCGCGTCGGGTGTTTCCACCACCATCACGTCCTCCACGCCTGCAATGGCAACCAGGCGGTGCGACGCATGGACCAGGCAATCCTTCGCGTTGTGCGTGAGGACATCACCCGTCGTGACATTTCCGTCAGCCTGCTTTGTGCCGAGTTCCCACACGGCGTCCCACGCACCAACGTCGCTCCACTCGGTGGCAAACGGCACCATCTGCGCGCGCGTGGTGTGTTCCATGACGGCATAGTCGATGGAGTTGCTCGGACTGCGCGCGAATGCAGCTTCATCGAGACGGAAGAAATCGAGGTCTTTCTTGCCCAGGCTGACGGACTCCTGGACCGCGCGCAGGATCTCGGGCGAAAAGGTTTCCAGCTCGGCAAGGAACGCCGAGGCACGGAACAGGAAGATACCGCTGTTCCAGAAGTAACCACCCTCCGCCAGAAACTGGTTCGCACGCGGCAACGATGGCTTTTCTTCGAAGCAAGCAACCTCGAAGCTCGATTCCGTACGGCGCGCACCGGCCTTGATATAGCCGTACCCAGTAGCGGGCGCGGTTGGCGCAATACCAAAGGTGACCAGTGCTCCGGCTTGCGCGGCTGCAACGCCCTGCGTCACGATGTTTGCGAAGGCCGACGCGTCCCGGATCAGGTGATCTGACGGAAGCACCAGCATCAGCGGATCCTGCCCCGCGGCCAGCGCATGCAAAGCAGCCGCGGCCAAGGCAGGCGCAGTATTCCTGGCATGCGGTTCCAGCATGAATTCGGCATCGCTGATGCCGATCTCGCGGGCTTGTTCCGCCACCATGAACCGATGCGCATGACTGGTGACAAGCAATGGTGCACCAATGCCCGGAATCTCCAGCACACGCAGCAACGTATCTTGCAGCAGCGAGCGGTCACCCAGAAGCTTTAGGAATTGCTTCGGATAGCCCTCGCGTGACAGCGGCCACAGGCGTGTTCCGGAGCCACCACAAAGAATAACGGGAACAATCACGGCTGGGTCTTGCATCCGAACTCTCCTTCTGCCAATTCAAACGTCAGTCAGCCCCTCAACGTCGGCAAGACGAGTGAGGGCGCGCCGCCAGGTGGCGACGGTTTATCCCTGCATGGAGGAAATCCCTCTGGACAGCTGGATTGCCGCCTCAGCAGACAACCCAGCCGTCCGGATGGTCGGTGGGAAGGCGGTAGCCAGATGCGCACAATGACTGTGTTTACCGCCCATCACGCAGACTCGCCCGCTTCTTTGAGCTGGCTGATATATGGCCGGTCTCTATGCCGGCTCAGCCGTCGGTAATAGCATCCGACGTAGGCCCGGACCCCGACCGGCTCAACTCATCACGGCTCTTCATTTGCCCTCGACTGTCAACGGCTTGGTCGCGGTATCCGCTGCATAGCCGTAGTACGCATACCGATACCGTCCATACTTCGATCCGTATCCGTAGCGATATGCATTCGGATCCAGGCCATTGAACGCCACCCCATTCACATCGGCATTTGCCTGGCGTAGTTGCTTGGCGGATTCAGTCACTTCGCCGATGGTGGTTTTCTCGAACCGCGTCACCAGGAGCACCGTGCCGCAGCGGGCCGCGAGGATCGCGGTATCGGAGACGGCAAGAACGGGCGGTGTATCGATGAGGATAAGGTCGTACTGGTGTTCCAACTCATCAAGCAGCTTCACCATGCGCGCGTTCAGCAACAGCTCAGCCGGATTCGGAGGCAAGCTGCCTGTACTGAGAAAATCCAGGTTCCCAAGTACTTCGCGGTGTACCGCCTGGTCAATACTCGCCTTGCCGATCAGCACGTCCGCTAATCCGTTGTTACGGGATTCGCCAAAATACTGGTTCAGGTGGCCCTTGCGCATGTCGGCATCAATCAGCAGCACACGCTTGCCGCCCGAGGCCATCACCGCGGCGAGGTTGGCCGAGATAAATGACTTGCCGACGCCAGGCGTGGGGCCCGTGAGCAGCACCCGCTTGTTGTCCGCGTCGAGCATGGCAAACTGCAGCGCCGTGCGCAGGCTGCGCAGGCTTTCGATCGCTGGCTCATTGGGATTGCGCTCCGCGAGCACGAAATTGCCGGGCTTTCGCTGGCGGATTTCTTCGGTAAGGAATTCCTGAGCGGTCGACAGAGGTACGGTCGCATAGACGCTCAGACCGGTGTGCTGTTCAATGTCCTGCGAGTCTGTGATGCCGCCATACAGTGCATTGCGCACGAAGGCCGCCACCACACCCATCAACACGCCAAGAACAGCCGCCAGCGCGATGATCAGGTTCTTCCGGGGCTTGATGGGCTCTTCGGGAATCGGAGCATTGTCGAGCAGACGGACGTTGCCGACCTTGCCTGCTTTGACGAGCCTGAGTTGCTGCATATTGTTCAGCAGACCAACGTACAGGTCGTTGTTGACCTGCACGTCGCGCATCAGGCGCAGGGTGTCCTGCTCTACATTGGGAAAGGTCTTCATGCGGGAAGCCATCTCTGCCACCTTCGCATTCAGCGTTGCAATCTGCTTTTCGAGTGCCTGCACGCCTGGGTGAGAAACCGTGAAGCGGGTCAGCAATTCCGTGCGCTTTTGCTTCAGTTCGAGCAGGCTGGTCTCGGCGGTCACGCTCTCTTGGAGGAATGCTTTTCCTTCTTCGCTGAGGTTGAACGTATTGCGCTTATTGCGCATCTCGTTGTATTTCACCTCGGCGCGTTCCAACTCGCCCTTGAGTTGGGGCAACATGTCACCCAGGAAGATCAGCGACTTCTCAGCCTCAGCAGCTTTGCGCTTGATGTTCTGTGCGACATACTCCTCACCAATCTCATTCAGGATGCCCGCCGTAAGCTTCGGGTCAGTGCCGTCGAGCGAAGCACCGATGATGCCGCTTTGCTTCCCCTTTTCGGCGATCTTGAGTTGATCCTGGAGTCCTTCGAGGGTCTGGAGATGCGATTTCCGTACGAGCTTGAAGACAACGCCCGGCTTTGCCTTCATTTCACTCACTAGCAGGGTGAAGCGACCCACGCTTTGATCTGCGGTCAGCGGCTGACCCACCTGTCCCTCGATCGGCGCGTCCAGACTGGAATTCTCCAGGCGGTAGCGCCCCTCGCCCGAGGCAGTCAGGTTGAATTTCTCGCCCTCCAAGGATTCGGGTACGTCAAATTTTTCGACGGTGATTGACTCCTTGGCCCATGCGAAACCACCGAACCCGAACAGTCCTGGATCGGACAAGCCCTTGGCGCGGCTGGCAATCCATGCGCCAAAAAGCGGGAAATAGTTCGGTCCTGCGGAAATGTATAGGCGCAGGTTATCTACCGCCTTTCCCACGACCATGCGAGAACGAAGAATTTCGATCTCGGCTGTGGCTTCCGCCTTGATGTCAAAGATGCTCGACACGTCCCCCAACAGGCTTTTTGCACTATTGGGACTGTCCTCCACCTGTACCAAGATATCTGCCTGATAAACCGGCCGCGCCAGGAATGCATATGCCACCCCCAACGCCAGCACCACACCTGCAATGGAAGCAATCAGCCAACGACTGGCAAGCAGCACGTCAAGGTAGCGGACGAGGTCGAGCTCGTCCTCCGGAGGCGGAGTGACAATAACTGGAGGGGGAGTCTGGTTCATCTGCATTGCTGAATCGGTTATCGAAGCGCTTGGATGCGCGGCACCCAGGCTTCCACGCCGCGTTGGATCAACCGCAGCACGTTTTCGAAGGCGGGACGAGCCTCGCGATAGGGATCTGGCACGTCGAACCCGGAAAGCTCACCGATGCGGAAGACACGACCGGTGGTGGCCGGATGCAAGTGCTGGATGTCTTGTCGCTGAGCGTTGTCCATCACGAGGATGAGGTCCGCACGCGTCGTCATGGCCCGGCTCAGTTGCTGGGCCCGATGGCCGGTGATATCCACGCCAATCTCGTGCATGACTGCGATGGCGTGCGCATCGGCCGGCTTGCCCGTGAGTGCACCAAGGCCAGCGGAGATGACGTTGGCATCCGGCAATGCCTCCTTGAGGAGCCCCTGCGCTATCGGGCTCCGGCAGATATTGCCGATGCAGACCACGAGTACAGTCTTGATCATTTGACCGTGTTCGCCGTGGACGTGAAGAAATTCCCGCTCGGCAGCAATTGGTTGATTACGCGGCTCCAGCGGACCACACCTGCGGCATCCACGTAGACAACGTCCCTCGGCTTCAGCTCGAACGATTCGGCCAGGGCAAAGGAGACAGGGGACTTGCCGTCGAGATGAAACACCTCGGCTTCGCCATCGTTGCTCTTGCGGATAACGTAGAGTTCCTTGGCGTTGGCCGAGAGGGGGTTGACGCCACCGGCTTCACCAATGGCCTCGCTGAGCGTCAGGCGGCCGTTGCGCGGCAGAACGGCAACAGGACGCACGACTTCGCCGGTCACGAATACCTTGCTGTCCTCGCGTTGTTCCACGCGAACGATGTCGCCGTTGCGCAGCAGGATTTGGGCGGGGTCGATGCCTTGCTGCAGAAGCGCAGGCAGGTTGACGACGTAGGTCTTGCCCTCGCGCGAAACGCGGATGCGGCTGTTGTCGCCCGTCAGGACGTTGACACCCCCGGCGCGGTTGAGCGCTTCGACCAGGGTCATGGGTACGTCGTCGATGTTCTGGGGGCCAGGCGTCTTGACTTCGCCGTCCAGGTAGACGCGCTTGCTGCGGAAGGCGAGCACGCGCACGGTGACCTGTGGCATGTTGACGACAGGCTTGAGCTGGGTGCTCAGCTGTCCGCGGATTTCGTCCGGCGTGCGGCCGAGAACCCTGACCACACCGGCATACGGGAACTGGATGGTGCCGGCGGGGCTGACAACATACCCGGGTATGTTGGCCGCACCGGCGAAGTTCGGGATCTCGTAAGCCGTGCCGATGGAGTACGTTTGCGTGGGAAACACCAGTTCCGGGTGGTCCCACACAACGATCGAGAGAATGTCGCCCACGCCCACGGTATAGGGCCTCGGGTCTGCGAATAGTTCCTCCACCCCAGCGTTCGCTGGCTGTGTGGAGGCCTTCAGAGTGCGCACCAGCGCCGGCGTGATGAGCGTGATTTTGGGCACCGATTCCGGGTCCTCCGGATCGAGCGGTCGCTGCGGGTCGAAGCGCATCCCTGGTGCGAGTGCACAGGACGCCAGCAACGGAACGATCCCCAGGCACACTACCGCCCTGCCAAACGTCAGCCTGCTTGAAAGCTTTAGCACGTCTCGATTATTCCCTTGTTACAAGAAGGCCCGCATTGTCCGCCGTCTCCTGAGCGGGCTGTGTTGCGGGGATTCCGCTTGTCCGACATGGCACACGCTGGTGCCTTTCCGCTTGTTTGCGCTGCCTGCGGATTTGAACCTGGCGGTGTTGGCTTCGTGCTGCTCGGCGCGGTGGCGCGCTCTTTTTGCACTGCGTCATTACGCGAATGACCGGCGAAGTGTATGGCTCCAGCGGCTACATCTTCAAGGCACAAATGGCGTTTTTAGCGAGTTATCTATCCCCACGTAAGAGTGGACCCGCAAAAGGGAGGGATGTGCGCGAAGCGATATTGAGCAAGAATGCGTGCCTCATCTAGCGTGGGAAATTCCGTCATGCGGCTGCGCATTTGGTCACGTGACAGCCAGCTTGCTGTGGTTCTTTCGGCCGTGTTCCTGGCCTGCAAGATCGTCTGATCCGGCGCATCTTGCCCACCGGATTTCCGGACGCCTCTGTACTCGCGCCCTTCTTCCCGCAATTTGCCAAAGCACAAAAAAAGAAGGGTGTAGGCACAGGGAGGCCTACACCCTAACGGGTCAGGCAAGGGGTCAGGCTTGCCGGGGTTGATTATTGATGGGGGTGGGACCGGGTCTTACCCTGCTTTAGTGGGCCCCACGCTTAGGTGGGGAAAGTCATGAATTGGAGCATTGACGGTTGAAGATGGGAGAAGGAGACACTCAGACAAGCGAACTCCGAAAGACTGTCGTCGCAACGTCTCTCGTCAGTGGACTGGAAACGTTTGACTTCACCGTGTTCGGATTCTTCGCGGCGATGATCGGAGACCAGTTCTTCCCGGCGGAAGATCCTCTGACTTCGTTGCTGTTGGCAGTGGGCACGTTTGGCGTTGGCTTTCTCATCCGGCCGCTTGGCGCGATGATGATCGGTGCCTATGCCGACCGTGTCGGACGCCGCGCGGCAATGACGAGAACCATCGTCCTGATGACCATCGGGACGGCGGCCATCGCCCTCTGCCCGCCGTTTGCAATGATCGGTGCGGCTGCGCCGCTCATCGTCATCACCGGTCGGGCGCTGCAAGGTTTTGCCGTCGGCGGCGAAATCGGCGTTGCCGCGACATACGTGATGGAGACTGGACCGGTTTCGATTCGTGGCCGCGTGGTCAGCTGGCAGTTCGTGAGCCAGGGCGCGGCTGCGTTGCTGGGAGCATCCCTGGGCGCGCTTCTCACGAAGGTGATGTCGCCGGAGGATCTGGCTTCATGGGGCTGGCGTGTTCCGTTCCTGATCGGACTTCTGATCGCGCCCGTCGGCATTTACGTTCGCCGCCAGCTTCGGGAGACGCCGGTCGCCGACACAAGGGGCAGAGCTGCTACCACGCCGCTCGCCGAACTGTGGCGCGAGCATCGCAGCACCATGCTCCTGGCGATCCTGATCAGGATGGGGTCAACGATCCCGGTCTACGTCATCGTCTACTACATGCCAAGCTACCTGCATCGCGTGATGCACGTACCTGCCAGCACAGGATTTTTGGCAGCAACGTTGTCCGCGCTGCTGCTGACTGTCATCCCGCCGCTGTCCGGCCTGCTCATCGACCGACTGCCCCGCCGCAAGCCGCTGGCCCTCTTCACGGCGGGATGCAAAGTGCTTCTGGTCTTCCCGGTCTTCCTGATGATTGTGCGTGCAGACGGCACGCTGCCAGTCCTGGTTGGCGTCGGGCTGATCAGCGCAATGGTGGCACTTGGCGCTGCCGTTGGCACCCTGCTTGTGCTCGAGGCATTTCCTGCACGGGTTCGCGCCAGCGGCGCCGCGATTTCGCATGCGCTGAACGTTGCGGTGTTTGGCGGCACCGCGCAGTTCATCGTGACGGGAATGATCAAGTTGACCGGCAACCCCATGTCGGCGGCCTGGTATATGGCGGCGACGTGCCTGCTGAGTTTCGGTGCGGTCGTGCTGATCAAGGAGCAGCGCCCACAAGCCTGAACCGCCCTCTCGGGCATATCCAGTCAGAATTCCCCAACGCTTCAGGCAGGCCGAGCACTTCTTTAATCTGCACTCGTGCTTCCCATCGCTTGAGGGGTACCGCTGATGCTGCGATGCAGCACAATGCCAAGCGGCACCCCGTTGCCAACTTTAGGGTGTAGGCGCATCCCTGTGGCGCCTACACCCTCTTTCTTTGCACTCAGCCCAAACGAGCTGTACGCAGTCGTTCGCCATGGCAGGTTCCATGGCGGAACACAAAGGCGGCAGGACAATGTGTCCTGCCGCCGCTCAAGCGCGCGCCTCCCCCCCGGCCCAGACGCGCGCCGCCATCCAACGTGCCTACTTGATGCAGGCGAGGTTGATGGCGAGGCCCCCCCCAATCGGGGACCTGGTTGTTGTTGACGTGCCTTGGGCCCGAACAGCTCATATGGATGCGTTTCATGGGATGCCCCCCTTCCCCGGCTCTTAGGCACGCAAATTCGATGGCTTTGGCGAGCGCCAACGATGAGGTCAATCTAGCTGGCGGAATTGGAATGGCAAATCAGCTCTATGGACGAGGGGCGCACGTCCCACCGCTGGCGCCCCGGATAATGTCGGAGCGCACGGCATTAATCGCGTCGCGCTCTCGCCTCGGCGACTTCTGGACTCTCGCAAAGCCTTGATGGACAAGGGATTGCCGACCATGGAGAGCAGTTTTTTGGAGGCTCCTGCAGGCACTGCGGGCAGCGGTATCCAGTGGCCTGAAAATGCTATCAATCCCCACTTGAGCGGGGTGCGGCGCGCTAAACAGTTAATGAAAAAGTATTAGATCAAAATGACCGCAAAAAATTTGCATAGCAAATGGAACGTCGTCGAGCACGCCGACTCACCGCGAATGTGCCACGCTTGCACTGATCGCGGAGCGCACGAACTTCAGGCGTCCGACTCTCAATCCCCTCCATAGAGGGGATTGAGATGGGATAACCCCTGAAATATCGCAGCGCAGCAAAGTCACTTATGTCAGACCTTAAAAGATTGGAATTCCTATTTCCGGCAGGTTTGGTTAAATTGACCTCAATTGCAGGAATCGGGGATAAGAATGCGGCCGGGCTGGAGTACCGCATGGCTGCGCGTTTCGAGGGATCTTGATTTTGCCTCCTTGGCGCGTGCTATCGATATGCGGGTAATGCTCAGGCAATACAAAAGTAGTATCAGTTTGCGTCAGTGACAACAATCACATTAGAACGGATATAGCCCGGACCCACGAAAGGGCCGGCTGGCATTTTCTTATTCAGGTCGACATTGCTTTTCGTCATCGAAAGCGGCGTGGCTGCATTTTCTGGCAGCGCGGCATGCGGGTACTGGCCTGGCCCTGCGGTTACGCAGGCGCCCAGACATCGCCGGTATTAAGAAACGACTAGCAATTACCGGTGACATGGCAGCGGGCGGGCCATTATACCGAGATCCCATCGGCACAAGGATGGCGCCTGCGAAGGCGCACTGATCCCGTTCGTACCCCGCCTGCAGAAAGAGTTTTTAAACGACCACAGTGGCACGCACGCCCCAGAGGCGGCGGCATGCTGCGGCATTGGATGTATGGGGTCCCACCAGGCAGCAAGGGATAATATGCGGCATTCAGGGGTATTCGCGCGTCAGGAATTGGATCGTTATTTTGCATCGTACGTGGGGATGGAAGGAGGCAACCCAGGAGCTCCCGTCTGGATATGCGACAGAAGCCCGCGCGCCTGGTTGGAGCCCCTTGTCGCGCCGCTGCAGCCGCGCGTGGCGCCGCCCGCTTGGGACGCCGAGTTCCGCCACCAGCAGCGGGAAAGCATGGGCAAGTGGCTCGGCCATCAGTACATTGCCCGCATCATGGCCGCCGCGCGGGCTGAAGCACTGCGCGTTCGGCTCGCGGACAACGACTGGGAACAATACTACTGGCGCCATCTCTACGCGCCTGGGGGCGCCGAGTTCAGGCTCAGCCTGTTTCCCCTGCCTGCCCAACTAGATGGACGAACGCCTTGGTCCAAAGCGTTCCGAGGCCAGCCAGAACTCGTCCCACAGACGCGCTACGAGGATCTGTGCCGGCATGGCGAACGCTTCCGGTTTCTCGCGAAGACCTGCGCCCGCTGGCGCCCGAAGGTGGTCGTTTGCCTGGGCCATCGCCATACCGACGAATACCTTGAAGCCTTCTCGCTAGGCGGGCTCGCCAGCGAAGAGCACGCAATCCAGCCGGCCGACCAAGTCAGGCGCTTGCGCATCTTCGCCAAAGACGGCACGACGTGGATCATCTGCCCAGCGCTCGGCGGCAGTGCAGGACTGATCTCGCAGGTCCAGCTCGATGCGTTTGGCAAGCTTCTGGGCGCTCGCCTGGCAGCGAGCGACTTCAAACACTGCCTCGATCTCGATCCCGTCGACAACGCCCCGTGGGCGCAGCTGGAGGTCTTGCCCGATCCGTGCCGGAGGAGCCAGCCGCCTGCCGACGCGGCTGGTTGCCATACGGAGGAACCTGCTCCGCCAGTGTTTCCCAGGAGCGAACACGCTCAGGCGGGGACTCGTGAATCCTTCGCCTAGTATGGGTGTATGCGAAGGGAATCCGGCATCACGAGCCGCGATAAAAGACCCCGTTATCGTGCCCTATCTTGGGCCCCGGCAACGCTGGCCTCACGCACTTACCGGTCTCACCTGCTGCCGGCATCCGTTGCCAGCCAAGCCTGGCCGAAGGGCAACGGACTACCGCGCCGGAAGGGAAACATGGCGCTGACTGCCTTCAGGCTTGCCACAATGCGGGAATAGAGTGGTCAACTCAACGGCGTCGCGTCAAATGCTCCGGGCAAAATGCGGAACCTTTGGACCACATTCGACCGATAGTCCAAAAACCAGCCTGTCGTTGGGTCGGACCTTCAGGGGCGTCGCTTGTCACCTAAAATATTGTCAAGGTGTTACGTAACCCGGTCACGCCGCCAACGCAAAATTTTGGAGACCGCTAGAACCACGTCTCGATAACTGACTGGTGGTCTATGGTGCTATCACTTCGCTATTTGGGATTCTTGGGAATCTGCGCTTTGTTCACTGCTTGCGGACAGATTCCGTCCAAGCATTCTGCGTGCAGAGCTGATTCCTGTCGCCCTCGGCACGAGCACGAGATGTTGCAATCCGGCGAGGCGTCATGGTATGCGGCAACGTTCCAGGGGCATCTGACCGCAAACGGAGAACGCTACGATGGCGGCGCCTTGACTGCCGCCCATCGAACATTACCGCTCGGCAGCCATGTACGCGTCAGATCGTTGGCTACCGGAAAGTCGGTTGTCGTTCGCATCAACGATCGCGGACCATACGTCAAGGGCCGGATTATCGATCTCTCTTACGCTGCGGCGGTGGCCTTGGGTTTGCCAGACGCGCGGTCGATGCACGTGCAGATTGAACGTTGATCGATTGCGGCTGCGGTTTTGACCGTTCTGCGCCACCGCGAATTTACGCACCTTGTGCCACTTAGTGTCTTTGTCGCCGTGATCGCGACCGCGGAGATTTCCTCTTGACAGGGCAGCACGGAAAGAACCTCCAAACAGCGGACCTTCACGGCGGGACGCTCCGACACCAGGCAGTGTTATGTGGTGAAGGGCGGGAACGGCGTATTATCGGTGGCATTCCGCCTGTGACTGCCGGAACGCCTGCGATGACCAACGATCCTCACCTGTCTCCCAAGCTTCACCTGACCGCCGAGCATGGATTCGCCCTACATGACAGCCGACAGCCTGCTTTTCGCCGAGCATGGCACGTCCACGACTGCGGCATGCTGTTGTGGCCGCGCATGGGCAGGCTCAGGACGGTTTGGAACGATTCGTCCGGCGAGCCAGACGCACTGCATGCCGCTTCGCTGGTGCGCGGTACCGCTGTATTGCTGCATGCGTCGACGTCGCACCTGACGGCATCCGAGCACGGCCTTCAGCAGCACGGGGAACTCTATCTGCCGCCCGATCGCCTGCCCGTGTGCCTACGGTTCGGCGCCATGCACCTGGACGCCGCGACGATCGCGATGCTTGAGGCGCTGCTCGCGCCTACGATCTCATTCACCAGCGCGTCCTGGCTCGTGCGCGCCATCGTGGCGCAGATCATGACGAGCCGGCCGCTGGCGATGCCCGAAGAGCCGGCGTCCGTCGCACTGCGCATGGTCCAGCGCTTCCATGCGGCGCTCGAACGCGACATGCCCTTGCCATCGATCGATACCGTGGCCGGCGAACTGGGCATCTCGATCCGACATTTGCAGCGCGCCTGTCAGATCGAGTTCGGTGCGACGCCCGTGACCGTACGGCGTCGTATTCTGGCCGAGCACGCACGCAAGCTGATTGCAGGAGGCCGGTCCGCCGCCGGCGTCAGCATGGATCTCGGCTTTGCCTCCAGCGGGCACCTGCACCGGCTGCTGCGCGAGGTGCCGGCGCCGTCGTAGCCTGGCGGCCGACGCCTTCAGGCCGTCATCACAATGGCGTCGACCTCAATCTCCGTCCAGGCCCGGTCCGGTAAGCTGGCCACGCCAAGCGCGCTGCGTGCCGGCAGCGGCTGACCGGGGAATGCTGCGCGCATAACCATCGAGGCCGCATCGAGCACTGCCGCATGTCGTGTAAAGTCCGGTGCCGCGCGGATGAAGCCACGCAGCCGAACGATCTGGATCACGCGCGACAACTCGCCATCGCAAGCCAGCCGCAGTATGGCCAGTGCATTCAGCACCGATACTTCGGCGGCATGGCGGGCGAGTTCCAGATCATCGTCGCTCCGGCATTGGCCCGCCATGGCCACGCCGTTCCGCCGGCATACCTGACCGGCAATCGACACCCATTGCGATGTGCCGACCTGGATCGCACAATACGGCGCATAGCTGCCACGTGGACTTGACACTTCGGGCAACGTGAATCCGGCTGCGGCAAGCCGCGCCTCGGGGGAGCTGTCCGTCACGCATCGCTCCAGGTCACGCTGCCGCTGAGCCAGCATCCGTCAGGCTCGCCCGAATCCGTATGGCGCGGCGCCACGAGAATTTCCGAGGGGCTGCCCATGGCATCGCCTTGCCAGACCGCGATGGAAGACACCTTCCCATCAGGGCCAGCCAGTTCACCCGCCTGGTTCAGAAAGCCCCATAAGGCAGCCGCCGCTATGCCGGTGGCGGCATCCTCGGGATAGCCGGACGACTTTGGAAATTGCCGCGCATGGATCACGGGTCGGCCGTCCGCTTTCGATACGCCAAATGCATAGGGATAGAGCCCGGTCGAGCCGATCGATCCGCAGAGCGACTCCATGGTCGAGAAGTCCGGTTGCAAGCTGTCGAGCACCGCCACGGAAGGCAAGGCGATGAGCGTCTTGACGCGACTCGTCGCGGCATTGGTGGCCGCATACGTACCGGCTGGAAAACCAAGTTGCGCCGCCACTCGGCCTGATGCCCCGGCGTCCAGCGCCTGGGTACGCACCGCCGGCTGCGAGATCCAGACGGATTGCAGCGCATCGTCCCAATACGCCAGCACGACGCCACTCAGCGTCTCGATGCGCACCGCCGGGGTCGTCCAGCGGCCCCATTGGCGCAACGCCCACAGCGTGCCCACGGTGGCATGGCCGCACATCTCCATCTCGTGCTGCGGAACAAAGAATCGGAAACGCCAGTCGCAACCGATATCACTCGGCAATACGAAGGCGGACTCGTGCCCATATGCGGCAGCAACCCTTCGCATTTCCGCCGCGCTCATGCCACGGGCATCGGAGACCAGCGGCACCGGATTGCCGCCTCGCCCATCGCGTACAAAAACCCGGATCAGACTGACATTACTCACCTGTAGCTCCCACGGAACTGGCAATCTTGCCCCAGTACGGGATGTCTGCTTGAACCGCGGCCTGCAGTGCGGCGGGTGTACCGGGGCGCGCCGTCACACCTTTGCTCGATAGATCTGCCACGACCGCATTGTCAGAGAGCACCTTGTTCAGTGCTGCATTGAAGCGATCGACGATCGCAGCGGGCGTTCCCTTGGGAAAGGCGATGCCATACCACAGTTGCTGCTCGAAGCCTGGCACGCCCTGGCTGGCGAACGTCGGTACATCGGGCAGCAGCGGTGTCGGAGCGGTCACGGCAATGGCGGCAATCTTGTGTGCCTTGATGTATGGCGCCAGTCCCACCGGATTGTCGAACATGATTTGCACCTGTCCACCAATCAGATCAGTGTACGCCGGCGCCGCACCGCGATACGGGACGTGAACCATCGGCACGGCGACGAGCTTCTGAAACTGCTCGCCCATCAGGTGCGACACGGTGCCGACACCAACCGAACCGAAGCTGTGCTGCGCCTTGTCGGCCTTCAGTCTGCTGACAAGCGCCTTGGCATCCGCCACCTGCAAGGTGTTGTTGGCGGCCAGCACATAAGGTGACGTGCCAATGAATCCGGCATAGGCGAAGTCCTTCGCCGGGTTGTAGGTCAGCTTTGGATATAGGGCGACGCTTACCGCGTGCGTGCTCGTCGTGACCACGCCGGCCGTATATCCATCGGCCGCAGCCCGCGCGACATAGGCAGACCCAAGCGTCCCGCCTGCGCCGCTGCGATTGTCGATCACGACGGGGCGGCCGAGCTCACGCTGCAACAGCGGCTGGATGGAGCGAACCACCAGATCGGTACCGCCGCCAGCCGGAAATGGCACGACCACGGTGATCGGCTTTGATGGCCAGGTTTCCGCATACGCGGCGACGCAACTTGCTGCGGCCGCGGCCGCCAGCACGGTGCAGCGGGCCTTGCGCGTTGAAATGGACAGGATGGACATGTGCACTCCGCTTGTTGGAATGCATGGAGTCTACGAACGTGTCGGGCGGGCTACGAACCGGAACGCGACTTTCAGCCATCCGAAATGCGCATGCGCCGGGGGCTTGGAATGACGACCGGCGCTTGCCTGCGGAAGCGATCGACACCGATGCGGCGGGGCAAGCGGCGCTGATCACGCAGTCGGAACAGTTCCTCCGTCGATAACGTATTCAGTGCCGGTGATTGCGCTGGCCCGCGCGGAGACGAGAAAACCAATGGTGCTTCGGCAATCCTGCAACTCAGATAAACAGCCTCACTACGGTAATACCGTAGTGAGGTCCGGCCTGCGTACCACCACCCGGCAATGATCGCCCCCCCGACGGCCGGAGGCCGGGGCCGGTTTCGATGGTCCGCCCCGCTACGCCGCCCATTTCATCGTTCGGAAGGCAAACCATAAGGCCGGCTGATAATGTCAGGTAGCCTGCCTTCGATCCGACGCATCTGCTTACGGAGCCCAATGGCCGCGATACTGCGGAAAGCGGCCGTCGCGATAACGCAGATCGAAAGGCAGTAATGGGTCGAAAACGGAAGTCCGTGGTTGCGGCGGCCCTGCGACTGACGAACTTCCGCGTTCGGCCATAAGCGGACATCCGCCTAACTGGAATTCTCAAGCCAACGACGGCCGCTTCGCGGAGCCCGAGCACCGCGCTTCGACAGGCAAACGCGTAGAATTGCGGGGTGCTCTGTCCTCCCACCCCACGGAGTCGCCCCATGAGAAAGCTCATCGCATCCACCTTCGTCTCGCTCGACGGCGTCATGCAGGCGCCGGGCGGCCCAGATGAAGATCCCACCGGCGGTTTCGCCTTCGGCGGCTGGACGTTCAGCTACTGGGACGAAGCCATGGGCCACTCCATGAACGGTTTCGACGGCAAGGACCGCGAGCTTGTGCTCGGCCGCAGAACCTACGAGATCTTCGAGGCGTACTGGCCGTACCAGCCGGCCGGCGACCCGATTGCGCGGACGTTCAATGCGACCAGGAAGCACGTCGCGTCGCGCACGCTGGGGAAGCTGCATTGGAACAACTCAACGCTCCTGCGTGGCGACGTTATCGCGGCGGTCACGGCGCTCAAGGCGGAGGCGGGACAAGACCTGCAGATCATCGGCAGCGGCAACCTGATCCAGGCGCTTCGGGCCGCATCGCTGATCGATGAATACAACGTGTGGACCTTCCCCGTCGTGTTCGGGCGCGGCAAGCGGCTGTTTGAAGCCGGCGCGAAGCCCGGCGCGCTGCGGCTCGTCGCTTCGCAAACTTCGACCACCGGCGTGGTAATGAGCACTTATGTTCCGACCGGCGACATCCCGCTCGGATCGTTTGCACAGACCAACCCGAGCGCGAAGGAACTGGAAAGGCGCGCGAAGCTGGCGCGCGAGGTGGACTGACGAGGTTCCCTACGAATTCCTCGACTCCATGCGCACTCCGCCTTCATCTGCATGAGCCGGGCATTTGTCCTGGCCGTCCCGCTAAGTGGTCGCGAAGAGACGACCGAAACGCGGGATGGAGGGCCGCCCTGCTCCGCTCGACTAAGATGTCTCGCAGGCAGCCAGGCCAGCTGTCACTGAGGCCGGTCGCGACATTGCCGCCATTATGTCTAAAGAAGAAGTGGAAGCGCTTCCGGTCGGGACCTTTATCAGGGCAGTCCCTTCGCACCTATTGCAGAGAAGTTTCTACGCCTCATCGTCGAGCGATGACTCCAATTGCTGTGCCGTCGGCAAGATTCAGCGGAAACGCATGGCATGGCACGGTGTCATCGAAGGGAAGCGGCGCTTCGTGCATGTGTGGACCCGACCGCCATGGCAAGCTCCTGGTTCGTGATGTAACTGCCCGCGCGGGTGGCGCTCTGCGCGTACAGATTCCATACTGGGAGTGGGTCGCCATCGCTGGTACGCAGCGAGGCTTGGACCGAAGGAGGCAAAGCCAAGTATGAAAACGCCAGGCTTGCTTCTCACCATTGCGATGGCGGGGATCACGCCGCACACCAGTGCAGTGGGATGCCAATATGACATGCAGTGCAAAGGTGAGCGGATTTGCGAGAACACCCAGTGCGTCTCTCCGCAATGGGAGGCCCCCAGCACAGGGCGGGCCACCATGGCTCCAGTTCCCTCAACCCCGAAGACCGCCCCGGCATCTAAGGCACCTCCTGGCGCTTCCCCACAAAAGAAGATCGTCACGGCACCTGCGCAGCCGGCTAAGGCTCCGTCAACAACGAGCAATGTCACGGCAGCGGGGCAACCCGCCAAGGCTTCAGTGGGAACCAAGAACGTCGCGGCGGAACTCGAACAGCCCGCCATGGCTTCGCCAGCGATCACGAACGTGCCGGCAGTCCCGACTGAGTTTCGCTATTGCTGTAGCAAGATCGGAAAGTTTCCCCTCGACCCGGAATCAGACGCCGAGGGCGATACCTGTCATGGGATAACCAGGGATGGAGTGTCCCTGCCCGGAAAGCCCTGCAACTGAACAATTTCCGCGCTTCTTTCCAAGAGGAGGAAAGAGCCTTCTGCATCGCTGCCATGCGTGCTACCGACATCGAAGGCGTGGGGATGGCGGTGCAGAAGTCATGTATGGCTCCCGCAGGGAAAGGGCAACGTGGAGCACGCCGCTGACGCCAACCAGTACATTGCCCTTGCACCATTACTTCACCTCTCGTCGGGGCTCTTGTATTCCTGAAGTTTTCCGAACACTTGCGCGACTAACGGCACTGTTGTGATGACCCCTACGGCGAGCAGCGTCCAGCCGATGGCGCGGCGTTGTTCCGGATTCATTCGGTTGCTTAGCAACAGTGCGAGGCCCGCAGCGCCTGCCGCCCGTGTTCCAGCAATCAATCCAATTTCAGGAATGGTCAGTGATACCTGTTTCATCTGTGCCTCCTAGCGGTTTGGATAGGTCTGAACCCGAGTAGTTTGCGGCGCGAGCGGCTGGCGTCTGTGCGCAGGCAGACACGGCTGCGAGCCTTGGCGCTCACCTTCAGTCGGAAGCCGAGGGGCCGCTCTCATGAACTTCAGCGACAGCTTTCAGGAGCCATGGACGACCGAAATGGGGACCGAAAACGGAAGTCCGTGGTTGCGGCGGCCCTGCGACTGACGAACTTCCGCGTTCGGCCATAAGCGGACGCTCGACATTCGGTCTGGTATCGCAATTCCCGCGTTGGCTGTTCTTCTTCACTGCCTTGGCGTTACCCACTTAACAGTGGGTCTTCCACGTTCCGACAATCCTGACAAAGCGATCCGAAATCGTGGGCCTGGACTGAACCAGCCTCTTCTGCTCCGTGCTCAGCACCGGTTTTTCGTTAAGCAACTCCCTGTTTGACAGGTCAGCGGGCAATACATTGACCTCGCGGTCGATCCACTTCGCCGATAGTGGCTGACGGACCCAGCTTCCCCCTCTAAAGCGATACTCTGTGTATGGCAAGGCTGGCCGACCCAGTTCATACCACTCGGTGCAGTGATAGAAAGTTGCCACTAAGAACCACTCGCCGTTATCCGGATCCCGGTCCAGCAAGATCGGAACATAATGATCGGACCATACACCGGGGTTATCCTGCCTCGCAGGCCGGACAACTTCCAGCGTCATCCTTTTGTTGATGGAGCCACCTCCGCCGCCCGCAATCCAGTTGCTCTTCATGGTTGCGGTCCGCGCAACGATGATTGTCTCGTGGTTATGGAGGTCGACCTGCTCCTTCCATTTCATGGTGGTATCGCCGCATCCAGAAAGAGGAAGCATGAACAACACCAAAAGGAGACTCCAAGAGCAAGATGCACGGAACGAATCAAGCATATTGCTCATGGAACCTCCCTATAATTGCCCGCACAAGTTAAATCGATTTGCTGGAAGCACACAATCTAGCAAGGAAACTCGCGCGTCCGCATCAGGCGAAGTGGGGTGTCTCAGCGCCACAACACCGCGGCCTACCATAACGGGAATTACGACTGCGTTGCAAAACTGACCTTGAGTCGCTGGTCGCTGGGCGCTAGCTTCCCGAAATTGACCATAAGACGCGAATGACTGCTAGGGGTCGCGAGCCGCCGACCAGCCGTCAGCGACAGTCGCTATTTGGTCGCCGGCGCGCTCGTCAAACGTTCCTGGGGCGCATCTGCCCATGTCGAACCAAGCGATTGAGCTCCCACCCATCGAGGGGAGGAATGAACGCATACAAACCTCGGCGACTCGCCGTGGGCGTCGCCCCCTTCCGGCATCATGCCCCAAGCTTGGCGTCGGCTGCGCCGCAGAGGAAATATCTGCGTGCCAACTTCTCCGGATTAGCTCAGCATCGATATGACTGCGTCTCGCATCCAGCGGTGCGACAGCGATGGGTCCCAGCGCGAATGCCATGCAATCGAGTACGTTCGATTTTGCACTTCGACGGGCAATTCCAGCACGCTCAGGTCGAACTGGCTTGCCAGAAGCCTCGCAACGCGCACCGGCAGCGTTATTGCCGCGTCGCTCTCGCGCATGGCGAACGGTGCCAGGGACAGCGTCGAGACGTACATCGGAAACCTGCGTTTGGGTAACCCATGATCCTTGAGAAGGTTGTCGACGTCGTTGTCCCGACCGAGCATATTGATCGTGCTGATAAACCGCATCTTGGCAAGATCGGCCAGTTCCAGCCGTTTCTCGCTGAGTGGATGATCACGCCTCACCAGACATACACGCCGTTCTTCAAACAGCGGAAAGAACGTCACGTTGTGCGCCTGGCGGTCGAAGCGCCCAATCGCGAGGTCGATGGTGCCCGTTTCGAGCTCCTCGACAGGCGTGACTTCCCCATATGTGGGGAAAAAGTAGGCGGCGGCGTTGGGCGCTTCAGTTTCCAGAAACTTGTGCAGCAAGGGGGCCAACAAGAGTTCGACGGCACTCGTCGTGCCGATCTTGAATACCTGGGCCGATTCGGATGGGCGAAAGCCCCCACCCTCCTCAAGCGCGTGGTCGACGGCTTCCAGTGCGCGCCTGACTGTATCGCGGAGAGTGCGGGCCAACTCAGTGGGCTCCAGTTTTCCGCGAACCCTGACAAAAAGCGGGTCGGACAGCTCTTCCCTCAACCGGGCAAGATCGCGGCTCACGCCCGGCTGCGTGCGCGCGAGTTTTTCCGCAGTTTTGGTAACGCTGCCCGTCTCCATCAGGGACTCGAATACCACCAGCAGATTCAGGTCGAAGCGTCTTAGCGACAGGAGATTCATTTGTCCGTCTCGGATGAGGGCGCACGGCACCTGTACCTGGCCGGCCCGTCTGGGCTTAGGCCGCATCCAAGTATACCAAATTGGGTATGTCGCCAAGTAATAATATGATGAAAATTTGATGTTCTCAGGCGCCATACTTATTGCACAACACGGTGTTGCAGATCGCAGCACCGGCATCGCGGAGACTGAAGATGAAGGATGTTTTCAAGGCGCTGACGTGCTGTGGTGCTGTGGCCGCCACCTGCCTGGCAGCGAATGCATTCGCCCAGGACACATTTCCGGCGAAACCGATTCGGCTGATTGTGCCGCTGCCGCCGGGCGGCGGTGCGGACGGCCTCGCGCGGATCTGGGGCGATTTTGTGGCCCGTCACCTGGGTGCAACCGTCGTGGTGGAAAACCGCGCCGGCGCGAACGGATCGATCGCGGCGGCATACGTCGCCACCCAGCCGGCAGACGGCTACACGATCCTGCTCGCTACCCAGTCCAATCTCGCACTCAACCGTTTCTCGTATGGCAAGCTGAACTACGATCCCGACCAGAGTTTCGCCGGCGTCGGCATTCTCGCCACCACTCCGCAAGTCTTGCTGGCCAATAACGCCGTCCCGGCAAACAACATCGCGGATTTGATCCGTCTGGCAAAGGCATCGCCGGGGAAGTACTCCTACAGCACCGCGGGAAAAGGAAACTCCACCCACTTGAACATGGAGATATTCGCCAGGCATGTTGGCGTGGATCTTCTGAACGTTCCCTACAAAGGCAGCGCCGCCGCCTTGCTGGCCGTTGTGGGCGGCGAAACCCAGTTGACCAGCGCCGTAGTCTTCTCCGCGATCCCGTTTATCAAGGAAAAGAAGGTCAAGCCTCTGGTCGTATTTGCCGACAAGCGGGTTCCCGAAATGCCCGATGTCCCGACGCAGGCTGAAATCGGGATTCCCAAGTCGCTGGGCGGCGGCTGGTATGGTCTGGTTGCCCCAAAGGGAACGCCCGGCGCCATCATCCAAAAGCTCAATGCGGCCACCACAAAAATGTGGGCAGATCCTGAGTCCCGGCAGAAATTGGGCAGGATCTACATGGCGGAACCCGCGGATAAAACGGCTTCTGCTGTTGCGAAATCCACCCGGCAGGATGCTGAACAGTGGGGCCCACTGGTCAAATCCCTGAACCTGGCGGCGCAGTAAGACTTCGTTGGGCAGACAACGGCTGAACGGTCCACTGCCCTTCATGACTTCCGGATGATGGATACCTGAATGCGTGCAATGCAATTCTTCCCGCTCGTGGACGTGGCCGGAGGGCCATACGACCGCGGACTGCAACACGGGCGCGCGGTGCCCGAACGAATCGCTGCCGGTGCGGCGCTGTACCGAGCCCAACTTGGCCGTCGCGGCCTGGACGATGCCACCATCGACCGGCTCGCACGCGCGATGCTTCCGCAAATCGAGGCCTTTGATCCCGCCTATCTGGGGGAAATGCGCGGCATCGCTCGCGGCGCCGGTACTTCGCTCGAAGACGTCGTCGTCATCAATTGCCGGACGGAAATGCTGTATGGCTTCTCGACCATAGACGACCATGCGGCACAGGAGGATGGCGGCCAGGATGGCGACTGCACAGGGCTGGTGGTATTGCCGAAACGCTCGGCCACGGGCCGGTTGCTACACGCCCACAACTGGGACTGGCGCGAGGAATGCGTCGATACCTGCATCGTCCTGCGTATCCGTGCCGAAAATGGCCCCGATATCCTGGCATTCACGGAAGCCGGTGCGCTGGCGCGGCATGGCTTCAACAGTAACGGCGTGTCGCTCACAGGGAATGCGCTGTCCTGCCATGAGGATTATCAGCATGGCCCCGGCACCCCGGTAGTTCTTTTGCGCCGGCGGCTCCTGGAATCCTCCAACCTGGCGCACGCGATGCGAACCGTATGGAACGCCCGGCGCTACTGCTCGAGCAACATGATCGTTGCGCAAAGCAGCACCACCGACGGGTGTTGCGCAAGCCTTGAAGCCGCACCCACCGACGTGTACTGGACGCTTCCTCAAGATGATGTGCTCGTGCATGCCAATCATTGGCTATCGCCGGTGGCAATTACAAAGCTTCGGGACCCAGGGCTGGCCGCTAGGCCCGACAGCCTTTACAGGCAGCATCGCGTGGAGCATGCCCTGCGCTCCATTACGGACCGTGGCATTGAATGGAACGATATTCGATCCATTCTGGCGGACGACTTCGGTTTTCCCGACGGGGTATTGCGCAGCCCGAAGCCCGGCGATTTCAGCAGCATCTCCGCCACGGTGGCAACGACGCTGATGGATGTCGCCCAGAAAGTCATGTGGGTGGCCCGCAAGCCGTATGAATGCCGCGAGTTTCAGGAATACACGCTCTAGGGGTGTAAGGCGGGCAGCGCCCCAATCGAGAAAACCACAGAAGCATCGTCACCCTGGAGTTTTACGTGTCATTCAGTGCATTGGACCTGTTCAAGATTGGCATCGGGCCCTCCAGTTCGCACACGGTCGGCCCCATGCGGGCAGCACGGCAGTTCGTCAGTGCACTGGAACGCGACCACATCGTCAACAGCGTTTCGAATCTGCGTGCCGAGCTCTACGGTTCGCTTGGCGCAACAGGGAAAGGACATGGCAGTGACATCGCGATCCTGTTGGGGCTGTCCGGCCATGAACCCGAGACCGTTGACGTGGCTCGCGTCCCAGACTATGTGGCGGATATCCGCAGCAGAGGCAGGATTCTTCTGAACGGAAGGAAATCGATCGCCTTCGACGCGTGTAAGGATCTCGCGCTCTACAGGCGCGCGTTGCCATTGCACGCGAACGGCATGCGCTTCATCGCCTTTTCCGCTGAAGGAACCGAGCTCCGGTCCGCGACGTTCTACTCGGTCGGCGGAGGGTTCGTCGTACCCGAGGCAAAGATGGACCAAGAATGTATGGGCTTCGCCCGGGAAGAGGTGCTGCCACTACCGTTCGACAATGCGGCAGAACTACTGGCAATAGCGGAGCGCCTGGGTATCCCGATCGCGGAGATCATGCGCCGGAACGAGGAATACTGGCGGCCCGCCGTAGACACGCGTGATGCCCTGTTGACCATCTGGAAAACAATGCAAGACTGTGTGGAGCGAGGTTGCCGCACCGAAGGCGTCCTGCCAGGAGGCTTCCAGGTTCGCAGACGCGCGGCACCGCTCTTCCGGAAATTAAGCAACAGCGACGGCTCCAACGATCCGCTGTATGCGATGGACTGGGTCAGCCTGTATGCGTTGGCCGTCAACGAAGAAAATGCGGCAGGCGGCCGCGTGGTGACCGCTCCAACAAACGGCGCCGCAGGCATCATTCCGGCCGTCCTCCACTACTACATGACGTTTGAGGCGGGCGCGGGCGAGGATGGCATCGTCGATTTCCTACTGACCGCCGCGGCCATTGGCATCCTCTTCAAGAAGAACGCCTCCATTTCCGGTGCCGAAGTCGGTTGCCAGGGCGAGGTAGGTGTCGCCTGCTCCATGGCGGCGGCCGGCTTATGTGCAGTGCTGGGCGGTACGGTTGAGCAAGTCGAGAATGCCGCCGAAATCGCCATGGAACATCATCTGGGGCTGACCTGTGATCCCGTGGGCGGGCTGGTCCAGATACCGTGTATCGAGAGAAACGCCGTTGCCGCGATCAAGGCGATCGGCGCCGCTCGCATGGCTCTTCATGGCGACGGCAGTCACCATGTCAGCCTGGACAAGGTCATCAAGACGATGCGCGAAACCGGGGCCGACATGAAGGCAAAGTACAAGGAAACCGCGAGAGGCGGCCTGGCGGTCAACATTGTTGAATGTTGACCCAACGAATATGGTGGTGTCGCGATACATCGTGTCCGGATTCGAGCATGGGGCGACGGGCGCGGATAAAGCCAAGGCCCGTATTCAGCTCCACTTCGGTCATCGGGTGGCCAGAGCATGAGCGGCAGAGAAGGGTCGTCTTCTGCCCTACGCGATCCGGTCCAAGGAGGAACGCTGGGTTGTGCTCGGCGTCGGGCCGCACCCGGCCAGTTACTGCCGCCCGACAAGGAAAATACACGGTCATTCGAGCGGCCGCTCCGGTCGATCAGTGGACTTGCATGCTCGCACAGTGTTCGGGCTGTCTCGGGGCTGTAGGCGGTCGAATATTCGATCTACTTTCGCTGACGTTCAGTCACGTCGTTATTCCGGCGGCCGCCATGTTCGTGACTACCACCCCATCAGGTCGTAGATGGCGGCGGCCTGGACGATGTAGAGCAGGTCGAACTCTCGCGAGTATTCGTAGACGATTCCAGCGAAGCTGTGACTGATGATGCCTGCCTCGCTTTCGTGAATCCGCAGGACCGGGCACCCGCTGATGCCGCCGATCGTTGCCGGCTCTGGCTCGTATCCTTGCCGAACCCATTCCGCGCGCTCGAATTGACAGACCAGATAGTCGTCCCGCGACGTCGTCACCGGTGTCGCGCCGCAGCTGTAGCTTCCGAAGTTGAATTCCGCCACGCTAGGCTGAAGGCGAAGATCGCCAGGAAATCCGCCAAAGGCAATTCCCGTCCCCTCGGGCACGAGCTCCGGGCGCGCATCCTCGATCTTCAGGAATGCTTCGCCAATGCCGTTGGAATCGCTGGTAATCTCGGCGGCCTGCGCTGCCGATAGCCGGATCACCGCGACGTCTGGCCTGTCACGTTCCCCGGCCAACTGCGCGAGCGGATCGAGCCGGCAATTCCCGACTTGGAAGAAGGCCTGTTCGGATTCCGCGCGCTTCTGGCGGAACCCATCGAGGACGTGATGACACGTTATCGCGAAGTGCGTTTCGCCACGGCGAATCAGGGAAGCCGATCCGTTGTTCACGGTCAGCGGCTCGCCGCGGCGCGGCAAGATTCCGAAAAATGCTGGCTTTGTAAAGCGCAGCGGAAAACGCACGAGTTCAAGTCCGAACGGACCAGCGAGCAGTGCTCTTGCTTCGTCTGGCGTCATTTTGGATGCCCCAGCGGGTGGATCGCGAACCCACATAATTAGCAAGTTCCTCGCGATCCGTAAAGAGGCCAAAATTCGGATCAGTTCGCGTCCTTGGCGCCGTATTTAGTGTCGCCGAGGTGCGGAGACTCACATCAACGGTGTTTAACCTAACTGGTTTGGAACGTGTGTCGATGGTCCGTCGTCGTTCCTGCAGAAGCAAACGGCCCGCATACCCAGAACCGGCCGTTGAGGTCGCGCCGCATCTGGAGGCCGCTCAGGGTCGATGACAGTCGTCGCCGCAGCCCATGGCGCACCACCTATGGCACCGGAAATTCGCGCTGAATCGTGGAAAGGCAGGCGCAAGCCCTTACTTGAACTGCACCGTCGACTTCCAGGCACCGGTGATGCCGTCCTTGTTGGCTACGAAAGCAGCGGGCGTGAGCACGAACGAATAGACACGCTCACCACCCCCCGGTAGCTCGAACTTCCCCTCTTTGCTGATGAGTAGTGGGAACGACCCGCTGGCAATCGGCGACTGGGGCAGATCGAATCCCATCGGCTGACCGAGCGTGGTTATTGGCTTTATTTCAATCTCTGCCGTAACCTTCACCTCCTTTGGGCTGACGAAACTTGCCTTATAGTCGATGGAACGGCCGTCGGCAGAGCGCGCGAATGCCAACAGCAACTGAAGGTCGAGTGTCTTTTTGAAGTCGACGCCAATGGACGAACCCACTCCGCCACCAGAAGGGCAGTAGCTGCCAAAGGGGTAGTAGATTCGGTGCCCCTTGAACTGGAACTTCACCTGCACGTGGCCATCGATGTTGACGCGGCTGCCGAGGGCGATCGCTCCATCATCTCGTATGGAGGCCGCCACATTGGACAGGGCAGCTTTTACGTTCAGGCTGTCGCTTTCATCAAGCTTGACATAGCTGCCGCACCACGCCCCACCGTTGTACCAAAGGTTGCCATTGCGGCCGGTCGACCGCACGGTGATGAGGCGCGCGGCCGGTGGCCTGGCGTTAATTTCCGCCACGGACTCAACCAATGGCGTGAGCGAGGCGAAGACCCGCAGATCGGCTCCGGTGACCGTGAGCGGCGCTACTAGCGGCGCGACCTCCGCCCGGAGCTTCACGAGTTCGGCCTCCTTGGCGGCCACTTCATCTACCACCCCGGCGGCCAACGCAGATCCAGACGCGGTCATTGCCGCTGCGATCGAAAAGGCGATACGTGCGCTCTTCATCTTCATGCCTCCGAATCCACATTGACCTTGCCGTAGACGTGAATCCCGTCAGGCAGAACGACGACCTTGTTGACCGCAGCCTTTCCCTTCAGCGAGAGGTCCGGCGTGGAAATCACACCGAGAACACCGGTGAACTGGATGGGCGTTTCCTTGGCAGGCACATTGAGCGGAATGTCGGTCTCCACGGGCACGCGGATAACGCCGGCGGTTCGAAGCTCATTGTTCACCTTCACTTGCATCAGGTCGCGCACGAAACCGCTGAGGCGAAAGTCCAGGAAGGCCCACTTGGCGCTAGGCACCATACTGTCGACGTGTACCTTAAGCTCCAGCTGCGAAGATTTGCCTGCCGCTCCGGCCACTATGGTCGGCATCAGTCGAGCGACACCCACGAGAGCGAGCTCAGCGTCCAGCCCCTTCTTCTTGCCAGTGGCTTCGATCCTGAGCAGCGGGTAGCCCATCTTGAAGTCCGTCCGGATCGACTTGACGGTGACCGTCGCGCCCTCAACGTGGGGCACGGGCACGTCCACACCATCAGCACCCTTGAGGATGCCGTTGATCAGATCGGCGGACAGAAAGACACTGACCGCTCCTGGGCCAGTCAGTGACGGTACGCCGGTGGCCACCGTTGCCTTGAGATCCTTGAGCGCGGCCTCTTCGGCCTTCAAGACCTCAAGGCGCTGCGTCAGCAGTTCTTGATCGGTATCGCACCCTGCAAGAACTAGGGCAAAAGGCAGCGCGACGGCTGCAGCGAGTCGTGTTACGCGCATGAGTCCCTCCTGGTTAGGGCTCAAATGTTACAGGATGTTTCAGAAAATTTTTCAAAAGTTTTTGTTGGACCACTTGTAACGGCACTCCAAGTCGGGCGGCAATGTCGGCGGCAGAGCAACCGCTCAATAAGATGGCGCCGCGCCGCTGAACGCGGCAGCAAGAGTTCGTGTGCGAATCGGTCCATGCGGAGCCGGCGTTCCCATAGTCAAACACGCGTTTTATGCCGACCGGCGCATCCTCGGCCGAGCGGTCCGGCTCGACTTCCTCCCCTCACTACGTACTGAGCCCCGCCTTCCAAGACGAAATGTCTCAGTTCATCGGCGATCAGGAAGGCGCGGTCGAGACACCGCTGCAGCGAGCTTGATCCATGCAACGAAGTCAACGAACGCAGCGAAGCGTGCCAATGCTGGCCGAGCCACATCTGGGGCGATACAGACTCGCGGATGGCCCGTTTGGCCCCAGAAGCTGCCGTAGACGGGGTGCTGCGCAAATGGCGCTTGAGGGTCGGCTTCTGCCGACCGCCGCCAGCTTGTCGGATCGACGGGACGATCGGGCGCTTCCCGGCCAGTAACAGCCCTTCGGGCGTGTCCGACGCATGACGGCTGCTGAGCCGAAGCGGCCGTTAGGGGATGCTGTTAGTGCGAGTACTGACTCGCTTGAAATTACCCTCGGGATGCGGGCCTGCGTAAGTGACGATCACGTACCGGATGCCTCCGACGATGGTGTGGTGATAGAAGAGCCGCGCGGCTCCTTGAGGGGTGGTGGCGTCGCCTTGCTTCAAATGCGCCTGCACGGTTTCGTTGAGAACCAAAACCTCTCCGAACCGAAGTTCCAGGGTGCTTTCGTTTGGCCCATTCTGTGCGTGCATGAGCCGCCGCTGCCTAAAGAACGCGTCGATTCGACCATCGGATCCGTCCCTCGCAAATTCTGCCAGCGCTTCGATAGCGCGATTCAAGAATTCTCGGCGAATGGGCTCAACCAGGTCGCACGTCTCGTACACCTGTTCGACGATGATCACCTGCGGGTTCGCGTCGCAGACCTGCCGGAAGTATTCGGAGGGGAGAGTTGGCTCATCCGCATCGACCTGTACGACTGGTATCTCGCGCCAGAGTCTCTGGCGCATCTGCTCGAGCAATGCTGGGTCCGCTTTTGTCTTCTTCTGGATGGGCGGCCAGCCGTCTTCGCCGCTGACTGCGCGAACGACGGTAGCTCCAGAATCAACCAGCACACCGAGTTCACCGTCGAGCTCGTCCGGCATCTCCGCATAGGGCATGACGATGACGTGCGCATCACGGAAGTCGTCGAGCGAATCCGCGTAGTCCCTCAATGCGTTCACTGCTTCGCCCGGATACGGGATGAGCATATACGAATGGCCCTTGTTGCCCATGTCCGCAAGAACAATCCTCGCGTCGACACCCATTCGCGCGCAGTCCGCGTTGAAGCGTTGACGCATTGACTTCAGGAGCCCGATCACCAGCACGCCACTCATGACTTCGTCCCGTTTGCGTCACATACGGGACTTGATCATGATGGTGCTCAGCAACAGTGGCAGGACGACACGCTCGAGATCTTCATCGGCGATCAACTCAAGTAGCTTGAGCACTTGGTCGCGCGCCGATCCTGTCGAGATTGGCATTGGGCCTGCCGCCAGCGATGCGGTTGCATGCGAGGCAACCGATCCCACAGCGCCCAATTCTGAAGTCGTGGTTGAAGGCCGTTGCGTGTAAATCACACCGTCGTCAACATCATGAGCTCGCACCCATTGCTGGATGATGTCGGTCACGCGTGTCGTTCTGAACCGGCTCCATGCTTGACCGTGCGTCCCCAATGCGCGTGTAAACGTCGCGTTGAGCGTGCTGGAATAGGGTTCCCCTATCATCGGTTCGAGCGCCGACTTTTCGGCCTGACCAAGCGGTGCCGTTTCCAGAAACTCACGCATCCATCCACCTTGCGTTGCCTGCGAGATCGGCTCGATCTGCGTGTATTGCTCGGGAGCGGCTTCTACGGCCTGACGCGCTTCACTATCCGAGCTTTCGAGATAGTGAACAATTCGTCCGTTTGGTCCGAGAAAGCGCTTCCGATCAGGGTCGGGGTTGGCAAATGCCTGCCAGACGGCGGTACGGATAACGGAAGTTGTTGAGGGCGCAGGCACCCCGGCGTGCTCGTGCGCGACAGCCCGGGACATGGGCGTTGAATGCTTGAGTGAAACGAGGATGTCTCCGGCGCCCTCCGGCCTCTGCACGGCAACAAGATGTCCATGCACGCGTATCAGATAGTCAGTGAACTTGCGGAAGCCGAGTGCTTTCTCGTCGAAAGTGCCTAGGCCGTTTGCAACAAGTGCGGCGTTCAGTCGCTGCTTGAGGCGGGCACCTAGTTCGGGCTCGGGGGAAATTACAGACAGAAGCTGCGTCAGCAGCTTATCTATGGGTGGATCACGCGGATCGGGCATGGTCGACTCGTCAGGGCAGGAGCAATGAAATAACCCGCTACGAGCGTAGCGGGTATTTCGTTTTGAAATTCATATATTGCTTCTGAGTTCCCTGACTAGAGTAGCGTCGCCTGGCTGGAAGAACTCGGCACCCAGCTGACCATTGGCGCTACCCAAGCTCTCGAGATGCTCCTAGATGCACTTGATCTGGCCGATCTCGAAATAGCACCGGGACATAAAAAGTCCCAGCGAGTGCGAGGATATTATCGTCTTGGTCACTGTGTGTCAACGCGCGTGCTCACGATTTTGCGCGCCTCGGCTGCGTGTGTGCGGCCCATCCAACATATTTCCCCCATTTTACGCGGTTCAGCGTGGCATCCGATGACGCTTCCCGCAGTCGAGCGATTGTAGCGCTGCGATACCCGAGCAACCTTGCCACCGAACGCTCGCTTTCGCCAGCCTCGAGGCGGTGGAGAGCGTCGGCCCGTTGATAGGCGGTTAGCGCTTGTGGGGGCCCCGAGCCACCAGCTTGGACGGACCTTCGAACGGCGATTCCACCTCGGAAGCTGTCATCGGGGGCGAGCAAGCTCGAACGGCGGCTCAGGGTCGGCAACGGAAGTCGCCCGTCGGTCACCAGAGCTTGGCCTCGCGCCCCACTGCGAACTGCCGAGTACGGCCAGTTTCTGCCACTCGCGGATCGATGATCCTATGACCGACTCGACCGATGAGCCGCCGTTTGATCCAAGTGCTACGCGCAGCTTCCTTAACACCACTTAACTGCCGTTGACCTGGCACCAGGTCAACGGGCAGCCGGCACGTTCTCAGCATTTTTGCTGGTTAGTGGCATCCGCAAAGGTCCAGGCTGCTCATTCGACTATCAACTTTCCGTGTAGGTTTTTTTGTTATTAGTCTTGTCCGTCATCGCTTCCGATGACGCGGCGTTGGGAACGATTTCATAAGCTTATGAGCAGCCCGAATTCCTAGATAGAACACAGCCGAAAGCTACCCAACTCAGTCATTCCCGGTCAACAAGGCAACGAGTGCAATAGTTTCCGCGAGAGTCGGGCTAGGTGACTCGCAGTCTGCCGCCACCGATACGGAGCCGCTGATGAATCCTGATCCCCTTCTGCGCACAATTTGGCGACATGTTCTTGCCATTGGCGCACTTACATTCTGCGCTGTCGCATATAGCGAGCCGGCGGCAACGCCGGAACAGAAATTCCCGCCCGGCTACCTGGAAGCTTGCTCGACCGGTTACGACAACGGTCAGGCCGCCCAAGCGCCTGCTCCAGACAAGACGCTAGTAATGACACCTGGTCCGGTGCTCCGGACCTCACTTGTTGCCCAGCCTCCAACACCGAGTTCTTCGCCAAACAAAACGGAGACCAGGAAGTGACTAGGCGGATTTCGGCATTGGCGACAGCGATCCCCCGAGTAGCGCAATGTTTGGCTGCCCCCCCGAGTCTCCGCAGCAGATAGACTCGGGCCATTCTCCACCCACGGTTCGAGCGCTTAACTCGCAGATTGGCAAGAAAAGGTTCTTCGCAAAATTCCGGGAAACCAAGATCCCTTATCGGACCGGAGCGGTCGCTCGCCGTAGTCATGCCGAACGGCGGTAACGGGTTGCGGATTCAACCGGTCGATGCAACACACTAAAGGCTTTGCGAGCCTGAGGGGTGCTGCAAATGAAACAAAGACGGCGGATCTACTACTCCGAGACTCAAAAGGCACTGATGTGGGAACGGTGGCGCAAAGGTGACACGCTTGCGCAGATTGCCCGACTGTTCGATCGCTACCACTCATCGATACAAGGGGTTCTCGCGAGGACCGGCGGGATACAGCCAGCGCAACGACATCGCTCTAGGCTGGCCTTGACGCTCGCCGAACGAGAGGAGATTTCGCGCGCAGTAGTCGCTGGCCACTCCATCCGATCCGTAGCAGCCCGGCTAGGGCGTGCTCCTTCTACTGTCAGCCGCGAGGTCCGGCGAAATGGTGGCAGACAGGGCTATCTGGCGAACCAGGCTGACCAGCTCGCCTGGGAGCGCGCACGGCGCCCAAAGGCATGTAAGCTCGTCAGGAATCAGACACTCGCCCAGGTGGTGGCAAGCAAGCTTCGAATGCAGTGGTCGCCAGAGCAGATTGCGGGTTGGCTTAAGCACGTGTATGCGGTCAACAAGGACTATCAGGTGTCGCACGAGACAATCTATCGGAGCCTCTACATCCAGGCCCGTGGTGCGCTTAAAAGAGAGTTGCTGGAACACCTACGGCGTTCTCGAGCCATGCGTAGATCGCGCCAACACACACTGAAGACCGACGACCGTACGAACATCCGAGATGCCGTATCGATCAGTGAACGCCCTGCCACGGCAGAGGATCGTGCGATACCCGGGCACTGGGAAGGCGATTTGCTGTTCGGCAGCGCCAACAGCCAGATTGCGACACTCGTCGAGCGCCAGACCCGGTTCGTGATGCTGGTGAAGATTGCCAGCAAGGACTCCGAGGCTGTAGTCAACGCCCTGATCAAGCACGCTGGCAAGCTGCCGCAGGAGCTGTACAAGTCGCTGACTTGGGATCGTGGCACGGAGATGGCTGGTCACAAGCGTTTCACCGTCGCCACGGACATCCAGGTCTACTTCTGCGATCCCCAGCATCCGTGGCAACGCGGTTCCAACGAGAACACGAATGGCCTCTTGAGACAGTACTTGCCGAAAGGCACCGATCTCTCAGCCTATTCGCAAGCCAAGCTCAACGCCATCGCCAGGCGGCTCAACGAACGCCCGCGCAAGACACTAAACTTCGATACACCGGCTGAACGATTCCATCAAGCTGTTGCATCGACCGGTTGAATCCACAGTCGATCAGAGACAGTCGTAAGCCTCGTTACCGCCCGACCTGGAATCCCGCGTGCGGGCCTGATTCGCGACAGCTACGCCGACTTCGGCCGAATGCTGGCCTGCGAGACGCTGCGCGAGCGGGCACGACATCAAGATTTCGCCTGTGCCGAATCATGTACATTCCCGCCGGTTGCGTTGCTAATGAGTTTTGGGTGGGCGCAGCTTCCAGGACACCCGGAAGCCGGCGTCAAACAGCATGCCCGGGGCGAACTGGCGCAGATCGATGGCAGCGATCACGCCTGGTTCCATGCGCCAGATGAGGCGGACCGCGCAACTGATGGGCGCCGCGACCGCCCGCCCGCTCGCCTCGCTTCCGCGGAACAAGTAGCGCATCGCGCTCGCGCGCACCCGACCAACCGTATCCGCGGTCCCGCGCTCCCGCTACTATGCTAGTCACCATCGACCGGCACGGGAGCGAACTTGGCCAACCCGGATCTTCTCGATAGCGACCAAATGACCGCGCACGTCGTCGCTGCACAAGCAAGCCCGTGCGACGAACTCGTCATCCGCTCGCAGCCCACCGCGGTCGACCGCCCGTGCCGGCGCAAGCGTCTGGCACTCGCCGCGACGATCCTCGGCTCAAGCATGGCGTTCATCGACGGCTCCGTCGTCAATGTCGCGCTACCCGCCATTCAGAGCGAACTCGGCGCGAGCGTCGCGGCAATGCAGTGGATCGTTAACGCCTACCTGCTCTTTCTCGGGTCCCTCGTGCTGGTGGGCGGATCGATGGGCGACAAGCTCGGCCGCCGCACGGTGTTCATTGCGGGCATCGGGGTCTTCACGCTGGCGTCGGCCGCTTGCGGGTTCGCGCCGCACGCGAATTCGCTGATCGCCGCGCGCGCAGTGCAGGGCATTGGTGCAGCACTCTTCGTACCCAGTAGTCTCGCGATCATCGGCGCAGTGTACGAAGGCGAAGCGCGCGGACGGGCAATCGGCACCTGGGCGGCCGTCGGGGCGATCACGTCCGCGGCGGCGCCGGTGGCGGGCGGCTGGCTCGTCGACGTGTTGTCGTGGCGCGCGATATTCTTCCTCAACGTCCCGCTTGCTGCGATGACGATCGCGCTCGCGATTTTGTCGGTGCCGAACAGCCACAAGCTCGATGCGCCTCAACGGTTGGACTGGCCCGGCGCGCTTAGGACCCTAGCAAAAATAACTTGAACAGTTGTCCTCGCGTCTATACGATGCGCACATGGATATCAGCGAGGCAGTCGAAGCGAAGTTTCGGGCCCTGCAGGCGCGCCTTGATGAGGCGACGTTGCGCCTATGGGCCGCCGCCGAAGCGCGCAGCCTGGGGCGTGGGGGCGTGAGTCTGGTGGCCAAAGCGATAGGCATCTCGCGCACCACGATCTATGCGGGACTGGCCGAACTCGAAGCGGCCGGTGGAGCGACGCGGGACATGACGGCCAAGCGCATTCGTGCCCCGGGAGGCGGGCGCAAGAGGCTAACTGAGCTCGATGCGAGGTTGTTGGAGCACCTGGATGCACTGGTGGAGCCGACCAGCCGGGGTGACCCGATGTCAGCACTACGATGGACGTGCAAGAGCACCACCCGTCTGGCCGAAGAGCTCAACCGGCTGGGGCATCGCGTGAGTCAGCGCACGATCTGCGATCTGCTGACGCAGACGGGCTACAGCTTGCAATCGGTGCGCAAGACACGCGAAGGCGCGCAGCACCCCGACCGCGACGCGCAGTTCCACTACATCGCCGACAAGGTGGCGCAGTATCAGCGCCAGCGTCAGCCGGTCATCTCGGTGGACACGAAAAAGAAGGAGCTGATCGGCGATTTCAAGAACGCTGGCCGCGAATGGCAGCCCAAGGGCCAACCCGAGCAGGCGCGTGTGCACGATTTCATCGACGATGAACTGGGCAAGGTTGCCCCGTATGGCGTCTATGATGTGACGGCCAACGAGGGCTGGGTCAGCGTGGGCATCAACCACGACACCGCCGAGTTCGCGGTTCAAAGCATCCGTCGCTGGTGGCTGGAGATGGGCCGTCCGTTGTATCCGAAAGCCAGGCGACTGCTGGTCACCGCCGACTGCGGTGGCAGCAACGGGTATCGTGTGCGGCTGTGGCGGGTGCAGTTGCAGCGACTGGCCGACGAACTCGGTTTCGCTGTGCAGGTGTGCCACTTTCCGCCGGGTACGAGCAAGTGGAACAAGATCGAGCATCGCCTGTTCTGCCATATCACGAACAACTGGCGCGGCCGACCGCTGTTGACGCGTCAGGTGGTAGTGAACCTCATCGGCAGCGTGAGTACCGCTGAAGGGCTGAAAGTGCGTGCGGAACTGGACGAGAACATGTACGACGCAGGTATCAAGGTCAGCGACGCCGAACTCGCTGCCGTGGCCATTGAGCGCGACGAATTTCATGGCGAGTGGAACTACCGCATCAAACCTCGAACATCTCGTCGCAAGACGTAATTGTTCAAGTTATTTTTGCTAGGATCCTTAGCGTCGCAGCGGGGCTCGCTGCCCTCACCTATGGTCTGACCGAGGCGTCTGCGCGCGGTTTCGCAGATCCGCTTGTCCTGTGCGCGATCGGCGCCGGCGCGTTCGTGCTGGTCGCATTCGTGATGATCGAAGCGAACAGCCGTCACCCCATGATGCCGCTCGACGTGTTCCGCTCACGCGATTTCACCGGCGCCAACCTCGTCACACTGCTGCTCTACTTCGGCCTGAGCGGCGCGCTGTTCTTCCTGCCGTTCACGCTGATCCGCGCACATGCCTACACCGCAACCGAAGCGGGCGCGGCGCTGCTGCCGGTGCCGGTCATCATCGGCTTGTTGTCGCGCCTCACCGGCGGCCTGACGAGCCGCTTCGGTTCGCGCATCCTGTTGAGCGCTGGCCCGGGTGTCGCCGGAATCGGGTTCCTGATGCTGGCGTTGCCGTTCGTGCGCGCCAGCTATTGGGCCGGATTCTTCCCTGCGCTCATCGTGCTCGGGCTTGGCATGACGATCACCGTCGCGCCACTCACGACGATTGTGATGGGCTCGGTGCCGGCTGACCACGCAGGCGTTGCATCCGGCATCAACAATGCGGTTGCACGTGTGGCGAGCCTGCTGGCAATTGCGGTGCTCGGCATCGTGTTCGTGTGGTCGCACCAAGCGGCGCTGTCGGCGCGGCTTGATGAACTGGACGTTCCCAGGGACGCACGCCGGACCGGGCAGTTGCTGGAGCCGGGCGCGCAAGCCGGGGCGGCAGCGGGCGACGCCCATTTGCCGACTCAGACACCCGTGGCGCTGGCGGAAGCCGAAGCTATCACCGACGCGCTGCGCGCCGTTGCGCTGGTGTCCGCCGTGTGCGCGTTCGCCGGAGCGGGTCTCGCGGTGGCGACCATCCGACCCCGCAGGTGATATGGCTCGTGTCGCCGGACGCGTCCGTTGCCTGTCGGCGCCCTCCCCGCGACGAAGGCAGATGGGTCAAGAAGCCGGGGGATGTCGTGCCGCTGGCGCCATTCCTGGCGTCGCAGCCGGATGCCAGTCCAGGCGCAGGAGCAGCCGGTCGCCGCCTACAGCGGCCCGGGCAGCGTCTTCAGGCCGATCCAGAGCACCACGATGACAACATTGACCGGTACGCAGAGCGCGCCGGGCACGTAGAAGAGCGCGGACAGCGCGGGCGCGGACAGCACAAGTTCCACCACGCTACCCAGCCCATAGCAGCAGACACCGCACCAGAGCCAGCGCCGCATGTACGTTAGCAGCCAATGCGCGCGCGCCTTGTTGAAATGCCAGGCGAGGGCTCGTTCAGCGCGGTTGCCCTGGCTGGCGTCCCGGTACAGCCAGCTGAAGAAAAAGTAGCGGTACAGCAGGGCGCGAAAGGTCTGCTCTTGCATGATCACTCCTTTGGCCGTTGCCAGCCTGTGGAGTGTAAAGGTCATTCAATCCCACAGCGCAGGCCGGATGCCAGCGGCGCAGGCCAATTACCGTTCTGTTCAATGTCATTGGTAGAAACGCCCGGCACGGAAGTCAAGCGTGACGGGAATCGCTGCCGGCACAGGACGGCCACGTGGTGGCACTGCTGCGCCGCAGCGCGAATGGGCAAGCGCACTGGAACCCGGCCAGCCATTTGGCCTGACTTGGCAGACGATGCGGTTGCGCCGACTCTCATGCCTGTGATCACGGCAGCAAGACTGCCGATGACTCGGATGGCAAGACCCCCTGGGGCATAAGCTGCCCGCGCCGAACGGGATTTTCCCCTATTTGGAGTAATGGGCTGGTCGTGCTACGCTCCTCAGCGAGCGATACCCGTCCCGACGTCGTGCCCCGGTGGGGCCGCGCATCTGCAGGGCAATCCGCAGGGCGTTTCGGGCTCATTCTCATCGCTTATCCAACTTTGTCTGCATTCGAACCTGAGCGGCATTTCCCCGCTCGTGGAGCCGTGCGCGCGGGAAACCGGCACGGATGACGTCGCGTCGTGACCGGCGACGCGACGTCATTTGTGGTTGGTCATCCTCTTGCGCGTGCGCCTCAGGGACGTACCGGACGGGGCATCTCCGTGATCGATCGTGATCCGGGCGCCCCGGGGATACGTGCGCCCAAATGAAGCTACGGGTCTCGAATGCGATCGCCCCCACCCCTGGCAGCAGGGATGGGCGGAAGAAGAAATGACGATGAGACCACGATGACTTACACCACCAATATCGGACGTCGGCAGTTCCTCAAGATACTTGGCCTTGGATCTGTTGCCGTCTCGGCCTCGGCCCTGGGCCTGGGTACAGCCTGGGCGCAGGCGCCTGCCGGCGTGCGCCCCTACAAGCTGCTGCGTGCGAAAGAGACTCGCAACAACTGCACCTATTGCTCGGTCGGGTGCGGCCTCCTGATGTATTCGCTGGGTGACGGCGCCAGGAATGCGAAGCCCCGCATCTTCCACATCGAGGGGGATCCCGATCACCCGGTCAGCCGTGGTTCGCTCTGCCCCAAGGGCGCGGGGCTGCTGGACATCGTCCATTCGAAAAACCGGTTGCAGTATCCGGAATACCGCGCGCCAGGGTCGAAGGAGTGGGTGCGCATCAGCTGGGACGATGCGACCAGGCGCATCGCCCGCCTGCTGAAAGACGACCGCGACAAGAATTTCATCGCGCGCAACGAGAAGGGCCAGCTGGTGAACCGCTGGCTGAGTTCGGGCATGCTCGCCTCATCGGCGGCGTCCAATGAAACCGGGGTTCTCGACTTCAAGTTTGCCCGCTCGCTCGGCATGCTGGCGCTGGACTGCCAGGCGCGCCTGTGCCACGGGCCAACGGTTTCGGCGCTGGGGCCGTCCTTCGGCCGCGGCGCGATGACCAACCACTGGGTGGACATCAAGAACGCCAATGTCGTCATCGTCATGGGCGGCAACCCGGCCGAGGCGCATCCGGTCGGCTTCAAATGGGTGATCGAGGCCAAGATCAGGAACAAGGCCAAGGTCATCGTCATCGATCCGCGCTTCAACCGCACCGCCTCGGTTGCCGATATCTTCTCGCCGATCCGGGCGGGGTCGGATACGGCCTTCCTGATGGGCATGGTCAACTGGCTTCTGCAGCATGACAAGATCCAGCACGACTATGTGCGCGCCTACACCAACGCGTCGCTGATCGTGCGCGAGGATTTCGGCTTCGACGAAGGGCTGTTCTCGGGCTTCGATCCGCAGAAGCTCGTCTACGACAAATCCTCCTGGAACTATGAGCTCGACGCAGCCGGGAACGCGAAACGCGATCCCTCGATGCGCCATCCGCGCTGCGTGCTGAGCCTGCTGAAGCAGCACGTGTCACGCTACACGCCCGAGAAGGTCGAGGAGATCACCGGCGTCAAGCGGGCCGACTTCCTGCAGATCGCCGAGATCGTCGGCTCGTGCTCGGCCAAGGACAAGACGCTGACCTGGCTTTACGCGCTCGGCTGGACGCACCACACCGGCGGCGCGCAGATCATCCGCGGCGCCGCGATGATCCAGCTGCTGCTGGGCAATGTCGGCATGTCCGGCGGCGGCGTGAATGCGCTGCGCGGGCATTCCAACATCCAGGGCTATACCGACCTTGGCCTGCTGTCGGTGCGGCTGCCAGGCTACATGGACCTGCCCACCGACAGGCAGCAGACCCTGAAGCAATACCTGGCCGATGCCACGCCCAAAGCCGTGCTGCCCGATCAGGTGAACTACTGGAAGAACCTGCCCAAGTTCTTCGTCTCATTGCAGAAGAACCTGTTCGGCAAGCATGCCACGGCGGAAAACAACTGGGCCTTTGAGCTGCTGCCAAAGTGGGACCGCAGCTACGACATGCTAGCCTATTTCGACCTGATGTACCAAGGCAAGGTCAACGGCTATGTCGTCCAGGGGTTCAACCCGCTGGCGGCGATGCCTGACAAGAACAAGACCTCGGCCGCGCTGTCGAAACTCAAGTTCCTCGTGGTCATCGACCCGCTGGTGACCGAGACCTCCAACTTCTGGCGCAACGAAGGCAAGTTCAACGACGTCAAGACCGAAGAGATCATGACCGAAGTCTTCCGGCTGCCGTCGAGCTGCTTTGCCGAGGAAGACGGGACGGTCGTGAACTCCGGCCGTTGGCTGCAATGGCACTACGCGGGCCAGCAGCCGCCGGGCGAGGCACGGCATGATCCGGCCATCCTCGGCGGCATCATGATGGAGCTGCGGCGGCTTTACGAGAAGGAAGGCGGCGCCTGCCCGGAACAGGTGCTGCACATGACCTGGGACGAGGCGACCTATCACGATCCCTACAGCCCCCATCCCGAAGAAATGGCCAAGGAAGCCAACGGCTACGCGTTGGCCGACGTGTTCGACGAGACCGGGAAGAAGATCCTGCGCAAGGGCCAGTTGCTGGATTCGTTCGCGCAACTGCGCGACGACGGCACGACCTCGAGCTACTGCTGGATCTTCACCGGCTCCTGGACCGAGGCGGGCAACCAGATGGCCAGGCGCGACAACACCGACACCGGCCTGGGGAACACGCCCGGCTGGGCCTGGTCCTGGCCTGCGAACCGCCGCATCCTCTACAACCGCGCCTCGATGGACGAGATGGGGAACCCCTGGGATCCCAACCGCCAGATCCTGCATTGGAACGGCGAGAAATGGGTGGGCGCGGACGTGCCCGATTTTCCGCTCACTGCGGCGCCCGGCACGCCCGTCGGCCCCTTCATCATGCTGCCCGAAGGCGTTGGACGCCTGTTCTCAGTCGGCGGCATGATCGACGGCCCCTTCCCCGAGCATTACGAGCCGGTCGAAAGCCCGATCGCGAAGAACCCCCTGCACGACAAGGTCACGCACAACCCGACCGCCCGCATCTTCCAGAACGATGCACAGCGGATGGGCAACCGCACCGAGTTCCCCTATGTCGCCACGACCTATTCCATCACCGAACTGTTCCGCCACTGGACCAAGCACTCGCACCTGAACGCCATGCTCCAGCCCGAGCAATTCGTCGAGATCGGCGAAAAGCTGGCCGCGCACAAAGGCATCGCCCATGGCGACACGGTGAAGATCACGACCAAGCGCGGCCATATCACTGCCAAGGCCGTGGTGACCAAGCGCATGCGCACGCTCCAGGTGGCCGGGCAGACGGTCGATCAGATCGGCATCCCCTGCCATTGGGGCTTCGAGGGGGCGACCCGCAAGGGCTATCTCGCCAACACGCTTGCGCCGGGTGTCGGCGACGCCAATTCGCAAACGCCGGAATTCAAGGCATTCCTCGTAAACATTGAAAAAGTGGCGGGAGCCCAGGCATGAACTCGCAGAACATCATCCGTCGCTCGGCCTCGTCGGAGCTGACACCCGCCCCGCGCATCCGCGACCATCAGATGGAAGTGGCCAAGCTGATCGACGTGTCGATCTGCATCGGCTGCAAGGCGTGCCAGGTCGCCTGCAATGAATGGAACGACCTGCGCGGCGACGTGCAGGAGAATGTCGGCGTCTACGACAATCCACGCGACCTGTCGCCCAACACCTGGACCCTGATGCGCTTCACCGAGCATGAGGACCAGGCGGGCAAGCTGGAATGGCTGATCCGCAAGGACGGCTGCATGCATTGCGAGGATCCCGGCTGCCTGAAAGCCTGCCCGGCGCCCGGCGCCATCGTACAGTATGCAAACGGCATCGTCGATTTCCAGTCCGACCTGTGCATCGGCTGCGGCTATTGCGTCGCGGGCTGCCCTTTCGACGTGCCGCGCATTTCCAAGCTGGACAACAAGGCCTACAAGTGCACGCTGTGCTCGGACCGCGTCTCGGTCGGGCAGGAGCCTGCCTGCGTCAAGACCTGCCCGACCGGCGCCATCGCCTTCGGCTCGAAGGCAGAGATGCAATCCCTCGCCGCCGAGCGCGTGGCCGAGTTGAACGAGCGCGGCTATGCCAAGGCCGGCCTGTATGACCCGGCGGGGGTCGGCGGCACCCACGTGATGTATGTGCTGCAACATGCCGACGACCCGAAGCGTTACGCGGGCTTGCCGAAGGACCCGGGGATCAGCTCGGTGGTCTCGGGCTGGAAGGACGGCCTGAAACCCGTCGCCGGCTTCGTCGGCGCGGCGGCGGTGGTGGGCATGGCGGCGCATTTCATGGCGGTCGGCCCCAACACCACCGAAACAGACGATCACGACGCCCCGGCTGACGGCGCGGCATAAGCGGAGACCGGAAATGGCGACCAACAACGACAGGATCCTGCGCACGAAATTCGCCGAGCGGCTGTGCCACTGGGCGATCGTGCTCTGCTTCTTCCTCGCGGCGGTTTCGGGAATCTCGTGGTTCTTTCCGACGGTGAGCTGGCTGAGCGGCTTCCTTGGCACGCCGCAGATGGCGCGGCTGCTCCACCCGTTCCTGGGCATAGCGGTTTTCGCGGGGCTTTGCTATATGTTCTGGCGTTTCGTTGGCTACAACATGCCCGCGCGCACCGACGCGATCTGGTTCCGCCGCGCCAGGGAAGTGCTCCTGAACCAGCATGGCGGCGAACCGCTGCAGATCGGCAAGTACAACGCCGGCCAGAAGGTGCTGTTCTGGCTCATCATGGCGTCGATCCTGGCCCTGCTGATCTCCGGGTTGATCATGTGGCGCGCCTATTTTGCCGAATATTTTCCGATTCCCGTGCTCCGCCTGGCGATCCTGGCCCATTCCGTCGCGGGGATCGGCCTGATCCTGCTGATCGTGGGCCACATCTATCTGGCCATCTGGGTCCGCGGCTCGATCACGGGCATGGTGACGGGCTACGTCTCGCACGCCTGGGCCAGGCAGCACCATGACCGCTGGTATGGCGAGTTGAAGGCGAAAGAGTCGAATCAGTCGAAAGCCGTGGCAGCGAAGGGACACAAAGCATGAACCAGCATCAGATCATGCCGGGAACACTGCCATCGGACGAGGCCTCCCGCCATTTCACGCCCCTGATCCAGCCAGACCTTGCCGGTCTTTACAGCCGCCGCGCCGCGCGCCTGCGCGCGCTGGCCGACGGGCACGATCTTGCCGATTACCTGCGCCTGGCCGCCCGCGTGGCCGAGGTACAGGCGTCGCTTGTGCCCGAGGCCGGTGGGTCCGGCCCGGCAGACGCCAGGGCCATCCCGCAGGAGGGGCATTGGGGCGCCCTGCTTGATCGGCTGATCGAGCGGCTCGCGCACGATATTCCCGCCCCGGTCGCCCCGCATCTTGCGGCACTGCGCGCCCTCCCCGCGGATGCGCGCCTTGGCGCCGCCCAGGCGCTGACCGAGGGCCGTTTTGATGCGGTGCCGGCGGCAATCGCGCCCTTCCTCTGGGCCGCGCTCTCGCTGCAATGTGCCAGCGCCGCACGGGCGGCGCCCGTGCCCGACAGCGGCCCGGCCGAGCACGCGTCCTGCCCGGTCTGCGGCACTGCCCCCGTGGCAAGCCTGATCCTGATCGGCGACCGCCAGGGCATGCGCTATCTTCATTGCGCGCTCTGCGAGAGCCAGTGGCACATGGTGCGGGCGAAATGCACCAACTGCGGCGCCGCCTCGGAGCTTGACTACCTCAGCTTCGACACCGCCGAAGCCACGGTGCGCGCCGAAAGCTGCGGCGTGTGCCACGGCTACCGGAAGGTGATCTCACTGGAACGCGACCCGCAGGCCGAGGCCGTGGCCGATGACCTTGCCACGCTGGCCCTGGACGATGCGGTAACGGCGGAAGGCTATCAACGCACCGGATTCAATCCCTTCGCGCTGCCGGGCTGAGGCGCTGCCCGACATATCCATGTGCTAACCGCCAGATTCTTTCGCTTACCCGAACGCCCGCACGCCGGTCATCCATTCATGAAGCACGAATCCGAACAGCGCCCAGCCTGCCAGCCCGACGACCACCACCATCGCATCGCGCGCAGGTGTCCCGGTCGGGTAGCTGGTTCCCGCTTCCCGGTCCCGCCCGCGCGCTGACACGAAGTCCGCCACCGCCCACGCCAGGAACGCGCCAAACAGCACCACTGCGGCGAGTGTTCCGTTGGCAAGCAGGTGCCCCAGGGCCCAGGCCTGCACGCCTGCCAGCATCGGATGACCAAGCGCAGCCTTGATGCGGTTGCGAGGCACATATGCCGCCGCAATCAGCACGAAGGCCGGGATCGTGAGTAATGCGGCAACGTACCGCCCCCACACCGGCGGGGTCCAGACCACCACAGGATGCGCGCTGGCCAGGCCGTAGCCCCAGACAACCAGCGCCAGGCCGGCTATCGAAACCAGGGTGTACAAGCCTTTCCAGCGACCGGGGCCGAGCCTGGCAATCTGCGCGGTGCGCCATGGGTCAGCAACCATGCGTACCGAGTGCGCACCCAGAAAAATAAGCAATCCCAAAACCAGTACCGTCATGCTGCTACCCCTTTCTTTAGCGCCCGCCGCACACCTATGCTAGACATATTGCGTTGCAGCGGTCCAGCCTTATTCCGGAGGGTTTCCCCATGCTTCAGAACAGTGACGTCGCGGCCAGGATTCCTGCGCAAGACCTCGCACGAGCGAGATCCTTCTACTCGAGCAAGCTCGGGCTTGAGCCAGTCGAGGAACGGCCCGGCGGCCTGCGCTACAAGTGCGGCAACAGCTACTTCGTACTTTTCGAGTCGGCTGGCTCGGCCTCTGGCAGTTACACACAAATGGCCTGGGAGGTCGATGACATCCAGGCAACCGTCAGCGAGCTGCGGCACCTGGGAGTCGTGTTCGAAGAATACGATCTTCCCGGCCTCAGGACCATCAATGGGATCGCCGAGGTCCAGGGGAACTACCCGTCCAAGGGTGGCATAGGCGAGAAAGGTGCCTGGTTCAGAGACAGCGAGGGCAACCTCCTTGCCATCGGGCAACCGATCAGGTGAGTCCATCGGCCGTCCCCATCTGAAGCAATCCATGTGGTTGACGTCCTCCTCTGCCTAAAGGCAGGGGATTCCCACAGCTGGCGATGCACGTCCGCATCGGAGAATGTTCAGCGCAGCATTGGTATCACGGTCATGCACGACACCACAGCTACTCCAGGTCCACTCCCTTATTCGCAGTCCTGCGATACCTTTCGGCCGCGTCGTGCTGTCTTTCGAACCACACGCCGAACAGGACTGGGTAGAACCGCTTTCGTTCACTTCCTCAAACGTGGCCCCGTGCGCAATCGCTTTGTAGCGGAGCTTGTCCCGGAAGGACGACCAGGATGCGTCGTAGACGCTCTTCGCCATACTGGTTTTGGCGAGTTTCACAGCCGACACGTTGCCGACTGCGATGTAGTCGAAGCGTCGAACCAGATCGAGCGCGAGCTTGTGCTGGAAGTCGGCGCGGGCATTCGCCACCTTGGCATGCAGCTTGGCAATATGCCGCTTGTGCTGTCGCGCCCGCTGCGCCTTCGCCAGCCTTTCGGCGGCATGCCGGCCAAACCGGTCATTGGGAAGTTTCTCGCCGGTCGAGAGCGTGGCGAAGTCCTTCAAACCAAGGTCGATACCGACGCCAGCCTGAATCGGGCATGCTGGCACATCGGCAACCTCTATCACGACGTTGAGAAACCAGTTCCCGCGCCCATCCTGCGCAAAGTTCGTGCCGTCCTTGATCTTGCCTTCTGGCAACAGGCGGCTGTTGAACCCACGGAAGGTATTCCCGGCAAAGCGAAACGCCTCGCCCTCTCGTTTCAGCTCGCGACCCTTCAGCGGCACCCATCCCAGGGATTTCCTGCCGCGGTATCGCAGATAAGGACGGCGATGCTGGCTGCGCGATTTTGCGTACTGCTCGCACGTCGCGTTGACCGTGCCGGAATGGATGCCGAGTTCCTTGCTGCTGCCGGTGGTCAGCACGTTCAAATCGAACCCGCTCGGCCACTTCTTACCCCATTTGAGCGCATGCTTCTGCGTGTCATTGCAGAAGTTCCAGACGTAGTTCACCGCTCGGCTCTGCTTGTTAAGCAGGCCGTTGAGCGACTTCACCCGGTAGCGGTAGACAAGCATCATGCCGCACATTCTAACGTGGGAATGCCGCCTCGCGGCGGCGCTCCTTTCACTCCCCGCCATGAATGGCGGGGTTTCTCGGAGCAAGTCTGATGAATTTGCTTCTGATCTTTGTTCCAATCGCAATCGCCCTGGAATTCCTTGCTTCCGATCACCACCTCCTGATCTTTATCGCTTCCTCCCTGGCCATCCTGCCGCTTGCCGGACGGATGAGCCATGCCACCGAGCAACTCGCGGAGCGCATGGGCGAGGCGGTCGGGGGCTTGCTCAATGCGACATTCGGCAATGCGGCTGAACTGATCATCGCACTTGTCGCATTGCGTGCCGGCCTCCATCAGGTAGTGGAAGCCTCCATCGTGGGTTCCATTGTCGGAAATATGCTGCTGGTGTTTGGCGCCGCGATGCTGCCCTGTCTGCATCCGGAACTCCATCAACTCTTCTGGGAAGGATCGCAAGATGCTCACCAAACTGAAAGCGGCGTTCCCCTACTTCAATAGCGTGGTCCCGTTCCGGCTGGGCCCCGCCCTGATCACGACGGTGGTGCTGATCACCCTGCTGCTGCTGCCTGTGCCAGAGGGGCTCACGCCCAAGGCCTGGGGCCTGGTTGCCATCTTCCTGACCACAATCGTTGCGATCATCCTGAAGGTCATGCCGATCGGGGTGATGGCGATGATGGCCATCGTGGTCCTCTCGTTGTCGCAGGTGACCTCGACCTCGTCCAAGGGAGCGATCGCCGATGCGCTGACCGCCTTCGACAGTCCGTTGATCTGGCTGATCGTGGTGGCCATCCTGATCTCCCGCGGCGTGAAGAAGACCGGCCTGGGCACCCGTATCGGCCTGATGTTCATCTCCCTGATGGGGAAACGAACGATAGGCATCGGCTATGGCCTGGCCACCTGCGAGCTGGTGCTGGCGCCCTTCACACCGAGCAATACCGCGCGCGGCGGCGGCATCGTGCATCCGATCATGAAGTCGATCGCCAACGCATTCGACTCAGACCCGGCCAAGGGCACGGAGGGCAAGGTCGGCACCTACCTGGCGCTGGTCAACTATCACGCCAACCCTATCTCCTCGGCGATGTTCGTGACCGCCACCGCCCCGAACCCGCTGGTGGTGGACTACATCGCCAAGGCGACCAATCAGAATCTGCATCTGAGCTGGACGAGCTGGGCGCTGTGCATGTTGCTGCCCGGCCTGCTATGCATGCTGGTGATGCCGCTGGTGATCTTTGTGTTGTCGCCGCCGCAGCTCAAGGCCACACCCAATGCGGTGGAGTATGCGCACGCCGAAATGGCGAAGATGGGTCCGGTGTCGCCGAAGGAAATGGTCATGATATTCACCTTCGCGCTGCTGCTGCTGCTATGGGCCAACGTTCCGGCGATGGTGTTCGGTCCGTCGCTCACGCTGGACCCGACGGTGGTCGCCTTCGTCGGCCTGTTCGTGCTGATCATCACTGGCACCCTCGACTGGGACGACGTGCTGTCCGAGAAGAGCGCCTGGGACACGCTGATATGGTTTGGTGCGCTGATCATGCTGGCCGAGCAACTGAACAAGCAGGGTGTGATCGGGTGGTTCTCTAAGGGCATGAGCGACGCGATCGTGGCCAGTGGCATTGGCTGGGGCGGCACGGCCGCGGTCCTGGTGGCGGTCTTCGTGTTCTCGCACTACCTGTTCGCCAGCACGACCGCGCACATCAGTGCGATGATGCTCGCCTTCCTGACAGTCGGAGTCCAGCTGATACCGCCAGAGTATGTGGTGCCGTTCATGCTGCTTATGGCGGCCGGCTCGGCGAGCATGATGACGCTGACCCACTATGCGACGGGCACCTCGCCGATCATCTTCGGCAGCGGCTTTGTCACGATGGGAACCTGGTGGCGCGTCGGTTTTGTGATGTGCGTGGTGGAGCTGCTGATCTTCGCCGTGGTCGGGAGCGTCTGGTGGAAGGTGCTTGGCTTCTGGTGAACATGCAGCCGGACGACGCGCGATGATCCGCTCGTGATCCCGCCAAGTCGACGCGTTCGGCCGCTTCTTCGCCTCGCTCTGAACCCGGAGACGCAAAATGCCATCCTTAAAGTCCGACGGAGTTTCGATCCACTACGAGGTCAAGGGCCAGGGTTCGCCCGTGCTGCTCCTGGCGGGGCTTGCTGGAGTGGGCGCCTCCTGGGGACCACAGGTCGACCTGTTCGCCGCGCATCACCAGGTGATCGTGCCGGATCACCGCGGCACCGGTCAGTCCGAGCACACCGCGCGCGACATGACGATTGCGCAACACGCGCGCGACATGGCGCGCGTCATCGAGGCAGTCGGGTGTGGGCCGGTCCATGTGGTCGGGTCCTCGACCGGAGGCGCCATCGCGCAGCTGCTGGCGATCCATCACCGCGAACGATTGCGCAGCGCGACCATTGTCTCTTCGATTGCTCGCGCGGACGCGTTCTACCGCCGCCAGTTCGACATGCGGCGACGCATGCTGACCGATTCCGGCCTGCGCGCGTCCACCGAGGCGAACGCACTGTTCCTGTTCGACCCGAAATTCAGTCGCGAGCATCCGGAGCAGGTGCAGGCGTGGGTGAACGCCGCATCGGCCGGCACGTTCGACCCGGAGATCGGCTTTGCCCGGATCGACATGATCGTAGGACACGACGCCTTCGACGATCTTCCGTCGATCACGACACCGACGCTGGTACTGGTGGGCCAGCGCGACTTCTGCGCCCCGCCGTACTTCTCTGCGGAGCTTGCAGCGCGGATTCCGGGAGCGGAGTTTGCCACCCTGGACGGTGGCCACTTCATCTTCCTGGAGAAGCCCGTACTCCTGCACGACACTGTGGAAGCCTTCATTGCCAGGCACGAACGATGATCGGTTCGAGGGCACGGCGCCAACATGCGATGTCATGGCTCGCCGCCGCCCGCCTCTGCCTGCGCCGGAGCCGCCCCGTCCTCGCGCAGCCAGACAATGAACTCGGCGCCCTGTCCCACCGCGCTCTCCACGGTAATGCGGCCGCCGTAGCGCTCCACCAGCGCATAGCTGATGGATAGCCCGAGGCCCGTCCCCATCTGCTTCTTGGTCGTGAAGAAAGGATTGAACAGGTTGGGCAGGTCCTCTTCCCGGATGCCGTGGCCGGTGTCGCGGATGTGCAGCGTCACGCCCTGCCCTTCCCGGTCGCGCGTGCGCAGCGTGAGCGTGCCGCCCTCGGGCATGGCGTGGATGGCATTGGTCAGCAGGTTGACCACCACCTGCTGCAACTCGCTGCGGCTGATGCGCACCTGCCGCGTGGCCAGGCAGTCCAGCTCGACCCGGATCGACGCGCCCTTCAGCATGTGCTGGGCCAGGTCGACGCAGCCAGCCGCCACTTCACCCACATCCAGGCGCTCCATATTGCCGGCGTAGGCCTCTGGCCGGACAAACTGCAGCAGCCGGTTGGTCAGCTGCTGGATGCGCCGGACCTGCTCGTCGATCAGCCGCAGCTCATGGCGCACCGGCTCCGCGGCCGGGCCCAGGATCTCGCGCGCAACGTCCAGATTGCCCTGGATCACGGCAATCGGGTTGTTGACCTCATGGGCCACGCCGGCGGTGAGCTGTCCCGCCACGGCGAGCTTTTCCGACGTGATCAGCTGCTGCCGGGCCGCCCGCAGGACGGCGTTGGATTCTTCCAGCTCGCGGGTGCGTTCGGCCACCTTGCGATCGAGCGAGTCCGCCCAGTCCTTGAGCTGGGCGTTGCGCTGCTGCAGGTCAGACAGCAGCTGGTCGAACTGGCCGGCAAGCTGGCCCAGCTCGTCTTCGCTGCCCACCGGGCCTACGCGTGCCCCGGTGTTGCCGGCCTGGAGCGCGCGCATGGTGCCGACCATGCGCGCCATCGGCGCAAACACGCGCCTGGCCCACAGCAGGGAAAAGAGCGCGCCGGCCACTCCCAGCAGCAGGAACAGGCCCACCAGCACGCCCAGCGCCAGGTCTTTGGCCTGGCTGATCGGCTTGGCCAGGTAGCCCACGTACAGCATGCCGATGCGCTGGCCGCGGCTGTCCGCGATCGGCTCATAGGCGCTCATGTACCAGTCGTTGACCACGAAGGCCAGGTCCAGCCATTTCTCGCCGCGCAGCAGCACCTTGTCGCGTACCTCGCGCGAAACCCGCGTGCCCAGCGCGCGCTCGCCATGGAACAGCCGCACGTTGGTGGCGATGCGTGTGTCGTCCAGGAACAGGGTCGCCGTGCCCTGGCTGCCGCGGGGCAATGACTCGGGCTGGTAGACCAGCGCGTTGATGGTGTCGATAAAGCCGAGGTTGTTGTTCAGCAGGGTGCCGCCGTGCAGGATCGCCACCAGTGTGCCGGCTTGATCGAACACCGGCGCCGCCGCGTGCACCACCATGCCGCGGGTTTCCAGGGTCTTGTCGGTCGGCACCGCATTGGCGGTAGGCCGCAGCACCACCTGTGCGCGCCGGGCAAGCTCGGCGGACACGGCTGCCAGCTGGGCCGCGGACCAGGCGTCGGTGGCGGCCGCCGCGCGGCCGGCCGCGGCGCTGCTGACTATGCGCCAGGCGGCGGGGTCTGCCCTTGCGCCAGCGGGCGCAGCGGCAAGCAGCCGCCCTTGCGGATCCAGCAGTTGCAGGAAATCCAGCCCGTGCGTGCGCCGCGCGTCGGCCAGGATGGCGGGCATGGCGTTGGCGCGGCCAAGCCCGGCCACCAGCGCATGTGAACGCGCCTCCTGCAGGACCCGGTCTTCCACGCCGCCCACCATATGCTCGAAGTACTCGTGGGCGACCAGCAGGTCGCTGTTGACCTTGTAGGCCAGCAAGGCCTGGAACGCGCGATTGCCCCACAACCCCATGATCAGCAGCAGCGCCAGCAGCGCCACCAGCAGGGGCGCGACCACGATCGACACAAGCTTGGCCCGCAGCGAGGCGCGATAGCGGCGCAGCAGCGCGGCCGGGCTCAAGGACGCAGGCCCCACTGCAGGCATTTGCGGTCCAGCGTGCGGCGCGAGATGCCAAGCCGGCGCGCCGCTTCCACCCGGTTGCCGCCCTCGGCCGCCAGCACCTGGAGGATGTGCCGCCGCTCCACCGACTCCAGCAGCGTGCCGTCGTCGGCCGGCATGGCTGCATTGTCGTGCTCCGCTTCCGGCAGGTTGGCCTGAGCCGGATCGGCCTGGTGCGCCAGCAGCTCGACCGGGTATTCGCCAAGGATCAGCGCCCGCTCCACCAGGTTGCGCAGTTCACGCGCATTGCCTGGCCAGTCGTAGCCCTTGAGCACCCGGACCAATGAGGGCGAGAGCGGCACCGCGGGCAGTCCGAGCTGGGCCGACAGCTGCTCCGAGAAATGCTCGGCCAGCGGCACGATGTCTTCCGGCCGCGTGCGCAACGGCGGGATGGCGACGGACACGACGTCGAGCCGGTAGTACAGGTCCTGGCGGAAGCGCCCGGCGGCGACCTCGTTGGCCAGGTTGCGGTTGCAGGCCGCGACGATGCGCACGTCCACGGCAATCTCGCGCTCGGTACCGAGCGGCCGGATGCGCCGGTCCTCGATCACCCGCAACAGCTTGGCCTGCATTGCCAGCGGCAGCTCCGAGATCTCGTCGAGGAACAGCGTGCCGCCGTCGGCATAGAGAAACAGGCCATGGCGCCCGCCCGCCGCGCCGGTGAAGGCACCCTTGGCGTGGCCGAACAATTCGCTTTCGATGATCTCGGGCGCCATCGCGCCGCAGTTCAGCGGCACGAACTGGCCCTGCCGTCCGCTCAGGCGGTGCAGCTCGCGCGCCACCACTTCCTTGCCGGTGCCGGACTCGCCCGTCACCAGTACCGTCGATGGCATCGGTGCCACCCGTGCCACCAGCGCCATCACCTTCTTCATGGCTTCGGACTCGCCGATGAAGTGCTTGTGGATGGTGTACTTGTCCAGCTCGCGGCGCAGCAGGTAGTTCTCACGCGCGAGCCGGGTCCGGTCGAAGCAGCGCCGGATGGCATTGAGCATCTGGTCGACGCGGAACGGCTTGACGATGAAGTCCGCCGCGCCCGAGCGCAGCGCGGCAATCGCTGTGTCCATGTCGGCGAAGGCCGTCATCAGGATCACATCGGCGGGGTTGCCGGCCGCGCGCAGTGCCTTGAGCCACTCCACCCCGCTGATACCGGGCAGCGCCACGTCTAGCAGGATCAGGTCGAAATGCCGTTGCTCCAGCAGCGCGGCACCCGCTTCGGCGCTGTCGGCCGTCACCACGCTGCCCACCTTGCCTTCGAGCGCGCGCGACAGGAACGAACGCATGCCGGCCTCGTCGTCCACCACCAGGATCGTGCGGCGCTGCCAGTTGTCGGTTTCAGCGGCGTTGCTTTGTCTTTCGTTCATCACTTTAGGGATTGCGGGGGCAAGGGAAGAGTCTAGCGACAGTGCGCTATCCGCCTGTATTGGGGGTAAACCGAGCCAGCCCCGCAAACCGCGGCCACGGATGGACAGTTTGGCCCGCGCGCGGGGCCGCCGCCAGGACATTTTGTCCACGGCTGCGCCGGACGGCCCGGTCAGCGCGCGGCAAGCCATTGACGGCAAACGGAATCCGCCATGGGCATGGCTTTTGCTGAACCACGCACTCCAGCCCATCGCATCTCGCGCAAGAAGAGGCTGCCACTTCCAGGTAGGAGACAACTTCATGTCATACCCCGCGCAAGCGCAAACGCCCTCGCAGAAGTCCCAACACGCGTCGCCGTCCCGGCCAGCGTCACGCCCGTCGGCCTTCTCCAAGGAGGCCATCATCGCCCGCCCCGGCTTCAACCGCTGGATGGTGCCGCCCGCCGCGCTGGCGGTGCACCTGTGCATCGGCCAGGCCTATGCGTTCTCGGTCTTCAACGAGCCGCTGACACGGATCCTCGGCGTCACGCAGTCCGCGCCGGGCGACTGGCAACTGACCACGCTGGGCTGGGTGTTCTCGCTGGCGATCTTCTTCCTCGGCATCTCCGCGGCGTTTGCCGGCAAGTGGCTGGAGAAGGTCGGGCCGCGGCGCACCATGTTCACGGCCGCGTGCTGCTTCGGCGGCGGCTTCCTGGTGTCGGCGCTGGGCATCTGGCTGCACCAGATCTGGCTGCTGTACCTGGGCTACGGCGTGCTGGGCGGGATCGGGCTGGGGCTGGGCTACGTGTCGCCGGTGTCCACGCTGATCCGCTGGTTCCCCGACCGCCGCGGCATGGCCACCGGCATGGCGATCATGGGCTTCGGCGGCGGCGCGATGATTGGCGCGCCGTTGTCGGTCGCGCTGATGAACACCTTCAAGAGCGCGACCAGCGCGGGCGTGGCACAGACCTTCCTGGTGATGGGCCTGGTCTACTTCATCTCGATGTCGATCGGCGCGCTGGCCATCCGCATCCCGGCCCCGGGCTGGGCGCCCCCGGGCTACGTTCCCACCACCACGGCCCGCAAGATGGTCACGCACGCCCACGTGCACATCGACCAGGCACTGAAGACGCCGCAGTTCTACCTGCTGTGGGTGATCCTGTTCCTGAACATCACCGCCGGCATCGGCGTGCTGGGCCAGGCTGCGGTGATGATCCAGGACACCTTCAAGGGCAGCATCACTGCGGCGGCAGCCGCCGGCTTCGTCGGCCTGCTCAGCATCGGCAACATGACCGGGCGCTTCCTGTGGAGCTCCGCCAGCGACTACTTCGGCCGCAAGATCACCTATGCCATCTTCTTCGCCTTCGGCGCCGCGCTGTACATGGCGGTGCCGGCCGTCGGCGCGTCCGGCAACGTGGCCCTGTTCGTGGCCTGCTACTTCCTGATCCTGACCATGTATGGCGGCGGCTTCAGCACCATTCCCGCCTACCTGGCCGACATGTTCGGCACGGCCTACGTCGGCGGCATCCATGGCCGGCTGCTGACCGCCTGGGCCGCCGCCGGCATTGCCGGACCGGCGCTGGTCAACTACATCCGCGAGCACAAGCTGGCCATGGGCGTGCCCAGGTCAGAGGTCTATGTCGACACCCTGCACATCATGGCCGGCCTGCTGGTGGCGGGGTTCGTCTGCAACCTGCTGATCCGGCCGGTGCATGAGCGCCACCACCTGCGCGAAGCCACCAGCCCAGCCTGAGCGCCACCCCAGCTTCCGATACCAATACACAGGAGACACCACCGTGCAAGACGACCGAACTTTCGGCAAGACGCTGCTGCTGCTCGCGTTCTGGGCCTATGTGCTGATCCCGCTGGGCGCGGGCATCTGGTCGACCCTCGGGAAGGCCATGAAGCTGTTCAGCTGAGCGCTCGCCCTGGCCGTCCGCTGCATCACGATCCGTCAATGCAGCGGGGTCCATCCGTGACTGTGATCCCGCGCGATGGCGCTATCTGTATTTGCTTTGCGGCGCCTGGCGAGCGCTTCTTCCGGCTCGGCGAACTGAGCTTTAGCGGTTCCGCAAGAACTGTACCCTTCGCGGGCAGGCTGTCGTCCTTACGCTTGTCCGTAGTGTCGCGCGACACGCCGTCGTGCCGGCGGCAACCCCACGGAGAGCACATCGATGCACGGACTCACAGCCCTGGAACTCGCTCGAATCCAGTTCGGATTCACGGTTTCCTTCCACATCTTATTTCCCGCCATCACGATCGGGCTGGCATGTTTCCTGGCGTTCCTGGAAGCACGCTGGCTCTACACCAAGGACACGGTGTACAGGACCCTGTACCAGTTCTGGATCAAGATCTTCGCGTTGAACTTCGGCATGGGGGTCGTTTCCGGCCTGGTCATGGCCTATGAGTTCGGCACCAACTGGTCTGGCTTCTCGCAATTCGCGGGGAGCGTCACCGGACCGCTGCTGACCTATGAGGTGCTGACCGCCTTCTTCCTGGAAGCGGGCTTCCTTGGCGTGATGCTGTTCGGCTGGAACCGCGTCGGGCCGGGGCTGCATTTCTTTGCCACGGTGATGGTGGCGCTCGGCACCATGATTTCCTCCACCTGGATCCTGGCATCCAACAGCTGGATGCATACGCCGGCCGGCTACGTCGTCGTTGCCGGCAAGGTGGTGCCGACCGACTGGCTCGAGGTGATCTTCAACCCGTCGTTCCCCTACCGCCTGACGCACATGGTGATCGCCGCGCTGCTGTCCACGGCACTGTTCGTGGCGGCGTCCTCGGCCTGGCAGCTGCTGCATGACCGCGCCGTGCCCGCCGCCCGCAAGATGCTGTCGATGGCGCTGTGGATGGTGCTGATCGCGGCGCCGATCCAGGCGGTGGTGGGCGACGCCCACGGCCTGAACACGCTCGAGCACCAGCCTGCCAAGATCGCGGCGATGGAGGGGCACTGGAACACCGCCGCCAGGGATGACAAGGGCGGCTTCCCGCTGATCGTCTTCGGCATCCCCGACATGGAACGCGAGGAAACCCGCTACGCCATCGAGATTCCGCGCCTGGGCAGCCTGATCCTCACGCACAGCCTTGACGGCCAGATCCGCGGCCTGAAGGACTTCCCCAGGGAAGACCGCCCCAATGCCACGGTGCTGTTCTTCACCTTCCGCGTCATGGTTGGCCTGGGCGTGGCGATGATCCTGTTCGGCCTGCTGGGATGGGTGCTGCGCCGCAATGGCGCCCTGTACCGGTCCAAGGCCTTCCTGCGCCTCGCGGTGGTGATGGGCCCCGCCGGCCTGGTCGCGCTGCTGGCCGGCTGGATGACCACCGAGATCGGCCGCCAGCCGTGGGTGGTCTATGGACTGCTGCGTACCCATGATGCCGTTTCCGCGCATGCCGCCGGCCCGGTGGCGCTGTCTCTGGCGCTGTTCGTGGTGATCTACTTCGTCTGCTTCGGCGTGGGCATCCGCTACATGCTCAAGCTGGCCAGCGCCGGCCCCGCCCCCGACGCGCACCCGCACGACGAGCCGTCCTACGGCCCCGGCAGCGTCGTTCCCGCCGCCATCGCCGCGGCTTCCACACCCAACCCGATGGCCCCGCACGGCCAGCGCGAATCCTGAACAGGTGATCAACATGGGTATCAACCTTCCCGTTATCTGGGCCGCCCTGATCTTCTTCGGCGTGATGATGTACGTCATCATGGACGGATTCGATCTCGGCATCGGCATTCTCTTCCCCTTCGTCGGCGACCGTCATGACCGCGACGTCATGATGAACACCGTGGCGCCGGTCTGGGACGGCAACGAAACCTGGCTGGTGCTGGGCGGCGCGGCGCTGCTGGGTGCCTTCCCGCTGGCCTACTCGGTGCTGCTCAGCGCCTTCTACCTGCCGCTGATGTTCATGCTGATGGGGCTGATCTTCCGCGGCGTGGCCTTTGAATTCCGCTTCAAGGCCAGCGACCGCAGCCGCCCTTACTGGGATGCCGCGTTCACGTGGGGATCGGTGGTCGCGGCCTTCTTCCAGGGCGTGACGCTGGGCGCCTATATCGACGGCATCACCATGGAAGGCACCACCTTCACCGGCGGCACGCTCGACTGGCTGGCGCCGTTCCCGATCTTCTGCGGCGTGGGCGTAGTGATCACCTATGCCTTCCTCGGGGTCACCTGGCTCATCATGAAGACCGAGGGCCGCCTGCAATGGACCATGCTGCGCGTGACCAACGTGCTGACCGGGGTGATGCTGGCAATGGTCGCCGCGGTGAGCGTGTGGACGCCGATGACCCATCCGGAGATCGCGCAACGCTGGTTCGCGCTGCCCAACCTGTTCTTCTTCCTGCCGGTGCCGCTGCTGGTGCTGTTCTCGGCCTTCGGCATCTACCGGTCCCTGCGCAGCCACCCGAACGTGTCGCCGTTCCTGTACGCGCTGCTGATGATCTTCATGGGCTATACCGGGCTTGCCATCAGCATCTGGCCCAATATCATCCCGCCGTCGATCTCGATCTTCGATGCGTCGTCGCCCCCGCAAAGCCAGGGCTTCGCGCTGGTCGGCACCCTGTTTATCGTGCCGATCATCCTGGCCTACACCTCCTGGTCCTATTACGTGTTCCGCGGCAAGGTCAAGCGCGGGGAGGGCTACCACTGATGGCCAGGATCCTGCATTCGCGGCTGGCGGCGCGCCTGGGCTGGCTGCTGGCCCTGTGGCTGGCGGGCGTCGGCACGGTCTTCGTCTGCGCCAGCCTGATGAAGCTGCTGATGCGCGCAGCCGGGCTTGCCAACTGAAGCCATGCCGTCCTCAGGCCCGCTCTCCCGTCCCGCGCTGCCCGCGCGCACCGCCAGCGTGTTCGAGACGCTGGCGGCAGCCTGGGCGCGACGCGCCGACTTTGCACCGTGGCTGCATTCGCTGAAGGTGTTCGGCGCGGCGATGCTGGCGCTCTACGTGGCGCTGGCCCTCGGGCTGCCGCGGCCCTACTGGGCCATGGCCACTGTCTACCTGGTGTCCAGCCCGCTGGCCGGCGCCACCTATGCCAAGGGCACCTACCGCGTCTTCGGCACGCTGCTGGGCGCCGTGTGCGCGGTGGCGCTGGTGCCTTGGCTGGTCGACGAGCCCGTGCTGCTGATGGCCGCGATCGCGTGCTGGACCGGCACCCTGCTCTACCTGTCCTTGCTGGAACCGGCGCCGCGCAACTACATCTGCCTGCTGGCCGCCTATACGCTGCCGATCGTGGCGCTGCCGACGGTCACCAACCCGGCCACCGTCTTTGACGTGGCCCTCACCCGCATCGAGGAAATCATCATCGGCATCGTCTGCGCCAGCGTGGTCAGTGCGGTGGTCTTTCCCTCGCGCACCACGCCGGCGCTGGCCGCGCGCGCGTCGGCGTGGCTGGACCATGCCTCGCGCTGGATCACCGACGTGCTGGCCGCCGGTGCCAGCGCAGGCCAGCGCCATGACAGCTTCAGCCTGCTGGCCGCCGATATCCTGGCAATGGAAACCCAGCTGGCCCAGCTGACCTATGAAGCCGACGGCGCCCTGACCCTGCGGCGCGCACGTGCCCTGCACCAGCGCATGACGGCCCTGCTGCCGCTGGTGCTCGCGCTGGCCGATGCCGCCAGCGCCTTGCGCCGGCATCCGGCGGGCATGCCTGACGCCGTCGCGCAGCGCATGCGCGCCACGCTGGCCTGGATCGCCGGCGACGCCGGCGCGTCCCGGCCCCCGCCTTCCTGGTACCCGGCAGGCACCACGCCGGCCGCACCCTCGGACTGGCATGCACGGCTGGTCGCAGCGACCTGCACCTATCTGGATGAACTGGGCGATCTCTGGCAGGACAGCCGCCTGCTGCAGGCCAGCCTGCGCCAGGGCGGGAGCGAGCCCACCGCGCTGCGGTACCGCGTGGAACCCGCCGGGCAGGCCCGGCACCATGATCACGCGCAGCTGTTGTTCCGCGGCGCTACCGCCGGCTCGGCCACCTTCGTCGCGGGCCTGCTGTGGATGGTGTCGGGCTGGATCGACGGCGCCGGCCCGGTCGGGCTGGCCGCGCTCGCCAGCTGCTTTATCGCCACCACCGCGGAGCCGCGGCTGATGGCCGGCCGGGTGATCGCGTGGAGCATCGGCTGTGCCTTGCTGTCCTGGTATTACCAGTTCGTGGTGCTGCAGCTGGCGCATGACTTTGGCTCGCTTGCCGCCCTGCTGTTCGGCCCCTACCTGGTCATCGGCGCCATGACGACGCAGCCGCGCAATGCGCTGTTCGGCGTGTTGCTGGCGGTCACCGCGGCGTCGTTCCCGGGCCCGCAGCACCTGAGCGCCGCCAGTTTCGCCGGCATCTTCAACAGCAGCCTGGCAAGCCTGGCGGCGCTGGTGTTCGCGGCCTTGTGGGCGGTCCTGATGCAGCCCTTCGGGCAGCAGCTGGTGGCCTACCGGCTGGCCAGGGCCAACTGGAACGAGATCGCGCTGGCGGCGCACCCGCGCGCGCCGGTCAACAGCGCGCGGCTGCGCGGCCGCATGCTGGACCGGCTGCTGCGCCAGTGGCCGCCGCTGACCCGCGGCAACCATGCCAGCGGCAAGCAGGCCGGCAGCGCCGTTGCCGACTTCCTGGTCGAATCCGCCGCGCTCGCGCTGCGGCGCGCGCCGGCTGGCGTGCCCGCGCCGCGCCGCCGTGCCGTGGAGCGCGTGCTGGCAGGGGTCGCACGCCACTACCGCCAGTGCGCGCGCACCGGCCATGCCAGCCCGCCCGCTCCGGCGCTGGCCGCGCACATCGACGCGGCCTTCGCGGCGCTGGCCACGCCGGCGCATGGCAGCCCGCGCACCGCGCTGGCGGCGCTGGCCACCCTGCATCTGGCCCTGTACCCGCATGCAGGAGAGGCCCATGCACGCCACTGAGTTCGACCTGTACGGCGTGTTCGTGCCGGCCACCGTGGTGTGGATGCTGGCCGCCTTCGCCGTCACCGCCGGCGTGCGCGCCGTGCTCGCCCGGATCGGCTTCTACCGCATCGTCTGGCACCGGTCCTTGTTCAATTTCTCGCTCTATATCCTCGTACTGGGCGCGATCGTCGCGCTCGTCTGGCAGGCCCCATCATGATTCGCAAGCTTTCGCTGCTCGGCCCCGTTGCGGTGACCTTGGCGGCCGTGGTCGCCGCGGCGCTGACCGCCTGGCATTTGTGGCAGTACTACACCGAGGCGCCCTGGACCCGCGACGGCCATGTGCGCGCAGAAGTGATCCAGGTCGCGCCCGATGTCTCCGGCCTGGTCACGGCCGTGCTCGTCGGCGACAACGCCCGGGTGCAACGCGGCCAGGTCCTGTTCGTGGTGGACCAGGACCGCTTCAGCCTGGCCCTGAAACAAGCGCAGGCCGAGGCCGCTTCGGCACGCGCCGCGCTGGCACTGGGCCGGCGCCAGGCGTCGAACGCGGCCACCGTGGCCGCCGCGCAAGCGCGCATCGACGAAGCCGATGCCGCGGTGGACGTGGCCAGGCTGAACCTGGCCCGCTGCCGCGTGACCAGCCCGGTCGACGGCCATGTCAGCGACCGCCTGCCGCGCGCCGGCGACTTTGCCACCCGCGGCAAGCCGGCCCTGTCGGTGGTGGCCAGCGGCTCGCAGTACGTGGAGGGCTATTTCGAAGAAACCAAGCTGCCCGCGATCCGCGTCGGCAGCGCCGCCGAAGTGCACATCATGGGCCAGCGCACCCCCTTGCGCGGACATGTGCAGAGCATCGCGCCCGGCATCGAAGACCAGGACCGCGCCATCGGGCCGAACATGCTCCCCAGCGTCAACCCGACCTTCAACTGGGTGCGCCTGGCGCAGCGCATACCGGTGCGCATCGCGCTGGACCAGGTGCCGGCCGGGACCCACCTTATCGCCGGCCAGACCGCGACGGTGCGCATCCGGGCGCCGCGCGAATGAGGCGCCCAATGCAGCCGCACCGGCCCCGCCGGAACTGTTCTGCTTCCGCGCCTGCCGATTTGTGCGCCTGCCGGGCTGCCATCGGTCCCTACCATGGACGGCATGGCATGCGCCATGCCCTACCCCATTGCCCCCGGGAGAATCGCCATGCAAGCAGCGCTTGTGCAAGAAATGCCCGCCGCCCGCAGTTCTGAGGCGCCCGAGCCGGACCACGCATCACCCGCCTGCCGGGACCAGCTGGGCCGCCCGCTGCGCGACCTGCGCCTCTCGGTGATCGACCAGTGCAACTTCCGCTGCACTTACTGCATGCCCAAGGAGCGCTTCGGGCGCGACTATCCGTTCCTGTCGCCTGAGCAGCGCCTGTCCGATGCGGAGCTGCTGCGCATCGTGCGCGCCTTTGTCAGCCTGGGCGTTGAGAAGGTGCGCCTGACCGGCGGCGAGCCGCTGCTGCGCAAGGGCATCGAGTCGCTGGTCGAACGCATTGCCGCCATGCGTACCCTGGACGGCCGGCAGGTGGAAGTGGCCATGACTACCAACGGCAGCCTGCTGGCGCGCAAGGCGCGTTCGCTGCGCGACACGGGCCTGGGCCGGGTCACGGTCAGCCTCGACAGCCTGGACGATGGCATCTTCCGCGCCATGAACGATGTGGATTTCCCGGTCGGCCGCGTGCTGGAGGGCATCGACGCGGCCATCGCGGCGGGCCTGGCGCCAGTCAAGGTCAACTGCGTGGTCGAGCGCGGCACCAACGACGGTCAGGTGCTGCCGCTGGTCGAACACTTCCGCGGCAGCGACGTCACGCTGCGCTTTATCGAATATATGGATGTGGAAGGCCCGAGCGGCTGGTCACAGTCGCGCGTCGTCCCGTCCGACGAGATCCGAGGCATGGTCGAACGCGCGCATGCGCTGCTGCCGGTCACCCGGCGCGACGGCGAAACCGCCTGCAACTACCTGCTGGCCGACGGCAGCCTGAAGCTGGGCTTTATCTCCAGCGTTTCGCACCCATTCTGCGGCGATTGCACCCGCGCACGCGTTTCGGTCGACGGCCGGCTGCACCTGTGCCTGTTCGCCACCAGTTCCGTCGACCTGCGCCAGCACCTGGGCACCGCCCACCCGGATGAAGCCGTGGCGGACGCGGTCCGGCAAGCGTGGCAGGCCCGCGGCGACCGCTACTCAGAGCTGCGCGCGGCCCGGCTGGCCAGCGGCAAGCGGCAGTACCCGACGGTGCGCATGTCGCTGGTCGGAGGCTGAGCCGCGGGCGCGGCTCCCGGTCACTCAGTCAGGATTCGGGAAAGCCTGCGCGGCAAGCTCCGCGCCGGCTGGTGTCAGGCTCGCGTGACCGCGGCCTTCCTCGTCGATCGCCACGTCCGCCAGTCCGGCGGCCTGCAGCTGCGTCAACACGCGCCGCAGCACGCTCATCGGCAGTTGTGCCCGCTTCGCGATCTTGGCGAGCGACCAGGGGCTGTTGCCGCCCTCGCGCCCAGCCTGCCACAGGACCTGGAGCGCCGCGACCATGGCGGGATCGATGTCAGCGTCTTGCATGCTAGTGCTCTTCCTCGCCGGGTTCCCGGCTGCGCGCCAGCAGGTGCTGCGCGATCTTGCCCAGCGTCTGCACGGCGGACTCGATGTCGGGCGACCATTCCGAGCTGTAGTTCAGCCGGATGCAGTTGCCATAAGTGGCCCCGGGCGCAAACATATGCCCCGGCGCAACGGTGATGCGGTGCTCCAGCGCGGCGTGGTACATCTCCATCGCATCGATTCCCTCCGGCAGCTGCACCCACAGCACATAGCCCCCCGCAGGGCGCGACGTGGTGGTGCCGTCGGGGAAGAACCTGCGCACCGCGGCGGCCATGATGTTGGCCTGCTGCGCATAGGCCTTGCGCACCCGCCGCAGGTGGAAGTCGTAGCCGTCGTTCTTCAGGAACTCGGCAATCGCCAGTTGCGGAATCGCCGGCGTGGTCAGCGTGTTGAGGAACTTGAGCCGTTCCACCGCCTCGCGGTAGCGGCCCGGCAGCGCCCAGCCGATCCGGTAGGCATTGGTCAGCGTCTTGGAGAACGACGAGCAATGCAGCACGATGCCGGCCTTGTCAAACGCCTTCAATGAACTGGGATGGGCCTCGCCGTAATAGAGCTCGCCGTAGACGTCGTTCTCGATGACGGGGATGTCCTTCTCGGTCAGCATGGCCACCAGCGCGCGCTTCTTCTCATCGGGCATCTGGAAGCCGAGCGGGTTCTGGAAATTGGGCATCACCATGCAGGCGGCCACGCCCTTTTCATCGATCAACCGCGCCAGCTCGCCGATGTCGATGCCCTCCGCCGGATCGGTCGCCACCTCGATGGCGCGCATGCCCAGCCGTTCGATGGCATGGAGCATGGCGTAGAAGGTTGGCGACTCCACCGCGATGGTATCGCCCGGCCTGGCCACCGCCTGCAGGCAGAGGTTGATGGCCTCGGTCGCGCCGATGGTGACGATCACCTCGTTCGGATCGATGGCGTAGCCGTTCTCCAGGTAGCGGCGCGAGATCTGCCGGATCAGCTCGGGGCTGCCGGGCGGCAGGTCGTCGAGCATGGTCCACTTGGCATAGCGGCGCGCGATGTTGTTGGCGTACTGGTTGATGCGCTGCCACGGAAACAGCGAAGGGTCCGGATAGGGCGAACCGAGCGGCACGGCATCATCGGAACGGATCGAACGCAGGGTGGAAAGCACCAGCGCGCTGACATCCACCGCCGAGGGCTTGGCACTGGGCCTGGACGGGCGCAGCTCGAACACCGGCTCGCCCGGCCGCGCGCGCACAAAGTAGCCGGACTGCGGCCGGCTTTCGATGATGCCGCGGCTCTCCAGCAAGACGTAGGCCCGGATCACCGTGGTGATGCTCATGCGGTGGTGCTGGCTGGTATGGCGCACCGAGGGAATCCGCTCGCCGGGTAGCAGCACGCCCTGTTGCACCAATGCTTCGATGTCCGCAGCCAGCTTTTCATATAGTTTCACGCTGCGCTCCCCTTCCCATGTCCCTTGCGCCCGGCCGGCGCCTGGTCCGGCCCTTTCGCCGGGCCGCCGTCAGCTGAGCCAACGATGGAGATCATAGTACGGCAGGGGCACATTTTGGAGCTGTCCGGCACATTGGGGTTCGACCCGCACAAAGCCGCTGGCCTGGCCGAGCGCCGACACCGAGGCGGCACCCTGCTGTGCATTGACCTGCACGAAACTCTCGCGGCCGCCGAGGTTGCCGATCTCGCCCACGCGCCAGAAGGCATCGCCCCGGCGCGGGCGCGTGCCGGCCAGCGCCGCCCTGACCCGGCCTACCGGTGGGAACAGCTCGGCGCGCCCCTGCAGGCGGCGCAGCAGCGGCGTCACCAGCAGCGCGAAGGTGGCATAGGCTGCCGCCGGATTGCCGGGCAGGCACACCACGGGCTTGCCGCGCAGGCGCCCCACCGTGACCGGCTTGCCGGGCTTCATGTTGACGCCACGGCAAAGCAGCTCGCCGCCCGCCGAAGCCAGCGCCGCCGCGACCAGGTCGCGCTGGCCGACCGAGGCACCGCCGGTGACCAGCACCAGGTCGGCGTCGGCGGCAAGTTCCCGCAGCATGTCGTGCAGGGCGCGCTCGTCATCCTGCACGTGGCGGTGGCAACTGACCACAGCACCCATCGACTGCACCAGCGACTCGAGCATCGGGCCGTTGACGTCATGCACCTGGTACACGTCGCGCGGCTCATCGTGCGCGGCCACCTCGTCGCCCGAGGTCAGGATGGCCACCTCCACCAGCCGGCAGACCGTGGCCTCTGTCAGTCCCTGCGACGCCAGCGCGGCAATATGCCCCGCATGCAGCAGGGTTCCTGCCGACAGCAGCAGGTCGCCCCGGCGGGCGTCCTCGCCCTTGCGCCGGATATGCTGGCCCGCAATGGGTACGCGCGAGCAGACGACGCCGCGATAGGTCTCTTCGGCATCCTCCAGCGCGACCACGGCGTCCGCGCCGGGCGGAATCACGCCGCCGGTGTAGATGCGGATGGCCTGGCCGGGCAAGAGCGGCTGCGGCTGCGTGCCGGCGTAGACGACCTGCTGCAGCGGCAGGCAGGCACCCTCCCGACAGTCTTCGCAGCGCACCGCATAGCCATCCATGGCGCTGCGGTCCGCCGCGGGCGTATCCATGACCGCGGCCACGTCGCCGGCCAGCACGCGGCCGGTCAGCAGGCCCAGCCACACAGTTTCGGTCTGCCGCACAGGCTCCGCGCACATCGCGAAGACTGCCTGCGCCTCGTCAAAGTTCAGCATGCTGCGCCTCCGCCGGCGGCGTCCAATGCGGCGCCGGTATAGTCGACATAGCCATCCTGGCGGCAGAAGCTGAGCAGGCGCAGACCGGCCTGCTCGGCAATGCGTATCGCCAGCGAGGTCGGCGCCGAGATCGTCGCCAGCATCTGGATGTTCATGCGCGCCACCTTGCGCACCAGTTCATAGCTGGCGCGGCTGGACAGCAGCACGAAGCCGTCGTCCATCGCCACGCGCTGCATCGCCAGGTGGCCGATCAGCTTGTCCAGGCCATTGTGGCGGCCCACATCCTCGAACACATGCAGGATCTCGCCGCCCGCATCGCACCAGGCCGCGGCGTGGACGCCCCCGGTGGCCTGCATCAGCCGCTGGTGCGACGGCAGCGCCGCGACGGCGCGCTCGATCATCTCGCGCGACGGCATCAGCCGGGTGGCCGGCTCGGGCATGCGCGCGGGCTCCAGGTCGAGCAGCTCGATGCTCTCGATGCCGCAGACGCCGCAGCCGGTGCGCCCCGCCAGCGCGCGCCGGCGGGCCCGCATGGTGGCAAAGGCGTGTTCGCTGATCTCCATCTGCACCTCGGCGCCGTGCGGGTGCACGCGCACTTCCAGGTCGTGGATCTCCGCATTGCGCCTGACGATGCCCTCGGTCAGCGAGAAGCCGACCGCGAATGCCTCCAGGTCCAGCGGCGTGGCCATCATTACGGCATGCGAGATGCCGTTGTACACCAGCGCCACCGGGAGCTCTTCCGCCACGTTGTCCGTGGCCGGCTGCACCACGCAGTTCTTGTGCCGCACGATGCTGCGCGCTTCATAGCCTGAGTGTTCAACCAGTTCGGTGCATTCCATGGGGGGTCTCGCCAAGATTGATGCCGCGCCGGCACAAGGCCGGCGCTGGTCGGGAGTGATGGGGTCTGTTGGAAATGATGGTAGGCGGGGACCGCCCCACGCGAGGCGTACAGTTGCGCCGATCGCCGGCATCTACAGATGCCGGCGCGATTCTGGCTTCACTCGCCGGCGCCGGTTTCCCTGTCGTCGTTGCTAGGGAAGCGGTATTGCCCATAGCGCAGGATCAGCACGCCTATGGCCAGCATGACCACGCCCGCGCACAAGGCCAGCATGTGGAACTCGGTGGACTCGCTGAAGCGCAGGATCAGGTCGCGCGCCAGCGACACCATCGCGATGTACAAGGGGAAGCGCACCGGCAGCTGGCCCAGCCTCAGGTACCGCACCACCATCGCCAGCACCTCCAGGTACAGGAACATCAGCAGCAGGTCGGTGATCGAGAAGACCCCCATGGCCGCGACCTTCCAGCCTTCCTGTGCCATGGCAAAGGTCGTGGCCAGGCCGATCACGACCAGGCCAGCCAGTTCCACCGTGCCCAGGAAGGATTCCACCCGGGCGCGCACGCGGCTCTGGCCCGGCCGGGCGCCGGGGCTTTTGTCCATGCTCATGGCTGCGCTGGCGCGGTCAGGCCGCCGCCGCGGGCTGGCGACGGGACGGGGTCAGCAACACCGGCACCGACTTCGACGTGGGCGTGCCGCAGCCATCGCCAGTGCTTTCCAGCGGCACCAGCGGATTGGTCTCGGGGTAGTACGCCCCCAGGCAGCCTTGCGGGATGTCGTACTCGACCAGCACGAAGTCCTCGACCTGGCGCTGCACGCCGTCGTCCCAGACACTGGTGATGTCCACGTGCTGGCCCGCCTTCAGGCCAAGCCGCGCCAGGTCAGCGGGGCTGATGAAGACCACCCGACGCAGGCCGAACACGCCACGGTAGCGGTCGTCCAGGCCATAGATCGTGGTGTTGTACTGGTCGTGCGAGCGCGTGGTCATCATCACCATCAGCTTGTCGCCATACTTCTGGCGGGCCCGGCTGATGGGGGTGTCCTTGTCGATGCGGTTGACCAGGAACTGCGCCTTGCCCGACGGCGTATGCCAGACCCGGTTGCATGCCGCCGGCGTCAGGTGGAACCCGCCCGGCACCGCCACGCGCTCGTTGTAGCTCTCGAAGCCGTCGATCACCTGCTCGATGGCGTCGCGGATGCGGGCGTAGTCCTGCGCATACCAGAGCCAGTCGATCTTCTCCGAGCCCAGCGTGGCGGCCGCCATGCGCGCGACGATGGCAATCTCCGACAGCAGGTGCGGCGACGCCGGCGCATTCATGCCAAAGGAGATATGGACCATGCAGACCGAGTCCTCGACCGTCACGCCCTGCGCTACGCCATCCTGCTGGTCGATCTCTGTGCGGCCCAGCGTCGGCAGGATCAGCGACTCCTTGCCGTGCACCAGGTGGCTGCGGTTAAGCTTGGTGGCGATGTTCACGGTCAGGTCGCACTGGCGCAGGGCCTCGAAGGTGCGCGGCGTATCCGGCGTGGCGGTGGAGAAATTGCCGCCCAGGCCGACAAAGACCTTGACCTTGCCCTCGAGCATCGCCGAGATGGTGTGCACCACATCATAGCCATGCTTGCGCGGCGGCTCGAAGCCAAAGGCGGCCTGCAGGCGGTCCAGGAATTCCTGCTCAGGCTTCTCTTCGATACCCACCGTGCGGTCGCCCTGCACGTTCGAATGCCCGCGCACCGGCAGCAGCCCCGCACCGGGGCGCCCGATGTTCCCGCGCATCATCATCAGGTTGGACAGGATCTGCACCGTCGGCACGGAATGCTTATGCTGCGTCAGGCCCATGCCCCAGCACGCGATCACGCGCTTGCCCCTGGCGTAGACCTGGGTCAGCGCATCGATATCCTCCTGCGACACGCCCGACTCGGCGACGATGTCGGCCCAGCTTTCCGCGCGCAGGTCTTCGATGAAGTCGCCGAAGCCGATGGTGTGCTCGCGCACGAAATCCACGTCGATCAGGCGCTCGCGGCCGTGCCGGATGGCCTCTTCGTCGAGTTCGTCCAGGCGCTTGGCCATGCCCTTGATCAACGCAAAGTCGCCGCCCAGCTTGGGCTGCACGAACATCGAGGCGATCTTGGTGCTGGAGCCGGTGAGCATCTCCACCGGGTGCTGCGGGCTGGTAAAGCGCTCCACCCCGCGTTCACGCAGCGGGTTGATCGACACAATGGTGGCGCCGCGCCGCGCGCACTCGCGCAGCTCGCCCAGCATGCGCGGATGGTTGGTGGCCGCGTTGTGGCCGAACAGCAGGATGGTGTCGGCATGCTCGAAATCATCCAGCACCACGGTGGCCTTGCCCACGCCGATGGTCGGCGGCAGGCCCCGGCTGGTGGCCTCGTGGCACATGTTCGAGCAGTCGGGGAAGTTGTTGGTGCCATAGGCACGCACGAACAGCTGGTAGAGGAAGGCGGCCTCGTTGCTGGCGCGCCCCGACGTATAGAATGCCGCCTGGTTCGGATCCGGCAGCGCGCGCAGGTGGCGCCCGATCAGCGCAAAGGCCTCGTCCCAGGCGATCGCACGGTACTTGTCGGTCTGCGCGTCATAGACCATGGGGTGCGTCAGCCGCCCGTGCTGCTCCAGCTCATAGTCCGTCTGCGCCATCAGCGACGTCACCGTGTGCTGCGCAAAGAACTCGGGGGTCACGCGCATGCTGGTGGACTCGGCGGCCACGGCCTTGACGCCGTTCTCGCAGAACTCAAAGGTGGAGGCGTGCTGCCGGTCCGGCCAGGCACAGCCGGGGCAGTCGAAGCCATCGGCCTGGTTCTGCTTGAACAGCATCTTGTACTTGCCACCGGCAACCTTCTCCTTGATCAGGTTGATGGCAACGTACTTCAGCGCACCCCAGCCGGCGGCGGGGTGGGTGTAGGGGGCGATGTGGCCTTTTTCAGGGGTCGGGGAGCTCATTGGCGTGGTGTCCTGTAACGACGGGGGCGCTGTCCGGCGGCCTGCGCTGCTTTTCGAAGGGGGCCGGATCGTTGCGGTGTCACCAGATTAGATTTCCCGGGTGCCCCCGGGTACATACAAAGAGGGGCTTGCCCGGGGAGCACAGTTGCTTCAGACCAGCGGGAACGCCTTCACCAGGTGCCGAAGCAAGCTGTCAGCCACCGGGGACAGGTGCCGGCCGGTCCGGGTGATGATGTGGATGCGGCTGTTGTTCAGGATGGGATTGGCCAGCGGCAGCGACACCAGTTGCCTGAACTGCGGCTCCTTCAGCGCCACCGAGCGTGCCGTCATGATGTAGCCCAGCCCCATCGCTGCGTATTCCCACAGCACCTTGAACGAGTTGGTCACAAGCATCGGCTTCAGGGTGACGTGCTCGTCCAGCTCCGCCGCCTGGATATGCTTGCGCACACCGAACGACTCCGTCAGCGCCGCTCCCTGGTGCGGCGCCAGGTCCGCCAGCGTCAGCGCGCGGCGCCTGCGCGCCAGCGGATGGTCTTTGTGAACATGCACGCGGATCGGCGACAGCCGTGAATAGTGCGAGCGCAGGCGCACATCGTCGGGCGGCTGAAAGACAAAGCCGATATGCGCCAGGTCTTCCAGGATATGCCGGACCGTTTCATCGGTGCCGGCCACCTGGATGCTGCAGCTCACGTCGGGATGCTTGCGCAGGAAGCCCTGCAGCACGGGCTCTAGCACCAGGTCGACGAAGCCTTCGCCAAAGACCAGCTCCACGTGGCCACGCCGGGCATTCTTCAGGTTGTTGACCTCGGCCAGGAAGGTATCGTTCAGGTCCTGCTGGCGCCGGGCAAACAGCGCCAGCAGACGCCCGGCATCGGTCGCGACAACACCCCGCCCGCGCCGCTCAAGCAAAGTCAGTCCGGTGTCCTGCTCCAGTTTCGCCACGGCGCGGCTCACCACCGACGGGTCCAGCTCAAGCACCTCGGCCGCGCCGCGCACCGTGCCGGTCTCGACGATCTGCAGCAGGCACAGCGCCCGCTTGCGGTCCAGCACATCTTCCATGTCTTCCTCCTCTGGCTCGCGGCGCCGGCCCAGGACGGCAGCGCGCGGATTCTTCTAATGTTGCAAATTATGCAACGTTTCGCGCTTACCATTGTCATGGTTTCGGCAAGCGCATGCGTGGAGAATGCGGTGGACGACCACGCTCCGATACCGCCATGAACCAGGCCCCGCTTGCCGATCTGCACCAATCCATCCAGACCCTGTCGCCGGAGTTCGTTGAGATCCGCCGAAAGATCCATGCGCACCCCGAACTGGCCTTTGAAGAGCGCCAGACCAGCGACCTGGTCGCCAAGCAGCTGGCGGCATGGGGCTACGAAGTGCATCGTGGCATGGGCACCACCGGTGTCGTGGGCAGGCTCAGAAAGGGGCAAGGCAGCAAGGCGCTGGGCATCCGCGCCGACATGGACGCGCTGCCGATCCAGGAAAAGACCGGCCTGGACTACGCCAGCACCATCGCCGGCAAGATGCACGCCTGCGGCCATGACGGGCACACGGCGATCCTGCTGTGCGCCGCCAGGTACCTGTCCGAGTCCGCCGATTTCAATGGCACGCTCAACCTGATCTTCCAGCCCGCGGAGGAGAACGAAGGCGGTGCGCTGCGCATGCTGGAGGATGGGCTGTTCGAGCGATTCCCCTGCGACGAAATCTATGCGCTGCACAATTCCCCGGGTCTGCCAGTCGGCCAGATCGGGGTCATCTCCGGCCCCGCCATGGCCTCGTTCGACCGGGCCACGGTCACGTTGCGCGGCCGCGGCGCCCATGGCGCCATGCCCCATCATGGCATCGACGCCATGCAGTGCGCCGCCAGCATCGTGCTGGGACTGCAATCGATCGTCAGCCGCGAGATCGACGCGCTCAAGTCGGCGGTCATTACCGTGGGCTCCATCCAGGCCGGCACCACCTACAACGTCGTGCCCGATAGCGCAACGATCAAGATCGGCGTGCGCACGCTGGACCCGCAGGTGCGCACGCTGGTCGAAGCGCGCATCAGCGAATTTGTCGCCGCCCAGGCCCAGAGCTTCCGGCTGCAATCCGAGGTCGTCTACGAACGCAAGTACCCGGTACTGGTCAACCACGACGCGCAGACCGAGCGCGCGCGCCAGGCCGCGACCCGGCTGGTGGGCGCGGACAACGTGGTCGAGCGCCCGCCGGTGATGGGCAGCGAGGACTTCGCCTACATGCTGGAGCACCGGCCCGGCGCCTACATCCGGCTCGGCAACGGCCTGGGCGAAGATGGCGGTTGCATGGTCCACAACCCCCTGTACGACTTCAATGACAAGGCCCTGCCTGTCGGTGCCGCATTCTGGGCGCACCTGACGCAAAGCTATCTGGTTTGAACAACAATTCCCCGGGGACATCCGCCATGGCTTCACTGAACCGCCGCCGCTTCCTTCAATACGCCGGTCTTTCCGCCGGCACCTCCGTGCTGGCAGGCCTGCCGGCCTTTGCCGCAGACAACTTTCCCGCCAAGTCGCTGTCCCTGGTGGTCCCCTACCCGGCCGGCGGTGCCAGCGACACCTCCGCCCGCATCTTCGGGGAATCCATCAGCAAGAGCGTCAGGCAGCAGGTGATCGTCGAGAACTACGGTGGCGGTACCGGGCTGATCGGCGCCAACAAGGTGCTGGGCGCACCGGCCGATGGCTACACCTTCTTCCACGGCTCGATCAACGAGGTCTTCCTGGCGCCCATGCTCAACCCGGCGGCGCGCTACAAGCCGCAGGACTTCCAGCTGGCCGCGCCCATCAGCGACGCCAACATCGTGCTGCTGGTCAGGAACGGCATTGCCGTGGATACCCTGGACAAGTTCCTGGACTATGCGAAGCAAAGCAAAGGGAAGCCGCTGACCTACGCCACGGTCGGCATCGACTCCATCTACCACCTCATGGGCGATGCCCTGGCTGCCCGGCTCGGCGTGCCCTTCCTGCACGTGCCGTACAAGGGCGGCGCGCCAGCGCTGCAAGGCCTTGCCGGTGGGGAGGTCGACTTTGCCATCCTGCCCTACCAGTCCAGTTTCGACAGCATGCAGCAACAGGGCCGGCTGAAGGTGCTGAGCAGCTTCGCCAAGGCGCTGCCCCCGGCGCTCAAGCATATTCCGCTGATCTCGCAAAGCCGGCTGGTGCCCGACTTCGAATACTCGATCGGCGGCGGCTACTTCATCAGGCAGGGCACGCCCGCGAACCGGGTGGCAGTGCTGCGCAAGGCGATTGGCGAAGCCCTGGCCAAGCCCGAGATCAGGGCCAAGCTGGAAGCCGAGGGACGTACGGTCGCTCAGCCGATCGACAGCCAGGAGCAGGCGAATCAGGTCTTCGACCAGTACCTGGGGCGTGTCACGCAACTGATCCGGAGCGTGGGCCGCAAGACCAGCGCGTCCTGAAGTCTTGTCGCGGCAAGCGCCCGGGCTTGCCGGTCAGGCTGCCTTGGGTGACACACCCGGGGCAAGCCGTTCGGCCAGGAAGGCCTGCATTGCCGCCCAGGACCGGCGGTCGGCCGCCGCATCATAGGCAATGCCACGTTCTGAAGGTTTCGCCCCCTCGAACGTGAATGCGTGCCGGGCATGGCCATAGGCAGGAAATAGCCGCGCCAGGCCCCCGCGGCACATACCGTCAACTAGCGCCGGTGGTCAAACCGCCGCGCCAGCCGTTCGCCGGCAAACTGCACCAGCGTGACCAGCGCCACCAGGATCGCGATCACGTGGAACATCACGGCGGTTTCGTAGCGTTCGTAGCCGTAGCGGATCGCCAGGTCGCCCAGCCCGCCGGCGCCGACCGCGCCCGCCATCGCCGACGAACCGATCATGGCGATCACGGTCACGGTGGCACCGCCGATGATCGCGGGCATCGCCTCCGGCAGCAGCACGTGGCGCACGATATGCCAGCGGCGGCATCCCATGGCCCTGGCCGCCTCGACCAGCCCCTGGTCGATCTCATTGAGCGCGACCTGCGAGATGCGCGCGAAGAACGGTATCAGGTGAGCGCTCAGCGGCACCACCGCCGCCCACGTGCCCATGGTGGTGCCGACGATCATGCGCGTGACCGGCAGCATCGCGACCAGCAGGATGATGAAGGGAATCGAGCGGAACATGTTCACCAGCACCGACAAGGTCCGGTGCAGCCGCGGCCGCGGCGCCAGGCCGCCGGGAGCGCTCACGGTGAGCACGAGGGCCAGCGCCATGCCGGCGGCGAACACCACGCCGCACGCGCTGGCGGTCATCAGCAGGGTCTCGCCCAGTGCCTTGAAATACTTGTCAGCCATTGGCAGCAGCACGATGCGCAGTCTCCTGTCTGGTTGTGTCCGGCACGGCGGCCATGCGGTGCCGCAATGGCCGCAGCAGCGCGATGGTGGCTTCCGCGTGCGGTTCGGCAAACACCTTCCAGACCGGGCCATGCTCGATGACGTGGCCATGGTCGAGCACCAGCACGCGGTCGCAGGCTTCACTGATCACCGCCATGTCGTGCGTGATCAGCACCACGGTCAGCCCCAGCCGCTGGTTGATGTCGCGCAGCAGCGCCAGGATCTGCTCAGTGGTCTCCGGGTCCAGCGCGGAAGTGGCCTCATCGCACAGCAGGATCTCGGGCCGGTGCACCAGTGCACGGGCGATGCCCACGCGCTGCTTCTGCCCGCCGGAGAGCATCGCGGGATAGGCGCGCGCCTTGTCGGTCAGCCCGACCAGGTCCAGCAGTTCCATCACACGGACCGCGATCTCGTGGCGCGGCACGCCCGCCACGCGCAGCGGCAGCGCGACGTTGTCGAACACGGTCTTGGCCGACAGCAGGTTGAAGTGCTGGAAGATCATGCCGATCCGGCGTCGCAGCGCCACCAGCCCGTTCTCATCCAGCAGGCCGATATCGGCTCCATCGATGCTGACGTGGCCGGTGTCGGGGCGCTCCAGCATGTTGATGGTGCGCAGCAGCGTCGACTTGCCGGCGCCGCTGCGGCCGATGATGCCGAAGCGCTCGCCGCGGCCAATGGTGAAGGAGATATCGGCCAGCGCGGGGGCGCCTGCCCCCGCGTAGGTCTTGCCGATCCCCGCGAACACGATATGCGGCCCGGGTTCGCGCAACGGTAGGACAGCGTGCATGCTGGCTCGTCAGAAGGCAGGGATCACGGAACCCTGGTATTTGGTCTGGATGAACTTGCGCACCTCGTCGGACTGATAGGCCTTGACCAGCCGCGCGACCCACGGCGCGCCCTTGTCCTTCTCGCGCACGGCAATCACGTTCACGTACGGGTTGTGCTCCTTCTTTTCCACCGCGATGCCGTCGCGCGTGGCGATCAGGCCGGCCTGGTACGCAAAGGTATTGACGATGGCGGCAGCATCGACGTCTGGCAGCGCGCGCGGCAGCACCACCGACGCGCTTTCCACGAACTCCAGCTTCTTCGGGTTGGCCGTGATGTCGGCCAGCGACGCCGTGCCGGTATAGGGATCAAAGCCATCCCTGAGCTTGACCAGCCCGTGGTCACGCAGGATCACCAGCGCGCGCGTCTGGTTGCTCGGGTCGTTCGGGATGCCGATGCGCGCGCCATTGGGCAGCGCCTCCAGCGACTTGACCTTGCGCGAATAGAACGCGATCGGCGAGATCAGCGTATCGCCGACATTGACGATCTTGTAGCCCCGCTGCCTGATCTGGTCGCGCAGGAACGGGATGTGCTGGAAGGCATTGGCATCGAGGTCGCCATTGTTGAGGGCCTCGTTGGGGCTGGCGGTGCCGGTGATGACGATGGTCTGCACCTTCAGCCCCTGCTTGTCGGCAACGCGCGTCACCACTTCCCAGATCTCTTCGTCGACCCCGCCGCGCACGCCAACCTTGAGTGGCCGGTCGCCGGCTTGCGCGTGGGCGGTGCCGATGGAGAACGTGGCAAGCGCCGTCAGTGCGGCGAGTGCGAGAGTGGCAAGGAAAGGGCGTCGTGTCATGGCAGGCTGGGCAGTGATATGGAAGCACCAGTCTAAGAAACGCCCCTTGCCCAGTCCACGAAGGAATACGACGTAGCAAATGCGGACTTCTGCTTACGCCGCAGCCTGCGCCGGCACCCGTCCCGCGGGCCGTTCGAGGCCCAGGTGCGAACGCAGCGTGGTGCCCGCGTACGCAGTGCGGAAGATGCCGCGCCGCTGCAGGATCGGCACCACGCCATCGACGAAGGCCTGCAGCCCGTCGGGCAGCGCATCGGGCATCAGGTTGAAGCCGTCGGCGGCACCATGGCGGAACCAGTGTTCGATATCGTCGGCCACCTGCTCCGGCGTGCCCACGATCACGCGGTGGCCGCCGCCGCCCGCCAGCTCGCGGATCAGCGCGCGCACCGTCAGGTTCTGGCGCTGTGCCACCGCCACGGTGGCGCGGAAGAAGGTGTGGTTGCCGTTGGCCGGCAGCGCCAGGTCATCTGGCAGCGGCGCATCCAGGCTCAGCCGTTCCACCGGAATGCCCAGTGTGCCGGCCAGCCGCACCAGGCTGTAGTCCCACGGAATCAGGTCGACCAGCTCGTCGCGGCGCTGCCGCGCCTGCGCCTCGGTGGCGCCGATGACGGTGGTCAGCCCCGGCAACACCTTGACCGCGTCCGGGCCGCGCCCCAGCGCTTCGGCACGCGCGTTGATCTCGCGCTTGCAGGCCAGCGACTCCTCGAACGACTGCGACGCGGAGAACACCGCCTCGGCATGCCGCGCGGCCAGCTCGCGCCCGTCGCTGGAGCCGCCGGCCTGGAACAGCACCGGATGGCCCTGCGGCGGCCGCGGCAGGTTCAGCGGCCCCTGCACGTCGAAGAAGGTGCCATGGTGCGCCACCGGCCGCAGCCTGGCGGTATCGACAAAGCGCCCGCCGTGCTTGTCGCCGATCAGGGCATCGTCTTCCCAGCTGTCCCACAGCGCCTTGACGAGATCCGTGAACTCGTCGGCACGCGCATAGCGCTGTCCGTGGTCCGGCGGCGCGGCGCGGCCGAAGTTGCGTGCCGAGCCGGCATCCGCCGTGGTCACCACGTTCCAGCCCGCGCGGCCGCCACTGACATGGTCCAGCGTGGCAAAGCGCCGCGCGATGTTATAGGGCTCGTTGTAGCTGGTGGAGGCCGTGGCAACCAGTCCGATATGGGTAGTCGCCGCGGCGACGCAGGCCAGCAGCAGGGTCGGCTCCAGCGCCGTGATCGGCCGGAAATGGATCTGGTCGGCGATCGAGGCATTGTCGGCCAGGAAGATCGCGTCGAACTTACCCGCTTCGGCGATGCGTGCCAGGCGGATGTAGTGCTGCACGTCCACGAACGCGCGCGGGTCGCTGGCGGGCAGGCGCCACGCCGACGGCACGAAGCCGGAATGGAGCGCGTTGAGGTTCAGGTGCAGCTGGCGCTGCGGTGAGCTTGCTGTCATCGTTCGTCTCCGGCGGCTCAGAACACCCGGCCTTCGGCCAGGTGCGTGGTGTCGCCGTTCAGGTGGTAGGCGCCGACCACGCGCGCCTTGTGCAGCAGCGGGTTGTGGCTGAAGATCGTGCGCAGGTTGCGCCAGTGCCGGTCGAAGTTGTGCTGCCTGGCGGTGGCCGAGGCGCCGCCGGCCTCGAACATGCGCTCGGCCACGTGCAGCGCCAGCTTGCTGACCACCAGCTGGGTCTGCGCGGTAGCCAGCGCGCCGGCCAGGACCAGCGCTTCGGCGTCTTCGGAGCGTGCCAGCAGCGCATCGGCCGAGCGGTCCAGTGCGCGCGCATTCTCACGCACCAGTGCGTCGATGGCATGGCTGTGCGCGGCCAGGTCGCCGATCACCTGTTGGATGAAATGGTCCTCGCGAGCCGAGGATGCCGGGCTGTGCAGCACCGGACGGCCATGATCGCGCACATAGCGCAAGGCATCGGCCCAGGCATTGCGCACGATCCCCGCCGCCACCGCCACCAGGTGCAGCTGGCGCAGCGCGCCGCAGTGACGGCCGACCAGCGTGCTGTTGGCGCGCCGCGTCACTTCATCGGCGAGCACCTGCACGTCGTCCAGCACCAGGCTGCCGCTGGCGGTCATGCGCTGGCCCATGCCGTCCCAGTCGTCAACGACGTTGAAGCCGGGGCGATCGGTCGGGATGATGATCGAGGCATCGGCGCCATCGGCATCCTTCACATTGATGCGGGCGTAGTCGGCGAAGGCGGTGCCGGTGGAGTAATACTTCTTGCCGCTCAGGCAATAGTGCTCGCCGTCGCGCCGCAGCGCCGTGGTGATTTCACCGGGACGCGACGTGCCGCGTTCCGTGGAGGCACCGCCGAAGATCGCGCCCCCGACAATGCGCTGCACCTGCAGGTCATTGAAGGCCGAGCGCGGCGCCAGGCGCAGCGACTCGGTCTGGTCGAAGTGGATGCGCAGCGCGTGCGCGACGTTCGATTCCTCCGCGGCAATCGCGGCAATGACCTCGAACAGGTCGGCCAGCGAGCCGCCCAGGCCACCCTGCTCCACCGGGAGCCGGAGCACGCCAAGCCCGGACTCGCGAAACAGCGCGAAGGCCTCATAGGGCAGCAGCCGCCGTGCCTCGCGGGCGGCCGCATCGACGCCAATCTTCTGCGCCAGCGCCGGCACGGTGTCCAGCGCGGCGCGCAGCGCGTGCCGCGCATTGAAGTCCAACGGGGCATTCATAAGTCATTCCTTCCGTGCGGATGAGCAGGCTCACAGGATAGGGAGCCCTGCATCACACGGGAACGAATGAATGCCCATATCGTTATCTGCCAGGTGCGGTCGCACCGTTCTCCCATGAAGCTACAGCCGACTCCGGAATAGGTGCCATTAAATGCACTCGATTGAAGCTGTAGAGATCGCTACATAGTTGATTCACACTCTACAAGCACTTAGTATCGGCCCATGGAACCAGCTCCGGAACTGTGGACCCTCCTCGTCATCAGCCTGCCGACCAAGGGCGCTACTGCCCGGATGCGCATCTGGCGAGCCCTCAAGGCACTAGGCTGCGCTGCACTGCGCGACGGCGCCTATCTGTTGCCGACGGCAAGCGCGCAAAGCGCTCAACTGCGTGACCTGGCCGATGAAACCATCCAGGAAGGCGGCCAGGCCTGGCTGCTGAACGTGCGCGCGCATGATCCGGCGGAGGCTCACGCCTACCGGACACTGTTTGACCGCACGGCCGACTACGCCGGCTGGCTGGCCGCCCTCTCCGAGGACCGCAAGAGCTTGTCCGGCCAGGATGAAGCCGGGATCGCCCGCCTGCTGCGCCGGCACGGCCGTGCCTTTGATGCCATCGCCGGGACCGATTTCTTCCCCAACGACGCATCGGCCAACGCCGCCTTGCAATGGCGGGACTTCAACAGTGCGGTCGAAACCCTGCGCTCGCCAGGCGAGCCCCAGCCTGCAAGCGGCGGCATCCCGCGCCGGGATCCTGCCCAATACCAGGGGCGCGACTGGGCAACGCGGCGCCACCTGTGGGTGGACCGGGTTGCCTGCGCATGGCTGATCCAGCGTTTTATCGACCCGCATGCGCGCTTCCTGTGGCTGGAGCATCCCGCGGACTGCCCGGATGACGCGCTGGGTTTCGACTTCGACGGCGCCGCCTTCACGCATGTGGGCGACAAGGTTTCATTCGAGGTGCTGCTGGGCAGCTTCGGGCTGGACGCCGACCGCGGACTGGCCCACCTGGCCAGCATGGTCCACGCCCTGGATATCGGCGGAGCCCAGGTGCCCGAAGCCAGCGGGTTCGAAGCCGTGCTTGCCGGCGCGCGCGAGCGCCTGGCGGGTGACGACGCGCTGCTGGCCGAAATCGGCCGTACCCTCGATTCCCTTTATGTGCATTTTTCCGGAAAGCGATAGCACCATGCCCCTGAGGTCCACGACATGAGCAACGTCTCGCAGGCTCCGACTCCTCCGGCCGCGCTCACGGAACGGCCGCGCTACACCCTCTGGCAGCTGGTCGGCTACATGCTGCGCCTGGGCACGTTCGGCTTCGGCGGTCCGGTGGCGCTGGCTGGCTACATGCATCGCGACCTGGTGGACCGGCGCCAGTGGATCACCGACGCCGACTACAAGGAGGGGCTGGCCCTGGCACAGCTGGCACCCGGCCCGCTGGCCGCGCAGCTGGCCATCTATCTGGGCTATGTCCACTACCGGACCGCGGGCGCGACGCTGGTCGGGATCGCGTTCGTGCTGCCGTCATTCCTGATGGTGCTGGCGCTGGGCTGGGCCTATGTGCGCTTTGGCGGCCTGACGTGGATGCAGTCTGTGTTCTACGGCGTCGGGGCGGCGGTGATCGGCATCATCGCGATCAGCGCGTACAAGCTCACGACCAAGAGCGTGGGCAAGGACCGCCTGCTGTGGGCGATCTACCTGGTACTTGCCGCGGTCACGGTGGTCACCGAATCCGAAATCGCGTGGATGTTCCTCGCGGCCGGGCTGCTGGTGTGGTTCTGGCGCGCCCCGCCAAAATGGCTGCGCCAGGGCGGCCTGCACGCGGCCGCGGCGACACAGCTGCCCCTGGCCGGCGGCGTGGCCGGCGCCATTGACTGGCCCCTGCTGGCGCAGATTGCCGTGTTCTTTGCCAAGGCGGGCGCCTTCGTGTTCGGCTCGGGGCTGGCCATTGTGCCGTTCCTGTACGGCAGCGTGGTCACCGACTTCCACTGGCTAAATGACAAGCAGTTCGTGGATGCCGTGGCGGTGGCCATGATCACGCCCGGCCCGGTGGTGATCACCGTCGGCTTTATCGGCTACCTGGTGGCCGGCTTTCCGGGCGCATCGGTTGCGGCGCTGGCCACCTTCCTGCCGTGCTACCTGTTCACCGTCTTGCCGGCCCCCTACTTCAAGAAATACGGCAAGCTGCCCGCCATCCTGGCCTTTGTCGATGGCGTGACCGCTGCCGCAGTGGGAGCCATCACCGGCGCGGTGATCGTGCTGGCCAGGCGTTCGATCGTGGATGTGCCGACGGTGCTGCTGGCGCTTTGCACGGTAGCGTTGCTGCTCAGGTTCAGGAAGCTGCCCGAACCCGTGATCGTGGCCGGCGCGGCGCTGATCGGCCTGGTGGTCTATCCGCTCATGCATCATTGAGGGGAGTGCCGCGCCGAGTCCATGAAATCGCTTTGCGGTCTCGGGCGCACAACCAGCGCACTGCCCTGGGGGCCGAAGCCACTTGCGATGTGCGGCTTTGGGGAATCTAATCCTACGGAGGAGGCGTCCCGAGGAGGGTCCCATGGCGCAATGCACAAGATGCGGATCTGAGAACCCCATAGGCGCCAATTTTTGCCAACAATGCGGCAGGCCCCTCATCCGCCAATGCCGGCGCTGCGGCTACGCCGTGCCCCCGGGGGCACGCTTCTGCAGTTCCTGCGGCGAGCCCTGCAGCGATCTGGCACCCGCTGCGCCCACCTCGCCGGTCTCCTACACGCCGCCCCATCTGGCCGAGCGCATCCGGAGCGAGCAGGCAGCGCTTGAAGCCCGCGGCGAGCCCGCTGGCGAACGCAAGACCATCACTGTCCTGTTCGCGGACATGGCGGGCTCGACCGCACTGATCCATGACCTGGATCCGGAGGAAGCACACCGCCTGATCACCCCGGTGATCGAACTGATGATGGAGGCGGTGCACTACTACGAAGGCTACGTCGCCAAGTCCTTGGGCGACGGCATCCTGGCGCTGTTCGGCGCACCGATCGCCCATGAGGACCACCCCCAGCGTGCGCTTTACGCCGCGCTGCGCATGCAGAAGGCGATGCAGCGGCACAGCGACCGGCTCAGGCTGGAGCAAGGCATCTCGCTGCAGATCCGGGTCGGCATCCATACCGGCGAGGTGGTCGTTCGCTCGATCCGCAAGGACGACCTGCACACGGACTATGACCCGGTCGGCCACACCATCCACATTGCCTCGAGGATGGAGACCATGGCCGCCCTCTCGTCCATTTTCGTCAGCGAATCCACCCACAGGCTTGCCGAAGGATACTTCGCGTTCAAGCCGCTGGGCGTGGCCCAGGTCAAGGGCATTCCCATGCCGCTGGCTGTCTATGAACTGACCGGAACCGGGCCGCTGCGCACCCGCCTGCAGGTGGCGGCACATCGCGGCCTGGCGCGCTTCGTGGGGCGTGAGGCCGAACTGGAGACGCTGCAACGGGCACTGGAACGGTCCGCGGCCGGCCAGGGCCAGATCGTCGCCGTGGTTGGCGAAGCCGGGGTCGGCAAGTCGCGGCTGTTCCACGAGTTCAAGGCGCGCTCGCCCGGCAGTTGCCTGACGCTGGAAACATTCTCGGTGTCCCACGGCAAGGCCTTTGCCTACCTCCCGCTGATCGAACTGGTGAAGAACTATTTCCAGATCGAAGCCCACGACGATGAACGGAGGTACCGGGAAAAGGTTGCCGGCCGGGTCGTGATGCTCGACCGGGCACTGGAGGACGTGCTGCCGTACCTGCTCCACCTGCTGGGCATCAGCGAGCCCGGTTCGGCAATGCCGAACATGGATGCCCGGATCCGACGCCAGCGCACGTTCGAGGCGATCACGAACCTGCTGTGCCGCGAGAGCGGGAATCAGCCGCTTGTTCTGCTGTTCGAGGACCTGCAATGGCTGGACAGTGAAACCGAGGCCTTTCTGGATGTGCTGATCGACCGCCTTCCTGGCGCCAGGATCCTGCTGCTGCTGAACTATCGGCCCGAGTACCAGCATGGCTGGGGCCAGAAGGACTTTTACATTCCGCTGCGGCTGGATCCATTGGGCCAGGCTGAGGCCCAGCAACTGCTCGCCGCCCTCCTTGGAGACGATCCCGCGCTGATGCCCCTCAAGGGCCTCATTCTGGAAAAGACCGAGGGCAATCCCTTCTTTATGGAAGAGGTGGTGCAGACCCTGTGCGAGGAGAAAGCCCTGCTGGGCGAGCCCGGCCATTACCGCATCGAGAAGACGCCCGCCGCGCTGCACATCCCGACAACAGTACAGGGTGTGCTGGCCGCCCGCATCGATCGGCTGTCCCGTGCCGGGAAGGACTTGTTGCAGACCCTGGCCGTGATCGGGAAGGAATTCTCCCTGAGCCTGATCCAGCGGGTTGTCGCGCAGCCGGATGAGCAGTTGCGCCCTCTCCTCGCCCAGCTGGAATTGGGGGAGTTCATTTATGAGCGTCCAGCATTCCCCGATATCGAATACACGTTCAAGCATGCGCTGACCCAGGAGGTGGCCGGCAACAGCCTGCTCACGGAGCAACGCACAGCGCTGCACCAACGCACGGCCCAGGCGATCGAAGCACTCTTCCAGAATCAGCTAAAAGACCACTACAGCGAACTGGCCCGGCACTACAGCCTTGGCGGCAACGATCCGAAGGCGGTGGAGTACCTGCAATACACCGGACAGCAGGCCGTGCAGCGGTCTGCCTATCACGAGGCGATCAGCCACCTGAATGCCGCGCTGGCGCTGCTTGGCCGGCAGCCCGACACCCCGGAACGTGCCCGCCAGGAGCTCGCGCTGCGGCTTGCCATCGGGCCGGCCTTGACTGCCGCCAGGGGCTTTGCCTCATCCGAGGTGGAAGCGACCTACAGCCGCGCCCTGGCACTGTGCGGCCCGGCCAGGGACACACCAGAGCTTTTTCCGACGCTAGTCGGGTTGCGCACCTACTTCTCCCTGCGTGCAGAGCACGCGAAGGCCTACGAACTAGGGGAGCAACTGCTGCACCTGGCCGAGCAAAAGAAAGATCCGGAGTTGTTGGGCGAGGCCCATGTCTCGCTTGCGACGACCTCGTATTACCTGGGCAGATTCAGTATCGCGCATGCCCACGTGCGTGAAGCGCTTGCGCTCTACGGCGCAGGATCGCATCACACCCACCTGAATGTCCATGGCGTGGATCCGGAGGTACGCGGCCTGTCGACTTCGGCCCTGGTCCTCTGGAGTCTTGGCTATCCTGACCAGGCCAGCAAGAGCGCGCAGGACGCGCTTGCGCTGGCACGGCAGCTGTCCCACCCCTTCAGCCTTGCGCATGCCTTGTGCCAGACGGCAGAACTGCACCACTTCCGCCGCGAGCCCCAACTCACGCAAGAATACGCCGAGGCAGCCATCACGCTCTCGACCGAGCAAGGTTTCCCGCTCTGGCTTGCGTGGACGACCATCCTTCGCGGTTGGGCGCTGGCCGAGCAGGGGCAGCCAGAGCCAGGCATCGCGCAGATGCGCGAGGGGCTGGCGGCCTACCACGCTACGGGGGCGGCGTTGGGGCATTCGCATTTCCAGTGTCTCCTGGCCCATGCCTACGGACGCCAGGGACAATTGCAGTCAGGCCTGAGCGCGCTTGCCGAGGCAAAAGACGCGGTGGACAAGACCGGGGAACACTATTGCGAAGCCGAGTGGCACCGCATCAAGGGTGAGCTGATACGGCAAGGACAAGGTTCGCCGGATCTCAGGCCTGATGGCAATGCGGAAGCGGAAGCGGAAGCTTGCTTCCACAAGGCGATCGACATCGCGCGACAGCAACATGCCAGGTCGTTCGAATTGCGGGCTGCCTTGAGCCTGGCGCACCTGTGGCGGCAGCAAGGCAAGGTGGAACCCGCCACACAGTTGCTGGCCGGCATCAAGGCTGGATTCACCGAAGGCTTCGACAGCGCGGACATGCAGGACCTGGCGCTTGCCTGACGTTGACGCCATGGCAGCCTCCCGGTCAGGAACCACCGGCTTCCCCACGATCCTGTTTGGCGCTTTCGATCGCCACAACTTCGGCGACCTGCTGCTGCCGCATGTGATGCGAAGCCTGATCGGGCAGGCCAACCCATTCTACGGGGGCCTGGCCGAGCGCAACCTGAGAATCCATGGCGGCCATCGGGTCCACACCCTGGCGCGGCTGGCAGCCACCGTGGGCGACAGCGCCGTCGATGTCATCCATGTGGGTGGCGAAACCCTGACCTGCTCGCTCTGGGAGGCGGCCGTGATGCTGCAGCCTCCCGAGCAGGCCCGGGCGGTGGTGGCGCTGCTCGATGCCCGGCCGCACGAGCGGACGGTCTGGGCCCAGGCGCAGCTGGGCGTACCGGACTTGGTCCCCTACCTGTTGCCGGCCGGCATCTTTGCCAATGTCCGGCGTGTCATTGTCCACGCCGCCGGGGGCATTGCACTTGGATCGGTTGAGCCCGGCATGCGGGCCGAGGTGGTGGCCAAGCTCGGGGCCGCCACCAGCGTCGGGGTACGAGACCATCAGACCCGGGCCATGCTCGCGGAGAACGGCATTGCCTGCCGCCTGGAGCCCGATCCGGCCGTGCTGGTGGCCGAGCTGTTCGGCGACTGCATCCGCCGGCGCGCCCGCCAGGGCGAGTGCGCCCGCGTCGTGTCAGGGTTCCCTGGCGGATACCTGGCCGTGCAGTTCAGCGCGGATTTTGGCGACGACGATACCCTTTCACAGCTGGCGGCCCAGCTCGAACGTATCGCCCGGGCCAGGACCCTGGGCCTGGTGCTGTTTCGCGCCGGCGCCGCGCCCTGGCACGACGACCTGGCTTGCTACCAGCACCTGGCGGCACGGCTGCGCGGCACGCCTGTGGTCCTGTTCGACTCGCTCAATCTGTGGGATATCTGTGCGCTGATTGCGCACAGCCAGGGCTTTGTCGGCAGCAGCCTGCACGGCGGCATTGTCGCCGGTGCCTTTTTCCTGCCACGGCTTGGCCTGTTCCGGGCCGCACAACCTCCGGGCACCAGCAAGCAAGTCGCCTTTGCCGCGGCCTGGGGCGCGGCCGGGGCGCCGGCCGCGGTCACCGTGCAGGATCTTGCGGCCGGCCTGGACGAAGCGATGGCGATCCGGGCCGCCCAGCGCAGGGAATTGGCCTGGGAATGGGCCAGGGCCTGCAGGACCGCATTCCAGCTGGTTCAGGAGAACTAGCGCGATCGGGCCCTACTGCGAGGCATGGCTACTGCTATCGGCACATCGCCATCAGCTGTACCCACGCCAGCGCAAAAGCCGGGTCGAGCCAAGATGTCAGTGCCACCATGCACAGGCCCGCCAGGCCGAGTACCGACAGCCATATGCCAAGCGCCGGTCCGCGGCGCGGACTCATGACCGCGCCGGCACGAGGCCGGTCCTGACGATCTGCCGGTCGTCGATCGGGAAGTGCAAGGCCGCGGCCAGTACGCCCAGCGTCATGGCGCTGAACCAGACCGGGTCGTACGAGCGCGTCAGCTCGAACACCAACCCGCCCAGCCATACGCCGAGGAACGAGCCCAGCTGGTGGCCGAAGAACACGAAGCCAAACAGCGTGGCGAGATAGCGCACGCCGAACACCTGTGAGAGGATCCCGCTGGTCAGCGGCACGGTGCCGAGCCACAGGAAGCCCATCGCCGCGCAGAACAAGTACAACGTGGGCGTGCTCAGCGGCAGTAGCAGGAACAGCGCCATCGCCGCGGTACGCACGAGGTAGATGCCGGCGAGCAGGTATTTCTTGCTGTGGCGGTCGCCCAGCAGGCCGAACACGTAGATGCCGGCCACATTGGCGAGCGCGATGATGGCGAGCGCGGCCATGCCGTCGGCCGGACGCATGCCGCGATCCAGCAGATAGGCGGGCAAGTGGCTGGCGATAAAGGCGAGCTGGAAGCCGCAGGCAAGAAAGCCGAGGTTGAGCAGCCAGAAGCCGGAATGTCCGAAGGCCTCGCGCACCGCGCCGAGCAGCGGCGGCTGGCCGCCGCTGCTCGGCGCGGTGGTCTCATCCGCGGCCGGTGCCGGCGCGGCGGCAATCCGGTCCTGGAATGGCAACGCAAGCGGCAGCAGCACGGCCAGTGCCAGGGCGAGCATCAGCAGCGTGGTCGCCCATCCCGATGCGACCAGCAGCCCCTGCGCGGCCGGCACCAGCGCGAACTGCGCGATGCCGCCGACGGCGCCGGCCAGGCCCAGCGCGCGGCTGCGCTGCGCGGCGTCCGCCATTCTGCTCAGCGCGCCATACACCACGCCGAAGGTCGTGCCGGACAGCGCAATGCCGATGCAGACGCCTGCCGACCAGACGAAGGCCGGTGACGTGTCTGCCTGGGTCATTCCGTAAAGTCCGGCGGCATATAACGCCAGTCCGCCGGCCATCACCTTCCATGAGCCGTACCGGTCGGCCAGCATGCCAGTGAAGGGCTGCGCCAGCCCCCAGACCAGGTTCTGCACCGCCATCGCGAAGCCGAAGGTCTCGCGGGTCCAGCCGCGCTCGGCGATGATGGGCAGCAAGAACAGACCCTGCACATGGCGCACGCCCAACGCCAGCCCCATCAGCAGGCCGCCCGCCAGCACGAGCACCCACAGCTCACGCCACCATGGCGTGGCGGACTGCGGCGTGGCGATGGCGGCGCAAGTGTGTGGCAGGCGAGAAGTCATGACGGCCCCTTGTCGGACAATGGCGCCGGCAGGCGCGCGATGGCTCTATTGCAGCCGCCCTGGCGCCGTGCTTCAAGCGATCATTTGGTCGTTCTGCCATGCGCACCGCGCATGGCAAGAGGGCCGGGGATCGTGCTGTAATGGCGTATCGCGAATCTGCCAGGAGGCCACCGCATGTCCGTCCCGCTTGTCCGGCTGTTTCCGCTCGACCTGCTCAAGGGCTTCGTCGCCGTCGGCCGACGCATGAGCATTACGCAGGCGGCGGACGACCTGTGCCTGACGCAGTCGGCGGTAAGCCGGCAGATCCACGCACTGGAGGAGCAGCTGAAGGTGCCGCTGTTCGTGCGCAAGCATCGCGGCGTTGCGTTCACCGCCGAGGGCGAACGGCTGTTTCGCAGCGCCGACAGCGCGCTGCAGCAGCTGCAGGACGTGGTGGCCGAGGTGCGCCGCAACGAGGGCCAGCGGGCCGTCACGGTCACCGCCAGCATCGGCGTGACCGGCTTGTGGCTGCTGCCGCGGCTGGGGAACCTGCAGAAGACGCATCCGCATCTGGATGTGCGCCTGTCCGCCAGCAACCGTATCAGCGACCTGCGTGCCGAGGGCATTGACCTCGCCGTGCGCTATTGCCGCGATGCCGCGGCGCCGCCCGATGCCGTGCGCCTGTTCGGCGAACACATCGCCCCGGTCGCCCATCCATCGCTGGTGGCCGGGGTCGCCCGGCACGACGAGGCGCTGCTTCAGTTGCCGCTGCTGGAATTCGACGATCCCCGTCCGTGGCTGCAATGGCGCAGCTGGCTCGAGCCGCGCGGCTACCGCCAGGCGAGCCAGCACGGCGTGCTTCGCTTCAATCAGTACGACCAGGTCATCCACGCGGCGCTGGCGGGACAGGGCGTCGCACTGGGCCGGCTCGAGCTGGTGCGGCCCCTGATCGATGGCGGCCAGCTGGTGATCGTGCCGACGGCGCTACAAGCGCCGCCGAGCCCCAACGCGTACTGGCTGGTCCATGCCTCCGCCCATCCGCGCGAGGACGTCAGCTGCGTAGCCGAGTGGATTTGCCAGGAAGCCGCACGCACCGTCAGGACACGCGCGAGCCCCAAAGCCACCTGAGCCAGGGAAAACCGGTACGGCGCTGGTGTGGCGGCGCTTCGATCCCGCACAACACGGGGCCCGCGCCGTGCAGCGCCGCCAGAAACACGTCGGCGTCACCATGCAGCCGATAGCGCTCGCCGGGTGCGAGCAGGACGTCCGGGGACGGCCTGTCCCGTGTTTCGAACGTCAGCCACAGGCTGCCGCCGCGGCAGACCAGTTCCGCGCCGGCCCGCAGGTGCAGGCGCAGGCATTGCGCTTCAAGGCAAAGGGTGTATGGCATGAAAGGCTCCGGTGAGCCATTTCATTGTGAGAGCCGGCGTCGCGGCTTGCCATGAGCATTGCGTCGGCCAGCCATGCATTATCCGATCGCATACGGCCCGGCAAAGCCACCGGGATTGCCGAGTCCCCCGTAAACGAAAAGGCGGGCTTCCGAAGATGCCCGCCCGTCTTGCTGCGAAACGCCCACGTGCCTGTCCGTCAGGCTGGCACTTGCGTCCCCGCCGCCGCCGTCTCCTTCGAGAACAGACTCCTGGAGGTGGCAACATGGCTGGCCAGCACCGGGCGCAAGACCATGATCGCCAGGAAGGCAGCGGTCAGGTCCATGGCCGCAACCGTGTAGAGCACCGTCGACCAGGTGCCGGTCGCCTCCATCATCAGGTTGCCGACCGGCACGAACAGTGCGCCGATGCCCTTGGCCGTATAGAGCACGCCGTAGATCTTGCCGATGTGCTTGGTGCCGAAGGCATCGCCGGCCAGTGCCGAGAACAGCGAGTAGACCTCGCCCCAGGCCAGGAACACCACGCCCGACAGGATCAGGAAGGCGTACGGGTTGCTGCCGAAGTAGCCGAGCGCGATGATGCCCAAGCCTTCCAGGGTGAAGGCGATGACCATGGTCTTCTCACGGCCGATGTTGTCCGAGATCCAGCCGAACAACGGACGCGAGATGCCGTTCATGATCCGGTCGAGCATCAGCGCGAGCGGCAGCGCGGCCATCACGAAGAAGTGCAGGTCGACCTTGAACTCCTTCACACCCAGGTCCTTGGCGATGACGCCAAGCTGGGCCACGGCCATCATGCCGCCGGTGACGACCAGGATGAACATCACAAACATCAGCCAGAACAGCCTGGTGGACATCGCTTCCTTGAGCGTGTAGTCGCGCGTGGCCTGGACCAGCTTCTGCGATGCCCTCACCTCGCTACCCTTTGGTGCGCGCAGGAACCACGCCGCGACAAAGGCGAGCCCGCCCTGCAGCAGGCCGAAGAACAGGAAGGTGTGCTGGAAGCCCTGCGACTCGATCATGGCCGCGATGGGCAGGATCGTCGCCGCGGAGCCGGCGCCGTAACCGCCCGCGGTCAGGCCCACCGCAAGGCCGCGGCGGTCCGGGAACCACTTGAGCGCGTTGTTGATGCAGGTGGCGTAGATCGAGCCCACGCCAAGGCCGCCAACGGCTGCGCCGACGTAGAAGCCCATCAGGGTAGTGGCCTGGGAGTTGATGCACCACGCCGCGCCGATGAAGACCGCGCCGAAGGCGACCATCATGCGCGGGCCGAACCTGTCGATGAAATAGCCTTCGATCGGCGCCAGCCAGGTCTGCACGAGGACGAAAACGGTGAAGGCGATCTGGATGCTGGCGCGCGACCAGCCGTAGGTGCCCTGGATTTCAGGGACGAACAGGGTCCAGGCGTACTGGATATTGGCGGTGGCGATCATGCAGACCACACCGACAATCAATTGCAGCCAGCGTGTGCCTTCCGGGACCTGGCGATTAGCGCCCAGCGCTGCCGATGGATTACTCATTTGCGCGCTCCTTGAATCATTTGACCATTCAATTGCGGGGGTGCGGGCGGGTATGCGGGCGCGCTGCGCCTCAGCATAAGGGTGGCTGTTGGCATTTCATGTCTCCTGTGTCATTGGCATTTATTTGCCTCTTTTTCCGACGCCGACCTGAGGTCTCCGACCTCACCTCTCTCAAGTTCGGAGTGGCGATGGGATACACAGTATGTGATATATCAAGTAAGTCAAGCGAAAGGCATGGCAGGGTTTTCACTGAATTAATGACGGGGAAGGATCGGCACCGAATATTCACGCTGAATATGCATCGTCGCCCCCGGATAAAAGCGTCGCCAGGCGCCACACGATGACCACAAAACCCTTTGCTGGAGCCGCTTTCAGGCGAATTGCCGCCGATAGATAAGCGTTCGTTTTGAATGAATGAGGAAAAGGACTTAAACCTCATCATTACGAATTTGTAATGCCGGGAAGGCGATCCTCGGGCCAGTCAAAATGATTACAAAGATGTCATGATTACAGAAATGTCATGATTTTGACCGCATCGAATGATGATCGAAATAAATCAGAGCGATTAATGCCGCATAAACGGCACCCACACATCCCCCCCCAAAAAAAAATGCCCGCAGGCAAGCCTGGCGGGCGTAGGCATGATGCGTGACATCAGCCGCAGCATGTAGATGCAGTTATAGGCGATTATTCGAGCCAGATAAACAAATAAAAATGCTTAGTACCGGGTAGCGGCCAGAAACCCTCGAAAACCCTGACGGATTTACCGAAAAACCCTGAACGCCATTTGAGCCGATTCAGAAGATGGCATTTTTGTCATGATGTATTTCGATTTGCAGGCGACCGGATGCCCCGCTACCCGGGCCGGAAGGCAAGCCCTGTAGACAAGATCATCCAGGCTGCCCATGAGAGTAGATGAAACGGTAAGTGCTGTAGAACTCCTGGGAAGCCCGGCGACCAGGTTGCCCGTCCATCGCTATAGATAGAATGGAAAGCGCTTTCCCACCAAGTAGATGTTTCGGTAAATTCTGTAGAAACTCTGGTAAGCTCCGGGCAAACCCGCACCCAAGGATCGCGACTTCATATGTCTCATGCGCCACTAGGCTACGATGCGCTTATCCGCAAGTTCGGCTTGCGCGTCCCGCCGCTGCGCTCGACCTCCGCCCTCGCCGACAAGACCGGGGTCCTCAGCACGCACACCGGACCGGACGGCACCACGCGCACCGTGTACCCAAGGAACCGCTACCGCGGCGCCGACACGACCGTGGACCACCTGACGTTCGCGCTGAAGAAGGAGCACCTGGACCTGACCGTGCTGGCGGCGCTGTTCGAGCATGCGCAAGCGGTGCAGGCTGTACGCGAGTGGCTGGCGGCCACCCCGACCTCCCGTTATGCGAGGCTGAGCGCGTTCTATGCCAAATGGCTGGCCGGGGCGCAATTCGACTACAAGCTGCCGGCCGGGGCGCCCAGGGTACTGGCGCTGGACGAGACCCGCTACCTGACCGGCCCGGCAACGCCGGACCTGCAGTTCGGCATCCAGAACAACCACCTTGGCCCGGCCGCGTTTTGCCCCCTGGTGCGCCGCACCGAGAAGCTGGCGCAGTACATTGACGCCGACCTCCCTGGCCGCGTGGCCGCGGCCATCAAGCGGCTCGAGCCAGAGCTGCTGGCGCGCGCGGTGGACTACCTCTACCTCGCGGAAACCCGATCGACCTACTCCATCGAGCACGAGATCCCCGATAACCAGCGGATCGCCAAGTTCAGGCGATTGCTGGAGTACGCCGGCAATCCCGCCCCGCTTACCGAAGAACAGCTGTGCGAGTGGCAGAACGAAATCATCTCGGGGCTGCGCGCCGAATTCTCCTATCGCGACAAGCAGAACTGGCTGTCCCGCGGCGGGCGCATGCGCAACATTGCGGACTATATTCCCCCGCCGCCCGGGCAGCTTGGCGCGATGATGGACGGGATTGCCGCGGTGGCGGGCCTGGTCGCGGCACAGGCGGCAAACCCGATCGTGGCCGCGGCGTGCGTATCGTTTGGCTTTGTCTTCGCCCACCCGTTCTACGACGGCAACGGCCGGCTCCATCGATTCCTCATCCACCATTTGCTGCGCCAGGCCGGTGTCACGCCCGATGGCGTAGTGCTGCCGGTGTCGGCGCGGATGCTCAAGCAAATCGATACCTATGCCGCCCTGCTGAAATCCTATTCCGCCCCGCGGACGGCCCTGCTCAACTACGCGCTGGATTCGGACAGCGACACGATCCTGATCAAGTCGCCCCAGCCCGGCTGGCTCTACGCATCCTTTGATGCGACAGCGCTGTGCGAATTCGTCTTCGAATGCATCGAGCAGTGCGTCGAGCAAGACCTTGCGCAGGAGATCCAGTACCTGCGCGCTTACGATGCCAGCGTCACACGCCTGGAAAGCTGGCTCGACCTGCGCCAGTCACGCCTGTCAAACCTGATCGACCTGATCGTCCAGAACCACGGCGAGCTGTCCAGGCGCAAGCGCAAGCTGTTCGAAGACATCACGGACGACGAGCTCGCCCGCATTGAAGCCGTCGTGCGCGACGAATTCACGGAATACCTCGAGCTCCACGGCAGCCGCTGAAGCGGCGGCACAGCGTTTGCACTGCACGGTGCGGTCACCGTGCGGCGGGTGCGGCGCCACTATGTATCGCTCTGTATCCCGGGCCGCTGCAGACATGAAAGATTGCACGGATGCCGGGAAGCGGAAACAGCCGGGATACGTGCGGACGGTGGAATGCGTCTATCGCCAACACCGGGAGTTCTCCGCCATGTCCATCGTCGCCATCCATCCGCCGCCCCGCCCCTGCCATCGTGCCTGCTACGGCACCGCGCACGCCAACGGGGGCCGCCCATGATCGACGCCTTCCTTGCCTTTGCCGCCGGCGTGCTGACCATTGCCTCGCCCTGTGTGCTGCCGGTGCTGCCCATGCTGCTCGCCGGCTCGGTGGGCGAATCCGGCCGGCTGCGCCCGCTGGCGATCGCGCTTGGCTTCGTCAGCGCCTTTTCCGCGCTGGGCATCGTCTTCGGCGCCCTGTCCAGCGCCTTCAGCGAAGCCCCAGGCGTAGTGCGCAACGCAGCCATCCTGTTCCTGCTGGGCGCCGGCCTGGCGCGGCTCTGGCCGGCGGGCTTCGAGCGCCTGGCGGCCCCGTTCGCCGGCGTGGTCGACCGCCTGGCGGGCGCCGGCGGCCGGACCGGCACCGGCGTGGCCGGCGGTTTTGTGCTGGGCATGACACTGGGCGCGGTGTGGACCCCATGCGCCGGGCCGGTGCTGGCGTCGATCCTCGCGCTGGTGGCCAAGGCGCAAGACCTGCATCGCGCCGCCGGGCTGCTGGCGCTGTTCGCGGCTGGCGCGGCCATCCCGATGCTGGGCGTTGCCTATGGCGGCCAGTTCGCCACCACCCACGTGCGCCGCCTGGCGCGTCACACGCACCGGCTGCAGCAAGGCTTCGGCGTGCTGGTGGTGGCGACCGCCATCGCCATGTACTTCCAGTACGACACGCTTGCCGTCGCCTGGCTGACCTCCCTTTTCCCTGCCTCCCAACCTGGAGCCTGAACCATGCACCGCTTCCTTCGTACCCTGCTGGCCACCACCGCCATCGTTGCCGCCCAACATGCCGCCGCCGCCCCTGCCGACTATGGCAAGGCGCCTGAATTCACCGGCATCGACAAGTGGCTCAACACTGAACCGCTGACCGTTGCCGGGCTGCGCGGCAAGGTCGTGCTGGTCGATTTCTGGACCTACAGCTGCATCAACTGCATCAACACGCTGCCCCATGTGCGGCAGTGGTACGACAAATACCGCGACAAGGGCCTGGTTGTGGTTGGCGTCCACACCCCGGAGTTCCCCTTCGAGAAGTCCACCGCCAACGTGCAGGCAGCGCTCAAGCGCTTCGATATCCGCTACCCGGTCGCGCAGGACAACGCCTATGCCACCTGGAACGCCTGGCACAACCAGTACTGGCCGGCGCTCTACCTGGTCGATGCAAACGGCACCGTGGTCTACAAGCACTTTGGCGAAGGGGATTACGCCGAGACCGAAGCGGCCATCCAGAAGGCGCTGGCCGGACGCAAGTAAGGCTGTCATACCGCTGCCATCGAGCGCGGATGGCGAACGAGCCTGCCGCGCCCCGGGCCGTGCTTTCAGGCACGGCCCAGCCCTTGGAACCTGTCTCGGGTCCCAAGACACATCCGAGCCGGTTTCCCGGCACACCCCGACGAAAATTCAGATTCCTCCACAATCGGTTGTTAATGCGAATCATTACTATTACAATTCACGGAGTTCTATTACAGCACATTACGCACATCATTACGTTGGCCTGACCATCACCATGCAAACCGCAACACGCTCAGTCACCCTGGCGGGGCCGGCCGGCCGCTGCCGGGTCCGTCCGCTCGCTCTTCTCGTGGCCGCCATCGGCGCGGGCACTCCGCTGCTGTCCGAGGCACAGGCAGTGTCCGCCGCGTCCGCCGTCGCGCAAACCGGCACATCCGGTGCGGGCACAAAGCAGGACAGCCCGCCGGCCAAGGCCGACGGTGGCGAACTGAATGCGGTGGAGGTCAGGGTCGACCGGATCAAGAGCGACCTCGTCAGCCCGACGCGCCAGGTAACGGTGCTGGAACGCGAGGAAATCGAGGAACTGAAGGTGGGTTCCAACAATCTCGCGACCATGCTGAGCAAGCTGATCCCGGGCATGGCGGACTCCAGCCGCACGGTCACGGACTTCGGCCAGACGCTGCGCGGCCGCGGCACGCTGATCCTGGTGGATGGCATTCCGCTCAACACCAACCGGGATTCGGCGCGCAACCTCGCCACCATCGATCCCAGCAATATCGAGAAGATCGAGGTCATGCGCGGCAGCAGCGCAATCTACGGCGCCGGCGCCAACGGCGGCATCATCGCGATCACCACGCGGCCTGCGGGCGGCCCGCCCAGCGCGGATACCACCGTGACGCTGGGCACCCCGCTGACGCGGCTGAGCAAGGAGGGGCTCAGCGCCAATGTCCAGCAGCACTTCTCCGGCAGCCAGGGGCCGCTCGACTACGCATTCCACCTGGGCGCGCAGCATATCGGCAGCCCCTATGACGCCCACGGCCACCGCATTGCGCCGGAGCCGAGCCAGGGTGACCTGTTCGATTCCAACGTTTACAACGTGAGCGGCAAGCTGGGCTGGCGTATCGACAGCCAGCAGCGCATCGAACTGAGCGTGAGCCAGTACCAGGCCAAGCAGAACACCGACTACGCCTCCGATCCCTCGGTGGCCAAGCTGCCGCCTGGCACCGCGGCCGCGCGCGCGATCAAGGGGCTGCAGCTCGAAAACCAGAACGAACTGCGCAACACCGTGGTCAACCTGGGCTACCAGAACCTGGACCTGCTCGGCAGCACGGTGTCCACCCAGATCTACTACCGCGACTACTTCACCCGCTTCCCGCCGTTCGATGCGCGCGCGGTGGCCACGCGTGGCGGCAACGTGGACCAGGTCAGCCAGAACAGCGACGTGTTTGGCGGGCGCCTGACCATCAGCACCCCGCTGGGCGCGGACAAGAAGACCAAGCTGCTGTGGGGCGCGGACTACAACCAGGAGCGCAGCGACATGCCGCTCGATGTGTTCGATCCGCGCGCCTACGACCAGAGCGGCGGCCTGGTCTTCAACAAGACCGGTTCGCTGACCTACATGCCGCCGCTGACCACCCGCAGCGGCGGCGTCTTCGGGCAGCTGCAGCACAAGTTCAACGAGCAGTGGTCGATGGAGGGCGGCGTGCGCTACGAGCGCGCCAACGCCAGCTTCGACGACTTTGTGCCGCTGTCGCAATCGAAGGTCAGCAACCCGGTCGCGGTCCAGGGCGGCACGGTCAACTACGGCGCCTGGCTGTTCAATATCGGCGGTGCGTACGCGCCGGTGAAGAACCAGGAGTTCTATGCCTCGTTCGGCCAGGGCTTCCAGTTGCCCGATATCGGCCTGCAGATCCGCAATGCGCGCCCGGGCTTCGATATCAATTCGTCGAGTCTTGAGCCGGTCAAGACCAACAACTATGAGATCGGCTGGCGCGGCGCGTTCGGCAATACGATGGCGAGCCTGGCGCTGTTCTACACCACCTCGCAACTGGGCGACGTGCAGAGCTTCAACAACGGCCTGATCCTGACCCGCACCAAGGAGCACATCGCGGGCGTGGAGGCCTCTGCCGACTACCTGAGCGACAGCGAGACCTGGGGCGCCGGCGGCACGTTCACCTGGATCAACGGCCGCGAGCAGCCGCAAGGCAGCAGCAGCTTCCAGAACATGACCGGCTATCGCATCCCGCCGCTGAAGCTGACCGCCTACGTCCAGTACCGTCCGATCAGCACGTGGAGCAACCGCCTGCAGGTGACCTACTACGGCGGCCGCGACTACCGGCTCAACGACCAGAACAGCTTCGGGCGGCGCGAGGTCAGCAGCTACACCACCGTCGACCTGATCAGCCGCTACCAGGTCAGCAAGAAGGACACGATCACGGTGGGGATCGAGAACCTGTTCAACCGCTACTACTACCCGTTGTACAGCCAGCTGATGCGCAACAGCAACAACACCAGCCGCCTGCCGGCTGCGGGCATCACGCTGACCGCGATGTACCAGCACCGCTGGTAAAGCAGCCGCCGGACGGCGATGGCCTTGTCGGGACCATCGTCGACCGGCATTTTTTTAAACTCAGATGTAAATAATTCTCATTTCCAAAGCGATACAAATTGCCCAGGCACGGTGCCGGGCAACATCGAATGAGGGGTAAGCCATGGTTTGCAACAGCATCATCGAGAGTATCGGCGGGACACCCGTGGTCCATCTGCGCCGCCTGTTCGGGGACACCGGGGCCGAGGTCTTTGCCAAGCTGGAGCTATTCAATCCCGCCGGCAGCGTCAAGGACCGCCCTGCCCGCTACATCATCGAAAAGGGCCTCGCCGAAGGCACCATCGGCGCCAACGCCCACATCATCGAAAGCTCGTCGGGCAACCTGGCGATCGCGCTGGCCATGGTATGCCGGCTGAAGGGACTGCGCTTCACCGCCGTGGTCGACCCGAAGATCTCGCAGACCAACCTGACGATCCTGCGCTGCTATGGCGCCGGGATCGAGCTGGTGACCGAGAAGGACAGCCAGGGCGGCTACCTGGAAACGCGTATCGCGCGGGTGCGGCAGATGCTGCGCGACCTGCCGGATGCGATCTGGATCAACCAGTACGGCAATCCGCGCAACTGGGAAAGCCATTACCACGGCGAAGGCGAGGAAATCCTGCGCCAGCTCGACCGGCCGGTCGACATGCTGGTGCTCGGCGTCAGCACCTCGGGCACGGTGCACGGCATCGCGCGCCGGCTGCGCGAGGCGTGGCCCGCGCTGAAGGTGGTGGGCGTGGACGCCGCCGGCTCGGTGCTGTTCGGGCATGCGCCGGCCAGCCGCGAGCTGCCGGGCATCGGCGCGAGCCGCGTGCCGGAGCTGCTGTGCCGCGAAGAAATCGACCAGGTCATCCATGTGGACGACCACGCGGCGGCCCTCGGCTGCCGGCGCCTGCTGGCGCAGGAAGGCATCTTTGCCGGCGGGTCGTCCGGCGCCGTGGTTGCCGCGATCGGACGCCTGCTGCAGGACCTGCCGCGCAGCGCACGCCCGCCCCGCATCCTCACCCTGTTTCCTGACCGCGGCGAGCGCTATCTCGACACCGTCTACGACGACGCGTGGCTGGAACGCGTCGCCGCCATCCATCGCGCGCGCACGGCTTCGGCTGCCGCGCAATCGCCCATCCCTGCACACGGAGTGACCGCATGAACGCCCCCATCCAGACGCCCGCAGCCGAGCTGCGCTACCTCAGCCGCGCCGACCTGATCGCCCTTGGCGCCGACCATTCCGACGCCTTCGTGCAGGCCATTGCCGAAGGCCTGGCGCTGCATGCGCGCGGCGAATGCGTGCAGCCGCTCAAGCCCTACCTGCGCTGGACCGGCGCCGACCATATCGCCGACCGCATCATTGCGATGCCCTGCTACGTCGGCGGCGACAACCCGGTCGCCGGCATCAAGTGGATCGGCAGCCGCCAGCACAACCCGCAGCGCCACGGCCTGGAGCGCGCCAGCGCCGTGATCGTGCTCAACGACGCCCAGACCAACTACCCCGTCGCCCTCATGGAAGGCGGGCTGATCAGCGGCATGCGCACCGCGGCCATCACCGCGGTGGCCACGCGCCACCTGGCGCGCGCGGGCTTTACCGAGGTGGCCTGCATCGGCTGCGGCCCGATCGCGCGCATGCAGCTGCAGACGCTGCTGGAGCAGTTCCCGGGCATCCGCTGCATCCACCTGTTCGACCTGTCGCGCGATGCCATGCAGGCAATGCGCAGCCAGCTGGGCGCGCGCTTCCCGGCGGTTGGCTGGGAGCTGTCGGCCAGCGCCGAGGCCGCGGTGCGTGCCGCCGACGTGACCGTCACCTGCACGGTTGCGGATGCGCCCTACCTGGAGCATGCCTGGCTCAAGCCCGGCGCCTTTGTCGCCAACGTCTCGATCATGGACGTGCACAAGGACGTCTACGAGAAGGTCGACAAGGTCGTGGTGGACGACTGGGACCAGTCCAACCGCGAGAAGAAGATCATCAACCAGCTGGTGCTGGAAGGCCGCTTCAGCCGCGAGCAGCTGCATGCCGAGCTGGGCGAGATCGTGATCGGCGCGAAGCCGGGGCGCGAGCGCGACGACGAGATCATCCTGCTTAACCCGATGGGCATGGCGCTGGACGATATGGTGTGCGCGCGCCATTTCTACCAGCTCGCGCTGCAGCGCGACGTCGGCGTCCGCCTGCCCCTGCTATGACGGTGCTGCCACACGACCCCGTACGCGAGCGGATGCTGGCGCAGGATCTGCTGGATGCGTTGTGGCAGGAGGACCTGTACGGCATGCGCGAGCACTGCCGGCTGGTAGCCGCCGACGACACGCCGCTGGCCGCGCTCGCCGTCGACCTGGGTGCGGCCGGCACGCTGCTTTGGCTTGGCCGCCGCCTTGACGGCCCCAGGCCGTTGCAGCTTGGCGCCGGCGATGACCGGCCGCCCGTGGTCCTGCAACGCGACGGCAGCGCCATGGCGCTCGGCGCCGCCGCGGCGCTGGAAGCCTTGCAGTCGGCGGACTGGTGGCCCGGCCGCGGCGGGCGCCTGCAGGCGCTGTTCGCGCTGGCCGAGGCGCAAGCCGCGCACACGCTTGCGCACGAGCCGGCCATCCTGGAGCGGCTCGCGGCGGCGCCGCGCGCACTGCTGTCCTGGGAGGCGGTTTGCTGCCTGCGCGACCGCCCCTTCCATCCGCTCGCCCGCGCCAAGGCCTGGGGCGATGCGGCCGGGCCGCACGCCGGCTTCGACGCGGAATCCGGCCAGCCCGTATGGCTGCACTGGATTGCCGTGCCGTTGCACCGGCTCCGGACCGGTTCGGAGATGGAAGCGTCAGCGCAACCGCTGGCCCGTTCGCTGCTGCCGCCCGACGAACTCGACCGCCTGGCGGCACGCGCGGAAGCCGCCGGCGCGCAGCGCGGCTACCTGTGGATGCCGGTGCACCCGTGGCAATGGCAGCAGCAGGCCCACGCCGCCGCCAGCGGGCCAGCGCCATGCATCGACCTCGGCAGCGGCATCGGCGCGGCCTACCCGACCGCCTCACTGCGCTCGCTCGTCATGCATGGGCGGCCCGAGCTCCACCTCAAGCTGTCGCTGGGCGTGCAGGCACTGGGGGCCAGGCGCACCCTGCCCGCGCGCTACCTGCACAACGGTGCGCTCGCGCAGCAGTGCCTGGCGCAGCTGCGGGCGCGCGATCCGTGGCTCGGCCAGCACCTGCTGCTTTGCGACGAGCGCGACTGGTGGGCACTGCGCCAGCACGACTCGCTGATCGCTGAGCCGGGCGAGCTCGCCTGCGTGCTCAGGCGCTACCCCGGCGACCTGGCGGCTGGCACGTGGCTGTTGCCCATGGCGGCGTGCGCGGCGCTGACCGCCAGCAATGACCTGCCGGCGCTGCGCCGGCTGTCCTGCACCGATGCCGACGAGGCCTGGGCGGCATTCCGTTGCATCGCGGCCCTGCTGCTCGAAACCGGCCTGCGTTGCTTTGCCAACGGCGTCATGCCCGAGCTGCATGGGCAAAACGTCGTGCTGTTGGTCGGCGAGGCAGGCCCGCGGGCACTGCTGCTGCGCGATCACGACACGCTGCGCATCTGCCCGTCCCTGCTCGCGGAGGCCGGCGTGGACGTGCCCGCGTACGCCGTGGACACCGCCACGCCGAATACGCTGATGCTCGATGCGCCGGCGCAACTGCTCGCGTACTTCCAGACGCTGGCGATCGAGGTCAACCTGTACGCCATCGCCGCCGCGATCGCAGTGGCCTTCGACAGCGACGAGCGCACGGGCTGGCGCATCCTGCGCGAGGAGATCGCCCGATTGCTGCCCACCGGTGCCGGCAACCGGACCGCAGAGATTGCGCGGACCGCGCTGCTGGATGCGCCAGAATGGCCGTTCAAGCAATTGCTTGCGCCGCTGCTGGCGCGGGACACCGCCAGCACCGGCATGCCCAGCGCGCTCGGCAGCCTGCGCAACCCGCTGCGCGAGAGTGGAGTCCCGTCATGACGCCGGCGCCGCAAGCCGGCCCGTCGCGCGACATCGCACTGCTGCTGGCCGGCCAGGCGGTGGTGACGACGGGCCTGATGACGCTGGTGCCGATCATGCCGCTCTACCTGCGCGACCTCGCCGGCCCCGCTGCCGCGCACTGGAGCAGCCTGGCGCTGGCCGCGCCGGGCGTCGGCGCGCTGCTGCTGGCGCCGTTCGCCGGCAGCTGGTGCGAACGATGGGGCTATCGCCGGCCCTTGCTGCTGTCGTTGTCGGCCTTCACCGCCAGCCTGCTGCTGATGGGGCTGTCCACGCACGTGGCCGGCTTCATGGCCGGCCGCCTGCTGCAGGGCGCGAGCGCCGTCGGCGTCTTGCTGACCATCTGCATCGGCCGCGTCAGCACGCCTGGCATGCGCGGCCGCGCCTTTGGCATGCAGGAATCGGCCGTGGCCACGGGCGCGCTGCTGGGCCCCGTGCTCGGCGGCGTGCTGCAGGACTGGTGGACGGTGCGGCCGATGCTGCTTGCAGTGGCCGCGGCCAATGCCGTGCTGACGCTGCTGCTCGCATGGCGGCTGCGCGAGCCGGCGCCACAGGCGTCGCCAGGCGCCGGCTCGCCGCGCGGATTCGCCGCCATGCTGGCGGACGCGTCGCTGCGCCGCTGGCTGCTGGCCGGCTGCCTGACGCAGGCCGGCGCGTTCGCGCTGGTGAACGTGTTCGCGCTCTACCTGCAGCAGCGCTGCCCGCACGATGCCCTGCTCGGCAGCAAGACGGGCTTCCTGCACGCACTGGGCTGGCTGGCCGCGATGCTCGCCAGCCCGCTGTGGGGCGCGCTCAGCGACCGCGGCACGACCGTGCGCGCATTCATGCTGGCCGCCGGCGGCTGTGCGGTCGCGCTGGCGTTGCTGCCGCTTGCCGATGCGCTCTGGCAGATCGGCGCGCTCAGGATCGTGCAGGGCGCGCTGTTCGCCGCGCTCGCGCAATCCATGCTGTCCTATTGTTGCGCCCGCCTGCCCGCGAGTTTGCACGGCAGCGCAACCGGCATCGCCAAGAGCGCCATGACCGCCGGGCAACTCGTCGGGCCGCTGGCGGTGATGGCATGGCTGCCACGCTCCGACCCGGCGGGCACGCTATGGCTGATCGCCGCCATGTTCGCGCTGGCCGCCGCACTCGTCGTCCCTGATCGCTCATCGTTGTTTGCCACCGTCACTGATGCGAGGTAACTGCATGCTTGCCACTCTCCTGCCCCCCACCTCCGTGGCACCGCAAGGGCGCCTGCGCGCCCATCGCCCGGACCTGGATGCCGATGCGCCCGACGCCGTCGAGCGCCGCCTGATCGAGCAATTCTTCAACACCTACTGCCGCGAGACCGGCATCGTCGATCCGCGCCTTGACGCGCACCTTCCGGCCCCGGTGCCGGCTGCGCTGAGAAGTACCCTGGTCCGCTGGCGTTCCGAAGGGCTGGAACCGGCGGTGCTGGCACTGGCGGATCGCGACGGCCGCCACCGCTGGCTGGCGGCTGCGCTCTCCTACGTATCCCCGATCGGCTACCACCGGCTCGTGGATGCGGTGCTGTCCGAAGGCAGCGCCTTCGCCCCGCTGCGCCGCGCCGAGAATCTGGCCGATGCCATCACCCAGGCGCTCGCGCATGCCTATCCACAGAGCGCCGCCACCGACTGGCCGGCGCGCTTTGCCGCGCTGATGAAGAACGGCGTCCAGAAGGTGCGCCTGTACCACCGCGAAGCGCCCGCACGGCAAGCGCCCTCGCGCTTTATCGCTGCCGAGCAGGGGCTGCGCTTCGGGCACATCTTCCACGCCACGTCGAAGGCGTCGGAAGGGTTCAGCCACGATGCGCTGCAACGCTATGCGCCGGAGCTGGGCGCCGCCTTCCAGTTGCACTACTTCGCCGTCGCCAGCGACCAGTTGGAGAGCAGCGCCATCGACGGCCAGCCGCTGCCCATCGACCCGGCGGCGATGGAGGCTGCCGCGGACCTGCTCAAGGAAGGCGACTACCGCCTGCTGCCCTGCCATCCCTGGCAAGCCACGCAGCTGCTTGCGCACAGCGAGATCCAGCCACTGCTGGCCAGCCGCGCGATGATTTCCCTTGGGCCGCTGGGAGAGCTGGCCTGGCCGACCTCGTCGGTGCGCACGGTGTGGCTGGCGCAGCAGCAACGCTTCCTCAAGCTGGCGCTCGATATCCGCATCACCAACTTTATCCGCAACAATCCGCCCGAGCACGTGCGGCGCGCGCTGGATGCCAGCCGCGCCATCGCCATGCTGCCCGAGGCGGCGCGTTCGTCCGAACACTTCACGGTGCTGGCCGAAACCGGCTACGCCGTGCTGGCGCTGCCCGACAACGCGCTGCGCGCGAGCACCGCGGTGATCTTCCGGCAAGGCATGACCGGCCCGCATGGCGACGCCGCGCAAGTCCTCGCCACCGTGCTGGAAGAGCCCGCGCATGGCGCCGGCATCCTGGACGGCCTGCTGTGCGAAGCGCTGGGCCATCAACCCGGCGCGGAGGATATCCGCCGCTGGTGGGTGCGCTATCTCGACGTCACGCTGCTGCCGCTGGCTCGCCTGTTCGCCGAGCACGGCGTCAGCCTGGAGGCGCACCTGCAGAACAGCATGGTCGCGTTCGCGGGCGGCTGGCCGGTGCACGGCTATGTCCGCGACATGGAAGGCGCCAGCATCAGCCGCGCCCGCTTTGCCTGGGCGGCGCAGTTCGATGCCGACAGTCCCGCCCTGTACACCGAGGAAGCCGCGCTGCATCGATTTGCCTATTACGTGCTGGTCAACCACATCGGCCACTTCATCGCCTGCCTGGCGCGCACGGGCGGCTGCGACGAAGCCACGCTGTGGCAGGACACCGCAGCCGCGCTCGATGCAGGCGGCCCATCGCTGCGCCAGCTGCTGGCGTCGCTGCAGGCCCTGCCGACCCTTCCCGCCAAGGCCAACATGCTGAGCTGCTTCGGCCGCCATGGCGAAACGCCTGCGTGGGCAGGCGTCCCGAACTTCCTCGTATCCGCACCGCAAGCCTGAGCCCCCGATGAACACGACCGATTACCAACGACTGATCCAGAGCCCGCAATACCGGCAAGCCGCCCGCCGCGTGCTGCGCCAGCTGCTGGAAGCCCTGTTGTTCGAAGACTGCCTGCGCGACGTGCTTGTCACCGACGTCGGCGTCGAGCTGCCTGGCGTGACCGCAGGCGGCCAGCCCGTCAGCTATCGCTGCACCGCGCAGCGCACCGCCAGCTTCGGCCGCATCCGCATCCGTGGGCCGGTGCTCCGTTGCGAAGGCCAGAGCCAGGCTGAAGCCGACGACGTCGCGCAGCTGCTGTCCGAGCTTGCCGGCCAGCTCGATGCCGACCCGGTGCGCCTGCAGCAGTTCGGGCTGGAGCTGCTGTCCACGCAGGTCAAGGACGCGCAGTCCCACCATGCCAACGGGCACGCCGGACAGCCGTTGCGCGATGCCGGCTACGATGCCATCGAAGCGCGGCTGACGGGTGCCCATCCTTACCACCCTGGATATAAATCGCGCATGGGTTTCACGCTGGCGGACAACGGACGCTACGCGCCGGAATGCGCCGCGCCCCTGCAGCCCGTGCTGCTGGCAGCGCGCCGCTCGCATTGCCGCTGGAATCTCGGCAACGCCGAGGCATCGCCCGAGAGCCTGCTGCCACCGCCGGCGCGCGCCGCACTGGAGGCCGCGTTGCGCGAGCATGGCGCCAATCCTGCCGACTACCTGCCACTGCCCGTCCACCCGTGGCAATGGGACGAGGTCATCGCGCCGGGCTACCACGGCGCGTTCGCGCGCGGCGAGCTGATCGCCGTCGGCGAGATGCCGGGCCGCTACCTGCCCCAGCAGTCGATCCGCACCCTTGCCAATACCGATCAGGCCGATGCGTTATCGCTGAAGCTGGCCATGAATCTCGTCAACACCTCCACTTCGCGCGTGCTGGCGCCGCACACGGTATGCAACGCCGCCGTATTGAGTGACTGGCTGGCGAGCCTGGTGGCGCGCACGGAATGGACCGAGCCGATGGCCGCACCGGTGTTGCTGCGCGAAGTCGCCGGCGTCAGCCATGTGCCCGCCGCACCGGTGCAGGGCCAGTACGGCGCGCTTTCCTGCATCTGGCGCGAAAGCATCCACCGCTATCTGGCGACCGGCGAGGCCGCCATTCCCATGACCGCGCTTACCCATATCGATGTCGACGGCCTGCCGCTGATCGAGCCGTGGGTCCGCTGTCATGGCGTGCGCGTCTGGCTGCAGCGGCTGGTGGAGCGCGCCTGGCTGCCGGTGCTGCACCTGCTCTGGGAGCACGGCACCGCGCTCGAGTCGCACGCGCAGAACATGCTGCTGCTGCACGTCGACGGCCTGCCGCAGCGGGTGGCGCTCAAGGACTTTCACGATGGCGTGCGCTTCTCGCGCCAGTGGCTGTCCGGCGCCGCGCCGCAACTCACGCCGCCGCCGGCCGAGCATGCGCGCGTCAACCCGAACTCGTTTATTGAAACGGACGATGCCGATGAACTGCGGGACTTCACCTGCGACGCGCTGTTCTTCGTCAACCTGGCCGAACTGGCCCCGCTGCTTGCTGGGCACTACCAGCTCGAAGAAACAGAATTCTGGACCATCGTGGCAGGCGTGATCCGCAGCTACCAGCGCGCACACCCGCGCCTGGCTGAAAGCTTCCGGCGCTTCGACTGCTTCGCGCCCACCATGTCGATCGAACTGCTGGCCAGCCGCCGCTTCATGCCCGAAATCCGGCTGCGCACGCGGCAGGCGCCCAATCCGCTGGCACTGGCGGAGGCGGCATGAGATCGCTGAAGACGCGTTTGTCGGATCCGGGCGGCGGCCCGGTGCACGGCCTGTTCTGCTCGACGCCTGCGGCGCTGACCGTCGAACTGATCGCTGCCGCCGGCTATGACTTCGTGGTGATCGACCTGGAACACACGCTGATCGATGGCGCTCAGCTTGGTGCCATGCTGCTGGCGGCGCGCGCCAGCGGCATCGCGCCACTGGTACGCGTGGCGGCCCCGCACCAGGTGGCGCCGGCGCTGGACGCCGGCGCCCAGGGCATCGTCTTCCCGCGCATCAGTGCTGTAGCGCAGGCAAGGCAGGCGGCCAGGCTCTGCCACTACGCACAGCATCAGCCCGTGCCCGGCGAGCGGGGGCTGAACGCCACCTGGCAGAGCGCGTTCGGCCGCGACGATCTTGCCGCGGCCACTGCCGCAGCGGGCGCCGATACGCTGGTCGTGGCGATGATCGAAGACGGCGCCGCGCTCGATGCGCTCGATGACATCGCCGCTGTACCCGGGATCGATGTGCTGCTCGAAGGCGCCGCGGATCTCTCGCAATCACTGGGCGTGTCATGGCAGACGCGTCATCCGCTGGTGCGGGACGCCGTGGCGCGCATTGCCGATGCCGCGCGCGCGCATGGCAAGCATTTCTGCGCGCTGCCCCGCACCCCGGAAGACGCCGCGCTCTGGCGCCGGCAAGGCACGCGCATGCTGCTGCTCGGCGACGACCGCGGCATCGCGCGCCGGGCCATGGCCGCGCACCTGCAATCCCATTCCCAGTCATCAACATAAAGCCGCCCCTTCCCGCCACCACATGAACCCGCAAAACATCACCCGTTACCTGGATGAACTTGATCCCCGCAAGGGGCCTGCGTGCGCCTATCTCTATGACCTGAACCACCTGCGCACGCGCGCGGCTGGCCTCGCTGCCGCCTTGCCCGACGACTGCGACCTCTACTACGCAATCAAGGCCAACAGCGATGCGCCGGTGCTGCGCGCGCTGCTGGGCGCAACGGCAGGCTTCGAAGTCGCGTCACTGGGTGAAATCGAACGCGTGCGCGCCGTCGACGCCGACGTGCCGGTCGTATTCGGCGGCCCGGGCAAGACCGATGCCGAGCTGGAGGGCGCGCTGCGCCTCGGCGTCAGGCTGATCCACGTGGAAAGCGCGCTGCAACTGCGCCGGCTGGACCGCATCGCGCAACGCATGGGCCGCCGCGCCGACGTGCTGCTGCGCGTGAATCCGGCCTACGGCCTGCCCGGCGCCACGCTGCAGATGGGCGGGCGCCCGACGCAGTTCGGCATCGACCAGGCGGAACTCCCCGCCCTGATCGCGCTGGCACGCGATCTGCCCGGCGTGCGCCTGGTCGGGCTGCACCTGCACGCGGTCTCCAACAGCCTGGACGCCGACCAGCATCTCGAACTGATTGCACGTCATATCGCGCTGGCGCGGCAATGCCGCGAGGAACACGGACTGGTGCTGGAATGGCTGAATGTCGGCGGCGGCATCGGCATCGACTACGCCGATCCCGATCGCACCTTTGACTGGCCGCGCTTCTGCGCCGGGCTGGCGCAACTGCTGCAGGAGCGGCGGCCCGGCTGCCGCATCGTGCTGGAATGCGGCCGTTTCATCAGCGCCGACTGCGGCTGCTACGTGGCTGAAGTCATCGACCTCAAGCGCAATCACGGCAAGCACTTCGCCATCGTGCGCGGCGGTACGCACCATTTCCGGCTGCCGGTGTCATGGCAGCACAATCATCCGTTCTTTGTCGCGCCGAACGATGCGTGGCCTTACCCGTTTGCGCGCCCGGAGCTGACTGACGCAAGGCTCACGATCTGCGGCGAGCTTTGCACGCCGAAGGACGTCTTCGCGCAGGAGGTGGCGATACCGCGCGTGCGCGTGGGCGACCGCATCGTCTTTATGCTGGCCGGAGCCTACGGCTGGCATATCTCGCACCACGACTTCCTCAGCCATCCGCATCCGGACAGGATGTTTTTCGGCGAGTAGCCGGCCCCGGTTCTGTTCCGCGCCGGCGCGCGGCGCGCCTCCCCGGTCCTTATCCTCCCGCGCAAGGGAGTTGATACAAATTGTATGCAATTTTTGTATCACGGAATACTTATCCCTGTTATTCTTGCTCCCCGGTTGCGGCCTGGAACCTGATCCCGGCCATGCTCGCCGCAGGCGGTCTTCTCCGCCTGTCCGGCAGCGCGCAACGACAGGGCCGGGGGCAACCCCTCCCCCGGCGCCAGAAGAACAAGACAGTCCGGAAACATATCCGGCCAGACAACAGGAGACATGAATGGCGCCCTTGCTGTTCAAGGTGGAAGACCGCCCCCCGCGGCTGACGACGTTTTTGCTTGCGCTCCAGCATCTGCTGGCCGCCCTGGGCGGCATCATTGCGGTGCCGCTGGTCATTGGCGGCGCCCTGAAGCTGCCGCCGGACCAGGTCATTGCGCTGGTGAATGCCGCCCTGCTTGGCTCGGGCATCGTCACCATCATCCAGTGCAAGGGCGTTGGCCCGGTGGGCATCCGCATGCCATGCGTGATGGGCACCAGCTTCGCCTTTGTCGGCGCGGCCATCAGCGTGGGCGTCGAACACGGCGTGGCCGGCATCCTGGGCTCGGCGCTGGCGGGCTCGCTGGTGATGATCCTGGGCAGTTTCTTCATGCCGGCGATCCGCAAGCTGTTTCCGCACACCGTCACCAGCGTGGTGGTCACCATGATCGGCCTGTCGCTGATTCCGGTGGCCATCGACTGGGCCGCAGGCGGCCAGGGCAGCAGCCGCTATGGCGCTCCCGGCAACCTGGCGATTGCCGTCGGGGTGCTGGCGCTGGTGGTCGCGGTGGTGCAGTGGGGCAAGGGCATGCTGTCTGCCTCGGCGATCGTGGTCGGCATCGCCGGCGGTTACGTGCTTTGCCTGGCACTGGGCCTGGTCGACTTCACCCAGTTTCACCAGGCACCCATCATCGCGGTGCCGCAGCCGCTGCACTTCGGGATGTCGTTCCCCATCTCTGGCATCGTCGCCATGTCGATCGCTTTCCTGGTGACCATCGTCGAGTCCACGGGCACGTTCATGGCACTGGGCGCGGCCACGCAGCGGCCGATTTCCGGCAAATGCCTGTCGCGCGGCATCCTGTGCGATGGCTTTGGCTCGGCCTTTGCGGCACTGGTGTCGAGCCCGCCGTTGTCGACCTTCGCGCAGAATGTCGGCGTGGTCTCGCTGACCGGCGTGGCCAGCCGCCATGTGGTCGCGCTGACCGGTGTCATGCTGCTGCTGGCGGGGCTGTTCCCGGTGCTGGGCGCGCTGGTGGTGACGATCCCGCAGCCGGTACTGGGTGGCGCCGGCCTGATGATGTTCGCGATGATCGTGTCGGGCGGGATCCAGATGCTCAGCACCGTCAAGTTCACGCAGCGCAATACCCTGATCGTGGCCGTGTCGATCGGATGCGGCCTGGCGGTGACCTTCCGCCCGGAACTGCTGTCGAAGCTGCCGGCCTTTGTCCACGAAGTGTTTGGCTCCGGCATCACGGTGGGCTCGCTGTCGGCGGTGATCCTCAACCTGCTGCTGCCCGGCGGCAAGGACGAGCCGGCTGAAGACGCCGGCCACGGCACCGTCGGCAAGGCTGCCTGAGCGGCCTGCCTTGAAACCCGCGGCGGCCGCGCTAGCGTGCGCCGCCTCGCACAGCCGCCCCGCCCCCTGGCGCGGGCGCCTTCAGCAGCGGGTAGGGATTGATCGCCCCGCCCGCGGTGTAGACGCCATAGTGCAGGTGGGGCGGCGTGCCCCGCGCATTGCCGGTTGTGCCGACATAGCCCAGCACCGTACCGGGCACAATCACGTCGCCGGCACGCACGCCGGCGTAGTCGTCAAGATGGGCGTAGTAGTGCAGCTGGCGCCCCGGCCCCATCACCCACACCACCTTCCCGCCCAGCTTGTTGGTGCCCACGCGCGTGACGATGCCCTCGGTAGCCGACACCACCGGGCGGCCGCGCGGCGCAAAGATATCGATGCCCTCATGCTTGCGCCCGCCCGACCGCGCGCCGTGCCAGGTATCGCGCAGCGCCCCCGGGACAATGCCCTCGACCGGCACCGGCAGTGCCACCGGCGCGGGGCGGATCGAGAGCCGGGCCGCGTAGATCGCGCGTTCGAGTGGCGGCCGCAACCAGGGCCAGGCGAGCCAGATCAGGCCGATGCTCGCCGCCAGCCAGATCAGGCCGGCGAAAGCGCGGGGACGGGAAGACAGACGGGAGGCATGCATATGCCTTCGACGGCAGCCGGGCGCACAAATTCCCCGTCAGGCGGGGCTGCGCGCCACATCAAGCGCCCCCGACCACTTCTGCAAGCATCCCCCGGTCGAACCATACGCACTGGCGCCGGTCATACCCTGACCATTTTCACTGCAATGAGGAGAAGCAATGGATTGTCCGGTGTGCCCGCAAACGCAACTCGTGATGTCCGAACGCCAGGGCATCGAGATCGATTACTGCCCAAAATGCCGCGGTGTCTGGCTGGACCGGGGCGAACTCGACAAGATCCTTGAGCGCTCCGTGGCGGCCGCCCCGGTGCAGCAGGCGCCCATGCGGCAAATGCCGCAGCAAACCCCGCCCCCGCGACAGGAATACCAGCGCGGCCATGACGACCGCGACCGGTACTATGAGCGCGAGCAGAAGCACTATAAGAAGAAGAGCATCTGGCACGAGCTGTTCGACTGACGCTGGCTTGCCAGTGAGCAAGGGCGACGCAAGGTCGCCCTTTTTGTGGCCGGCCGCAGACCGCTATAACCCTGCCGCCAACCCATCTCCACGTGGATCCGTGGCGCCATACATCACGCCTGTCACCGGATCGATCAGGATGGCGCCCGCGTGGCCCATGGTGTCGGTGAACGCCTCCACGCGCCTGACCGGATGCCCGCGGCGAGCCAGCTCGGAGGTCACGGCTTCCGGCACGCGGCCTTCAATCTTGAGGTCATTCGACGACACGCCCCAAGTCCGCCCATACAGCCAGCGCGGCGCATTGACGGCGTCTTGCGGGGACATGCCGAAATCCACGATCCGCGTCACCAGCGCGGCCTGCGTTTGCGGCTGCCCTTCCCCGCCCATGGTGCCGTAGACCAGGAACGGTTTGCCGTCCTTCAGCAGCAGTGCCGGGTTGAGGGTATGGAAGGTGCGCTTGCCCGGCGCCAGGTGATTCACGTGCGCGGGATCGAGTGAAAAGAACGAGCCTCGGTTCTGCAGCAGCACGCCGGTGCCCTTGGGGACGATGCCAGAACCGAAATCGTGATACACGCTCTGGATCATCGACACCACGTTGCCGTCCTTGTCGGCGGTGCCGAACCACACCGTGTCGCCGTGCGGGTCCATCGGCTTCACGTCCATGCCGGCCCGCAGCATGCTGATGCGCCCCGACTGCAGCTGCCCGTGCTGCGGCGAAAGCAGCCGCGCCAGGGGGATCTGCACGAAATCCGGATCGGCCACGTAGCGGTCGCGATCGGCAAAGGCCTGCCTGGTCGCCTCCACCAGCACGTGATAGTAGTCGGCCGTGCCTTCGCCGAGGGCGCGCACGTCGCGCTTGTCCAGGATATTCAGGATCTCTAGCGAGGCAAAGCCTTGCGTGTTGGGCGGAAAGTTGACGGCCTGGTAGCCGCGGTAGTTCACCGTGATCGGCTGCACCCAGTCGGCGCGATGGCGGGCAAAGTCGCCGTAGGTCAGTACGCCGCCATGCGCCTGCAAGTCGGACACGATCTTGCGCGCGATCTCCCCCTGGTAGAACGCCTTGGCGCCGCCCGCCGCGATCTGCTGCAGCGTTCCGGCAAGGTCGGGCTGGCGCAGGGTTTCGCCAACCCGGTAGGCGGAGCCGTCCGGCTTGAGGAACGCCTGGCGAAAGCCGTCGAAGCGCTGCAAGGCGCGGAACTCCTTGTCGGACGGATCGATATTGATCCGGCTCCAGGTCACGAATGACGACGAGACCGGAAAGCCCGTCTCGGCATAGCGCACGGCATCGGCCAGCAGATCCGGCCAGGGCAGGCTGCGGCCCATGCCCTGGCGCGCGTACTGGTAGGCCGCCTCCCAGCCGGCAACGGTACCCGGCACCGTGTTGGCCGACAGGTAACCGCGGGCGGGGATCTTGTCCAGGCCCTTTCCTTGGTAGAAGGCGATACTGGCCTGCTCGCCGGCTCGGCCGCTGGCATTGAGCGCGCGCACCTCGCGGGTTCTGGCGTTGTAGATCAGCCAGAACGCATCGCCGCCGATGGAGTTCATATGCGGGTAGACCACGGCGATGGTCGAAGCCACCGCGATGGCAGCATCGACCGCATTGCCGCCGCCCGCAAGCACGCGCAGGCCCGCCTGCGTGGCCAGGCGGTTTGACGAAGTCACCATGCCGCCGGTGGCCATCGGGTTGACGCAGGCTGAAGGTGTGTCGCAGTACTTGCCGCTCACATCGAAGGCCCACGCCGGCGCAGCCGGCAGGGTGAGCGCGGCCAGCAAGCCGGCCCGGCGCAATCGGGTGGAAAGTCGTATGCGGTGCATTGCAGGCTCCGTTGGTGACACAGCGAAGAGGCATGCCGGAGGCTGGGCAACCTGCATGCGTGGTAGAGCGGATTGCCCGGATTGCCCGGATTGCCCGGATTGCCTATGGGGCGAGCGCAAGTTAGCCTGCGGCAAAGATTCTGGCTAACGGCAAAGTCGCATCCGGTATCGCCAATCGGACATCACCAGCGGCATCGCCCACATCGCCAACGGACACTGCATGCCTGCCCACGACCACGGCCTGCGCGCACTCGCGCAGCTGCCCCGCCCGCTATATGGCCATGTCGAAGCCCTGCCCAACCGCATACTGGGCTACCGCCACCGGCATCCGTGGTGCCAGTTCGCCTATGCCCTGGAGGGCGTGCTGGAGGTGCTGACCGACAGCGGGCGCTTCGTGGCGCCGCCGCAGTGGGCAGTCTGGATTCCGTCCGGCATGCAGCACCGCGTGCGCTGTGCGGCCGGCACCCGCGTCCGCAGCCTTTACCTGGACAACGGGGCTTGCGCGGCGGTCTCGGGCCGCTGCCGTGTGCTCACGGTAAGTCCGCTGCTGCGCGAGCTGATCCGGGCCTTCAGCTACCTGCCTGCCGAATACGATGAGCACAGCGCTGACGGCCGCCTGGCGCGCGTGCTGCTGGACCAGCTCTGCGCCGCGCCGGAAGTGGAACTCATGCTGCCACTGCCGGCCGACCCGCGCCTGCGGCTGGTCTGCAACGGCCTGCAGCGCCACGCGGACCGCGATACCAGCCTGGCTGCGTGGAGCGCCCGCCTGGCGGTGTCGGACAAGACCCTGACCCGGCTGTTCCTGCGCGAAACCGGGCTGACCTTCCGCGCCTGGCGGCAGCGCCTGCGCCTGCTCGACGCGGTCCCGCGGCTGGAGCGCGGCGAGGCCGTGACCGACGTTGCCCTGGATTGCGGCTATGACTCGCTGTCGGCGTTTATCGCGGCATTCCGGCGGCTGTACAACATGACCCCGGGCGAGCTGTCCCGCGCAAACCGGCCCGGCACTTCCGCGGCGTAGCGCGCTGCCGTCACGCCGCCTTGCGCCTGCGCCGTGAAGCTTCCGCGGCAGCATCGCGCAGCTCCGGCGGCAAGGCGCGCAGTTCCGCGGTGAAGAACGCACGCTCGGCCGGCCGCAGCGCGGGCAGCTGGGCGGCCAGCCGCTCCACTGCTGCACACGCTATTGCGGTAGCGCCTTGCTCGTGGGTGAGATACCAGGCCGATTCGAGCAACAGGTTGGCCAGTTGCAACGGCCCCAGCCTGACGTGGCCGGCGTCATGGTCTTCCAGTGCGAACGCAGCCACGGCCGACCAGCGCACGAAGCCCTTGGCCGGCGCGAACGGTGCATGGAACGGCCGCAGCGCGTCGACAGCATCGGCAACGGACAGCGGGCGCTGGCGGCGGAACGCGGCCATGCTGTCGTTGGCCCTGGCTGGCCGGTCGGACGGCGGGGTATCGGGCCCGCAGCTGCCGCGTGCGATGCGCAGCAGGAAGATCGCATTCCACGCCGTGCCGCCGCCTACGCCAAACCGGTCGCAGATCCACTCCGACAAGCCCAGCCAGCGCATCGCCTGCCGCTGCACCGCACTGGCGGACAAGGCGCGCGCGGCATCGACCAGGCCGTGCTGCCAGAACAGCCACAGGCACAGGCCGATATTGGCCGCGGCATGCTGCACGGCGTCGACGGAATCGGCCTCGTAGGCTGCCTGCAGGGCGCCGGCGAAGGTATCCAGCGCCAGCTGCGCGGCCCGCGCCGTGCCGGCATGCCCGGCGCGCATGGCATCGGCCTTGTGCAGCAGCGCTTCCAGGTTCAGCACTTCAAAGCGCACGCGCGGGTTGTAGCGCACCACCAGGCGCAGTTCCGGATCGGAGTGCAGGCCTTCCAGGCCGGCACGCGCGCCGTAGCTGTCGCCGCGGGTATGGCGTTCCCAGGCCCGCACGATATGCGCCATGGCGCAGAACGCGGGCGTCGCCGCGCCGGCCTCGGCCGCCTGCACCAGGCGGTCGACACGCCTGAGCGCCGCCCGGCTCTGGTCGAGGCGGCCGCAGCGGCGCCAGGCCAGGCTTTCCTTGAGCAGCGACAGCGCTTGCTGGAAACCGTCACCGGCACTGCGGCCCGCCGCGCGGAAGGATTCGGCCACGGCTGAGCCATGCATGCCCGCGTGGCCGTCCTGCGCGCCGCGCATGGCCTGGGTCAGCTCGCTCCAGAAGGCCATGTCGCGCATCACGTAGCCAACGCCGTCCGGCTGGCCCGCCGGCGCCGCTTGCGGCCCCGCGGCAAAGGCAAGATGGCGGGCCAGCGCGGCCGGGCCCAGCGTGCGCCCGTCCGCCACAAAGCGCAGGCGCCGCGCGCTCGCTGCCGTGATCCAGAACGGCCCGCGGCTGCGGTGCGCCGGATTGGCCGCGGCGGGATCGCGCTGGCGGTCGGCCCCCCATCCGACCGCCACCTGCCACCGCGCAAAGTCCGCAAACGCGCGCGACGCCAGCATGCGCAGGTTGGCCGCCGTCGGGAAGGCGCTGCGCACCACTGCCGCGGTGACACCGCCCGCGCCGGTGCGATGCGCATGCCAGATGCGCGCCAGCAGCCAGACCGACTGGTAGCGCGCGGGTTGGCCGTCGACCCGGTACGGGGCCGACACGTCGATACGGATCGGGGCAGGCGTGGCTGGCATCAGGCGGTCAGGGAACGGGGGCAATCGCGGGGAAAGCGCGGGCGGCGCCCGACATGTTACGCAAGTTACAGGCAGCACGGTTGGCGTTATCCGGGCGCTCTCCTATGCTGCGCACCACGGTCCGGGCCCGGATTGCCATCCCCTCAACTCCTCTGCACAGCCATGAACAATCATCTTGCTCGTTTGCTGACACCGATGGCGATCAGCCTCGGCCTGCTTGCCTCCACCCTGCCTGCCATGGCGGCACCGAAAGAAGTCCCGCTGGATGCCGCGGTGCTGTTCCGCCAGGCCGATACCACCGGCACCATGGTGATCTACGACCTGCGGCGCGACCGCATGCTGACCTACAACAAGCCGCGTGCGGCCACCCAGTACTCGCCGGCGTCGACCTTCAAGATCCTGAACTCGATGATCGGCCTGGAGAGCGGCGCCGTGGCCGACGTCGACCAAGACAAGCTGCCGTGGGACGGCAAGGTCTGGCTGGTCGGCGGCAAGGCCATCCTGCCCGAGGCCTGCAACGCTGACGTGCCGCTGCGCGTCGCCTTCCCCAACTCCTGCGTGCCGGCCTACCAGGCGCTGGCGCGGCGGGTTGGCAGCGCGGCCTACCAGCGCTACCTGACTGCGTCGCACTATGGCAATGCCAACAGTTCCGGCCAGGTCGACCGCTTCTGGCTGAACGGCACGCTGCAGATCTCCGCCTACCAGCAGATCGACTTCCTGAAGGGCGTGGTGCAGCGCACGCTGCCGTTCTCGCCGACCACCTTCAAGGCCGTGGACGACATCACGGTGACGGAGCGCACCGCCGCCTACACCTTGCACGCCAAGACCGGCTGGGCCGATTCGGCCAGGCCGGCGGTGGGCTGGCTGGTGGGCTGGGTTGAGCGTGGCGACGACGACTACCTGTTTGCGCTCAATCTCGACATGCTGCGGCCCGAACACGCCAAGGCGCGCATGGAGATCGCGCGCGCGGCGCTGCGCCAGGCGGGGGCGCTGCCGGATTGACGCTTCCGAAGGCGGCCGCCGCACGCGCGGCCGCCTTCAGTCACTGCCCTCAGACATTTCACACAGGCAATTTCTCCCCCGTATTTCAGATCCGTCTGATTTACCTGCCGACCCCGGATCGATAGCTTTGGCCGGTCGGCATTTCCCACCGCGTCGCCCGACGCAACCATTCCGTAGTGGGATCCGCCGGCGCCTGTATGCAACGGGACAGCAAGACCGCTCCCATGATCCGGAGGTGAAATCCAATGAGAAAAATAGCAATGCCGGCAGCCCTGCTGTCGGCCATCGCGCTGCTGGCCGCCTGTGGCGGCGGCGGGGACGACGCAACGACCACACCAGCGGCACAAACGCCACCGTCTGAAAATAATCCGGCACCGGCGCCTGCACCAAAGCCTGAGCCCTCGCCCGAAGCAGCACCGCAACCCGCACCCGCTGGCGAGCTGCGGCCGAGCCTGAGCGCACCGCAACCGGGCTCGACGGCAGCGGTCGGCAATGGCAGCGAAGGTCTCTGGGTCGGCCTCATGAACGCCACGCTGGTCGACAACAGCGGGAAGTTCGTGCACGCGAGACTGACGGGCGTGCTGGGAGGCACGTTCCAGTTTTCTGGTTCGGCCTGGACGCTGGGCCCCGGCACGCTGTACGAAACCGGCTTTGCCTACCCGGCCACCGGGGCCGGCACCATTACCCCGGGCCAGCGCTTTGACGGCAATTTCGTCGCCACGCCAGGCAACCCTACCAATGTGCTATCCGGTACCTATGATCCATCCAACGCGCTAGCCGTGGACCAGGCTGCCATCGCCGGCAACTGGAAGCAAGACGGCTTTGCCATGCAGATCGACGACGCGGGCAACGTCACCGGTACCTATACCAGCGGCACACGCATTTGCGACCTGCAGGGCACGGCAACGCTTGCCACCCCGGGATCGGCCAAGAACCTGTATGCGGTCAGGATCGTTGCCGAAAACTCCACGCAGCCGGGCAGCACCGGTTGCGCGCTGTCGACTGGCGTGCCGCACAACGGCTTTGCCGCGATCCGCCTGATGCCGGCCGACGGCAGCATCATCGTGAACAGCAGCACGCGCTATGCGCGCACGCTGGTGATGGCCTGCAGCACCGGGACCGGCGGGTATCTCACCATGCAAATGTCGAAGCAATAAGCCCACTTCCGGGCAACGCCCCTGGCGGTCCCCTGCGGGCGGACCGCCGCAGCCTTCCGCGTCGGAGCCACAGCAGTGGCTTCGCCATCACCTGGCGCCCAGGCGCCGCATCCGCTCTCCGGGTTTCCCCGCGGTTGAGTTCTGCGCTCCTATATCATTTAATTCAACGTGAATTAATTAATAGCGGACGGAGACAAGATGACCGCATCCAAAGCGGGCCGTGGCGTGAATTCCGCCAGCCTGCGCCTGTACAACGAACGCGCGCTGCTGCTGGCGCTGCGCCGTGCCGGCGAGGCCTCCAAGGCTGACCTGGCGCGCATGGCGCAACTGACCAATACGGCGGTGGGCAGCATCGTGCAGACCCTGTCGGAGGAAGGCCTGGTCGAGCAGTCCGGGCGCCGCACGGAAGGCCAGCGCGGCCAGCCCGCCAGCCTGATCCGGCTGCAGCCCAAGGGCGCCTTCGGCATTGGCGTACGGCTGGACCGCGGCAGCATCGAGGTGGTGATGGTGGACTTTGCCGGCCATATCCTGGCCAGCCGCGCCCACCAGCTGGTCCTGCCCCACCCCGACCAGGCGCTGGAAATGGTGCGGCACGATATTGCCGAGCTGCGCGCCCTGCTCACCCCCGCCGAACAGAAGCGTCTGCTGGGCATCGGCGTGGCGCAGCCCTATAACCTGGGCGCCTGGCTGCGCGAGCTGGACGTGCATGGCGAAGCCTTCCAGGCAAGCTTCCGCGCCTGGGACCAGGCTGATTTCCCGGCGATGCTCAACGCCGCCACCGGCTTGCCGGTCTTCGGCGAGAACGACGGCACCGCCGCCGCCGTGGCCGAGCTGTTCTACGGGCGCCACCATGCCCAGCATTTCCTCTATGTCTTCCTTGGCCCCGCTATCGGCGGCGGCGTGGTGCTCAATGGCGACTGCGTACGCGGTGTCTCCGGCAATGCCGGCGATATCGCGATGATGCCGGTGCCACCCAGCACCCTGGCTTCCGCGCCGGTTGCCACCGGCAACGGCAAGCGGCGCGACATCCTGATCTCGCGTGCGTCGCTCAACGCCCTGACCCGCCACCTGCGCCACCACCGCGTGGTGGTCAACGGCCACGCCGACCTGCAGCGCCAGGTCGAGCTGGGCCACCGCGCGGTCGAGGAATGGATTGCCGACTGCGTCGATGCGCTGGCGCCTGCGCTGCAGTCCGCCCTCGCCGTGCTCGACGTGCCGCTGGTGATCTTCGATGCCGATATCGACGGCGGTCTGGTCGCCACGCTGATCGCGCGCCTGCAGCAGGCGCTGGATGAAGGCGCCCCCGAAGCCCGCGCGCCCGCCACCGTGGTGCGCGGCTGCTTTGGCGCCAACGCCGGCGCGGTGGGTGCCGCGTCGCTGCCGATGTTCATGAACTTCTCGCCACGCGCCGAGCTGCTACGGGGTGCGTCTGCCATCGTTCCGGAGGCCAGCCATGCCATTGTCTGAAGCACCGCGTACCTCGCCCATGCCAGCGCACCTGCATGGCGTCCATGCGGGCGCCGCCCCGCTGCTCGAGCTGCGCAATATCTCCAAGACCTTCCCCGGCGTGAAGGCGCTCAGCAACATGGAGCTGACCGTCTACGCCGGCGAAGTCCATGCCCTGATGGGCGAAAACGGCGCAGGCAAATCCACCTTGATGAAGATCCTGTCCGGTGCCTACATCGCCGACCCGGGCGGTGAGTGCCGCATCGCCGGCGAGCCGGTGGCCATCGACGGCCCCGCCACGGCGCGCGCCCACGGCGTAGCCGTGATCTACCAGGAGCTGAGCCTGGCGCCCAACCTGAGCGTGGCCGAGAACATCTACCTGGGCCGCCACCTGCACCACCGCGGCATGGTCGACCGCGCCGCCATGGCGCGCGCCTGCGAGGCCACGCTGGCCCGGCTGGGCGCGGACTTCACGCCGCAGACGCCGGTGCATAGGCTGTCGATCGCGCAGCGCCAGCTGGTGGAGATTGCCCGCGCGGTGCATTTCGAGACCCGCATCCTGGTGATGGACGAGCCCACCACGCCGCTGTCCACGCGCGAGACCGACCGCCTGTTCGCGCTGATCCGCCAGCTGCGCGCCGAAGGCATGGCCATCATCTACATCAGCCACCGCATGGCGGAAATCGATGAGCTGGCCGACCGCGTCACCGTGCTGCGCGACGGCTGCTTTGTCGGCACGCTCACGCGTGAGGGTCTGACGCAGGCGGCGCTGGTCAAGATGATGGTCGGGCGCGACCTGTCCGGCTTCTACACCAAGACCCATGGCGCGACCGCACCGGGCGAGATCATGCTGTCGGTGCGCAATATGTCCGATGGCCGGCGCGTGCGCGGCTGCAGCTTCGACCTGCGCGCCGGCGAAGTGCTGGGCCTGGCCGGGCTGGTGGGCGCCGGGCGCACCGAGCTGGCGCGGCTGGTCTTCGGCGCCGACGCCCGCACCGATGGCGCCGTGTTCGTGGCCGGCACGCCGCTGGCCGTCACCGGCCCGCGCCAGGCGATCGATGCCGGCATTGCCTACCTGACCGAAGACCGCAAGCTGCAAGGCCTGTTCCTGGACCAGAGCGTGCACGAGAACATCAACCTGATCGTGGCCGCGCGCGATGCGCTGCGCGGCGGGCGCCTGAACCGCGCCAGCGCGCGCCAGCGCACGGCCGCGGCGATCCGCTCGCTCGGCATCCGCGTGGCGCACCCGCAGGTCAACGTGGGATCGCTGTCCGGCGGCAACCAGCAGAAGGTGATGCTGTCGCGGCTGCTGGAAACCCGGCCGCGCGTGCTGATCCTGGACGAGCCCACGCGCGGCGTGGATATCGGTGCCAAGGCCGAAATCTACCGGCTCATCAATGAGCTGGCGCGCTCCGGCGTGGCGGTGCTGATGATTTCCAGCGAACTGCCCGAGGTGGTCGGCCTGTGCGACCGTGTGCTGGTGATGCGCGAAGGCGAGCTGGCCGGCGAAGTGCCGGGCTGCGCCGATGCCGCCGCCATGCAGGAACAGATCATTGCGCTGGCAACCGGCGCCGGCGAACAACAGCCCCCGGTCCTGCATTGAACCGCTGAATTCCCGTACAGGCCGGCAAAGAACGGCCGCGCCGGGGCGGCATTCCGCCTCGCAGCATCAGGAGACACTTATGCGCAATCCCCTCTCATCCACGACCCACGCGGCCCACGGCGTCACCGCCCCGGCTTCCGCCCCGCTCGCGCGCGCCACCGGACGCGCCACCACGCAGGAACGCCTGCGCGCGCTCGGCATGCTGCCGGTGCTGGTGCTGCTCTGCCTGGGCTTCACACTGCTGACCGAGAACTTCGCCAGCCTGCAGAACCTGTCGATCATCGCCCAGCAGGCGTCGATCAATCTGGTGCTGGCCGCGGGCATGACCTTCGTGATCCTGACCGGCGGCATCGACCTGTCGGTGGGATCGATCCTGTCGGTGTCGGCGGTGGTGGCGATGCTGGTCTCGCTGATGCCGCAACTGGCGGCGCTGAGCGTGCCGGCAGCGCTGCTGTGCGGGCTGCTGTTCGGACTGGTCAACGGCGCACTGATCGCCTTCATGAAGCTGCCGCCGTTCATCGTGACGCTGGGCAGCCTGACCGCGGTGCGCGGGCTGGCGCGGCTGGTCGGCAACGACAGCACGGTCTACAACCCGGATATCTCGTTCGCCTTTATCGGCAACGGCGACCTGCTGGGTATCCCCTGGCTGGTGGTGATTGCCATTGTGGTGGTCGCGGTGTCGTGGCTGGTGCTGCGCCGCACGGTGCTGGGGCTGCAGATCTACGCGGTCGGCGGCAATGCCGAGGCGGCGCGCCTGTCGGGTATCAAGGTGTGGGTGGTGCTGCTGTTCGTCTATGCGGTGTCGGGCCTGCTGTCGGGGCTGGGCGGCGTGATGTCGGCGTCGCGGCTGTATGCGGCCAACGGGCTGCAGCTGGGGCAGTCCTATGAGCTGGATGCGATCGCCGCGGTGATCCTGGGCGGCACCAGCTTTGTCGGCGGGGTCGGATCGATTGCCGGCACGCTGGTAGGTGCTCTGATCATTGCGGTGCTGTCCAACGGACTGATCCTGCTGGGCGTGTCGGATATCTGGCAGTACATCATCAAGGGCCTGGTGATCATCGGCGCGGTCGCGCTCGACCGCTATCGCCAGAAGGGCTCTGCCCGTACCTGACACGCTGCCGGACAGGAGAAACATTGTGATCCAACCCATCCTCAAGGCCCTGGCCGCCGGCGTGCTGGCCGCGCTGTGCGCGGCACCAGCCATGGCTCAGGCGCCCGCGCATAACGCGCAGGCTTCTGATGCCCAGGCCGCGCAACGTCCGCTCAGGAAGGTAGGCGTGACGCTGGGCTCGCTGGGCAATCCATATTTCGTCGCACTGGCCCGCGGTGCCGAGGCCGCGGCCCGGCAGGTCAACCCGAAGGTAAAGGTCACCGTGCTGTCGGCGGACTACGACCTGAACAAGCAGTTCATGCACATCGACAGCTTTATCGTCGCCGGCGTCGACCTGATCCTGATCAACGCCGCCGACGCCCGTGCCATCGAGCCGGCGGTACGCAAGGCGCGCAAGGCCGGCATCGTGGTGGTGGCAGTCGATGTGGCCGCCGCCGGTGCCGATGCCACCGTGCAGACCGACAACACCCAGGCCGGCGAACTCGCCTGCGGCTTTATCGCCGACCGGCTCAAGGGCCGCGGCAACGTCATCATCCAGAACGGCCCACCGGTGTCGGCGGTGCTGGACCGGGTCAAGGGCTGCAAGACCGTGCTGGCGCGCCACCCCGATATCCGCATCCTGTCCGACGACCAGGATGCCAAGGGCTCCCGCGAAGGCGGGCTGAACGTGATGCAGCTGTACCTGACGCGCTTTCCCAAGGTGGATGCGGTCTTCACCATCAACGACCCGCAGGCTGTGGGCGCGGACCTGGCCGCGCGCCAGCTCAACCGCCGCGGCATCGTGATTGCCTCGGTCGACGGCGCGCCTGACATCGAGGCGGCACTGAAGGCCGACACGCTGGTGCAGGCCTCGGCCAGCCAGGACCCGTGGGCCATTGCCCGCACCGCGGTGCAGCTGGGCGTGGGCATGATGAACGGCCAGCGCCCGCCCAACCCGACCGTGCTGCTGCCGTCCACGCTGGTGACGCGCGCCAATGTCGGCCAGTACAAGGGCTGGGCCGCGCCGCGGTAAGCGGCATGGCCGGCCCCTCCACCCTTTTCTCTATTTGCTGATCCATGATGGCTAGCCACCCTGCCGGCGCTCCGGCGCCTGAACCTGCCCCGGAGTTCGATTTCGTACTGTTCGGCGCCACCGGCGACCTGGCGCGGCGCAAGCTGCTGCCGGCGCTGTTCGATGCCCACGCCGCGGGCTCGCTGCATCCGCGCGGGCGCATCCTGGCACTGGGCAGCCAGCCGCTGTCGCACGACGCCTACCTGGCGATGCTCGACGATGAAGTGCTGCCAGCGCTGGCGGGCAACGCCGCGGCCGCAGCCTGGCAGGGCTTTCTCGACCGCATCCTGTACCTGCAGGTGGATGCCAACGCCGATGCCGGCTTCGATGCGCTGGCCGAGCTGGTCAATGCGCGCGCGGCGCCGGTGGTGGTGTTCTACCTGGCCACGGCACCGCACCTGTTCGTCACCATCTGCGAGCAACTGGCGCGCGTGGGCCTGACCGGCCAGCGTAGCCGCATCGTGCTGGAAAAGCCGCTCGGACACGACCTGGCCTCGTCCGAGGCCATCAACGCCGAAGTGGCGCGGCACTTTGCCGAGGACCAGATCTACCGGATCGACCACTACCTGGGCAAGGAGTCGGTGCAGAACCTGATGGCGGTGCGCTTTGGCAACGTGCTGTTCGAGCCGCTCTGGCGGCGCGAATGGGTGCGTCAGGTTCAGATCACCATCGCCGAAGAGCTGGGCGTGGAGCGCCGCGGCAACTTCTACGACGGCATCGGCGCGCTGCGCGACATGGTGCAGAATCACCTGCTGCAGCTGCTGTGCATGGTCGCGATGGAGCCGCCCACGAGCCTGTCGGAAGACGCCATCCGCGATGAGAAGCTCAAGATCCTGAAGGCGCTGCGGCCGATCCGGCCGGAAGACGTTGCCGAGAAGGTGGTGCGCGGGCAGTACGCCCGTGGCGCCGCGGGCGGCGACCCGGTGCCCGGCTATGCCAGTGAGCCCGGCATCGCGCCCGACAGCCGCACCGAGACCTTCGTCGCCATCCGCGCCGAGATCGCCAACTGGCGCTGGGCGGGGGTGCCATTCTACCTGCGCACCGGCAAGCGCATGCAGTCGCGCGTGGCGGAGATCGTGATCCATTTCCACGACGTGCCCTACCCGCTGTTCCCGCATCCGCTGGGGGTCATGTCCGGCAACCGGCTGGTGATCACGCTGCAGCCAGAGGAGAGCATCCGGCTGTATTTCCTGACCAAGCAGCCGGGCGACACGCAGGCGCTGATTCCCGCGTCCCTCGACCTGCAACTGAACACTGCCGCCCCACGTGTGCGGCGCGTGGGCGCGTACGAGCGCCTGCTGCTCGACGTGATCCGCGGCCGGCTGGGCCTGTTCGTGCGGCGCGATGAGCAGGTGCAGGCGTGGCGCTGGGTCGCGCCCATCCTGAAGACGTGGGAGAACTCCCCCACGCCGCCCAAGCCTTACACCGCCGGCACCTGGGGCCCGGCGGCCTCCAGCGCCCTGCTGTCGCGAGACGGCATGGCCTGGCATGAAGAGATGTAGCCCACGTATTGCGGAGTATCTGACATGACCACTTCCCTGCCCGCCTGGCAAGCCCTGCGCGCGCACGCCGACACCCTGCGCGGCACCCATATGCGCGACTGGTTCGACGGCCCGCGCGGACCGCTGCGCGCCGAGCGCTTCACCGCCGAAGCCTGCGGCCTGACGCTGGACTACGCCAAGAACCGCATCACCGACGAAACGCTGGCATTGCTGTTCACCCTGGCTGGCCAGGCACGCGTGGCCGAGCGGCGTGACGCCATGTTTGGCGGCGAACCGGTCAACACCACCGAGCACCGCGCCGCACTGCATATCGCGCTGCGCGCCTATCCTGAGGATGGCTATCGCGCGCTCGGCGTGCCCGTGGGCGCGGACGTCGCCACGGTGTTGGCACAGATCGAGCGCTTTGCCAATGCGGTGCGCAGTGGCGCCTGGACCGGGTTCGATGGCCGCGCGATCACCGACGTCGTCAATATCGGCATCGGCGGCTCGGACCTGGGCCCGCGCATGGTCTGCCGCGCGCTGGGCGATGCAAAAACCACCGGCCCGCGCATGCACTTTGTCGCCAATGTCGACGGCAGCGATCTGGCTCGCACGCTGTCGGGGCTGGATGCCGCCACCACGCTGGTGATCGTCTGCTCCAAGACCTTCACCACGCTGGAAACCATGGCCAATGCCTGCACCGCGCGCGACTGGTTCCTGCAGCAAGGCATGACCCGTGCCGGGCTGGCGCGGCATTTCGTGGCGGTGTCGACCAACCGCGATGCGGTGGCCGAGTTCGGCATCGACCCGGCCAATATGTTCCCGTTCTGGGACTGGGTGGGCGGGCGCTTCTCGCTGTGGTCCGCAGTGGGACTTTCGATCGCCGTGGCCATCGGCTTCGAGCGCTTCCGGCAATTGCTGGACGGCGCGCGCGCGATGGACCTGCATTTCGCCAGCGCACCGCCCGAGCACAACCTGCCGATGATCCTGGGCCTGATCGACGTCTGGTACCGCAGCTTCCTCGGTGCCGGCAGCCGCTGCGTGGCGCCCTACTGCGAGCCGCTGGAACTGCTGCCGGCCTTCCTGCAGCAACTGGAAATGGAAAGCAACGGCAAGTCCGTGCGGCTTGACGGCGGCGCGCTCGACGCGGGCTCGGCCGCCGTGGTGTGGGGCACCACCGGCACCAACGGCCAGCACGCCTACTTCCAGATGATGCACCAGGGCTCGCAGCTGGTTCCGGTGGACTTCATCGCCACGCTGGAACCAGTGAGCGACTTGCCCGGCCACCATACCAAGCTGCTGGCCAACTGCTTTGCACAGGGCGAAGCGCTGCTGCGCGGGCGCACCGCCGACGAAGTGCGCGCCGAGGGCGCGCGCGATGAAGCGCTGGTGCCGCACCTGGTGTTCGAGGGCAACCGGCCCAGCAACACGCTGCTTCTGCAGCGGCTGGACCCGTACCACCTGGGCGCGCTGCTGGCGCTGTCGGAACACCGCACCTTCGTGCAGGGTGCGCTGTGGCAGATCAATTCGTTTGACCAGTGGGGCGTGGAACTCGGCAAGAAGCTGGCCGCGCCGATCCAGCGCGAACTGGAAGGCACCGCCGGAGCCGTCGCGCATGATGCCTCAACCGCCGCACTGATCCGCCGCGCCCAGGCCGTGCGGGCAACGGCCGCAAACTAACCCGCGGCAGACAACACAGGAGACGCCAATGTCCACGCCCCTTCCCCGCTATGTCGTGTTCGGCGAAGCCCTGACCGACATGGTCCGCCAGGCCGACGGCAGCTGGCTGGGCCTGCCCGGCGGCTCATGCTGGAACGTGGCGCGCGTGGGCGCCCGGCTGGGCATTGCGACCGCCTTTGCGGGCGCCGTCAGCCAGGACCTGTTCGGCGATGACCTGGCGCAGGCCAGCGCTGACGCCGGCCTGGACAGCCGCTTCCTGCAGCGGGTGGCGCGCTCGCCGTTCCTGGCCTTTGTGGCCTCGCGCCATCCGCCGCAGTACTTCTTTGTCGGCGACGACAGCGCTGACCTGCATTTCGATCCAGCCCGCTTGCCAGAGGGCTGGCGCCAGGCGGCAGAGGCGATCCACTTCGGCTCCATCAGCCTGGTGCGCCAGCCGCTGGCGGCACGCCTGTGTGAAGAAGCCACGCTGGCCGCAACGGCGGGCAAGCGCATTGCCTTCGACCCCAACTTCCGGGACCTGATGCGCGCACCGGGCTACGCCAATGTCCTCGCACACATGCTGCGGCTGGCCAGCTACGTCAAGATCTCCGACGAAGATCTGGCCGGGCTCTTTCCCGCGCTCGATACCGACACAGCACTGGCACAAGTACGCGCCATGGCGCCCGATGCAACCGTCATGCTGACGCGCGGCGCGCATGGCATGACGTTGCTCAAGGGCAGTAGTGTCGTCGAGCAGCCTGCGCTCGCAGTCGAGGTGGCCGACACCGTCGGCTGTGGCGATGCGGCGATGGGCGGCTGGATGGCCGGCGTGCTGTCCGGCGCGGCGGGCGACCTTGCCGCACAGGCGCGGCTGGCTGCGGCCGCGGCGGCCATTGCTGCGACCCGGGCCGGCGCGTATCCGCCGCGGCGCGATGAAGTGGAAGAACTGCTGGCTGCTTGAAAGGCCGGCGACAGGCCGCAAGCGTTCAGCAATGGGAAAGCCGGAGCCAGCAAGGAAAGCCGTTTGGGAAAGCTCTAAATACGCGTCAGATCTCGAGAAAGCAACCCCCTCGTTACATTGTCGGTGGCAAAGTGATGTGCTAGCCAGACGAGCCTTGGCCACAGACAACGTGATTCGGTGGCCCCTATGGGCGTACGAAACTATGCAAGCGGTCGGGCTCGCTATACTTATCACACTGTGATAGCATATCTATGCGCGACCGTAACCTCGACACACTGTTGGACCTGGATGGACTCCGCTTCGTCATAGACGACGAAAGCTTGCATTGGGTGAAAATCGTGGTGCGTACTTGCCCTGTCTCGCAGGAACGCCCTCACGGACTGAGGTATTCGCTGACACTGCATGACAGGATTGGCTGCCGTTTGCTTGGCTTTGACAATGCGCACGGCATCAATGAGGGATCCGGGCCAGGAGTGCGGACGCGCATTGAATACGACCACCAGCACATGGCGGCGGGCGTTCGATTCTACGACTACCAGGATGCTTCCACGTTGCTGGAAGATTTCTGGACTGAGGTCGACAAGATCCTGCAGCAAAAGGAGTGAATGATGAGCGGCAACCTCAAGATTGGCATCGCCTCACTGGAAGACTTCAAGGCCCGCACCATGGCGATCGCCCGCGGCAAACTCAAGCCCGGAAAGGATGAGCCCAAGGTCTGGTTTCAATCGCTGGACGTGCTGGCAAAGGTCCTGTCCCCAGCCAATCGCCAATTGCTTGCGCTGATCGCGGAAACGAATCCTGAATCGCTCGAAGAGCTATCGCAGAAAACCGGACGCGCCGTGTCGAACCTGTCGCGGACACTCCGCACGATGGAGGGCTATGGCTTGATTCACTTCGAACAAGGGCCACGCCGCAGGCTTGCTCCGCGCGTTGACTACAGCGGCGTGGAGCTTGAGCTTGCTTTCCACTAACATCCGCTGACTGGCTGGCACCATGGCCGGCGCGCTTGCCGCTACGGCAGGAACGCCGGCGACAGCAGCCGCAGCCCGATCGTAAAGAAGCGCGCGCCGGTACCGCCGCCGAACACGTTGCCGTAGGTGGTATCGACCTGCACGCGGTCCTGCACCATCCAGAAACGGAATCCCGCCTGGAACGACGGCTTGCCGCGGTTCTCGCCGAAGGTCTCGGCGATCAGGAACACGCGCGGGTGCAGCTGGGTTTCAGTGCCCACGCCCCAGGTCATGCGCGTCTGGTTGTTCTCGGTGTCGCGGTTGGCGCCCACGTTCAGGTGCGCGACGAAGCGGTCGTCGGCAAACGAGACCGACACCGGCACGTTGAGATACAGGTTGCCGAACAGCTTGCGTTGCTCGGCATTGGGATGATGGATAAGGCCAGCGGACAGCGCAATACCATAACCGTTGGCCTCCAGCGGCTTCAGCAGCGTCTTGGCCTGGAACTGCACGTTGGTGGCATCCAGCCCGCCATCGATCCGGTGCAGCGACCCGCCCAGCGTCAATTCCAGGTTGCCGGTGGGATTGCACCCCGGCAGCGCCCAAAGCTCATTGCCGCCGGACTGGAACTGCATCCACGATTCCAGCTGGCAGGACTTGGGATCGACAATGCGGGCATCGTCGGTGATGAGCGGCCGGGCCGCAAGCGCCGGCCGGCAGGCCGCGGCCACGATGGCCACTGTGGCCAGACGCACGAAAAACAGGTGCCACACCATGGCAACCCTCCTGACAAATACCGCCACATGGCCGCCAACGATACGCGCAGGCCATGACAAGACATCGAAGGACAGGAAGGGAGGATCGGCACCGGCGGGCGCAGGCTTGCACCTGGCCGCGGGAGACACTGCAGGGCGCGAGGGCGGCACTGCAGCGAAAGACTGCAGTGGCTCAGCGCACCCCGGCGGCCCGGGAAACTTCCCTTCCGCGAGAATGACTGGGACAACTGTCCACGGATAACTCCGCTGATAAGAACGGGGCGCAGTGTAACGGCAGGCCAGCGGCGCGGTCAACCCGAGCCATGCGCCACGCGCATGCATTCATGCGGAGATATCGCTACCGTCTGCGCCCCGCCTTCTCCTAACATCAGCTGCACCATCTGCCCGGCCGGTCTGAGACGACACCGGCCCTTGCCCCCGGCAGCTGCCACAGAGGAGGAAACACCCATGCAAAACAGTGCTGCGCCCACGAGCGCGCCCTACACACCGGCAGCGCCTGCGGCGCCCGCCATCCAGCCCAGCCAGCGCCGGCGCGCCATCATCGCCACGGTGATCGGCAATGGCCTGGAATGGTTCGATTTCACCGTCTACAGCTTCTTCGCGGTCATCATCGCGAAGCTGTTCTTCCCCACCGGCGACGACCTCAGTTCGCTGCTGCTGGCCGTGGCCACCTTCGGCGTGGGCTTCTTCATGCGCCCGGTGGGCGGCATCGTGCTGGGCATCTACGCCGACCGCGTGGGCCGCAAGGCAGCACTGTCGCTGACCATCCTGCTGATGGCGCTGGGCACCACGCTGATCGGCATTGCGCCGACCTATGACCAGGTCGGCATCTTCGCCCCGCTGCTGATCGTGGTGGCGCGCCTGATGCAGGGCTTCTCCGCCGGTGGCGAAATGGGTGGCGCCACCGCCTTCCTGACCGAATATGCACCGGCGCGCCAGCGTGCCTACTACTCCAGCTGGATCCAGGCGAGTATCGGCGTGGCCGTGCTGCTGGGCGCGGCGGTGGGCACCTTCGTCACCAGTTCGCTGAGCACCGAGGCGCTCAACAGCTGGGGCTGGCGCCTGCCGTTCCTGCTGGGCATCGTGATCGGCCCGGTGGGCTACTACATCCGCCATCACCTGGATGAAACCCCGACCTTCCGCGACAACGCCGAGCGCGCCGATTCACCGCTCAAGGAAATCGTGCAGGCCTACCCACGCGAGACCCTGGCCAGCTTCTCGATGGTGATCCTGTGGACGGTGTGCACCTACGTGCTGCTGTTCTACATGCCGACCTACGCGGTCAAGGTGCTGAAGGTGCCGCAGGCCGATGGCTTTATCGCCGGCATGGCGGGCGGCAGCGCCATCATGGTGTTCGCGCCGCTGGTTGGCCTGCTGGCCGACCGCATCGGCCGGCGCGTGCTGCTGAGCGGCTCGGCGCTGCTGATCCTGGTGCTGGCGTGGCCGATGTTCGTCTTCATCAACCATGTCCCCGGGCTGGCTTCGCTGCTGGTGTTCCAGCTGGTATTCGGCGTGCTGATCGCCACCTATACCGGCCCGATCCTGGCGGCCTTCTCCGAGCTGTTCCCGGCTCGCGTGCTGTCGACCGGCCTGTCGGTGGCCTACAACTTCGCGGTGACGATCTTCGGCGGCTTTGCCTCGTTCATCATCACCTGGCTGATCGCCACCACCGGCAGCAGCATGGCGCCGGCCATCTACGTGATGATTGCCGCCGCCATCAGCCTGGCCGGCACCCGCTTCGTGCGCGAACCTTCCTACCTGCAACAACGCTGACATGTCCCAGAGTCCCCAGACCCTTTTCCACGGCGGCGATGTGCTCGAACCCGGCACGGGCGAGCTGCTGCGCGGCCACGATGTCCTGGTTGAAGGCGACCGGATCGCCGCGGTCGGCCCGGCCATCGACGCCCCCAACGCACAGCGCATCGACGCGCGCGGCAAGACCGTGATGCCCGGCCTGATCGACTGCCACGTGCATGTGCTGGCCTCGCTGGCCAACCTCGGCCTGAACGCGGTGCAGCCTAACGTGCTGGTGGCGATCCGAGCGCTGCCGATCATGCAGCGCATGCTGGAGCGCGGCTTCACCACCGTGCGCGATGCCGGCGGCGCCGACTGGGGCCTGTCGCAGGCGGTTGCCACCGGGCTGGTGCCGGGGCCGCGCATCTTTGCGTCGGGCAAGGCGCTGTCGCAGACCGGCGGCCATGGTGATTTCCGTCCGCGCTCGGATGTGCTGGAGCCCTGTTCGTGCGCCTTCCGCGCCGGTGCCATCGCGCGCGTGGTGGATGGCGTCGATGCGGTGCGTCTGGCCGTGCGCGAAGAAATCCAGAAGGGCGCCAGCCAGATCAAGATCATGGCCTCGGGCGGCGTGGCCTCGCCCACCGACCCGATCGGCAACACCCAGTACAGCGAAGACGAGATCCGCGCGATCGTGGCCGAAGCCGAAGCCGCGCAGACCTATGTGATGGCCCACGCCTACACCGGCCGCGCCATCACGCGCGCGGTGCGCTGCGGCGTGCGCACCATCGAGCACGGCAACCTGGTCGACCGCGCTGCCGCCGACGAGATGCGCAAGCACGGCGCCTTCGTGGTGCCGACGCTGGTCACCTACGACGCGCTTGCGCGCGACGGCGCCCGCCTGGGCCTGCCGGCCGACTCGGTAGCCAAGATCGAGACCGTGCGCCAGGCCGGCCGCGACTCGCTGCGCATCTATGCCGATGCCGGCGTGCCGATGGGCTATGGCTCCGACCTGCTGGGCGAGATGCACGACCACCAGTCCGAAGAGTTCCGCATCCGCGCCGAGCTGCTCGGCAACCTGGAAGCGATCCGCTCGGCCACTTCTGTCGCCGCCGCCATCCTGCAGCGCGAAGGCGAGCTTGGCACCGTGCGCGCCGGCGCGCTGGCGGACCTGCTGCTGGTCGACGGCAACCCGCTGGCCGATATCGGCCTGATCGCCGGCCAGGGCGAGCGCCTGAGCGTGGTGATGCAGGCCGGCCGCATCCACCGCCGCGCCGGCTGACCCGGCCTGCCGCCACCCGCTCCGGGTGGCGCGCCCCTCCCGCTGGCGTCCACCCGGATGCACCGGCGGTCTATCATGGGGGCTTCTCTGACCGTAAGCCCCCATGCGCATTTCCCCGCTCCCGCCCCTGCCCAACCTGGTCGCGTTTGAAGCCGCGATGCGCCACGGCAGCTTCACCCGCGCCGCGGCCGAGCTGCACCTGACCCAAAGTGCGATCAGCCGCCAGGTGGCCCAGCTGGAACGCTTTCTCGGGCGCAAGCTCTTTATCCGCGAACCGCGCGCGCTGCGCCTGACGGTCAGCGGCCAGCGCTATGCCGAAGTGGTGCAGCGCCTGCTGGTGGGCTGCGCCGAAGCGACCGAAGACGTGATGAAGGTGCGCAGCCATACCGCCTTGACGGTGGCGTGCTCCAGCGGCGTGGCGGTGCTGTGGCTGACGCCGCGGCTGGCCTCGTTCCGCGAGGCGCACCCCGAGATCCAGCTGCGCCTGACCGTCAACGACAGCCTGGCGTCACTGTCGCCGGCGGAGTTCGATATCGGCATGTACTATCTGCGCGAGGGCCCGCCGCCCGGACTGGCAGCGCGACGGCTGTATGGCGAGGAAGTGTTTCCGGTGTGTGCGCCGGGCTACCTGAACGGCCGCACGCTGACCCCGGCCGCGCTGGCCAATGAAACGCTGCTGATGCTCGACGACGGCCAGCGCCAGTGGATGTCCTGGCAGACCTGGCTGGCCAGCCAGGGCCTGCCCGATGCCACGCTGCGCAACGTGCTGACCTCCAACCAGTACCCGATCCTGCTGCAGCTGGCCATGGAAGGCCAGGGCATCGTGCTGGGCTGGCGCCATATGATCGACGCCTGCCTGCGCGAAGGCCTGCTGGTGCGCGCCAGCGATGCCAGCGCCAGCCTGGGCGGCGGCTACTACGCGGTGTGGCCGCGCGACCGGATGGAACCGGCCGCGGCGCGGGCGTTCCGCAGCTGGCTGGTGCGGCAGGCGACGCCTGCACCAGCCTGAGCCCTCACGATCCCGCCTTGTAGTTCGTATCCTTGACGATCTTGACCCACCGCGCAGCATCCTCGGCAATGGTCGCGGCGAACTGCTCCGGCGTGCCACCCACCACCTCATAGTCGATCGCCGCCAGGCGCTGCTTGATCTCGGGCTGCGCCAGGATGCGGTTCACTTCCTGGTTCAGCCGCGTGACGATCTCCTTGGGCGTGCCGGCCGGTGCCAGCAGCCCCGCCCAGGAATTGAAGGCCATGCCGTCATAGCCGGCCTCATGCATGGTCGGCACATCCGGCAGCGCGGGCGAGCGCTTGGACGCGAACACCGCCAGCGGGCGCAGCTTGCCGGCCTTGATCATCGCCATGCCGTTGAACGGGTCGATGGTCATGTCGACCTCGCCCGCCACCACCGCCTGCATCTGCGGCCCGGTGCCGCGGTAAGACACGCTGACAACGTCCGGCGTGCCCGCCGCGGACTTGAAGGTGGCGCCGATCAGCTCGATCATGCTGCTGCCGGCCGACAGGCTCAGCGGCTTCGTCTTCGACTTGGCCAGCGCCACGAACTCCTGCACGGTCTTGGCCGGCACCGACGGGTGGACCACCATCACGAAGCCGATATTGCTGATCTGCGAGATCGGCGCAAAGCTCTTCAGCGGCTCATAGCCCGCTTTGTACAGCACTGGGCTGAGGGTCTGCGCGCCGGCGCTGTTCAGCAGCAGCGTGTAGCCGTCCGGCGCCGCGCGCGCCACGATGTCCGTGCCGATGATGCCGTTGGCGCCGGGGCGGTTTTCCACCACCACCGACTGCTTGAGCGCTTCGCCCAGCTTCTGCGAAATCAGCCGCGCCACCACGTCGGTGGCCCCGCCTGGCGCAAACGGCACCACCATGCGGATCGGCTTGCTGGGATAGGTGTCACTCCAGGCCAGCGCGGGCATCGTGCCCAGCACGGCGGCGCACAGCATCAGGCGGCGGCGCGAAAACGGCTTCATTCGGGGTGTCTCCTGGACGGCGGTTGTCGAAATCCGGCGCCGGCACGGCGCTCGGCGCAGGGGCCAGGCGTGTGCCGATATTCATACTTATGAATTGCATTTTACGCATATAAATTTCGACGTCAACCGAGGGTATGTGCGGAGAGCCCTCCGCTCCGGGATTGCGGGCGTCAGCGCCGCCAGCAACCATTGTGCGAACAGGACAAGCCAGCTTGCGCGGTGCCTGGGAAATCTGAAGTTCATGTTCTTATGCCTCGCTCTATTTGCGGAACGGGGTAGCGGCTTCGATACGGACGAGTTCTGCCCCGACTGCAGGCTCCGGGATACTGACCGCAACCTGAACGCGCCCGGTCCGGTAGATGCCGATCGCCGCGACCACTGCCGGAATCGCCAGCAGGAGGTAGAGCGCCGCATTGCTCCATCCCGCCGATAGCAGCAATGCGCCGCCGAGCGAGCCTGCGATGGCCCCCACCCGGCCAATACCGAGTGCCCAGGCCACGCCAGTCGCGCGGCTCGACGTCGGATAGAACGCCGACGCCAGCACATTGGCACAGACCTGCGATCCGCTGACGCAGAAGCCAGTGACGAAGATCGCGGCCGCCACTGCCGTGGGCGCGCTCACCGAAGCCAGGCATGCCACGGCGATGGCACCCAGCGTGTAGGCGCCGGCCACCACGGCATAGGGATTGAACCTGTCGAGCAGCACGCCCAGTACGATGGCACCCAGCACGCCGCCGCCCTGCAGCAACCCCGCGAGCATCGACGCTTCCTTCAGCGTAAGGCCGCTGCGCTGGACCAGGATCGGCAGCCAGTTGATCATCAGGTACAGCAACAGCAGGCTGCAGAAGAATGCCAGCCACAGCCACAGCGTCCCCTGCCGGTAGCGCGGCGCGAAAAGCTGGCTGACCGGAGAGCTGCGGCCCTCAGGCTCGTCGGTGACGTAGCGCTGGCCGCCCGCGACCCGGCTTGCATCGATGCGTGCCAGGGTGGCGGCGATCCGTGCCTGCATGCCTTCACGCGTGGCCAGGTAGCGCACCGATTCCGGCAAGGCCAGCGCCAGTACCGGGACCAGCGCCAGCGGTAGCACACCGCCCAGCGCCAGCACGCCGCGCCAGCCGACCTGCTCGATCAGGTACGCGGTCACCACGCCGCCCAGCGCGGAGCCAAGGGAGAATCCGCAGAACATGATCGTCAGCAACATGCCACGGCGACGCGAAGGGCTGAACTCGGCGGTCAACGTGATCGCATTGGGCATGGCGCCGCCCAGGCCCATCCCGGTCAGGAACCGCAGCGCGATCAGCCAGCCGATGCCTGGCGCCGCGGCAGATGCCGCACAGGCAGCACCGAACCACGCCACCGACATGACCAGCACGCGACGCCGGCCAATGCGATCGGCCAGCGGACCGCAGAGAAAAGCGCCGGTCATCAGCCCGAGCAGGCCGGCAGAGAAGAGCGGCCCCAGGGCCACCACCGACAACGACCATTCGCTGCGGATATGGGGAGCAAGAAAGCCAATGATGGCGATGTCGAAGCCGTCCAGTGCCACGATCGCGAAGCACAACGCGATGGTGCGCAACTGCAGCGATGAGAGGCGTGCCGCGTCGATGAATTCGCGCACGTTGACGGTGGCGCGCACAGGCGCGCCGGCCGCCGCGCCTTGGGGGGCGGTTAGGGCAGTCATGTTGTCTCCTGGGATGGTCAGCGCACAGCCGCTATGCTGCGGCTTGTGCGGGTACAGCGGGGTTTTGCGAGAATTTCGCGTAGGCGTGCGGCTATGCCGCGGCCGGTGCATCAACCGGATGGTGGTAGCCACACGCTTCCACGCGGGCGATAAACTCGGGGTCGCGCTGGCGCAGGTCTTCATGCGTGACCCTGCCGGTGCGCAGCATGTAGTCGTAGGCGAACGCCACCGGATCGAGGTGCATCTTGCTGTCGACCGACTCGTACCAGTCGAGGCTGCGGCGGGCCGCGTCCTGGAATTTCGCCGATGCATCGCGCCGGCTGTTCTCGAATGCCTGGAATGCCCCCGGCACATCGTCGCGATGCGAGCAGACGGCATCGCACAGCGCGATCGCATCCTGCATCGCCATGCGGGTGCCGGAGCCCAGCGAGAAATGCACACTGCGCAGCGCGTCGCCCAGCAAGACCACCCTGCCATGCGACCAGTGTTCATTGCGCACCACGCTCGCCTGGAACCAGTTGGAGCGATTTCCCAGCAATGCGTGACCGCCCAGGTCTTCCGCGAAGACCTGTTCGCAGAATGCGCGACTCTCTTCTTCCGTGGCGGTGTCAAGTCCCGTGCGATGCCAGGTCTCGGGGTCGACTTCCACCAGGAAGGTCGACAATGTCTCGCTGTACTGGTAAGCGTGAGCCATGACCACCCCCTGGCCGGTCTCCCGGAAGATCAGCGAGACCGGGTGAAACAGTTGATGGGTGCCGTACCAGGCAAACTTGTTGCGGCGCACATCGAAGCTTGGCTGGAAATGCTCCGCCAGCCGGGTCCGGACCTCGCTGTTGATGCCGTCTGCCGCCACGATGATGTCGGCGTCTGGCAGTTCCGCCGGGTCGCTCACGCGGCTGCCGTAGCGAATGTCGACGCCGGCGTCGGCGCACGCCTGCTGCAGCACGCGCAGGAGGTCAATGCGCGAGGTGCGTGAAAAGTGGTTGTTGTGCAGCGGCACCCGCACCCCTTTGTGGGTGACCTCCATAAAATCGCAACGCTGGTGATGCGCGGTGAATTTCCGGAAGAACGCCGGATCCGCGCCCTCCAGGAACGACAGGGCGACGTCGGAAAACACCACGCCCCAGCCGTAGGTGGCGCCCGCCTCGTTGCGCTCGTGCACGACGATATGGTCTTCAGGATGCCGCTGCTTGAGCAACAGCGAGAAGTACAGGCCGGCCGGCCCGCCTCCGATGACGGCGACATTCATGGTAAGCCTCTTACTTGCTGGCCGGCGCAAGGAACGCGCCGGCGTTGGGGACGACGGGGGCCAGGTCGAGGTGCTCCAGCATCTGGCGAACCGTGCAAACCGCCGTGGACGTGACTGGCAGGCCGATCGCGTCCTGCGCTGCCTGGATCGCCGGCAGCGACGGCATCTGCACGCAGGCCGACAGCACCACGACGTCGGCATTGGCGGTGTTCAGGCGCCTGACGTCCTGCAGCAACTGCATGGGATCGCGACGCCCGACCTCCAGGTTGTCGGGGATCTCGAATGACAGCGCGTCCAGGACTTCGATGCCTTCATGTTCGATGTACTGCACCACCGCTTCAGTCAGTGGCTTCATGTACGGCGCCATCAGGGCAATCCGGCGCGCGCCCATCGACTTCAGGCCCGCCACCAGCGCACCTGCGGATGTCATCACAGGCGCGGCACAGTGGTTCTCGCGTGCGACGCGCAACAGGTCCTGCTCCACCTGACGGTGGTAGCCGGGGCCCATTGCCATGATTGCAACCAGGCAGGCCGTGCTCATCAGGTCGACGCGCGCGTCGGCGAGTTCGGCGGCACAGCGCAGTCCCTCGCGGTTCATGGCCTCCAGTTCTTCGCGCACCACGCGATGCATGCGCATGCGGCTCGAATGGAAGGTGAAACGCTCCGGCAGGATCTGCTCCCGCGCGTGCAGCAGCGCCGGGATCTCAGTCTCCATCGTCGTGTTGGAGCTGGGCACGATCTGCCCGATACGGTAGGTACGACGGTTCATGCTGTCTGGCCCTGGTGGGATGGGTTGGCAAGCTGGTGCGTCTCGCAAGCGACGTATTCCGAGAAGGACGGCGTGTAGACCACGCCGGCCGGATCGCATTCGCCCCACTTGACGCGCCGGCGTACGACGAACGGTGTGTCAGCCAGTACGGCTTCGGTACAGATCATGCTGGCACCCTCCCCGCTCCATCGGTTCCGGCTACGCCCGCCTCCACTTCCAGCCGGCGTGCCACCATGGCCCGCAGCGCAGCCTTGTCGACCTTCCCGACCCGGGTCACCGGAAACTCCTCGATCACTTCGATGCGCTCGGGGCACTTGAACTTCGCGAGTCCCTGGCCCGCCAGGAACGCCGCAAGCTCCGCAACACCCGGCGCCGCGTGCCCGGCACGCACGATCAGGTAAATGCAACCCTTCTCGCCGTACAGCGGGTCCGGCATCGCCACCAGCTTGGCGTCCGCCACCGCCGGATGGCGGCTGACATATGCTTCCACCTCCTCCGATCCGATCTTCTCGCCGCCGCGATTCACGTTGTCGCGCAGGCGGCCTTCAAAAGCGAAGCAACGGTAGCCGTCGATCACATGCTCGGTCATGAGGTCGCCGGAGCGCACGAAGCCATCTGGCGTCAGCGTTTGCGCGGTAGCGTCCGGCGCCTGGTAGTAGCCGCGCAGGCTTGACGGGCCGCGGAAGCAGAGTTCGCCCGGCGTGCCCTGCGGCACCGGCTCGTCGGTGCCCGGCACCAGCAGGCGGAGTTCGTCATCCGGGCAACCGGAGAAGCCCTGCGTGCCATGTCGGACCCCTGCGGAAAGGCGAGCGCCGGCACCCAGCAGCAGCCCTTCGGTGGTGCCGAACAGGTTGAAGCAAGGCACGCCGAGGTGCGCTTCCAGCGCGTCGGCTCGCGTCATCGTTCCGAACAGTTCGAGCGACGAAAGGTCGTGCCGCGCGATATCCTGGTAGGCGATCATCTGCGGCGCAACCGGTCCGATCGACATGCCATGCGTGACGCGATGCAGTTCGATCAGTTCGAGCATGCGCGCGATGTCGACGCGCGGCATCAGTACCGATGTCATGCCACCGGCCACAGTCGGTACCAGCACGTAGAGCTGGCCAGCGTTATGCAGCAACGGCAGTGACCAGATCAGGCGGCTGTGCTCGGTCTGGCCAAGCTGCCGCATGCAGGCGAGCGCATGGCCGATATACTCGGCATGGAAGCGAGGAATGATCTTCGGCACGCCGGTGGTGCCCCCGGACAACTGGAAACTCAGCACATCCTGGCTGCCGATCGACACCCGGGCCAGCACGGCCACTGCCTGCTCATAGGATATGCCGTCGATCAGCGCGTCCAGGCCGTGCTCGCCGCGCGCTCCGAGTCCCGGCACGGGCTCGCCCCGGGCCACGATCAGGTGCCGCAGCGACGGATGACGCTGCGCCATGCCGCGCGCGAAGCCGGCGAGGTCGAAGGCACTGAAGTCGGCCTGCACGAAATAGGCGCGCGGCTCCGACAGCGCCGACAACTGGCCGATCTCCACTTCACGGTATTGCGGCATCGCACACACCGGCACCACGCCTGCCTTGTAGCAGCCCATCAAGGCAATGGCCGTCTCGATCGTGGTCCCCATCTGGAAGATCGCGCGATCCCCGGGCCTGAGACCAAGCTGATGCAGCGCGGCGCCCAGGCGCTCGCTGCGCTGGTCGATTTCGGCGAAGGTGATCGAGCGCTCGTCGCTGATAAATGCCAGGCGGTCCGGGTCACGCCGCGCGGTCTTGCGCAGCGTCCCGCCGAGGGTGTCGTCCACCCACGCCCCGGTCTCGAAGTACCTAGCTGCGTCCGCTGGCGGGCAATACGCCACGCCTTCGATCGGAAACTGAATACCGGTCATGATTGCCTCCCGTTCTCAGGCCGACTCATGGCCGCGCGGCACGATGCGCACGGTATCGCGGCCGAACGACTCGATCCTGCCGTCGAGGCCGCCGGTGAACAGGCCATACCAGAGCGCGGGCTTCAGCCCCAGTGCGCGACGCCCGAACTCGATCGGCTCGCTCGCGGCTATCACGGTATAGTCGCCGAGGTCGCTGACGCGGCAAGCCGGCAAGCGGCGCGCGGCTTCCGCCAGCGAAGCGAACTCGGGCACGTTCAGCACGAAGATGCGCAGGGAAGACCGGCTCATGCGTGACACTCCTGCTCCAGCTCCAGGCGGCGGCCCAGGATCTCTGCCTTGCGCAGCCAGATCTCGTCGATCGAGGTCACGCGTGCGTGATTGGCGCGGGCCTCGTCCTCCAGCTCGATCGCGGCGGCCAGCGTCGCATCGGCGTCGCGCGCGTCCAGCGCAGCAAGCGGGCGAAGCTTGCGCGTGATCTCGATGAAGTAGCCATTTGGGTCGCGGAAGTAGATCGACTCGATCACCTCGTGCGCGGTCTCGGTGGACACCACGACGCCACGCGCTTCCAGGCGTTCCTTCCATGCCAGCAGCGCTTCCTGCGACTCGACCAGCCACGCCGTATGGGTGGCGTCGAAGACATGGTCGTCCGGGAACGGGGGACGGGTGTCGCGGCCGGCAAGGCCATCCGGCTCTGCACTGCCGAGGTAGTAGAAGAAGGCGATGGTGCTGCCTTTGCCGCTGTCGAAGAAGAAGTGCAGAAAATCGGGATGCGTCGCGGGGCCCCAGCCGCGCGCCGAGATCGTGTGAATGAGCGGCAGGCCGAGGATGTCGCGGTAGAACGTGACGGTTTCCTTCAGGCGCCAGGTCGGCCTGGCGGTATGGTCGACGCCGTGCAGGCACAGCGGCGCGCCGGCATCTGGTGAAGCGGTACTTGCAAACATCGTTGCGTCTCCGGATCGGATTGGTCGGGTGCGTTATTGGGGAAAGGTTTCGTGCAGCCAGGCCTGCAGCAGGCGGCCCGCCGCGTAGCGGCCAGGCTCCTCGCCCTTGGCCAGCGCGCGGCCGTGGTGGTCGCCGCGCACCCGGTGGTGCTGCTTGTCAGTGCTGGCTATGCTGCGGAAGATGTCCGCGATGACGCCTGGAAAACAGGCCTGGTCGGCCGTGTATTCGATCAACAGGGTGGGCTGGTGAATGGCTGGGGCAGTCCGGGACAGCGCCGCATTCGACGACAGCCCCGACCACGTCGACAACCAGCTCTCTGGCGAGCAGACACGTGCGAAGCCGACTGAACCGTAGTTGGAAGCAAACGGGTCCGCGCCCCAGAGCGTTCCGTACTTGCGCTCAGACGGATCGAGCGAAAGGTCGAAGCAGCGCAGGTCGGCATCTGTGCGCCACACGGTAAAGAGCTGCGTGTGGGCGGCGCGCCGCCGGATGGCATCGCTGACGGTACCGGGGTTGCGCTTCACTTCCGCGCGAGCATCCATGCGCTCGGCAATCATCGTCCTGGCCAGGTTGTCGAGGCGCTGCACCCGCATGGCCTGCGCAGCGCGATACCGCGCCACAAAGTCGGCGTGGTACGCGGAGGACTGAGGGGCCGGCGCAAAGCCATTGGCTGCCGAAAACGCATCGAGCGCCGGAACGACCGAAAGCGGATCAGATTCATCGCTTACAGCCGGGTCGATGCAGCCCTGCAGCAGCACACCCTGCCCCGGATGCGGGGCGACAAACACGACGCCATCCACCGCCGGCAGCATCGCTGACGCGAGATTGGTGGCGCGGCCGCCAGGCGTCCTGGGGATTCGTGCCGCGGGGGCTGCGTTGGATTGCTGGACATACAAGGCGTACAAGCCGCTGCCTCCGGAATTGCCAAGCAGCACGATGCGGCGGAATCCCGCTTCACGCAGGTAGCGCACGCTTGCGGCCACGTCGTAAAGCGCGAACTCGTGCTCCAGGCGCTGGTCGTTGCCGACCGAACGCGGCGACTGCGACCACGCCGCGCAGCCCGCTTCCACGATGTCGGGAATCAGGTAGTGGCAAGCCATGAATTCACGCGGATGCATGATGCAAACCACCGTATCCGGCTGGCCTGCGGCGTAGAGCGAGCCACCCGTGGCTGCACCATCCTCCGTGCGCAGCACGACGTTGCGCGTCACCGTGCCGGGTGGCACGTCGCGCGGGTTCCAGTCGGTATTGAGAAACCCGGCAATCGGGCCGGCTGCCGCGGGCGATGCTTGGGGGGGCGTCTTGGAACTTGTCATCATCTCACTCCGTTTTTTACAGCATAGTCCATTTTTCGACGTTACCGTAAATTTATTCACAGTCGCGTCAAACCACGGATAGAAGTGGTCTATATGGCACTATTTCGGGGGATTGAGCGCAAGCCGCCGGCCATTGGGGTGGCGCGTCCGCGTCTTATTGTTTATCGTGGTGGCGTCTCGACGCCTGCGTCGAAAAACTGAATGGCAGTCCATGGCAAAGACACAGACCAAGAGCGACGCACTGCGGGACTCGATCCTGGAAGTTGCAACCCGCCTCTTCATCGAGCGTGGCTTCGATGGCACCGGACTCAACGACATTGCCGACGCAGTGGGACTGAGCCGCCCCGCGCTGTACTACTACGTCAAGAGCAAGGAAGCCATCCTTGAGGAACTGACCACCGCGGTCACGCGCACCGCTGCGCAACTGGCGACCGAGGCCATCCCTGAAGCGATGCGCACGCCTGCCGGCATTCTGCGTCACCTGGTGCTGCGCCATGCCACGCTGATCCTGTCGCACCCGTTGCAGTTCCGCGTGGTGGAACGCAATGAAAACAACCTGCCGCTAAAGCAGCGCAAGATGGCGGAACAGTCGCGCCGCGCGGTGCTCGAGCAGTTCCGGCAAGCGATCGAATTCGGCATCGATCATGGAACATTCCGCGTGGTGGACGCAAAAGTCGCGGCATTCTCGATCATAGGCATGTGCAACTGGACGGCGTGGTGGTTCAATCCCGCCGGACAGGTGTCCATGGATGATGTCGCAGGACAAATCGCGGATATGGCACTACGTTCGGTGGAATTGCCCGCCAGCCGCGCATTGGAAAAGCCCGGTCCGGCAGCCATCCTGCAATTGCTGCGGGACGACCTGACGCTGCTGGAGCGCAGCCTGCAAGTGCCGGCGGCGGCCGAACCCGACTCCGGGCGTAGCAGTGGCCAGTCCGGAGCGCGCGGGCTGGGGGCGCCGGATCGTGACGTACGTTAACAATTGGGCTACGTCCCTGACGAGGTTGTGGGTGTCAAGGCAATCTCAGTTCAGAAATCCACGTTGGGCGTAAAGCGGGGGTGCGCCAACAGCGCGTCGCAGCCCGGTCGTTAGTGGGCCGCCGCTATGCGGATGCTCGAAGGCGCGTCACAGCATTGATCGCAGGTCGGAATGGTTGGACGATTTCGCACCGGAGTTCAACCCGATCGCCCGATCCACACCACGGCCAATCCCCGTCGCTTGCCGCGCTGCGTTCGATGCCGCGGGCGGGAAGGTTGCCGTGTGGACGACGCCTTTGACACGGCTGCCGCGAACCCTCCGGGCTACCACGGAATCGGCTGGCGATCGCGGAAGAAGCCGCCAGTGGGGCCATCGTCGGGCAGCGTTGCCAGCCAGACCACAGTGTCGATGCACTGCTCCGGCGGGCGCGGCGCATCGGGGCCGCCCAGGTCGGTGCGACACCAGCCGGGGCACACCGAGTTGACCTTGACGCCGCGATCGGCCATCTCGGCGGCCAGGATGCGCGTGACGGCATTCAGCGCTGTTTTCGAGATTCGGTAAGCTGGCACGCCGCGGCCCATCTCCGCCAGTTGTCCCATGCCCGAAGCCAGGTTGACCACCCGGGCGGCGCGGCTGGCGTGCAGCAGCGGCGCCAGCGCCTGGGTGGTCCGCAGCACGCCGAACAGATTGGTTTCCAGGGTGCGGCGCAGGGTCTCGAGCGGCAGTTCGAGCAGGCTGGTGTCATAGTGGTCGAGTGAAACACCAGCGTTGTTGATCAGCACGTCCACGCGCCCGAAGCGTTCGGTCAGCCAGTTGGCCAGCGCGGCCGCCGAGCCTTCTTCCGTGACGTCAAGGGGGCGGCATGCGATCGGATGCCCCGCGAGCCGGAGCTCGGTCTCCAGCCCCGCGAGGTCCGTCGGCTTGCGCGCCGTGGCGACGACCAGATGGCCTTCAACAGTGGCCAGACGGCGCGTCGCTGCGCGGCCCAAGCCGCGGCTCGCGCCAGTGATGACGGTAATGGGTTGCTTGACCATGCCTGAGTGTCCTCGCCGCTGGCGCAGATAATTATCTATACACCGTCGACTGCGACCTTGTGTCAGCGGATACCGCGGACCCCGGTCTGACTTGGAACTGGGATGTCGGAACAAATGAGGACCGAATTGGTTCTAATTAGCAAATACTGGTGGCGACAATGCTCAGGCTAAGCAAGCTGACTGACTATGGCACGGTGATCATGACGCACTTGGCGCGAAACCCGGGCCGAATCTACAGTGCCGCCGAGGTCGCCGCCGCGATCGGCGTGGCGGTCCCGACGGCAAGCAAGATTCTGAAGATGCTGGCAAGACACCACTTGCTGGAGTCATTGCGCGGTGCCAATGGCGGCTATCTGCTGGCGCGACCGCCGGAGCAGATCTCGATCGCACAGGTGATTGACGCCATGGAGGGCCCGGCGGGCATGACCGAATGCAGTGTCGCTGCCGGCCTGTGTGCGCAGGAAGGCCTGTGCGCCATCCGCGCCAATTGGCAATCGATCAATCGAGTCATCTTTAGCGCACTCAATGGCGTGACGCTGGCAGATATGGCGCAACCGGTATTGCACCCGGTGGATATCGGCGCCTTGCGCGCCCGACGCACAAACGGGCCGCAAGCTGACATCTTGTGAATCAGGTGACAGTGGCAAGCGAAGGCAGAACATGGCAACCCCGGCACGCAAGCTCGACGAACTGATCAACCAGGGCTATAAGCATGGCTTCTATACAACCGTGGAGACCGACACGGTGCCGTGCGGGCTGGATGAAGACGTGATCCGCATGATCTCGGCCATCAAGGGTGAGCCGGAATTCATGCGGGAGTGGCGTCTCAAGGCCTTCCGCCACTGGCTGACGATGTCCGAGCCGCACTGGGCGACGGTCAGGCACCCGCCCATCGACTACCAGGCGATCGCCTACTATTCAGCGCCGCACTCCCAGAAGGCGGGACCGAAGACGCTGGACGAGGTCGATCCGGAGTTGTTGCGCACCTACGAAAAGCTGGGCGTGCCGCTGCACGAGCGTGAACTGCTGGCAGGCGTGGCCGTGGATGCGGTATTCGACAGCGTCTCGGTGGCCACCACCTTCAAGCAGAAACTGGGCGAACTCGGCATCATCTTCTGCTCTTTTTCCGAGGCGGTGAGGGAGCATCCGGCGTTGGTGCAGCAATATCTCGGCTCGGTCGTGCCCTATACCGACAACTTCTTCGCCTCGCTCAACTCCGCCGTGTTCAGCGACGGCTCGTTCTGCTACATCCCGCCGGGGGTGCGCTGCCCGATGGAGCTGTCCACCTACTTCCGCATCAATGCCCGCAACACCGGTCAGTTCGAGCGCACCCTGATCATCGCCGACCAGGGCGCTTACGTCAGCTATCTGGAAGGCTGCACCGCGCCGATGCGCGACGAGAACCAGCTGCATGCCGCGGTGGTGGAGCTGATTGCGCTGGAAGATGCACAGATCAAATACTCCACCGTGCAGAACTGGTATCCGGGCGACAAGGACGGCAAGGGCGGCATCTACAACTTCGTCACCAAGCGCGGTGACTGCCGCGGCGCGCGCTCGAAGATTTCGTGGACCCAGGTGGAGACCGGCTCCGCCATCACCTGGAAGTATCCGAGCGTGATCCTGCAGGGCGACGACTCGGTCGGCGAGTTCTATTCAGTCGCGCTGACCAACCACTACCAGCAGGCCGACACCGGGACCAAGATGACGCACCTCGGCAGGAACACCAGGAGCACCATCCTTTCCAAGGGCATCTCGGCCGGCCACGGCCAGAACGCTTATCGCGGGCTGGTGAAGATGGCCAGGAGCGCGGTCGGCGCACGCAACTACTCGCAGTGCGATTCGCTGCTGCTGGGCGACAAATGCGCCGCCCATACCTTCCCTTATATCGAGGTAAAGAACGCCACCGGCCAGGTCGAGCACGAGGCCTCCACCTCGCGCATCGGCGAGGACCAGTTGTTCTATTGCCAGAGCCGCGGGGTCAGCGCAGAGGATGCGGTTTCGATGATCGTGAACGGTTTTTGCAAGGAAGTATTCAAGGAGCTGCCGATGGAATTCGCGGTGGAAGCCCAGAAACTGCTGGGCGTGAGCCTGGAAGGCAGCATCGGGTAAACGTGGCGCGCACGGCGCGCGCCGCAGGGCGCATTGGATCAAAGAAGCCGGCCATGCTTGAGATTCACAAGCTGCATGTCAGCGTAGATGACAAGCCCATCCTGCACGGCATCGACCTCGCCGTGAAGGCCGGCGAGGTGCACGCCATCATGGGCCCGAACGGTTCGGGCAAGAGCACCCTGGCCCACGTACTGGCCGGGCGCGACCGCTTTACCGTGACAGACGGCGACGTCCTCTATGACGGCACCAACCTGCTTGGCATGCCGCCGGAAGAGCGCGCCCGCGCGGGCATCTTCCTCGCCTTCCAGTATCCGGTGGAAATCCCCGGCGTCTCCAACATCTACCTGCTCAAGGCGGGGCTCAACGCGATCCGCAAGCACCGCGGCCAGCCAGCGCTGGACGCCATCGATTTTCTCGCCCTGGTCAAGGACAAGCTCCAGCTCATGGAAATGGACCAGGACCTGCTTTACCGATCGGTGAACGAGGGCTTCTCCGGCGGCGAGAAGAAGCGCAACGAGATCCTGCAGATGGCGGTGCTGGAGCCGCGGCTCGCCATTCTCGACGAGACCGACTCCGGCCTTGACATCGATGCGCTCAAGATCGTCGCCAGGGGCATCGAGGCCATGCGCAGCCCGCAACGCGCGATAGTGCTGGTCACGCACTACCAGCGCCTGCTCGATTACATCGTGCCGGATCAGGTTCACGTGCTTGCGCAAGGCCGCATCGCCAGGTCTGGCGGGCCCGAGCTGGCGCGCGAGCTGGAGCGGCACGGCTATGCCGGGATGGAGTCTTCAACATGAGCGCAAGCGGACTGGAGCACTATCTCGCCGAGTTCGCCCGCGTCGAGGCCGCATTGCCCGGCCGCCGCCTGGGCTGGCTTGCGCACGCGCGCCGGCAGGCGCTGGAGTATTTCGCCCAGGCCGGGTTCCCCACGCTGCGCCAGGAGGACTGGAAATACACCAGCGTGGCCGCACTCGAGCGAAGCCGCTTTGCCGTGGCACTGCCGCAGGGCGGCGACGGCCTGGACGGCGCAGTGGCAGCGCAGATCGAGGCGCTCGCCCTGGCCGGCGCGCACCTAATGGTATTCGTCAATGGCGCGCATCAGCCGCAATGGTCGCGCATCGGCGCCCTGCCTGCGGGCATGGAGCTGGCCAGCCTGGCCGCCACGCTGGAGCGCGCACCAGACTGCCTGGAAGCGCTGCTCATGCGTCGCGCAAGCGAGTACCCGTCCGGTTTTGCATCCGGTTTCGCCGCCTTGAATATGGCGCTCATGACTGATGGCGCCTATATCCGCCTGGCGGCGGGCACCGTCCCCGAACAGCCAATCCACTTGCTGTTCCTCGCCACGGCTGGCGAGCTGGCAACCCATGCGCGCAACCTCCTGGTGGCGCAAGCCGGCAGCCGGGTCTGCATCGTGGAGCATCACGCGGGCCTGGATGGCCTGGCCTATTGCACCAATACCATCACCGACATCGTTGCCGAGCGCGATGCGGAGGTCGAACATCACAAGCTGCAGCAGGAGAGCCTCAAGGCCTTCCATATCGCCGGCGTGAACCTGGACCAGCGGCATGGTAGCCGCGTCGCCTCCAGTTCCGTTGCCCTGGGCGGCGCCCTGGCGCGGGTCGACATCGAAGTCGGGCTGAATGCCGAGCATACCGAGTGCTCGCTGGACGGGCTGTATATGACCGGCGGGCGGCAGCATATTGACCACCACACCCGCATCGACCACGCCAGCCCGCACAGCAAGAGTCGCGAGTTCTATAAAGGCGTGCTGGCGGGCGCCTCGCGCGCCGTCTTCAATGGCAAGGTGGTGGTGCATGCCGATGCCCAGCACAGCGACGCGCATCAGTCCAACCGCAACCTGCTGCTGTCCGACAACGCCGAGGTCGACACCAAGCCGCAACTGGAGATCTATGCCGACGACGTCAAATGCAGCCACGGCGCCACCGTAGGCCAGCTCGATCCCGAGCAGATCTACTACCTGCGCTCGCGTGGGATTGACGATGCCGCGGCGCGTGCCCTGCTGACCTTTGCCTTCGCCGAGGAGGTCGTCAGGCGGCTCGGTCCTGCCCCATTGCGCACGCGGCTGGAAGCGCTTTTGCGCGGCCGGCTGCCGGAGCCCGTGAAGGAGCTGCCATGAACACGGCTGCGCATGAACTGATGGCCGTGGAGCACGCGTTGCCGGTCGCCAGCCTGGAGGTAGAGCGGCTGCGGCAGGATTTCCCGATCCTGCGCCAGACCGTCAACGGCAAGCCGCTGGTCTATCTGGACAACGCCGCCACCACCCAGAAGCCGCAACGCGTGATCGATTCCGAAGCGCATTACTATGCCGCGCTCAACGCCAACATCCACCGCGGCGTGCACGCCCTGAGCCAGCGCGCCACGGATGCCTATGAGGCCGCGCGCGACGCAGTGCGAGACTTGATCAACGCCGCCGGGCGCAAGGAAATCGTATTCGTGCGCGGCACCACCGAGGCCATCAACCTGGTGGCGGCAACTTTCGGCCAGCGCCTGCGCCCGGGCGACGAGATCCTGATCAGCGCGATGGAGCACCACTCCAATATCGTGCCGTGGCAACTGGCGTGCCAGCGCACCGGCGCCTTGCTGCAGGTGGCGCCGATCAACGATGCCGGCGAGCTGATGCTGGAGCAGTTCGCGCAATTGCTCGGCCCCCGCACCAGGCTGGTCGCGCTGACGCACCTCTCCAATGCGCTTGGCACTGTCAACCCGGTGCGACACATCGTCGAGCTGGCGCATGCCCATGGCATCCCGGTGCTGATCGATGGCGCCCAGGCCGTGCCGCACCTCAAGGTCGACGTGCAGGCCCTCGATTGCGATTTCTACGCGTTCTCCGGGCACAAGCTTTACGGCCCCACCGGCGTTGGCGTGCTCTACGGCAAGGCCGCGCTGCTCGATGCCATGCCGCCTTACCAGGGCGGCGGGGACATGATTCGCGAGGTCACGTTCCGCAAGACCACCTACAACGAGCTTCCCTACAAGTTCGAGGCTGGCACCCCCAATATCGCCGGCGTCATCGCCCTTGGCGCCGCCATCGGGTATGTGCGCGCGGTCGGCCTGGAAGCCATCGCCGCTCACGAGCGCGCGCTGCTCGCCTACGCCGGCGCGCAGGCAGCGAGGATCGCCGGCCTGCGCATGATCGGCACGGCTGCGGACAGGGCGAGCATCCTCTCGTTCACCCTGAACGGCATCCATCCGCACGATGTCGGCACCATCCTCGATCAGCACGGCGTGGCGGTCCGTGCCGGCCACCATTGCGCCATGCCGGTGATGGAGCGCTTCGGCGTGCCTGCCACGGTGCGCGCTTCCTTCGCGTTGTACAACACGCGTGAAGAAGTGGATGCACTGTTTGCTGCCGTGCGCGCGGCACAGGAGGTATTCGGCTGATGTCTGACCTGCGCAACCTCTACCAGGAAGTCGTTGTCGACCACAGCCGCTCGCCACGCAATTTCGGGCGGCTGGCGACAGCGAACCGCAGCGCCGAGGGCTTCAACCCGCTGTGCGGCGACCGGCTGACGCTGTACCTGAGAATCCGCGACGGGGTGATCGAGGACGCCGGCTTTGAGGGCTCGGGCTGCGCCATCTCCACCGCCTCGGCGTCGCTGATGACAGAAGCGCTCAAAGGCAAGACCGAGGCACAGGCGCGGGCCTTGTTCTGCGGCTTCCACGCGCTGGTGACCGGAGCGCCGGGGCAGGCCGAGGTGCCGATGGGAAAGCTGGAGGTCCTGGCCGGCGTGCGCGAGTTTCCGGCACGCGTGAAGTGCGCCACCCTGGCGTGGCATGCCATGCAAGCCGCCCTGGAGAACAGCGCCAGGCCGGTCTCAACGGAGTAGAAACATGAGCATGATCGATTGGCTGCACAAGGCCAGGGAACACGAAGACAGGTTCGAGGCTGAGCCGGACAGCCTCGAGGGGCGGGTGATAGCGGCCTTGCGCACGGTGTACGACCCCGAGATCCCGGTCAACATCTACGACCTTGGCCTGATCTACCAGTTATCGGTGGACGAAGCCAGCGGCAAGGTGGGCATCCGCATGACGCTGACCGCACCGGGCTGCCCGGTGGCGCAGACCTTCCCCGGCGTGGTGGAGGGCGCCGTGATGGAAGCCAGCGGGGTGAATGAAGTCGAGGTTGAACTGGTGTGGGACCCGCCCTGGTCGAGAGAACAGATGAGCGAGGCGGCACGCCTGGAACTGGGGCTGATCTGAAATGAGCGAGTGGATCGATGTCGCCCAAGCCCAGGACTTCGCGCCCGGCACTTGCCGCAGCGTCGATGTCGATGGCGTCCAGGTCGCGGTATTCAATGTGGGTGGCAATTACTACGCCATCGAGGACCTCTGCTCGCATGAGGCCGAGCCGCTCTGCGGCGGCGACGTGGAAGGCCAGGAAGTCGTCTGCCCGCGCCACGGCTCGCGCTTTTCCCTGCTGACGGGCGAGGCGCTGTCCCCGCCCGCCTACGAGCCGGTGGCGACGTTCCCGGTCCGGGTGGCGGACGGTAAGGTGCAGGTCAGGGACGAGCGCTGGGAATAAGCGTACACCCCGAGCCGGTACAAGATCAGTCACTTGGCATGGAGCAGTTTGGACGCACTGTCATCAGGCAGCACCGCCTTGCCATCCCCGTCGATCCCACCTCTAATAGTCTTGAGTACCGTCCAGGCGACCAACGACGGCCAGGAGGCGAAATGCGCTGCACCAGTTGCGGTTTCGCGAACCTTGCGGGAGCCAACTTCTGTGAGGCATGCGGGGCAAGGCTTGGCCGAGCCTGCCCACAGTGTGGCGAAGAGGCCACTGCAGCCGCGAAGTTCTGCCGCGCTTGCGGCTTTGCGCTGTCCGACGCCCCTGCCGGCACCGTTTCCACGCCAGTGCCGCCCTCGCCTGCGGCCACGGCCCCGGTCCTCTACACGCCGCCCCACCTTGCCGGGCGCATCCTGGCCGAGCAGGCGGCGATGGAGGCCAGGGGCGAGACTGCCGGCGAGCGCAAGACCATCACCGCGCTGTTTGCCGACATGGCAGGCTCGACCGCGCTGACGCAGGACCTGGACCCGGAAGACACGCGCCGGCTGATCGACCCCGTGGTGACACTGATGATGGAAGCAGTGCACCACTATGAGGGCTATGTGGCCAAGTTCCTCGGCGACGGCATCCTGGCGCTGTTCGGCGCGCCGATCGCCCACGAGGACCATGCCTTGCGCGCGCTCTACGCGGCACTGCGCATGCAGGATGCGATGCATCGCCACAGCGACCGGGTGCGGCTGGAGCAAGGCATTCCGCTGCAGATCCGGATCGGCATCCATACCGGCGAAGTCGTGGTGCGTTCGATCCGCAAGGATGACCTGCACACCGACTACGATCCGGTGGGGCACACCATCCATATCGCCTCGCGCATGGAGGGGATTGCCACGCCGGCGTCGATCCTGGTCAGCGAATCGACCCACAGGCTCACCGAAGGCTATTTCGAGTTCACGGCGCTGGGGACCACCCATGTCAAGGGCGTGCGCGACCCGCTCGCGGTGTATGAGGTGGTTGGCCTGGGGGCCTTGCGCACGCGCCTGCAGGTGGCGGCGCACCGCGGCCTGGCCAGGTTTGTCGGGCGCCAGGATGAGCTGGAGCACTTGCACGCGGCGCTGGAGCAGGCCAAGGCGGGTCATGGGCGCATTGTTGCTGTGGTCGGCGAAGCGGGGGTCGGCAAGTCCCGGCTGTTCCATGAATTCAAGGTCAGGTCGCAGCAGGGCTGCCTGGCGCTGGAGACCTTTTCGGTCTCGCACGGCAAGGCTTTTGCCTACCTGCCGCTGATCGAGATGCTGAAGAGCTATTTCCAGATCACGGCGCAGGACGGCGACCGCAGCTGCCGCGAAAAGGTGACCGGCAGGCTGCTGACGCTGGACCGTTCGCTGGAAGAGCACCTGCCCTACCTGCTCTACCTGCTCGGCACCATTGAGCCCGACTCGCCGTTGCCGACCATGGACCCGACCATCCGGCGCCAGCGTACCTTCGACGCCATCGCGCGGCTGCTGGTCCGGGAAAGCCTCAACCAGCCACTGGAAGTCATTTTCGAAGACCTGCAATGGCTGGACGGTGAGACCGAGGCGTTCCTCAACATGCTGATCGACCATGTACCCGGCGCGCGGATCCTGCTGCTGGTGAACTACCGGCCGGAGTACAGCCATCACTGGAATGCGGACGGGCATTATTCGCAGCTGCAGCTGCAGCCGCTGGGGCAGGCGGAGGCGCAGGAACTGCTGACCGCGCTGCTCGGGGACGACCGCAGCCTGGTGCCGCTGAAGCGGCTGATCCTCGACAAGACCGAAGGCAACCCCTTCTTCATGGAGGAAGTGGTCCAGACCCTGGCCGAGGAAGGCGCGCTGCTCGGCCAGCCCGGCTGCTACCGCATCGAGACCGCGCCGGCCCTGCTCCATATCCCCACCACCGTGCAAGGCGTGCTGGCCGCCCGTATCGATCGGCTGCCGCTGGCCCAGAAGGAGCTGTTGCAGACGCTGGCCGTGATCGGCAAGGAGTTCCCGCTGAGCCTGGTCCTGCGCGTGACCGGCTTGCCGGAAGACCACTTGCATCCGCTGCTGGCAGACCTGCAGGCTGCGGATTTCGTCTACGAGCGTCCGGCGTTCCCGGAGGTCGAGTACGCCTTCAAGCACGCGCTGACCCAGGAAGTGGCCGGCAGCTCGCTGCTCACCGAGCGGCGCAGCGCGTTGCATGAAAGCTCCGCCCAGGCGATCGAGGCGCTCTTCCATGGCCGGCTCAAGGACTACTGCAGCGAACTGGCGCACCACTACAGCCTCAGCGGCAACATCCCGAAGGCGGTCGAGTACCTGCACTGCGCCGGCCAGCAGGCACTGCTGCGCTCCGCGCAGGCCGAAGCAATCCGGCACCTGAGCACCGCCATCGACCTGCTCAAGCGGCAACCCGACAGTGCCGAACGCGCGCGCCAGGAACTGACGCTGCTGCTTGCGCTCGGGCCCGCGCTGATTGCGGCCCGGGGCCAGGCATCGCCCGAAGTGGAGGGCAATTACCGGCGGGCGCTGGCCTTGTGCGAGCAAGGCCAGCAGACGCCCTACGTGTTCTCGGCACAACTGGGGCTGTGGGCGTTCTATCAGCTGCGTGCGCAATACCAGGTCTCGCTGCCTTTGGGCAAGCGGCTGCTGGCGCTGGCCATGAAGTCGCAGAAGCCCAAGCAACTGTCGGAGGGCCATCGCGCGATTGGCGCCACGCTGTTCCGCCTTGGCATGCTGGACGCCGCGCGCAAGCATATGGAGGCGGTGCTCGCGGTGCCGCACCCTGAACAGCCGGCGTACGACTTCCTGACGGGCTACGGACGCGACCCGGCCGTCCACGCCACCAGTACGCTGGGCTGGATCTTGTGGTATCAGGGGTTGGCGGACCAGGCACTGGCACGCTGCCAGGAAGCGCTTGCCATGGCCCGTTCCCGCCCGGATGCGTACAACCTTGCGCTGTGCCTGGTGTTTGCCGCGGAACAGCATCGATGCCGGCACGAAGTCCGGCTGACACAGGAGTACGCCGAAGCAGCCATCGCCATCTCGGGCGAACAGGGTTTTCCGATCTACCTCGCGTGGGGCACCGTCCTGCAAGGCTGGGCGATGGCGGAGCTGGGCAGTCACCAGGAAGGCGTTGCGCTGACGCGCCAGGGCGTAGCCGCCTATGAGGCCACCGGCGGCAGACTGGGCATGCCGAACCTTCTGGCCCTGGTTGCCGAGGCCTGCGGCAGGGCAGGCCAGACCACCGCCGCGCTGGACGTGCTCACGCAGGCACAGGCGCTGGTGGAAGAGACCGGGGAGCGGCTCGATGAATCAACCGTGTACCGGCTGCGCGCCGAGATGCTGCAGCTGTCGGCAGAGCACCCTGCGCCGCCAGCCGCGCAGGAGGAAGCTGAAGCCTGCTTCCACCGGGCCATCACGGTCGCCCACGAACAACGTGCAAAGCCGCTGGAACTGCAGGCCACCCTGAGCCTGGCCCGGCTGTGGCGGCAACAAGGCAAAGGCGCCGCGGCGCGTGAAGCGCTGGCCCGGATCCATGGCAGCTTCAGCGAGGGCACCGATACCGCGGACTGGCGGGAGGCCCAGGCGCTGCTCGCGGCGTTGACCACCGACCACACCAATACCCCGGAGCGCCCGCACGCATGACCCCGACGCCAGGCCTCCCCCTGCAAGACCGCTTTGTTGCCCTGTGGACACGTGCGGGCGGCACGCGCGCGGCCGACGCCTTTACCGATCTCGCCCGTTGCTACGGTGAACCGACGCGGCACTACCACACCCTCGACCATGTCCGGCGCTGCCTGCACGACCTGGACTGGGCGCGCAGCGCGATACCGGATACCGACGAGGTGGAACTGGCGCTCTGGTGCCACGACGTCATCTACCTGCCCGGCGCCACGGACAACGAGCAACGCAGCGCCGCATGGTTGCGCCATTGGTCAGGCGGCACCATCGCCGCCGCCGCGCGCGTGGCCGCCCTTATCCTGGAAACCACGCACGCCGAAGTGCCGGCCAGCCTGGCCGGCCGCTTCACCGCCGATATAGACCTGGCGGCGCTGGGCTGCAGCCGCGCGCGCTTTCAGGAAAATGGCGATCACTTGCGGGCCGAACGCACCGACCTGGACGACGCCGCCTATGACGCTGCCGAGCGCGCCTTCCTGGGTGCGCTGCTGGCCAGCCCACGCATCTACACCACCGACCTGTTCCAGGCGCGCTACGAGGCGCAGGCACGCGCCAACCTGACGTGGCGGCTGGCGCAGCCGGCCCGGCCTACAGGAACTCTCCGCTGATATCGACGCTGGAGCGCCGGCCCACGCTGTCGTAGTGCTGCTCCAGCCACCGGCTCGCTTCTTCCCGGCCCTTGTCGCGCAGCGAGCACAGGAAAGCCCAGTCGGCGTTGTACTTGGTGGAGACCCCCAGCGCGGCCATGGTCTGGTCCGAGCGGATCGAGTGGATCCACACCTCCTTCATCTCCGTGCCGTCGACCTTGCCCTGCTGGATCAGCGACGTGACGAAGGCAATGGCGCGCATCTCGCGCATCAGCGACGAGTTGAAGCTGACCTCATTGACGCGGTTCAGGATATCCGCGGCCGTGGTCGGCACGCCGTGGCGCACGATCGGGTTGATATGGACGATCACGACATCGTGCGTCTGGCAGTGATAGATCAGCGGAAAGATCGCCGGGTTGCCGACATAGCCGCCATCCCAGTAGTGCTGGCCGTCGATGCTGACCGCCTGGAACAGCGTTGGCACGCAGGCCGAGGCCAGCACGGCGTCGATGCTGAGCTCCTCGGGCGGGAAGATGCGTATCCGGCTGGTCTCGATATTGGTCGCACACAGGTACAGCTGGATCGGGCAATGCTCGCGCAGTGCCGCAAAGTCGACCTGGCTGCCAAGCACGTCGCGCAGCGGATTGAGGTTATTGGGATTGAACTGGTACGGCGACAGCAGGCGCAGCGCGATGTCGGCCATCGCATACATCGGGGAATGGTTCAGGCCCAGCGTATGGCTGCTCTTGAACCACGGCAGCCACCGGAACGGGTTGTAGCGCTGCGCCGAGTGCGCGATCGCCTCCCAGAAATCATGCAAGGCCAGGCGTGCGCCGTCACTGCCGCCCTGCAGCAGCCCGTAGGCCAGCACCGTGGCGTTCATGGCCCCGGCGCTGGTGGCGCTGACGCCTTCGATCGCCAGCCTGCCGTCCTCCAGCAGCCGGTCGAGCACGCCCCAGGTAAAGGCGCCATGCATGCCGCCGCCCTGCAGGGCGAGCGCCACAGGCTTGGGTTGTGCAGGCTCTGGCTGCATGCGTTCTTCCCTTCAGCGGCGGCAACCCGCCATGATCAAGTGTAGGGAAGAACTGTGCGTGCAGCGTAGTGCCGGACGCGCGCAGTGGCACACACCCCGCACGCCCTGGCCAGGGGACGACACGCTGGCGCACAAGGCAACTGAGCCAGGCAGCGGCCAGGTACTACAATGGCCGCATAAAAGCAGAACAGCTCCCCTTCGTGCGTCAAATACCTCACTTTCCGGCTCGAAAAGCCACTTCCCGCCCGGCCTCCCTGATCGTGGCCGCCAGCCTTGTCCTGGTCTGCATGATCGCGGCCCTTGGCGCGCTCGCCCTGGTACAGATGCGCAGGGATGCACTGGACAATGCCGGCGAGGCCTCGGCCAACCTGGCGCTGACGCTGGAACGCAGCATCACGCGCAACCTGCAGATCCACGAACTGGCGATCGGGGGCGTGGTGGAAGCCATGCACGATCCCGCACTGCTGGCGCAACCTCCGGCGCTGCGCCAGCGGCTGCTCTTCGACCGCTCGATCAATGCCGAAGACATGGGCTCGCTGCTGGTCACCGACGCCAACGGCATGCTGGTGTTCGACTCGCACCAGTGGCCGCCGCGCCCGGTCAATGTCTCCGACCGCGATTACTTCCAGGCCCACCGCAGCGGCGATCACAGCGGTTTGTACCTGAGCCGGCCGTTCCAGCCGCGCCTGACGCCGGAGAACAAGTCCATCGGCATCAGCCGGCGGCTCTCTGCGCCGGACGGCAGCTTTGCCGGCATCGTGCTCGGCACCTTGCGCCTGAACTACTTCCGCAAGCTGTTCGATGGCGTAAGCCTTGGCGCGGGCGGCACCCTGACGCTGCTGCGCACGGACGGCACCATCATCATGCGGCGGCCCTATGAAGCCGAATCGATCGGGCGCGACATCTCCGGCAGCCCGTCATTTGCACCGCTGCTGCAAGGCACGCAAGGCACGTTTATCGGCGTCGCAGCAGTCGACGGGGTGCAGCGGCTCTACAGCTTCAGGCGAATTCCGGGCTTTCCGCTGCTGGTCGTGGTGGGACGCGCCACCCACGACGTGCTGGCACCGTGGTACAAGCGCGCCTGGGTGTTCGGCGCGCTGATCATCGCGCTGGACGCCGTCATCATCGCGCTCTCGGTATTGCTGTCGCGCCAATGGCGGCGCCGCGCCGAGATGGAAGAGCACCTGCGCTGGATGGTCAACACCGATGGCCTGACCGGGCTGGGCAGCCGCCGCGCGCTGGACGATGCCGCCGACGTGGAATGGCGGCGCGCGCGGCGGCACGGCCAGCCGTTGTCGCTGCTGATGCTCGACGTCGACCATTTCAAGGAGTTCAATGACCGCTACGGCCACCAGGCCGGTGACGATGCGCTGGCCGCGGTGGGCGCCTGCATCCAGCGCCATGTGCGGCGGCCGGGCGACTATGCGGGGCGCTATGGCGGCGAAGAGTTTGCCATCCTGTTGCCTCACACCAGCGCAGCCGGCGCGGCCGCCATGGCCGAGACCATCCGCGCCGCCGTCCAGGCCTTGCAGATTCCGAATGCGGCCGGCGCCGACGGGCACTTGACGGTCAGCATTGGTGCGGTGACCGATGCCAACAGCGCTGGCAACGAAAAGGATTTCGCGGAGCTGCGTGCCTTCCTCCGTGCCGGCGACGAAGCGCTTTACCTGGCCAAGCGCTCCGGGCGCAATTGCGTTGCAACCTTCGGCACGACGACGGCAGTGGCAATGGCGCCTTGAACTACGCAGGATGCTTCCGTCGACGATCAAGGGAACCGCTTGCTCAATGGTGGAGAGCGGCAACAGGAACCACCTCGCGAGGCTTAATCGGTTTATCTGCATGCCGAAGACGAGAAGGCAGGCCATCGCATCGGCTGGCAGCAGCGGAATATTCCGCATGACGGCTATGAATTGTCTAAATTTGCCGGTTTTCCGATAAGACTTTCAGTCATTAGTACTGGTTAGCATTTGTTGCGGATAACATCGCCTTCGCTCCGCAGAAGGCGCTGTTATCCGCAACACAGGTGCCTTGCGGTAATCCTCATCTCAGGAGGCCGCCCGCATGAGTATCCGCGACTATCTGCCATTTCCCGCCCGCACCGTCACGGTCTCCGGCCCCGATGGGCTGACCAGACTCCAGCAAAGTCAAGGTGCTGAAAGCATCATGATTCAGATTCTGGAGTCCGCAAGTGGCCACTGATCGCATCCATCTGAAAACCGGCGAAGAGATCGGCGGCCATGCAGGCGCCACCATTGCGCTGACGCCTTCGACCGACACGCGCCGCGTCAGTCTGCCCGTGCCGCCTGACAAGGTGATTCCGGTCATCTTCCTGCCGGGCATCATGGGGAGCCACCTTCGCATGAGCCGGAAGCGGCAGGAGGATCTCGAGCGCGACGACAACATTGCCTGGCGGCCGGATGACATTGGGGACACGCTTGCCCGCCGCAACGACTCTCCGGGCCGGCGGCAAATGAACTTCGATCCCGATGCAACGGAGGTGGACCGTTACGAGATCACCGAGGACGCCGGAAAGTTCAACATGACCGGCGAGGAAACGGTCAATTCCGACAAGCGGCACGGCAACGTCCCCGATGGGCTGCCCGATATCGGCTTGCTGCTGAGCGCGCCACTGCCACCTGCCGCCGAGCAGTGGAAGGCCAAGCGTGGCAAGCATGAGGCCACCGCCGCGCAGAAGGCCCGCTGGCGCGGCTGGAGCGAAGTCATGTTCGAGACCTATGGCGATGTGATCAAGCTCATGGAGGCTCACCTGAACGACATGCTGGTGCCGTTGACTGACGGAGAGCTCTCACCAACCTGGAAGAAGGGCAAGAAGGTGGAAGTGCTGGGCGTCAACCCCGCCTATTGGGGCGGCGCCGGCGATGCGCTGACCGAGGCCGATATCCTGCGCGTGGCGAACTGCTGGTATCCGGTCTACGCGATGGGCTACAACTGGCTGGAAAGCAATGGCACGTCCGCAAAGAAGCTGGCCAAGCGCATCGACGAGATCATCGAGATGTACAAGGCCAACGGGCGGCAGTGCGAGAAGGTGATCGTGGTCACGCACTCGATGGGTGGCCTGGTGGCCCGCGCCCTGCTGCATCCGGACTACGGCAATGCGCAGGACAAGATTCTCGGCGTCTACCATGGCGTCCAGCCTGCGCTCGGGGCCGGGGCGGCCTACAAGCGCGTGCGCACGGGGTCCGACGTGCAGGACAATCTGGTTGGGAACATTGCCCGCAATGTCATGGGCAGAACAGGCAAGGAAGTGACGGCGGTCTTTGCCAATGCCTCGGGGCCGCTGGAGCTGCTGCCGACCGCCTCCTACCCGCGAGGATGGTTGCGTCTGCAGACCGGCGACTACCGGCAGGCCATGGCGCTGCCGATTACATCGGATGCACCACTGAAGGCGTATCTGAGCGATCTGGACTTGCATCAGAAGCTGGGCGTGGACAAGCCGGCGCCGCCGATGGCGGTGGGCGATCCGGTCTACGACATCTACACGCGCAATCCGCAGGCGTGGTGGCGACTGTTGAATCCAGATTGGATCAATCCAGCGGGCAAGAAGTATGAAGGTTTAGACCCATACAAGTTTTCACTGGAAAGGATTGCGGACGCTCAGAAGTTCCACAAGAACATCAAGGACCTTTACCACCCCACGACCTATGCGAGCTACGGCGAAGACAGTTCGCAGAAATCCTATGGCAGCGTAACCTGGCGGGCGGACATCACCGACCTGGCACCGCATGGCGACCCGCTTACGTGGACATTCGAAAGCGAGGATGCCGAGGGCCGCATCGTGGTGCGTACAAGAAGCAACCAGCCGCTCACCTTACGGCTGGAGCCGCCGGTAGACGCAGGCGACCAGACAGTGCCCGCCAAGGCCTCCGCCGAAGCCGTGCGCGGGACGCTATTCCGGCAAACTGGCTACGAGCATCAGGGCAGCTATCAGAATGACCAGGTGCTGGCGAGCGCGCTGTATTCGATCATCAAGATTGCCAACACCGCGACATGGTGGGACCAATGACCCGCCGTGGCTTTGCAATCATTCTGGCCAGCCTGCTGCTCGCGGGCTGCCAATCGTATGCCACTCCGGAGAACAAGATGTCGGAACCCATTGCGCTGTCGCCGCGCTTGCAGACCCTCCTCGCCAAGACCAAGCAGGTGTGCTTTGGCCGCTATGTGATGGAAGTCCCGGCGGAAGCCGAGTTGCTGTGGGGCTTCCAGGAGTTTCCGGGAAAAATCGTGACAAATGTCGGCGCGGCAGGCCGGCTGAGGCAGGTGGCGGAAGCCTATCGCGCTAAAGTGCTTTCGGCAGACAAGACAGCCGAAGTTACCTATTTTGGGGCGGGATCATCAGGTAAGACCATCGAGGTCAGGTACTTCCCCAGCGATAGTGCAAAGAGCTATGGCAATGAGCGAAAGCACACGTTTGTTGTATCTGGGCAGAATCTATTTGAATGGTTCTATGGTGGCGAAGAACTTGCGCCTTTGGTGCATGGCATCCGGGCACGCGACAACGCAGACATTCCCACGGCCCCCGGCGTCTGCATCGACCACGGTTTCGTCGCGGACGCGTCCGGCAGCTACCAGGAAATCTTTGGTGCAGGCATTCGGCTGCCCAGCCTGCCCGATGTCAGCTTTTCCGTGGACTCCAACAAGCTGGCCAGCGTGGACGACGAACGTGGTCTGCTGACTTCGATTGCCGAGCAAAGGAAGTATCTGGGAAGCCGCTACCCGAAATTGACGACCCTGCGCGAGGGCAAGCGCACGGTCGGCGTCTGGCAAGGGGAAGAATCGCTGGTCCGCCGTGCGGATGGCACACATGACTTCGAGTGGGAAGCTGTTGGCAGGGAGCGAACGACGCTGCATCCGGCCGTGATCGGCGCCAAGATGTACACGAAGGTGGCGGCCAATCGCATCGGCGCTGCGGATCAGGCATCGCTGACGGACGAGGAAGCTGTAGCCCTCTGGGACAGGCTGCTGGATGGTGTGCGTTTCCGTGTCAACGCGCCGCCGACGCAGACCGGCGATCCGGTCACGGTGCGCTCGGGCGAAACCACCCCGCTGTCCGGCATCTGGCGCGCCTCGCTTCCGCCCGGACACCCTCAAGCGGATTGGGTGGCCAGCAAGTCCGGCATCCTGCGGCAAAAAGGAATGCCGATGATCCGCTTCGGGCTTTCGCCATCAGACGAAGCGCTGGTGGTCTGGACGTGGATGGGCGAGGCCAGCACATGAGCCCCCGCCGCATCATCTTAGGCCCGCCAGACCTGTAGCAGATCCCACACCGGCTCCGGCCCTTCGGACTGTGGCAACGCCTGCGCCTCGGTCAGCATCGCACCGGCCTGCGCCTGCAGCTTGTCCAGGCAGCGCGACAGCACGCGCGCCTCTTCCGCCGTCAGGCAGCCAGCCAGCCGCGTATTGAAGTCCCGCGCCTGTGCAAACGCGGCACGGTAGACGGCTTCGCCTTGCTCGGTCAGCGTGAAGGCTGCAGCGCGCCGGTCCTGGGTACGCGTTTCGCGGCGGACCAGGCCGCGTTCCACCAGCGCGTGGACGGCGCGGCTGGCCAGCACTTTGTCAAGGCCGGCGCTTTCGGCCAGTTCGGTCAGCCGGGTGCCTGGCTGCTCGCCAAGGAAGGAAATCATGCGCCATTCGCGCCGCGTGACGCCGGCCGTGGCGCGCAGGTGCAGCGCCGCGGCGCCCAGCGCGACGCGGTTCAGGTGGTAGACCCGGTAATTGATGAAATCCGCCAGCCGCTGCGGCCGCTGCAGGCGGTTGCCGCTGTTGTCGTGTGCCATGCCACACCTGCCAATTAGTTGACTTTGTCAATTATATCGACGGGTGTTAGCTTGCATCGACGCCGCTTGCCGGCGGACAACAAACTGGAGACATCGTGAGCCCTCGCACCTTCCTTCCCCGATTCGCCGCGTGCCTGCTGGCCGTTGCCGCGGCATGGTCCGCACCCGCCAGCGCGCAATCGGACCGTCCGCTGCGCATCCTGGTGGGCTACCCGGCCGGCGGCACTGCCGACCTCGCCGCACGCCTGGTCGGCGACAAGCTGCGCGAGACCCTGAACCAGACCGTGGTCATCGAGAACAAGCCCGGCGCCGGCGGGCGGCTGGTGATGGACTACGCGCGCACGCAGCCGGCCGACGGCAATACCCTGGTGGTGGCCAACTCGGCGGTGATGACCATTGCGCCGCTGGTCTACCGCAAGCTCAACTACGATATCCAGCGCGATTTCACGCCGGTGGCGCAGGCCGCCAACTTCCAGCTGGCGCTCGCCATCGGGCCGGCCAGCCCGGCGCGCACGCTGAAGGACTACGTGGCATGGCTCAAGGCCGGTCCGCAGAACAACTCCTACGCCTCGCCGGCGCTGGGCAGCATCCCGCATTTCTTCGGGCTGATGATCGGCAAGCAGGTTGGCATCGACATGCTGCACGTCCCCTTCAACGGCTCGGCGCCGCTGATGAGCGCGCTGGTAGGCGGGCAGGTGCCGGCTTCGGTCGACACCCTTGCTGACCTGACTGAAATGCACCGCGCCGGCAAGATCCGCGTGCTGGCGACTTCCGGCACCCAGCGCTCGGTGGCGCTGCCCGATGTGCCGACTTTCACCGAGCTTGGCTACAAGGGCATCGAAGGTGAAGGCCGCTACGGCCTGCTGGCACCCGCGGGCACGCCGCGCCCGGTGCTCGACAAGCTCAACGCCGCCATCGTCAAGGCCGTGCAGTCGCCGGACGTGCGCGAGAAGTTCCTCAAGCTGGGGCTGGAACCCGCAACCGGCCCGGCCGACGCGTTTGCCGGCGTGCTCAAGGCTGACGCCGGCAAGTGGGCGCCGGTGGTCAAGGCGTCCGGCTATACCGGCGACTGAAGCGCCGCAAACCGATCATGACGATCCGCAATACTCTCTTCATCATGTGCGACCAGCTGCGGCGCGACCACCTGGGTTGCTACGGGCATCCGGCGCTGCGCACGCGCAATATCGATGCGCTGGCCGCGCGCGGCGTGCGCTTCGACCGCGCCTTCGTCACTTCCGGGGTCTGCGGCCCCAGCCGCATGAGTTTCTATACCGGCCGCCATGTCAGCAGCCACGGCGCCACCTGGAACCGCGTGCCGCTGTCGGTCGGCGAAGTCACGCTGGGCGAATACCTGAAGGACAGCGGCCGCGCGCTGGCGCTGGCGGGCAAGACCCATGTGATGCCCGACAACGCCAACCTGAAGCGGCTGCACCTGGATGGCGGCACCGAGCTGGAAACACTGCTGCGCAGCGGCCACTTCACCGAGGTCGACCGCCATGACGGCCACCACGCCGAGCCAAACAGCGCGTACGCCGACTGGCTGCGCCGGCAAGGCTACGACAGCGCGGATCCGTGGACCGACTACGTGATCAGTGCCGAGAACGAACGCGGCGAGATCGTCTCCGGCTGGCACATGCGCAACGCCGGCCTGCCCGCGCGCGTGGCCGAGCCGCATTCCGAGACCGCGTACACGGTGGACCAGGCGATGCAGTACATCGCCACGCGCGGCGATGATCCGTGGGTGCTGCACCTGTCGCTGGTCAAGCCGCACTGGCCCTACCTGGCGCCCGCGCCCTACCACGCCGCGTATTCGCTCGATGACTGCCTGCCGCTGCAGCGCCACGAGGCCGAGCTGGAAGACCCGCACCCGGTGCTGTCGGCCTACCGCACGCAGGAAGAATGCGCCACCTTCATGCGCCGGGAAGTCTCGGACACGGTGCGGCCCGCCTACCAGGGCCTGATCCAGCAGATCGACGACCGGCTCGGCCAGCTATGGGAACAGCTTGAACGCCTGGGCCGCTGGCAGGACACGCTGATCGTCTTCACCGCCGACCACGGCGATTTCCTGGGCGACCACTGGCTGGGCGAGAAGGAGCAGTTCTACGACACTGTGCAGAACATCCCGCTGATCGTCTACGATCCCTCGCCGCAGGCGGATGCCACGCGCGGCACCGCGCAGGCCAGCATGGTCAGCGCGGTCGACGTGGTGCCGACGGTGCTGGACGCACTGGGCCTGCCGCCGGCCGACCACCGCGTCGAGGGCCGCTCGCTGCTGGACCTGACGCGCGCGGGCGAGCGCGCCGATGCCGGCAGCTGGCGCGATTTCGTCGTATCCGAGCTGGACTATGCCTATCGCGGCGCTCGCGTGGCGCTGGGCCGCCATCCCGGCGAGTGCCGCGCCTGGATGGTGCGCGACGCGCGCTGGAAATATGTGCACTGGCAAGGGTTCCGGCCACAGCTGTTCGACCTGCAGAACGATCCGCAAGAGTATTTCGACCTGGGCAGCGACCCCGGCCACGAAGCCGTGCGCAGCGCCATGCGCTTGCGGCTGCTGGAGTGGTTCTGCACGCTCAAGCCGCGCGTGACGGTGACCAACGAAGAGGTGGCGGCCAAGACCAATGTGTACAAGCAGGCGGGCGTGTTCTTTGGCGTGTGGTGACTACGCCCGGCGCCATCCGCGTTCCGGCGACGTGCCCCTGCCCGGATGGCGTATCCTTTGAAGCGAGGGATGGGGGGGCCGGTGTTCGGACCGGCAACCGGAGCGATCATGAAAAACACCTGGATCCTTGTGGCGGACGAATCCCTCGCCCGCATCTTTGCCTCGCACGCTTCAACCGCGCCAATGGCGCTGGTTGAGGAAATCACCGACGCGGCTGCGCATGGCGACCGCGCCGACCTGCGCCGCGATGCCTACGGCCGGCGCGGCCACGCCGCCGTACAGGGCGACGCCGGGCACCCCGGTGCCCACCAGGCCGGACCGTCCACCGTCACATCCTCGGCCGGCGAGGATGAACTGCACCAGGAAGCGCAGCTGTTTGCCCGCCGCGTGGCGGACTACCTTGCCGATGCGCGCAACAAGCAGCGCTTTGACTCCCTGGCGCTGATCGCGGCGCCGCGTTTCCTGGGCCTGCTGCGCAAAGCCCTTCCCGCCGGCGTCACGGACGTCATCACGAAGGAAATTGGCAAGGACTTCACCCACGTGGCCAACAACGACCTGCAACAACGGCTGGCCGACGAAAACATCATTCCCGCGCGCCGCGACGCGCGCGTCAATACCGGCCGGGACCGGTAGTGAAGCCACGCAGCGCCGGTGCCGGCCACTGGCGCTGCGTCGCCCTATCGCGTCAGTGTCCACTTGTAGGCATAGCGGTCCGGACGGAACAGCAGTTCGCCGCAGAACAACGGTGTGTCCTCGATGTCATGCGGCGTGCTGCGCAGGCGCAGCAGCGGTTCGCCCTCGGCAACACCGAGCCGGCGCGCCACGTCCGCGGGCGCGGCAACAGCGGTGGCTTCCATCGCCAGTTCCTTGAACCGGTATCCCAGCCGGCTTTCAAACAGCGCCATGGCGTCGTTGGTTTCCAGGTCCTCCTGCACCAGGCGGCGCATCAGTGGCTCAGGACCCATCAGGGTGAAATGCGCGATGGCCGCGTCGTCCCAGTACCGCACGGTGGCCACGCTCAGCACCTTCTCGCCAGGCTGCAGACGCAGCGCCGCCGCCACATGGGCCGGCGCGCGCACCAGGCGTACCGACACCAGCTTGCCATAGGCAAGCTGGCCACGGGCGCGTCCGGTTTCATAGAAGCCAGTCAGCGCGCCAAGGCTGGGCGTGTCTGACGGACGGGTCACGAAACTGCCCTTGCCGTTGACCTTCTCGATCAGACCGGCGTTGTGCAGCCCGGACAGGGCCTGGCGCACGGTGATCCGGCTGACCGCGAATTCCGTCACCAGCTCCGCCTCGGACGGAAGCTTGGCGCCCGGCCCCCATGTATTGCTGGCGATTCGCTGGCGAATCTCGTTCTCGATCTCTTTGAACCTGGGCAGCGCCACGTATGTTCCGCCTTGGCGGCGGCTCCGAACTGGGTGAAACGGGATTATACCTATCATAATAGGTGGTGACACAACCCTATTGACCTGTCATAACAGGTGATGGCAGTATCCGTCATCACCAGATGCGCGCCCCCCTGAAGATCACCGCATGCTGGCAACTCAGGAGACACGTAAATTGAATACCAAGGCATCACAAGACACCGCCAGCGCGGCGGCGGAGTTCGACTACCTCGTGATCGGCGCGGGATCGGCGGGGTGCGCCGTGGCGGGGCGCCTGGCAGAAGACCCGAGTGCGACCGTGGCGCTGCTCGAGGCGGGGCCGCATGACCATCACTTCTCAATCTGGGCGCCGGTGGGCATCGCTGCGGTGGTGCCCAAGGCCGGCCCGCGCAACTACGCCTACTACACCGTGCCCCAACCGGGCCTGAACGGCCGCCGCTCGTACCAGCCGCGCGGGCGCGGCCTGGGCGGCAGTTCCTCGATCAACGGCATGGTCTATATCCGCGGCCATCGGCGCGACTACGACGACTGGGCCGCGCTGGGTTGCCGGGGCTGGGGCTTCGACGACGTCCTGCCCTACTTCCGCCGCAGCGAGCGCAATCCCCGCCTGGCCGGCCACGAACATCCGCTGCACGGCAACGACGGGCCGCTGCACGTGAGCGACCTGCGCTCGCCCAATCCGTTTGCGCAGCGCTTTGTCCAGGCAGCGATCCAAGCCGGCCTGCCTCACAACGACGACTTCAATGGCCACAGCCAGGAAGGCGTCGGCCTGTACCAGGTGACGCAGCGCAACGGCGAACGCTGGAACGCGGCGCGGGCCTACCTGCACAGCGGCAATGCCGCGGACACGGCAATGAATGGCGGCCGTCGCGGCCTGGCGGTGCTGACCGATACGCAAGCGCTGCGGATCGTGTTCGAAGGCAAGCGCGCTGTCGGCGTGGAAATCGTGCGCGGTGGGGCGGTGCAGATCGTGCGCGCACGGCGCGAGATCGTGGTCAGCAGCGGCGCCTTCAACTCGCCGCAGTTGCTGCTGGCGTCCGGCATCGGCCCGGCCGCGCAACTGCGCAGCTTCGGCATCGACGTGGTCCATGACCTCCCGGGCGTGGGCGAGAACCTGCAGGACCACCTCGACATCATCGTCAACAAACAGCTGCAATCGACCGAGCTGTTCGGCAAGACCGGCCGCGGCATGCTGCGGCTGGCGCGCGAAGTGATGCGCTACCGGCGCACCCGCACCGGCATGGTGTCGTCGAATATCGCCGAGGCCGGTGCCTTCCTGCGCAGCCGCCGCGAGCTGGACATCCCGGATGTGCAGCTGCACTTCGCCGTGGCGCTGCTCGGCAACCGCAACCTGGGCAAGCTCGGCCACGGCTACTCCTGCCACGCCTGCGTGCTGCGCCCGAAGAGCCGCGGCCATGTGCGCCTGCGCAGTGCCGAAATGCGCGAGACGCCGGTGATCGATCCGCGCTTCCTGTCGGCCGAGGAAGACATGGCCGGCATGGTCGAGGGCGTGCGGGCTATCCGCCGCATCTTTGCGCAGCCCGCGCTGGCGCAGCACGGCGGGCGCGAAGTCCTGACCGACGCCTTCGGCCCCGACAGCAGCAATGAAGCCGCCATCCGCGACTTCGTGCGCACGCACGCGGACACCGTCTACCACCCGGTCGGCACCTGCAAGATGGGCGTCGACAACATGGCGGTCGTCGACCCGGAGCTGCGCGTGCATGGCGTGGAGGGCCTGCGCGTCGCTGACGCATCGATCATGCCGACGCTGATCGGCGGCAATACCAACGCCCCCGCCATCATGATCGGCGAAAAGGCTGCGGACCTGATCAAGGCCTCGCACCGCTGAGCCGGCCATCCCCTGCATTGGCAACCACAACACCGAGGAGACACCCCATGCAAGCCACTGCCGCAGTCACCATCAGCCCGGAAGCCTACCGCGCACTGGACAATGAAGCCTTTCCCTTTACCGTGCGCCGCTGCACGCCGACAATCGGCGCCGACATCGAAGGCATCGATTTCCGCGAGCCGCTGGACGACGACACCTACCTGTCGCTGCGCCGCGCGCTGCTGAAGTACAAGGTGCTGTTCTTCCGCAAGCAGGCGATCACGCCGGCCCAGCACGTGGCCGTGGCGCGCCGCTTCGGCGAGCTGGAAGTGCACCCCATGCTCGCCAGCCACCCGGAGCTGCCCGAGCTGGTCGTGTTCGGCCGCGATGGCCAGACCCGCGGCCGCGAGAACCTGTACCACTCCGATGTGTCCTGGCGCGAGATCCCGTCTATGGGTTCGATGTTGCGCTGCCTGGAATGCCCGGAAGTCGGCGGCGACACCCTCTGGATCAACATGGCCGCCGCCTACCAGAACCTGCCGCAGGATGTGAAGGCCCGCATCGCCAACCTGAAGGCCGTGCATGACGCGATGCCGACCTTCGGCGCGTCGATGAGCGACGAGAAGTACGCGGAGATGCGCGCCAAGTATCCGCCGATGGTGCACCCGGTGGTACGCACCCACCCCGAAACCGGCGAGAAGATCCTGTTCGTCAACGAAGCCTTCACCACGCATTTCGCCAACTTCGTCAAGGAACAGCCCTATCGCTTCGGTTCCGATTACCGGCCCGCCGAACTGGACCTGCTGCAGTACCTGTACCGCCAGGCGGCCGCGCCGGAGTACCAGGTGCGCCTGCGCTGGCAGCCGGACACGATCGCGCTCTGGGACAACCGCTCGACGCAGCACTATGCGGTGCAGGACTACTTCCCGGCCGTGCGCCACATGAACCGCGCCACCATCATCGGCGACCGTCCGGTCTGACTGGATCCACCACTGAATACCGAGGCAACCGGCATGAATATCGTCGACAAGTTCTATATCAACGGCAAGTGGGTGCAGCCCGCAGCGGGCGCGACCCAGGCCGACATCATCGACCCGGCCACCGAAGCGGTCGCCGGCAGGCTCGCCATGGGCACCGCGGCAGACGTGGACCAGGCCGTGGCCGCGGCGCGCGCGGCATTCCCGGCCTGGTCGGTGTCCACACGTGAAACGCGCATCGCACTGCTCGAACGCATCATCGCCGCCTACCAGGCGCGCATGGGCGACCTGGCGCAGGCGGTGCGCCAGGAGATCGGTGCGCCGATCACGCTGGCCACCAACCTGCAGGCCGCGATCGGCCTGGCCCAGCTGCAGGCAACGCTGCAGGCGCTGCGCGACTTCGAGTTCGAAACCACGCGCGGCAAGAGCTACATGCTGCGCGAAGCCATCGGCGTGGCAGCGCTGATCACGCCGTGGAACTGGCCGCTGAACCAGATCGCGGCCAAGGTGGCGCCGGCGCTGGCGGCGGGTTGCACCGTGGTGCTCAAGCCCTCCGAGATCGCGCCGCTTGACGCCCGGATCTTTGCCGAGATCATGGATGCCGCGCAGACGCCGCCGGGTGTCTTCAACATGATCTATGGCGAGGGCCGCCCGGTGGGCGCCGCGCTGTCGTCGCATCCCGGCGTCGACATGGTCTCCATCACCGGCTCGACCCGCGCCGGCGTGGAAGTGGCCATCAGCGCCGCGCCCACGGTCAAGCGCGTGGCGCAAGAGCTGGGCGGCAAGTCGCCGATGATCGTCCTGGACGATGCCGACCTGCAGGCAGCGGTGACCAGCGGCGTGGCGCAGTGCATGGTCAACACCGGACAGACCTGCATCGCGCCGACGCGCTTGCTGGTGCCGCGCTCGCGCTATGAGCAGGCCGTGCAGATCGCCGCCGCCGTCGCCAACGCGGTGAAGGTGGGTGACCCGTCCGACCCCGAAACCAAGATGGGCCCGATCTCCAACCGCGGCCAGTACGACAAGGTGCAGCGCCTGATCGGGGTGGGCATCGAGGAAGGCGCGCGCGTGGCCGCAGGCGGCCCCGGTCGCCCCGACGGGCTGGAACGCGGCTTCTATGCGCGCCCGACCATCTTCGCCGACGTGCGCAATGACATGACCATCGCGCGCGAAGAGATCTTCGGGCCGGTGATGTGCCTGCTGCCGTACGACACCGAAGAAGAGGCCGTGGCCATCGCCAATGACACCGAGTTCGGCCTGGCCGCCTACATCGCCTCGTCCGACCCGGCGCGCACGCGCAAGCTGGCCGCGCGCCTGCGCGCCGGCAGCGTGCGCATCAACGGCGCGATGATGGACATCACCGCACCGTTCGGCGGCTACAAGACGTCCGGCAACGGGCGCGAGTACGGCCCCGAGGGCATTGCCGAGTTCCTTGAAATCAAGACGGTGACGGGCTGAGCCTGCGCGCTCCTGCCTGCAGTCACCGGACCGCCCGGTCGTGCGGCGCCATGCTGCCGGCCGGGCGGTGTCGCCTGTAAGGCGCCTCGCTGCCGCGCTTGTCTGACATGCGCAGGCGGCGCCGTCCGACAGCAGCCACCTGCCGGCCAGCTATCTTCATAGCAGCGCCAGGCCTTTTGCCGGGGCGCCCGGCCATGTCGACCATCCCAGATTCCGCGGCTTCTTCGCTGCCCCCTGCCCCGCCCGTTCCGCAGCACGCCGACGGTAGCCCGCATGCTGGCGCCGACGCGCCTGGCACCGTGGCAGAAATGCCTGGCACTGTCGTGCCAGCCGACGCCGTCACCGCCTCGCTGCAGCGCGCCAGCATGGCGCTGGTGGTGCTGGCCACGCTCTTTTCGCTGTACGCCGTGCATATCGCACGCGACTTTCTCATTCCGGTGGTGCTCGCGATCGTTCTGGCCTACCTGCTGGACCCGCTGGTCTGCGCGTTGCAGCGGCTGGGCCTGCCGCGCGCGCTGGCAGGCACCGTGGTGCTGCTGGCCGTGCTGGGCGTCCTGCTCAGCGGCGCCTACCTGCTGCAAGGGCAGGTGGAATCGATCGTCAACAGCCTGCCCGAGACGGCCAGAAAGCTGTCGCGCTCGGTGGGCGCGCTGATGAGCGGCGACGATTCCATGTGGCAGAAGGTACGCCGCGCCGCCACCATCCTCAGCGGCACCGGCCAGCCCCCGCCCGCGCGCGGCACGCAGGTGGTGGTGGAGCAAACGCCCGCCCAGATCCACAACATGCTGCTGGCCGGATCGGTCAGTATCTTCACCATGGCCGGACAAGCGGTGGTGGTGGTCTTCCTGCTGTACTTCCTTTTGCTGGCCGGCGATACCTTCAAGCGCAAGTTCATCAAGATGGCCGGGACCACCATTTCCGAGAAGAAGATCAGCGTGCACATGCTGGACGAGGTCAACCGCTCTATCCGCCGCTATATGGGCATGCTGCTGGTGACCAATGCGGCCCTGGGCGCCTGTACCTGGCTGCTGCTGAAATGGCTGGGCGTGCACAACGCTGGCAGCTGGGCGATTGCGGCTGCGGCACTGCACCTGGTGCCCTACTTCGGCGCCATGGCGATCGCGGTCTGCCTGGGGGTGGTGACCCTGATGCAGTTCGGCACGCTCGGCATGGCGGCCGCGGCGGCGGTCGGATCGCTGCTGATCGCCACGCTGATCGGGTCAGTCGTCACCACCTGGATGACTGGCCGCATGGCGCGCATGAACGCGGTTGCCGTCTTTGTTGCACTGCTCCTGTTCACCTGGCTCTGGGGCGTGTGGGGCATGTTGCTCGCCATCCCGCTGATCACCATCGCCAAGGTGGTTGCCGATCACATTGAAGGACTCGAAGTGGTGGCAGAGTTCCTTGGCGAATAGCCATTACGCCGCCGCCCAACGGCACTATCGTTCCGCCGCTATACTGGAAAAGCGAATGCTGCACCACAGCATTCTTGCTACGCCGGGGATCGTGCGGAGGAAAACAATGATGTCTTTATGCGACCTGTGCGAGTCGCAGCTGGACCGGCCTGGCCACGTGCCGCCGCATCCCAGGCTGGTGATGTCGGCGACCTTGCGCACCGCCAGCGGCCAGAATGCGTTTGTGTACCGTTGCGGGCACTGCGGCCAGACACTGCTGCTGGCCTCGCCCGATGGCGAGGCGCCCGACCGCTGGACCCGCCTGGATGCCGACGGATGGGACTGAGCGGGATGGCCCGCCGGTTGACTTGCGCTTGCGCTTGCGCAAATCGACGGCTTGCGTGTGTGGACATAATCCTCCCAGCAGTTTCCCAACCGCAAGCCATGGCCAAGAAATTTCCCCTGCATCCCCGCCACCCCGAGCGCATCTGCTGGGGTTGCGACAAGTACTGCGCCGTAGACGACATGGGCTGCGGCAACGGCTCCAGCCGCACGCAGCACCCCATTGAACTGCTCGGCGACGACTGGCTGGAGTGTGGCGACTGGGGTATCGAGGCACCGTCCGCGGCCTCACCTGCCGGCCCGCCCAAGACTTCCACCTAGTCAGCCGGATTACAATCGTTGTCTCAGTCTTCCACAAGACGCCCGGCATCGCCGGCATCCACCGAGACAACCATGCTGAACCTCCAGGACTCCTCGCTGCTGCGGCAGCAGTGCTATATCGACGGCCGCTGGGTCGACGGCGAGCGCCGCATCGACGTCACCAACCCGGCCACCGGCGAGCGCGTGGGACAGGTCCCGCAACTGGGCGCCGATGAAACCCGCCAGGCCATCGAGGCCGCCAACCGCGCGCTGCCGGCCTGGCGCGCCCGCACCGCCAAGGAGCGCTCGGCGCTGCTGCGCAAATGGTTCGAACTGATCATGGCCAGCCAGGAAGACCTGGCGCGCATCATGACCGCCGAACAGGGCAAGCCGATCGCCGAAGCGCGTGGCGAAATCGCCTACGCGGCCTCATTTGTCGAATGGTTTGCCGAGGAAGGCAAGCGCGTCTATGGCGACACCATCCCGGCGCCGGTCAGCAACCAGCGCATAGTCGTGACCAAGGAGCCGGTGGGGGTATGCGCGGCCATCACGCCGTGGAACTTCCCCGCTGCCATGATCACGCGCAAGGCCGGCCCGGCCCTGGCAGTGGGTTGCACCATGGTGCTCAAGCCGGCGTCGCAAACCCCGCTGACAGCGCTGGCGCTGGTGGCCCTGGCCGAGCGCGCGGGCATTCCGGCCGGGGTGTTGTCGGTGGTGACCGGCTCGGCCGGCGCCATCGGCGGCGAGATGAGCAGCAACCCGCTGGTGCGCAAGCTCACCTTCACCGGGTCGACCGAGGTTGGCCGCGTGCTGATGGCCCAGACCGCGTCGACGATCAAGAAGGTGTCGATGGAGCTGGGCGGCAATGCGCCCTTTATCGTGTTCGACGATGCCGACCTGGACGCGGCGGTGGAAGGCGCGATCGTGTCCAAGTACCGCAATGCCGGCCAGACCTGCGTCTGCGCCAACCGCATCTACGTGCAGGCGGGTGTGTATGAGGCGTTTGCGCAGAAGCTGGTGGCGGCAGTGGCGGCCCTGAAGGTCGGCAACGGCATGGACGATGGCGTGCGCATCGGCCCGCTGATCGACGACAAGGCCGTGGCCAAGGTGGAAGAGCATATCGCCGACGCGCTCGGCAAGGGCGCGCGCCTGCTGCAGGGCGGCCAGCGCCATGCGCTGGGGCATTCTTTCTTCCAGCCGACCGTGCTGGCCGACGTCGGCGCCGGCATGCTGGTCGCGCGCGAGGAAACCTTCGGCCCGCTGGCGCCGCTGTTCCGCTTCGAAACCGAGGATGACGTCGTCGCCATGGCCAACGACACCGAGTTCGGCCTGGCCAGCTACTTCTATGCCCGCGACCTGGGCCGGGTCTGGCGCGTCTCCGAGCGCCTGGAGTACGGTATGGTGGGCGTCAATACCGGCCTGATCTCCAACGAGGTGGCGCCGTTCGGCGGCGTCAAGCAGTCTGGCGTGGGCCGCGAGGGCTCGCACTACGGCATCGAGGATTACCTGGTCATCAAGTACACCTGCATGGCCGGGATCTGACCTGGCAGCGCCTTAGAGCCTCTTAGCACCACCCCTTTCAAGGTGATCAAACGACACGTCCAGCCTTGATGACACGGGCCGTAGACACATGCCGTCGTGCCACGCAGCCGGCAACATAGCCTTTCTTCTTGGGCGCTTTCGGTCCCCGTGCATGTTTGCGCATCGCGCGGGGATCAACGTGCGTCGCGATTTTGAGCAGCATGCGGCCGAGTTGGGCCGGAGTGAGTGGGTCATAGCCTTGCCACACCTCGCTTGGTACAGCGATCATCATGCCGGCATACGTCGCCCGGATTTCGCTGGCGAGGTAATACGGCGAAAGCTCGATATCGCTGCTATCCAGTTCATGTTGGATTCTCACCGCGGTCGCAATCACGCTCAGCACGTTATATGCGAGCGCGGCCACGCCAAAGGCCAGCAGCGCCGCGCGTGGCTGACTCAACGAACGGATCTCGCTATTGAGCACGGATTCGAGTCGCTGAAACAGATTCTCGATGCTCCAGCGTTGCCGGTAGCGCTTGGCCACGGCCTCGGCTGTCAGGTGGGTGGCAGGGACATTGGTCAGCAGGCGGATGACGGTGTCACCGTCCTCGGTAGCGCCATCCAGATGCAGTTCAATGCGCCGCAGCACCAGCGGCGCGTCTGACTCATCCGGAATGCTGACCGCCTGCTCGTACACGAGCCCAGTCTCGACCCGGCCCATTTTGCGTGCCGGCTCCAGCTCGCTGGGGTTCGGATTGCGGCCGTGCTCCCGCACGATGAAGGCGCTGCCACGTCGCTGCCAGCCGGCCAGGATCGCCCGGGTGCTGAAGTTGCGATCGGCGATCCACAACTCGCCAGGCTGGGCCGATTCGAGCAGGGTTTCCATGATGGCCCGCTCCTGGGCATGCGCGTCTTCACAGGGCACCAGATCGACGATCATCGCTGTATCCGGGTCGTAGACCACCAATGACTGCCCCGGCAAGGCCGCGCCGCGAAACCCACGCAATGGTTTGAGGCGCTTTTCGCTCGCCGGCAAATGGCTGCCATCCACGATGCGCAGGCGATAGCCGTCCACCGAGGGCGGCTGCTTGCGCAACATCGGTTGCACAACCGGCGCCAGCCGCCGCGCGCTGCCTTGCACCAGGGCACGAACCAGCCCCGGCTCGGTTCGGCTGATCTTGTCGTACAGCGCGGTAATGGATACCGGCAGCGCCGGACTGGCCTTGGCCGCCGCATGCACCGACGGGCGCAGCCCCACGGCCACCAGCGACATGATTTCCACCGTGGTCGAGAACAATAGCTCCCGCGTGTATTGCATCTCCCGCTCCTGCTCGAACAACTCATCGATCCAGGCCGGATCGAGCGCGCGTTGCAGCCCCAGGCGCGCCATCACGCTGATCGGGCTATGTTCGATGAAGCGTTCCACCACTGCATCCAGTACCACGCCACTGACTCCGCTTTCGGCTCGAAAACACGGAGCGTGCCCTATTTTTCGTCACCTTGAAAGGGGTGCCTCTTAGCACGCCGTGTCCGCGCACACGGCGCACCGGGGCTCGGGGCACCTCCGGCAGGTGTCGCGAAAGCACGCTATCCGGTCATGGACACGCTGCATCTGCTCCAGCTGGTAGCTGGCGCGCGCAGCGCTGTAACAGGTGCCGAACTCATACAAGGCGCCATCCGCGGCGCGAGACAGTCCTTCCAATGCCTGCGCCAGCGCCCGCCCTTCCACGCTGCGGTGGCGGCGCAGGCGCCAGGACAGGGCCTCCTGGCCCTGCGCAAGCAGGCTCTGCTCAAGGTAGCCAAGCTGCTCGGCAACGGCCTGCACGCCATGCAGCGCCGACAGGTAGGCACACACTACCGCGAGCCGCTGGTTCATCTCCCCGCCCCGGCCCAGCAGTTCGCGCGCACAGGTGCGCAAGGTATCCGCTTCGAACGATTTGCCTTCGTCGGCGGCTTCCTGCGCATAGGCGGCCAGCGGCAGCACCGTGACTGCCAGCCCTGGCGGCAGCACGCTGGTGAAACGGCTGGCGATGGCGTGCTGCAACGTGCTGTCCAGTTCGCAGCAGGTCGGCACAGCGGCATCGACATAGAATTCCAGCGCCGGCAGCCGCCCGTGGCCCATCGACACCACGGCACGCGCAGGCGGGTGCCCGGCCATCGCAAGCACCTCGAGTCCGGCCTCGACACAGCGCTGCTCATCGGGCTCTGCCCCCAGTGCCTGGACAATATCCTGCAGCTGCAGCGTGCCCGTGATTTCCATGCGGGTTGCCCCGGGCAGGTGATCCCCCCTGCGGCTGGGGTCGGTCGCCATTCGCTTCCATTCGACTTGCGTCATCGCATTGCCCGTCATACGGCCTCCGATTTTGGTTCCACTACCCGCGCTGCGCGGCCATCACGATGGCCGCGTGCATGTTCTGCAGGGCATGCAGCGGTTCGGCGCCGGTCAGCGCGGCCAGCAGCATGCTGTCTTCCAGCCGGAAACGGCACAGCACAAGGTTGGAGCGCGCCAGCGCCACCATCTGCTGCGGCGTGAGCGCGGCCAGCACACGGCCCACGTCGCGCCCGATGCCGAGCCGGAACAGGGCCTCGGCCTCGTTCTCGCGCATCAGCCGCTGCACCAGCAGCAGGTAGGCGAGGTTCAGGTCCTTGATTTCCCGCAGGCTCTCGCTGACCGGGTCGCTGGCCGGCCCTTCACCCGCGGCGCCAGCCTGTATGGCACGTTCCATTGCGTCCTCTCGCTTGCCGGGGTTAGTCATTCGACTGGCACAGCCTGGCCACCGGCCGTGCGGGGTGCAAGCCGGCGGGTATCGCGCGGGCCGCGCCGGGCACCTGCTCTTCGCTCGCAGGCCTGTGCGCGGAGATCATCGGGCGCTCGGCGATGGCCCGCAAGGCAGGCTTGTCGAGCAGCGAGATGGTGCGGTGCCTCACCCGGATCAGCCCGCAGTCCGCCAGCCGCGAGAACTGCCGGCTGACCGTTTCCAGCGTCAGGCCGACATAGCTGCCGATCTCCTCCCGGCTCATGCGCAGCACAAACTCCGAGGACGAGAAGCCGCGCGCCGCAAAGCCTTCAGCCATCCACAGCAGGAAGGTCACCAGCCGCTCTTCGGCGGTCATCAGCGCCAGCATGGTCTGCAGCGCGCGCGAGCGCTGTGCCTGCCCGCCAAGCGCCAGGAACAGCTGGTTGGCAAGCGCCGGCATGCCGGCGGCGGCGCCGCGCAGCGCGTCCACGCCGAGCATGCACAGCTTGCTGTCTTCCAGCGCGGTGGCGTAAGACGCATAGTGCGGATGCGCCAGGCTGTCCAGCCCGACCAGGTCCCCGGGGAAATGGAAGCCAACAACGTGCGTGCGGCCGTCTTCCGTGGTCACGTGGGTCTTGACCGTGCCGACGCGGATTGCATAGAGCGAGGTCACGGGGTCGCCCAGCAGGTACAGGCACTGGCCCTTGCGCAGGCGCACCGTGCGCTGGATGCCCTGGGCGCCGCCCGGCAGCCCCCGTACGCCTCCCAGGCAGAAGCGGGCCAGATGGCAACCTGCGCTGCACGGCATGCCGTCGCACGGCAGGTGGCATTCGTCTAACTGTGTCATTGGCGCCCCTGGATGGAAGACCTGAAAGCCCTTGTGCAACCATTCTATGGAGCCAGCTTCCCCGGACAATCCGCACATTCTGATTTGCCGTATGGAAGCTTCCGATCCTGACCCACGCCCCGGGGCGCCCCCTGCCGCACCGGGACGCCGGCCATTCGCCCTGCCAGGCTGCATGCAGGGGTATCCTTGTTGCAAGACCAGGACCGGATGCGCTGGCGGCCACGCTGGCAGGACGCCGTTCAGGACATGCCATGACAAGACCCCCCGACGACCCGCAGCAACCTGCCGGAAGCGCACCTCGCCCAGATGCTGGCGAGCCATCGGGCGGGCGTTCGCACGACATCCGGGCCGACTTGCTGCCGGATGTGCCTTACCAGACCCTGGTGGACTCCGTGCAGGACTACGCCATCTTCACGCTTGACGTCGGCGGCCATGTCTCCAGCTGGAACAAGGGTGCGGCGCGCATCAAGGGCTATGCCCGCGAAGAAATCCTGGGCAAGCACTTCTCGCAGTTCTACACGCCGGATGCGATCGCCCGGAACTGGCCGCAAGCCGAGCTGAAGGCCGCGGCCGAACAGGGCCGGTTCGAGGACGAGGGGTGGCGCGTGCGCAAGGACGGCAGCCGCTTCTGGGCCAACGTCGTCATCACCGCCCTGAAGGACGCCGAGGGCCGGCTGATCGGCTTCGCCAAGGTCACGCGGGACATGACCGAGCGGCGCCGTGCCGCCGAGGCCCTGCGCCAGAGCGAAGAGACCCTGCGGCTGCTGGTGGAGGGGGTCAAGGATTACGCCATTTTCATGCTCGATCCCGACGGCCATATCGTCAGCTGGAATTCCGGTGCTACTTATATCAAGGGCTACCGCCGCGACGAGATCATCGGCCGTCATTTCTCGGTGTTCTATCCGCACGAGGATGTCGCCGCCGGCAAGCCGTCACGGCACCTGGCGCTGGCGCGGCGGGTCGGGCGCGTGGAGGACGAAGGCTGGCGCGTGCGCAAGGATGGCTCGCTGTTCTGGGCCAATGTCACCCTGACAGCGGTTTACGACGAGTCACGCACGCTGCGCGGCTTTGCCAAGGTGACGCGGGACATGAGCGAGCGCCGCCGCCGCGAAGAGCTGGAACGCTCCAGCCAGCGCATGAATGAGTTCCTTGCCACGCTTTCGCACGAACTGCGCAATCCGCTGGCGCCGGTGCACAGCGCGCTGGCGGCGATGCGGCTGGCGCCGCAGGACGCGGCGCTGGCAAACCGGAGCCTGGCCATGATCGAGCGCCAGGTGACCCACCTGAGCCGGTTGGTGGACGACCTGCTCGACATCGGGCGCATCACCTCCGGCCGGATCGAGCTGCGCATGGAGCCGGTCGAGTTCAACGAGATCATCGCGCTGGGCGTCGAGGCCGCGCGGCCGGCATTGGATGCCAAGTCGCAGCGCGTCGACGTGCAGACCCATGCTGGCTCGATCCCGATGCAGGCCGACAAGACGCGGCTGGTGCAGGTCATGCAGAACCTGGTGCTCAATGCATCGAAGTTTTCGCCGCCCGGTTCGTCGGTGACGATCGCCACCACGATCCAGAACCGCACACTGCAGGTCCAGGTGATGGACCAGGGCCGCGGCATCGGGCCTCACGCCATCGACGAGATCTTCAACCTGTTCATGCAGGAAAGCCGCCCGGGCGCCGACGTGGAGGGAGGGCTGGGTATCGGCCTGTCGCTGTGCCGGTCACTGGTCGAGCTGCACGGCGGCACCATCGCTGCCGCCAGTGCCGGGCCGGGACAAGGCAGCACCTTCACGCTGCGCCTGCCGTTGCCGGCCTCGCGCAAGGAAGACGCCCGCCCGGGCGCCGCACTGCCGGCCCAGGGTCCGGTTGCGCCCGAGCTGCAGGCGCAGCGCATCCTGCTGGTCGACGACAACCGCGACGCCGCCGACAGCCTGGCCATGCTGCTGGAAATGTGCGGCCACGAAGTGACCATTGCCTACGACGGCGCCGAAGCCCTGCATGTGGCTCCGCGCTGCCGCCCGCATATCGCGCTGATCGACCTGGCCATGCCCGGCATGGACGGCTTCGAGGTGGTGCGCGCCATGCGCGGCGTGGCCGGCACCGAGCTGACCCGCTTCGTGGCGCTGACCGGCTTCGGCCAGCCGGCGGACCGGCAGCACACCGAGGCAGCCGGCTTCGACGCGCACCTGGTCAAGCCGGTGGAGCTGGAAACGCTGTTCGGCACCATCGCCCGGCTGCGCCAGCCGGAGTGACCCGCTCCGGCACCGAACCCGACCTTCGCCAATCCCAAACCCGCGCCTGCCGGCACTGCGACACACTGACGGCCATTCCATCGCACCAGATCACAGAAAGGAGACAGCGATGCAAGGTTGGATCAGGCGTGCAGCCGCGGGGCTGATATTTGCATGCGGGGCCGCGGCCGCCGGTATTGCGCTTGCGGACTATCCCGACAAGCCGGTGCGGCTGGTGGTGCCCTTCCCGCCGGGCGGCGCCACCGACCTGCTGGCGCGCGAAATCGGCAACGCGCTGTCGGCGCGGCTGCACCAGCCGGTGGTGATCGACAACCGGCCCGGCGCCGGCGGCAACCTGGCAGCCATCGCGGTGGCGCGGGCCCCGGCCGACGGCTATACGCTGCTGTTCGGCACCTTCGGCTCGCTGGCGGTCAACAAGAGCCTCTATGACAAGCCTGGCTACGATCCGCTGAAGGACTTCGCACCAGTGGCTTCGGTCGCCTACCTGCCCAACGTGCTGGTGGTGCATCCCGGCGTGCCGGCGCGCAATGTGCAGGAGCTGCTGGCGCTGGCGCGCAAGGAGCCGGGCAAGCTGACCTACGGCTCGTTCGGCAACGGCTCGTCGTCGCACCTGGCGGGCGAGCTGTTCACCCACCTGGCGGGTGTCAATATCACGCACATTCCGTACAAGGGCAGCGCCGCGTCGATGACCGACCTGATCGGCGGGCGCATCACCATGATGTTCGACAGCGTCTCGACCGCGCTGCCGTATATCCGCGACAACCGCGTACGCGCGCTGGCGGTGACCACGCAGAAGCCCTCTGACCAGCTCCCCGGCGTGCCCACGCTGGCCGCCGCCGGCGTGCCCGGGTACGAGCTGACCGCGTGGTTTGGCGTGGCCGCGCCGGCCGGCACGCCCAAAGCCGTGATCGACCGCCTCAACGGCGAGATCGTGGCGGCGCTCAAGCAGCCGGACCTGGCCGCCAGGCTCGCCAGCCAGGGCACCGTGCCCTTCCCGGCGACGCCGGCGCAGTTCGGCAGCTATATCCGCGCGCAGTACGAGAAGTGGGACAGCCTGATCAAGTCGGCCAATATCAAGCTGGACAACTGATGGCCTGAGTTCAGGCTGTGTCCGGCGCGCCGAAGCGCCACGACAACCGGCGCGCCGCCTGCCCCACCAGCGCGGCGGTGGCGCCTTCGGTGCGGCTGTCAAAGCTGCCGCTCGAGCCCATCACGGCGATCACCAGCGCCAGGCTGCCGGTGTGATCGAATACCGGCGCCGCCAGCGTGTCGATGCCCGGCACCGGGTGGCTCAGCGCATTGTCGAGCCGGGCCGCGCGCACCTGTGCCAGGCGCCTGGCATAGGCCGGCGCCAGCTTGCCGCCGGGTTCAAGCACTTCCGCCGCGGCGGCGCCGGCCATGCGCAGTTCGTCCTTTTCCAGCAGGCCCGCCAGCACGTTGGCTGGCAGGTATGCCGCGGCGGTGCGGCCAATCGCGGTATGGACCAGCGACAGCACCGTGCCCACGCGCAGGCTCACGTGCTGCGGCCGCGCCGATTCCTCCAGCCGGACCACCGTGGGCCCCAGCGGCCCCAGCACCGCCATGGCCACGCTCAGGCCCGTGGCGCCGGCCAGCTCCACCACCTCCGGTTCCGCCTCGCGCGTCGGCGACAGCCGCTGCAGCGCGATCAGCCCCAGTTCCAGCGCCAGCGGCCCGCACAGGTAGTTGCCCGCGGCGTCGCGCGCCAGCATGCCGGTCTTCTGCAGGCTGACCAGGTGCGGGAACGCCTTGGCCGGCGGCATGCCCGCGGCCAGCGCCAGGTCGCGCAGCGCCAGCGGCCGGCCGGCAGCCACCAGCGCCCCCAGCAGCTGGCCGGTGCTGTCCAGCGACTGGATGCCGCGCTGCGGCTTGCTGCCTTCCAGGTCTTGCTGGGCTTCTGTCGCGCGGGTCATGCCTGGCGCTCCTGTTCATCGCGCAGCGCGGCGCTGATGTCCGCCGCCGCGGCCAGCAGGGCCTGCGCCGCCGCGCCGCGCCAGTCCACGTCGATGGCGCCGGTCGATCCCACCAGCGTCAGCACCAGCCGCAGCACGCCAGCGGCGTCGAGCACCGGCACGCTGAGGCTGCTGACGGCCGGGCTGGGCGTGTCGATGCTGCGCTCGACGCCGCGCTCTCGGATCTCTCCCAGGCTGGCGCTGAAGGCGGCCAGGTCGGACCCGGTCGCGCCCGGCTGCTGCGCGCGCCACAGCGGCTGCCACAGTGCCGGCGGCTGGAAGGCACAGAACACGCGCCCGGTGGCCGTGGCGGCCAGTGCCATCACCGTGCCCACGTGCAGGTTGACATGCAGCGGCGCGCTGGCCGGCACATAGCGCACGATGGTCGGGCCCTGCGGCCCGGCAATGCTGATTGCCACGCTGAAGCCGGACGCCTGCGCCAGCGCATCCACCCGGGGCTGCGCGGCGCGCCAGGCGGCGTCCTGTTCCAGGTGCAGCATGCCCAGCTGCAGCGACAGCGGCCCGGGCTCGTAGCGGCCGGAGAGGTGGTCGCGCTTGATCAGGCCGAGCCGCGTCAGGCTGACCAGGTAGGCATGCGCCTGGGCCGGCGCCAGCTGCGCCGCCTCGGCCAGCGCGGCCAGCGGCATTGGCGCGCGCGCGGCGGCCAGCGCTGCCAGCAGGCGCCCGCCCACCTCCACGCTCTGGATGCCGCGCTGCGCCTTGTCGGCGCGCGCAGCGGGCTCGCCCGCCTGCGTTCCTGCTTCCCCAGCCTTGCGCCTGGCCATTGCCATCCTGTGTGATCGGAAAACCCGGATATTAATCGAACGCCTCCCCTTGCCGTGCACACAGGGGTTTACCCGAGTGACTATGACCTGCTTCCGATGGCGCTCGCGGCACGTCTCAATAATTTGTCATAGGCTAACCATTTCGCTATTGATTAATTTTCCAACGTTTCCTAAGATGGCACTACCCCGTCCGAACACGGCGACCCACGTCGTGGGACATCCACAGAAACGGGGGCGAGACAGCCCGCGCGGCCAGCGCAACGCAGCCACGTGCCCCGACCGGTGCCGTCTCGCCTCCCCACACAAAGGAAAGACGCCATGTCCAAGGCATTCGCATCGCAGGCCGACCTGGAAGCCAAGCAGGTCACCTTCACCCAGCTGTCAGAGAACGCCTGGGCCTACACCGCCGAAGGCGATCCCAATTCGGGCGTGGTCATTGGCGACGACGGCGTGCTGATCGTCGACACCACCGCCACGCCGGCCATGGCGCAGGACCTGATCGCCCGCATCCGCACCATCACCGACAAGCCCATCAAATACGTGGTGCTGTCGCACTACCACGCGGTGCGCGTGCTGGGCGCGTCGGCCTACTTTGCCGAGGGCGCGCAGCAGGTCATCGCCAGCCGCGGCACCTACGAGATGATCGTCGAGCGCGGCGAGGCCGACATGAAGTCCGAGATCGAACGCTTCCCGCGCCTGTTCGCCGGCGTCGAGACCGTGCCCGGCCTGACCTGGCCGACGCTGGTGTTCGAGAAGGAAATCACGCTGTTCCTGGGCAAGCTGGAAGTGCGCATCGCCCACCTGGGCTCGGGCCATACCAAGGGCGATACCGTGGTCTGGCTGCCGCAGCAGAAGGTGCTGTTCTCCGGCGACCTGGTCGAATACGACGCCGCCTGCTACTGCGGCGACGCCCAGCTGGAAGACTGGCCGGCCACGCTGGACGCGCTGCAGGCACTCGCCCCGGAAAAGCTGGTGCCCGGCCGCGGCCCCGCGCTGACCACGCCGGAGGAAGTGAACAAAGGCATCGCCTACACCAAGGACTTCGTCACCACGCTGTTCCAGGCCGGCAAGGAAGCCGTGGCCGAGAAGCTCGACCTGAAGGCCGCGATGGGGCACACCCGGCGCGCGATGGACCCCAAGTTCGGCCAGGTCTTTATCTACGAGCACTGCCTGCCTTTTGACGTCTCGCGCGCCTATGACGAGGCCAGCGGCATCCGCCACCCGCGCATCTGGACGGCCCAGCGCGACCAGGAAATGTGGGCCGCGCTGCAGGACTGACTTCCAAAAGAAAAAGTCGGGCAACAAGCTAAGGATGGAGACACAGGCATGAGCAGCATCGATTACCAGCGGCTGTCGTTCGAGTACCAGCCCTGCGCCGAACAACAGACAGGGGCCGCTCCGGCCATCCACCCGGTCGTCGTGGTCGGCGCCGGGCCGATCGGCCTGGCCACCGCCATCGACCTGGCGCAGCGCGGCGTGCGCGTGGTGCTGGTGGATGACGACTGCACGCTGTCCACCGGGTCGCGCGCGATCTGTTTTTCCAAGCGCACGCTGGATATCTTCGACCGGCTGGGCTGCGGCGAGCGCATGGTCGACAAGGGCGTGCGCTGGCACGTCGGCAAGGTGTTCCTGCGCGACCAGCAGGTCTACAGCTTCGACCTGCTGCCCGAGAGCGGCCACCGCCGCCCGGCTTTCATCAACCTGCAGCAGTACTACGTTGAAGGCTACCTGCTGGAGCGCGCGCAGGCGCTGCCCAATATCGAGATCCGCTGGCGCAACAAGGTGGTCGGGCTGGAACAGCGCGGCACGCCCGAGGCCGGCGTGGTGCTGACCATCGAGACGCCTGAAGGCTGCTACCCGCTGGCGGCACGCTACGTGGTGGCCGCCGACGGTTCGCGCAGCCCGATGCGCAAGCTGCTGGGCCTGGACAGCAAGGGCCGCACCTTCCACGACCGCTTCCTGATTGCCGATGTGAAGATGGAAGCGGATTTCCCGAGCGAGCGCTGGTTCTGGTTCGACCCGCCCTTCCACCCCAACCAGTCGGTGCTGCTGCACCGCCAGCCGGACAACGTCTGGCGCATCGACTTCCAGCTCGGCTGGGACGCCGATCCCGTGCTGGAGAAAACCCCCGAGCGCGTGATCCCGCGGGTGCAGGCGCTGCTGGGCAAGGACGTGAAGTTCGAGCTGGAATGGGTCAGCGTCTATACCTTCTCCTGCCTGCGCATGGACAGTTTCCGCCACGGCAATATCCTGTTCGCCGGCGATGCCGCGCATGGCGTGTCGCCGTTCGGCGCGCGTGGCGCCAACAGCGGCATCCAGGACGCCGAGAACCTGGCCTGGAAGCTGGCCTATGTGCTGCGGGGCCATGCCTGCGACAAGCTGCTGGACACCTACGCCAGCGAGCGCGAATACGCCGCCGACGAAAACCTCCGCAACTCCACCCGTTCCACCGACTTCATCACGCCCAAGAGCGCGGTCAGCCGCGTGTTCCGCGATGCGGTGCTGACGCTGTCCAGGCGCCATGCGTTTGCGCGCACCCTGGTCAACAGCGGGCGGCTGTCGGTGCCCGCGGTGCTGCAGGACTCGCCACTGAACACCGCTGACGACGCCCAGGGCTATGCCTGCAAGCTGGTGCCCGGCGCGGTCTGCTGCGACGCGCCGGTATCCGGCGCGCAGGGCGCGGGCTGGCTGCTGTCGCACCTTGGCGGGGACTTCACGGTGCTGCTGTTCGGCAACCCTGACGCCATCGATGCGGGCACGCTCGCCGACCTCGCCGCGCTGAAAGACAGCGGCGTGCCGCTGCAGCTGGTCTACGTGACCGACGCCGCGCAGCCGGCGGTGACCTGCACCAATGCCACCGTGCTGCGCGACGACGAGGGCCTGGCCGCCGCGCGCTACGGTGCCACGCCCGGCACCTGCTACCTGATCCGCCCGGACCAGCATGTCTGCGCCCGCTGGCACCGCCCCGACCCGGCCGCGATCCGCGCCGCGCTGGCGCGCGCCACCGGCGCCGACCTGCGCGCCCCGCAGCCCGGCCGCATGGCCGCCTGAGACCGGCCAGACCTGCACCGCGGAGACTCCCATGCCCAATACGCTCAACACCCAACCCAACCTGGCGCGCCCCGACGACTTCTACGAAGCGCTGATCGAGATGCACCGCGACCTCGACGAGGCGCAAAGCCAGGCCGCCAATGCGCAGCTGATCCTGCTGCTGGCCAACCATATCGGCGACCACGATGTGCTGCTGGCCGCCATGGCCGCCGCGCGCGAAGGCGTGACCGAAATGCCGGCCGCCACGCCAGCCTGACCTGACACAGGCGCGGCACCGCCGCGCCTGTCCTGTTCTTTTCCCAGCACCATCCCGGGCCAACGCGCGCAAGACGCGGCCCGCTGGCGGAACCCTCCGGCTGCCCGCCGCCGCAGCCACCACCGTACGGAGACAACGTTCATGAGCCATCCGGTCTCAGGGGATCTTTCGTCCCTATCCAGCCTGACGTCCCCCACCCTGCCCCCCGCCGCACTGGCTTCGCACGATGAAGATGCGCTCTACCGCAAGATCTGGCTGCGCATCATCCCGTTCCTGTTCGTCTGCTACGTGGTGTCATTCCTGGACCGCATCAACATCGGCTTCGCCCAGTTGCAGATGAAGCACGACCTGGGCTTCAGCGACGCCATGTACGGCCTGGGCGCCGCTGTCTTCTATGTCGGCTATGTGCTGTGCGAAGTGCCCAGCAACATGCTGCTGGCGCGCTTTGGCGCGCGGCGCACATTCACACGCATCATGGTGCTGTGGGGCCTGGCGTCGGTGGCGATGATGGGCGTCTCCACCCCAACGCAGTTCTATACGCTGCGCTTCCTGCTGGGCGTGTTCGAAGCCGGATTCTTCCCCGGCATCGTGCTCTACCTGACCTACTGGTTCCCGGCGCGGCGCCGTGCCGCGGTGATGGCGATCTTTTTTGCCGGCGTGGCGGTGGCGGGTGTGCTGGGCGGGCTGGTGTCCGGCTGGATCATGCGCGACATGGCCGGCGTGCTCGGCCTGCAGGGCTGGAAGTGGATGTTTGCGATCGAGGGTGCGCCCGCGGTGCTGCTGGGGCTGGTGGCCGCGCGCTGCCTGGTGGATGGCCCGCAGCAGGCCAGCTGGCTGACCGACGGCGAACGCGCCCACCTGGCGCGCGACACCGCCGCGCAGGCACATGCCAGCGGCCATTCGCTGCACGCATTGCGGCAGGTGCTGGGCAACCCGCGCGTGTACCTGTTCGCCTTTATCTACTTTTCGCTGACCTGTGGTTCGCTGGCGCTCAGCTTCTGGATGCCGTTGATGATCCGCGACTTCGGCATCACCGACGTGATGTCGGTCAGCCTGTATTCGGTGGTGCCCAATGCCGTGGGCGCGGTCGGCCTGATCCTGATCGCGCGCCATTCCGACCGCACCGGCGAGCGCCACCGCCACTTCCTGCTGTGCACGGCAGGCGGCGCGCTGGCCCTGGCGGCGCTGACGCTGCACCTGCCCAGCCTGGCGGTCATGCTGGCCATCCTGTCGGTGGCCGCGGTGCTGATCTTTGCCGCGCTGCCGGTGTTCTGGTCGCTGCCGCCCAGCTACCTGCCGGGCGCGGGCACGGCCGCCGGCATCGCCTTCATCAGCAGCATCGGCATCACCAGCGGCATCGTCAGCCCGTGGGTGATCGGGCAGATCAAGACCCAGACCGGCAGCCTGGACCATGCGCTCTACCTGCTGGCGGCGCTGCTGCTGGCCAGCGGCTTGGCCATGTGGCTGGGTGTGCCAAAGCAGCCCGCGCGGCCGGCCTGAACCGGGCTGCAGGCGTCTTCAAAACGGGAATGTCCGCACCCGCGGGGTGCGGCGTTCAGTGGGATCGGCCGCAGGGGATGACGGAGGCGATTTCCTCGCGCATCACCTCGACCACGTCGTCGATCTCCAGCCCTTCGGCCGTGACCAGCACATCCTGTCCGCGGCCGATCGCGTAGACCACGCCGCGCCAGCGGCCGGGCTCGACGGCCTCGCACAGGCGGATATTGAATTCGGTGTCCTGATCCTGGCTATACACCGTCACCAGGTCGCCCACCTGCGGAGTGCGCACCGCTTCTCCGTCGAACGCCCGCGCCACCACGGTCACCGGCGACTGCGTCAGCCCCCTGGCAAATCTTGCACGCATGGTCCGCTCCTCTTTTTGCGATCCAAGTCCAGCTTACAAGAGGCCCGCCAAATAACCAGGGATTTCCATCGGAAAGTGGAACCTGATGCCCTTTGCGCCTGTCAGACGGCGCCGGATAGACAGCGCGCACAGATGCGCCACAATGAAAGCACCGAGTGTCGAGGAGACCCACCATGGGCAGCAACATACACGTCGTGCCGCACGACGAAGGCTGGGATGTGATCCACGAGGGTGCGCGCTATGCGGAATCGCACCACGCCACGCAGGAAGAAGCGGTTGCTGCCGGCACCACGAAGGCGCAGCGCGAGCACGTCGAACTGCTGATCCACGGCCGCGACGGCCAGATCCGCTCGCGCAGCAGTTTCGGCCACGATCCCCGCAACGTGCCGGGCTAACGCGCCGCCGCCAGGACCCAACCACAGGTCAGTACATGCGCATGCCGCGGCCAGGGTGGGCCTCCGAAGCCCCGGCCCGCGCCACGCGCAGGTGGTTCACCAGGTCCTTCACGCCGAAGGTCTCGTCAGCAATATCCTCGATCCGGTACTTCTGCAGCCGGTCCGGCACACTGCCCTCCAGCGTCACCACACCTTGCTCGACCCGGACTTCGACATCGCTCAGGTCCAGCCGCGCGCTGCGCGAGAGCTGCTCGCACAAGTCTTCAAGAATGCGCTCGTCCGTGCGCTGGTAGTTGCGCGGCCCCACCGGCCGCGGCCCGCCCCGGTAGAGATCCATGCGCTCGTTGTAGCCGGTGAACTGGCGGTAGGGATCGGCCAGGCCCCGCGTGCGCGGCGCCGGCGCGTCCGGCGGCATGCGCTCCGGCCGCCATTCCCGCGCCCCGCGGCGCCCGCCAGACTCGCCCGGATCCACCGGCTCGTCATAGTCGTAGACCCCGTAGGCGCCCATATAGTGGCTGCGCATATCGGCTTCAGGCACGGCGCTCTCGTGCCATGGCTGGCCGCGCCAGCTGTCTCTGCGATCCATCGTCGTCTCCGCTTGCCCCGATTCGTCAGTCAGTCTGCGTCCCGCTACTTCTGCCGCGGCGGCACCAGCCCGCGGTCAGGCGCGCGCAATTCGCCCTCGCGCAACTGCCGCACCGCACACGCCAGCGCGCGCGCCACGTTGTCCACTTCGCCCTGTACGCCAGTGTCTTCGTCCAGCGCCACGTGGCTGGTGGCATAGGGCTCGTAGTAGCCGATATACCGGTCCAGCCGCGCCTGCGGGCCCGCATCGATCAGGCCCATCCAGTCCAGCCAGTCGGCCAGCGCGCGGCGCACGCCCTCTGTGCCGGCCACGTCGCCGTGCACCACCAGCCCGTAGGCGCGCCCGGACAGGTGCTTGGGATAGTCCCAGCCGGACAGCTCCATCGCCTTGGCGCGCACCACGTCCTTGCCATGCGTGCTGGTGGGGTCGGGATTGCCGCCGTCGGCACAGACCAGCCGGTCCATCATCAGCTTCAGCGGGCTGGCGGCCTGGTACCAGTACACGGGCGTCACGATCAGCACGCCGTGGCACGCCGCCCAGCGCGGATAGATTTCGTTCATCCAGTCGTTGACCTGGCCCAGCGCATGGTTGGGATAGCAGCTGCACGGCCAGTGGCACAACGGCATTGCCGTCGACACGCACGCCTTGCACGGATGGATGCGCAGGTCGGCATCTGAAGCGAGGAGGCTCAGGTCGAGCAGGTCGACCTCGACGCCGACCGCCTCCAGCCGTTCCCGTGCGCGCCCGGCCAGGCGCCAGGACTTCGACATCTCGCCCGGGCAGGTGTAGTCGTTGCGCGCCGCGGCGCACACCAGCAGCACGCGCGAGGGCGTGGCGGGATCGGCCTGGCGCTGCTGCGCGCTCCGCACGGCCTCGCTGGCGGCGCGCCACTCGTCGGAGAGCTCATAGTCCGGATCGGCATGGCCAGGCCCGGCCTTATGCGTCCGGGGTGCCTTGCGGCCTTCCTGATAGGCGTCCCAGGCGATGCGTTCGAGGCGGTCCAGCGCCTCATCCTCCTGCCGGTATGCGGGATCCGTGAAGCGCGCAAGAAAGCGCTGGCGGAAAGTGTCGCGCGGCAGCGAGGTGTTCACCTGGCCCTTGCGCACATCTTCCGGGTTACCGGGATGGCGCGGCGCACGCGGCGCATCCTGCGATGGCCGGGCTGGCTTGGGCGGCGGCTCGGGCATGACGGTCTCCGTTCGGGATGCATGTCCCGCAGACATGCAAGATGAGCGCCATCCCCGGGCGGCATGCATTGCGCGCGGCGCCCTGCATGGCGGCCGGCCGCGCGTGCAATTCGTTCGTTACCTTGTAAGAAATGCGGTCTCGGGCCGGCGGCTACGGGCTTGCCGGCGGCGTCCGGTACTGCTGCTGCAGCACGCGAAACAGCTCGTGGCTGACCTGCACCCCACGGTACTGGCGGCGCACCACGGCCCGCAGGCGCGCGCCCAGCACCTGCGCGCGCAGGGCCCGCGCATAGCGCCGCTGCACGGCGTGCTCGCGCTTGCTGACCGCTTGCAGGATGGACCTGTCCGAGCCGTGCTTGCCGATGGCGCGTCCAGTTGACGCAGCCGAAGCTGCCGGGGCCGCCGTCATGTCGGGCAGCTGCCCCAGGTCAAGCAGGCACGCCTGCAGCTCCCGCGCCGCTTGCGCAAACGCATTGGCGCGGCTGGTGAGCAGCGATTTCAGGTGGGGATTGGCCGCGGCCAGGGCTGCGCGGCGGCACCCAAGCTCGCCTTCGCGCGATGCCGCGATCAGCGCATTGAGCAGCAGGATCTTCTTCTTCGCCATGACACACCTGCCCTGGTCCGCGCGCGGACCCGTGAAGTCACCGATCGGGGCCGGCTGCCGCCGGCGGTTGCTCGCTCGCGCCGGACGTGCGCCGCACACCGGGCTCGTGCAAGGATAGCGGCTCGTTCTGCGCGCCGCCAGCGGCCGCAAGCGCGCGGTGCGAGGCGGGCGGCCACGCCTTGCGGGCCTCGCGCATGCCGCGCAGGTTCATCGCGATCAGCGCCAGTTGCAGGACGACCAGCGCATAGGCGCCACCGTGCCAGCCCCAGGCAATCCACAGCACGTTGCTGGCAAGGAAAACCCAGAAGCCGGCCCGCCGGCGAGCGGTCCGGCGTGAGCCGACCAGCCAGGTGGCCACCACGGTCACCACCATCGCCGGCCATTGCGCTGCCTCCAGCCACCAGTCCATTGAGTCTCCCGTTGCGCGGCTTTCCCACCGTGCCGGGGACAACACGCGCTGCCCGAGAGGGGCAAGAAGCGTACCTGCGGGGCACCGCGCTCGCATCGGCCCCACTGCCCTGCGCGTTCTTTCCATCGGCACGGTGCGCACCGGTAGTATTTACAAGCCGTACGGCATCGCGCACATGACGTGCCGCGGCGCTTGCCCTTGAGGCGCCTTGGCCAGGCGCGCAATGGCGACCGGCCGGGCGCGCTGGCACGCACTTCGCATGGCTGGCTGTGCCATCCCGCCGGCGGGCCGCGAGGCGCCGGACCGGGATTTTTGTTGCTCCGTCGGAGCGAAACACCGGGAGGATTTTGTGCGGATCTGCCAGATCGACCTGATCGGAACGCCCGATGCCGATGAACACGCGCTCCAGCACGCGGCGGCACTGGGCTTCGACCACGTACTGATCGGCGGCTGGCCGCACCTGCCCGGCGAAGGCGCTTTCGCGGCTTGCGCCCGGCACGGGCTGGCCCCGCTGCTAGACATCTCACTGGACCGCTATGCGGTCAACCACGCCGACGGCGCTGGGCCAGCTCCCGACCCTGGCTGGATCGACAGTGCGACCCCAGCCTTCGCCCCACACGAGACCGACAGCCACATCCCCGGCGCGCGCCTGCGCTGGCATGACCAGCGCGCGGCCGATGCGCTGGTGCAGTGGTGGGCGGCCCGGCTGCGCCAGGCCTGGGTGGCAGGTGCAGCGGGCTTCTGCTGCCGTGCGCCGGCACGCGTGCCCGGCAGGCATTGGGCGGCGCTGACCGGCACGCTGCGCAGCGATGCCGTACCGGCACAGGCGCGCGGTGCACTGTGCTTCCTGGCGTGGACGCCGGGACTGACGCCGGCGCAACTGAATGACCTGGCGCCCGCCGGCTTCGACGCCGCCTTCTGCTCGCTGCCCTGGTGGGATTTTCGCAGTCCCTGGCTGACCGAGGAAATCGCGCGGCTGCGCCCCTTTGGCCGGGTGCTGGCCGCCCCCGCGCTGACGCCGGCAAGCCATGACGCGCTCAGCGCGCGGCGTGCGCTGTGGACCGCCGCGGCGATCGGCGACGGCATCCTGGTGCCGGCCGGCTTCGAGACCGGCGGCGCGCTGGCACGCGACCCGCTGGCGGCGGCTGGCGCCGCGCATCAGGGCGCGCCGTACGACATCACCCATGAGCTGCTGGAAACCAATACCTGGCTGGCTGCGCGCGATCCGGCACCGGCACTGGCCGTGCGCCTGCTGAGCGGACCCGATGCGCCGCTGACGGTGCTGGCACGGCTGCCTGTGCCGGACGGCGCCTGCGCCCCGCCCGACGCGGCCGGCAACCGTAGCGACCCTGCGGTACCCGATGGCGCACCAGCCCTGGCAGTGGTGCTCAATCCGGACCCCGCGGCGCCCGGCACGCTGGGCGCCGACCGCGTGCTGAGCGCGCTGCCGCACGCCAGCGCGCACCTGGAGTCGTCACTGGGTGGCCCGGGCGGGACGCTCGAGGCCAATCACCGGCTCGATGCGCTGGCCAGCATCACGCTGGCGCCCGCCGATATCCGCCTCTATGAAGTGCCACCGGTGCCCCTGACGCGGCCCGGCATGCCGGCCGCCGACGCGCGCGCGCCACACGGCCATGAAACGCTGGCCGCCACCGGCCTGGGCAGCGTGGCGGCGGCGATGGAGGCCCCGCGGATCGCCATCGAGCACGTCGAGCCCGCCTGCAACGAAGGCCGCTTCGCCGTGCGGCGCGTGGTGGGCGAGCGCGTGACTGTCAGTGCCGATATCTGGATGGATGGCCATGACAAGCTCGCCGCCGCGGTGTTGTGGCGTGCGCCGGGCGAGACTGGCTGGCACGAAGCGCCGATGCAGCCCGTGATCAACGACCGCTGGGAAGGCAGCTTCCCGCTGGTGGCGCTGGGCCGGCATGAATTCACGGTCGAGGCCTGGCGCGACACCTTCGCCAGCTGGCTCGACGAGATCGGCAAGAAGCGCGCGGCCGGCCTCAACGTGGCACTGGAGATCGAGGAAGGCGCGCGGCTGGTGGCCGGTACGCTGCTGCAGCCTGCCTGGAACGGGAAGCAGGGCAATGGCAGCAAGGACAACCGGAGAGTAGCCACGAACAGCGAGCTCTCAGCCATCGTCGACGAACTGACCACCGCTGCCGGCGATGACGCACGCCGGCAGGAGATCCTGCTGTCACCACGCACCGCGGCTGCGATGCAGGCGGTGATGGCAACCCCGGCGGGGCGCCCGTTTGCCTCGCGTCATCCGGTGGCCATGCCGGTCGAGGCCGATCGCCTGGCCGCGCGCTACGCCAGCTGGTACGAGCTGTTCCCGCGTTCGCAAAGCAACGACGAGACCCGCCACGGAACCTTCGACGATGTCATCGCCAGGCTGCCCAACATTCGCGCGATGGGCTTCGACGTGCTCTACTTCACGCCGATCCACCCGATCGGCCGCACCCACCGCAAGGGCCGCAACAACAGCCTGCGTGCCGAGCCGGGCGATCACGGCAGCCCCTACGCCATCGGCGGCGAGGAAGGCGGCCACGATGCGCTGCATCCCGAGCTCGGCACCTTTGAAGACTTCCGCCGCCTGCGCGACGCGGCGGCCAGACATGGCCTGGAGCTGGCACTGGACTTCGCCATCCAGTGCTCGCCCGACCATCCGTGGCTGCGCGACCACCCGGAATGGTTCGCACACCGCCCCGACGGTTCGCTGCGCTATGCCGAGAACCCGCCCAAGAAGTACGAGGACATCGTCAACGTCGATTTCTACGCCGCGCCGCCCGCGGGCGCCGCGCTATGGCAGGCCCTGCGCGACGTGGTGATGTTCTGGGCCGACCAGGGCGTGCGCATCTTCCGCGTGGACAACCCGCACACCAAGCCGCTGCCGTTCTGGGAGTGGATGATCGCCGACGTGCGCGCGCGCCACCCCGACACCATCTTCCTGGCCGAGGCCTTCACCCGGCCGAAGATGATGGCGCGGCTGGCCAAGCTGGGCTTCAGCCAGTCGTACACGTACTTCACCTGGCGCAATGCCAAGTGGGAGCTGACCGAATACCTGACCGAGCTGACGCAAAGCCCGCTGCGCGACTTCTTCCGCCCGCACTTCTTCGTCAACACACCTGACATCAACCCCTACTTCCTGCACCAGGGCGGACGCCCCGCGTTCCTGATCCGCGCGGCGCTGGCCACGCTGCTGTCGGGGCTGTGGGGCATGTACAGCGGCTTCGAGCTGTGCGAGAGCGCGCCCTTCGTGCTGGACCGCAAGGTGCGCGAGGAATACCTCGATTCCGAGAAATACCAGCTGCGCGTGCGCGACTGGCAGCAGCCAGGCAATATCGTTGCGGAGATCTCACGGCTCAACGAGATCCGCGCCGGGCACCCGGCGCTGCAGAACCACCTGGGGCTGCGCTTCTACCATGCCGGCAGCGACGCGGTGCTGTGGTTCGCGCGCTTCATGCCGGGCACCGACTACCTGTTCGGCGACGACGTGCTGCTGGCCGCGATCAACCTGGATCCGCGCACGGCACACGAGACCGATATCGAAATCCCGTTGTGGGAATGGGGGCTGCCCGACCAGGCCGGCCTGGCGGTGCACGACCTGATGCATGGCCGGCGCTTCGAGCTGCGCGGCAAGCACCAGCGCATCCGGCTGGATCCGGCGCAACTGCCCTTCTCGGTCTGGCATGTACGCCCGCTGGAGCGTCCCGCCCCCCGCCCACCCGCAGCGCCGGCCTCGACCGACCCGCACGGCGCCTGACAGGCATACGTGGAGACACGGATGAAACGCCTTACCGAAACCGGCAGTGCCGACCTGCTCAACGCCGATCCGCTCTGGTACAAGGACGCGGTCATCTACCAGCTCCACATCAAGTCCTTCTACGACGCCAACGGCGACGGCGTGGGCGATTTTGCCGGGCTGCTGGCCAAGCTCGACTACCTGGTCAACCTCGGCGTGGACACCGTCTGGCTGCTGCCGTTCTACCCGTCGCCGCGACGCGACGACGGCTACGACATCGCCGACTACCGCAACGTCCACCCCGACTATGGCACGCTGACCGAGGCCAGGCGCTTCGTGGCCGCGGCCCATGCACGCGGGCTGCGCGTGATCACCGAGCTGGTGATCAACCACACCTCGGACCAGCACCCCTGGTTCCAGCGCGCGCGCAAGGCCAAGCCCGGCTCTGCCGCGCGCCGGTACTACGTGTGGTCCGACCACGACCAGTCCTACGCGAGCACCCGCATCATCTTCTGCGATACCGAGAAGTCCAACTGGAGCTGGGACCCGGTGGCCGGCGCCTACTTCTGGCACCGCTTCTACTCGCACCAGCCGGACCTGAACTTCGACAACCCGCAGGTGCTCAATGAAGTGCTGTCGGTGATGCGCTTCTGGCTCGACATGGGCATCGATGGCCTGCGCCTGGACGCCGTGCCCTACCTGGTCGAGCGCGAGGGCACCAGCAACGAGAACCTGCCGGAGACGCACGCGGTCATCCGCCATATCCGCGCCCACCTGGACCAGCACTTCCGCGGCCGCATGCTGCTGGCCGAAGCCAATATGTGGCCCGAGGACGCGCAGCAGTACTTCGGCCTGACCGGGCCCGAGCCGGAGGGCGATGAATGCCACATGGCCTTCCACTTCCCGCTGATGCCGCGCATGTACATGGCCATCGCGCGTGAAGACCGCTTCCCGATCACCGACATCATGCGCCAGACGCCGGAGGTGCCGCCCAACTGCCAGTGGGCCATCTTCCTGCGCAATCATGACGAGCTGACGCTGGAGATGGTGACCAGCAGCGAGCGCGACTACCTGTGGGAGGTCTACGCCACCGACCGGCGCGCGCGCATCAACCTGGGCATCCGCCGCCGGCTGGCGCCGCTGATGGAGCGCGACCGGCGCCGCATCGAGCTGATGAACAGCCTGCTGTTCTCGATGCCGGGCACGCCGGTGATCTACTACGGCGACGAGATCGGCATGGGCGACAACATCCACCTGGGCGACCGCGACGGCGTGCGCACGCCGATGCAGTGGTCGCCCGACCGCAACGGCGGCTTCTCGCACGCCGACCCCGAGCGCCTGGTGCTGCCGCCGCTGCAAGGCCCGCTGTATGGCTACGAGGCCGTCAACGTCGAGGCGCAGGCGCGCGACCCGCATTCGCTGCTGAACTGGATGCGGCGCATGCTGGCGCTGCGGCGCAAGCATCGCGCCTTTGGCCGCGGCACGCTGCGCTTCCTGTTTCCCGGCAACCGCAAGATCCTGGCCTACCTGCGCGAATACGAGGGCGAGCACATCCTGTGCGTGGCCAACCTGTCGCGCGCGCCGCAGGCGGTTGAGTTGGACCTGTCTGCCTTCAACGGCCGCGTGCCGGTGGAGATGATGGGCGCCACGCCGTTCCCGGCCATCGGCACGCTGACCTACCTGCTGACGCTGCCGCCCTATGGCTTCTACTGGTTCGTGCTCAGCGACGAGGCGCAGCCGCCGTCGTGGCACGTGGAGGCGCCTGAGCAAATGCCAGACCAGATCACCCTGGTGATGCAGAACATTGGCCGGCCGGAGCTGACCGACGCCTCGCGCCGCATCATGGCCAGCGACGTGCTGCCGCACTATATCGGCCGGCGCCGCTGGTTCGGTGCCAAGCACGAGCACATTGAGCGCATCGAGCTGGCCTATGTGCTGCCATTTGCGCGCGGCAGCAGCGGCGAAGATGTCTACCTGGGCGAGGTCGAGGTGGCCCTGCCTGGCCGCACCGAACGCTACCAGCTGCCGCTGGGCATCCTGTGGGACCGGGAGAGCGCCGACAGCGTGTCGCAGCTGGCACATGGCCTGTCGATGGCGCGCGTGCGCCAGGGCAGCCGCGTGGGGCTGGCCACCGACGGTTTCGTGGTCGAGCCCTTTGCGCGCGAGGTGGTGCGCGCGCTGCGCAATGACGTGCAGATGCACGCCGGGAACGACATCATCCACTTCCGTGCCGAGCCCGGCCTGGCCGCGCTGGAACTTGAACTGGAGCGCGACCCGATCGAATACATGTCGGCCGAGCAGTCCAACAGCTCGCTGTCCTACAACAACACCGCCGTGCTCAAGGTGGTGCGCCGGGTCTCTGGCGGCATCCACCCCGAGGCCGAGATGACGCGCTACCTGACCGCGCAGGCCTATGCGCACGCGGCGCCGCTGCTGGGCGAGGTGGTGCGCACCGGGCCGGATGGCGTGCCGCATACGCTGATGCTGCTGCAGGGCTATGTCCTGAACCAGGGCAATGGCTGGGACTGGACCCTGGACTACCTGGGCCGCGCCATCGATGACGCGCTGCCCTCGCAGGAGAGCGAGGACGAGTTTGCCGAGGCCATGAACGGCTACGCCGCGCTGGCTGGCACGCTCGGCCGCCGGCTGGCCGAGCTCCATGCGGTGCTGGCACGGCCCACCGGCGACGACGCCTTCGCGCCGTTGCCGGCCAGCGAAGGCGATGCGCGCGCGTGGGCCGAGCAAGCCATGGGTGCGCTGCAGCGCGCGCTGACGCGGCTGGAGTCTACGCCCGCCACCGTGCCGGGACCGGTGCGCCAGGCCTTCGAGGCCGACGTGCAGACCCTGATGGCCGCGCGCGACGCGCTGCCCGCGCTGGTCGAACGGCTTGCCGCCGCCGCGCCGGGCAGCCTGCAGACGCGCATCCACGGCGACTTCCACCTGGGCCAGGTGCTGATTGCTCAGAACGACACCTACCTGGTCGACTTCGAGGGCGAGCCCGGCCTGCCGCTGGACTGGCGCCGGCGCAAGACCTCGCCGCTGCGCGATGTGGCGGGGCTGCTGCGCTCGCTGGACTACGCCGCGGCCACGGTCGGCACCGACCGGCAGGAGCGCACCCACAGCGAACTGCCGCCGCAGCTGGCCGAACGCCGCGCGGTGCTGCTGGAGCGCTTCCGTACCACCGCCAGCGAAGCCTTCCTGAACTGCTACCACCAGCACATGCAGGACTCGGGCACACCCTGGGTCGCGCCCGGCCAGCTGCAGCCGTTGCTGGACCTGTTCCTGCTGGAACGGGCGGCCTATGAGGTCGACTACGAAGCCGCCAACCGCGTGGCGTGGATCGACCTGCCGGTCAGCGGCCTGGCGCGGCTGCTGCGTAAGCTGGTGGCGCCGGGAGACCAGCCATGACCCCCGCCCATGGCACGCAGCCTGGCATGCTGCCTGGCCACGAGCTCGAGGCCTTGCTCGGTGCGCGCCACCATGACCCGTTTGCCGTGCTGGGCCCGCACCCTGACGGCGACGGCACGCTGGTGCGCGCCTGCCTGCCAGGGGCGGCGTCGGCGCAACTGACCGATGCGGGCGGCACACCACTGGCGGAGATGGCGCGGCTGCACGGCGGCGGCGTCTTCGCCGCGCGGCTGCCGAGCGAATACAAGGGCAGTTCGCCCGATTACCGGCTGCGCGTGCAATGGGCCGACGGCACCGGGCAGTGCAGCGCCGACCCTTACGCCTTTGGCCTGCTGCTGGGCGAGCTGGACCTGCACCTGATCGCCGAGGGCCGCCACTTCGAGCTGGGCGCCTGCCTGGGCGCGCAGTGGCAGCGCGTGGACGGCATCGACGGCGTGCGCTTTGCCGTGTGGGCGCCGAACGCGCAGCGGGTCTCGGTGATCGCTGACTTCAACGGCTGGCACCCGGCGCGGCACCCGATGCGGCTGCGCCACCCCAGCGGCATCTGGGAGCTGTTCATCCCCGCCGCGCTGGGCGCGCAGCCCGGCAGCCGCTACAAGTACGACCTGCTCGATCCGCACGGCACCGAGCTGCCGGACAAGGCCGACCCGCTCGCGCTGGCCACCGAGGCGCCCCCCGCCACCGCCTCGGTGGTGGCCGGACCGGACCAGGGCGCGCCCCCCTTCGCCTGGCATGACGACGACTGGATGGCGCGCCGCGGCGCCGCTGATCCCTATGCTGCGCCGATGTCCGTCTATGAAGTCCATGCCCTGTCGTGGCTGCAGGCGGCCAACGACCCGCATCGCGGCTGGGACATCCTGGCCGAGAGGCTGGTGCCGTACGTGCAGGAACTGGGCTTTACCCACATCGAGCTGCTGCCTATCACCGAGCACCCGTTTGGCGGCTCCTGGGGCTACCAGCCGCTGTCGCTGTATGCGCCCACCGCGCGGCTGGGACCGCCGCAGGCCTTCGCCGCGTTTATCGACCGCTGCCACCAGGCCGGCATCGGCGTGATCCTGGACTGGGTGCCCGCGCACTTCCCGACCGATCCGCACGGGCTGGCGCGCTTCGACGGCACCGCGCTCTATGAGCACGAGGACCCGCGCGAAGGCTTCCACCAGGACTGGAATACCCTGATCTACAACCTCGGCCGCAACGAGGTGCGCGGCTTCCTGCTGGCCGGCGCGCTGCACTGGCTGGAGCACTTCCATGCCGACGGCCTGCGCGTGGACGCGGTGGCGTCGATGCTTTACCGCGACTACAGCCGCGAGCCCGGCCAGTGGGTGCCGAACCGCTTCGGCGGCCGCGAAAACCTGGAAGCCGTCGACTTCCTGCGCGAACTGAACGCCGTGGTCCACGAACGCTGCCCCGGTGCGCTGACCATCGCCGAAGAGTCCACCGCGTGGCCCGGCGTTACCGCCAGCGTCGCCAGCGGCGGGCTTGGCTTCGACTTCAAGTGGAACATGGGCTGGATGCACGACACGCTGCACTATCTCGGGCACGAGCCCGTCCACCGCGCCTGGCACCACCAGGACATGACCTTCGGGCTGGTCTATGCGTGGTCCGAGGCCTTCGTGCTGCCGCTGTCGCATGACGAGGTGGTGCACGGCAAGGGCTCGATGATCGGCAAGGTGCCCGGCGACGAGTGGCAGCGCTTTGCCGGCCTGCGCGCCTACTACGGCTTCATGTGGGCGCACCCGGGCAAGAAGCTGCTGTTCATGGGCGGCGAGCTGGCGCAGTGGCAGGAATGGAACCACGATGCCGAGCTTGACTGGGCCTTGCTGGACCACCCCATGCACCGCGGCGTGCACACGCTGGTGCGCGACCTGAACCGCCTCTACCGCGAGCTGCCCGCGCTGCATGCGCTGGACCACCGCCCGGAAGGCTTCCACTGGGTGGTGGGCGACGACAACCACAACAGCGTGTTCGCGTGGCTGCGCCGCGCGGGCCCATACAGCCGCGAGGTGGTGCTGGTGGTGGTCAACATGACCCCGGTGCCGCGCCATGGCTACCGGCTTGGGGTGCCGTACGCCGGCGCCTGGCAGGAATGCCTGAATACCGATGCTGCCGTGTATGGCGGCAGCAATGTCGGCAATGGCGGCGCGGTAGCGGCAGTGGACGTGCCTTCGCACGGACAGCCGGCTTCGCTTGCGCTGACGCTGCCGCCGCTGGCCACGCTGGTGCTGCGCTTCGATCCGGGTGGCGGCATCCAGGGCGCATCGACATGAGCCGCCAGTTCGCGGACCGGCTGCTGCCGGGCAAGCCGTATCCCCTCGGGGCCCACTGGGACGGCCTGGGTGTCAATTTCGCGGTGTTCTCGGCCCATGCCTCGCGCATCGACCTGTGCCTGTTCTCCGACAACGCGCGCAAGGAGCTGGCGCGCCTGCGGCTGCCGGAATGCACCGACGAGATCTGGCACGGCTACCTGCCCAATGCGGCGCTCGGCACGCTGTACGGCTACCGCGCGCACGGTCCCTACGATCCCGCGCACGGCCACCGCTTCAACCCGCACAAGCTGCTGCTGGATCCGTATGCGCGCCAGTTGAGCGGCCCGGTGCGATGGTCCGATGCGTTGTTCGGCTACCGCCTGCAGAGTGCGCGCGGCGACCTGACACCGGACCGCCGCGACAGCGCCCCCACCATGCCCAAGGCGGTGGTGGTCGACGAAAGCTTCCACTGGGGCGACGACCGCCCGCCCGCGGTGCCGTGGCCGTCCACCGTCATCTATGAAGCCCACCTGCGTGGCCTGTCGATGCTGCGCGACGACCTGCTGCCCAACCTGCGCGGTTCCTTCGCCGCGCTGTGCGACCCACGCTTTATCGACCACCTGGTGCAGCTCGGCATCACCACCGTCGAGCTGCTGCCGGTCCACGCCATCCTGCAGGACCGCTTCCTGCTGGAGCGCGGACTGCGCAACTACTGGGGCTACAACACCATGGCGTACTTCGCACCGGAGCCCGCTTACCTGGGCACCGGGCAACTGCAGGAATTCAAGGTGGCGATGCGGCGCCTGCACGCCGCCGGCATCGAAGTGATCCTGGACGTGGTCTACAACCATACCTGCGAGGGCAACGCGCTCGGGCCGACGGTGTCGTGGCGCGGTCTGGACAACGCCAGCTACTACCGGCTGGTGCCGGGCGACGAGCGCCACTACATCAACGACACCGGCTGCGGCAATACGCTCAACCTGTCGCATCCGCGCGTGCTGCAGATGGTGATGGACTCGCTGCGCTACTGGGTGCAGTGCTACCACGTCGATGGCTTCCGCTTCGACCTGGGCACCACCCTCGGGCGCGAGGGCAATGGCTTCGATGCGGGCTCGGGCTTTTTCGATGCGCTGATGCAGGACCAGGTGCTGAGCCGCGTCAAGCTGATCTCCGAACCGTGGGACCTGGGCCCGGGCGGCTACCAGCTTGGCAACCAGCCGCCCGGCTTTGCCGAGTGGAATGACAAGTTCCGCGACGTGGCGCGCCGCTTCTGGCGCGGCGACGCCGGCCACCGCGGCGAACTGGCGGCGCGACTGGCGGCCTCTGCCGACCTCTTCGACCGCCGCCACCGGCGCCCGTGGGCCAGCATCAACTTCATCACCGCGCACGACGGCTTCACGCTGGCCGACCTGGTCAGCTACAGCAGCAAGCACAACGAGGCCAACGGCGAAGACAACCGCGACGGCACCGACGACAACGCCAGCGCCAACTGGAGCCCCGACGGCAGCATCGAAGGCCCCACCGACGACCCCGCCATCCTGGCCTGCCGCGCGCACGTGGCGCAGGCGCTGATGGCCACTCTGCTGCTGTCGCAGGGAACCCCCATGCTGACCGCCGGCGATGAATGGGGCCGCAGCCAGCACGGCAACAACAACGCCTACTGCCAGGACGACGAGATCTCGTGGCTGGACTGGAAGCAGGCCCAGACCCCCGCCGCGCAGCCGCTGCAGCACATGGTGCGCCGCCTGCTGGCCCTGCGCCGGCGGCTGCACTCGCTGGCCGGCGACCGCTTCGCGCACGGGCGCGAGGAGCCGGCGCGGGGCATTGCCGATATTGCCTGGTTCGATACCGACGGCAAGCCGCCCACGCCCGAGGAATGGGCCGATCCGGAGATCCGCACGCTCGCGCTGCGCCGCGCGGCCGCGCCGCCCCAACCGGAGCGTGCGCAGCTGGGCTCGATGGCGCAAGAGGATGAGAGCGATGCCGACACCGTGCAGGTAATCTTGCTGCTGCTCAACGCCGGCGATGCCGATGCCTCCTTCCTGCTGCCCGAGCCCGTGCTGGCCTGGACGCTGCTGTTCGACAGCAGCCGGCCCGACGCCACCGAGGCCGAACTCGCAGGCGAGGCGGTCGCCGACAGCCAGACGGTGGCGGGCCACTCGCTGGTGCTGCTGGCGGCCCAGGCGCGCAGCCGCCAGAGCGCGCCCCAGGAAAGCCCGCCCCTGGGCGCGCCGCAGGAGGTACAAGCGTGAGCCGGCGCGCCACCCGCCACGACGCGCCCACGCCGCTGCATGCGCTGGCGCTGCGCGCGGGCCTGCTGCCCCGGTGGACGGATGCCTGGAACCAGCCCCAGACTGTCTCCGACGCCGCGCTGCGGCGCGTGCTGGACGGCCTGGGCCTGCCTGGCGCCACCACTGGCCAGTGCGAAGCGTCGCGCGCGTGGCTTGCCTCCGATGACGCCGCGCATGCACTGCCGCCGCTGGTCACCGCCGAGCGCGGCAAGCCGGTGGCGTTGCCGTGGCCGCATACCCTGCCGCAGCGGTCCTACCGGCTGACGCTGGAAGACGGCGCCATCGTCACCGGCACCGCGGTGCGTGGCAACCATGACAGCGCGCGCAACAGCGACGGCACCATGCTGCTACCCGCCATCGACGTATGCGGCTACCACCGCCTGGAACTGGGCGATGCGCATACCGTGCTGGCGATCGCGCCGCCGCGCTGCTACGGCGTTGCCGATGCGCTGCGGCACGCCGGCCGCACGGGCGAACTGACCCGGCCCTGGGGCCTGGCAGTGCAGCTCTATGGCCTGCGCCGCGGTGCGCCCTGCGGCATGGGCGACCTGAGCGCGCTGGCACAGTGCTGCATCAGCGCGGCCGGCGCCAGCGCCGACGCGGTAGCCACCAACCCGCTGCACGCCGGCTTTGCCGCCCTGCCCGAGCGCTATAGCCCGTATGCGCCATCCAGCCGCCTGTTCCTGAATCCGCTCTATGCCGACCCCGCCGTGCAATTCGGGCAGGCCGCGGTAGACTGGGCCGTCGCCGCGCTCGGCGCGGGCGAGTCCCTGCAAGCGCTGGAAGCCCGCAGCGAGATCGACTGGATCAGGCTGACGCCGCTGCGCTACGCCATCCTGCGCTGGCTATGGGAGCGCAGCGAAGCGCTGCTGCCGCGCGCGGCGCTCGATGACTGCGCCGCCTTTCGCGTGCGCGGCGGCACCGCGTTGCACGCGCACGCCTGCTACGAGGCCATCCAGGCCCGGCGGCTGGCCTACAGCGCCAACGGCATGAACCACAACCCCGCGCCTGACTGGCGCTGCTGGCCGGTCACGCTGCGCTCGCCCGGCGATGCCGCCGTGGCGGCCTTTGCACAGGCCCATGCCGATGAGGTCGCCTACCACGCTTTCCTGCAATGGATCGCCGCCGACGGCATGGCGCGCGCGCAGCGCGCCGCGCGCGGCGCGGGCATGGCGGTCGGCATCGTCTCCGACCTGGCGGTGGGCGCCGACCCCGGCGGCAGCCAGGCCTGGACGCGGCAACAGGAAATCCTGGCGGGCTTCCACGCCGGCGCGCCGCCGGATCTGTACAACCCGCTCGGGCAGGACTGGGGCGTGGCGGTGTTCTCGCCGCGCGGGTTGCGCCGCCACGGCTATGCGGCCTTCCTGGAGATGCTGCGCGCCAACCTGGCCCATGCCGGCGGGCTGCGCATCGACCATGTGCTGGGGCTGGCACGCATGTGGCTGGTGCCGGCCGGTGCCCCGGCCAGCGAAGGCGCCTATCTGCGCTATCCGCTGCAGGACCTGCTGCGGCTGGTGGCGCTGGAATCATGGCGGCACCGCGCGATCATCATCGGCGAAAACCTGGGCACGGTGCCGCCGGAGCTGAATGCGGCGCTGTCGGCCCGTGGGGTGCTTGGCATCGATGTGCTGTGGTTCCAGCGCGAAGAGAGCGCGCCAGCCGATGCGGCGGCGGCAGATCAGCGGGTGCCCGCCCCTGGGCCCGACACCGTGCCGGCCTTCCTGCCTCCCGCAGCCTGGCCGCCCGATGCCGTCGCCACCACCTCGACGCATGACCTCCCCACAGTCACTGGCTGGTGGGCCGGCCGCGACCTGGCGTGGCGCGACCGGCTGCACCTGCTGGCGCCTGGCGAAACCCTCGAAGAAATGCAGGCCGGCCGTGCGCGCGAGCGCGGCGCGTTATGGCAGGCGCTGTGCGAAGCGGGGCTGTGCAGCGGCGCCGTGCCGGGCCCCGCCCATGCCCCGCTCGATGCCGTGCTGGCGTGGCTGGGCACGACGCGCACCGCCATGCGCCTGGTGCCGCTGGAAGATCTGCTGGGCGAAGCCGAGCAGCCCAACCTGCCCGGCACCACCAGCATCCATCCCAACTGGCAGCGCCGGCTCGATGCCGATGTACGTGCACTGTTCGATACCCCGGCGGTGCAGGCGCGGGCCGACGCCCTGCGCGGCGGCCGTCACGGCGCACGCCATCCGCCGCCACGCGCATAGCCACGGGCCCGCAAAAGTGCCGCTTGCAAGACCAGCGCCGCGATCTCCGTGCAGGGATTGCTCCATCCACTAAGCTTGACCCACGCACCTGCGCAGGAGCCTCGCCATGAAGGAATCTGTCCGGCCCGAGCATGCCGATGACACCCGCACCGCACTGTCCGGCGCCAGCCTGCGCCGGGCCTTCCTCGACCACGTCTTCCATACCCAGGGCAAGCTGCCTGGCCACGCCAGCCAGAACGACCTCTACCAGGCCGCGGCGCATACCGTGCGCGACCGCCTGGTGCAGCGCTGGATCAGCACCGCCGAAGCCTACCTGGGCCAGCCCTCGCGCACCGTCGCCTACCTGTCGGCCGAATTCCTGATGGGCCCGCACCTGGGCAACAACCTGATCAACCTGGGCATCTTCGACGAGGTGCGCGAGGCCATGTCCGCTGCCGGGCTGGATCTTGACCGCATCCTGGAGCAAGAGGTCGAGCCGGGGCTGGGAAATGGCGGCCTGGGCCGGCTGGCGGCCTGCTTCATGGATTCGCTGGCGACGCTGGAAATCCCCGCGCTAGGCTATGGCATCCGCTACGAATACGGCATCTTCCAGCAGACCATCATCGACGGCATGCAGGTGGAATCCACCGACACCTGGCTGCGCAACGGCAACCCGTGGGAGATCCAGCGCTCAGAGTGGGCCGTGCAGGTGCGCCTGGGCGGCCACACCGAGCACTACACCGACGACCGCGGCCACTACCGCGTACGCTGGGTGCCCGCCAAGACCGTGGTGGGTGTGCCATTCGACTCGCCGATCCTGGGCTACCGCGTCAATACCGTGAACACCCTGCGGCTGTGGCGCGCAGACGCCACCGAGGCCTTCGACTTCCATACCTTCAACCGCGGCGACTACCTGGGCGCGGTCAGCAAGAAGGTCACTTCCGAGAACCTGACCAAGGTCCTCTACCCCAACGACGAGACCAGCCAGGGCAAGGAGCTGCGGCTGGAGCAGCAGTACTTCTTCGTCGCCTGTTCGCTGCAAGACATGTTGCGGCTGCTCGCCGTCGACGGCATCCCGGTGACGCGCTTCCACGAGAAATTCGCGGTGCAGCTGAACGACACCCACCCGGCCGTGGGCATTGCCGAGTTGATGCGGCTGCTTGTCGACGACCATGACCTGCCCTGGAACGAGGCCTGGCACATCACGCAGCATGCCTTTGCCTACACCAACCACACGCTGCTGCCCGAAGCGCTGGAGCAGTGGCCGCTGCCGCTGTTTGCCCGGGTGCTGCCGCGCCATCTCGAGATCATCCTGGAGATCAACGCGCGCTTGCTGGACGAGGTGCGGATCCGTTTCTACGGCGACGAATCGCGCCTGGCGCGGCTGTCGCTGATCAATGAGCACGGCGAACGGCAGGTGCGCATGGCCAACCTGGCGTGCGTGGGCAGCCACGCCATCAACGGCGTAGCCGAACTGCACTCACGGCTGATGCGCGAGGACGTGCTCAAGGATTTCCACGAGATGTGGCCGGAGAAATTCACCAGCATCACCAACGGCGTGACGCCGCGGCGCTGGCTGGCGCTGTCCAATCCGCGCCTGACGCGGCTGGTGTCGGAGGCGATCGGCGACGGCTGGATCTCCGACCTGGCGCAGATCCGCGCGCTCGAGCCGTATGCCGAGGACGCGGGCTTTCGCGAACAATGGCACGCCGCGCGGCACCAGAACAAGGTGGCGCTGGCCGAGCTGGTCCGCGACACCACCGGCGTGGTGGTGGACCCTTCCTCCATGTTCGACGTGATGGTCAAGCGCATCCACGAATACAAGCGCCAGCACCTGGCGGTGCTGCATGTGATCGCGCTGTACCACCGCATCAAATCCGACCCCGGCACCAGGATCCAGCCGCGCACCTTCCTGTTTGGCGGCAAGGCGGCGCCGGGCTACGCCTATGCCAAGCTGATGATCCGCTTCATCACCTCGGTGGCCGACGTGGTCAACCGCGACCCGCAGGTGCGCGACCGGCTCAAGGTGGTGTTCCTGCCCAACTTCAACGTCACCTACGGGCAGCGCATCTACCCGGCGGCCGACCTGGCCGAGCAGATCTCGCTGGCGGGCAAGGAAGCGTCCGGCACCGGCAACATGAAGTTCGCGATGAATGGCGCGCTCAATATCGGCACCATGGACGGCGCCAATATCGAGCTGCGCGAAGCCGTGGGCAACGACAACTTCTTCCCGTTCGGCCTGACCGCGCCTGAGGTCTATGCGCTGCGTGCAAGCGGCTACGATCCTGCCGCTTACTACCACAGCCACCCGCAGCTGCGCGCGGTGATCGACCTGGTCCAGCAGGGCTTCTTCTCGCGCGGCGACCCGGCGCTGTTCCGTCCGCTGTTCGACCCTCAGCAGATGCACGACCCCTACCTGCTGATGGCCGACTTCGCCTCATACATCGAGTGCCAGGAGAAAGTCTCCCAGGCCTTTGCCGAGCCGGCGCGCTGGCAACGCATGTCGGTGCTGTCGTGCGCCCGCTCCGGGCGCTTTTCTTCGGACCGGGCGATCCGCGAGTATTGCGAGCGCATCTGGCACATCGAGCCGGTGCCGGTGCGGCTGCTGCACCGCGCCAGCGGTGCGCCCTGGCAGGGTGAATCTCCGGCGCACGCCCCGCGCGCCGCGTAAGCAATCTGGGGCACCGCGGGCGTGGGCTAGTGCACGTCCGCACCGCCCGGGTAGTTTCTACAATGGCCCATGTAACAAAGCCCGCGCTGGCGGTTGCCACCGCCAGCAGGCGGCCTAGCAAAGCGTTGTTCTGCGGGCATGGAGTTCGCATCGTGCCAAAACCGGTCATCCGGCCGGCTCTCCCTTGGCACTTCCCACAGCTGTCCGGAAGCCAGGAGCCGAATTTGCACGCCAACCCGTTTCTTCTCGCCCCCGGCGCCCGCTCCGCCATGCCCAGCCTGGCCCCGCACGACTGCTTTGCAGCGCCCGCTGCGGTCGGGCAGCCGGGCCTGCCCGGCAACGACGAACCTGCGCACGACTACCTGTTCGGCCCGGCCTGGCTGCCAGACGGCCGCGTGCGGTTCCGCCTGTGGGCCCCGGACGCAGCCGAGCAAGGCCAGGCGGTGCGGCTGGAGATCGCCGGGCTCGGTCCGGTGCGCATGGCGGCCGGCGCCAACGGCTGGTTCGAGGCCATCGTTCCGTGCTGCAAAGGGGCACGCTACTGGTTCCGGCTTGACGACGGCACCACCGTGCCCGACCCGGCCTCGCGCGGGCAGGCCGACGATGTGCACGGGCCTAGCATCGTGCCCGCTCCCGACGCCGCTGGCGCCTTTGCGTGGGCGTGCCCCGACTGGCGCGGGCGCCCGTGGCATGAAGCCATCATCTATGAGATGCACGTGGGCCTGTGCGATGGCTTTGCCGGCGCGGCGCGGCAGCTGCCGCGGCTGGCGGCGCTGGGCTTCACCGCGGTCGAGCTGATGCCGCTGGCGGAGTTCCCCGGCGCGCGCAACTGGGGCTATGACGGCGTGCTGCCATTCGCGCCGGAGTCCGCCTACGGCACGCCGGACGAACTGCGCGCGCTGGTGGACCGCGCCCACCAGCTCGGCATGATGGTGCTGCTGGACGTGGTCTACAACCATTTCGGGCCGGAGGGCAACTACCTGCACCGCTACGCCAGCGCGTTCTTCCGCGCGGACCGGCACACCCCGTGGGGGCCGGCCATCGATTTCCGCCGGCCGCAGGTGCGGCGCTTCTTCACCGAGAACGCGTGCTACTGGCTGGAGCAGTTCCGCTTCGACGGCCTGCGCCTGGACGCCGTGCACGCGATCGAGGACGAAGGCTGGCTGGCGGCGCTGCCCGGCGAGCTGCGCACCATGCTGGCCGAAGGCGACGGCGCCGGCCGCCATCTGCACCTGGTGCTGGAGAACGACAACAACGACGCCGAACTGCTGGCCAAGGGCTACGACGCCCAGTGGAACGATGACGCACACCATGCCCTGCACGTGCTGCTGACCGGCGAGAGCGACGGCTACTACTGCGACTACACCCGCTGCGCCGATGAGGGCGAGGGTGCGGCTGCGGGGCGCAGCGAGCCCGCGCTGCGCCACCTTGCGCGCGTGCTGGGCGAAGGCTTTGCCTATCAGGGCGAACTGTCGGCGCACCGCTCTGCCGCCGCGCCGGGCGCGTCGTCAAGCGCGGACGGCGTGCGCCGCGGCCAGCCCAGCGCGCATCTGCCGCCCACGGCCTTCGTCTGCTTCCTGCAGAACCACGACCAGACCGGCAACCGCGCACTGGGCGACCGGCTGGCCGGCCTGGCGGACCGCGATGCGCTGCGCGCAGCGGTGGCGCTGCAGCTGCTGTGCCCGCAGGTGCCGCTGGTGTTCATGGGCGAGGAAACCGGCACGCAGCGGCCCTTCCTCTACTTCACCAGCCACCCGCCCGAACTGGCGCAGGCCGTGCGCGACGGCCGGCGCCGCGAGTTTGCGGCTTCCGCGGCATTCCGCGATGATGCGCGCGCCGCGGCTATCCCCGACCCCAACGACCCGGCCACCTTCGAGGCGTCGCGCCCCGAGCTGGAGGACGACGGCGACTGGACCCCGTACTACCGCGAACTGCTCTCCGTCCGCCGCCGTGAACTGCTGGACCGGCTGGCCGGCTGCCAGTCGGCCGGCGTCGATATCCTGGGTCCGGCCGCGCTGTGCGCACGCTGGCGGCTGATGGACGGCATGGAGCTGAGCCTGTGGCTGAACCTGGGCAGCGAAGCCGTGCCATGCACGCGCCCGTGCCGCGACATGAGCGCGGCGCTGCATGAAAGCCTGCCCGGCGCCGCGGCCGAGCTGTCCGCCGGCATGCTGCCGCCGCTGGCCTGCGTCGCCACCATGTGCGAGCCCGCCGCGGCGCGCGCCAGATAATGCCCGCCGGCTTGCCGGAGTCCCAGCCAGGCGGCCATGGCGATGGCGGCGACCATGACCTGCCCCGCGCCACCGCCCGGCTGCAGCTGCATCCGGGCTTCACCTTTGCCGATGCCGCCGCCGTGGTTGACTACTACGCCGCGCTCGGCGTCAGCCACTTGTACCTGTCGCCAGTGTGCAGCGCGCGCCCGGGCTCCACCCATGGCTACGACGTCACCGACTTCACCCGCGTGCGCGACGAGCTGGGCGGCGAGCCCGGCCTGAAAGCGCTGGCCGGGCGCGCCCGCGCCGCCGGCCTCGGCCTGGTGCTGGACATCGTGCCCAACCATATGGCGGCGGACGCCACCCACAACCGCTGGTGGCGCGACGTGCTGACCCACGGACGCGCCAGCCGCTGCGCCGGCAGCTTCGACATCGACTGGACCCCGCGCGACCCCGCCCTGCATGGCAAGGTGCTGCTGCCGATGCTGGGTCAGTCCTACTGGGACACGCTGGTGGCGGGCGAGCTGCAATGGGTGCCCGCAAGCGCGGAGGCTGCCGCCCACCTGCGCTATTTCGAGCACTCGCTGCCGCTGGCGCCGGGCAGCGTGGATGCCGCGGCCGCAACCCAGCCCGGCTGGTACGACCCCACGCAGGCCGAAGGCCGCACCCGGCTGCACGCGCTGCTGGAGCGCCAGCACTACCGGCTGGCCTGGTGGCGCACCGCCGCCGCGGCACTGAACTGGCGGCGCTTTTTCGAGATCAGCGATCTCGTCGGCGTGCGCGAGGAAGACCCGCAGGTATTCGACGCCGTCCACGCACTGGTCTTGCGCCTGCTGCGCGAAGGCTGGATCGACGGCGTGCGCGTCGATCATGTCGACGGCCTGGCCGATCCCGCTGGCTACTGCCGCCGGCTGCGTGCCGAACTGGACCGGCACGCCGCCGCGCGCCCGCCGCTGCTGCGGCTGGCGCACCCATGGCTGGTGGTCGAGAAGATCCTGGGCCCGCGCGAACGCCTGGCGCCGGACTGGCAGGTCGATGGCACCACCGGCTACGACTTCATGGACGATGTGGCCGCCGTGCTGCACGACGGCAACGGCGAGGCGCCGCTGGGCGCGCTGTGGGCATCGGCCAGCGGCGATGCGCGCCCGTATGCCGCCCATGTCGCCGCAGCGCGGCGCCAGGTGCTGGAGCGGCACCTGGTGACCGAGTACGAGGGCGCGGCCGCCTGCCTGCACGACTGCGCGAAGCAGGAGCCCGGCACGCGCGACCTGACACGCGCGGCGCTGCGGCGCGCGCTGGCCGCGCTGATGGCGGCGGTGCCCGTCTACCGCAGCTACTTTGACGCGCAACCCGGGGCGCGCGACGCCTCGGCCGCACAGGCCGACGATGCCATGCTGGACCAAGCCATGCAGGCGGCGCGCGCCGGCCTGGCCCCGGACGAGGCCGTGGCACTGGCCTTTATCGGCGGCTGCCTGCGCACGCCAGCCCCGCCCGACAGTGAAACCGGCGTGCTGCGGCGCCGCCTGCAGCAGCTGATGCCCGCGCTGGCAGCCAAGGCCGGCGAAGACACGGCGTTCTACCGCTACGGGCGGCTGCTGTCGCGCAACGAGGTGGGCAGCGACCCCGCCACGCTGGCGCTGCCGCCGGCGCAATTCCATGCGCGCATGGCGGCGCGGCGCCTGGCCTGTCCTCATGCCATGCTGGCCACTGCGACCCACGACCACAAGCGCGGCGAGGACACACGCATGCGCCTGGCCGTGCTGAGCGAGATGCCCGACGCCTGGGCCGATGCCGTGGCGGCATGGGAACGCGCATGCGCACCGCTGCTGTCGACCCTGCCGCAGGCGCCCGACCCCGGCGACCGCCTGATGCTGTACCAGACCCTGGTCGGCGCGTGGCCGATGGAGGACATCGGCAAACCTGCAGGCAGCAACACCGTCGACGCCCTCCTGGAGCGCGTGTCCGCGTGGCAGCTCAAGGCCATCCGCGAAGCCAAGCGCCACGGCAACTGGACCTGCCCCGACGCAGCGTACGAAGCTGCGTGCGAGGCCTTCCTGCGCGCCATCGCGGCGGGCTGGCCGTTGGGTGTGCTGGCGCATATCGGCCAGTTTGCGCAGCACATTGCCGTGGCTGGCGCCGTCAACAGCCTGGCACAGGTGCTGGTGCAGCTGACCGCACCGGGCATCCCCGACCGCTACCAGGGATGCGAAGGCTGGGACCTTAGCCTGGTGGACCCGGACAACCGGCGCCCGCCCGATTTTGCGCAACTGCGCGCGCGCCTGGGCTGCAGCGCTGGCTGGGCCCACTGGCTGGCGCACTGGCGCGACGGACGCCTCAAGCAGCAACTGATACGCCAGGTGCTGGCAGTACGCCGCACCCATCCCCGGCTCTTTGCCGACGGGCAATACAGCATGCTGGCGGCGCAGGGCGCACTGGTGCCGCAGGTGCTGGCCTTTGCCCGCAACGAGCAAGCGCACCAGGCCATCACGGTGGTGACGCGGCTGGCGGCCACGCAGGTCGACCCGACCATGCCGCGCATCCCGCCCACGGGCTGGGGTGACACTACCCTGGACGTGGGCGCGCCGCAGCCCAGCCGCTGGATCGATGCGCTGACCGGCCATGTGCTGGACGCACCCATGGGCCGGCTGCGCCTGCGCGAGGTGCTGGGCGGCTTGCCGGTGGCGCTGCTGCTGCGCCAGCCGTAAGCGGCCCCGGGCAACGCGAACGGTCGCGGTCTCAGGACTTCTGCGCCGCCGTGTGCAACACGATCGGCGTCAGCGGGCCGTGCGGATGGAGCGGCGTGCCATGCGGCGAGGCCTGGCCATGCTGCGGCGGCTGCGCACCGTCGTCCTGCGGCTCGCGCCTTGCCTGACCCGGCGAAGCGCCGCGTTCCTGCGGCAGGTAGGGCCGGATCACCACGGCCACGTAATCGTCCTCCTTGGGAGTGACGACGATATACGCCAGGCCCGACATCACCAGGCCCACCTCACCCAGCTCGGTCGCAATGCGCGCCACGATAAAGCGCTGCAGCAGCAGCGGGTTGACGCTGTCGTCAATCGCAAGCGCGGCCGTGCAGATGGTCAGGAAGCAGCGCTCGACCTCGCGGCACACCACCACTACCTCATCGAGGGCGTAGCCCGAGCGGCTGGCGCGCACCAGCACCGATACCCCCGAGCTGGGCGCGGCACGGTGCCAGCCCGGCTTGACCTTGAAGCTGGGCAAGGTCAGGCCGGAGCCGGTGTCCTGGGCTACGGTATTGAAGCGCTGGGCGAAGTCCGTGGGCGTCATCGCAAGCAGCTGGCGCTCCACCGGTGCCGAAGACACCGAGACGGACGAGGCCAGGACGACGGTGGACACGATGCTGGCTAGGTTCATGACTACCTCGCAACGGATGAGCCGCTCCCCCCGGCTGCGCTGTCGGGCCCGGCGACACGCGGCGCACAGGGTGACGCCGCGGCATCGGGCCGGCGTTGCGGGCTGTGCTCGCCGGCACTTGCCGCTCGCCAGTTTTTGCCAGCATTTCCTCCACTATAGACACGACGGCACGCAATCACACGACAGCCCGCAAGCATCGCACCGGTCATGCCGCGGCGGCCTGCCGGCACGCACACGGCTCGCCAGGTGGCGGCACATGCAGTTTCTGCCGCGGCTGTAAAAACTACGCCGCGTGTGCCGCGCCGGCAGCGCCGCGCCTGCGCCGCAAGCCGCACAGGACCCAGCCAGGCACCGGCCGCGCCGGCGCCGGGAACAGAGCTTGCAGGTCTAAGAACCCATTTCATAATGAAGAAGGGTTCTAAGGCAGATGCGGAGCAGGAATCGCCCTGCCCGCCGCCAAGTACAGGAGGATCGTCATGACACCACGCTCCCGCATCGCCCGCCTGGCGCTGCCTCTGGCGGTGCTGGCGATGGCAGCCACCCAGGCCGTCACGGCCGCCCCGGCCGATGCGCCGGCGGCGCCGTCGTCCACGGGACGCACCGCCGCGCCGCGCGACACCGAAGCCGCCAGCGACCGCGCCATCACTGCCGAAGTCCAGGCCCGCCTGGCAAACACGCGCGCGCTGGACCGCGCCCGGATCCGTGTATCCACCACTGACGGCGTGGTCAAGCTGGAAGGCACCGTGCGCGACGATAAACAGCGTACGATGGCAATGGAACTGGCTCGTTCGGTGCGCGGCGTGAGCGCCGTGTCAGACGAGCTGCGCGCCGGTACCGACTGACCGGCAGCGCCATGCCAACCTCCGTGGAGACGCCATGAGCACCCATCGCCAGCCCGACCATGACATCACGCGGCGCCGCAGCGAGCGCCCCGATCCGCACAAGGGCGGCCCCGACACCGAGCATGAACGCGGCAAGCCCGGGCGCGACCGCCGCCATGATGTCGAGCGCGAGCACGACATTCCGGACGAGAACGGCGAGCCGCCTTCAGTCAGGCGCCGCGGCGGCCAGCCAGAAGAAAGCGAATCGCCGGTGGAGAATTACTGAATCCGCCGGGCCAACCGAACAGGAGGCACGATGAGCAAGACCGTACGTACCCACCGTACCGGCCCACGCCACGGTGACCGCGTGGGCGGCACAGCGCCCGCGCCGCGCGAAGGCGCGCAGGCCTCCGCCGGCCGCCGTTCGCGCGAGAACACCGCGTCCGGCGCCGCGCGCGCCGACGCGGGCCATATCCCGAGCACGCTCGACCCCGATCTCGAACAGGAAACCGACGATATCGACGAAGAAATCGAGCAACGCGAGAATGAGGCCCACACGGCGCAGGATGAGGAAAGCCCCGAGGAAGAGATCGCCGATGAAGTGGTGCATGCCGCCGAAGACCTGCCGGCCGAAGTGCCGGTCGACAAGGCCGACCACACCGATGAGCGCGAGGAGCGCCCACCCCGCGCACCGCGTTAGTCAGCGATAGCGCCCGGCAGGGACGTATCAGGGCGGCAAGACGAACGCCGGCCCCGGTGCGCCCGGGACCGCCGTCTTTGTTCGGCCAGGACCCTCATCGAAGCCGCCGCTATGTCGGCGCTGCGGGCACCTCAAAACGAGCCAGCAACGGCAGGTGGTCGGAGGCCACGCGCGCCAGCGGCGAACGGTGGCTGGCCACGGACACCAGGTGGGCGCGCGGCGACACCCAGATGCGATCGAGCGCAAACACCGGCCAGCGCGACGGGAAGGTGGCGGTGTGCGGCGTATGCTCGAAATACGCATGCAGCCAGCGCAACGGCCGGCCCCACAGGAACCATTCATTGACGTCACCGAGCAGGATGGTCGGCAACGGCGGCGCCGCGGCCACGTAGTTGAGCAACTGCTGCACCTGGCGCCGGCGCTCGCCGGGGCGCAGGCCCAGGTGGGTGGCAATCACGCGCAGCGCGCTCTCCCGTCCCGACGCCGTGCACGCCAGCGTGACATCGATGGCACCGCGCGGCTCGCAGCCCTTCACCGTCAGGTCGATCTGGTTCACCGCCCGCGGCGCAAAGCGCGCCAGCAGCGCATTGCCATAGTCGGCATTGCCGCGCACGCGCGTAAAACCCGAGACCACGTGCATGCCGGTATGGCCGGCCAGGTATTCCAGGGTATGGTCGTTGCTGCTGCCGGATTCCACCTCCTGCAGCGCGACGATATCGGCGTCCAGTTCTTCCAGCACCGCTGCGATGCGGTCCGGCCGATAGCGGCGGTCCGTGCCCACGGCGCGGTGGATGTTGTAGCTGGCCACCATCATGCTGGCAATGCCGGCCGCGTCCGCCGGCCGCCCGGAGTGCAGCGCTGCCCGCGCGCCGGTGACCGCAAGCGTGTCGCCGGGGTCACGCGCCTGGGCAGGATTTACAAGAGACGGTAAGTCCGGTTGCATTCGCATGGCCGGCAGCGCTGGCCATCAGGCTCAGCCGCCATCCAGGAACGGGTTCGGCTTGCCGACGCGGCGGCCCAGGTCGGGGCTTTCCCAACGCGGGCCGCCCATGTACGGATCCGGGGCGCGCTGCATGGCCGTGCCAGGCACGCCAGGCTGCGCCGGCATGGTCGAAGGCTGGGCCTCTGGCGCGGGCGCCAGGTCAGTCCGGGTGGGAGCGTTGGCGCCCTGGGAATACGGGTCGAACTTGTCAGTGCTGCGCGCGCCTTGCGAATACGGGTCATAGGTGCCGCGCGGCGTGCCCGGCGCCTGTGCCATGGCGGGGATTGCGGCAGCGGCCAGGGCCACGGCTGCAAGGAGTCGGCAGGGGCGGATATGCTTCATGGTTACCTCCGTTTGCACGCGATGTGCGCGCCAGTAGCCATGGTCAAGCGAAAGGCGTGCCCGTACGCCCTTCGCTGTGCCAACCCTACGCCAACCCCTTACGCGATGCCCACTTTGCCTGCTTCGGCATTGTCCCGCGCCAGCACCGGCACCAGCGCCGCGCCGGTATGGCTGGCCGCGTTGCGCGACAGGGCCTCCGGATCGGCCGCGCCGACAATGGTGCCGCCGCCCGCACCGCCTTCGGGCCCAAGGTCGATGATCCAGTCGGCCTCGGCAATCACGTCGAGGTCATGCTCGATCACCACCACGCTGTGCCCGCCGTCCGTGAGCCGGTGCAGCACGCGGATCAGGCGCGCCACGTCGGCCATATGCAGGCCCACGGTGGGCTCGTCCAGCACGTACAGCGTATGCGGCGCCTTCTGGCCGCGGCGCGTGATGTCGTCGCGCACCTTGCTCAGCTCGGTGACCAGCTTGATGCGCTGCGCCTCGCCACCGGACAGCGTAGGCGACGGCTGGCCCAGCGTCAGGTAGCCCAGGCCCACGTCCTTCATCAGCTGCAGCGGATGCGCGATGTTCGACATGGCCGAGAAGAACTCCACCGCCTCGTCGATCTCCATCGTCAGCACGTCGCCGATATTCTTGCCGCGCCAGGTGACCGCCAGGGTCTCGGGGTTGAAGCGCTGGCCGTGGCAGACATCGCACGCCACCTTCACATCCGGCAGGAAGCTCATGCCGATGGTGCGCACGCCCTGCCCTTCGCACGCCGGGCAGCGCCCGTCGCCGGTGTTGAACGAGAAGCGCGACGCCGTGTAGCCGCGTGCGCGCGCTTCCAGCGTATCGGCGAAGAGCCGGCGAATGGTGTCCCACACGCCGATATAGGTGGCCGGGCATGAGCGCGGCGTCTTGCCGATCGGGGTCTGGTCCACTTCCAGCACGCGGTCGATCGATTCCCAGCCGGTGACGGCGTCGCAGCCATGCCAGTTGTGCTCAACATTGAGCGGCTTCCTGGCGGTTGACTTCGCTGCCCTGGCCTCATCCTTCGCAGCGTTGCGCGCGCGCCGGGTCGCCGGCGACGACAGCACCGAACGGCCCACCGCATCGAGCAGGTTGGTCATCAGCACATCGCGCGCCAGCGTGGACTTGCCCGAACCGGACACGCCGGTGATGGCCACCAGCCGCGACAGCGGAATGCGCGCCGTCACCTTGCGCAGGTTATGCAGCGATGCACCATGCACGGTCAGCCATTCCGGCGGATCGGCGGGCTTGCCGGCGGCGCCGGGCTTCACCCTGCGCCTTGCCTGCAGCGGATGGATGATCGGGTGCGCCAGGAACTGCCCGGTGGTGGAGTCCGGCGCCGCCGACAGGTCGGCCACGCCGCCCTGTGCCACCAGCGTGCCGCCGCGTTTGCCCGCACCGGGGCCGATATCGATGATGTGGTCGGCACGGCGGATGGTGTCTTCATCATGCTCGACCACCACCAGCGTATTGCCCTTGTCGCCCAGCTTGCGCAGCGCGTCCAGCAGGATCTGGTTGTCGCGCGGATGCAGGCCGATGGTGGGCTCGTCCAGCACGTAGCAGACGCCCTGCAGGTTGCTGCCCAGCTGCGCGGCCAGGCGGATGCGCTGGGCCTCGCCGCCAGACAGGCTGGGCGCGGCGCGGTCCAGGCTCAGGTAGCCCAGCCCCACTTCCTCCAGGAACTGCAGGCGGCTGCCGATCTCGCTGATGACATCGCGGGCGATCTCGGCATCGCGCCCCGTGAGGTGCAGGCCATCGACCCAGCGGCGGGTATCGGACACGGTCCACTGCGCCACGTCGACGATGGCGTTCTCGTCAAAGGTCACCGCGCGCGCGACCAGGTTCAGGCGCGTGCCGAGGCAGTCCGGGCACGGCGTGTCAACCACGCCTTCGGGTTCCTGCTCTTCCGACGGCAGGCTCTGCTCGCGGCCGCGGTTGTCGTCCGCCAGCACGGTATCGTCGAACGCCGCGCGCTGCTCGCGCGTCAGTGCCAGCCCGGTGCCCACGCAGGTGGTGCACCAGCCGTGCTTGCTGTTGTATGAGAACATGCGCGGGTCCAGCTCAGGGTAGCTGGTGCCGCACACCGGGCAGGCGCGCTTGGTCGAGAACACCTTGACCTCGCCCACGTGCGCAGTGCCGCCGTTGTGCATGGCGTCGTGCAGGCCGTCCAGCGGCGCCAGCAGGTGCATCACGCCCTTGCCGGCCTCCAGTGTCTGCGCCAGCAGCGCGCGCAGCTCGGCCTCGTTCTCGGCCGACACCACCAGGTCGCCTACCGGCAACTCGATGGTGTGCTCGCGGAAGCGGTCCAGCCGCGGCCACGGGTCGACCGGCAGGAATTCGCCATCGACACGCAGGTGCGTATTGCCGCGCGCCTTGGCCCACTTGGCCAGGTCGGTATAGACGCCCTTGCGGTTGACCACCAGCGGTGCCAGCAGCCCCACGTGCTGGCCGCGATGGTCGCGCAGCAACTGGGCGGCGATGGACTCCGGGCTCTGCGAGGTCACCGGCGCGCCGTCATGCACGCAATGCTGGATGCCCAGCTTGACGTACAGCAGGCGCAGGAAATGCCAGACTTCGGAAGTGGTCGCCACCGTGCTCTTGCGGCCGCCGCGCGACAGGCGTTGCTCGATCGCCACCGTGGGCGGGATGCCGTAGACCGCATCCACCTCGGGCCGGCCCGCCGGCTGCACGATGGAGCGGGCGTAGGCATTGAGCGATTCCAGGTAGCGGCGCTGGCCTTCGTGGAACAGGATGTCGAAGGCCAGCGTCGACTTGCCCGATCCGGACACACCGGTGACCACGTTGAACTTGCCGTGCGGGATATCGACGTTGAGCGCCTTCAGGTTGTGCTCATGCGCATTGACGATGCGCACCACGTCCTCGCCCTCCACCTCGCGGCGCGCGCGCCGTGCCTGCAGCGCGGCCTGCAGCGGCACGCCTTCGATCTCGGCGCGCTCGGCGGCCAGCGTGCCGGCTTCGCCCAGCGCCGCGTCATAGTGGATCAGCGCCTGGCCGGTATGCGATTCGGCGCAGCGCTTCACCTCTTCCGGGGTGCCGGTGCAGACCACGCGCCCGCCGGCGTCGCCGCCCTCGGGGCCAAGGTCGATCAGCCAGTCCGCGGCGCGGATCACATCCAGGTTGTGCTCGATCACGATCAGCGAATGGCCGCCGTCCAGCAGCTTGCCGAAGGCGCGCATCAGCTTGGCGATATCGTCGAAGTGCAAACCCGTGGTCGGCTCGTCGAACATGAACAGCCGGCGCGGGATGGCGCTGGGCCGGGTCCGCGACGGCGTTGCCTGCGCCGCTTCGGCGAGAAAGCCGGCCAGTTTCAGGCGCTGCGCCTCGCCGCCCGACAGCGTCGGCACCGGCTGGCCCAGTTTCATGTATTCCAGGCCGACATCGACGATGGGCTGCAGCACGCGCAGCACCGCGGGGTCGGCGGCAAAGCAGGCGGCGGCTTCGCTGACGGTCAGCTCCAGCACGTCGGCAATGCTCAGCAAGCGCGGCGGCTGGCCGGGGACGGCGCGCTCGATCTTCACTTCCAGCACTTCGGGGCGATAGCGGGTGCCGTCGCAGTCCGGGCAGCGCAGGTAGACATCGCTCAGGAACTGCATCTCGACATGCTCGAAGCCCGAACCGCCGCAGGTCGGGCAACGCCCGTCGCCCGAGTTGAAGCTGAAGGTGCCCGCAGTGTAGCTGCGCTGCAGCGCCATCGGAGCCTTGGCGAAGATCTTGCGAATCTCGTCGAACGCGCCCACGTAGCTGGCCGGGTTGGAACGCGCGGTCTTGCCGATCGGCGACTGGTCGACAAAGACCACATCGTCGACCAGGTCCGCGCCGGTCAGCTGGCGGAAGGCGCCCGGCGACTCGGTGGCCTTGCCGAAGTACCGCGCCATGGCCGGATGCAGCACGTCCTGCAGCAGCGTGGACTTGCCCGAACCCGACACGCCGGTCACGCACACCAGGCGCTGCAGCGGGATCTCGACCGTGACGTCCTGCAGGTTGTGCTCGGTGGCGCCTGCCAGCACGATGCGCGGCAGTGTGGCGTCCACCGGCCGGCGCTGCCAGTGCGAGGCATCGGCCACGCGGCGGCGCCCACCCAGGTATTCGCCGGTCAGCGTGCCGGCATTGCGGATGTCCGCCGGCGTGCCGTCGAAGATGATATTGCCGCCGCGCTCGCCGGGGCCCGGGCCCATGTCGATCAGGCGGTCGGCAGCCAGCATCACGGACGGATCGTGCTCTACCACCACCAGCGTGTTGCCCGCGTCGCGCAGCCGGTGCATGGCCTCGACAATGCGGTTCAGGTCGCGCGGGTGCAGGCCGATGCTGGGCTCGTCCAGCACGAACAAGGTGTTGACCAGCGAGGTGCCCAGCGCCGTGGTCAGGTTGATGCGCTGCACCTCGCCGCCGGACAGCGTGCGGCTCTGGCGGTCCAGCGTCAGGTAGCCCAAACCCACGTCGCACAGGTAGTTCAGGCGCGTGCGCACGTCGGCCAGCAGCAGCTTGAGGGCATCGTCAAGCATCGCGCTGGGCAGGGTCAGTCCGTCGAAGAAACGGCGGATGCGCTCGATCGGCAGCAGCATCAGGTCATGCACGGTCAGGCCGGGCAGCGCCTCAAGCTGGGTGCGGTCCCAGTCCACCCCGCGCGGCAGGAAGCGGCGCGGCGGCGCCAGCACGGCGTCGGCATTGTCCTTCGAGCCCAGGCGCCACAGCAGCGACTCGGTCTTCAGGCGTGCGCCGCCGCAGGTTTCGCACGGCGTGTAGCTGCGGTACTTCGACAGCAGCACGCGGATGTGCATCTTGTAGGCCTTCGACTCCAGGTAGTTGAAGAACCGCATCACGCCGTACCAGTGCTTGTTCCACTGGCCGGTCCAGTCCGGCGAGCCATGGATGACCCAGTGGCGCTCGGCCTCGGTCATCTCCGCCCAGGGGGTGTCGCGCGGGATGCCGGCCTTGCCCGCGTAGCGCATCAGGTCATCCTGGCACTCCTTCCATGCCGGGGTCTGCATCGGCTTGATCGCTCCGCCGCGCAGCGTCTTGCGCGCGTCGGGAATCACCAGGCCAAGGTCGACCCCGATCACGCGGCCGAAGCCGCGGCAGGTCTCGCACGCGCCATAGGCGGAGTTGAACGAGAACAGCGCCGGCTGCGGGTCCGCATAGCGCAGGTCGCTGTCCGGGCTGTGCAGGCCGGTGGAAAAGCGCCATACGGGACCTTCGTCGCCGTCAGCCAGCACGTAGATGTTGACGCGGCCGCCGCCGCGCTTGAGCGAAGCTTCGATCGCCTCCAACACGCGCACCTTCTCCGCATTGCCGATGCGCAAGCGGTCCGCCACCACATCGAGCAGCTTGCGTGCGCCGGTGGGCGACTCCACCACGCGCTGCGCCTGCACGCGCGTATAGCCGCTGACGGATAGCCATTGCTGGACCTCTTCGTCCGTGGCGGACTCGGGCAGCTCGACCGGAAAGGTCACCACGAGCCGCGCATCGTGATGCGGCTGGCCCTCGGCTGTGCGCGCCAGCAGCTCGGCGTAAATGGTTTCCGGCGAGTCATGGCGCACCGGCAGCGCGGTCTGCTTGTCGAACAGCTCCGCTGCGCGCGCGTAGAGCAGCTTCAGGTGGTCGTTCAGCTCCGTCATCGTGCCCACCGTCGAACGCGAGCTGCGCACCGGGTTGGTCTGGTCGATGGCGATGGCGGGCGGCACCCCGTCCACACGCTCCACCTGGGGCCGGTCCATCCGGTCCAGGAACTGGCGGGCGTAGGCGCTGAAGGTCTCGACGTAGCGGCGCTGGCCTTCGGCATAGAGCGTGTCGAACACCAGGCTGGACTTGCCCGAGCCGGACGGCCCGGTCACCACGGTCATCTCGCCGGGTCGCAGGTCGAGATCGACATTCTTGAGGTTGTGCTGGCGGGCGCCGCGAATGCGGATTAGCTGCTTGCTCGACACGATTTCTCTTTTCGAATCAGGACGTTAAGGAGGGGTCGGAAGGCGGCCCGACCACTGTACATCCATACAGTCTATCAGGTTGGAAAAGAATTGGTATCGATCACGTCGCACGGAATCAGACAAGTGACGGTGCGGAGCGAGAGGCGAGCGGCTTTCATGGACGTTCGCGCCAGGCCAATGCCTGACTTTCGCTGAATTGCTATTTTTCGATTACCGATATACGATATGATCCAGTCATTCAGATGTTCCGACACCGCTGAACTGTTCGCGGGCCGCTGCGTACCACGCTTCGGCAATATCCGCGCCGTGGCCGAACGCAAGCTGCGGCTGCTGCAGAGAGCGTCGACGCTGGAGTTCCTGCGCTCCCCGCCGGGCAATCGCCTGCAGTTGCTGACGGGCGACCGCAAAGGCCGCTACAGCATCCGCATCAACGAACAGTGGCGCATCTGCTTCATCTGGACCCACGACGGCCCCGCGGCCGTTGAGATCATCGACTATCACTGAGGAAGACTGACATGGTTCGCTTCAAGGACGGCATGCGTCCCATCCACCCGGGCGAAATCCTGCGCGAGGATTTCCTGGTACCGCTCAACATGAGCGCCAACGCCCTGGCCCTTGCGCTGCGCGTGACCGCGGCGCGCATCAACGACATCGTCCGCGAGCAACGTGGCATTACGCCGGACACCGCCCTGCGCCTGGCGCGCTATTTTGGCGGCGATGCGCAGTCGTGGCTCAACCTGCAGCTGGACTATGACCTGAAGGTCGCGCAGCGCGACCACGGCGAGCGGATCATGGCGGAAGTGGCGCCACGCAATGCGGCGGCGGCCGGTCAGCCGGCCGCAGAAAAGTAGAAAACGGTGTTGCCGGGGCGACGCTGCCCACGCCGCCCCGGGGTCATCCCCCTATCGCATCAGCGCTTCGGCCAGCGCCCGGAAAGCGCGGAACGTGATCGGATTGTTGGCCGCGTTGCCGGCCACCGGGTGCGACGCGTAGCGCACGATGGTCAGTTCGGCCTTGGGGTCGATATAGATGCGCTGGCCATGGATGCCGGCGGCCTGGAACATGCCATGGCTGTCGTGCGAGACCCACCACATGTCGCGGTAGCTCCAGCCCGGCAGCACCGGCGCGCTGGCCGACCTGGCAAACTGGTCCCGGTCGCCGCCGCCGCGGATATCCGCCACGACCGAGGCCGGAATGATCTGCTTGCCGTTGAAGCGTCCGTTGCCGCGGATGGTCTCGCCAAAGCGCGCGAGGTCGCGCAGCGTGGTGTTCAGCCCGCCGCCGCCCGACTCCGTGCCGATGCTGTCCACGGTGAAGTACGCATCCTGCTCAGCGCCCATCGGTTGCCAGATCCGCTCCGAGAGCAGCTTGGCCAGCGACTGGCCCGAGGCCCTGCGCACGATCCACGCCAGCACCTCGGCATTGACCGTCTTGTAGGCAAACACCGCATTGTGGTCGCCCTCCTTCTGCAGGGTCTTCAGGAAGTCGTAGAACGTCCCCGGGCCGCTGTAGCCCGCCGGGCGGGCCAGCATGCCGCCCGCACGCGCGTAGTCCCACACCTCTGCCTTGGGGTTGGCATAGTCCTCGGAGTAGCGCACGCCGATGGTCATGTCCATGACCTGCCGCACCGTGGCGTCACCGTAGGCCGTGCCAGCCAGTTCGGGCAGGTAGCGCGTCACCGGTGCCGCCGGGTCGAGCTTACCGTCGGCCGCGAGCATCGCGGCCAGCGTGCCGACCAATGACTTCGTGACCGACATGGCGATATGGGGCGTATGCCCGTCAAGCGCGCCGAAATAGCGCTCATAGATGACCTTGCCCTTGTGCATCACCAGGATGCCGTCGGTGTAGGTCAGCGCCAGCATCTCGTCGAAGGTGCGGCGGGTGCCATCCGCATCGGTGAACGGCACCGAGCCGATATCCCGTTCCGCCCGCGGCAGCGCGCTGGCCGGGCCGGCGCCGCGCCAGACGGACGCGGTCGGCACCAGTTCACGGATATGCGAGAACAGCCAGCGATTGCGCGGAAACCTGTCGGCGCCCGGCGTATGCGTGATCAGCTTGTCCGGCGGCGGGGGGAAGCCTTGCATCCAGCCCAGGCGGTTCGGATCGCTGTCCAGCGCGGCGACCAGGGTCGGCGCCGCGGCTGCCGGGGCGGCCGCACTCCCGGCGGTGCTGCCAGCGTTCTGGCTCCAGGCCGGCAGGCTGGCCGCGCACAGCGCCATGCATGCCAGGCGGCGCCAGGGGCGCGAGGATTCCGGATAGGTCTTCAACGACATGCTGTCTCCTTGATTTGTTCTGGTAGAGGGATTGCCGCCTAGCCCGCCTGCGCATCCGCGCCCTGCTGATGCTCGATCAAAGCCGCGGTCAGCTTGTCGATGCAGCGGTCCAGCGTCTGCACTTCCGCTTCCGTCAGCACGGAGAGGAACATCTTCTCCAGCACGTCGCCGCGCTGGTACGTCTGCGCGACCAGTGCTTCGCCCGCCGCTGTCAGGTAGAGGTTCAGCTGCCTGGCGTCGGCCTCGCCGACTTCACGGCGCAGCAGGCCCCGCTTTGCCAGCGCGGTGACCAGCTTGGAAGTCACCGTTTTCTCCAGCAGCACCAGTTCGATCAGGCGCGTCAGCGTCAGGCCCGGCTCCAGCCCGGCAAAACGCAGCACACGCAACTCCCGCAGGCCGATGCCGAACTCGCGTTCGTAAAAGCCGGAGGCGGAACTCTTGGTCATTTCGCAGAGGCGGTTCAGGCGGAACGACATGAATTCCAGGATGGAATCGGTGGTGCTGGCAGTGTTGGACATGGGAACGGGTGATCAGGCGGCAAATAGATTCTATGAGCAATAGTTTCCATCGGCAACTAAATAAGGGTAAGTACGGTTCCACGCGCTATCGCCCCGGGCAAAAGAAAAGGCCCGCCCCAGGATTCCTGGCAGCGGGCCTGTCCAGGCAGCGCGGCGGCTGCCTTCAGCGCTCAACCGCGATCAGTCAAGCAGGTGCCCCATGCGCGTGCGCTTGGTGGCCAGGTACTTCTCGTTCTCGGCGTTGGACGGCACGATGTGGCGCAGTTGCTCGGTGACGGTGATGCCGGCCTTCTCGAGCGCGGCTGCCTTGAGCGGATTGTTGCTCATCAGGCGCACGGACCTGACGCCCCACTGGTGCAGCAGGTCGGCGGCGAAGGCGTAGTTGCGCGCGTCGATCTCCTGGCCCAGGGCCAGGTTGGCGTCAACCGTGTCGAGCCCGCCGTCTTGCAGGCGGTAGGCGCGGATCTTCTCGGCCAGGCCAATGCCGCGGCCTTCATGCCCGCGCAGGTACAGCAGGATGCCGCGGCCTTCGGCGGCGATCTTTTCCATCGCGAGCTCGAGCTGCGGGCCGCAGTCGCACCGGCAGGAACCGAAGACGTCGCCGGTCAGGCATTCGGAATGCATGCGGATCAGGACGTCATCGCCCGTCACATCGCCCACGCTGAGGGCCAGGTGTTCGATGCCTGAATCGGCGCCCTTGAAGGCGTGCGCCGTAAAGTCGCCGAATCGCGTCGGCAGGCGCGCCGAGTCGATCAGCTCAATTTCTGTGTCATTCATACCGGAATTCGTGGTCAAAAGGCGGGGGCGCGGCCCGGCACCGTCGACATTATGAGCGGAATTGCGCCTTCGCGCTCGGATTCCCCGCCGTGGCGGGACGGGGCGGCCGTCGGCAAAGTCCTACAGCAGTACGCGCGATCCACTTATGCAGCCGCTTCAGGCGGGTCGGTAGACTCGGTTTACAGGACATCGCCGGAGCCGTTCCAGGCATCCGAAGCGCATTGTGCATCACCTGAGGGCGGCCCGGCACCAGCAGGAGCAGGCATGAACGGTAATCCCTTGAACGCTGAGCAAGCCAGTACCAAGATCGCAGCACTGTTCGATACCAGGTCGGCAGCCAGCGACGCCGCCGAACGGGTCTGCCATGTGGCCCGCCTCAGGCACCGGCAGGTACGGCTGGTGCATCCATACGAAGCGCACTTCGGCCGCAAGCTGGAGCCCGAGAACGACGCCATCGCGCGCACCGCGGTGCATTCGCACCTGATGATGGGAGCGCTGGGCGTGGTGATCGGGCTGGCCATTGTCGGCATTCTGCACCGGCAGGAGGTCGAGGCCGTCATGGACAGCCCGGGCCTCGCCGCCGGGGCGGCTATCTTCCTGGGCTTGGTGTTCGGCATGCTGCTGGCGGGGCTGATGACCGCTCGGCCGGACCATCAACTGGTGATTCCGCCGGTGCGTGAAGCCGTGCAGCATGGCCGCTGGGCGCTGCTGGTACACCCGACCACGCCGCAGCAATGCCACGAAGCCCTGCGCGCGCTGCGCAACACCACCGCCGAGGTGCTCAGGACAGCCTGATCAGGGCTCGACCGAAGGCTCACGCTTGAGCGTGCGCAGCACAAAGGTCGAGCGGCTGTGGCGCAGGCCAGGCAGCTTGTAGAGCTTGTGCCGCAGGAACTCCTCATAGCCCAGGGTCCCCGCCACCGCGACCTTGATCAGGTAGTCATATTCGCCCGTCAGCAAGTGGGCCTCCATCACCTCAGGCAGTTCCGCCAGGGCCTTGCCGAAGCGGTACAGCATGTCGTCATCATGCCGCTCGAGCGTGACCTCGATCAGCACGGTATCGGGCAAACCCAGCGCCTTCTGGTTCAGCAGCGCGGCGTAGCCTTCGATCACCCCGCATTCTTCCAGCGCGCGCACGCGGTTCCAGCAGGGCGTGGCCGACAGGCCGACCTGCTCGGCCAGCCGCGCATTGGACAGGCGGCCATCGCGCCGCAGTTCACGCAGGATGCGCCGGTCGGTGTCGTCAAGTTTGGGCGGCTGTGCCATCGCAATAGCTCACAAGAAAAGAAACATCCTTAAATTCTGCCATAAATGGATGTTTGCTCTCCAAGACAAGCCATACATGAGAAAATAAAGAAGCCAATTTTGAGCAACGGCTGGTAAATTCACCTTATCGAACGACTTGCCGGAAACGACACATGCCAGCCACCACCCTCCCCAGCCTGCGCCTCTCGCTGCGACTCGAAAGCGCCGACCTGTTCGGCGCCATGGAATGGGTGCTGGCCAATGCGCGCCGTACCGGCCTGGCGCCGGCGCAACTCAGCTTCGACGCCGCGCGGCAGGCTGTGCTGCATGCCACCCTGACGGCGGAGGATGCCGGCCTGCTGTGGCTGTTCCTGCGCCGCCTCGACAATGGATTCGACGTGGAACTGCTGTTTGCCGACGTGGATGACCCGGACAGCGACGCCGTGGCCGACCCGGCCCCGCGCGCCGCCACGCACCGTACCGACAGCGAGCCGGCCCTGGCCCTGTCCGCGTGACCCGGGCCCAAGAACCCGTTTCAGAATGAAAAAGGGGACGCGTTCAAGCCAGGCGCGCGCAGGCTAGGCGCGGGCCGCCGGCCTTGGTCATTCCAAGGTCAAGGCGCGTAACAACGCATGCGCCGCGCCTGGCTTGAACCCGAAGGGAAGGCTGCTGCCGGGCCCCTTTTTCATTCTGAAACGGCTTCTAAGCAGCCTGCGGCAGCAGCTCGATTCCATCGAGCTGCGCCGCGCACGTATCGCGCACGATCGAGACAAAGTCCGCCACATAGGGCCGGCGCGCCATCGCCGCCGGCACCGTGGCGTAGAGCTCGCTCCACAACCCTCTGGCGCCGATGCGCTTGGCCAGCACGTAGTCGTGGTCGACATAGTTCTTCACGCCCCAGTTGGGCAGCGCCGCCACGCCGCGGCGGCTGGCTACCAGCTGCAGCACCGCCACCGTCAGTTCCGCCGTGCGCCGTTCCAGGTGGATGCCCGCGGGCTCCAGCACCTCGCGGATCAGGTCGATGCGCTGCTCGGGCACCGGATAAGTAATCAGCGTTTCGCCGGCCAGGTCGCCGGCTTCAATGCGGCGCTTGTTGCGCAGCCGGTGTTCATTGGCGATGACCGCCAGGATCTCGAAGCGGAACAGCGGCGCGACCTCCAGGCCGCGCCGGGCCGCCGGCAGCGAGCCGATCACCATGTCGGCGCGGCCATCGCTGAGCAGCGCGATCGGGTCAGCGTGGAAGCCCGCCACCAGGTCCACCTCCACTTCCGGCCAGCGGCGGCGGAACTCGTCCATCACCGGCATCAGCCAGTCGAAGCAGGTATGGCATTCCAGCACCACGCGCAGCTCGCCGCGGGTGTCGCCCTTGAGCCGTTCAATATCGCGGTCGGCCGCGCTGACCGCGGCCAGCACCTCGCGCGCCAGCGCCAGCAGGCGTTCGCCCGCGGGCGTGAAGCGCAGCCCCTGGCGCGTGCGGTCGAACAGCGGCAGCCCGTAGTGCGATTCGATCGCCTTGATCTGGTGCGACAGCGCTGACTGGCTGACATGCACGCGCTCGGCCGCGGTGGCCAGCTTGCCGGACTCGGCAATCGCCACCAGCGAGCGCAAATGGCGGACTTCGATCATGCCGTGCCCCTAACGTGCCAACCGCCCATCTTGATATGAAATCCATTCATACATTGTTTAAAACTTGTCGCTTGATTCATTTTACGGGCAAACCGACACTGTGCGCCAGACATCTTCCGGAACAACATCCGTGGCACGCACCCATATCCTCGGCTTTCCCCGCATCGGCGAACGCCGCGAACTGAAATTTGCGCAAGAAGCGTTCTGGCGCGGCGACCGCACCGAAGCCGAGCTGCGCGACGTAGCCGCGCAACTGCGCCGCCGCCACTGGCAGCTGCAGGCCGACCGCGGCCTGGACACGGTGGCCACCGGCGACTTTGCCTACTACGACCAGATGCTGAGCCTGACCGCGCTGCTGGGCGCGCTGCCGCGCCGCTTCGGCTTCGATCCGGCACAGCTCACGCTGACGCAGTACTTCGAGCTGGCGCGCGGCAACCGCGAGCAGCCGGCCATGGAAATGACCAAGTGGTTCGACACCAACTACCACTACCTGGTCCCGGAACTGGACGGCGAGACCACCTTCGACGGCGGCCCGGCATGGTTCTTCGAGGAAGCCGATGAGGCGCTGGCGCTTGGTCTGCGCGCCCGCCCGGTGCTGATCGGGCCGGTCACCTACCTGTGGCTGTCCAAGAGCCATGTGGCAGGCTTTGACCGCCTGACGCTGCTGCCGCAACTGCTGCAGGGCTATCGCCGCATCCTTGGCCAGCTCAAGGCGCGCGGCATCGAGTGGGTGCAGATCGACGAACCGGCGTTGTGCCTGGACCTGGAGCCGGCCTGGCTCGACGCGTTCGACACCGCCTACGCTGCCTTGCGCGAAGCCGGCCCCAAGCTGCTGCTGGCCACCTATTTCGACACCGCCGCCGACCATGCGCAGCGCGCCGCCGCCCTGCCGGTTGATGGCTTCCATATCGACCTGGTGCGTGCGCCAGAACAGCTGGCAACGTGGCAGGCCGCGCTGCCAGCGCACGCCGTGCTGTCGCTGGGCGTGATCGACGGCCGCAATATCTGGCGCACCGACTTGCGCCGGGTGCTGGATACGCTGCGCCCGGTGCAGGCCGCGCTGGGCGAGCGCCTGTGGCTGGCACCGTCGTGCTCGCTGCTGCATGTGCCGGTCACGCTCGCGCATGAAGTGCGCCTCGATGCCGAGCTGAAGTCGTGGCTCGCCTTCGCCACCGAAAAGCTCGACGAGCTGTCCGTGCTGGCCCGCGCATTGAACGAGGGCGACGCCGCCGTCGCCGCAGCGCTGGCAGCATCCGACGCCGCGCAGGCCTCGCGCCGCGCCTCGCGCCGGGTGGTCAACCCGCGTGTGCAGCAGCGGCTGGCAGCCGTGAGCGCCGGGATGGCCGACCGCGCCAGCCCCTTTGCCGAGCGCATCGAGCGCCAGCGCCAGGCGTTGCAGTTGCCGCTGTTGCCGACCACCACGATCGGCTCGTTCCCGCAGACCGCCGCTATCCGCCAGACCCGCGCCGCCTTCAAGCGCGGCGAGATCGGCGCGCTCGAATACCTGGAACGCATCCGCGCCGAGATCGCCGTGGCCGTGCGCAAGCAGGAAGCACTGGGGCTGGACGTGCTGGTGCACGGCGAAGCCGAGCGCAACGACATGGTCGAGTACTTCGGCGAGCAGCTGTGCGGTTACGGCTTTACCGAGAACGGCTGGGTACAGAGCTATGGCTCGCGCTGCGTCAAGCCGCCGGTGATCTACGGCGATGTGTACCGGCCCGAGCCGATGACGGTCGATACCGCCCGCTATGCGCAATCGCTGACCGAGCGGCCGATGAAGGGCATGCTCACCGGCCCCATCACCATGCTGCAGTGGTCCTTCGTGCGCGACGACCAGCCGCGTGCCACCACCGCGCGCCAGCTCGCCCTGGCCATCCGCGACGAAGTGTGCGACCTGGAGCAGGCCGGCATCCGCGTGATCCAGATCGACGAGCCCGCGCTGCGCGAAGGCCTACCGCTGCGCCGCGCCGACTGGGATGCCTACCTGGACTGGGCCGTCACGGCCTTCCGGCTGTCGGCCAGCGGCGTGCAGGACCAGACCCAGATCCACACCCATATGTGCTATGCCGAGTTCAATGACATCCTGCCCGCCATCGCGGCCATGGACGCGGACGTGATCACCATCGAGACCTCGCGCTCGGCGATGGAACTGCTGGAAGGCTTCGGCGACTTCGACTACCCGAACGAGATCGGGCCGGGCGTCTACGACATCCACTCGCCGCGGGTGCCGTCGGTGCAGGCCATGGAGCGGCTGCTGGACCGCGCCTGCGAGGTGGTGCCGCCGCAGCGGCTGTGGGTCAACCCGGACTGCGGCCTGAAGACGCGCGGCTGGGAAGAGACCGAAGCAGCGCTGGCCAATATGGTCAGCGCGGCCCGCGCGCTGCGCGCGCAGCTGTCGGCGCGGGGCGCAACGACCTGGAAGCGCGTCAGCAAGCCTGCAGCCGCCGCCGCGGCAGTGCCCCACGCCAGCGGCGCCTGCACGGCCTGCGCCACGCACGCCCACTGAGCCGGCGCAGCGCAGGTGCGGCATGCGCCCCGTGCGGCGCTGTGCCGCATGGCGGCGCTGCCATCGGCTTCGTATCCTTGCCGGCTGTCTGTCTGTACTCAGAGCACCGGCGCCCCGCCTTGGGAGAGGCATGAAACGGGGGCGCCGATGTGCCCGTATAAGGCATGCGGTTTTACACATCTCTGACCTTCCAAAGCGACCAGAGCGCCCGGGAAAAGCGTTTACTTTCAACGAGTTGAAGCGCCCCTTGTAAACTCTCTAAGTCTCGCGTTTACTGTCGCATTTTGGGTGACGCGTTGACGATTGAATCGACACACTGGGCAGCGACTGAGTTTGCCCACCTGGATCTCGGTGATGCGCGCCTCGACAAGCGAGCGAGGATGTTGATGGAGCGATTTGCGGCCGATCCGATGGCCAGCGTACCGAAGGCTTGCCACGGCTGGAGCGAGACCATGGGAGCGTATCGCTTCTTTGGCAACGACAGCGTTGACTGGCGCGATATTCTGGCGCCGCACTGGCAGCAGACCCGGCAGAGAATGGGGGCTGAACCCGTCGTGCTGTGTCTTCAGGATACGACGGAACTTGATTTTAACGGTCAAGGGGCTATCGGTCTGGGGCCGCTGAGCTATGAGGCGCAGCGGGGTATGTATCTCCATCCGACCTACGCCGTCACGCCGCAACGCGAACCGCTTGGTGTGCTGGACGCGTGGATGTGGGCGCGTGAGAAGCGGGATAAATTCGGCAAACGCGGTGGGCCAAAGGAAAGCTTGCGTTGGATTGAAGGTTACGAGCGCATCGCTGAAATGGCCCTGGAGCTCCCCAGCACGCGCTTGGTCTATGTCGCAGACCGCGAAGCCGACTTGATGGCGTTGATGCTGCATGCTCAAGAACTCGGTACGCCCGCCGACTGGCTCATACGTGCGGCCCACAATCGCTGCCTGCCGGATGGCGAGAAGCTGTGGCAGCGCACCATCAGCGGCAAGCCTATTGGCGAGATCGCTTTCACGATGGGATCGCGCCATGGCGTCAAGGCCCGCACCGTGCGTCAGCAACTCTGGGTGCAACGGGTTGATCTGCCAGCAGGTAAGGGCAAGACGGTCGCGGCGACGAGCATCGTCGCACGCGAGTTTGATGCGCCTGCCGGCGTCAAGCCAATCGAGTGGCGCCTCCTGACAAATCGCAGCGCAGCTAGTCTGGACGATGCGATTGAGCTTATTGACTGGTACCGCGCGCGCTGGGAGATAGAGACGCTGTTCAACATCCTGAAGAACGCCTGTCGCGTTGAAGCGCTCCAGTTGTCGGCGATAGAACGCCTTGAGCGCGCTTTGGCACTGTTCATGGTCGTCGCTTGGCGCATAGCGCATCTGATGCGGCTCGGACGCACTTGCCCGGACCTGGACGCTGACTTGTTCTTCGACCCGGATGAAATACGCGGCGCCTATCTGCTGACCCGTGTCAAACAGCCTGCTAAGCCAACGCTGAATGAAGTGCTTCGCCTGATTGCACGCCTTGGCGGCTTCCTCGGCCGGAAGAGCGATGGGGAGCCCGGCGTGAAGACGATTTGGCTTGGCCTGAAAGAAGTTCATGTCGCTGCGAAGACTTTGCGAGGATTACGAGTCGTCGATGATGGGGACAATTGTGTATAACCGCATGCGTATAAGGCTATCTCTTTGGCGGCAACAACGATGCGCGACAGTACGTCAACGTGGCCGGCGATCGCGGCGCCAATACCCCGGTGTTCTATCCGGGCAGCGGGCGGGCCTTCTACGCCGGGGTGCGCTACAACTTCTGAGCCTTGCGCCGGCAGGAAAAGACAAAGGCCGCATGCCCTCGCAGGCATGCGGCCTTTGTCCTTGATGGCGGCCTCGTCAGTTCACCCGCATCACCGCCGGCGGCATCCAGTTGCCGTCCAGCAGCACCTGCTCCGGCCAGTACGCGCGCAGCATCATGTTCAGGCCATCGGGCGGCGCCGGCAGCCAGTTCGCTGCCTTGGCGCCGGCCGGGCGCTCATGCTGGATATAGATATCGAGCGAGCCGTCGCGGTTGTAGCGCAGTCGGTCGCGGCTGCCCACGGCGTAGCGCTGGATCGGGTTGGGAATGAACGCCTGCCGGTCGTTGTACAGCGTCAGCGACCAGAACGCGCGTGCCGGCGGCAACTGGTCCTTGTCGAAATGCAGCACATAGCTTGCCCCGCCCTGCAGCGGCTTGCCGTTGGCGTCCGTGCGGGTGGAGGCGTAGATCGCATCCTCGGGCAGGTTGGCGCCCAGGCCCACCCAGGCGGTCACCGCGCGGCGGCCGTAGCTGGTGCCATAGGTGCCCAGGTCGCGATGCATGACCCAGCCGTTGCCGGCATCGGCATTGCCCTTGCGCGCGCCCTGCGCGATGGCCGCCAGCGCCGCGGTGGCGCCCTCCTGCACCGCGCGCGCGGTGGAGGGCTCCATCACCGTGGTCTTGAACGGCACCCCGGGAGTGATGCCCATGCGGCGGAGCTTGTCGACCATGGCGGCATCGGCGGGCGCCGGCGGATTGGCCGGCAGCAAGGCGGCAAAGCGCGTGAAGAAGGCCTGTGCATCCATTGCCGCCACCTGCTCCACGGGGGCGCTTTCAGTGTCGATGGCCGTGGGCCGCGGCGCAGCCTTGTCGGGCACGCGCCGCCCGCCACCCCAGGCCGACAACGGCGTCAGCCGGTACTGGTCCTGCAGCCGGTGCACCGCCGGGAAGTCTTGCTTGCCATTGGTCTGCGTGCGGCCGATCAGCCAGACCATCGACGTGGGCGAGCGGATCTCCTGCATGCCCTTGGGCAGCGTGCCGCGCCATTCAGGCCCAGTGATGACGAAATTGCCGCGGCGGGTGCCGGTGGTGCGCTTGCCCGGCGACGCGAACACATTGGTCCACGCATCCATCAGCGGCATCAGGTAGTAGCGCCCTTGCGTATCGGGCACCGACAGGATGACCGGCTCCCTGGACAGGTCGAGCCAGGCCGACGAATACAGCGTGTCGGCGTTGGGGCTGACCACGTCGGTGAAGCTTGCGTCCGGGAAGGTGCGCTTGTGGCTGAAGGTATTGACCGGCGTGCGCAGCGTCATCAGCTCGCGCGTCACGTCCATCAGCACCATCGGATAGGCGAAGGTGAAGACCTCGGCGGACAAGGCCTTCATGGCCTGGTCGGACGGCGGTTGCTCGGCGACTGCCGGGCTGGCCCCGTGATCCGGCGCTGACACACAGCCGGACAGCATGACGGCGAGCGTGACCGCGCTCGCCAATTGTCGAAAGGAAGGCTTCATGACCCCGTTTTCCCAATGTTTTTGCGGCTTTTCGGGCGTTGCGGCTATGACTGCCGGCATGTCTCCCCGAAGGCGCATCTATTCCGTGCGCATCTTGTCCCGCACGCCGGTGACCTGTCAATTCCCATGAAGTCGGGAAGCGAGGGCAAGCGCACCGAACGCCGGCGGCATCGGTCAGGGGTGAATCATAAAGCACTATAAGGGCGATGAAAGCCGCACGCATGGCTGCAGCGAGGAGCTTTTCCCTCCCTCAAGCCTCAGCGCGTCAGGAAATCCAGCACCACCTTGCTGAATGCCTCGGCCTGCTCCAGGTTGGAGATATGTGCGGCCTCCAGCTCGACATAGTGGGCGCCCGGGATCGTCTGGGCCAGGAACACGCCATCGCGCGGCGGCGTGGGCAGGTCGCCCGAGCCGGCGATGACCAGCGTCGGCGTGGCGATCATTTCGATTTCCGCGCGCAGGTCGGCATCGCGCACGGCCAGGCAGTTGGCCGCATAGCCCGCGGCCGGGCTGGCACCGAGCATGGCGCGCAGCGATGCCACCAGCCCGGGATGCGCGGCCGCATACGGCGGGGTGAGCCATTTGTCGACCACCGCGGCGGCGATCGATGCCACGCCGTCGCGCTCGACCGCCGCGGCGCGGTTGGTCCAGTTCTCCGGCGGGCCGATATAGGCGGCGGTATTGCACAGCACCAGCTTCCGCAGGCGCGGGCCATGGTTCAGGGCCAGCCACATGCCGATGATGCCACCCATCGACAAGCCGCAGAAACTGGCCTCGCCGATGCCAAGGTGATCGAGCAGCGCGATCACGTCGCAGCCGAGTTGCGCGATGCTGTACGGCCCCGCCGGCACCGACGACTCGCCATGGCCGCGCGTGTCATAGCGCAGCACGCGGAAGTGCTTGCTGAAGGCCGCCACCTGCGGCTCCCACATGCTGAAGCTGGTGCCCAGCGAATTGGACAGCACCAGCACCGGCAGGTGCTCGGCGCCATCGAGGCGGTAATGCAGTCGGACGTTGGCGAGGTCGGCGTATGGCATGGCGTTTGGCTCAGAATCAGGGGGCTGGGTGGCAGGCGCTCAGTTCGGCGCGATGGCCGAACCGTGTTGCGCCAGCGGCGTGACCTTGATCTCCATGTACGGGTACAGCGGCAGCGTGGTCAGCAGCGTGTGCAGTTCGTCGTTGTCGCTGACATCGAAGATGCTGACGTTGGCGTACTGGCCCACCACGCGCCACAGGTGGCGCCACTTGCCTTCGCGCTGCAGGCGCTGCGACATGGCCTTCTCGTCGGCCTTGAGCTGCTCGACCAGCTGCGGATCGAGCGATGCGGGAATCTTGACGGTCATTTCGGCCATGAACAACATGGTGTCTCCTTGTCTGGGGGTACGGTGGGATGGAGGCAGCGCGGGCCGCCTCGTCAAAGATGGCGCACGCCGTCGAGATAGGCCTTGCGCCAGCGCACGATGCGCACCTCGGCAAACAGGCCCGCCCCGGTGAACGGATCGGCGTCGATGAATTGCTGTGCCGCGTCGCGGGTGTCGACATCGACGATATAGATGCCGCCGCCGGCGTCCGAGCCATCGTCATTGAGCTTGGCGCCGCAGGCCAGCAGCAGCGCCTTGTTGGCTTCCAGGTAATCCAGGTGGCTGGCGCGGGTGGCCTGGCGCACGTGCTGGTGATTGGGCTTGTCGACGGTTTCGATCAGGTACGGCATGGCAATCCTCCTGTCAGCAGCACGCTGGCCGCGGGTGAAAGTCAGGCAATCTGCGCGCCCCACAGCAGCAGCGCGGCAATGTAGATCAGGCCCACCCAGAACATCATGATCACGGTGTAGCCCATCACGTCCTTCAGGTTCAGCTTGGACAGCGCCAGCGCCGGCAATATCCAGAACGGCTGCACCAGGTCGTTCCAGGCATTGCCGAGCATCACCGACATCGAGGTCTGGCTGACCGAGCTGTTGATGGCCTTGGCCGCATCGACCATGAACGGGCCCTGGATCATCCAGTGGCCACCGCCCGAGGGCGCGAAGAAGTTGATCACGAACGAGCTGAGCAGCCCCCAGAACGGCAGCGTCTGCGGCGTGGCGATCTCCACGAACACGCGCGAGATGGTATCCACCAGCCCCGAGCCGGCCATGATCGCCATGATGCCTGCATAGAACGGATACTGCAGGATGATGCCGGAAATGGTCTTGATGCCTTCGTTCAGCTTGGCCACGTAATTGACCGGCGTGCCCAGCAGCAGCACGCCCGCGAACAGGATCAGGAAGTTGATCAGGTTCAGGTCGAGCGAGCCCCCCTGCGTGAAGTAGATGACCGCGTAGGCCATGCCGCACAGGCCGATAGCCAGGCTCAGGATGCGGCTGTGGTTCAGGCGCGCGGCCAGGGTGTTCTCGCCGCCCATGCTGTGGGCCGAGCCGGTCTCGGCCTTGGCGGGTTCCTGATGGCGGCGGATCTCCACCACATCGGCCGGGTTGCGCGGATGCAGCCAGGCATTGAGCAGCGGCAGCGTGACGATCACCGCCAGGCTGGTCAACAGCATCGGCATGGAGAAAATGGTTTCAGACAGCGGGATCACGCCCATCAGCTTTTCCATCGGGTGGCCCGGGGTGGAGATCAGCACCGGGATGCTGGCCGACAGGCCCAGCCCGTACAGGGTGAAGCCGCTGTACGCGGCCGCGATGATCAGCGGGTAATGCACGCCACGGACCTTCAGCGCCAGCTTCCTGGCGATGATGCCGCCGATCACCAGCCCGAAGCCCCAGTTCAGGTAGCTGCCGATGCCGCCCACCAGCGTGGCGACGATCACCGCGGTGCGCGGCGAGTGCACCGCGCCGACGATGCGGTCGAGCATGCGGTCGGTGAACGGCGCGGTGGCCAGCACATAGCCCATCGCCAGGATCACCGCAATCTGCGTGGTGAATGCCAGCAGGTTCCAGAACCCCTTGCCCCAGCTGACGATCACGGCCGGGGCTGCCTGTCCTTGCACCGTCACCGCCAGCGCCATCGTCAGCAAGGTCAGGCCGATGGCAAATACAAAGGGATCCGGCAGGTACCGGCGCATGAGTTCGGTGAAGAACCCGGCGATCTTGCTCATAGTTTCCTTGTCTCCAGTTTCAGCCAAAGTTACGCCATTAGAACTCCAGTTCTATATGCGAACTCCGTGAATATGCGTGGCTATGCTAATGGCCGGTCGACCGGTAGGTCAAGGAAATGGGGAAGCGCGATTACATTCGTTTCGCGCAATAATTATGGGATTTTCCGCCCGGCATTTTCAGCGCAGGCGTCCCGCGATGCGGCCGATCGGCAGGATCAATACCGCATCTGCACATCGTCGACCTTGCCCGTGCGCGCGTTGTACAGGCAGGCATAGTGGAAGCTGATCGCCGACGAACTGTCGTCAGGCTCGAACACACCTTCGCCATTGACCGAGGTCTGTGCATTGGGGCGCACGTAGTACTGCTCGCGGTCGGCCATCAGCATCACGCTGCCGGGCTGCGGGTAGCGGCGCTTGAGGGCTTCCGCCACGGCCGGCTCGCAGGCCCTGGACGCGGCCCTGGATGCGGCTTGTGGATCGACGGTGATGCGGGTGGTGGCGGAGGGCACAGGGCGCGGTGCCATCTGCGGCGGCGTTTCGCAGGCGGCCAGCAGGCACACCAGCGGCAGGCACAGGCAAGAAGCTCGGATCACGCGGACCTCCTCCAAAGCAGGGCGCCGGCAACAGCACCCCGAAAAGTGAAGCGGAGCTATCAGGTTACTGCCTCCGGCCGGAAAAGCCAAAGCCGGCGCGCCCCGGCAGCCCGGGGCAATCCCCGGCGATAGCGAATCTTTGAACGCGGCTAAACTATGGCTCGCGGCAGCGCCCCCAAGTTCCGGCCAGTTGCGCGCCGCCAGCACAACCATGATGCCGACACAATGACAACCACAGAGACAAGCGGCAACCGCACTGCCACCCCTGCCCCCCTGCTGCGCACCGCCGCCAGCCTGCTCGTCGTGCGCGATGCGCCGGCCGGCATGGAAGTGCTGCTGGTACGCCGCGTCGAACGCGCTAACGACCGCAGCAGCGGCGCCTACGTTTTCCCCGGCGGCACGCTCGACGCGCAGGACAAGGCCCTGCATGCGCATGCCCACGGCCTGGACGACGCCGTAGCCAGCGAACGCCTGGGCCTGCCGGCCAACGGCCTGGACTTCTACCTGGCCGCCTTGCGCGAATGCTATGAAGAGGCCGGCCTGCTGTTTGCCTGCGACCGTGACGGGCGCCTGCAGTCGCCGCACCAGCTCGACGCCGCCCGGCAGGCGCTGCTGCGCGAGGCAGTGCAGCGCGGCGGCCCCGGCCTGGCTCACGCTTGCGAGCAACTGGGCCTGCGCCTGGCGGCCGACCGGCTCGCCTATCACAGCTACTGGCTGACGCCGCCCGGCCTGCCCAAGCGTTTCGATACGCGCTTCTTTGTCGCCATCGCCCCCGAAGGCCAGGTGGCCGTGCCCGACGGCACCGAGATCGTGGAACACCGCTGGATCCGTCCCGGCGAGGCCGCCGATCCCGCCAGCGGCCTGGCGCTGATGCACGTCACGCGCCGCACGCTGAGCTCGATCGCACAGTTTGAGAGCGCCGCGGCCTGCTTCGCTTATTACTCGCAGTTGCGCGGCATTGCCTGCATCATGCCGCGGCTGGCCACCGGCGCGGCCGGCGTGCGCCCGGTGATGCCCAACGAGCCGTGCTACGCCGAGATCGGCCGCATCGATCCCGACGGCAACACGCACGGCCGTTATGAGCTGGCACCGGGCGTTCCGGTACGGCTGTCCGAGCGCGTCTGGCGCGTGACCGCCAACAACGGCAGCGTGATGACCGGCCCGGGCACCAACACCTACCTGGTAGGCGGCGGCGCGCGCAATGAATGGGCCGTGATCGATCCGGGCCCGGACGATGGCGAGCACGTGCGCGCCATCCTTGCTGCCGCACCCGGCCCGATCCGCTGGATCCTCGCCACGCATACCCACCTGGACCACTCGCCCGCGGCCGCCGCGCTGCAGGCCGCCACCGGCGCCACGGTGCTCGGGCGTGCCGCGCCAGCCGGCCAGTGGCAGGACGCCAGCTTCGAACCACAGCGCGAACTGGACCACGGCGAGCGCCTTGCCATCACCGAGGACTGCACCCTGCGCGTGTGCCACACGCCGGGCCACGCCTCGAACCACCTCTGCTACCTGCTGGAAGAAGAAAAGACCCTCTTCACCGGCGACCACGTGATGCAGGGCTCGACCGTCGTCATCGGCCCGCCCGATGGCGACATGCGCGCCTACCTGGACTCGCTCGCCGCGCTGCAGGACGAAGACCTCGACTGGCTGGCGCCGGGGCATGGCTTCCTGATCGCGCGGCCGCAGGACGCCATCCGCATCCTGGTCCGGCACCGGCTGCAGCGCGAGGCCAAGGTCGCTGCCGCGCTGCGCGAACTGGGCCCAGCACCGGTCAGCGAGCTGGTCCTGCGCGTCTACGACGATGTGCCGCCGCGCATGCATCCGGTTGCGCAGCGCTCGCTGCTGGCGCACCTGCTCAAGCTGCGCGATGACGGCAAGGCGCAGGAAGCGGACGGCATCTGGTCGGAAGCCACGGCGTAGCACTGCCGTGAGCATCGGGGCCAGTTGAAGTTTTTTGGCGGGGGGCTTGCGCAATCCAGAAATTGCGCTACAATGGCGCCTCTCGTGTGCGGCTGTAGCTCAGTTGGATAGAGTACTTGGCTACGAACCAAGGGGTCGTGGGTTCGAATCCTGCCAGCCGCGCCACCTATGCAGAAAGAAAAAGGGCTTCCGTTTCCGGAAGCCCTTTTTTCATTGCGGCGCTCGCATTTGGCGCCGCCCTCCCTGTTACCACCCCTACCACCGATAGCGCGCCCCGACCGTTCCGCCCGGGTTGCGCCCTGCCCTCACCTTGAACCACAGCTTCATGCCGGTCGACGTATTGCCATGCGCGCCGATGTTGAAGGAGAACAGCCCGCGCAGCAGGTCGGCATCGATCTTGGTGCCATTGATGTTGATGACCTGCTTGCGGCTGTCCTGCCACCAGTCTGCCTCGACGAAGGGATAGATGCCGGCCAGCCGCGTCGGCTGCGCGCCGTACAGGCGCACGCCGATACCGGCGGCGCTGGCATCGCCGGGCATGGCTTCCATCGGAATGCCGGAGACGGGAGACATGCCAGGCTGGTAGGCCAGCTGCAAGCGCGGCTGGATGGTCAGCCCGCCTGCGCGCGGCACCACGGCATCGACCGCCAGCGCCATGGTGCGCATGCGACTGTCGGAAAAACCGCCTGCGGTGGTGATGTCGTCCAGGTGCAGCGACATCCGGCGCGGGCGCTCCATGGCGGCAGTTTCATGGTCCACCGCGGCAAGGCCGGGAGCATCGTCATCGGGCCCGGCGCCCGTGGCAAGCGTTAACGCGGATGGGGACGACGGCGACAGCGCGGCATACTCGACGGTGACGGGCTCGGCGGGCGTGGCCGACCAGGCAGGAGAAGCAGTGTCGGCAACCAGCAGATCAGGCACATCGGCCATGGCGGGCTGCCCGGGTTGCGCCTGCAGCGGCGGGTCCCACCCGGAGACGCCATGACTTTCCGGAACGGCGTCCTCTGCATGGGCCAGTGCACACATCAGCATGGCCAGGATGACGCTGTACTGCAGGTGATGCAGGACCATGCCGGGGTGCGCGGCACGTGCGTGCCACCCGGGGCAAGTCCCCGCCTCCCTTTCTCTCGATGACAAGACCGTAGTCATGGCAACCACCTTCGGACGTTATATGTGCCTGCCCGATGAGTTTGAGCATAGGTCAAATGCCCTGCCAGCGTTAGCGGGGAGTGTTCGGCCGCGCGCGCCCCGTGCGACGCTGTCGGCCAGCAAATTTGGCCGGGCCTCTGCGCCTTTTCGTCAATAATGGCGGCAATGACAAATCTTGCAGACATAGCCCGGCATGCTGCCGCCGGGAGCAAACCTTATGGCCTTGTGGCGACGTGCGCGCCGGCGTGAGTCCGAGCCCGGGGGCATGGCGCCGCCGGCCGGACGCAGCCGCAGCCTGAAGCGCAAGCTGGCGATCGCCACGGCGGTCGGCGGGCTCTGCACCCTGGTGCTCGCCGCCCTGGTGATGGCCCGCTCGTATGGCGACTTCACCTCGGCCCGGCAGAACCTGTATGACATCTCGGCGTACCGCGAGCTGCTGGAGGCCGCCAACGTCCTGTCCGCGGAACGCGGACCAGCCAACAGCGTGCTGGGAGAGCCACCCTCGCCCCACACCGCCGCGCGCGAACGCCTGCAAGCCTTCCGCGCCCGCAGCGACGCCGCGCTGGCGCGCCTGGCCGCGCCGCCGCCGGCACCCTTCGGCCTGCACCACCACCACCTGCCGCCGCTGATGGTCGAGCGCGTGCGCGAACGCCTGGCGCGGGCGCGGGCCGAGATCGACGAACTCGCCGGGCGCCCGCGCCAGGACCGCGACATGGACGAGATCCGCCACGCCATCGAAAGCATGTTCGAAGTCGTGGACGCACTGCAGCCAGCCCTCGCCTGGCAGGTGCGCGAGCTCTCCGCCTGCGACGACGGCCTGGCGGCGCCGGCGCTGACCGGTAGGATGCTGGGCGACCTGCGCGAGTATGGCGGGCGCATCGCCTCGCAGATCATGGCGCCCGTGGCGGCGCGCCAGCCGATGCCGGTGCAGAGCCTGGTGGATGCCACGCGCTCGCGCGGTCGGCTGCTGGAGCTATGGCAGCTGGCGGGGCCGGCGTACAACATGTTCGGCGCCGTGCCCGCGCTGGAGCAGGCATACGCCGACGCCGGCCACCAGTTCTTCGGCCAGGGCCTGGCCATGATCGACAGCCTGATTGCGCAGGGCCGCGTGTCGGGCCATTACTCGATGACGCCGACGGAGCTGACCAACCGCTATGTGCGCACGCTGGAGCCGCTGGAGCGGCTGCGCAGCGTCTTCCTGGATGAGGTGGTCGCGCATTTCACGGCAACGCGCGCACAGGCGCTGCGCGAACTGACGGCCGCGTGCGGCACGTCGGCACTGATCCTTGCCGTGCTGGGCTACGTGCTGGTGTTCATGCAGCGCTCGGTGTTCCTGCCGCTGCTGCGCGCCGGCGACGAGGTGATCGGCCTGGCCGAGGCGCGCGGCCACCCGCACTACGCTGCGCCAGCGGCGTCCACCAAGCCCGCGGCGGAGATGCGGCGCCTGTTCGATGCCATCGAGATCCTGCGCCGCAAGCTGCGCGAGCGCGCCTCGCTGACCGCGCAACTGGAACACCAGGCGCGCACCGACAGCCTGACCGGGCTGCTGAACCGGCGCGCGCTGGAGCTGGTGGCCGCGCAGTACGCGGCACACGACTGCGCCAGCCTGGTGCTGATCGACGTGGACCGCTTCAAGCAGATCAACGACCGCCACGGCCATGCCGCCGGCGACCAGGTGCTGCGCGACCTCGCTGCGATGATGCGCGCGCTGGTGCCGCCCGAAGGCGTGCTGGCACGCTTCGGCGGCGAGGAGTTCGCGCTGCTACTGCCGCACGACAGGCCGGGCGAGGCCGCCGCGCTGGCCGAAACCCTGCGCGCGGAAGTCGCGTCCCGCCCGGTCTACCTTTCCGGCAGCACCCCACTGCGCGTCACCGCCAGCTTCGGCGTGGCCATCGGACGCGGCGGCGAGCGTCACTGGCAGCGGCTGTTCGGCGCGGCCGACGCTGCCATGTACCGCGCCAAGGCCGAAGGGCGCAATTGCGTGCGCGAGGCACAGCGCGAGGAAGGGGTGACAACCGGCTGAACCAGGCCGGCCCCGGAACCAGCATGGGAACGATGGACGAAAAAAACCCGCATCGCTGCGGGTTTCTTCCTGATATCCGGGGCCGGTGCCCGGCAAGGACTCGGTCACCTACGCCGGCTGAAACGAAGAAAGGCTCGCTTGCGCGAGCCTTTCCGAATATTGGCGCCCAGAAGAGGACCCGGTCGCCCAGGCGCGACCCCGGGCAACGCTTGCAAGCGTTGCCTTTTCTCGTCCTCGCGGGAAGTCCTCAAGGACTTCCCTTTCCGGGCTGAAACGAAGAAAGGCTCGCTTGCGCGAGCCTTTCTAAATATTGGTGCCCAGAAGAGGACTCGAACCTCCACAGTGTTGCCACCGCTAGGACCTGAACCTAGTGCGTCTACCAATTCCGCCATCTGGGCTTCGTTTCGCTGCATTGCTGCTGCGATGCGAACAAGGAAATTATGCCGAGCGCGACAGGGACTGTCAACACCCTGACGCAAAAAATTTGTGCTCCCTATTGCCGGCCGCCGCGCCGCAGGAAGTCCACCTGCGCCGGCCGGCCAGGCAGGTCCAGCGCGGCCATCGCCGGGGGCGTGCTGGCGATGGTCTTGCCGGCACGCAGCACCCGCAGCCGCGTGGCGCGCAGGCGGATCGCCTCCACCGGGTCGCGCGCCTGCAGCAGCACCAGGTCGGCGCGGCAGCCAGGCGCCACGCCGTAGCCGTCCAGCCCCAGGATCTGCGCGGGCGTGGCGGTCACCGCGGCGAAGCAGGCGCGCATGGCCTCCTGCCCGGTCATCTGCGCGACATGCAGCCCCATGTGCGCCACTTCCAGCATGTCGCCGGAGCCCAGGCTGTACCACGGATCCATCACGCAATCGTGGCCGAACGCCACCGGCACGCCGGCCGCCAGCAACTCCGGCACGCGCGTCATGCCGCGGCGTCGGGGATAGGTATCGTGCCGCCCCTGCAGCGTGATGTTGATCAGCGGATTGGCGATCGCCGCCACGCCGGCCTCACGCATCAGCGGGATCAGCTTGGACACGTAGTAGTTGTCCATGGAATGCATCGAGGTCAGGTGCGAGCCCGCCACCCTGCCCTGCAGGCCGAGCCGCACGGACTCGCTGGCCAGCGTCTCGATATGGCGCGACAGCGGGTCGTCGCTCTCGTCGCAATGCATGTCGACGCGCAGGCCGCGGTCCGCCGCCAGCTCGCACAGCAGCCGCACCGATTCGGCGCCCTGCGCCATGGTGCGCTCGAAATGCGGGATGCCGCCGACCACGTCGACACCCATGTCCAGCGCGCGCTTCAGGTTGTCCAGCGCGCCGGGCGCGCGCAGCACCCCGTCCTGCGGGAACGCCACCAGCTGCAGGTCCAGGTAGGGGCGCACGCGCTCGCGCACGTGCAGCAGCGCCTCCACCGCCAGCAGCCGCGGATCGCACACGTCCACATGCGAGCGGATCGCCAGCAGCCCGCGCGCCACCGCCCAGTCGCAATAGGCCAGTGCGCGCTCGACCAGCGCCTCCTGCGTCAGCATCGGCTTGAGCTCACCCCACAGCGCAATGCCTTCGAGCAGCGTGCCTGACTGGTTCACGCGCGGCACCCCGTACGACAGCGTGGCGTCCATATGGAAGTGCGCATCGACGAACGGCGGTGTCACCAGCTGGCCGGCCGCATCGACCTCCTCGGCGGCGCGCGCGGCCAGGGCCGGCTCAACCGCGGCGATACGGCCTGCGGCAATTCCGATATCGATGTCGGTACGCCCGTCGGGCAGGTTGCAATGCCGCAGGATCAGATCGAGCATGGAGTTCTCTCAGGCAGGAGGCACGGCGATGTTCTCACGGCGCCGGCTCCGGCGCCACGGTGCGCGGGTCCAGGCGTCATGCGCGCCGGTCAGGCGCCGCGGGCTCGGGATCGAGTCCGCAGCCGCGCAGCAGCAGCGCCACCAGGTGCTCGGTGGCCTGCGCATAGTCCTGCTGCTCCAGCTGGCTGACGCCGAGCACCGCGCATACCTGCGACTCGAAATCCGCATAGGTCTGCGTGGCCGCCCAGATCGTGAAGAACAGGTGCTGCGGGTCGACCGGCGCCATCTCGCCGCGGTCGATCCACTGTTGCACCACCGCGGCCTTGCGCGACACCAGTTCGCGCAGCACCTGCCGCAGGACCTCGCCGATCTCATGCGCGCCGTGCAGCAGTTCGTTGGCAAATACGCGCGATGCATCCGGATGACTGGCCGACAGCCGCATCTTGGCGCGGATGTATTGTTCCAGAGCCACCTGTGGCGGCAGCTCGGCGCGGATGATGTCGGTCTCCGACAGCCACAGCTGCAGCGTATGCGCCAGCACGGCGCGGTACAGCGCCTGCTTGGTGCGGAAGTAGTAATGCAGATTGGACTTGGGCACGCCGGCGCGCACCGCGATCTCGGCCATGGTGGCGCCGGCAAAGCCCGCGCGCGCAAAGACATGCTCGGCCGCGTGCAGGATCATGGCCTGGTTCTCCTGCCGGATGCGCCCGCCCGGGGCATCGCACGCGGGCAGCGGGCGCCGCGCCGTGGCGCTGGCGGGCGTGTCCATCAGCGCGTGCCGTAGAGGCGGTCGCCGGCGTCGCCCAGCCCGGGCACGATATAGCCGTGCTCGTTGAGCGTGTCGTCGATGGCCGCGGTGACGATGCCGACCTCAGGGTGCGCCGCGCGCAGCGCGCGCAGCCCGGGGCGCGAGGCGATCAGGCACACGTACTTCATGGTGGTGACGCCGGCCTCTTTCAGGCGGTTCAGCGCGGCGATGGCCGAGTTGCCGGTGGCCAGCATCGGGTCCACCACGATCACCATGCGCTCCTGGATGTCTTCCGGCATCTTGAAGTAGTACTCGATCGGCTCCAGTGTCTCGGGGTCGCGGTACAGGCCGATATGCCCGACGCGCGCCGCCGGCAGCAGCTCCAGCATGCCGTCGATAAAGCCGTTGCCCGCGCGCAGGATCGACACCAGGCACAGCTTCTTGCCGGACAGCACCCGCGACTGCATCGGCGCGATCGGCGTGCGGATGGCAATGGTCTCCATGGCCAGGTCGCGCGTGGCTTCGTAGGTCAGCAACTGGCTGATCTCGCGCACCAGCCGGCGAAAGTTGTCGGTGGTGGTCTCCTCGCTGCGCACCAGGGTGACCTTGTGCTGCACCAGCGGATGGTCGACGACCAGCACGCCGGGCACGCCGGCAGCATCGGCATCGAGTGGGTCAACAGCGGGAACAGCGGACATGTCGTTCATGGTGACGCTCCTGATGCCACGTTTCACATGCAATGCCTGCCAGCAACGTCGGCCGCCTGGCGGCCGACGTGCTTAGAACACCGTGCCGTCGCTGATGATGGCGAACGGCGGCGCGCCACCCTGGCGCCGCTTGGCGGCAATGCGGCGCCCCGCCGCCCAGGTGCCGCCTTCCAGCACGCGCGCCAGCGGGAAATTTTCTTCCTGCAAGCCAAGCGCCTGGCGCACGCCGTCGGCCACCAGGTCCAGGCCGGTCACCGTCAGCGCGCGCCATTCGACGATCACGGGCTCATCCACCGCATGCGGCACGGCGGCAAAGCCGGGGTCGCGCGGCACCATCAGCTCGAAGTCGTAGAGCAGGCCGCCGTTGCGGTATTCGGGCAGGCCCGTCAGCGCGTCCAGCCCGGTCACGGTCAGGCCGGCGTCTTCCAGCGGCTCCAGCAGCGAATAGGTCAGCCATTGCGTGAGCTTGTGGAACGGCACCAGCCCGCCCGGCGCGGCCGGATGCCGCCAGCAGTCGCCCAGCGACACGCCTTCGACAATGATCCGCCCCGGCCATACCGGCCCCAGGCCGACCAGCAGCGTGCGCAGCAGGAAGCCGGCGTCGAGCTGCCCGTTGACCGCATGCGCCTTCAGGTAGTCGTACAGGTTGCCCAGCCGCGCTGGCCGGCCGAACAGCGCCGGAGTCGCCTCCATCACCTCGCCGAGGCGGCGCAACAGGCCGGCGCGGCCTTCCAGCCCCACCAGCGGGTTGTGCTGCGCGACCTGGAAGGCGTGGGCGATGCTGTCGGCATCGATGCGCTGCAGCCGCTCGGCGTCCGCGCGCAGCGGATCGCCCGGCGCGGCCGAGAAGCCGCCGCGCGCGAACAGGACGAAGCTGGCCACGCCCAGCCCTTCCGAGCGCGTCAGCACCAGGTCGCTGGCCGGATCGCGGTAACGCCAGTCAGGGCCGGCGCCGGCGTCGAGCAGTACGCTTGGAATCACCAGGTCGATGCCGATGCGGGCGCGCTCCTCGCGATGCTCGGGGCCGCTCAGCGCGGCACGCTCGCACAGCACCTGCCAGCGGTTCGCGCGCTGGTCGACGGCGCCGCTTTCAAAATGGCGCCAGCGGCTGTGGTACGGCACCTGCAGGTCCGGATAGCGCTGGCGGATGGTGCTGGCGACATAGTCGGCAATGGCATGCACGCGGTCCGGATGCCAGGTGAAAAGCTCGGACGCGCCGCTGGCCACGTGTTCGGTAACCGCCGCGCAATGCGTGCGCACCGCCTCGGCACACAGCAGCGCCGAAGCGGGATGCCCTTCCGGCACCGGGCTCAGCCAACCGGCACCCGGCCGCATCTCGTTACCTGTGCCCTGGCGTTCCATGCCGGGCTTGCCATCCTCGGGAAACATCGTCATTCGTTCAACCCCCTGCCCTTCGCCAGGGCCAGTTCGTTCGCATCCGGCGGCGTGTAGTGCGTAAAGTAGCCGGCGGCCACCTTGGCATCGATCTCGACACGGGCGTCGGCGGGGATCAGGGCCTCGGGGATGGCCACCTGCTCGACCACCTCGATGCCCTGCGCCACCAGCGCGCCATGCTTCATGTTGCTCATCGACGCCCAGCGGTCGATGCGGCGGATGCCCAGCCAGTGGAACACATCCGGCATCAGTTCCTGGAAACGCATGTCCTGCACGCCTGCCACGCATTCAGTGCGGGCAAAGTAAGTCTCGGCACGGTCGCCGCCCACCTGCCGCTTGCGGGCGTTGTAGACCAGGAACTTGGTCACCTCGCCCAGCGCGCGGCCCTCCTTGCGGTTGTAAACCACCAGCCCGACACCGCCCTGCTGCGCCATCTCGATGCACACCTCGATGCCATGTGCCAGATAAGGCCGGCAGGTACAGATGTCTGACCCAAACACATCCGATCCGTTGCATTCATCGTGCACGCGGCACGCCACGCGGGTCTCGGGCTTGCCAAGCTGGCTGACGTCACCGAAGAAATACAGCGTCATGCCGCCGATGGGCGGCAGGAACACCTTCAGGTCCGGCCGCGTCACCAGTTCCGGGAACATGCCGCCGGTCTGCTCGAACAGGCTGCGGCGCAGCACGCTTTCCTTGATGCCGAAACGGGCCGCCAGCCCGGGCAGGTACCACACCGGGTCGACCGCCGCCTTGGTCACGCGCACGTCGCCATTGGCATGGAGGATGTCTCCGTCGGGCTTGAGCCGGCCGGCCGCAATGGCCGACACCAGTTCCGGCATGTTGATATGCGCGCGGGTGACGGCGATGGTCGGGCGGATATCCACGCCGGCCGCGATGCGGTCCGCAAAGACGGTGGACACCAGGTGGCCCCAGGGATCCAGCGAAACTATCTTCTCCGGGTCGCCCCACTGCGGATGCGGGCCGATGGCCTCCGCCGGCGCGGTATCGGTCAGGTCGGTGCGATGGTCGCGCTGCAATGCGCCCGCGGCAACCGCCAGGGCCCGGTAGATGGCGTAGGCGCCAGCGTGAGTGCCGATCACATTGCGCTGCGCCGGATTCGCCAGGCTGGCGATGACCGGCCCGCGCTCGGCCGCCGTGGGGGCGCCCCAGTGGATAGGCTCGGCCGGCTTGTCGCGGCGTGCGTGCGAGGTGAGGACGATATGGTCGGACATGGCACCCTCGGTTCCCGATGGAATCCTGACCAAATGGTCAGGTTTACGATTCCATACTAGGCAACCTTTGTGCCATCGCCCAATGCCCGTTTACGCGAGTGTTGCGGGGATGTGTGTGGCGCCGAACGCAAGTCCGCGCGGGCGGCATGCACGCATCGCGTGCCGGCGGCGTGACATCGGGGGTGCATACGCACCAACAGAAGGCGCGCACGGCCATGCTGGCACGGCACCGTCCGGGGCCAAGCCGTACCACCGCTGCGCGGCAATGCCTGCAAGCGTTACACGCTTTGCCGGCCGGCGGGGTCGCGACCGTTGCCCGGCAGCGCACGCAGCGCCGCCAGCGGCTGGGCGCTCTCTATGTAGCGATAGAACAGCGCGCCGGCCACATTGCTGAGCCCCCACGCGGCAATCATGCCGAACGCGTTCAGCACCGGCTGGCCCGGCGCCAGGTTCGACACCAGCGCGTTGACCAGCAGGCAAACCGGAAAGTGAACCAGGAACACCGAATAGGAAATGCGCCCGAAGAAGCCGACCATGCGCGCCCGCGGCCAGCGCTCCAGCCAGCCGCCGCGGCGCGCCACCGCCAGCAGCAGCGCAGTGGCGAGCGCCACCGCGATGCGCAGCCGGAAATCCACGGCCAGCGCCGCCAGCGCCACCGCGCCGATAAGCAGGAGCGGCAACACCGGGCGGCCGGGGTTGGATGCCCAGTAGGCCAGCGCCCCCATGCCATAGGCGCCGAAGAAGTACACGGCCCAGATATCCCACGCGGCATCGCGGTTGAACCAGAACAGCGACGCCACCGCCACCAGCGCCACGATGCCGATGCTGGCCCCGGCACCCGCCGGCGCTTTCCCGCCCGCCACGGCGCGCGCGGCCCACAACGCGCCCAGCAGCAGCGCAAACAGCTGCAGGTCGATGGCCACGTACCAGACCCCGGCCGAGAGCGCATCGACATCGAGCACGTTATGCAGCAGCGTCACGTGCGCCAGGAACTGCAGCAGGCCGGGCGACGCGGGGATCGAGTCATGCACCATCCAATGGCGCGCCAGGGCGGCACCGGCAATGCTGAGCAGCAGCGCCGCGGCAAAGGGCACCACCAGCTTCTGGTAACGCCGCCACAGCACCAGCAGCGGATGCTGGCGGATCTCCAGCCGGCCATGCGGCGCCAGGCTGCGCGCGGCGAGAAAGCCGCTGATCACCAGGAAGACCTGCACGGCGATGCGGGCGTAGTCGTACAGCCAGTCCACCAGCCCCGGGGCCAGCCGATACGCGGTATCGGACATCGGGCCATAGAAGGCCAGGTGATGGAGCACGATCAACTGGGAGCTGACCGCTTTCAGGGCGTCGATGCAAGGCAGGCGCGACGGACGGGGGCTCATTGTTATAGGAATGCTGCAATTGCCACGGAAGGCGCGATTCTACCTGCTTGCACCGGCTCCAATATGGCGCATACGCCACTACCTATAGATTCGTTACACACTACCCCCGCTTGTTGCGAGTTTGCAGGCACATGGCTTCATGTCTTAACTAGCAGCGCCTCTAAAGATCTCCCCCGCCAGGTCGCCACTACATTTGACCAGCCTCCCGCGCCGGCCCTTATGCGCCGGTAGCCTAAGCTAGAGGCAGGATTGCCACCTGGGGCCCGCTTATGCAACACCGCACGCTCTTCCCCCGCACCGGTCACGCCTTCCGTTGCGGCTTAGCTGAGTGCTCCCTCATCGCCCTTCTGGCCGCGGCCTTGGCGGGATGCGAGGGAGTCCCGCGGGATACCACAGCGACACCGCCACCACCCCGTCAGCCGATTACGTCCAGCGACGACGTGTACCCCGCCCCGACCACGGTGCGCGACACGCGACCTGCGGCGCGCACTCCGTAGGCGGCATTTGCCGGCCGCGCCCCGGCAACCGCGGCCTGATCAGCCGGCCGAGCGCTGCAAGCGCATCGATACCGAAAAGCTGTCCGCGGGATGCACCGTCACCGAGACTTCGAACGTCTCGCCCGCCGCATCCATATAGCGCCGCACGATCTTCAGCGCCGCGGCGCCAGGCTCCAGCCTGAGCGCGTCAGCAACGGGCCGGTCGCTGACCGCAACCGCGCGCACATCCTGGTAGATCTCGGCGATCTGCCGGTCATAGCGTGACTCGATCAGCGTGCTGACCAGCGTGTCGGGCGACTCCCGCACCATCTCGCCGATCTCCGCATAGGCAGGATCCACGTAGACATCGGTCCACGCCATCGGCGTGCCGTCCTTGCCGCCATCCATGCGCAGGCTGGAGATGCGCAGCCAACGCGCACCGGGCGCGCAGCCGATTTCCGCCGCGACGTCGGCCGGCACGGCAACCTCCTCGACCGACTGCACCACGCGCAGGTGCTCCGCACCGAACTGCACCAGGTCATCCACCGACGCCAGCGACGGCCGGAACACCGGCCGCGGCCTGGCCGATTCCACCCGCGTGCCCACGTTCTTGCGCCGCGACACCAGCCCCAGCTGCTGCAACTCCTGCAGCACCGCACGGATGGTGTAGCGGCTGGCCTGGTACTGCTCGCACAGCTCGAATTCGGTGGGCAGCAGCGACCCGACCGCGTAGCGGCCGGTGGTGATCCCCTCGATAAGTTGCCTGCTGATCTCTGCTGGATTGGATTTGTTCATGACCGCCTGCCGCGTCACAACCATTGAACGCGGGTTAACCCTTATTTTCTAAATATGTTCGAACATATTTAATGCTGAATATGTTCGAACATATTACCGGACTGCCCCTTTCCCCTCAAGGTAGCACCATGACCCTGTTCTCTGCCCCCACCGCCAGCACCGTCGTTGATTCCATCCTGTTCCGCGATGCCTTTGGCACCGCCAAGATGCGCCAGATCTTCTCCGATGTGGCGCTGATCCAGCGCTATATCGACGTCGAGGTCGGGCTCGCCAAGGCCGAGGCCAGGGTCGGCGTGATCCCGGCGGAAGCAGCCGAGGTCATCGCCCGCGAATCGCGCCTGGAGCGCATCGACTTCGACCACATGCGCGAGGAGACCGACATTGTCGGCTATCCGATCCTGCCGCTGGTGCACCAGCTGGTGGCGATGTGCGGCGAGGCCGGGCGCTACGTGCACTGGGGCGCCACCACGCAAGACATCATGGACACCGCGGTCGCGCTGCAGGTGCGCGACGCGCTCGACAGCATCGACGCCGATATCCGCGAACTGCGCGGCATCCTGGCCGACCTGGCGGTGAAGCACCGCGACACCCCGATGGCGGGCCGCACCCACCTGCAGCAGGCGCTGCCGGTGACCTTCGGCTACAAGGTGGCGATCTGGCTGGCCATGTTCGACCGCCACCAGCAGCGCCTGGCAGAACTGCGCCCGCGCGTGGCCGTGGTCGAATTCGCCGGCGCCGCGGGCACGCTGGCGTCGCTGGGCGGGCAAGGCGACAACAAGGGCTTCGCCGTGCAGGAGGCACTGGCTGAAGAACTGGGCCTGGGCGTTCCCGCCACCACCTGGCACGTGGCGCGCGACGGCTTTGCCGAGGCGGTGAACCTGCTCGCGCTGATCACCGGCTCGCTCGGCAAGATCGCACTCGACATCATGATCATGGCGTCGACCGAGTTCGCCGAGGTCTACGAGCCCTTTGTCAAGGGCCGCGGCGCCAGCAGCACCATGCCGCAGAAGCGCAACCCGATCTCCAGCGAGCTGATGCTGGCGGCCTCCAAGGCGGTGCGCCAGCACGCCGGCCTGATGGTCGACGCAATGGTGCAGGACTTCGAGCGCGCCACCGGCCCCTGGCATGCGGAATGGATCGCCATCCCCGAGAGCTTCATCCTGAGCGCCGGCGCGCTGCACCAGGCCAGGTTCGCGCTGGGCGGCCTGATCGTCGATGAAGCGCGCATGAAGCACAACCTCGGCATCTCCAAGGGCCTGATCGTGGCCGAGGCAGTGATGATGGGCATGGCCCCGCATATCGGCCGCCAGCAGGCGCACGACGTGGTCTACGACGCCTGCCGCACCGTCAACGAACACGGCGGAACGCTGGCCGATGCCCTGGCTGCGCTGCCCGAGGTCACCCAACACTTCGACCGCGCCGCCATCGATCGAATGACCGATCCGGCCAACTACCTCGGCCTCGCGCCGCAAATGGTCGACCGCGCCGTCGCCCTGTCCACGCAATCCGCAGCCTGAAACCGCAGACCAGTCGCCTGGCACGCCGCTGAACAAGGCGCAGGCGATCTGACATCACAAGTACACCGACACAGGAGACAAAGCCCATGAACCCCATCAGCAAGCTGGCCGCGTGCGCGGCACTGGCCATCGCCACGGCGGCGGCCGCTACCCCGGCGTTGGCCCAGGCCTGGCCGACCAAGCCGATCACCTGGATCGTCCCGTTCGCCGCGGGCGGCCCGACCGACGCGCTGGCGCGCACCATTGCCGAGCGCGTCTCGCGCGAGGTCGGCCAGTCGATCATCATCGAGAACTCGCCGGGCGCCGGCGGCACTGTCGGCGCGGCCAAGGCGGCGCGCGCGCCGGCTGACGGCTACACCATGCTGGTGGGGCACATGGGCTACATGGGCGCGGCCCCCGCGCTGTACAAGAAGCTGCCCTACGACCCGGTCAAGGATTTTGCGCCGGTGTTCCGCTTCCCGGATACGCCGATGGTGCTGATGGTGCGCAAGGACCATCCCGCCAAGGACGTGCGCGCGCTGGTCGAGTACGGCAAGAAAAACCCGGGCAAGCTCAATATCAGCAACGCCGGCATGGGCTCCACCTCGCACCTGGTGGCAGCGCTGTTCGCCGCGTCGGCGGGTATGCAGGTGTCGCTGGTGCCGTACAAGGGCGCCGGCCCCGCGCTGATCGACGTGATCGGCGGGCAGGTGGATGGCATGTTCGACCAGACCAATACCGCGCTGCCGCAGATCACCGAGTCCAAGGTGCGGCCGCTGGCGGTGACCTCGGCCACCCGCGTGGCGCAGCTCAAGGATGTGCCGACGCTGGCGGAGTCGGGGCTGCCCGGCTTTGAAGCCAGCACGTGGTACGGCATCTACGCGCCCAAGGGCACGCCGCAGGCCGTGGTCGACAAGATGCAGCAGGCCTACCTGAAGGTGATGAGCGACAAGGCCTTCACCGGCAAGATGACCGCACAGGCAATCCAGATGCTGCCGCCTGAGCAATACACCGCCGCGGCGCTGGGCAAGCACACCCAGTCCGAGATCACCCGCTGGAAGACCGTGGCGGCCAAGGCCAACATCTCGCTGGACTGAGCACCATGTCCGGATTGCGCATAGAACACGACGCCTTCGGGCCGGTCGACATCCCCGCCGACCGCTACTGGGGCGCCCAGACGCAGCGGGCGCTGGCGATCTTCGAGGTCGGGGAAGAACGCTTCCCCGCCTGCCTGATCCACGCCTTCGGCGTGCACAAGATGGCGGCGGCCAGGGCCAACCTGCGCTGCGGCGTGCTGGACGCCGCCATCGCCGAGGCGATCATCGCCGCCGCGGCCGAGTTGCGCAGCGGCCAGTTCGACAGCCATTTTCCGCTGACCATCTGGCAGACCGGCTCGGGCACGCAGACCAATATGAACGCCAACGAAGTCATCGCCAACCGCGCCAACGAGCGGCTAGGCCAGGCCCTGGGCACGCGCGCGCCGGTGCACCCGAACGACCACGTCAACGCGTCGCAGTCTTCCAACGACAGTTTCCCGACCGTCATGCACATGACCGCCGCGCTGGAACTGGAAGACCGCCTGCTGCCCGCGCTGGCGCTGCTGCGCGACACCCTGCGCGAGCGCGCCCATGCCTTTGCCGACGTGCTCAAGATCGCGCGCACGCACCTGATGGATGCCGTGCCCATGACCATGGGCCAGGCCTTCGACGGCTTCACCGCGCAGGTCGATCACGCCATCGAGCGCGTGCGCGACGCCCTGCCCCGCATGCTGTTGCTGCCGCAGGGCGGCACCGCGGCCGGCACCGGCCTGAACGCGCCGGCGGGCTTCGCCCAGGCATTTTGCGCGGAAGCCAGCCAGCTGACGGGCCTCGCCTTCCGCCCCAACCCGTGCAAGGTCGAGGGCATGGCCGCGCACGATGCACTGGTCGAGCTGTCCGGCGTGCTCAACGTGGTCGCCGTCTCCTTCACCAAGATCGCCAACGACCTGCGCTGGCTCGGCTCGGGCCCGCGCTGCGGGCTCGGCGAGCTGCTGATTCCGGAGGACGGCCTGACCTCGTCGATCATGCCCGGCAAGCGCAACCCGACCATCGCCGAGGTGATGGTGCAGGCCGCCATGCAGGTGGCCGGCAATCACGTCACGGTGACGATGGCTGGCGCCTCCGGCAGCTTTGAACTGAACGTGGCCAAGCCGGTGCTGATCTACAACGTGCTGCAGTCGGTGCGCGTGCTGGCCGACAGTGCGCGGGTGTTCGCGCAACGGCTGGTGCAGGGGCTGGTCCCCAACCAAGATCAGCTGGCACGCAACCTGGACAGTCCACTGCTTGCGGTGACCGCGCTCAACCCGGTGCTGGGCTACGACCGTGCGGCGCAGATCACGACGCTTGCCGTTGCGCAGGGAATTTCGCCGCGGGAAGCCGCGATTGCGCTGGGATTTCTGAGCGGTGAGGAATTTGACCGGCTGGTGAACCCGATGCGCCTGGCGAAGGGGAACCCATAGGCATCAACCGCTGCGGCGGTACTCACGGTCGCGAAATTGCTGATCACTTAGTCGTCTGCTTTCGGCCACGACGAGACTTGCTACGACCCACTCGGCGGTGACCGCATTATGGCAAGCTACAGTCACGCCTCGATCAAGTGTCCGATATCTATGACCAAGCGCAAACCATGGATCTATGGAAGTGCCGCCATCGGCCGTGACTGCTTGCAGCAAGACAGCTATTCGATGCTCTAGTGAAAGAAGGGGGTAAAGCCGTCAGCACAAAGCTCGTCGGCTTCAGCTTTTCCCAGCAGTGCCCCCATCTTGCATCAATCGGCTGGTTGGCGACATCGCGTTACCAGCCGAGGCAAGGATCACGCCGACGCTTCAGGCGACGCTACAGCCGCAACCACTTTCTTCGCCGAAGCCCGCTTCTTCGTCACAGATTTCACTGCGACCGCCTTCGGGCCTGCTTTCGCGGCGACCTTGCCCTTAGTACCGGGTGCGGCCTTTTTCGCGACTGCTTTCGTTACGGCAGCTTTACTGCCCGTCGCCTTCTTGGCGCCTGCAGCCTTGGCCTTCTTCGCCAAGAGCTTGTCCTTTGCCGCTTGCTTTTCAAAACGGGCCGCGGCCTTTGCGGCTTCCACGGCCTGGGCAACCTCGCGCTTAGCCGCTTCAATTGCCTTCTTCGTGTCGGCGCGCAGCTTCAGCAAGCGCTTCTTCGCTGCCTGTGCCTCGCGGGCAAGCACGCTGGCCTTTTTCGTTGGCACGGCCACCTTCTTTGCGGCAGGTTTGCCCTTGGCAGTTGCACTTACCCGAGTCGTTTTAGTTGTTGCGACCATGTTTTGTTATTCATAGTTGTGAGTGAAGCGCGGAGTATAACCGCACGAGTGGCGTTACATAATAAAGGTCAGTTTCTTCTTTATGTTGCGTCCAAGCGCGATCAGTCGGCGGCCGAGATGCTGTCCCCTCTTCCGCAGCGCATTCTCATTGGTATGTGGTACGTTCGCCAACTCAAATGGCAAAGCAACGAACATGGCAATGCGCTTTGACTACACCCCTGTTGATTGGGACTTGGCTGCCTGACGGCAGGGTTGCGGCATATCGGGGCATGCCCGAGTCATGGCGCATATTCCCGCGCCTGGACAACGGAGCGGGCCCAGACCAACCGCCCCGTTGCCATGCCCTGCTCAGGACAGGCATTCCCCGCTGTCGCGCGCATCGCTGCGCGCGCCGTCGGTGAAACCATCGCGCGAGCTGATGCGGGCGCCATCGGTGTAAGGGTCAGGCTTGCGCATGCCGTCCAGGTACGGATCAAAGCCACGGACCGCACACACGGACCTGCCCTGATGCGCGACCACGGGCAGCATGGTGGCCTCGGTGGCAGGACTGTGCGCGCCATCGGTAAAGGCGTCGCGCTGGCCGTTGTGTTCGGGCGCGGCAACGATCAGCGCATCGGCATAGGCACCGGCGTGGGCGGTCTGGCTGAGCCCGGCGCCAAGTGCGGCAGCGGCAAGCAGGGTCTTGGCAAGGGTCTTATGCATTGCTATCTCCAACAGGGGTGTCGGCGGCGTTGCCGCGACGGCACTCCTCGTGCAGGCGATCAGCTACGGAACAGTATGGCCCGCACGGGATCGCCTCTGCCGTGCAAGCCGTTGCCTGGCGTGGGCCGGCTGCCATCCGACGTGGCAGCGGCGTCGCGCCGGACTCCTGGATAAGGGGTACCTGCGCCCCATGTCGCAAGCGTGTTGCGTCAGGCGGGCCTGATGTTCTGATTCACGCGGAACAGGTTGGCCGGGTCGTATTTGCGCTTGATCTCCGCCAGTCGCGCATAGTTGTCGCGATAGGACGCCTTCACGTTGTCATTGCCCTCGTCCATCATCATGTTGATGTAGCCGCCGCCAGCAGAGTGCGGATGCAGGGCCAGCCAGTAGTCCTTTGCCCACTGCACGATGCGATCGTTGTTGGCCGGGTCGGGATCCACGCCGACAATCACGCTGGCAAAACTGGCATCGCGGTAGCTGAAGGCCGTGTCGTCGCAACTGGCGCGATGCGCTGCGCCATTGATCGGATACAGGTGCATGGTCGAGTGCATCGACGGCAACTGCTGCGCGTACTTGATGTGCAGATCGATGGCCTTGTCGCTCAGGTCGCTGACGAAGTCGGCTTTCCAGTACCACTGCAAGCCCGCCGGATACAGTCCGTCGAACAGGCTCTGCAAGACAGGCCAAGGGACCGGCCCGGCAAAGTCCACCGCTGGCGGCATGGCCTCGCGAATCGGGCGGAAATGCGTTTCGGCCTGATCGAGCGGGCCGGTGTAGCACCACACCACGGCGCACATCTTCTGCAGGTGAACTTCCTCCGGGAACGGCGCTGCGGGCGGCACCGTGACGAAACCGAACCAGCCATTGATGTCCTGCGGCGCCCTCAGGATGAAGTCGCGCCACCATTTCATCAGCTCGCGTGCCTGCTCCATCGGCCACAGCATCGGGCCGCCATAGACCGTGGCTACGGGATGAGCCCTGAACTCGAACGACGTCACCACGCCGAAGTTGCCACCGCCGCCGCGCAACGCCCAGAACAGGTCGGCGTTTTCGTCGTTGCTTGCGGTGACGACGCGCCCGTCGGCCAGCACGACCTCGGCGCTGAGCAGGTTGTCGATCGTCAGGCCATAGGCGCGGCTGAGGTAGCCGATGCCGCCACCGAGCGTCAGTCCGCCCACGCCAGTGGTCGAGATGAAGCCACTCGGCGTCGCCAGGCCATAGGCACTGCCGGCGTGATCCACATCGCCCCAGGTGCAGCCGCCGCCAACCCGCAGTGTCTTGCGTCCGGCATCGACAAACACGCCCTTCATGGGCGACAGGTCGATCACCAGTCCACCATCGCATGTGCCGAGCCCGGCGCCATTGTGCGCGCCGCCACGCACGGCCAGCAGCATGCCGCTGTCGCGCGCGGCGTTCACCGCCGCGATGACGTCCGCAACATCGACGCAGCGCGCGATGATCGCAGGACGCTTGTCGATCATTCCGTTGTACACGGCACGCGCCTGGTCGTAAGCCGCGTCGCCCGGCCGAATCAGTTGTCCCCGAAAATGCGCCTTGAGTGCGGCTGCGACGGGTTCGCTCAACGAAGCATCCATGGTTGTCTCCTGTCCGGTTGGTATGCAGGAGTTTTAGCAACCTCGGCGTTTCGAAAGCGTTAGGTGAACCGTTACATGGGGATTCTGCCTCCCGACCGGCGCGCGGTGGTCGAGCCGAAACTAACGCGCGAGTAACGCCCGCGCCTTGGCGATGTCGGGCTGATCGAAGCCCTCGGTGAATCGTGCAAGCGGCGCCTCGACCACCTCATGCGGACTGACGCGCCCCTGCGAGGTTCGCAGCGTTGTCAGTGACAGGGTGGCACGCAGTTCAAGCGGGAGCGCGCGTTGGGCTGTGGCGATCTCGATCGCCTTGATCAACGATGACTCGGCTTCGGCAAGGTTGGCGCTGCTGCGCAGCAGCAATTCACCGCGCAGACGGTACAACTCGGCGTCCACCCAGTGCTCGCCAGTGCGCCCGGCGCATTCGAACGCTTGGTCCAAAGCCGCCAACGCAGCCTCGGTCTCTCCTACGTCGCCCAGGCATTCAGCCAGCATGCCGAGATAGAGCGGCAGGCGCAGGCGTGCGCCCGTCGCATGAAAGCCCTCGATCGCCCCCTGCATCGCCACCACCGCATCGGCGCTGGGCGACTGTTTCGCGTTCGCCCAGGCGAGCAGCACGCCTGCCCAGGCGAGGTAGTAGCCCACGTGGTACTGCCCGGCGATCTCGTGTGCCTGGCGGGCATAGTGCAGCGTGAGACCGTGCTCATGCCGCAGCGCATGCTGCGTCGCAAGATAGGACAGCGCGAGTGCCTGGGAGAACGGGTGTGCTACCCGGTTCGCCACCTCCAGCGCTTCGCGTCCACGCTGAAGGGCCTGATCGGCAAGCCCCCTGAACCACAATGCATGCGCCGACCACGCGGCGGCCAGCACGCCGAAGTTACCCCCCATCAGGGACGCATGCTCGGCGTGCTGGGCCTCGTCATAAGCGCCGTGCGCGCGTTGATACGCGGGCTCGGCAGCCATCCAGTCGCCTTGCTGGACCAGACTACCCATGACGCTGGTCCATGCCATCACCGAGTAAGTACCGGAGCCCAGCGGCCCCAACCCCGCAATCAGTTCCTCGCTCAGGCTGCGTGCCTGTGCGAGTTCCGCCCTCACTACCAGGAAAAATGAAAGGCTGACCTGGGCGCGTGCTTGCTGACTGGTGTCACCCGCCAGCCGGCTCAGTTCCACCGCACGTCGCAGCGGCGCCTCCAGTTCGGGGGCTGCCCAGCCTCGGGCGATGCGTATCGGTGGCGCAAGGTCGAGTTGCAGGGCCAGCGATTGACTGGCGCGCTCCGGCGGATCGGCAATCCGGTCCGCTTGCACCAGCCCGCGCGTCAGCAGTGCAATGGCATCGTCATAGGCATACACACTCTGCGCAACGCCGGCCGCGCGCCGATAGAATGCCGCCGCCTGGGCTGGCAGGCCCGCCTGCTCATAGTGCGAGGCGATCTGCGCGCTTGCCGCGTCGGGCGCATCGCCTGACGCCTGCTCGAGCGCTCGCGCCACGCGCAAATGCAGGCGGCGGCGCTGCAGCGGACTCACTTCGGCATATGCCACGTCGCGGATCTTGTCATGGCTGAAGTCAAACGCCAGGCCGCCACCGTCGGTCTGGCGCACGATGCGTCGCTGCCACAGCTCGTCCAATGCGCCTGCCAGGGCATCCTCGCCGAGGTCGCTTGCCTGGGCGAGGATGTCGGTCGTGAATGCCCGTCCAATGATTGCAGCCACCCCGACGATTTCGCGGGCGCCCGGGGGAAGCTGTGCCAGCCGGTTCGAGATGATGGTGTAAACCTTGGGCGGCAACTTCGACGCCATGCCGCCCTGTGCGTCCCCGACCGGCATGGTGTCGGAGCGGGCCCGCATCATTTCGACCGCAAACAGCGGGTTACCCTCGCTCTCTTCGAACAGCCGGGTTGCCTCCGCGTCGGCCAGCGGCCGGTCCAGGATCTGGGCCGCTATCTTTGCCGTTTCGGCGGCATCGAGTGTCCCCAATGAGATCTCGATGAACTGGTCGTCGCGGCGCAGTGCGTCCAGCAGCCGGTTCGCCGCGTGCAGCGGCATGATTTCCTCGGGGCGCGCCGTTGCGACCACCATCAGCCTTGCCGCCCCGTCGAAACGCATCAGGAAGCGCAGCCATTCGAGCGTCTCGCCGTCGCACCATTGCAGGTCGTCGAGCAGCAACAGCAGCGGCCCGCCTTGTGCAAGCACCGCTCGCGCAAGCGCCTCGAAGAACCGTTGGCGTTGCCAGTATTCGGTAAGAGGCGACGGCGGCGACAGTCCGGATTGCTGCGTGAGGAGTTCGGGCAACAGGCGCGTGACCTCGGTCAGCCACAGTCTGTCGAGCTTGCCGATCGCGCCACTCAGGGCAGGGCTGCGCAGCCAACCGGTCAGCGGCGCAAACGCGAGCTGTCCCTCGGCCGCATAGGCGCGCGAATGCGCCACGGTGATGCCTTGCTCGGCCAGATGGACGAGCAGTTCCTCCGCCAGGCGCGATTTGCCGATGCCGGCTTCGCCCAGGATCAGGACAAACTGCTTGTCGCCCAACTGGGTACGCTGCCAGACTTCAAGAAGCCGGCGCCATTCGCCATGCCGACCAATCATTGGCAGCATCGCATCCCGCGGCCGTTGGCGCTGCATTGACGCAGCCTGCCCAGCCAACCGCGCATAGGCCTCGCGCATGGGGTCGCCGGGCAGGACGCCCAATTCGCGAGCGAGCGTTTCCACACAGCTACGATAGGCGCGCATGGCCGATGCGTGATCGTGGTTCAGCGCATGCAGGCGCATCAGCGCCATGCAGGTAGGTTCGCGGCACGGGTCGAGCCGCTGCAACTGCTGTGTGTACTTCAACGCCTTTGCATAGTCTCGCCGGTCCTCACTCAGTTGACCGAGGCGCGCGAGCGCCGCGATGCACTGTTCGCGCAACTTTTCGCGCTCGGGGTGGATCCACTCGTCATAGCAGTTGGCCAGCAGGTCACCGCGATAGAGATCCGCGGCATGCGTCAGCAGCTCTTCTTCAGCGCCTGCGTCGCCGTGCCTCGAGGCCCTGGCCGCAGCCGCAAGCGCGGACTGGAACTGCGCTACATCGAGGTAGAGCGCTGAATCGGGCAGCCATTGCACCGTTTGCGCATCGGCATGGACAAACTGATCTGCCTCCGGCCAAGTCTTGCGCAGCTGAAACAGCAGTTGACGCAGGGCATTGCGCGCCTGCGCCTGCGTGGAATCAGGCCAGAACAGCACCGCGAGCTGTTGCCGCGTCTGCGGTGCGTCGCGATGCAGGACAAGGCAGGCGAGCAGCGCCTGCAAGCGGGGGGAGTTTGCGTTAAACAGGGGCGCGTCAGCGCCGTCGAGCTGGAACTCGCCAAACAAGCGTACAGAGAAGCGGGCCTGGGAAGTCATGCTGGAGCGCAATGCGGCACAAAGCGATGGGGAGCTCCTGTAGGCAGCGTGCGGTGCGCACTGCGGCAGCACTCGTGCGGGCATCTCCAACACCCAAGCCCGCGCGAGCGCCATTCGTGACTATACTCGCCACTCAAGCAGACGAAGTCCTCAGTGACCGGTACTACCGAATAGGTCTTCCATTGCATGCAGAGTTGGCGACCTGCCGCGGGCGCCAGTCCATTCGCTGCGGTTTGACGACATTGCCTCTCCCCCGCAATCCGCAGTAACCTCTGCCCCATACGGCAGGCACATGCCGCCCCACGGAGAAACCCTCGCCATGCCGCGCAGACGACAGTTCCTTGGCTACCTTCCGCTCGCGCTGACTACCGGGATGGTTGGCGCAGTGGTCCTTGGGAATCGGCCGGCCCGCGCCGCCGCCATGCTGGGCGAGCAGGAGCCGCAAGCGCTCAAGGTCGGCTACAAGGCCGACTCCACCAAGGTCGACCCACAGAAATACCCTAGCCACAAGCCATCCCAGACCTGCGCCAACTGCCAGCTTTACCAGGGTGACGAGGGTAGCACTGGCGGCGGTTGTGCGCTGTTCGGCGGCAAAGATGTCGCGGCAAAGGGATGGTGCAGCGCTTGGGAGCAGGGCTGACATCGTGCCTTGCACGCTTTCGCCCGCCGTAGCCAGTCCGTTATCTCACCCTGCCCGTCCCGGCTCATCCTCCGGAGTTGCAGTAGCAGACTGGTGTCGGCGGTGGGGCGGCGGATCAAAGCGTCCCGCCGTCTCCCGTTCATCCACTGCATGACATGATCCGCGAGACCGAGATGGCAGGCCTCATCGGACGCGGGATGAATCCGGTCTCCATCGCTCACATCCCAAAGGCAGAGGTCGGTCGCGCCAGACTAACCCTGGACTAGCTGGTAAGGCTTTCGGGGCAGGGAATTTGCTTATGACAACAATGTCCTTCGCCCGCCCCTGACCACGGGTATACCCTTGCGTCTTTGCCGCCTTGCCGGCCGCTTTCCGGTTTCCCCCGCATGCCTGCCTTCACCCTGCCCGCCCTGTTCGCCCGACTCCTCCGCGCCCGCCGCTCGCTGGCGGCCGTCGCCCTCGCCGCCATAGCCGCTGCCGCGCCGGCGCTGGCCCGCGCCCAGAGCCCTGTGCTCGACAAGATCCGTGAATCCGGCACCATCGTGCTCGGTTACCGCGAGTCGGCGCTGCCATTCTCGTTTGCCGACGACAAGGGCCAGCCGGCCGGCTATGCGGTCGACCTGTGCCTGCGCGCGGCCGAAGCGGCGCGCCAGCAACTGGGCCTGAAAGACCTGAAAGTGCGCTGGATGCCGCTCACGCCGCAGAACCGCATTCCCGCCGTGGTCAACGGGCTGGTGGACCTGGACTGCGCCCCCAACACCAATTCGCTCGAGCGCCAGAAGCAGGTTGCGTTCAGCGTCTCGCACTACGTGTCGACCGTGCGCATGCTGGTGCGCGCCGACTCGGGCATCCGTTCGTTCGGCGACCTGCGCGGCAAGACCGTGGTCACCAGCGCCGGGTCGACCGGTGACCGCCACCTGCGCCGCATGAAGTCGCAGTACGGCTACCACGACGTCTACGCAAAGGACCACGGCGAATCCTTCCTGCTGCTCGAATCCGGCCGTGCCCAGGCCTTCATCATGGACGACGTGCTGCTGGCCGGCCTGCGCGCCCGCGCCAAGGACCCGTCGCAGTACGTGATCGTGGGCCCGGCGCTATCGGTGGAGCAGAATGCGCTGATGCTGTCCAAGGCCGATCCGGAATGGAAGCGCCTGGTCGACCAGGCGCTGGCCAACACCTTTGCCGGCCCGGAGGTCACGGCGCTGCAGAAGCGCTGGTTCCAGCAGCCCATCGGCAGCCGCGGCATCAACCTGGCGCTGGCGCCGTCCGGCGAGGTACGCGCGGCCTGGAAGCACCCGTCGGACGCGGTCACGGAGTAAGCCGGCAAGCGGTCCCCAACCTCAATCGGCCTGGGGCCGCAATTCAGGGTTTCCATGAGGTCGTGGCGCCTGGGCAAGCCCCAAGTTGACAGCGAAGAACGATGTTGGCGACACTGGGCCAAGCCGTCCCGTGCAAGGGACAGGCCACATACACGACCGCCCGACGGCGGCATTTCTCAGGAGAAACCATGAACAAGTTCGTCGCGACCGCGATCGCACTCTGCCTTGGCGCCGCTTCGCTGGCCGTGCAGGCACAGACCGGCGGCAAGAAGCAGTTCGATCCGTATTCCCAGGGCGCCAAGTCGGGTGAGAAGTTCGACCCGTACACCCAGGGGGCCAAGGCCGGCGACAAGTTCGACCCGTACACCCAGGGCGCGAACAAGAGCACCCGCAGCGAGCTGACCGACGCTTCCGCACCGGCCGCCGAGCAAAAGCCGGCCAAGAAGTCCACCAAGAAGAAGAGCAAGAAGAAGGCCGCTTCGGCGCCGGCTGCCAGCTGAGCCGCAAGCGCCTGACGCAAAAAAACCCGCCTTGGCGGGTTTTTTTGCGTCCTGCCCAGGCGCAGCAGCCTATGGCGCTTGCGTGTCGCTCTCCAGCGCGGTGACATCGATGCGCTGCACCTTGTCATCCTGGCGCACTTCCGTGCGCAGCACGAAGGCATCGGCCGGGCAGTACCAGTCGGTGACGTGCATCACGGTCGGCTCGACCTGCACGACTTCTTCGCCAACCAGCACCGGCCCCAGCGAGGTGCGCTTCTCGTAGGTGACCGGCAGGCATTCCTTGCGCCCCAGGACGGTATTGATCGTCTGCCGCTTGCCGACGTGGCGCGAGCCGATATGGATCGACGCATGCTGCGCCCGCATGGTGCTGACCACGTCATCCGATCCCAGCGGGTAGACCTTCAGTGAGACGCTCGACTCAAAAGTCTCGCCCTCCAGCGTGGCGCCCTCGCGCAGGTCCAGGCCGGCGTAGTTGAACACGCCCATGCCGCGGAAGGCCGCCTCGCCGTACATGCGCGCGTAGCGGGCGCGGGCGTTGATGACGGCATGCTGGCTTTCGATGCTGGTCTGGCCGCCGGGCGAACGGCGGTCGATCACCACTTCATGCACCTGGGTGGTAATCACCGGCGGCCCCATCAGCGCCGACAGGGCAGTCTTGGAATTGATCTCCAGCTGGGCGCGGCAGCCGGTCGGACTGCGCACCACGTCGCGCAGGGTCATGCCGACCGACATTGGCATCACGCCGTCGCCTTCCATCTGCACGTGCGAGCCGGAGCGGAACCACGGGGCACTGCACAGCACGGCCGCCGCCGATGCCTGCGCCTGGGTTGCCGCGGCCTGCACAACCGCCGCGCCGGCGCCCGGCAGCGCCGCACCCTGTGCGCCGGCATGCTGGGCCAGGGCCATGGCCGCGCCCGCCACCAGGCCTGCCAGCCAGTCTTGCTGCGCCTTTGTCTTCACATGAATCCCCGTCTAAAATGTCCAGGCGCCCCCGACCCAGCGCCCGGCCTGCCAGGCGGTCGCCTGGACACCGAAATTATCGCGTTTTGTTGCGTGTGTAACTCGGATTTTTCGCGCAGCAAGGCCTGCAAGGCCAGACGCCATATCGTCAGGCCGTCAGTAATTTCCGTGCCGCCGGGTTTTCTCGATGCCGGCCCATTCCGGGCCCAGTGGGAGATTCCATGCTTCAGTACTATGCGAAACTCTGGTGGGTAGTTGCCTTGCGCGGCCTGTTTGCCGTGATCTTCGGCATTTTTGCCTTTTTTGCGCCGATCGCGACGCTGGCGGCGCTGGTCATTGTCTTCGGCGCCTACGCCGCGGCGGACGGCCTGATGGCGCTGCTGATGGCGATCTCCGGCAAGGAGCGCGAAACCAGCGACCGCTGGATCCTGGCACTGCAGGGCCTGCTTGGGCTGGGCGTGGGCGCGCTGACCTGGTTCAGCCCGGCCATCACCGCGCTGTCGCTGCTGCTCTATATCGCCGCCTGGACGCTTGCCACCGGCGTGCTGCAGATCGTGGCGGCGATCAAGCTGCGCAAGGAGATCCCGAACGAGTGGTGGCTGATCCTGGCCGGCCTGGTCAGCATCGCCTTCGCCTTCCTGGTCCTGTGGCAGCCGGTGGCCGGCGCGCTGGCGGTACTGTGGCTGATCGGTTCCTGGGCCATCGTGTGCGGCATCCTGCTGATCGGCGTGGGCCTGCGCCTGCGTCGCGCCCGCCCGACGGCGGCCGGCGCGCAGCATCCGGCCTGAGCATCACTTTCCTTTTCTTGGCGGCGGCAATCGCGCCGCCCCCTGCAGGCCGTCCCCGGCACCCGCCGGGTCAACCTGCCCGCCGTGCTACCATTGCCGGCCTCGCGTGCGCCCAGGCGGCAGTGGCGTCCCAGGTGCGTGCCAGCCTGCCGGCCGCCTGGTGTGCACCAACCGGCAAGTCCATGCGTTGAGATGGCTTCCCGTCGCCGCGCGCCCACGCAGGACCATCGATCCGTCGCGCTTTTCCAGGAGATCTATGCGTAGTTCATCGACCTCGCGGGCTGCCGCGCTGTCCGTTGGAGCCACCACCGCCGGTGCGGTCGCACTGGCCAGCCTGTTTATCCTGCTGGTCTGGTTCGGCACCCTCGACATGCGCCACCTGCTGCGCTCCGATGAAGGCCGCTACGCCGAGATTGCCCGCGAGATGTTCGCCACTGGCGACTGGGTGACGATCCGCTACCACGAACTCAAGTATTTCGAGAAGCCGCCCTTCCACCTGTGGGTGACCACGCTGGCCTACACGCTGTTTGGCGTGGGCGACTGGCAGGCGCGGCTGTGCGTGGCGCTGTCCGGCATCCTGGGGCTGGGCGTGTCGATGCTGGCCGCGGCACGCTGGTACGGCCGGCGCGTGGCGGTGCTGACGGGGCTGGTGCTGGTTTCCGCGCCGATGTGGAATATCGCCGGCCACTTCAACTCGCTGGACATGACGCTGGCAGGCGCCATGGCGTGCGTGCTGGCCTTCATGCTGCTCGCGCAGCACCCAGATGCCACCCGCGCCGAACGCCGCAACTGGATGCTCGCCTGCTGGACGGCAATGGGCGTGGCGGTGCTGGTCAAGGGGCTGGTCGGGCTGGCGCTGCCGGGGCTGGTGCTGGTGGTCTACACGCTGGTGACGCGCGACTTCGGCCTGTGGCGCCGCCTGCATCTGCCGGGCGGCATCGTCGCGCTGCTGGTGGTGACGGTGCCGTGGTTCTGGCTGGTGTCGGAGCGCAATCCGGAATTCCTGCGCTTCTTCTTTATCCACGAGCACTGGCAACGCTATACCTCGAACGTGCACCAGCGCGAAGGCGCGATCTGGTACTTCGTGCCGCTGCTGCTGGCCGGTTTCCTGCCGTGGCTGGGCCTGGTTCCGCAAATGTGGAAGGCCGTGCGCGAGCGCGCCGGGGTCGAACGCGGCACCTCGCCGCGGCCATTCCAGCCTGCCCTGCTGGCAGCGCTGTGGGCCGTGGCGATCTTTGTCTTCTTCAGCCTGTCTGGCTCCAAGCTGCCCGGCTATATCGTGCCGATCTTCCCGGCGCTGGCGCTGCTGGCCGGCGTGGCACTGGACACGGTGACGGAACGCACCTGGCGCTGGCAGGTCAATGCCATGATCGCGCTGGGCGTGGTCGGGCTGCTGGCGTGCCCGTTCGTCGGCATGATGGACAAGCCCGGCACGTCCAATGTGGTCTATCGTGAATTCGCCATGTGGACCGGCATCGCCTTCGCGGTGCTGCTGGCCGGCGCACTGCTGGCACGCCGGCTGCTGCGCACGCGCGGGGTGTTTCCCAGTGTGGTGGCCTACGCGCTGGCGATGTTCCTCTGCTGCACGGTGGCGCTGCGCGGTCACGAAGCCATGGGCCGGCCCAGTTCCGGCGTGGACCTGGTGCCCGCCATCAATGCCGTGCTGACGCCGGACATGCCGCTGTACAGCGTGGGCATGCTGGACCACACACTGCCGTTCTACCTGCGCCGCACCACCATCATGGTGGAGCATCCGGACGAGCTGGAATTCGGCGTCGGCCAGGAACCGCAGAAGTGGATCCCTACCATCGACGGCTTTATCGCGCGCTGGCAGGACGGCAAGCGCGCGGTAGCGATCATGTCGCCCGCGACCTACGACGCACTGGCTGCGCGCGGCGTGCCGCTGCACCGGATCGCCGGTGACCGCCGCCGGGTGGCGGTCGCCAATTTCGCGCTGCCGGGCAACGGCCCGCAGACGCAACCCCCAGGACAGTAACCTGCAACTCCTGCAACCCCAGCACTACGCAGCGCCATGACGCTTTCCACCTTCGCTTTCATCCTGACCGGCGTGCTGCTCAATGCGGCAGCGCAACTGTTGCTCAAGGCCGGCGTCAACGCCGTCGGCGCCATCACGCTGGACCGCGGCATGCTTCTGGTGACCGCGCTGCGCGTGCTGACCCAATGGCCGGTGCTGGCCGGGCTGACGCTGTACGTGGTCAGCGTGGGGGTATGGATCGTGGGGCTGTCGCGCGTGGACGTGTCGATCGCCTACCCGATGCTGTCGCTCGGCTATGTGGTCAACGCGCTGGCCGCCTGGTGGCTGTTCGGCGAGATGATCGGCCCCTTGCGCGTGGCCGGCATCCTGCTGATACTGGCGGGCGTCTTCCTGATCGCCCGCTCATGACGCGCCTGCCGCGCCGCCAGGTCCGACACCGACCGTTCTTCTTCGCCCTGCCATGACCGCATCTGCCCCTGAATTCCTGCCTTTTGTCCGGCCTGACATCGACGCCGCCGCCATTGCCGAAGTCGGCAAGGTGCTGGCCTCGGGCTGGATCACCTCCGGCCCGAAGATGCAGGCCTTCGAGGCCGCGCTGTCGGACCTGTTCGGCGGACGCCCGGTGCGCACATTCGCCAACGGCTCGGCAACGATGGAGATCGCGCTGCGCATTGCCGATATCGGACCGGGCGATGAGGTCATCACCACGCCGGTCACCTGGGTCGCCACCGCCAACGTGGTGCTGGCAGTGGGCGCGCGGCCGGTGTTCGTCGACATCGACCCGCGCACGCGCAATCTCGACCTGGATGCCGTCGAGGCCGCGATCACGCCGCGCACGCGTGCCATCATGCCGGTGTACCTGTCGGGCCTGCCGGTGGACATGGACCGCCTGTACGCCATTGCCCGCAAGCACGGGCTGCGCGTGATCGAGGATGCAGCGCAGGCAATCGACTCGCGCTGGCGCGGCCAGCGCATCGGCGCCTTTGGCGACCTGGTCAGCTTCAGCTTCCAGGCCAACAAGAACATCACCACCATCGAAGGCGGCTGCCTGGTGATGAACACGCCCGAAGAAGCCGTACGCGCCGAGCGCCTGCGGCTGCAGGGCGTGATCCGCACCGGCATGGATGGCATGGATGTCGAAGAGCCCGGCGGCAAGTTCAACCTGACCGACGTCAACGCGGTGGTCGGCCTGGCGCAGCTGGGCAAGCTTGACGCCATCACCGCGCGCCGCGCCGAACTGGCCGAGACGTATTTCCGCTGTGCCGCCGACAGCGGCCTGGAAACGCTGAGCATCGAGCTGCCGCAAGCACTGGATGCGCACGCCGCCACCACCAACTGGCACATGTTCCAGGTGGTACTGCCGACCGAGCGCCTGCAAGGCGGCCCGGCCCAGGCACGCCAGCAGGTCATGGAGGCCATGCGCGAGCGCGGTATCGGCACCGGCGTGCACTATCCGCCCATTCATCTTTTCACCTACTACCGCTCGCTCGGCTGGCGCGAAGGCATGCTGCCGCATGCCGAACGCATCGGGCGCGGCATCGTCACGCTGCCGCTGTTCCCCGCGATGCAAGCCACCGATGTCGAGCGGGTCTGCGCAATCCTCAGCGAAACATGCAAACGTCTCTCCAAATGAGCCCGGTCGAAGTCTCGGTCGTCATCCCGGTCTACAACGAAGAAGACGGGCTGCAAGCCCTGTTCGACCGCCTCTATCCGGCGCTGGATGGCCTCGGCGAGTCGTACGAGATCATCTTCATCAATGACGGCAGCGTCGACCGCTCGGCGCAGATGCTGGCGGCGCAGTTCCACAAGCGCCCGGATGTGACCCGGGTGGTGCTGTTCGCCGGCAACTTCGGCCAGCATATGGCGATCCTGGCGGGCTTCGAGCACACCCGCGGCAAGATCGTGATCACGCTGGACGCCGACCTGCAGAACCCGCCGGAAGAAATCCCGCGCCTGGTCGAAGCCATGCGCGCCGGCCACGACTACGTCGGCACCATCCGCCGCCAGCGCAACGACACCGCGTTCCGGCGCTATGCCTCGCGCGCGATGAACGGGCTGCGCGAGCGCATCACCAAGATCCGCATGACGGACCAGGGCTGCATGCTGCGCGCCTATGACCGCAATGTGATCGACACAATCAATGCCTGCCGCGAGGTCAACACCTTCATCCCCGCGCTGGCATACACCTTTGCTTCCAATCCGGTCGAGATCGAAGTCGGTCACGAACAGCGCCACGCAGGCGAATCCAAGTATTCGCTGTACCAGCTGATCCGCCTGAATTTCGACCTGGTGACCGGCTTCTCGATCGTGCCTCTGCAGTGGTTCTCGGCCATCGGCACGATCCTGTCGCTGTGTTCAGGCGTACTGGTGGTGGTGCTGCTGGTCCGGCGCTTCCTGTTCGGTTCGGAAGTCCAGGGTGTGTTCACCCTGTTCGCCATGAACTTCTTCCTGATCGGCATCCTGCTGTTCGGCGTGGGCCTGCTGGGCGAGTACGTCGGCCGCATCTACCAGGAAGTGCGCGACCGCCCGCGCTACCGCATCAAGGCAGTGCTGGAAGCGGACCCGCAGCGTGTCACGCCGGCTGCCGCAGGCGCGGAGCAATGATGCGCGCCGTCGTCTTTGGCTACCACAATGTCGGCGACCGCTGCCTGCGCGTGCTGCATGCGCGCGGCGTGGAGGTGGCGCTGGTGATCACGCACCGCGACCGCCCCGACGAGAATATCTGGTTCCGCCGCGTGGCCGACACCGCCGCCGAGCTGGGCATCCCCTTCGTCTATGGCGAGGACCCTGCCGATCCCGCCGTCACCCAGGCTGTGCGCGACGCGCGCCCGGACGTCATCTTCTCGTTCTACTACCGCGCCATGATCCCCGCGGGCGTGCTGGTGCTGGCCCCAGGCGGCGCCTTCAACATGCACGGCTCGCTGCTGCCCAAGTACCGCGGCCGCGTGCCGGTGAACTGGGCGGTGCTGCGCGGCGAAACCGAGACCGGCGCCACGCTGCACGCCATGGAAGCCAAGCCTGACGCGGGCTATATCGTCGACCAGACCGCGGTGCCGATCCTGCCGGACGACACTGCCGGCGAAGTCTTCGAGAAAGTCACCGTTGCCGCCGAGCAGACGCTGTGGCGTGCCCTGCCCGCGATGATCGCCGGACAGACGCCTCAACACCCCAACCGGCTGGCCGAAGGCAGCTACTTCTCCGGGCGCAAGCCGGAAGACGGCCGCATCGACTGGAGCCGCCCGGCCGCCGAGGTCTACAATCTCGTGCGCGCCGTCGCACCGCCCTATCCCGGCGCGTTCACCGATCTCGCCGGGCTCCGCTTCATTGTGGCGCAGGCGCGCCGGCCGCTGACGGAGCTGGCGCTGCCCGCCGGCACGGCGCCCGGCCTGCATGTGCACGACGGCCAGATCATCGGCCTGTGCGGCGACGGCGGCCTGGTCATGGTCACCCGATTGCTGGCACAAGATGGCTCGGCACTCACGCCGCAGGCCTTCGCCAAACTTATCCATACCGAACAATCCAACGAGGAAAACCGATGAAAAAGGTCCTGATTCTTGGCGTCAACGGCTTCATCGGCCACCACCTGACGCGCCGCATCCTGGAAACCACGCCGTGGGAGGTCTACGGCATGGACATGTCGTCGGACCGCCTCGGCGACCTCGTCGACCATCCGCGCATGCACTTCTTCGAGGGTGACATCACCATCAACAAGGAGTGGATCGAGTACAACATCCGCAAGTGCGACGTGGTGCTGCCGCTGGTGGCCATCGCCACCCCGGCCACCTACGTGCGCCAGCCGCTGCGCGTGTTCGAGCTGGACTTCGAGGCCAACCTGCCGATCGTGCGCGCCGCGGTCAAGTACGGCAAGCACCTGGTGTTCCCGTCGACCTCCGAGGTCTACGGCATGTGCAGCGACGAAGAGTTCGACCCCGACGCCTCGCCGCTGGTCTACGGCCCGATCAACAAGCCGCGCTGGATCTACGCCTGCTCCAAGCAGCTGATGGACCGCGTGATCCACGCCTACGGCATGGAGCAAGGCCTGAACTACACCCTGTTCCGCCCGTTCAACTGGATCGGCGCGGGGCTGGATTCGATCTTCGAATCGAAGGAAGGCTCGTCGCGCGTGGTGACGCAGTTCCTCGGCCATATCGTGCGCGGCGAACCGATCAAGCTGGTCGATGGCGGCGCCCAGCAGCGCGCCTTTGCCGATATCGCCGACGGCATCGACGCGCTGATGCGCATCATCGAGAACCCCAACGGCGTGGCCAGCGGCAAGATCTACAACATCGGCAACCCGGGCAATATCCACTCGGTGCGCGAGCTGGCCGAGATGATGCTGAAGATGGCCGCCGACTACCCGGAATACGCTGACGAAGCGCGCAAGACGCAGATCATCGAGACCTCGTCGGGCGACTTCTACGGCAAGGGCTACCAGGACGTGCAGCACCGCGTGCCGAAGATCGACAACACCATCGAAGAGCTGGGCTGGAAGCCCGGGATCAACATGGAAGCGGCGCTGCGCCGCATCTTCGAGGCGTATCGCGGCAAGGTGGTCGAGGCCCGCACGCTGGTCGATTCGGCCAACTGAGCGCGCACCGCAGATGGCACGCATTGCCCTGAAGGTCGACGTCGACACGCTGCGCGGCACGCGCGAAGGCGTGCCGAAGCTGCTGTCGATGCTGGCGGCTGCGCAGGCGCAGGCCACCTTCCTGTTCAGCCTGGGTCCCGACCATACCGGCTGGGCGCTGCGGCGCGTATTCCGGCCCGGCTTCCTGACGAAGGTGTCGCGCACCTCGGTGGTGTCCAACTATGGCCTGCGCACGCTGATGTATGGCGTGCTGCTGCCGGGGCCGGACATTGGCCGCAAGGGCGCCGCCGAGATGCGCGCGGCGCGCGCGGCCGGCCATGAGTGCGGCATCCACACCTGGGACCACGTCTACTGGCAGGACAACGTGCGCGAGCGCGATGTTGCCTGGACGCGCCGGCAGATGCAGCAGGCGTTCGCGCGCTACCGCGAGATCTTCGGCGAAGCGCCTGCCACGCACGGCGCGGCAGGCTGGCAGATGAACGAAGCGGCCTTCCGCCAGATCGACGACTGGGGCATGGCCTATGCGTCCGACGGACGCGGCACCGCGCCCTATATCCCGACTATCGACGGCGTGCCCTGCCGGCACGTGCAGATGCCGACCACGCTGCCGACGCTGGATGAACTGATCGGCACCGACGGCCTGACCGAAGATAACGTCCACACCGCGCTGCTGAAGCTGACCGAAGGCACGCGCGACCATGTCTTCACGCTGCATACCGAGCTGGAAGGCGGCAAGCTGGCGCCGGTGTTCGAGCGGCTGCTGGCGGGATGGCGTGCGCAGGGGCACGAGCTGGTGTCGATGGCGACGTGGTATCGCGGGCTGGATCGGCAGAGGCTGCCGGAGTTGCCGGTAACTTGGGGAGAGATTCCGGGGCGCAGTGGGGAGTTGATTGTGCAGCCGCAAGGCTGATGAACAATTCCGACCGTTGAATTTCCCAATTGCCGATTGTGTGCTCCCTCTCCCGCTTGCGGGAGAGGGTTGGGGAGAGGGCCGGAGTATCGACGAAGTGAGACGTGTCGGTCTGCCTGTGCCTGCCCTCTCCCCCGGCCCCTCTCCCGCAAGCGGGAGAGGGGAGCAAACCTGGCGGTACATTGACGTACAGCAGCCTACCCCCCGCGCCGCTCCGCCCCCACCCGCAGCCCGTTGAACACCACCAGCAGGCTCGCGCCCATATCGGCGAACACCGCCATCCACATCGTCCCCATCCCCAGCACCGTCAGCACCAGGAACACGGCCTTGATGCCGAGCGCCAGCGCGATGTTCTGCGTGAGGATGCTTGAGGTGCGGCGCGACAGGCGCACAAAGGCCGGGATCTTGCGCAGGTCATCGTCCATCAGCGCCACGTCGGCCGTCTCGATAGCGGTGTCGGTGCCGGCTGCGCCCATGGCGAAGCCGATATCGGCACGCGCCAGCGCCGGTGCGTCGTTGATGCCGTCGCCGACCATGCCGATGCGGCCGCCGCGCGCGTGGGCGGCGCCGGCAAGCGCCGCGATGCCGTCGGCCTTGTCCTGCGGCAACTGGTTGCCGCGCGCCTCATCGATGCCGACCTGCGCGGCAATGGCTTGCGCCGTGTGCGGATTGTCGCCCGACAGCATCAGCGTCCTGACGCCCAGTTCATGCAGCTCTGCGATCGCCTGCCGGCTGGTGTCGCGCACGGTATCCGCCACCGCGAACAGCGCCAGCGCCGTGGCGGCGCCGTTGCCGTCGACGCGCGCCAGCAGCACCACGGTCTTGCCCTCGCGCTCCAGCGCTTCGAGCCGCGCCTCCAGCGCCGGCGAGCAGGCGCCCATCTCATGCACCAGGCGGTGGTTGCCCAGGCAGTACGCCACGTCCTGCACCTTGCCGCGCGTGCCGCGCCCCGCCAGCGCCTCGAAGTCGTCCACCGGCAGCGTGCCGATCCCGTCGGCCGCGGCCGCCGTGGCCACCGCGCGCGAAACCGGGTGGTCCGAGCGCGCCGCCAGGCTAGCAGCAATGGCGCGTGCCTGCGGCGCGTCCTCGGCCAGCAGCGCGTGGTTGGTCTGCGCGGGCTTGCCGTGCGTGATCGTGCCGGTCTTGTCCAGCGCCACCCAGGCCAGGTGCCGGCCCTGCTCCAGGTACACCCCACCCTTGACCAGGATGCCGCGGCGCGCGGCAGCGGCCAGCCCGCTGACGATGGTCACCGGCGTGGAGATCACCAGCGCGCAGGGGCAGGCGATCACCAGCAGCACCAGCGCCTTGTAGATCCAGTCGACCCAGGCGCCGCCCATGGCCAGCGGCGGCACCACCGCGACCGCCAGCGCAATCGCGAACACCGTGGGCGTGTAGATGCGCGCGAACTGGTCGACAAAGCGCTGCGTGGGCGCACGGCTGCCCTGCGCGGCCTCCACCGCGTGGATGATGCGGGCCAGCGTGGAATCGCTGGCGGGCGCCGTCACGGTGTACTCCAGCTCGCCGGACTGGTTGATCGAGCCGGCGAACAGCACATCGCCCTCGGCCTTGTCGACCGGCACGCTTTCGCCGGTGATGGGCGCCTGGTCCAGCGCCGACTGGCCGCGCACGACCTTGCCGTCAAGCGCGACGCGCTCGCCCGGCCGCAGCCGCACCAGCGCCCCCACGGCAACGCCGGCGGCGGGCACGCTGTCCCAGCTGCCATCGGCGCGCCGCACCGTGGCCTGTTCCGGCGCCATCGCCATCAAGCCGCGGATCGCATCGCGCGCCCGGTCCAGCGAGGCCGCCTCGATGCGCTCGGCCAGCGCGAACAGCACCATCACCATGGCCGCTTCCGGCCACTGGCGCAGCAGCAGTGCGCCGGTGACGGCAATGCTCATCAGGGCATTGATGTTCAGGTTGCCATTGCGCAGCGCGATCCAGCCCTTGCGGTAGGTGGTCAGCCCGCCCAGCGCCACTGCCGCCAGTGCCAGCACGGCGGGCAGCCACGGCAAGCCCAGGCCCAGCCACTCCGCCGCTTCGGCACCCAAGGCGGCCACGCCGGCCAGCACCAGCGGCCACCAGGGCTTGCTTGCCGTGGATTGCGGCAAGACTTGCTGCGCGGCCTCGGTGCTCAGCGGCACCGGCTGCATGCCCAGGCTCTCGATCGCCCTGGCCACCGGCTCCGGCGACGGCAAGGTGTGATGCACCGTCAGCACCCGCTGGATCAGGTTGAACTCCAGCGCCGCCACGCCCGCCATGCCGCCCAGCTTGCTGCGGATCAGCGTCTCCTCGGTCGGGCAGTCCATCGCGTCGATGCGCCATGCAGCGGTCTGCGCGCCGGCGGGAATGTCGACCGATGCGGCGGGCGTCAGCGCAACCGTGGCCGAGCTGCCGCCGCCACAGCAGGCGGAAGCCGCCGGTGCTTGCCGGGCCCCGGCATGGCCATGCCCATGATGATCATGGTCGTGGTCGTGGTCGTGGTGGTGATGGTCGTGATCATGCCCGCCATGCCGGTGGGCGGCGCCATCGTGCGCGTGGGCAGCGTGATCTTGAGGAAGTGCGTCCTCAGGTGACGTGCGAGCCATATCTTGTTATTCCCGCTGGTTTAACCTGATGACATTGAAGACCCTGTAGCAACTACAGAGTCAAGCGGCATGGCAACGACCGCGGCGCCATGCCGCAGCGGCGGGTCAGTGCTCGCAGTTGACCATCCAGGACATGCCGAAGCGGTCCACCAGCATGCCGAAGCCTTCGGCCCAGAAAGTCTTCTGGTACGGCACCACCACCTGGCCGCCTTCGCTCAGGCCGTCGAAGATGCGCTGGCCCTCGTCCTTGCTGACCGCGCCCACCGACAGGCTGAAGCCGCTGAACGCCGGGCGCTCGCCGCGCCGGCCGTCGGACGCCATCACCTGGTTCTCGCCAAACTGGATATTGGCGTGCATCACCTTGTCCTTCCAGTCATCGGGAACCTCCATGCCGGGGCTCGGCGGAGCATCCTTGTAGCGCATCGCGAACGTGACCTGCGCGCCCAGCACCTTGCCGTAGAAGGCCACGGCCTCGTCGAAACGGCCGCCAAAATCCAGATAGGGTTGCACCTGCATGTCGCTCTCCTTGTGAATGGTCGATCGGGCTGCATGGCATTGGCTGTTCGCCCGCGCGCCATTATGCGCGCGTGCCGGCCAGGTGCAAGCGCCCGGCCGGATTCAGGAAACCGCGGCGGGGACCGGGGCAGGCGGCGCGGCAGTGGCCAATGCTTCGGCGGGAAATTGCAGCGAAAACATCGTTTCGCCTTCAAGGCTGCGCACCGTCACGCTGCCGCCATGCAGCCGCATGATGGTGTCGACGATGGCCAGCCCGAGCCCGGTCGACGTCGCCGAGTTGCGGCGCGACGGATCAGCCCGGTAGAAGCGCCCGAAGATATGCGGCAGCGTCTCGGGCGGGATCTCCGGCCCGGCATTGGTCACGCGGATGCAGGTCGTGCCGCCTCCCGGCGCCGGGGCGCGCTCAACGTCGAGCTGCACGGTGCTGCCGGCCGGCGCATGGCGCAGCGCATTGTCGAGCAGGTTGGTGACCGCGCGGCGCAGCAGCGTCTGGTCGGCCTGCACCATCGCCGTGCCGGTCACCGCCAGCGCCACATCGCGGTCGGCGGCCACGGCCTCGAAGTACTCGGCCATCTTGTCCAGTTCTTCGCGCGCGTCCAGCGTGCGGATGCCCAGCGCCACCTGCGCATGGTCGGCGCGCGCCAGGAACAACATGTTCTCGATCATGCGCGCCAGGCGCTCGTACTCTTCCAGGTTGGATTCGAGCAGCACCTCATACTCGGACACGCCGCGGCTCTGCGCCAGCGTGACCTGGGTCTGGCCGATCAGGTTGCTGATCGGCGTGCGGAAATCATGCGCCAGGTCCGCCGAGAATTCGGACAGCCGCGAGAAGCTGTCCTGCAGCCGCGCCAGCATGTCATTGAGGGCCGCCGCCAGCTCGCGCAGCTCGGCCGGTGCGCTGCCCACGTCAAGCCGCGTGGCAAGGCGGCTGGTGGTGACCGCGGCGGCATCGGCAGCCATGCGCCGCAGCGGCCGCAGCCCGCGCCGCGCCAGCACGAAGCCCAGCCCCGCCGCCACGGCAGCGCCGCACAGCGTGGCCCACAGCACCTGGTGGCGGTATTCGCGGATCAGCGCCACGCGGTAGCCGGCATCGCGCAGCACCACGATCTCCACGGCCTTGTCGGAATCGCCGAGCTGGCCCAACGCCGCAATGCCGCGCGAGGGCACGCCATTCTTGGGGTACCAGGTCTGCAACATGCTCTTCTCTGGCTGCGTGGTGGCCGGCAGCACGCGCAGCGTCGGCACGGATTCATTGCGCGGGTTGAGCGTGACCAGCGGCTCGCCCTGGCGTGAGCGCACCACCAGGATCAGCCCCTCATGGCCCATCGCAATATCGGCAAAGCGGTGGGTATCGGCGCGGATCTCGGCCTCGCTGCGCACCTCGCGCAGCAGGTGGCGCACCAGCAGCACCTCGCCGACCAGCTCGCTTTCATCGCGCCCCTCCAGCTGCACCGACAGCGCCCCGGACAGGTAGGCCGCCACGCTGGCAAGGATCACGGCCGTGGCCAGCCCGTACGCCAGCGCCAGCCGCGTGGTGAGCGAAGACGTCAGCCGCATCATGCGTCCTGGCCCCGGTCCTCGCTGTCGTCCAGCACGTAGCCCATGCCGCGCCGCGTGTGGATCAGCTTGTGCGGGAAGGGATCGTCGACCTTGGCGCGCAGGCGCCGGATCGAGACATCGACCACATTGGTATTGCTGTCGAAATTGACGTCCCACACCTGCGAGGCGATCAGCGAACGCGACAGCACCTCGCCGCGCCGGCGCGCCAGCAGGTACAGCAGCGCGAACTCCTTGGAGGTCAGGTCGATCTTCTGGCCGGCGCGCACCACGCGGCGGCGGATGGCGTCGATCTGCAGGTCGGCCACTTCGATGAACTCGCTCTCGCGCAGCGGGCCGCGCCGCAGGATGGTGCGGATGCGCAGCACCAGCTCGGCAAAGGCAAAGGGCTTGACCATGTAGTCGTCGGCGCCGAGCTCCAGCCCCTTGAGGCGGTCCGACAGCTCGTCGCGCGCGGTCAGGAACAGCACCGGGGTATCGCGCTCGCGGCGCAGCTCGCGCAGCACCTGCCAGCCATCCAGGCCGGGCAGCATCACGTCCAGCACGATCAGGTCATAGGGATGCTCGCGCGCATGGGCCAGGCCGTCCGCGCCGTCGCGCGCCAGGTCCACCACGAAGCCGGATTCGGTCAGGCCCTTGTGCAGGTAGTCGCCCGCCTTGGGTTCGTCCTCGACAATCAGGATACGCATGGTTCGGTCACTTTCCGGGCGGCACCAGCGCCGCCATGGCGTAACGCTAGCCGAGGATGACCGCCAATGGGCAAAGATTTCAGAAATGTCATCGCCATGCCAGGGTAATGCAGGTGGAAACACCGGTAAAATGCGCGATCACTACCGGCGTCATGCCGGTTTGCGCCACCGTTGCCCCCATTCTGCCCGCCCCCCCCTGCCGATGAAACACCCGCCGAATTGCCTGCTGCTGTCCCTCGCCATGCTTGCGCTGCCCGTCTCCGGTGCCGCGGCGGCAGTGGCCACGGTGTGCAGCGCGGTACAGGCAGCCGGGCTGTCGCTGCCGGAGCGGCACGCGGCCGCCAAAATGGAGGCGGAAGCGGCGCTGGACGGCACCGGCCCGGGCACCTGCCGCGGCAGCGCGGTCCAGGTGATGGCCGAGCCTTCCGGCAGTGGCCATCCGCTGCAGCTGCACGATGCCGATGCGCCGCAGGCGAGCGACCAGGGCGCCACGCCGCTGGAGACGCAGCCATCGGCCGCGTCCGGCGTGCTGCGCGAACTGCCTGCGGAGGTGCTGGTGCATTGGGCGCATGCGGCGCCAATGGCCACGCCGGGTGCATTCACCGACAGCCTGCCGCTGGAACGCCTGCTGCCCGCACGCTGCTGAGCGCGTCATAGCGGGCACAGCGCCCGCATCGCTTCTTTTCTGTTTTGCGGAATTCCGTCGGCACCGGCAAGGCGCGGCGAATTGTCGCGCCTGCGCTTTTTATCCGACGCGGAAGAATTCGATCGACTGCCCGGCGTTCACGGCCCGTTGCAGCCAGTCTGGATACTCGCCCTGCCCGTCCCAGCTCTGGCCAAGCGCATTGCGGTATAGCGGGCGTGCAGCGGCAGCCTTGGGGGCGGCCTGCGGGATAAGCTGGGCCACGGCTGGCGCGGCGGCAGGCGCCGGCTCATGCCCGGCGTCGATGGCAACGTGATCAAAGCACCCGGCGGCGACGAGATCGTCGAGCGTCAGGGCATGACGGTCCATTTGCTCGCGGATCCACGCCACCGCAGCGAGTTTGGCTGAATCAGACTCGGACATGACTCTCGTGAGAGGCCCGCTGCATTTCCGCGGGCAATGAAAAACCGGCGATGGAACCGCAGGCCGGTCGGATAGCCGTGATTCTACAGCCTTTGCCCGCGCTGCTGGGTTTCCCCTCGTGGGCGCGCGGCCAATTGCCGTGCGCTTGCCGCGCACGTCCGCTGCCGAGTGACAGCAATGTCATGTGCCGGTCATGGTCGTGTGGGCACGCGCTACCTAGACTTGCTTCACCGCCGCCCACCCCGGGCCGGCAACCTTACGGAGAAGCGAATCATGCAAGCACTCAGGCAAGTCTTTGTGGCCACCGCCCTTATCGCTGCCGTGGTCGGCACTGCGCAGGCTGCACCGCGCAACGTCGATCCGTTCAGCGACGGGGCGCACAGCGCCACCGGCCCCCGCAGCCCGTTCACCGACGGCTCCCGCAGCCTCATGGAAACCCGCAGCGCGTTCACGGACGGCGCGAACGCCGCAACCGGTCCGCGCAGCACCTTCACCGACGGCGCGCATAACCCCAACGGCCCGCGCGACAGCTTCAGCGACGGCGCCTGACGGCACCCGGCGAGGCAGCGCCTCAGCGCACCTCGCCGTAGATGCGGCGCGCATCGGCGGCGTCGGCAATCGGCCGGCCCAGCGTCAGGCCGCCCTGCACCGCCTGCGCCACCAGCGCATGGTTGCCGGGTGCGCGGCTGCCGTCGCGCAGCAGCAGGTTGTTCTCGAATCCCACCCGCACATGGCCGCCAAATGCCGCGGCCGCGGTCACGCAGGCATTCTCTTCGCGGCCGAAGGCGCAGATCGCCCACGGCAACGCGTCGCCGGACTCGCCCGCAGCCTGCAGGAACGGCAGCAGGTCGTGCGGCGACGACACCTGCCCGGCGGCATAGCGCCCCAGCACGTACAGCACCGACCATGCGCCCGGCGGCACCATGCCGCGCTCACGCATCGATTGCCAACGCCGCACATCGGCCACGTCATACAGGATCACCTGCGTCATCACGCGCTCACGCGCCAGCCAGGCGAAGAACGCCGCCAGTTCGCTGTCCGGGATCTCCGGCACGGCCACTTCGCGCAGGCCCACCGAGACGGCTTCGGGCTGCAGCTCACGCACCATCGCCATCTGCTCCGCGGCCTGGTAGACGCCCGCGGCCTCGCTCGTCACCTGCACCAGCAACGCTTCGCCGACGGCCTGCTTCACCGCGGCCAGCGCGTCGCGGTAGGCCTGCACGTCTAGGGAGTGGCGGCCTTCGGCATCGCGCACATGCATGTGCATCATGGCCGCGCCGGCATCCAGGCAGGCGCGCGCTTCAGCGGCCAGTGCCGCGGCGGTCAGCGGCACCGCCGGATGGTCGCTGGCGCGCTTGTAGGCGCCGTTGGGCGCCACGGTGACGATCAGCGGCGCATCGGCCAGCGGCACGCGGGCTGCGGCGACAGGGGCTTGGGAAGGGGTCTGGGTCATGGCTCGATCTCGGGCAGTTCAGGCGCGATCAGCGCCAGGCCGGCGCGCAGCAGGCTGTCATAGCGTGCGCGTTCGGCGGCAATGGTTTCAGGGGTCCAGTGGTAGAAGCCTTCGCCGCGCTTCATGCCGTGGCGGCCGTCGGCGGCGCGCTCGGACAGGCAGCGCGCCGGATGGTCGTCGTTGCAGAAGGTCGGGTATATGGTGGTGCCGGCGGCCGCGTGCACGTCGATGCCCGCGTGGTCGCGCTGCAGCACCGGCCCGGCCGCCAGGAAGCGAAAGCCGAAGCCGAAGCGCACCGCCGCATCGACATCCTCGGGCGAGGCAATGCCGCGGTCGATCAGGCTGAAAGCCTCGCGCGACAGCGCATGCTGCAGCCGGTTGGCAAGAAAGCCCGGCAGATCCTTGCGCACCTTGACCGGCACCATCGCGCAGCGGCGCATGAAGGCGATCAGCGCATCGGCACAGGCCTCGTCGCTGTCATCGCCCATCACCACCTCCACCAGCGGCACCAGGTGCGCCGGCATGAAGAAGTGCAGGCCCAGCATGCGCTCACGCGAGTCGAGCTCCGCGCCGATGGCGCTGATCGGGAAGCTGGAGCTGTTGCTGGCCAGCACCGTATCGGGCCGCGCGCGCCGCACCAACTCGGCAAAGAGCGCCTGCTTCAGGTCCAGCCGTTCCGGGATGCACTCGATCACCAGGTCCACGGTGGACCAGTCCACATCATCCAGCGCCGCGGCCACCGCCAGGCGCTCCGCGCCTTGTTCACGGCCGATCGCGGCCAGGTTGCCGCGCACGCGCCCGGGCAGGGCGCCGGCGCGGCCGGCATCAGGCTCGACCACGGTGGTGCGGCACAGCGCGCGGGTCAGCACCACGGCAACATCGGCGCCCATGGTGCCGCCGCCCACCACCACCGCGTGCGCGGCGCCGGGGCGGCTCAGGATGACCGGAGCGGTCGGGTTCGACATAGGTTCTCCCAGGGGGGATGCGACGTGGCGCGCACTCGCCATCGCGTCAGTCCTGATAGCGGGGCATCGAATCCCGGCAGTGTAGAGAACTTGCTTTGATTGAAGAAGTCGATTCTATGGATAAAATGATCCACAAATCAGATCAATCGCATGATTCGGCCGGACGACGCTGCCGGCCCGCTGCCACAGATGAAAATCAACCTGTCGATGCGCGACATCGAAACCACCCTGGTGCTCGGCCGCACGCTCAACTTCCGCCAGGCCGCCAGCCAGCTGCACTTGTCGCAATCCGCCCTGTCCACGCAGATCCTGCGCATTGAGGAGTCCCTCGGCGTGCGCCTGTTCGACCGCACCACCCGCACCGTGCGCCTGACCGCGGCCGGCCAGGTCTTCATGCAGCAGGCCGCGCTGCTGCAGGCGGCGTTCCGCGGCGCCATCGACGCCGTGACCGGCATTGCCAGCGCCGAGCGCGGCCAGGTCGCGGTGGCGGCGCTGCCCTCGCTGGCGGCGCGCATGCTGCCGCGCGTGCTGATGGCCTACCACCAGGCGCGCCCGGAGGTGGCACTGAAGGTGTTCGATACTCTCTCCGGCCCGGCGTTCGATCTGGTGCGCGCCGGCGACGTGGATTTCGCGCTGACCGCCGCCGACCCGCAACAGGCGGACCTGCAATATGAGCCCCTGCTGTCGGACCGCTTCGTGCTGCTGATTCCGTCGGCGCACCCGCTGGCGCGCAGCCCCGGGCCTCTGCGCTGGGCCGATACCGCCAGCGCGCCGCACGTGTCGATGACGCACCCGAGCAGCGTGCGCCAGTACGCGGAATGGGCCTTCCTGCAGAACCGCATCCGCTTCCAGCCGGTGTTCGAGGCCGAGCGCCTGGCCACCATCGCGGCCATGGTCGAATGCGGCTTCGGCGTGGCCGCGCTGCCAGAGATCGCGGCCGGCACGGTGCGCCAGCCCGGTATTGTCGAGCGCCTGCTGACCGCGCCGGTGACCGAGCGCTCGATCGGGCTGGTAACCTCGCGCAACCGCAGCCTGTCGCCGGCGGCTGCCGAACTGGCGGCGGCGGTGCGCGCTCAGCTGGCGAGTCCGCCCGTCCATGACAACGCGGACACGGAGGCCGGCGCATGAGCATCACCGTCGATATCCTGATCCTAGGAGTTTGTCGGGCTTTGCAGTCTTCCGCAAGATGACGTTGTCCGAGATAATCGCTGGCGCACAACCAAAGACCTACCCGATGAGCCGCTTCGTTCCCGTAGACCGAGATACCGCGTACCTGTTGCCGCCCTCAGTGGACGAATGGCTGCCCGATGATCACTTGGCGCGCTTCGTAGTCGAAGTCATCGAGCAGCTCGATCTGAGCGAACTGACACGCCAATACGCGGGCCGGGGTTCGGCGGCGCACCATCCCGCCGTGTTGCTGGGCTTGCTGATCTACGGCTATGCCAATGGCGTGCACTCGAGCCGCAAGCTCGAACGCGCGACCTACGACTCGGTGGCCTTCCGCTATGTGGCAGCCAACACCCACCCGGATCACGACACGCTGGCGACGTTCCGGCGTCGATTCCTGAAGGAGGTGGAGGCGCTGTTTGTGCAGGTGCTGGTGCTGGCGCGCGAGATGAAACTGCTCAAGCTCGGGCACATTGCGCTGGACGGCACCAAGATCGACGCGAACGCGAGCAAGCACCGCGCCCTGTCGTGGGGTCATGCCCAAAAGATCGAGGCGCAGTTACGACAGGAAGTGCAGGCCCTGCTTGCGCTGGCCGAGAACAGCGACCGCGCAGCCATCCCGGATGGCATGGACGTGCCGGCGGAGATCGCTCGACGCGAAGACCGCTTGAGCGCGATGGCGCTGGCCAAGGCAAAGATCGAGCAGCGCGCCGCCGAGCGTCATCAACTCGAACAGCAGGAGTACGAGGCCAAGACGGCTAAGCGCAAGTCTCAGCGGGACGCTGGCAAGAAGCCGCGCGGCAAGGATCCCGAGCCACCAGAGGCGGGGCCCAAGGATGGCGATCAGGTGAACCTCACGGATGAAGAGTCACGCATCATGCCCGTCTCGGGGGGTGGCTTCGAACAAAGCTACAACGCGCAAGCCGGGGTAGACACAGAGACGATGATGGTGGTCACCCAGCACGTGAGCCAGGCGTGCAACGACAAGCGCGAAGTCGTGCCCACGCTGGAGCAGATCGCGGCGTTGCCTGCGGTGCTGGGCGAGGTGCGCACGCTGATCACGGACAACGGCTTCTTCAGTCAGGCCAACGTGATCGCGTGCCACGATGCAGGGATCGAGCCGCTGCTGGCGCTAAGGCGGGAGCCGCATCATGCCCCTGTGCTGGAGCGCTTTGCCCCCGATGTGCCGCAGCCCCAGACCACGGACCCGGTTGTGCAGATGGCGCACCGACTGGGCACACAAGCCGGGCGCGCCCTCTACAGCTTGCGCAAGCAGACGGTGGAGCCGGTGTTCGGCATCATCAAACGGGTAATGGGTTGGCGCCAGATGAGCATGCGCGGGCTGGACAAGGCGCAAGGCGAATGGAGTCTTGTGACCATGGCCTGGAACATCAAGCGCATGCACGTTCTGCGAGCGGTTGGATAGCAAAGTGCGCCTCGACTACCCAAAGCCGAGCCCCTAAGGCGCTCCAATGTGCCATCACAGTGCCTCGTCAACCATCAAGAGCGTTCGATCAGCGCGATTGCCGTCCAAAAATCTCGTCGCACCGATCATTCGGATTCGCCCGGGCTCAAGTCCGACGGACTCCTAGCCGGCGCGCTGCTGGCCATCGTCGCCCTGGTACAGGTGGCCGCCGCGCGGCTGGTGTTGCCCGAGTCCACCCTGCTGTCGGCCATCGGCATCGCCATCGGCGCGGGCTACGTCGCCATCGATGCGGCCCACCCTGACTTCGCCCGGCATTTCCTGCACCCGCTGATCGACCCCGCGCTGCCGCCCGAGGCCTACCTGTGGATCTTCCTGCCACCGCTGCTGTTCCACGCGGCACTGACCGCCGACGTGCGCAGCATGCTGCCGGACGCGGCCCCGATCCTGCTGCTGGCGGTGGTCGCCGTAGTGGTAGCCACCGGCATGATCGGCGTCGCCACGGCGGCGGCCAGCGGGATGCCGCTGGCGGTGTGCCTGCTGCTGGGCGCGGTGGTGGCCACCACCGACCCGGCCGCGGTGATCGCGATCTTCCGCGACGTGGGCGCGCCGGCCAGGCTGATCCGGCTGGTGGAGGGCGAAAGCCTGCTCAACGATGCCGCTGCCATCGCCATCGTCGGCGTGCTGGTGGCGATGCTGACCGGCCACGGCGCGCAGGCAACGCTGGCCGCGGGCCTGCGCGAACTGGCCTGGTCCTTCGTTGGCGGCGTGGTCTGCGGCGCGCTGGCCGGGCGGCTGGTGTCGGACCTGCTGCCCCGCCTGGCCGGCCTGGCCATGGCCGAGAGCGCGCTGACGCTGGCGCTGCCCTACCCGCTCTACCTGCTGGCTGAACAACTGCTGGGAGTCTCCGGCGTGGTGGCGGTGGTGTGCGCCGGCCTGATGGTCAGCGCGCTCGGGCCAACGCGGCTGAACCCGCCGAACTGGCGCCACCTGCGCATGATCTGGGAGCAGTTCGCCAGCATCGCCGGGGCGGTGGTGTTCCTGCTGGCCGCGGTGCGCGTGCCCTCCATGCTGGCGGGCGTGACCACGCATCACGGCTGGCTGCTGCTGGCACTGGTGGCCTCCGCACTGGCCGCGCGCCTGGTGACGCTGTTCGGGCTGCTGCCGCTGCTGTCCTGGCTGCGCCTGAGCGCGCCGATCAACGGCGCCTTCAAGCTGGCCATCGCCTGGGGCGGCCTGCGCGGCGCCGTCACGCTGGTGCTGGCGCTGGGCATTGCCGAGAACGACCACCTGCCCTACGAAACGCGCCATTTCGTCGCCATCCTGGCCACCGGCTTCGTGCTGGTGAGCCTGCTACTCAACGGCACCACGCTGCGCAGCCTGATCCACCGGTTGGGCCTGGACCAGCTGTCGCCACAGGAACGCGCGCTGCAGCAGCAGGCGATCCGCCTGTCCACCGAGGAGGTCGAAGCCATGCTGACGCGCGTGGCCGACTCGTTCGACCTGCCTCCGGCCGCCGCGCGCGATGCCGCGCAGAAATACCGGCACGGCATTGAACTGGGCTCGGCAGAGTTCGACTTTGACACCGCCCTGTCCGAACGCGACCGCCTGACCATCGGCTTGGTCACGCTGGCCACGCGTGAGCGCGAGCTGATCCCCGAGTACGGCGACGGCGTGATCTCGGTGGCCAACCTGGACGCGATGATGCGCAACACCTCGCAAATGATCGACGCGGCGCGCGAACAGGGCCGCATCGGCTACAACCGCGCCGCACGGCATATCCTGGACTATCACCTGGGCTTTCGCGTGGCACTTTTCCTGCACCGCCGTCTGTCGCTCGACCGCCCCCTGGCGCGCGCACTGGCCGACCGCTTCGAGCTGCTGATCTGCCGCCAGACCGTGCTGGACCGCCTGCGCCGCTATAACCGCTCGATGCTCACGCCGGTGTTCGGCGCGCGCATGGCAACGGTGCTCGACGGCGTGCTGGAAGACCGCACCAAGGCGGCCGAAGAAGGCCTGGCCGAGATGCGCGCCAAGTTCGGCGACTACACCGTGGCGCTGGAACGGCGGCTGCTGATGCTGTTCGCGTTGCGCAAGGGCCGGCTGTCACTGGAAACCATGCGCGAGGAAGCCGTGATTTCCAAGGAAGCCTTCAACCAGATCGCCCAGGTGATCCAGCAGGCCTGGCAAGCCAACCTGGTGCGCCCGCCGCTGCGCGGCGTCACGGAAAACAAGGGCGGGCCCGGCACGGCGCCGGGGCCGCAACCCTCAGGAGGGATCCTTGGTACGGGTACGCGAGACCGCCGCCATGATGCCGATGCCAAGCACGATCAGGCAGGCAATACCGATATAGACGGGCGCGAGGCCAGCCGTTTCCATGCCCCAGGCAATGCCGGCAACCAGGACCAGCAGGCCGATAATGTATAGCGCGAATGACATGAGTCGGCTCCTTGCGGTGGTGCAACCTGGCTTCAATGTAGGCAGCATGCGATGCGCAAGGGATAGGACAAGGGCGGAAGCTGGCGTAGGCGGGTTCTGACCTTGTAGTGATGTGCGCGGCGGCTCGGATTCCCCCAATACGAAAACAGGCCGCGCCGGTATATGTGCCCGAATCGGCATCCTGTAGCGCAACATCGTGCCAGCCTCTGTATCTGTCCCCCGCCCCGGCGCCCCCGTATACTCTGGAGCCGGAGGCGGCCCAGCCGTCCCGCCGGCGCAGGACCCTGGCGTGGCATCACGCAAACGGGACCGCGCCTCACCGATCCCAAACATACAAGCAACGGAGCAGCAGCATGCGTGTCGCATTTCTCGGACTGGGCGTCATGGGTTTCCACATGGCCGGCCACCTCGCCACCAAGGGGCACGAGGTCACCGTGTACAACCGCACCGCCGCCAAGGCACAGGCCTGGGTCGAGAAGTTCGGCGGCAAGGCGGCGCCCACGCCCGCACAGGCCGTGCGCGATGCGCAGGTGGTCTGCTCCTGCGTGGGCAATGACGACGACCTGCGCGCGGTGCTGGCCGGGCATGACGGCGCCTTCTTCAGCGCGCCCAGCGGCTGCATCTTCGTGGATCACACCACCGCCAGCGCCAACGTGGCGCGCGAACTCTACGCCGCCGCGCGCGAGCATGGCCTGCACTTTGTCGACGGCCCGGTCTCCGGCGGCGAAGTCGGCGCGGAGAAAGGCATCCTGACCATCATGTGCGGCGGCGATGCCGACGCCTATGCGCGCGCCGAACCGGTCATTGCCGCCTACGCACGCGCCGTCACACGTATCGGCGAATCCGGTGCCGGGCAACTGGCCAAGATGGTCAACCAGATCAGCATCGCCGGGCTGATCCAGGGACTGTCCGAGGCCATCGCCTTTGGCGAGCGCGCCGGGCTGGACATGCGCCTGGTGCTGGACGTCATCAGCAAGGGCGCGGCCGGCTCATGGCAGCTCGAGAACCGCGGCCCCACCATGATCGACAACAAGTTCGACTTCGGCTTCGCGGTGGACTGGATGCGCAAGGACCTGGGCCTGTGCCTGGACGAGGCGCGCCGCAACGGCGCCGGCCTGCCGGTTACGGCACTGGTCGACCAGTTCTATGCCGACCTGCAGCAGATGGGCTGCGGCCGCGCCGACACCTCCTCGCTGGTCAAGCGCCTGCGCCAGCACGCCAGGGACGCCTGACGCCACCCCTGCGCCACCTGCCGTCGTCCGATTCCTACAGCGCAATCGGCGTGTCTCGGAGAAGCGCCTGCCCGGCACGGGGCTAAGCTGGACACATGGGGCCGGTTGCCTGCAACTGGCCCAGCAACGATGCAGGAGACCATCATGTGGAAACTCGCAAGCGCGCTCCTGGTAAGTGCCAGCATGGCGCTGGCCGGCTGTACGGCGACGGGCGCGGTGGCCGGCGGCGTGGCCGGACACGAGCTGACTCACGGCAGCACCGCCGGGACCATCGGCGGCGCCGTGGTGGGCGGCGTGATTGGTCACGAACTGGGCAAGTAAGCAAACCCTGGCCCCTGGGCCCAACAAGCAGAAAGGCCGCTTCACGAAGCGGCCTTTCTGCTTGTTTCGCGGGGTTGCCGTTCAGGCTTTCGGCCGGCACGACGCGCCGCCGGTCGCCCGCCGCAGCCGCTGCCATACCAATACAGGCAGCCGCAGCACGAAACCGGCCAGCAGCCGCAGGTGCATGCCGGTCAGCAACAGGTTGTCGCGCAGATAGCGGAAGTGCGACACCCCACCCTCGCGCTGGCGGAAGTAGCGCACCGGCGCATCGGCGTTGATCGGGCGCACGCCGCGCCAGCACAGGCGCACCGCCACTTCTGGATCAAAGTCGAAGCGCCGCATCCAGCGGCTCTCGCGCATGACGGCGCGCAGCGGCGCGATCGGGTAGACGCGAAAGCCGTACAAAGAATCCCCGATGCCTGCCCAGAGCGTCTCGACATCCGCCCAGAAGTTGGACATGCGCCGCCAGTAGACCCGCTCGCGCGGTGCGCTGGCGTCGAACACGGGCCGGCCCAGCACCATGGCGCCGGGGTTGCGCTGCGATATCGCCATGAACTGCGGAATCAGGTGTGCAGGATGCTGCCCGTCCGAATCCATCACCAGCACATGCGTAAAGCCAGCGGCGGCGGCCGCGTCTATGCCGTGCAGCACTGCGGTGCCCTTGCCCTGGTTGCGCGGCAGCACCAGTACGCGCAGCCCTGGATCGGTGGCTGCCTGCGCCAGCAGCCACTGGTCGCTGCCATCGGTGCTGCCGTCCACGACCACCCAGACCGGCGTCCAGGCGGCGCGCGCCGCGCGCAGCACTTCATGCAAGCGCACGCCGGGGTTATAGCTGGGGATCAGCACCAGGTGCGTGGCGGACGGGTCGGTGCCACCCATGGGGCAGGCGCTGCCGCCGGTCACCAGTGCGGGCCCGGGCATGGCTTGCTGCGGCATGTCGTGCTCCGGTCCTGGTTTTGGGAAAGGGCGAAAAGGTGGGTGCGGCGAGCCGGGCTAGCGCGTGCGGTGTTCCGCCAGGTAGGTGGCCAGGCTGCCCAGCGAGGCAAAGATGGTCTTGTTGTCGGGGTTGTCCGAACGCAGTTCGACCCCGTACTTGCGCGACACCAGCAGTGCGATCTCAAGGATGTCGATGGAATCCAGCCCGAAGCCTTCGCCATAGAGCGGCGTGGCGGCATGGATGTCCTCCAGCCGCAACTCGGCAATGTCGAGTTCGTCGATGATCAGGCGGGCAAGTTCGGTTTCGAGTTCGGTCATGTCGCTAGGTGGCTGGGATGCCGCTGCGGCATGGGTCCGGGCAAGGTTGTCCAGTCCGCACGGCAGGGCAACCGATGCTATCAAAAGGGGCAAACCCCAGCCAGTTGAGAGAAGTTTAGTAACAACAAAGGCGGCCCTTTTGGGAATCATCATCACGTCGGGCCGGTCTTTTGGGGTATAAAGCGTTCGCTTCGTGCACCATGCGGCGCCATTTCCGGCAACGCCGCGCGGCAAGCGCCTTACGCTACACACAATATACCCTCGCAGATGCCATTGAGCCAGCAATTCGACCGCCCCTCCACGCCCGCCGCGCCAGCCGTGCCTGTGCGGCAGGATGCCGTGCCGGCAGGCCGGCGCCATAGCTGGATTGCCGCAGTGGCCGCCTTTGTCGTCTACGAATCCGCCCTGCACCGTGCAGCACATCAGCCGGGTGCCGAAGTCGCCGCCTTGTGGCTCGGGGCGGCGCCGTTCCTGCTGATCGGCTTCCTTGCCTGCCGCCGCGCCGGGTGGCGCCTCCCTGCGCTGGCTGGCTTGCTGGCAGCCTGCGCCGCCCTGTGGATCTGGCGCTTGCCGCTGGCCACCCATTTCGGCTGGACCTATTTCCTGCAGCACGCCGGCATCAACGCCGCACTGGGCGTGATGTTCGCGCTGAGCCTGCGCCCCGGCCACACGCCACTGTGCACGCAGATCGCAACGGCAATCCATGGCCAGCTGCCCCCCGCGCACCTGCGCTACACGCTGCGCGTGACCCAGGCCTGGACGCTGTTCTTTGCCGCGATGGTGGGTATATCGACGCTGCTGTTCGTGCTGGCGCCGGTGGCGACCTGGTCCAGCTTCGCCAACCTGGCCACGCCGCTGCTGATCGCGCTGATGTTCGTGGGCGAAGCCGTGTGCCGCCGCATCGCCTTCCCGGGCATGGCCCACGGCGGCCTGCTGGATGCGGTGCATGGCTATCGCGCAGTCATGGCTGCCCGTGCGGGCCGGCCCGGTTTGCCGCGCTGACGCGCCGCACTCCTCCGGCCCCTACACTGGCAACAGGCACAGGCTCCGCCCCATGACCACGCTCCCCATCGTCGCGCATGCCTCGCCCGAAGACATCATCGCCTGGGCGCACGGGCGGCCCGTCAGCGTGCGCCAGTTCCTGGCCGATGCGTCCAGCCTGGCCACGGCGCTGCCGGCAGGCGGGCACGTATTCAACGCCTGCACCGACCGCTACCGCTTCGCCGTCGGCCTGTGCGCCGCGCTGCTGGCGGGCAAGGCCACCCTGCTGCCGCCGTCCCATACGCCGGAGATGGTGCGTCAGCTGGCCGACTTTGCCCCGGACGCCTTCTGCCTGCATGACCAGCCTGATGCGGCGTGCGCCATGCCGGCGTTCCACTATCACGACGGCCTGCGCGGCGCCGCCACGGACGGGCCGGTCGAGATCCCGCAGATTCCCGCGACCCAGGTCATGGCGTACGTGTTCACGTCAGGCTCGACCGGCACGCCGGTGCCGCACCGCAAGACCTGGGGCGCGATGGCCCGGTGCGCGCATGCCGCGGCGCAACGGCTCGGCCTGATGGACGGGCGTGCCTGGACCGTGGTGGGCACGGTGCCGCCGCAGCATATGTTCGGGCTGGAAGCCACGGTCATGCTGGTACTGCAGGGCCGCGCGGCACTGGTGGCGGCCCCGGCCTTCTATCCGGCCGACGTGCGCGATGCCCTCGCCTCGGTGCCGGCGCCGCGCGCGCTGGTCAGTTCACCCGTGCACCTGCGCACGCTGGTGCAGTCGGGCATGGCGATGCCGCCGGCAGACCTGGTGCTGTGCGCGACCGCCCCGCTTGGCCGCCAGCTGGCGGGCGAGGCCGAAACCCTGTTCGGCGCTCCCCTGTGCGAGATCTACGGCAGCACCGAGACCGGCCAGATCGCCACGCGCCGCACCGCGCAGGCCGATGCCTGGACACTGGTGCCGGGCGTGCGGCTGCAGGCACGCCAGGGCGACGGCGGCGACACCGAGACCTGGGCCGAAGGCGGCCATATCGAACAGCCGGTGCCGCTGGGCGACGCCATCGCACCACTGGATGCCGGCCACTTCCTGCTCCATGGCCGCAAGGCTGACATGCTCAATATCGCCGGCAAGCGCACCTCGCTGGCTTACCTGAACCACCAGCTCACGTCCATTGACGGCGTGCGGGACGGCGCGTTCTTCATGCCCGATGATGCGCACGAAGGCGACACGCATGGCCACGTGGTGCGGCTGGTGGCGGTGGCGGTGGCCCCAGGCGTCACCCCGGCGCAGCTCCAGCAGGCGCTGCGCGCGCGCATCGACCCGGCCTTCCTGCCACGCCCGCTGCTCTTTGCCGACAGCCTGCCGCGCAATGCCGCCGGCAAGCTGCCGCGCGAAGCCCTGGCGGCGCTGGTCGCAAGGCTTGCCGGGGCACACCACGGCGAGAGCGTGGCAAGGCCCGGCTTTGTCATCGACGCCGATCACCCGGCTATCGCCGGCCACTTTCCCGGCCATCCGATCGTGCCGGGGGTGGTGCTGCTGGACCACGCGGTGCTGGCACTCGGCGCGGCGCTGGGCCGCCGCCTCGCCGTCACCCAGGCCGGCGCCATCAAGTTCCTGAGCCCGGTGACCCCGGGCGAGCGCGTGGAGATCCTCCACCACGCCGACGCAGCGGCCGACGGCGGCGAGAGTATCCGCTTCACGCTGCGCAGCGCCGGACGCGATGTCGCCAGCGGCACGCTGCAGGTGCGCGGCGCCGCGCCGCAAGCGGGGGCATCGGCATGCTGAGCTGGCTGTGGAAGCGGCAGCCGCCGCTGGAATCCGAATGGTCGCGCCGCCAGGAGCGCGGCAGCATCACGCTGCTGCGCGTCATGACGTGGATCTCGCTGGCACTCGGCCGCCCCGTCGGGCGCGTGGTGCTGCGGGGGATTGCGGCGTACTTCATGCTGTTCGCGCCGGCGGCACGCCATGCCTCGCGCGCCTACATGGACCGCGCCCTCGGGCGCGAGGCCAACTGGGTCGATGGCTACCGGCATGTGTTCACCTTCGCCTCGACCATCCATGACCGCATCTACCTGCTCAACGGACGCTTCGACCTGTTCGATATCCGCCTGCACGGAGAGGCGCAGCTGGAAGCCGCGATGGCTCGCGGCCGTGGCGCAATCCTGCTGGGTGCGCACCTGGGCAGCTTCGAGGTGGTGCGCGCGCTCGGGCGGCGGCACCCGGAGATGGAAGTCGCGATCACCATGTACGAGGAGAACGCGCACAAGCTCAACGACGTACTGCAATCGATCAACCCGGCGATGCGCCAGGACGTGATCGCGCTGGGCCGCTTCGACACCATGCTGCGGGTGCGCGACTACCTGGACCGCGGCTACATGATCGGCATGCTGGCCGACCGCACGCTGTCGCAGCGCGCCACCGACCCGGTGCAGCAGTGCAGCTTCCTCGGCACGCCCACGGGCCTCCCGACCGGCCCGCTGCGCATGGCGGCGATGCTGCGCCGGCCGGTGTTCTTCATCACCGGCCTGTACCGCGGCGGCAACCGCTACGATGTGCACTTCGTGCCGCTGGCGGACTTCACCGACACCGCGCGCGGCCAGCGCGAGGCAGCCGTGCAGACCGCGCTGGCGGAATACGTGCGCCTGCTGGAGCAGTTCTGCCGCAGCGCCCCGTACAACTGGTTCAACTTCTACGATTTCTGGCACGCCGGCCCGCCGCTGTCTGAACAGCCGCCGCCGGGCAACGAGCCATGACCCGCGAGCCCTGAGCAGCCCCTGATGCCCCTTTCCAGACGCCCTTTCCGCTTCCTGCTGTCGATGCTGCTGGCCGGCGCCATGCTTGCGCTGGCCACACCGTCCGGTGCTGCCACGTTTGGCGTCGACCAGCTGATGTCCACCCTGGCGCAACGCAAGTCTGGGCGCGTGCTGTTCACCGAGACCAAGTACCTGGCGATACTCGACAAGCCGGTGCAGTCTTCCGGCGAGCTGCTGTTCACGGCACCCGACCATCTGGAGAAGCGCACACTGGCGCCCAAGGCCGAGAACATGGTGCTCGACGGCGACATGCTGACGGTCGAGCGTGACGGCAAGCGCTACACCATGCCGCTGCAGAACTACCCCGAGCTGGCCGCCTTTATCGAAAGCATCCGCGGCACGCTGGCAGGCAACCGCCAGACGCTGGAGCGCTACTACAAGCTCGGCCTGGAAGGCCGCGCCAGCCGCTGGACACTGACGCTGACACCGGCGGACTCGCGCATGGCCGCGGTGGTCAGCCAGGTGCGCATCGACGGCAGCCAGGATGCGCTCGACCGCGTCGAGATCCGGCAGGCCGACGGCGACCGCTCGGTGATGAAGATCCGACCTGCCGGCCACCCATGAGCGCAGCGCCGCCCGCAACGATGCGCCCAGCGACGCGCCGGTTCGCGCTGGCACTGTGGATCTTCGCCATGCTCGCCTGCGCGGCTGTGATCAGCCGCACCACCTTCACGGCCGACCTCTCGGCCTTCCTGCCGCGGCTGCCCAGCGCCGAGCAGCAATTGCTGGTGAACCAGCTGCGCGACGGGCTGGTATCGCGCCTGGTCCTGGTCGGGATCGAGGGCGGCGATGCCGATGGCCGCGCCGCGGTATCGCGTGCCATGGCGGCACAGCTGCGCGGCGACCCGCGCTTCACGGCGATTCAGAACGGCGAGCCGGTCAACCAGGCCGCAGACCGCCAATACGTGTTTGCGCACCGCTACCTGCTCAGCCCCGCGGTCACGCCGGAGCGCTTCAGTGAACGCGGCCTGGCGCAGGCGCTGAATGAATCGTTCGAGCTGCTGGCCTCGTCCGCCGGGCTCTTCACCAAGTCGCTGCTGCCGCGCGATCCCACCGGCGAAGTGACCGCGATGCTGGCACAGCTGGATGCCGGGCAGCGCGTGCCCATGCACGCCGGCGCCTGGGCGTCGCGCGACGGCAAGCGCGCGGTGCTGCTGGCGCAGACGGCCGCCGCGGGGTCTGACACGGATGCGCAGGCACAAGCCATCGGGGCCGTGCGCGAGGCGTTTGCCAAGGCAGCAACGGCTGGCCAGTACCAGCTGGCGATGACCGGGCCGGGCGTGTTTTCCGTCAATGCACGCGACACCATCCGCCATGACGTGGAGCGCCTGTCGACCATCGGCGTGGCCATCATCGTCACGCTGCTGCTGCTGGTCTACCGTTCGGTGCCGCTGCTGGTGCTGGGGCTGGTGCCGGTACTGAGCGGCGCGCTGGCAGGCATTGCCGCGGTCAGCCTGGGCTTCGGCGGCTCGGTGCACGGACTGACGCTGGGCTTCGGCACCACGCTGATCGGCGAGGCGGTCGACTATTCGATCTACCTGTTCGTGCAGTCCGCGCAGTACATGCGCGACGGCCGGCGCGACGAGCGCGCCTGGCTGGGCGGCTTCTGGCCGACGGTGCGCCTGGGCGTGCTGACCTCGGTCTGCGGCTTTGCCGCGCTGATGCTGTCGGGCTTTCCGGGGCTGGCGCAGCTGGGGCTGTATTCGATTGCCGGGCTGACGACCGCGGCGCTGGTGACGCGCTTCGTGCTGCCGCAGCTGGTGCCGGCCACGCTGCACCTGCGCGACGTGGCGCCGCTGGGCCGCCGGCTGCAGTGGCTGGCGGCGCGCGCGCACCGGCTGCGCTGGCTGGTGCTAGTGCTGGTGGTGGCAGCCGGCACGGTGCTGGCCATGCACCGCGGCACGCTGTGGGGCCGCGAGCTGCAGGCGCTGAGCCCGGTGTCGGCCAGCGACCAGGCCCTCGACACCCGCTTGCGCGAGGACCTTGGCGCGCCCGACGTGCGCTACCTGGTGGTGCTGTCCGGGCCGGACCAGGAATCAGTGCTGCAGGGCGCGGAGCGCGTGGCACGTGAACTGGACCCGCTGGTGGCGCAGAATTTCATCGGCGGCTACGAGAGCCCTGCGCGCTACCTGCCCAGCGCGGCGACCCAACGCGAGCGCCAGGCCAGCCTGCCGCCGCCCGACGTGCTGGCGCAGCGGCTGCGCGCCGCCATCGCCACGCAGCCGGTGCGCGCGTCCCTGTTCGCGCCGTTCCTGGCGCAGGCCGAGGCGGCGCGCACCGGTGCGCTGCTGCGGCGCGAGGACCTGCGCGGCACATCGATGGCGCTGGCTGTCGATGCGTTGCTGGCGCAGCGCGACGGGCGCTGGAGCGCCACGCTGCCGCTGCGCGCACCGGCCCGCACCCCGCAAAGCACCGGCGCGGCCGACGGCGTCGACACCAGCGCGGTGCGGGCCGCGGTCGCGCGGGCCGGCGTCGCTGACACGCTGTTCGTCGACCTCAAGGGCGAATCCGACCGCCTCTACACCGGCTACCTGCGTGAGGCCTTGCTGCTGTCGCTGGCCGGCCTGCTGGCGATCATCGTGCTGCTGGCCGTGGCGCTGCGCTCGGCACGGCGCGTCGTGGCCACGGTGCTGCCACTGGCCGCGGCGGCGCTGGTGGTGCTGGGCGGGCTGGCAGCGCTCGGCCAGCCGCTGACGCTGCTGCACCTGGTGGGGCTGCTGCTGCTGATGGCCGTGGGTTCCAATTACGCGCTATTCTTCAACGGCCCCGCGGCGGGCAGCCAGGTGGCGGGCGCTTCACCGCATACCCTGGTGTCGCTGCTGCTGGCCAACCTGACCACGGTGGCCGCCTTCGGCCTGCTGGCGCTGTCGAGCCTGCCGCTGCTCAAGGCCTTCGGCCTGACGGTAGGTCCCGGTGCCGTGCTGGCCCTGTGGTTTTCGGCGATCCTGGCGCGCCCCGCGGCGCCGGACACAGCCGGGAGTGCAACATGAATTCGTATCCCGCACCGCGCGTTGCCTTGCGCGGCACCTCCGACAGCCGCCGCTGGCGCCCCACCCCGCTGCTTTACGGCACCGCCGCCGTGCACCTGGGTGCCGCCGGCGCGATCCTGGCGCACCCTGAGGCCATGGGCATGGCGCTGGCCGGCGTTGGCGCCGCCCATGCGGCAATGTGCGCCGCCGGCCTGTGGCCGCGCAGCCACTGGCTTGGCCCCAACCTGCTGCGCCTGCCGCCCTCTGCCAGTGACTGCGTGGCACTGACATTCGACGACGGCCCCAACCCGGCTCTGACGCCGCGCGTGCTCGACATGCTGGACCAGCACGGCGCACGCGCAACCTTCTTCTGCGTCGGCGCGCGCGCCGCGGCGCATCCGGAACTGGTGCGCGAAATCGTCCGCCGCGGCCACGCCGTGGAAAACCACAGCATGTACCACCGGCTGCACTTCTCGGTCTTCGGTCCGGGGCGCATGCTGCGCGACATCGGTGCCGCGCAGCAGGTGCTGACCGACCTCACCGGCCAGGCGCCGCGCTTCTTCCGCGCGCCCGCGGGGCTGCGCAATCCCTTCCTTGAGCCGGTGCTGTGCCGGCTCGGGCTTCATCTGGCCGCCTGGACCCGGCGCGGCTTCGATACCCGTTGCGGCGACCACGCGGCGCGCGTGGTGCAGCGCCTCACCGGCAAGCTCGCCGGGCGCGACATCCTGCTGCTGCACGATGGCAATCCCGGCACCGATGCCACCGGCAATGCGCACTGCACCACGGTGCTGCCGGGCCTGCTCGCCGCCATCGAACAAGCCGGCCTGCGCTGCGTCACGCTGCGCGCGGCCGTGCTGCCAGCCTGAGTGAGCTGCGGCTTGTTACAATTGGCTCAGCCTTCCGAGATTCCTTCCATTCGTTCCCCCTAAGCCGTGTCCCCGCTCCTGTTCTCGCATTTCACGGCCACCAGCTGCCTTGGCGCCGGTGTAGACGCCACCCTGTCGGCACTGCGTGCGCAGCGCGGCGGCCTGGCGCCCTGCCGCTTCGGCGGCGTCGAGCTCGATACCTTCGTCGGCGAGGTACCCGGCCTGGACGCCGAGACCCTGCCGCCCGCACTGGCCGAATTCGACTGCCGCAACAACCGGCTGGCGCAACTGGCGCTGGAGCAGGACGGCTTTGCCGCGCGCGTGCGCGAAGCGGCGGCGCGCTACGGCGCCCACCGGGTCGGTGTCTTCCTGGGCACCAGCACCGCGGGCGTGCTGCAGACGGAACTGGGCTATCGCCAGCGGGATCCTGCCAGCGGCGCGCTGCCGCCGGGCTTCCACTACGCCACCACCCACAACCCCTACTCGCTGCCCGCCTTCGTGCGCCAATACCTGGGGCTGGCCGGCCCGGCGGCTGCGGTGTCCTCGGCCTGTTCATCCGGCGCCAAGGTGTTCAGTTCGGCACGGCGCATGCTGGAGGCCGGGCTGATTGATGTGGCCGTGGTCGGCGGCGTCGATTCGCTGTGCTACACGACCCTGTACGGCTTCAATTCGCTGGAGCTGTTGTCCGACCAGCCGTGCCGGCCCTATGACGTGGCGCGCAACGGCATCTCGATCGGCGAGGGGGCGGCATTCGGCCTGCTCGAGCGCGTGGCCGGCACCCCGCCAGGCGATGCCATCCTGCTGGCCGGCATCGGCGAATCGAGCGATGCGCACCATATGTCGACCCCGCACCCCGGCGGGCTGGGCGCGCGCCTGGCGCTGGAGCAGGCACTGGCCAGCGCGGGGGTCGCGCCGGCACAGGTCGGCTACGTCAACCTGCATGGCACCGCCACGCGCAGCAACGACGCAGCCGAGGGGATGGCCATGGCCGCGGTGCTGCCCGGCACGCCGTGCAGCTCCACCAAGGGCGCCACCGGGCATGCGCTGGGTGCCGCCGGCGCGCTCGAAGCCGTCATTTGCGCGCTGGCGCTGCGCCACGGCCTGGTGCCCGGCGGCATCAACACCACGCAGGTGGATCCGGCGCTCGGCGTGAACTACCAGCTCGCCAACCGCGAAGCACCGCTGCGCTATGCGATGACCAATGCCTTCGGCTTCGGCGGATCCAACTGCAGCCTGCTGTTCGCCCGCGCGGACGCAGCTTCCCACTGAGCCTCGCCATGCCGCAGCACGTGTATATCGAAAGCATCGGCCTGCTCGGCCCCGGCCTGACCGGCTGGCAGCAGGCCACCGAAGTCCTTGCCGGCCGCGTGCCGTATGCGCACGCGCCGACCGAGCTGCCGCCACCCGCGGGCCTGCCGCCGGCCGAGCGCCGCCGCACCGGCCCGACCGTACGGCTGGCGCTGGGGGTGGGCCAGCAGGCCGTCGCCGCCAGCGACAGCGAAGCCGCGCAGCTGCCGACGATCTTTGCCTCGTCCAGCAGCGACGGCTTCAACTTCCATGCGATCTGCGAAGCGCTGGCCGAGCCTGAGCCGCTGATGTCGCCCACGCGCTTCCACAACTCCGTGCATAACGCGACCGCCGGCTACTGGTCGATCGCCGTGGGCGCGATGCGCACCTCCAATGTGCTGTGCGCCATGGATGGCAGTGGCAGCGCGGGCTTGCTCGAATGCGTGCTGCAGGCCGCCGCGGATGCCGAGCCCTGCCTGCTGATCGCCTATGACACCGGCTATCCCGAGCCGCTGCACAGCCACCGCCCGATCCCCGATCCCTTCGGCGTGGCCCTGCTGGTCACGCCGCGGCAGACCGCGCGTTCGCTCGCGCGCATCGGCGTGGCGCTGAAGCAGGCACCGGCCGCGGTGATGCCGGATGCCGCGCTGGAAGCGCTGCGCAGGTCGGCGCCGGCCGCACGCATGCTGCCGCTGCTGGCGGCCATCGCCCGCGGCGAGACCACCACTGTGGTGCTCGATTATCTGGATACGCTGCAGCTAGAAGCCGAGGTGGAAAGCCTCAGCAGCCACGCGGATGGCTGAGCTGTTGAAAGACCGCGACTGGATCGCGGCACGCATTCCGCACCAGGGCACGATGTGCCTGCTCGACGGCGTGCTGGCCTGGGATGCGGCATCGGTTCGCTGCACGTCCGCCACGCATACGCGCGCGGACAACCCGCTGCGCGCGCAGGGCCGGCTGGCCGCGGTCAGCGGGATTGAATATGCGGCACAGGCCATGGCCGTGCACGGCGCACTGCTGGCGGAAGCGGAGCCAGGCAAGGACGCGCAGCGCCCGCGCTCGGGCTACCTGGCCAGCGTGCGCAAGCTGGTGCTGCATGTGGAGCGGCTCGACGATATCGACGCGCCGCTGCAGGTTGAGGCGCAGCGCATCAGCGGTGAAGGCAGCAGCGTGCTGTACGCCTTCACCGTCAGCGCCGCGGGCCGGGCACTGCTGTCAGGCCGCGCGGCGGTCATCCTGGATGCCGCCGCAGTCGGCCAAGGCGCCGACCGCAGCGGCGGCTGAAACGCTTCAGCGCGCCGGCAGGATCTTGCCCGACACCGCGCCGAAGCCGACGCGATAGCCTTCGCCCTGGCAGTAGCCGGTCATGATCACGTCGTCGCCATCCTCCAGGAAGCCGCGGCGGCTGCCGTCGGCCAGCGTCACCGGCTCGGCGCCGTTGCGGGTCATTTCCAGCAGGCTGCCGTAGGAATCCGGCGTGGTGCCGCTGATCGTGCCCGAGCCCATCAGGTCGCCCACGCGCACATTGCAGCCCGACACCGTGTGGTGGGCCAGCTGCTGCGCCATGGTCCAGTACATCGCCTTGAAGTTGGTGCGGCAGATGGTGCTGGGGGCCGCTGCGCCCTGTGGCTGCAGCGCGACTTCGAGCGCGATGTCATAGGCGTTCTTGTCCTGCTGCTGCAGGTACGGCAGCGGCTGCGGCGACTGCTCGGGGTTATCGCGGCGGAACGGCTCGAGCGCTTCCATCGTCACCACCCACGGCGAGATCGAGGTGCCGAAGCTCTTGCTGTTGAACGGCCCCAGCGGCACGTATTCCCACTGCTGGATATCGCGCGCGCTCCAGTCGTTGAGCAGCACCATGCCGAACATATGCGCCGGCGCATCGGCGGTACTGATGGGCTCGCCCAGCGCCGATTCCTTGCCGACGATAAAACCCATCTCCAGTTCAAAGTCCAGCTTGCGGCAGGCGCTGAACACCGGGCGCGCCTCGTTCGGCAGCTTGATCTGGCCGTTGGGGCGATGCAGCGGCGTGCCGCTCACCACCACCGAGCTGGCACGGCCGTTGTAGCCGATGGGGATTTCCAGCCAGTTCGGCAGCAGCGCATTGTCCGGGTCGCGGAACATGCGGCCGACGTTGGTGGCGTGCTCCTTGGACGAATAGAAGTCCGTGTAGCCCGGGATCTCCACCGGCAGGTGCAGCGCTGCGGCCGACATCGGCACCAGTGCCTTGTCGCGCAGGGCAGCGTTGTCGCGCAGCGCGGCGTCATCACCGGACAGCAGCGCGCCCAGGCGCTTGCGGGTTTCGCTCCACACCGGCTTGCCCAGCGCAATAAAGCGGTTCAGGCTGCTTGCGCCAAACGTGCCTTTGGCAGCGGCCGGCAGCAGGCCGGCCTCGTCCAGCGCGGCGAGGTCCAGCACCTGGTCGCCGATGGCAACGCCGACGCGCGGGGCCTGGCCCTTGGTCGAAAACACGCCATACGGCAGGTTCTGCAGCGGGAAGTGGGACTGGCCGTCGTTGGCGGAAGCGATCCAGCTGGTCTTGGGGGCGGTCATTGGGATACTCCGAAAATTTGGTGGCACTTGTCGCGTGCGGTGACGCGTCATGCTTGACGAGCGCCTGCCCTCTCCCCCGGCCCCTCGCCCGCTTGCGGGAGAGGGGAGAAAACCGGGCGGGCGGACAGGCGCCCGGGATTAGCGGGTGTTCGGGTTGAAGTGTTTCTTCAGGCCCTGCCAGCACGTGTAGTAGTCCTGCTGCAGCGAGGCCGACTGTGCGGCATACGGCGTCGGGCGGATCACGCCCGGGGTCTCGAACATGAAGGCCATGGTGTCCTCGATGCGGTGCGGCTGCGAGGTATCGGCGGCGCTGGCCTTCTCGAAGGTTTCCGCATCCGGGCCGTGGCCGCTCATGCAGTTGTGCAGGCTGGCGCCGCCCGGGGCAAAGCCTTCGGCCTTGGCGTCGTAGACGCCGGTGACCAGGCCCATGAATTCGCTGGCAATATTGCGATGGAACCAGGGCGGGCGGAACGAGTCCTGCATCGCCAGCCAGCGCGGCCCGAAGATGACGAAGTCGATGGTGTCCACGCCCGGGGTGGCCGACGGCGACTGCAGCACCAGGAAGATCGACGGATCCGGGTGGTCGAAGCTGATCGAACCGATGGTATTGAAGTGGCGCAGGTCGTACTTGTACGGGGTGTAGTTGCCATGCCAGGCCACCACGTCCAGCGGCGAGTGGCCGATCCCGGCGCGCCACAGGTTGCCCTGGAACTTGGCCACCAGCTCGAAATCACCCTCGCGGTCTTCATAGCTGGCCACCGGCGACAGGAAGTCGCGCGGATTGGCCAGGCCGTTGGAGCCGATCACGCCCAGGTCGGGCAGCTGGAACAACGCGCCGTAGTTCTCGCAGATATAGCCGCGCGCCTCGCCGTCGGGCAGCTCCACGCGGAAGCGCACGCCGCGCGGGATCACCACGATCTCCTGCGGCTCCACTTCCAGCCGGCCCAGCTCGGTCACCATCAGCAGGCGGCCCTGCTGCGGCACGATCAGCATCTCGCCGTCGGCGTTGTAGAAGAAGCGGTCCTGCATCGACTGGTTGGCCAGGTACAGGTGGATGGCGCAGCCGGTCATGGCCTCGGGGCCGCCGTTGCCGGCCATGGTGACGATGCCGTCGACAAAGTCGGTCGGCACCGACGGCATTGCCGGCGGGCTCCAGCGCATCTGGTTGGGCGACGGCGGCACCTGGTCGAAACGGCTCAGGAAACGCGACTGCTCGATCTGCGTGAATGGCGTATGCATCGCGGCCGGGCGGATGCGGTACAGCCACGAGCGCCGGTTGTGCGCGCGCGGCGCGGTAAAGGCCGTGCCGGACAGCTGCTCGGCATACAGGCCGTAGGGCGCGCGCTGGGGCGAGTTCCGGCCCACGGGCAGCGCACCGGGCAGCGCCTCGGTGGCGAATTCATTGGCGAAGCCGGACATATAGCCGTGCTCGGCGAGCTGGGTGTGCGTGAGTGTCATGGTGTCGTCAGCGTTCCTGGGTCTCGATCCATCTGGCGCTGCGCTGGCGCCTGGCGGCCTCTTGCTGGGAGTGCCTGCCGGTGCGTATTCAGCCTGTGCCTGGTGCACTGGGCAAGAATTACGGAATACGTAATGCATTTACCATATCGTAATCTTCAGCATCGGACGTGTCAAACGGCATCGCGTGCGCATGCGCCGGACGCCGCTTGCATTGCAGTTGTAGGTGGGAAACGGGAAAAGCGGGAAGAAACCAGCCGGGCGCTGGGACGCGCGCTGGCGCGTGCGCGGCGGCAATCGCTCACGCAGCGCAAAGGGAAACCGGGGAAACGGGAAAGGCGGGAAAGCGCCGAAGCAGGCAGCCGGGCCTGCGGCGTCATCCACGCCGGGCGTCGCGAACGGCGCTCAGGACGATAGCAATCGGCGCGGTGCGGAACGCCCCGCGCCGGTTGTCATGCGGTGGCCTGGAGGCCAGCTGCCGGTGCCGGCGCGTTGCGAACGCGGCCGGCCAGGCAGCGGCTGGTCAGACCGGCTTGTGGCCCTCTCCGGTCCCGGAGCCGAAAGCGCCTCCGGAAGCCGGCGCCGCGGCCGGCGCGGCCGTGCTTCCGGCGGCCGGCTGGCCTGCCATGGAAGCTGCCGTCACGCCGCCATTGCGGCTGGCAATAAAAGCGTTGACGTCTGCAGCAAGATGCTGCGGGGCCAGCACGACTTCCAGGCCCAGCGCCTCGCAGGCGGCCAGGAACGTCGACATGCGGGGATCGGCCTGACCCGACTCCGCCCGCAGGTAGGCTTCCCGGGAAATCCCCGCTTTACGGGCGACGTCCTCCTGCTTGAGCTTGCGCGCGCGACGCAACGCCCGCAGTTGCCGGAACGGTTCGCTAGCGCCTCTTGGCACGGCTGTACTGTTCATGTCGGTCTCCAGTCACCAGTGAAAAAAAGTGCGCGGACGTGCATTCGAGTATAGAGCACGCAAAGCGTTCCGTATGTAACCGCAGAAACACTTTGTGCAGATTTCTTAGAAGTCCGCAATCCCACCCTGACATCGGCCGACTGGCGAACGTCAAAGAGCCGGATCGTGCACAACATCGCTGAGCCGCCCAATCTCTAACGAGCCTTGGCGGTTTGCGTTGACGTCACATGCCTATCCATATGACGTTATGGCCTCGCGGACACAAGTGCGCAAGTCGGGGCAAATACCATGCATCTGGTTTCGTTGACAAACCGACCGGTCGTGCTATTCTCCAGACCATGCAGAAAGGACAACTCACCCGCAACGCCATCGTCGAACAGGCACTGGACACCGCTGCCAAGGTCGGCTTCGAACAGTTGTCGCTGGCCACGCTGGCCGCGGACACCAATATGTCGAAAAGCGGCCTGTATGCGCACTTCAAATCCAAGGAGGTGTTGCAGCAGGCAGTGCTGGACCTGGCCGTGGAGCGCTTCGGCGAGATCGTGATCCGGCCAGCGATGCGCCAGCCGCGCGGGATGCCCCGGCTGCAGGGGCTGTTTGAAGGTTACCTGGAATGGCTGGGCGGCACGGTGACGCAGGGACGTTGCCTGTTCACTGCGCTGGGCCAGGAATACCGCGACCGGCCGGGCTCGATCCGCGACCTGGTGGTGCAGTCGCTGAAGGACTGGCATAGCACGGTTGCGCGCGTGGTGGGCGACGCCATCGATGAGGGCCATTTCGGGCCGGACACCGATCCGCGGCAATTTGCTTTCGAACTCGCGGGCATCGGCATGGCCTTCCAGCAATCCTTCAAGCTGCTTGGCCGCGAGGATGCCGAGACCATGGCGCGGCGCGCATTTGCGGCACTGGTGGCCCGTGCCGCTGAGGGCGCCCGTCGCCACTGAGCCACACATTGGCGCCGGCGCTACCCCGCCGGCAGGCAGCAACCGCTCCGGCGGGCTTTTTTTGCACACAAAAAAGCACGACTGGTCGGTCTTAACAACAGCACGGAAAGCCGCCGGCGGGGCCGGTGCCGATGATGCCGTGCAATCCAGAATCCATTGGAGGTGCAGGTCGTGACGCAAGCAGTCTCTTCTCCTTCCCCGGTTTCCTCATCCCCCGCCAGCGCGCCCTTGCCCGCGCGCGCCGGCAATGCGCCGCTGCGCACCGGCAAGTCCGGCGCGGTGGAGCGCGCCTTGCAGGGCTGGCAGCGGTTGCGCTGGCAGGCCGGCAGCGTGGTCAGGCCCGGCGCGACAGCGCGCGCGCTGGAGCACATCTGGTTCAAGCCGCCGCGCGCCGCCGCCACATCGGCAGCGCGGCACTTGCTGGACAGTGCGCGCGCCGACTGGGCGCTGGTGACGGGCCAGGGCCCGAGCCGGCGCGTGCGCGTCTATCGCTGGGGCGCGTCCGGTCCCGTGGTGCTGCTCGCGCATGGCTGGGGCGGCCATGCCGGCCAGTGGCATGCGGTGGTCGAAGGCCTGCTGGCAGCCGGCATGCGGGTGGTGGCCTTCGATGCGCTCTCGCACGGCGCCTCCGATGCCGGCGCGCGCGGCGCGGCGCAGACCTCGGTACTGGAAATGTCGCGCTCGCTGCTCGCCGCAGCCTGGCATGCGGGGCCGGTACACGCCGTGGTGGCGCACTCACTCGGCGGCGCAGCCACCGCGCTGGCGCTGCGCGAAGGCCTGCCCGCCCGCGCCGCCGTGCTGGTCGGATCGCCGGCCGACATGCACGCCGCGTGTGCGTCGCTGGCCTGGCAGATGGGCTTCACCCCGGGCGTGCTGGCGCGCATGCAGCGCCAGAGCGAGCGCTGGCTGGGACTGCCATGGTCGGCTTTCAACGTGCCCGACGTCGGCCGCACCCGGCCGGTCCCGCCGACGCTGGTGATCCATGACCGCGACGACAAGGAAGTGCGCTGGGAAGACGGCGCCGCCATCGCCGGCGCCTGGCCCGGCGCGCAACTGGTCACGACCAGCGGCCTGGGGCATCGCCGCATCCTGCAGGATCCCGCCGTGATCCGGCGCATCGCCGATTTCATCCGGCCCGGCACAGCCTCCGCGCGCGCGGTGATCCCGCCCGCGTTGCACGGCCTGGCCGTCGACTGAACCTGGAGAGCATCATGTTCCTGGTGAGCAATGACATGACCGCCACCCTGCCCGCACGCAGTTCGCTGCGGCTGGTGGCGGGCCCCGGCGAACACCTCGCTGTACGCTGCACCGCAGGCGAGCTCTGGCTGATCCGCGACGGCGACCCGAAGGACACGGCGCTGACGGCCAGCGAGAGCTTTACGTTGTCCGACAGCGGCCACATCGAGCTGTATGCCGTCACCAGGGCATCGCTGCACGTGACGCGCTGCCGGCAAGGCGCCGGGCCGGCAGCGGGCGCCTGGCGGCAATGGCTGCGGCGCTTGCTGGTGCCGCATGGGCGCGGCTACTGATGCAATGCTTGGCGGTTAATTGCGCTTTTTGCAGCGCGGCGGCCGGCGCCCCGGCCACCACTGCGGCAGGTTCAGGACGGGTCCCCGCGCAGCATCTCGCGCAGCCGGAATTTCTGGATTTTCCCGGCGGGTGTCGCCGGCAGGGCGTCCCGCACCACGAGCTTCTCGGGGATGTACTGCAGCGCCATCTTCTGCGCCTTGAGCCAGTCCACCATCGCCACCTGGTCGAACGCCTGGCCGGCGCGCGGCACGACAAAGGCGCAGGCGCGCTCGCCCAGCCGTTCATCCGGGTAGGCGACGATAGCCACCTGCGACACCGCGGGATGGCGGTACAGCAGGGTCTCGACCTCGAGCACGGGGATGTTTTCGCCGCCGCGGATGATCACGTCCTTGCTGCGCCCGGCGATGCGCAGGTAGCCGTGCGCATCGAGCCGCGCCAGGTCGCCGGTGTCGAACCAGCCATCGGCATCGGTGCTGTTCAGATGCGGCCGCTTCAGGTATCCCCCGAAGTTGGAACACGCCCGCACCAGCAGGCGGCCGGTCTCCCCGGTGGGCACGTCGGCATCGGCGCCGTCCACCACCCTCACCTCCACGCCCGGCAGCGGGCGACCGTCGGTGGTCGATGCGCGCGCTTCGGGATCGTCCGGCAGCGTGGTGGTGACCGCGCCGTTCTCCGACATGCCCCACGCCGACACGATCGTGGCGCCCAATGCCAGGCGCGCGCTCTCCACCAGCGCGCCCGGGATCGGCGCGCCGGCGCACAGGAAGGTGCGCAGGCTTGGCACGGGAGTGCCGGACTCCGACACCACGCGGGCAAGGTCCGTCAGGAACGGTGTCGATCCCATGGTGAAGGTGACGCCTTCCTCGCGGATCAGCGCGGCCGCGCGCGCCGGGTCCCAGATGTCCTGCAGCACCGCATGCGCGCCCAGCATCACCGGCATCATCAGTCCGTACATGAAGCCAGTCTGGTGCGCCATCGGCGAGGCCATCAGCACCACGTCGTCTACCGTCAGGCGCAGCCGCCCGGCATAGGCAACGATATTGGAGAACAGCGTGTTGGCGCTATGCATCACGCCCTTGGGCTCGCCGGTGGTGCCAGAGGTGTAGATCAGTTGCGTGACGTCGTCAGGGCCCGGGCGGCCGCGCAGCAGGATGTTCGGCGCATCTGGCTCATCTTCCCAGCGCGGACCGCTGAGCAATGCGTCGAAGCTGTCCGCTCCAGCGCCGCCCGTGACAACGACGTGGCGCAGCGCCGGCAATTTGTCGCGCAAGCCCTGCACCATCCGCGCATGCCCGAAGCCCCGGAAATCCTGCGGCACCACCATCACCTTGCTTTGCGCATGCGCCAGCATGAACGACAACTCGCGCTCGCGGAAGATCGGCATCAGCGGGTTGAGCACCGCGCCCAGCCGTGCGCACGCCAGGTACAGCACCGTCAGGTGCCAGCCGTTGGGCAACTGGCAGGACACGACATCCCGCGCGCCGACGCCGAGGCGGCTCAGCCCCACCGCCACCCGGTCGGCCATCCGGTCCAGCTCGGACCAGGTAAAGCGGGCCACGGTGCCGCTGTCGAGGCTTACCGCAGTCAGGGCCGGCGCGTCGGGCCGGCCGCTCACGCAGGCGGCAAGGTAGTCGTTGACGGTGCGGTCGTGCCAGTGGCCTGCCGCCACGCTGGCGGCTCGGCGGGGCGCAATCAGTACAGCGTCGAAATCCATGGCTTGTCTCCTCGTTATGCGATGCCGCGTGCGAGCGCGGCTTCAGGCCGGCACGGCTTCGCGCCCGGCCCGCCCGCGGGCAATGATGGTCTTCATGATCTGCGCGGTGCCGTCGCCGATCTGGAAGCCGAGCACATCGCGCAGGCGCTGCTCCATCACGCCGCGGTCATAGCCGCCGTGGCCGAAGGACAGCAGGCACTGGTGCACCACGTCGTAGGCCAGCTTGGGCGCCCACCACTTGCACATCGCGGCTTCGGCGGTGTGTGGCTGCCCATGGTCCTTCAGCCACAACGTCTGCAGGCACAGCAGCCGGGCCGCGGTCACCTGGGTCTGGAAATCGGCCAGCGGGTGCGATACCCCCTGGAAGGCCGACAGCGGCTTGCCAAAGGCCTGGCGTTCCGCCACGTAGGTCCAGGTCTCGTCCAGCGCGGCCTGCGCCACCGCCAGCACCTGCAGGCCGATCAGCGCGCGTGAGAAGTCGAAGCCCTGCATCACCTGCACGAAGCCCTGGCCTTCCTGGCCCAGCAGGTGGCTGGCCGGCACGCGCACGTTCTCGAAGAAGATCGAGCCGCGGCCGATGGCGCGCTGGCCGTGGCAGTCGAAGCGGTTGCGAGTGATGCCAGGCAGGTCCATCGGCACCAGCATGGCTGAGACGCCGCGCGCGCCGGCATCGACCGGGCCGGTGCGGGCAAAGACCACCGCGGCATCGGCCTGGTCCGCGGCGGAGATCGAAGTCTTCTCGCCATTGAGCACATAGGCGTCGCCGTCGCGCTCCATGCGCAGGCGCAGGTTTGCCGCGTCGGAGCCGCCGCGCGGCTCGGTCAGCGCGATCGCCAGCAGCGCTTCGCCGCGCGTGAGCCGCTGCAGCCACGGCCCGCCGATTTCAGGACGCGCGTGCTGTGCCAGGATCTGGCCGTTGAGCGAGGCCAGCAGATTGATATACGACAGGCTCAGGTCGGCGCGCGCCACCGCTTCATGAATCACGCCGGCCGCGAGCGAGCCCATGCCCTGCCCGCCGCCGGCCTCGGGCAGTTCCGGCGCGATAAAGCCCATCTCGCCCATCTCGCGCATCAGCGCGCGGTCCAGCACGCGGGTCTGGTCCCGCTCCAGGTAGCCGGGCGCCACGCGCGCATCGGCAAAACGGCGCGCATGCTCCGCCAGCGCCATCAGGTCTTCGTCAAGGTAGGGGTTCATGGTTGTCTCCGCTTGATCGGATGCCAGCGCTTATCTGGCGTACTTGCGGAAGTCGGGCTTGCGCTTTTCCTGGAAGGCCTTCACGCCCTCGCGCGATTCCTCGGTGTCGTAGTAGAGCTTGAGCGCGTACATGCCCATGCCGGCGATGCCGCCCTGGTGCGCGGTGTCCATGTTGAACGAGCGCTTGGCGATGGCGATGGCAGTCGGGCTCTTGTCCAGGATCTCGTCGCACCACTTCTGCACTTCGGCGTCGAGCTGGTCGTGCGGCACCACCGCGTTCACCAGCCCCATCGCCAGCGCCTCGGCGGCCGGGTAGCGGCGGCACAGGTACCAGATCTCGCGCGCCTTTTTTTCACCGACCACGCGCGCCAGGAAGGCAGTGCCATAGCCCGGGTCGACCGAGCCCACCTTTGGCCCTACCTGCCCGAACACGGCCTTCTCCGAGGCGATGGTGAAATCGCAGATCGTGCACAGCACGTTGCCGCCGCCGATGGCAAAGCCCTGCACCCGCGCGATCACCGGCTTGGGCACGTCGCGGATGGCGTTGTGCAGTTCTTCCATCGGCAGGCCGATGGTGCCGCGGCCGTCGTACTGCCCTTCATGCGCGGACTGGTCGCCGCCGGTGCAGAACGCCTTGTCGCCGGCGCCCGCCAGCACGATGGCGCCAATCTCGCGGTCGTAGCCGGCGCGGTTGATGGCGTGGATCAGTTCGTCGCAGGTGCGGCCGCGGAAGGCGTTCATCTTTTCCGGGCGGTTGATGGTGATCCAGGCGGCGCCGTTGCGCACTTCGTACAGGATGTCTTCGTATTGCATGGTGGTCTCCGTTTGCTGGTGTTTGCTTGCTCAGCCGTTCATGGTCAGGCCGCCCGACACGCTCAGCACCTGGCCGGTGATAAAGCCGGCGTCGTCGCTGGCAAAGAACAGCACCGCGCCGGGCAGGTCGTCCGGCTGGCCGATACGGCCCAGCGGGATCGAGCGGGTAAAGGCCTCAACCAGCTTCTCGGGGTTGCCCGCGCCCTGCTTGTAGTCTTCGAACAGCGCGGTCTCGGTCGGCCCCGGGCACACCACGTTGACGGTGATGCCGTGGCGAGCGTGTTCGCGGGCAATCGTCTTGGAGAACGACACCAGCCCGCCCTTGCACGCGGCATAGACCGCCTCGCCGGACGAACCCACGCGCGCCGCGTCCGAGGCAATGTTGACGATGCGCCCGCGCCGGCGCTCGACCATGCCCGGCAGCACCGCGTGGTGCATGTGCAGCGCGCCGGTCAGGTTGATGGCGATCAGCCGCTCCCATTGCGCCGGCTCGGTCTTGATGAACGGCTTGAACACATCCCAGCCGGCGTTGTTGACCAGCACGTCCACCGGACCCAGGCCCTGCTCCACCGCCACCACCGCGGCATCCACGCTGGCGCGCTCCGTGATGTCGCAGCGAAGCGCCAGCGCGCGCCCACCCGCCTCTCGGATCTGGCCGGCGACGCGCTCGGCCGCTTCGGGGTTCAGGTCGAGCACGCCCACCGCCGCCCCGGCGCGCGCAAAGCGCAAACAGGTTGCGCCGCCGATACCACCGCCACCACCGGTCACGATGACCGTCTTGCCTTCAAGTCCTTGCACAGCGTTCTCCTTTCAGGATTCCGGTGCTATCGTGCCGGCCATGACACCGTCACCTCGCACCGCCAATTAGGTAAATATGTTTACCCATAATAGGAGGCAGTCGCTGCCTGCGCAAGACACCAACACTGTGGAAAAGACTATGGTTAACCCGGAAGCAGGAGCAGAATTTCCGACAAACGCGCGCATGGAACTGGCCAACCGGCTTTTCTTCCGGCTGTATCAATGCGCAAATATGTTGCATAAAACGGGATCACGAGCCGTCGAGGCAGAGGGCCTGACGACGCAGCAGTGGGCCGTGCTCGGGGCGTTGTCGCGCCCGGAAGCCGCCGATGGCATGAGCGTGGGCGACCTGGCCCGCTACCTGATGGTGAGCCGGCAGAACCTGTCAGGACTGGTCAGCCGGATGGAACGCGACGGCCACGTCACGCTGGCCCCGGACGGCCGCGACCGCCGCTCACGGCTGATACGGATGAGCGAGCCGGGACGGGAGGTCTGGCTGCACCAGGCGCAGCCGAAGATCCGTGCCTATTACGAGCAGGCGCTGGCGGGTTTTTCTACCAATGACCTGACGCACACGCTGCATTACCTGCTCAAGTTGCTGGATAACATGCGCGCGCTCGACACGCCCGACAGCGCGGACGGTGGCAGTCCACAGGACTGAGCCGCACGCAGTATCGCAACTGAAACACACCGGCCGGCCGGAACAGCCGGCCGCGCGCCCGCGGTCCGCATCCTGGCCTGCCGCGCCGACTGGCGCGCAATATGCGTTGGCATGAAGTTGCTCAGACATCGCGAGCATCAACGGCGAAGCGCCATGCCATTCGCGCCTCGCCACGCCCCGAAGACCTGAACCACTGCCCCGGCCGCTTGCCGCCGTGCACACCGCCGGGACGGCGACCAATCCAACCATAACCGGAGGTCCCGCCATGACCCGCTACATCGTGCTAGCCAGCTTCACCGACCAGGGCATCCGCACCGTCAAGGACACCACCAAGCGCGCGGCCGCCGTGCGCGAGATGGGGGCGCGCCTGGGCGTGCAGATGAAAGACATCTACTGGACGCTGGGCGAATACGACATCGTGCTCACTGTCGAAGCGCCCGACGACGAGACCATGACCAGCTTCGGGCTGACCATCGGCGCGGCCGGCAACGTGCGCACCCAAACCCTGCGCGCCTTCAACAGCGACGAGATGCAGGGCATTCTCGGCAAGATGGGCTGAGCCATCCCTCACCAACGGCAAACGCCCGCCGGGGCCATCCCGGCGGGCGTTGTTGATTGCCGGGCGCAGCAGCCGGCTCAGAACCCTTCCAGCACCAGCTTGCCGATAGTCCGCCCGCCTTCCAGCATGGCGTGCGCGCGCCGCAGGTTCTCCGCGTTGATGCGCCCCAGGTTCTCGCCCAGCGTGGTCTGCAAGCGGCCGGCATCGACCAGCCGCGCGACCTCGTTCAGCAGACGATGCTGCGCGACCATGTCGGGCGTGCTGAACATGGCGCGCGTAAACATGAATTCCCAGACGAAGGTGGCGCTCTTGTTCTTGAGCAACTCCACCGGCAACGGCCGCGTATTCGAGACGATCGTGCAGATCTTGCCCTGCGGGGCGACCAGTTCAGTCATCGCCGGGAAATGGCCGTCGATATCGTTGAAGCAGAGGATGTAGTCGACCTCGGCAAATCCCAGCGCCTTCAGCTGCGCCGGCAGGTCGCCACGATGGTCAACCGTATGGTCGGCGCCAAGGCGGCGGCACCATTCCTGCGACTCGGGCCGCGACGCGGTGGCGACCACGGTCAGCCCGGCCAGCACCTTGGCCAGCTGGATGCCGATCGAACCCACGCCACCCGCGCCGCCGATGATCAGCACCGAGCGGCCGGCGTGATCCCCCTTGGGCGAAATGCCCAGCCGGTCGAACAGAGCCTCCCAGGCGGTAATCGCCGTCAGCGGCAGCGCCGCCGCGTTGGCGAAATCCAGCGAGGCGGGCTTGTGGCCGACGATGCGCTCATCGACCAGGTGGAATTCGGCGTTGGCACCGGACCGCGTGACGCTGCCCGCGTAGTAGACCGGGTCGCCGACCTTGAACAGGGTCACCTCCGGCCCCACCCCCGCCACCGTGCCGGCCGCGTCCCAGCCCAGCACGCGCGGCGTGGGCTCTACCTGCGCCTTGGGCGCGCGCACCTTGGTGTCGACCGGGTTGACCGAGACGGCCTCAACCTTCACCAGCAGGTCGCGGCTGCCGGGGCTGGGCATGTCGATCTCCACGTCCTGCAGCGAACGCGGGTCGGTGATGGGCAGGTACTGGGTCAGGCCGATGGCTTTCATGGCGGGCTCCGGGTTGTGTAGGGAATCAACTGAAGCGTAGCCCGTCACGATTGATTTGATTAGCTGGAAACTAAAGCAATCAATTTCCCGAAACTCCGGATAATCACCCAACAAAAAAGGGCCGCCTGCGCTACCCGCGCAGACGGCCCCGTCAGGGCTTGCCGTTGGCCCTACACCACCGCCAGGATCTGCCCGCCGCCGTAGCTCGACTGCTCCGGCGCCTCGCCGCCCAGTGCCATCTTCACCGCGCAGTACTTGAACTCCGGGATCTTGCCGAAGGGGTCCAGCGCCGCATTGGTCAGCTTGTTGATCGCCGCCTCGTAATAGCAGAACGGCACGAACACCGCCCCGCGCGGCGTGCCGGCGTCGGCCCGCGCGTACAGCGTGACTTCGCCGCGGCGCGATGCCAGCGTGACCACGTCGCCCGGCTTGCCGCCCAGCGCGTCCAGGTCCAGCGGGTGCACCAGCGCCACCGGATCGGGCTCGATCGCATCGAGCACGCCGGCGCGCCGCGTCATGCTGCCGGTGTGCCAGTGCTCGAGCTGGCGGCCGGTGATCAGCACCATCGGGTAGTCGACATCGGGCCGCTCGGCCGCCGGGATGATGTCGGCCGGCACGAAGCGCCCACGGCCGGTCGCGGTCGGGAAGCTGTCGATAAAGATCACCGGTTCGCCCGGGTCGCCCTCTTCCTTGCACGGATAAGTCACGGCGTGTTCGCGCTCCAGCCGCTCCCAGGTCACGCCGCCAATGCTGGGCATGGCCTGGCGCATCTCGTCGAAGACCTCGGCCACGCCGTCGTAGTGCCAGTCCAGCCCCAGTTGCGCCGCCATCTGCTGGATGATCCACAGGTCCTGGCGCGCCTGCCCCGGCGGGTTCAGCGCCTGGCGGCCGAGCTGAACGGTGCGGTCGGTGTTGGTGAACGTGCCGGTCTTCTCCGGGAAGGCCGAGGCCGGCAGCACCACGTCGGCCAGGTAGGCGGTCTCGGTCAGGAAGATGTCCTGCACCACCAGGTGGTCGAGCGAGGCCAGCGCCTCGCGCGCGTGCTCGGCGTCGGGATCGGACATCGCGGGGTTCTCACCCATGATGTACATGCCGCGCACCTCGCCGCGCTCGATCGCCTGCATCACCTCAACCACGGTCAGGCCGGGCTGGCGGTCCAGCGACATGCCCCACAGCGCCTCGAAACTGGCGATTGCCACGGGATCGTCCACGCGGCGGTAGTCCGGGTACATCATCGGGATCAGTCCAGCGTCGGACGCGCCCTGCACGTTGTTCTGGCCACGCAGCGGATGCAGGCCGGTACCGGGGCGGCCGATCTGGCCGGTCATCAGCGCCAGCGCGATCAGGCAGCGCGCGTTGTCGGTGCCGTGCACGTGCTGCGACACTCCCATGCCCCACAGGATCATCGAGGCCTTGGACGTGGCATACAGGCGTGCGACCTCGCGGATGACCTCGGCCTCGATGCCGCACACCGGCGCCATCAGTTCCGGGCTGTACGCCGCGACATTGCGCTGCAGCTCGTCGAAGCCGATGGTGCGGCTGTCGATGAAGTCCTGGTCCACCAGGCCCTCGGTGACGATGACATGCATCATCGCGTTGAGCAGCGCCACATCGGCATCGGGCTTGAACTGCATGAAGCGATGGGCAAAGCGCGCCAGGTCCGAGCGGCGCGGATCGGCCACGATCAGCTTGGTGCCGTTCTTCACCGCATTCTTGATCCAGCTGGCCGCGACCGGGTGGTTCACGGTCGGGTTGGCGCCGATCACGATCACCACCTCGGCCTTGTCGACATCCATCACCGGGTTCGATACCGCGCCCGATCCGATCCCCTCCAGCAGCGCCGCCACCGACGAGGCATGGCACAGCCGCGTGCAGTGATCGACGTTGTTGCTGCCAAACCCGGTGCGCACGAGCTTCTGGAACAGGTAGGCCTCTTCATTGCTGCCCTTGGCCGAGCCAAACCCCGCCAGCGCGCGCTTGCCGTGGGTGTCGCGGATCTGCGCGAGCTTGCCGCCGGCCAGCGCCAGCGCCTCTTCCCAGGTGGCCTCGCGGAACACCTCCATCACGTGGTCCGGATCCATGACGAAATCGCCCTGCTTGGGCACGCCTTCGCGGCGCACCAGCGGCACCGTCAGGCGCTGCGGATGCTGCACGTAGTCAAAGCCGTAGCGGCCTTTCACGCACAGCCGCTCGTGGTTGGCCGGGCCATCGCGCCCTTCCACGAACAGGATGCGGTTGTCCTTGATGTTGTAGGTCAGCTGACAGCCAACGCCGCAGTACGGGCAGACCGAGTCCACCTGCTTGTCCGGCACCGCCAGCGCGGCGTCGCGCGCGGGCATCAGCGCGCCGGTCGGGCAGGCCTGCACGCATTCGCCGCAGGCCACGCAGGTCGACGCACCCATCGGGTCGTCCATGTCGAACACGATGCGGGCTTCGTCGCCGCGCAGCGCCAGGCCGATCACGTCGTTGACCTGCTCGTCGCGGCAGGCGCGCAGGCAGCGCGTGCACTGGATGCAGGCATCCAGGTTGACCGCGATGGCCGGGTGCGACAAATCCGCCGCCACGCGTTCGCGCGGGGCAAAGCGGGGCTTGCCGACTTCCAGCTTCGCGGCCCACTGGTCCAGTTCGTTGTGGCGGGTGTAGTCGGTTTCGGGCATGTCCGACTGCAGCAGTTCCAGCACCGTGCGCTGGGCGCGGCGGGCGCGGTCGGATTCGGTCTGCACCTGCATGCCTGCGGCGGGATAGCGACAACAGGACGGGGCCAGCACGCGCTCGCCCTGGATCTCCACCATGCAGGCGCGGCAGTTGCCGGCCGGCTCCAGACCGTCCTTGTAGCACAGGTGCGGGACGTCGAAGCCTTCGCGCTGGGCCACCTTGAGCAGGCTTTCGCCAGGCTGCGCGCTCACTTCGCGGCCGTTGAGCGTGAAGGTGACGGCTGGCTCGGCGGATTCGACAAGCGCGCGTTCGGCGCGGGTCAGTGCATTCATGTCAGTCTCTCAGGCCAGTTCGTGCGGGAAATACTTGATGACGCAGTCGACCGGATTGGGCGCGGCTTGCCCCAACCCGCAGATCGATGCATCGCGCATCACCGCGGACAGGTCATCCAGCGCCGACAGGTTCCACTTGGGCTGGCGGATCAGGTCGAGCGCCTTGGCGGTGCCGGTGCGGCACGGTGTGCATTGCCCGCAGGACTCGTGCTTGAAGAAGTGCATCAGGTTGCGCGCTGCCTGCGTAGCGCTGTCCTGGTCGGACAGGATCACCACCGCGGCCGAGCCGATAAAGCAGCCGTAGGGCTGCAGCGTGTCGAAATCCAGCGGGATATTGCCCATCGACGCCGGCAGGATGCCGCCCGAGGCGCCACCCGGCAGGTAACCGTAGAACACATGGCCGTCGAGCATGCCTCCGCAATATTCGTCGATCAGTTCGCGTACCGTGATACCCGCCGGCGCCAGATGGACGCCGGGACGTTTCACGCGCCCGGACACCGAGAACGAGCGCAGGCCCTTGCGCCCGTTGCGCCCCTGCGAGGCAAACCACTCGGCGCCCTTCTCGATGATGTCGCGCACCCAGTACAGGGTCTCGAAGTTGTGCTCCAGCGTCGGGCGGCCGAACAGGCCCACCTGCGCCACATAGGGCGGGCGCAGCCGCGGCATGCCGCGCTTGCCTTCGATCGACTCGATCATGGCCGACTCTTCGCCGCAGATATAGGCGCCCGCGCCGCGGCGCAGTTCTATCGTCGGCAAGCCGGGGATTGGCGGGTCTTGCTGCAGCCGCCGCAGTTCTTCCGCCAGCAGCGCGCGGCAACCGGCATATTCGTCGCGCAGGTAGATATAGATCGCTGACACGTTGACCACCGTCGCCGCAATCAGCATGCCTTCCAGGAAACGGTGCGGATCGCGTTCCAGGTAGACGCGGTCCTTGAAGGTGCCGGGCTCGCCCTCGTCGATATTGATGGCCATCAGCCGGGGCGCGGGCTCGTTCTGCACGATGCGCCACTTGCGCCCGGTCGGGAAGCCCGCGCCGCCCAGGCCGCGCAGGCCGGAGTCCTCCATCGTGCACAGCACGGCGGCCGGATCCAGCTCGCCGCTGGCGAGGGACTTCAGCAAGGCATAGCCGCCGTCCTTCTGGTAAGCGTCGTAGCCGATATAAGGCTCGGGCGCATGGCGCACGGCCTTTGCCTGCACGGCGGCGTCGATGGCCTCGGCCGTGGCAGTATCGACCGGATTCTGCCCGACCAGCGCCGCGGGCGCCTTTTCGCAGCGGCCGATGCAGGGCGCGGCCACCACGTGCACTTCAGTGCCGAGCACCGCGGGCAGCTTGTCGATCAGCGCCTGCGCGCCCGCCAGCTCGCAGGCAATGCCTTCGCAAACGCGCACGGTCAGCGCCGGCGGCGGCGCGATCTGGCCGTCGGCGTCCTCGCGCACCACGTCAAAGTGGTGGTAGAAGGTGGCAACTTCATAGACCTCGGTCATCGACAGCCGCAGTTCGCTGGCCAGCGCCACCAGGTGCGGCATCGCCAGCTGGCCGTAGCGGTCGTTGATGCAGTGCAGGTGTTCGATCAGCAGGTCGCGCCGGCGGGGCATGTCGCCCAGCGCCACGCGCACTTCGGCCAGCGCGGCCGCGTCTACCTGCCTGCCCTTGGGCTGGCGGCGCTTGCGCTGCCGGCCGAGCCCCGTCGCCTCGAGTGGAATGACAACCTGGTTCATGGCGTGCCTGGATTCTGTTTGTGGGGTTCCAATGTGCAATCAGGAAGGCGCCCGGCGGGCCGCCCTCCTGTCGCGCTTTGTAGTTGTCGTATTGTGCTACCGGGCGCGGCGTCTGTGCAGGCATCGCAGCCGCCACGTCCGGGTCCTGCCGGCGCCGGGGGGCGCCGTACTGCTTTCTTCATCAGGTCAGGTCTTCCGGCACGGTACGGTAGCCCATCGGTGCCGAGGCATTGGCATGCACATATTTACGGGCATGGGCCTCGCGCATCGGCTTGAGCACGAACAGCGCCATTACCGCGGTCAGTGCCGCCATGGCGGAGGCCACCATGAAGACCGCATGCCAGCTGCCCGTGACGGTGGTGATCACGCTGGAGAACGGCACCAGCAGCGCGGCCGTGCCCTTGGCGGTGTACAGCAGACCCGCGTTGGTGGCGGCAAACTTCGGCCCGAAGGTGTCGCCGCAGGTGGCAGGGAACAGGCTGTAGATCTCACCCCAGGCAAAGAACACCACGCCTGTCAGCACCACGAAGGCAACCGGATGGTGGCCGTACTTGGACAGCAGCAGGATGCCGATGGCCTCGACCCCGAAGGCAAAGAACATGGTGCGTTCACGGCCGATATGATCGGAGATCCAGCCGAAGAACGGGCGCGTCAGGCCATTGAGCACGCGGTCGATGGTCAGTGCGAAGGTCAGCGCCGGCAAGGTCAGGCCGAGGATCGAGATCGGGGCGTCGTGCAGGCCGAAGTCCTTGGCGATCGGGCCGAGCTGGGCGGTGGCCATCAGGCCGCCGGCGGCCATCATCACGAACATCGCGTACATGACCCAGAAGATCGGCGACTTCAGCACCTCGCGCGGCGAAGCGTTGTAGGTTGCGGCAGCCTTCAGCGTGGACTTGACCTCGCTCAGGATCTTGGCCGACGGTGGGTACAGGGCCATGCCCAGGATGAACACGATCAGGCCCTGGCCAAGACCGAACCACAGGAACGCGGCCTCATAGCCCGAAGTCTTGATCATGTTGGCAATGGGCACCACGGTCAGCGCGGAGCCCGCACCGAAACCGGCTGCGGTAATCCCCGCTGCCAGGCCCCGGCGATTGGGAAACCATTTCAGCGCGTTGCCCACGCAGGTGCCATACACCGCGCCCGCGCCAAGGCCGCCGATCGCCGCCGCGAAGTAAAGCATGGGCAGCGAGGACGCCACCGAGTTCAGGGCCCACGCAATCGCGCACAGCAGGCCACCGCCCACCACCACCGGGCGCGGGCCGTACTTGTCGACCAGGTAGCCTTCAATCGGCACCAGCCAGGTTTCCGTCACGACGAAGATGGTGAAGGCCACCTGGATCGCGGTGCGGCCCCAGTGGTACTTGTCGTCGATCGGGTTGACGAACAGCGTCCAGCCGTATTGCATGTTGGCGATCATCGCCATGCAGATCACGCCGAATACCAGTTGCACCCACGGCGACGCAAAGCGCGACGTGGACTCCCTCTGCTGCAATTCCATGATGTCTCCTTATAGCGGCTTGCCGCCAAGGTGGAAGATGGGCGCCTGTAGACGCCTCTGCGTGACTCTCAGTCAAAGAACAGCTGAGCCGTTCTAGTGCTATACGGTATGTGATATATCAGGTAAGTCAAGCGTATTCGTCGCGGCCCTGCAGCATGAGACCGCGGCGAGCGACACCTGGCTGGCCGTTGCTGCAGTGCGACTGGTGCGCACACTGCATCAATGGCCGGTCCGACAGCATCCGGAGTCGTTGGAAATCAAGCAGTTGCCATGCATCGGCGCATCAATCCGCCGACTGCTGGCACCCGCAAGAATGCCGGGGATCGCGCTTGGGAAAAACCGGGAAAACGATGAGTTGGGGAAAGTCCCTAGATGCATACATTAATGTATTGCACCGCATGTATGGCCTTGGGAACGATGTCGGAGGAGGCGCTGCAGGCACGGCAGGGAGCTGCCGGATCGGGACAGGCGGCGCAAGCAAGGGTTGCGCTGGGCGATCGCTGGCAGCGATCAGAAGGAAGGTGGTGGCGGCCGCAGGTTCGCGCGGAACCCTGCCCTGGCTCGCGGCGAATGCCGCAGGTCAGGAATCAACCGAGGTACTGCCACAAGGGATGCCGGCCGCTACAACCCTTGCCAGATGCGCTGTTCAGCGCGAAAAGCGCATGGCCCCTGCGCGCATTACGCGTAAGCCAGTTCACCGGCAGCGGGCACGATGCGCGACGGGCTGGCACGGCCCACGCCATCGCTTTCCTGGTTCGAGCCCAGGCCGGCGAAGCGACCATGCTCCTGCGCGGTCACCAGCACGTCCATCGGCAGGCGCGTGGCCAGCAGCGTGGTCACGCCGACACCGGCAGCAATCAGGCCCAGGCCAAGAGCGAAGAGAAGAGCGACTTCCATTTGAAAACTCCAATAGCGTTGTGGTCAGGAGTTTTCATTATATGCTGCGCTGCACTATGTGTAAATATCCTGTATGTGATATATCAGTAGAAGTTTTGCACTAATACAACGAAAGCCGACCCAATGGCCCCAGAAGAGCCGATGGCCTCACACCGTGGTCGTTTCACGACGCGCCACCGGTGGCTCCTGATACTCCTGGCCACGCAAGGCATCCCAGATTGCCGCGGCATTAGGCTTGAGCGAACGGCTCTTGCGCCGAACCAGCATCACCGTGGAAGTCACCTGCGGACGCAGCGGCCGCATCACCGCCGCCGGATTCATGCCGCCAACCTGGGCACGCGACGGCACCACGCCGATCCCGAGGCCCAGCGCCACCATGCCGAACACCGCCGCAAAGTGGCCAAGCAACTGCAGCGAGCCCGCGCGCACGTGATAGCTGCTGAGCGCCTTCTCCACCGCGGGCTGCATGCCGCACTGCTGGTCCAGGGCCAGCACGCGGGCATCGCTCAGGTCGCCCCACCCTACCGCGTCGCGCATGGCCAGCGGATGCTGGGCGGGCAGGACGGCGTGGTAGGCATCGACGCACAGCGGTTCACAATAGAGGTCATCGCTTGGCTGCGGATCGGTGGCAATGCCGAAGTCCACCTCGCCGCTGCGCACGCTCTGCAGCACCGACTCCTGCGAGCGGTCCTTCAAGTGGATGGCAATCGCCGGCCACGCTTGCCGGCAGCCGGCCAGCCACGTCGGCACCGACATCGAGCTGAGCACCGGATCCGAGGCGATCTGCACCAGGCCCTGGCACGGACGGCTGGCGCTCTGGCTGTCGCGCAGGGTCTGCTCCACCTCTTCGATCAGGTGGCAGATGCGCTGCGACAGGTGCTGGCCGGCATCGGTCAGTTCCACCTGGCGCGTGGTACGGTCGAACAGGCGCTGGTCGATTTCATCTTCCAGCTCACGCACGCTGCGGCTGACCGCGGATTGCGTCAGACCCAGCTCAACCGAAGCACGCGTAAAGCTCTTGTGCCGCGCCACCGCGGCGAAGGCCTTCAGTTGGGGGAGCGAGATATTCATGACCTGCCCCCCTGCCCGGCACCGGCGTGGCTGAGACGGAGCCTGTCTTCAGGCATGGCGAGGTGTCGCGTTGCACGCACCATTGCGTTCACTCCGGTCACGGTAGTCTCCTTGTGTTTTTTTGTCGTGGCTGTAGGCAGCCATCGTTGTTATCGGCCATGCTTGTGGCCATTGGCGGACTCCTGGCGCAAGCCGGAGGGCCGGATTCGGGGCGGGGCATGCCAATCCGACGATTGATGCTACTTGAATCTAAGATCAGCACTGCATAAAGTTTTTTATCGTTTATATAGTCAATCGTTTATATATTGCACGGGACGAGGATGAGAAACGCCACGCTGCGGCAACTGAAGGTCTTTGAGACCGTTGCCCGCCATATGAGCTTTTCACGCGCTGCCGAGGAACTGCACCTGACCCAGCCCGCGGTATCGACCCAGGTGCGGCAGCTGGAGCACCATGTGGGGCTGCCCCTGTTCGAGCAGTTGGGCAAGAAGATCTACCTGACCCCGGCGGGCCATGAGATGCTGCATTACAGCCGCAGCATCATCCAGCAGTTCCGCGAGGCCGAAGACGCGATGTCCCAGCTCAAGGGCATCTCCGGCGGCCGGCTCAACGTGGCGGTGATCAGCGCCGGCGACTATTTCTTTCCGCGCCTGCTGGCCGAGTTCATGAACCGCCATGAAGGCGTGACGCTGAACCTTGCCGTGCATAACCGCGAGGAATTGCTGCACCAGCTGGCCGGCAACCTGACCGACCTGGCGGTGATGGTGCGCCCGCCCGAAGGCATGGACACCATCAACGAGGCCTTCGCTCCGCACCCCTATGTCATCGTGGCCGCGCCCACCCATCCGCTGGTCGGCCAACGCAATATCCCGCTGGCGGCACTGACGGATGAAGCCTTCGTCTCACGCGAGAAAGGCTCGGATACCTGGAATTCGATGCAGGAAGGCTTTGCTGGAAAGCTGTCCAATATGCGCATCGCGATGGAGATCAAAAGCACGGAGACCATCAAGCAAGCGGTGATCGCCAATATGGGCATCGCGTTCCTGTCGGCGCATACGGTGGGACTGGAGCTGCAGGCCGGCAAGCTTACGGTGCTGGACATCGAGGGCTTCCCGGTCATGCTCAACTGGTACGTGGTGCACCGCAAGAACAAGCGGCTGCCGCCGGTGGCGCTGGCGTTCAAGCAGTTCCTGATGGAAGACGGCGCGGCACTGATCCAGCGCATCACCGGCGTGGAAGGTTTGATCAGGCAGAATGCATAAACGATTGATTATGGTTTTGCTATGAAACTTTAATTATCGTAAATCATTGGGGGTCCCTATGCTTGTCTCAACCCAACCGCTACAGCGCATCTCAGGAGACGAGCATGAACCAAGCCCAGCAGGAAAGCCGCCAAGCTGCCGTCACGGTCGGCACCGATAACCAACCTATTCCGCGCGACACCCAGCTCGCCGCCTACAACGCTGCGTTTATCGAGCTGGGCCTGCGCTTCCGCTGGGACGCCGAGATGTATGAATGGCTATGCGGCATCGAATGCGAAAAGGCGCGTGTGGCCCGCTATATCGAAGAACACCACACGCACCTGCTGGCCGCCTATGACGCCGCCTTTCTGAGCGCGCTGATCTTCGAGAAAAAGAACGAATATCTCCGCGCGGTCGGTCATCTCAACTGAGGGGGGCCGGTCGGTTCACGGCGAGGCGCGCGAGCGGCCTCGCCTTTTTTGCCTGGCCCGTATGGCCCTCAGGCGAGGTCACTATGCCTGTGCACCGCGCAGTCGTCGTAAGATTCGGCATCAACACTCACGCGCCCGGCACTTGCCCGGCTTGCCACCCGTTTCATGCCGACTCGACGCACCGACGAAGAATTCGCCCACGAACTGACCCGGCTGCTGAGCACCGAAGGCGTGTCGTCGCTAACCATCGGCGAGATTGCCCAACGCATGCGCTGCTCGCGGCGGCGCCTGTACGAAATCGCGCCAACCAAGGAAGCGCTGTTCGTCGGCATCTGCCGCGACGTGCTCGCTGACAACCTGGAAAGGGGCTTTGCCGCGGCGCGCCGCGAAAGCGATGCGGCGCAGGCAGTGTCCGCCTACCTGCATGCCGCGCTCCACACATCGGGGCTGAGCAAGGCCGCGCTGGTGGACCTGGATGCGATCGACAGCGGCCGGGCGGTATTCGACGACTACCAGCTGGCGCGCGTGCGCGGGCTCGAAAGCCTGCTGGACGCAGGCATGCGGCAAGGGCTGATGGCGCAGCACAATCCGCGGCTGGTTTCCGAAGCGATCCTGGGCGCCGCGTACCGGCTGCGCAACCAGCAGTTCCTGAAGGAAACCGGCCTGAAGATGGGCGATGCCTTCAGCGAGTTCTACGAGATCATCCTGAACGGCCTGCTGTGCCGGCCCGAAGCCGGCGCCGGCACCTCTTAGCCGCGCGCCGGCGCCCGGGTCGGCCGGATTGCATTGAAACGTAAGCGGATTGCCATGGTGGCCTCCTCCACTGTTGTTGGTCTGGGCAGGCCGCCGGCCCGCTTTCGGGACCGTGCGGCATACGGTGGGCGCGCTCAGGCCACCTGCCGCTCCTGGCCGCCCCAGTAGCGGCCGCGGATGGCCTTGCGGTCGATCTTGCCCAGCGCGGTCAGCGGCAGCTCATCCACGAACACCACCTGCTTGGGCGCGTTGACCACGCCCTTGTGCTGCGTTACGTGGCCGATCACGTCGGCCTCGGTGAGCGCCGCACCGGGCCGGGCCACGACCACGGCGAAGACCGCTTCGCCCCACTTGGCGTCGGGGATGCCGATCACCGTGGACATGGCGATGGCCGGGTGCAGCGCCAGGCAATGCTCCACCTCGCTCGGGTACACGTTGAAGCCGCCGCTGATGATCATGTCCTTGGCGCGGTCGACGATGTACAGGAAGCCCTCGCTGTCGCAACGGGCCATGTCGCCGGTATGCAGCCAGTCGCCGGCAAAGACCTTGGCGTCTTCCTCGGGCCGGTTCAGGTAGCCCTCCATCACCAGCGGACCGCGCACGCACAGCTCGCCCACCTCGCCCGGCGCGACTTCACGCAGGTCGGGGTCGAGCAGCTTGACCTGGTTGCCTGGGATCACCTTGCCGCACGAGCGCAGGCGCTCGGGGTTGTCCGGATCGTGGTCGCGCTGGCTCAGGTAGCTGATGCACATCGGCACTTCAGCCTGGCCGTACACCTGCCCAAACACCGGACCGATGCGGCGCAGCGCGTCAGCGAGGCGCACCGGCGCGATCGGCGCCGCGCCGTAGAGCACCAGTTCCAGGCTGGACAGGTCGGACGCGTCCAGCCCGTCGCAATCGAGCAGGCCGTAGATCTGCGTGGGGACCAGGAAGGTCAGGTTGATCCGTTGTTCGGCCACGCGGCGCAGAAAATCGGCGGGACTGAACTTGTCGCACAGGTAAATGGTGCCGCCACGCAGCAGCGTCGGCAGGAACAGGCTGCCGGACGCGTGCGAGATCGGCGTGGTCACCAGGTAGCGGATCTGCTCCGGCCATTCGTAGCTGGCCAGCATGTACTGCAGCACCGTTACCGTGGTCCGGTGCGTATGCAGGATGCCCTTGGAACGGCCGGTGGTGCCGCCGGTATAGGCCAGCCGGCTGATTTCCGTGGGGTCGTCGCCCGGGGCCACGGGCGAGCCATCGAACGCAGCCGCCGCACGGGCCAGGCCAGGCCCGAACTCGCCATCGTCCAGCGGCAGGACCTGCAGGCCGGCGCCGGCCGCCAGCACGCGCGCCCGCTCGGTGAAGCGGGCGTTGTCCACCACCAGCGCCCGCACCCCGGCATCCTGCAGCACGAAGGCGTGATCCGCTTCCGATGCCATCGGATGCAGCGACACGTTCTTCAGCCCGGCCAGCTGCGCGGCGATGATGGCGGCGACCGCTTCGGCGCGATTGCCCACCAGGAAGGCCACGGCATCCTGGCGCGCCAGCCCGCGGGCGGCAAACAGCCGCGCGACGCGCGCGCACTGCAGCGCGAGCGCCTCATAGCTCAGCGTGGTGTCGTCGCCGACGATGGCGGGTACGCCGGGCCGGGCGCGCAGCGCGGCCGCATAGAGCTGGCCCACCGTTGCGCCGCCGTGGACCACCGCAGCGGCCGAAGCTTGACGGGTCATGTTGTCTCCTCGGATCTGTTTTTGTCAGGACTCCCAATGTAGGAGGCATTCGGTACTCAGTCAACGAATCCGGTACCGAAAAAACCAGGATCGGCCACACCAAAGCGGCGCGGGAAGCGCACGCCGGCCACCTATTCGGGAAAACTCGGGGGACAAACGAGACCTGCGCAGCCGCCCCGCTGGGACTGCCGCGCAAACAGGAATCGGCCAGGACCAAGGCCTGGCCACCGGGCCGCCGCGCTGGGCGGCTGGCCCGGGATCACGGCGAAGGCACGCGCCTCAGGCCTGTTCCTTGACCTGGTTTTCCAGCTCCACCAGCCGCTTCTTCAGCGCCCGCTCCTCCTGGAAGCGCACAGTCTCGTCGCGGATCACCGCGACGATGCCGGTGATGGCACCCGCGTCATTCTTGAGCAGCGCCACGGTGAAGGCGATCGACATGGACTTGCCGTCCTTGTCGACTGCGGGCACCTTGAGCAGGTCGTGGCCGTAGCGCGTGATGCCGGTCGCCATGGTCTTGTCGTAGCCCTCCCAGTGCCGCCCGCGCAGGCGCTCAGGGATGATCAGGTCGAGCGACTGGCCCATGGCCTCGGCCTGGGTAAAGCCGAACATGCGCTCGGCGGCGGGGTTCCATAGCGTGATGGCGCCCTTGGCATCGGAGATGATGATGGCGTCGCCGATGGCGGACACCAGTTGCGCGTAGTCGATCTGGTCTGTCATGGGGATTCCCTCGTTATTACCAGGGCCGGTCGGCGCCGGCCTGTCTTGGCCATCAAGGTAGCGTGCCTCATGGCCACGCTGCAAGCAAAAACGCCGGGGCCCGCTATGCGCGAGACCCCGGCGTACGCTCCGGCACAAGTGCAGCGGGCAGCGTCAGATCACCTGGGACTCGCGCAGGCGCTTGATGTCGTCCGCACCGTAGCCCAGGCCGGCCAGCACTTCATCGCTATGCTCGCCCAGCAGCGGCGACCCGGTGATCTCCGGCTTCAGGTCGGAGAACTTGATCGGGCTGCCCACCGTCAGGTAGGTGCCGCGCTCCTTGTGCGGCACCTCGGTGATGCTGCCGCTGGCGCGCAACGACGGATCATCGGCGATTTCCTTCATCGACAGCACCGGCGAGCACGGGATGTCGAACTTGCGCAGGATGTCCACGGCCTCGTACTTGGTCTTGTCGGCCAGCCATTCCTCGATGGTGTTGAAAATATCGAAGATATGCGGCTGGCGCGCCTTGGCGGTGGCGTAGTTGGGATCGGAAATCCATTCCGGCTTGCCCAGCGCCTTGCAGATCGGCTCCCAGGCATGGCCCTGGATGGTGAAGTAGATATAGGCGTTGGGGTCGGTCTCCCAGCCCTTGCACTTCAGCACCCAGCCCGGCTGGCCGCCGCCGCCCGCGTTGCCGCCGCGCGGCACCACGTCGCTGAAGCTGCCATGCGGATACTGCGGGTACTCTTCCAGGTAGCCCAGGCGGTCCAGGCGCTGCTGGTCGCGCAGCTTGACGCGGCACAGGTTCAGCACCGCATCCTGCATCGACACGGCCACCTTCTGGCCCTTGCCGGTCTTGTCGCGGCCGATCAGCGCGGTCAGGATGCCGATGGCCAGGTGCATGCCGGTGTTGGAATCGCCCAGCGCCGCGGCGGACACCGTCGGCGGGCCGTCCCAGAAGCCGGTGGTGGAAGCCGCGCCGCCGGCGCACTGGGCCACGTTCTCATAGACCTTCAGGTCTTCATAGTGGTGGCCGTCGCTGAAGCCCTTGACCGAAGCCACGATCATCTTGGGGTTCAGCTCGTTGATGCGTTCCCACGAGAAGCCCATGCGGTCCAGCGCGCCCGGGCCGAAGTTCTCGACCAGCACGTCCGATTCGCGGATCAGCTGCTCCAGGATCTTCTTGCCTTCCGGCTTCTTGGTGTCCAGCGTCAGGCTGCGCTTGTTGGAGTTGAGCATGGTGAAGTACAGCGCATCGACATCCGGGATGTCGCGCAGCTGGGTGCGCGTCACGTCGCCGGAACCGGGGCGCTCGACCTTGATCACGTCGGCGCCGAACCAGGCGAGAAGCTGCGTGCAGGCAGGCCCGGCCTGGACGTGCGTGAAGTCGATGATCTTGATGCCGTTGAGCGGGAGGTTCACTTTCGTTCTCCTATTGGATCAGAGGGGTGAAATTCGGGTGAATTACTTCTTGGCCGAGCTTTGCGGATTCAGATTGGTCAGACGACCGCTTTCGGTGCCCGCAGCCGGGTCGATGACGGCGTTGACCAGCGTGGGCTTGCCCGAGCGCAGGGCTTCGTTCACCGCGGCTTCGAGTTCCGCCGGCGTGGTGACGTTGTGACCGACGCCGCCGAACGCTTCCATCATCTTGTCGTAGCGCGCGCCCGGGACGAAGGTCGTGACCGCCGGATCCTTGCCGCCGGTCGGATTCACGTCGATACCCTTGTAGACGCCGTTGTTGTTGAATATGACAATGCAGACCGGCAGGTTGTATCGGCAGATCGTCTCGACTTCCATGCCCGAGAAACCGAACGCACTGTCACCGCACAGCGCCAGCACCGGCTTGTTGGTCTCGACCGCCGCGGCGACCGCGTAGCCCATGCCCACGCCCATCACGCCCCAGGTGCCTACGTCAAGGCGCTTGCGCGGCTCGTACATGTCGATCACGGCACGGGCGTAGTCCAGCGTGTTGGCGCCTTCGTTGACGAACGAGATGCCCGGGTTGGCCTTGACCACATCCTTCAGCACGTTCAGCGCGCCGTGGAAGTTCATCGGCGAGACATCCTTGGACTTGGCCAGGGTCTCGGCCATCTTCGCCAGGTTCGTGTCCCTGCGGTCGGCCACCGCGTTCAGCCACTCGGCGCCCGGCTTGGCAAAGTCATTGCCGACCTTGTCGAGGATCGCCGACACGCACGAACCAATGTCACCCACTACCGGCGCGGCAATGGCGACGTTGCTGTCCATCTCGGTCGCCGCGATGTCGATCTGGATGAATTGCTTCGGCTTGCCCCAGGTCTTGCCCTTGCCGTGCGACAGCAGCCAGTTCAGGCGGGCGCCGACCAGCAACACCACGTCGGCTTCAGCCAGCACATACGAGCGTGCGGCCGAGGCCGATTGCGGGTGCGTATCGGGCAGCAGGCCCTTGGCCATCGACATCGGCAAGTACGGAATGCCCGTCTTCTCGACCAGCGTGCGGATATCCGCTTCGGCGCGTGCGTACGCGGCACCCTTGCCCAGCAGGATCAGCGGGCGCTTGGCGTTCTTCAGCAACGCGACGGCACGGTCGATCGAGTCCGGTGCCGGCAGTTGGCGCGGGGCCGGATCCACCACCTTGATCAGCGACTTGCGGCCCTTCTCGGCTTCCATCGACTGGCCCAGCAGCTTGGCCGGCAGGTCCAGGTACACACCGCCCGGACGGCCCGACACGGCGGCACGAATGGCACGCGCGATCCCGACACCAATGTCTTCAGCGTGCAGCACGCGGAAGGCAGCCTTGGCGTGCGGACGGGCGATGGCCAGCTGGTCCATCTCTTCGTAGTCACCCTGCTGCAAATCGACGATCTCGCGCTCGCTCGAGCCGCTGATCAGGATCATCGGGAAGCAGTTGGTGGTCGCATGCGCCAGCGCCGTCAGCCCGTTCAGGAAGCCAGGCGCAGACACGGTCAGGCAAACGCCCGGCTTCTGCGTGAGAAAGCCGGCAATCGCTGCTGCGTTGCCTGCGTTCTGCTCGTGCCGGAAGCTGATGACGCGCATGCCGTTGGCCTGCGCCAGACGAGCCAGATCGGTGACCGGAATGCCGGGCAGACCGTAGATGTTTTCGATTCCGTTCAGCTTCAGCGCGTCGATGACCAGATGAAAACCATCGGTTTGTGCCTGATGTTCATCTGCGGCGTGACGCTGCAACTCGTTTCCGACTTCTGCCATGGTTGCTTCCTTCTATGCAAATTGACTGGGGTTGGAATTCTTTTATTTCAGGGTGTCTTCCGCGGTGGTGCTCCCAACCCGCTTGGCTTCGACGACTTCGGACATGTCTTGGTCTCCTCGTTGAATTCTTTACGGGGCGGGGCTCTCTCGCCTTCTCGCCCTTCACTGTTGCTACCCGTTTGCCTTGCGGCGCCCGATCGTTCCCGTTGCTCTTGATGACATACGGTATGTGATATATCAGAACGACGCAAGAGGAATTTCCACTAGTTCTTCAAGTTTCGTCGATGCGGCGCAGCAATCTTGCAGGTAACTACGGCTAAATCAGCGCATTTCCTGAAATGACGCCATTCATGCGCAATCGGCACAGATTTCCGGGCCATGTTGAAGCCTGGAAATCACGTCTGGATTACGCATCAAGATATATTACATACCAAAATTCCAGCGACTTTCCTGCCCCTGGAACACGTTGCCACGCACTGGCGTCCTCCGCGAACACCAGCGCGTCCACTAACAGGAATGATCTGACCTCACTCCGAAGCCCGGCAGACTTCGCCAGGCTCCCTACCCTTCAGCCTGGGATTACTCCCCCTGACGCGGCGACATGCCAGCCAGGAACGCGGCGTCGGACACGCGCACTGCCTCGGCATGCCCGGTGATAAAGCGCTTGCGCATGGGCGCCAGGAACACCTTGGCCGAGATCCCCGCCGCAATCGTCACCACCGCCGCCACCGAGAACACGGCTCCCCAGCCACCATAGGCCGACAGGATCGATGCCAGCGGCACCACCATCGCCGCCGTGCCCTTCGCCGTGTACAGCGTGCCCGCATTGGCCGCCGCGAACTTGCTGCCGAAGGTATCGGCGCACAAGGCCGGGAAGATCGAGAAGATCTCGCCCCAGAACAGGAAGGTCAGCGCCGCGAAGAACATGAACCAGTACGGGTTGTGCCCCATCTGCATCAGCCCGAGCAGCGCCAGGCCTTCGCCGATGAAGATCACGAACATGGTGTTCTCGCGCCCGAACCGGTCCGACAGGAAGCCGCACAAAGGCCGCGTAAAGCCATTGCACAAGTTGTCGATCGACAAGGTCATGGTCAGCAGCGGCAGCGTCATGCCCAGCATCGTCACCGGCATCGAGGCGAAGCCGAAGTCCTTGGCGATCGGCCCGAGTTGCGCCGTCGCCATGATCCCGCCCGCCGCTACCGCGACAAAGCAGACGTAGATCAGCCAGAACACCGGCGTCTTCACCATCTGCCCCGGCGAGAACTCGACCGGATTGGTCAGCACCGCCTTGGCCGCCACCGCGCCCTTGGGCGCCTTGGGCTTCACCAGCAGCAGTGCCAGCACGAAGATGCACACGCCCTGCAGGATGCCGAAGGTCAGGAAGGCCTTTTCATAGCCCGAGCTCTGGATCATGTTGGCGATGGGGATCACCGTGATGGCCGAGCCGGCACCGAAACCCGCCGCCGTCAGCCCGGCTGCCAGGCCGCGCTTGTCCGGGAACCACTTCAGCGCGTTGCCGACGCAGGTCCCGTAGACGCCGCCCGCGCCGATGCCGGCAATCACCGCGGCCGCATACAGCTCCGGCAGCGTGGTCGCATAGGAATTCATCACCCATGCCAGTCCCGCACAGATGGCCCCGCCCGCCACCACCGGGCGCGGGCCGAACTTGTCCACCAGCCAGCCTTCCAGCGGCACCAGCCAGGTTTCAGTCACGATAAAAATGGAAAATGCCACCTGGATAGCGGACGCACCCCAGTGATGCTTGGCGTCCATCGGTGACACGAAGAGGGTCCAGCCGTACTGCAAGTTCGCTACCAGCCCCATGCACACCACACCGATTGCAAGCTGGATCCAACGGTTCTGCAGCCCGCGGCCGTTCACGTTGCCGTGACCGGCCGAGGCCGATGCTTCGAATTGCGCCATCTGTCTTGTCTCCTGGTACCGTTTGTTTGTGCCTCGACGAGCACATCAGGGCTTTGTGGGTTGCCCTTCTCACAACTAGACCGGCGCCTGGCATTGCGGCACATGAAGTCGTGGATTCATGCTACCTGAAGCTTAATTTGACAGGTCTTAAAGTTTTTTATCGTATCTATTCACGATCATTTATATAAGACTGAACCGGCATGAATCGCCTGGCGGGCCTCCATAGCGGCTCGTCCATGGTCCGGCGCCCGACCAGATGCCTTCGGTCCGTACAAGCAGCAATAGCCAGCGTCGCCCCGCAACAGCAAGGGGCGACGCTGGCTTGAACAAAGCGCAAACGGATCCGGAATGCTCACCTCAGGCCGGTGCTTCCTCCAACTGCCGCAGCAAGGCGTCGACACTGCCCTTGGCGTCGCCAAACCACATCCGCGTGTTGTCCTTGTAGAACAGAGGGTTGTCCACGCCCGCATAGCCCGCCGCCATGCTGCGCTTGGACACAACCACGGTGCGGGCCTTCCACACCTCCAGCACCGGCATGCCGGCAATGGGGCTGCCTGGGTCTTCCAGCGCGCCGGGGTTGACGATGTCGTTGGCGCCCACCACCAGCACCACGTCGGCCTTCTCGAAGTCGTCGTTGATCTCTTCCATCTCCAGCACGATGTCGTACGGCACGCGCGCCTCGGCCAGCAGCACGTTCATGTGCCCGGGCAGGCGGCCCGCCACCGGATGGATGCCGAAGCGGACATTGACCCCCTGCGCCCGCAGCCGCCGCGCGATCTCGCTGATGGTGCCCTGGGCCTGCGCCACGGCCATGCCGTAGCCTGGCACGATGATCACGTCGCTGGCGTCCTTGAGCAGGTTGCCGACTTCCTCGCTGGACACCGGCAGCACCTCGCCCTGCTCGGTCGCCGCGCCCTGCGCCTGCACCGCGCCGAAGCCGCCCAGGATCACCGACAGGAACTTACGGTTCATCGCCTTGCACATGATGTAGCTGAGGATGGCTCCGCTCGATCCCACCAGCGCGCCGGTGATGATCAGCAGGTCGTTGCCCAGCATGAAGCCGGTGGCCGCCGCGGCCCAGCCGGAATAGCTGTTGAGCATCGACACCACCACCGGCATGTCGGCGCCGCCGATGGCCAGCACCAGGTGCGCGCCGACCAGCAGCGCAATCACCGTCATCGCCGCCAGTGGCACCAGCCCCTGCTGCGCGTCGGGCGCGCTCAGGAAGGCATAGCCCAGCCACACGCAAACCAGCAGCGCGATGGCATTCAAGGCATGCCGCCCGGGCAACAGCATCGGCTTGCCGCCCATGGTGCCCTGCAGCTTCAGGAACGCGATGATCGAGCCCGTGAACGTGACCGCGCCGATCAGGATGCCAAGGTAGGTCTCCACTTCATGGATGGCCTTCTCCGCGCCGGTGAGCGCATGGCTATCCAGATAGTTGGCGTAGCCCACCAGCACCGCGGCCAGGCCGACGAAGCTGTGCAGCACCGCCACCAGCTGCGGCATCTGCGTCATTTCCACGCGCTTGGCCAGCATGGCACCGGCGATGCCGCCCACCAGCATCGCGCCGATGATGATGGCGATGCCGTCCGGGCTGCCCGCCAGCACGGTGGTCAGCACCGCGATCACCATGCCGGCGATGCCCAGCAGGTTGCCGCGGCGCGCGGTGCCGGGGTGGCTCAGCCCGCTCAGGCTGAGGATGAAGAGCGCACTGGCGCCCAGGTAAGCGATATTGCTGATTCCGGATGGCATCCCTGTCTCCCCCTCTAGTCCTGCTGGAACATCTTGAGCATGCGCTGCGTCACCAGGAAGCCGCCGGCGATATTGATGGTGGCCAGCAGCACCGCGCTGCCGGCAATCACCGCCGTCACCAGCGACGGCTTGCCCAGCTGCACCAGCGCCCCCACCACGATGATCCCGCTGATGGCATTGGTCACGCTCATCAGCGGCGTATGAAGCGCGGCGGTGACGTTCCACACCACCTGGTAGCCGACAAAGATCGCCAGCACGATCACCGTGAAATGCGCCATGAAAGCCGGCGGCGCGACCGCGCCCAGGCCCAGCAGCGCAGCCACCGCGATGGCCAGCGCGACCAGCGTCGCGCCGGTGCGGCTGCGCGGCGGCTCGGCCTCGGCCTGCACCGGCGGCGTCGCGGCCGGCGCCTGCTGCTGCGGGATCGCCACCGTCAGTGGCGGCGGTGGCCAGGTCACCGTGCCCTGGTGCAGCACCGTGGCGCCGCGGATCATCTCGTCGTCCATGTCGACCACGAGCTGGCCGTCCTTGCCCGGCGTCAGCTCCGTCAGCAGGTGGCGGATATTGGTGCCATAGAGCTGGCTGGCCTGCGCGGCCATGCGGCTGGGCAGGTCGGTGTAGCCGATGATGGTGACGCCGTGCTGGCGCACCGCTTCGCCCGGCACGGTCAGCACGCAGTTGCCGCCCTGCTCAGCGGCCAGGTCGACCACCACGCTGCCGGCGCGCATCAGGCCCACCGTGCCGGCCTCAAGCAGCTTGGGCGCGGGCCTGCCCGGAATCAGCGCGGTGGTGATGATGATGTCGACCTCGCGCGCCTGTTCGGCAAAGAGACACATCTCGGCTTCGATAAAGGCCGGGCTCATCTCCTTGGCATAGCCGCCGCTGCCGTTGCCGTCCTCTTCGATCTCGACGGTCAGGAACTCGGCGCCCAGGCTTTCGATCTGCTGGCGCACCACCGGCCGCGTATCGAAGGCACGCACCACCGCCCCCAGGCTGCGCGCCGCGCCGATGGCCGCCAGCCCCGCCACGCCCGCGCCGATCACCAGCACGCGCGCCGGCGGGATCTTGCCCGCGGCCGTGATCTGCCCGGCAAAGGGCCGGCCAAATGCGTGCGCGGCCTCGATCACCGCGCGGTAGCCCGCCATATTGGCCATCGAGCTGAGCGCATCGAGCTTCTGCGCGCGCGAGATGCGCGGCACGCAGTCCATCGCCAGCACGGTTGCGCCGCGCTGCGTCAGCCGCTCCAGCATCGCCATCTGCTGCGCCGGCCAGACAAAGCCGATCAGCGTGGCATGCTTCTTCAGCAGCGCCGCCTCTTCCACGCCCAGGCTGGGATGGACCTGCGGCGGGCGCACCTTGATCACCACGTCGACCGAGGCCCACAGGCTGGCCGCGTCGACAATGGCCGCACCGGCGGCGCTGTATTCAGCGTCGGAGAACGACGCTTCCTGGCCCGCCCCGGTCTCCACCACCACCTGGTAGCCCAGCTTGAGCAGTTCCCTGACCGAATCGGGCGTGGCGGCAACGCGCCGCTCGCCCGGGTGGACTTCGCGTGGCACACCGATCGTCATTGGCATGGCATTCACCGTTTTGTAGTAGGAATCAGGCGTCAGCTCAGCCGCGCACGTGGTTGACCAGCGAGCCAATGCCCGCGATCGCCACCTCGACCACCGCACCGTCCTTCATCGACCCCACGCCGATCGAGGTGCCGCACGCAATCACGTCGCCGGGCATCAGCGTCAGGTCTTGCGAGATCCGGCTGACCTGTTCCTCGGGCGAGAAGATCATGTCCGACAGCGGGTAGTTCTGCCGCTCGACGCCATCGAGCCGCGTGATGACGCTGGCGGCTTTCCAGTTGAAGCCGGAGACAATGGCCGGGCCGATGCAGCCGAAAGTGTCGAAGCCCTTGGCGCGTGTCCACTGCGGAAAGTTGGGGTCGGCCGTGATCAGCTCGGCCGCGGTCACGTCGTTGACGACGGTGTAGCCGAAGATATGCGCACCGGCCTCAGCCACCGATACATTGCGCGCCTTGCTGCCGATCACGATGCCCAGCTCGCCCTCATAGACGATCTTGCCGTCGTAGCTCTTGGGGCGCAGCACGGCATCGCCCGGCCCGGCCAGCGACGAGGCCGGCTTGAGCAGGAACAGCGGATGCGTGGGCACGGGCTTTTCCAGCTTGCGCGCGAGCGCATGGAAGTTGTTCCACAGCGCCACCACCTTGCCCGGCGCACAGGGCGCGAGCAACGTCAGCAACGCGCGGTCATGAATGGCCCCCGTGGGTGCGGGGTCGTTGAAACCGTCGCCGTCATATTCGACGACACGGTTGCCATCGGCTTCGTCGATGCGGCCATGGCCGATGCTGCCGTCGGGGCGGCGAAAGCGTATCCAGGTTTGCACAGCATGCTCCTTGCGCAGGCAAAGGGAGACCCTGCCTGCTCCGATGTCGGTTGCAGGATCTTGGAAGAAATGGGATTGCGGGCGGCTCGCGCCCGGAATCGTCATTCCCGCACAGGCGGGAATGACGTCAGGCTTGCGTCATACCGCGCCGGCCAGCTTCATCGCGGCGATCTGCGCGGGCGAGCGTCCCAGCCACTCGAGGATCTCTTCGGTATGCTCGCCCAGCAGCGGCGAACGCTCGATCTCCACCGGTGACGCCGAGAGCGTGATCGGGCAGCCCAGCTGCACGTAGCTGCCGCGTTGCGGGTGCTCCAGCTCCTTCAGGTAGCCGCGCTGGTACAGCGACTCATCCTCGATCAGGTCCTTCATCGACAGGATCGGGCCGCACGGCACATCGACCTCGTTGAGCGCCGCCATCACGTCGAACTTGCTGCGGCCGCCGGTCCATTTCTCTATCACGGCGAAGCAGTCGGCCAGGTGCTTGAGGCGTGCCTCGGGCGTGGCGTAGTCCGGATTGGTGATCAGGTCCTCGCGCCCGCACAGGCGCATCAGCGGCTCCCAGCCCTGCGGCTGGATGATGACGTAGACATAGTCGTTGGGGCCGCCCGGCGCGCAGCGCAGCGCCGCGCCCGGCTGGCCGCCGCCCGAGGCATTGCCGGCGCGCGGCACGTGGTCGCCGAATTCTTCGTTGGGGTACTCGCGCAGCGGGCCGTTGGACAGGCGCTGCTGGTCGCGCAGCTTGACGCGGCACAGGTTCAGCACCGCGTCCTGCATCGCCACTTCCACGCGCTGGCCGCGGCCGGTGTGCTCGCGCTGCAGCAGCGCGGCCAGGATGCCGACCACGCAATGCACGCCCGTGCCCGAATCACCGATCTGCGCGCCGGTGACGGTGGGCACGCCTTCGGCATCGCCCGTGGTGGAGGCCGAACCGCCCATGCACTGCGCCACGTTCTCATACGCCTTGCAGTCCGCGTACGGCCCCGGGCCGAAGCCCTTGATCGAGGCATAGACCAGCCGCGGGTTCAGGTCCTGCAGGTGGTCCCAGTCAAAGCCGGCGCGCTCCAGCACGCCCGGCCCGAAGTTCTCGATCAGCACGTCGCTGCGCTGGACCAGGTCTTCGAGCAACGCCTTGCCTTCGGGCGTCTTCATGTTCAGCGTCAGGCTGCGCTTGTTGCTGTTGAGCATGGTGAAGTACAGGCTGTCGGCGTTGGGCACGTCGCGCAGCTGGCTGCGGGTAATGTCCCCGCGGCCAGGCATTTCCACCTTGATCACGTCCGCGCCCAGCCACGCCATCAGCTGCGTGGCCGAGGGGCCCGCCTGGACGTGGGTCATGTCCAGGATGCGAACGCCTTGCAGTGCCTTGGTTTCCATTTCGGATGTCTCCTCGGGCGATGGTTTCACTTGTATAGGATCTGGTTCCTGGTGCTCGGCGCGTACTCACTCGGGTCCGTTCCGGCCCTCTTGATGACATACGGTATGTGATATATCAGAGGAGAGCAAGAGGAGTTTGCCCGGTGCGACACAAATTTCGACGATGCAATGCAGCAATCGGCCGGTTTCGCCTGCCGGAAGTGGGAAACTCAGTGAAATCCCGGATCAGTCAGCCAGCATCTTTTTCGCATTGATATATCACATACCATAGCGCGAAACGCTCGCCCGCCATCCGGAAACGCACAAAAGCAAAACGGCGGACCCAGGTCCGCCGTTTTGCCGCCCTACCCCCGCCGCCCGTCTTCAGTCGAGGAAGTCGCAGTGCCGTTCCACGTAGTCAGCCAGGTCCAGCGAGTGCTGCCGCACCAGCCGCTCGGCCAGCTCGGTATCGCGCTTCTCCAGCGCCTCGATGATGCGCAGGTGGTCCACGATGGAGCGCGCCGCCCGGTCGCTCTGCGAGATCGTCATCTTCCGGATCGCGCGCACGTGGATAAAGATATTGCGGATCGTGTCCATGATGATGTGCGACTTGGACAGCTGCACGATCGCCTGGTGGAACGCGATATTGGCGTCGGAATACTCTTCGATATGCTCGGCCGGGGTGGAATCGCGGAAGCTGTCGAACATGCTGCGCAGCTGCGCGATCTCGGCATCGGTGGCGTTCTCCGTGGCCAGCCGCGCCGCCATGCTTTCCAGCGCGGCCCACATCTGGATCATCTCCACGATCTCGCGCTTGGTCTTGCGCATGATGTAGATGCCGCGCCGGGGCACGGTGCGCAGGAAACCTTCCTGCTCCAGCAGCGTCATGGCTTCGCGGATGGGCGTGCGGCTGACACCCATGGCCTCGCTCAGCACCCGCTCATCGAGGCGGATCTCGTCGCGCGACTGGTAGATGTCAGCATCGGCGATGGCCTGGCGCAACATGGCGTAGGCCTGGTCGCGCAGGCTCGCGCCGGCATTGATCGGTTGCACGGACAAGGCCAGCCCGTTGGGCTGGACGATGGATTGGCTTTGCGCAGACATGAATGAGCTCGTGTGAGACCAGCGGCAGGGACGGCCGGAATGGCTGCCCCCGCATTGCCGCACAGCTTAGCAAAAACGCCTGACCCATTACGAAAACGCATCAAACAATGCGTTGTTGTCATGCATCGGCACAGTAGCGGTGCGCGGTCTGTCGTATATGGTATATCACTATCGCCCTGCCTTTCTCGCTTCGCAAGCCCGGCTCACGCCACCTTGGCGCGCCTGGCGTGCGCCAGGGGATACCTGACCCGGCGGCATCCCCTGTTTCCAGCCGCGCTCAGGCAGCCAGCTTGGCCATCGTGTCGCGCTGCTTGATCAGCCCCAGCACGGCGTCGCACATCGGCGTGGGCTGCGCGACCAGGCGTCCCATTTCCTGCACCACGGTCAGCAGCGGGTCGATTTCCATGGCCCGCCCGGCCTCCAGGTCCTGCAGCATCGAGGTCTTGTGCGCGCCCACGGCACCGGCGCCGTCGATGCGCCGCTCCACGTCGACGCGGAACTTCACCCCGAAGCGCTCGGCAATGCCCTGCGCCTCCACCATCATCTGGCGCGACAGCGCCCGCGTGGCCGGGTCGGCGGTGATGACGTCGAGCGTGGCATGCGTGAGCGCGCTGATCGGATTGAAGCACAGGTTGCCCCACAGCTTGAGCCAGATCTCATCGCGGATGTTGTCGCGCACCGGGGCGTCCAGGTCGGCGGCCATCATCATTTCGCTCAGCCGGGTCACGCGCGCGGAGCGGCTGCCATCCGGCTCGCCCAGCGGAAACTTCTTGCCGTAGACATGCTTGATCACGCCGGGCGCAACGATCTCAGCCGCGGGATAGACCACGCAGCCGATGGCCCGCTCCGGCCCCAGTCCCTTCCATTGGCGCCCGCCAGGATCGACGCTTTCCAGCGTGCTGCCGGCCAGCTCGCCGCCATGCTTGTAGAAGTACCAGTACGGAATGCCGTTGACGCCGGTGACGACCGCGGTTTCCGGCCCCAGCAGCGGCTGCATCTGGTCCACCACTCCCGGCACGGAATGCGCCTTGAGGGTGATGAACACATAGTCCTGGTGCCCGAGCTCGCGCGGGTCGCTGGTGCATCGCACCTTGGCCACACGCTCCTCGCCGTCAATCTGCAGCTTGACGCCATGTTCCTGCATTGCCGCAAGATGGGGGCCGCGCGCGACGAAGCTGACCTCCGCCCCCGCGCGCGCCAGCTGCGCCCCGACATAGCCGCCGATCGCGCCTGCACCGTAGATACACACTTTCATTGCTGTCTCCTTGATGGCTCGATTTAGATGCTTTGATATATCACATACTATATTCCATAGAGACGCATGGCAACCGCGTCAAGCAACCTTTATCTTTCCGGATCACACTGCGCGGGCAAGCGGCGCTGCGCTAACATGACGCCTGCATGTGCCCCGTGCGGACCGCCGTCCGGCGCCAACCTGCAACCTGACACCCGGAGCCCTCATGGAAGCGTCGTTGGCATTGCTGCAGGATCCCGCCGCGTGGGCGGCACTGGCCACCCTGGTGGCCATGGAAATCGTGCTGGGGATCGACAACCTGATCTTCATCTCGATCCTGACCAACAAGCTGCCCGAAGCCATGCGCGAGAAGGCGCGCAAGATCGGCATCAGCCTGGCGCTGGTGATGCGCCTGGGCCTGCTGGCCACCATCGCCTTCATCGTCAAGCTCACCGAGCCGGTCTTCACCATCCTGGGCCAGGGGTTGTCGTGGCGCGACATCATCCTGATTGCGGGCGGCGCCTTCCTGGTCTGGAAGGCCACGCGCGAAATCCACCACCATGTCTCGGCGGACGAGGAAGGCGAGGAAGGCGGCACGGCCAAGGCGGTGCAGAGCTTTGCCTCGGCCATCGGTCAGATCCTGGTGCTGGACCTGGTGTTCTCGATCGACAGCATCATTACCGCGGTCGGCATGACCGAGCATGTGCAGATCATGTTCGTGGCGGTGATCGCCGCGGTGATGGCGATGCTGTTCGCGGCCACGCCGCTGGCCAACTTCATCAACCGCAACCCGACCATCGTGATGCTGGCGCTGGCCTTCCTGATGATGATCGGCATGACACTGGTCGCGGAGGGCCTCGGCACCCATGTGCCCAAGGGCTATATCTATACGGCGATGGCGTTCTCGGCCGCGGTCGAGGGGCTGAACATGCTGGCACGCCAACGGCGCCAGCGGCGCCGGGCCAGCGGGCAGGCCTGATGTGCGGCGGCGGCCGCTTGCAGCCAGGCTGCGGGCGGCCGCCTGTAACAGAGGGTGTCCGAACTTTTCGCGGATGACAGCGTCTCTTACAGTTCTGCACAACCCCCGGACAATAAAAGGACGCTCTCGCCACATGATGAACCGCCGAACCCTGCTGGTCTCCGCCACTGCCTCCGCCGCGCTCGCCGCACTGGGCATTACCCCATCGGTGCTGGCAGCCAGCCGGATCAAGCTCGGCGACGCCCAGCCGTTCGGTTTCGACGCCCTGATCGAACGCGCCCGCGCGCTGGCCGGCAAGCCCTACGCGCCGCCCCCGTCGCCGCCCGCGGACGTGCTGTCCCGCATCGACTACGACGCCCACGGCAAGATCCGCTTCCGCACCGACGACGCGCTCTTTGCCAATGGCCCCGGGCAGTTCCCGGTTACCTTCTTCCACCTCGGCACGTACTTCCGCACGCCGGTGCGCATGCACGTGATCGAGCGCGCCAAGGGCGGCCCCGCCAAGGCCCGCGAGATCGTCTACGACGACGCCTACTTCGACATGCCGGCCGACAGCCCCGCGCACAAGCTGCCGCCGGGCAGCGGCTTTGCCGGCTTCCGCTTCCAGGAAAGCCGCTTCGGCGACCAGAAGACGCGCGACTGGCGCAAGAACGACTGGGTTGCCTTCCTCGGCGCGTCGTATTTCCGCGCCATCGGCGACCTGTACCAGTACGGGCTGTCCGCGCGCGGCGTTGCCATCGACGTGGCCGAAGCCGGCAAGTCCGAGGAATTCCCGGCCTTCACCCATTTCTGGTTCGAGACACCCGAGGGCAACGGCGACACCGTCACGGTCTATGCCCTGCTGGATGGCCCCAGCATCGCCGGCGCCTACCGCTTCGTCATGCAGCGTGGCAAGGCCGTGATCATGGATGTGGAATGCGCGCTGTTCCTGCGCAAGGATGTGGGCCGGCTGGGGCTGGCGCCGCTGACCTCGATGTTCTGGTTCTCTGAAGGCATCAAGGGCACCGCCGTCGACTGGCGCCCGGAGGTGCACGATTCCGACGGCCTGGCGCTGTGGAACGGCGCCGGCGAACATATCTGGCGCCCGCTGAACAACCCGCCGCAGACCATGGCCTCGGCGTTTTCCGACGATAACCCGAAGGGCTTCGGGCTGCTGCAGCGCGACCGCCTGTTCGACCACTACCAGGACGGCGTCAACTATGAGCGCCGCCCGAGCCTGTGGGTCGAGCCGCGCGACGGCTGGGGCGCCGGTTCGGTGCAGCTGGTTGAGCTGCGCACCGATGACGAGATCCACGACAACATCGTCGCCATGTGGGTGCCCAAGGCCCCGGCCAAGGCCGGCAGCACCTACCGCCTGCGCTACCGGCTGCACTGGCAGGCCGACGAGCCCTATCCCTCGCCGCTGGCGCGCTGCGTGGCCACGCGCCTGGGCAATGGCGGCCAGCCGGGTCAGCCGCGGCCCAAGGGCGTGCGCAAGTTCATGGTCGAGTTCAAGGGCGCGCCGCTGGAAAAACTGCCCTTCGGCGTCAAACCCGAGGCCGTGCTGACCGCCTCGCGCGGCACCTTCTCCTATGTCTTCACCGAGGCCGTGCCCAACGGCGTGCCGGGCCACTGGCGCGCCCAGTTCGACCTGACCGCCGACGGCAACCAGCCGGTCGATATCCGCCTGTTCCTGAGGATGAACGGCAAGCCGCTGTCCGAGACCTGGCTCTATCAATACCACCCATTCCAGTCGCCGGCGGGCTGAAGCGCCCGGCACGGCCGCGCGCCGGCCGCTTTACCCCATATTGCGTCGCCGTGATGTCAGCCGCGCACGAGCGGGTATGATGGCTGGCTACGACAGTCCAACTGCATCAGCCAGCCTCACATGATTTCTCAAGAGTTCGCCGGCGCCGCCGAGAGTGGCCAGGCCGCATCGCTCCCGCGCTCAGAGCGCGCCTACCAGCAACTGCGCGCCGCCATCCAGGCCGGCCAGCTGTCCCCCGGCACGCGGCTGCGCGAGGTGGAACTGGCCGAATCCCTGGGCCTGTCGCGCACGCCGGTGCGTGAAGCGCTGTCGCGGCTGGAATCCGAAGGGCTGGTCGTCAACGAGCCCAACCGCGGCATGATGGTCACCCAGCTCGACGCCAGCATGGTCAGCGAGCTGTACGTCATGCGCGAAGTGCTGGAAGGCACCGCCGCCGCGCTGGCCGCGCGCCACGCCACCGACGTGGAGATCTCGCTGCTGCGCGATATCGTCGAGCGTGACCTGGCCATCGCCGACGATCCCGACCGGCTCGCGCTGAACAACCGGCTCTTCCACGAAACCCTGCACCGCTGCGCCCACAACCGCTACCTGCTGAAGACGCTGCGCTCGCTGCATGAGTCGATGGCACTGCTGGGACGCACCACGCTGGCGGTGCCGGGGCGCGCGCGCAGCTCCTACGAAGAACACATCTCGCTGGTCGAGGCGCTGGAAAAGCGCGACCCGGCACTGGCCGAGCAGATCGCGCGCCGGCATATCCAGCAGGCCTACAAGGTGCGGCTGTCGCTCTGGATCCAGGAACAGTCGGGCAGCTGAGCTGCCGGGCGGCAGTCGGCAGTATCAGGCCGCCTGGGCCCGCGCCGTGCGCAGCGTGCCCAGGCTAAGCACGGCCAGCGCCACCAGGATCAGCATCACCGCACCCAGCGTCTGCGGGGCGATCTGCTCGCCGCCCAGCCATGCGCCCATCGCCAGCGCCACCGGCGGGTTCACATAGACATAGCTGGCCGACAACGTCTGGCTGACCGTGGACACCAGGTACATATAGGCAGAGAACGCCACCAGCGACCCCGCCACCACCAGGTAGACCCAGGCCCAGCCGGCCTGCGCGCTGACCGATGCCGGCCACGGCTCCTGCCGCAGCGCCGACAGCACCATCAGCACCGCGCCGCCGATCAGCATCTCCGCGGCAAATGCCGCTGCGCCCTGGGGCAGCTCCAGCCGGCGCGCCAGCTGCGAGCCGAACGACCAGCTCGCCACTGCCAGCATCAGCGCCACCACGCCCCCGGTACTGACGCGGAATTCCGCCCCCGCGGTCAGCACCAGGATGCCCAGGCTGCCGATCGCGATCGCCACGTATTCATACCATTTCGGCCGGTTGCCGAAGCAGGCACTCCAGATCAGCGCGAAGATCGGCATCGATCCGATCATCACCGTGGTGGCACCGGAAGAAATCGTCTGCTCGGCAATCGCGGTCAAGCCCATGCCGCCCACCAGCAGGAACAGCGCCGGCACCGCGCAGTTGCGCAACAGCCGCCACGACGGCATCGGCGTGCCCCGCCATGCCAGCCACGCGGCCAGCAGCAGGCCCGCGCACAGGAAGCGCGTGCCCATCATGAACAGCGGCGGAAAGCTCTCCAGCGTAAAGCGGATCGCCAGGTAGGTTGTGCCCCAGACCACATAGGTGATCAGCAGGCACAGCAGGACAAGCGGGGGCATGGTCGGGAAGGCGTATTGCGAAGGCATCCACGATAGCCCCCTGCCAGGTCCCGGCCAAACGAAAAGGTCTGGCAAGCCTTGCGAAAGTTATTCACAAAGCACGCAAAAACCGCGGGCAAAACAAAACCGGCCGCGTCTGCCCGGGCGGGCGCACGTATGGCCGGTTCTACAACGCAGCCCGCAACAGGCCGCAACTACTATGCTGCAAACAACACTTTAGCCGTTGGCGTAGACCACCTTGGCCTTGCGGGCCTGGGTCTGCAGGCGCTCGATCGCGCTCTGGACGAAGGCAATGGCGCGCTTCACGTCGTGGGCGAAGCCCAGGCTTTGCGTACCGAGTTCACGGTCGATCAGTTCGCGTTCGAGTTGGTCAGTCAGCTTGATATCGGATTGGGTGTTCATGGCGTCCTTCCTTTAGGGATTACCCTTATGGGGTTTTCCCTGATTGTAGCAAAGGAATTGTCGCAATGCAGCATTAGGTGAAAGTACGTATGTGGGAAAGCAACGATTTGTGAGGAGCGAAACCATGAACTGTCGCAAACGGCGCACTACGCCTTGTCCAAAAACGAAACGCCATGCCTTGTATGCGCTCGCATAGCGTCATCCAAGGCACTTTCTGATCATTTCATCGACTTTCCGAAATCGAGCAGCATTTCGACGGTCGCCAGACAGTTCCAGGCGGATCGGTGGCGAAGTGGAAGCGAACGAGCGTCGCGCGATTGACCAGCCAGGATTTATTAGTCCGGTCCTTGCCGTGGAGTGGCTTGCAAGCGGCTGAGTGTGCGTGGCTACACCACCAGCCTGGAACGAAGGGGCATCTTTGCACCAGGGTCGGCAGCGTTTAGTCCACGAGGAAACGTTCGCACAGCAGGGCCCAATACGCCGCACCGACAGCAATGTTCCCATCATTGAAGTCGTAGCCGGGATTGTGGACCGAGCAGCCTCCGGCCTTTCCGCCTTCGCCGTTTCCAATCCACAGGTAGCAGCCAGGTACGGCATCCAGCATGAAGGCAAAGTCCTCACTGGCGGCAATGGGCGACGCCTGGCAGTTGACGTGGCTCGGGCCCAGCAACTCCAGGGCAACCTGGCTCGCGAACGCCGTTTCAGCCGGCGTATTCACCAGGACTGGATACCCGCGCTGATAATCGACCTGCGCCGTGACGCCATAACTCTGCGCCTGCGCGGATACCAGGTCCCTGACACGCTGTTCGATCCGCTCTCGCACATCGCGGTCCAGTGCGCGGACACTCAGCCTGAGCACGGCATGCGATGGAATGATATTGGAGACGGTACCGGCCTGGAACGCGCCCACGGTAATGACCGCCGCTTGCAGCGGATCGACATTGCGCGCCACGATAGTCTGCAAGGCCATCACGATGGAAGCGCCGGCCACGACAGGGTCGGCCGCGTGGTGCGGGATCGCCGCATGGCCGCCGACGCCTTCCAGCGTGATAGTGACGTTGTCGGCCGAAGCCTGCGCCGCGCCCTCACGCAACAGCAGACGGCCCGATGCGGTGCCCGGTACGTTGTGCATGGCGAAGACGGCATCGCAAGGGTACTTCCTGAACAGTCCGTCCTCCATCATCTTCTTTGCACCGCCCAACCCCTCCTCTGCGGGCTGGAAGATAAGGTTCAGGGTTCCACTGAAGTCGCCGCGCCGGGCGAGATACCTTGCTGCGCAAAGCAGCATGGTGGTATGCCCGTCATGCCCACAGGCGTGCATCACGCCGGAATGGCAGCTGGCATAGGGCAGCCCTGTGGACTCCTCCATCGGCAAGGCATCCATGTCGGCGCGGATGCCAAGGCTGCGGTGGCCCGTACCGCGTCGCAGCCGGCCGACGACCCCCGTTGTCCCCAGCCCGCGCTCGACCTCATAGCCCCATTCGGCGAGCAGGCTGGCCACGATGTCGCTGGTGCGATGTTCCTCGAAGCCGAGTTCCGGATGCCGGTGCAGGTCACGGCGAACTGCTACGAACTCTTCGGCGCTGTCCCGCAGCGCGGCCAAGATGGGATGCATGGCGTCCTTATTGCGGCTGCAAGCCGATGGCACGGGCAATGCCGCGGTATTGTTCAATGCTCTGCTGATAGGCCTTCTGGCTTTCCGCCAGCGACACCGGCCTGGAAGCAGGCAGGTTCGCGGCATCCAGGCTGGCGCGCACGGAGGGGTCGGCCAGCGCATGCACAATCGCGTTGTGCACCGCCTGCACGACAGGCTCGGCAGTGTCCTTCTTCACGAAGATGCCAGCCCAGGTTGAATAGTTGAAGCCCCGCAGCGCCTTGCTCTCATTGACGCTGGGCACCGACTTCACTGCATCCACGCGCGTGGGCGACAGTACGGCCAGCATCCGGACCTGGCCGGTGCGCATGCGTTCGATATCAGGCTTGCCAAACGGCGAGATGAAGATATCGACGATTCCACCAACGAGGTCCTGGATCACGGGCGCGCCGCCCTTGTACGGCACATGCGTCATCGGCGCTCCGATGGTCTGGGACATGTGCGCGCCGAGGAGGTGATAGAGCGAGCCGATGCCGACGCTGGCATACGTCAGTGGTTTGCCGGCCTTGGCTGCCTGCGCGGCATAGGCGGCAAGTTCGTCGACATCCTTTACCGGCAGATCCCTGCGCACCAGGATGGCAAGGTCGACAGTGCCGACCATATGCACCAGCCTGAAATCTTCGCTCCTGAATTTGATTGCGGCATTGGCCAGCGGGGTAGTAATGAGTTCGCCGGGCCCTGCCTGCAATAGCAGGTGGCCATCGGCCGGTGCATGAAGGACCTTCTGCGCGGCAATCGCTCCACCAGCCCCCCCGAGGTTCTCGACGATGACCGGCTGCCCGAATTGCCGGGCGAGGGACCCGTTCAGGTTCCGGGCAACAACGTCGGAGAGACCGCCCGCCGGGAACGGCACCATCAGCGTTACCGGCCGGTCAGGAAAGCCGTGTGCCGGCGCCAGCCCGGCAAAAAGCAGTGCTGCAACCATGCCGCCGAGCCAACCGCGGCCAACGCTCTTGAATCGGGTCATGCCTGTCTCCTGAATCCGTGTTTTTGTGGAATCGGATCGTAAAGGGCGATCGACCATGTGTCCAATGCATAATCAGTCTAAAATTTATTCGAAAATCTCATCTTAAAGTGCGCAATGCATCTCAAACATCTCAAGCATCTGCTGATGGTGGCGGATATGGCGTCCTTCAGCCAGGCGGCACAACGCCTGCACCTGACCCAGTCCGCGCTGAGCCGGAGCATCCAGACGCTGGAGGACGAACTGGGAGGCCGCCTGATCGACCGGCACGGCAAGCGCAATGTGCTGACCCCATTGGGGGAGCTGATTGCCAACCGGGCCCGGCGCATCATGTTCGAGGAAGCGGAACTGCACCGCAGCGTCGAACTCTTCCACCACCACCACCTGGGTGCTATCCGCGTCGGGCTGGGCGCGGGGCCGGGCGCAGTGCTGGCGACGCCGTTTCTCCGATACATGGCCAGGCACCATCCCGGCATACAGGTCAGCGTGTCGCTTGGTACTTCCGATGCGTTGATGATCCAGCTGCGTCAGCGATCGCTTGATGCAGTCATCGTGGAGGTGAGCAGCGTGGCGCCAGCAACGGACCTCCGCCACGAACTGCTGAACGCGTTGCAGGGCCGCTTTATCTGCCGCACAGGACATCCGCTTGTGCAACAGGCTGCCGGCGGAGACGCCGTATCATTTGACGATGTCATGCGTTATCCGCTGGCTTCCGCCCCGCTCAGCACGGAAGTCGCGCGCAACCTGGTGAAGCGCTTCGGACCACGCGCGGATCCGGAGCATTGCCTTAGCCTCAGGTGCGAGAATGTCCGGAGCCTGGTCGAAGCTGTGCTGGATTCCGACGCGATACTGTTCAGCATCGTCGCCGCGGTGCGTGCGGAGATTGCCGAAGGGAAGCTATGCGAACTGGTCACGACCCCAGCGGTCGATGATGGCCCCCGCTATGCCTTTTTCACCCTGGCGGGGCGAACCGAGGCACCCAGCATGGAAATATTCCGGAAATTCATGGACGAGCATTTGCGCGACTAGCCGCCAGGCGAGCTGTTCCCGATCGGCAGCGTTATGCTTGAATCCATTCAGGGCAACGATGTGCCTTGTCGATGCACAATAGGAGTTCCTTGGATCACCCCACCTCCTCTCCGAGACCGGTACCGGAGCCGTCCCGTGAGTTCCCGTTCGCTATTCAAAAACGGATGCCGGTATGCCGAGGCCCCAGATCCTGACCTATGTAGACGCCGGCGCTTCCGACTGGACCGCATGCTTGATGCGGACCATCGGGCACCAACTCCATGCCAGCACCTACGAGATCCGTGCGGTGATGGCAGACGACATCCGGCACGACGCCACGCTGTTCGATGGGGCGGTGCTGTTTGTCATGCCGGGGGGCGCCGACCTTCCCTACTGTGCAATGCTGAACGGTGCCCCGAACGCGCGCATCCGGCATTTCGTCGAACAGGGTGGCGCCTACCTCGGGATTTGCGCGGGCGCTTACTACGCATGTCGGGAACTGGCGTTTCACGCCGGCACCAGGGGCGCAATCTGCGGCCCGCGCGAACTGTGCTTTGTCGACGCGGTGGCAGTGGGCTCGCTGCCGGAACTTACCGACGGCATGCTGTATGACGGCACGCCGCGTACCACGGCCGCGGTGAAACTGCGCACCACGGACAGCCTGACCGATGTCCCGATGTCGCTATACACCCACTACCATGGCGGCTGCCGCTTTGACTTCGGCGACGCTCCCGGCCCCGACACGCAGGTCCTGGCCGTCTATGCGGATATCGATGGCACGCCGCCCGCCATCGTCAGTTCACGGGTTGGCAAGGGCCGCGCGGTGCTCGCCGGTGTCCACCTGGAGATCTCCGAGCGGGAGTGCAAGGATGCGCTGCGCGGACACAGCGATATGCCTGAACACCTCCATGTCTGCGACCGGCTGGCGGAGACCGGCGATACACGCCTGGCGGTGTTTCGCCGCTTGCTGGCGCACGCGGGGCTTGCGCTGAGCTGAGCGGCATGCCCTACCCTTTGGCCGGCATTCTTAGTGAATTCACACAATGTTGGCCAGTCGCGTCCCCGCCGTCAGGAAAGTGCCTGCGGCCGCCTGCCACGTTACGCGGCCGCCGCGATGAGCATGGACTTGCATCTCCATCTTCATTGCTTCCATCACGGCGATCAGATCGCCTTCCTTGACCTCGTCGCCAACTGCCACCTTCCAGGTCTGCACGGTGCCGGCGATCGGGGACGGCAGGTCGGCCGGGTCGGTAGCGGCGGCCTGGCCCGGCGCCGCGGCGCTGCCTTGCCCGGGCGCGTCGGCGAGGCCGCGCAGCAACTGCGCCGGCAAGCCCAGCACCATGCGGCGGCCGTCGATCTCGATGGCGGTGCGCAGCAGGCTGGCATCGTGCTGGGGCTCGGCACGGGTGGCCGCCGCCAGCGGTTCGGCGAAGTCGGACTCGATCCAGCGCGTGTGGACCCTGAAGCCATCCGCGCCGAGGAAATCTGCGTGGTCGATCACCGCACGGTGGAACGGCAGCACCGACGCCACACCCTCGATGCGGAACTCGCGCAGCGCGCGGCGTGCGCGCGCCAGCGCCTGTTCACGCGTGGCACCGGTCACGATGAGCTTGGCCATCAGCGAGTCGAATGTGCCGGGGACCACCGAGCCCGACTGCACACCCGAATCCACGCGCACCCCGGGGCCCGACGGAGCATCGAAGCGCAGCACCGGCCCGGGCGTGGGCAGGAAGCCGCGGCCCACGTCCTCGGCGTTGATACGGAACTCGATCGAATGGCCCAGCGGCGCCGGGGTTTCGGTAATGGAGAGCGGCAAGCCATCCGCCACGCGCAATTGCTCGACCACCAGGTCCACGCCGGTGGTCTGCTCGGTCACGGGGTGCTCCACCTGAAGGCGGGTGTTGACCTCCAGGAAGGAGATCGCGCCGCTGGCGCTGAGCAGGAATTCCACGGTGCCGGCACTGGTGTAGTTGGCCGCCGCGCAGATGTCGCGGGCGGCGGCGTGGATACGCGCGCGCTGCGCGTCGGTCAGGAACGGCGCGGGGGCTTCTTCGACCAGCTTCTGGTTGCGGCGCTGCAGCGAGCAGTCGCGCGTGCCCAGCACCACGACATTGCCATGCTGGTCGGCCAGTACCTGCGCTTCGATATGGCGAGGCTTGTCGAGGAACTGCTCAACGAAGCATTCGCCGCGGCCAAAGGCAGTGACAGCCTCGCGCACGGCGGAGGCGTACAGCTCTTCAACCTCATCCATGCGCCATGCGATCTTCATGCCGCGGCCGCCGCCGCCGAAGGCGGCCTTGATGATGATCGGCAGGCCGTTCTGCTCGGCAAAGTCCAGTACCTCGCTGGCGTCCGCGACCGGGTCGGGCGTGCCGGCGACCAGCGGGGCACCAACCTGCAAGGCGATCTTGCGCGCTTCCACCTTGTCGCCCAGCCGGGCAATCGTGGCGGGAGACGGGCCAATCCAGACCAGGCCGGCATCGATCACTGCCTTGGCAAAGGCTTCACTTTCCGACAGGAAGCCATAGCCTGGATGCACGGCATCTGCCCCGCTGCGTCGGGCGATTTCGAGCAGCTTGGGAATGTTCAGGTAGGTGTCGGCCGGACGGTCGCCGTCCAGGCCGTAGGCCTCGTCGGCCAGCCGCGCGTGCAGCGCGTCGATATCAGCATTGGCATACACGGCCACCGACCCGACTCCGTAGTCGGCGCAGGCGCGGATGATGCGGACGGCAATCTCGCCACGGTTGGCAATCAGGACTTTCTTCATGGCAAATCTCGGTTGGGGCTTGTGCGCTCAGGCGGCAGGCGGTCGCTGCGCCGACGGTTGCAGTTCTGACGGTTGAAGTTCTTCGAAGGCGCCGACCGGGTTGAAACGCAGCCAGGCGCCAACCGGAATCTGTCCGGCGCGGTCCAGGTGATAAGGCGCCACGGCCCCGATCACGGGGTAGCCGCCGGTCAGCGGGTGGTCGGCCAGGAACAGCACGGGTTGGCCGCTTGGGGGCACCTGCAACGCACCCAGGGCGGTGCCCTCGCTGGGCAGCTCGCCGGTGATGGCGCGCTCCAGCGGCACCTCGCCGGCCAGGCGCAGGCCCACGCGGTTGGACTGTGGGGTGACTTGCCAGCGTTGCGCGGCAAGGCGCGCCACGGACTCGGCATTAAACCAGTCGGTGCGGGGACCGAGCACCACGTCCAGCACGACGTCCTGCTCCGCCGTGGGCAGGTCGGCGGCAGGCAACCCGGGGGTGCCCACCACGGCGCCGGCCGGTGCGGGCAGCAGGTCCAGCACATCGCCCACGGCCAGCGGCGCGGGGCCGACCTTGGCCAGGGTGTCAGTCGCACAACTGCCCAGGACCGGCGCGACGGCAAACCCGCCGCGTGCAGCCACATAGCTGCGGGCGCCGGCAAGAGGCTGACCGATGCTTAGCGTGTCGCCATCGGCCAGCGCCACGGCCTGGTGGTTCGGGACGTTCCATTGGCGGCCATCGGCAGTGCGCACCGTCAGCGCCGCATCGGCGCCGGTGACAGCCAGCACGGTCTCGCCCATGCTCTGCAGTTGCAGGCCGCCGCCCACGGTCTCGAGCGCCGCGCCGTCGCTGCGGTTGCCGACCAGGCGATTGGCCATCTTGAGGGCGGCCTGGTCCATCGCACCCGAGGCCGAGACGCCCTGCCCAGCCTGGCCGTGCCGGCCCAGGTCCTGGAACACGGTCTGCAGCCCGGTGGCCTTCACCTTCAGCGCCGCGGCAGCAGGCGCCTTGTCCGTCGGCAACGGCTGGCGCGCCGGAGCGCCGGCGGCGATGGCGCTGCCCGTATCGAGCACGCCATCGAGCGTGGCGATGTCGATGAACCGCACGCGATAGCCGGGCTGCAGCAGCGCGGGCTGTTCGCGATTCAGGTCCCACATGGCCACGGGGGTGACGCCGATGATCTGCCAGCCGCCCGGGCTGGCCTGCGGGTACACGCCGCTGAAGGTGCCCGCCAGGCCCACGGCGCCGGCGGGAATGCGCGTGCGCGGCGTACTGCGGCGCGGCACGTCGAAGCTGGGATGGCCGCCGCTGAGATAGGCAAAGCCTGGCGCAAAGCCGGTAAAGGCAACGGTGTATTCGCTGCCGGTGTGGCGGCGCACCACTTCCGCGGGCGTGATCCCAAGCAGTTGGGCCACCTCGGCCAGGTCCTCGCCGTCATAGCGCACCGGAATCTCGACCAGGATATTGCTGCGCTCGACGCGCTGCGACAGGTCGCGCGCGGCAATGGCCCGTACCAGCGCGGCGGCGCTGGTGGCCAATGGGCGGAAGTGAACGAGGATGGTGCGCGCGGCGGGCACCAGCTCCGCCACGCCGTGCAGGGGATCGCGCTGCAGCGAGGCAAGCAAGGCCAGGGTCTGGTCCAGGTCGGCCAGTTCCACCAGCAGTGCATTCGAAGTGACGGGCAGAAAACGCAAAACGAGCTCCGCAATGACCCGGAGGTCCTAAACGTGATACGTGCTGTCTGGCACGTCGGTAATGAACATGTGGCCCGGCGCATGCGTCACGGCGAACGGCACGCCTGACGCCATCACGGCCGCCTGGGGCGTGACGCCGCAAGCCCAGAACACCGGGATCTCGCCTGGCTCGATACGCACGGCGTCACCAAAGTCAGGCCTGGCGAGGTCGGCAATGCCCAGCGCGGCCGGATCACCGACATGGACGGGCGAGCCGTGCACCGACGGGAAGCGTCCGCTGATGGAAACCGCATCGGCAACCCGATGCGCAGGGATGGGCCGCATGGACACGACCATCTCGCCATGCAGGCGGCCAGCCGGGCGACACTGGCGGTTGGTGCGGTACATCGGCACGTTGGAACCGTCGGCAATATGCCGCACCTCGATGCCTGCCTCTTGCAGCGGCGTCTCGAAGGTGAAGCTGCAGCCGATCAGGAAGGTGACCAGATCCGGGTGCTCAGTCCACAGGGGCGTGGCATCCGCCACCTCCTCCGCCAGCTTGCCGTCGCGCCACACGCGATACAGCGGGATGTCGGTGCGGATATCCGCCCCTTGCGCCAGCACGGTCTGCTGTGCACCCGCTTCGATCACGTCGAGCACGGGACAGGCCTTGGGGTTGCGTTGCGCGTACAGCAGGAAGTCCCAGGCCCAGTCGCGCGGCAACGCGATCATGTTGGCTTGGGTCATCCCCGGTGCAATGCCGGCGGTAGGCTGTACGGTGCCGGCACGGTAGCTTGCGCGCGCTTCGCGCGCGGCGTTCACGGCGGCGATGCGGGCGCGTTCCAGTGCGGAATCTTGCATGAGTGTTGCTCCAGTGTCTTGGATCAGGCGAACGCGCGAATCTTTACGCCGTCGAGCTCCAGGAGGTGGATTTGCATAGTGTCAGGTCTGCAGTGCTCGGAGGTCTGGCCGTGTTGGCGGGTGATCAATGCGCAGCCTCGGCTTCGCCTTCGGCGAGCAGTTCGCGCCCTTGCGTTTCCGGCAACAGCAGGCAGGCGATGACGACCAGCCCATAGGCGCCGGCGGCGAGATAGCCGATGGCAACACCCAGCGACATCGATGCGCTCATATGCCCGATCATGGCCGGGAATACGGAACCGACCGCACGGCCAAAGTTGTAGCAGAAGCCCTGGCCGGAGCCGCGGATATGGCTCGGATACAGCTCCGTCAGGTACGCTCCCATCCCCGAGAAGATGCCGGACAGGAAGAATCCCAGCGGGAAACCCAGCACCAGCATGGCAGCGTCGGTGATCGGCAACTGCGTATAGCAGATCACGAGGAAGGCCGCGCTCACCGCAAACAGCATGAAGCAACGCCGGCGCCCCAGGCGGTCGGATAGCCAGGCGCTGGTCAGGTAGCCGGCGAAGGACCCGGCGATCAGCACCATCAGGTAGCCGCTGGTGTTGAGCACGGAGAGATTGCGCTCCATCTTGAGGTAGGTGGGCAACCAGGTCGTCACCGAGTAGTAGGCACCTTGCATGCCGGTCGCCAGCAGGCTTGCCAGCACCGTCACGCGCAGCACGCCGGGCTTGAAGATCAGCATGAAGTTATTGCTTTGCCCGGTGCGGGCCAGCTTGGCCCTGGTTTCCTGGTACACCTCGGGCTCGGAGATATTGCGGCGGATATACAGGATAAAGATCGCCGGCAGCACGCCGGCCCAGAACAGCACGCGCCATGCGTATTGCTGCTCGAACATGGCATAGACCGCCCAGAATGCAATCGCCGACAGGCCCCAGCCGATGGCCCAGCTGCTTTGCACCAGTCCGACCGCCTTGCCGCGGTGGCGGGCCCGGATCATCTCGGCGATCAGCAAGGAACCGACCGACCATTCACCGCCAAAGCCCAGGCCTTGCAGCATGCGGGTCAGGAACAGTTGCTCGGGGGACTGGGTGAAGCCGCTCAGGAACGTAAAGAAACTAAACCAGAGCACGGTCAGCTGCAGGATCCGCACGCGACCATATTTGTCGGCCAGGATGCCGGCCAGCCAGCCGCCGATGGCCGAGCTGATGAGCGCGCCCGTCGCGATGTAGCCCGCCTCGGCCTTGGTCATGCCCCACACCAGGATGAAGGTGGGGATCATGAAGGTGTAGATCATGTAGTCGAAGGCATCGACCCCATAGCCGACGAAGGCGGCAAAGAGCGTCTTGCGCTCCGCCTGGTTTGTTTCTTTAAGCCACATGGTTGCGCTCACTATGGATAAGGACAAAGCGTGGACAAGGCTCGTCGCGCTGTCTTCACGACGAAGTTCCGGTAGCGAGCAAGACCGCTATTCAGCGGCCCTGCACCCCGACCGCTGTTTAGCAAAACACATGCCATGTTCATTTATATGCACGTATGACTCAACCACCATGACTTATTGTTGAACAATATGGCTTGCTGTTCGATCGTGGTATACACCTAAGTCACGTTTGCAGGGCATCCTTCGCACCAATCTTGTGCCTATTGTTCAACAAAGTGAGATAACATCCCGCACGGGGCATGCCGGAACCTGTCGCCCCGACGCAAGCCAACATGACATCCAGTACTGACGTAAGAAATCTGGCCGAGCGGGTCACGGAGCAGATTCGCCAGCGCATCGTGCATGGCGAATTCGCGCCCGGGCAGCGCTTGTCGGAAGCCGCGCTTAGCGAGAGCCTGCAGATCTCGCGCAATACCTTGCGCGAGACCTTTCGCGTGCTGACCAAGGAAGGGCTGCTCAAGCACGAACCCAACCGCGGGGTATCCGTGGCGATTCCCAGCATCGCGGCCATCATCGACATCTACCGCGTGCGCCGCATGATCGAGTGCCAGGCCATCGCCCAGGCCTACCCCAGCCATCCGGCCAGGAAGCACCTGCGCGAAGCGGTGGAAACGGGACTGCGCTGCCGCGACCGCGGCGACTGGCAAGGCGCGGGCACCGCCAATATGGAGTTCCATATGGCCATCGTGGAACTGGCCGACAGCGAGCGGCTGAACGTGATGTTCTCCCACCTGCTCGCCGAGCTGCGCCTGGCTTTCGGCATGCTGCAGGACCCGGAATTCCTGCATGGACCATATGTCGAGATGAACCAGCACATCCTGCAGTTGTTCGAATCGGGCAAGCTCGCAGAGTGTGCCGCAGCCCTTAACGATTACCTGGCGCAGTCTGAGCGCATCGTGCTGTCGGTTTGCGCCCGGCACCCGATTTTCAAAGGGCGTTGAACGCCGGCGCAGGGCGTATCCATGCGTAGCTGCTGCGCGCCGGGCCCCGATGGCCACTGCCTGCTCAAGATGCGGTGTCCTCACTTCACGGCAAGCGTAAACGGCAGCAGCAGCGCATTCACAAGCAGCAAGCCATAGACCACCACCACCGCCGCCGGGATGGCGAAACGCGTCCGCTCCTGGGCGCGCGCGGCACGGCGCGTCCACAGGAAACCCGCGCCCATCACGGCAAGTCCGGAAAGCAGGCTCTCCACGGCAAGGGCTGCCGGATAGGGCTTGGCTGGGCTGCTGTTCTTGTTCTCGGCAACGGGAGGCGCTGGGGTGCCTTGCCAGACAGGCAGCGCTTCGACAGCGGGAGCCGTCGGCCGTGTTGGTTCGACGGGTTCCGGTCCGGCCGACATGGCAAGCGGCACTGCCGGCGGCGGCGCTTCTTGCATGCGCTGCGGCGGCGCAGGGATCTGCGTAGAGGTCTGTGGGGCCTGTGGGGCCTGTGGGGCCTGTGAGGCCTGTGCGGAAGCCGCCGCAGGCGGCGGCGCCGCCTCCTGGCTGGCCGGGATCGACCTGGGCGTTGCAGCCTGATTCGCGGAGTCGGAACGGCCCGGTGCGACTCGCATCGAATCCCGCTCCCGCCAGAATTTGGCAAACATGCTTTCCAGGCAGCGTACCGAGTCGCAGGCATCGCGCCGGCTGCGCCACGCCGCGATGTCCGAGTCCAGGATCCTGCCCTTGCGCAGCATCCTCTGCTGCTCGGCGTAGATGCGCTCGTAGCGCTCTGACAGCCTGGACGAATCGCAGATCAGATGCCGCGGGCGCGCCCGCGGACCGGCCTCGTCCGTCGCAAGATTGCATCTCACCCCGGAGCCATCCGGGTTGTTGCAGCGCACGGGGGATTCGCGCGCAGTTGGCTTGCAGACGATGTCAGAGGCCCACGCGCCGCTTGCGGCGAAAAGGCCCGCTGCTACACCCACGGAGACAATCGTGGCCAGGCGCCCTGTGATCCTCTTCATCATGATGCCCCATCGAAGCGGCCCAAGGCTTTCAAGCTAGTCGATAGTTGCCGGGTATTCCAGGCACCCAATGCGGGGCGCGCGCGGTAGGCCACCTTGCTCCCCACCGACAGGTCCGGATGCGTCGCGCGATGAACAATGCCTTGCGAAGCCGCAGCAACATCTCACGCCGCCAGATTTCATGGCATGCTCGATACCCTCCGATACAGCGTCGCCTTCGATCATTTCCCGAGCGGAATCCCGCACTTCAAAGAGAAAGAGACTCTCATGGACACTTCCAGGCCCTCCAGCCACCGCCGCAACCTTCTTTCGATCCTGGGCATTTCCACGCCCATCATCCAGGCACCCATGGCCGGTGTCAGCACAGCGGCCATGGCTGCCGCCGTGTCAGAGGCCGGCGGGCTGGGCTCGCTTGGCGTCGGGGCAATGGACGCGCAAGCCGCGCGCAAGGCAATCCACGAGACAAGAGCGCTGACCGGCAAGCCATTCAACGTCAACCTGTTCTGCCACGCCCCGGCCAAAGCCGATGCGGCGCGCGACCAGGCCTGGCTCAGCTACCTCGCCGCGCAATTTGCCGAGCACGGCGGGACAGCACCCGCCAGCTTGCGCGAAATCTACAAGAGTTTCGTGGCCGACGACGCCATGTTCCAGATGCTGCTGGAAGAAAAGCCAGCGGTTGTGAGCTTCCATTTTGGCCTTCCGTCCCAGCAGAAAATTGACGCGCTGCGCGCGGCCGGCATTGTGCTGCTGGCCAGTGCGACGTCCCTGCAGGAGGCCCGCCAGATAGAGGCCGCCGGCGTGGACGCCATCGTCGCGCAAGGCATCGAAGCTGGCGGACACCGCGGCACCTTCGACACCGATGACTACGACGAAGGCCTCGGCACGCTGGCTCTGGTGCGTCTTCTGGTCCAGGGCACGAAACTTCCGGTGATTGCCTCGGGCGGCATCATGGACGGGGCAGGCATTGCCGCGGTGCTGGCTCTCGGGGCGGAAGCCGCCCAGCTTGGCACGGCATTCGTCGCCTGCCCGGAGTCATCTGCCGATGCCGCCTATCGCGCGGCGCTGACTGCACCCCAACCGCGCGCGACTACACTCACCCGCGCCATATCGGGCCGCGCTGCCAGGGGCTTCACCAACCGGCTCACGGCACTCGGCATCGCCGCCGACGCACCTCCGGTGCCGGACTACCCGATCGCCTATGACGCGGGAAAGGCGCTCCACGCCGCAGCCAAGGCCGCGGGGAGCGCTGAGTACGCAGCGCAGTGGGCCGGGCAGGCAGCGCCGTTGGCCAGGTCCCTGCCGGCCGCGGAGCTGGTTGCGCAACTCAGGTCGGAGCTCAGGGAAGCGGTCCTGCGAATGGCTACGTTTGCGGACCCGCAGGACACAGCCTGAGCGTATCTATAACAATTATTTGAATGTACTGACTGTCGGCTCTACGATGGCGCAATCCAACGTCTCCACTCCCACGAGGCCCCCCATGCACATCGCCATCCTGACCTTCGAAGGTTTCAACGAACTCGACTCGCTGATCGCGCTCGCCATCCTCAACCGGGTCAGACGGCCCGGCTGGCGGGTTTCGATCGCCAGTCCGGCGGCCAAGGTGCGTTCGCTGAATGGTGTGGTGATGGAGGCGCAAGCATCGCTGGAGGACGCATGCAACGCGGACGCTGTGCTGGTGGGTAGTGGGATACGAACCCGGGACGTCGTCGCCGATGCCGCGCTGATGTCGCAACTCCGCCTCGACCCGAAGCGCCAGTTGCTGGGCGCGCAATGCTCGGGCACGCTCATACTCGCCAAACTGGGCTTGGTGAACGACGTTCCGGCCTGTACGGACCTGAACACCAAGCCATGGGTAGTGGAGGCCGGCGTGGCCGTGCTCGATCAGCCGTTTGTCGCCAAGGGAAACGTTGCAACCGCCGGCGGGTGCCTGGCGTCGCAGTACCTGGCCGCCTGGTTCATCGCCCGTCTGGAAGGCGTCGAGGCGGCACGCAGCGCGATTGACTATGTGGCGCCAGTGGGCGAGAAGGAGGCCTACGTGACGCGCGCGATGGCGAACATTTCGCCGTTCCTCTGATGCGCGCTGGTGATGTGACTCCGGGCTGAGGCTCCTACACCATGATGAGGCCGTGCCGCATGCCCTGCAATACAGCCTCGGTGCGGCTGCTTGCGCCGAGCTTGCCGAAAATGGCGGAGAGGTGGAACTTCACCGTGTTGTCCGATATGTCGAGTTGGCGCGCGATTTCCTTGTTGCCAAGCCCTTCGGCGACCATGGCCAGCACTTCAAGCTCGCGTGGGGTGAGCGTTTCGGTCAGAGCCGCGGATGCCGTCTGGCGAGGTGCCCTGCGCTGCGCCAGCAGCCTGGCGAGGATCTCTGGGGACAGCACGCAAAGTCCCGCGACCACAGCTTCGATCGCGGCGATGATTTCGCCGGGCGTCGCGTCGCGCGGCAGCAGTGCCGTGGCGCTGGCTCCCAGCGCCTCATGGACCCAGTCGCTGTCCGTCTCGTCGGTGAGCAGGACCAGCGCCGGCGCTGCGGGATCGCGGCCCGCCTCCGGCGCTGGCAGGTCACCGGCCTGCGGCTCAAGTTCGACCACGACCACATCCGGCACGTCCCCGGCAAAGCGGTCGGCGATCCCTGCGGCGTCGGCAGCGCTGCCTGCGAAATCCAGCGCCGGCGCCGCCTCGACAAGCGCCTGCAGGCTTGCGCGCGCCTGCGGCGAGGCGGCGACCACGGCGACCCTGATCGGGCTCATCGGTGTCATCCTGGCATCCGGCATGGGACGGCTTGCATGAATCTCAGCCGCACGACTTCCGTTGCTGGCGTTCGCCCACCATGACCGAGCACTCCTTGCGCTCGCCACCCCGGATCAGCCCGATCTTCAGCAACTGCCCGATGCGGTCGCCGCCTAGCGCGGCATGGACGTCGTCCATGTCTTGGCATGGCTTGCCATCCAGTTCGACCAGCACATCCCCGATCAGCACCCCGGCTTGCTCCGCGGGCCCGTCCGCCGCAAGCGATACCACCAGCAGCCCGCGCCCGGACGCCAGATTCAGCTTCGTCATCCATGTCTCCGACAGGTTCACCGGCTGCGTGCCCACGCCAAGGTAGCCGTGCGAGACACGCCCTTTGCTTACCAGTTCGCCGCTCACACGCGCCACTGTCGCTGCCGGTATCAGGATGCCAGCGCCAGGCGCGAGCGCCGATGTGCACAGGCCCATGACCCGCCCCTGCATATCCGCCAGGGCCGCTCCGGAGAAACCGGGGCGCAGGCCGCCGTCAAGCCGCACGAAGGCGTCGAACTGCCCGCCTCGCCAGGTACGCCATGGACCGCCGGCAGTGCCGACAACGCCGAAATCCGCGCTGGTGCCGAGCCGGTCCACTCGCGCCACCGCGAGCACCAGATGGCCCGCTTTGAGGGCACGCGCATCACCGGTCTCGACCGGGTTCAACTCCACGCCATCGAGCCTCAGTACGGCCAGGTCGGTGCCAGGGTCCCGTCCCGCCAGGACGGCCGCCACGGTACGGCCATCGGCCAGGGTGACGTCAATGCCGTCTTCCTGCCTGAGCGTATGCGCGGCCGTGACCACCACGCCGGGTTGCCAGATGACTCCAGTGGAGGGAAAGCGATGCCGCCCGTGCACCGCGACGACACTCTGGCCGACGCGCTCGGCAATGGCTGCCAGGTTGGCGGAAAGATCCTGCAAGGGATTTCCGCTGGGGGTTGAGGTTTCCATGGTGATGACTCCTGCCATTTGCTACGTGAACCGATGCGTCGCGCGCCCGGCCAGCTTGAGGAAGCCAGGCAGGCAAGCGCAGACGAGTGGTTTCACAATGACAGGCGCGCGACGGCCGCGCACCACCCTGATGGGTAGCTGGTGCAGGGGGACTCGCGCGCGGCGCATGTGTTTGTACGAGCTTTTGTCTTCTCGCCCATTGCTCCCCCATTTTTCGTGGCACAGGTGCGCCAAGTGTTCGCCAGTATCGCCCCGAGCACCAGGGCCGGCAATCGTCACTTCGATCGGATCACTGCGCGTTTCGCCCGGCGTGCCAAAGCGGCTTTTCGGATACCTGAGCCCCTGCCCGCGCTGGCACATGCCGATGGCGCGGACAAGCCCTGCGGATCCGTGCGAAAGCCGGCGGCGCATCGGCGAGCGGCGCTGCCTATGCTAGACAGAAGCGGCGCCCCCGGCCGGGCAGCCGCGTGGTCCCATTTCGTTTTCAGGAGATAACCATGAACAAGCGCTTGAGTGAAGAAGGCATGGATCTGCTCTTTCGCGAGGCTCGCACGCACAGCGCATGGCTGAACCAGCCCGTGAGCGACGAAACCCTGCGGCAGCTCTATGACTTGATGAAATGGGCGCCGACCAGCGCCAACTGCTCTCCCGCGCGCATTCTGTTCCTGCGTACCCCAGAGGCCAAGCAGCGCCTGTTGCCCGCGCTGGCGCCGGGCAATGTGGAAAAGACCATGGCCGCACCGGTCACCGCCATCATCGCTTATGACGTCAAGTTCTACGAACTTCTGCCCAAGCTGTTTCCGCACGCGGACGCACGCTCGTGGTTCTCCGATACCCCGGAGCTCGCCCTAACTACCGCGAGGCGAAACAGTTCCCTGCAGGGCGCGTACTTCATCATCGCCGCCCGCTCGCTGGGGCTCGACTGCGGGCCGATGTCCGGCTTCGACAATGCCAAGGTCGATCACGAATTCTTTCCCGCGGACCCAAAGGACAATGCCTTCCAGCTCGAATATTTCGCGGACAGTCACGTGAAATCGAACTTCCTGTGCAACCTGGGCTATGGCGACCCTGCCAAGCTGTTTCCGCGCAGCCCCCGCCTGGAATTCGACGAGGCGTGCAAACTGCTCTGAAGGAGGCAGTACCTAGGCCTGTGGCCGCAGCTCCTGCAGCAGCGTTGGTATCAGCTCGGACACCGTCGGATGGATGTGCATCGCGCGGCTGATGGTGGTATAGGGTGCCTTGGCATACATGATGTCGAGCAGTGAGTGAATCACCTCGTCGCCGGTCAAGCCGAGGATCGCGGCACCCAGGATCATGCGGGTATCGGCGTCGACCACGACCTTCATGAAGCCCTGGCTCTCGCCCTTCTCCACAGCTCGCCCGACGCGGCTCATGGGGCGAGAGCCGACCAGCAGCCTGCGTCCGGATTGCCGGGCTTCTGCTTCCGTCATGCCGGCGCGGCCGAGCGGAGGGTCGATAAACATGGCATAGGCCGCGATGCGGTCCGTCAGCTTGCGGGGATCGTTGTCGAGAAGGTTGGCGGCGACGATCTCATAGTCGTTGTATGACGTATGCGTGAACGCACCGCGGCCATTGCAATCGCCAAGCGCCCAGATGCCAGGAACATTGGTGCGCAGCTGTTCGTCTACCTGGATATAACCACGAGCGTCGGTCTCGACCCCCGCCTGGTCCAGCCCCAGGTCCTCCGTGTTGGGCACGCGCCCAACCGCCAGCAGCAGATGCGAGCCGTGGACGTCGCGCGCCCCGTCCGAACAATCCAGCCCGACGGCAACGTGATCGCCTTCCCTGCGCGCGCTCAGGCAGTTGGCATTGAGCCGGATTTCGATCCCCTCGCCTTCCAGGATCTCCCGCACTGCCTGCGACACATCCTCGTCTTCGCGCTGGATCAGGCGCGGGCCTTTTTCGACAACGGTCACCCTGGCCCCAAAACGCCGGTACATCTGGCCAAACTCTAGACCCACGTAGCTGCCGCCGATGACGATCAGATGCTCCGGCAGGAAATCCACCTCCATCATGCTCGAGTTGGTCAGGTACGGCACCTGGTCCAGCCCGGGCATGGGCGGAACCAGGGCCCGGCCGCCGACGTTCACGAAAATCCGGTCGGCTTCCAGCAGTTCGCCGTTGACCCGCACACTATGCGCGCTTTCGAAGCGGGCGTGACCCTGATAGACCGTGCCGTTCCCCAGGCTGCGCATCCACTGTTCCACTCCGTTGCTGGAACGGCCGGAGATCTCGTCCTTGCGTGCCCTCACTTGCTTCATGTCGACGGCGACCGGCCCGCCGATGGTCACGCCGTACTCGGCAGCCCGCCGCGCCAGTTGGGCCGCGTACGCGCTTGCGATGAGGGTCTTGGTGGGAATGCAGCCGGTGTTCACGCAGGTGCCGCCGAAACGCGCGCGCTCGATGACGGCCAGTTTCATGCCGGCGCCAGCCAGCCGCGCAGCGAGTGCGGGGCCGGCTTGGCCGGTGCCGATGATGATCGCGTCGAATCCTTGAGCCATCACGATTCTCCTTGCCTGGTACCGCAAAGCCACAAGCTACTTTAGGTGGTAGGACGCTGCCCTGCCAGCTACGCGTAGGCGTCGACGCCCCGCACCAGCAGCCTGGCCAGCCTGGGCCGTCGCAACTGCTCCAGCCACCATTGCAGCGCGCGGCCTTCGTGATCGCCGCGCCAGCCCACGTAGAGCGTGTTGGGCTCGCGCGGGTCGGCGGTGCGCTTCTCTACCAGTTCGCCGCGCTGCAGCAGCGAGCCGACCCGGTGCCTGGGCAGCCAGCCGATCCCCAGGCCATCGCGCTGCGCCAGGGTCTTGGCTCGCATGCTCGGCACGGCCAGCAAGCGCTGTCCGCCCACCATGCCGTAAGCGCGGCCGCCGGTGAGGCGTGATGAATCTGCCACCACCACGGCACGATGGCAGGCGATCTCCTCACGCGTCAATGGTTGGCGGGCGGCCGCCAGCGGATGCCGGGGCGAGACCGCAAACGCCCATTCGATCACGCCCAGCTCGAACCACCCCAGGTTAGGGATGGCGGGCGGCTCATTGGTGGCACCGATGACCAGGTCGGCGCGGCCGTCCCGCAGAGCTTCCCAGGTGCCGGCCAGCACCTCGTGCGTGACGCGCAGCGCCACGCCGGATTCCTGCGCGTCGAACGCGTGCATGACCGGCATCAGGGTCTCGAATTCCATCAGCTCGTCGGTCACGATCCACAACCGGTCCTCCCACCCGTTGGCGACCTGCCGCACGCGCTGTGTGACGCGCGCGACATCCTGCGCAAGTCGGGCGGCTTCTTCTGTGAGCAATTCGCCGGCACGCGTCAACTGCAGGCGGTAGCGGCGGCGGTCGAACAGGAGTGCGTCGAAGCGCTGCTCCAGCTGCCGCGCGGCGTGCGACACCGTGGACGGCGCCTTGCCCAGCCTGGCCGCCGCGCGCGACAGGCTGCCGGCCTCGCGGATGGCCTCCAGCAGGGCCAATTCGTCTTCCGACAACATGTGCGACTCCTTCGAACGTGTTCGTCGGATTGATCGTATGGCAAAGCGGAGGCCAGCGCCCACACTCCAGTCACGCGATTGTTCAAGTTCAACTTTCCCGACTGGAGGACATCATGAATCGCTTCGAAGGCAAGACCGCTCTGGTCACTGGCGGCAACAGCGGTATCGGCCTGGCGGCTGCCCAGGCATTCGCCCAGGAACGGGCCCGCGTGGTCATCACCGGCCGCGACGCAGCGGCACTGGAAGTCGCCCGCGCCACGCTCGGCAACGAGGCCATCGCCATCCGCAACGAAACCGGCACCGTGCAGGCCGCGCGTGACCTGGCTCGCCAGCTGACCGACGCCGGCATCCGCCTGGACGTCGTCTTCATCAACGCCGGCATTGCCAAGTTTGCCGCCGTTGCCGATGTGGACGAGGCACTGTGGGACGCCACCTTCAACGCCAACGTGAAGGGCGCCTACTTCCAGATCCAGGCGCTGCTGCCGCTGCTGAACCCGGGCACGTCGATCGTGCTGAACGGCTCGATCAATGCGCGCATCGGCATGCCGATGTCTTCCGTGTATGCCGCCAGCAAGGCAGCAGTGATCTCGCTGGCCAGGACCCTGTCGGGTGAGCTGGTCAGCTCGGGCATCCGGGTAAATGTGGTCAGCCCCGGGCCGGTGACGACGCCGCTGTACGGCAAGCTGGGGCTGGAAGCCGACACCCTGTCGGCCACCGCCGCGCAGATCCAGAGCCAGATCCCGCTGGGCCGCTTCGGCCAGCCGGCCGAGATTGCGTCGACGGTGCTGCATCTGTCGGCGCCGGAATCGGCCTTCATCGTCGGTACCGAAATCATCGCCGACGGTGGCATGAGCCAACTGTAAGTCATTGCCTCTACGCGCCGCGCCGTGAGCGCGGTCCGCGCATGGGCTGGCCCATCCTGCCTGGAGCAGTACCATGAACCAATCCATTGCCTTTATCGTCCATTTGCCGGGCAAGCCCGAGCGGCGCGCCGAGCTCGAGTCGAAACTGCTTTATGTTCTCGACCAGATGTCGAAGGAGCCGGACTTTATCAACACGTATCTGCACCGCTCGCTCGAAGATCCTGACACGCTTGTTCTCTATGAGAACTGGGCCTGCAGCGAGCAGCATTTCAGGGACCACCACCTGAAAGCGCCCTACCGGCGCGAATACGAGGCGGTGCTGGCCGATCTGCTGAAAGCACCACGCACGCTGGAGTTTCTAACGCCAGTGCGCGACTACCAGAAAACCGGCAACTGAAGCGGTACTGCCCTATAAGGCAGCTGCCGGTTCCCACCCCCCGCCGAGCGCCTTGAATGCCGCCACGGCGGCGCGGGCTGATTCGGTCTGTGCCTGCGCTCTGGCGTCGGACGTCCGCAGAAGACTCTCGTCAGCATGCAAGACCTCAATCAAGCGGACCACGCCTTTCTGGTAGGCGGCAAATGAGGCATTGCGCGCCTGGGTCAGCGAGGTCTCGCCTTGTGCCAGCGTGCCTGCCTGATCTTCACGCTTGATCAGCGCGGAGAAGGCATTTTCGACATCCTCGGTCGCGCGCAGCACAGCCTGACGGTATGCCGCCAGAGCTTCTGCCTCCTGCCCTCGGGCCAGTTCGATCTGTGCATTGATGCGGCCGAAGTCAAACAGACGCCAGCGCAAGCCCAGCACGCCTGCTGCCTGGCTTGCGCCCGCGGAAAAGAGGTTCCCGCTGGCTACGGTTGTGGCGCTGCCCAACAGGGCACTGAGCGAGAATTTTGGGTAGTACTCCGCAATGGCTACACCGATTCGTGCGTTCGCCGCCGCCAGTCGGCGCTCCGCGACGATGAGATCGGGCCTGCGTCGCAGCAGATCCGCCGGCGAGCCCGTTCCGGCGAGCTGCGGTGCGGCGGGAATCGCTTTAGGGCCGGCCAGTTCGGCGCGATACGTGCCGGGCGGAACACCAAGCATTACGTCCAGCGCATTCAACGCTGCATCGAAGCCTGTCTCCAGCACCGGGACGGTCGCGCGGACCTGAGCGAGAGCGCCTTCGGCCTGTCGTACCTCCAGTTCGGCGGCAAGCCCTTTGCTGTAAAGCAGGCTCACCGTCGAGAGCAGCTTCTGCTGGGTTTCCACTTGCTGCCTGGCGATGGCAATGCGGGACTGCAGTCCGCGCACGGTGATATAGAGATCCGCAGTTTGCGCGGCCACAGCGAGACGCGTCGCGGTCGCGCCCGCAGTCGATGCCTGGTACTCCGCCAGGGCGGCTTCCCGCCCACGGCGCAGCCCACCGAATACGTCCAGTTCCCAGGTCGCGCCGAGATTGGCCTCGTAGCTGTTCCCATACCTGTCAAAGCCAGGCGTTGCATCGAGCAGCTTCCCAAGGGGCGTCTCGATCGACTGATAGTTTCTGGCCGCCTGCGCACTGGCGCTGCCCGAAGGAAGCAAGGCCGCATTGGCCACGCCGAGCCCCGCGCGTGCCTGGGTGACGCGCGCCGACGCTTGCGCCAGGTCCAGGTTCTGATCCAATGCCACTGACACCAGCCGGGTCAGCAGCGGATCGCCGAATCCTTCCCACCACGTGACGAGCTCGGCAGAGGATGACGCGCGCCTCTGTTCAACGCCGGACTGGCCCAGGTAGCGGTCGGGGAGCGGGGCATCAGGTTGTCTGTAGTCGGGGCCGACGGCGCAACCCGTCGATACGCCGACACTCAGCAGCAGGGCAAGAAAGCGATGGGTGAGCATGGGTATCACGGAAGCCTAGGCGAACAGGAAGTTGTGACTATATTATAAAATGGTCACTGGTTGTCAACAGCTATCTGGCGCGTTAAGCTCGCTGCATGACTGAAACCACACCCACTGCCCTGCCGTCCCGAGGGCCCGCCGACCATAATGTCCGCTCCCAGATCGTGGAGGCGGCCACCGAGCACTTCAGCCTGTATGGCTACGAGAAGACGACGGTTTCCGACCTGGCCAAGGCGATCGGCTTTTCGAAGGCTTACATCTACAAGTTCTTCGATTCCAAGCAGGCGATCGGGGAAGTGATCTGCGCGAACTGCCTGTGCGCTATCACGGACGAGGTCGATGCAGCCATTGCCGACGTCCCGACCGCGTCGGAACGTCTGCGGCGTCTGTTCAAGGCCCTGGTGGAGGCCGGCGTTCGCCTGTTCTTCCAGGACCGCAAACTCTACGCCATTGCTTCGGCCGCAGCCCAGGAGCGGTGGCAGCCTGTTCTCAACTATGAGGACCACATCAAGCAAGTGGTCATGCGGATTGTTCTGGAAGGACGCAAGTCCGGGGAGTTCGAGCGCAAGACACCACTGGACGAGACCGCCAAGAGCATCTATCTCGTCATGCGCCCTTACATTGATCCGCTGCTGCTACAGCACAACCTCGATCTTGCTGCGGAAGCCCACGTCCAGCTTTCCGGCCTGATACTGCGCAGCCTTGCCCCTTAAGACGCACATCGCAAGCACAATCGCTTGTGACCATTGACTAAATTGGTCACTGAAACAATAATTCAGGTCCAGTCTCGCTTGAGAGGACCTTATGCTTCAGCGCCGAATTGCCTCATCCGCCGCCGCGTGCGTGTTGCCCCTCGTTTTAGCCGCGTGCGGCGATACAGCGCCCCCCGATCCGCGCAGCCAGCCGCCGCTGGTCAGAATTGGGACCGTTCAGGACCCCGCCGCCACGACACGTTCATTCACCGGAACCGTTGCCGCCCGGGTCCAGGGCGACCTGGGCTTTCGTGTCTCCGGCAAAGTGCTGGAGCGGCTGGTCGATACCGGCCAGACCGTCAAGCACGGTCAGCCGCTCATGCGCATCGACCCGAACGACCTGAAGCTGGCGGCGCACGCACAGCAGGAGGCCGTCGTCGCCGCGCGGGCACGGGCCAGGCAAACCGCGGAGGATGAGGCCCGGTATCGCGACCTGGTCGCGTCCGGCGCCGTATCGGCCTCGTCCTACGACCAGATCAAGGCCGCGGCGGAGTCGGCCAGGGCACAGCTCAACGCAGCGGAAGCCCAGGCCGATGTGGCACGCAATGCAACTGGCTACGCGGTTTTGCTCGCTGACGCCGACGGCGTAGTCGTGGAGACGCTGGCCGATGCCGGACAAGTCGTCAACGCCGGCCAGGTCGTGGTACGCGTGGCGCATGCCGGCCGCCGCGAAGCCATCGTCCACCTGCCGGAAACCCTCCGGCCCCCGGTGGGTTCCGCAAGCCAGGCGACGCTATACGGCAATGACACCTTGACCGTACCGGCGAAACTCCGGCAGCTTTCCGACTCGGCGGACCGGCTGACCCGCACCTACGAAGCAAGGTACGTGCTCGAAGGCGCGCTGGCCGAGGCCCCGCTCGGCGCGACCGTTACCCTCCAGATTCCGGAAATCCGCCCATCGAAGCAAGTCGATCTGCAGGTACCGATCGGTGCCCTCTTCGATTCGGGCAAAGGTCCTGGCGTGTGGGTGCTGGACGAAAAACTCAACCGCGTCACCTGGCGCCAGGTGACGGTCCGCGGTTTGGATGACGACGCCGCGCGTGTCGCGGGTGAACTCAGGGTCGGGGACCGGATCGTTGCCCTTGGCGCCCATCTTCTGCACGAAGGCGAGCAGGTCCGCATCGCAGCAAACGGAAGCGGAGCCAACACTATTCCCGGTCATGGAGTGCAGCAATGAGTGGGTTCAATCTTTCGGCACTCGCTGTCCGTGAACGGTCTGTCACGCTGTTCCTGATCATCCTGGTGTCCCTGGCAGGCGTTATCGCCTTCTTCCAGCTGGGCCGGGCGGAAGATCCCGCCTTCACGGTGAAAACCATGACCGTCATCACAGCCTGGCCGGGAGCGACGGCACAGGAAATGCAGGACCAGGTGGTGGAAAGGCTGGAGAAGCGCATGCAGGAACTGCGCTGGTATGACCGCACGGAAACGTACACGCGGCCTGGCCTGGCGTTCACCACAGTGACCCTGCTCGATAGCACACCGCCTTCGGAGGTCCATGAAGAGTTCTATCAGGCGCGCAAGAAGCTCAGGGACGAGTCGGGTAGCCTGCCTGCCGGCGTGATCGGCCCAATCGTAAACGACGAGTATTCGGACGTGACCTTCGCCCTGTTTGCGTTGAAGGCAAAAGGCGAGCCACAGCGGGTGCTGGTCCGCGACGCCGAATCGCTGCGGCAGCGCCTTTTGCATGTCGCGGGTGTGAAGAAGGTGAACATCATCGGGGAACAGTCCGAACGTATCTTCGTTTCCTTTTCCCATGATCGCCTGGCCACCTTGGGCATCTCGCCACAGGACATCTTCTCCGCCCTGAACAGCCAGAACGCCCTCACGCCGGCCGGTTCGATCGACACCTCGGGTCCTCAGGTTTTCATTCGCCTCGACGGCGCCTTCGACAAACTGCAGAAGATCCGGGACACGCCAGTGGTGGCGCAGGGTCGGACGCTCAAGCTTTCGGATGTCGCCACGGTTGAACGCGGCTATGAGGATCCGGCGACCTTCCTGATCCGCAACAATGGCGAGCCCGCACTGCTGCTGGGCATCGTCATGCGCGACGGCTGGAACGGCCTGGACCTGGGCAAGGCGCTGGATATGGAAGTGTCAGCAATCAATGAAGCGTTGCCGCTGGGCATGAGCCTGACCAAAGTGACTGACCAGTCCGTCAACATCAGTGCATCGGTCGATGAGTTCATGGTCAAGTTCTTTGTCGCCCTGCTCGTGGTGCTGGCGGTGTGTTTCCTGAGCATGGGCTGGCGCGTCGGCATCGTCGTGGCAGCGGCTGTGCCGCTGACGCTGGCCGCAGTGTTCGTCGTCATGGCGGCCACTGGCAAGAACTTTGACCGCATTACCCTGGGCGCGCTGATCCTTGCGCTGGGACTGCTGGTGGACGACGCCATCATCGCGATCGAGATGATGGTGGTCAAGATGGAGGAAGGCTACAGCCGCGTTGCCGCCTCCGCCTATGCCTGGAGCCACACTGCCGCGCCGATGCTGTCGGGCACGCTGGTGACGGCGGTGGGCTTCATGCCCAACGGCTTTGCCCGTTCCACGGCCGGCGAATACACCAGCAACATGTTCTGGATCGTGGGCATTGCACTGGTCGTGTCCTGGATCGTCGCCGTCGCCTTCACGCCTTATCTGGGCGTCAAGATGCTGCCTGAGATCGGCAAGGCCGAAGGCGGCCACGACGCCATCTACGGCACCTTGAACTACAACCGCTTCCGACGCCTGCTAGGGCGCGTCATCCAGCGCAAATGGATCGTGGCCGCCGTCGTGGTTGGCAGCTTTGTGGTGTCCGTGCTGGGCATGGGCTTGGTGAAAAAGCAATTCTTCCCGACTTCCGACCGCCCCGAGGTGCTGGTCGAAGTCCAGATGCCTTATGGCACCTCCATCGCCCAGACCAGCGCGGCCACGTCCAAGGTGGAAGCGTGGCTCGCCAGGCAGGCAGAAGCGAAGATCGTGACGGCCTACATCGGCCAGGGCGCGCCCCGGTTTTATCTCGCCATGTCGCCCGAGCTGCCGGATCCCTCGTTTGCAAAGATCGTGGTGCGGACTGCGAACCAGGACGAACGCGAGGCACTGAAGCTCAGGCTGCGCCAGGCGATCGCAGACGGACTGGCGCCGGAGGCCCGCGTGCGCGTCAATCAACTGGTATTCGGTCCTTACTCGCCCTTCCCGGTGGCATTCCGCGTCGCGGGGCCGGATCCGGACAAGCTGCGTGCCATTGCGGCGGACGTGCGGCGGGTGATGGATGCCAGCCCGCTGATGAGAACCGTCAATACCGACTGGGGACCGCGCGCGCCCGCCTTACACTTTACGCTGCAGCAGGATCGGCTGCAGGCCGTCGGCCTGACTTCCAGCGGCGTCGCCCAACAATTGCAGCTTCTCCTCAATGGCCTGCCGGTCACCGAAGTCCGCGAGGACATTCGCTCGGTGCAGGTCCTTGCACGCGCCGCGGGAGACATACGCCTGGACCCGGAGAAGATTTCCGGCTTCACGTTGATCGGTGCGGCAGGACAGCGCATTCCGCTCTCGCAGGCAGGCACCGTCGACGTGCGTATGGAAGACCCGATCCTGCGCCGGCGCGACCGAACGCCTACCATTACGGTGCGCGGCGACATCGCCGAGGGGCTGCAGCCACCCGATGTGTCCGCGGCCGTCCAGCAGCAACTGCAACCGATCATCGCCAGGCTGCCGGCCGGCTACCGGATCGAGCAGGCAGGCGCCACCGAGGAATCCGACAAGGCCACCAAGGCCCTGCTGCCGCTGTTCCCGATCATGCTTGCCCTGACCTTGCTGATCATCATCCTGCAAGTGCGTTCGATCTCAGCCATGGTCATGGTGCTTGCCACCAGCCCGCTGGGACTGATCGGCGTAGTCCCGACCTTGCTGCTGTTCCGGCAGCCATTCGGCATCAACGCCCTGGTCGGCCTGATCGCACTGTCCGGCATCCTGATGCGCAACACCCTGATCCTGATCGGGCAGATACACCAGAACAAGCGCGCGGGACTGGCGCCGTTCGACGCTGTTGTCGAAGCCACGGTGCAACGTGCCCGGCCAGTGATCCTGACCGCGCTGGCGGCTATCCTGGCCTTTATACCGTTGACGCATTCAGTGTTCTGGGGGACGCTGGCTTACACGCTGATCGGCGGCACCTTCGCCGGCACGGTGCTGACGCTGGTGTTCCTGCCAGCGATGTATGCCATCTGGTACCGGATCAGGATGCCTGCCGAGGCGAACGAGATGACGCCCGCGAATATGAACGACAGCGGAGCGAACACGCCCGCGGCCACCACTTGATCCGACAGGCCGCGGCCGGTTGGTGGCGACAAAAAGCAGTGTGGGCGCTACCGCGCCCACACTGCATGCGAGGCGCCGTGGCGCCGTTACGCATTAACCGATATTCCACATGCGCCGCTGGTATCTGCCGGCACCTCCCGTACGGACTTGGCCAGTTCGACCCTCAGGTCATTGGGCAAGCGGACGTGGTTGCGCGCTGCCACCACCTCGGCAAGGATCGAAATGGCGATTTTCGGCGGCGTACGGCTGCCGATATAGATGCCGGCCGGGCCATGCATACGGGCCAGTTGCTGGCTGGTCAGGTCGAATTCCTTCAGGCGTTCGCGCCGCGCCTGGTTGTTGCGACGCGAGCCCAGCGCACCGACGTAGAAGGCCCGGGTGCGCAGCGCCTCCATCAGCGCAAGGTCGTCGAGCTTGGGGTCGTGTGTCAGCGCAACCACCGCACTGCGTTCGTCCAAGGCCATCTCCACCACCGTGTCCGCGATGGCGTTGCGTTTGCCCGGATTGTTGATGGCAAGTACCAGCACGCTGCCTTCCGTGCGCTGCAACAGGGAGGAAAAGGTAGTCAATGTCGTGATTCGTGATTTCCATGAATGGGCGAAGACTACTCAGCCAGCAGTCTGGTGCGCAGCGCGCTGGCGCTGATAGACCTGCAGGTGGCAATATGCCGCACGGCTCAATGGAAGCTCATGCCCGTACCCGGCTGCGCGCTTGATGAGGTCGCCGACGATGGCGTCGGCTTCTATGCGTGGGGCGCCCTGCGCAATATCCCGCATCATCGAGGCAGCCCAGGTCGATGCTTCGTCCAGCAGTCGGGCCTGCGTGGCAGCGACAACGGGTTCAGGGATGGCATGGCCGTGCAGTTGCGCCACCGTGCGGCACTCCGCAATCGCGTCAAGCATCAGGCGGCGGCCATCCTGTGTCTTCATGATGTCCGCCACGGTCCCGCGCATCAGGCATGTCATTACTGCGCCGGCGGCAATCATGGCCCACTTGTTCCACAGCTCCTGCCCGATGGCACCCGATAGCTCACGCGTACCCGCCGCCCTCGACACCAGCGCATGGAAATCCGCGGCCAATGCCGACGCCTGCGCGGCGCGGGGGCCGACTACCAGCCGGTCCATGCGGCCGGCATGCACGACGGTTCCGTCCGCCGCCAGCGTTGTCGCGATGTATGCGACTCCACCCAGCACGCGTTGCCTGCCAAAGCACTGGTCGAGCCGGTCATAGGCGTCAAGGCCGTTGAGCAGAGGCAATACCGCAGTGTCCCGGCCAACGGCCGGACTGATGGTCCGGATCGCGTCGGCAAGGTCGTAGGCCTTGCATGCCAGCAGGACCAGGTCGAACTGCGCGGCGACCTGACCGGCCAGGACCATTTTTACCGGGCGATGGAAGTCGCCAAGTTCGCTACGCACGGCCAGGCCAACCCGTTCCAGTGCCCGCGCGCGGCCGGGCCGCAACATGAAGGTGACATCGGCGCCCGCCTCGATCAGGCGAGCGCCATAGTAGCCGCCCATGGCCCCGGCACCGAGTACAAGAATCTTCATGATGCCTCTGCCTGCGCGGCGGCTGCGGGGCGTCGCTGGACGATCAGGTTGGCGGTGAAGACCTGCACTGGCTCGTCGGCCTGGTTGAAGGTTGTGGTACGCACCTTCACGATGCCCTGGTCGGGGCGCGATTTCGAAATCCGCACTTCCAGTATCTCGCTCTCGATATGCAGTTCATCGCCGGGGCGTACCGGTTTTGGCCAGCGCAGTTCCTCGAAGCCCGCGCCGAGGATGCCGCCTGCGGGCCGGAATTGGCCGTCGACCAGCAGGCGCATCGTCAGCGCAGCGGTATGCCAACCGCTTGCAGCCAGTCCACGAAACAGCGTGTCGCGGGCAGCGGCCTCATCGAGGTGGAAAGGCTGCGGGTCGAACTCCGAAGCAAAGGCCTTGATCCGTTCAGGCTCGACGGTCAGCCGCCCCGAACCGTATTTCTGGCCCGGCGAGAGGTCCTCAATGTATTGAATGCTCATTTCTTCTCCAGATGGTTTGCGCTGATCTTTCCGATCCATGCACGCCCGTCACGAGAACAGACGGATCAGGCCAGCGCCTCGAGCGCCAGCGCAATCCCTTGTCCGCCGCCGATGCACAGCGTGACGATGCCGCGCCGTATGCTGTCGGCCCGCATGGCATGCAGCAGGCGCGTCGTCAGCACCGCGCCGGTCGCACCGATCGGATGGCCGTGGGCAATGGCACCGCCGTCGACGTTGATGATGTCGTGCGGCAATCCGAGCTCGACCGCGACAGCCAGCGGCACCGCGGCAAACGCCTCATTGATCTCGATGCGTTCAATGTCGCCCAGCTCCCAGCCGGCGCGTTGCAGCGCCTGCCGCACCGCCGGGACCGGGCCCAGCCCGAACATGCCGGGCTCCACGGCCCCGACACCATAAGCGGCCAATCGTCCCATTGGCTCCAGCCCCCTGGCTTCAGCCACCGAACGTTCGGCAACGATCATGGCCGCTGCGCCGCTGTTGAGCCCGGGCGCATTGCCGGCGGTAATCGTGCCGTCCGTTCGAAACGCCGGCTTGAGCCGGCCAAGCGTATCGAGGCTGGTATCAGGGCGGTTGGCTTCGTCCACCTCGAACATGGCCGTGCCGCCCTTCCCTTTCATGGCCACCCCGGCAATCTGGCCGGTGAATCGCCCGTTCGCCTGCGCCAGCGCGAAATTCCGCTGCGAACGCTCGGCCCAGCGGTCCTGGGCCTCGCGGGTCAGCGCGTAGCGGGCGACAAGGTCCTCGGTATGCCATCCGGAGTGCTCACCGGAGAAGGCGTCGAACAGGCCGTCGTGCAGCATGCTGTCATGCAGGACGGAATCGCCCATGCGCTGCCCCCAGCGGCCGGACGGCATCAGGTATGGCGCACGGTCCATGTTCTCCATGCCGCCGGCGACAGCGATGTCGACATAACCGAGCCGCACCTCGTCCGCGGCCGTGGCGATCGCCTGCGCTCCCGAGCCGCAGACGCGGTTGACGGTCATCGCGGGAACCGAAACCGGCAGCCCTGCCCCGATGGCAGCCTGCCGGGCCGGGTTCATCCGGTTGCCGGCCTGGATCACGTTTCCGAACACCACGCTGCCGACCTCGCCTGGATCGATTCCCGCCCGCCCCACGGTTGCCCGTATCGCCGCGGCGCCGAGATCAGCCGCCGGAACGCCCTTCAATGAGCCGTTATAGGCGCCGATAGCGGTCCGCACCGGCTGGCACAGCACGACATCTCTTGCATGCATCGCATTCTCCCTGCCAAACACCCAGTATCAATCGGTCGCACGCGCTTCAGTTGAGGCGCCATGCGGTATGCGCCCGGTGGCCGGGTCTTGAAGGTTGCAACAAGAATTGGCCGCGCGGGAATTCCGTCTCAGGCTTCTGCCGAGCGGGTCAGCCGCTGGCGCACGCGGTCGCTGGCAGCGGGGCCGGGCGCAAGGTGATAGTCGGCATCGGTGACCGGGCGCCCGTTGGCGGGGTCGACCAGCACAGGCTCCACGCGCACGCCGGTGCGCCGGTTGGCCAACTGCACGCTTTCGCCTTCAGGCGCGAGATGCTTGTTGCCCCAGGCCAGCATCGCCAGCAGCACCTGGCGGAAATCGCGCCCGCGCTCGGTCAGGATGTACTCGGAGCGGGGCGGGCGGTCGCAGTACTGGCGACGCTCCAGCATGCCTTCTTCGACAAGCGAGTTCAGGCGACGCGTGAGCATATTGGGCGCGATAGCCAGGTTTTGCTGGAACTCGTCGAACCGGGTCACGCCGTAAAAGGCTTCGCGCAGGATCAGTACGCTCCAGCTGTCGGCAACGCGGGCCGCGGTGCGTGCGATCGGACACGGCGTTTCACCAAGTGGCTTCCTCTGCATGATTGGCTTCCTCGAAAAACGTACTTGCTATCGATTTGAAAGTCAGTCTAGAGTAGTCACTATCATCATGCAAGTTCGCTTTCCACTTGTGCTGTATTCCGCGCCTATCAGGCACCGCAAGCACGCGCCCCCACAGCGTCTGTGTGGAGGACGCTGCCCCAGGTGCTGATTCCGCTCACTGCCCGGCCTCCACAATTTACTTCGCATGCGAACCACCTATATACTTCGCATGCGAACTTAATCGCGATGCCTGCACGGCAGGCGTGCAACTCTCACCTGGAGACCGACCAATGACCCCGGAAATCCGCGTTGACCTCACCGGCGGCGTGCTGACCCTTACGCTTGCCCGGACGGACAAGAAGAACGCCTTGACGAACGAGATGTACGGCGCGCTTGCCGACACTATCGAGCAGGCACAGCAGGACCGGCTTATCCGGGTATTGCTGTTGCAGGGGGACGGAGACAGCTTTACCGCCGGCAATGATCTCGGCGAATTCGCGGCGATCGCGTCGGGAAATGGCCCCAGCGAACGTCACGTGCATCGCTTCCTGCGCGCCCTTGCCAATTCGACCGTACCGATTGTTGCCGCGGTCAATGGCAAGGCCGTCGGCGTCGGGACCACCATGCTGCTGCATTGTGATTACGTCGTGCTCGGCCAGGACGCGCAACTGATCACGCCTTTCGTCAATCTCGCCCTGGTTCCCGAAGCGGCTTCGAGTTACCTGCTCCCGCTGCGGATCGGACACGCCAGGGCCTTCGAGATGTTCGCGCTGGGCGAGCCGCTTGATGCGCAAACCGCCGTGGCATGGGGCATTGCGAACAAGGTTTGCGCCAATGACCAGCTGCGCACGGATGCGCGCCGGATGGCCGAGAAGATTGCCGCCAGGCCGGCGGGCTCCCTGAGCGCAATGAAACAGCTCATGCGCGATGCGGAAAAACTGGTTTCGCAGATGAACAGCGAAAGCGCCAGGTTCGAGGAGCGGCTGGCCAGTGCGGAAGCCCGGGAAGCATTCTCCGCCTTTGCCGAAAAACGCAAACCTGACTTCACCAGGGTTGCCGGGCAGTAAGTCGACTGCCTCGCTTTCCGGCCGCTGCCAGGCTACACCTCGCCCTCGTCCGCGGCCGGAAACTTTGTCTGCAGGCTGGTCAGCCAGCGCGCCACCACGTCGATCTCGGCGGCGGTGAAACCTTCAGTCAGCCTGGCATTCAATGCCTTCATGCTCGCCTTGGAACGCTGGCGCGCCAGGCGCCCTGCCTCTGTCAGCCACAGGCGCGAGGCACGGCCATCGTTCTCGTCCGGCCGGCGCTCGATCAGGCCGGCCCTTTCGGTCCGCTCGGCCAGGCCGCTCATCCCAGGCGCGCCCAGGTCCAGCGCCGCGGCCGCCTCGCTCGTCAGCGCGCCATCGTTGCTGCCCAGAAAGAAAAGCAGTCCGGCCTGGGCTGATGTCACGCCACCCGCGGCAGTGCGCGCTTGTGACCACCGGTGCAGGCGCCGCTGGCCCACGTTCAACAGGTAGACGAGGCGATGTTCCATATCTGGTGCGTCATAAAGGGGAGATTTCGTTCGCATGCGAATATTATCATGCGCCGGTGTAGCCCTCAGCGCCCGGGCCGCCCCTGTTTCGTGCCCGCTTCTCCGCGCCCATGGTCCGGGGCATGCCGGACCATGGGCACCGATGGCCTGCGCCGCCCAGCTCCGATGCCAGCGCCGACAGCGCCATGGCAGCCAGTATCAGCAATCTGCGCATTGCGCCCCCTGCTTTCGTCAGAGCCTGTCAACATCGAGCACCGCCTGCGCAAACGCGGTGGGCGCTTCCTGCGGCGGGTTGTGGCCGATCCCGCCCGTCAGGTCCCGGTGCTCGTAGCGGCCCGTGAACTTGCTGGCATAGGCGCTGGGCTCAGAGTGCGGCGCACCGTTGGCATCGCCTTCCATGGTGATGGTGGGCACGCCGATGGCTGGCGCCGTGGCGAGCCGCTTCTCGAAGTCGTCGAACCTGGCTTCCCCGCTGGCCAACCCCTGCCGCCAGCGGTAGTTGTGAATGGTGATTTCGACGTGGTCGGGATTGTCGAAGGCGGCGGCGCTGCGGTTGAACGTCGCATCGTCGAACTTCCATTGCGGCGATGCCAGTTTCCAGATCAGCCTGGCGAACTGGTGCGTGTACTTCTGGTAGCCGGCGCGGCCCCGATCGGTGGAGAAATAGAACTGGTACCACCATTGGAGCTCGGCCTCAGGCGGTAGCGGCTGCTTGCCGGCTGCCTGGCTGCCGATCAGGTAGCCGCTGACCGAAACCAGCCCCCTGCAGCGGTCCGGCCAGATCGCCGCCATGATGTCGGCGGTGCGTGCGCCCCAGTCAAAGCCTGCCACTACGGCGTTGCGGATATTCAGCGCGTCCATCAGCGCGATCATGTCGGCGGCTATCGCCACGGGCTGGCCGTTGCGCATGGTGTCGGCAGACAGGAAGGACGTCGAGCCAAAGCCACGCAGGTGGGGAATGATCACCCGATAGCCGCGGGCTGCCAGCAGGGGTGCCACGTCGACAAAGCTGTGGATATCGTAGGGCCAGCCGTGCAGCAGCAGCGCAACGGGCCCGGTGGCGGGGCCGGCCTCGGCGTAGCCGATATTGAGCACGCCGGCGTTGACGTGCTTGACCGGCGCGAAGCTGGCATGGGTGCCCGGCGTGGTCAAGGGCAGCGCCGGCGCCTTCGACACACCGGTTTGCGCGCGGGCGGCCTGCGGCAGCCCGAACGGCGCGGTGGCCAGCGTCGCTGCCGCTGCTCCCAGAAAGCCTCGACGAGGTAGATCGACTGTCTTCGACATTTGCTTCTCCTGTTTGCGTGATCGATGTGAGCACGAGTCTAGGAGGCCATGGCACGCGGCATGTGTCGGATTTCAGGGGATTTGTATCACTGTGTATTGATCCGCGATGGCGACATACGTGGATACAAAGCAGCCCGGCTGAAGGACTGGCACGCCAGTCAATCGGACTCTCCCTGCGGCACGCCTTGCGGCATTGGCCTGTTGCCCTGATCTGGAAGATTGCAATAGGCATTAGCTGCACGAGCGCACGCCACACCGTTGTCGCGCGGGCGCTCCCCCGCATAAGCCACCGTGGCGCTCGCCGCGATCAGCGCGACAGACAGGAACCGCTTGCACGGACTGATTTTCATGGTCGTTCCTTCATCAATGCGCGTCTGCCGACGGCCCCTTCGGCGCTCCAACCTTGCGCATCAGCGGCACCATGGCAGTGGCGATCGCGAAGCAGACCAGGATCAGCAGGAAGATGTCGCCAAAGGTCTGGGTCTGCGCCTCGCGCCAGGCCAGCCCCCACAATTGCCTGAGGGCCGCGGTCTGCGCATCGAGGGCATCGTGCCCGGCCGCGACGAACTGGTCGCTGATCCCTTGCAACAGGTTGCCCATGGCTTCATTGCGGATGTTCAGGTGCTCTGCCTCGCGCAGGAAGTGCATGTTGCCGCGGTTGTTGAGCGCGGTCGCGCAGGCCGCGATGCCGATGGCCCCGCCCAGGTTGCGCATCAGGTTGAACAGCCCGGACGCTAGCTTGAGCCGCGCCGGCGGCAGGCTGCCCAGGGTCAGTGTCACCGTGGGCGCCACCGCGAACTGCTGGGCCATGCCGCGCAGCGCCTGCGGCAGCAGCAGCTGCGCCGCGCCCCAGTCGTGCGTGATGGGCGCGAAGTACCACATCGACACCGCGAACAGCCCCAGGCCGATCATCATCAGCCAGCGCAGGTCGACCCGGTTGGCCAGGAAGGCATAGAGCGGGATCGACGCCATCTGGAACACGCCCGTCGAAAACACCGCCAGCCCGATATCGAGCGCGCTGAAGCCGCGCACGCGCCCCAGGAACAGCGGGGTCAGGTAGATGGTGGCAAAGATGCCGATGCCGGTGACAAAGGAAAAGAAGCAGCCGAGCGCGAAGTTCCGGTCCTTGAGCGCGCGCAGGTCCACCACGGGGTTGGCATAGGTCAGCGTGCGCCAGATGAAGCCCACGCCCGACAGGCCGGCGATCCAGGCGGTGGCCCGGATCACGTCGTCGCCGAACCAGTCCCAGCGCGGCCCTTCTTCCAGCGTGTATTCGAGGCAGCCCAGGAACAGCGCCATCAGGCCCATGCCCAGGTAATCGGCGCCGCGCACCAGCGACCAGTCGGGCCGGTCGACCTTGACCAGCAGCGGCACGGCGATGGTGACGAAGATGCCCGGCACCAGGTTGATGAAGAACAGCCAGTGCCAGGAATAGTGATCAGTGATCCAGCCGCCGATGGTGGGCCCCAGCGTCGGCGCCAGCGAGGCCAGCCCGCCGACCGTGGCGGCGGCGATGACACGCTGGGGGCCGACGAAGAAGGCAAAGGCCGTGGTGAACACCATCGGGATCATCGAGCCGCCCAGGAAACCCTGCAGCGCCCGGAACACGATCATGCTGTTGATGTCCCACGCCGCCCCGCACAGCAGGCTGGCCACCGTGAAGCCCGCCGCGGAGGCAGCGAACAGCCAGCGCGTCGACATCACGCGCGACAGCCAGCCGGACAAGGGAATGACGATGATCTCGGCGATCAGGTAGCTGGTCTGCACCCACACGGTTTCATCGGCGCCGGCCGAGAGCGCGCCGCCGATATCGCGCAACGAGGCGGATACGATCTGGATATCCAGCAAGGCGATGAACATGCCCACGCACATCGTGCTGAAGGCGAACACCTTGGCGCCGGTGGACATCTCGTCCGGCATCGCCACGGCGGACGCAGGGGTGGTCAGGGTAGCCGTGGCCATCACTGCACCTGCTTGCCTGGCTGCGTGTTGACCTGGGCGATCACCGACAGCCCCGGGCGCAGGACGCCAAGCCGGGCGTCCTGCTCGTCCAGGCGGATCCGCACCGGCACGCGCTGGACGATCTTGGTGAAGTTGCCGGTGGCATTCTCCGGCGGCAACACGCTGAACTGCGCACCGGTAGCCGGCGCCAGGCTGGCGACGTGGCCATGGAAGACCCGCCCCGGCAGCACATCGGCTTCAATTTCTACCGGCATGCCGGGGCGCATGTGCGGCAGTTGCCCTTCCTTGAAGTTGGCGTCCACCCACAGCCCGCTGGCCGGCACGATGGACAGCAGCTGGCTGCCCGCACCAGCAAAGGCGCCGACGCGGGCGCGCCGGTTGCCCACGGTGCCGTCCACGGGCGCTCGCAGTTCCGTATAGCCAAGGTTCAGCTTCGCGATGTCGCGCTCGGCGGTCGCCTGCGCCAGTGACGCCTGCGCCTGCTGCTTCTGCGTGCCGATCACGTCGAGCTGGCGCTGCGCGGCCAGCAGCGCGGCACGCGCCTTCTCGCCATTGGCCTGGGCCTGCTTGTAGTCCGAGTCAGCCTTCTGCGAGCTCTGGATGGAGACAGCCGCCTTCGCCACCAGGCTGGCGTAGCGCACCTGGTCGTCGCGCGCCCGTACGGTGTCGGCATTGGTGGCGGCGATGCCGGCCCTGGCCTGGGCGATGACCGCCTCCTGCAGGCGCGCGGTGGCATCCAGGTTTGCCAGCAGTGCCTGTTGCGCCGCCACGGCGCCTTCGGCCTTGGCCAGTGCAGCGCGGTAGTCGCGGTCGTCGATGCGCACCAGCACATCGCCCGAGTGGACCGTCTGGTTGTCCGTCACCGCGACTTCCGCGATGTAGCCCCCGACCTTGGCGCCGATCACCGTGACATCGCCGCCGACGTAGGCGTCGTCGGTACGCTGCAGGTGGCGAGCCGATGTCCACCAGTGGTAGCCGTATCCGATCGCGGCCAATCCGGCCACAACCAGCGCGCCGGTCGCCAGCAGCCGCTTGGGGCTGGCCTTGGATTTCGAAGCGGGAACAGGTTCGGTACCCGCCCGTTCAGTCAGCGTATTACTGGTCATGGCACTTCCTTTCTGCTTTCAGGACTTATCCCGCCTGCGAGGCGGCATGGGTGGAGGGTTCGGTAGGGTTCGGGAGAGTTCGGGTCAGGCTTCAGCCGAGCGGTCCAGCCGGCGCCGCAGGCCGTCGGTAGCCGCCGGCCCGGGGGCGATGTGGAAATCGGGGTCGGTGACGGGGCGGCCGCTGGCGGCATCGACCAGTACCGGCTCGACACGGTCGCCGGTGAGTCGGTTGGCCAGCTGCACGCTTTGGCCCTCGGGCGCGAGATGCTTGTTGGCCCAGGCCAGCATGGCCAGCAGGACCGGGCGGAAGTCATGGCCGCGCTCGGTCAGGATGTACTCCGAGCGCGGCGGGCGGTCGCAGTACGGGCGGCGCTGCAGCATGCCCTGCTCCACCAGCGAGTTCAGGCGGCGGGTCAGCATGTTGGGGGCGATGCCCAGGTTCTGCTGGAACTCATCAAAGCGCGTCACGCCGTAGAACGCTTCGCGCAGGATGAGGACGCTCCAGCTGTCGGCAACGCGGGCCACGGTGCGAGCGATGAGGCAAGGCGTTTCAGCGAGCGGCTTTGTGTGCATGACTGGCTTGCTCCGAAAATGGAGTTGCTATCAATTTGAAAGTTAGTCTAGAGTAGTAACTATCATCATGCAAGTTAGTTTTTGGCTTGTGCTTTATTCGTCGCTGTTGAAAGGTGTCCGTCATGCCCCAAAGTCCATTCCGTCCCCCGCTCCGGCGCACCCGCGCCGGTATCGCCCGCCTCCTGCCCACCTTGCTTGCGGCCAGCGCCGCGGCCACCCTGGTGGCCTGCGCGGCCGGCCCCGATTACCACATGCCGGCCTCGGACATGCCCGCGGCCTATCCGCACGCAGCGGCGCTGGACGCCCGGGACGCGGCCCGGCCGGCGCCGTCACTGGACAGCTGGTGGCTGGGCTTTGACGATCCCGCGCTGACGCGTGTCATCCAGCGCGCGCTGGAGCAGAACCTCGACCTGGCGGCGGCCATTGCGCGGGTCGACCAGGCCCGCGCCGCGGCCAGCCACGCCGGCGCCGAACTGCTGCCGCAGGCATCGTTGTCCGGCAGCGTGGCCAGGCAGCGCCAGTCGCTGGAAGGGCCCTTGGGCAGCCTCGGCAAGAACGCCCCGGGCTTTGAGCGCAACAAGACGGTGTACAGCGCTGGCGTGGGAGCAAGCTGGGAGATCGACGTGGCCGGCGGCCTGCGGCGCGGCGCCGAGGCCGCCAGCGCGGAGGCCCAGGCCGCGGAAGCCGAGCACATGGGCGTGCGCGTGCTGGTGGCCGCCGAAGCGGCCGATGCCTATTTCCGCGTGCGCGGCGCGCAGCAGCGCATCGCCATCGCGCAACAGCAGGTGCGGACCAATGCAAAGCTGCTCGAGCTGGTGCAGCTGCGGCTGGCCGATGGCATCGGCGCCGAGCGGGAACGGGCCCAGGCGGAAGCACAGCTGGCACAGACCCGCGTGACCATCCCGCCGCTGCAGATCGAGCTGGAGACACAACTGAACCGGCTTGACGTACTGATGGGCGCGCATCCGGGCACCTATGCCGCTGAGCTCCTGACGCCGACCGAGCGCACCGCCGTGCCGCAGATCGCCGTGGCGCAAGGTCCGGCCAACCTGCTGCAACGCCGCCCGGACGTGATTGCCGCGGAGCGCCGGCTGGCGGCATCCAGCGCCCGCATCGGCGTGGCCACTGCCGAGTACTACCCGAAGCTGTCGTTGTCAGCGCTGCTCGGCTTCGAGAGCCTCTCCGCCGGCAAGCTGTTCACCGGGTCCGCCTTCCAGCCCGCCGCGATCGCGGGACTGCGCTGGCGGCTGTTCGACTTCGGCCGGGTCGACGCCGAAGTGGCGCAGGCCAAGGGCGCCAACGCCGAGGCCCTGGCCACCTACCGCAAGGCCATGCTGCGCGCCACCGAGGACGTGGAGAACGCGATCATTACGCTGACCCAGCTGGAGTTGCAGGGCAAGGAGCTGACCGTGGAAGTGGCTGCCCACGCGCGCTCGCGCGGCGCCGCCGAGGACGCCTACAAGGGCGGCGCGGTCAGCCTGTTCGAAGTGCTGGAGGAAGACCGCCTGCTGCTGGCCGCGCGCGACCAGCAGGCACGTGTGGGCGCCGACAATGCCCGCGCGGCGGTTGCAACGTTCCGTGCGCTGGGGGGTGGCTGGTAACGAGCGGGCGGCGGCTCAACCCACCCTGAGCCGCGCCTCCAGGCCACCGCCCTCGCGATTGCGCAGCGTCAGCGAGCCGCCGATCGCCAGCGCAAGCTGGTGAGCAATCGCCAGGCCCAGGCCGGTGCCGCCGGTCTCCCGGTTGCGCGATGCCTCAAGCCGGACAAACGGCTGCAGCACGGACTCGAGCTGCTCTGCCGGGATGCCGGGCCCGCGGTCGAGAACGCTGATGCTCACCGCGCCGCCTTCCTCGCGGTGCACGCTCAGCTCCGCCGCCCCGCCGAACTTGAGGGCGTTGTCGGTCAGGTTGGTAAGGATGCGGCGCAAGGCGTGCGGGCGCGTCTCGAGGGTGCCGCCGGCACGCTGCAGGATGGTGACGGCCTTGCCGGTGTCCTGGTAGTCGTAGACCAGACTATCGACGAACGACCCGATGTCGATCCGCGATGGCGTCTCGCCATCGCCATGCATGGCGCGCGCGTAGGCCAGCCCCTCCTTCACCAGCGTCTCGATCTCGGTGAGGTCTTGCACCAGCTTGCGCTTGTCTTCAGAGTCTTCCGTCATTTCCGCGCGCAGCTTCATCCGCGTGATCGGCGTCTGCAGGTCGTGGGAGATCGCGGCCAGGATCTGCACGCGCTCCTCTACAAAGCGGGCAATGCGCTCGCGCATGGCATTGAATGCGCGCGCGGCGCGCACCAGTTCGGTGGGCCCGGCCTCGCCCAGCGGCTGGGTCCTGGCATTCGGGTCGAGCGCGTCGGCGGCATTGGCCAGCGCCACCAGCGGGCGGATCGCCAGGCGCACGGCAAGCCAGCAGCACAGGACCAGCAGCAGCAACTGGATCCCCAGCACATAAGGCAGCCATTGCGCGACTGGCGTCGGCTTAGGATGCACGTCGATGGTCAGCGGGCTGCCATCGCTGAGGGTCAGGTGGGCCTGCATGCGCTTGCCCTGGCCGGGGATGGACTCGACCCTGACCGCGAAGCGGCCACCGCTCGCTTCCATGATCCGGTCGGCAACTTCCGTGGCCTGCGCGGACATCTCCGGCACGCCTGGCAGGCCCGGCCCCAGGATGTATTGGTAGGCGCCGCGATTCACGTGGCGCAGCCACTGCGGGCGCTCCGCCGCGGGCAGGCGGTCCAGGATGGCGATCGAGGTGGAGACGTCGGTCTCCAGGGTGCCGAGCATGACCTTGCGCGCGGTGATGTAGCGCTCGGCAAACAGCACGCCGAACGACAGGCCATGGGCGACGATGAGCCCGGCCAGCAGGATCAGGAACAGCCGCGAGCCCATCGTACGGGGCCAGGGCAAGGCACGGAGATTCACTGGCGTGCCTCCCGGATCTCCACGGGCGTCGAGAAGACATAGCCCTCGCTGCGCACGGTCTTGATGTAGCGGGGCTCGCGCGCATCGTCCTTGAGGTGCTGGCGCAAGCGGCTGACCAGCAGGTCGATCGAGCGTTCGAACATTTCCGCTTCGCGGCCCTGCGTGAGGCTGAGCAGCTGGTCGCGGTTAAGCACGCGCTGCGGATGGTCGACAAAGACGCGCAGCAGCCGGTATTCGGCGCCGCTCAGCGCGACGATGACGCCATCCTGGTCAATCAGGTGGCGCGCAGTGGTGTCCAGTTGCCAGTCGCCAAACGCAAGCAGCTGCCCGGCCTCGGTGATCTGCAGGTTGGGCGGAAGCATCCGGGTCCGCCGCAGCACCGCCTTGATGCGGGCCAGCAGCTCGCGTGCGGCGAAAGGCTTGGCAAGGTAGTCGTCGGCGCCCATTTCCAGGCCGACGATGCGGTCGGTCTCGTCGCTGCGCGCGGTCAGCATCAGCACCGGGGTGGCCTTGTGCTTGCCCGCCCGCAGTTCACGGCACAGCACCAGGCCATCGTCGCCCGGCATCATCACATCCAGCACGATCAGGTCGACGCTGTTGACGTCCAGGAACGAGCGCATGTGCCGCCCGTCAGGCACCACGGTAACGCGCAAGCCATTCTTGGTGAGGTAGGTTGAGACCAGTTCACGGATTTCGCGGTCGTCATCCACGATCAGGATGTGGTCGGTGTGTGCGTCCATCGGCGTCACCTTGGCAGATTGATTGAAAATCGCCAGGCGCGGCGCCAGGCACCGAGAGATTAACGCAATATGGCGCAACGGGCATTGCCCCGTCGCGCCGCCGGGAACCACCCGCGGTGCGCCGGCGCGCGCCGCGGGTGCGTCCGCTCAATGCCCTGCGCTCTGGCCGCCGTCTACATGCAGGATCTCGCCCGTGACGAACGGCGCGTTGTCGAGATACAGGACAGCATCGACGATATCGCGCATCTCGCCCATATGACCCACCGGGTGCAGCGCGCTCAGCCCCGCATGGGTTTCGGGCGGATGCATCGGCGACTTGATGATGCCGGGCGAGACAGCATTCGCGCGGATGCCGGTCCTGGCGTACTCGATGGCCAGCGACTTGGTCGCGGCGTTCAGGCCACCCTTGGTCAGCGAGGCCAGCACCGACGGCACCCCGCTGATCGCATGATCGACCAGGCTGGTCGTGATGCTGACCACGTGGCCGCTGCGGTGCTTCTCCATTTCGGCGATGGCCAGCTGCGTGATATGGAAGAAGCCCGTCAGGTTGATGCCGGTGGCGGCCGCATAATCCTCGTCGGTATAGCTGGTGAACGGCTTGGCGATGAAGATGCCGGCGTTGTTGACCAGGGTGTCGATGCGCCCGAACCTTGCCACGGCCTCGGCGATGACGCGGCGCGCCGTGGACGGATCGGCGATATCGCCGGCGACTGCCAGGATGTCCTGGTCGTCCGATGGCTTGATGGTGCGCGCGGTGGCGACAACGCGATGGCCGCGTTCCCGGAACGCCTTGACCAGTTCAGCGCCAATGCCTTGCGATGCGCCCGTGATGACAACGACTTTCTGTGCTGCGCTCATTTTCTTGAACCTCGATGTAGATTGAATCGGCTTGCTTGCCGGTCGGGCCGGCGGCTCCGATGGGTTCCAATCTAGGCAATTCCCTTTCGCATTCGAAGACCTCGGCGGCACAAACAGTCTTGCGCCACAAGCACAAATAGAGCGGGACGAATCCTCCGGCGCCCATGGCACACGCAGCCTTGCGGTCACTTCGGCGCTGCCCACGGCCCGGACATCGACATCCGCCAGTGGCGCACATATGATGGATACATCGCTTGACCCAGTGCGGCCTGCAGTCGCAAGCAAAGAAATGAAACGGCAATTCGATGACCTTCAGCTTGGCAGCATCGAGCTGTTCTGCCTGGCCGCCGAGCTGGGTAGCTTCACCGCGGCGGCAGTGGCCGCGGGCGTGACACCGCCCGCAGTCAGCCGCACTGTGCAAAGGCTGGAAGAGCGCCTGGGGGTGCGGCTCTTCGTGCGGACCACGCGGCAGATCCGCCTGACCGACGAAGGACGGGTGTATTTCGAGCAGAGCCGCGGCGCGCTGGCCCAGCTGGTGGACGCGGAGCGGCAGATCAGCGGCCAGCAGGCTGCCCCCGCGGGGCGCTTGCGGATCAGCCTGCCGACCCCTTACGCGCACTATCGCGTGCTGCCAGTGCTGCCGGCATTCCGCGAGCGCTACCCCGAAGTCGAGATCGACGTGCACATCAGCAACCGCAACGTCGACTTCGCCGATGACACCTATGACCTGTCGGTGCGCGGGCGTGCGCCGGATGACTCGAACCTGATCGCGCGCAAGCTGGAAGACGCTGAGCTGGTGGTGGTGGCAACGCCTGGCTATCTGCGGCGTGCCGGCACGCCGCAGTCATTGGAAGACCTGCTCAGGCATGAGTGCATCCAGTTCGAGCGCCCGAGCAGCGGCCGGCGGATCCCATGGACGTTCCAGGTCAACGGCGAGGACACGGATATCGTGACCGCCGGCTCGTATGCGGCGTCAGAAGACATCCTGGGCGGGGCCACGCTGGTGCGCGCCGGCGCGGGCCTGTTCCAGACTTACCGCTTCGTCGTGGAACAGGACCTGCGCGACGGCACGCTGGTGGAGGTGCTGAAGGACTACGGCGGCAGTACGCGCCCCTTTGTGCTGCTATACCCGTCCGCGCGCCACGTCTCGCGCCGGGTACGGGCGTTCGTCGACTTCCTGGTCGAGAAATTCTCGGCGTAACGGCACACGCCGCGCTGCTTATGCAGGCCGGATCTGGGCAATGACCACGAGGATCACGGCCGCATTCGCCGGCTGCTGGAAGTGCGAGGAGATGGTTCGCGCGTGGCCGGCCTTCTCTGCCAGCACCTCGCCAAACAGGTCGGAGGCACCGTCGAGCACCGCCGGCTGCCCGAACCAGCCGGGCGCGCTGGCGATGTGCCCGTCGACGCGGACGATGTGGTCCAGGCGCTCGAAGCCACCCAGATAGGCATGGATCTGCGCCAGCACGTTGAGCGCCGCCAGCTCGGCGGCACGCCTGCCCTGCCCGACATCCAGGTCCTTGCCGACCTGGCCTTGCCAGACCACCTTGCCATCCTGCAAGGGCAACTGCCCGGAAATGAACAGCAGGTCGCCGGCCTGGCTGACCGCGGTATAGCTGCCGAGGGGCTGCGGGGGCTGCGGCAGCACCAGGCCGCGCGCTGCGAGACGTTCTTGCACAGACATGCTGGCTCCAATCAGGTGAGGGTCACGCGACCAACTCTATGTGCGCGCCGGCATGGGATAAAGGCATGGCGGGGAACAGGAATTGGTACCTGGGGTAACAAGTCGGATGCCCGACTTCCTTGCATGCCCCTGTACCGGCACGGGCCGCCCCTACGCAGTCTGCAATTCATCGCCGCGCGCCATGCGCCGGATCGCCTGCGGCGGTTGGCCGAACGCCCGCAGGAACGCACGCCGCATGCGCTCGCGGTCACCGAAGCCGGTATCCCGCGCCACCACATCGATGGCATGGCGGCCGCTTTCCATCATCAGCCTGGCCGCCTCCACGCGCAGGTGCTCCACGGCCTTGGCGGGGGTCTGCCCGGTCTCGTCACGAAATGCGCGCGCGAACTGCCGCGGGCTCAGGTGCGCCGCATCCGCCAGTTGGTCCACCGAAAGTTCCTGTTGCAGGTTCTGCCTTGCAAAATCCAGCGCGGCACGAATGCGGTCCGAGCGCGGTTCCAGGTCCAGCAGTGCCGAGAACTGTGACTGCCCGCCGGCGCGCCGGTGATATACGACCAGTGACTTCGCCACATCGCGCGCAACCGCGCCACCGGCGTCTTTCTCCACCAGCGCCAACGCCAGGTCGATGCAGGCCGACATCCCGGCCGAGGTCCAGATCGGACCGTCGATGATGAAGATGCGGTCCTCTTCCACGCTGACGTTCGGGAAGCGCCGCCGCAACTGCTCCGCGTAGTACCAGTGCGTGGTGGCGCGGCGGCCTTCCAGCACCCCGGCCTCGGCCAGGTTGAAGGCACCGGTGCAGGTGGCGCCGATGCGCCGCGAAGTCCGCGCCGCACGTTGCAGGAACTTCACCAGCGCGGGCGCCGTGGGCAGCACGTCGTTGTCTCCCACCACCAACACGGTATCGAAGCGGCGCCTGCCGAACGGCTCGGTGCTGACGAAAAAACCACCGGAACTCAACACGGGTCCGCCATGCTCGGACAGCAGGTGGACCTGGTACAGCGGCTCTCCAAGCGAGCGGTTGGCGAACTCCAGCACCGTCGAGACCGCAAGGTTCAGCACCTGGAAGCCGGGATAGAGGGCAAGGGCCACGTGATGCATGTCGAACTCCTCATGGCAGTGAAAGGCAATCTGCGCGTATGGCAGAAAAGGTGGTATCTATGACATTGGTGTCATGGCCATTGTGCTCCTAATCTTGGTTTCACGCAGCCGGCCGATCCGGGCCGACCGCCACGAATACTCCCTCCCTCACTGAATCCGGAGCTTTGAACATGACCACGCACAACCATCCCGGCACCGCCCTCATCACCGGTGCTTCTTCCGGCATCGGCGCCATCTATGCGGAGCGCCTGGCGCGCAGGGGCCACGACCTGATCCTGGTGGCGCGCAACCGCGCGCGGCTGGAAGCACTGGCCCGCCGGATTACCGACGATACCGGCCGCTCGGTCGAGATCGTGACCGCCGACCTTGGCCAGGCTGCCGATGTACGACGCATCGAAGAGATCCTGCGCACGGATGCGAGCATCACCACGCTGGTCAACAACGCCGGCTTCGGCGGCGCTGCACCGCTGCTGGAATCGGATGTCGACACCATGCAGGCAATGATCGAGCTCAACGTCACGGCCCTGACCCGGCTCACCTATGCCGCCGCACCGGCCTTCGTCGCGCGCGGCGAGGGCACGATCATCAATATCGCCTCGGTCGTGGCGGTCGCGCCCGAGATCCTGAACGGTGTCTACGGCGGCTCCAAGGCGTTTGTGCTGGCCTTTACCCAGTCGCTGCAGCATGAGCTTGCCGGCAAGGGCGTGCGCATCCAGGCGGTCCTGCCGGGGGCCACCCGCACCGAGTTCTGGGACACCGCCGGCCAGCCGGTCGAGAACCTGCCGCAATCGATAGTCATGAGCGGCGACGACCTGGTCGACGCGGCCCTGGCGGGGCTGGACCAGGGCGAGGTGATTACCGTGCCGTCGTTGCCCGACGTGGCCGACTGGAACACGTTCGAGTCAGCACGCGCCGCGCTCGGCCCCAATCTTTCGCGTGACCAGCCCGCTACCCGGTACGGCGTTGCCCGGTAACTGACGGCTCGCGGACGCGCGCGGCCTTTACACCACCCTCCCCCGGGCGCGCGGTATCCGGAAAGCGCTCCGGCCGCCGCGCGCCTCCTCCCTGCCACCTACGCCAGCAGGCGCCTCCCATGGTCCTTTTGTACCGCTATGTATCAAGCGCAGGAATCGATACGTGCCCTGACAGAAACAGGGTCTCCACGCTATAGCGCAGATACACCGGTTTCCTTTAATGCATCTCATGGACCGACGGCATGCGTCGACAAGACGATCCCGGCCGCGCAGTGCAACCCAGACCTCAAGGAAACCGACCATGACTACCCATCTCACCAAGCGCATTGTTCTCGCCCTCGCCCTGGCAGCTGCTGCCGCCGGCGCCCAGGCCGCCGGTTCCGGCGCGCGCGATCCGTTCAGCGAAGGCGCACGTTCCGTGCAGGACGCACGCAACGCATTCACCGACGGCGCCCGCGCCGTGCAGGACGCACGCGACCCGTACACCGAGGGCGCGCGCAATGTCGATCCGTACGACAAGGGTGAACGCATCCTGGCCGGGTGGGACCGCACGGGTCCGTCCGCCGATCCGGCGCGCAGCTTCGATCCCTACCAGGACGGCGCCCGCGCCTGATGGCCAGCATTGGCCTCGGCTATTCCGCTGCGCGCGGCGCAGCCGTGGAACCGCGCACGATCAGTTGCGGCGTCAGTTGCACGGTGACGGCATCGGAGGCTGGCTTGTCGATCTTCCTGAGCAGGAGCCGGGCTGCCTCCTCGCCCATTTCGTGGACGGCAATGCGCACGGTGGTCAGCGGCGGCGTCAGGGCGTCGGCAAACGGCATGTCGTTGTGGCCCACCACCGAGACGTCTTCGGGGCAACGCATGCCGCGCTCGCGCAGGAAGTCGTAGCAACCCATCGCCACCAGGTCATTGCCGGCGGCGATGGCGGTCATCTGCGGGAATGCCGCGAACAGCTGCTCGCAAGCGATCCGGCCGGCTTCACGCGAATAGCTGGCGGCTTCCATGACTTGCCATTCGCCGCGGCGCAGGCGGTGGCGCTTCACCGCCTGAAGGAAGCCCTCGCGACGCAAGAAGCCGGTCGACAGCGAGGCTGGTCCCGCAATATGCCCGATGCGGCGGTGGCCCAGGCCGACCAGGTGGTCGACCGTCTGCCGCATCGCCAGCAGGTTGTCGCTCACCACGCAGGACACCCGGCCCGTGTCTTCCCCCCGGTTGACCGTGACCACGGGGATATGCTGCTTGAGGCAGTAGGCGAGGATCGGATCGTCCCGTTCCGCGGTGGCGAGCACCAGTCCTTCGACTTGCCGGCCGATCATCTGGTCGATGACAAAACGCTGCCGGCTTTTGTCGGTACCGGCATTGACCACGATCGGCACGTAGCCCTGCTGCGCCAGCACGGATTCGATCCCGGCCAGGATGGGCGGAAACACCGGGTTGGAAATATCGGGCAGCACCACGCCCACCAGTCCGGAACGCTGGGTGCGCAGCCCCGCCGCGATGCGGTTGGGGCGGAAGCCGCGGGCCTCGGCAACCGCCAGGATGCGAGCCGCCACGTCCTCAGCCACCAGGTGCCGCGTGGCCGGGTTCATCACTCGCGAGACGGTCGAGTAATGCACGTCGATCTCGGCAGCCAGGTCTTTCAGGGTGAGGCGCTTGCGCTCGGGCATGACGGCAGTTGGCGGGGCGGCAGCCCGGGGAGAGTTGGAATACGCCATTCTAAGCCACCCCCGCGCCGTCGCCGCTCGCCTGCGGGCTAGCGCTACTGCCCCGCCTTCACGCCGGATTGCCTGACCACCGGCGCCAGCTTGCCGATCTCCGCCTGGATATAGGCTGCAAACTCCTGCGGCGACGAGCGCTTCGGCTCCGCGCCCTGGGCGGCAAGGCGCTCGCGCACATCCGGCGCGGCCAATGCCTTGCCGATCTCGGCATTGAGCGCATCGACGACTTCCTTCGGGGTGCCGGCGGGCGCCAGCACGCCGAACCAGGAGTCGAACGCGTAGCCGGGGAAGCCCGACTCCGCCACCGTGGGAATATCCGGCAGCACGCTGGCGCGCCTGGCCGTGGTGACCGCCAGCGCCCGCAGCTTGCCCTGTTTGACGAACGGCATGGCCGATACGCTAGGCGCAAACATCATGTCGCCCCGGCCAGCCATGACGTCGGTCAGCGCTTCGCCCGTGCCCTTGTACGGGATATGGACGATGTCGATGCCGGCCTGCATCTTGAACATCTCGCCGCTCAGGTGGGTGGAGCTGCCGGAACCCGCCGAGTCGAAATTCAGCGCGCCCGGCGTCGCCTTGGCGGCGTTGACGACGTCCAGCACCGATTTGTACTTGCTGCCGGCATTGACCACCAGCACATTGGGGACCGTGGCCACCAGCGAGACCGGTGCGAAGTCCTTCACCGTGTCATACGAGAGTTTGGGATACAGCGTGGCGTTGATGGCATGCCCGACCGAAACCAGGATCAGCGTGTAGCCGTCCGGCGCCGCCTTGGCCACGCCGGTGGCGCCCAGGGTGCCGCCGGCGCCGGGGCGGTTGTCGACGATCACCTGGTAGGTGCCGCCCTCGCCCATCTTGCTGCCAATGATGCGCGCCAGGATGTCGGTGGCACTGCCGGCCGAGAACGGCACCACCAGCCGGATCGGCTTGCTGGGATATTGCGGTTGCGCGTGGGCGGCGGGTGCGGCCGCCAGCATGAGCCATGACGCCAGCGCCAGCACGGTGCCTTGGATGGATCGAATCATTCTGTGTCTCCTCACTTCAGAAGCGAGCGCTGGCACCGCGCATCGCCGTTGAATGCGGCGCGCCCATGCCGGGCGTGCCGCCCTGCCTCAGAAGAAATGCCGCATGCCGAGCGCGACCGTCTGCGGGTCTGCACCCGCGCTCACGCCCAGTTCATTGATGGCAAAGTCGTAGATCGCATTGCGCTTGTTGTTGATGCGGCTGTAGTACGCATACAGCGCGGTGCGCTTGGACAGCGGATAGTCGTAGCCGACCGTGATCTGCGTGGCGCCCGTTTCCGCGCCGCTGCGGAAGAAGCCCACCGTCTCGGTCGCATTGCCCGCGCCATTGCTGGCAAGGCCAAAACCGACGCGCACGCTGCCCGGCCCGAGCTTCTGCACCAGCGAGGCGTAGTACCCATTGCGGGTCAGGTCGCCGGTCGCGGTGCGGTAGTGGAGCCGTTCATAGAGCAGCGCCACGGTGGTGGTCGGGAACTTGTACGAGACGCCCGCCTTCATCGCGTCATCGTTGCGGCCGGCGGTCTGGTAGTGCTGGTGGACTTCATAGGCCAGCGCCACGTTGAGCGGGCCGTTGTCGTAGGCCGCCGAGAACGAATACAAGCCGGGATTGCGCGGTACGGTGGTCTTCTCCTCGTTCACGCCCCACGCCGCGGCGCCGCTGAAGCCGGCGAACGACGGCGTCTTGTAGACGATGATGTTCTTCTGCCGGCGGTCGAACGAGCTGGTGTCCTGGACGTTGTCGGAACTGGACGTGGAGCCGTTCCCGATCAGCGCCATATAGCCGGCAGTGGTCGGATAGTACGGGTCGTAGGCCAGCGTCGATTCGGTGTATGGGGTCTGCCAGTGCCCCAGGAACAGGGTGCCGGCATCTCCCTGCAGCCCCACCCGAGTATTGCGCCCGGCCACCTGGCCCTGGCCGGTATCGAGCGAGAAATTGCTTTCGATCTGCCAGATGGCTTTCAGGCTGCCGCCCAGGCCTTCTTCGCCGCGCATGCCGAAGACTGAGCGGTTGTTGGTCAGGCGCCCCACGCCGCCAAGGCGGGTGCCGTCGGTAGCGGTGTTGGCATAGGAATACTCCAGTGCCGTATTGATGCGCCCGTACAGGGTCACGGCTGACTGCGCGCAGGCCTCGCCGCCACAGGCTGCGGCCATGGCCGCCATGAGCAGATGGCTGCGCTTTCTGATGGGTTGCATTTGTCTCCCCTTGGTTTGTCGTGGTTGTTCTGGGCGGTCCGTCTGCTCCGCCATTTTGCAATCGTTTGCAGTCCGGCCCGAGAGAATCAGCTCTTGGGATACGGCATCGCCAGCAGCAGCAGCGCCGGCCGGTTACCCGGGTTCGACACCTGCCGCGCCTCACCCGGCGCCAGGCGCACGGAATCGAACTGGCCCAGCGTCACGACCTCGTCGGGCGTGGCGATGCAGACTTCGCCTTCCAGCACGACGTAGTGCTTTTCCACCGGCGAGGCATCCATCGACGTATGGCCGCCCGGCAGCAGCACCGAGACCCCCATCCACAAGGCTTCGGACGGTCCCGCTTCATGCCCTTGCAGGCGCAGGCAATGCATGCCTTCGTGGTTGGCCGGGAAGTAGGCCGGCGCCTGTGCGAACCGGGTCGTGTTCATGGCTTCAGCACCACGCGTTCGGTCGCGCCCTGCAGGACCGCCCGGTAGGCCTCCTTGGCGTTGGAGAGCGCATAGGTGTAGTCGGAAAGGACCGGGAACGGCCGCAGCGCACCCGAGGCAAACATCGGTGCGAGCTGGTCAAGGATGCCCGCGCAGGCGTTGCTGTCCAGCGCGAGGGTGTCGACGCCCACATAGGTGTGCTGGCCGCGATAGAAAGCGAAAATGTCGAACGGCACCGGCTTCTCGATGGTCGAGATGAAGATCTGCGCCGCGCCGATCGCCATGGCCTGGTTGGCCTGTTCAAAGTAGGGGCTTCCCACGGTGTTGTAGACGATATCCGCACCGTGTCCATCGGTCTCTTCGCGCACCACCGCGGCAATGGATTCGCTGCTGGCATCGATCATGCGCACGTCGCCGGTGGCATGGCCGCGATAGGCCTCCGCGGTGCGCTCCACGGCAAAGACGCGGGCGCCGAGCGCGGTGGCGATCTGGATCGTTGCCTGCCCCACCTTGCCATTGCCGCCACACACCAGCACGGTGCTGCCAGCCTGCGGCATGCCCGCGCGGCGCAGCCCTTCATAGGCGGTGATGAACGGCACACCCACGGCGCCGGCTTCCAGCAGCGACACCGACGCCGGCTTGGCGCGCACCGCGCTGGCCTGGATGCGCAGGTACTTGCCATGCGTGCCGTCGCGGCGGATGCCGAGCTCGCCGCCGCTGCCCCAGACTTGCTGGCCCAGCAGCTCGGAGGGACCGTCGACCACCAGGCCTGCATAGTCGCGGCCTGGCGTGCGCGGCCAGACCGCATGCGGCATCAGGCCGAGCGTTGCCTTCACGTCGCTCGGGTTCACGCCGGCGCTGGCCACCTCGATGATGACCTGACCCGGCGCCGCTTCCGGGCGCTGCACGCCGAGCAGCTCCAGTTGCAGGGCATCGATATTGGTGGCTTTCTCGCTGACTCGAATGGTATTCATGGTGATTTCTTCCTCAAATGTTTCGTTCGGTATGGCCGGGATCAGGCCTCGCGCAGGCCAAGCGTGCGCCGAGCCTCGGCCGACGAGGCAATCTCGCCGCCGAGCGACCTGACGATGTCGCGCGCCTTGGCGACCAGCGCTGCGTTGCTTGGCGCCAGCACGCCCTTCTCCAGATAGATGTTGTCTTCCATGCCGACACGCACGTGTCCGCCTGCGAGCCATGCCTGGGCGACGATCGGGAACTCCGCGCGGCCGATGCCGAATGCCGACCAGTGGGCGCCGGCGGGCAGCATGTTGCGCGCGTAGAAGATGGTTTCCGGCGTGGGCGCAAAGCCGTACTTCACGCCCAGCACCAGGGTCCACAGGCCGGGGCCGTCCAGCACGCCTTCACGGATGAAGTCGAGCGCCATGTTGAGGTCGCCGGAATCGAAGATCTCCAGCTCGGGCATGACGCCGGCCGCGCGGATCACGCCGGCCATCTTGCGTACGTTGGTGGGCGTGTTGATGACCACGTCGCCGCCCGAGTTCATGGTGTTCAGGTCGAGCGAGCAGACGTCCGGGCGCAGCGCCGCGATGTGTTCGACGCGCTTCGCGGGATGCAGCAGCGTGGTGCCCGGCGCCGCCACGCGCGGCTCGTCCTCGCTCGGCACGAAGCGGCCACCGGGCCCGGTGGTGAGGTTGATAATCAGCGAGCGGTTGCGCTTGCGGATGCGGTCGATGACATCGGCGTAGTAGTCGAGCGACATCGACGGGCGCCCGGTTTCGGGGTCGCGCACGTGGATGTGGGCGGCAGCTGCGCCGGCCTCCGCGGCTTCCAGCGCAGCGTCGGCAATCTGGGCCGGCGTGACCGGCAAGCCGGGGTGCTGCTCCGGGGTGACGATATTGCCGGTCACCGCGCAGGTGATGATGGTCTTGCGTGCGTGCATGAGCGAAGGTCAGTGATGGAAATGCGATTGGGTAGACATGGAGGGCCTGGCCTATCCAAGCAGGCGGCCGCCGTCCACGACGATGGTGGTGCCAGTGGCAAAGCGCAGTGAGGTCGCGCAGGCAGCGATGGCATCGGCCACGTCCTGTGCCTGGCCGACGCGCTTGAGCGGCGTCGACTTGGCGGCGCGCTCGTTGAAACCGCTGTCGCGTCCCGGCACGAAGGCGGTATCGACCACGCCAGGTGAAACGTTCAGCACGCGGATATGCGGCGCCAGCGCGCGTCCGAGCGACATCGCCATGACATCGAGCCCGGCCTTGGCAGCGCAGTACGCAACATTGCTGCCCTGCCCCGTACGGCCGGCGATGGACCCGACATTGACCACCAGCCCGTCGCCATTGGCGCGCAGGTGCGGCGCGAACGCACGGATCGCGGCAAACTGCCCGCGCCAGTTGACGGCAAACAGTTCATCGATCAGCGCATCGTCCAGGGCGTCGAGGTCGGCGTGCGGGATCGCCCGCGTAAAGCCTGCGGTGTTCACCAGGATATCGACGCGGCCGTAGTGATGGCTGACCTCGTCGGCCAGCGCGCGCAGCGAGGCGCTGTCGGCAATCTCGGCCACGGCGGCAAGATGGTTGCCGGCAGGCAAGGCCGCCGTGGCACTGGCCGCCTTGTCGGCGTCGCGCCCGGTCAGCACGACGCTTGCGCCAAGCCGCGCCAGCGTTTCACCGGCGGCAAAGCCGATGGCGCCGGTGCCGCCGAGGATCACGGCCACCTTGCCGGAAAGAGAAGTAGCACTCATGGTTTCAATGTGGGAATGGGTCAGGGGAAGCCGATTTGGCCTTCAGTCGATCGGCGGCTTCGGGAAGGTCTGCTCGCCGGGCTCGAGCGTGAAATCGAACGCCAGCGTGTAGAACGGCGCCGGCACATCGCCCCACGGGCTGCGGCCTTGGTGGTGCAGCCGGAGATCGCCAACCAGTTGCCGATGCACGCCGAACGTGACATCGGATTCCAGCTTGTCCGGCGTGTCGGCAAACACCTGGGTGACGAGCGTCCGATAGCCCGGCGCCGCGACGATGAAATGGATATGCGCCGGCCGGTACGGATGGCGCTGCTGCTCGGCCAGTAATGTGCCTACCGGGCCGTGGGTCGGCACCGGATAGCCGGCAGGCCGTACCGTGCGAAAGTGATAGCCACCGCTTTCATCGGTATGGAAGCAGCCGCGCAGGTTGCGGTCGGGCTGGGTCGGGTCCTGGTTGTCATACAGCCCCACCGGCGACGCCTGCCAGATCTCGACCAGCGCGCCTGGCAGCGGCGTGCCATCGGTTGCGCGCACGGTGCCGCTGACCAGCAGCGGCAAGCCCGGCGCGTCGTCCTGCACCACGCAGTCACCGCAGTCATAACGCGGCGCGTTGGCGCGATAGAACGGGCCGAGCAGCGCGCCGGGCGTGCGCCCGTCCCTGGTGCTGTTGTTCATGACGGTCACCAGCGTCGACAGCCCCAGCACGTCGGCAGCCAGGACAACCTCGTTGTGTTTGGCATTGGTCGCATGGCCGAGACTGGCGATATACCCCAGGGCCAGCTCGAATTCCTCGTCGGACAGCCGCACCTCGGACAGGAACCCGTGGAGGTGCCGCACCAGCGAATCCATGACGAAGCGCAGGCGGGGATTGGTGGTATTGGCCATGGCCGCCTGGACCACGCCTGTCACCGAGTGTTCGTCCTCGATCAGCGCCAGACGCTCGCCTTGTGGCGCCTGTCGCTCGCTGGAAGTTCCCATGTTTTGTCTCCTTTGCAAACGTTTGCATTATCAGCGGTTCCAACGGATGGTCAAGGCCGAAGTTGGTCACCGCCACGACTTGCAACGGCTGCCATTCGACCGAAATCACAATCAAAACAAGGGAGTACGGAGGATTTTCAGGAGAAACCCTAGGTGCAAGCAGAGGCACCGAATGTGGCGCATAGGCCCGTCCGAGACCCTGCCGATGTGGTTCCCCAACCCATTCGCGCATGAATTTTGTACCCGTCTGTATCAGGCTGCCGCAGCGATACGTGTTCCGACAGAGACCCCCTCACGCGCTACGGGCCAGATACATCGATCGCCTTAAATGCATTCCGTGGCCCGGCGGCGAACATCAATGAAGCCAGTCCCTGCCGCGCAATACCGAACCCAAACCCTTGAGGAAATCGATCATGACTACCCACATCGCCAAGCGCTTTGTCTTCGCCATCGCCCTGGTTGCCGCCGCTGCCGGTGCGCAGGCCGCCGCACTGTCCCAAGCGGGCGCGCGAGACCCGTTCACCGACGGTGCGCGCTCCGTGCAAGAGGCACGCAGCCCGTACAACGACGGCGCGCGTGCCATCGACCCGTTCACGGACGGTGCGCGCAACGTGGATCCGTACTACGACGGCGCGCGCACCCTGTCCGGCCTGGACCGCACCGGCGTTTCGGCGGACCCGGCGCGCAGTGTCGACCCCTATCTTGACGGCGCCTACGCCTGAACCTCAACTTTCTGAATGACCAAGGAACGCATCATGACCCGTATCGAAAAAGTGCTGTACACCGGCAAAGTCCATATCACCGCAGGCGGACGCGACGGCGAAGCCCGCAGCGATGACGGCCGGCTGAACCTTCAACTGTCCTCGCCGGGCACCAAAGGCCCGGGCACGAACCCGGAGCAATTGCTCGCCGCGGGATGGTCGGCGTGCTTTATCGGCGCGATCGGGCTGGCCGCCGGCAAGATGAAAGTGAAGCTGCCGGCCGAGCTTTCGGTCGACGCCGAGGTTGACCTGGGCACGGCTGGCGAGGCCTATTTGCTGCAGGCCCGGCTCAATGTCCACATCCCCGGCATCGAACCTGAAGTGGCCCAGGCATTGGTAGATACCGCGCACCGGACCTGCCCGTACTCGAAGGCCCTGCACGGCAGCATCCACGTCGAAACCAGGCTGGTCTGACGTACACCGTGACCTGCCCGAGGCAATCGGGCAGGTCATCTTCCAGAACCAAAGCGGACCCTCTGTCCGGCGCCGTCGCGTTCCATGTGACGTTCTAACGCTTGCGCGCGAAGAGACTCGGTGGCTGGCCGACGTGCCGGCTGAACGCGGTACTGAAGGTACTTGCCGAGCCGTAGCCGACCCGTTCAGCAACCTCGGCGATCCCGAGGTCATGGCGACGGAGCAAGTCCTTCGCCACGGCCATGCGCCAGGCGATCAGGTATTCCATCGGTGGCATTCCCACGGCGCGCGTGAAGCGCTCAAAAAGGTCGAGCGCGACAGCGCGGCCTTCTTTGCAAGTTGAGCCACCGTCCACGAGCGCGCGGGATCGGCGTGCATCTGCCGCATCGCTGACGCGAGTCGCGCATCGGCCAGGCCGCGCAGCAAGCCGGGGGGTGCGTCCTCCCCCGACGTTGAGCGCGGCGCTTCGATCAGCAGCACCTCCACCAGGCGCGTGAGCACGAGCTCGCGGCCCGAGCTCCGTTCACCCGATTCCTCGCCGACGAGCCGAACGATGGCCGAAAGCCGCTCGGCGCCGCGCACATGCACCAGCGCCGGCAACAGCGACACCAGTAACGCGGCATTGGACGAGTCGAAGACAAAGTAGCCGCCGAGCAGACGCACATCGGGACTTTGCTTCACTCTCACAACCGGCAGCGGTAACGACCGAGGCCGATGTGGCCGAAGCGGTTTGGCGTGCCGCCAACGATAGGTCCGGGCTGCTTCGGTTTCCGGCAGGTGCCGATGCGGTAGCGCTGGCTCATTCAGGATAAGCGGCGAAGGGCATCCGGCCCTTCGACGGTTCGCCGCACGAGGTATGGGAGCCCAATCGCGGCCTCGCGCAATCGGATGGCCCGGAGGCTGGCACACCCCGACACGCCCGAGGCATAATCGTGAAACTGGTTTCACCGAGACCCGAATCCTATGCCGCGCCCTGTTACCCGACCTGTGTCCGACCAGAAACCCGCAGAGAAACTCACCATCCAGGACGTTGCCGACTATGCGGGCGTCTCCAAGGCAACCGTATCACGCTACCTGAACCGGGGCGGCGAGCAGTTGTCCGCGGACGTGGAGGCGCGCGTGGCCTCGGCCATCCGCGCGCTCGGCTACAGCCCCAGCCCGATGGCGCAGGGGCTCAAGCGCGGCAAGTCGCGCCTGATCGGGCTGGTGGTCGCGGATGTCTCCAATTCGTTCTCGGTGGCCGTGCTGCGCGGCGTCGAGAAGGCCTGCCGCGACGCCGGCTATATGGTGATGCTGTTCAACCTCGGCAATGACGAGCAACTTGAGCGTGAAGCCATTCGCTCGCTGTCGGCCTACCGGGTCGAGGGCTTTATCCTGCACACGCTGGGCCACGATGCCGGCGCCCTGGCCGATGCGGCGCAGCTGGGCAAGCCAGTGGTACTGGTCGACCGCAAGGTCGGTGATGCCGAAGTCGACCTGGTGGCCCTGGACAACCTGACCGCCGTCCAGGAAGCCGCCGGCCACCTGGTCGAAGCCGGCTATCGGCACCTGCTCTTCATCAGCGAGCCGATCAAGGCCATCAGCTCGCGCAACGAGCGGGCGCGCGCGTTCCAGGCCTTTGTCGCCGAACACGCGGACAAGGTTGGAGGGACCGTTTTTGAAGCCCAGAGGGGCGATGACGATGCCCTGGATGAAGCGCTCCGCGCGCTGCGCCGTGGCGCCGGACAGGCACCCGTAGCCGTGCTGGCAGCCAACGCAGTGATCTCGCTGCGCGTGGCCGCATCAGCCGCCAGACTGGGGTGGCAACTTGGCGCCGACCTGGGCCTGATTGGCTTCGATGATCCGGAATGGGCCGCATTGGTCGGTCCTGGCCTCAGCGCCATTTCCCAGCCCACCGATGATATCGGGCGCGTCGCCACCAACTGCCTGATCGAGCGCCTGCAAGGCGCGCAACTGCCGCCGCGCCGGGTGCTGTTGCCTGGCACCCTGGTCACGCGCGGATCCACCCGCCGCGCCTGATTGCAGAGCCCTTCCCCGCCGGCGTCCGCCGTGCCCGCCTGATCCACGCCTGCACCCGCTTCACACGTCCAGCGGGTGCCTGACGTGCCTGTTTCCGCATCCGCCAAACGCAGTTTTTGCCCGTAAGGGTTTCCACTGCTGGACCTCTGAAACCGGTTTCCTATAATCATGAAACCGGTTTCACGACGGTGCTTGCCAAACGCTGCGACGCCAGCGACACATTCCATAACGTGCAGGAGACATTGATGAACGTCCAACGCTTGTTGCGCCGCGTAGCCGCGCCCGTGCTGACTCTGCTGGTCCTGACCAGCGCCGCTTTCACCGCCCAGGCGCAGACCGTCGCCGAGATCGTCAAGAAGGGCAAGGTCACCATCGGCGTGGTGACCGGCGCCCCGCCCTTCGGCACCACGGACGCCACCGGCAAACCCGCCGGCTATGACGTCGACGTGGCCAACCTGCTCGGCAAGTACCTGGGCGTTCCGGTCGATATCGTCCCACTCACCTCGCCCAGCCGGATTCCGGCGCTGGAGGCCGGCAAGGTCGATTTCCTGGTCGCCACGCTGGCGCCGACGCCCGAGCGCGCGCGGGCCATCATGTTCAGCGCGCCCTACAGCGCGTTCGAGCTGACCATCTTTGCTCCCGTCGCTGCCAAGTACGCCAAGCTGACCGAACTCGGGAAGAAGAAGGTAGGCGTGACGCGCGGCACCACGCAGGACAGCGCGCTGACCCGGCTGGCCGTGCCCGGCATGAACATCGTCCGCTTTGAGGACGATGCCACCTGCGCGCAGGCCCTGATTAGCAACCAGGTCGAGGCCATTGCCCTGCCCAACACCACCGGCAACGAGATCATGAAGGCGCGCGGCGCCGGCAAGTTCGACGCCAAGTTCGCGTTCTCGGTGCAACCGAATTCAATGGCCGTGCGCCGCGATGCCTTCGAGCTGCGCCAGTGGCTCAACACCACCATCTCCTACGTCAAGCTCAATGGCGAACTCGATGCCATTGCGCAGAAGTGGACCGGCAAGGCGCTGCCCACGCTGCAAGCGTTCTGATCCAGGCCGTCTGAGGTTGCGCGCCGGCGCCAGCCGGCGTGCCAGGAGACCCACATGAACTACCAATTTGAATGGACCCCGGTGCTGTCGCAGCTGGACCGCTTCGCGGAAGGCGCGGCGATGACGCTGGCGCTCAGCTTCGGCTCGATCCTGCTTGGCACCGTGGTCGGCACCGCCGGCGCCATTGCCGCCGCGTTTGGCGGCCCCTGGCTGCAGCGCACCACCAGGGCCTACGTCGAAGCCATCCGCAACACGCCCTTCCTGATCCAGCTCTTCATCATCTTCTTCGGCTTGCCGACCGTTGGCCTGCAGATCGATGCCGTCACCGCCGCGGTGATTGCGATGACCGTCAACCTCGGCGCCTACTCGACGGAAATCATCCGGGCCGGCCTGCAGGCGGTGCACCGTTCGCAGCTTGAAGCCGCCGCCGCGCTGGGCATGACACGCTGGCAGCTGATCCGCCACGTCGCCCTGGCGCCGGCCTTCGAGAAGGTCTATCCGGCCCTGACCAGCCAGTTCACGCTGATGATGCTGACGTCGAGCGTGGTGTCGACGATCTCGGTGGAAGAGCTGACGGCGGTCGCCAGCCAGGTCGATTCGCAGACCTTCCGCACCTTCGAGAGCTACATCCTGGTCATGTTCATCTATATCGGGCTGGCACTGCTGCTGCGCGCCATGTTCGGCCTGATCGGCAACCTGGTGTTCAAGCGGCGCCGCGTGGTGGCGCGTGCACGAAAGCTGGCCCGCACGGCCCGCGTCGTTCCGCTGGCGCAAACGGAACTGACGGCAGCGGTTGCAGGGAGCGCGAAATGATCACCGAGTTCTCCTGGAATCATCTTGAAATCCTGCTGCTGGCGGCACGCTGGACGCTGTGGGTGACCTTGCTCGCCTTCGTCGGCGGCACGCTCGCCGGTTTCCTGGTGGCGCTGGCGCGTACCTCCAGAAGCCCGCTGCTGCGCCTCGCCAGCACGGCCTATATCCAGGTCGTGCAAGGCACGCCGGTGCTGATCGTGCTGTTCCTGAGCTACTACGGACTCTCCGTGCTCGGGCTCAAGCTGTCGCCGATGGTGGCGGCCATGCTGGCGATGTCGATCTACGCCAGCGCCTACCTTGGCGAGATCTGGCGCGGCTGCATCGAGGCCGTGCCACAAGGACAGTGGGAAGCCAGCGAAGCGCTCGCCCTCACCCGCTGGCAGCAGCTGCGCTACGTGGTGCTGCCACAGGCCGTGCGGCTAGCCTTGCCGCCTACGGTGGGGTTCTCGGTCCAGTTGGTCAAGAACACCTCGATCACTTCCATCATCGGCGTCATCGAACTGACCCGCGCCGGCCAGCTGATCAACAACGCGACCTTCCAGCCCTTCGCGGTCTTCGTCGTCGTCGCACTTATCTACTTCGCGCTCTGCTTCCCGCTGTCGGCGGCGGCCCGGCGCATGGAAAGGAGGCTCCATGTCAATCGTTGAAGCACAAGGCGTGCACAAATCATATGGCGCAGTCGAAGTCCTGAAGGGCGTTTCGTTTGCGATCGAACCGGGCCAGGTGGTCGCCATCATCGGCCGCAGCGGCTCCGGCAAGAGCACCATGCTGCGTTGCCTGAACGGCCTGGAGACGATCAACGCCGGCAACATCACCGTCGCCGGACACAAGCTGGATCACGACCGCAAGCGCTTGCTCGACCTGCGCCGCGATGTGGGCATGGTGTTCCAGAGCTACAACCTGTTTCCGCACCTGACCGTGGGCGAGAATATCGCGCTGGCGCCGTCCATCGTGAAGAAGATGGCCGCAAGCAAGATCGACGGCATCGTCGACCAGGTGCTGACCCAGGTCGGCCTGCTCGACAAGAAGGACTGCTACCCGGAGCAGCTCTCGGGCGGCCAGCAGCAGCGCGTGGCCATCGCCCGATCGCTGGCGATGGAGCCCAAGGTGATGCTGTTCGACGAAGTCACCTCCGCGCTCGACCCTGAGCTGACGGCGGAAGTGCTTCGGGTTATGGAGAACCTGGCCGCCTCCGGCATGACCATGGTGCTGGTCACGCATGAGATGGAGTTTGCGCGCCGCATGGCGCATACCACCATCTTCATGCACCAGGGCAAGGTCCACGAGGCGGGCCCGTCCAAGGCGCTGTTCGCGCAGCCGCGGACACCGGAACTGCAGCAATTCCTCAGCGCGGGAGCACTGAAATGAGCCAGTGGCAAGCAGATGGCGCTTCGCGCCCGCCGGTGCTGATCTCGCTGACGGCCTATGGCGCCGACCTCGCCCTGCGCGACGGACAGGCCGCGCTGGCGCGGATTGCCGCGGCAGCCGGGGCGGACGGCGTGGAATTCCGCGGCGAACTCCAGCGCGGGCACAAGGATGAAATCATTGAACAGCGCGCGGTCGCCCAGCAGCATGGGCTGAGCGTGGTCTGGTCCAGCCCGGAAGGCCTGTGGAATGACGCAGGCAGCCTCGATGCCGCCGCGCTCGACCGTGCCTTCACCACCGCGCTGGCGCTCGGTGCGACCCGGGTCAAGATGTCGCTTGGCGGCTATCGGGAAGGCATGGCGGTGGAAACACTGCTTCCCTGGCTGCGGCACGATGGCATCGAACTCGTCGTGGAAAACGACCAGACCGCCCAGGCCGGCACCGTGCCGCCGCTGCGCGACTTCTTCGCGCGTATCACGGCGCTCGGCGAGTCCGTGCCGATGACCTTCGACATGGGCAACTGGCACTGGACCGGCCAAGACCCGCTCGACGCCGCGCAGGTCTTCGGCGCCGGCGTCGGCTACGTGCACTGCAAAGGCGTGCAGCGCACGCCCGCCAAATGGATCGCGGTGCCGCTTGACCAGTCGGCGGCACCATGGCGCGCCGTCTTGCGCCGGCTGCCCACGCACGTTGCGCGTGCGATCGAATTCCCGCTGCAAGGCGAAGACCTGGTGCAGGTCACGCGCAGTCATGTCGAACTGCTGCGTTCGGTGGAGGTCCCCGCATGAGCACCGATCTTGACGTGGTCACGCTGGGCGAGGCGATGCTGATGCTGGTCGCCGGCGAAGCCGGGCCGCTCGAAGGCGCCCAGACCTTCCACAAGCGCACCGCCGGTGCCGAGACCAATGTGGCCATCGGCCTGTCGCGCCTGGGACTGAAGGTCGGATGGGCCAGCCGGCTGGGCGATGACTCGATGGCGCGCTACCTGCTCGGTGAAATGCAGCGCGAAGGCGTGGATTGCAGCCAGGTGGTGTGCGAGCCCGGTGAGCGCACCGGCTTCCAGTTCAAGGGCCGGGTCGACGACGGCAGCGATCCGCCCGTCGAATACCACCGCCGCGGCTCGGCGGCGAGCCGCATGAACCCGGAGCACCTGGACGGCAGGTGGCTGCGGCGCTCGCGGCATCTGCACGTCACCGGCGTGTTCCCCGCGCTGGCCGCAGGCACGCAGGCTGCCACACGCCAGGCCATCGCCACCATGCAGGCCGCCGGCCGCACGATCTCATTCGATCCCAACCTGCGGCCCACGCTGTGGGCCTCGCCCGAGTTGATGCGGGAGACGCTGAACGACCTCGCGCAGCAGTGCGACTGGGTGCTGCCCGGCATCGAAGAAGGCCGCTTTCTCACCGGCCACGCCGAGCCGGAACGCATTGCCGCCTTCTACCGTGCCCGCGGCGCCAGGCTGGTGGTGGTGAAGCTTGGTGCCGACGGCGCCTGGTTCGATGGCGAGGCCGGCACCGGCCATGTCGAGGCATTCAGCGTCGAGCGTGTCGTCGACACCGTTGGCGCCGGCGATGGCTTTGCCGTGGGCGTGATCAGCGCACTGCTGGAAGGCCGGTCAGTAAGCGACGCCGTCCGGCGCGGCGCCTGGATCGGCGCCCGCGCGGTGCAGGTGCGGGGCGATACCGAAGGCCTGCCGACCCATGCCCAGCTGGCGGCCGCCAGTTTGTGAAGCCACTGCAAGGATTACCCATGCGCAAGAATGTACTGGTGTTCCGCCCGATTCCTGACGACCTGCTCGCCAGGATCGAGTCGGAGCATGACGTGATCGTGGCCGACCCGCGCCAGCCGGCACAACGGCCGGCCTTCCGCGCCGCGCTGGCCAACGCCCATGGCCTGATCGGCTCCAGCGTGAAGCTCGGCGCCGTGGAACTGGCCGACGCCAGCCGGCTGGAGGTGATCTCGAGTATTTCGGTCGGCGTCGACAACTACGACCTTCCCTGCCTGCACCGGCGCGGCATCACCCTGTGCCACACGCCCGGCGTACTCACCGAGACCACCGCCGACACGGTCTTCGCGCTCATCATGGCTACGAGCCGCCGCCTGGTCGAGCTGGCGGCCCACGTAAGCGAAGGCCGCTGGACCGCCAATATCGGCGAAAGCCTGTTCGGCTGGGACGTACACGGCAAGACCCTGGCGATCCTGGGCTTCGGACGCATCGGCCAGGCCGTGGCGCGCCGCGCGGCGCTCGGCTTCGGCATGGAGGTGCTCTACGTCAACGAGACTGCCGGGGAACCGCCCGACCTGGTGGGACGCGCGACCCGGACGGAACTCGACGATGCCTTGCGCAGAGCCGACATCGTCGCCGTCACGCTGCCCCTGACGGACAGCACGCGCGGCCTGATGGGCCGGCGCGAGTTCGCGCTGATGAAGCCGGGCGCCATCTTCGTCAACGGCGCCCGCGGCCAGATCGTGCAGGAAAACGCGCTGCTCGCGGCGCTCGACAGCGGCCACCTGCGCGCGGCCGGGCTGGACGTCTTCGCCACCGAGCCCCTGCCTCAGGATTCACCGCTGCGCAGCCATCCCAAGGTGACAGCCCTGCCCCATATCGGCTCGGCCACGCATGAGACCCGGCGCGCCATGGCCGAACTCGCCACGCGCAACCTGCTGGACGCGCTCGCCGGGCGGCAACCCGCCGCGCGCTTCGACCTGGCGGCCTTTGCCGTCCAGGCAGCCGCCTGATTTTCTCCGCAAGGACAACCCGCAATGCCCGGTTCCATTCCCACGCTGTGCGGCTCGATCATGGGCGAGCCTTTCACCTTCAATGTGCGCATCCACAATGCCGCCTACCGGGCCCTCGGGATCGACTACACCTTTGTGTGCTTCGGGGTGCAGGACGTGCCCGGCGCCGTGCAATCGATCCGCGCGCTCGGCGTGCGCGGCATGAATGTCTCGATGCCGCACAAGCAGGCCGTGATCGCGCATCTCGACCATCTCGACGAGACCGCCCGCGCCATCGGCGCGGTCAACACCATCAACAATATCGATGGCGTGCTGACCGGCTACAACACCGATTGCATCGGCGCCGTCCGGGCGTTCCAGGAGGTGACGGAAGTGGCCGGCAAGCGCATTGCGCTGCTGGGCGCGGGCGGCGCGGCGCGGGCGATGGCCTATGGCTTGCGCGAGGCCGGCGCCAGCGTGACCGTGTTCAACCGCACCGCGGCGCGCGGCGAGGAACTGGCCGCCTCACTTGGCTTGCGCTTTGGCGGCGCGTTGACGGACTTCCGCGCGGCGGATTTCGACATGCTCGCCAACGCGACCGCCGCCGGCTTTCGCGCCCCCGATGTCAACCCCGTCGCCGGACAGCTCGCCGCACACCTGATCGTCATGGACGCTGCGTTCATTCCGGTCAGGAGCAAGCTGATCCGGGATGCCGCCGCGCTTGGCTGCCGCACCATCGACGGCACGCGCATGATGCTGCACCAGGCGTGCGCCCAGGTCGAGTTCTACACCGGCTGCGCACGCGCGCCGATCGATGCGATGGAGACTGCGCTACTTGAGGAGATTGCCCGCCTGTCTTGAGCCCCCTGCCGCCCTTGGCGCTTCTGGATCGATGCGGACGCGCTGCCTCACTTGCGGAGGTTGGTCTTGGCCACCAGTGCCTTCATCACCGCGTTGTCTGCCGCGATCATCGCCTTGAAGGTCGCCGCGTCGGCATAGGCAATGCCCAGGTTCTGCCGGCGCAGCGCCGCCACGAAGACCGGATCCGCCACCGCCTTGCGGCTGGCGGCCGCAAGGGTTTCGAGCACTTCAGGTGGCGTGCCTTTGGGCGCGGCCAGGCCGCGCCATGTGCCGATCGAGAGGTCGATACCGCGCTCACGCAGCGTCGGAACGCTCTCGAAACCCCTGACACGCTGCTCCGCCATCACCGCGAGCGTCTTCACCTTGCCTGCGGCCACATAGGCCGATACCTCGGCGGGACTGACGGCCACCGCGTCGATATGCCCGCCCATCAACGCCACCAGGGCCGGCGCCGCACCGGAGAACGGCACATGATTGAACCTGACGTGCGCCTTGTCCTCCAGCGCCGTCGCCGCCAGGTGCCAGATCGAGCCGGGGCCGGAATTCCCGACCTGCACCTCCCCCGGGTGCGCCTTGGCGAATTCAAGGAACGCCTCGATGGTGTTCCAGCGCGCGTCGGCCTTGACCGTGATCGCGGACGGATCGGCATTCAGGCGCGCGATCGGCACCAGCTCGGCGGCGTCGAGGGTGGTCGGCCCGAGATGCGGGACGATCACGGCTTCGGCGATGATGATGCCGAGCTTGTAGCCATCTGGCTTGGCGCGGGCCACATCCGTCATGCCGATTGCGCCGCTGGCACCTGGCTTGTTCACCACGATCAGCGGCTGCGGCAGATACTTTCGCATGGCTTCGCTGAAGGCCCGCGCAACCGTGTCAGTACCACCGCCCGCCGCGCTCGGCACCACGAGTTCGACAGGATGATCCGGGTAGGGCGCCGCGGGCGCCTGGCCGACGGCAGCCAGTGAGGCCAGCAGGGCGGCCATGTGAAACAGCTTGCGAGGCAATCGCATCTGTGGCTCTCGATTCAGGGTGGTCGGCAAAGTTGCTTCCATGGGGAAGCCTCGGATACACAACGTGAAAGACCATCGGTGTCAGCAGCCGGCCGGCAGGGGGAACCGTCCCTTGACTTGCCCTGCTTATAGTCCGTGCGGCACAAGGACTTTGTGCAGCCATTCCTGCTCGCGCAGTCCAGTACCGATCTCGGCCTTGATAGCTTTCTCCTTCATAGCAGTAGCCCTTACTGCATCGAGGATTGCACCTGCCTCCGCGGCGGGGAACGACACCACGCCGTCTTCATCGCCGACCACGACATCGCCCGGTGAAATCACCTGGCCGCCCACGGATACTGGCACGTTCATCGCACCTGGCCCAAGCTTGTAGGGGCCACGGTGACTGACCCCGCGAGCATAGCAGGGGAAATCCGCTTCATGGAACGCCGCGGTATCGCGGATGGCGCCATCGAGCACAAAGCCAGCGCAGCCTCTCTGCTGCGCATACAGCATGATGAGTTCGCCCACCAGTGCATTGGTGCAATCGCCACCGCCATCGACCACCAGTACGTGCCCCGGCTGAAGCTCCATCAATGCTTTGTAAATGAGAAGGTTGTCGCCAGGCCTGGCCTTGACGGTAAATGCCGTCCCGACAAGCTTCTTGCCGCGGTGGAAGCGGGTCAATCCGGTCACCCCCGACAACCGTTGCAAGTTGTCACTGATATGCGGGGTAACCACGTCCTGGAGTGCTGCAACAACTCGCGCCGGTGCCAGTTGAGGAGCGGGATTGATAACGAATGCTGAGGCAGCCAAGGTCAGACTCCATTGCCTTAGGGTTTCGCCCTGCTCACGAGAACTTCGCCAGCGGCACATAGGCTTGCACTCTCACCCGCTTGGAGTGTTCTGTAAATTCCGATGAATAGAACGTTTCATTCTGCCAAACCTATTGATTGCGGAATGCTTGACTACCGAGGCATTCCCCGAACCCTTCCAGCCGAGATTGCGGCGATCGCGGCCTCAACCATCGGATTCTCCCGGCTGGTCGACCAGGCCATCGCAGTCGTCACCACCTTGACAGCCTCTTTCAGCGGCTTGACCACGACATTCTCCGGCGCGGCTTTCTTCAGTGAGGCAGGCACCAGCGCAATCCCCTGCCCACATCCGACAAAGGCAATCTGGGACGAGACGCTTCTCACTTCGTGCAGGACACGGGGCGAGAAGCCGGCCTCCCTGCAGGTCATGATGAGGCTGTCATAGTAGACCGGGCTCACGTGCCTGGAGAAGATGACGAAGGCCTCATCCGCCAACGAAGCCAGGCGAATGCGGGGCATCTCGGCCAAGCGGTGCGTCCTCGGCAGGGCAACGGCGAGACGGTCTTCCTTGAGCGGCACGGCTTGGATGGATGCGCCCAGATGCCCTTCGAGCCGGGCAAACGCCAGGTCCACGTCGCCCCTCTCGAGGGCCGGCACGGCCTCCACGCTGTCAATTTCCTTGACGGAGATGGTTAGCTGCGGATGCTGTGCCTTGAGATACTCGATCAGTCCCGGCAACGTATCGACCATGGCCGACGAGATGGCGCCGATGGTCAGCATGCCGCTCTGCCCCTGAACCGCCTCTCTCACCGCCAGTTCGAGCCGCTCCAGTTGCTCGGCGAACTTCTGCACTGCCGGCAGTATCGCGGCACCGACGGGTGTCAGCTTTGCGCCTCGGCGCGACCGCTCAAACAGCTTGACCTTCAGCACACTCTCCAGCGTCTGGATCTGCTCCGTCAGCGGCGGCTGGGACATGCCCAGCCGCTTTGCGGCACGCCCGAAGTGCTCTTCTTCCGCAACCGCCAGGAAGAGCCACAGATGTCGAACCAGTCTGAAGTTGATCATTTCTCTCTGATACGTTGAGCGTATGGAAAGGTTCCAATCTTCGGAATTTACAGATTCAACTGTAGCGCCCAAAGTGAAAGCCTTGCAACCTGAGTCGACCCCAGCATGACAGCCGCCTTGCTTGACCGCCTTGCTTCCCTGGACACGAACACCGTTTCCGATGCGCTCGATTTTCTTGACCTGCCCGGCGCCACCTACGGAATCCGGCCGCTCTGGGACTGCCCGAAGATCGTCGGCCGAGCCAGCACCATCCAGCTCGGACCGAAAGCCGATGCGGAGCCGACAGTACATCTGATTTCCCCCGTCATCGCCGAAGTCCGGAGCGACGACCGCATCCTGGTGATTGCCGGTGGTATCGAGGGCGTGTCCTGCTGGGGCGACATCCTCGCCAACGCGGCGACCGCGAAGAAGATCCGCGGCTCCGTGATCGACGGCGTCAGCCGCGACATCGAGGGCAGCGAATCCATCGGCTACCCGGTCTTCGGCCGCGGCGTGACCATGATCAGCGCGCGCAATCGCGTGGTGCAGGTGGGATCCGGCGAACCAGTGGTCTTTGGCGGCGTCGTCGTGAACCAGGACGACTACGTGATTGCAGACCGCTGCGGCACGGTATTCGTGCCCGCAGCGCGTATCGAGGAAGTGCTGGACCTGGGCGAGCGCATCGCCCGCCGCCAGGACGGCATGGTCCAGGCTGTACGTGCCGGCCGCTCGGTGGCCGAAGTCATGCACGACAAGGAATTCGAAGCCATCAACGCAAAGGAAGCAAAATGAGCGCGCTGGACAAGGAACTGGTTGCCCTGTTCGAGGGCCTGGATACGCCGGGCGTCTCTGACGCCATGGACAAGCTCGGGCTGCCGGGCCAGTGCCTGGGCATTGCGCCGCTGGACAACTACCGCAAGACCGTGGTCGGGCCAGCCTACACGGTCAGGTATGTGTCGGCAAGCACGCCGCCGGGCACGGTCGGGGACTTCATTGACGATGTGGCCGCCGGCGACGTGGTGGTCATCGACAACGACAGCCGCACCGACTGCACGGTCTGGGGCGACATCATGACGCAATACGCCGGCGCCCGCGGCATTGCCGGCACCGTGATCGACGGCGTTTGCCGCGACGTCTCCAGGGCATTGGGCGACGGCTATCCCCTCTTCACGCGCGGGCGCTTCATGCGCACCGGCAAGGACCGGGTCCAGGTCGAAGCCGTCAACACCCCGGTCTCGATCGGCACCGCCCGCGTTTGTCCGCGCGACATCGTGGTGGCCGATGCCAACGGCGTCGTGGTGGTGCCGCGCGAACGCGCGCGTGAAGTCGCCGAACTGGCACGGAAGATCGAGGCGGTCGAGTCAACGATCCGCGAGCACATCGCCGGCGGCAAGACGCTGGGCGAAGCGCGTGAGGCCCTTGGTTATCACACCCTGCAGAGGAAAGCGTGATGCAGCCCGACCTTGCACGACTGAACGTCAACCTGGCCAGCGCGCAGGCTTCGGCGACTTACAAGATCATGGATCGCGTGGCGGCGCGGCGAGCCGCCGGCGCGCGAATCATTTCGCTGAGCGCCGGCGAACCCGATTTCGACACCCCGGCACATGTCTGTGACGCCGCGATCGAAGCGATCCGTGCGGGCCATACGCGCTACACGCAAGTGGCAGGCATGCGCCCGCTGCGCGAGGCGATTGCCGCCAAGTTCCAGGGCGAGAATGGCCTTGACGTGGGCTGGCAGGACACCATCGTCTGCACCGGCGGCAAGCAGGTGATCTACAACGCCTTGTCGGCGACGCTGAATGCCGGGGACGAAGTGATCGTGCCAGCGCCTTACTGGGTCAGCTACCCGGAGATGGTCCAGCTGTCCGGGGCAGTTCCCGTCATCGTGTCGTGTGGCGCGGATGTCGGCTTCAAGCTGACGCCCGACGCGCTGGCCCGCGCCATCACCCCCCGGACGCGCTGGCTCATCCTGAATTCGCCATCGAATCCTACCGGCGCTGTCTACACGCGGGATGAACTGGCGGCGCTGGCAGAGGTCCTGCTGGACCACCCGCATGTGCTGGTGCTGTCGGACGATATCTACGAGCACCTGACCTTCGACAGTGCCGGCTTCCATACCATCGCGGCGGTGGCACCGCGCCTTGCCTCGCGCACGCTGACCATGAACGGCGTGTCCAAGGCCTACGCCATGACTGGCTGGCGCATCGGCTTCGGCACCGGACCGCGCTGGCTGCTGGAAGCGATGGAGAAGGTCCAGGGCCAGCAGACCTCCGGCGCCTCCTCGATCTCCCAGCATGCCGCACTGGCCGCGCTGAACGGGCCGAAGGACTTCATCCGGGGGTCACGTGCCGTGTTCAAGGAACGCCGCAACCTGATGGTCAGCATGCTCAACGAGACCCCGGGGCTGGCATGCCCGGTGCCTGCGGGCGCGTTCTACGCATTCGCATCGTGCGGAGGCATCCTGGGTCGACGCACGGCCGCAGGTACCTTGCTGGCCACCGACGAGGATGTCGCCGGAGCGCTGCTGGATGAAGCCAATGTGGCGGTCGTGCATGGCAGCGCGTTCGGGCTGGGCCCGTATATCCGCATTGCCTATGCCCTCGACACCGAGTCGCTGCGCCAGGCGTGTCAGGCAATCCGGCAGTTCTGCCTGTCACTAAAGGACTAGGCAGCCTTTACGCCAACCAGCCAGGCCGGCACGATCGTCACAGCCTGCCCCCTGTTCCCATCTGCCCGCCGAGGTCACCAGCGTGTCATTGCCAACAGCACTCATCAAGCAACGCCTGCCCTTATCCGTGGATGGCGTCAGCATCGACCTGTCCTGCCTGCGTTCGGTGGGCAAAGGTCCTCCCATTGTCTTCCTGCATGGCTTCGGATCGACCAAGGAGGACTATGCGGACGTCGTACTGCATCCCCGGCTCGCGCACCGCGCGATCATCGCGTACGACGCGCCCGGCTGCGGGGAAACGGCCTGCGAAGACCTGTCGCGGGTTTCGATTCCCTTCCTTGTCGATATCGCCCTCGCCGTGCTGGACCACTACGGTGTCCAGCGCTTTCAACTGGTCGGGCATTCCATGGGCGGGCTGACGGCCCTCATGCTGGCTCATCGCGTCCCGGACCGGGTCCTCAGTTTCATCGACATTGAAGGCAATGTGGCGCCGGAGGACTGCTTCCTGAGCCGGCAGATCATCTCGCACCGCACGGATGACGCCGAAGCCTTCTTTGCGGACTTCATTGACCGTACCTGGCAGTCCCCCTACTTTTCCAGTCCGCTGTATGCGGCGAGCCTGCGGCACAAGGTTCGCGCTGACGCGGTTCGAGGCATCTTCGAATCCATGGTGGCATTGGCCGATCACGGCGACCTGATGACGAAGTTCCTGGGACTGCCCTGCCCGCGGATGTTCATGTATGGCGAGCAGAACGCTACGCTGTCCTACCTGGAACTGCTGCAGCGCAACGGCGTAGAACTCGCTGAGATTCCGCGATGCGGGCATTTCCCGATGTATTCGAACCCGCCAGTGATGTGGGAACGGATTTCGGAATTTCTCGCCCCGCCATGAAGCCCCGCCGCCGCCGGCCGTCAGTGTCATCGCTGCGCTCGCGTGCAGCGAAGCCGACAGCTTGAACTGCTCGGCGCACTTGCCCATGTCAGCCCCCCAACAGTTGTCTCCAACTTCCGGGGGGCGGTTCACTTGCGGGAGGGGGAGCACCCAAACGGTGATTCAAGACCCGCGGCTCCGCAACGGATGTGCGGGCCTGTAAGGCAGCGGCGCTAACGCGCTGACTCCTTCCTTGCCGCACGCGTGCGAGCGGCCTTGCGGGCCGCTTCGGAGCGACCGGCAGCACCCTTGGTGCTCGCAGCCTTCTTCGCCGCAGCCGAGCGATCGGTCGCGGTGCGCTTGCTTGCCGCGCTCTTTGCCTGGGCAGACAGCGCCTTGGGAGAAGCGCCGGCAGTGCTCTCGCGCTTGAGTGCCTTGAGCGCAGCCTGGGAGCGCTTGGCCGTGCTCTCTGAACTCGCACGTCGCGGCGCAGCCTTGGCGGCGGCGGACTTGGTTTCCGCCTTGGTCGCGCCCTTCTTCGGCGGTACGTCGACGCCCGCGCGGCGCGCCTCCGACAAGCCGATCGCTATGGCCTGCTTGGCCGAGCGCACGCCGTGCTTACCTTTTCGCACGGCTTCGATTTCGTCGTGAACGAAATGGCCGGCCTGGGTGGTCGGCGACTTGCCTGCTCTCTTGTCTGCCCTGGCTTGGGCTATGCTCGATGCCCTTGGCATGGTCGTCTCCATGACAGCCGCGGTCATCCGGCATGGGCCATGGCAGATGCATGTCCCGCGGCGCTGTTCAGGGCCCGCCATCTGCCGGCGGGTTGATGATATCCACGCAAATGCCGTTCCAGGCTTGCCGTCCGTGCACCCACCGCCACTCACAGAGACGGCCGAAGTACTGACGTGTGAGAAATCTGCGCACCATGAGACGAATTTACTCTGCGAGACCGGTCTACACCAGGCAACGCGGCGCCTGGAATTCGATCACGTCCTTGATGACGTCGCGCATTTCCGTGATCAGCAGGCGCGCGTCGTCGCGACGCCATTGCACGACATAGTGCAGCGGTTCCAGCGCGCCGCCCTTCTTCAGGATCTGCAACACCCCGCGCGCTTCCAGCGCTTCGGCCCATTGCCTGGGCATGAAGGCGAAGCCCAGTCCCTCCGCCACCATGCCGGCCACGGCGCCCCAGCTGTTGCACACCAGGCGACGGTTGACCGCCATGCCACGGGTGGCCAGCCACTGGTCGAGCACCCGGGTGCCGCCCGCGCCGACCGGCAGAGACAGCAGCAATTGCTCCGCCATCAGCCGCCGCGGATCGTCGGTGCCGGTCTGGCCGATAAAAGACTCGCTCGCGACCCAGACAAAGTCGACCTGCGCGATCCGTTCCGACGCGAGGCTGCTGCGCGATGACGGCCCGGCGATCACCGCGAGGTCGAGTTCGCCATCTTCCAGGCGCTGCTCCAGCACCTGACCGATATCGACGTAGGGCTCGAGCTGAAGCTCGGGGTGCCGGATGGCCGTCTGCCGTACCAGCCGGGGCAGCCAGGTCAGGCCGCTCAGTTCGCCCAAGCCCACGCGGCAACGGCCTTGCAGGCCACGGCTCTGCCCCGCTGACTGCTGCAGCTCGGCGGCGACCCGCAGCAGTTCGCGGATACGCGGCAGCATCTGCTCGCCCTGCGCCGTCAGCTCGGCGCGGCGGCCGCTTCGGTCGAACAGCTGCACGCCGAGGGAGGTTTCGAGCTCGGCCACCCGCTTGGACAGCGACGACACCGACAGGTGGCAGCGCTCAGCGGCTACCGAGAAATTGAGGCAGGTCGCGGCCCAGTAGAAGGCTTCCAGTTGCTTGAGGGTCATGGGATCCGCGCCGCGGCAATTATTAGTTTCCTAAAAGCGAAATTATACCTTCGTTATTTTTCGCTTTTTTCGATCCCTTGCGGTTGCTAGATTGAAGCCTGGTCGTCGCCCTGGCTCCCTATATCGATCATGTCAGCTCTCCATGCCCCTGCTGCGGACAACGCCGCTGACCGCGCCACAGATGCCGTCAACACCGCTTCCGCACCGCGCGTGACGACCGCAACCGCAAGCGGCGCAGGTACCCTGCGCAGCCAAGTGCTTTCGCTGAACGACCTTGAACCGCTCGCCCGCCGCCGCCTGCCCCGGCCGCTGTACGCCTATGTCAGCGGCGCGGTGGAGGACAGCGTCTCGCTGGCGCAAAACCGCCACGCCTTCGCCGAGATCTCGCTGCGGCCGCGCGTGCTTGCCGGCGTGGCCACGCGCGAACTGGGCTTCGAGCTGTTCGGCCGGCGCTATGCCGCCCCGTTCGGCGTTGCGCCCATGGGCATTGCCGCGCTGTTCGCTTACCGCGGCGATATCGTGCTGGCGCAGGCCGCGCAGCAGGCCGCGGTACCGGCGATCATGAGCGGGTCATCGCTGATCCGGCTGGAAGAAGTGATGGCAGCCGCGCCCGGCACCTGGTTCCAGGCCTACCTGCCCGGCGACATGGCGCAGATCGACGGGCTGTTGTCGCGCGTCGACGCGGCAGGCGTCGGGACGCTGGTGATCACCGTCGATACGCCCGTTGCGGGCAATCGCGAGAACAACGTGCGCGCCGGCTTCTCGACGCCGCTGCGCCCGAGCGCGAGCCTGGCATGGCAAGGCATCACGCATCCGCGCTGGCTGCTCGGCACCTTTGCGCGCACGCTGCTGCGGCACGGCATGCCGCATTTCGAGAACGCCTATGCGCACCGCGGCGCGCCCATCCTGTCGTCGCGCGTGCTGCGCGACTTCTCCGACCGCGCGCATTTCACCTGGACGCACCTTGAAGCCATCCGCCGGCGCTGGAAAGGCACGCTGGTGGTCAAGGGCATCCTGACCGCGGAAGACGCGCTGCTAGCGCGCCGCCACGGCGTCGACGGGATCATCGTCTCGAACCACGGCGGCCGGCAACTGGACGGCGCCATCGCACCGCTGCGCGTCCTGCCCGAGATCGTGCACGCCGTGCCCGACCTGCCGGTGATGCTCGACAGCGGCGTACGCCGCGGCACCGACGTGATCAAGGCGCTCGCGCTCGGCGCGCGTTGCGTCTTCGTCGGCCGGCCGTTCGCCTATGCGGCGACTGTGGGGTCCACCCCCGGCGTGGCGCACGCCATCGACTTGTTGCAGGCCGAGATCTCACGCGATATGGCGATGCTCGGCCTGTCCCGGCTGGCAGATATCGGCCCTGCCTGCATCCGGCTTGCCGCTTCACTACCCCACATGCCCCCTCACCCGGAGACTTATCGATGAGCACGCTTCACGGCTTCCGCATCCACCCCAAGCCGGCGCCGACCGTCAGCAACGCGCTGCTGGAACGCTACCGCAGCTTCCCGGTGGCCAATGTCAGCGACGCAATGAGCCGCACCGTCGGCACCACGCGGCTGCGGCCCTATCACCGACGCGATGGCGTCATGGCCGGCCGCGCCCTCACCGTGCGCACGCGCCCGGGCGACAACCTGATGGTGCACAAGGCCCTCGACCTCTGCGGCCCCGGCGACGTGATCGTGGTCGATGCGGGCGGCACCGGTCCCAATGCCATCATCGGCGAGATCATGCTGGCGCTGGCGATCGCGCGCGGCGCAGCGGGCTTCGTCATCGACGGCCTGATCCGCGACAGCGACACCATTGGCAAGGAAACGCTGCCTGTGTATGCGCGGGGGGTCTCGCACCGCGGTCCTTACAAGGACGGTCCCGGCGAATTGCATGTGCCCGTCTGCATCGACGGCATGGTGGTGCGCCCCGGTGACCTGGTGCTGGGCGATGGCGACGGCCTGCTGGTCGTTGCGGCCGAAGACGCCGAGGAAATCGCCGCGCGCGTGGAGAACGTACAACGCACCGAAGCAGCGGTGCTCGAATCGATCGCGCAAGGTCGCGCCGATCGGAGCTGGGTCGAGCGCACGCTGCGCGAAAAGGGGGTGGTCGTATGAACGCGCCCGTCCTGCCGATGCCTGCCGCCGGCACGGTGGTCCGTTTCGACCACTGGCTGGACGCGGCCTTTGACCGCATCATTACGGCCACGCCAGGCCTGACGCTGCACACCTGCGCCCGCGAAGGCGCCGACGCCGCCGCCTGGGACCGGCTGTCCGGCGCCCATGTCTACCAGATCTCGGCCGCCAAGGACGAGATCCCGCGCCGCTGGTTCGCCGACGCCGCGCTGCTGGCGCGCTGCCCGGACCTGCTGGCGGTGTCGTCCAGCGGCTCCGGCTGCGACACCATCGACATCGATGCCTGCACCGAAGCAGGCGTCGCGGTGCTCAACCAGGCCGGTGGCAATGCCGACTCGGTGGCGGAGATGACGCTGGGCCTGATACTCGCGGTACTGCGCCGCATCGCCGAATCCGACCGCAGCCTGCGCGCGCACAACTGCGAGAGCCGTGAGGACCTGATGGGCCACGAACTGCGCGGCCGCACGCTCGGCCTGGTCGGCGTGGGCCACGCCGGCCGCCGCGTCGCCGCACTCGGCCGCGCCTTCGGCATGCGCGTGATCGGCTGCGACCCAGCGCTGGATGCGGCGGAGCTGTCCGCACGCGGCGCACAGGCCGTGTCCTTCGAGGAATTGCTGGGCAGTGCCGACGTCGTCTCGCTGCATTGCCCGCGCGACGCCACCACGCTACGCATGATGGATGGCGCCGCCTTTGCCGCGATGCGGCCGGGCAGCATCTTCGTCAGCACCGCGCGCGGCGGCATCCACGATGAGGGCGCGCTGCATGCGGCACTGGCCAGCGGCCATCTTGCCGGCGCCGGTCTGGACGTGTGGGACCAGGAGCCGCCACCACGCGCCCACCCCTTGCTCGGGCTGGACAACGTCGTCGCCACCTTCCACACCGCCGGCGTCACGCACGAAGCGCGGCGCAGGAACGCCGAGCTGGCCGCCACCCAGATCGTCACGCTGCTGGCCAGTGGCGAGCGGCCGGAGCGGCTGGTCAACCCCGAAGTCTGGCCGCGAGCACGCCTGCGCATTGCGGCGGCGATGCGGGCGCCAGTGTCAACGGTCACGCCGTAGCGAAGCACTCATCATCGAAGACATGCCGGCAACGAGACCGGCGAGGAGACACTTACCATGCACCCGACCCTAAACCAAGGGCGCCGGAGCTTCCCGCTTCGGCTTGCTGGCGCGCTCGCACTGGCGTGCGGCCTCGCCGCCACGGCCGGCGCCAGGGCAGAGGCGCCCTATCCCAACCGTCCTGTCCAGATGATCGTGGCCTACGGTCCCGGGGGCGGGACGGACCTGGTGGCACGCCTGCTGGCCCGCCACCTCGAGAAGCAACTCGGCGGTGCCACCGTGGTGGTGCAGAACAAGCCCGGCGCGGGCGGCGCCATCGGCTTCGCTGAACTGGCACGGTCCGCGCCGGACGGCTACACCATCGGCTTTATCAACACGCCGAACCTGCTGACCATTCCCATCGAGCGCAAGACCACCTTCACCTGGCGCAGCTACGACCTGATCGGCAACCTGGTCGACGATCCGGGCGGCTTCACGGTACACAACGGCAATCGCATTGACTCGCTGGCCGCGCTGGTGCGCCATGCCAAGGCGCATCCTGGAGAGGTGTCAGTCGGCACCACCGGCGTCGGCTCGGACGACCACCTTGCCATGCTGCTGTTCGAGAAGGCTGCGGGGGTCAAGCTGACCCATGTCGGCTACAAGGGCGCAGGCGACGTCCGCGCGGCGCTGGTCGGGCAGCAGCTCACCATCGGTGCCATCAACGTGGGCGAAGCGCTGCAGTACCAGAAAGGCGGCTCGCCGATCAAGTTCATTGGCCAGATGGGCGCAACACGGGCAGCACTGGCCCCGAACGTGCCCACCTTCCGCGAACAGGGCTTCGACATCGAGCTGGCTTCGCTGCGCGGCCTGGCGGCGCCCAAGGGCCTGCCTGAACCGGTCAGGAAGAAACTGGTGGAGGCGATGGCGCGCGTGGTCGCGGATCCGCAGTTCCGCCAGCAGGCCGAAGCGATGTATGCGCCGTTGCGCTACCTTGCGCCGGCAGCCTACAGCGCCGAACTGGAGCGGGCCGAGGCGGGCTTTCGTCAACTGTGGAAAGAGATGCCGTGGCAGGAGAACTGAGCTTGCCGCAAACGCTGAGCATATAGGCAGGCCAGGGCCGGGGTGATGGGGCAGTCCGTGGCACACCCCGCCGGGCGGCTGACTTCGTGACATCCCTGGCCCTCACCCCGCCCCTCTCCCGCAAGCGGGAGAGGGTGCACACAATCGGTAATGCGGACTCCGTGAGGGGTCACGAGCGGCCAGAGACCACGGAAGCAAAACCTCAGAACGACCGCGGCATCCCCAGGATATGCTCGCCGACGTAGGAGAGAATCAGGTTGGTCGAAATCGGCGCCACTTGGTAGAGGCGGGTTTCTCGGAACTTGCGCTCGACATCGTACTCCGCCGCGAAGCCAAAGCCGCCGTGATACTGCAGGCAGGCATTGGCCGCTTCCCACGACGCATCTGCGGCCAGCAGCTTCGCCATGTTGGCTTCGGCGCCGCACGGCTGGTGCGCATCGAACAGCTTCGCCGCCTTGAACCGCATCAGGTTGGCGGCTTCCACATTGACGAAGGCCTTGGCGATGGGGAACTGCACGCCCTGGTTCTGTCCGATCGGCCGGCCGAAGACGATGCGCTCGTTCACGTACTTGGTCACCTTGTCAATAAACCAGTAGCCGTCGCCGATGCACTCGGCGGCGATCAGCGTGCGCTCGGCGTTGAGGCCGTCGAGGATGTACTTGAAGCCCTTGCCTTCCTCGCCGATCAGGTTCTCCGCCGGGATTTCCAGGTTGTCGAAGAACAGCTCATTGGTCTCGTGGTTGACCATGTTGAGGATGGGCTGCACCGTCAGGCCCTTGCCGATGGCCTCGCGCAGGTCCACCAGGAAGATCGACATGCCTTCCGACTTCTTCTTGCACTCGGCCAGCGGCGTGGTGCGGGCCAGCAGGATCATCAGGTCCGAATGCTGGACGCGCGAGATCCACACCTTCTGGCCGTTGACGACATACTTGTCGCCCTTGCGCACGGCGGTGGTCTTGATCTTGGTCGTGTCGGTGCCCGTGGTCGGCTCGGTCACGGCCATCGATTGCAGGCGCAGTTCGCCGCTGGCGATCTTGGGCAGGTACAGCTTCTTCTGCTCGGCCGAGCCATGGCGCAGCAGCGTGCCCATGTTGTACATCTGGCCGTGGCAGGCGCCAGAGTTGCCGCCGGCACGGTTGATTTCTTCCATGATGACGGACGCCTGGGTCAGGCCCAGGCCCGAGCCGCCATACTCCTCCGGGATCAGCGCTGCCAGCCAGCCGGCCGCAGTCAGCGCATTCACGAACTCTTCAGGGTAGCCGCGGACCTCGTCAATCTTGCGGAAGTACTCCGACGAGAACTGGCCGCACAGATCGCGCACGGCTTCACGGATTTCCTGGTATTCATCGATTCTGTTCTGCACAGCCTGGTCTCCAACAACTTTGGGGTTAGTTCAGTTCAGCGGTCGCGCTCATCGCGAGGGCGCCGTCTTCATGGCGGATCCACAGCTCGACGGTCTTGCCGACCTGGTTGCGCTTGCCGCAGACAAAAATGCGCTGGGGCACGAAGGTCGGCCGCACGCCCCGGAACGAGAAGCTCTTGACCACTGCATCCGGCAGGTTCTTGCGCACCAGCTCGAGCAGCAGCATCGCCTGCAGCGGGCCGTGGACGATCAGGTCCGGGTAGTGCTCGACTGCGGTCACGTACTGCTTGTCGTAGTGGATGCGATGGCCGTTGAAGGTCAGCGCGGAGAAGCGGAACAGCAGGACGGGATCCGTCGCCACCTCATGCACCCATTCTTCGCCCGTCGGCGCCGGAACCGGTTCCGGTGCAGGCGCATTCGGCGTTGCGTTCTCGCGGTAGACGATGTCGTGTTCTTCAGTCACCGCGAGCCCGTTGGCACCGGAATACTTGTGCTCGACCGTCACGAAGGCGAGCGAGCCGCTGCGGCCGCTCTTCGCACTCACATCGAGAATGCGCGAGACCTTGGTCGCAGCATCGCCGATGCGCAGCGGCTGGTGGAACCAGAGGCGGCCGCCGGCCCACATGCGTCGCGGCAGCGGCACTGGCGGCAGGAAGCCGCCGCGGCTGGCATGGCCGTCCGGACCCAGCTCGGACTGCCGGTGCAGCGGCAGGAAATAGAGCCAGTGCCAGAGCGGCGCAATGGCATCTCCGTGAACGGGTGCCCGGTGATCGTAGTCCAGGGTCGCTGCGAGCGCCTTGACGGGATATGCCGTGATCTCGTCCTGGCTTTCCGCCGTCCTGCCAATCCATTCCTTGAGCTTCACAACGTCCATCACATCTCTCTGGTCTGATTGCCTGGCTTCCACTATGCACGGTGCAGGAGCCGCTTCCAATTCGAAACTTCGGAACGAGCCATTCGCTTGGACGGAAAGCACGCGCCCTTCCGGAATGAGGTCAGATGGCGCCTTCCGTGCGCAGCCGCGATACGTCGTCGCCGGTGTAGCCGAGCTCGCGCAGGATGTGCTCGCTGTGTTCACCCAGCGCCGGGATGGCGTCCATGCGCGGCTCGAAGGCATTCGGCATGCCGGGCGGCAGCAGTGCCGGGATCACGCCCACGGGAGAGCGGACCGATGTCCAGCGCTCGCGTGCCTTGAGTTGCGGGTGGTTCCAGACATCGCGCATATCGTTCATGCGGGCGTTGGCGATCTGGGCGCGCTCCAGCCGCTCGACCACCTGGTCGATGTCGAGCGCGGCGAAGACGTCGGTGATGATCTGCGTGAGCTCGACGCGGCTCCTGGCGCGCAGGGAGTTGGTGACGAAGCGCTCGTCGCTCGTCAGCTCCGGCCGTTCCAGCACCACCCGGCAGAAGGTCTCCCACTCGCGCTCATTCTGCAGGCCGAGAATGATGGTCTTGCCATCGCCTGCCGTGAACGGGCCATAAGGGAAGATGGTCGCGTGCGAGGCGCCCGCGCGCGGCGGCGGCGTGGCGCCGTCGAAGGCGTAGTAGAGCGGATAGCTCATCCACTCGACCATGCTTTCCAGCATCGATACGTCGATATGGGCGCCCTTGCCCGTCTTGCCGCGCTGCAGCAGCGCCGCCAGGATATTGGTGTAGGCGTACATGCCGGCGGCGATATCCGCGATCGAGCAGCCTGCCTTGGACGGGCTTTCCGGGGTGCCCGTGATCGAGACGAAGCCGGACTCCGCCTGGATCAGCAGGTCGTAGGCCTTCTTGTCCCGGTACGGGCCGTCGTTGCCATAGCCAGAGATGTCGCAGACAACGATGCCGGGATAGCGCCGGGACAGCGCTTCATATGACAGCCCGAGCCGGTCGGCGGCGCCCGGCGCCAGGTTCTGCACCAGCACATCCGCCTGGTCCAGGATCTTCTGCAGGATGGCGGGCGCCTCCTGGTGCTTCAGGTCCAGCGCCAGGCTTTCCTTCGAACGGTTGGTCCAGGCAAAGTGCGACGACATGCCGTCCACTCTTTCGTCATAGCCGCGGGCAAAGTCGCCGACCTTGGGCCGCTCGATCTTGATCACGCGCGCGCCCAGGTCCGCGAGCTGGCGGGTGCAGAATGGCGCAGCGATTGCATGCTCCAGGGAAACCACGGTAATGCCATCGAGGGGACGCATAGCAGCCTTTTCGGGGGGAAGGATTGCGTTCGGACTGCCATGGCGGCAACGAACGACTGGGATTCGGTCGGCGATGCGGTTCGCCTCGGAGCAAGTCTCGCAGCGACGCAGGCTTGGGTAAATCTCGTTTTCTCGAAGCTGCCATTCGTCTGCGCCGAAAACACCGAAGACCTGCCGGTTTGCGACATGTTTGACGCCTTGGTAAAGTTCAGCAGAAGGAGTACATATGCATTTCGACTTTGCCGACCTGAGGCTGTTTGCACGCATCGCCGAGGAGGAAAACCTGTCGCGCGGGGCGCGCAAGGCATTTCTGTCGCCCGCCGCAGCCAGCGCGCGGCTCAAGGCACTGGAAGACCAACTGGGCACCCGCCTCTTCTATCGCGAGAGCAAGGGCCTGGCCCTGACCCCGGCCGGCGAGCGCCTGCTGCGGCATACCCGGGTGATCGAGCGCCAGTTCGAGCATGTCAAAAGCGAGTTCGAGGAATACGCCAAGGACTCGGTCGGTCATATCCGCATCTTTGCGAACACCACCGCCGTGACGGAGTTCATGCCAGAGGTGCTGGCGCGCTTTATGTCAGAGCGCCCCGCCGTCACCGTCGACCTGCAGGAACGCCTGACGCGGGACATCATCCGCGGCGTGCTGGACGGCAGCGCGGACCTTGGCATCATCTCCGGACCGCTGAACTCGGAAGGGCTGGAGGTCATCCATTTCAGTACCGACAAGCTGGTCCTGGCGACACCGGTCGGCCATCCGCTGACGCAGAAGCCGAACCTCGCTTTTGAAGACACGCTCGACTACGAGCATGTCAGCCTGCATGAAGGCAGCACCCTGCACGCGTTTCTTACCGAGCTGGTCCGCGACCAGCGGCGCAAGCTGCAGATCCGCATCCAGATCCGCAGCTTTGAAGCCATGTGCCGGATGATCGAGGCTGGTGTCGGCATTGGCGTGGTGCCGTTATCGGCCGCGTTGCGCCACCGGCAGACGATGAAAATCGAGATCATCGAGCTGCACGAACCGTGGGCGCTCCGGGAGCGTGCCGTGATCGTGCGGGAACTGGAAGGCCTGCCCGGCTGCGCGAAAGCGCTGATTGACGAACTGATCGAGGTGGCACAGGCAGCGGGCGGGAGCCCTGACGACGCGCTGTCATAACGCGTTTCACCTCCCCTCTCCCATAAATGGGAGAGGGGAGAAAACAAGCGCCCCCCGCCACAGGCTTCGGTAAGACACAATCAGCGGATCGTGAACGGATTACCCGTAGCCGCTCCCGTGTTGATCCACACACTCTTGGTCTGCAGGTACGACTCGATCGCGGCGATGCCGTTTTCCCGGCCGAGGCCGGAGTCCTTGTACCCGCCGAACGGCGACATGAAGCTGACCGCGCGATAGGTGTTGACCCATACCGTGCCGGCCTGGATCTTCTCCGACATACGGAAGGCGCGGCCGATATCCGAGGTCCAGACCCCGGCCCCAAGGCCATAGCAACTGTCATTGGCAATCGCGATGGCTTCGGCTTCGTCCCTGAATTTCAGGATGGACAGCACCGGCCCGAACACCTCCTCCTGCGCGATGCGCATCTTCGGCGAGACCCTGGCGAAGATGGTCGGCTCGACAAACCATCCCTCGCCGCAGGACGCCGGCTTGCCCCCGAGCAGCAGCTCCGCCCCTTCGTCCTGCGCGATCTGGATATACGACAGCACCTTTTCGTATTGCGCGGGCGTGGTGATGGGCCCCACCTGCGTGGAGGCATTCATCGGGTTGCCGAGCTTTGCTGTGCTGGCGAGCGCCAGCAGCTTCTCGACGAAGACATTGTGGATGTCTTCCTGCAGCAGCAGCCGTGAACCGGCGATACAGGTCTGGCCGCTCGCGGCGAAGATGCCGGAGACGGCGCCATTGACGGCGTCATCCAGGTTGGCATCGCTGAAGACGATGTTCGGCGACTTGCCGCCAAGCTCAAGACTCACGTGCTTGAACTGCGCCGCGCACTGCTGGTTGATCACGCGTCCGGTGGCGTCCGATCCGGTAAAGGTCACCTTCTTGACCAGCGCATGCGTCACCAGCGGCGAGCCCACCTCGGCACCAAACCCGGTCACGACGTTGAAGACGCCCGCGGGAAAGCCCGCTTCCTCGAACAGCAGCGCAAGCTCGAGCGCCGACACCGAGGTGAACTCCGACGGCTTCACCACCACGGTACATCCCGCCGCGAGCGCGGGCGCGATCTTCCACGCCAGCAGCATCAGCGGCGAGTTCCACGGCGTGATGGCCGCCACCACGCCCAGCGGCTCGCGCCGGGTGTAGTTGAAGTAGCCCTTCTTGTCGAGCGGAATGACCGTGCCTTCGATCTTGTCTGCCAGCCCGCCGAAGTAATAGAACCACTGCGGCAGGTATTTGAGCTGGGCGCCCATCTCCGCCAGCAGCTTGCCGTTGTCCTGCACTTCGAACTCGGCCAGCCGCTCGGCGTCCCTTGCGATCAGGTCACCGAGCTTGCGCAGCAAGGCGCCACGCTGTGTCGCAGTCATCTCTGACCACGGGCCGGTGCGGAACGCCTGGTCGGCCGCCTGCACGGCGCGGTCGATATCCGCTGCGGTGCCGCGGGCGACTTCGGCCCAGGCCTTTCCCGTATAGGGATTCTGGGTCTCAAACCAGCGGCCGTCGCTCGCATTGACGAAGGCGCCGTCGATGAACATTTGATACTGCTTCATGGCGTGCTGTCCGGGTTCGGGTTGGCAGGCTAGAACGGCACGAAGCCGAGATGCTCGCGGAAGCGGTTCTTGACGAAGGTGCCATCGCGCGGCGGCAGCGCCCGCTGCGGCTCGTCGGTCGAGATGTAGACCTGCGCCACGGTCATGCCGTCGGCCTTGTTGATGGCTTGCGCGAGCTTGCCCAGCTCATCGATATCGGAAATCTCAAGCGTTGTCGGCACGCCGACAGCCTTCGCCACCTGGGCCAGGTTGGTACCCAGGCTGGTGTGGCTCTGCTGCATGCCGGTCTCGCCGAAGTGGCCATTGTCGAGAATCACAATGTTCAGGTTTTTCTGCTGTTGCGCCGCCGCAGTCGCCAGGCTGCCGATGCCCATCAGCTGCTCGCCGTCGCCGGTGATGGCGATCACGGTCTTCTCGGGTTGTGCGATGGCAAGCCCGAGAGCCAGCGAGGTGGAACCGCCCATAGCGCCCCACAGGTAGAAGTTGCCGGGGCGGTCGCCAGCGGCAAACACGTCGTACGAGGGCGAACCGAGGCCCGAAACCACGAGCGCGTCAGGAAATTGTTTCAGCAGTTCGGCAACGAACTTGCGGCGGTCGATGCCAGGCTTGGAGGTAGAGGTAGTCATAGGATCAGCGCATCCATTTCTTGCGGCCGATAAGGCTCTGGGACAGGAGAACGGCAACGCGGTTGCCAGCGTCGAAGGCGGAGACCAGGCCGGCGTCGACCAGCTCGGCGGCCTCTTCCGGCGAATTCACGCGATAGACCGTGATGCCCATCAGTTCCAGCGCACGCTGGGTGGCCAGGCCCATCGGGTTCTGCCAGGGATTGAACTCGGCGTACTCGCCGCGCATGGTCACCAGGGTGAAGAACGGGAACTTGCAGCTCTCCAGCAGCGAGAACATGTTCACGCAGTTGCCGACGCCGCTGCTCTGCATCAGCAGCACCGCGCGTTCCCCGCCGAGCCAGGCGCCGCTGACAACGCCCACGCCTTCTTCTTCGGTGGTCAGCACCACGTCGCGGATTTCGGGGTCGGCCTTGGCGCGTCGGATGACATGCGAGTGGCCGGCGTCCGGCACGTAGGCCACCTGGCGGACGCCGTTCTGTTTAAAGACCTGGAAGATGTCCTCTTGCCAGGCAAGAGGCTCTGAGTTGTTTGTCGTCATAGTGCGCAAGTTAAGAAAGGGGAAAGCGGGGGGACAACGTTTGCTATCATAGAGTTGACTAGCTGGAAGTATGAAATACAATTAATTGATGCCTGCAATCACGAAGTTGAATGCCGGCCAAGGGCCTCTACAGATATGGACATCAAGCAGCTTCGCGCCCTGTTAGCCATCGCCGAAACCGGCAGCGCCACCAAGGCTGCCGAGCTCCTGCGCATAGTGCAGCCGGCGGTTTCCCGGCACGTTCGCCTGCTCGAGGAGGAACTAGGCGTCGAACTGTTCGAGCGCGAGCGCCATGGCATGGTCCTGACCGACGCCGGCCGCACGCTGGTCGAATACGGCCGCAGGGCGCTGCAGGAACTCGATCGGGCCAAGGCAGAGATCACGCCGGCGTCTGGCGCGATTACAGGCACTGCAGTCATCGGGCTACTCCCAAGCACTTGCGAACTGCTGGCAGCGGAGCTGGTTGCCACGGTGAAGGCCAGGCATCCGCAACTGGTAGTACGCATCAACGTCGGCTACGCGGGAAACCTGCTGCAGTGGCTCGAGGCCGGCGACGTGGAGGTCGCCCTGCTCTACGACACCAAGAGTTCTCCCGGACTGCAGGTAGAAGCCCTGCTCGATGAGCAGCTTTACCTGGTCGGAGCGGCTGGCACCCTTGCGCCAGGCAAGGAACAAACCGTCGAGAGCCTGCGCGACCTGCCGCTGGTCCTGCCCAATGCCTCGCACGGGCTGCGCAGCGTGGTCGAGCATGCCTGCGCGGTTGCCGGCATCACCCCGGTAGTAGCGGTCGAGACCAACTCGCTGGCGGTTCAGAAAAACCTGGTCGGCAAAGGGTTCGGCCACACGGTCCTGCCGAGCTCCGCGATTTCCGAGGAGATGGAGACTGGCGCGCTGGCGGGCGCGCCCATCGTGTCGCCCAACCTGTCGCGCCGCATCGTGCTGGCGCACGCGGCCACCCGCAGGCTGACACCCGCAGCCAGCTTCGTCTGCGCCGAGCTGGTGGCATTGATGAAGCGGCTGGTGCTCGACGGCGCATGGCCCGGTGCATCCTGGATCAGCGCCTGATACGGTGCCAGCGGCAGTTCAGTCCAGTTCGATGTTGGCGGCCTTGATGACCTCGGCCCACCGGCGCGTCTCAGCCTGGACAAACCTGGCCGCCTTGTCCGGAGTGGAATCGACGATGGGCTGCACGCCGATCTTTTCCATGCGCTGACGCACCTCAGGGTCCTTGACTGCCGTCTGCAAGGCAGCGCTCAGCTTTTCAATGACCGGGGCCGGCGTGCCCTTTGGCACCATCACCATGTTCCACAGCGACGTTTCATAGTTCGTGTAGCCCGCTTCCTTCATCGTCGGCACGTCCGGCAGCACGCTGGAACGCGTGGCAGTCGTGACTGCGAGCGCCTTCAGGCGACCGGACTGGATCATGGGCGCAGCTGTCGACACTGCATCGGTGATGAACTGGACGTCGCCGGAAATCACCGACTGGATCGCCTGGCTGGCGCCACGGAACGGAACATGGGTAAGCTTCAGGTGTTCCTGGAACTGCAGCAACTCTACCGCCATATGGACGGCGCTACCCTTCCCTGCGGAACCGTAGCTGTACTTGCCAGGATTCTTCCTGATGTCCTCTACCAGTTCCCTGGCCGTATTCGCCTTCACCGAAGGATTGACCGCCAGCACCATCGGCACTCCCGCGACCACAGATACCGGCACCAGCGCATTGACGGGGTCATACGGCAGCTTCTTGTAAAGCGTGGCGTTGATGGCGTGGGAACTGGTGCCGAACAACAGCGTGTAGCCATCCGCCGGGCTCTTGGCGACCACGTCGGTCGCAATGGTTCCGCCGGCACCCGCCTTGTTTTCCACCACGACCGACTGCCCGAGCAAGGCGCCGAGCTTGTTCGCCACGATGCGCGCCACCACGTCGGTGCTGCCACCGGCGGCGAAGCCGACGACCATTCGGACGGGATGGTCGGGATAAGCAGCCTGGGCGTGCGCGCTGAACGAAATGAGCGCACCGATCCCCACTTGAGCAAGCAAGCGTTTCATGTCTCTTCCACGTAGATAGTTTTGGTTGGGTGGCGCATTGCGCGTCAACCCTTTGAGACGATGGTAGCGAGCAACCGTGGGAACGGTGAAATAGAAAATTCCGCTGCTGCTATCAAGGGGCGGCATGCCTGGGGCTACTACTGCGGTGTTAACCCGGAGCTCCGCGCCGAAGAAATCGCCGCGTAAACGCAAGGACGCCGCGCAGCCATCGCCGCGCGGCGCATATTCAAGCTCCAATGGAACGGAAGCGCTGGCGCGCTACCGGCTGCAGGACGTCAGTCGGCCTCCACCTTCATGGTCTTCAGCAACGGCTGCCACTTGTCGCTTTCCGCCTTGAGCCAGGTCCGCAGCCCCTCCGGCGTCTGCTTGTCTACCGGCACGAGCTCCGCACCCAGGTCGTCAAGCCGCTTGGCGACGGCAGGATCCTTCAGTGCCTGCTGCAGCGCCTTGGTCAGCCGGGCGGTGACCGCGGGCGGCGTGCCCTTGGGCGCATAGATCCCATGCCAGACCTTCATCGAGAAGCCCTTCAGGCCGCCTTCCTGCAGCGTCGGCGCATTGGGCAGCGCCTTGATGCGGCTCGGCGTCGTCACGCCATACAGCTTGACGCGATTGGCGTTGATATGCGACAGGGTCGAGGTGGTCTGGTCGCACAACAGGTCCACCTGCCCGCCCAGCAAGGCCGTCAGCGCGGGCCCGGTGCCCTGGTAGGGAACGGAGGTCATCTTGACTTTGACTGCCTCCTCGAACAGCAGGCCGCATAGCTGCGAAACCGCGCCAAGGCCGGCATTGGCCAGCGAGACCTTCTCCTTGTTCTGCGCCACGTACTTGATCAGCTCCGCCGCGTTGGCCGGCGGCAGATCCTTGCGGCCCAGCAGCGTCATCGGCACATCCGCCACCTGCCCGATGTACTCGAAATCCTTCAGCGGACTGTAGGTGAGCTTCTTGTACAGCGCCGGCGCCGTCGCCATGCCATTGTGGTGGATCAGGATGGTGTAGCCGTCGGGCTGCGCCCGCGCCACGAATGCGGCCGCCACCGTGCCGCCGGCGCCGAGCTTGTTTTCCACGACAACGCTCTGCCCGAGATCCTTCGACATGGCCTGCCCAAGCGCCCGGGACACCACATCCGTCGGGCCACCGGCCGAGAACGGCACCACCAGCGTGATGGGCTTGGACGGATATGCATCCGCTGCCAGCGCCCCCGCGGAAAACGCCAGTCCGAGCGCTCCGCACGTGATCCACTTCATACCGGCCAGCATGGCCTCGCCCGCTTGAACGCACATATCACCGTCTCCATGTCGCCGGCGCGCTGACTGTGTCGCCCCGGTCGGTTTATCAAACAGGGCTAGAGTGCGGGATAGCGGCACCGGAGGACAATCCGGATTTATCGAACGGGCCATACGGCCAGGCCGAACGCACGCCAGCCGATCACCCGGTCTGGAACATCTGCCCGAAGTCGCAGGTCTCCTGGGCCAGCATGGCGATGGACGACACAAGCTTGCTGCGCTGATCACTCTTGCAGATGGCGGCATAGGTTGCCGGCGGCAAGGCAGGGGTCACCGTAAGCACCTCGAGCGCCCCCGTATCGACCATCGGCGCCAGGCACTTCCGGGGCAAATAGCTGATCCCCATCCCCGGGACCGTGAGGCCGATGAGTGCCACCACGCTGTTGCTGAAGACCGTGTTCTCCGTGTTCACGCCGATCGAACGGAGCCAGCGGTTGTAGAGCTGACCGGTTCCCGAGCGGTCATCCTGAGTCAGCAACCGATGCGCGGTCAGCTCGTGCATGCGCAGCCGACGCCGTCGGCCCACCAGTCCAGGCTTGCACATCCAGGCGTTCTCGACCACGCCGACGCGCCTGGACAAGAACCGCTGATCGTTGAAGACCTCAGGAACGACCATCAGGTCCACCTCGTCGGCAAGCAGCTTGTCGCGAAGCATGACGCTGACATCGACGTGCGGCTCGATGATGACCCGCGGATAACTGGCCTGGATCGCGCTCACCAGGCGCGGCAGCCAGGTCATCGCTGTCAGCTCGGTGACCCCGATCCGCACGTGCCGCTCCAGGACCTCGGGGCGCTGGAACTGTTCGACCGCTGCATCCCGCTGCTCGAGCAGCCGTCTGGCGAGCAGGAACATCTCTTCGCCCTTTTCCGTCAGCCGCGCCGTGCGCAACGAGCGGTCGAACAAGGGCGTATCGAACAGCGCCTCCAGCTCCTGCACCCGTTTCGATACGGCCGACTGCGTAGTGTGCAGCTTGTTCGCGGCCTGCGCGAAGCCGCCGAGCTGCACGACCCAGAAGATCGCTTCCAGTTGCTTGAATGTCATCACCCCATCGCCTCCCAAACCCTAGCGCATTCCCATAGGGAATATATATCGATTCCAATTTATCGCTTTTTCTGATTTGGATCGAGATCCAGAATTCTTCCAACCGGTGATTGCATCGAGATGCCTCATCGAACGGTGTTGAACCACAGCTTCCCGCGCCGCCTCCGTGCCTCGGGCCACCCATTGGTGATGTCGCCGCCGAGAGCCAGGTTTCCCGACCAGTCGGCTGCGATCTTGCCCAAGTTCCTTAATGGAGACCTATATATGTTGCTGACCGAAGAAGAAACCCGAATGTTGAACGGGGACAAGGGCCCTGCCGTCAAGAAGGCCATGGAAATCCTGGTTGCGTTGGGAGAGAGCTTCGGCGCCGAAAGGCTGCTTCCGGTCAACAACGTGCATATGGCGGGTTCGTCGGTGCTGGTTGCCGAGGAAGCCGGCACAAGGTTCGTGGAAGATATCAGGAAGCAAGGCGGTAACTTCGTAACCAGGGTCACCACCAATCCCACGGCTGTCGATCCCACGCAGTGGCAGGAGATCGGCATTCCCGAATCGGATAGTGTCCTGCAAACCCGCCTGACCGATGCCTACGCCGGGATGGGTGCAAATTCGTGCAATACCTGCATCCCTTACCTGGTCGGAAACAGCCCGCGTTTCGGCGAGCATATGGCCTGGGGTGAGTCTTCGGCCGTTGTTTATGCCAACTCGGTCTGTGGCGCCAGAACCAACCGGGAGGGAGGGCCAAGCGGACTTGCCTCTGCACTGACCGGCCGGACCCCGGAGTATGGATTCCACCTGAAGGAAAACCGTTATGGGAAATTCCTGATCAAGGTGGAGGCGCCCCTCAATGACATGACGGATTACGGGACACTTGGATATTTCGCAGGCAAGATCGCAGGGCAGGATACGCCAGTATTTACGGGCATTCCTTCCGACCCGACCCTGGAACAGTTGAAGGCCCTGAGCGCTGCCCTGGCGGCTTCCGGTGCCGTGAGCATGTTCCATGCCGTTGGCGTTACGCCCGAGGCGCCAACGTTGGAAGCGGCGTTCGGTGGGTGTGAACCTGAAAAGGTACTCGTCTTCGATCAGGCCGAAAAAGCAAAGGCAGAGGCTGCCTTGAACAAAGAGCCCTCTGACCATGTGGACTGGATACTGGTCGGCTGCCCCAATGCCTCCGTGCAGGAAATTCGCGAAGTCGCCGACGCCTTGCAAGGCAGGAAGGTGCATCAGGATGTATCGCTTTGGGTCACCACGGCCGGGGCGATGTATGCCATGGCCGAGCGCATGGGCTATATCCAGACCATCGAGGATGCCGGCGGCATCGTGGTCCGGGAAACCTGTCCTTTCCTGGCGCGCAGCCGCGTCATTGCGCCAAAGAAGGGATACAAGACCCTGACCACCAACTCCGCGAAGATGGCATTCTATGCGCCCGGTCAGTTTGGTCTTCCCACCCACTATGGGAACCTGGACCGGGTCGTGCGGGCCGCAATCCATGGCGCCTGGAGGTAATCAACATGACGACCAATCAATTCATCCTGAAGGGACGGAAAATCGTCACGGGCAAGGCCAGCGGCGAGGCCATCGTCACCAGGGAAGCAATCAGCTTCAACGGTGGTGTCGATAACATGACCGGGATCGTTACGGAGCCCGGGCATGAGCTGGAGGGAGTCAATATCTCCGGCAAGGTCCTGGTGTTTCTCACGGGCAAGGGCTCTACGGGCGGATCGTACAAGATATACGACATGGTATCGCGCGGCACCGCACCGGTTGCCTTTATCCAGGTGAATCCGGAACCGATTACCACGATCGGCGCAATCATCGGAAGTATCCCGGTCATTGCGGGCCTGGACCACGATCCGACGCTTGCCATTTCCAACGGGGATTTCATCGAAATGGATGCCGACGCCGGCATCGTTACGGTGACCGCGCGCAATCCACTTCGGACCGTCGCAAACCCCGCCTCGGCCGCATAGCGATTGCAGATCCATTGATTCTGATCCTTGGGTCAGAAGTCAATGGGTCAAATCCACCCTGCTGCGCACACGGGCTGATCGCACACGCGCCAGCCCAAAAAATACATAAGCACTGGAGACAAAGCATGACCCGACGTCCCTTCCTGCGCGTCGCGCTCGCCGCATGCCTGGCGGCCGCGAGCTTCGCATCCCATGCCCACGACTGGCCATCGAAAAAGGTCATCACGCTGGTCGTGCCGCTGGCCGCGGGCGGCAGCACCGATTCCACCGCCCGCCTGCTGGCGGACAAGCTGGGCAAGGAACTCGGCCAGCAGGTCATCGTCGAAAACCGGGTGGGTGCCGGCGGCAATATCGGCGCGGCCTACGTGGCGAAGTCGGCGCCGGACGGCTACACGCTGCTGATGGCCACGAGCACGATCGCCACCAACGTCACGCTCTACAAGAACATGGGCTTCGATCTGCGCAAGGACCTGGTGCCCGTCTCGCAGGTCGCCATGATCCCGAACGTGCTGACCGTCAACAACACCATGCCCGCCAGAACGCTGCAGGAGTTCGTCGAATACGTGCGACAGAAAAAGGGGCCCGTCACCTACGGCTCGGCCGGCAATGGCACGGCGTCGCACTTGTCCGGGGCGCTGTTCAACAGCATGGCCCATGGCGAGATGCTGCATGTGCCCTACAAGGGCGGCGCGCCCGCGAATGCCGACCTGATGGGCGGGCAGATCCAGGTGGTGTTCTCGCCCATGGTCGAAGTGCTGCCGTTCATCGACAGCGGCAAGCTGCGCGCGCTCGGTGTGACGACGAAGAACCGCTCTGCGCGGCTGCCCAACCTGCCGGCGGTGACCGAGGTGCTGCCTGGCTTCGACGTGACGCTGTGGAACGGCGTCTTCGCGCCAGCGGGCACGCCGCCGGCGGTCGTCGACAAGCTCGCCGCGACGATCCAGAAGCTTACGCAGGATCCGGCCCTGCGCAAGAATCTGGCCGACCAGGGCTCCACCCCAGTGGCCAGCACGCCGGCTGAGTTCAGGAAGGTCCTGGACCAGGAGATCGACAAGTGGGGCAAGCTGGTCAAGCTTTCCGGCGCGCGCGTCGAGTGAGGCAAAGGCCCAGGCTCTGGCGCCAGAAAACTCATGGACCGGCCCTGCGCCTGGTCTGCCGGTGCTTGGTCCCGAAATCGCAGCATTGCCGTGCAATGTCCGCTACGGCATAGCCGAGGGCGGCCTGGTGTTGCTTGAGGAACACCGCGTAATACCCCAGGCTCGGCGCCGGCGGATCGGTACGCACGACCTGCAGGCGCCCTTGCCGGATCTCGTGGCTGAACAGGCGCAGCGGCATGCAACTCACCCCCATGCCCGCCTCGACCAGCCCCGCCAGTGCCACCAGGCTGTTGCTGCCGGAGATCCGATGCGGCTGCACGCCGGCCTGCGCGAACTGCGTCTCGCCCAGCGCGGTGGCGCCGGACCCCTGGTCCTGCAGGATCAGCGGCAGCGTTGACAGATGCTGAAGCGAGACAACCTTGTTGCCATCGAAGGCACCCGGCGGGGCGATCCATCCGAACTGGACCGATTCCAGCCTGACGGATGCCATCGCCGGATCGAGGAATGACTCAGTCAATACCGCGATGTCCAGGCGTCCGTCGAGCACCTTGTCACGCAGCGAGGCCGACAGGTCGACATCGGGATGCAGGGTCACCTGCGGATAGATGCTGTTGAGCTTGCGCACCAGGCTCGGAAACCAGGTGAGCGCCACCATCTCGGTGATGCCGATATGGAGCGTGCGCGCGACATGCCTGGCGGAGGCCTTCACTTCTTCCAGGCGCGCAGTCGCCGCCAGAAAGCCCTCGCACAGGGCCAGCATCTCCTGGCCCTTCGGTGTCAGTGCGGACTTCCTGCCAGATGCCTCGAACAGCGGGACCGCAGAGATGCGCTCCAGCTCCTGAAGGCGCTTGGTGGCAGCGGATTGCGTGACGTGCAGCTTCGACGCCGCGCGCTGTACGGTGCCGAGCTTCGCTGTCCAGTAGAACGCCTCTACCTGCTTGATCGTGATCACTTGCCTGCACTCCGCGCCAGCCCGCCCTGGCCGCCGCCAAACATCTGGTATGAGCTGTCGAAATCGCAGGCGCGCCGTGCTATCGCAACCACACTACGCAGGAACGGCATGGCCACGTCCGAGCGGATCATCGCCACGTAGCGCAACGGCGGCAGCCTGGGCGTGACCCGCAACGCCACCAGTTGCCCCGAGGCCAGCAGGTTGGCGATCACCGAGCGGGGCAGATAGGTGATGCCCTGCCCCGAGGCCGCCAGGCCGACCAGCGCGACCAGGCTGTTGCTGCTGATGGTGCTGCGTGGCAGCACGCCATGCTTGCGCAGCCACTCGCCGATCAGGATGCCGGAACCGGAAAGCTCGCCCTGCGTGAGCAAGGTGTATTCGCTCATCTTCGCCAGCGACATGCGCGACGTCTGCGCAGTCAGCGCGGGACTGCAGAACCACTCGTTCTGGACCTCGGCCAGCGTTTCCTTTACATACCCCGTCGCGGCAAAGGCATCGGGAAGAATCGCGAGGTCGATCTGGCCGCTGTGCAGGCGGTCACGCAGGTGCACGCTGTGGTCCACCTCCGGCTCGATGACCACCCGCGGATACGCCGCGCGAATTGCTTCGAGCAGTTTCGGCAGCCACGTCAGCGCCGTCAGCTCCGTCACGCCAAGGCGCACCTTGCGGATCAGGACTTCCTTGCTGGCAATCCTTTCCAGCAGCAGGTCGCGCTGCAGCAGGACCGCCTTCGCGCGATTGAGTACCTCCGTGCCTTCCACCGTCAGGCGCGCCGCACGCCCTGCGCGATCGAGCAGGGGATAGCCAAAGCCTTCCTCGAACTCGCGGATATGGCGCGATATCGCCGAATGCACCACACCGAGACGGCGCGCCGCAGCATCAACCGAGCCGGTTTCGGCGATGGCAACCAGCGCCTCCAGTTGTTTGAGTGTCGTCATGGCCCTAGGGTGAACCCCATCGATCCGTCACAAATAGGAATGAAACTCGAGCTAAAAATGTCGCTTTAACTAATTATATCCATCTGCAAGAATCGTTTCACAGTGCGCAACCGGCGCTGCGCCGCTGCCACCGAAGACACTGCCGCCCCGCGGCACCCACACTGCCCCTGGAGAAACCATGAAGTCAATCATCAAAGCGAGCTTCGCCGTACTGGCTTGTGCCGCAGCCATGGCCGGCCCCGCCCACGCCGACCAGCTGGCCGATATCAAGGCGCGAGGCACGCTGGTCTGTGGGGTACTCAGCAACCTTGAACCTTTCGGCTTCCAGGATCCATCCACGCGCGAGCTGACGGGCTACGACATTGACTTCTGCAAGGCCATTGCAAAGTCGCTGGGTGTGAAGCCGGAGTTAAAGCCGGTTTCCCTCGAGGCGCGAATTCCTGAGTTGAGCCAGGGCCGCGTGGACGTCCTGGCCGCGGTGCTGGGCTATACGCCGGCGCGTGCGGAGCAAATTACATTCTCGGACACCTACTTTGTCAGCGAACACCGTCTGGCGGTCAAGGGCAACGGGCCGTTCAAACAGCGCGATGATCTCGCAGGCAAGCGCATCAGCACCATGAAAGGCGCCAGCACGCAATTCTTCCTGCAAAAGGTGTTGCCATCGGCGCAGCTCGTCAGCTACGACGACACCCCCTCCGCTTTCATGGCGCTGGTGCAAGGCAAAGTCGACGGGTTCGGGCTGTCGGAAACGATGCTGCGACGTTTCATCGCCAAGCTCGGCCCGTCCGGCAACATCACGGTCCTTGCGCCCTCCCTCGGCGAGGAAGCGTGGGGCCTCGGCATCAAGAAGGGCGAGCCAGCGCTGGAAAAGGCTGTGAACGCTGCTCTCGCCGACATGGAAAAATCTGGCGAAGCACAGCAGATCTTCGAGAAATGGCTCGGCGCCAGGACCATCTTCCAGATGAAGCGGGAGTTCCGCACCCAGCCGATCAAGGGCTGACACAAAGGCAGGGGCCATACCGAGCGTATCGGCCCCGCCCAGGAGCTACCCATGTTTTCCCATTTCAACTTCCCCGCCATCTTTGCCGCGCCGTATGGCGACCAGTTGCTCGAAGGCCTGCGGCTGACCGCCTGGCTCACCGCGTCGAGCTGGAGCCTCGCGTTCGTGCTCGGCACCGTGCTCGCCACCGTGCGCGTCTCGGGAAGCGTCATCGCCGAACGTTTCGTGGCGGGCTATGTCGCCTACCACCAGAACGTGCCGATGCTGGTCCATATCCTGCTGTGGTACTTCGGCATTCCGACGCTGCTGCCCGAAGCGGTCCAGAACTGGGCCAACGCCAACGGCGGCGAGATGATCTTCGCCAGCATCGCCATCGGCCTGTGCATGGCCGCCTACTTCTCCGAGGATATCCGCAGCGGGCTGCGTTCCATCCCGTTCGAGCAGCACGAGGCCTCGCGTTCTCTCGGCCTGAGCTACCTGGGCTCGATGCGCTACGTGATCCTGCCGCAGGCGTTCCGCATTGCGCTGCCGCCCTTCATCAACCACACCGTGCTGCTGTTCAAGAACACCAGCCTGGCGATGGCGGTGGGCGCGGCGGAGATGACCTATGCCGTGCGCGAAGTAGAGAACCACACCTTCCGCACCTTCGAGGCGTACATGCTGGCCACGGCGTTCTACCTGGCGGTGTCCCTTGGCCTGATGGCGATCGGCGCGGCGATGGCGCAACGCACGCGTATCCCGGCGAGATAAACCATGATCGATATTCTTCGCGACAACTGGCACCTGCTGCTGCTCGGCCAGTACCCCAACGGACCGCTCGGCGGCCTGGCGCTGACGCTGCTGCTGTCGGTGCTGGGACTGGCGTTCGCATTCCCGATCAGCATCCTGCTGGCGGTGGCGCGGGTCTCGCCCTGGAAGGTGTTCCGGATACCGGCCACGGTCATCGTCTACATCGTCCGCGGCGTGCCGCTGGTGATGCTGATCTTCTGGAGCTACTTCCTGGTGCCCCTGCTGCTCGGCCACAGCGTGACGGGCTTCACCACGCTGCTGTGCACGCTGGTGATCTACGAGGCAGCCTACATCTCCGAAGTCATCCGCGCCGGCATCGAGGCGCTGCCGCGCGGCCAGACCGAAGCGGCGCGCGCGCTCGGCCTGAGCTATGCGCAGACCATGACGAAGGTGGTCCTGCCCCAGGCGCTCTACAACATGATCCCGAGCATCGTCAGCCAGTTCGTGTCGACCATCAAGGAGACCTCGCTCGGCTATGTCATCAGCGTTCAGGAACTGACTTTCTCCGCCAACCAGGTGAATACCAACCTGCTGACGCGGCCGTTTGAAGTCTTCCTGATCCTGGCCCTGACCTATTTCGCTGTCTGCTTCTGCCTGACCCAGCTGGCGCACGCCCTGGAGCGTCGCGTCACGCGCAGGCGAAGTGGCAAGACCAGCGGCAAGACCGCACCCGCACGGAGCATTCATGATGATTCAGTTCTCCAAAGTCAATAAGTGGTATGGCGACTATCACGCCCTGGTGAACGTGACCGCTGAAGTCGGCCGCGGCCAGGTGGTGGTGGTGTGCGGCCCCTCGGGGTCGGGCAAGTCCACGCTGATCCGCACGGTGAACCGCCTGGAGGAAATCCAGAACGGCACCATCCGGCTCGACAACCGGGACATCCACTCGCCGGCGCTGAACCTGAACAAGTTTCGCAGCCACGTTGGGTTCGTGTTCCAGCAGTTCAACCTGTTCCCGCACTTGTCCGCGCTCGACAACGTCTGCCTGGCGCCGGTCAAGGTCGCGGCGAAGAGCAGGAGCGAGGCGAAAAGCAGGGCGATGTCGCTGCTCGAGCGCGTCGGCCTGGCACACAAGGCCGAGGCCTACCCGCAGCAGCTCTCCGGCGGTCAGCAACAGCGCGTCGCGATTGCACGGGCGCTGGCGATGGACCCGCCGGTGATGCTGTTCGACGAGCCGACCAGTGCGCTCGACCCGGAAATGGTCGGCGAAGTGCTGAATGTGATGAAGGGTTTGGCGAAGGACGGCATGACCATGGTCTGTGTCACGCACGAGATGAACTTTGCACGGGAAGTTGCCGACCGCGTCTGGTTCATGGACAAGGGAGCGATCCTGGAAGAAGCCTCGCCGGTCGACTTCTTTGCCTCGCCCCAGCATCCGCGGGCGCGCGCTTTCCTGTCCGACCTGCGCTCGCATTGAGGACGCCCTGGATCATGGCACACAACCAAGCGCCGGGCTCTGCCGTAGTGGTCGGCGCCGGGATCGTCGGCCTCTCCATCGCCTTGCGGCTGCGAATGGATGGCTGTCAGGTCACCGTCATCGACCACAACGCGCCGATGTCCGGGGTTTCGTCCGGCAACGCCGGCTACCTGTCGGAGTCGAACATCTTTCCGCCGGCGGCACCGGACCTGCTGCGCAGGCTGCCCCGGCTGCTGCTAGACAAGGACGGTCCGCTGGTGGTGCGCCCGCGCTATGCGCCGCGCCTGGTGCCGTGGGCGTGGCGCGCCGTGGCCGCGCTGCGGCCGCAGCCGTACCAGGCCGTGCTGTCGAACATGGCAGCGCTCACGGGCCAGGCCATCGCCGCCTTCGACGAACTGACGCGAGAGGCATCGGCGCAGCATCACATCAGCCGTGACGGCGGACTGATTGCGTTCAGGAGCGAAGCTGCCCTCGATGCGAAATGCCGCGCCCTGCCCGTGTGGAACAGCTACGGTCTTGCCGCGGAGCGCGTGTCGGCCGCCGGCGTGCGCGAACTCGAGCCGGCACTGTGCCCGGACATCGCCGGGGGCATCTTCTATCCGAACGCCGGGCGCTGCAGCAATCCGCGCGGCCTTGGCGAGCATTACGCCCGGCGGCTGGTTGCACTGGGCGGGACGATCCTGCGCGATGAAGTGCGCGCTGTCCGCCAGGTGGCGCCGGGTCGTGCGGAAGTGGCGACCGCAACCGGAACCCATGCCGCCGTGCGCGTCGTCGTGGCAGCGGGCTACCGATCGGGGCCATTGCTGGCACAGCTTGGCTACCGGGTGCCGCTGGCGGCGGAGCGCGGCTATCACCTGATGTTGCCGGACGCCGGCATCGCACTGCGCCGCCCAGTCGTATTCGGCGAACCCTTGTTCGCGGCAACGCCGATGGATGGAGGGCTGAGGCTGGCCGGCACCGCCGAGTTCGCACACGCCGACGCCAGTCCCGACATGCGTCGCGCCGACATGCTGCTCAGGCTGGCCCGGCCATACCTGCCTGGCATCCGCGGCGCCAACGCCAGGTCATGGATGGGTGTGCGCCCTACCTTCCCGGATGGCATGCCCGCCATCGGCCGCGTCGGACAGGCTCCGTCCGTGCTCTATGCCTTCGGTCACGGCCACAACGGCCTGACCACCTCGGCGATTACCGCGAGGTGCGTGTCGAGCCTGGTGCGCGATGTGCCGCCCCCAGTGGACCTGTCGGCATTCCGCCTCGAACGCTTCCACTGAACGCTTAAACCTGCCACGCCCTCCCCACGGGAGGGTCGCTCTCGCCTACCCGGAGACAACCATGCCCGAAATCACCCAATCCCAACTCGACACGCTCAATCGCCTGGGCGCCGCCACCATCCACGAAGCGCAGGGTCAGCGCGGCGCCATCGACCCTCGCATCGCCCCGCTGGACCCATTGATGCGCGTGGTCGGCCGGGCGCTGACCATCGATATCCGGCCCAGCGACAACCTGATGATCCACTACGCCCTGACCAAGGCCAAGCGCGGCGACGTGCTGGTCATCGATGCCAAGGGCTTTGTCGATGCCGGCCCTTGGGGCGACCTGCTCACGCTCGCGGCGCAGAAGATCGGCATCGCCGGCCTGGTCATCGACGGCGCGGTGCGCGACGCCAGCGCGATCGTCGACATGGGTTTCCCCGTGTTCTGCCGCGGCCTTTGCATCAAGGGCACGAACAAGTTCCAGCCCGGCAAAGTCAATGTGCCGGTCACAGTCGGCGGTGTCGTCGTGCACCCCGGCGACATCATCATGGGCGACCGCGACGGTGTCGTTGCCGTGGCTCGCGAAGAGGTTGAACAGGTGATCGCGGCAAGCGAAGAGCGCGAACGCAAGGAGGCCGCCATCCGCGAGCGCCTGGAAAGCGGCGCGACCATGGTCGAGCTGCTCGGCCTGCAGGACACGCTGCGGCGCCATGGCCTTGCCTGAAGCCCTCGATCGCCAACCACCAACGCAAGGACCTTCAACCATGCATCAATCCATCGTCAGCAGCCGCATGAGCCTGATCAAGCCGTCGCCCAGCATCGCCGCCAAGGCGCTGGTCGACGACCTGCGCGCGCAGGGACAGAACGTGCTCGACTTCACCATCGGCGAGCCTGACCTGGCCACGCCTGCGCATATCGGCGCCGCGGCGAACGCCGCCATCGCCCGCGGCGAAACCAAGTACACCAGTACGCTGGGCACCCCCGCGCTGCGGCGTGCCATTTCCGCCAGGCTCGGCCGCACCCTCGGCCTCGACTACAGCGCGGACGAGATCGTTGTGGGCTGCGGTGCCAAGCAGGTGATTTTCAGCGCGCTGACCGCATCGCTGGAAGACAGCGACGAGGTCATCATCAGCGCGCCCTACTGGGTGTCCTATCCCGACATGGTCACGATGAACGGCGGCAAGCCTGTCATCGTCAAGTGCGATGCCGACGTCGGCTTCAAGCTGACCGCGCCCGCACTGGAAGGCGCCATCACGCCGCGCACGCGCTGGCTGATCCTGAACAGCCCCAACAACCCGACCGGCGCGGTCTACACCGCCGCGGAACTGCGCGACCTGTGCGCGGTGCTGGAACGCCATCCGCACGTCTGGGTGATGAGCGACGAGATCTACGAGCCTTACGTGTATGACGGCGGCAGCGCCATGTCGCCGCTGGCGCTGATGCCGGCGCTGAAGCCGCGCTCGTTGCTGATCAACGGCATGTCCAAGGCCTATGCCATGACCGGCTGGCGCGTCGGCTATGGCGCCGGGCCGCGCGAGCTGGTCAAGGCCATCAGCACCATCCTGTCGCAAAGCTCGACCTGTACCAGCTCCGTGTCCCAGGCTGCCGCGGTCGTGGCGCTGGAGGGCGACCAGGCGTGCGTCCGCGAGATGGTCGGCATCTTCGAACAACGGCGCAACCGCATGGCGGTGCTGCTGAACGAGATCCCCGGCATTGCCTGCACACCGTCGGCAGGCGCCTTTTATCTCTACGCGTCAGTCAAGGGCCTGCTCGGCAAGCAGACGGATACCGGCAAGCTCCTTGAGACCGACCTCGACGTGGTAATGTTCTTCCTGAACCAGGCCGGCGTGGCGGTGCTCGACGGCACGGCATATGGCCTGTCGCCCTACTTGCGCTTTTCATTCGCCACCTCGCTGGAGGTGATCGAGGAAGGCTGCGAGCGCCTGAAGCGGGCCGTCGCGACGCTACGGTAGCGCACCTTCCGGAGTGGCCGGCAATGCTGCGCTACCTCGACCGGCGCGACCCGTCGTACAAGACCTGATCTGCAGCGCCCGCTTCAGGTCAGGCGGTCCGACGTCACCACATGGATGCCCGGCACCGCATCCCGCGCGGCCGCCAGCAGGGCCCTGGCGATCTGCTGCGCCGGATTAAGACGCCAGCGACGAGGCAATACCGGCCCAAGCACCTTCAGCGCGGTCACCATGGCGCGTTCGCCGAAGCGAAACTCCGCGCGCTGCCCGCCGATCAATCCGGGGCGGACGCAGGTCAGCGACGCAAAGCCAAGCCCCGCCAGGTCGCGCTCCAGTTCGCCCTTCACCCGGTTGTAGAAAATGCGTGAGGCCGCGTCCGCGCCGATCGCGGAATTCAGCACATAGGCTGGCGTGCCATGTTGCCTGGCCAGGCGCGCGACGGCGAGTGGATAGTCGTGGTCCACGCGCCGGAATGCCGGCTCGGAGCCGGCAGCCCGCATCGTGGTGCCGAGCGTGCAGATGACGGCATCCGCCTGCCACCATGGCGCATCTTCCGGCAGGCGGTCGAAGTCCACCACCGGAGCCAGCAGCTTCGGGTGCGCGGGCAGCGCGCGCCGGCCTGGCGCCACTACGCTGCTCACGCCCGGGTCGGCAAGCGCCTGTTCCAGGACATGGCTTCCGACCAGTCCGGTCGATCCCACCAGCAGCAGCTTCATGTTCAGTCTCCGTATCCACGCGCCCCACGGCGCTGGTCAGCTTGAAATCGCCTGGAATTTTCAACCAATGAAAATATACGGCATTAGTTTGACGCTGTTCCGCTCCGCTCCCTAAGATCTCCCACACAGAGTTTCCCTCAACGAAACCAGATGCGCGCGCACCGCCTCGCGCCCAGGAGACAACCCGATGCAGCGTCATTCCCGCCAGCGGCGTGCCGTAGTTGCGGCGCTCGCCACCCTGCCCGCCTTGTGCGCCTGGTCCGCACCGGCCTGCGCGGCAGAGGCATTTCCCTCGCGTCCGATCCGGCTGGTGGTGCCCTTCACGCCCGGCGGCACCACTGACATCCTGGCGCGCCTGGTTGCGCAGAAGGCCGGCGAAACGCTGGGCCAGCAGATCGTGGTCGACAACCGCCCGGGCGCGGGCGGCAACATCGGCGCCGAGGCCGTGGCGCGCAGCGCGGCTGACGGCTATACGCTGCTGATGGGCACGCTGGGCACGCAGGTGACCAACCAGTTTATCTATCCGCGCATGCCGTACGACAGCACCCGGGACTTCGTGCCCGTGACGCTGGTCGCAAATTCCCCCAACGTGCTGCTTGTCAACAGCACGCTGAACGCCAGATCGGTGGGCGAACTGGTGACGCTGGCCAGGCGCGAGCCGGGCAAGATCAACTACGCCTCCACCAGCACCGGCGGGTCGCCCCACCTGTCAGGCGAGTTGCTGAACATGATGGCGGGCGTCAGCATGCAGCACGTGCCGTACAAAGGGGCCGCCCCGGCCATGACGGACCTGCTCGCGGGCCAGGTCAACCTGATGTTCGACAACCTGCCGTCCGCGCTTGCACAAATCCAGGCAGGCAAGGTGACGGCGCTGGCGGTCACCAGTGCCAGACGGGCCTCGGTGCTGCCTTCCGTGCCGACCGTGCGCGAGTCGGGGCTGCCGGGCTATGAAGTCAATTCCTGGTTCGGGCTGCTCGCGCCGGCCGGCACGCCGCCCGAGCGCGTGCGCCAGCTCCAGCAGGCGGTGGACAAGGTGCTGGCCACGCCCGACGTGCGCAAGCGCATCGAACAGCTTGGCGCCGAGCCGGGCGGCGAAGGCTCCGCCGCGTTCGCGGCGCAGATCAGGAGCGATACGGAAAAATGGTCGCGCGTGATCCAGACCGCCGGCATCAAGGCGCAATGACACGGCCGGGCAGCGCCAAACCCTGACACACGACAACCATGACCAAGACCAACACCCTTCGTATCGGCTCGGGATCGGGCTGGTGGGGCGACCGCGTGGAGCCCGCAGAGCGTTCGGCGCGCCTGGGCAAGCTCGACTACCTGTGCTTCGAGACCATGGCCGAGGCCACGGTATCCGCCGCGCAGGTGCGCAAGCGGCGCGATGCCGGCTTTGCCGGCTACGACACCTATCTCGACGAGCGCATGCGCGCAGTGCTGCCACCCTGCATCGCCAACGGCACGCGCATCATCAGCAACCAGGGCTGGATTCATCCGCTGGGCGCGGCCCGGCGCGTAGCCGAACTCTGCGAGGAACTGGGCCTGCCCGGGGTCAGGATCGCCGCGGTCACCACCACGGACCTGACCGGGAGCATCTGCGAGCTGGATCTCACCCTGCTGGAAAGCGGCGCACCGGTTTCCTCGCTGCGTGAAACGCTGATCAGCGCCGAGCCATACGAAGGCGCCGAGCCGATCGTCGCCGCATTGCGTGCAGGCGCGCAGATCGTGATCACCGGGCGCGTGGCCGACCCGTCGCTGTTCCTCGCGCCGATGATCCATCATTTCGGCTGGTCGCAGGACGACGTGACGCAGCTTGCGCGCGGCAGCGCCATCGGCCATTTGCTCGAGTGCGGCGCGCAGGTGACGGGGGGATATTTCGGCGACCCCGGCTACAAGGATGTGCCGGAACCATGGAACCTGGCCTTCCCGATCGCCGAGGTGGAGGCCGACGGCAGCGCCGTGATCGGCAAGGTGGATGGCAGCGGCGGGCGCATCGACCTGCAGACGGTCAAGGAGCAGATGTTCTATGAAGTCCACGACCCGCGCCGCTACATCACGCCGGACGTGGTGGTCGACTTCTCGACTGCGGTGCTCGAACAGGTGGGGCCGGACCGCGTGCGCATCAGCGGCGTGAGCGGGCAGCCGCGCACCGATACGCTCAAGGTGTCGCTGGGCTGCACTGAAGGGCATATCGGCGAAGACATGTTCTTCTACGCTGGGCCGGGTTGCCTGGAAAAGGCCAGGCTGGCCAAACGCATCCTCGAAGCGCGCTTTGCCATGGCAAGGTTGCAGGCGGACGAGGTGCGCGTCGACTTCCTTGGCGTCAACGCCGTGCACGGCGCGGCCTCGCCCGAGCCTGCCTGCGAGCCCAACGAAATCGCCGTCCGCGTCGCCGCGCGCACCCGCACGCGCGAGGAAGCCGCCAAGGTCGGCCGCGAGATCGACAGCATGGCGGTCTGCGGCCTGGCCTCTACCGGCAAGCGCGTGCCGCACCAGGACCGCACGCGCGAGATCATCGGCGTCTGGTCGGCGCTGGTGCCGCGCGCATTGATCACCTCCCAGGTCCACTATCTCTGAGGATTCGCCATGCGTGTACCACTGCGCCGTCTCGCACACAGCCGCTCCGGCGACAAGGGCAATACTTCGAACACGGCAGTCATCGCCTATGCGCCGGAGTTCTACCCGCATATCAAGGCACAGCTGACGGCACCCGCATTCAAGGCGCTGTACGGCACGCTGATCACGGGCGCGGTCACGCGCCATGAAGTGGACGGGCTGCAGGTGCTCAACTTCGTGGCGGAGGGCGCGCTTGGCGGCGGTGTGTCGCGCAGCCTCGCGATCGACAACTACGGCAAGGCGCTGGCCAGCGCCTTGCTGCGTTTCGAAGTGGAAATACCTGACACGCTGGCCGGCCTGCTGCGCGGTCCGGCGCCATAGGCTCGCCGGAATGCGCGTCAGCTGCCGCCGGACCGGCGCGCCCTGGCACGCCGGCCGTCGGTGCATGCGTCGGCCCGCGGCGGTATCACGGTGCGCGTCCAGGCGCTGGTGATGCGCCGCGCCTCTTGCTTGAGTTTGCGCGCCAGCGCGGCCTCGCGCGAGCGGATGCGCGCACTCATCGCCGCCACGCTCAAGGCACCGATCGGCCGGCCCTCATAGTCGAGAATCGGTACCGCGATGCCGCCCATGCCGTCGACCACCCAATCGAGAAACAGCACATGCCCGCGCGCGCGGGCGGCCTCGATTTCCGCGGCGATGCACGCCGCATCGAGCCGCGGGTGCTTGCCAAGCTTGCGCGTGGTCTGCTGCAGCCGGCGCGCGCGCTCGGGCGCGGGCAGCCATGCCAGCACCGCCAGGCTGCCGGCGCCCACGCCGAGCGGCCGACGCGTGCCGACCGTCACGTAGTTCGCCCGTATCGCATACGTGCCGGGTTCCAGGTCGGTGCACACCGCCTCGCCACGGCTGGCCTCGGTCAGCACGGCGGTATCCTCGAACGCCTCCACCAGCCGTTCCAGTGCCGGACGCGCCAGCTTGCGCAAGTCCACGCGCCGCTGCGCCACGTCTGCCAGCTGGAAGATCTCAGGCCCGATGCCGTAGCGGCGCGCCTGGTCGCGCGTGGCGAACCCCTCCTGCACCAGCAGCTCGAGCATGCGTGAGGCCGTGGCCGGATCGAGTCCGGTGGCGCGCGCCACGTCGCTCATGCGGCGCACTTCCGGATCGGACAGCGCGCGCAGCACGGCCAGGGCGCGCTGGATCGGGGATGGGCGCGATGGCACCTGGCGGGCTCGCTCAGGCAGGCCCCGCGCCAGAGCGGCGCTCAGCCATGATGCGATGCTGCCAGGGTATCGCGCTTGATCTTCTTTGCCAGCGACCACTTGTGGACTTCGGTCGGGCCGTCGTAGATGCGAAACGCACGCACTTCACGGAAAACCTGTTCGACAATGGTGTCGCGCGACACGCCCATGCCGCCGAGGATCTGCACGCAGCGGTCAGCCACGCGGAACAAGGCATCGGACACGGCCACCTTGGCCATCGAACTCTCCGCGGTACCCAGGGAGCCGCCGTCGAGCACCCCGGCGCACCAGTCGATCATCAGTGCGGCCTGCTGCAGGTCGATCAGGTTCTCGGCCAGCATGAAGCCCACGCCCTCGTGGTCGATCAGCAGCTTGCCGAAAGCCTTGCGCGTGGTGGCGTAGGCACGCGCGATCTCGTCGGCACGTGCCACACCCCCGAACCAGCGCATGCAATGCGACAGCCGCGCCGGCGACAAGCGAACCTGCGCGTAACGGAAGCCCTCGTCCACCTCGCCCAGCACCTGGTCCTGCGGCACGCGCAGGCCGTCGATCAGGACCTGTGCATGCCCGCCCGGCATGGAACTGTCGATGGTATCGAGCAGGCGCTCGATGCGGATCGCCGGATGCGGCAGGTCGACCAGGAACATGGTGGCCTGCGCGCGCTCACCGTCGCCGGTACGCGCCATCAGGATGCCGACCCTGGCCCCTTGCGCACCGGTGATGAACTTCTTGCGCCCGCAGATCACCCATTCGTCGCCGTCCCTGACCGCGGTGGTCTGGAGCATCGACGGATCGGAACCGGCCCCGCCTTCTTCCGCCGGCTCGGTCATGAAGAACGCGGAGCGGGCCTCGCCGCTGACCAGCGGTGCAAGGAAGCGTTTCTGCTGTGCGTCCGTGGCGACCTTGCCCAGCAGGAACATATTTCCCTCGTCCGGGGCCATGGTGTTGACCGCGACCGGCCCGAGGGGCGACAAGCCCGAGCGCTTGAGCACGGCTGCGGTTTCGAGCTGGGTCAGGTGCGAGCCGTCGGCCAGGATATGTGGCGTCATGACGCCGGCCGCGCGCGCCTGGTCGCGAAGCTCGGCGACCAGCCCGGCCGTCGGGCCGTGGGCTTCGCAACGCACATCGCGCTCATATGGCACCACGACGTCGCGGACAAAGCGCTCGACGCGATCGGCAATGACACGGCTTCTTTCTGTGGGACAGGCGGTGAACATGGTGAGCCTCGTTGTCAGGACAGGATCCGATTGTAGGACGGCGCACCGCGGGGCCGCTGTCACTGAAGGCCGTTCGCACCAGGAAAACCCGACACCTGGTCTGCAGCCGCTGCCTGACGTCCGACAGAGTAATCGCATTGAGATTACTTGTATGTGGATTTCACCTATACCTATGCTCATGACAATCGACTAGTATTGCTTCAATCGAGCACGAGGGCACAAAGCGATGTCACTTGTATTGAAGCTGAAAGACCTGTTGGGACCCGATGCGGTTCTCACCGAACCCGCGGACGTTGCCGCCTACATCGAGGACTGGCGCGGCCGCTACACGGGTCCGGCGCTGTGCGTGGTGCTGCCGTCCTCCACCGCGCAAGTCGCCGCGGTGGTGCAGGCCGCGGCCCAGGCCAACGCGCCCGTGCTGCCGCAAGGCGGCAATACCAGCCTGTGCGGCGGCGCGGTGCCAGCCCCGGACGGCACGCCGCCCATCGTCATCAGCCTGGCACGCATGCGCCGCATCCGCGCGATCGATGCGGCCAACAACTCAATGGAAGTGGAGGCAGGCTGCGTGCTGGCCGCCATCCAGCAGGCGGCGGCGGAACAGGGGCGCCTCTACCCCGTGAGCCTGGGCGCCGAAGGCTCCTGCCAGATCGGCGGCAACATCGCCACCAATGCGGGCGGCACCGGCGTGCTGCGCTACGGCAACACCCGCGACAACGTGCTCGGCCTTGAAGTGGTCCTCCCTGACGGCCAGGTCTGGAACGGCCTGTACCGCTTGCGCAAGAACAACACCGGCCTCGATCTCAAGCACCTGTTCATCGGCTCAGAAGGCACGCTGGGCGTGATTACCGCCGCCACGCTCAAGCTGCACCCGCTGCCCACCGCGCACGCCATGGCGTGGCTGGCGGTGCGCACGCCGCAGGCGGCGCTGGAGATGCTGGGACGCTTCCAGCAGCGCTGTGGCGCCACGCTGTCCGCGTTTGAAATGCTCAACGACGTGCAATTGCAGATCGTGCTCGACCATGTCCCCTGCCGCCGTGCGCCCTTGCCTGCCAGCCATCCCTGGCACGTGCTGGTGGAACTTGCCGACACCGGCCGGCGCGAGCTGCTCGACGAGGTGCTGCAGGAAGTGCTGGAGCAAGGCGTGGCCGAAGGCCTGGTCGACGATGCCGTGGTGGCCGCCAGCGGCGCGCAGCGCGAAGCCATGTGGCAGGTGCGGCATAGCGTCTCCGAAGGCAACAAGAAGGCGGGCCTGGGCCTGAACACCGATTGCGCCGTGCCGGTCTCGGCGGTGCCGCAGTTCATTGAGCGCGCCACCGCGGCGGCGCATGCGGTCCTGCCGGATTTGCCGATCATCGTGGTGGCCCACCTGGGCGATGGCAACGTCCACTTCATCCCGCTGGTGCCTTTCCCGCAGTGGGAAGCGCTGCCGGGGCGCGATGCGGTGGCCGCCCGCATCAAGCACGCCATCGACCAGGTGGCCTACGAACTGGGCGGCACCTTCAGCGCGGAACATGGCATTGGCCAGGTCCTGACCGAGGAAATGGCGCAGTTCAAGCCGGCGGTCGAGATCGCCATGATGCACGGCATCAAGCGCATGCTCGACCCTCGCGATCTGTTCAACCCCGGCCGGCTGCTGCCGTCCCCACCTTCCCAGCAATAACGGCAATCAAGGAGCCCGCATGAACGATTACAGCCCCATCAACTCTTCTCGCCGGCGTGCCCTCAAGGTCGCCGCTGCCGGCCTCGGCACGCTTGCCGCGCCCGCCGTGCTCCAGTACGCGCGCGCGCAGTCCAAGCGCATCGTGGTGCGCGACGACGGCGGCATCTACACCAAGGCCTACAGCGCGGTGTACTACAAGCCGTTCACCGAGAAGACCGGCATCGAGGTCGTGGGCGTGCAGGCCAACGCCGAACCGGTGGCGCAGATCCGCAGCATGGTCGAGACCAGGAACTACACCTGGGACATGGCCAAGATCAGCCAGCCGGCCATCCTGCTGCTGACGCAGGGCGGCAAGGTCTACCTGGAGAAGCACGGCCTGGAGGGCGACGCCACGGTCAAGACCATTCCGGCGCATTTCATGTCGCCCTATGGCGTGGGCACCAACGTCTACAGCACGGTCCTGGCCTATCGCACCGACGCCTTCAAGGGCCGCAAGGCACCGTCGTCGTGGGCCGACTTCTGGAACGTCAAGGACTTCCCCGGCCGCCGCGCCCTGCGCAAGCACCCGTTCGACACGCTGGAAGAGTCCCTGATGGCCGCCGGCACGGCGACCTCGGCGCTCTATCCCCTCAATGTCGACCGGGCCATCGCCAACCTGGAGAAGATCAAGGCGAACGTGGACGTGTGGTGGAACTCCGGCGCCCAGGTAGAGCAGATGCTCAAGTCCGGCGAGGTCGACATGGTGGCCACCTGGGTCTCGCGCGCACAGAGCGCGGCCGCCTCCGGTGCCGAGGTCGGCATCGTCTGGAACCAGAACCTGTGGGGCGTGGACAACTGGTCCATCCTGGCCGGCACGCCGAATGCGCAAGCCTGCCGCGAGTTCATCAAGTTCGCGTCCGACCCGAAGCGCATGGCCTCGCTGGTGGAGTACTTCCCGGCAGGCGTGACCCAGCCGGATGCCTTCAAGTACATCAAGGCCGATGTCGCGAAGAACTGCCCGACCCACCCCGACAACATCAGGTCGGGCGTGCAGATCAACGCCAAGTACTGGCTCGATAACCAGGCCGCGGTGATGGAGAAGTTCAACGGCTGGATCCTCAAGTGATCTGAACCTCTTCACCAGACACCACAAGCAACGACACGATGCCGAACTTCAAACTCAAGATTTCCGGGCTGACCAAGCGTTATGGCGACTTCGTCGCGCTGGCACCGACCGACCTTGAAGTGGCCGAGGGGGAATTCCTTACCCTCCTGGGCCCTTCGGGCTCGGGCAAGACCACGCTGCTCAGCCTGATCGCCGGGCTGGCCGTGCCGGACGGCGGCCAGCTGCTGATCAACGGCAAGGACGTGACCTATGGCGCCCCCTACGAGCGCGATATCGGCATGGTGTTCCAGAACTACGCGCTGTTCCCGCACATGACGATCGCGGAGAACATCGCCTTCCCGCTGAAGATGCGCCGGGTCGACGCGGCCACGGCCAGGCGCCAGGCACTGGAAGCCCTGGAAATGGTCCGCCTGCCCCACGTCGCGGCGCGCTTCCCGAAGGAACTCTCCGGCGGCCAGCAGCAGCGCATCGCGCTGGCCCGTTGCCTGGTCTACAAGCCGTCGATCATCCTGATGGATGAACCGCTGGGCGCCCTGGACAAGAAGCTGCGCGACCACATGCAGCTGGAAATCAAGCGCATCCACCGCGAGCTGGGCACGACCATCGTCTATGTCACCCACGACCAGGAAGAGGCGATGACGATGTCTGACCGCATCTGCCTGATGAACGGCGGCAAGATCGAGCAGCTCGGCACGCCGTCGGACCTGTACTTCCGCCCGCGCACGCTGTTCGTGGCCGACTTCCTGGGCGAATCGAACCTGTTCGAGGGCACGGTCACGGAAGTGCGCGGCGACCACGTGGAGGTGGCGCTGGCACAGGGCGGCGCCGTCGCCCACGCGGTCACCAATGCGCCGGTGGCAGCCGGGGGCAAGGTGCGGGTCATGGTGCGGCCGCAGAACATCGCCATGGCCAACGGCGTCACCGCCGCCAATGCGGTCAGCGGCAAAGTATTGGACAGCATGATCACCGGCAGCCTGACCAAGCTGTACGTGGAATCCGACGCCGCCGGCCAGGCCCCGGTGGTGCTGTCTTACCCCACCTCGATGGCCGCTTCCCGGCATGAGGTCGGGCAGCAAGTCACGCTCACCTGGCAGCGCAGCGACGCTGTCGCCGTCCCGGATTCCCTATGACCGCCGTCGCCCTGCAACACCGACCCCGCCCCTGGCTGCGGCCCGCCTTGCTGGCCGCGCCGCTGGTGCTACTGTTCGCGGTGCTGCTGGCCTACCCGGTCGGCCAGCTCCTGCTGCTGAGCGTCTACAGCGACGGGGCCTTCACGCTGGCCAAGTACCGCCAGCTGTTTGCGTCGTCGGTCTACGTCGACGTGATGCTGATCACGCTGAAGATCTCGCTCTGGACCACGCTGCTCTCCGTGGTCGCCGGTTATCCGGTGGCCTACCTGATCTCCTCGCTGTCAAAGGACAGGAAGGCAAAGTGGCTGTTCTGGGTGCTGCTGTCGTTCTGGACCAGCTTCCTGGTGCGCGCCTTTGCCTGGATCGTGATGCTGGGCCGCAACGGCGTGGTCAACCAGTTGCTGAGCGCCGCGGGCCTCCAGGATGCGCCTTCCAGCCTGCTGTACAGCCTCGGGGCCGTGCTGGTGGCGATGGTGCACGCGCTGATGCCGCTGGCGGTGCTGACCATGCTGTCGGTGATGGAGAACATCGACCGCAACCTCCCGCGCGCGGCGCTGACGCTTGGGGCACGGCCTGGCACGGCGTTCTGGCGCATCTACTTCCCGCTCTCGATGCCGGGCGTGGCCGCTGGCGCCATCATGGTGTTCGTCACCGCCGTCGGCTTCTTTATCGTGCCAGCGCTGCTGGGCGGACGCAAAGAGATCATGGTCGCCCAGCTGATCATCGACCAGGTGCAGCAGACCATGAACTGGGGTTTCGCCGGCTCGATCTCGGTGTTGCTGCTGCTGGTCGTGCTGGCGGTGTTCGCCCTGTATGACAAGGTGCTCGGGCTCTCGTCGATGGCTGGCGCAGCGGAGCAACGCACCCGCTCCGCCGCCGCGCACGATGGCGTGCTGCATCGGCTCGGCGACAGCGTGCTGGGCGCACTAGGAGCGGTCAGCGACAAGCTGCTGGCACTGGTGCCGCGCGGCCGGCGCGAGCCGCAGCCGGGCGACTCGCTGCCGCTGCGCACGATCGTGCTGCTGGTGCTGCTGTTCCTGAGCGTGCCGGCGCTGCTGATGATCCCGCTGTCGTTCGCCGACAAATCTGGCCTGAACTGGCCGCCGCGCGGCTTCACGCTGCAGCACTACCAGGACATGCTCGCGTCGCCGCTGTGGATGCAGGCCGGGCTGCGCTCGTTGCTGGTAGGCCTTGGCGCCGCGGTGCTGGCGCTGCTGGTCGGCACGCCGGTGGCGTTCCTGCTGGCGCGCTCGCAGATGCGGGGCAAGTCGCTGCTGCTGGCGTTCGTGCTCTCGCCCATCATCATCCCGCGCATGATCATCGCGGTGGGGATGTTCTACTTCTTCGCCAAGGTCGGGCTGGTCGGCACTTCGCTGGGCCTGATGATCGGCCATACGGTCATTGCCGTGCCCTACGTCGTCATGACGATGATGGCGGTGCTGCGCAACTACGACACGCGGCTCGACCTGGCGGCGCAAAGCCTGGGCGCCAGGCCCTGGCAGACGCTGCGCTACGTGACGCTGCCGATCCTCGCCGCCGGCCTGTTCTCGTCCTTCCTGTTCGCCTTCGCCACCTCGTTCGATGAGCTGACGATCGCCCTGTTTGCCTCTGGCGGACTGAGCGCCACCCTGCCCAAGCAGTTCTGGGACGAGGTGACGCTGCAGCTTTCACCGGTGATTGCCGCGGTGTCTACCTGCCTGTTCGTCTTCGTTACCCTCCTGATTACCTGCGCCGAGCGCTTGCGCCGCAAGAGCGCCGGACGCTGAGACTCCTATCCATGAACAACAAGCTTACCGCCGCCGGCCTGCGCGGCATCTTCCCCGCCATCCCGACCCCCGTGACGGCAGACGACAGGATCGACCAGGACGCCACGCGCAAGCTGATGGCCTACCTGCTCGCCAACGGCGTTTCCGGCGTGGTGCCGCTGGGCGGCACCGGCGAATACGGTGCCCTGGCGCGCGAAGAGCGCGTCCGCATGGCGGCCCTTTGCGTCGAAGCCGCGGCTGGCCAGGTTCCCGTCATTCCCGGCGTGCTCGACCCGGGGTTCCATGATGCGCTGGATGCGGGCAAGGCCTTTGCCGGCGTCGGCGCCTCTGCCCTGATGGTGCTGACGCCCTATTACACCTCACCGACCCAGCAAGGCATCCGCGACTATTTCCTGCGCTATGCCGACGCCTCGCCGGTGCCGGTGATGATCTACGAGATCCCCTACCGCACGCGGATCGCGATCGCGCCCGAGGTGCTGCACGAGCTGTCGCGCCACGAGAACATCATCGGCATGAAAGCCTGCAACACCGACATGTACCACTTCCTCAAGGTGGTGGCGGGTGTCGACGACAGCTTCAGCGTGTTCAGCGGCGAGGACAGCCTGTTCCCGCTGCACATGGCGGCGGGTGCCAGGGGTGGCGTGGTCGTGACCGCCTCCGTGCTGCCGCGCACCTGGCGTGCCATCTATGAACTCGGCGTGGCCGGCAACACCGCGCAAGCGGTGCGCCTGCACCGTGAGCTGATTCCGTTGCTGGACCTGGCCTTCTCCGAAACCAATCCGGGGCCGCTGAAATCCGTGCTCGACCTGGTGGGCGTGACCGCGCCGAAGGTGCTGGCACCGCTGGTAGCGCCGGCACCCGGGCTGCAGGCACAGCTGCGTGCCGAACTGACGCAGCGGCTGCAAGCCGAGGCCGCCCTCGCCTGAGGCGCCGACGATCATGCTGCCGGCCATCAAGGACTATCGGGAACTGGCGCGGCGCCGGCTGTCGCGCTTCGCCTTCGACTATCTGGAGGGAGGCGCGGAGGACGGGCGCACGCTGGCACGCAACCTGGCCGCATACCAGGCACTGCTGTTCCGGCCGCGCGTGCTGCGCGACGTCACTGAGATCGATCCCGGCATGGAGATCTTCGGCCGCAAGTACAGCCTGCCGTTGCTGGTAGGCCCCACGGGACTGAACGGACTGTACTGGCCGAAGGCCGAAGAGGCGCTGGCACGGGCCGCACACGCAGCGGGCCTGCCCTTCGTGATGTCGACGGCATCGACCTCGCTGATGGAAGACGTGCGCGCCGCCACCGACGGCGACCTGTGGCTGCAGCTCTACGTGCAGCGCGATCGCTCCATCGCCGAGAACATGATGGCGCGCGCACGCGCCGCCGGCTTCAGCACCCTGATGCTGACCGTCGACACCATGGTCCACGGCAAGCGCGACCATGACATCCGCAACGGCTTTCGCATGCCGGTGCCGTGGACGCCGCGGCTGCTGGCAGACCTGGCGGCCCATCCGCGCTGGTGCCTGCGCATGCTGCGCCAGGGCGGCTCGCCGCAGCTGGTCAACCTGGCCCGCAGCAGCGGGATGGCCAACGACCTGAAGACGCAGGCGGCAGGGTTGAGCCGGCAGATGGACATGTCGCTGTGCTGGGACGACATCGCCTGGCTGCGCCAGCACTGGCACGGGCCCGTCATCATCAAGGGTATCCTTACGCCGGCCGACGCGGAAATCGCCGCCCGGGAGGGCGTCGATGGCATCGTGGTCAGCAACCACGGCGGCCGCCAGCTGGAAGGCGCGCCCAGCGCGGTCGAGATGCTGCCCGCCATCGTCGCGGCGGCGGGCAGGATCCATGTATTCGTCGATGGCGGCGTGCGGCGCGGCGCCGACATCGCCAAGGCGCTGGCGATGGGCGCCCGTGGCGTGCTGGTGGGGCGCGCACCGCTGTACGGGCTGGCGGCGCGCGGTCCCCGCGGCGTGGCGGAAGTCCTGGCCATTCTGCGTGGGGAATTCGAGACCACGCTGCGGCTGCTCGGCATTCCCGAGGCAGCAAGGCTGGACCCTGCCGCGCTCTCGGACGACCATGCCGCGCGGCTGGCCGCACTGTAAGCCGTGAAAACAATGACAAGGACGAGCAGGAGGTTGTGTGGATTCAGGTAATGAAGGCAACGGGGTGCGCACAAGGCGCGAGCGTTCGTCCCTGTTCGTCGGTTCGGTGGAAAAGGCCTTCCAGGTGCTGGAAGCCTTCCACGGCCCGGACCGCCGCCTGATGTCGATGGCGGAGATCGCCCGGGCGGCCGATCTCGACCGCAGCGCAACGCAGCGGCTGGTGCACACTCTGGAACAACTGGGCTACATCCGGCGCCTGCCCGATTCAGCGATGTATGGGCTTGCGTCCAAGGCACTGGGCCTGTCATACAACTACCTGCGCTCCAACGACCTGGTCGAGCGCGCATCGCCCTACTTGCTCGATATCAGCCGCACGCTCGGAGAAACCGCCAACCTGCAGGAACTCGACGGGCACGAGATCGTGTTCCTGGCCCGCTTCCCCGGGCAGCACCTGATCAACGTCGATTTCGGGGTCGGGTACCGGCTCCCGGCCGTGTACACCGCGTCCGGGATTGCGATCCTGTCGAAGCTGCCCGAAGCGCAGCGCCTGGAGGTGGTGCGGGCGACCGCACTGACCCCCATCACGCCGTTCACTGAAACCGACCCCGACAAGCTGATGACGGCGATCCGCGAGGCCGGTGAACGCGGCTATGCCGTGGCCATGAACCAGACCGTGGTCGGCGACATCTCCGTCGCAGCCGCAATCACCGACCACCGCGGCCTGCCGGTCGGGGCCATCAACATCTCAGTCCCGTCCACGCGCTGGACGCTGGAAACGGCCCAGGCCAAGCTGGCCCCGCATGTGCAAGTGGCGGCCATGTCGATCTCGCAGGCGAAGCGGATGAGTTTTCAGACGGCATGAGCGATGCCGAAAGCACCGCTGGCCTCGTTCAGATGGCCCGGCCGCCGTCCACGGGCATATCGATGCCGGTAAGGAAGCGGGCACCCGGGCTTGCCAGAAAGACCGCGGCATTGGCCACGTCGACCGGCTCGCACATTCGCCCCAGCGGTATGGTGGCGACAAAGCGGGCGCGGTTCTCGGCGGTGTCGGCAACCCCCATGAAGTCCTGCAGCAGCCCGGTCGCCGCCATCACGGGCGAGATCAGGTTGACCCGGATCCCGTCCGCGGCCAGTTCGACCGCCATCGATTTCGACATCACGCTCACCGCGCCCTTCGAGCTGTTGTACCAGGTCAGCCCCGGGCGCGGCCGGTGGCTGCCGACCGAGCCGATATTGAGGATCACGCCTTTGCCGCGTTGCTTCATCAGCGGCACGACCGCGCGTGCCATGTGGTAGATCGACTTGACGTTGACGGCGAAGACGCGGTCGAAGACCGCTTCGTCGACTTCCAGCATCGACTGGTTCCGATGCGTGGTGCCGGCATTGTTGACGACCACGTCCGGCTCGCCGAAGTGGTCGCAGCAGTGCTGCACTGCGGCGTTGATCTGCGCCGGGCTGGTGACGTCGCAGGCGGCCGCACTGGCATTCGGCCCCAGCTCGTCCGCCAGTCTCTGCACGGCATCGCGATCGATATCGGCCAGCACGACCTTCGCTCCCGCCTGGATAAAGGCCCGTGCAATCGCGGCGCCGAAGCCGCTGCCTGCGCCCGTGACAATGGCAACCTGGTCTGATAACTCCGACATGTCGTCTCCCTATTGGTAGTGCTGCACGATGGTCTTGGTGGTGCTCATCTCTTCCAGCGCGAGGAAACCCTTTTCCCGGCCGTACCCGCTCTTCTTGACGCCGCCGAAGGGCAGTTCGACCCCGCCGCCGGCACCGTAGCAATTGATAAAGACCTGCCCGCTCTGCAGCCGCTGGCTGACCCGCATCTGCCGGCTGCCGTTCTCGGTCCACACGCCGGCGACCAGGCCGTAGTCGGTGGCATTGGCCAGCCGGATGGCATCCTCTTCGTCCGTGAACGGCATCACCGACAGCACCGGCCCAAATATCTCGATATTCGCCAGCGCGTGGTCGCGCGGCACCGGACCGAACAGCACCGGCCTGACGAAGTAGCCGCCCCGGGGCAAATCCGCCGCAAACCCGCCTTCGGCGATAACGGGCACGCCGCTGTCCCGCGCCGCCTCCACCAGCCCCGTCACACGCCGGTACTGCCGCTCGCTGACGATCGGCCCGCAGTCCAGGTCGGCGGCCGGCACGCCCGCCTTCAGGGCACGGAAGGCCTGCGCCACCATGCCGACGAAGCGATCATAGATGCCCTGCTGCACCAGCAGCCGGCTGCCCGCCGAGCAGGTCTGGCCGGCGTTCTGGACAATGGCCTTGACCACGACCGGCACCGCCTTGTCCAGGTCCGCGTCGTCGAAGACGATCTGCGGCGACTTTCCGCCCAGCTCAAGTACGCAGGGAACGTGGTTGGCCGCGGTTGCCTGCTGCACCAGGGCGCCGGCCTCGGGCGAGCCGGTAAAGGTGGCGAAATGGATGCCGGGGTTCGATGTCAGCGCAGCGCCTGCCTCCGCGCCATACCCGGTCACCAGGTTGAGCGCGCCAGGCGGCAACCCGGCTGCCATGGCAAGCTCGGCAATCCGGATCACACTCAGGCACGCGTCCTCCGATGGCTTCAGCACCGCCGCATTGCCCATCGCCAGTGCCGGCGCCAGCGTGCGCCCCATCATCTGCGCCGGATAGTTCCAGGGAATGATGTGGGCAGTCACGCCATGCGGGACACGCACCACACTAACGTTGTATCCGTCCAGATATGGAATCGTCTGACCGTGGATCTTGTCGGCGGCGCCACCGTAGAACTCGAAGTACCGGGCCACCGCCCTGGCATCGGCGCGCGCGGCCGAGATCGGCTTGCCGGTGTCCTGCGCCTCGATCGCCGCCAGCTCTTCCGCGTGATCGAGAATGCCTTGCCCCAGCCGCTGCAGGATGCGCCCGCGTTCGGTCGCGGTCTTGCGGCCCCACTCGCCCTGCAAGGCATCCTGCGCCGCGCTCACCGCCTGCTGCACATCCGCGGCGCGGCCGCGGCTGATCTTCGCAAACGCCTTGCCGTCACTGGGATCGACCACATCGATGGTCTCGCCATCGATGGCGCCGAGCCATTTCCCCCCGATGAGTAACGTCTTCACCAGCCGCTCCTGAACAGCACATCAATCGTCACCGCGGCCACGCCGGGCCTGCGCGCCTCGCGCAGGCCAGCGGTACCGCGTCCCCCATGGAAAATGGCCTGCTCCCCTACCGGCTCTGCGCAAGCAAGTCCGGGGACTCCGACTCCTTCATGAACTCCGCGTCGTTGTAGTGATAGAGATCGTCCAGATAGGGCACGAAGAAGTCATAGAACGAGCGCAAGTCATACCTGACCTCGTCCCCGGGCCTGACGCATTCCGGAATCGGCCCGACATTGGCGTCATCGTCCGGGTAGAAGAAGAAGGTCAGCGCATAGCGCTTCATCGGCGGATTGACCACGCGGTGCGGCGTGGCGATGAAGCGGTCGTTGGACAGGCGGTTCAGGATCTGGCCGGTGTTGACGATCAGCGCGTCCTTGACGTAGCTGACGCTCAGCCACTCGCGGGACGGGGTCATGACCTGCAGGCCGGGCACCGGGGTCATCGGCAGCAAGGTCAGGAAGCTGCCGTCGGAATGCGGCGCCAGTGCATACTGGCCCTCGTCGAGGTGCTCTTCAGGATGGTAGTAGGCGCAGCGCTGGTAGTATTCCGGCGCCTTGAACATGCTGTCGAAATAGTCCGCGCGCAGCTCCAGCGCCCTGGCGTAGATAGGCAGGAACTTCAGCGCCAGGCGCTCCATCGACAACTGGTAGTCGAACAGCGTCTGGCGGAACTCCGGCAGGCTCTCAGGCCACTGGTTCAGGCCACGATGACGGACATTGGCCCGCACCTTGGGATCGTCTTCGGTGCGGTTGCGCATGAACAGCCAGGCCGAATTGGTATCCTTCTTGGTGTTCTCCGCAATCTTGGTCCGGATCGCCTCGGACTTCAGGATGGAAGCCTTCGGCGGCAGGTAGCCCTGGTGGTGATAGCCGACCCGGTGCCTGAGCTTCTCTTCCATCGGGATCTCGAAGAGCTTCGCGGTCTGGCGGAATGACTCGTCGATCAGGGCCTGCGGAATGCCGTGATTGATGACCGAGAAGAACCCCAGCTCCTCCTGGATCAGCTTGACGTCGGCGGCCAGTTGCTCAAGCGCGCCGGGCACGCCAGCCAGGTAGGGGCCCAGGTCGAGAATGGGCAGGTCGGTCCCGCGCGCGATGGCTGCGCGCACCTGCTCAGAGGGAGCGGCCTGCAACGGCTGTGCCGCAGCCCGGGATGGCATTGCTGTCATGATCGGTGTCTCCTATGGTTTGACTGATACGCGGAACGCGCTGCCTTGTCCGCCGATACTGTGGATCGGCTTGATCGAACATCCACTGCACTCACTTCCAGAACGCGCAGCGGGATTCCGCCCTGGAAGCAAAGGCCTGCTCCCCGGGAATCCGCTGCACCTCCTTGTAGTAGTCCCACGGCTGGCGCGATTCAGCCGGGCTCTTCACCTCCATCAGGCGCAGATCGTGCACCATGCGCCCGTCTCCCCGGATGTAGCCGTTCTGGGCGTACATATCGTTGATGCGGGTTGCCTTCATGCCGGCGATCACCTTGGCGGCGTCGTCCGTGCCGGCAGCCTTCACCGCGCGCAGATAGTGCTGCGTCGCCGAGTAGCTGGCCGCCTGCATGCTGGTGGGCTTCTTCTTCATCTTGTCCTGGAACCGACCTGCCCACTTCCTTGACTCATCGCTCTGGTCCCAGTACCAGGCTTCCGTCAGGGTGATGCCCTGGGTCAGTCCCAGGCCGAGGGCGTGTACATCCGTGATGAACAGCATCAGCCCCGCGATCTTCATCGACCTGGAGATGCCGAATTCGTTGGCCGCCTTGATCGCATTGATGGTGTCGCCGCCGCCGTTGGCCAGCCCCAGGACCTGGGCCCGGGATGCCTTGGCCTGCAGCAGGAAGGAGGAAAAGTCGGAGGCGGACAAAGGATGCCGGACGCTGCCCAGGACCTTGCCGCCGCCTGCGGTCACTACTGCCGCGGTCTCCTTCTCCAGCGACGCGCCAAACGCATAGTCCACCGTCAGGAAGTACCACGACCGTCCGCCCTGCCTGGTCATGGCGGCACCGGTGCCCCTGGCCAGGGCCACGGTGTCATAGAGATAGTGGATGGTATAGGGCGAGCATTCCTCATTGGTCAGCTGCGCCGCCACGCCGCCGGTCACCATGACCGGACGCTGCTTTTCCGCCGCGACCTTGGCCACCGCCAGGCTGGTGCCGGAACTCGGCCCGCTGATGATCATGTCCACCCCTTGCCGGTCGAACCACTCGCGGGCCTGCGTGGCCGCGGTATCGGGCTTGCCGGCATGGTTGGCGTGGATCAGCTCGATGCGCTTGCCGTTGATCTCGCCGCCGGCATCCGCAATTGCCATCCGCACGGCCTCGACCAGGCCACTGCCGCCCATGTCGGAATAGAGCCCTGACATGTCCGCCAGCACGCCGATCTTCACCGACTCGTCGCTGAACTGGGCCGCTGCCGGCCCGGCCAGGGCCAGGCCCGCGATGCCCAGCAATGCAGCCGGCCACCTGCCCTGGCTTGCCCGGCTCTCGGGCAATCGTTTCTTGTATGTCCGCATCTCCCCTCCTGTCGACAGTTTGCACTGCATCCGTTCACGCTCGCATCCCGATCGGTGGCGCCTCTGCGCCGGCCGGACTGGCCAATGCGGACAGGTGCGCTTTCCTGAGCCTGCGCAACTGCCCCGGATTTGCCCGCACGCTTTCCACCGTTTCGAAATAGCGCCACAGTTCCCCGTCTATGTCCGCACGCAGCCTGATCGCGTCCAGCAGGCGGATCACCGCCAGCCGCTCGTGCCGCATCCTGACGCTGTGCCGCAGCAGCGCCAGCGCGGCCGCCCGCGCATCGGGTACCTGGTGCGCCGAGGCTTCGGCGCGGCCGGCGGTGCGGATGGTCTTCTTGAGTGCCTTGATTCTTTCGCGCGACATGGTGCTTGCGGCTCCGGCGTTGTTCGGCTGGCAGCGCTACGCGCCAATGGTCTTGCCCAGCAGGGTCCAGGCCTGCGACAGCTGCTGCCGCAGTGGCAGGGCCAGGAATTCATCGTTCTGATTGGCGACCATCTCGGCAACCTGGACCTCCAGCAGGCGCTTCAGCCGGTAGCGGGCCCGCTGCCTGCGCAACGCCGCCTGCCGCCCGGCGGCAGCCAGCCACGCCTGGTGCCGGTCGATAGCATCGGACAGGGCACTGACCGAGTCGGGACGGGATGCCGCGGTCAGCAGCACCGGCGGAACCCATGCGCCTTGCGCATGCCGCGTGATGGCACCGATGCGCCGGATATCCGTGGCCATGCGCTGGGCGCCCGGCAGGTCTGCCTTGTTGACGACGAAGATATCGGCCATTTCCATGATCCCCGCCTTCATCGCCTGCACCATGTCCCCACTGTCCGGCAACAACAGCAGCACCAGCGTATCGACCTGCGCGCGCGCCGCGTACTCCGTCTGGCCGACACCGACCGTTTCCAGCAGCACCTCGGCAAAGCCGAAGTCATCCATCGCATCCAGCATCTCCGGGAGGTTGTCGGCCAGGCCATCCGACGTGCCGCGCGATCCCAGCGAGCGGATATAGAGTTCCGGGCTGGTGCCAAGCTCGTCCATGCGAATCCGGTCCCCGAGGATGGCGCCGCCGCTCCTGGGACTGCTGGGATCCACTGCGAGCACGCCAAGGCGCCCCTTGGACGCGCGCGCCATGGCGAGATGGCCCAACAGGGTGCTCTTGCCCGCGCCGGGCGCGCCGGTCATGCCGATGCGCCTGGCCGGATGCTGTGGGGTGTCCCGCCGCGCTCGCCGCACCAGCTCCGCGGGCGTGGCGTTGGCGATGCGGGTCAGGGTCCGGCCCAGCGCAGCCCGGTCGAGCGAGGACGGGTTCATGGCGCCACCTTGCCCAAGACTTCATCGCGATGCTCGTCAAGCAACGGCGGCAAGCCATAGCTCGGCTCGTAATCCGAGAAGCGGATCGGGCTTGCCACCGCGCGCAGCGGCAACTCGCCCTGCCCCAGCGCCACGATCAGCGAGCGCGCAGCGGTGATGTCGCTGCCCAGCGCTTCATTCAATGTGCCCACCTCCGACACGACCACGCCCTGTGGCGCCAGGCGCCGCACCCATTGCGCCGCCGGGGCGGAGCGCAGCACCTCGGCAATCTCGGGTATCACCTCGGCACGGTGCGCGCGGCGGCCCGCCATGGTGGCAAAGCGCGGATCCGTGGTCCAGGCCGGCCGGTCCACCTCCTCGCAGAAGGTCTTCCAGAACCGGTCATGGGTGATGAAAAGCGTCAGCCAGCCCTTGGCGGTCGGGAATATCTGTGCGGGCACCAGGTAGGGATGCGACGAATCGGCCAGCCGCTCGATGGTCTCCCCCGCGTTCAGGGCGGCCCCCGCGAGGTAGTTGAGCTGCGACAGCATCACGTCGTACATGGCCACGTCCACCTGCCCACCCCGCCCCTGCACGATCTTCGCCAGCAACCCCACCGCGGCAACCAGGCCAGCCGAGTTGTCCACCGCCGAGTAGCCGGCCTTGGTGGGCGGTGCCGCGGGATCACCCGTCAAAGCCATGACCCCGGTCATGGCCTGGATCACATAGTCGTATGCCGGGCTGTCCGAATAGGGGCCGTCAAGGCCGTAGCCGGTAACGGCCACGCAGACCAGCTGCTCATTCCACTGGCGCAGCACCTCGTAGGTAAGCCCAAGCTTGCGCACCGCCGCCGGACGCAGGTTGGTCACCAGCGCATGGGATTGCCGCAACAGCCGCCCGAGTGCCAGCGTCCCTTCCTCGCTGGCGAGGTCGAGCACCACGCTTTTCTTGTTGCGGTTCAGGCTGGCAAAGTAGGCATTGTGCGGGCCGATGAAATGGGGGCTGATGGTGCGGCCGATATCGCCTTCCGGGGTCTCGATCTTGATCACCTCGGCGCCCAAGTCGGCCATCATCAGCCCGCAGTAGGGCCCGGCAAGCATGTGGCCGATTTCGATGATGCGGATGCCGGAAAGGGGCGCGCTCACGCCAGGCTCCTGCCCAGATCGCTGACCACCGTCTCCAGCGGCATGTCGGCGGTAAACACTGCGGTGACCCCCAGCGACCTCAGGAAGGGCTGGTCCTCAGCGGGAATGGTGCCGCCAACAAAGACCTTGATGTCATGCGCATTGAGTTCTCGCAACTGGGCGATGACCTCCCCCACCAGTTCCTTGTGGCTGCCGGAAAGGATGCTCAGGCCCACTGCGTCCACGCCCTCGTCGACAGCGACCTGCGCGATCTGCAGTGGACTGCGGCGCAGGCCGGTGTAGATGACTTCGGCACCGGCATTGCGCAACGTCAGCGCGATGATCTTCGCGCCGATGTCGTGCCCGTCCAGGCCGGGCTTGCCGATCAGTATCCGCTTGCCGGACAACGCGCCGGCGGCTTGCAGGGTGTTCATAGGTTCACCGGTTCCTTGAATTCGCCCCATTGCTGCTTCAGGCAAGCCACCATCTCCCCGACCGTGGCATAGGCATGGCAGCATTCCACCAGATAGAGCATGACGTTCTCGCTGTCCCTGGCGGCCGCCGCCGTCAGGCGGGCCAGCGACGCATCCACGGCTGACTGCTGGCGCGTGTCCAGCACGCGCTGGAACTTCTCCAGGGCCCGCTGCGCGACGGTCGGATCCAGCGTGAACACCTCGCCGACCCGGATCTCCTCCCCCTCCTTCCTGAAGTGGTTCTGGCCGACGATGACGGTCTGGCCGGAATCGGTGTCCAGCTTGCGCTGCAGGCCCCGCTCGGCCAGCCGCATCTGGATCCAGCCATCCTCGATGGCAGGGATCACGCCGCCGTACGCCTCGATCTCGTTCATCACCTGGACGATCTGCGCCTCCATCCGGTCGGTGTGCTGCTCCAGGAAGTAGCTGCCGCCCAGGGGATCGACGGTCCGGCCGATGCCGCTTTCATAGGCGATGATCTGCTGCGTGCGCACGGCCAGCTCGGCGGAGAACTCGGTCGGGATCTGGAAGGCCTCGTCGAAGGCGCAGGTGAAGATCGACTGCGCTCCGCCCAGTACCGCGGCCATGGTCTCCACCGCCACCCGCGCCACGTTGTTGTAGGGCTGGGGCGCTACCAGCGACGATCCCCCGCAGACGACCCCGAAGCGGAAATGCTGGGCTTTCGGATCCTTGGCGCCATAGCGCTCCTTCATCAGGCGCGCCCAGAGCCGGCGGCCCGCCCGGAACTTGGCAATCTCGTCGAAGAAGTCCATGTGCACGTAGAAGAAGAAGGACAGGCGCTTGGCAAACTTCTCCACGTCGCCGCCGCGGGCACGCAGCTCGTCCACATAGGCCAGTCCGTTGGCCAGGGTGTACGCCATTTCCTCGGCCGCCGTGGCCCCCGCGTCGCGCACATGGGCGCCGGCGATGCTGATGGGGTTGAAGCGTGGCGAGACCTCATTCGAATAGAGGATCGAATCGGCGACCAGCCGCATCGACGGCCGCACCGGGAAGATCCATGTGCCGCGCGCGACGTACTCCTTCAGGATGTCGTTCTGGATCGTGCCGGTCAGCTTGCTGCGCGGCACGTTCTGCTTGTCCGCCACCGCCAGGTACATGGCATAGATGATCGCGGCCGTGCCGTTGATGGTGAACGATGTCGAGATCCTTGACAGGTCCAGGCCGTCGAACAGTATCTCGGCCTCGCTCAGGTTCGACAGCGACACGCCGACCTTGCCGATTTCCGGCCGGGCCATCGGGTGGGTCGGATCGAAGCCGCATTGGGTCGGCAGGTCCAGCGCCACCGAAAGGCCGGTCTGGCCCTGCGCCAGCAGGAACTTGTAGCGCTCGTTGGACTCCTCCGCGGTGCCGAATCCCGAGTACTGGCGGATGGTCCACAGCCGGCCCTGGTAGCCATCGGGAAAGATCCCGCGCGTGAACGGGTAGCTGCCGGGCTCCCCGATTCTGTCCGGATGGACCGCCGCCGCATCCACGCTGGCCGGCACCTCGATGCCGCTCTGGCTGACCGGCCGCAAGGCCGGCTCGGCGCCCGCATCCGCCATGGAAAGCTCAGCATTGCTCATTGGGCCCTCCTGGAGAGGATGCCCTCGGCAGCGTTCCAGTGGTCCGCATGCAGCCAGGTATGCAGCAGCTGCTGCTGCTCGATGGTGCGGGCAGCGTCATGCGACTCGCCGCGCCGGCTGGCCGCGGTCTGTGCCTTGATGCCGCGCAGCACCTGCGGGGCGCAGCCCAGCAGCGGTTGCAGGAAGGCGTGGATGTCCTTGCCGGCGGGTCCGTCCGTGACCACTGCATCGGCCAGGCCCCACTGCAGCGCCTGCTGCGCATCGACAAGCTCGCAACGGCTCATCATGCGCATGGCCCGCGCGGCGCCGACGATCCGGCACAGGTCGGGGCCGCCGCCCCAGGCCGAGGTGATGGCCAGCCGCGCCTGGATGAAGCCGATGCGCGCGCTCGCCGACTGCAGCCGCATGTCGCAGGCCAATGCCAGCTCGGCGCCGCCGCCGATTGCATCGCCGTTCAGGTAGGCCAGCACCGGCAGCGGGCAGTCGCGCACCGCATCCAGGGCGCCGCGCGCCTGCTCGCTCATCGCCAGCGTAGCGTCCCGGTCGCGCACGCCGGACAGGTCGACAAGATCCCCGCCTGCCGCAAAGAAGCGCTCGCCGGCGCCGGTCAGCACGATGCAGCGCAGGCCGGGCTGCGACGCCGCAGCGCTCACCACCTGCGCTAACTCCGCCAGCACGTGGCGGGCCAGCGCATTGTGTTTCTGCGCCCGGTCGATCGTGATCCATAGCGCGCCGCCGGCGCGCTCCTCCACGGTGATGTCCTTAGCTGCGTACACGCTGATCTGCCTCCCGACTGGTTTGAATGGATGCTAGGCGGGCGTTAATTCCGAGACAAGAACGCTAGTTCCGTATCTCGAACAAATGAGTACAATGCAGCGGAATGCGGCCACGCCGCCGGCTTTTGTTCAGCCGGCCGAATTTCTTCCAGCCAGGTGCAAGCGAAAGGAGGGGTCTATGTCCGGCGTCACGGTGACCGCCATCGAGCGGGTGATCGATATCCTTGAAGCCTTCCAGGCAAGCCAGCGGCCGCTGTCGCTGACGGAGTTGGCGGAGGCGATAGACATTCCCAAGAGCACCTGCCACGCCATCGTCTCGACCCTGATGGCGCGCGGCTACCTCTATTCCCTCACCCGTCCGCGCGCGCTCTATCCCACCCGGCGCATCTATGACGTGGCCCGCGACATCACCGAGAAAGACCCGTTCGTGGAACGCGCCACGCCGGTACTGGAGCGGCTGCGCGACGCCACGCGGGAAACCGTGATCCTCGGCAAGCGGCAGGGTGAGTCCGTGATCTACCTGCAGGTCATCGAAGGCGTGCACGCGATCCGCTACACGGCCAAGCCGGGGGAGTTCAAGCCGCTGCACTCAAGCTCCATCGGCAAGGCCATCCTGGGCGGCCTGAAGGAGCAGGAGCTGCGCGGCTGGCTGGCCGGCCGGGAACTGCCCGCCATCACCATGGCCACCAAGACCGACCCGGAAGCCCTCGTGCGCGACATCCAGGACAGCCGGCGCGCCGGCTACTTCGTCACGCGCGGCGAAAACGTGAGCGACGTCTGGGCCGTCGCCACCTTCCTCACCTTGAACAACGAAACCCTGGCCATTGCCGTGGCCGGACCGAGGAACCGGATGGAGACGTGCATCCCTGAGTGCGCGAAAGTGCTGGTGGCAACCTGCAGCTTCCTGTCGCGGCAGGTGGCAGGCAACCACGCGTGATGGCGCAGTGACCATGAGCCGGCCCCGCTACGCCTCGCTCGATGCCCTGCTGACCGAAGTACGGGCTTGCCGCGCCTGTGCGCCACACCTGCCGCTTGGCCCGCGCCCGATCGTGCGCGTCGGGGCCGACGCGCGCATCCTGATCGTCGGCCAGGCGCCGGGGATACGCGTGCACGAAACCGGCATTCCCTGGAACGACGCAAGCGGCGACCGCCTGCGGCAGTGGCTTGGCGTCGATGCCGCCACCTTCCTCGACGAATCGCAGTTCGCGATCATCCCGATGGGGTTCTGCTATCCCGGACGCGGCAAGAGCGGCGACAACCCGCCGCGCCGCGAATGCGCGCCACTGTGGCTCGACCGGCTGCTGGCGGAACTGCCGTTGATCGAGCTGACCTTGCTGGTCGGCCAGTACGCGCAGCGCCATTTCCTCGGGGCGCGCCGCAAGCCGACGCTGACCGAGACCGTCAGGGCATGGAAGGACTACGCGCCCGACTTCGTGCCGTTGCCGCACCCGTCACCGCGCAACCAGCCGTGGTTCAAGCAGCATCCCTGGTTCGAGGGCGAGGTGCTGCCGATGTTGCGCGAGCGGGTTGGGCTGCTGTTGCGGCACGGCCCTGTGCAGACGGGGTAGGCAGCAAGCGATACTCGCCCCCCCGCTGGCCGTAAAGCCCGAGGCCGCGCCTTGCGGCCCGGCTCAGTGCGCGCACAGCACCGCCGCCATCTCCCTTGCCGCCCCCTGCAGCGTCGGCACCGCCTGCAGCAGCACCTCAAGCGAAGCCCGCGCCGTCGGCGCATGACAGGCAATCGCGGCCACCACCCGGCCTGAACCCTCCCCATCCGGCTCGCGCACCGGCACTGCCACCGCGCACATGCCGCGCACGAATTCCTCATGGTCCACGCCGATGCCGCGCGCGCCCAGCCGGTCCAGTTCGGCATTGAGGACAGGCACATCGGACAGCGTGCGTGGCGTGTGCGGGGCAAGGTCGAGGCGCCTGAGCATCTGCTGGCGTTCCAGCCGGTTCATCGCCGACAGGAACAGCTTGCCGCTGGCGGTGCAGTGCAGCGGCACGTGGATGCCGGGCGACAGCTGCAGGCGCAGTGGCTCGTGCGTCTCGACGCGCTCTACGTAGAGGACCCGGTCGCCGTCGAGCGCGGTGAGGTTGCAGGTCTCGCCCAGGCTCGCCACCAGCCTGGCCAGGATGGCGCGGCACTCGCGCAGCATCGGCGGGCTCCTGAGGGTCTGCAGTGACAGGGCCGCGGCGCCCGGCCCGGGCACATAGCCGCGCTCGGCGGGCATGCGGACCACGAAGCCGGTGCGCTCCATGGCGGCCAGCAGGCGCATCAGTGTCGCCTTGGGCACATGCAGCCGCTGCGAAAGCTGGGAAAGGGTCTGTGGGTGCTGCGCCCTGGCCAGGCTGGACAGCACCATCAGCACGCGCAGGCTGCGTGCATCGTCCTCCACCGCCCCGTCTTCTGCTGCAGTGCGATTCTGAAACGGGAATTGCACGTTCTGTTTCACAACCGGCGTCTCCTCGCGATTGAGCTTTCCATTCCGGCCTGGAAAAATAAAATCCGGAACAGAACGTTTCAGATTATAGATCGAAGCCAGGTGGCTACGCGCCTGCCGGCCAGAAAAGGAGACAGCGACGATGTCGCAAACCGTTGACTACATCGTGGTAGGCGCCGGCTCGGCCGGGTGTGTGCTGGCCAACCGGCTCAGCGAAGACGGCCGGTATTCGGTCTGCCTGCTGGAGGCCGGCCCGCCCGACCGCTACCCGTGGATCCATATCCCGATCGGCTATGGCAAGACCATGTTCCACAAGGAAGTGAACTGGGGCTTCTATACGGATCCCGATCCCAACATGCTCAATCGCCGCATCTACTGGCCGCGCGGCCGCACGCTGGGCGGCAGCAGCGCCATCAACGGCCTGATCTACGTGCGCGGCCAGCGCGAGGACTATGACCACTGGGAGACGCTGGGCAATCCGGGCTGGAGCTGGGACAACTGCCTGCCCTACTTCCGCAAGCTCGAGAACAACGACCTTGGCGCCGGCCCCACGCGCGGCACCGAGGGCCCGCTGAACGCGACCTCGATCGACCGGCAGCATCCGCTGGTCGATGCCTTCATCGGCGCCGGCCAGGCGCTGGGCCTGCCGCGCCAGACCGACTTCAACGGTGGCGACCAGGAGGGCGTGGGCTATTACCAGCTCACCACCCGCAACGGCTGGCGCTGCTCCACCGCGGTGGCCTACCTGCGTCCGGCGCGCAGGCGCACGAACCTGCGCGTCGAGACCGATGCCCACACCACCGGGATCCTGTTCGAAGGCAAGCGTGCCGTGGGCGTGCGCTACACCCAGCATGGCCAGCCCTATATCCTGCGGGCGCGGCGCGAGGTGATCCTGTGCGCCGGCGCGCTGCAGTCGCCGCAGTTGCTGCAGCTGTCGGGCATCGGCCCGGCGCCGTTGCTGCAGGACCTGGGCGTACCGGTGGTGCATGCCTTGCCGGGTGTGGGCGAGAACCTGCAGGACCATCTGCAGGTGCGGCTGATCTACGAGGTGGCAAAGCCGATCACCACCAACGACCAGCTGCGCTCGCTGACGGGCAAGGCGCGCATGGGCCTGGAATGGCTGCTGATGCGCAAGGGGCCGCTGGCGATCGGCATCAACCAGGGCGCGATGTTCTGCCGCGCCCTGCCGCAGGAAAGCGCCACGCCGGACACGCAGTTCCATTTCTCGACCCTGTCCGCCGACATGGCGGGCGGCATGGTGCATCCCTTCTCCGGCTGCACCTATTCGGTATGCCAGTTGCGGCCCGAGTCGCGCGGCACGGTGCGGATCCGCTCGACCGATCCGTATGAGCCGCCGTCGATGCAGCCCAACTACCTGTCGGCCGAGCTGGACCGGCGCTGCACCGTGGCAGCGGTACGCTACGCCCGGCGCGTGGCGCAGACCGAACCGATGCGCGGCCTGATGAAACGCGAGTTCCGGCCGGGCGACGAGGTGCGCAGCGACAACGAGATCCTGCATTTCTGCCGCGAGTACGGCGCCACCATCTTCCATCCGTCGGGCACCGCGAAAATGGGTCCCGCCGCCGATCCGCTGGCAGTGGTCGATGCGCGCCTGCGCGTGCATGGCGTGGGCGGGCTGCGCGTGGTGGACTGCTCGGTGATGCCCACGCTGGTCTCGGGCAACACCAACGTGCCGGTGGTGATGATGGCCGAGCGCGCGGCCGACTTCATCCGCGAAGACGCACGACGGGAAATGCATCCCATCGATGCAGCGACCCCGATGGCAGCGGCCGCCTGAGCGGCTTGCGCCAATCCTGATTGCGAACAACCAAGGCCAGGCATCCATAACAAGGCCAAACCCCGCAGTGCATCCGGCGTCCATAACCATCCTTCCAGAGGACGCCGCCCATCACCAGAGGAGACAAGCATGACAAGCCCCAACGAACAGGCGATCCGCAAGGTCGCGCTGGCGTCCGTGATCGGCGCCACCATCGAGTGGTATGACTTCTTCCTGTACGGCGTGGTCGCCGGCCTGGTCTTCAACAAGCTGTACTTCCCCGGCAATGACCCGCTGGTGGCCACCATGCTGGCCTACACCACCTTTGCGGTGGGCTTTGTCACGCGGCCGCTGGGCGGCGTGATCTTCGGGCACTTCGGCGACAAGGTCGGCCGCAAGAGCATGCTGGTGATCACGCTGATGATCATGGGCGTGTCCACCTTCCTGATCGGACTGGTGCCGACCTACGACAGCATCGGCATCCTGGCGCCGATCCTGTTGCTGCTGCTGCGCGTGCTGCAGGGCATCGGACTGGGCGGCGAATGGGGCGGCGCGGTGCTGATGGCCTATGAGTACGCACCGCCGGGCAAACGGGGCTTCTATGCGTCGCTGCCGCAGATCGGGCTGGCGATCGGACTGTGCCTGGCATCCGGCGTGGTGGCGCTGCTGTCGCTGACCCTGACCGATGCCCAGTTCCTGGCCTGGGGCTGGCGCGTGGCCTTCCTGATCTCGGCGGGGATGGTGTTCGTGGGCATGTATATCCGCCTCAACGTCAAGGAGACGCCTGAATTCGCCGTGATCAAGCAGCGCAATGCCGAGACCCAGATCCCATTTGTCGACATGATGCGGCGCTACCCGGGCAATATCCTCAAGGGCATGGGCGCGCGCTATATCGACGGGGTCTTCTTCAACATCTTCGGCGTGTTCTCGATCACCTACCTGACCCAGACCATCCATATCAGCCGGACTGAAGCGCTGGTCGGCGTGATGGCGGCGGCCATTGCGATGTGCTTCTTCATTCCGTTCTTCGGCCACCTGTCCGACCGCATCGGCCGCACCCGCGTGTATTTCTGGGGCTCGCTGATCACGGCCCTGTCCGCCTTCCCGGCGTTCTGGCTGATGCTGAACAGCGGCGGCAACACCATGCTGCTGTGGCTGTCCATCGTGGTGCCGTTCGGCATCCTCTACGCCGCGGTCTACGGCCCGGAAGCGGCGCTGTTCTGCGAGCTGTTCGATGCCAGGGTGCGATACACCGGCATTTCGTTCGTCTACCAGTTCTCGGGGATCTTCGCCTCCGGCATCACGCCCATCATCGCCACGGCACTGCTCAGGTCGGGCGGCGGCAAGCCCTGGCAGATCTGCGCCTACGTGGCCTTTGCGGGGGTGGTGTCGGCGTTGTCGGTGGCGCTGATCGGGCGGGGCGAAGGCTCCCAGGCGCCGCGCGAAAACGGCATGCCGCTGCGCGGTCCGGCACGCTAGGCTCGGAGGGGACCGCCGCCCGCCGGCAATGTCTTAGAATGGCGCAACGCCAATGACAGGGACATTGCATGCAAACTCCGGACGGCACCGGTGCGGCCGCCGCCCCGCTCCTGCCCAGGGTCGTGCGCCAGCGGCTGCACGACACCGTGGTCGACCACCTGCGCAACTTTATCGTCGAGGGGGTGCTGCCGCCGGGCATGAAGCTCAATGAGCGCGAGCTGTGTGAAACGCTGGGCATCTCGCGCACGCCGCTGCGCGAGGCGCTGAAGGTGCTGGCCGCCGAGGGGCTGATCGAGATCTCGCCCAACCGCGGCGCGAGCGTGTCACGGATGAGCGAGGCCGAGGCCTGGGAAGCCTTCGAGCTGATGAGCGGCCTGGAGGCCTTTGCCGGGGAGCTGGCCTGCGAGCGCATCACGCCGCCGGAACTGGCCGAGATCAAGGCGCTGCACTACGCCATGCTGGCCTGCCGCGCGCAGAACGACCTGCCCGGCTACTACGCCCGCAACCAGGAGATCCACGACCGCATCGCCGAGGCCGCGCGCAACCAGACGCTGCTGCAGACCTACCTGACGCTCAACCGGCGGCTCAAGGCGATGCGTTTCCGCTCCAACCACCAGACCGGCAAATGGGACCGCGCCGTGCACGATCACGAGGAGATGATCCGCGCGCTGGAAGCCCGCGACGGCAAGCGGCTGGCGGCCATCCTGCGCCAGCACTTGCTGGAGAAGCGCGCCGCGCTGATGCAGATCCATCCCGACCCGACCGCCGGCGCGCCGGCGCTGCCGAACGCCTGAGGCCATGAGCTTAGAACCCTTTTCATAATGCAATGGGTTCTTACGGTTCTGAATGCATCTCCATGCCCGACAAGGCCTTGTTACATCGCTCACGGAGGCTTGCCGGCGCCGGCGCGGATCGTCCGGATCGCTTGTCCACCCACACCCAGACCGCGGTTGCCGTAGCAAAATGGACTTCGGGGTTGGACGCATCCCGTATCTCGAAGCAAAGGTCGACGCTGCTCCTGCCAATCCGAGTGCAATGCACCGAGACCCGCACCGTTGCGGGATAGCCGATCGGCGTATGGAACGTGCAGCCGACATTGACGACCACCGGCATCAGTTCCGGGGCCTCGGTCGAGGTCCCCAGCACGCTCGTCCACTGCATCCGGGCCTCCTCCGCAAAGCGGAGAACAAGCACGTTATTGACGCGCCCGTCGGCATCCAGATCGCTCCAGCGCACCGGCACGTCAACGATATGGAGAGCGGGTCCTGTGGTTGGCTTCGTACTGTGCATGGGCGCCGATCCTCAAACGGTTCCGTCAGCGCGCAGGGCGCGAATGTCCGCAGTTGAGAAGCCGATGGACGCGAGCACCTCGTCGGTATGCTCACCGCGCACCGGTGCCGAACTGCGCATCTGCGGCGGCGTGCGGGTCAGCTTGAACGGCTGCCCGACCACGTTGATGGGCCCGAGCGTGGGATGCGTCAGCGGCTGCGCGACTTCGAGGTGCTTCACTTGAGGATCGTCGAATACCTTGTCCATGGTGTTGATGGGCCCGGCGGCGACGCTTCCCTGCTCGAAAATTTCAAGCCAGTCCGCCGAAGTCCGCGCACGCGTTCTGTTCGACAGTTCGGCATTCAACGCCTTGCGATGTATCGAGCGCGAGACTTCGGTAGAGAATTCCGGCGTCTCCCACAGATCGGAAGCATGCATCGCGTCGCAAAGCCGCTTGAACATAGCCTGCTCCCCCGCTGCAATGGTGATGTAGCCATCGGCAGTCGGGAATACACCGGTCGGGATAGAGGTCGGATGGTCGTTGCCCGGCTGCTCAGGGATTTCCTGGTGAAAGAGCCACCGGGCAGCCTGGAAATCCTGCATCGCAAGCATCGATTGCAATAGCGAAACCTGCACCCACTGGCCCTCCCCTGACTTCTCGCGCTCGAGCAGCGCGGTCATGACGCCCAACGCGCAATACAGCCCCGCGGCCATATCCGAAACAGCGATGCCGACGCGGGTCGGCCCGTTCTCGGGATAGCCATTCATCGACATCATCCCGCCCATTCCCTGAATGATGTGATCGAACCCCGGGCGCTTGACATAGGGGCCATCCTGTCCGAAGCCAGAGATGCTGGCGTACACGATCCTCGGATTGATTTTCTTCAGCGACTCGTAGTCAATGCCAAGGCGGAACTTGACGTCGGGCCGGAAGTTCTCCGCCACCACGTCAGCCTCGGCGACGAGCTTCTGCAGCACCTCCCGCCCACGCGGATCCTTCAGGTTCAGCGTAATCGAGCGCTTGTTTCGGTGCAGGTTCTGGAAGTCAGCGCCGTCACGCAAGCCGCCCCAGCCGTCGCTTTGCTCAAGGTGCTCCGGCGTTTCGATCTTGATCACGTCGGCGCCCCAGTCGGCAAATTGCCGCATCGCCGTCGGGCCTGCCCGCACCCGGGTAAGGTCCAGTACCTTGTACGCCGCCAGGGGTCCTTTTTTCTCCGTCACTTGAGACATGGATTCACTCCCCTTTGAAGTCGGGCTTGCGTTTCTCGGCGAAGGCAGCTCGGCCTTCGAGATAGTCCTGGCTTGCATAGCAGGCATCGATCATCCTCTGCGCTATCGCCATGTCACGCACGGACTCCGGCTTCTCCAGCTCCAGGAAAGCGCGCTTGATGGCCTTCAGGGTCAGGGGCGCGTTGGCGGCTACCGTCCTGGCATATTCGATCGTGCGGGCTTCCAGTTCCGCGGCAGGCACTACCTCGTGGACCAATCCGGTCCGCAGCGCCTCGTGCGCGTCGTAGCGGCGCGCGGAGAAGAACAAGTCCCGCGCCTGCGCCGGACCGATCAAGCGGTTAAGGCGGATCTGGCCCTGGTAGCCGTAGCCCAGACCCAGGCGCGCCGCGGGGATCGCGAACACAGCATCATCCGCGGCGATGCGGATGTCGCAGCTCGATGCATAGTCGAGCCCGCCGCCCATGCAATAGCCGCGGATCATCGCGATCGTCGGCTTGGAGCATTCGTACACCGAGTTATACGACTTCTCGTTCAGCTCGTGATACGCCTTGTTCTGCGCGGCATCGGTGCGAACCTTGCCAAAGGCCGAGATATTGGAGCCGGCAGCGAATGCCCGGTCTCCCATGCCGGCCACGACCAGCACCCGGACTTCCGGGTCCTCATCATGGGCGGCGATGATCCCCGGGATCGCGGCGGACATCTCCATCGAGATCGCGTTCATCGCCTTCGGGTCGTTGAAGAGTACCCAGCCGATACCGTCGGCCTTGCGTGAAATCATCTGTTCAATCGGGCTCATGTCGGTTCAGGTTTGATTGTTTTGCGCTTACTCAGCCTTCAGGTGTGCCGATGCCACCAGGCCACTCCACTTGGACCGCTCCGATGCAACGAAAGCGGCGACGTCGCTCAGCGACCCGCCCACCGGCCGCACGCCAAGCTCTTTCCACTTCGCCGCGAGGCCTGGGTCATTCACCACCGCGTCGATGTCCCGGTTCAGCTTCGCCGCGATCTCGGGCGGGGTGCCTGCCGGCACGGCGATGGTGAACCAGGCGCCAAACTGGTAGTCAGGCACGCCCGACTCCGCAACGGTCGGCACGCCGGGCAGGCTGTCGAAACGCTGCTTCGACGTGAGCGCGATCGGACGCAGCTGCCCCGATTGGATGAAAGGGAGGACGGTAGGAAGGTTCTCGAACATCAGCTGGGTCTGGTTCCCGATCAGGTCGGTCAGCGCTGCGCCACTCCCCTTGTAGGCAATGTGCTTGATATCCACCTTGGTGATGAACTTGAACAGCTCCGCTGCCAGGTGCGTGGAAGAACCATTGCCGGCGGACCCGAAGAACAGCCCACCCGGCCTGGCTTTGGCCAGGGCGATCACGTCATTGACAGACTTTGCCGTCACGGCCGTATTGACGACCAGGACGTTAGGAAACTCTCCGATGATGCTGATCGGCGTGAGCGCGGTAGACGGGTTGTAGCGCAGGCTGGGAAAGATCGAATACGCGGCATGCACGCCGCTCGTACCCAGCAACAGCGTGTACCCGTCCGGCCGCGACCGCGCGACCGCTTCCGCGCCGATATGGCCGCTGGCGCCCGCGCGGTTCTCGACGATGACCGGCTGGCCGATCTTCTCCGCGAGCCGTTGCCCGACAATGCGCGCCAGCAGGTCGGCGGAGCCTCCCGCCACAAAGGGAACCACCAACCGGATGGGCTTGGATGGATACGAATCCGCCCATGCCGATGTTGTCAGCCACGTAAACAAGAAAGCAAAGCCGAAGAACTTCAAAAAATGCTTCATGATTTCGCCTCTATTCGGTATCGAATGGAATTCGCTGGCAGCAGACTGACGGCCAGCCTGCTGCCTTGTCGCCGCTCAACTCACGCCGCGGATGCCAACGCCTCCGTCGCCATGGCCGCGGCAGGCTGGATTCCCGCCGGCGGCAACTCGACGATCAGGCTGCCCGAGCCATCCACGACGAGGCTCGCGCCCACCGGCAGCACCAGCGTGGTCGACGCTTCCTGCACCAGGGCTGGCCCTTCGACCCGGGTCCCAGCTTCCAGGCCATCGCGTTCATACACCGGCACCTTCTCATAGCGGCCCCATGCACCGACCCAGACACGTCGCGCGGTCATTGCCCTGGCCCGGCCCTGCGCCGTGGTCGACGCATCCAGCGGTGCGCTCTGTGCCGTGGCGCTCACCGCCACGCGGACGTTGACGACTTCGATCTCGCCCTTCGGCGGCACATGGCCGAAGGTGTTGCGATACGCCGCATGAAAGGCCGCCACAATGGACGCCGACGCGCCTTCCGTGTATGGGCCCGCCAACAGCGGCGTCACCACTTCGAAGCCCTGCCCGACGAAGCGAAGATCGGCGGAGCGTTCGATCCGCAGCGTTGCACCCGGCAGGGTTTCCTGGACCACGGCCTGCGCATCGGCTTCAAGCGCCGCGTAGACCGCTTCAAGCTCCGCCCAATCCATCTGCGAGAAGCGGCGGGGGAACGTCGCGACGCGGTCTACACGTGCCGGCGCCATCAGCAATCCAAGCGCCGACGCCACCCCCGCGCTCGGCGGGCAGATCGCCCGCGGGGTGCCGAGCCGGCGGGCAACCTCAAGTCCGTGCAGCGGGCCACCGCCGCCGGTCAGCAGCAGCGCGAACCGGTTCGCGACGTGCCCGCGCTCGGCCACGTGGACCCGCGCCGCCGCGGCCATGTTCTGGTTGACGACCGAGTAAATGCCCCAGGCGAACTCAGGCACCGAGATGCCGGCTTCCGCCGCAAGCGGCGCAATCGCCGCCCTCGCCTTCTCCACCTCCAGCTGCATGGTGCCACCCGCGAAGCCAGCCGGGTCAAGATAGCCCAATACGAGATTGGCGTCCGTGACCGTGGGCTGGGTGCCGCCGCGCCCGTAGCAGGCTGGACCCGGGGTAGAGGCGGCACTGTCGGGGCCGACCTTCAGCAGCCCGAGGGAATCGAGACGCGCGATGCTGCCGCCGCCCGCTCCGATCTCAATGAGTTCGATGGTCGAGATCGATATCGGCAAGCCACTGCCCTCGGTAAGGCGCTTCTCACGGCAAGCTTCGAACTGATGCGCGATCAGCGGCTTCGCCTCGTCGACAATGGCGAGCTTGGCGGTGGTGCCCCCCATGTCGAACGCGAGGACATCGGGGATCGACGCCCCTTCACCGAAGAACGCGCCGGCCAGTGCGCCGGCGGCCGGCCCCGACTCGAGCAACTGGATCGGCACGCGCTTGGCTTCCGCGATATGGGTCAGGCCGCCGTTGGACAGCATCATGAACAGCGGCGCCTGGATGCCGAACTCGTCGATCTCACGTGCCACGAGGTCGAGATAGCCATCGGCGAGGGGCTTGACATAGGCGTTGGCAACCGTCGTCACCGTGCGCTCGTATTCCCGGATCTGCGGCGAGACCTCGGACGAGATCGACACGAAGAGTTGCGGATAGGCCTCGGCGATCAATGCGCGGGCGCGCTCTTCATGGGCGCGGTTTGCATAGGCATGCAGGAACACAATGGCAACCGAGTCGACACCGGCATCGACCAGTGCGCCGGCCGCCCTGAGCACCGCCTTCTCGTCCAGTGCGATCTCGATCTCGCCGTCGGCGCCGATGCGCTCGCTGACTTCCATTCGCAGCCGTCGGGGGACCAACGGTCGAGGCAGTTCAATCTTCAGGTCGTAAAGCTCGTATTTGTGTTCGCGTGCCATCTCGAGCGTGTCGCGAAATCCCGCGGTCGTGATCAGGCCGGTCACAGCGCCCTTGCGCTCGATCAGTGCATTGGTGAACAGCGTGGTGGCGTGGATGACCCGCCCGACATCGGCCGGCCGCAGCGACTCACGGGCGAACAGGTGGCGCAGGCCGGCAATGACGCCGCGGTTCGGCGCGTCAGGCGTGGTCAGTTCCTTGTGCGAGACAACCCGGCCGGAGGCATGGTGGAAGACAACGATGTCCGTGAATGTGCCACCGATGTCGATGCCCAGCGAAAGCGTAGATGTGGTCATGGATCTGTCTGGAATAGTAGGTTGGGGTGTGGTCGGCGTGCTTGCTGCTTCAGGAAGCGGCGGCAACGTATTCATCCAGTGCGTCAGCCTCGCGGGCCGCGGCGCAGCGCTGCGCGGCCGGGCCGTATCCGCCGCCACCGGGCGTCTTCATCTCGACCACGCCGCCCGGCCGGATGATCTGCTGCAGCTTGGCGTTGCACGGCTCGCCGTCGATCAGCACTTGCCCCGGCGCGCCATCGCCGCCGCCCCCCAGTCCCTTCGCGGCCGCTTCTGGGCGGGTCCGCTCGGCCATGAAGCTCACCGTCATGGGGCTGGCAGACCGGTTTTCGAAGCGGATCTCCTGGCCCGTGCCGCCGCGGTGGCGTCCGACACCCCCGCCGTCCTGGCGCAGGCGCCGGTGGTGTACCCGGATCGGCAGCAGTTGTTCGATGGTTTCGACCGGCGTCGACGAGATATTGCTCGGCCAGGAAAGGACATTGATGCCATCGCGGCCTTGCGCTGCGCCATAGCCGCCGTTCATGAAGAACATATTGGCGTAGGTGCTGCCGTCGTCGCGCTGGCCCGACACGTTGGCGCACCAGAGCGGCGAACCGACGCCTGCGATGACCCGCTCCGGCATCGCCTCCGCGAAGGCCGCCATCACCATCACCGGCAGCATATGGCCGACCAGTGCCCGGGCGCCGCCGGCCGCGGGCGGCAGCGCGTTCAGGATGGTGCCCGGTGGCGCCGTGACCTCGATCGGGGCGATCACGCCTTCGTTGCCTGCCACATCCGGCAACAATGCGGTACGCACGCCGTAGCACGTGTAGGCCTTGGTGTAGGCCATGCAGACGTTGATGGAAGCAGCCACCTGCGGATCCGTGCCGGTGTAGTCGACCGAGATGGAGCCGTCCTTGACGGTCATTGTCATTTGGAGCCGGATCGGTTGCGCCAGGCCATCGGTGATCGCGCTGCTGTGGTACACGCCTTCCGGGATCTTCCGGATCGCGTCCCGCATTGCCTTTTCCGAACGGGACTGGATTTCCCTGGCAACATCATCCAGCGTTGCCAGGTTCTGGGCCTCCAGCAGCGAGAGCACACGCCGCTCCATCAGGTTCAACGCGTTGAGCTGCGCGTAGAGGTCGCCCATCACCATCTCGGGCTCGCGCACGTTCTTGCGCAGGATGCGTTCGAAGGTGGGATCGATCTCGCCGCGGCGCATCACTTTCATGATCGGGATCTGCAGCCCTTCTTCGTAGACGGTACGCGCATCCGCCGAACGGATGCGGCCGCCGATGTCGGGCGCATGGGCCACCGAGCCGGCCCAGGCGACGATCCGCCCCTGCAGGAAGATCGGCTTGGCAACGGTGATGTCCGGCAGGTGGCCGGTGCCGAGCCAGATATCGTTTGTGATCAGCACATCGCCGGGATGCAGGTCGTCCTCGGCCACTTCGGCAATGAAATGCCGGATCGTCTGCGGCGCGGTGTTCAGGAAGGAAGGGATGCTGTGCGTGGCCTGCGCCATGGAGTGGCCCCGGCTGTCGGTGAGGACGCAGGCATAGTCGTTGGATTCACGCACGTTGATCGAGAAGGACGTCCGAACCATCGCAACCGCAGCTTCATCCGCGATCGAGATGAGCTGCGTCCACAGCAGTTCCAGCGTGATGGCATCAAGGGGGGAGGTCTTCATGGGTCGTTGGCGGTCGCGTTGGGTACGACTGCATTTTGTGGAACGCGCCCATGTCTGCATAATATTTTCTCTGGGGTACACTATTCCAAAACGACATACCTCAGATGCCCCACTACGGTGAGGTTCAGGCGCTCGTTTCACCATGCGTGTGCACAAGGCAAGGCTTTATGAATGACGACGACGACATTTCCTTTTCTCCGGCGCTGAAACATCGCCACATTGAGGCATTTCGCGCGGTAATGATTCGCGGTACGACGACCGAAGCGGCGCTGATGCTCCACGCTTCGCAGCCCGTTATCAGCAAACTGATCGCGCGTTTCCAGGCAACCAGCGGGCTGAAGCTGTTTGAACTGCATAAAGGACGGCTGGTACCGACGCCGGAAGCCCGCGTACTGTTCAATGCGATCGAGCGCAGCTATATCGGCCTGGAGCAGATCGGCCAGACCATCGCCGAACTGCGCGGCACGCACAGCGGGCGCATCCAGGTCGGCTGCCTGCCTTCGCTGGGCATGGGCACGCTCCCGGAAATCGTCAAGGCGTTCATGGACCGGCATCCGGGGGTGGAGGTCGTGATCGAAACGGTTGCCTCCTCGCTGGTCAAGGAAGGCGTAGCCTCCGGACGGCTTGACCTTGGCATCACCTCGATGCGCATCGATACCGCGGGCACGGATGTGGAAGCGCTTGCGCGGGTCAACGCCGTCGCTGTCATGTCGCGGACCCATCCGCTCGCCAGGAAGCGCTCGATTCGCGTCGAGGATCTCGATGGCTGTCCGTTCCTGGCGGCCGGCCGCCACGACGACATGCACGCCAGCATGCTCGCGCTCTTTGCCAAGCATGGCGTCAATCCCAAGATTGTCTCGGAAACCACCTACGCACTGACCACCTGCATGCTGGCCTTGCACGGGGCCGGCATCGGCGTCGTCTCGCCGTTTGTGGTGCCGGACCTGAAAAAACTCGGGCTGGTGGTCAAGCAGTTCTATCCGCGCGTGCCGGTGGAGCTGGCGGTCCTCACCCCCAAGGACATGCCGATCTCACGCCTGAGCGACGCTTTCCTGCAGACGCTGCGCAAGTCCCTGAAGGCCTTGAAGGAGGACTGAATGGCCTATGCCCTGGTGGAATAGCCTGGTGGCGTAAAAGCATTTGTGCGGCATGGGTGGAATCCAGAGAATGCATGGCAACGCTAAGCGAGTCGGCATCGCGTCGAGCAGTACCGGACGCGCCGACGCACCGCCTGGCCCAGCCAACCAAGTTCATTCACTGGAGACCTCAGACCATGACTCCGCTTGAGCGTAGATTCGCCAACCTGCTGACGGACCATGCACCCGGCCAGGAAGCCCGTTACGCGCCGCGCGCCCTCGGTGACGCCATGCGTGGCGAAATCCTTCCCGGGACGCCGGTCGACTTTTCGCACGGTGATGTCAATGCCAACGCCTTTGCGCCGACGCCTGGCGCCCTGGAGGCGGTTGTCGCCGGTGTGGCCCGCGGCGGCGAGCAGGCTTACACCGAATATCGCGGGTCCGCTGAGATCCGGGACCTGCTTGCGGGCCGGCTGGCGTCATTCACCGGCGCGCCGGTCTCCGCGGAAGACGAGCTGATCATCACGCCCGGTACGCAGTGCGCCCTGTTTCTCTCGGTCGCGGCGACTGTCACGCCCGGCGACAAGGTTGCCATCGTACGTCCCGACTACTTTGCCAACCGCAAGCTGGTGGAATTCATGGGCGGCGAGGTGGTTCCGGTTGAGCTTGACTATATCGACGCCAGCGGTGGTGCCGGAATCCGGCTCGAACAACTGGAAGCGGCCTTCCGTGCCGGCGTCAGGACCTTCGTCTTTTCCAATCCCAATAACCCGGCCGGGGTGGTCTACGCACAGCAGGAGATCGACCGGATTGCGGAGCTGGCGGACCAATACGGCGCCACGGTGATCGTCGACCAGCTTTACTCCCGCCTGCTCTACTCAGCCAATGAATATGTGCATCTTCGCGCAAGGCAGGTGAATCCGGACAACGTGCTGACCATCATGGGCCCCTCCAAGACCGAGTCGCTGAGCGGATATCGCCTCGGTGTCGCATTCGGATCTGCCCGCCTGATCGACCGCATGGAGAAGGTGCAGGCGATCGTGGCACTCCGCGCGCCGGGATACTGCCAGGCCGTGCTTCGCTCCTGGTTCGCCGAGCCCCACGGATGGATGGAAGAGCGAATCCGGCAGCACGAAGCCATCCGGGACAATCTGCTGCGCGTATTTCGTTCCGTCGACGGCGTAGCGGTCAGGACGCCCCATGCAGGCAGCTACCTGTTCCCCCGCCTCCCGGCCCTGAGCGTTTCGCTGCATAGCTTCGTGCACGCGCTGCGCCTGCAAGCCGGTGTCACAGTGACCCCGGGGACCGAGTTCAGCCCGACGGCGACCGACAGCGTCCGCCTGAACTTCTCACAGAATCATGAGGCTGCCGTCGAAGCGGCGAAACGCGTGGCTCAGTTGATCCAACGCTATCGAGTGTAAAGAGGAACCTGCCTTGAATCCCGTCGCATTCACCAGTCAGACCGTCCCGCCTCCCGCCGGCACGTATAGCGTTGCAGTACAGGCGCACGGACTTGTCTTCCTTGCCGGCCAGACACCGAGGGATCGACACAACCAGCGGCACGGCGATGCCCCGTTCGCGGTGCAGGCAAGGATGGCGCTCGACAACCTGGAGGCGGCGGCCAATGCGGCGGGGCTCTCTCTGAAGCATGCAGTGAAGGTATCTGTATTCCTGAAGAACCCCTCCGACGCTAAAGCGTTTGACGCAATCTATGCGAACTATGTGGGCGACCCACCGCCTGCGCGCTCCCTGATGCAGTCAAATCTGGTCGGCTTCGACATTGAAGTGGATGCAGTCTTGATGGTCCCGGCAGGCATCACGTAGCGTGAAGGAGAGCGTGCAAAAGCTGGGGAGGTAGATTTCGTCAGGTCCCCTGGCTTGCGGCGGGATGAAAGCCGCGTCCGGCCCCCTAAGCCATCAGGCGGCCGCCCCCGCATCGGGACGATCCAGGTACCCGCCGACGATACGGACCAGCAGCGGCAGCTTGCCGGTAAAGAAGTGGTCCGCCCCCGGCACCACCACCACGGGCAGCCCCTGCGGGCGCGCCCAGTCGAACAGCGCGCCGAGTTCCGCGCGCTCGTCACGCTCGCCGTGGACCACCAGGCAATCGGCGGGCACGGCCGGCGTGTCATAGCTGCGATGCGCCTTGACGGTGCCGTAAGGCGTGCCGGCAAGCACCAGGTGCCGGATCGGCACCGACTGCGCCGCCAGGGTGGCGGCGACATGGGCCATGACGAAGGCACCAAAGGAAAAGCCGGCCAGTGCCAGCGGCAGGCCGGGATGGGCCTCGCGCAGATGGGCGACGACGGCGAGCATGTCCTGCGCCTCGCCGCTGCCCTGGTCATGCTCGCCCGCGGACCCCTCGACCCCGCGGAAATTCGGCCGCACGGTCAGGAAGCCGCGTGCCACCAGCGCCTTGGCCAGCTGGTGCGGCACCTTGTGCGTGGCCGAGCCGCCCAGCAGCGGATGCGGATGCGCCACCACGGCGATGCCTCGCGGCGCGCCGGCGGGACGGTCGACCAACATTTCAATCTGCCCGGCCTCGCCGCCGAGCTGCGCCTTTTCCGTGCCTGACGGAACAGCCATGCCTTCTCCTGGTGATGACAATGGGCCGCCTGCGGCCCGAAAACCGTGATGGTAATGCCATTCCCGCAGGCCGCGCCGGCTGGCGCCCGGCCCTGCACCGCGCGCCGCGCGCGCGTATCCGTATCAAAATGTCAGCCAGTGCACCATCCGACACCCCGCAGGGCTGGGTGGCGCATCCGCTTTCGTATAATTCTGCGAACCGCGGCAAGGCCGTTTTCCGTTTTCCCCTGGGCCCCGCCGCCATCGGTCAGCACGTCCCGTGTCACGCACGCCGGCCTGCCAGGCAGCCCGCCGCGCTTCGTGCCCTGACCAGACTTCGCCGAAGGGAGCGCCAGCGAGCGGTCATCCCTTCCCGTGTTCATTGCCGGTGTTCCGGCCGTTCCCGCATCCCATCGCCGCCGCATCCGACGCATGCCAGCGCGATGCCTTGCCGATGCCGGAGCCGCCGCAAGCCGTCACCATCCGACGAGATTCCGCCATGAGCAAAGTTTCACGGCTCGCACTGGGCCTTGCGCTCGCTGCGCTATGCCACCTGATGCCGGCCACGCTGCCCGCCGCACTGGCCGCCCCGGGATCCGAAGCGGCTTCCGAGGCCGGCGCCCAGCAGGCGCCCGCCATCACCCACGGCGAGGCCACCGCCGAACTCAAGCGCCTGCAGACCGAGCAGGACCGCATCAAGCAGCAGGCCTCCGACCCGGAGGGCAACACCAGGCTGCATGAACTCGAAGAAGCGCTGCAGAAGCTCGGTGTCGACGTCGACAAGCTGTCTTCGGCGCTGACGCCGCAGCGTGCGCAGCTGCAGGCGCAGCTGGACGTGCTGGGTCCGCCACCGGCGGCCGGCACCACCAAGGAAGCGCCGGCCGTGGTCAAGCAGCGCGCCGAACTGAATGCGCGCCGTGCCCAGCTTGACGCTCAACTCAAGCAGGCGGGCGAGAGCAAGGCGAACATCGCCAACCTGAGCGACCAGCTGGCGCGGCTGCAGCGCAGCCAGATCAAGGACCAGCTCGCGCTGCGCTCCGAGAGCATCCTGAATCCGCAGTTCTGGAAGCCGCTGGCCAGCCCGACGCAGGAAGACCAGGCGCGCCTGGCCACCTTTACCGACCAGGTGGTGCCGATGGCGCAACTGGCCTGGCAGCCGTCGCAGCGCGCCGCCACCATCGCCTTGCTGCTGCTGGCCCTGGCCGTATGGACCCTGGGCCGGCGCCTGGCCGAACGGGCACTGGCGTGGTTCTGCCTGAACAAGCTGCCGGAGACGCGCCTGCGCCGCAGCGCCCTGGCGCTGGCCACCACGATGGCCACCGTGTGCACCACCGGGCTGGCGGTACAGCTGGTCTACAACGCCTTTACGCGCAGCTATGAACTGCCGCCGGACCTGACGGAGCTGTACGGCCAGTTGCTCAAGCTGACGCTGACCAGCGCGCTGATCGCGGGCCTGGGGCGCGCGCTGCTGTGCACGCGCCATCCCTCCTGGCGCCTGCCGGCGCTGGCCGACCCGGTCGCGCTGGCGATGAAGCCGTTCCCCGCCGTGCTGGCCGGCCTGTTGCTGCTGGCCGGCACGCTCGAGCAACTGAACCGCATTGCCGATACCAGCGTGCAGGTCACGCTGCTGTGGCGCGGGCTGGTCTCGCTGGTGGTGGTGCTGACCATCGGCGCCGCGCTGCTGCGCGCCAACCGCGTGCGCAACGTGCTGGCCGCGGCGGGCGAGCGCCCGGAGGCGCGCGCCACGCTGGCGGGCATGATCCACGCCGGCGTGTCGGTCATCGTGCTGGTGTCGGTGGTGGCGCTGCTGGCCGGCTATATCAGCTTTGCACGCTTCCTGACCTACGAGCTGGTCTGGTTCGACATCGTGCTGTGCAGCCTGTACTTGCTGACCCAGGTTACTCGCGACGTCTGCGAAAGCCTGCTCTCGACCAACTACGCCAGCGGCCGCGTCATCAAGCAGTTGTTCGGCGTGGACGATTCGCACCTGGAGCAGGCGTCCACCATCTTGTCAGGCATCGGCGCCAGCGTGCTGCTGCTGGTGGCGGTGCTGGCGCTGCTGACCGGCGGCTTCGGCACCACACCCGCGGACCTGCTCAACAGCCTGGTAATGGTGCTGGGCGGCGAGAAGCTGCACAGCCTCAACATCATGCCCGACCGCATCCTGAATGCGCTGATCGCTCTCGGAGTCGGCATCTGGCTGCTGCGCTCGGTGCGGCGCTGGCTCGATGGGGAACTGCTGCCCAAGGTCTGCAAGGAGCCGGGCCTGCGCGCCTCGCTGATCACGCTGTACAGCAATGTCGGCTACGTGTTGCTGGTGCTGCTGGTGCTGTCGCTGCTGGGCGTGCGCTGGGACAACCTGGCGTGGATCGTCAGCGCGCTGTCGGTGGGTATCGGCTTCGGCCTGCAGGAGATCGTGAAGAACTTCGTCTCCGGCCTGATCCTGCTGACCGAGCGGCCGGTCAAGGTGGGCGACATGGTCAGCATTGCCGGCGTGGAAGGCGATATCCGCCGCATCAACGTGCGCGCCACCGAGATCCAGCTGGGCGACCGCTCCACCGTGATCGTGCCCAACTCGCAGCTGATCTCGCAGAACCTGCGCAACGTGACCATGAGCAACAGCACCCAGGGGGTGGCGTCGCTGCAGCTCACCTTCCCCCTGAATACCGACCCCGAACAGCTGCGCGACCTGCTGCTGGATGTCTACCGCGAGAACGAGACCATCCTCGACGTGCCGGCACCCTCGGTCATGTTCAGCCAGCTGGCGCCCAACGGCATCACGCTGTCGGTGACGGGCTATGTCGGCAGCCCGCGCATCGCCGCCAACACGCGCAGCGACCTGTTGTTCGAGATCCTCAAGCGCCTGCGCGCCGCGGACATCTCGCTGTCGGTGCCGCAATCGCTGCGGCTGGAAAACATGCCGCAGCTGGGGCAGGAGCCGCTGCGTGAGCTGGCGGCTGGCTGACGGGCACCGGCATTAAAGCAGCCTGACCCCTTGCGTGCTCCCTCTCCCGCTTGCAAAGGAACTGAGGGCTGGTGAATTGTTGCGCCAGAGGGAAAAGGCAAAGGCGGCCCCCGAAAAAACTGGTCCATTAGCGCGACCGGTTTCCGAATCGCAGACATTGGCTGACCTGGGCATCCGCAAGGAGCAGTCCGCCCGCTGGCAGGAAGCGGCCGGGAGGCGGTGCGCAGTGTCATATGCTCAAAACGAATAAATAAACCATCCCCAGAATTCGAAAAACGGAAATAGCGCAACAAGAAACAGAAATATCATCGCGCGATCCTTCCTGTTCATCATCGCAACAATTGCCGCCAAGAACACAGCGAGCGCCCACAGCCCAAAGAGTGCAAACGAAACCTTCATGCTGATCGGCATTTCCATCAAACCATCATGAATGTCCATTTCCCTCCATGCGCGCCGCCTAAAAATCGCCGAAGCGAAGATGAAGCCGAATTGAAGAAATGCGAGTGCAATATAAGGCATCCTCATTGCTCTAGCCTCGCTTGGGGTAGTAATTCTTCCTTACCAGACGCTTGGATTTTTCCAAGGCCTTTTCAAGCTCTGCGGGTGTAACGGGAGTCGGAAGCCATCGCGGATCATGCGCCATAATTCCGACTAGCTCCAGAACATCTGCAACGTTCGATGAGCAACTGTTATCAAAAAGGCTATAGGTGGTGGAGCCTGGATGCTTTCTCTTGAATTCCTGATCGACCTTAATACGTCGCTCAAGCTCTCGCTTGATGATTGCCTTCTCCGCAGGAGATAATCTTAGCACAAGACCTGCACTATCCCGCCACTGATTTCCATGGGTAGTTAATGTGCCATTGGTCAACTGAAGGGTGCCGCCAAAAAAGTAAGTCCGTTCGTCGGTTTTTACGTATTCCTCGTGTGCCCGGCTGTAGATTACTCCATCCACGATAATCGCAACATGACCCCATTGCGAGCCGCTGCTAATTAGGCGAGAATCACTGACCACAACTTCGACTGTTGTCGAATCAGTCTTTATCTCTTTTGCGGCAGAATCATTTGTTTGGGTTGTTTCCTTGGTTGACACAAGGCGATACTTCACCCCTTTCGGGGAAACGTGCGTCTGTTCTGACATGCTTGTTAGCCCGCAATATAAACTCTGATAGTTTCGGCTTCTTCGACGGACGAAAGCAAATGCGTTTGCCCTTGCTCGTCGGTTTCCCCGTATTCGATCCCACCGGCCTGTCGTTCAATCGCATAGGCCGTCCTAGGCATGGGTGAGCCATTCGCCTCGCGAATTACATACTTGTCGTTAAATCGGCCATTATCAGCGGATTGGAGCGGTGAGGAGATGGCTGGCGAGCCAGCGCTACTTGGCGCATAGGACCTATTCCACTGCGCAGCATCCTCAGCCGTCATGGTCATCGTGTTGGGACGCGACGCATGGAAAACGGGCGGCGGATTGCAGGCGCAGGCGCAGATGTCCCCGCTCAAGGCTTCTTCCTTGCCATCATCGCTGGAAGGCCAGCGCGGGCCAACGCAGACGATGACGCCCGTTCGCTTGCAGACGGGGCAGTACACCGGATCGCCTTCGCGCGCAGTCGGGATGCCATCGTAGCTGGAGCTGGGACTGCCGCCGATGATCATTGCGCCATTGTCAGCCTTGTCGCCTTTGATGAGATAAGTTCTGGTGACCATGGCCGCACCTCAGATGCGCACGGGACAGTAGGCGGGGTCGAGCAGGCCAGGGATAGGCTTGTCTGCCGATTCATGGAATTCCAGCGCCGTCACGGGGCTGAACACAATGGTGTCGCCATTGCTCAGGGGGCTGCCGATGAGGGCCACCGGCACGCCTGCTGACTCGCACGCCCTGCCTGCGCCCGCCATGATTACCGCTGTACTGCCATCTGGGTAGGTCACCACATCGCCAACCCGTGCGATGGGACCGCCATCGCAGCTTTGATTGCCAGAACCCTTCATGACGTCACCGCCGTTGGCGGTCGTCGCACCTTCGAATGCTGCAACGTAAATCTTCTTGGTTTTTGCGTTTTGCATCACTGATCCTCGGTTGGAAACGACTTTTTTGCCGAATGCCATTGAGCCGAAATCGACGGTGGGGATCAATCAGACATGGCCTAAATTTGGGGATGATTTTTCAAAAGTCTTGCATGACGGCCGGGCGGCCTGGAGGCTATTGTTTGCGGGATGACCGCGACCGGCCTCCTGGGCTGTGGTGCGGACGCCTGGAAGCAGCGTCGGGGCTACGCTTCCTTTCTGCTTCACCGCCAAAGGCGCAGGCGACCATGGAAACGTCCGGGGCGCGCTCAGCAGGGCCACCAGCGCGTCTTCGGCGTCGCGGTCGAGCATCCGGCGCAGCGCGCGCATGATGATCTCCTGTAGCGAGGAACGGGCCGCACTCTTCCCCCGGCCCCTCTCCCGCACTGAACTGACCCCCAAAAGTTGCCTCCAACTTCTGGGGGTCAGTTCACATGTGGGAGAGGGGGAGCAAACCAGCGGGGCGCGAGACGACGTCGCCTTACACCGGCACATCCGTGGTCGGATCCGGCCTGCGATCATCAAACCAGCGATACAGCGTAGGCACCATCACCAGCGTCAGCAGCGTCGACGTGATCAGCCCGCCGATCACCACCACCGCGAGCGGGCGCTGCACCTCGGAACCCGGCCCCGTCGAGAACAGGAACGGCACCAGGCCCAGCATCGCAATGGTCGCGGTCATCATCACCGGGCGGAAACGCTGGGTCGCGCCCTGCACCACCGCCTCATCGACCGACAAACCCGAGTCGCGCAGCGTGCGGATATACGACACCAGCACCACCCCGTTCAGCACCGCCATGCCCCACAGCGCGATAAAGCCCACCGAGGCCGGCACCGACAGGTATTCGCCGGTGACAAACAGCCCGATGATGCCGCCGATGGAGGCAAACGGCAGCACCGTGATGATCAGCGTGGCAAAGCGCAGCGAGTTGAACAGCAGGAACAGCAGGAAGAAGATCGCGGCGATGGTCACCGGCACGATGATCTTCAGGTGGCCCATGGCGCGTTCCATGTTCTGGAACTGGCCGCCCCACTCCAGGTAGTAGCCTTCGGGCAGCTTCACCTTGGCGCCGGTGGCCTGCTGCAGCTCGGCCACGAAGCCGCCGAGGTCGCGGTCCTTCACGTTGATCATCACCACCACGCGGCGCTTGGCCATTTCGCGGCTGATTTGGGCCGGGCCGTCGTTGACCTCGATCTTTGCCACGCTCTGCAGCGGCACCTGGGTGCCGTTGGGCGTGGACACCAGCAGCTGGCGGATGGCCTGCTCGTTGTTGCGGAACTCCTCCGGCAGGCGCACCACCGCGGCAAAGCGGCGCTCGCCTTCGAAGATGTCCGTGGCACGCTTGCCGCCGATGGCGATCTCGATCACGTCATGGATGTCGGACACGTTCAGCCCATAGCGCGCAATCGCCTGGCGGTCGATCTCGATCGACAGGTACTGCTGCCCCGACACGCGCTCGATGCGGATGTCCTGCGAGCCCTGGATGCCGCCGGCCACGCGGGCGATCTCGCCCGCCAGTTCGCGCAGCTTGTCCAGGTCGTCGCCGAACACCTTCACCGCCACGTCCGAACGCACGCCGCTGACCATTTCGTCGACGCGGTCCGAGATCGGCTGCGCCATCACGATCTGCACGCCGGGAATGGCCTTGAGCTTGTCGCGGATGGCGTTGGCGATATCGTCCTGGGTCCAGCCGTCGGGCCACTCGCTGCGGTCCTTCAGGCTGGCGATCGGGGTCGACTCGTTCTGGCCCTGCGGGTCGGCCGGACTTTCGCCGCGGCCCACGCCGGACACCACCGACTTCACGCCCGGCACGCTCAGCACCAGCTTGTTGGCTTCCTTCTCCAGCTTGATCGACTCTTCCAGCGATATATTGGGCACGCGGTCGATCGCGGGCACGATCGAGCCTTCCTTCATCTCCGGAATGAACGAGGTGCCCAGCAGCGGCACGATCGCCAGCGTGGCGACGAAGGCCGCCACCGCGCAGATCACCGTCTTGCGGCTATTGCCCAGCGCCCAGTGCAGCAGGCGCAGGTAGTGGCGCTTCATGAAGGCGATCACATGCGTGTCGTGCTCGGCGCCGCCCTTGAGCAGGAACGACGACAGCACCGGCGACAGCGTCAGCGACAGGAACAGCGAGATCGCCAGCGCGATCGAGATGGTGAACGCCAGCGGCGCAAACATCTTGCCTTCCATGCCCGACAGCGTCATCAGCGGCAGGAACACCAGGATGATGATACCCACGCCCACGATCACCGGCGTGGCCACTTCCTGCACGGCCTTGACCAGGATCTCGGTCTTGGTGAGGCCCGGCTCCTTGTGGCCGAGCCGCTCGAACGCGTTCTCGACCACCACCACCGAGCCGTCGACCATCAGGCCGATGGCAATGGCCAGCCCCCCCAGCGACATCAGGTTGGCCGACAGGCCCACCTCGTTCATCACCATGAAGGTCAGCAAGGGCGTCAATACCAGCGTGGCCAGCACGATCACCGACGAACGCACGTCGCCCAGGAACAGGAACAGCACGATCACCACCAGCACCACGCCTTCCAGCAGCACCTTGGTCACGGTCCACAGTGCGGAGTCGACCAGTTCGCTGCGATCGTAGTACGGCACGATCTGCAGCTTGCCCGGCAGCATGCCGCGCTCATTGATCTCGGCCACGCGTGCCTTCACGCGGCTGACCACCTCCTTGGCATTGCCGCCGCGCATCATCATGACGATGCCGCCGACCGCCTCGGTCTGGCCGTTCTTGACCAGCGCGCCCTGGCGCACCTCGTGCCCGATGGTGACGTTGGCCACGTCGCGCAGGTATACCGGCGTGCCGTTGATCTCCTTGAGCACGATGCTGCCCAGGTCATCCACGCCGCGGGCCAGGCCCACGCCGCGGATCAGGTACTGCTCGGCATAGTGCGGCAGCACGCCGCCGCCGGAATTGGCGTTATTGCGCGCCAGCGCCTCATAGACCTGCTGGGTCGAGATCTGGTAGTGGCGCATGCGTTCCGGGTTGACCAGCGCCTGGTATTGCCGCACGTAGCCGCCCTGCGAGTTGATCTCGGCCACGCCCGGGATCGAGCGCAGCAGCGGGCGCACCACCCAGTCCTGGGCGATGCGGCGCTCGGCCAGCTCTTCCTGCGTCAGTTCGCGGTTGCCGTCGTCGGCACGGTCCAGCGTGTACTGGTAGACCTCGCCCAGGCCGGTGGAAACCGGGCCCAGCACCGGCGACACGCCTTCCGGCATGCGCCCGCCCACTTCGATCAGGCGCTCCATCACCAGCTGGCGGGCAAAGTACACGTCAGTGGCGTCGGTAAACACCAGCGTGATCAGCGACAGGCCCGCCTTGTTCAGCGAGCGCATCTCTTCCAGGCCGGGCAGGCCGGTCATGGCCATTTCCACCGGCACGGTGACAAAACGCTCGACTTCCTCGGGCGAGCGGCCCGCGGCTTCGGTGGCGATCTGCACCTGCACGTTGGTCACATCGGGGAAAGCATCCACCGACAGCTTGGTGGCAGCGCGCAGGCCGAAGAAGAACAGCACCACGGCAATCACGCACACCACCAGCCGCTGCTTGATGGCGGCTTCGACTAGGGATTTCATCATGGCCGATTACCCTTGCTCGAGGCGCTTGCGTTCGTTGTCGAGATGGAAGGCGCCATCGACCACGATGCGGTCGCCGGCCTTCACACCGTTCTGCACCACGCGCATGCCGTCGCTCTCGGCGCCCAGCCTGACCTTGGTGAGGCGGTACTTGTTGCCCGGCATCTCGACATAGACCAGCTCGTCATTGCCGTCGCGCACCACCGAGGCGGCCGGGATCACCAGCTGGTCGACCGGCTTGCCGGCGATCAGCATGCTGGCCAGCATGGCCGGCTTGAGGCGCCCTTCGCGGTTCTCCAGCTCGGTACGGACCAGCACCGTGCGCGACTGCGGGTTGACCGTGCGGCCGACGTAGATCAGCTTGCCGGTAATGTTCTTGCTGCCCGCGCCGTTGCCAAGCGAAGGCACCTCGATGTCAACGCTTTGCCCTTCGGCCACCTGGGCGGCCTGTTGCTCGGGCACTTCGGCCACCACCCATACGCGCGACAGGTCTGCCACGGTATAGAGCGCATCGGCCGGCTGCACCACCTGTCCTTGCGCCACGTTGCGCTCGACCACGGTGCCGCTGATGCTGGAAAACACCGGCGAATGCGAGTTGATGCTACCGCTCCTGGCCAGATCGGCGATCGATGCCTGCGACATGCCCAGCACGCGCAGCTGGTCGCGGTAGGCGCGCATCTCAGCCGAGGCGATCGCCAGCTCGCTCTCGCGGCGCTGCAGCTCGCCGCGGCCGATCACGTCGGCGGCAAACAGCTGGCGCGCGCGCTCGGCGTTGCGGCCCTGCAGCTCGGTCTGGGCCTCGCTCTTCAGGAAGGCCATCTGCGCCGCGCCCAGCTCGCTGCTGTGCAGGCGCGCCAGCACCTGGCCGGCCTTCACTTCCTGGCCCAGGGTGGCATAGAGGTCGGTCACGCGGCCGGTCACGCTGGCGCCGATGCGCGCCACGCGTTGCTCGTCGAAGTCGACACGGCCGGCCACGCGCAGCATCTCGCTGAACGGGGAGGTGGCCACCGGCGCCACCTTCAGCCCCTTCTGCAGGTTGCCCTCGGGCTGGATCACGCCCGGCGGCAGCTTGGGCGCTTCGGCGACGGGTTCAGGTTTGTCAGAGCAGGCCGCCAGGCTGAACGTCAGGACGGCAGCGGCCGTCAGCGAAAGCAGGAAATTGGGACGCATGGTTATTTCTGTTCGATGGTGGAGGTCGGCTGCAGGCCCGGCGCTGCGGTAGCGCCCGGGGCGGTCGACATAAGCTTTTCGATCTGGATGGCGGCCACCTGCACGTCGTACTGGGCGGCAATCAGCTCATTGCGCGCGCCGCGCAGCACGCGCTGGGCATCGAGGTAGTCCAGGATGCCGCGCTCGCCGAAGCGGTAGGCGGACTCGGCCACGCCCAGCGCCGACTCGGCCTCGCGCACGATGCCGGACTCAAGCGCCGTCACCTGGGCCTGGTTGATCTCGTACTGGCGGTAGGCGGCTTCCAGCTCCTGCGTCAGCTCGAACTCGCGCGCTTCCAGGGCGCTGCGCGCCTGCGTGGCCTGCGCCGTGGCCTCGCCCACCGGGCCGCTGCGACGGTCCCACAGCGGGATGGTCAGGACCAGGCCGATCTGCGAGACGTTGTTGTCAGGCTGGCGGTCGGTGCTGGCGCGCACCGCCACCTCGGGCCAGCGCAGCGACTTCTGGTAGTTCACGCCCAGCTGTGCGCGCTCCAGCTCCATGCGGCGCTGGACCAGCTCGGCATTGCTGGCGGTCATGGTGTCGCGCAGCACCGGCAGCGGCGGCACGTCGGGCGACTGGCCCAGGGTGCCGGCCAGCGAATACTGGCCCGGCATGGCACCGCCCACCTGCTGGCGCAGCGCGGCCTTGGCCTGGTTGACGCGCAACTCGGCGGTCTGCTGGTTCTTCTGCGAGGCCAGCAGTTCGGTCTCGGCCTTGATCAGTTCATAGCGCGGCGCCTCGCCCACCTCCACGCGCAGCCGCGCCCGCGAATGGATCTGGCGCATCATCGCCAGGTCTTCCTCGGCGGCATGCAGCTCGCTCTCACGGCGCAGCACCTCGTAGTAGGCGGTCTTCACGCGGGCGGCCAGGTCGGCCCGGAAGCCTTGCCGCATGGCCTGCGACGACTCCAGCCCGCGGGTGGCCATGGCCTCGCGCAGGCTGCGCTGGTGCGGGTAGTCCAGCTTCTGCACCACGGCGTAGCTGGGCGCATTGCCGCTAGTCACGCCCGGCTGCTTGCCGGACAAGCGGCCGTACATCACTTCCACCTGCGGGTTGGGATAGGCACGTGCGCTGCTGATGGCCGCGCTGGCGGCGTCGACACCGGCCTCGGCGGCGGCCACGCCCTTGTTGGTGGACTGGGCCAGGTCGAGCAGCTGGGGCAGCGAGTAGGCGGGTCCCGCCTGGACGCCGGCCGATGCGGCGGATGCGGGCTTCGGCACCGCCGCGGCCGCCAGGATGGCGGAGCCCGGCATGGGTGCGGCAGCAGGTTTGGTCAGGGGTGCGGGGGCGGCCGGCGCGGCACCGGCCGCGTCCGTTGGCTTCGGGGACACCCCGCCTTGTGCGCCGGCATGGGCCGGGGCGGTGGCGAGCGCGATCAGCGAAAGCGACGCGATCAGGGTCAGCTTGGTTGTTGTCATGAGTCGGGAAAGCAAGCAATACGGCTGCCTGTCGCCATGCTGCCGCCCGCCCCGGGGCGAGCGGTCACTTGGACGCGATCACGGCAGGACGCACAACGGCAGCGGCTTGCCCGCGCTCAGGCAGCAGGCAGGCTGGCGATATCAGACAAGGGGGCGCGGCCCACGGCACGGCGGCGGCATGCGGCAGCGCGTGCGGTACGGGCGCAGGAAACGCTCAGGCGCGGGAAATGGGTGGCCGGAAGAAGGCCGAAGGCGGCGGCTCGGCGCGGCCAGGCGGATGCTGGGCGACGTCCCCGGAGGGCAGCAGCAGCTTCACTGGAGGCAAGGCAATCAGGGCGCTGGATTCCTCGATCTCGTCGAGCAGGTCGAGGGGATCGAGCAGATCCGCCGACCAGATATTGCAGTACCCGGGGGGCGGGTCGTCGCAGATATCGTCGTCATGCAAACCGTCGTCGCCGGGCACGATGATCCGGCCCAGATCGTCGACAGGCTGCACCGCCGCCAGGTCCACCAGGTCAACGCTGGCCTGCGCCTGCAACGCCGCGCGCGCGTCCGCCACTGCTCCGAAGGAGAGCAGCGACAAGCACATGGCAGTCAGCAGGAGGTACAACAGTCGCATTGGATCGGGGCATTGACGGCATCGCCCCGGGCCCGCTGTCGGGGCTGGCCGGTGGGATGCTGCAGGACAGCATTGTAACGTAACGATTACGATTGACAGGGAATCGTTACGTTCGTTCCCTTGCTGTAGAGAGATCGGGCACCTGCAAGGGCTTTCAGACTCCTCCAACTTCTGCCCAATCCACTTCCCAGCCACGCTCTGGTCACTGCTTCCAAACCCTGTAAGCCGGCCGGAGCATCCATCTGTTGGTGGTTTTGTAATACAAAAATGAGAGACAAATGAGCGCTATACTTCCGTATTACCCAGGTACGGAGCCATTCATGCAAGGAACGACTTTGTCCTTTCGTGCCGGCGAAGAACTGGCCGACCAGACTCGCGCGCTGGCAAAGGCATCGGGACAAAAAACTTCCGACTACATCCGCGATGCCGTGCGCGAGAAGAACGAGCGGGAAATGGCCTCCCGTATCGCCATGCTTTCCCGCAAGCTCTCGGCAAAGCACCTGGCCGCCAGCGAAGACATGGACACATCGGCCGGAGACGGCCTTGACTGAGCTGAAGCGCGGGCAGATCTGGGAGGTCGATCTCAATCCCCAGGCGCATCGGGAAGAGCCGGCCAAGCGCAACCGGCCGGCGCTGGTCATCCAGACGGATTTGCTCAACGACGCCGGCCATCCGACCACGATCATCGTGCCCGGAACATCACAAATCGAGCGCGAGGATTGTTTTCCGTTGCGGGTCGCGCTGGGCAAGCTGCCTGGCCTGGCCTATGAGACGGACCTGCTGATCGACCAGGTCCGAGCGGTATCCAAGCGCCGGTTCATGGGCGGCCGGCCGGTCGCCACGCTGGCGGCCAATCACCTTCGCAAGGTGGAAGAGGCCATGCGTCTGCTGATCCGCCTCTAGGCCTTCCGGTCTCGCCCCGTCGCCGGCCTCGCTGCATGATATGCAGCGTCAGTGCATATCATGCAGCGCCCTACACCACCCTGAACCCATGCGTCCCATCGCGCTCCAGTTGCGCGATCAGCCCGAATTCCCAGTCAAGATAGCCCTGCATCGCCTCGCGCGGGTTGTCGGTGCCCTCATACGGCCGCCGGTAGCGGTCAGTACGTTCCGAGGCCAGGCGCGTTTCCCCGCTTTCCAGCGGCAGTTCCGCGGCGATCCACGCCTGGGTGCCGCCTTCCAGCACCAATACCTGCGCATCGGTCAGGCGCCGCAGGTCGGCGGCGGCAAAGCGCGCCAGCAGGCTCGAACCGCAGGTGAGCACGTAGCGCCTGGGCTGCGGAATGCGTGGCAGCGCCTCAGCCAGTTGAGCGCGAATGACGAAGTACGCGCCGGGAATATGGCGCTTGACGTAGTTGGCGCTGGTGGTGAAGTCGAGGACAGCGGTACTGCGATCGCCTGCATCAAGCCACGTGGCCAGTTCGGCCGCAGTGACGGTCGATACCGGCGCTGACGCCGGCACCGGTGCGCTGAGCGCGCCGGTTTCGCTGCGCGCTGCCGCGGCCACCGGTTCCACCACCCAGACGTCCCAGCCCATCTGCGCCAGCCATGAGCCGGTCATGCTGGCGCGCACGTCGTCATCATCCGCCAGCACGATGCGCGCGCCGCGCACCGGAGCGGAATGGTCGGTCTCCTGCACCAGCTGGCCGCCTGGCGCGTTGACAAAGCCCGGCAGGTGGCCGTCGGCGAATTCCTCGGGCGTGCGCACATCGAAGCGGTACACGGTGCGGCCGGGCTGCTGCAGCGTTTCGATCTGGGCCAGCGCAATGCGGCGCACGCCGGCCCGGTCGGCGATCTCACGCGCGCCGCGGCGGGCGCTGTCGCGGTTGGCGTCGCTGACCGCGGCGGGGGCGCGGCGGCTGGCACCGTGGTCCAGTTGCTGGCCGGCCAGAGTCCAGCCGATGGTGCCGTTGCGCAGCGCCGCCACCGGGTTGGGAATGCCGGCGTTGACCAGCGACTGCGTGCCGATGATGCTGCGCGTGCGCCCGGCGCAGTTGACGATCACACGCGTGTGCGGATCAGGCGCCAGCTCGCGCACGCGCAGCACCAGTTCTGCGCCCGGCACGCTGGTGGCAGTGGGAATGCTCATGGTCTGATACTCGTCGAAGCGGCGCGCATCGACGACCACCACATCGGCCCTGGTGTCGATCAATGCCTGCACTTCCTCGGCGGCCAGCGACGGCGTGTGGCGCCTGGCCTCGACGACTTCGCCGAACGACTTGCTCGGCACGTTGACGTCGCGGAACACCTCGCCGCCGTCGTCGATCCAGGCGCGCAGTCCGCCTTCCAGCAGGTGCACGCGCGTATAGCCCAGCTCGCGCAGCACGGCCGCGGCGCGCGGCGCCAGGTCAGTGCCGGCATGTTCGCCGTAGACGACGATCAGGGTGTCGCGGCGCGGGATGCGCGCCCACGCGTCGATCTCAAGCCTGGACAGCGGGAAATTGGCCGCCCATAGCGGGTGTTCCTGCGCGAAGGGATCTTCCTCGCGCACATCGATCAAGGCGATCTCGTCGCGGTTGAGCAGCGCCTTGCGCACCGCGTCGCGCGAGTACGTCGGAAAGGCCGGTGCGGCTTGCGTAGCAGTAATCGTGGTCATGACTGGGCAACTTCGCGGGAACGGTCCCACAGGTTGGGCAGGGTCCGGTTGGAATAGCCGGAGACAAAGGGCTTGCGCGTGCCGTCCTCGGCATAGACCGAACGGCGCACCGCGCCGATATTGGCGCCGTACACATGGATGCTGACCGAGACGCGGTCGTCATGCACGTTGTTGACGAGGTGGATATCGCCGACCGTGGGCGATACGGCCTCGATCTGACCGGGCAGCAAGCGCACGGCGTCGCCATGCGGCACAGGCCGGCCGCCAGCGTCGAGCGCGAACGGTTGCGAGTCTTCCGCGCCGCGCAGCATGCCGATCAGGCCCCATACGGTGTGGTCGTGGATGGGCGTGCGCTGGCCCGGCCCCCAGACAAAGCTGACGACCGAGAAGCGTTCGGCGGAATCGCAATGCAGCAGGTGCTGCTGGTAGTACTCGGGATGCGGCTGGGCCCAGGCTTCGGGCAGCCAGTCGTCGCGCGCAACCAGCTTTGCCAGCAGCGCCCCGCCTTCGCGCAGGATGCGGGGCTCGTCCGGCTGCTGGTCCAGCAGCGCGGCCAGGCCGGTGATGAAGTCGCGCAGCGGCGCGAGCGTGTTGGGGGTGGAGGTGCTGCCCATGGGAATGACTCCGGAGTGTCTCGTTCTGGTTTGCCGGCGCGCCGGGCGCCTGCGGTGCGGCCCTCTGCGGGGCGGTGCTGCCGCAAACATAGCACGGCCAGGCAGGCCCGCGCTTACAGGCCAAGCTGCGCACGCCCGGCGGCGACCAGGATGGAATCGTTCTGCGGCGTATGGATGCGGCTGCACAGCACGTCGCGGTAGTGGCGCTCCAGCGGGTTGTTGCGGCTCAGGCCGTGGTTGCCGGATAGCTGCAGCGCCAGCTCCACCGCGCGGATCGCATTGCTGGTCACGGTGTACTTGAGCAGCCCGCTGTCGGCCGGCGTGGGCGCCTCGCCCGCGTCGGTGCGCGCGGCGGCATCGTCCAGCAACACCTGATTGGTCCGCAGCAACGCGGCGATCTCGCCGATCGCTTCCTGCACGCGCGGCAGCGTGGCCAGCGGCGCGCCCAGGCTGCCGGGCGCGCGCTCGCGAACGAAAGCGCCGATCCATGCGGCGGCAGCGCGTGCCACCGCGTCATAGAGGCTGCCCAGCAGCACGATCATCCAGGCCTGCTGGTCGGCGTTGGCGTCGATGTCGGCCTGGCTGGCACCGGCCGGCGCCCATGCTGACGGCGGGCGGATATCGACTGCGTGGTCAGGCGGGATCCAGACGTTGTCGAGCACGGTCTCATGGCTGCCTGAAGCGCGCAGGCCAAGGTGGTTCCAGTTTTCGACGATGCGCACGCCCGCGATGCCGGCCGCCGGTCCGGGCACCAGGAACACGCCCACGCGCGGCTGCGGTTCGTCGGTGCGCGCCCAGACCGCGAGCCAGCGCAGCGCCGGGATGCCGGTGCTGTACAGCTTGCGCCCGCTGATGCGCCAGCCGTCGGCCACGCGCGCGGCCACCGTGGCCGGCAGGCCGCCGCGTGCCGGCGATCCCAGTTCCGGTTCCACCCGCAGCGCATTGATCAGCGCACCGTCCTGCACCGCACTGGCAAAGACCTGGTCGCGCACGGTCTGCGGCCAGTGCGAATCGGCGCGGGCAATCGCGCGGTGCTGCAGGTAGGTCATGGTCAGCACCAGCGCGGTTGCGGCATCGCCGCCCGCCACCGCGGCCACGATGCGGCGCGCCTGCGCCAGACCCGCCCCGCCGCCGCCCTGCGCGTGCGGCACCACCTGCGCAATCAGGCCATTGGCGTGCAACTGCGCAAAGTTGTCGTGCGCAAAGCTGGCAACGGCATCGTGCGCGCCGGCACTGGCGGCAAAGCGCGCGGACAGCCCGGCCAGCACCTCGCCAAGGCGCGCTTCGCTGCTGGGCAGCCTGCGCAGGGTAGACGTTAAAGACATGGAAAAAGACTCCGGGAAGGATGACGACGAGGCGCGCTGCCGGCGCGCGGCCCGCACCGAATGCCGCAAAGTGTCCTGTTCCGCAAATACCTTGCCATGAAATCGCCCAGTTGGCCGCCATGCGTCGTTGCGCGTCGTTGCCATAGCTACGGCTATCGCGCCTCCTCGCGCCTAGCCTGACGACCAACTGGACGATTTCATTCTGGCAAGCCATCTGCGGACCAGGACAGTAGCGTAGCGCCGGCACCGCATTCCGAAAACGACGCATATTGAATATGGACCGTCGTTTTTATTCGTTAGCGAGCGCGCGCGCCTGTCGTACTTTCTGCCTCAGCCCAACACCATCCGGGCGGTCACGCTGCCGCCCTCACCGAACACAGGAGAACGCGCATGAGCGTCGATTTCATCGGCATGATCCAGAGCCAGAAGCAGTCCGAGATCCATCCGCCGTCAGGCCCGGTGATCGATCGCAACTATGTGCGCGCCTTTGCCCAGGCCCACGAGCAGGCCGGCTTCGACCGCATCCTGGTGCCGCACCATTCCACCGGGCCGTCGGCAACGCTGACCATCGCCTACGCGGCTAGCGTGACCGAGCGCATCCACTTCATGCTGGCGCACCGCCCCGGCTTTACCGCGCCGACGCTGGCGGCGCGCCAGATCGCCACGCTCGACCAGTTCAGCGGCGGCCGCCTCGGGGTGCACTTCATCTCCGGCGGGTCGGACAGCGAGCAACAGCGCGACGGCGACTTCCTCGACCATGACCAGCGCTATGCGCGCACCGACGAGTACCTGCATATCCTGCGCCGCATCTGGACCGAGCCCGCGCCGTTCGACCACGAAGGCCAGTTCTACCGCTTTACGCAGGGCTTTTCGGAGGTCAAGCCGGTGCAGCAGCCGCATGTGCCGATCTATTTCGGCGGCGCCTCGGAAGCGGCGCTGGCTGTCGCCGGCAAGCATGCCGACGTCTACGCGCTGTGGGGCGAGTCGCTCGGGCAGGTGCGCGAGCTGACCGGCCGCGTGCGTGCCGAAGCCGCGCAGCACGGCCGCACGGTGCGCTTCTCGGTGTCGTTCCGCCCGGTGCTGGCCGAGACCGAAGAAAAAGCCTGGGCCCGCGCCGACAGCATCCTGGAGCGCACCCGCGCCCTGCGCGTGCAGGCCGGCTACAGCCGCGGCGGCCCTCAGCAGAGCGAAGGCGCACGGCGCCTGCTCGCGGCGGCCGACAAAGGCGACCGGGTCGACCAGCGCCTGTGGACCGCGATCGCGCGCGAGACCGGCGGGCGCTCCAACTCCACCGGCCTGGTCGGCACGCCGGAGCAGGTGGCGCAGGCCCTGCTGGCGTACTACGAACTGGGCGTCACCACCTTCCTGATCCGCGGCTTCGATCCGCTGGAAGACGCCATCGACTATGGCCGCGAGCTGATTCCGCGCGTGCGCGCGCTGGTAGCGCAGCACGACGCCGCGCAGCAGGCGCAGCGCAAGGCCGCCTGACGGCCGCACCACACAACACAACGAAGACGGGGAGTCTCACCATGAGCCAGGACAACAACAATCATGCCGACCCGCGCCGACGCAGCGTGCTGCGGCTGGCCGGCGCCGCGGCCATCGCCGCGCCGTCGCTGATCCTGGGCCGCCAGGCCTGGTCGGCGCCGCGCAAGCTGACCTTCGCGTGGAACCAGAACTCCTTCTGCCTGACGCCGATCGTGGTGGCGCAGGAGAAGGGCTTCTTCGAGAAGAACGGCCTGCAGGTCGACCTGATCAACTACAGCGGCTCGACCGACCAGTTGCTGGAATCGATCGCCACCGGCAAGGCCGATGCCGCGGTCGGCATGATCCACCGCTGGCTCAAGCCGCTGGAAGCCGGTTTCGACGTCAAGATCATCGGCAGCTCGCACGGCGGCTGCGTGCGGCTGGTCGGATCGAAAGCGGCGGGAGTCACCAGCCTGCAGCAGCTGAAGGGAAAGACCGTCGGCGTCAGCGACCTGGCTGCGCCGGGCAAGCACTTCTTCACCATCCTGCTGGCCAAGAACGGCATCGACCCGGACAAGGACATCACCTGGCGCCAATACCCGGCCGACCTTCTGGGCGTGGCGGTCGACAAGGGCGAGATCCAGGCGATCGCCGACGGCGACCCCAACCTCTACCTGCTGGAGAAGCGCACCAACGGCGCCTACGTGGAACTGGCCACCAACCTCACCGGCGAGTACGCGCGCAAGGTCTGCTGCGTGGTCGGCGCCCGCGGCGAGCTGGTGCGCAACGACCGCCCCGCCGCCACGTCGCTGGCGCGCGCCATCGTGCAGGCCACCGACTACGTCAACGAGAACCCCAACGAGGCCGCCAGGGTCTTCGCCAAGTACTCGCCCAAGATCAACCCGGAAGACCTGCGCAAGCTCTACGCCACGCTGACCTATACCCACCACCCTACCGGCGTCGACCTGCGCGACGAGATCGCCTTCTACGCCGATGATTTCCGCCGCATCGGCGTGCTGAAGAAGACCACCGATGCCAAACGCCTGGCACAGCACGTCTACGCCAATGTCCTGGGGTGATGCCATGACGACAAGCCAACCTGCATTCGACGCCGGGCTGGCGCGCAAGCCAGCCGCGGCCCCCGTGCCGCATGCCGCCGCGAGCGCGCGCGCGTCCGGCCCGGTCTGGGCCACCGGCATCCTCGCCGCGCTGGCATGGGCCGCGTTCGGCGCGCTGACGTGGCTGTGGCCCAACCAGGCGGTGGGCTTCAGCGACTGGGCCTATACGGCGGAACTGGGCATCGCCGCGCTGGCGGGCGCCGCGCTGCTGGCACTGGTTGCGCTGGCCGGCCAGCGGGTCCGGGCGGCGCAACGCGCGCTGGCCGCGCTGCGCGCCGCCGGCCCGTGGCTGGTGGCGCTGCCCGTGGCCCTGGCCGCGTGGGAAACCCTGACCGCCAAGACCGCCATCCTGCCCACGCCCTTCTTCGCGCCGCCACAGGCGCTGATCGAGGTCTATGCCGACGACTGGCGGCGGCTGGGCGACAGCGTGCTGAACACGCTCAGGCTGCTCGGGCTGGGCGTGGCCTATGGTGGACTGGCCGGCTTCCTGGTGGGGGTGTCGATCGGCTGGTCGCGCCGCATCGGCTACTGGGTGCATCCGGTGCTGCGCGTGCTGGGCCCGCTGCCATCGACCGCGCTGCTGCCACTGACCTTCTACTTCTTCCCGTCGAGCTATTCCGCCGCGGTGTTCCTGATCGCGCTGGCCACGGCCTTCCCGGTCGCGGTGCTGACGTGGTCAGGCGTGGCCGGCGTCAACAAGAGCTACTACGACGTGGCGCGCACCATGGGCGCCTCGGGCTGGTTCCTGGTGCTGCGCGTGGCGATCCCGGCGGCGCTGCCGCAGGTATTCGTCGGCCTGTTCATGGGACTGGGCGCTTCGTTCTCGGTGCTGGTGACGGCGGAGATGATGGGCGTGAAGTCGGGCCTGGGCTGGTACCTGACGTGGGCGCAGGGCTGGGCTTCGTACGTCAACATGTATGCGGCGCTGATCGTGATGGCGCTGCTGTTCTCGGGCGTGATCACGCTGCTGTTCGTGGCGCGTGACCGCGTGCTGTCGTGGCAGAAGGGGACGGTGAAATGGTGAGTGTTGCAGAACGGCGGGAGAGGGAAGTCAACGCCGTGGGGAGCGAGGCCCCGGAAGCGCTGACCGGTGCCCGCATCGACATCCATCAGGTCAGCCACTGGTTCGGCAGCGGCGGCGACCGGCTGCAGGTGCTGGACGACGTTGACCTGAGCGTCGCACCGGGCGAATTCGTCGCGCTGTTGGGGCCCAGCGGTTGCGGCAAGTCCACGCTGCTGCGGCTGGTGGCAGGGCTGGACCAGCCCGCCTCCGGCGGGATCCTGCAGGACGGCACCCCGATCACCGAGCCGGACCCGTCGCGCATCGTGGTATTCCAGGATCCCACGCTGTACCCGTGGCGGCGCGTATGGGACAACGTCGCGCTGGGCCTGCAGGCGCGCGGCGTGCTGGCAAGCCAGCGCCCGCGCGTGGATGACGCGCTGCGGCGCGTGGGCCTGGAAACCTTTGCGCGCGCCTTCCCGCACCAGCTCTCCGGTGGCATGGCGCAGCGCGTGGCGCTGGCGCGCGCGCTGGTCAACGATCCGCGCCTGCTGGTGCTGGACGAGCCGCTGGGCAAGCTGGATTCGCTGACGCGGCTGGCGATGCAGAGCGACCTGGTCGAACTGTGGCAACGCTCGCGCTTCTCGGCGCTGCTGGTCACGCACGACGTGGAGGAAGCGCTGTTCCTGGCGCAGCGCGTGATCATCTTCAGCCAGCGTCCGGCACGCATCACGGCAGAGATCCGGGTCGACCTGCCCTACCCGCGCCATCGCGGCGATCCGCGGCTGACCGGTCTGCGGCACGAAGCGCTGCGCCACGTGGGACTGGACGCGAGCTGGTAATGCCCCATCGCTTTACCCCGCGGGCCGCGCCATGAGCGGCCCGCCTCCGCAGGCATGGCTGAATGCGCTGCTTGTGCTGATCGAGAAATGCCAGCTTGGCTTGCTGTCGCTGTGGCACGCCCTGGGCCTGACCGGCGACAGCCATGGACAGCCGGCGTGGCCGTGGGCGCGGCGAATCGCCGGAGAAACGCTGCTGATCGACCTTGGCCTCGCCCGCCAGGTCGGCCTGAGCGTTTGCGCCATCGGCTTTGCCGTGCTGGCCGTCAGCGTAGCGCTGGCGTGGCGGCGTCAGCGCGTGGTGCTGCTTGGGGCTGGTGCGTTGGCCCTGTTGGTGGCGCCGTGGCCTAAGGCATCGCTGCTGCTCGGCCCTGCCATGCCGACCAGCTTTCACGCCAGCCCTACCCGCTTTTCCGTCGATGCGATCGCGCTCGGCGCGCGCGTCTATGCGCAGCACTGCGCCGGCTGCCACGGTGCCGATGGCCGTGGCGAAGGGCCTTTGGCCGCAACCCTCGCCCAGTGGCCTCCAACCCTGGTCAGCCCCCTGCTCGCGCGCCGCGCCGATGGCGAACTGTTCTGGCACGTACTCGCCGGCATGCGCGACCGCCACGGCCGGCTCACCATGCCAGGCTTGCGTAGCCAGTTTGGCGACCGTGAGGCATGGGCCGTGATCGACTACATGAAGGCGCTGTCCGCCGGCAGTGGCGCCGGCGCCGATAGCAACTGGCCAGTGCCGTTGCGGCTGCCGGAGATGGCGATCCGCTGCGGCAGCGATGCGCCGCTGGCGCTGTCGCAATGGCGCGGCGGCCAGCGGGTGCGGCTGGTGGCAGTCGATGGTGTGGAGTCCCTTCCGTACGAGGATCCGCGCTTCCTGACCGTGCTGGTGACGCAGGACGGCAAGGCGCCGGCGCAGGTGCCGCGCTTTCGCGCCGGCTGCACGGCCACGTCGCCGCATGCGTGGCAGGCAGTGGCATCGATCGCCGGCGAAGCGCCTGCGCGGCTGGCCGGTACCCAGTTGCTGGCGGATCGCGCAGGCTGGCTGCGAGCGCGCGGTGCACCGGGCCGGCAATGGTCCGATGCGGATCTTGTGTGCGTGTCGGCGCCCACCGCCAACACCTCGCGCAATGCCGCGCCGGCTCCAGACGGCCTGACCGCGCTGCTGTTGCGCATGGATGCCGAGCCGGTACGCTTCGTCAAGGGCGGCTTGGTTCACTGATCGCCTCCATCATTGATCCCGTGCCGGCGCTTTCTCCGTCGCCCAGCCGGATTATTCGCTGCCAGCGAATTCTGACTTTCCATCCATTGCCGTCATGACGCCCGCTGCTGCCAGTAACCTGCACATCGAAGACAAAGCCAACGTGGATCGGTGACATGGTGCAGAGAAGGATGGCCGTGGCAGGCGCAGCTTGCCGGCCTGCGGCGTGATTCGCATGGGAGGCGCCCGGGCACTGCAGGGCATCGCGCTGATGATTGCCGCGGTAGCGTGCTTCGCCACGCTCGATACGCTGACGAAGATTGCCGGCGCGGCAGTGCCAGTCGTCATGGCGCTGTGGCTGCGCTATCTCGTGCAGGCGGCGTTGACCGCCGCGGTCTTGCTGCCCGCGCGCGGCCGGGCCTTGCTGCGCACGCGGCGGCCGCTGCTGCAATGCGCGCGTGCCGTGACGATGCTGCTGTCCAGCATGTGCGCGTTCTTCAGCCTGCAGGTCCTGCCGGTGGGCGAGTTCACCGCAGTTGTGAGCCTGACGCCGCTGGCGATGGCGCTGGCCGCGGCAGCCATGCTTGGCGAACGCGTGTCGGCCGTGCGGTGGCTCTTCCTGTTGACGGGATTTGTCGGGGCCCTGGTGGTGATCCGGCCGGGCGCTGGCCTGCAGCCCGCGATGCTGTTGCCGCTGGGGGCAGTGCTGTCCAATGCCGCATACCAGTTGCTGACCAGCGTGCTGACCCGTGCCGATGGCGTCGGGACCACGCACTTCTATACAGGCTGCGTTGCCACGGTGCTGCTCTCGGCAGCGCTGCCGAGCGCATGGACCTCGCAACTCACGGCATTGCACTGGTGCCTGCTCGCTGGCATGGCGCTCGCCGGCACCGCCGGCCACCTGTTCCTGGTCCTTGCCTATGCGCGCGCGCCGGTCAGCCTGCTTACCCCTTATCTCTATCTGCAGATCGCCTTTGCGATGCTTGGCGGCTGGCTGGCATTCGCCTATCTGCCCGATGCGTGGTCCGTGCTCGGCGTTGCGGTGATCGCCGCCAGCGGCGTGGGCGGCACTGTGGCGGCGGCCCGCGACCGGGAACTGCCGGGGCGGCCCGTCGGGGCGACATAGCCGCCCCGCTACCGCCGTCAGTCCAGCCCGAGCAGCGCCCGCGCCTGTGCCGGCGTTGCCACCGCCCGGCCGTACTGCCCGCAAAGCTGCGCCACGCGGCCAACCAGTTGCGCGTTGCTGGCTGCCAGTGTGTCCTTGTCCCAGCGGATGTTGTCTTCCAGACCGGTACGGCAGTGCCCGCCGAGCTCCAGCGTCCAGTGATTGACTTCCAGCTGGTGGCGGCCGATGCCGGCGGCCGTCCATGTCGCGCCCGGCAACAGCTTTTGCAGTTGCTCGACCTGGAACGTCAGGATCTCGCGCCGCGCCGGCAGCGCATTGCGGATGCCGAACACGAACTGCACGTGCGGCGGCGCCGCGATCAGCCCTTCTTTCACCAGTTCCGCCGTGTTGTAGAGCATCGCCAGGTCGAAGATCTCGATTTCCGGCTTGACGTGGAATTCCCGCATCGTGGTGGCCAGCGTGCGCACGAAGTCTGGCGGGTTCTCGTAGACGCTGGTGGGAAAGTTGACCGAGCCGGTGGCAAGCGAAGCCATGTCTGGCCGCAGATGGAGCATCGCGCCGCGCTGGCTGGCCTCGCGGCCGCGTCCGCCGGTGGAGAACTGCACGATCATGCCCGGGCAGTGTTTGTGGGTGCCTTCCTGCAGCGCGGCGAATCGCGTCGGATCGGAGCTCGAATTTTCCAGTTCGTCGCGCACGTGCAGGTGAACCAGCGTGGCGCCGGCCTCATAGCTGGCGTGCGTGCTTTCGATCTGTTCAGCCACCGAAATGGGCACGGCCGGGTTGTCCTTCTTGCGCGGCACGGAACCGGTGATGGCCACGGAAATGATGCACGGCTCTTGCATGGAATGTCTCCTGTAGGGAATGTTGTGAGCGGGTGACGATGATGTTCAGCTGTGCCGCAGCTGCGCCTGTGCGGCCATGCGCACCGAAGCGTTGACCGCGCCGTACCCCGTGTAGCCGCTGCGTTGCACGAGTTCGAAGAAAAAACGTTCGTGGAACGGCTCGGTGTAGGCGTGCAGGAATTCACCGTGGGCGTCGCGGTCGTAGAGCAGGCCGAGACCTTGCAGGCGTTCCAACAGCGCGTCGTCGAGCGCGAGCCGCGCGGCCACGTCGTCGTAGTAGTTGTCCGGCACGTGGAGCATCGCGGCGCGGGTGCGGTCGATGGCTTCCAGCGTCTGCCCGATGCGTTCCGACCGGAAGGCGATGTGGTGCACGCCCGAGCCCGCGTAAGCGGCGACAAAGCGCCCGGTGGCGGTGCGGCCGCTCTCGGACACGTTGAGCGGGATGCGAACATGCTGGCCGGGGCTGACCATGGCGCGGCTCTTCACCAGGCCATACGGATCGGCGATCTCATGCACGGCCTCCGGCCGCATGGCGAACACCGAGCGGTAGAACAGCACGAAGCTGTCGAGCCGGTTCGCCGGCAGCGCCTGCGCGATATGGTCGATGGCAGACAACCCGGCGCCGTGGTGGACGGTTTGCGCGGGCGTATCGAGCAGGAAGTCGCTCTCATAGATGCTGCGGTCGGCGTCGCGGTCGTCGATCAGGTGGAACAGCATGCCGTCGGGCGAGCGCAGCGCGGGAATCACGCGCTCGTCGGGCCCCACCGGCTCGCGCCACTCCTTGCACAGCAGCGCGCGGGCGCGCGCCACGGCGCGGCGTGCGTCGTCCACTTTCAGGCCGATGGCGCACACCGACGGGCCGTGCAGTTGGAAGTGCTCGGCGGCGGCGCTGTCCTGCTCGGCATTCAGGATCAGGTTGACGCCGCGCTGGCGGTACAGGTCGACCGCCTTGGAGCGATGGCGGCCGGCATGGGCAAAGCCAAGCGATTCCAGCCGTTGCGCGAGTTCGCGGCCAGCCACGTAATCGACGGCAAACTCGACGAAATCCACGCCACCCAGTACCGGCGGCGCAGGCAGCGGCGTGCCGCCAGCCTCGGACTCCAGCCAGATCAGCGAGCGCAACCCGTCTTGCGCGGTCAGCCGTGCCGGCGCCGCGCGGAAGTCGTCGTTGAAGACCTCCAGCGACAACGGCCCGTTGTAGCCCGCCTGCAGCACGGCGCGGGCGAAATCGGTCACCGGCAGGTCGCCCTGCCCGGGAAAGTTGCGGTGGTGGCGGCTCCACGACAGCACGTCCATCGACAGGCGTGGCGCGTCGGCCAGTTGCACAAAGAAGATCTTGTCCGCCGGCACAACGTCCAGGCCCTGCAGCGAATCGCCCAGCGACAGCGTATGGAAGCTGTCCAGCACCAGCCCCAGCGCGGGGTGGTCGGCGCGCTGCACGATGTCCCACGCCTGCAGCCATCGGCGCGTATGGCGGCCCCAGGCAAGCGCCTCGTAACCGACGCGCAGCCCGCGCCGCGCGGCGGCCTCCGCCATCCGGCGCAGGTCGGCGGCAGCGCGGGCGGGGTCGTCGATGGCCACCTCCTGCACATTGCTGCACACCAGCACCATCTCCGCGCCAAGCTGCTCCATCACGTCGAACTTGCGTTCGGCGCGCGCCATATTGCGGACAAAGAGGTCATCCGGCATGGCCTCGAAGTCGCGCAGCGGCTGGTAGAGCAGGATCTGCAGGCCGAGGTCGGCCGCCATGCGCCGCACCTCGGCGGGAGAGCCGTCGAAGTGCAGCAGGTCGTTCTCGAAGATCTCCACGCCGTCGAAGCCCGCGGCCGCGGCGGCTTCCAGTTTTTCCGGCAGCGTGCCGGACAGCGAGACGGTGGCGATCGATTTCGGGAGAGGCCTGCGGGCTGCGGTCATGGCGATTGCGAGGTGGCGACAGTATTGCCCCAAAGGTTAGGGGCGAGCCAGCTCGTCAACAACCACAATTCGCGCGCATGCGTGCGACAATCGCTCCACTGCGATCATCCCTCGCGCGAAATTCGGGTTAACCATGGAAAAAGAACCGCTGAGCCGGCGCGACTGGATCGCCGGGCTGGAAAAAGGCCTGGCCATCCTGGAGGCCTTCGACAACGACCATCCGCGCCTCACGCCCACGCAGGCGGCGCAGCTGACCGGCCTGACGCGCACGGCTGCGCGTCGCTACCTGCTGACGCTGGAGCACCTCGGCTACACCACCAGCGACGGCACGCTGTTCAGCCTGACGCCGCGCGTGCTCAAGGTGGGCTGGTCTTATTTTGACTCGGCACGGCTGCCGCGCACGGTGCAGCCGTTCCTGCAGCAAATCACCGCGCAGCTCGGCGAGGCGGCCTACCTGAGCGTGCTCGATGGCTGGGAGCTGGTGTTTATCGCCCGCACCAGCACCAGCCGCGTGATGAGCACCGGCTTCGTGCTGGGGGCACGGGTGCCGGCGCCGCTGGGCTCGGCCGGGGTGATGATGCTGGCCTCGCGCCCTGAGCAGCAGGTGCGCGAATGGCTGGAATCTGTCGTGCTCGCGCCCTACACCCCTTACACCATCCTGCAGCATGAGCGCCTGCTTGAAGAGATCCGCAAGGCCGGCGCGCAGGGCTATGCGATGCTGGAGCAGCAGCTGCAGACCGGTGTGCGCGGCATCGCCGTGCCGCTGCGCGACCGCCACGGCAAGGTCATCGCCGCGCTGTCGGTCAATATGCCGATCGGCGACGAGACCGCACAGCAGGCGCTGGACCGGGTATTGCAGGTGTTGCAAGACACCGCGCTGCTGATCATGCGGGTGCTTTAGAACCCGTGAAACGGGTTCTTAGTCCAGGGTCGCCGTCAAGGCGTGTGGCCCCTGCGACAGCTGCGTCTTCAGGAAGTCGAGGCAAACCCGCATCCGCGCCGAGGCCGACGCCCGTGCGCTGGTCACGGCCCAGATATCGGCCGGCTGCTGCCAGTCCGGCAGCACGCGCACCAGTTCGCCGGCGCGCACCCTGGCGGCCACGTCCCAGACCGAAGCCATGATGATGCCGAAACCTTCCAGTGCCCACTGGTGGGTCACGTCGCTGTGGTTCGATGCCATCGGCCCGGTCACTTTCACGGTCTCCCACCCGTCAGGTCCTTGCAGCCGCCATACGCCAAAGGCCTGGTCGCGTTCGCGCAGCAGCAGGCAGTCGTGCCGGGGCAGCTCGCCCGGGTGCTCCGGCATGCCGCGCCGCGCGAGGTAGGCGGGCGCAGCGCACAGCACGCGGCTGCCGCTGGCGATCTTGCTGGCGATCAGGTGCGGCTCCTCGACCTCGCCCACGCGGATGTCGAGGTCGAAGCTTTCGCCGATCAGGTCGACGCGCCGGTCGAGCAGCTCCAGCCAGACCTCCAGCCCCGGATGCTGCTGCCGCAGCCGCGACAGCGCCGGTGCCACATGCCTGCGCCCGAGCCGCACGCTGGTGGCGATGCGCAGCAGCCCGCGTGGCTCGCCCCCGGTGGCACCCACGGCTTCCAGCATGCCGTCGACGTCTTCCAGGATCTTCTGCGCCCACGCAAAGGCGCTCTCGCCCTCGGCGGTCACGCTGACGCGGCGCGTGGTGCGGTGGAACAGCTTCGCTCCCAGCATGGCTTCGAGCATGGCGATGCGCTTGCTGACATGTGCCGGCGAAATGCCGGTCTCGTTGGCGGCGGCGATAAAGCTGGCGCGTCGCGCCACCGTGCAAAACAGCCGCAGGTCCCGCAGGAACGGGTCATTGTTCGCCGTCAGCGCATTCTGAGTTTCCATGGCGGTCGATGATGGGATGAAGGGACTAACGATAGGCTATCGGCGATGGCCGCGCCAGCGCCGCGGCCCAATCCAGGAGACACGATGAAGACAGTACTGGTGCTCAACGGGCCCAACCTCAACCTGCTCGGCACCCGCGAGCCCGCGGTCTATGGCAGTGAATCGCTGGCCGATGTGGAACGCATCTGCCAGCAAGCCGCGCAGCGGCTGGGGCTGGAGGCGCAATGCCGGCAGACCAACCATGAAGGCCAGCTGATCGACTGGATCCATGAGGCGGGGCGGCTATGCGCGCAGGGGGAAATGGTCGGCGTGGTGCTGAATGCGGGGGCGCTCACTCATACGTCGATCGCGCTGCATGATGCGATCAAGGGCGCGGCGGTGCCGCTGGTCGAGTACCACATCTCCAATGTCCACGCGCGCGAGGCGTTCCGGCACCATTCGTGGATTTCGCCGGTGGCGCGGGCGGTGATGGCGGGGCTGGGGGTGAAGGGGTATGGGTTGGCGGTTGAGGCGCTGGTGCAGTCAGTGACGGCTTGACACTTACCGCGGGCCTGAGCCCGCTGCCGGTTTGCTCCCCTCTCCCGCAAGCGGGAGAGGGGGCCGGCTTGCGGGACTTGGCAGCGCATCGCTGTGCGCAATCGCGGTCAAATCCCGGCCCATCAGAACTTATGCCGCACCCCCGCCATCACCCCGATGCGCGACGCATTGCCATAAGTATTCCCACTGTTAGCAAACGTCGGCGAGCTGTTCAACGCAATCCACTGCCCCTGAAGGTGGGTGTAGTCCACCTCCACATACACATCAGTGCGCTTGCTGAAGTTGTAGTCGAGCATGCCCGCCGTGGTCAGCCGCTTGCCACCCTGCCCCGCATGGCGCAGCCAGTCGTACTGCAGCGTGCCGATAAGCGCCAGCGCGTCGGTAATATTGAACCGCGTCCCCACATAGCCGACGTTGTTGCGGTAGTCCGCCACATCCAGCCGGTTGCTGGTATAGCCGAGGTAGTATTGCGCCCGCGCCGCCTTCCACGTTCCGCCCACGCCCCACACCGTCTGCTTGCTGGCCTGCGCCGCCGGCACCGCGCCGAAGAAGGCCGAAGTCACGTTCTGCGTCTGCTGGTAGACCGAGCCGATCTCCAGCGGCCCTGAGCTGTAGACCAGCGACCCGGCCGCCGCCGAGCCGCTCTTGATGCTGCCCGGCACCTCGCCGAAGGTGTAGGCCGCCGCCACCTGCAGGCCGTTGAAGCTCTTGATGTACTTGACGGTGTTGTCGTAGCGCAGCCCGGTGTAGTTGCCGCCCTGGTAGCCGACGATGGAGTTGTTGGCGAAGGCCATCGCCTCGTAGGACGACAGCACCTCGTGGGCCAGCGTGTACTGCCGGCCGATCGCCAGTTTGCCGTAGCCGCCGTCGAGCCCGATCACGGCGGTGCGCCCGAACAGCCGTCCGCCCTGCTGGCTGGTGCCGGTGTCGGGCGAGAAGCCCGATTCCAGGATGAACCACGCCTTGTTGCCGCCACCGATATCCTCGGTGCCGCGCAGGCCCCAGCGGCTGCCGGTCAGCACGCCATCGGTCATCTGCGTGCGGCTGTGGCCGGCCGCGTCTTCATGGGTGCTGTAGCGGATGGTGGTATCCAGCAGCCCGTAGAGCGTGACGCCACCGGAAGTCTGGGCGAGCGCGGGCAGGCTGCCCGCGCCCAGCGCGAGCAGCGCAATCATTCGTTTTTGCATTGGAGCTTTGTCTCTGTGTTTTATTGGCGGTGGGGCGAACGCCCCCGCCGGGTCAGGCAACATCGAAAGGCGTCAGGCGACTTCCGGCACCTTGCGCGGGGCGAGGAAGAACAGCCAGGTAAGCGCGATGAAGTAGGCGCAGGGGATCATCGTGAACAGCACCGCATAATTGTTGTGCGTCGATGTCAGTACGTAGCCGACCAGCTGCGTCATGAACATGCCGCCGATGGCGCCGATCATCCCGCCGAAGCCGAACACCGAACTGACCACATGCTTGGGCGTGTAGTCCATCACCATGCTCCAGATGTTCGCCGTCCACGCCTGGTGCGCGCCGATCGCGAGCGAGATCGCGGCCACGGCCATCCACAGGCTGCTGGCGCCGGCGGCCATCACCACCGAGGTGATGCATGCGGCGAAGATCAGCATCGACAGCAGGCGCGCACGCACTGCCGGCATGCCGCGGCTGATCAGCCACGACGACAGCGCGCCGCCGCCCACGCTGCCCACGTCGGCCGCCAGGTAGATCACGATCAGCGGCAGGCCCATCTGCGTGACGCTGATGCCGAGCTGGTACTGCTGGTTCAGGAACGGCGGCAGCCAGTACAGGTAGAACCAGAACACCGGCGCGGTGATGGCGTAGGCCAGGGCAAAAGCCCAGGTGCCGCGCATGCGCAGGATTTGCGAATAGCGGATGCGGTGCGGCGGCGGTTCGACGTCGTGCGTGATGTGGGCCAGTTCGGTGGCGCTGACGGTCGGGTGCTGTTCCGGGTTGTGGTAGCGGGCATACCAGAACGCCAGCCAGATCGCACCCAGCGAGGCGATGACGATAAAGGCCGCCTGCCAGCCCCAGGCCTGCAGGATCAGCGGCAGCATGATCGGCGTGAGCATCGCGCCGACATTGGTGCCGGCATTGAAGATGCCGGTGGCGATGGCGCGCTCGCTCGCCGGGAACCAGATGCGCGTGGTCTTGACGCAGGCGGGGTAGTTGGCCGCCTCCGACAAGCCAAGGAAGAAGCGGCAGATCATGAAGCCGACCGCGGACGCCGCAAAGGCATGGGCACCACACGCGATGCTCCACAGCAGTACCGCTAGCGCGAACGCGCGCTTGACGCCGACCATGTCGATAAACCGGCCCTGCAGCGCAAAGCCGATGGCGTAGCCCACCTGGAACCAGAAGTTGATGTTGGCGTAATCCTGCGCGGTCCAGGCCATGGCCTTGGCCAGCACCGGCTGCAGCACGCCAAGCGCGGCACGGTCGATGTAGTTCAGCGTGGTCGCGAAGAACACCAGCGCCAGCATGCCCCAGCGCACCTTGCCGAAGGCAAAGGCGGCGCGGATCTTGTCGCCGAGCGAGTTGCCGGGTGCCGCAGCAGCCGGCAGCTCCTTGTGAGTCGTGGTCATCTTGTCTGTCTCCACCGTTTGATTGGAAATGCTTGCCGGCGTGCCTTTATGGGACGGCATCCGCTCGGCGGTCGGCCAGGGCATGCGCCCTGCCCTCAATACCGGATCTGCGCAACCGCGCGCAGCGCTTCAGGGGTGGCCGTGCCGTAGCCAAAGAACTCCAGGTAGGCCGGAATCATCTCAAACAGCATGTCGGTGCCCACCTGGACCTTGCAGCCGCGGGCCAGTGCGGCTTCGAGGAAGGGGGTGTATTCGTGCTTCATCACCACCTCGCCGACCATCGCGCCAGGGGCAATGCGCGCGACGTCGAACGGCAGCGGGTCGCCTGCGTGCATGCCAAGCGGGGTCGCGTTGACCACCATGTCGAAGCCTTGCGGATCGTCCGAGCCTGTGCTCACGCGCAGCGCCGGGTAATACTCGGCCAGGCGGCGGGCCAGCGCACGCGCGGCGCCTTCGCGGGCATCGAACAGCGCCAGTTCCGCCACGCCGGCTTCGGCCAGCGAGGCGGCGATCGCGCTGCCCACGCCACCGCTGCCGGAGACGATGGCGCGCGCGCCTTCCGGCCGGCAGCCCTTGCGCACGATGCCGCGCACGAAGCCGGCGCCATCGAACTGGTCACCGACCAGCGTGCCGTCGTCGCGCCGCAGCACGGCGTTGCACGCACCGGCGATGCGGGCGGCCGGCGTGAGCTCGTCCACCAGTTCCAGCGTGGCAACCTTGTGCGGCATGGTCACAAGCGCGCCGCGGATATTGGTCAGGCGGAACAGGGAGCGGAACACTTCGGCATAGTCGTCGGGCTTGACGCCCATCGGCACCACCACCGCGTCGATGCCCTGCTGCGCGAACCAGGGGTTGTAGATCATCGGCGCCTTGAACGAATCCGTGGGAAAGCCAAGGTGCGGGATGAGCGTGGTCTTGCCGTTGATCATGGTGTTGGTGAGCCTGGCGGCCGGCCCGGGTGCGTTTCGATGACCGGAGATTAGTGGCCGGCCGCGCGCCAGCCAAGCGCCCTTTGCGCCATATTGCGCGATCAGTGAACGCGTATGCGCGATCAAGGCGCGCAGTTCGGGTTTCTACGAGGTGCTGAGACGCGCCGTCCAGGCGCGGCCCGGCGAGGGCGCGTTGCTATGATCCGATCGTCGCCGCAATGGCCCGGCACCGCCCCCCCTCGCCACCCAACAGGAGCAACGACAATGAGCGCCGCAGACGTCTCTTCCCCGCGCGCCGACGATTTCCAGACGTGGGACAACCCGCTCGGGATCCAGGGCTACGAGTTCATCGAATTTGCCTCGCCCGACCCGGCCGCGCTGGGCCGCACCCTTGAACGCTTCGGTTTTGCCGCCATCGCCCGTCACCGCCACAAGGCCGTGAAGCTGTACCGGCAGGGCGAGATGAATTTCATCGTCGATGCCGAGCCGGATTCGTTCGCGACGCGATATGCCAGCGAGTACGGCCTGTCGATCTGCGCCATCGGCATCCGCGTGAACGATGCCGCGGCCGCCTTTACCCGCGCGCTGGAAGCTGGCGCATGGCCCTTCGAGGGCGGCACCGTGGGGCCGATGGAGCTCAATATCCCCGCCATCCAGGGCATCGGCCAGTCGATCCTCTATTTCATCGACCGCTGGCGCGGCAAGGAGGGCCGGCCAGGCGACGTGGGCGATATCTCGATCTACGACGTCGATTTTCGCCCGCTGCCGCAGCCCGACAATGCGCCGGACGCGGGGCTGCTGCGCGTCGACCACCTGACCCAGGCCGTGGAGCAAGGCCATCTCGAGGAATGGCTGGACTTCTACCGCAAGGTGCTGGGCTTCCGCGAGCTCCAGCCAGCCAGCGAGGCGCACGCGCTGGTGTCGCCGTGCGGGCGCATTCGCATTCCGCTGTATGAGAAGGGAACGACGCGCCATGACCAGATGCGCCACTACCTGTCGGACCAGCACGGCGAGGGCATCCAGCATATTGCGCTGGCCAGCGCCGACATACTCGCCAGCACTGCCGCGCTGGCGGGCAACGGCGTGCAGTTTGTGCAGCCGCCGGCGGCCTACTACGATTGCGTCGACACGCGCCTGCCCGGCCATGGCCTGGACCTGGCCGCGCTGCAGCGCTACGGCATCCTGGCCGACGGCGCCATGCGTGCCGATCGCACGCAGGAGCGCTTCCTGCAGGCGTTCGTGAGGCGCGAGGCGGGCGAGTTCTTTTTCGAGATCGTCCAGCGCGACGGGCATCAGGGCTTCGGCGAGGGCAACCTGCCAGTGCTGGAAGCGCTGTCGGTACGCTGAGACGGCCCCCTTCACCAGCATGCAGCCCAGTCAAACCGCGCCCTGCTGAGCGCGCCAGCTCGCACTTCCTCGCCGCGTCCCTGAGGCGGCGGGCTCGTCACACTTCCCGCCATATTCGCCAGCGCCGGTGATCTCTCACTGGCGTCCTGCTTGCCTGCCCGGCCCGGGCGCATCCCGATTTCCCCGTCCTCGCAGCGCGTATCAACGCCCGATAAATGGCGTTTACGACGCCTCAATCGGATTTTTGTCTCATTTTTTCATTCGTTTCATTCCATAAATCAAAACTTCCTATTGACCAATCGGAGTCTTCCGCCTACATTTCCCCCAACAAGCAATTTTCCGGAACGTCCTGTTCCACTTTATAAGACCCTCATCAGGAGACAACGCCATGCGCGACCTCGATACCACCTCGAATCCCGCCGTTTCCGGTGGCTCGGCCGCCGCGAAGGAGAGCCAGGTCCCGGCCGGCCCGCAGACCATGACCCCGTCGGAAGCCTTCGTTGAAACGCTGGCCGCCAATGGCGTGACCGACATGTTCGGCATCATGGGCTCGGCCTTCATGGATGCGATGGACATCTTCGCGCCGGCGGGCATCCGCCTGATCCCAGTGGTGCACGAGCAGGGCGCCGGCCACATGGCCGACGGCTACGCCCGCGTGTCGGGCCGCCACGGCGTGGTGATCGGCCAGAACGGCCCCGGCATCTCCAACTGCGTGACTTCGATCGCTGCTGCCTACTGGGCCCACAGCCCGGTGGTGATCGTCACGCCCGAGGCCGGCACCATGGGCATTGGCCTGGGCGGCTTCCAGGAAGCCAACCAGCTGCCGATGTTCCAGGAGTTCACCAAGTACCAGGGCCATGTCACCAACCCGGCGCGCATGGCCGAGTTCACCGCCCGCTGCTTCGACCGCGCCACCGCGGAAATGGGCCCGACCCAGCTGAACATCCCGCGTGACCACTTCTACGGCAAGGTCAACGTCGAGATCCCGCAGCCGCGCCGCCTCGACCGCGGCCCCGGCGGCGAGCAGAGCCTGAACGAAGCGGCCGAGTTGCTGGCCAACGCCAAGTTCCCGGTGATCATCTCGGGCGGCGGCGTGGTGATGGCCGATGCGATCGAAGAGTGCAAGGCCCTGGCCGAGCGCCTGGGCGCGCCGGTGGTCAACAGCTACCTGCACAACGACTCGTTCCCCGCCAGCCATCCGCTGTGGTGCGGCCCGCTGGGCTACCAGGGTTCGAAGGCGGCGATGAAGCTGATCTCGCGCGCCGACGTGGTGATCGCGCTGGGCTCGCGCCTGGGGCCGTTCGGCACGCTGCCGCAGCACGGCATGGACTACTGGCCGAAGAACGCCAAGATCATCCAGATCGACGCCGACCACAAGATGCTGGGCCTGGTGAAGAAGATCTCGGTGGGCATCTGCGGCGATGCCAAGGCCGCCGCCATCGCGCTGACCCAGCGCCTGGCCGGCCGCACGCTGGCGTGCGACGCCACCCGCGACGGCCGCGCCACGGAAATCGCCAACGAGAAAGCCGCGTGGGAGAAGGAGCTGGACGACTGGACCCATGAGCGCGACCCGTACAGCCTGGACATGATCGAAGAGCAGAAGCAGGAGCGCACGCCCACCGGCGGCACGTACCTGCACCCGCGCCAGGTGCTGCGCGAGCTGGAAAAGGCCATGCCGGAAGACGTGATGGTGTCCACCGACATCGGCAACATCAACTCGGTGGCCAACAGCTACCTGCGCTTCGAGAAGCCGCGCAGCTTCTTCGCGGCGATGAGCTGGGGCAACTGCGGCTACGCCTTCCCGACCATCATCGGCGCCAAGGTGGCGGCTCCGCATCGCCCGGCCGTGTCGTACGCCGGTGACGGCGCCTGGGGCATGAGCCTGATGGAAACCATGACCTGCGTGCGCCACAACATCCCGGTGACCGCGGTGGTGTTCCACAACCGCCAGTGGGGCGCGGAGAAGAAGAACCAGGTGGACTTCTACAACCGCCGCTTCGTCGCGGGCGAGCTGGACAACCAGAGCTTTGCCGACATCGCCCGCGCGATGGGCGCCGAAGGCATCGTGGTGGACCGCCTGGAAGACGTGGGCCCGGCGCTCAAGCGCGCCATCGACCTGCAGATGAATCATGGCAAGACCACGATCATCGAGATCATGTGCACGCGTGAGCTGGGGGACCCGTTCCGCCGCGATGCGCTGGCCAAGCCGGTGCGTTACCTGGACAAGTACAAGGACTACGTCTGATCGAAGTACTGCACACCGCCAGCTGACGGCGTGCTCCCTCTCCCGCTTGCGGGAGAGGGTTGGGGAGAGGGCCGGTGCGTCCACGAAGTGAGGCGCGGCAGCATGGCGAGCGCCTGCCCTCTCCCCCGGCCCCTCTCCCGCAAGCGGGAGAGGGGAGAACACCAAGGGCATAGCGCAGGTCGCTGGCCCTTTTTTCAGTTTTACCGAGCCAACCACCATGAAAGCCATCCTCCGCATCATCGACCGCGCCCGCGCCGCACCTCGCCGCATCGTGCTGTGCGAGGCCGAAGACCCGCGCATCCTGCAGGCCGCGCAGCGCGCCACGCAGGAAGGCATCGCGCGCATCGTGCTGGTCGGCAACACGCGCCAGATCAACGCCGCCGCGGCCATCCACGGCATCGGGCTGGACGGCATGACGCTGGTCGATCCGGCCACCTCGGCGCTCATGCCTTCGTTCGCGCAGCAGCTCTTCGCGCTGCGCCAGAAGAAAGGCATGACGCTCGATGAAGCGAAGCGCGCCGTGCTGGACCCGCTGTGCTTTGCCAACCTGATGGTACGGCTGGGCCATGCCGACGGTTCGGTCGCGGGCGCCGCCCACACCACCGCCGACGTGGTGCGCAACGCGATCCAGCTGGTCGGGCTGGCACCCGGCTTCCGGCTGGTGTCGAGCTTCTTCCTGATGATGCTGTGCGAGCCTTTCCACACGCTCAAGGGCGGGCTGATCTTCTCCGACTGCGGGCTGGTGGTGGATCCGGATGCCGATGCGCTTGCCGATATCGCCATGGCCGCGGCCGACAGCGCACGCACCTTGCTGATGGAAGAGCCGCGCGTGGCCATGCTGTCGTTCTCGACCAGCGGCAGCGCCAGCCATGCGGCCGTGGACAAGGTGGTGGCCGCCACCGAGCGCGTGCGTGCGCAGCGCCCGGGCCTGGCCATCGATGGCGACGTGCAGCTCGATGCCGCCATCGTCGCCGAGATCGCCGCGCGCAAGGTCGCGCATTCACAGGTGAACGGCCACGCCAACGTGCTGGTGTTCCCCAGCCTGGAAGCCGGCAATATCGGCTACAAGCTGGCCGAGCGGGTCGGTGGCGCCAAGGCCATCGGGCCGATGCTGCAGGGACTGAACAAGCCCGCCAACGACCTGTCGCGCGGCTGCAGCGCGGACGATGTGTTCCATGTCATCGCCGTCACCGTGGTCCAGTCGCAAGCGACCGCGGAACAGGCCGGCAAGGGCGAGCAGGCAGCGGCATGAAAGCAGAACTGTTGTTGCCGCTGCTGGGCCTGCAGGCCCTGCTCGGCGCCGGCACCTATTTCCAGACGGTGACCGGCTTTGGCCTGGGCATGATCGTGATGGGCGCCACCAGCGGACTCGGCCTGGCGCCGGTAGCCACCGTGGCCGCGGTGGTCAGCCTGGTCACTCTGGCCAACAGCGCCTGCGCCCTGCCCGGCAAGATGCAGCATATCGACTGGCGCGCGGTCGGCGCGGCGGCGATCGGCATCCTGCCGTCGGTAGTGGTGGGGGTGCTGGTGCTGGAATACCTGAGCAGCAGCGCGGCCACCCTGCTGCAGTTGCTGCTGGGCGCCGTGATCCTGTACGGCGGCCTCAGCGCCGCGCTCAAGCCCGCGCCGCTGGCGCAGCGCTCGGGCGACCGCAGCTTCTTCATGAGCGGGGTGTTCGGTGGCTTGCTGAGCGGCATGTTCGGCGTCTCCGGGCCGCCGCTGATCTTCCAGTTCTACCGGCAGCCGATGAAGCCGGTGGAAGTCCGCTGCGCGCTGATCCTGGTGTTCACCGTGACCTCCAGCGTGCGCACGCTGTTCTCGGCCTGGCAGGGGCAGCTCGACACCGCCGTGTGCGTGCAGGCCGCCATTGCCGTGCCGGTGGTGGTGATCGCCACGCTGCTGGGCCGGCGTTTCCCGCCACCGTTCTCGCCGACCACGACGCGCAGGGTGGCGTTCGGGGTGTTGATCGGGATCGGGGCCAGCCTGATGCTGCCGGCGATTTCGGCGTGGGTGCTCTAAGAAGCTGTTAGCGCGGCATCACGCCCGTGCTTGCCAAAATCGGCTCGCCACACGGCAGTGGGCTCGGCAAAACGCGCTGGGTCGTGGAGCGCTCGATTGCTTGGCTCCACTCGTTCAGAGGCCTGAAGCTTCGATATGAACGATATGCCCATGTCCACGAAGCCTTCCTGTCCCTTGCCTGTTCGCTGATTTGCTGGAGCAGGCTAAAGCCCTTCATGAATTAATTTCGCAACAGCTTCTAAGGGAGGAACAGTTTCGATCGTTGGGAAAAGCGCCCAAGTCAAGGAACAGGAGAGTGAGTTTCTTCAGCGTCGCGCAACCGAAAACGGCCAGTATCAAACGCAGATGGCGCACGCACAGTTCGCAGAAGCACAACAGCAGGCGCACTATTCGACTCTATGCGGCTCGCGCTGCCCGCTGCCACCGCTTGACTGTAGTCGGCACAGGTGTAAATCCGGGTACAGAACCGCCAGTTTCCGACAGGACTACCGTCATTGAAGATCAGCAGAGGACGCGGGACCACGGCATGACGATGGCCGGAACGACGCAGCGAGCGCCACGGCCGGTCGTGCTCTCGAGGGTAGAATGCGCGGAACATTTGGTGCGCTCTCATTCGGACGAAAAGAATGAATCTCGCAAGGATCGACCTCAACCTGTTGCGCGTCTTCGATGCAGTTTTCGAAGATCGCAATCTGCTGGCCGCTGGCAAGCGCCTGCATCTCAGTCAATCGGCAATCAGCCATGCGCTCGGCCGCCTTCGCGATGTGCTCCAGGACGACCTCTTCGTGCGTACAGCCAAGGGCATGGAGCCGACCGCGCGCGCGGTGGCGATGGCCACGCCCATCCGGAACGCCTTGCGGCAAATCCAGACCGCGCTCGGTGATGAACCCTTCGACCCGGCCAGCGCACGTCGGGAATTCGTGGTGGCCGCCAACGACTACATCACATTGCTTCTGCTCAGCCGGCTGAGCCAGCGCCTGCGCGCGGAAGCGCCGATGGTCGACCTTGTGGTGCGCCCCTCGACAAGACTCGATCTGGCCGGACAGATCGACATCGGCCGCATCGACATCGCCATCGGCATCTTTGCCGAAGTGCCTACGCGGTTCCAGTCGATGGTGGTCTGGAAGCAGACCGAGGTACTGGTTACGCACCGAGATCATCCGATCGGCGACCGTGCGCTCACCAACGAGGATCTGCTGACCTATCCACTGGTCGCCGTATCGCTGGGTGGGCAGGAGGAAGGCGCGGTCAGCGGCTTTATCGTCGAACGCGGCCTGGCACGGCAATCGGAAATGTTCGACCGGCAGGCGCTGGAAGACGCGTTTGCGGGTTCTGCAAGTCTGCCGCGTATCCGCGTCGCAGTGGCGCATTCGCTGGCGATACCCTCTCTGGTTCGCCACAGCGACATGCTGGCGCTCGTACCTTCGCCGCTGGGCCGCGAGTTCGAGCGCGATGGTGAGCTACGCATTCATCCGGTGCCCTACCCCACGCCAATGACGTCGGTACGGGCGGTCTGGCACGGCCGCAATGCCGAAGATCCGGCCTTGCAATGGCTGCGCAAGCAAATTGCCGATGTGGCGAGCCAGGTGCGAACCTAGTTCGTCCTGTTTGCTGCAAGGTCGCCTTGCACGCATTTCACCGCAGCCGGCGTTTTCCCTGTGGCACCATCGAGACACCATGCACATCGACATCTCTGGCGCCACGCGGGCTGGCCCTTTTCCAGCACCTGGCGTTCGCCTAGTCGATATCGTGACACGATCGCGGCATGCGGCTCCGGTCGTTCGCCCTACTGACATCCCGCAGCGGGCCGCAACGCACCCGGCAATTCCCATCGCTTCAGAACTTCAACATGACAGTAAAGATCCTTGCATTGTGTGGCAGCACGCGTCGCGGTTCCGTCAACCGAAAATTGCTCGATGTGGCCGTGCGCGGCGCAGGCGACAGCGACGCTGAGGCCAGGCTCGTATCACTGGCCGATCATGCGTTGCCGTTCTATGACGGCGACTTCGAACAGGAACACGGCGTACCGGCACCGGCAAGGGAGTTGCAGCGGTTGCTAGCGGAGCATGATGCGTTGCTGGTGGCGTCGCCCGAATATAACGGCGGCTATACCGCGCTGCTCAAGAATGCCATTGACTGGATAAGCCGGCCGATGGCTACCGGGGAATCGGGCGTGCAGCTTTTCCAGGGAAAGGTTGCCGCAGTGATCAGCGCTTCGCCAGGACCAATGGGCGGTATCCGCTCCATGCTGGGAATGCGCGGCGTACTGGAGAAGCTCGGCATGCTGGTCATTCCGCAGGGATTCTCGCTGGCAGCAGCACATCAGGCATTCGACGCGGATGGCAGTCTTATCCAAAAGCCGGTAGAGACCGAAGTGCGCGCGGTGGGCGCCAAGCTTGTGGAGACGGCCCGGCGCTTGTCGAAGGCCTAGACGTTAAAGCGTTCGCACGGCTGCCGCCGTGCGATTTGCGAGCGGCACGCCGATGAAGGCGAGCCGCCCTACATCCTGCCAGTCAATGGGCGTCCGGTGCCTTGACGTTGTAGGCAATCCTGCCTGCAGGCAGGAAGAAGAGCGCAATGACTGCGCCGCCCTTGGCCTCGGGATAATGATGACTGCCCGGTGCGGGGGCAGTCCATCCGCCGTAGCACCAGCCATTCGGACCAGCCAGCGCCGCGCCTTCATTGAGCGCCACCACCAGGTTGAACTCGCCATAAGGGTGGGAATGATAGTCGCCGCGGAAGGCATCTTCCGGGTTGCGCTGATCGTTACCGGAGCTGTCCATATAGACCGCGGTAATGCTGAAGCCGAAGGTCGCCTCCGACGGATCGACAAGGCGCGATCGCCGGTACTTATGACCCGCGATTTCCGTGTTGGCGGCCCAGCCTTCCTGCTCGACACCGATCCTGATCAGTCGGGCGAGATCCTTGTACAACGCGCTTTCACGACCGTATTTCGTGTTCAGCCATTGCTCGACTTCGCTTCCGGTGGTCATGTCCTTGACCTCGTCAAGAAACGGAATGCAGCGAGCGATCAATTGCTCCCTGTGATTGGATGCTTCGGTGTTTGACATATCGTCCTCATGGTCTCGGTTTAGCGTCGTGCTCGCATCGCCAGCGATGCTGATCAATGTGCCCGCGCAGCGGCGTATCGCCTGCAGGCACGATGCCATACGGTGCGCAACGGCGGAAGCGACAACCGTTCAAGGTGAGATTGCATGCCGTGCAAGAGGCGTCATGTGTGACGCAGGTTCCACCGTTCAATATCCATATGCACAGATTTCAATGACGCCTTCATCTCGATCATGCGATGAAGAAATTAGCGCTTATGCGGGAGAAAAGACCCCAGCACGATCAATTCACGCTGGATTTCCTGCATCTTCGCCAAATTAATTTCGCTGACAAAGGGATCTGAACTACGAGCGGCCTGCCCCCTATCGGGGTTGACCCTGTTGTCGCTCGTCATCTGCAAGCCTAAGCTCCGCGCCGATGTCTTTCATCTTCCAGCAGATGTCGACATGAATCGACCATCTGTTCGTCGAGAGGCTTCATGAAGAGTCATCCCCCACAGGAGTTGTCATGAGTACTTACCAGCAAGCGACATCGAAGGTCATCGATGTCCAGCAATTCATTGATGAACATCCGTTTTCGCCATATCAATGGCTGATCCTGTTCATTTGCTTTCTGATCGTCGCTGCGGACGGCTTCGATACGGCAGCGATCGGCTTTGTCGCGCCGGCCGTCGCCAGGGAATGGTCCATTCCCGTTGGTGCGTTAGGACCGGTGCTCAGTGCGGCGCTGGTCGGCCTGGCGCTGGGTGCGCTGCTGGCAGGACCGATCGCCGACAGGATAGGCCGGCGCAGGGTCTTGATCGGCTCGGTCTTTTTCTTCGGCCTTTGGACGGCGGCGTGCGTGGCAGCGACGGACATCTGGCAACTCACCGTGTTCCGCTTTCTGACCGGCATCGGTCTCGGGGCGGCGTTGCCCAACGCGACAACCCTGCTATCGGAATACGTGCCGGCAAAACGACGCGCATTGCTACTGAACATCATGTTCTGTGGTTTTACACTGGGTGCCTCGGCGGGAGGACTTGCCGCGGCCGCATTGATTCCTGACTTCGGGTGGCGATCGGTCTTCGTGGTCGGCGGCGGTGTACCGGTCGTGTTGGCAATCGGCCTGATCAGGTTACCCGAGTCGATCCGCTTCATGGTGATCAGGGACTGGCCGATCGAGCGGATTCGCAACGTACTACGCCGGATCGCCGATGACCCTGCTATCGCCACGTCATGCTTTACGATTTCGGAAAACCAGGGGGACAAGCAACGCACACCGATCGGCGCGATGCTCGCCAGGCCGTACCGATTCGGCACGCTGACGCTGTGGCTGGCCTACTTCATGGGGCTGCTCGTCTATTACACACTCACGAGCTGGATGCCCACAATGATCCGCCAGGCAGGCTTCACGCTGCGCGAGGCAGCACTCGTTACGGCGCTGTTTCCGGCGGGTGGCGTGCTCGGCGCGCTGATCTTCGGCTGGCTGATGGATCGCTGGAATCCCTGCCGAATCGTTGCACTGGCCTTCCTTCTTCTCGGCGTCGCGGTCTGTGCGATGGGACAAGGAGCGGCCAGTACCGGGTCGCTGGCGGTTCTGACGTTCGTGGCGGGCGTTTGCATGACGGGCGCGCAGATGTCGATGCTCGCACTCGCTGCGCTTTTCTATCCCACCCACAGCCGCGCGACCGGCGTGGCCTGGATGCTCGGCGTGGGGCGCTTCGGTGGCATTCTCGGTGCCATGGGCGGCGGCACGCTGCTCGCGGCCGGCTACAACATGATCTACATCTTCATGCTGATGGCCGCGCCAGCATTCGTCGCAGCAATGGCCCTGTTCGTGATGGCGTGGGGCCGCGCGCGGCCGGCACTCGCCGGTGATTGAACCGCCGCTGTTGTGCAGCGGGTGCAATTTGCCCTTGCATATGTTTCACCGTGCGCTTCCTGTACGCGATGTCATCATGAGGAAGCCTCCCTGCTCGTTCTCTACTCATGAAAATTACTCGAAACTCTCATCCCACAGCATCCATCGTCGATGGCATCATTCGCGCCCGTCGAGCCGTGAGATACTTCAGACCTGATGCGATACCGCGACGCATGGTCGAGGACATTCTCGACGTGGCAAGATTTGCGCCAAGCAACTCGAATATCCAGCCCTGGCATGTCTACGTGCTGGCTGGGCAGGAAAAAGCTGCGCTGAGCGAAGCGTTAAGGCAGGCGCACGTGGAGGATCGACATCCTCCGTTGCGACATATTCCCGACCCGCTTCCTGAAGCGATGAGAGTTCGCCAGGAGGCATTCGGATCGGTGTACTACGGCGCGCTGGGAATATCCAAGTGCGATATGCAGCAACGCGCCAAGGTAACGGCGAGAAACTTCGATTTCTTCGGTGCGCCCGTTGGCTTGATCTTCGCGATCGATCCATCTCTCACCAAATTCAGCTGGCTGGACTATGGGCTGTTTATCCAGACGATCATGATTGCCGCAAGCGCCATTGGCCTGGCCACGTGTCCTCAGGTGTCATTCGTGCGCTATCAGGACATCATCTCCAGGCACCTCGAGTTTCCCGACGGCTTCCAGGTCGTGTGCGGAATGAGCCTCGGCTTCCCCGACGGAGAGTCGATTGTCAACCGTCTCGATATGGCGCGTGAGCCCGTCGATGGCTTCACGCGCTTCCTGGGGTTCGATGCCTGAGCGTGCAGTCGAATTGATGCCGACGGGAATTAGCACTCGATGCCGCGCCCCTGAAGCGCACGACAGATCCAAATCCGTCCTGGCCGGCCTCGTAGCTTACGACGACGCGCACGCCTGCTGGCAGCCACCACTTCTCTTTGTGCTGTTGCCGGCGTAATGCGCATGCAGGATGAGGCCGGCCAAGCGCCGGCGGAAGAAACGACTCGAAGGGCAAGAGAACAGTTGATGGGCGGGGCCGTATAGTCGCTAGCGTAACGTCTCCCTCAATGCAACCCGCAAAAACTCCCGCAAGCTTTGCGTCTGCGGGTCCGCTCCGGCTTCGAGCCGCCAGATCAATCCGACATCCATGGACGGCACCCTGTCAGAGAGGCTGCGCCGCAGGATGCGCTGCCCTTCCAGCGACCAGGGCCGATAGACGAGATCGGACAAGATAGACACGCCGCGCCCGGACGCCACCAGGCTGCGCACCGCCTCGATCGAACAGCTTTGCAGCCGCACGCTGGGCGTAAGCCCGTACTGCCCCCAGTACTTGATCACGGTGGCGATATGCTCGTCCATGTCGAGCAGGATGTAGTCGTGCCGCGCCACGTCGGACAGGCTGATCTCTTCCTGCTGCATCAGCGGATGGTCCGGAGGTCCCCAAAGCTGACGCGCCGAGCGCAGCAGCGTTTCGCAACCGACGTGATCCATCTCGGGCAGGTTCGAAACCAGCAGCAAGGCCAGGTCGAGCTTGCCGGCCTGGATATGCGCCTCGATATCGCCGCGCGGTCGCTCAAGGATCTGCAGTTCCAGCCGGGGAAACTTTTGTTCCAGCGCGGGCAACAGCCTAGGGAGGACGTACGCCGTAATCGTCTCGGTAACGCCAAGGCGGACGACGCCGGTCAGCGTCGCGGGCGTGAGCGCAGCCGCGGTGACTGCCTCGCGCACGGCTACATCGATCTGCTGCGCATGACGCAGGAAACGGATGCCCGCGGCTGTCAGCTTTACCCCAGCGGCGTGTCGGGAGAACAGCGGCGCGCCGACTGCGTCCTCCAGCGCCTTGAGCGATGCGGTCATCGAGGACTGCGAAACGTGGCAGCGCTGTGCGGCCCGCGACACCTGTCCGGTCTCGGCAATCGCAACGAAGTGCTGTATCTGTTTCAGGGTCGGCAGCATCGATTTTTCCGATATTGCAATGTCAAAACTATGAATTAGCTATAACGCATCATGCTAGCTAGCATCCAGCTCGAAGACAAGTTGCTGGGATCTGGCGATGAGCGAAGTAGAAAAGAAGGGGTTTTGCACGTTGTGCCGTTCCCGTTGCGGCACGATCAACGTCGTCGACGGCGAGACGCTGGTCACGGTCCGCCCCGACGGCGACCACCCCACCGGCAAGGCGATGTGCCTGAAGGGCAAGGCCGCCCCGGAACTGGTGCACAGCGCCGATCGCGTCCTGTACCCCGTGCGCAGGACCACCCCGAAAGGGGCGGACGATCCGGGCTGGGTGCGTATTTCCTGGGACGAGGCGCTCGACGAGATCGCCGAGCGCCTGCTGAGCACGCGCGCCATGCGCGGCGCCGAGTCGGTGGCGTTCTCGGTGACGACGCCCAGCGGCACACCGCTGTCGGACAGCATTGACTGGATCGAGCGCTTTGTCCGCCTCTATGGCAGCCCGAACATCTGCTACGCCACCGAGATCTGCAACTGGCATAAGGACTTCGCACACGCCTTCACCTTCGGCTGCGGTATGCCGACCGCGGACTACCGCAATGCCGAACTGATCCTGCTATGGGGCCACAACCCGACCAATACGTGGCTGTCGCAGGCAGAAGCGATCGGTGCCGGGCGGGCGGGCGGCGCCAGGCTCATCGTGGTGGACCCGCGGCAGACGGCCCTGGCGGACGACGCCGACCAGTGGCTGCGCGTCAAGCCCGGCAGCGATGCTGCGCTGGCCATGGCGCTGGCCAATCTGATGATCGAAGCCAACGCGTTCGACATCGATTTTGTCAGGCGCTGGACCAATGGCCCGTTACTCGTGCGCCAGGACAACGGTGCCTTCCTGCGCGGGGGCGACATCGGCCTGGCCAATGCGGACAGCCTGCTGGTGTGGGACGCGCGCCAGCGCATGGCGGTGCCGGCCGGCAACGCGCTCGATGACGCGGGGCACATCGCGCTGCGCGGTACCTTTGCCATCCCGTTGAGGGGCGGCGGCGAAGGGAAAGCCCTGCTGTGCCAGCCGGCCTTCGATCTGTATGCGGCGGAGTGCGCAAGCTATCCGGTCGAGCGCGCGGCCGCGCTGACGTGGATCGCGGAGGGCGACATCCGGCGTGCGGCAGCCCTGATCGGCGCGTCCGGCCGCATCGCGTATCACGCCTGGTCCGGCGTCGGCCAGCATGAGAACGCCACACAGACGGAGCGCGCCATTGCCTGCCTGTATGCGCTGACGGGCAGCTTCGACCGCCGCGGCGGCAATCGTGTCTATCGCAAGCCGCCGTTCAACGCGGTAAGCCGGTTCGACTTGCTGAGCGCGGATCAAGCACGCAAGGCGCTGGGGCTGGATTCGCGCCCGCTCGGTCCGCCGGCGCAAGGCTGGGTCACGGCACGGGACCTCTACCGCGCGATCACGGACAAGGCTCCTTATGCGGTCACGTCGCTGATTGCGTTCGGGACCAATTTGCTGTTATCGCAGCCCGATGTGGCCCACGGCGAGCAGGCCCTGCGCGAACTGGAGTTCTACGTGCATTGCGACCTGTTCGAGAACCCGAGTGCCAGGTACGCGGACATCCTGCTGCCGGTGAACACGCCCTGGGAACGCGAGGGCCTGCGGATCGGCTTCGAGGTGTCCGCCGCGGCCGAGCAGCTCGTGCAGTTGCGCCAGCGCATGGTCGCGCCGCGCGGCGAAGCCCGCTCGGACAACGACATCGTGTTCGCGCTGGCCGCGCGTATCGGGCTCGGCGATGCCTTTTTCGGCGGCAGCCTCGAAGCCGGCTGGAACCACATGCTGGCACCGATGGGGCTGACCCTGGCGGGGCTGCGCGACGCCCCGGAAGGGATTCGCGTGCCAGTCAAGGACATGGAGATGAAGTACGCCGCCGCCACCGACGGTCGGCCTTTCAATACGCCGACCGGGCTGGTCGAGCTCTATTCCGAGCGCCTGCTGCGGCATGGCTACCCGCCGCTGCCCGGCCTGCCGGAACCGGCATGGGACGACACAGAACAGGCCAGCGGATCGTTTCCCTATCTGATGACGTCGGCGAAGAACGGCTACTACTGCCACAGCCAACAGCGCACCGTGGCGTCCTTGCGTCGCAAGGCAATGCTGCCGCAGCTCGATATTTCCGGCGAGATCGCCGCGGACAGGGATATCCGCACGGGAGATCCCGTCCGGGTGTCGACGCCGGCCGCCAGCGCGCGATTTACCGCGCGCGTCCAGCCGGGGCTGCATCCTGCCGTGCTGGTTGGCGAGTATGGATGGTGGCAAGGGTGCGATGCCATGGGTCAGCAGCCCACCGGCGCGCTTGGCACGGACAGCGCGAACTTCAACGCGCTGATCGATGCGGCCCGCCAGGATCCGGTCAGCGGCTCCTCGCCGCTGCGATCCTGCCGCTGCAACGTGGAACGCGACGCCGCGTTCGATATACGGCGCAGGCACTGGGAGGGATATCGCCCGTTCCGCATCGTCGCGCTGCGCAAGGAAGCCGACGATGTGACCGCCGTGCACGTGGAGCCTGCCGACGGCGGCAGGCTGCCGGACTACCTGCCAGGCCAGCACGTGACCATCAGGTTCTTTGTCGGCACGGGAAGGCAGGAGGTGGTTCGCTCGTACTCGCTGACCGGACCCGCGGCCGTCGCGGACCGCCGCGGCTATGCGATCGCCGTGAGGCATGCCAGGACCCGCCTCGCCAGCGGCGAGGCGGTGTCCGGCGTCGCCTCGTCCTTCATCAATACGCAACTTGCGGTCGGCGACACCATCGAGCTGCGCGCGCCCGCCGGCACATTCGTCATGCCGACACGTACGGCGAGACCGCTGGTCCTGCTTGCCGGCGGCATCGGCATCACTCCATTCATCAACCTGCTGGAATCGCTCGTCGATCAACAGGAGCCGCCCCGAATGCTGCTGCTGTATGCGAACCAGAACGGCACCACGCACGCCTTCAGGGACCGGCTGCGCGAACTGGAAGGATTGATCCCTGCACTCACCGTAATCAATTTCTATGACGCTCCCGCGGATGGCGACATCCTCGGCCGCGACTTCCAGGTGCAAGGGCGCGTCTCCGCGGCGGCCGTGCCGGATGCGCTGCTGGCCTCGCGCCCGCTGGTCTACATGTGCGGGCCTGACGCCATGATGACGGCGTTTGCCGCCGGGCTGGCCGCCAGGGGCGTGCCGCGCTTCGATATCCAGAAGGAGATTTTCCGCTCGCCGGCGGCGCCACGGATGGAGGCCGGGCAGGCCTTCCAGGTCCGGTTCCGCAAGTCGGACGCCACCCACGCGTGGCGCTCCGAACACGGTCCACTGCTTGGCTTTGCCGAGGCGCTTGGCATTGGGTTGCCCAGCGGCTGCCGCGTCGGCCAGTGCGAGAGCTGCGCCATCCGGATCGTATCCGGGACCGTACACCACCTGCATGGCGAGGCGTCCGATGACCCCAGCATATGCCTGGCGTGCCAGGCGGTGCCTGCAAGCGACCTCGTCATTGACGCATGAATCGCCATTCCCATTCTTTTGAAGAGCTATCGCCATGCTGAATATCGATGCGCCCACCACGCGGGCGTCCCTGCCGTTCGACCGCCTTGTCACAGTCCTGAAGGACGCCTTCGCGTCCGGTTGCGAGGTGCCGCTGCGGCACAACCATACGGTCACCGCTGCGCCGGGCGAGCCGGGCACGCTGTTGCTGATGCCGGCGTGGAGTGCGGCAAGCGGGTACATGGGCGTCAAGACCGTGTGCGTCTATCCCGGTAACCACCGGCGCAAGCTGCCGGGGCTTTACTCCACCTACATCCTGTACCGCGCGGAGACAGGCAAGCCGCTGGCGTTGATCGACGGCAATGAGATTACGTCCCGGCGGACAGCCGCGGCGTCGGCGCTCGCGGCCTCCTTCCTGAGCCGCAAAGAGGCAAGTTCGATGCTGGTGCTCGGCGCCGGCCGCGTTGCCAGCCTGCTTCCGTATGCCTACCGCACAGTGCGCCAGATACGACGCGTCGGCATATGGGATATCGACGCGGCCCTGGCCCATCGGCTGGTCGCACACCTGTGCGCCGACGGCTTCGATGCCCATGTGGTCGACCGGCTCGATGCCGACACCTGTGCAGTCGATATCGTCAGCGCGGCAACACTGTCCACCGAGCCGCTGATCCGGAGGGAATATCTCCGCCCCGGCACCCATGTCGACCTGATCGGGGGCTTCACGCCCGCCATGCGGGAGGCCGATGACGCGTGCTTCGACGGCACCTCGGTGTTTGTCGATACAGACGAGGCCGTGTGCAAGGCCGGCGACCTGATGTCGCCCATCGCCAACGGCGTGATCGCCCGCGAAGACATCCGCAGCGACCTGGCCGGCCTGTGCCGTGCCGGGCATGCGGGCAGACGCTCGGAGCAGGAAATCACGGTGTTCAAGGCGGTGGGGACCGCACTGGAAGACCTGGCCGCGGCCGCCATGTGTTTCGAGGCCGTAGCGAACCATTAGAACGATGAAGGAAACTGCCAAGGAGATCAGCATGAAAGAGACGACAAGCATGGCATTCGCGGATGCCGGGAAGCGACAGCAAGGCGCGCTGGAACGCCTGGCGATACGGGTGACGGACTGGTCCGAGCGGTGGTTCCCGGACTCGTATGTTTTCGCGGCCATCGCCGTGGTGGTGGTGGCCTTGGGCGCCATGAGGGTGGGCGCGCCAGCGCCGGCCGTGGCGAAGGCCTTCGGCGACGGCTTCTGGAGCCTGATCCCATTCACCATGCAGATGGTCGTGGGCGCAATCGCCGGCTACGTGGTGGCGGTGTCGCCGCCGGCAGCCATGCTGATCGGACGCCTCGCAGCCTTGCCGCGCACGGCGCGCGGCGCCGTGGCCTTCGTGGCACTCGTGAGCCTGTCGACATCGCTGCTCAACTGGGCGATCAGCCTGATCTTCAGTGGCCTGCTGGTGCGCGCCATCGCCAGGCGCCGCGGCTTCCGTGTCGACTACAGGGCAGCCAGCGCGGCAGCCTACCTCGGCATGGGGGCAACCTGGGCACTGGGGCTCAGTTCCTCCGCCGCGCAACTACAGGCCAATCCCGCCAGCCTGCCCAAATCGCTGCTGGATATCACCGGGGTCATCCCGATCTCCGATACGATCTTTCTTTGGCAATCCATGGCGATGACCGCCGTGCTGATCGTCGTGTCGCTGGCAGTGGCGTACTTCTCGGCCCCTGCCGAGGCGCATGCCCGCACGGCGGCAGATATGGGGGTCGACCTGAACGATGCCGATGACTTTGTCGCGCGGCCATCCCGGCCGGGCGAATGGCTGGAATACAGTCCGATCCTGACGTTGGCTCTGGTCGCCATGGGCGCGAGCTGGCTCTACCAGGAGTTTTCCACCAAAAATCCGATCCTCGCCATCTCCAACCTGAATACCTACAACTTCCTGTTCCTGCTGCTCGGCATGCTGCTGAACTGGCGCCCGAAGCGCTTCCTGCGCGCCGTAGCGAAGTCGGTGCCATCCACGGCCGGCGTCCTGATTCAGTTCCCGCTGTACGGCGGCATCGCCTATATCCTGACCAAGGCCACAGGCGTCGACGGCGCCACGCTCTCGCACCATCTGGCGTCGGCCTTTGTCTCGATGGCCACCACCGAGTCGTTCTCGGCGGTCATGGGCGTGTATTCCGCTGTGCTCGGCTTCTTCGTGCCGTCCGGCGGCGGCAAGTGGATCATCGAGGCACCTTATGTGATGCAGGCCGCCAACGAATTGAAGGTCCACCTCGGGTGGGCAGTGCAGGTCTACAACGCCGCTGAAGCGCTGCCGAACCTGATCAATCCCTTTTGGATGCTGCCGTTGCTCGGTGTGCTCGGCATCCGGGCCAAGGACGTGGTCGGCTTCACCTTCACCCAGTTGCTGGTGCATGCGCCGCTGGTGCTGTTCATGCTATGGGCCTTCGCTGCGACCCTTTCCTACCATCCTCCGGTGATGCCTTGAGGTCGCTCGGCGAAGGCAGCTAGCGGCCAGGAGGGGACTTTCGCAGGCCCGTGCTCAGTCTTCGCGAAGAGCGGACATGCATCGTCGTCACTTGCCGGCCTCGCGGGGCAGCAACCCGAGCTGATGCTCGCCGCCAAATGCCTGAGGAACGCCTCGACCTCCGAGCCACCTATCGTGTTGGCGTGGAGCAGGCCGTGACCTCGGATGAGGGCCTTGCTCCTGCTGAAGTGGCCAGCTCGGTTCTGCGGGTATAGTGCAGGCCACGGAAACACTCGCGCAATTGATCGATCAGCGGCGTCGCTCGCAAGGGCGGCGCTGTGGTGGCAGCAGATGCGTCAACAAGCTAGGGTCGCCCGGCGTCGCCGTGTTACAGCGACATGGGTCGTGATAAACGGGACTTCATTGCCCTGTACAACTCGTTAGAGATCATGAAGAGCATCGTCCTAACCATCGCTTTGTTAGTGGGGCCAATAACAGCCATGGCTGAATCTGTCCTTGAAACATATCCCATTCTGGCAATTCATCGCCCCGATAACTCTAATGCCCTGTTTCGGCATAAACTCACCGCACATGAAAAGACTCTATTCAAAGAGATCGATTCGGAAACGGCAAAGCTCTCCCCAACCGCCGACTTATCCGAATACCATGACGTCGCAATTAGGGTGGGCAGAAGGTATGGTCTTACCCCGGACCAGAGCGTCGCATTTTTCACGCGGACAACATTCAGCGAGTTTGAGCAATGATCTCTAACAATTCGCTGCCGTGGCGACGGCCCTAGCGGGCCGCGCCTGAACGCAAACGTTAGGTTCCACAATGCTGCTTTTCTTCCGCCGCTTGTTCAAAGGTCCACCTGTCAAAGAACCGTCGGTCCCACTGGGGCCTTCGGCGGTTCTGCGCCTTCAAGATTGCATCGTCGAACGGATCGCGAGTGAACTACCGCAGGTGTGGGCTAGCTACAAGCTTCACTATGAGCACTCCGTGTGGCAGGGCGAGACATTCGAGAAGTACGTTTCCGTCTGCCATGCAGCAGACGGAAAAGTCGACTACTCTCCCTCCTTGGAGGTGCTGGACCTGCTTCTCGAGTTGCAGAAGGCAGCGGCAGGCGGCGGGGAGGCTTGGACTCACTTGACGTGCGAGTTCGATAGATCAGGTAAGTACAAGTTCGAGTTCCTGTATGGCATGCCTCCTCTCACGGCCAAGGCCGTCGGGTTCGCGTAGAGTGGAACCTAACCCCTCCATCGAGCGGACATCCAAACTGCTGCGCTGTTTGGCTGCCGATCATGTCGAACGTTAGGCGCAGAAGGTGAGGGCTTGTCGACAATGAGCGCAACGAATAAAGACGCGAGAGCCGAGCTGATGGCAGTTCTAGCCAAGCTCGACCAGGTCTTTCCTACCGAAGTGCATACGACGCTTCGATCGCCCGCGCAGGCAGCAGACTTGGCTGCACTCGCCAGCACCCTCGCAGAGGGTGACCGACTGCCAGAAGACCTTCTAATACTGTTCGACTGGCATGATGGACAAGCTTGGAATTCCCCGCTCAGTCCGAAGAACAATCGTCGGCTTCTATCAGTGAGGGAAGTTTTCAGCGAGCGCTTGTTCTTTGCTGATCCGTTGTCGGAGTTTATGGAGCCCTGGTGCGCTTCATGGCTCCCTGTTCTGACCAACGACGCAGGAGACTTCGTGGTATACGAAACCGTCGGGGATCTCAGGGGTAAGTTGCTGCACTACTGGCACGACGATCCCTCGAGGAGCGTCGCATACTCGTCATTGCATCAATGGGCCGAGAAGCTACTTCATGAATATGAGCAGCCCAACGCCTAATCCCTCCATCGAGCGGACGGCCTCAAGCTGCGCTTGAGGCCGTCCGCGCATGTCGAACGTTGAGGGACCGCATTTGCCGCGCGATCCTGCGCCACGAATGGCCGCTCCGGGTCGAGGGTGTGTGAAAACGTCTCGATCACCTAGACTGGATCAACGCATTCAGATTGGGGGACCGGATGAAGCGATTCATAGAGGGAGAAGACCGCAAGCAAGCTACGCTGCTTCCAGAGTGCCTCGATGATTTCATCGCCGAGGATAACCCCGCCAGGATCATTGACGCGTTTGTTGAAGAGTTGGATCTCGAGTCGCTCGAGTTCGAAGGTGCCAATCCTTCGACTACAGGTCGCCCCTCATATCATCCTGCCGTCCTGCTGAAGATATACATCTATGGCTACCTCAACCGGGTCCAGTCCAGCCGCCGTCTGGAGCGCGAATGCCAACGCAATATAGAGCTGATGTGGCTTACCGGTCGACTGGCGCCGGATTTCAAGACGATTGCAGACTTCCGCCGGGATAACGGCACGGGTATTCGCAATGTCTGCCGTCGTTTCGTCGTTCTGTGCCGCGATTTAAAGTTGTTCTCGCAGGCCCTGGTCGCCATCGACGGCAGCAAGTTCAAGGCAGTCAACACGCGGGACCGCAATTTCACCGCGGGCAAGGTCGACACGCGCCAGCAGCAAATCGAGGAAAGCATCCAGCGATATCTGAGCGCCCTGGAGACTGCGGATCGCACGCAGCCAGCGGAGATAGAACTCAAGACAACTCGACTGCGCGAGAAGATTGCGCAACTGCGTCGGCAGATGCATAGCCTTGACCAGATAAAAGAAGAGCTCAAGACGCTGCCAGATGGTCAGATCTCGATGACCGATCCTGATGCGCGCTCGATGGCGACAAGTGGCAAGGGCTCTGGAATGGTCGGCTACAACGTACAGATGGCCGTAGATGCCAAGCACCATCTAATCGTCGCTCATGAGGTCACCAATATTGGCAGTGATCGGGCGCAACTCAGCTCGATGGCTCGTGCCGCTCGCGATGCGATGGGTAAGACCAGGCTTAAAGCCATAGCTGATCGTGGCTACTTCAGCGCGCAGGAGATCAAGGCATGTGCGGATACGGGAGTTGCTGCCATCTTGCCCAAGCCAACGACGTCCAGCGCGAAGGCGGGAGGTCGATTTGATCGGGCGGACTTCATCTACATTGTCCGAGACGATGAATATCAATGTCCCGCCGGTGAACGTGCGATATACCGTTTCACCAGAGAAGAACATGGACTGCAACTACGCCGCTATTGGAGTAGTGCTTGTCCTCAGTGCACCATGCGGTCTCAATGCACGCCGAGTCCATACCGGCGCATCTCCAGGTGGGAGCATGAGGAAGTGCTGGAGGCCGTCCAGCGCCGGCTCGACAAGACGCCGGATGCAATGACGGTTCGCAGACGAACCGTCGAGCATGTCTTCGGAACCTTCAAACATTGGATGGGCTACACGCATTTCCTAACGCGTACGCTACCGAAAGTAGGTACTGAAATGAGCCTGCATGTTCTGGCGTACAACCTCAAGCGCGTCCTTCGAATTCTCGGGTTCTCGAAAACAATGAAGGCCATGCGCCTGGTGGGTGCGTAAGCACCCATTTGCGCCCAAAAAATGGGCTAAAGGTCGCCCTCAGGGGCGTATAGGGCTGTTCGCACCCGTTTCGACGTCGTCCCGCGAGCGAAATGGCCGAAAATTCGATAAGACAGGCGATGCCCCGGAGGGGATGCGCATTGGTGCGATTCGAGAGACGTTTCCACACGGCCTCGGTCGGTCAGAGACGGCCGCGGCCGGCCATGAGGCGCCGGTGGTCCGCGCGATCACTCGGTCGTTCGGACGTCGGTTCAGCCTAGCTAACGGACTTTCGCTAGCCAGCGATCCAAGTCGTTTCATCGTAAGCGGTTGTTGAAAGACACCCTCAGAGCAGGTTCGAGTCTCGCTTACGGTCGTGACATTGAAATGAGATTCCAAGGAAGAGCGCGCCTATGGTCACGTCATGTCGACCCGCGTTCGACGATGCGAAACCCCACGTCGATCACAGGCTGGGCTGCTGCCTGGCCGTGGCAGCGGTCTACCAGCAGGCGAGCTGCCAGTGTGCCTATGGCGGCCCCGTCCACATGCACCGTCGTCAGAGACGGATTCAGGTGTGCGGCGAAATCGGCATCGCCGAAGCCACAGACCGCCAGGTCCTCGGGGATGCGCAGCCCGCGCGCGAGCGCTTCGACCATGACACCTTGCGCGAGCTGATCCGAGCTGCAATAAATGGCTCTGATCCTCGGATCCTTCTCCAGAAGATCGGCGAGGGCCTGGCGACCCAGGGCCAGACTGCTCGGCGCCGGCACAATGACCGTGGGGACGTCGTGCCCGATCGTCGAGACAAAGCTTTCGCGCCGCACCGATGCGCGGTGATCGTCACCGGTTGCAATGCCCAGCCGGCGCCAACCCTTGCCGAGGAAGTAGCCTGCAATGGCACTGCCCACCTTCATATGCGAGAAGCCCACGGCCATATCGACCGGACGGTCGCTGAGATCCCAAGTCTCGACGACCGGGATGCCGGCACGGCGCAGACGCTCGCGGGCCGCCTGCGAGTGAACCAGCCCGGTGACGACGATCCCGTCTGGACGGCGGCTGATCATGGTGCCGAGCAGGGCTTCCTCGCGCGCATGGTCATAACCGGTCTGCCCCAGGATCAACTGGTAGCCCGCAGCGTCGAGCGCATCGGTCAGCGCTTTGACGGTTGGCAGGAACTGCGCCACCGCGATGTTCGGCACGAGCGCGGCCACCATCAGGCTACGTTTCGACTTCAGCCCACCCGCCAGCAGGTTGGGGATGTAGCCCGTCACTTCCACGGCCCGACGCACCCGCGCGATGGTCTTTTCCGACACCATGCCGGGGTTGCTGAGCGCGCGCGAGGCGGTGATCAATGAGACGCCGGCCTCCCGCGCCACGTCGTGCAGCGTGACGGATTTCGGTCCATCGGTATTCGACATTCGGTTCCTGACTCAGGGTAAATCGCTACCGGCCTTTTGCATGACGGCGGTTGACGCGCCAAAATGACAACGTTAGCATTTCCTCCACCCCGTCGGTCACCGGCTTGTCCGGTGGCTTTGCGGGACGGCACGTACCATTTCACGGCGACTGGCGCACTGATTATATCAATCTCGTCCGCCTAGAAATGATAACGTTATCATAGCATCGTCGCGCGACGCGACGGCTCGATACCATTGCCAGGTCCCTTCTTTTCATTGCAGGCATCCCATGACGACCCCTACCACCGCTTCTTCCGACACCATTGCCTCGATCCGGCTCTCGTCGTGCTATCTCCCGCTGGCCACGCCGATCAGCGACGCCAAGGTTCTGACCGGCCGCCAGAAGCCGATGACTGAGGTGGCCATCCTCTTTGCCGAGATCCGGACCGCCCAGGGCCATGAAGGTATCGGCTTCAGCTACTCCAAGCGCGCCGGCGGGCCCGGGCAGTTTGCCCACGCCAGCGAAATCGCCCCGGCATTGATCGGCGAAGACCCCAATGACATTGCGAAACTGTGGGACAAGCTCTGCTGGGCCGGTGCGTCGGTCGGGCGCAGCGGGCTGTCGACGCAGGCCATCGGGGCATTCGATGTCGCGCTCTGGGACCTGAAGGCGAAGCGGGCAGACCTGTCGCTGGCAAAGCTGCTGGGTGCCCATCGGGATGCCGTACGCTGCTACAACACCTCCGGTGGCTTCCTGCACACGCCGCTGGACCAGTTGCTGGTCAACGCGGCGGCTTCGGTAGAGCGTGGCATCGGCGGGATCAAGCTCAAGGTTGGGCAGCCTGACGGCGTGCTCGACATCCGGCGCGTGGCGGCCGTGCGCGAGCAGCTCGGCGACGCGGTGCCGCTGATGGTCGACGCAAACCAGCAGTGGGACCGTCCCACGGCGCAACGCATGTGCCGCACCTTCGAGTCCTTCAACCTCGTCTGGATCGAGGAGCCGCTGGATGCCTACGACCACGAGGGCCATGCCGCGCTGGCGACGCAGTTCGACACGCCGATCGCGACCGGCGAAATGCTGACGAGCGCGGCCGAACACTGCGAGCTGATCCGCCATCGCGCCGCGGACTACCTGATGCCGGACGCGCCGCGGGTGGGCGGCATCACGCCGTTCCTCAAGGTCGCCGCGCTGGCCGAGCATGCGGGCCTGATGATTGCGCCGCACTTTGCCATGGAACTGCACGTGCACCTTGCCGCAGCCTACCCTCGCGAGCCCTGGGTCGAGCACTTCGACTGGCTGGAGCCCCTGTTCAATGAGCGACTGGAGATCCGCGACGGACGGATCATCGTGCCGACGAGGCCGGGCCTCGGGGTCACCATCAGCGAACAGGCCCGCGCCTGGACCCGCCACCAGGCCGAATTCGGCCAGCGCAACTGACGTACCCCGCCTTACCCCACCCAGAGGAGACAGAATATGAGAAAACTAATTGCGTCCATGCTGTTGACGGTTGCCATGACGGGGGTCCAGGCGGCGTGGCCGGAGAAGCCCGTCACGGTGCTGGTCCCTTTCCCTGCCGGAGGCTCGACAGACAACGTCGCGCGTATCCTGAGCGTGAAGTTCCAGGCCGAATTCGGCGGCAGCTTCGTGGTCGACAACCGGCCGGGCGCCGCCGGAATGATCGGCGCCGGCATCGTCAAGCGCGCGCCGGCCGATGGCTACACGGTCTTCGTGTCGTCGCTTGGCCCATTCGTTATCGGCCCGCATCTGTCGAAGAACGCTGGCTACGATCCGCTCAAGGACTTCGAGTACATCAGCGTCGCCGTGCAGGCGCCGAACGTCCTGGCAGTCCCTGCCAATTCCCGCTTCAAAACCGTACAGGACGTCATCGCCTATGAGAAGGCGGATCCCGGCAAGATGACATTCGCGTCGGCCGGCAATGGCACGAGCGACCATCTCACCGCCGAACTGTTCTGGCAGCAGACCGGCACCACCGGCATCCACGTTCCCTACAAGGGCGGTGCCCCGGCGATGAACGACCTGCTTGGCGGACAGGTCGATGCCACCTTCATGAACATCAATACCGCGGTCCCCCATATCAAGGCGGGCAAGCTACGCGCGCTGGGCATCACCAGCACGAAGCGATCACCTATCCTGCCCAACGTGCCGACCATGGAGGAGTCCGGCGTAAAGGGAGTGACGGTCTACTCCTGGCAAGCAGTGGCCGCGCCCAGGGGCCTTCCGGCCGACATCAAGTCAAAGCTGCACGCCGCCACCGTTGCCGCGCTCAACGATCCGGCAGTCAAGTCGAAATTGCTCGACGTCGGCTTCGAGATCGTCGCCAATACGCCAGAACAATTCGCCGCGTTTCAGGCGTCGGAGTTTTCGCGTTGGAAGAAGGTGATCGAGCTGGGAAAAATCACGGGGGATTGACTCCCAGCTTTGAATGAATCAGCTCCACGGGCTGGGGCAATGGACATGACACCCCCAGCCCCTTGGGTTGGAAACCGCCGTAGCCATCCCCCTCCCCGTAAACGGACCGCCCTTCGCCGATCAGGTCTCGACAATCGCTTGTAGCGCCAAAATTGAGGGTTGCTCCGCGCAGGTCCCTGGGGGCGTTAGGCGTCCATAATGGAGTGGCCTTTGGGCTGGTTTGAGATACCGTCCGATCCTTCAATGGCGAGATTCCTGTGTGAACGGGTGGAGCAAAAAGCATGCGGACTGCACACGTCGCCGACTTGGCCGCTGCATTGGAGCGCCATGTACGGATGTTTTCGGGCGAAATCGGCGAGCGCAACGTGTTCCGGCCTGGCGCGCTGCACGCAGCGGCCGACTATATCGAGGAGCAGTGGACTGGGTACGGCTGCACAGTGACGCGTCAGAACTATCAGGTTCATGGTGTTCCCTGCGCCAATATCGAGGTTGAGGTTGCTGGCAGCGCTCAGCCTGACGAACTGATCGTGCTGGGTGCGCATTACGACACCGTTCGGGGCAGCCCCGGCGCCGACGACAACGCCAGTGGTGTCGCTGCGCTGCTCGAGATAACCGGGACGCTCCTCACGCTCTTGCCCCGATATAGCGTGCGCTGCGTCGCGTTCGTGAACGAAGAGGCGCCATTTTTCTTCCGCAGCGACATGGGAAGCCTCAGATACGCGAGCGCCGCGCGGCGGCGTGGGGATTGCATTCGCCTGATGCTTTCGCTCGAGATGCTTGGCTACTACCGGCAGGAACCGGGTACTCAAAGGTATCCGTTATTACTGCGTTACTTCTATCCGACGCAGGGCAACTTTATCGGTTTCGTGTCCAATCTTCGCTCGGCGCGTCAGCTTCGGTGGCTTGTTGACGCGTTCGAGGCCTCGTCGAGTTTTCCGCTGGAAGCAGCAGCGCTGCCGTGGTGGGTGCCTGGTGTCGCATTGAGCGACCACTCGTCATTCTGGCGCTACGGCTATCCCGCCATCATGGTGACGGACACCGCTTACCTGCGTAATCCGCACTACCACAGCGCGCATGATGTCTCCGCGACCCTTGACTATGTTCGCATGGCCGAGGTGACGCTTGGCTTGGCCGCGAGCGTCGCATCGTTAGAACCGGGCTATGCGAGGGTGATCCGTACGTGATAACGCACTGAAAATTCAATGACGAGTCTTTCGAGATGCACCGCGACACGTGGCTGACTGGCATGGCTCCCGCCTTCACAGGCAGACTAGCCGCCTGATGCCCGAGGGCGCTTCCCGGCCAGGAAGCGCCGTTGGTCCGCACGATCACGAAGTCGTTCGAACGTCAACTCCAGCCAAGCTAGCGGTCGTTCGTTGGTCGACGACGCTGGTCGCTTCATCGACCAAAGCAGGCATCTGCCTCAAATCGATACCCTTCCTCGCGTGCTTATATGTCCAAAACCAGCTCCGCACACTTCGCTCGAGAGACGCAGATCAAGATCGACTTGTTTGCGATGCGCTCATCTTCGCCCAACACGTAGTCGCGATGATCGGCCACGCCGGAAGCCAGCGGGACTTCGCAGCTTCGACACAACCCCTCGCGGCAGGAAGACGGCAGGCATACGCCGTTCGCCTCAAGCACCTCAAGAATGCTGGCGTCTTGCGGGACCGTGAATCGTCCCCCATGCTTGAGCAGACGCACCTGAAACGCGTGGCGTTCGGCGGTCACTTGCGGATCGGCGCTGAACCGTTCGACATGCACAGCAAGAGGATCGATGCCGAGCGTCTGCGCGTGACCGCACACCGCATCCATCATGGCAACAGGCCCGCAGGTATAGACATGCCAGCCCGATGGCATCTGCCGCAACGCCGCCTCGAGGTCGGCCCGGCCGTCCTGTTCGTCATCGGCATGCAACACGATCCGATCCGCAAACGGCGCGAGCTGCTCAAGGTACCCGGCATGGCGCCGCGAGCGCACGCAATACAGCAGACTCCACGCGTAACCGAGGTCGATACACCGCCGGATCATGCTCAGGATCGGCGTAATGCCGATGCCTCCTGCTACAAACAGATGGCCTGCAGCCGCCTCCTCCAAGCCGAACAGCGATCGTGGCGCGCCCACTTGTAGGCAATCACCGAGCCGCAACTGCTCATGGACAAAACGAGAGCCGCCGCGAGAAGCCGCAGCCAGGCCGATGCCGAGCCAATAGCGCGTCCTGTCGGTCGCCGAACTGGCAATCGAATACTGCCTCGTCAGGCCATTTGGAAAGCCGACGTCGACGTGTGCGCCCGGTTCAAACGGCGGCAACACCTCACGCGAACGATGCTGAAGCTCGACTCCGAGCACGCCTTCGCTTCCAGCCGAAGGCCAGTCACGAGGAGTTCCATCATGCCACCCTGGTCTGGCCGTCCCGGGTCTGCGCAGACTCCTCGGCAAGCCTGCGTTCGACGACCCACCGGAACTGCGATAACGCCGCGTCGATGGAAAATGGGACCATCTTGAAGCCGGGTGCCAGCGCCAGCGAACGTTGCTGCGCCGTGATGATGTCGCGATCCTCATCGAACGCTGTGACCACGCTTTGGTGAATCGAACGCGTGACCTCCGGATTGTCGATCGCAAAATTGTGGGGATGTGCGAAGAAGTAATGCGTGGAGGTTTCCGTCTCCGGCGTCAGCGCCTGGCAACCGCGAAACTCGGCAGCATCGACACGCATGCCGTCAGGCGCACCGGTGCCCGTGGGCGCCATGCCCGAATCCATCAGCAGGATGGCCGGAATCGTGAAGTTGTAGATATTCCAGCGATCGACCCTGCCGGGCCAGTTCTTCACTTGCTTCGCGAATGGCGGGGCTTCCGTATTGATGGTCCAGCGCGTAATGCGCACGCCATCCTCCAGTCGCTCGACTTTGGGCTGCGCGGCGGCATAGTCCTCGCCGCCACCGAGCGTGGTGGGATGCACAAACGGCAAGTGCGAGAAATCGAGCAGGTTGTCGGCGATCAACAGATAGTTCACGTCGTAGTGAATGTACCCGTCGAGGCTGCGCCAAGCGGGATCGGCGAGCCAGTGCGTATCGGGAATCACATCAGGATCCGCCGCTTCGGGATCGCCCATCCAGATCCAGATCCAGCGGTTGCGCTCGACTACCGGAAATACGCGCACACGCGCCTGTGGCGGAATTCGTTGCTGCGCTGGCGCCTCGACGCATTGGCCCGACGTGTCGAACTTCAAGCCGTGGTACATGCAGCGCACACAGTCGCCTTCACGCCGACCGATCGACAACGGCGCTCCGCGATGGCAGCAACGGTCCTCCAGCGCGTGAAGCGTACCGTCCTCGGACCGGTACATCAGTACCGGAATGCCAATGATCGTACGACTGAACAGATCGCTTGCGCCGACCTCATTGTCCCAGCCAGCCACATACCAGGTGTTCCTGACGAACATTGCGTGTCTCCTGTGAGTGAACGCCCTCTGCGAGGCGTGTTGACAGGAGGTTAGGTAAGACGCCAACATGCGTCAATATCATGCCGGTCATTGATGGAATGTATGCCATGCATACTGACGATTTCGACTACAACCTGCTCACGGTGTTCGACGCCATGCTCCGCGAACGCAGCGTGACGCGCGCTGCGCAGCAGCTCGGCCTCACGCAGAGCGCAATGAGTCATGCCCTGAACCGCTTGCGCGAGTACTTCGACGATCCGCTGTTCGTCAAGACATCCGCAGGGATGACGCCAACGACCAAGGCCGAAGCGCTGGCAGAGACCATCCTCGATGTCATGACCGCAATGCGCACGCGCGTGCTGCCGCAGGCGAGCTTCAATCCGGGATCGATGCAGCGCACCTTCACGCTCTGCATGACCGATATGGGTGAGCTGGTGTTCCTGCCGCCGCTGATGAAGCGGCTGCGCGTGGTGGCGCCGTATTGCAAATTGCGAACGCTGCAGGTGCCGATTCCGCAAATCGAAGCGCTGCTTGCATCGGGTGATGCTGATCTGCTCCTGGGTTCCGTGCAAACTGCGCCGGAATCGCTGTTTCAGCAGCAGCTATTCATGCATGGCTTCGTGACCATCGTCAGCAAGAAGAACAGGCAGGTACGCGACGCCCTGACGCTCGAACAATTCGAGTCGATGCCACACGTCGCCGTCAGCCTCGCCGGCCGATCAAGCCCCTCCTACGATGAGGCATTCGAACGCCATGGGCTCAAGCGCAATATCTATCTTCATACCCCTCACTTCCTTACTATTCCACTGCTGATGGAGCAGCAACCGGAGCTGATTGCCACAGTGCCTGAAGAGCTGGCGAACGTCTTCAGCCGCTACGGCATCGTGCGTGTGGTAAAGCCACCCGTGGCGTTGCCTCCCTACGCGCTGAGCCAGTACTGGCATCCGCGGTTTCACCACGATCCGGCGATAGTGTGGTTGCGTCAACTAGTGAAACAGACTTTTGAGCGGTACCCGGAAACGGATTTGTCGTCGGACACCGTGCCGGTTCCATTTCGCAGCAAGCAAGCACGAAGAAAGCACAACGCCTGACTACGTTTCGCTGCCGCGTTGGGACTCAAGTGAGCGGGCGTCCGCGATGGCCGACAACGCGCCACTAACCAAGGCGGTCAGAATGGCTGTTGTGCCCTTGAAGACGGCCACTGGGGCCGCGCGGGGTCGAACGTCGGCAACGGGTTGTGGATTCAACCGGTCGATGCAACAGCTTGATGGAATCGTTCAGCCGGTGTATCGAAGTTTAGTGTCTTGCGCGGGCGTTCGTTGAGCCGCCTGGCGATGGCGTTGAGCTTGGCTTGCGAATAGGCTGAGAGATCGGTGCCTTTCGGCAAGTACTGTCTCAAGAGGCCATTCGTGTTCTCGTTGGAACCGCGTTGCCACGGATGCTGGGGATCGCAGAAGTAGACCTGGATGTCCGTGGCGACGGTGAAACGCTTGTGACCAGCCATCTCCGTGCCACGATCCCAAGTCAGCGACTTGTACAGCTCCTGCGGCAGCTTGCCAGCGTGCTTGATCAGGGCGTTGACTACAGCCTCGGAGTCCTTGCTGGCAATCTTCACCAGCATCACGAACCGGGTCTGGCGCTCGACGAGTGTCGCAATCTGGCTGTTGGCGCTGCCGAACAGCAAATCGCCTTCCCAGTGCCCGGGTATCGCACGATCCTCTGCCGTGGCAGGGCGTTCACTGATCGATACGGCATCTCGGATGTTCGTACGGTCGTCGGTCTTCAGTGTGTGTTGGCGCGATCTACGCATGGCTCGAGAACGCCGTAGGTGTTCCAGCAACTCTCTTTTAAGCGCACCACGGGCCTGGATGTAGAGGCTCCGATAGATTGTCTCGTGCGACACCTGATAGTCCTTGTTGACCGCATACACGTGCTTAAGCCAACCCGCAATCTGCTCTGGCGACCACTGCATTCGAAGCTTGCTTGCCACCACCTGGGCGAGTGTCTGATTCCTGACGAGCTTACATGCCTTTGGGCGCCGTGCGCGCTCCCAGGCGAGCTGGTCAGCCTGGTTCGCCAGATAGCCCTGTCTGCCACCATTTCGCCGGACCTCGCGGCTGACAGTAGAAGGAGCACGCCCTAGCCGGGCTGCTACGGATCGGATGGAGTGGCCAGCGACTACTGCGCGCGAAATCTCCTCTCGTTCGGCGAGCGTCAAGGCCAGCCTAGAGCGATGTCGTTGCGCTGGCTGTATCCCGCCGGTCCTCGCGAGAACCCCTTGTATCGATGAGTGGTAGCGATCGAACAGTCGGGCAATCTGCGCAAGCGTGTCACCTTTGCGCCACCGTTCCCACATCAGTGCCTTTTGAGTCTCGGAGTAGTAGATCCGCCGTCTTTGTTTCATTTGCAGCACCCCTCAGGCTCGCAAAGCCTTTAGTGTGTTGCATCGACCGGTTGAATCCGCAGTCGGGTACCGCCCTTGCTTCCTTCGGTGCGGGCGTTGCCGCGCCGGCTGCATGCCAAGGCAACAGGCGTCGACGGCGCTACGCTCTCGCACCATCTGGCGTCGGCCTTTGTCTCGATGGCCACCACGGAGTCGTTCTCGGCGGTCATGGGCGTGTATTCCGCTGTGCTCGGCTTCTTCGTACCGTCCGGCGGCGGCAAGTGGATCATCGAGGCACCTTATGTGATGCAGGCCGCCAACGAGCTGAAGGTCCACCTTGGGTGGGCAGTTCAGGTCTACAACGCCGCTGAAGCGCTGCCGAACCTGATCAATCCTTTCTGGATGCTGCCGTTGCTCGGTGTGCTCGGCATCCGGGCCAAGGACGTGGTCGGCTTCACCTTCACCCAGTTGCTGGCGCATGCGCCGCTGGTGCTGTTCATGCTATGGGCCTTCGCTGCGACCCTTTCCTACCATCCTCCGGTGATGCCTTGAGGTCGCTCGGGACTGGCAAGTGTCGTGTATGCGAGAGGGGCCAATCCAGCGGATCAGCGATAAACTATTCCATCGCCAAATTCCAAGGGCGCGCGGCGCGCCCTTGGCACCCGGACCGGCCTCAGGCGACCGTGCCTGCCGGCTGCGCCAGCGGCGGGCTCTCTTCCTTCTCCCCGCCGCCGCCCGCCTGCCCCAGGTCCATGCCGGTGGTCTCGGGCAGCAGCACCGCGGCGACCACCACCATCGCGTAGCCGACACCCACCACCATGGCGATCGCGATCGGCAGCGAGGTGTGCCCCGTGCTCAGCCACCCCACCGACAGCGGGAACAGCGAGCCGATCACCCGGCCGGCGTTATATGACACGCCGTACCCCGTCGCCCGGATATCGTTGGGATAAGACTCGGAGATGGTCGCGCCGATGCCGGCGAACACGCCCTGCATCAGGATGCCGAGCGGAAAACCGAGGAACAGCATCGACGTATTCGACACCGGGATCACCATATAGACCAGCGCCGCCACGAACGCCCCGGCCGCGAAGGCGATGTACGTCAGCCGACGGCCCCAGCGGTCAGTGGCGTACGCGCCCGCCACATAGCCGATCAGTGAGCCGATGATAGTGACCGCCAGGTAAGTACTGGTGCCGAACACCGACAGGCCGCGCTCGGTCTTGAGGAAGGTCGGCAACCACGTGGCGATGGCGTAGTACGCGCCCAGCATCCCGCCGGAAAGCAGGCTGCACAGCAAGGTCTTGGATAGCAGCGGCCCGCGGAACAGCCGGCCCAGGCCTGCCAGCGCCGTCCCCTGCCGGCCGGCCGCCCGGCTCTTCAGGAAAATTTCCGGCTCTTCCAGGTTGCGGCGCAGGTAGACCACCACCAGCGCCGGCAGGATGCCGAGGAAGAAGCAGACCCGCCACGCAGTCTCCGCCGGCAGTACGCTGAAGGCGATCGCGTACACGATGGCCGCCGCGCCCCAGCCGAAGGAGTAGCTGCTGGCGGTAAAACCCGAGTATTTGCCGCGATGGGCCGGGTTGCGGATCATCTCCGTCACCAGCACCATGCATAGCGACGACTCTCCGCCAAATCCCAGGCCCTGGATCATGCGGAACGCCATCAGCTGCTCCGGCGACTGCGCCAGCCCGCACAGGAAGCAGGCCCCCGCGAACACCACGATGGTCCAGCGCAACACCCGCACGCGCCCATAGCGATCGGCCAGGATGCCGGCCCCGATCGCACCCACCAGCGATGACACCAGCGTCCATGTGACGATGGCGCCCGCCGTCGACTTGCTCATGCCCCACTGCCCGAGCAGCGTGGAGATCAGGAACGAATAGATCATGAAGTCGAAGACATCGACCGCATGCCCAAGGAACGCGCCATAAAAGCCCTTGCGCTCCATGCGCGACAAATCACGGAACCAGTCGAACATGATCCCTCCCTGTGGTGTGTGTGGTGTGGTGTTAGTTGTTGTGGTCCGCCGTCAAGACAGACGGCCGCGGCGGCGGCCGGAAAGCGTAGCCCGCGTCTTCCAGCAGGCTGGCAAAGCGCAGCGCGGTGAGATCCCGGTAGCGGCCGGCGACGATCTGCACGCCGACCGGCAGGCCACTGGTGCCCGGCCCGATCGGCGCGACCGCCGAAGGCAGCCCGCACAGCCCGGAATGGCCGGCCCAGAACAATTGCGTGGTCATCGGCTGCGCGCGGCCGTTGACGGTGAGGCGGCGTTGCCAGGGCTCGCCCTCCTCGTCCAGCGCGAAGGCCGTGGTGGCTGCGGCCGGGCACAGCAGCACGTCATAGGTGGAGAAGAAGCGCCGCCACGCCGTGGCAAAGCGTTCGCGGGCCACCTGCAGGCGCAGCCAGTCGCGATGGCTCAGGGTCGCGCCGGTGTACTGGAGGGTGGCGTAGGCATGGTCGTCCGCCGCGGCGGTTGCGCTGCGGTCCAGCGCATCGGCATAGGCCACGTCGTCCATGTGCACCGCGGTGGTCGCGCGCAGCAGCGTCACGTAGACGTGCCACAGTTCCGCGGCATCGAAGTCCGGCCGCACGTGCCAGTCCACGCGCGCGCCCTGCCCGGCCAGCCAGTGGCCCAGTTTTTCGATCTGCGCGGCGACCTCGACGTCGGCTTCAGCCTGCGCATGAGTGGGCAACACGGCGACGCGGAAATCGGCCAGCCGTTGGTGCGGGCAATCTGGCAGGTCGAGGCGGTAAGGCAGCGCCTCGTCGCCGTGCGGGCCGGCGATGGCGCGCAGCACCGGCTCCAGGTCGCGCGCGCTGCGTGCCAGTGGTCCGGCAACATTGATGTCCTGTTCGCCGAAGCGGGCCGGCCCCACGCCGTGGCCTGCCAGTGGCACCAGGCCATGGCTGGGCTTGAGCGAGAAGATGCCGCAGTAGTGGGCCGGATTGCGCAGCGAGGAGCCAATATCGGATCCCACATCGAAATACGACAGGCCGGCACACACAGCTGCCGCGCTGCCGCCGGACGAGCCGCCCGGCGTGCGCGACGGATCGTGCGGATTGCGGGTGGTGCCGTAGATGGCGTTGTAGCTCTGCCAGTCACGCAGGCCGAGCGGGACGTTGGTCTTGCCGAGCAGGATGGCGCCGGCGTCGCGCAGGCGCTGCACCACCACGGCGTCGCGCTGGGCCGCGCGGCCGTGCATGGCCGGATTGCCGCAAGTGGTCGGCCAGCCGGCGACGTCGAACGATTCCTTGACCGAGAACGGCACGCCATCGAGCACGCCGCGCGCTTGCCCGGCCCGGCGGCGCCGGTCGCTTTCCAGCGCCGCGGTACGCGCGGCATCGAAGTCCGACAGCACCAGCGCATTGATGATGCCGTGCCAGTCGCCCCAGGCGGCCTCGCAGGCATCCACCAGTTCTACCGCGGAGACTTCGCCGGCAGCGAGCCGCTGTGCCACCTCCCATAACGGCGCATAACCGCCGGGAGTCCGTTCGGACAGGTTCACATCGACTCCTTGTCGTTATCCGCGCCGGCAGCGGCGCGGTGGGGGGCGTATAGGACAGGTTTCGGGAGGTATTGCGAATGCGTTGGTATACTATATTCCGTATTGCGCGGAGCGCAAGCGAAAATGCCACGCGCGAGCGCGCTGAACCACGCAGCGGTGAAAAGGTATAACGAGGGAGGAGTCGGCAGACAGAACGCCTGCCAGGAGGCAGCGGCGGCGCGATAGCGCCGCCGGGTCAGTCAGACTGGATCAGCAATGGCCACGGCGCGGGGCGCGGCCGCCCAGCGCCAGGAAGAAGCGGCCGATATCGCGCAGGCGCAGCGGCACCAGCGGCGTGGCATGGCGAACGGCATCGCGCGCGGCAAAGTGGTGCAACAGCTGCTGGCCCACGGGTTGCGAAAGATAGCGTTGCTCAGGCGACTGCATGGTAAATCCCTATTGATCTGGAATGCCTACAGTATACCTAAGTTGGTGCAATGCGTCATGACGGCGCATGCAATGCCCAATTGCCGGGCACGCAATGCTGGGCGGACAAGGGGCGGTGAAGTATCGACGCGCGCGGTGGCGCGGCTGGATATCCGGCACGGCACGACACCGCGCCAAAAGAAGACAGGCCTATTGCAAGAGCCGCGGCCTGGAGCGGCCGCTAATCAGTTTTGCCAGCAGACCGGGGCCCGACGCCCTCAGGCCGCCTCTGCCTTGCCCTGCCCGTCCGCCGGGAGGTCAGCTGCCTTGGCGGCACTATGGACATGGCGGGCGGCCAGCAAGGCGGCAAGGTCGGCATCCCCGGCAATGACCGCCTGCAGGATCTGGGCGTGCTCATCCCAGTTCTGGCGGGCGCGCACCACGTTGGCCGGCCCGAACAGCACCGCGGTGCGCTCGCGCAGCGAACGCATCATTTCCTGCAGCACGCTGTTGGCGGCAATGGTGCCCAGCACTTCATGGAAGCGGCTATTGAGGGTGAGCAGTTCATCCGCGCGGCCCTGCGCGGCGGCATCCATGCCCTGGCGCAGCACGGCTTCCAGCTCCGCAACCAGCGCCGGGTCGCGGCGCTGCGCGGCGAGCTTGGCGTTGAGCCCTTCCAGCGTCGCGCGCACCTCCACCATCTCGCGCGCGATCACCGGCGACAGGCTCGCCACCGAGGCGCCGCGGCGCGGCTCGATCAGCACCAGCCCTTCGCTGGCCAGTGCGCGCAGCGCCTCGCGCACCGGGATGCGCGACACTCCCAGCTCCGCCGACAGCTTGTTCTCCACCAGCCGCTCGCCGGGAGCGTACTTGCCGTTCAGGATGCCTTCGCGCAGCTTGTCAGTGACAAGGGCGAACAACGGCGAGTGGCTGGCACCGAGGCTCAGCGGCTCGGCGGGCGCGGCAGAAGACGGAGTGATGGACATGGGTCGGCAGAGGCGTAAGCGGAAAGGCTGGCGTCATTGTATACCACCCCTCCGCCTGTATACCGCCATGTCTTATCAATCATGCTGGAAGGTGAAGCTGTCCGCGTACATGTGATCCGAACTGGCCCCACGCTGCATAAAAGCGGCGCGCGCGTCGCGAATCATGTTTGGGGAGCCGCACAAATAGATCGCATGCTCGCTCAGGTCGCCCAGGTCAGCCAGCGCCGCATCGTGCACGTAGCCGCGCCGGCCTTGCCAGGCGTCGCCGGCACGGGACAGCACTGGCACGTACTGGAAGTCATACAGCCGTTCGCCCCAGGCGGGAATATCGCCGTGCAGGTACAGGTCTTCCGGCTGGCGCATGCCCCAGTAGAGCGACACCGGCGGGCAGTCGGGATCGTCCATCAGCGATTCGAGGATGGCCTTGATCGGCGCCAGCCCGGTGCCGGTGGCCACCATCAGCAGTGGCCGGTAATCCCTGGCGCGGTAGAAGAAGCTGCCGAGCGGCAGTTCGACGTCAACGGCGTCGCCCGCTTTCATTTGCGGCAGGATGCCGTCGGTGAAGGCGCCGCCCGGAATGCGCCGCACATGCAGGTCGACCCGTCCGTTGCGCGGCACCGAGGCCATCGAGAAACTGCGTGCGCGCCCGTCCTCGCTCAGCAGCTTCAGGTACTGGCCTGGGCGGTAGTCGAGCGCGCCCGTGTCCGGCACTTCCAGTTCGATGTGCAGGACGTCGGCCGACAACGGGCGCACGGCCTGCACCAGCGCCCGATACCGCGCCGGCTCGGCGCACGCTTCATCGTCGCGCGCCGTGCTGATGACCAGGTCGCCCAGCGGCTGCGCCTGGCAGGCCAGCGCAAAGCCGGCGGCGGCCTCGTCCGGGGCCAGGCCGAACGGTTCCTCTTCATAACGCACCTGCCCGTCGAGCAGGCGGATGCGGCAGGTGCCGCAGCCGCCCAGCTGGCAGTCGTGCGGCAAGGCGATGCTGGCGCGCCCGGCGGCCTGCAGCAGGGTCTCGCCGCGTTCAACGAAAAAGACCTGCTGCGTCTCGGCGATCTGGATGCGGTACGACATGGAACCTCCGCGAGAATCGTGCTGACTCGTGCTTACTTCTTGATATCGGCCTGCACCAGCACCTTCAGGTCCTGCGGCGCCAGCAGCTCGGCCAGTGCCTGCAGCGCGGCCAGCCCGGCCTGCGTGTCCTGCTCTCCGTTGCCGCCGGACAGGCCGATGCCGCCGATCACCTCGTCGTTGACCACGATCGGAAAGCCGCCCACGAACGCGGCGAACTTGCCCTCGAAGCTCCACTGGATGCCGAAGGCCTCGTTGCCCGGCAGCGCCGGCCCGTTGGGCGGCGTGGTGAACAGGTGCGTGGAGCGCTTGTGCCCCGCGGCCGTGAACGCCTTGTTCCATGCGATCTGCGGCCCGGTGATGCGGGCGCCGTCCATGCGCTCCAGCGCGAGCGGATAACCGCCCTCGTCGACCACGCAGATCGATTCCAGCACGCCGATTTCCTCGGAGCGCCGGATCGCGGCGGCAACCATATGGCGCGCTTCGCGCAGTTCCAGCTTGATGGCTTTTTTCATGTCTCTGTGACTCCTTGCAAGGTCCGGGCTCAGGCGCCTCGGTAGACCGTCTTGACCTGCGTATAGAACTCCAGCCCGGTGCGCCCCGACTCGCGGAATGTCGAGGTGCTTGAGCGCTTGACCCCGCCGAACGGCGCGTTGACCAGGTTGCCGGTGGTGGTGCGGTTGACCTTGACCGTGCCCGCCTCGATGTCCGTGGCGAAGTGGTGGATGTAGCGCGGGTTGCTGGTGACGATGGCCGCCGCCAGGCCGTATTCGGTGTCGTTGGCCTTGGCGATGGCGTCAGCGTAGTCGGTGAAGCCCAGGATGGCGATCACCGGCCCGAAGATTTCCTCGCGCGCGATCCGCATCTGCTGGGTCACGTCGGTGAACACGGTCGGCGCCACGTAGTAGCCCTTGTCGAAGTCGCCGCCGGCAAGGCGCGCGCCGCCGCACAGCAGCGTTGCCTCGGACTTGCCGATATCGATATAGCGCAGCACCGTTTCCAGCTGCTTGTGCGAAGCCAGCGGCCCGAGGTCCATCCCCGCCATCGTGCCGCTGCCGACCTTGAGGGTGGCGACCTTCGCCAGCAGGCGTTCGGTGTACGCAGCTTTGACCGACTCGGCCACCAGCACGCGGCTGGTTCCGGTGCACGCCTGCCCCGACAGCGAGAAGCCGCCCTTGATGGTCAGGTCGATGGCGCGATCGAGGTCGGCATCTTCCATCACGATCAGCGGGTTCTTGCCGCCCAGCTCCATCTGCGTGCGCGTGGTCAGCGGCACGGCGCGGTGGATCTGCTCGCCGGCGCGCGACGAGCCGGTGAACGAGATCGCCCGCACGGCCGGCGCCTCGGTGATGGCCGCGCCGATGTCGGCGGCGCTGCCGGTGATGAAGTTCAGCACGCCCTTGGGCAGGCCGCCCTTGACCAGCGCCTCGGCCAGCCGGTAGCCCGACAGCGGCGCCTCGGACGACGGCTTGAACACCACCGTGTTGCCGGTCACCAGCGCCGGGGCGATCTTGCGGGCGGGAATCGACACCGGGAAATTCCACGGTGCGATCACCGTCACCACACCCAGCGGCTCGCGCAGGCTGTAGACGAGCTGGTCGGGGTCGTCGTTCGGGTACACCTCGCCGGTGAAGGTCTGCCCTTCCACCACGTAGAAGCGCAGCGTCTGGGCCGAGCGCAGCACCTCGTCGCGGGCCAGCGCCAGCGCCTTGCCCTCCTCGCGGGTCAGCTCGGCGGCGATGCTGTCGGCGTTGGCCTCGAGATGGTCGGCGGCGCGGTTGAGGATGGCGGCGCGCTTGCCGACCGGGGTCTTCTTCCAGCCGGCGAACGCAGCCGCCGCGGCGGCGACGGCCGCCTGCGCGTCCACCGCGGCAGACGCCTGGAAGCGGCCCACGATATCGGCGGTATCGGCCGGGTTGACGTTATCGAAGGTGCGGCCCGACTGGCAGGCCGTCCATTCGCCGTCGATATGGTTGAGGAATACGGTCATTGTCGATCCGGTTGCGCTGCGGCGCTCAGGCCGCCATGTCGAGTTCAGGCAGCGGCAGTTCCTTCTCGACGTAGTCGTGATAGAGCGCCGTCGTGTACAGCAGCCGCATCTGCGCGCCGATCTCGCAGATCTTCAGGCAGCGCTGCTGCAGCTCCGGCGTGTTGGCGTGCTCCAGCACGATCTGGTAGCCGCGCTCGCCGTGGATCTCGTCCGAGACGATATGCAGGTCAAAGAATTCGACTTCCTCGTCGGTGAACTGGTACTTGTCGCGCAGCGTCGGGGTCTGCTTGCGGTAGATCGAAGGTACCTGCGACTCCAGCCCGACCACCAGGCCGGCTACCGCGACGATGGGGTCTTCACGCATGGCCACCGCATAGCACCAGCTCTGCAGGCCACGGGTGGTGGGCGACATATTGTCCGGGTCGATCACGCGCTCGCGGGTGGTGCCGCAGGCTTCGGCAAAGCGGATCAGCAGGTCGGTATGGCGGTCGCCGCCGATCTCTTCCTCATACATATTGGCGAGCAGGAAATCCTTGGCTTCGGTATAGCGGTCCGGAGTGCGGGCGTAGATGTAGCCCAGGTAATCCGCGAACGGGCCGACGTAGTGATAGTGGTTCTCGGCCCAGCGTGCGAGATGGGCGCGGGTCAGCTTGCCGCTGGCCCAGGCAACGCTGAACGGCGCCTTGTTGGCGCTCTTGCCTTTGATGGCTTCTTCGAGGGCGGCACGGAATGCTTCGCGGTTCATCAGTTCGGCCATGGCGGAGGCTCCTGGTTGGCGATGTGGGGCGATTGAGTGGGTTGGATGCCGGGGTCGCTTCGTAAATCGATCAGCCCTTGCATGGTTGTATACTATATACAGTCAGTCAGCGACGACAAGGGCTCCGTTGACTAATCACGTAAGTGTTTACCCGGCGGTGGAGCGGGCGATGGGGATCAGGCGGCGAGACGCTCCGCCACGCCAGCGATGCGGGACCAGGCGAAGCCCGCCAGCGCCACGTCCTCCAGTCCCACGCCGACTGACTTGTAGATCACGATGTCGTCGTCCCGCTGGCGCGGCGACACCTTGCCAAGGACCACGTCGCCCAGTTCGATGATCTTCCCGTGCGGAAGTGCCTGCGGATCGGCCAGCACGATGTCGCCCGCCTCGCGCACGGACTGCGGGCGCCACTCGACCACCACGGCGGCGGCGCGGCGCAGCGCGGTGTCGTCCAGTTCACGCGTATGCGGCAGGCTGGAGCCGATGGCGGCAACGAAGGCGCCCGGCCGGATCGACGCGCCCGCGAACAGCGGCGTGGTCGCGCGCGACGCCGTGACGACGATATCGGCCTCGGCCACGGCAGCATCTGGCGCTGCCAGCGCTACCGGAATGCCGCACAGCGCCGACAGCCGCGCCGGCATGCCTTCATCGGCATGCGGATCGGACACCAGGATGCGCTCCAGCCCGAGCGTCGCGCTGAGCTGGCGCGCGTGCTGCACGCCCTGCGTGCCGGCGCCGAACAGCGCCAGCGTGCGCGCGCCGGGCCGCGCCAGCCGCTGCGCCGCAAGCGTGGTGCAGGCAGCTGTGCGCAGGCGCGTGATGGCGCCGGCGTCGAACGAAGCGAGCGGACGGCCGTCGTCAGCCGAGAAGATCAGGATGACAAAGGAGAACTGGCCGTTGATGGTGGTGTAGACCTTGGCGCCCGCCACACCCTGCTGCGGGATCACCGCACCCAGCGTGGACAGCTTGACGCCGCCCGCCTCGGTGCGGATGCGCTCCTGCATCGCGGCGTCGCCGCGCCCGAAGCTGGAAAACGCTGCTTCCATGACTTGCCGGGCATCCTCCGGGCTGACGTGGGCATCGACCATCTCATCTGTGATGTGCTGCATGGGAACTCCGCTGATTGGATTGGCAGGGAAGGACAGGAAAAGGCGCGGGCAACCGGGCGCAGAAATCGTCAGGCAAACGCCGTGCGTCCGAGCACGCCAAGCGCCCCGGCTGCGCACAGTCCCAGCAGCAGGCGGCGCACGACGCCGGGCGAGACGTGCCCGCGCAGGCGGTTCGAGAGCTCGAAGCCGGCCAGCAGGAACGGCGCAAGCGCCGCAGCAAGCACCAGCTGCGGCAGGCCGAAGCGCCCCGCCAGCGCGAGCATGGCCAGCGACAGCACCGCGCCGCCGGACAGGATGCAACCCATGGTCGCGCGCATCGGCGCCGGCGCCATGTGCTGCATGACCAGCGCGAACGGCGGCGCGCCGGCCGAGGTGATCGTGCCCATGAAGCCCGACAGGGTGCCGGCAATGGCCACGTTGCGCGAAGTCGGCAGCAGGCGCCAGCCCAGCAGGCTCAGCGCCACGGCGGCGAGTATCGACACCGAGAACAGCACCCCCAGCGGGCCCGGCGCCAGCCACGCCATCGTCAGCACCGCCGCCGCGCCGCCCAGCGCGCGCCCGATCAGGGCGAAGCCGGCGATGCGCCACGCGATCGCCTCGCGCTCGCGCAGCGCGCCCATCAACGAGAGACAGCAGCCCATCGCCAGCAGCGGTCCCGGCACAAGGTCCGGAAAGAAGATCGCCCCCAGCGGCGCCGACAGCATCGCAAAACCGATCCCGCCCACACCTTGCAGGCAAGCGCCAACGAGGATGAGCACGCCCATCCACAGATAGGCGGAGACGGACAGGCTGGCGGGGAGCAGGGAAAACAAGTTGGCGCAGAAGGCAGAGGTCATGGCGACGTAGTCGGGACAGCGGCGCGAAAGGCGCACGGGACGCGCGTCGAGCGTCGCGGCCGCAGACAGGCACGCGTCCTGCTCATCTTGCCCGCACTTCGCGCGTCAATCGCTGATTTAATGTATACAGTCTACACATTGAAGTGAAGCCGGGCAAATCATCCGTCTCCGCCGCACCATGACGAGGCGACTTGAGCACCTTGAAAATCCCAATAAATGTGCGACTTTCCGGAACCTGCACCGTTCTGGCATAAGCGTAAGTCCCGATGAGAAATCTGTTGTCGCGCAGTGTTGTTGGAATATAGTATACCGAAACTGATTCCGAAGCCGACCGGAACCGGGCCCCACAACCCTCCGCCCCCAGGGAGTCTTCATGTCACAACAAGTCGTGATCGGTGCCGCGCACTGGATCTATCTGTCAGGGGTAGCAGTCATCGTGCTGACGATGATCCTGCGTGCCAATGTTGTCGTACCGTCGATCGTCGGCACCGCGCTGGTCGTCTTTGCGCTGACCGGCAGTCCGGTCTCCGCGCTGGGCGGGGTGTTTTCCGCGAGCCTGGTTGCCGCCAAGGAACTGTTCAATATCTTCCTGGTGATCGCGTTCATGACGGCGCTGCTCAATGCGCTCAAGACGCTGCGCTCCGACATCCGCATGGTCGAGCCCTTCCGCGTAGTGATGAAGAACGGGCATTCGGCTTTCTTTATCCTGGCCGGCATCACTTACGTCATCTCGCTGTTCTTCTGGCCCACGCCCGCGGTGCCGCTGGTCTCGGCGATCCTGCTGCCGGCGGCCATTGCGGCGGGGCTGCCGCCGCTGGCAGGCGCGATGGCCATCGCCATCGCCGGCCAGGGCATGGCGCTGTCATCGGACTACGTGATCGGCGTCGCGCCCGGCATCAGCGCCAAGGCGGCCGGCGCGGCAGTGAGCGCCGCGGTGGTGGCCGATCGCGCGCTGGCGCTGTCGATCATCACCGGCACTATTGCGCTGTGCCTGGCCTATCTGTCGATGCGCAAGCACATCGTCCCCGCCTGCGGCACCCTGCTCGACCGCTGGCAGGCGCGCGCCGGCGGCAGCGCCGAGGCGCTGGAAGGCGGCGGCACCTTCGACAAGGCCGAGATCGCCAGGGGCACCGCCCACGCCGAGCCGCTGGCTAGCGACAGCAATATCGAGGCAAGCCTGGCGATGGTGGCCCGGCGCCGGGTGAAGTGGTCGAAATGCTTCGCGATCGTGACGCCGGTTGCTTTCCTCGCCGTGGTCGCCGTCATGGTGCTGCCCAAGCTGGGTACCGGCGTGCAGGACCTCAAGGGCGGCGATGCGGCCGCGCTGGTCGGCGGCGTCGCGGCGGTGCTGATGATGCTGGCGACGCTGGCCGCCGAAGGCCCTCGCCGCATGCTCGACGTGTGCCCGGAGCACATCACCGACGGCTTTGTCTTCGCCTTCAAGGCGATGGGCTCGGTGCTGCCGATTGCCGGCTTCTTCTTCGTCGGCGCCGGCGAAACCGCAGCGCAGATCCTGGGCCTGCCGCCGGGCAAGGCGCCGAGCCTGCTGTTCGAACTGATCCAGGCTTACCAGCACATGATCCCGGACAACCACGTGCTGGTCGCCTTCGGGGTGCTGCTCGTGGGCATGATCACCGGCATCGACGGCTCCGGTTTCGCCGGCCTGCCGCTGACGGGCACGCTGGCCGGCGCACTCGGCCCGGTGGTCGGTTTCGACCCCGCCACGCTGGCCGCGGTGGGCCAGATGGGCGCGGTCTGGACCGGCGGCGGCACGCTGGTGGCGTGGTCGTCGCTGATCGCGGTGGCCGGCTTCGCCCGCGTGCCGGTGCTGGAAGCAGTGCGCGCGCTGCTGATCCCGGTGCTGATCGGGCTGGCCTGCTCCACCGTGGCCGCGATGGTGTTGTGGTCGTAGGCGGCCGCAAGCGACAGCCAGGTCCCACCGATTTTTTCGATTATTCATGACGCCGGGCGGCCAGCCCGGCAGGAACCGCGCCATGCCGACAGTCACTTTCCACAAGCAGGGCCAGACCTTCGTCGACGAGGTCAAGCCCCAGACCAACCTGGTCGTCCGCGCCGGGATCCGCCAGTTCCCCTACCCCAACCTGCGCTACGAGTGCGGCATGGGCAAGTGCTCCAAATGCGCCTGCCGCGTGATCGCCGGCGCCGAACACCTGCCGCCGCCCAACTGGAAAGAGAAGAAGCAACTCGGCGAGCGGCTCGAACAGGGCTACCGGCTGGCCTGCCAGCTCTGGATCGAGCATGACATCGAGCTGGCCCAGGACGACCTGCCCGCCCAGGCACCTGCCATCGTGGCCACGGCCGGCGCGGATGCCTGACATGTTCGTCCTTCTCACCAGCCGCCCCGGCCAGTTCCGCACCGAGCCCACAGCGGGCATGACCGCGGTCGAAGCCTATGACTACGTCTTCTACGGCAAGCCCACCGCGCGCTTCGTCATCGCCGAACTGGCCGCCGATACCAAGGTGCGGGTACTGGAAGAAACGCCCCCCGGCATCGTCAACCTGGTGTCGACCAAGTTCCTCGACAAGTACGCCACGCTGGAAGCCGCCCGCGCCGCGCTGCGCGAACTGGCCAGCTTCGGCAGCATGGACATCGCCCTGGTGCCGACTCCAGTCGCCGTGGGCGGGCGCTCCTGACTACTAACGCCGGCCCTTCAGCCAATCTTCACCATGATCCAGATCACCTTCCTCACCAACCACGGCAAGACGGTCAGCGCACCGGTCAACAGCAATTTGCTGCGCGTGTCGCTGCGCGAGCAGGGCGGCATCCCTTTCAAGTGCGGCGGCGGCCTGTGCGGCACCTGCAAATGCCGCATCGAAAAGGGCCACGAGCATACGGACGCGGTCAAGCCAAAGGAAAAGAAACTGCTGACCGAGGAGGAGCTGGCGACGGGGTTCCGGCTGGCCTGCCAGACCTTCATTGATGGCGATATCGCGGTGTCATGGCAGCCAAGGGAAGCGGTGCGCGGTTGAGCACAGGCGGGCTGCGGCCGCTGCGGAGCGGCTGAAGGAAAGACGGCGTCGGGCAGGCGAGTGCGCGTTCGGTCTGTACGATTTCCTGGCCGTGTACGCGCAACGCGAACGCCGCCGGCATGTCGAACGCCAGTCTGGCCGCTACCGCCGCCTCGCCCCCACCAGCCCCGCCACCTCGTCCAGCATCGCCATATCCACCGGCTGCGACAGGTCCAGCGCCAGCGTGTGCCGGTAGTAAGGACTCAGGTCCAGCCCGACGCCCAGCCCCAGTATCTCCACATCTCGCAGCGCCTCATGCCGCGCTACCACGGCCTTCAGGTGGTTATCGAGGTAGCAGGCGTCGTTGGCCTGCCCGGTCGCGGTGTCCATCGGGCTGCCGTCGGACACCACCAGCAGGATGCGGCGCGCCTTGCCGGAGGCATGCAGGCGTGCGCAGGCCCACTCGACCGCCTCGCCGTCCACGCCCTCGCGGAACAGGTCGGCCTTGAGCAAGGCGGTGAGGTCGGTACGCGAGCGGCGCCAGCTGCGCGCGGCGTCCTTGAAGACCATGTGGCAGGTCTCGTTGAGGCGGCCGGGGTGCTGCGGGCGGCCGCGCGCGAGCCAGTCGGCGCGGGCGCGGCCGCCGTTCCAGGCGTTGGTGGTGAAGCCCAGCACCTCGGTGGCCACGCCAGCCTGGTCGAGCGCGCGCGTGAGCAGGTCGATCAGCAGCGTCAGCGGCTCGGCCTGCGCCTTCATCGAGCCGGAGCAGTCGATCAGGAAGCCGACCACGCAGTCGGCATGGGCCCTGTGCGCTTCCTGGCGGAAGAGCCGGCGCTCGGCGGGCGAGCAGACCAGTTGCGCCAGGCGGCGGCCGTCGATGCGGCCGCTTTCCTCGCCGAAGGACCAGCCATCCACGCGCGGCTGGGACAGCGCGGCGCGCAGCCGGCGCGCCAGCCGGGCGATGTTCACGCCCGCGCGCGCGATGCGTGCGTCGAGCCGCGTGCGGTACTCGTCCAGCAAGGCGCGGCGCACCAGCGTTGCGGCGCGCACTTCGCGGTCGTAGCGGGTGGTGTAGGCGCGGTAGCCGTCGGTGGCGTCGGCCAGCACGCGGCTGTGGCCGCTGTCGGCCAGTGCAAAGTCTTCCGCAGGCGGTTCGTCGAAATCCAGCCACAACGCAAACCCGGCGCGCGCGGCCGAGGCTGAGTTGTCGTCGTCTTCGCCGGCAAGCGGGGCTTCGGTACGGATCATCTGCGCCACCGCGCGCGCCAGCGCCAGTGCGTGCGCGGCGTAGGCGGCCTGGTCGTGGCGTTGCGCGCGCAGGCCGGCCAGCGCGGTGCCCAGCACCGGCACGATGGCGGCGCGCGTGGCTTCGATCAGGTCTTCGGTCTCTTCCAGCACCGGCTCCCCGTCAGGCGCGACCAGGACACCTGCGCCACGGTATAGAGCAGGATGCCGAGGTGCCCTCGGTCAGCCCGGAACGATGGAAGGCCCGCGACCACGCCATGAAGCGGTGGCGCAGGTTGGCCGCCATGCCGGCCATGCCGCGCGGCAGGCGGGTCTCGCAACGCAGCTGCTCCAGCAGTTCGAAGACCAGGCGCTCGACCGGATCGGCCGGGCACAGCTGCCGATGCAGCGCGGCGTCGGAATGCGCCTGGCGCAGGGCGGCACCATCGGCCGCGCCGCGCAGGCAGGTGGCCGTGTCGGTTTCCAAATCCGTGCGCAAGTGCGGCGCATGCTGCGGCAGCGGGCGCATCGCGCGCCAGAGCTGGCCGTCGCGGAAATGCAGCGCCGCATCGCCGGTGATCGCGCGCACCGCGGCGCCGGACAGCTCATCCTGCCGCTGGCGCCGGCGCAACTGCTGCGCGACCGTGGCCGCGCTCATCGCGCGGGCTCCGACTCGGCGCTGACGCCGGCGGCTTCACCCGGCAGGTGGCCGAAGCAACGCTGGTAGTACTCCGCCACCACCGGCCGCTCGGCCTCGTCGCACTTGTTCAGGAAGGTCAGGCGGAAGGCGAGCGCGGGGTCGCGGAAGATCTGGCAGTTCTCGGCCCAGCTGATCACCGTGCGCGGCGACATCAGCGCCGACACATCGCCGGCGGCAAACCCGCGGCGCGTGAGCCCGGCCAGCGCCACCATCGCATCGACCAGCTGGCGCCCGGCGGCGTCGCCCAGCTCCGGCACGCGTGCCAGCACGATGCCGGCTTCTTCCTCATGCGGCAGGTAGTCCAGCGTGGCCACCACGTTCCAGCGGTCGATCTGCGCGTGGTTGAGCAGCTGGGTGCCGTGGTAGAGGCCGTTGACGTTGCCCAGGCCCACGGTATTGGATGTCGCAAACAACCGGAAAGACGGATGCGGGCGGATCACGCGGTTCTGGTCGAGCAGCGTGAACTTGCCGTCGCGCTCCAGGATGCGCTGGATCACGAACATCACATCGGGCCGGCCTGCGTCGTATTCGTCGAAGATCAGCGCCACCGGGCGCTGCAGCGCCCACGGCACGATACCCTCCTGGAATTCGGTGACCTGGCGCCCGTCGCGCACCACGATGGCATCCTTGCCGACCAGGTCCAGCCGGCTGATATGCCCGTCCAGGTTGACACGCACGCAGGGCCAGTTCAGCCGCGCGGCGACTTGCTCGATATGGGTCGACTTGCCGCTGCCGTGCAGGCCCTGCACCATCACGCGCCGGTCGCGCATGAAGCCGGACAGGATTGCCAGCGTCACCTCGGGCTGGAAGCGGTAGGCCGGATCGATCTCCGGCACGTGGTCGTCGCGCTGGCTGAAGGCCGGCACCATCAGGCCGGAATCAATGCCGAACGTGCTGCGCACCGGAATCATCCGGTCGGGCTTGCCAAACTGGTCTTGCGTCACCTCATGCTCCTTGTTGCTTGCTGCCATGCCATCGGCACTGCGGCAAGCGGAGCAATCCGCGTGACGCCGTGCGCGCTATTCGTCCTCTTCCGCGCCGCCCTGCCAGCTGCCGGCGCTGTCGGCCTCGATCGCCGCCAGCGCGCCCGCCGCACGCTGCAGCGCGGGCAGCAGTTGCAGCACCTTGTCGCGCGTCACGCGCATCACCGGGGCCTGCAGCGCCAGCCCCAGGTTGGACTTGCCACCGTCCACTGCCGGCACCAGCACGCCGATGCAGACCAGCCCCGGCAGGAACTCTTCATCATCCATCGCGTAGCCGTCGCGCTTCACGCGCTCCAGTTCGGCTTCCAGCTGCGCGTGGTCGGTCAGCGTGTTCTGCGTGTAGCGTTCCAGCTCCACGTTGGCCAGCAGCCGCTGGCGCTGCGCCGGCGCCAGCTGCGCCAGGAACAGCTTGCCCGTGGCCGAGCAGTGCGCCGGCACGCGCGAGCCCGGGTGCAGGTAGAAACGCAGCGGCGCCGCCGTCTCCACGCGATCCAGGTACAGCACCTCGCCGCCGGAAAACGCGGTCAGGTTGCAGCTCTCGCCCACCTCGTCCACCAGCCGGCGCAGCACCATGTGGCGCGCACCGTGCGAGGTGCTGTTGAGCAACAGGTTCTCCGCCAGCCGGCGCAGCCGCAGGCCGGTGCCGTACTGCCGCCCGTCGCCGTTGCGCTGGATCAGGCCCGCGGCCTCGAGCTGCTGCAGCATGCGGTGCAGCGTGGGCTTGGGCAGGCCGGTTTCTTCCACCAGCGCCTGCAGGTTGAAGGACTGGTCCTTCTCCGCGATGACTTCGAGCAGGCCGAACAAACGCAGTGCCGGCGTGTCCCCATCCGGCTTGGCGTCACTTTTGGCGAGGCGCATATCGTTCATGCCTGGCTCCATCATAGGTAAGTTTCATTTTCAGAGTCAAATCATATCAATTATCGAAACTTCTGGTTGACCTTCCCCTGCGAACGGCCTACATTCCAGTGAAAGAACAATTTTTCGGAACTTCTGGTTCCAGTTTTTTAAGCGATCACCGGAGACAAGTCGACATGTACGGATAGGCCATCCCTGCCCGGGATTGCAAATACTGAACGACCACGGCCCCAGGCTGGCAATTACTGCCCTGCCACCTATACCAAGAGAAGCCGTGGCGCCTGCCTTAAACGCTGTACTGGCTGCAACGCAGTACCGACAGCAAGCGCAGCACAGGAGACACAACATGATCCAACAACCAGAGTCCGGCAACGGGCTATCCCACGGCCTGAAGCAACGCCACATGACCATGATCGCGCTCGGTGGCGTGATCGGCGCAGGCCTCTTTGTCGGCAGCGGCGTCGTCATCAAGTCCGCCGGCCCGGCCGCGGTCCTTTCCTTCCTGATCACCGGCCTGCTGGTGGTGCTGGTGATGCGCATGCTGGGCGAGATGGCCTGCGCCATGCCCGGCAGCGGCGGTTTCTATGAGTATGCACGCGAAGCCTGGCGCGACCGCCCGGCGGTGGGCAACCTGGCCGGCTTCCTGACCGGCTGGATGTACTGGTATTTCTGGGTCATCGTGGTGGCGCTGGAAGCCGTGGCCGGTGCCGACCTGGTGCGCTACTGGCTGCCCGACGTGCCCAACTGGATCATCAGCCTGGTGCTGCTGGTGCTGCTGACGCTGACCAACCTGGTGTCGGTCAAGTCCTTCGGCGAGTTCGAGTTCTGGTTCGCGTCGATCAAGGTGGCCGCGATCATCGTGTTCCTGTTCATCGCCGGCGTCTATGTGCTGGGCCTGGCCCCGGGCGCCCATGGCATGGAGGTGGCCAACCTGACCGCCAACGGCGGCTTCATGCCGCACGGCATTGTGCCGGTGCTGACCGGCGCGGTAGCCGCCACCGGCTTCTACTTCGGCGCGGAGATCGTCACCATCGCCGCTGCCGAGACCGCCGAGCCGCAGAAGGCAGTGGCCAAGGCCACCAGCTCGGTGATCACGCGCGTGCTGGTGTTCTATGTAGGCTCGATCCTGCTGGTGGTCTGCCTGGTGCCCTGGAACTCCACCAGCATCGCCACGCCGTACGTAAGCGCGCTGAACGTGATGGGCGTGCCGGCGGCCGCGCAGATCATGAACGCGATCGTGCTGACCGCGGTGCTGTCGGCGCTCAACTCGGGCCTGTATGCCTCGTCGCGCATGCTGTTCGCGCTGACCCGCCGCGGTGACGCCCCCAAGTCGCTGGCCCGCGTGAGCCGCAACGGCGTGCCGGTGCGCGCCATCCTGGTGGCGACCCTGTTCGGCTACGGTGCGGTGGTGATGTCCTATGTCTCGCCGGATACGGTCTTCGCCTTCCTGGTGAACTCGTACGGCACGGTGGCGATCTTCGTCTACATCCTGATCGCGATCTCGCAGCTGCGCCTGCGTTCCCGCCTGGAGCGCGAAGCGCCCGGCCAGCTGCGCGTGCGCATGTGGTGCTACCCGTACCTCACCTACCTGGCGATCGTCGGCATGATCGGCATCGTGGTGGCGATGGCCTTCATCCCCGACCAGCGCACGCCGCTTGCGCTGGGTGTGGTGAGCCTGGGCATCCTGCTGGTGGCCTACGCCGCGCGGCAACTGTTTCGGGGTAGCGTGGATCCGGTAGTGCCGCTGGCGGAGATGCCGCGCCCGGATCTGCACGAGTATTGATGACTGACCATGACTGACGTAGCGCGCCGGTGCGGTATGCTGGCGCGCTTCGCCGTCAAGGCAACGCCCCCTGCCCTATGAGCCTGAAGTCTCCCACCACCCTCTGGTCCCAGCTGTTCCAGCAGCATGCCCACTCGGGCCTGAGCCTGCAGGGCAAGATCCGCCAGATGCTGGTCTCGGCCATCCTTGACGAGCAGTTGCCGCAGGGCGAGCCGCTGCCCAGCAGCCGCGAGCTGTCGGCGCAGCTGCGCGTGGCGCGCAACACGGTGGTGCTGGCCTACCAGCAGCTGGTCGATGAAGGCTACCTGGTGGCGCGCGAGCGCAGCGGCTACTTCGTCAACCCGGAGATCCTGGGCACGCGCGTGAGCGGCGTGGCCTCGCTGCGCGGCGAGGCGGTGCCCGCCCGCTCCGGCGAGCCGGACTGGGAGCGGCGCTTTGTGTTCCGCCCCACGCAGCAGCGCAATATCGTCAAGCGCGCCAACTGGCGCGACTACCCCTACCCCTTCATCTACGGCCAGTACGACCCGGTGCTGTTCCCCACCGCGGACTGGCGCGAATGCTGCCTGAAGGCGCTCAGCGTGCTCGACATCCACGACTGGGCCCAGGACATGATCCTGCGCGACGACGAATCCCTGGTGCAGCAGATCCGCACCCGCGTGCTGCCGCGCCGCGGCGTGTGGGCCGGCGCCGACGAGATCGTGGTGACCGTGGGCGCGCAGCAGGCGCTGTACCTGCTGGCCGACCTGCTGGTCAGCCCCGACACGCCGGTGGGCATCGAGGACCCCGGCTATCCGGACGCACGCAATATCTTCGGCTCGCACACCTCCCACCTGGTGCCGCTGCCGGTCGACGGCGACGGCCTGACCCTGTCTGACGCGCAGCGCGCCTGCGACTACGTCTACGTGACCCCGGGCCACCAGTGCCCCACCACCGTCACCATGCCGCTGGCGCGCCGCCAGGCCCTGCTGCGCCAGGCCGAGGAAGCTGACTTCGTGCTGATCGAGGACGACTACGAAAGCGAAAGCCGCTTCGAAGGCGACCCCACCCCCACGCTCAAGAGCCTGGACCGCAGCAACCGCGTGATCTATGTCGGCAGCCTGTCCAAGAGCCTGGCGCCGGGGCTGCGCATCGGCTATATCGTCGGGCCTGCGGCGCTGATTGCCGAGCTGCGCGGCGCGCGGCGGCTGATGCTGCGGCACCCGTCGGCGTATATCCAGCGCGCGTTCTCGCTGTTCCTGTCGCTGGGCCACTATGACGCGCACCTGCGCCGGCTGGCGGCCGCGCACCGCGAGCGCGCCGAAGCGGTGCTGGCGGCGCTGGCCACGCATATGCCTGACTTCCGCGCGGTGCCGATCGCCGGCGGCGCCTCATGCTGGATTGAGGGGCCACCATGGCTCGATGCCGATGCGCTGGCGCGGCTGGCCGAACTGCAGGGCGTGCTGATCGAGCCCGGCAGCGTCTTCTTCATGGCCGAGCCCGCACCGCGCAACGGCTTCCGGCTGGGCTACTCGTCGATCTCGCTGGACCGCATCGAGCCCGGCATCCGCGTGCTGGCGGGCGTGGCGCGTGAGCTGCAGGCCACCGCCAGCGGCCCCACAACCATCGGCGCCGTCACTTCCCGGGTCCGTCCCGCGGCCTGAGCCGGCCCGCGGCGGTGTCTCCCGCCGCTGGCCCAAGCGATTGTCCCGAACTGGCGCTACAGCGCCGCGCACGGCTTCCCTATCCTCGAGTCATGGCCAGTTCCCCACGGACCGGCAGACAACACTCAGGAGACCAACCCATGTCCAAGGACAACAACGCCGCCGGCATCGAACTGCTGCAGGCCTTCAACGACGCCTGGAACCGCCACGACATCGAGGCCCTGATGCGCTTCATGGCCGATGACTGTGCCTTCCACGGCGTGGCCGGGCCCGAGCTGCTGGGCCGCAGCTTCATCGGCCGCGACGCGGTGCGCGAAGGCTTCCAGCTGGCCTGGCAGACCTTCCCCGACGCGCAGTGGGTTGATGGCGACCACTTTGTCGTGGGCGACCGCGGCGTGAGCGAATCCACCTTCCGCGGCACCCGTGCCGACGGCGCCCGCATCGAGGCGCGCATGGTGGACGTCTTCACCTTCCGCGACGGCAAGATTGCGGTCAAGAACGCGTACCGCAAGGATCGCCCGCCCGTCGTAGCGCCCGCAGCCTGACCGAGGAGACGCGCCATGCAAGCCGTAGCCCCCCGCAGCAGCCTCCTTGCCGGCGAGCAGTCCACCGCGCCCACCCGGCCGTACGACCCCGCCTACGATCCCCTGCACACACCCACCCCCGGTCACGGCCGCGAATACGCGCCCACCTACTGGATCGGCACCGCGGGCGAACCGCCTGCCGACGACGGCCCGATCACGCATGACATCGACGTCGATGTGGCCATCATCGGCTCGGGCTTTACCGGCCTGACCTGCGCCATCTTCCTGGCACAGGAATACGGCATCAAGGCCACCGTGCTCGAAGCCAACCGCGTCAGCTGGGGCTGCAGCACGCGCAACGGCGGCCAGGCGCAATGCGCGTCCGGGCGGCTCAAGCGCTCGCAGTGGATCCAGCGCTACGGCCTGGACACCGCGCTGCGCCTGCATGAAGAAATCTGCGACGGCATGGAGACCTTCAAGGGCCTGATCCAGGACATCAACTGCGACCCGCAGCCTGGCGGCCACCTGTATATCGCGCACCGCGCCAAGGTGATGCCGGCGCTGGAGAAGGAAGCCAAGCTCCTGCGTGAAGTCTTCAAGTACGACGCACGGATCATGGACGCCGACACGGTGCGGCGCGAGTACGTCGACGACAAGGAAGCCGCGGGCGCCATGCATGAGCCCGAAGGCATCGGCATCCACGCCGGCAAGCTCGCCTTCGGCTACCTGCGCCGCGCGCGCGAGCTGGGCGCCAAGGTGCATCCGTCCAGCCCGGTGACCGGCTGGGAAACGCGCAACGGCGTGCACTACCTGCGCACCCCTGGCGGCATCGTGCGCGCCCGCGCCGTGGGCGTGGCCACCGGCGGCTATACCTCGCAGACGCTGCACCGCGAGCTGAAGAACCGGCTGTTCCCGATCCTGTCGAACTCCATCGTCACGCGCCCGCTCACGGCCAGCGAACTGGCCGCGTGCAACTTCCGCACCACGCAGGTCATCACCGACACCCGCATCCTGCGCCACTACTACCGCCTGATGCCAGACGGCCGCCTGCAGATCGGCAGCCGCAGCGCCATCACCGGCAACGACGCGCCGCAGGAGCAGTACAAGCAGAAGCTGATCGGCGACATGCACCGCAAGTTCCCCGCACTGCAGGGGATCCAGGTCGACTATTCCTGGTGGGGCTGGGTCGATGTCAGCCACGACATGATGCCGCGCATCACCCAGCCGGATCCGGCCCAGTCGATCTACTACGCCATGGGCTACGGCGGCAACGGCGTGATGTACTCAGCCCAGGCCGGCAAGCGCCTGGCGGCGCTGATCGCCGGCAAGGCTGCCGCGCTGCCGGAACTGCCGATCTTCCGCTCGCCGCTGCCGTTTCCGAATGTGCGCGAGATGGTGGAGTCGCAGATGTTTGCGCCGTTCCGGCGCATGGGGCAGCGGGTGCTGTACCACTGGTATCACATGAAGGACGACGTGCTGTAAGTGGCGCGTGGGCGTGCCCCCGGCGCGTCCACGCCACCCGCATCGCTCAGAACAGCGTATAGCCCCCATCAATGACAAAGGTATCGCCCGTGTGGTACGCCGACGCCGGGCTCATCAGGTAGACCGCAATCCCGGCGAAGTCGCCGCCCTCTCCCCAGCGGCGCATCGGCACGCGCTTGTGCACCATTTCCTGGAAGGCATCGTTGCCCTGGGCCACGCTGGTCATCTCGGTCTTGATCCAGCCCGGCAGGATCGAGTGCGCGCGGATGCCCTTGCGCGCGTACTCCACCGCCAGCCCCCGCATCATCGAAATCACGCCGCCCTTGGTGGCGGCATAGTGCTCGGAGCGCGGCGCGCCTTCAATGGCCGCGACCGAGGCCGTGCTGCACAGCACGCCGCCCTCGCCCTGCACAAGCATCTGCCGCACCGCGGCGCGCAGCGTGAAGAAGGCACCGTCCAGGTTGACGCGCATGGTCCTGCGCCAGGCCTCGGTGGCCATCTGGTCGAACGGCCCCTTGTTGCCGCTGCCCACGCCGGCATTGGCAAAGCAGCCGTCAATACGCCCCAGCGCCGCCACCGTGCGCTGCATTGCAGCATCGACCGCCTGCTCGTCGCCGACGTCGCAAAGCTCGGTATGCACCTTGCGTCCATGCTGGGCCAGGCGGTCGGCGGCGGCAGCGTTCTTGGCGGCATTCGTGCCCCAGATCGCGATATCGGCGCCGGCCGCGGCGAGCCCTTCGGCAATGCCCAGGCCGATGCCGCCGTTGCCGCCGGTCACCAGTGCCACTTTGCCGCTCAGGTCGAATGGATGCTTTGTCATGTGATTGTCTCCTTGGGTGGTGGGACATTCTTCACATGGCAGAGGGTTCAAGGCGTCGTCGGAATGGATGAAATCGCCGAGGCAGGTGACGGGCGCCGGACCGGCCATGGCCACCGCCGCCCCATGACAGACTAAAGAGCGGCTCCCTGACTGGCACCCTTATGCCCGGCAAATTCGCCCGGCGTACATCCGAAATGCCGCTTGAATCGCCGTCCGAAGTGAGACTGGTCGGCGAAACCGACAAGCGTGGCAACCAATGCCAACGGATAGTCTCCCGAGCGGATCATCTCGCGCGCGCGCAACAAGCGAACGCGCTCGACATACGCCATCGGCGTTTCGCCGATGCTGCGCTTGAACATGCGCGCAAAATGAAAGCGGCTGACATTGGCCATATCAGCCAACGCCTGCAGCGTCACCACCTCCGGTGTCCCGTGGATATAGTCCAGGACCCTGCTGAGGGCCTGCGGATGGAGCCCGCCGGGCAGTGACGAGGCACCCGGGTCACTGGCATTGAAGCGATGCACGAGATGCGCCGACAGCGCGCAGGAAAGGGATTCGGCGATCAGTATTTGCGCCGGATGCGCGACCGCCTGGATCTCTCGCGCCAGCGTGAAGGTAATGGTCTCCGCAAAGCCGTCGCGCTGCCCGAAGCAATTGCGAAGCCTGTGCGCGGCGCGTGGCTGGCGGATCGTGGCATCAGCGGCTTCGACCAACAGGCTTTGCGGAATCCTCGCAATGACGATGGAGCCGGGCCTGTCCCAACTCCAGCTCGATTCGACCAGCCGCGGGTGCAAGCTGATATTGCCGGGGAAGACGATACCGCGATGTACCTGGCCTAGCCGCCGCTGCTCAAGCCTGGCGTGTCCCGCGAGTCGCATCGCAAGCATGTCGTGGTCCAGCTCCGGGGAGGACACCGATCCGGCCGAGCGCCAGTGATGGATCTGTACGGTGATGCCAGCCCACGGGCGACCGCTGCTGCTGACATCGGGACGAACCGGCAGCTCCACATCGATCACGCCATGTCTCGTCGGCGATCGCATAGGCACATACCCCGCAAGGGCCCACGACGGTAGCGTCGGGGCAAGGGCCAGGTCCCCGCTGCGCATGGAAGCATATGAATTTATCCGGTTGAAGTAAAGCGGCCCGCACAATCCGCGGGACCTGACGCGAGCCATGCCGGCAGGTCCCGTTCGTCAAACCTATCATCCAACGAGTCAGCGCAAGAATCGTCCACCGCGGCGCAACAACGTTCTATTGCGATGACCGCCGGTGCCTGTAGCGTTTCAACGACTGTCCCACCAGTCCGAGGCAGCCACACACCTTTCGGTCCCGATGCGGGCCAGGGCCAGGCCGAACCTGCAGGGACTTGCAGAATGCGCCCCCTGGTCGTTTCCGCAGTTCGCTCCCGAAGCTGGTGCAGGCCAGAGCGAAGCCCCTGTCCCCAACCGCCCGAGTCATCTGGGCTCTGCAAAGAGGAATGTCGACTATGTCTAGTTCTGTTCGTTCCGACGGTAGCCAGCCACAGCCTGGCGATAGCCACGGCTCAACCCGCATGCCGCTGTGCCTGACGGTCAACGGCACGCTGCATCGCCTCGAGATCGATCCGCGCGAATCCCTGCTTGACGTACTGCGCGAGCGCCTGGACCTCACGGGCACGAAGAAGGGATGCAACCAGGGCGCGTGCGGGGCCTGCACGGTGCTGGTGGACGGGCGCCGCATCAACAGCTGCCTCGCCTTGGCCGCCATGTACAACGACGCCCACGTGAGCACGATCGAAGGCCTGTCGCCGGCCGACGGCGACCTGCATCCGCTACAGGCCGCGTTCATCGCGCACGAGGGCTTCCAATGTGGATTCTGCACTGCGGGCCAGATCATGTCCGGCGTCGCCTGCATCGGCGAGGGTCATGCCGCCTCGGCCGACGAAGTGCGCTTCTGGATGAGCGGCAACATCTGCCGTTGCGGGGCTTACCCGGGAGTCGTCGCCGCGATCGCCGAGGTCGGCGGGAGGAAGCTGTCATGATCCCCTTCACACTGCAGAAAGCCGGCTCGGAAGCTGAAGCGTTGGCGGCGGCCGCGGCCGGGGCCCGCTTCATCGCCGGCGGCACCACACTGGTGGACCTGATGCGCGAGCACGTGGAACAGCCCACGCAACTGGTAGACATCAACGCGCTGCCGCTGAACCATATCCGGGTGGAAGGCGACGAACTGGTCATCGGCGCGCTGGCCCGCATGTCCGATGTCGCCGCGCATCCGGACGTTTGCCGGCTCCACCCGGTGATCGCCGAGTCGCTGATCGAGGGCGCCTCTCCCCAGTTGCGCAACATGGCCAGCATCGGCGGCAATCTTCTCCAGCGCGTGCGCTGTCCTTACTTCCGCATGCTCGATTCCGCCTGCAACAAGCGCGCGCCGGGCAGCGGCTGCGCGGCCATTGGCGGCCTGCACGCAGGCAATGCCATCCTGGGCGCCAGCGACCATTGCTCCGCAACGCACCCTTCCGACCTTGCGGTTGCGCTGGTCGCGCTGGACGCGGTGGTCCATGTACGGGGTCCGCATGGCGCGCGCCACTTCCCCGTGGAAGACCTTTACCGCCTGCCCGGGCAAACGCCGCATCTCGAACACACCTTGCAGGCCGGTGAACTGATCGTCGAGGTCAGGGTGCCACCGCTTGCTTATGCACGGACAGCGCGTTACCTGAAGGTGCGGGACCGGGCCTCGTATGAATTTGCACTGGTATCGGCCGCGGCGGCATTCGAGGTCAGGGATGGCGCGATCCAGGCCGCTCGCCTCGCGTGCGGTGGCGTGGGCACCCGGCCATGGCGCATGCGCGCGGCCGAACTTGCGCTGCAAGGCAAGCCGCCGGCGCGCGCGAGCTTCGAGGCGGCGGCGCTTGCCACGATTGCAGGCGCGTCCCCGCTGCCAGGCAACCGCTACAAGGTCGCGCTGCTGCAACGAACCGTGGTACGGGCCCTCGAACTCGCAGGAGAAGTCTGATGAACGCAAACCATATCGGCCAGCCGCATGCCCGCGTCGACGGGCGCGCCAAGGTGACCGGCAACGCGCAGTATGCCGCCGACTTCAACCAGCCAGGACAGGCCTACGCGGTGATCGTGGGTGCTTCGATCGGACTAGGGCGTGTAGTCGGACTCGACACCGAAGCCGCGCGCCGCCTTGCAGGGGTACTGGCGGTACTGACCCATGAAAACGCGCCGAAACTGGCGTACGCCGCGCACAAGGGTTTTATCGATCCGCAACACGGCGAACGCCTCCATGTCCTGCAGGACGATCGCGTCCGCTTCTACGGCCAGCCGGTTGCCGTGGTCGTGGCGCAGACCCTGGACCAGGCCGAGCACGCGGCCTGCCTGCTGCAGATTCGCTATGCCGAGGAATCATCGGTCTCCGACCCGCTCGACAAGCGCGCCGAAGCCGTGGTGCCGGAAGCAGGACGTGAGCCAGGTCCTCATTCGGCGGACCGGGTCCGCGGCGATCCCGAGGCCGCGTTCGCGGCGGCAGCCGTCAGGATCGACGCAGCCTACGACGCCGCGCGCGAGAATCACCTCCCGATCGAACCGAACGCCACCGTTGCCGCCTGGGAAGGCGAGCGGCTGACGCTCTGGAGCAAGAGCCAGTTCGTGGTCAACGAGCAGGCCGAGATCGCGGCGATCCTCGGCATCCCCGCTGAAAACGTCCACGTCGTCTGCCCGTTTATCGGCGGCGCTTTCGGCACCAGCCTGCGCACCTGGCCACACGTCACGCTGGCGGCGGTCGCCGCGCGCGAGGTGGGCAGGCCGGTCAAGCTGGTGCTGTCGCGGCGACAGACCTTCCATCTGACGGGGCACCGGCCGCGGACGGTGCAGCGCGTGGCACTGTCGGCAACGCCCGACGGCAGGCTGACCGGCATCGTGCACGAAGGCACCGGCGAAACCAGCCGGTATGAGCAATTCGCCGAGGCACTCACTTCGGTGACACCGTTCCTCTATAGCTGCCCCAATGTGCGCACCCGCTACCGGCTGGTGCCGCTGGACATCAGCACACCGACTTATATGCGGGCCCCGGGCGAGGCCACCGGCGTGTTTGCGCTGGAATGCGCGATGGACGAGCTGGCCCATGCCCTCGGGATGGACCCGCTGGAACTGCGCCGGCGCAATGAACCCCGGCTCGATGAGGGGATGCAGCTTCCCTTCTCCAGCCGCTCCATGCTTGCCTGCTACGAACGCGGCGCCGATGCGTTCGGCTGGGCCCGCCGCACGCTCGCGCCCGGCTCGATGCGCGACGGCCGCCTGCGTATCGGCTGGGGGATGGCCTGCGCCAGCTACCCTGTCTTCCATGGACAGGCCAGCGCTCGCGTGCGCCTGCTTGCTGACGGAACGGCCGAAGTGGAGGCCGCCGCCAGCGACATGGGGCCTGGCACCTACACCTCGATCACGCAGATTGCCGCCGAGACGCTGGGGCTGCCGATGGACAGCGTGCGCTTCAGCCTTGGCCGTTCGGATTTCCCGCCTACCCCGCCACACGGTGGCTCGATGACCCTCGCGTCCGTCGGCTCGGCCGTGCGCGCAGCCTGCACCGCCGCGCTCGACCAGCGCCAGGCGCGCGCAGGTCGCCCGGACGGCGCCATCGAAGCGAGCGCCACGGCAGGCCCGGATGCCGAGGTGCGCAGCCGGTTTTCCATGCATGCCTTCGGTGCGGTGTTCGTGGAAGTCGCCATCGATCCCGATGTCGGCACGATCCGTGTCCGGCGCGTGGTCGGCGCTTATGGCGCGGGTCGTATCGTGAATCCGCGGCTCGCAGCCAGCCAATGCACGGGCGGGATGGTCGGCGGCATCGGCATGGCGCTGATGGAGCGAACCGCCCTGGATCCGCGGGACGGCCGGCCGGTGAATGCGCACATGGCGGATTACCTTGTGCCCGTCAACCTGGATATCCAGGCGCTGGAAGCGCATTTTGTCGACGAGGTCGATCCCCATGTAAACGAGCTGGGCGTCAAGGGATTAGGTGAAATCGCGCTGGTGGGCGTGGCCCCGGCCGTGGCCAACGCCGTATTCCACGCAACCGGAAAGCGCGTGCGGGAGCTGCCGATCCGCATCGAGCACCTGGTCGAGCCATAGTCCGCGCACGGGCCTGCCTTGCTGCGTTCGTGGTACCGACTGGCGTTATGATGGCCGCATTCCCAACCTCTGGTTGCCAGTCATGGACAAGGCCCGTGTCCTCACCCTCTTCCTCGGCGTGGTGCGCGCCGGCAGCTTCCATCGCGCCGCGGTGGAGGCTGGCGTCACCCCGCAGGCCGCCAGCAAGGCCGTGCGCACGCTGGAGGACCATCTCGGCGTGCGCCTGCTGCACCGGACCACCCGCAAGCTCAACCTGACGGAAGAAGGCGCACGCCTGTTCGAGCTGGCCGCGCCGGGCATGCGCCAGCTAGACGAGGCGCTTGAGCAGGTCCGCAGTAGCCGGAGCGACGACGACGGCCTGATCCGCCTGACCGCTCCGCCGTCGCTCGGCAGCCGCGTGCTGGTCCCGCTGGTGCGCGGCTTTCGCGAGCAATACCCCGGCATCACCTTCGATGTGGTGCTGAGCGACCTCTTCACCGACCTGGTTGAAGCCAGGATCGACGTCGGCTTCCGCGTCGGCACCAGCCCCGGCCAGAACCTGGTGGCGCGGCGGCTGTGCGACCTGCCGCTGGTCATCTGCGCCGCGCCGGATTACCTGGCACGGCATGGCGTTCCGGCCACCCTCGACGACTTGCTGCAGCACCAGTGCACGGGCTTCCGCCGCCCCGCGACCGGGCGCATGGTGCCGTGGGAGCTGCAGGTGGACGGCGACCTGATCTACCAGGAGGTGCCTGCCGTGGCGAGCTTCAATGACGTGGAAACCGAGGTCGAAGCGGTGCGCGCCGGCATGGGCATCGGCCAGCTGCCCGCCTACATGATCCACGCCGACCTTGTCAGCGGGCGGCTGAAGGCGATCCTGCCGGGGTACAGCAGCAGCAATGTCGGCATGTACATGTACTACCCGCATCGGAGCCAGATGCCGGTGCGGGTCCGGCGCTTCATCGACTTTGTGGTGGAGGCGGCCCGGGGCGCGGAGCAATCGCTGTCGCGCCTGGTCGGGATCGTGGCCTGAGCCTGCTACCGCGGGCACTGACAACCAGAAGTTGCTATTGAAACGCCATTGCACTCCCTAGTGCGACGTTCGCTCCACGCCTAGATTGGTCTCAACGGCGGCTGTACAGCGCCATCCCCGGAACTACACCGGGAAACGCGCAGCAGCCACCGTCCGCCTTTTTCTTCGATGACCAGTCTTCAGGAGCGACATCATGATTGCCCAACTCGCACGCACCCTTGTTCCCGCCGCCATCTCGCTGGTGGTCGCCGTCTCCCTCCAGAACGCCAATGCCGCGCCAGGCGGCAACAGTGCGCCCGCCAGCGTGGCAGCACGCACCCATGACGTGTTCACCGACGGCCAGCGGCAGGGCCGTTTCGACATCTTCTCCGAAGGCGCGCATGACAGTGGCGCCGCCGCGCTCGTCGCCAGCCTCGACCGCAGCGGGGTCTCGGCCACGCCGGGGCGGAAGTTCGATCCGTACACCGAGGGTGCCCGTGCAGTCGAAGGCGATCCGCGCCCGCGCGGCACGGCCTTGAATGGCGCATCGGCGTGGGTGTGATCGCCCGGCCCGAAGCCGACGCAACACGGCAGCGCAAGACCTGAACGACTAACTCCGGTCCCCGGACAAAGCGCCTTTCCAGACGCCCCACTCCGGCCCTTCGCTTGATTTTTTCTCAACCGAAAACGCCGGAAATATCGTTTGTCGCGCAAGCCGACGACGACAACTATTACGCCAAGGCCAACCAACAGGAGACAGCCATGTCAGACCAGCCCTACCCGCTCTGGAGCGCGGAACCCGTCCCCCACCTGCTCGCCTCGCGTGACCGTGCCACCGGCGAGTGGATCTTCCCGGCGCTGCCCGCCGACTCGCCGCTGGCGGACGGCCACGAAACCATCGCCATCACCGGCTCGGGCGTGCTCTACAGCTTCACCGTGATCCACCCCGCGCCCAAGAGCGGGCAGCCGCCGTATGCGCTGGGCTATGTCGATTTCGTCGGCCCGGTGCGCATCTTCGGCCGCCTGCTGGGCACGGCGCGCCCGGTCATCGGCGAGCGCTACGCGCAGCGGCATGACGCCGAGCTGGGCTATGTCTTCGAGGCCGTCACGGCCTGAACGATCGAGGGAAGGAGAGGTAAGCAAGATGCAGGACATCTACATCCACGGCGGCGCGATGACGCCGTTCGGCCGCCACCCCGGCGTGCTGGCGCCGGAACTGGCGCAACAGGCGATCCTCAAGGCGCTGGCCGATGCCGACGTGCCGGCCGGCCGCATCCAGGCGGTCTACTGCGCCAACGTGCTGGGCGGCATGATCCTCGGCCAGCTGATCGTGCGCGACCTGGGGCTCAGGGGCGTCCCGGTCTACAACGTCGAGAACGCCTGCGCCAGCGGCGCCACCGGCGTGCACCTGGCACGGCACGCGCTGCTGGCCGGGCAATACGACACGGTGCTGGTCTTCGGCATCGAGCAGCTGACCGCGCTCGGCGGCGGCACCATCCCGCTGCAGCGCAATGACCACAAGACCGAGCTCTATGCCAAGGCGGGCATGGTACTGCCCGCGGTGTATGCCATGCGCGGCAGGCGTTTCCTGCACGAGCGTGACGCCAATCCTTCCGACCTCGCTGAAGTGGCCGTGAAGAACCGCTACCACGGCTCGCTGAACCCATATGCCCAGCAGCGCAAGACCACCACGGTCGAGGAAGTGCTGGCCTCGCGCATGATCGCTGACCCGCTGACGCTGCTGCAGTGCTGCCCGTCGCAGGTCGATGGCGCGGCGGCAGTAGTGTTGAGCACGCGCCGCCCGGCGCAAACGCGGCCGGTGAAGGTGCTGTCCTCGGTGGTGGTGTCGGGCATGCGCGAGGAGGCCGACGACGACATCCTCGATGCCGAGATCACGGCACGCGCTGCGCGCCAGGCCTATGAACAGGCCGGTCTCGGCCCGCAGGACGTCGACGTGGTCGAGCTGCACGACGCCTTCACCATCGCCGAACTGCTCTACTACGAAGCACTCGGCCTGGCACCGCGCGGCGACGCCGTGCCCCTGCTCAAGTCCGGCGCAACGCGCCTGGGCGGGCGCGTGCCGGTCAACCCGAGCGGCGGCCTGCTGGCCAAGGGCCATCCGCTGGGCGCCACCGGCGTGGCACAGATGGTCGAGATCCTGTGGCAGCTGCAAGGCCGCGCCGGCGAGCGCCAGGTGGCGGACGCCCGCGTCGGCCTGACGCAATGCACCGGCGGCGGCATCGCGGGCGTGGACCACGCCGCCTCTTCCGTCCACCTGCTGGGAGTCTGAGATGGGCACGCAACGCTTCGATTCATCCCATGTGGCCGTGGTCACCGGCGCCGCGCGCGGCATCGGCCTGGGCATCGCCACGCAACTGGCCCGCCAGGGGCTGGCGGTGGCCCTGCTCGACCGCGATGCGGGCGCGCTCGATGCCGCCGTCGGCGCACTGGCCGCCGAGGGCTTCAACGCCTTCGGCGCCAGCGCCGACCTGACCGACTCGGCCGCGGTCAACGACGCCTTTGCGCAGGTGCAGGCGCGCACGGGCCGCGTCGACTACCTGGTCAACAATGCCGGCGCCGTGCGCGACATGCGTTTCCTGAAGATGACCGACGAGGACTGGGACCTGGTCATCGATACCAACCTGCGCTCGCAGTTCCTGTGCTGCCGCGCGGCGCTGCCCGGCATGGTCGAGCGCGGCTACGGGCGCGTGGTCAACATCTCGTCGCGGGCGTGGCTGGGTGGATTCGGACAGGCCAACTATTCTGCAGCTAAAGGCGGCGTGGTCAGCCTGACGCGCTCGCTCGCGATCGAGTTCGCGGGCAAGGGCATCACCGTCAACGCAGTGGCGCCCGGCATCGTCGATACCCCGCTGTTCCGCGGCTTCGCGCCCGAGGTGCAGGCGCGGCTGCAGAAGTCTGTCCCGGTGCAGCGCATCGGCACCGCCGACGACATCGCCAACGCGGTCAGCTTCTTCCTCGATCCGCAGTCGTCGTACGTGACCGGGCAGACGCTCTATGTCTGCGGCGGGCGCAGCCTGTCGTCGCCGAGCGTGTAAGGAGGCAGCCATGACCATACGACTCCACACCGAAGGCGCGGTCGCCGTGCTGACGATCGACCGGCCCGAGGCGCTCAATGCGCTGGACGTGACCGCGCTGCGCGAACTGCGCGCGTACCTCACTGAAGTACGCGACCGCGACGACCTGCGCGTGGCCGTCCTGACCGGCGCCGGCACGCGCGCCTTCTGCGCGGGCGCCGACCTGAAAGGCACGCGCAACTCGCCCGCCACCTACCCGGAAGCGCTGTTCCGCGCGCCGGAGCTGGCGGCCGACCTCGGCCTCTATATCCGGCTGATGGACCTGAGCGACCTGGGCCTGTGCAAGCCGCTGATCGCGGCGGTCAACGGCCATTGCCTCGGGGCCGGACTGGAGATTGCGCTGCAATGCGACTTGCGGATCGCGTCGGAGCAGGCGAGCTTCGGCCTGCCCGAAGCCGCCGTCGGGTCGATCCCCGCGGTTTCAGGCCTGCATCGCCTGCTCAAGGCCGTGCCGGCGGCGCATGCGATGCAGATGGTACTGACAGGAGAGCGGATCGACGCCACGCAGGCCGCGCGCATCGGCCTGGTCACCGAAACGATGGCACCAGACGCGCTGCTCGACCGTGCGCTGGCGATCGCCACGCGCATCGCCGCCAATGCGCCGCTGGCAGTACAAGCGGTGAAGAAGCTGTCGCGCCAGACCAGCCACCTCAGCGAAGCCGATGCGCAGCAGCTGACCGAACTCTACTGGGGCGTGCTGCGCGATACCGCCGACCGCACCGAAGGCCGCCAGGCATTCGCCGAAAAGCGGCAGCCCCGCTACACGGGCCGCTGAGCGGACCCACCAGAACCAGACAGGAGACAACCATGGCAGGAATTTCCCGATTCATGCGTGCGGCGCTGGCCGGCGTGCTCGCAACCACGGCACTAGGTGCGACGGCGCAGGCCCCCTTCCCCACGCAGAAGCCGATCACTTTGGTCGTGCCGTTCGCCCCCGGCGGCGGCAACGACATCCTCGCGCGCGTGATCGCGCCCAAGATGGGCCAGGTGCTGGGCCAGACCATCGTGATCGAGAACAAGCCCGGCGCCGGCGGCAACCTCGGCACCGATTATGTCGCGCATGCAGCGCCGGACGGCTACACGCTGGTGATCGCATCCAGCCAGGTCACCATGAACCCGTTCCTCGGCATGAAGGTGCCGTTCCGGATTGAGCGCGATTTCGAGCCGGTCGGGCTGATCGCGTCGGTGCCGATCATGCTGGTCGCCAATCCCGACCAGCCGTTCCGCACGCTGCAGGAATTCATCCGGTTCACCCGCGCCAATCCGGGCAAGCTCAGCTACAGCAGCCCCGGCCCCGGCACGCCGCAGCACCTGGCCGGCGAAGTGTTTGCCAGGCTGAACAAGACCGAGCTGCTGCACGTGCCCTACCGCGGCACCGGCCCGTCGATCACCGACCTGATGGGGGGCCAGGTGCAGATCTCGTTCGCCACCTTTGCCTCGTCGATCCAGTACGTGCGCGCCGGCAAGCTGCGCGCGCTGGGCATCGCCGGCAAGAAGCGCAGCAAGCTGATGCCGGACCTGCCCACCTTCGCCGAAGCCGGCATCACCGGTTATGACGCGGAACTCTGGTACAGCATGCTGGCACCGGCCCGCACGCCGAAAGCCGTGGTCGACAAGGTCAACGCCGCTCTGGTGGCCGCGCTCAAGTCGCCCGACGTCGCCGAGCAGCTGGCCCGGCAGGGCTTCGAGGCGCAGGCGTCCACGCCGGCCGAACTCAAGGCCTATATCGGCAAGGAAATGTCGCGCTGGCAGCGCGTGATCCAGGACAACAACATCAAGGTGGCCCTATGAACCTCCCTGATGAACGCCATGTCCTGCCTCCCACCGACAACCCGCTGCTGGACTACCTTGGCATCCGCCTGGCCAGCGTCGGCAACGGCCGCTGCACCTTCGAGCTCGACCTTGAGCCGCGCCACCTGAACCGCCAGGGCAGCGTGCAGGGCGGCGTGACCGCCACTCTGCTCGACGCCGCCTGCGGCTATGCCGGGCTGCCCGCCGGCCCTGACGGCGCGCTCGGGCACGCGGTCACGGTGATGCTGACGATCAGCTATCTCAGCAAGGCCAGCACGGGCCGGCTGCGCGCCACGGCGCAGGTCACCCGCGCCGGCAAGAGCCTGTACTTCGCCTCGGCGGAGCTGACCACCGATGCCGGCGTGCTGGTGGCCACCGCGCAAGGCACGTTCAAACGATCCCGCACCTTTCCGGAGGCATGACATGTTGCGCGACGCACTGGAGGGCCTGACCGTCATCGACTTTACGCAGATCGGCGCCGGGCCGACCTGCACCATGCTGCTGGCCGACATGGGCGCCAGGGTCATCAAGGTGGAGCCGCCCGGCGGCGAGCTGGGCCGCGGTCTGGGACCGGGCTGGCTCGCCGACGACAGCGCGCTGTTCCACGGCTTCAACCGCAACAAGCTGGGGGTGGCGCTCGACCTCAAGTCCGCTGACGGCGTCGCCGTGGCACGCCGCCTGATCGCGGGCGCCGACATCGTGGTGGAAAGCATGCGCCCGGGCGTGATGGAGCGCCTCGGCCTCGGCCATGCGCAACTGGCCGAAGCCCACCCCGCGCTGATCTACTGCTCGATCTCCGCCTACGGGCAGGACGGGCCGTATGCGCATCGCGCCGGCGTCGACGGCATCATGCAGGCCGATTCCGGCCTGATGAGCCTGATCGGCCTGCCCGACGGCGAGCCGTGCAAGGTGCAGGCGCCGGTGGTCGACGTGACGACCGGCTATGTGGCCTGCGTGGGCGTGCTGGCGAAGCTCGCGCAGCGGGCGCGCGACGGGCTGGGCGGCCATCTCGATGTCAGCCTGCTCAATGCGGCGCTGGCGCTGCAGCAGTCGTCCCTCACCAGCTATTGCGCCGACGGGCAACTGCCGGAGCGCGTGGGCAGCGCGGCGCCCTATTCCGCGCCCAATCAGGCCTTCCGCACCGCCGACGGCTGGGTCATGGTAGCCGCCTACATGCCCGAGCGCTGGCGCCGGTTGTGCGAAGTGCTGGGCCGGCCCGAACTGGCCGACGCCCCGCGCTTTGCCACCTCGCCGCTGCGCGTGGCCAATCGCGCGGCAATGGTCGAGGCGCTGACCAGTGTCTTCGTCACCCGCACGACCGACACATGGCTGGCGTTGCTCCAGGACGCCGACATTCTGTGCGCCCCCGTGGCGACCTACGACGACGTCATGGCGCATCCGCAGGTGGCTGCCAACCGCATGGTGCAGCGCGTCCGGCACGACACTTTGGGCGAGATCCGCGTGCCGGGCTTCCCGATCAACAGCGCTCAGGAGAACGCGTTGCCATCGCGGCCGGCACCGGCTTGCGGGCAGCATACGCAGGCGGTGCTGGGCGAGCTTGGCTACAGCCGCGACGAAATCGCCGCGCTGTCGTCACGGGGCGCAATCCACTGCGGCGATATCGAGGAAAAGCGACACGTGGTTGCGGCGGCATCGTGAGCGCTCTCAACCCTGAGCGTCAAACTGCGCCAGCAGCCACTGCCGGAACACCGCCATGCTCGCGCTTTCCTTGCGGTCAGCCGGCGTCAGCAGGTAGTAGGTGAAGTCGCCCATGTCCACGGTCTGGCGGAATGGCGCCACCAGCCGGCCGGCATCGAGATCGGCTGCCACCAGGAAGCGCTGCGCGATCGCGAAGCCCTGCCCTTCGACCGCGGCCGCATAGGCCATGGCCGAGCTCTGGTAGGTCATGCCGCTGCGCGCATCGACCTGCCCGTCCGCGCGCGCGGCCTTGAGCCAGTGCGCCCAGTCATCGGGCCGTGCGATCGAGTGCAGCAGGGTCTGGTGCTGCAGGTCGGCAGGCTTGTTCACCTTCGGCCCGCCCTCCAGTAGCCCCGGGCTGCATACCGGCACCAGGATGTTCGACACCAGCCGGTAGGTATTCACTCCGCTCCACTTGCCGTCGCCCAGCCGGATCGCGCCATCGATGTCTTCCTTGCGGAAGTCGACCGGGTCGAGCGACGCCGTCAGCAGCACCTCTATGCCGGGATTGGCCGCATGGAAGCTCGACAGCCGCGGGATCAGCCAGCGCATGGCAAAGGTGGTGTAGGCGCGCACCTTCAGCTGCTTGCGCTTGGCGCGCTTGCTCAATCGCCTCGTGGCCTCGCGCAGGTCGTCCATCGCCTTGGTCACGGCGCGGTAGTAGTCCTCGCCCGTGCGCGTCAGCGAGATCTGCCGGTGGCCGCGATGCAGCAGCTGCACGCCCAGCCCCTCCTCCAGCGCACGGATCTGGCGGCTGACGGCGCCGGGCGTGACGTGCAGCTCCTCGGCAGCCGTGGTGATGCTGAGGTGCCGCGCGGCCGCCTCGAAGGCGCGCAAGGCGTTCAGTGGGGGCAGTTTGTCCATGCCGGCGAGTCTGCCATACGGTTGAGGTTTGCTCAATCGACGCGCTGGTTTTTGATTCACAACTGCTGGTTGTTATTGAAACGAAATTGCACTGCCTAGTGTTGCTGCCGTCGCCGGCCTAAATTTGTCTCCGTGGCCCCTGCCATCAGACATCGCAGTCAAACCGAGCACCCTGAAAGGAGATTCACCATGTCCGCCAACACCACCAACTCCGCTGTCAACGCCACCAGCAAGGTCTGGTTCATCACCGGCGCTTCGCGCGGCTTCGGCCTGGAACTGACCCGTGCCGCACTGGCACGCGGCGACCGGGTCGTCGCCACCGCGCGCCGCCCGGAAACGATCACCGCCGCACTGGGCGAACACGCCAACCTGCTGGGGGTGGCGCTGGACGTCACCAGCGAAGCCCAGGCCATCGCCGCCGCCGAGGCCGCCGTGGCCCGCTTCGGGCGCATCGACGTGCTGGTCAACAACGCCGGCTACGGCCTGCTGGGCGCGGTCGAAGAGGCCTCCGCGCAGGAAGTCGAGCAGCAGTTCGCCACCAACGTGTTCGGCGTGCTCACCGTGACGCGTGCCGTGCTGCCGCAGATGCGCCGGCAGCGCAGCGGCCGCATCCTCAACATCTCTTCGATCGGTGGCTACGCCGCGTATCCCGGCTGGGGTGTCTATGGCGCCACCAAGTTCGCGGTGGAGGGTCTGACCGAAGCGCTCGATGCGGAGCTGTCGCCGCTGGGCATCCGCGCCACCGTGGTCGAGCCGGGCTTCTTCCGCACCGACTTCCTCGATGCCAGCTCGCTGGTGCGCGTGCGCACCGAGATCGCGGCGTACGCCGATACGGTCGGCGCAATGCGCGAGCACATGGCTTCGGCGAACCACCAGCAGCCCGGCGACCCTGCCAAGCTGGCGGCAGCCCTGCTGACCCTGGCCGACAGCGAAACCCCGCCGGTGCGGCTGCCGCTGGGCTCGGACACGGTCTACCGCATCACCGAGAAGAACCGCAAGGTGGAAAGCGAACTGGCCGCGTGGCAGGCGCTGGCGGTGTCGACCGACCACGACGACGTGCGCCGCTGATCTTTGCTGCGGCGCACCAGCGCACGGCTTGCTGCAGTGCAGGCAAGCCGTGCGACCCGCGAAACAAGGCCGGCCGAGCGCCGGCCTCGCCACTTGCGGACCACCTTGCGTCCGGCATTGCACGGTGTCGGGCATCCGCGTATGTCGCTTCCGGCGAATTTCGCCAATAATGCCCTGAGAGTCATTGCCGGACGAACCGAGAGCCAACATGCACGATAGTCCCGATGCCATCCGCACCGTCGCCCTGCTCGGGCACGCGGGGTGCGGCAAGACCTCGCTGGCCGAGGCACTGTTGTACAAGGGCGGTGCCGTGCACACGCCCGGCAGCATCGAACGCGGTTCCACGGTGTGCGACAGCGATCCGCTGGAGCGCAAGTACAAACGCTCGCTGACGTCCGCGGTCGCCCACCTGCACTACCGCGACACCCGTATCTACCTGGTCGACACCCCCGGCTACCCGGACTTCTCCGGGCTGGCGATCAGCGCACTGGCGGCCGTGGAAACCGCTGCCATCGTCATCAATGCGCAGACCGGCATCGAGATGACCACGCGCCGGGCCATGGCCTGGGCGCAGGCGCGCCAGCTGTGCCGGATGATCATCATCAACGGCATCGACGGCGACAAGGTCGACCTGCCCACGCTGCTGACGGAGATCCAGGAGGCCTTCGGCAAGGAATGCCTGCCGATCAACCTGCCGGCCGGCAACGGCAGCAAGGTGGTTGACTGCTTCTTCAATCCGGCCGGCGAGTCGGATTTTTTATCTGTGCCTTCCGCGCACGATGCGCTGATCGACCAGGTCATCGAGATCGACCCCGAGCTGATGGAGCTGTACCTGGAACAAGGCGAGGCGATCACGCCGGAGCAGCTGCACGCGCCGTTCGAGCGCGCGCTGCGCGAAGGCCACCTGGTGCCGATCTGCTTTACCTCGGCGGCGACGGGCGCCGGCATCACCGAGCTGCTGGATGTGTTCGTGCGGCTGCTGCCCAATCCCACCGAGGGCAATCCGCCGCTGTTCTATCGCGATACGGGTGAAGGCAGCGAACACCGCAAGGCCGTGCGTGCGGAGCCCGTGCCGGACAAGCATGTGCTGGCGCACGTCTTCAAGATGGTCATCGATCCCTATGTCGGCAAGCTGGCGGTGTTCCGCATCCACCAGGGGACGATCACGCGCGACAGCCAGCTCTATATCGGCGAAGGACGCCAGCCGTTCAAGGTGGCGCACCTGCTGCGCCTGCAAGGCAAGGAGACACAGGAGGTGCCGCGCGCCGGGCCGGGCGACATCTGCGCGGTGGCCAAGATCGATGAACTCGGCTTCGATGCCGTGCTGCACGATGCCACCGAGGACGGCGATATCCACCTGACGCCGCTGGAATTCCCCACGCCGATCTACGGGCTGGCGATCGAGCCGGCGCGCCGCGGCAACGAGCAGCGGCTGGCGGAGGTACTGCACAAGTTGAGCGCGGAAGACCCGTGCCTGCGCGTGGAGCATCCGGCCGGCACCAATGAGACCGTGGTGTTCGGCCTGGGCGAATTCCACCTGCGCTGTGCGCTGGAGCGGCTGACCGAACAATACAAAGTGGAGGTGGTGACGCGCCCGCCCAAGATCGCCTATCGCGAGACCATCGGCGGCAAGGCCGAAGGCCATCACCGGCACAAGAAGCAGACCGGCGGTGCCGGGCAGTTCGGCGAAGTGATGCTGCGCGTGGAGCCGCTGTCGCGCGGCGAGGGCTTCGACTTTGTCGATGCGGTCAAGGGCGGCGCGATTCCCGGCCAGTTCATTCCCGCCGTGGAAAAAGGCATCCGCCAGGTGCTGGACAGCGGCCCGCTGGCGGGCTTCCCGATGCAGGACGTGCGCGTGACCGTGTTCGACGGCAAGAGCCATCCGGTCGATTCCAAGGAAGTCGCGTTCGCGACCGCCGGACGCAAGGCGTTTATCGACGCGGTGCTCAAGGCCAGGCCCAGCGTGCTGGAGCCGATCGTCGACATCGAGGTGACGGCGCCGGGCACCGCCATGGGCGACATCATCGGCGACCTCTCCACCAAGCGCGGCCAGGTCCATGGCACGCGCACCGCGGCCGGCAACGCCGTGGTCGTGGCCGGCCAGGTCCCGCTGTCCGAACTCAACGACTACCAGTCACGGCTGAACAGCATCACCGGCGGCCACGGCAGCTATACCATCCAGTTCAGCCACTACGACAGCGTGCCGCCGGCGCAGCAGGACAAGATGGCATCGAAGCACAAGGCGCAGCAGGATACGGATTGAGGGGTTCGCGCCCGCGGCTGCATCTAGTACGTTTCCAGATGCAGCCGCCCTTCCCGCTTCAACCCTTCAGCCAGCGCCTCCCACTGCAACCCCGCCTGCTGCGCTACGTCCCTCAGCGCCAGCACCACGCCCTCTTCCATGCTCTTGAGCCCGCACACATAGAAGTACGTGTCAGGGCTGGCCAGCAGTGCCGCCAAGTCCGCCGCGCGCTCGCGCATCAGGTCCTGCACATAGCGCTTGGGCTGCGCCGGTGTACGCGAGAACGCCAGGTTGATGTCGATGAAATCCTTGGGCAGATTCTGCAGCGGGCCGAAATAAGGCAGCTCTTCCTGCGTGCGCGCGCCGAAGAACAGCATCAGCTTGCCGCCGTCGAACTTGCCGGCCTTGCGCAAGCGGCGGCGCCATTCAGTCATGGCGCGCATCGGCGCGCTGCCGGTGCCCGTGCAGATCATCACGATGTTCGAGCGCGGATGGTTGGGCATCAGGAAGCTGGCGCCGAACGGTCCGATCACTTGCACCTTGTCGCCGACCTTCAGGTCGCACATATAGTTGGAGGCCACGCCGCGCACCGGGTTGCCGTCATGGTCCTGCAGCACGCGCTTGATCGTCAGCGACAGGTTGTTGTAGCCGGGACGCTCGCCGTTGCGCGGGCTGGCGATCGAGTACTGGCGCGCATGGTGCGGACGGCCGCCGGCGTCGGTGCCCGGCGGTACGATGCCGATGGACTGACCTTCCAGCACCGGGAATGGGGTCGCGCCAAAGTCCAGCACGATGTGGTGGGTGTCGTATTCGCGGCCGACTTCGGTCACGCGCACATTGCCGGTCACGGTAGCGGTGATGGTCTTGTTGGCGGACTTGGCGCCGTACAGGTTGGTGTAGGCATGCGCAGCGGACCACGGCGGCACGGTGGCGCCGTAGCGGGCGCTGTTGACGGCGTCTTCGCCGGTGCCGGCCAGCGGCGACGCGGCGGGAATCTCCGGCGCGGCGGTCTGCATCTCGGCGCCGGGTGCCAGGTCGGCCAGCTGCTCGGGCGTCAGTTCTTCCGGCAGCGTGTCCCAGGTGAGTTGCTCTTCGATGCTGTAGGCGCGCAGTTTCGGCATGGCGCGCCAGTTGTCGATCGAGCCCGTCGGGCACGGGGAAATGCAGGCCATGCACAGGTTGCACTTGTCGGCATCGACCACGTAGTTGCGCGAGTCGTGCGTGATCGCCCCCACCGGGCAGGTCGCTTCGCAGGTGTTGCAGCGGATGCAGATCTCGGGATCGATCAGGTGCTGCTTGATGACTTGAATTTCTGCCATGTCCATGGCGGTCTCCACAGGATCAGGGGCGTTCGGGGTGAGGGTCGTTGTTGCAGCGGCGGTTCATGGACGCGCCAGCCCTCTCCCCCGGCCCCTCTCCCGCTAGCGGGAGAGGGGAGCAAACAGGGAGCAATGGGTAAGGCCGTGGCTCAGTTGAAGCGCACGTACTCGAAGTCCACCGGCTGGCGGTTGATGCCCATCACCGGCGGCGCGATCCAGTTGGCGAACTTGCCCGGCTCGACCACGCGGCCCATCAGGCTGGCGACGAAGGCGCGGTCGCCTTCGCTGGGCAGCCACTGGCCGCGGAAGTCGCGCCATTCGGCTTCGGAGATCACGCGGCCGTCCGGCGAAACCTTGACGCCGGCCAGCGCGCCGATATTGCGGTGGAAAGCCTTGTGCGGGACCTTCAGGCGGAACGGGATGCCGGCCTTCTCGATCACCTTGTTCCAGCGCTCCACGCCGCCCATGCTGTCCTTGATGTAGTCGTCGCGCAGCACTTCATTGAGCGCGTTGAGCATCGGCACTTCCTTCTCGGTCAGCTGGCCGTTCTGCGCCTGCAGGATGCGGTAGGTCTGGCCCTTGAGCACGTGGTCGTCCATGCGCTTGCCTTCTTCGTAGCGGCCCTTCAGGCCGGTGCTGTAGAAGGTGGCGGCGTTGCTGGACTCATCGGCGCCGAACAGGTCGATGGTGACGCTGTAGTGGAAATTCAGGTAGCGCTGCAGCGTCGGCAGGTCGATCACGCCGGCTGCGCGGAGCTTAGCGGGATCGTCGGTCTTGAGTTCATTCATCACCTGGCAGGTGCGCTGGATGACGCGCGACACGCCGGACTCGCCCACGAACATGTGGTGCGCTTCCTCGGTCAGCATGAACTTCGTCGTGCGTGCCAGCGGATCGAAGGCGCTTTCGGCGAGCGCGCACAGCTGGAACTTGCCGTCGCGGTCGGTGAAGTAGGTGAACATGAAGAACGACAGCCAGTCCGGGGTCTGCTCGTTGAACGCCTGCAGGATGCGGGGGTTGTCCTGCTGGCCGCTGCGGCGCTCCAGCAGCGCTTCACCTTCCTCGCGCCCGTCGCGGCCGAAGTACTTGTGCAGCAGGTAGACCATGGCCCACAGGTGGCGGCCCTCTTCCACATTCACCTGGAACAGGTTGCGCAGGTCGTACATGCTGGGCGCGGTCAGGCCCAGGTGGCGCTGCTGCTCGACCGACGCCGGCTCGGTATCGCCCTGCGTCACGATGATGCGGCGCAGGTTGGCGCGGTATTCGCCGGGCACGTCCTGCCAGGCGTCTTCGCCCTTGTGGTCGCCGAAGTGGATCTTGCGGTTGGCCTCGGCCGGGTTCAGGAAGATGCCCCAGCGGTAGTCCGGCATCTTGACGTGGCCGAAGTGGGCCCAGCCCTGCGGATCGACGCTGATCGCGGTGCGCAGGTAGATGTCATGCTGGTGCGAGCCTTCCGGGCCCATGTCGTTCCACCAGCTCAGGTAATTGGGCTGCCACTGTTCGAGCGCGCGCTGCAGGGTGCGGTCTTCGCTCAGGTTGACGTTGTTGGGGATCTTGTCGCTGTAGTTGATGCCGGACATGGAGGTCTCCTTCAGAGAACGATTCGGTTGTCGTGCAAGGCTGGATCAGACGCGGTTCCAGTCGAAGGCGGCCTTGTCGCCCTTGCCGTAGACCTTGAGCGCACCCTTTTCGCCCACCGCGTTGGGGCGCTGGAAGATCCAGTTCTGCCACGCGGTCAGGCGGCCAAAGATGCGGGTGAACATGTTTTCCTGGCCGTTGAAGCGCAGATTGGCTTCCATGCCGGTCAGCGCATCGGGCGACATCGCCACGCGTTCTTCCAGCGCGATGCGCACTTCATCGGTCCAGTCGATGTCGTCGGGGTTGGCGGTGACCAGGCCGAGCGCGTAGGCGGCGTCGGCATCGAGCGGCTGGCCGGCCTTGGCGCGCACCGCGTCCAGCGCGGGCTGCTCGTCGTAGAAGCGGCGGCCCAGGCGGCTCTGGCCGGTGGCCATCGGGTAGAGGCCGAAGTTGACTTCCGCTACGGTGATCTTCGGCGCGCGGTCCTCGTCGTCCGGCAGCGCCAGGTGGTAGCTGCGGTCGCAGGCCAGCGCCAGTTCCAGGAAGGTGCCGGCAAAGCACGATTGCGGCTCGATCAGCGCGAACAGGCTGCGCGAGGACACATCCAGGCGGCTCAGCGTGCGGCGCAGCAGGCCGATGGTCTCGCGCACCAGCCAGTGGTCCTTGTGCGCCAGCAGCGTGGCGTCGGTGGCCAGCACCGCGGCGGCGTCGCCGCTGGTCTTGATCAGCCAGGTGCCGATGTCCAGTTCATTGGTGCGCATCGACAGGATCGCGTCTTCCAGTTCGCGCGCCAGTTGCAGCGGGTACCAGGCGGCGCCGGCTTCAACAATGTCATCGATGTTCTGCGGCTGCGTGCCCGTCGGCGCCTTGACCGTAAAGGTGGCGGTGCGGCCGGCGCGGTCGATCTCGACCGTGACATGCGTGTAGCGCAGCGCATCGGCTTCGATGGTGCGCTCGATCGGGGCCAGCGCCACGCCTTTGCCGTCGGCCGGGCGGTCGCTCTGCGCGGCCAGCGCCAGCGCGCGCTCCTGCACTTTCTGCGCGAACACGGCGGGCTTGGCAATGTCGTCGACCAGGCGCCAGTCCTTGGCACGCTGGCCGCGCACGCCTTCGGTGGTGGTGCAGAAGATGTCGGCCAGGTCATGGCGCACGTGGCGCTTGTCGGTCACGCGGGTCAGGCCGCCAGTGCCGGGCAGCACGCCCAGCAGCGGCACTTCCGGCAGGCTCACGGCCGACGAGCGGTCGTCCACCAGCAGGATCTCGTCGCAGGCCAGCGCCAGCTCATAGCCGCCGCCGGCGCAGGCGCCATTGACCGCGGCCAGGAACTTCAGGCCGCTGTGCGCCGAGGAATCCTCGATGCCGTTGCGGGTCTCGTTGGTGAACTTGCAGAAGTTGACCTTCCACGCATGGCTGCTGACGCCCAGCATGAAGATATTGGCGCCGGAGCAGAACACCTTGTCCTTGCCGCTGGTGACGACCACGGTGCGCACTTCCGGGTGCTCGAAGCGGACGCGGTTGAGCGCGTCGTTCAGTTCGATGTCGACGCCCAGGTCGTAGCTGTTGAGCTTGAGCTTATAGCCGGGGCGCAGGCCGGCGTTCTCGTCGATGTCCACCGCCAGCGTGGCGACCGGGCCGTCGAACGTCAGCTTCAGGTGTTTGTATTGGGCGGGGGCGGTCTGGTAGTCGACGCGGGGGGCGGTGGTCACGGCGGTGTCTCCTCTGCGAAACTGCACTATCGTGCATGAACAGGAATCTGATGAGACGAACTATAGTTCATCAAACAGATTTCATGCAAGCATTATTGTGCAGATTTCTCGATAGGTGCTGGTCACGGCCCCGATGCCGGGTTATTGCGCCTCAACCGTCACAATGGCATGCGCAAGGCCTGGCGTACCAGTTCGCGCAGCGCGGCAAATGTGGGTTCCAGCGGCTGCGCGCTGGTGTCCAGGGAGAACTCCGCCTTGGAATAGAAGGCCGCGCGCCCGGCCAGGATATGGCGCAAGTCCTCCATGGCCTCCTTGCTGGCCGCCATCGGCCGGAAGTCGCCCTGCTCGCGCACCCGCTCCATATGGTCTTCCGGCTCCGCCTGCAGCCAGACCGTGGTGCAGTGGGCCAGCAGCAGGTTGAAGGTAGCCGGATCAGAGACCAGGCCGCCGGGCGTGGCGATCACGGCCTCGGGATAGATCTGGATGGCTTCTTCCAGCGCGCGCCGCTCGTAGCGGCGATAGGCATTCATGCCATACAGGCCCTGGATCTCCGAGATGCTGCAGCCGGCAAACTTCTCGATCTCGCGGCTCAGCTCGACAAAGGGGAAGTCGAGGTCTTCGGCCAGCATCCCGCCCAGCGTGGTCTTGCCGGCGCCGCGCAGCCCGATCAGCGCCACGCGCGGGCTGCGCGCGGCCTGGCCGGCATTCTCGCCACCCGTGCCGAGCATCTCGCCCACGGCGATGCGCACGCGCCGCAGCGTGGCTTCGTCGCGGTGCTCCAGCAGCTCGCGCAACAGGATCCATTCAGGCGACGACGTGGTGACGTCGCCCAGCAGCCCGGCCAGCGAGCACTGCAGCGCATCGGCAATGTGCTGCAGCACCAGGATGGAGGCGTTGCCGCTGCCGTATTCCAGGTTGGCCAGGTGCCGCTCCGACACGCCGGCGGCCTGCGCGGCGGCCTTTCGGGTCAGGCCGCGGCAGGCGCGCAACTCGCGCACACGCTCGCCCAGCGCGACCAGGAACGGATTCTTCTCAGTGCCGTTGGCAGCACTTACATCTGAATGATGGTGCAGGTCGGCTTCCCGGGTTAACCCAGTTTTATGCAATATAGTGCTTGACATGATTTCTGCGCGGCTCTATTTTTCATACATGCACAATAATGCATGGAGCCAGTGATAGCAACTGGCGAATCAGACGGAGCCCCTCATCATGTCCCCCACAGAATTCCGCAGCCAGATCGCACAGCTCACCGCGCAACTGGCAGGCCGCCCGCTGGATACCGCACTCGATGCCTGGCTCAATGCCGAGCACGGCGCCGGCAGCCCCACCTACCAGCAACTGAAGGGCGCCTGCCAGGCCGGCGTGGCCGAAGGCTGGCTGTGCGACCGTGAAGGCGGCGGTATCCGCTATGGCCGCATCTTCAAGCCGGCTGACGACCTGCACGGCTTTTCCGTCGACGTGGTCGACATGCAGGACATTGCCGGCCCGCATCACACCCATCCCAACGGCGAGATCGACCTGATCATGCCGCTCGAGGGCGAGGCACAGTTCGACGGCCGTACCGCCGGCTGGCTGGTGTGCCCGCCGGGCAGCGCCCACCGCCCCACCGTCAGCAACGGCCGCGCGCTGGTGCTCTACCTGCTGCCGGAAGGCCGCATCGACTTCACGCGCTGAGATCCCCGATGACTGAATTGCTTTCCAACTACCTCGGCGGCAAGTGGCAGGCCGGCAGCGGTGCCGGCACGCCCTTGTTCGATCCGGTGCTGGGCGACGAACTGGTGCGCGTGGACGCCACCGGGCTGGACCTGGCGGCCGGCTTCGCCTTTGCCCGCGAACAGGGCGGCGCTGCCCTGCGCGCGCTGACCTATCGCCAGCGCGCCGCGTTGCTGGCCGACATCGTCAAGCTGCTGCAGGCCAATCGCGATGCCTATTACGACATCGCCACGGCCAACAGCGGCACCGTCAGGAACGACTCCGCGGTCGACATCGATGGCGGCATCTTCACGCTGGGCACTCATGCAAAGCTGGGCGATACGCTCGGCGACCGGCACTACCTGCTGGATGGCGAGGCCGCGCGGCTGGGCAAGGACCCGTTGTTCCAGTCCCGGCACGTGCTGGTGCCCACGCGCGGCGTGGCGCTGTTCATCAATGCCTTCAACTTCCCGGGCTGGGGACTGTGGGAGAAGGCGGCGCCGGCATTGCTGGCCGGCGTGCCGGTGATCGTCAAACCCGCTACCGCCACCGCCTGGCTGACCCAGCGCATGGTGCGCGACGTGGTCGAGGCCGGGGTGCTGCCGGCCGGCGCGTTGTCGGTGGTGTGCGGCAGCTCGGCCGGGCTGCTGGACCAGTTGCAGCCCTTTGATGTGGTGTCGTTCACTGGTTCGGCCGATACGGCCGCGGTGATCCGCTCGCACCCGGCGATCGCGCAGCGCTCGGTGCGTGTGAATATCGAGGCGGACAGCATCAATTCCGCGGTGCTGTTGCCGAGCGATGGTCCCGACAGCGCCGCTTTTGACCTGCTGGTCAAGGAAGTGGTGCGAGAGATGACGGTCAAGTCAGGCCAGAAATGCACCGCGATCCGGCGCGTGTTCGTGCCCGAGGCGCTGTTCGGGCAAGCTGCCGAGGCCATCGGTGCGCGCCTGTCCAAGGTGACCGTTGGCAACCCGCGCAACGATACGGTGCGCATGGGCGCGCTGGTCAGCCGCGCACAGTTCAACGCCGTACAGGAAGGCCTGGCAAACCTGCGTAAGCATGCACAGGTGCTGCACGACGGCACGCAGCAGCCGCTGGTCGATGCCGATCCCGCCGTGGCCTGCTGCATCGGCCCGGCCTTGCTCGGCGTCAACGATGCGGACGCCGCCGCCGCGGTGCATGACACCGAAGTCTTCGGCCCCGTAGCCACCCTGCTGCCCTACCGCGATACCGGCCATGCGCTCGCGCTGGTGCGCCGCGGCCAGGGCTCGCTGGTGGCATCGCTCTATGGCAACGACGCCGCCGCGCTGGGCGCCGCCGCGGTGGAGCTGGCCGACAGCCACGGCCGCGTGCATGTGATCTCGCCCGACGTCGCGCAACTGCACACCGGCCACGGCAACGTGATGCCGCAGTCGCTGCACGGCGGCCCCGGCCGCGCCGGCGGCGGTGAAGAACTGGGCGGCCTGCGCGCGCTGAACTTCTACCACCGTCGCAGCGCCATCCAGGCCAGCACCGCGGTGCTCGACACCCTCGCCTGACAGTCAGCCATCCGGCTTTACCGCGCCGCCACGTCCGCGTGGCGGCACGCAGCACACCGTACACCAGAAACGGGGAGACACGCATGACCGCCATCACCGCAGACGTCCCGGTCCAGCCGCCGGGCACGTCCTTCAACTTTGCGGCGCACCTGCTCGGCTGCAACGCGGCGCGCGCCGGCAAGACCGCCTATATCGACGACGACGGCCAGCTTACCTATGGCGAACTGGCGCAGCAGGTGCGCCGCCTGGCCGCCGCGCTGCTTGATGCCGGCATCCGCCGCGAGGAGCGCGTGCTGCTGCTGATGCACGACTGCACCGACTGGCCGGTGTGCTTCCTGGGCGCGATGTATGCCGGCATCGTGCCGGTTGCCGTCAATACGCTGCTGACCGCCGACGACTACGTCTACATGCTGCAGCACAGCCGCGCGCAGGCGGTACTGGTCTCGGCCGCGCTGCTGCCGCTGCTGCAGGAAGCGCTGGCGCGGCCCGGGCATGAAGTCGGCAAGGTGTTCGTGTCGCGGGCGCGCGGGCCGCTGCCGGACGGCATGGTGGCGCTCGATACCGTGCTCGCCACGCAAACGCCGTTGTCCGCGCCTGCCGCGACCAGTCCCGACGATCCCGGCTTCTGGCTCTATTCGTCCGGCTCGACCGGGCAGCCCAAGGGCGTGGTGCACAGCCACGGCAATCCGTACTGGACGGCCGGCCTGTATGCGGGCCCCGTGCTTGGCCTGCAGGAACAGGACATCTGTTTTTCCGCGGCCAAGCTCTATTTCGCCTACGGGCTCGGCAACGGCCTCAGCTTCCCGCTCAGCGTGGGCGCGACGGTGGTGCTGATGGCCGAGCGGCCCACGCCCGAAGCCACCTTCCGCCGCTGGCGCGAACAAAAGCCGACTGTATTCTTCGGCGCGCCCACGGGCTATGCCGGCATGCTCGCTTCGCCGGCGCTGCCCGCGCGCGACGAGGTGGCGCTGCGGCTGTGCTCGTCCGCCGGCGAGGCGTTGCCCGCCGACATCGGCCAGCGCTTCACCGCGCATTTCGGCTGCGAGATCATCGACGGCATCGGCTCCACCGAGATGCTGCATATCTTCCTGTCGAACCGGCCCGGCCAGGTGCGCTACGGCACCACTGGCTGGCCGGTGCCGGGCTACACCATCGAGCTGCGCGACGAGGAAGGCCGCCCGGTGCCCGACGGCGAAATCGGCGACCTCTATATCCAGGGCCCCAGCGCCGCGATGATGTACTGGGCCAACCGCGAGAAATCTCGCGAGACTTTCCGCGGCGGCTGGACCAAGAGCGGCGACAAGTACGTGCGCAACCCCGATGGCACCTACAGCTACGCCGGGCGCAGCGACGACATGCTCAAGGTCAGCGGCATCTACGTATCGCCGTTCGAGGTCGAGGCCACGCTGGTGCAGCACCCGGCCGTGCTGGAAGCCGCGGTGATCGGCGTGCCGGACCAAGAAGGGCTGGTCAAGACCAAGGCCTTCGTGGTGCTGAAGGCGGGCGCGCAGCTTGGCGACGGCGAGCTGAAGGCCTTCGTCAAGGAGCGGCTGGCCGCCTACAAATACCCGCGTGCGATCGAGTTTGTCGAGGCACTGCCCAAGACCGCCACGGGCAAGATCCAGCGTTTCGTATTGCGCGAGCGCGAACTGAAGGCCGCCGAAGAGCGCGCCGCCGCGGTGGCATGACCGGCAACGCCGGCTGCCCCGCCATACCACCATACCGGAGACAAACCATGCCTCAACATTAGACATGCGAACGGCCGCCTCGCCGGCTGCGATGGTGGTCGTTAACGACGCGATTTGGCAATGGAAACAGCAATGAGACGCCGTCAGAAGCGCGCGCGGGCAGTCCTACGAGGTCGGTCGCGTGTCGTTGCGTGGCGTCGGCCACTGGAATTTCTGGGACTTGCGGTTCAGGCCATCGCGAAACGCAAGTCCAGTAAATTCCATGCGCAGCCACTGCATGACCAGGCCGGCTGTGACGGGCTGATTCACGCGCCATGGTGCGACCGAGTCCATCGGGAAGGTCTCGGCAAGCACCAGACTCAGCAGTTGGTTCAAAGTCCAGGCCATCGAGCGAATTTGCATCCACAACTCCAGCACGGTGCGCGTTTGCTGCCAGAGATTGCTCACGCCGAACCAGCGCTTGAGATTGTGGAACAGCGGTTCTATGCCCCAGCGGCGCGCGTACAACTGCACGACCTCCTCGGCGCTCAAGTCCGTTTCGGTCGCGAGCAGCAGACGGGGCTTGGTCCAGACCTGTTTCTTCGCATCGAAGAACTGGCACCAGACGGCACGCACCAACGCGCCCTTGAGGAAGCGAGCGCGGGCCTCGGCAGAGCGCAGGCGAACCTGCTGGTCTTTGCCATAGAGCGGCATGCGCAGTTCGATCGCGGGCAGTGCTTCGATGGCCTCGGCATTCAGGCGCTCGCCATAGATGCGCTTGCGACCACGTCTGGGTGTAGTTGGCGGTGGCGGGACGAGAAACAGTGCGGTGTCGATGCGCGCCTGTCCAATCACATGCATTTGTCTGCGCAGCAAAGGCAATACCAGGCGGGCGCGCATGAACCACGAATCGAACAGTACGCGCACCGGCTTGTTGGCCACCCCTGCCAGAGAGCGGACCAGCACCAGCGCAATCTTCAGCTTGTTGCGGTTGCCGGCGTTTGGCACCAGCCGCGAGAGAATTGGCAGCACCAGATTTCCCCCTCCGTTGCCCAGCGCGCTCACGCCCAGTGTGACCCAGCACTGGGCCCGCATGAATTGCGGCCGATTGATCTTTCGGCTGTGGTCGTGGCGATACGCGCAACCGGGCGCCTGCTCCGAGGAGCGCGGCACCAGCGTATCGTCGATGACCAATGTCAGCACATCGCATGGCAGCACTGTGAGCACCAGCAAGAACAATCGGCGGGCCAAACGCACGGTGCGCAAGCTGCCGCGCTCGAGAAGCTTGTAGTAGGTCGTCCAGTGCCTGCGTCGCGCGATGGCGCTGATAGCGCGCGTCACCCAGCCTTCTGGCGAAACCATACAGCCGCACAGCAGTTCGATAAAGCTCGCGCGAGAGCGAATCGGCACGGCCAGAAGCAGGAGGTTGATCCATTCGGACAGACACAGTCGTACACGGTTGGACAAAGACATGGGCAATCGCAAGAGGACCGAAAACGATCCTCATTGGCCGCCGCGCTGCTTGCGCTAAAACCCGCGCAAGCAGCGCGGCGGCCACACGATCATTGCCCCATGTCAAGCATTTTTCGATTTCTTGAATCCGTTTCCAACCCGCTCGTTGAGCGGGCCTGAATGTCTAAAGTTGAGAAACCATGCGTCAGATCGATGTCCACAAGTTGGCCGACGAGGCCCGCTTCAACCGCTTCCATGCGCTTATCCTGTTCTGGTGCGCGATCATCATCATCTTCGACGGCTATGACCTGGCCGTCGCCGGTATCGCGCTGCCATCGATCATGAAGGGGATGGGCGTGACCGCCACCAGCGCGGGCTTCATGGTCAGCTCGGCGCTGTTCGGCATGATGTTCGGCGCAATCTTCCTTGGCACCGTGGCCGACCGCATCGGCCGCAGGCGCGCCATCGCCATCTGCATTGCGCTGTTCAGCATCTTCACCGCGGCGGCTGGCTTTACCAGCGACCCGGTAACGTTCAGCATCACGCGCTTTCTCGCAGGCCTGGGCATCGGCGGCGTGATGCCAAACGTGGTGGCGCAGATGACCGAGTACTCGCCACGCAAGCTGCGCGGCACGCTGGTGACGCTGATGTTCAGCGGCTATTCGGTCGGCGGCATGCTGGCCGCGCTGCTGGGCAAGGGACTGATCGAAAGCTATGGCTGGCAGTCGGTTTTCCTCGCCGCCGGCCTGCCGGTGCTGCTGGTCCCGCTGGTGCTGCGCTCGCTGCCGGAGTCGATGCCCTACCTGCTCCGCACCGGCCAGACCGACGCTCTGCAATCCGTGGTATCGCGCCTGGTGCCGTCGCATCGCGCGCGAGCCGGCGACGTCTTCACGCTGGCTGCGGACGACAAGGCCGGCAGCGCGCCGATCCGCCGCCTGTTCCAGGACGGCCGCGGCTTCAGCACGGTGATGTTCTGGGTGGCGTTCTTCATGTGCCTGTTCATGGTGTACGCGCTCAGCTCGTGGCTGACCAAGCTGATGGCCGGCGCGGGCTACAGCCTGGGCTCGGCGCTGACTTTCGTGCTGGTGCTGAACTTCGGCGCCATGCTCGGCGCGATCGGTGGCGGCTGGCTGGCCGACCGGCTGCCGATCAAGTACGTGCTGATCGCTATGTACTCGCTGGCCGCGGTGTCGATCACGCTGCTGGGCTACCCCATGCCCAGCGCAGCGCTGTTCGTCGTGGTGGGCCTGGCAGGTGCTTCCACCATCGGCACGCAGATCGTCACCTATGCCTATGCGGGCCAGTTCTATCCGATGGCGGTGCGCGGCACCGGCATCGGCTGGGCTTCAGGCGTGGGACGCAGCGGCGCCATCCTGGCACCGATCGTGATCGGCGTGCTGGTGGGGATGTCGTTGCCGCTGCAGCAGAACTTCCTGGCGATGGCGATCCCGGCGGTGATTGCGGTGGGGGCGGTGTCGATGATCAACCACCGGCGCTCGGCGTCGGCGCAGGCGGAAGTCGCTGCGCCGCCGGTGCGAGGGGCTGTGAAGGAAGCCTGAGAAACCTTGCTTGCCACCTGGGTGCTCCCCTCTCCCGCATGCGGGAGAGGGGAGCAAACCGGCGGCTCGCTGAAGGGCGTTGCTTACTTGCTGCCCTTCACCGTGGTGTACGCCGTAATCAAATTCCGATAGTCCGGAATATGGTTCGAGAACAGCGTGCCCAGACCCTCGATGTCGTTGCGCCAGTCGCGATGCAGTTCGCAAGCCACGCCGAACCACGTCATCAGCTGCGCGCCAGCGTCAGACATCCGTTGCCAGGCCGAATCGCGCGTGATTTCGTTGAAGGTGCCCGAGGCATCGGTCACGACAAAGACTTCGAAACCCTCTTCGATCGCCGACAACGCCGGGAAAGCCACGCACACCTCGGTGACCACGCCGGCGATCAGCAGCTGCTTCTTGCCGGTGGCACGCACCGCGGCCACGAAGTCCTCGTTATCCCAGGCGTTGATCTGGCCCGGGCGCGGAATGAACGGTGCGTCCGGGAACATGGCCTTGAGCTCGGGCACCATCGGTCCGTTGGGGCCATCCTCGAAGCTGGTGGTCAGGACGGTCGGCAGCTTGAAGTACTTGGCCAGGTCGGCCAGTGCCAGCACGTTGTTCTTGAACTTGTCGGGCTCGATATCCCGCACCAGTGACAGCAGGCCTGCCTGGTGATCGACCATCAGGACGGCGGCCTGGCTCTTGTCCAGGCGCTTGTAGGGCTTGCTCATGACGTTCTCCTGTGAACAGAAGGTGCGGACCCGCGGCCATCGCCGCGGGTCCGCATCCGGGGTGTGCAGGCCATTGCCGGCCTGGCGTCAGCGCTGGGAGTCCAGCACCTCGTGTTTCTTCTCCACGTCCTGCGCCTTGAGATAGCTTTCGATCAGCAGGCGGTACGCCGGGAAGATCTGCGTGTAGACCTCGGCCCATTGCTGCGCGTCGGGGCGGTTCCAGCTCTGCTGCAGCTCGGAGGCCACGGCGGCGGTATCCATCGGCACCACGCCGGCCTGGACGATGCGTGCCAGGGTAATTTCCTGCGCCATCTTGGAATACGTGCCCGAGGCATCCACCACCGCGAACACCTTGTAGCCGTCGGCCACCGCGCTGATCGACGGGAATGCCATGCACACGCTGGTGATGGTGCCGGCGATGATCAGCGTCTTCTTGCCCGTCTCACGCACCGCGGCGACAAAGTCGGGGTTGTCCCAGGCGTTGATCTCGCCCTTGCGCGCGACGTATTTGGCATGGGGGGCGTTTTCGTGGATTTCCGGAATCAACGGGCCGTTCGGGCCTTGCGGCACGGATGCCGTGGTGATCACCGGCAGCTTGCACAGCGTCGCCATCTTGGCCAGCGCGGCCGCACGGGCGCGCAGCTCAGGCATCGGCATGTCGCCAACGGTCTGGAACAGGCCGCTCTGGTGGTCGATCAGCAGCATGGCCGTATCGGCGGGATCCAGTACCGGACGCTTGCCGTTGAAATTCGCGGGTGTGGTCATTTGGCTTTCTCCTATGCGGTTGGCGGAACCGGCGACTCGGCAATCCCAAGCCGACCGTGTGGGCAAAGCATAGGTCTTGGCAGATCGCACCGGTAGGATGGAAAATCTGCCCTCAGCGTCCTACTGACAGGACGACAGGAGCCGCCTGCTTGCATCCCGACCTCAATGACCTGTATTACTTCGCGCAGGTAGTCGACCACCAGGGCTTTGCACCCGCCGGGCGCGTGCTCGGCATACCCAAGTCCAAGCTGAGCCGGCGCGTTGCCATGCTGGAAGAACGCCTGGGCGTGCGCCTGATCCAGCGCTCGACGCGGCGCTTCTCAGTGACAGAACTGGGACAGACGTATTACGCCCACTGCAAGGCCATGCTGGTGGAGGCCGAAGCGGCCGAGAGCGCGATCGAGCAGACCCGCGCCGAACCCAGCGGCCTGGTGCGCATGAGCTGCCCGGTGGCGCTGCTGCACGCGCGCGTGGGCGACATGATTGCGGATTTCATGGCGGCGAACCCCAAGGTCATCGTGCACCTGGAAGCCACCAACCGGCGCGTGGACGTGGTGGCGGAGGGGATCGACCTGGCCATCCGCGTGCGCGTGCCGCCACTGGAAGACAGCGACCTGGTGATGCGCGTGCTGGCCGAGCGCGCCTGGTGCTTCGTGGCCAGCCCGGCGCTGCTGGCCGGCCATGGGCCACTGCTGGCGCCCGCGGACCTCAACGCGCTGCCAACGCTGGACCTGGGCCCGCCGCGCCCCTCGCACACCTGGTCGCTGTACGGCCCCGATGGCGCCAGCGCCGACCTGCACCACAAGCCCCGGCTGGTCACCGACGACATGATCATGCTGCGCACCGCGGCCGTGGCCGGTGCCGGCATCGTGCAGCTGCCGGTCATGATGATGACCGACGAGCTGCGCGATGGCCGGCTGGTGAAGGTCCTGCCGGACTGGTCGGTCAGGGGCGGCGTGATCCACGCCGTGTTCCCGTCACGGCGCGGGTTGCTGCCTTCGGTGCGTGAACTGATCGACTTCCTGTCGCTGCGCTTCGCGCAGATCAGCGAACGCTGAGCACCACAAGGCGGCCGCACCAGGGGCACTGCCCGTCACGCGGGCAGGTTTGGCCCGGAAGTGGTATCATTCGACGTTCTATGCACGGATCGGCAACGCCCTACATCCGTGCGCCAGCCGCAAGACAATCTCACAAAAGCATTCAGCGGCGGCATATCGGGCGTACACCCGATGCGTCTTTGGGCCGAACGGCCCACCACCCTTATCCGACCGGCGGCATGTCCGCTCCGCAACGATCGCCCCTGTACCCGGCGCATCGGCTTGCGCAGGCATGGTCCACTTCACGCCAGATTCAACGCCCGTGCTGCCGCGCGGGCCCGACGCTGGCACACAGCAACGGCGAACGGCCGCCACCGCGCGACGCTCAGCATCGGCAACCCGATGCACCGCGCCACCTGCGGCCGCGCCCATGAACAGGCATCACATTGAATCGAATCAACCCTACCCCTTACACCGTTTCCGTCTATCCCATCCAGCAGGAACCCGGCCTCTGGTTCGCGACCTACATGATCGCGGAATACCGCAATGGCGCCGAACGCATCGTCGCCAACGTGGCAATGCGCCACGACACGCACCGCTCTGAGGCCCGCGCCAGGCAGTCAGCGCGCCGTGCCGGCGAACGCGCCGCAGCACGCCTGCGCCAGCAGTAAGCCAGGCATCGCAAGCCCCATCCCATCGGCCAGTTGGTGTCCAGTTGGCCGTCACAACAGCTCGCGCACAAGCGGCGCGGCTACAGCAAGGAGCCTCCTTGGCAAAAGAAGAACTGGTCGAATTTGGCGGCAAGGTGTCGGAAGTCCTGCCCGACAACCGCTTCCGCGTGATCCTGGAAAACGGCTTCGAAGTCTGGGCGTATTCGTCCGGGCGGCTGAAGAAGAACCGCATCCGCGTGCTGGCGGGCGACCGCGTCACGCTGGAGATGTCGCCCTACGACCTCACCAAGGGACGCATCAACTACCGGCACAAGTCGTAGGCCAGCGTCCCCTCGCCATGGCATGCGCCGCGCCGGCGCGTGCCGTCCCGCTAACGATTCATCCCTCAATCAAGGAGAACCGATCATGTCCGTCATCGAAGAATGGGAAGCCGTGCACCTGACGCCCGAAGGCTGGCAGGCAGGCAGTTACCGGCATGCACCGTGGCAGGCGGTTGAAGTCGCACCGCCCGCGTCCGGCGTGCTGACCGTCAGGCGCCACGTGACGGCGACCTATTGCGGGCCGTCGCGCGCGGTGGAAGACCGTACTCCCGAGATCGCCGACATGGCGCTGATCGAGGCGCTGCTGGAGCGCCACGGCGACCCGGTATTCCAGATCTGACTGACCTGGCCTGACGATTGCGTGCGGCCTCAGCCAAGCACGCGCACATGCGGCCGGGCCGTCCTGAGCCCCGCGCCGACCGGCCTCAGCTCGCCGTCCCATGGCGAGGCGTCGAGGTCCAGCACCGCATCGCCCTCGCGCGCCTTGTCGTGCAGCTGGTCGCGCACCACCTGGCCGATGGCCAGGCGGCACAGCGCCTCGCCGCTGGCGGCAAGCTGACCCTGCAGGGCCCCCTGCTCGGCCAGCACGCCGAACGACCGCCGCCCCACACCCACGAAGCTGGTGAACAGCACCCCGGTGGGACACTCCGCATCGATAAAGCAGACTGCAACGTGATAGGTGATGCCTTTGCCCTCACCGGGCAACGTGCACAGAAAACCAGATGATCCCGAACGCATGTCCATGAACGGACTCCTTGCAGTCTGACGGATAGCGCCGCGCCTGTTTCCCCGCTCCGCAACTGGCCTGTGACCAGGCCGCTGCGGAACCGGATAATACCTAGATCGACGTCACGGATTCGCCGGCGACCAGGCCATTGATGATGTCTTCGCCGAACTGCAGCGCACCGCGGCGCGCCGAGCCGATGTTCTCCCAGCGCGACTCGCTCATGGGGTACACGCGCGCATGGTCGCTGCCAGGGCGATAGCCCTCGCGGCAAATCACGATCGACGCGAGGAAGCTGTTGTCGGGCTTGATGCGCGGCCAGGCCTGCTCAGGCCGATGGCGATAAACCAGGGGATACAGATCGAAACCCTTGTAGCTGGCAAAGGGCGTACTGCCGGGAACAGTGTTGCCGGGACTGCGGCTGGGACTGCTGTCGCTCACGACATCTCCATGCGGCACCGTGCCGCGCTGATGGGAAGGATTGCAGAACTCATGTGGATCACGCGCACGGCATGAGCCATGGCCCTGCGCGGGCGTCAGTGGTACAGAATGCACCACGGCGCCAGGGCCCGTCGTCGGACCTTCAGGAAGCCATCGGCGCGCCGGCCGTTGCTACCGATACCCCCGGCACCGCGCCATTGATGATGGCCTCGGCATAGCGCAACGCACCGCGCCGCGCGCCGCCGACGTTATCCCACGGTGCGGCGTCCAGGCGAAACGTGCGCGCCTGCACGCCTTCGGGCGACTCGCCTTCCAGGCAGATCACCACGGCAGCATCAAAGGAACGGTCGGGCCGCGGCTCGGGCCATATGCGCTCGGCGGCGTGCTTGTACACGAGGGGATAGAGGTCGTATCCCTTGTAAGTTGCAGCCGGATAGATATCCATGGCAGCCTCCGCCGTTTGGTGATCCTGCCCCCACTCTACGCTTGTTGCCGCGCCAGCAGTGGCTTTATTTCACCGTTGCGGGGTATTGCGGCAACGGAAATAAAAAAGCTCCGCGTTGGCGGAGCTTTTTTCATTGGACTGGCGCCTCGGCGCTCAGCTCAACTCAGGTCGGTGCGATTCAGATCGGCTCGATCTTGGTCGCGGCCGGGCCCTTTTGGCCGACGCCAGCGACGTAACGCACCTTCTGGCCTTCTTGCAGCGACTTGAAGCCGCTGCCCTGGATTTCGGAGAAGTGCGCGAACAGGTCGTTGCCGCCTGCATCAGGCGTAATGAAGCCAAAACCCTTCGAATCGTTGAACCACTTGACGGTACCGGTTTCCATGTTGGATTCCTCAATAAGTTTTTTCTCACCGGCAAAAGCGCCGGCAAGGCATGACGATCAAGGAAGACACAAGGAGAAAAAGTGGCGCCGTGTGGGCAAGCACCTGGACTTCTAGGTTGCTGCTTGAAAGATCTTGCACCCAACCTTATACAGGCCCCACTCAGGCATGTCAATGAACTTCACCGGATCGGGCCCCAAATCACATGGAAAGTGCGGGTTCAGGGTCTCGCCGGGCGAAACCCCGTGCGCGCCGCATGTGCCGTCCACTTCCGGCCCCGAAGGCGCCGGCATGCTACAGTGGCCGATCGAACGGAACAGACACGGATGACACTCTGCACTGCCTGCCAGGCCATTGAACGCCACGTGCGCGGCGCCCCCGGGCACGCGGCACTGCGCATCACCGACACCCGACGCATCAAGCCCGCCGGTTCCGCCGCCGTCACCATCAGCAGCTTCGTCTGCCAGGACTGTGGCGCGCTCTGGACGTACCGGGACCAGAAGAGCGGCCCGGAGCAGGGGTGGGACATCCATATGGAAGCGCAGCAGCCATAACGCCTTCTGCGGCGCAAAGAAAAACCCCGGGCCAGGGCCCGGGGTTGCGATACCTGCCGGCCCGCCGAGCGGGCCATTCCGGTCAGGCCGTCACGGTCGACAGCGCGGCGTTCAGCGTCTGGCTCGGGCGCATTGCGGCGCTGAGCTTGTCGGCTTCCGGCATGTAATAGCCGCCGATATCCACCGGCTGGCCCTGCACGGCGCCCAGTTCGCCAACGATCTTCTGCTCGTTGTCGGTCAGCGTCTTGGCCAGCGGCGCGAACTTCGCGGCCAGTTCTGCGTCGTCCGACTGAGCTGCCAGTTCCTGTGCCCAGTACATCGCCAGGTAGAACTGGCTGCCGCGGTTGTCCAGCTGGCCGGTCTTGGGCGACGGGCTCTTGTTGTTGTCCAGCAGCTTGCCGGTGGCCGCGTCCAGCGTCTTCGCCAGGATCTTGGCGCGCGCATTGTTGGTCTTGATGCCGACGTCTTCCAGCGACACCGCCAGTGCCAGGAACTCGCCCAGCGAATCCCAGCGCAGGTGGTTTTCTTCCACCAGCTGCTTGACGTGCTTCGGGGCCGAACCGCCGGCGCCGGTCTCATACATGCCCCCACCCGCCATCAGCGGCACGATCGACAGCATCTTGGCGCTGGTGCCCAGTTCCATGATCGGGAACAGGTCGGTCAGGTAGTCGCGCAGGATGTTGCCGGTCACCGAGATGGTGTCCAGGCCGCGGATCACGCGTTCCAGCGTGTAGCGCATGGCGCGCACCTGCGACATGATCTGGATGTCCAGGCCCTTGGTGTCGTAATCCTTCAGGTAGGTCTCGACCTTCTTGATCAGCTCGGCCTCGTGCGGACGGTACGGGTCCAGCCAGAACACCGCCGGCATGCCCGAGTTGCGCGCGCGCGTGACGGCCAGCTTGACCCAGTCGCGGATCGGCGCGTCCTTGACCTGGCACATGCGCCAGATGTCGCCCTGCTCAACGTCCTGCGTCAGCAGCACTTCACCGGTGGCCAGGTCGACGATGTTGGCGACGCCGTCTTCGGCGATCTCGAAGGTCTTGTCGTGCGAGCCGTATTCCTCGGCCTTCTGCGCCATCAGGCCCACATTGGGCACGGTGCCCATGGTGGTCGGGTCGAAGTTGCCGTTGGTCTTGCAGAAGTTGATGATCTCCTGGTAGATGCGGGCAAAGGTGCTTTCCGGGATCACGGCCTTGGTGTCCTTCGGACGGCCGTCGGCACCCCACATCTTGCCGCCGATGCGGATCATGGCCGGCATCGAGGCATCGACGATCACGTCGTTGGGCGCGTGCAGGTTGGAGATGCCCTTGGCCGAATCCACCATGGCCAGTTCCGGGCGATGCTCGTGGCAGGCGTGCAGGTCGCGGATGATCTCTTCACGCTTGGAGCTGGGCAGCGCCTCGATCTTCTCGTACAGGTTGACCAGGCCGTTGTTGACGTTCACGCCCAGTTCATCGAACAGCGCGCCGTGCTTGGCAAAGGCTTCCTTGTAGAAGATCTTGACGGCGTGGCCGAACACGATCGGGTGCGACACCTTCATCATGGTGGCCTTGACGTGCAGCGACAGCATCACGCCGGTCTTGCGCGCGTCTTCGAACTGCTCTTCATAGAAGTCGCACAGCGCCTTCTTGCTCATGAACATGCTGTCGATGATCTCGCCATCCAGCAGCGAGACCTTGGGCTTGAGCACGATGGTCTTGCCGCTCTTGGTGACCAGTTCCATCTTGACGTCACGCGCCTTGTCCAGGGTCATGGACTTTTCGCCGTGGTAGAAGTCGCCATGCTTCATGTGCGCCACGTGCGTGCGCGAAGCCATGCTCCACTCGCCCATGCTGTGCGGGTGCTTGCGCGCGAAGTTCTTGACCGCTGCCGGTGCGCGGCGGTCGGAGTTGCCCTCGCGCAGGACCGGGTTCACGGCGCTGCCCAGGCACTTGGAGTAGCGCTTCTGGATCGCCTTTTCTTCGTCGGTCTTCGGGTCTTCCGGATAGTCCGGCACCTTGTAGCCCTTGCCCTGCAGTTCACGGATGGCGCTCACCAGCTGGTGCACCGAGGCGCTGATGTTGGGCAGCTTGATGATGTTGGTGTCCGGCAGCTGCGTCAGCTTGCCCAGCTCGGCCAGGTTGTCCGGCACGCGCTGTGCTTCAGTCAGGAACTCGGGGAATTCCCCCAGGATGCGGCCCGCCACCGAGATGTCGCTGGTGGTCACGTTGATGCCGGCCGGCCTGGTGAAGGTCTGGATGATCGGGAGGAACGCACTGGTCGCCAGCAGCGGAGCTTCGTCGGTCAGCGTGTAGATGATGGTGGGTTGCTGGTTACTCATTGCTTCTCTCAGATCCTCGAACGGGTGGTGGGACATCCGCTTGCTGGGTCACAGCCGGCGGCAAACTAGGCGAAAAATAGAATTTTGCCTCAGTTTGCTTTCAGGGGCCTGAAAACCCACTGCTTTTTGCGCGGCTATCGGCAAAAATCCGGACGCCGGTGCCGCGTTGGGCCGCCCGCGCGGCATGATCGTTCGCAGATTGCACCGGCACGGTGCCCGCATGGCGCCTACGCTGCGGTGCAACATGACCGGGGCCGTGCGCCCCGCGGATCACAGTCCTGTCAAACTTGGCGCCGACAATACAGGGTTTTGTCCTCTTCAACGCCAAGGAAAACCACAATGTCTCGTCATTTGCTGCTGGCCCAGGCGGCCATCGCACTGGGCTGCCTGGGGGCGGCGCAGGCCTGGGCGCAGGCCCCTGCTGCCTACCCCGCCACGCTGGCCGGCCACGCGGTGCTGCCGGCCCAGACCATGCTTGCCGTGCCGAAGGACGCGCCCGCTGACCTGCAGGTCAGCGGCAAGTTCACCACCCCGCAGCGCGTGGACACGCCGGGCACGGTCGAAGGCAAGTCCAATGGCCGCCCCACCGGCGTGTCGCTGCCGTTCCGGGGCCAGCCGGCACAGGGGCATTCCGGCATCAAGCGCATGGCCGACGGCAGTTTCTGGGTGCTGACCGACAACGGCGCCGGCGCCAAGGCCAACTCGCCGGACTTCATGCTGTATCTGAACCACTACAAGGTGGACTTCGGCAGCGGCCGCCTGCAGCGCCTGAAGACCATCTTCCTGCACGACCCGGACAAGAAGGTGCCGTTCCGCATCGTCCACGAGGGCACCAGGCAGCGCTACCTGACGGGGTCGGATTTCGATACGGAGAGCTTCCAGTTCGCCGGCGGCGCACTGTGGATCGGCGACGAGTTCGGCCCGTTCCTGATCAAGGCGGACATGGACGGCAAGGTGCTGGCCGTGTTCGACACCATGGTCGACGGCAAGGTGGTGCGCTCGCCCGACCATCCCGCCGTCACCGCGCCCGGCGCGCCGGACGGCAGCGTGAAGTTCCAGGTGCGGCGCTCCAAGGGTTTCGAGGGCATGGCGTCCTCACCCGATGGCAGCAAGCTGTACGCGCTGCTGGAAGGCGCGCTGTGGGACGAGGCCGCCAAGGGCTACGAGAACGAAGGCGGCAAGCCCTACCTGCGCGTGCTGGAGTTTGATGTCAGGCAGCAGGCCTGGACCGGCCGCCACTGGAAATACGTGCTGGAAGGCGCCAGCCATGCCATCGGCGACTTCAACATGATCGATGCCACCTCCGGCCTTATCATCGAGCGCGACAACGGCGAAGGCACGCCGGACAAGGCCTGCCCGGCCGGGCAGAAGCGCCCGGACTGCTTTGACGATGTGGCGAAGTTCAAGCGCGTGTACAAGGTCGAACTGAGCGATGCCAACGCCGGCGGGCCGCTGCGCAAGATCGGCTATATCGACCTGCTGCGCATTGCCGATCCGGGCAAGCTTGCGCGCAAGCCGTTGACGGATGGCGTGCTGGCGTTCCCGTTCTTCACCATCGAGAACGTCGACGTGGTCGACGCCACGCATATCGTGGTGGGCAACGACAACAACCTGCCCTTCAGCAGCAGCCGCGAGCCGAACCAGGCGGACGACAATGAGCTGGTGTTGCTGGAGGTGGGGGAGTTCTTGAAGGCGCGGTGAGCGTCTGCCGTGATGGGGGGCTCCCCTCTCCCGCTTGCGGGAGAGGGGCCGGGGGAGAGGGCAGGCATATGGCAAGCACGGTGGCGCCTCACTTCGTTGAGACGCTGCCCTCTCCCCCGCCCCTCTCCCAGAGGGAGAGGGGAGAAAACAAACAGGGTGCGCTTACGCCGCCAGCCTGAACGTCGACACCGCCTCTTTCAGCCGCTGCGCCTGCTCCTCCAGCGAGCCTGCCGCAGCAGCGGCCTCTTCCACCAGCGCCGCGTTCTGCTGCGTCACGGTATCCATTTGCGTCACCGCCTGGTTGACCTGCTCGATGCCGGCGCTCTGCTCGGCCGAGGCCGCGCTGATCTCGCCCATGATGTCGGTCACGCGCTTGACTGCGGCAACGATCTCCACCATGGTCTGGCCGGCCTGCGTCACCTGCATGGAACCCTTCTCGACGCGATCGACCGAATCGCCGATCAGCGCCTTGATCTCCTTGGCGGCGGAAGCGCTGCGCTGCGCCAGCGTGCGCACCTCGCCCGCGACCACGGCGAAGCCGCGGCCCTGCTCGCCTGCGCGCGCCGCTTCCACCGCGGCATTGAGCGCCAGGATATTGGTCTGGAAGGCAATGCCTTCAATCACGGCGATGATGTCGACCACCTTCCTCGACGCGCCGTTGATCTCTTCCATGGTCTCGGCGACCTTGCCGGCCGCGTCGCCGCCCTTCTCGGCGATGTCCGAGGCATTGACCGCCAGCGTGCTGGCCTGGCGCGCGTTGTCGGCGTTCTGGCGCACGATGCTGGTCAGCTCTTCCATGCTGGCCGCGGTCTGCTGCAGCGACGAGGCCTGTTCTTCCGTGCGCTGAGACAGGTCGGTGTTGCCGGCCGCGATCTGGCTGGTGCCGGACACGATCGACTCCGTGCCCGCGCGCACCTGGCGCACGATGCGCAGGATATTGGCGTTCATGTCCGCCAGCGCCTGCAGCAGCTGTCCGGTTTCATCGCGGCTGTCGACGTCGATGCGGCTGGTCAGGTCGCCCGACGCCACGGTGCGCGCCACCGCCACGGCGCGATGCAGTGGCCGCGTGATGCCCGCCGTCAGCCATACCGAGAACGCGATGCCGATCGCCAGCACCACCACGCCCAGCCCGATCAGGCTGTTGCGGGCGTTGACGTAGATGCCGTTGATCTCGCGCGCGGTGGCGTCGATGCTGGCGCGCTGGATGTCGAGCAGCTTCTGGATCTCGCCCAGGTAGGCGTCGCCGGCGGGAACGAACTCTTTCTCCAGCACCTGGTTGGCCTCTTCGGTCAGCCCCTCTTGCTTGAGCCTGGTGATCTTGTCGCGGCCGTTGTTGTACGGGTCGCGCACACTCAGGATCTTCTGGAATGCGGCCTTCTCCTCGGCCGAGCTGAGCATCGGCTGGAGCTTGTCGCGCAGCGCGGCGATGCCTTCGATCGACGCCTTGGTCTCGGCCGCGAAGAATGCGCCGAGCGACGGGTCGGCACTGCGCGCCACCGCTGTGGTGCGGCGCACGCTGGTGTGCATGAGGCGGTACCAGTCGCTGACCAGCCGCTCCTTGGTCAGCGGCTGCTGCATCATTGCGTGCGTGCGCTCAGCCACCTGTTGCAGGCGCATCATGCCGAATACCGTCATGAGCGCAGAAAGCAGCAATACCACCCCAAAGCCGATGCCGAGGCGGACCCCGATGCCTAGATTCTTCATGTCTTCTACCTGATTAGCACTGGTTACGGCGAAGTGCCGGTCCGCGCCTGGGACCGGCGCGGCGTTCTTCGCTCTCATCGTCCGCGGACGGGCCCGGTCGGGCCGACGCACTTGCGGGCTATGGATGCCAACGGCATGGGGGTCCGGAAACTTTAGGGTCTTCCTCGATTGACGGCCAGAAGTGCGCGGATACCGGCTATAGTGGACGGGAACCCGGCCGAAGGGCACGCACCATCCCCGCCGCCGGCCACCCTGCCAGTCCTTCCAGAAGGAGACCCAGCATGGCCACGCCTCCCAATCCCTTTGCAGACTTCACCAAGATGATGGAACAGTTCCGCCTGCCGGGCGTGGACATGAGCGCGGTAATCGAAGCGCGCCGCAAGGACATCGAGGCCCTGACCGAGGCCAACAAGCTGGCCTATGAGGGTATCCAGGCCGTAGTGCAGAAGCAGCAGGAGATCTTCGCCCAGACCATGCAGCAGTTGCAGGCGGCCGCTCAGCAGTACAGCACCGCTGGCAACCCCGCCGAGGCCATGGCCAAGCACAGTGAATTCGTGCAGCAGCAGTTGCACCAGGCATTGGAGAACATGCGCGCGCTGGCCGAAACCGCGCAGAAGGCGCAGGCCGAAGCGCTTGCGGTAATCAGCAAGCGCGCCGAGCAGAATGTGAAGGAGGCTGGCGAGTTGCTCAAGCCGAAATCCAAGGGCTAACGCAGACCACCGCTAGCGCTGCTCGGGCGGTACCGGAGCGATCGCCCCGGCAAAGCGGGCATGCGTCCCGAGGTCCACCGGCCGGTGCTTCACCCTGGTGCCGGCCGGGTCGTTGCCGAGGTAGTTGCCGTTCTTCCAGTCGCGTGCCGGGCGCACCGGCCGCGGCGCGAAGCCGCCCCCGCAGTTCGGGCAGACATTGCTGAGCGTATCCACGCAGTCTGCGCAGAAGGTGCATTCGTACGAGCAGATGCGGGCTTCGGTGGATGCGGGTGGCAGGGGCTTGTTGCAATGCTCGCAGCCCGGTCTGAGTTCCAGCATATCGCTTGCTTCCTGTGTGGATGAACGATTGGGGATCGACGCAATCGTAGCCGCATTTCCGGTGCCGGGGCTCGCCCGTTCCAGCGCGCCATCGGAGCCGGCCCCGACCTGATGCCCGGCGCCGCGAGTTGCTGCGCTACCACCGCAAGGATTATCAGCCGGGCCTGTGGCAAGGCCACTTGGCTTCTACGAACTGGCCCGCTACCCCGAGGCCCGGCCCTCGCCGGGGCTGCTGATCTACCGCTTCGAATCGCCGCTGACGTCCTTCAACGCCGATTTCCTGCGCCAGCGCATCCTGGCGCTGACCACGCGGCACGAGGTGCGCTGGGTCGTGACCGATGGCCCTTCCGCCGCAGGCTCAGCACCATAACGCCAGCCCCCACCAGCGCGATGCCCAGCCATTCGCGCGGGGCGGGCCGCTTGCGCAGCGTGCTGATCGCGAAAATTCCCCGCGTCCCGCAGACATCTCTGTGCCCCAAACGGCCAGAACTGCATGGCCTTGCAGAATCGGCCGTCTCCGCAAGCCCGCTGGCGTGGCTAACCTGCGGCATATCGGAAGTAATGAGAACTATTTTCATCTCAGCGCTACTCCGGACTTCGCAGAACTTGTTCCAGACGCCCCGACATGAAACGCAAGGCCATTCCCTTTCTCGCTCTGACACTAGCCCAGGTTTGCGAAGCGACCGAGGCAGGCACGCCCTCACCGCGCTCATGGAAGACGCTGCGCGATGACGGCGTGGTCAAGCAACGGTTCGACTACTCCTGCGGCGGCGCCGCGCTGGCGACGTTGCTGCAGCATTACTACGGGGAGCCGGTCGACGAGGCCGCCGTCCTGAAGCAGATCGCCGCCAAGGGGCCAGCAACCTTCAGCAGCTTGTCCGCAGCCGCCAGTCACTTCGGTTATGAAGCGCGCGGCTACGCTCTTTCGCTGGAAGCGCTGCGCCAGCTCGGGCTGCCCGCCATCGTCTTCCTCCACGCCGGCAACGATAACCACTTCTCCGTGTTGCGCAGCATCGATGCGCGCTCAGTGGGATTGGCCGACCCGTCGCTCGGCAACCGCGTCTACGCCATCCCCGATTTCACGCGCCTGTGGACCACCCGCCTCAGCCGCGACTACCCGGGCCGCGCCTTGGTCGTGCTGCCACGCAAGACGGCCCGGGTTGGCGACCGGCGGTTCATGCGGCCGATTCCAGCCAGGTTCGGCGGACTGCCAATGAGGCCCTTCCGACCACGATCCGCCGTCTGACAAGGATGATCGCCGCGACCGCCGCCCTGACCCCGTGTTCCGCGCCAGCGCAGATCGTTCCGACGCTGGAGGACCTGCTGACGGCCCAGAACCGCTGGCGCGCCGACGCCGGCCTGTCCTACTTCAACCACGAAGCGACCGGCACGACCGCGCGTGGCCCGATCTATATCCAGGTGGGGCAGAACATCGTGCCGGTGGCAACCGGCGTGGTGCCGAAAACCCGCAACGTGGATTCGCTGGTGGCCTATGCCGGCCTGCGCTACGGGTATTCGTCCGACACGGAACTGTCGTTCTCAGGCACCGGTTCGTACACCAGCGAGCGGACGCTGTTCGAAGGGCTCAACCACCAGTCCAGCAACAACACCAACTTCTCCAGCCTGTCGCTTGCCATCAGCCATCGCATCCTGAGGGAGCAAGGCAGCCCTGGGCTGGTGGCCTTTCTGGAAACCGGCGCGGTGGAACACAGCGGTGGTGCCACCTCGTACTTCAGCAGTTTCACCGCGGGCGGCACGCTCTATCGCACCATCGACCCGTTGGTGCTGAGCCTGAATGCGTCCTATCGCCTCAACCTGCCGCGCCATGACAGCGTCGCCACCCCTGGCAATGTGCTGATGCTGACGCCGCAGGTCGGCTTTGCCGTGAACGAGTCCGTCACTCTCTATGGCGGCATCAACTGGCAATTGCAGCAGGCAGAGAACGACCCGCAAGGCCTGCCCTCGCAACGCCGCACGCAAACCGCGCTGGTGTTCGGCCTGGGCTATCGCGCCAGCGACCGAACCACCATTTCACTCAGCGGCAACGCCAATGTCAGCGGGCGCGGCGGTACTCAGATAACGCTCGGCATGCTGGTGAAGCTGGGCGCCATACCCGAAAGGGAACGTTTGCAGTAACCACCTGTTAAGGAGAGGAACCGATGGAACACGTGCGAAGAACCACGGCCGTACTGGCGCTCGCAAGCCTGTGCTGCGGTGCGTGGGCAAAAGCGCCCACGACGTTTGGCGATATCGAACGGATGGATGCCCCGGCGGGGCTGCATATCAGCCAGATGTCGGGCACCGAAATGGATTCTGTTGAGGGCTCGGTTGCGCCGGTGGTCATTGCCGGCGCTGCAGCAGTCAGCGGCGCAATTGCCAATGGCACCAGCTATTGGGTCAACACCCCCAACCCGACCGCCGCAGGCCTTATCTGGACTGCCGGGACCGGGTTTACCGCCGGAACCATCGGGGGCATTGCGGGCACCATGCCGCCGCTTGGTGCCATGCTCGCCACCGGCGCCGCGGCCTCTATCCCGATGCTCCCCCAGCCGACGCGGTCGAAATGCGGCGCGGCCGGCCTGGGTTGCTGAAGCGCTAAACCACAAAGGCTGGCGACACCAGTCGCCGGCCGATCACAGAACTCGCAATGGACTACGGCATCACTGAACATGAGAAGCTTAAGGCGGTGTACTCCTGCTTTGTCTTCTTCTATTTCGTCCCGAGACTGCTGTTGTTTCCATCCGTCTATGGCGAGCGCTATCTCCTGACGGTCTTCACGTTATGCGCCGTGTTTGCCGCCAACTATCTCCTGCTCAGGCATTTATTTGAAGGCGAGGTGGCATCAACGCTCTACGAGGCGTGCTACGGCCCCGTCATGAGCGTCTGGATGGCGCTGCTCAGCAGCAAGATCGAGAAGGACAATCCCGGTTACTACAAAAAATGAGGTTCGCCGCAGATGGCAGGGACGCTAACGCTGTCAGAATTCCAGATCAACGCCTATGGCGTTGCCATGCTCGGCTACATAGCCATTGTGCTCGGCATCCTGGTGCCGAAGTATTTGTTTGTTCCAACGATCCTGCGGCGCCGGTATGGCTGGGCAGCTGCGGCACTCGCCGGTGTCCTGATGGTCAACCTCTGCCTCTTTACCGCGCTGATGCCGGCAAGGCCGCGCGTGCCGTTGAACGAGTCCTTCGCCGGTGTGTTCCTGAGCCTGTGCGTGGCTCTGGTGCTATGCCACAGGGCCAAGGAAAAGGCCACGCGAACGGGCGCAGTTCACGAAGCGGAGACGACGGGCAAGTCGCGCTGACTTTGCCGCGCCCCCCCACCGCACCCACCCCCTCTCACCGGAAAATTCCATTGGTCTGGAAGACGTTTCAGTACCCGAAAAGGCCAAATTCACGTCAACCGTAGGAATCTACAGACACCATGCCCCGCAAGCCGCGACTAACCTGAGACGTGTGGTGGCGACGGCGAGCGCTTGTGCTGGCAATCCCTTGCTGTGGCGTGCGTGCCAAGGCATCGCCAGTCGCTATCAGGATCACCTTTGACTTCAAGGAGAACACCAATGCACGACGCAGGGAAGACTGCGGCCATGCTTGCGCTCGCTAGCGTGTGCTGCGGCGCATGGGCCAAGGCCCTCATGTTTGAAGAAATCGAGCGGGCGGATACCGTTTCCGGGCGTTATATCAACCATCTGTCGGCAACGCAAATGGATGCTGCGACTGCGCCACTGGCGCATCGCCGGAGCCAAGCGGTTGGTGGCGGGATTGCCCATTGCACCAACTCACCTTTAGTCTACGGGACCGAGCCTGGCACCCTGGGACGAGATTCACTGTCGGCGCCATCGCCGCCTGTTCTTCATCGTCCCAAGGGCTATTGGTGTTTCCCGACATCTGTCCGCGGTAGTGAAATCCTGTCGCATTGACTTGCCGCCCCCCTCACCGCACCCACCCCCTTTCCATCAACGGCACATCCCACGGCGGCTCGCCCTGCAGCCTTTCCGCCAGGTAGTCCACCAGCACCCGCACCTTCAGCGCCTGCCGCTGCGTGGCCGGATACACGGCGGCGAACTCGAACGATGACAGCGCATAGTCGTACAGCACCGGCACCAGCCGGCCGGCCAGCAGGTCTTCGCTGGCGACCAGCGTGGGCAGGCAGACCACGGCGGCGCCGCTGACGGCGTAATCACGCAACAGGTGGACGGAATTGGTACGCATGCGCGGGGCCAGGTCGATCTCCACCGATTCGGCATCGCGCGAGAAAGTCCACTTGTTGCGGGTCGGGTAAGCGGAGTACAGCGCCACCTTGCTGCAGATCAGGTCCGCCGGCCGCTCCGGCTTGCCCCAGCGTTCGATGAATGCCGGGGCCACGCAGAAGATGCGCCGCAGCGTAAACAGGCGCCGCGCGATCAGCGAATCGTTCTGGGGCGCGAAAATCTGGAAGGCCACGTCGAAGCCTTCTTCGATCGGGTCGATGACGCGGTCGTTGACGACGATATCCAGTTCGATATCCGGATACTGCTGGCTGAAGCCGGCCAGGATATCGGCGAAGTGGCCAATGGCGAAGCCGGGCAGCACCTGGATGCGCAGGCGCCCCGCGGGGGTGGCGCGCAGGTCGCGCATCTGGTCGGTCAGGTCGGCCAGGTTGGCAACCAGGTCAGCGCATTGCCGGTAGTAGGTCTCGCCCACTTCCGACAAGCGCACATGCCGCGTGCTGCGATGGAACAGCGGCGCGTTGATGTACTTCTCCAGTTGCTGCACGCGGTGGCTGACAACGGAATTGGTCACGCCGAGCTGGCGTGCGGCCTCGGAAAAACTGAGGGTATCCGCGACCCTGACAAAAGCTTCGATACTGAGAAAGCAGTCCATGGCAAACCCGTGCGAAGAGGATCATGATTGACCCACGGCAGTGCTACCATCTGGCCCTCGCCGGGCCAGCAAGGCCGACAACGTACCGCGGTTGCTTGCACAACGGTGGGGCGCGGCGACATCCCGGCCGCGATCAGAAGGCAGTTCGACGGCAATCATAGCGAACGAGGGGCAGATCCGTCATGCAGATCCGTGCATTGCATCGCCGTCGCCTGGTGCTGGGCGGCGCCGCGGCCATGCTGCTGGCCGGCCGCGCCGGCGCACAAGCGCGCAGCAACGGCCCGCTGGTACTGGTTGTGCCGTTTGCGCCAGGCGGCGTGGTCGACAAGACCGCGCGCGAAGTCCATGCGGGCCTCGGACGGCGGCTCGGCCAGGCCGTGCTGATCGAGAACCACGACGGCGCCGGCGGCACCATCGGCACGGGCATCGTGGCGCGCAGCAAGGCCGACGGCCACACCATCGGCCTGGTTTATGACTCGTATGCGACCGAGCCGCTGGCCTACCCGAACCTGCCTTACCGCGCCGGGCGTGATCTCACCGGCGTGTCGCATATGGTGCGCGCGCCAATGGCGCTGGCGGTGCCGGCCGCGTCGCCGTGGCGCACGCTGCAGGACTATGTGCGGGCGTGCCGGCAGTCGCGCGAGGTGTCTTATGCCTCCGTGGGTGTCGGCAGCTCCAACCACCTGACCGCCGAATGGTTCCACCGGGCCGCCGGCACCCATGGCCTGCACGTGCCGTTCCGCGGCGGCGCCCCGGCACTGAAAGACCTGCTGGGCGGCCACGTCGATTCGATGTTTGCCAGCCTGCCGCTGGTGCTGGCGCAACTGCAGGCCGGCAGGCTGCGGGCGCTGGCGGTCAGCTCTTCTGCGCGCAGTCCGCATCTGCCGATGGTGCCCACGCTGGCCGACACCTGGCCGGGCCTGGTCACCTACTCCTGGGTCGGCATGATCGCGCCGGCCGGCACGCCGGCGGCGCAGCTCGACCGCCTGGCCGCCGCAGTCAGCCAGACGCTGCGCGAACCGGCCGTAACGCAGCGCCTGTACGACAATGGCTTCGAAATCGTGGCCAGCGGACGCGAGGCGATGAATGCGCTGGTCGCTTCCGAAGCGGCGCGCTGGGCGGAACTGGCGCGGCAACGCACGCTGGCGCTGGGCTAGTGCGCCTGCGGCTGGTCCCCGGCGTCCTGCGCTGCCGGGCGTGCCGCCGTCGGCGCCGCCGGTGCGCCGGTGATCTTCGGCACGCACTCGCCACGGAACCAGGCCACCGTGACCGGCTCGCCCGCCAGCAGGCGCTTGACGGGCGGCACCACTTGCTCGCCGATCAGCATGCCCAGCAAGCCGATCAGCGCCACCACCGGCGGCGCCGGCGAGCGCACCTGCAACAGTGCATAGATGATGCCGACCAGGATGCCCGCGGCCAGTGATACCAGATAGAGTTTCATTGCCTTCTCCCTGAAATGATTCGTGGTGCCGCGCGGGCGTCAGCGCGCAAAGTGCGGCGCAATGCCGGCATCCACGTTGATCCACACCGAGCGCGACTCGGTGTAGCCGTGCATCGCCTCGAACCCCATGTCGCGCCCGTAGCCGGATTCGCCCACGCCGCCGAAGGGGCTGCCCGGATGGACGCGCTTGTAGCAGTTCACCCAGCACATGCCGCCGCGGATATCTCGCGCGAGGCGGTGCGCGCGGCCCAGGTCGCGCGTCCATAGCCCGTTGCCCAGCCCGTATTGCGTGGCGTTGGCGATGGCCAGCGCCTGCTCGTCGCTGGCAAAGCGCAGTACCGTGACGACCGGGCCGAAGACCTCTTCCTGGGCGATGCGGTCCTGCGGGCGCGCCGCAATCACGGTGGGCTCGACATAGAAGCCGCGGCGCAGGCTCGGGTCGGCGGGCGCCTTGCCGCCGGCCAGCACGGTGCCGCCCTGGGCCCGTGCCATCTCCACAGCCTCCAGCACGCGGTCGCGATGGGCGGCCGAGGTCAGCGGCCCCATCTCGGTGGCGGGGTCGGCCGGATCGCCCACGCGGATCGATTGCGCCAGCGCCACGAAGCGCTCCAGGAAGGCATCGGCGATATCCTCATGCAGCAGCAGGCGCGAGCCGGCGATGCAGGCCTGGCCCTGGTTGTGGAAGCTGGCCCAGGCCGCGCCCGCCACGGCGGCATCCAGGTCGGCATCGGCAAAGACGATATTGGCGCCCTTGCCGCCCAGCTCGAGCTGGATGCGCTTGAGGTTGCCGCGCGAGGCCTCGACGATGCGCCGCCCGGTGGCGCTGGACCCCGTGAAGGCAATCTTGCCGACGTCGGGATGATTGGCCAGCCGCTGCCCGGCCACGTTGCCGAAGCCGGGCACGACGTTGATCACGCCCGGCGGGAAACCGACTTCAGCCGCCAGCGCCGCCACGCGCAGCGCGGACAGCGGCGTCAGCTCCGACGGCTTGAGCACCACCGTATTGCCCGCCGCCAGTGCCGGCCCCAGCTTCCAGCCGGTGAACATCAGCGGGAAGTTCCACGGCACGATCTGCCCCACCACGCCGACCGGGGCCCGTTGCACGTAGTTGAGAAAACCGGGTTCGACCGGCACCACGGTGCCTTCGATCTTGTCGGCCATGCCCGCGAAATAGCGGAAGCACGCCGCGGTGCGCGGCACGTCGAGGCCGCGCGCATCGCGGATGGGGTGGCCGGTGTCGGCGCTTTCGAGTTCGGCCAGCCCCGTGTCGGCCTCGATGGCGTCGGCCAGCCGTGCCAGCATCCTGCCGCGTTCGCCGGCGGCGAGACGCGACCATGCGGGAAAAGCGCGGCGCGCCGCAGCCACGGCGCGGTCGATATCGAGCTGCTCGCCCGCGGCCACGCGCGTGATCAGGCTGCCGTCGTGCGGATTGACGACGTCGAGGGTGTCGCCGTCGAGGGCGTCGACGAAGCGGCCGTCGATAAACAGCTGGTTGTGCATGGGGGTCCTTGGGGTGGCGGGCGGTGGCTTGCGTGGGGCGCGGGGGAAGCAAGGCGTGGTGGTCAGCCAGCGCCTGCCCTCTCCCCCTGCCCCTCTCCCGCAGGCGGGAGAGGGGAGTTCCTCAGCGGCAGATCGGAAAGCCGTCGCTATGGCTTGCTTATTCCAGTGGCTGCCCCGCTGCCAGCAGGTGCCGCACCCGCGGCGGCCCTTCGCCGGTGTGGAAGCGCGCGACCTCGCGCTGCAGGTCGGCGTCAGCGTGCGGCACGCGTTCGTGCTGGCGCAGGTGCTCGGCCCAGGATTCAACCAGGAACCACTCGGTGTAGGCCTCGGCATCGGCCGGGTCCTCCATCACGCCCCAGCTGAAGGCGCCGTCGCGCAGCCGTTCCTCGGACAGCTTGTGGATGGCGTGCAGGAAGCCTTGGCGCTCGGCCGCGCGCACGCGGTATTCGATCAGGATCATCACCGGGCCGCGGTCGTGCGCCACCTCCTCGGCGGCTTCGGGCGCGGGCCAGTGCCGTGCCGGGCCCAGGTCTTCCTCGCCGCGCGGCAGCTTCACGCGGTGCATGACGACCCCGGCCACGCACAGTGCGGCCGCGGCGATCATCAGCGCGGCCGGCGTGCCCAGCCCCTGCGCGACAAAGCCCCACACCAGGCTGCCCAGCGCCATGGCGCCGTTGAACACCATCTGGTAGACCGCCAGCGCGCGGCCGCGCACCCAGTTGGGCAGGATCGCCTGGGCCGTGCCGGCCAGCGTGGTCAGCGCAAGGATCCACGCGGCGCCAAGCAGCAGCAGCGCCAGCATGGCGACCCATGCCGGCGGCGCCACCGACAGCACCGCCATCACCGCCGCGGTAACCAGCGCCGCGGCCAGCATCAGCTGGTCCAGATCCAGCCGTTTCTGCAGGCGCGGCATCACCAGCGCGCCCAGGATCGCACCCACGCCGACCGCGCCAAGCAGCGTGCCGTACAGCGATGCGCCGCCGTGCAGCATCTGGCGGGCCACCAGCGGCAGCAGCGCCCACACGCTGCTGCCCAGCGCAAAGTGGCAGGCCGCGCGCAGCAGCACCACATGCAGCTTGCTGTGGGCCCGTGCAAAGCGCACGCCGGCGCGGAAGGCGCCGAAGAAATGCTCGCGCAGCGGGTCTTCGGCGCGTGCCGGGCGCTTCCACCACAGCAGCGCGGCAATCACGAAGAGATAGCTGGCCACGTCCGCACCATAGGTGGCCGCCGCGCCGAACGCGGCCAGCAACAGGCCACCCGCGGCCGGCCCGATGGCGCGCGCGATATTGACGCCCAGCGAGTTCAGCGCCACCGCCGGCTTCAGTTCACTGGCCGGCACCAGCTCCGGCACGATCGACTGCCAGGTCGGCCCCATCATCGCCGTGCCGATGCCGCCCAGGAAGGCCAGGCCGATCAGCAGTTCGATGGTCAGCCCGTCCTGCCATGCCAGCAGCATCAGCGAACCGCTGACCATTGCCAGCCCCACCTGGATCACGATCAGGAAACGGCGCCGGTCGAGGATGTCAGACAGCACGCCGGCGGGAATCGCCAGCAGGAACACCGGCAGCGTGCCGGCCGCCTGGATCATGGCGACAGCGGCGGGCGAGCCCGACAGGTCAGTCGCCAGCCAGGCGCTGGCCACATCGCGCATGAAGCTGCCGATATTGCCCAGCACCGTCGCCGCCCACAGCACGGCGAAGGTGCCATGCGCCAGCGGCGCAAAGCTGCCGCCGGCCGGGGCGGCGGCACCGGGGATCGGCGCGGGCTTGGCGGCCGGACTCATGCCTGGCCCCTGGCCGCGCGGCGTTGCCGCAGGTCTTCCCAGGCGACCAGGCAAAGGCCGCCGGCCAGCGCGATATGCTCGAAGAAGGCGTTGGCCTGCCCGAAGCGCGCATCCGGCGGCGCCTGCCAGAAGCGGTTGGCGACAAAGGTTGCCAGCACGGTGAACACGGCCAGCGCCAGCGCGCCCAGCCACCGCAGCCGCCCGCTCAGCATCAGCGCGGCGGCGCCCAGTTCCAGCACGATCACGGCCGCCGCCAGCGGTGCGGCCGGCGCCAGGCCGAAGTGCTGCATCTCGGCGATGGCGGCACCAAAGTCAGCCGCCTTGACCAGTCCACCCTGCAGGTAGGGCGCGGACAGTGCCAGCAGCGTCAGCCAGCGCAGCCAGGCCGAGGGCGTGGTCGCTGCGCCTGCCGCGGGGAGGATGGGATGGGCAGTCATGGTCGGGTCTCCTCGCATCGGCAACGCAGCGGCATCAGAACGCCCAGCATGAGCAACCCAGTGCGCCCCAGAACGTACTCTCATCCGAGGTAGGCACGCCGGCCGTCCAGGCCCTGGCATGCGCATGGCCGTGCACGCCGCACGAACTGGCACAGCCGCAGGCCGTGTTCAAGGCCAGCTTTTGAGCTTGCGGGCGCGGCTGGTACTGGCTGCCGTGGCGGGCGGGCGACCAGTCCGGCATCGCGGGTGGGATCTGTGGCGAATGCTTGCCGAATTCCCTGTCGCCATAGACGATCTTGCCGCCGAGCACGGTCAGCACCGACGTGATGTCCTGGATGTCATCGCCGGGCACCGCAAAGTAGTCGGCGGACAGCACCGCCAGGTCGGCCAGCTGGCCCGCCTTGATCTGGCCCTTCTTGCCCACTTCGGATGAGAACCACGTGTTGGCCTCGGTCCACAGGCGCAGCGCCGTTTCGCGATCGAGCAGGTTGGCCTGTGGATACATCGACATGCCGCCGACGGTCTTGCCCGTGGTCAGCCAGTACAGCGAGACCCACGGGTTGTACGAGGCCACGCGCGTGGCATCGGTGCCGGCGCCGACCTTGACGCCCTTCTCGAGCATCTTCTTGATCGGCGGCGTGGCTTCGGCGGCCTTGGCACCGTAGCGTTCAACAAAATATTCGCCTTGGTAGGCCATGCGGTGCTGCACGGCGATGCCGCCGCCAAGCGCGGCGATGCGGTCGATGTTGCGGTCGGAAATCGTCTCGGCGTGGTCGAAGAACCAGTTCAGGCCGTTGAACGGGATGTCCTTGGCGACCTTCTCGTAGACGTCGAGCGCGCGCGTGATGGTCTGGTCATAGGTCGCATGCAGGCGCCACGGCCAACGCTTTTCGGCCAGCAGGCGGATCACCGGCTCCAGGTCGGCTTCCATCGACGGCGCCATGTCGGGGCGCTCGACGCGGAAGTCCTCGAAGTCGGCCGCGGTGTAGACCAGCATTTCGCCGGCGCCATTGTGGCGATAGAGGTCATCGCCCTGGCCTGGCTTCACGGTCGACGTCCAGGTCTTGAAATCGCTCAGCTCTTCCTTGGGCTTCTGCGTGAACAGGTTGTAGGCCAGGCGCACCGTGAGCTGACCTTCCTTGTGCAGTTCCTCGATGATGCTGTAGTCCTCGGGATAGTTCTGGTAGCCGCCGCCCGCATCGATCACGCCGGTAACGCCCAGGCGGTTCACCTCGCGCATGAAGTGGCGCGTCGAGTTCTTCTGGTACTCAGGCGGTAGCTTCGGGCCTTTGGCCAGCGTGGCGTAGAGGATGGTCGCATTGGGCTTGGCCAGCAGCAGCCCGGTGGGATTGCCGCGCGCGTCGCGCACGATCTCGCCGCCCGGCGGATTCGGCGTGTCCTTGTTGTAGCCCACTGCGCGCAGCGCGGCGCCGTTCAGAATGGCGCGGTCATAGAGGTGCAGGATGAATACCGGGGTATCGGGCGCCACGGCGTTCAGTTCGTCGATGGTGGGCAGCCGCTTCTCGGCGAACTGGTGCTCGGTGAAGCCGCCCACCACCCGCACCCATTGCGGCGCTGGCGTGCGCGCGACCTGGTCCTTCAGCATGCGCATGGCGTCGGCGAGGGAGCGCACGCCGTCCCAGCGCAACTCCATGTTGTAGTTCAGGCCGCCGCGGATGATATGCATATGGCTGTCAATCAGCCCGGGAATGGCCCGCCGGCCGTTCAGGTCGACCACCTTGGTCTGCGCGCCGGCCAGCTTCATGATGTCCTGGCGCGTGCCGACGGCGACGAAGCGTCCGTCGCGGATCGCAACGGCGTCGGCTTGCGGCCTGGACTTGTCGAGCGTGGTGAACTTGCCGTTGACGAGGATGAGGCTGGGCTGGCTGCCAGGCGACATGGCGAAGGTCTCCGAAAAAGGCGCCGCGCCGAGCGCGGCGGCCGAAGCGATAAATTGCCGGCGGGTGACTGACATCGGGCTCAGGCCGTCAGGAAGGCCAGCAGGTCGGCGTTGACCTGGTCGGCGTTGACCACGCACATGCCGTGCGAAGCGCCCGGATACACCTTGAGGGTCGCGCCCTTGACCAGTTCCACCGACCGCTTCGCCGAAGCGTCGATGGGCACGATCTGGTCATCATCGCCATGCAGGATCAGCGTGGGCACGTCGAACCTCTTCAGGTCCTCGGTGTAGTCCACTTCCGAGAATTCCCTGATGCAGGCGTACTGGCCCACGATGCCGCCGGCCATGCCCTGCGCCCAGAAAGCATCGATGGTGCCTTGCGAGACCTTGGCGCCGGGGCGGTTGAAGCCGAAGAACGGCGTCGCCAGGTCCTGGTAGAACTGCGAGCGGTTGTCGGCCACGCCCTTGCGGATGCCGTCGAACACATCGATCGGCAGCCCGCCGGGGTTGGCCGCGGTCTTGAGCATGATCGGCGGCACCGCGCCGATCAGCACGGCCCTGGCGACACGGCCGGTGCCATGCCGGCCGATGTAGTGCGCCACCTCGCCGCCACCGGTGGAATGGCCCACCAGCGTGGCATCGCGCAGGTCCAGCGCGTCCAGCAGCGCCGCCAGGTCGTCGGCATAGGTATCCATGTCGTTGCCATGCGCCGGCTGGTCCGAGCGGCCATGGCCGCGGCGGTCATGGGCGATCACCCGGAACCCCTGCTGCACCAGGAACAGCATCTGCGCATCCCACGCATCGGCACTGAGGGGCCAGCCGTGGGAGAAGACCACGGGCTGGCCACTGCCCCAGTCCTTGTAGAAGATCTGCGTGCCGTCCTGCGTCGTGATGATGCTCATGATGGGGCTCCTGGATGCAATCAAGGGATCGGGTGGGCTTGCGGCTGGTTCAGTGCCGGCTCAGCGGGCAGGCACGGCGGCCAGTGCCTCATGCGGCGTGGCGGTGCGCTGCGCGGCCTTGTGGACCATGGTGTAGGCGTAATCCACTCCCATACCGTAGGCGCCCGAGTGCTCCTTGACCAGTTTCATCACCGCGTCATACGTGTCGCGGTGGGCCCAGTCGCGCTGCCATTCCAGCAGCACCTGCTGCCAGGTGACCGGTACCACGCCCGCCTGGACCATGCGCTGCATGGCGTAGTCGTGGGCTTCCTTCGAGGTGCCGCCGGAGGCATCGGCCACCATGTAGATCTCATAGTCGCCTTCGGCCATGGCGCAAAGGGCAAAGCTGTTGTTGCAGACCTCGGTCCACAGGCCGGACACCACCACCTTCTTGCGGCCGTTGGCCTTGAGGGCGTCACGCACCTTCTGGTCGTCCCAGGAGTTCATCGAGGTGCGTTCCAGCAGCTTGTGGTCCGGGAATACATCCAGCAGTTCCGGGTAAGTGAAGCCCGAGAACGACTCCGTTTCCACCGTGGTGATGGTGGTCGGGATATTGAAGATCTTCGCCGCCTTGGCCAGGCCGACGGTATTGTTCTTCAGGGCCTGGCGGTCCATCGACTGCACCCCGAAAGCCATCTGCGGCTGGTGGTCGATAAAGATGATCTGGCTGTTTTGCGGGGTCAGGACTTCGAGCTTGGGGTTCGTCATGATGATCTCCGGTCAGGGGCGCCTGGATAGGCTGGCTTGCAAGTTAGTGACTGCTACCGCTATATTCACTCACCAGTGGCGTTCACTTGGTGTGTGTGCATAGTAGGCAAGGCGCCTTGCACTGACTACGTGGCAAAGTCCGATGACTGTGTTCGCGGATTGCGAATAATCCGGAAATGCAGCCGGGCGGCGGGCCGTGGCGGCAGATGACGGCATGGGGGGCGCTGCCCAGCGCTGCGGGATGGGTTCTGCCTGGGGGGGAATCGGGGGAGATGCGCCAGACGGGTGCGTGCCTGCACCCGCCCGGCAACGGCCGGCATTGCGCCGGCCGGAACTTCAGGTCAGATCACGCCTTGCGCCAGCATGGCGTCGGCCACCTTGACGAAGCCGGCGATGTTCGCGCCTTCCACGTAGTTGATATAGCCACCCGCCTTCTGGCCGTGGTGGATGCAGTTCTGGTGGATGTCCTTCATGATTGCGTGCAGCTTCTCGTCGACCTCGGCATGGTGCCAGGACAGGCGCATGGCGTTCTGCGACATTTCAAGTCCGGAAGTGGCAACGCCGCCGGCATTGCTGGCCTTGCCCGGGGCGTAGAGGATCTTCGCATCGACAAAGCGGTCGACGGCTTCCAGCGTCGACGGCATGTTGGCGCCTTCTGCCACGCAGATCACGCCATTGCCAAGCAGGGTCTCGGCGTCGTTGCCGTCCAGCTCGTTCTGGGTGGCGCACGGCAGCGCCACGTCGGCGGGCACGTGCCACGGGGTGCGGCCGGCTTCGAAGGTCATGCCGTGACGGGCGGCAAAGTCAGACAGGCGGCCGCGCTCTTCATTCTTGAAGGCCATCACTTCGGCCAGCTGTTCGGTGGTCATGCCTTGCGGATAGTGCAGCACGCCGCCGGAATCGGACAGCGTCAGCACCGTGGCGCCCAGCTCGATCGCCTTCTCGGCCGCGTACTGGGCCACGTTGCCCGAGCCGGAGATCAGCACGCGCAGGCCGTCGAAAGCGCGCCCGCGACGGTGCAGCATCTCCTGCGCAAAGTAGACCGTGCCGTAGCCGGTCGCTTCCGGGCGCATCAGGCTACCGCCGTAGGCCAGGCCCTTGCCGGTAAAAACACAGGCGGACTGGTTCGACAGCTTCTTCATCATGCCGGCCATAAAGCCGACTTCACGTGCGCCCACGCCGATGTCGCCGGCCGGGATGTCGGTATCCGGGCCCAGGTGGCGGAACAACTCAGTCACCAGCGCCTGGCAGAAGCGCATCACTTCGCCGTCGGACTTGCCCTTGGGATCGAAGTCCGAGCCGCCCTTGCCGCCGCCCATGGGCAGCGTGGTCAGCGCGTTCTTGAAGGTCTGCTCGAAGCCCAGGAACTTCAGCACCGACAGATTCACGGTCGGGTGGAAGCGCATGCCGCCCTTGAACGGGCCGATGGCCGAGCTGTGCTGCACGCGGAAGGCGCGGTTGACCTGCACGCGGTTCTGGTCGTCGGTCCAGGCCACGCGGAACTGGATCACGCGCTCGGGCTCCACCAGCCGCTCAAGCAGGGCCTGGTCGGCGTAGCGCGGATTGCGCTCGACAAAGGGCCAGAGCGTCATCATCACTTCCTTCACGGCCTGGAGGAATTCAGGTTGATTAGGGTCGCGGCGGGCAACCCCCGCCAGGAATGCGTCAAGGGAGGGAGAATTCACGGATGTCTCTGCAGTGCTGGAGTGGCTGGATCCGGCAGCCTTGCCGGCTTGGTGCCGGTCTGTGGTGCCGTCTGGCGTTGCGCCGATGGAAGGTGGGTGGCCTCCGGTTGTCTGCACATTCACGGCGGGCCGTGAATGTGCAGACAACGCAGCACTTTAGCACCAGCGTGGGGCACACGACAGTCAAAACACCTGTGACTGCGCCGCGAAAGCCGCATTTTAGTGCATGAGGCGGGGATTTCCGTGCGATCAGCGGACAGCGCCGCCTGGGGTAGCGGACTGGGTCGGACTCCCTGGGCCTTCAGGCGATGAGCAGCTTGGCGCCCCGCTCCTTGAGCGCCGCGGCCAGTTCCGGCTCCGGCGCCATGTCCGTGATCAGCCAGGCAGCCTGTTCACCATGCTTGATGTTGACCCCGGTATTGCGGCCGAACTTGGTGTGGTCGGCGACCACGCAGGCCACGTCGGCGGCCAGCAGCATGCGGCTGCGCAACTCCGCCGCGGCGCGCGAGAAGTCGCAGATCTCGCCGCGCGGCGTGACGCCGCCGATGCCGATAAAGGCAAAGTCGGTGTGATAGCGCGACAGCTGCTCGATGGTGTCCCAGCCGTGCGTGGCGTCTTCGTTGTCCTGCAGCTCCCCGCCCAGCACGATCACCCGGTTGCCGTTGCGCCGGCCGAGCAGCTGGGCGATGGCAAGGTCGTTGGTGTAGACCAGCAGGTTGTGGTGGCCATGCAGCGCCTGCGCCACCGCGTGGGTGGTGGTGCCATAGTCCAGGATCAGCGAGGCGCCGTCGCGCACCAGCTCCGCCGCACGCACGCCGATGGCGCGCTTGCCTTCGGCATTGACCGCGGCGCGGGTCTGGGTATCGGGCTCGGTGCGGTCCGAGGCCAGCGCGCCGCCGTGGGTCAGCACCAGCAGGCCGCGTGCGGCCAGCGCGTTGAGGTCGCGCCGAATGGTCTCGCGCGAGACGTCGAGCTCGGTCACCAGTTCGCTGATGGCCAGCGCGCCGGTGGCGGACAGCTGGTCGAGGATGTATTTCTGCCGTTGTTCGGCGAGCACGGTGACTCCGGATTGGGGCGCGATGGGCGGGAAAGTACCTGTTGGGCGCCGATTCTAGCGCAATGCAGGCAAAAGCCGGCGCAATGGCCGGCTTGCCAGGGATGCGCCGCCCTTCCTCACCCCCAAGGCAACGTAATCGTCTTCAGATTCGTAAAGCTCTTGGCCGCCTCCTGCACGCCTTCCTTGTAGCCCAGCCCCGAATCCTTGATCCCCCGAACGGCGTCAGTTCAATACGGTAGCCTGGCACCTCCCAAAGGTTGACCGTACCCACATGCAGTGAATTGGCGATTTTCGTGAAATCCTCGATGCGGTTGGTACAGACGCCAGAGGACAGCCCGAACGCGGTGCCGTTGGAAATCCGGATGGCATCGTCCACGTCGCGGAAGGTGATGATGGGCGAAACCGGCCCGAAGGTCTCCTCGCGCACAACGGTCATCGACGGGTCCACGCGGTCCAGCACCGTCGGCGAATAGCTGGCGCCGCTGCGCTGGTTGCCCACCAGCAGCCGCGCGCCCTGCGCCACTGCCTCATTGACGCGTGCCTCGAACAGCTGCGCGGCCTGCTCGTCGATCACGGTGCCCATGTCGACGCCGCGGTCCATCGGGTCGCCGTATTTCCACGCGCGGGTCTTCTCCACCACCAGTTCGGTAAAGCGCGCGGCCACGGCTTCATGCACCAGCATGCGCTTGACCGCGGTGCAGCGCTGGCCGGAGTTCTTGTACGAGCCCTGCACCGCCAGGTCCGAGGCGCGGTCCAGGTCGGCGTCGTCCAGCACGATCAGCGGGTCGTTGCCGCCCAGTTCCAGCACCACGCGCTTGTAGCCGGCCTTGCTGGCAATGTACTTGCCGATCGCCACGCCGCCGGTAAAGGTCACCAGGTCCACGGCGGGGTGCGTGATCAGCTCGTCGGCGATCTCGCGCGGGTCGCCGGTGATCACCTGCAGCATCTGCGGCGGCAGGCCGGCTTCATACAGCAGGTCGGCCAGGTAGAACGCCGACAACGGCACCTTCTCCGACGGCTTGAGCACCATGCGGTTGTTGGTGGCGATCGACGGCGCCACCTTGTGCGCCACCTGGTTCATCGGGTGGTTGAACGGCGTGATGGCGCAGATCACGCCCAGCAGCGGCTCGCGCTGGGTCATCACGCGGCGCTTCTTGCCGTGGGGGGTCAGGTCGCACGAGAACAACTGGCCATCGTCGCGCAGCGCCTCGGTGGCGGCAAAGCCAAGCACGTCGGCGACACGGCCGATCTCATACAGTGAATCCTTCTTGGACAGGCCGGATTCCAGCGTGATCAGGTCCGACGCTTCCTCAGTGCGCTCGCGCAGCAGCGCGGCGGCGCGGTTCAGGATGGCGGCGCGCTCATAGCGGGTCAGCGTGGAGCGGTAGGCCTGGCCCGCTTCGAAGGCACGGCGCACATCGTCCAGCGTGGCCCTGGGCACGGTACCGACCAGCGTGCCGTCATACGGGTTGCGCACCTCGATCACGCGCTCGCGCACGATCTTCTGGCCGTCGATGCGCAGGGCCTCGGCGCGGAAATGGGGGCTGACGGCGCCAGCGGGGAATTGGGGGGCGTTCATGAGTCTCCTCCGGTCAATACTGTTCGGTACGGCTCAATGCACTCAGTGCAGATGGTTCAGCGCGACATCGAAGATGTCGAAGTTGCGCAGCAGGGCCTTGCCGGGAATGCCGGCCGTGGCACGGTTGAATACCAGCGGCACGGTCTGCTCCGACACGCCGCCGTGCGAGCGCAGCGGCGCGTCCAGCCCGGACAGGTCGTGGCGGCTGCGGCTGGTGCCCAGCACCACATGCTTGTCGCTGGTCACCACCAGGTCGCCGACGCGGTCGGGCGGCAGTTCGAAGCGCGCGCAGGCCTCGGCGTTGGTCAGCACGCTTTCCACGCCCTGCAGGTCGGACAGCCGGGCCTGGATCGCGGCCGGGTCGGCATCGTCGGGCAGATAGATGGTGGCGTAGGACCCGAGCGCGCCGTGGTGGACCACGTAGGGGTCCGTGATCGGCAGGATCACGCGCGCGCCGCCATCTTCCACGCCGCGGCCCAGCCATGCGTCCAGCTGGTCCTGCAGGTAGATCACGTTGGGCGCCTTGGTGGCGTCGTCGTGCTTGGCGTTCATGCCGTGGTCAGCGGTCAGCGCGACCACGCAGCCGAGCGCGTCCAGTTGCGCCAGGTACTTGTCCATCATGGCGTAGAAGGCGTTGGCGCCGTCCGAGCCGGGTGCGAACTTGTGCTGGATATAGTCGGTGGTGGACAGGTACATCAGGTCCGGGCGGCGCGTCTCCATCAGGCGCACGCCGGCGGCGAAGACGAACTCCGACAACTCCGCGCTGTACACGTCAGGCACCGGCATGCCGACCAGCTCGACCACGCCGTCGATGCCGTTCTCTTCCACAGTGGCCTGGTCGGCCTTCTCCGACGAGAAGCAGATGCCCTGCATGCCGTGGCCCAGCAAGCGGCGCAGCTTGTCCTTGGCGGTCACCACGGCGACGCTGGCCCCGGCGTCGGCAAACGCGGCCAGGATGGTGCCGGCGCGCAGGTACTTGGGGTCGTTCATCATCACTTCCTCGCCGCGCCCGCCGTTGGCGCTGCGGTCAAAGAAGTAGTTGCCGCAGATGCCGTGCACGGCGGGCGGCGCGCCGCAGACGATGGACAGGTTGTTTGGGTTGGTGAAGGTGGGCACCACGCAGGCGCCGCGGAAGGCGGAGCCGGCTTCCAGCAGCTGCTTCAGGTAGGGCGCGCGGCCGCTGGCGGCGGCGGCTTCCAGGTAGTCGAACTCGCAGCCGTCGACGCAGACCACCACGACGGGCTGCTGCATCCAGCGATAGGTGCGCTGGTTGACGGTAATGGTGCGGGCATTGGTGTCGGGCATGGGCGGGGTTCCTGTGCGTAGGCGCGATCGGGGTCGGTAGCTTCAATGGATTCGGTCTGATTCAGGCGGCAGCGCCTTTGTCGGCGCTGGCCGGATCCACCGCGGCATGCATGCGGGCGCGGCCGCGCTCGACGTGCTCGCGCATCAGGCGCGCGGCCAGTTCGCCGTCGCGCGCGGCAATCGCCGAGACGATGGCGCGGTGCTCGCGGGTGGAATCGGGCATGGCGGCGTGGCTGCCGGACAGCGCTTCGCGCCGGAACAGCGTCAGCTCCTTGACCAGGCGCCGGTAGGTATCCAGCAGCTTGCGGTTGCCGGCGAGTTCCACCATGCGGTCGTGGAACGCCAGGTTCAGCCGCGTGTATTCATCGACATCGCGCGCCTGACTGGCGACGCCCAGCGACTCCACCAGCGCGCGCAGTTCGCGCAGGCTCTCGGGCGTGATGCGGGCGGCCAGTTGGCGGCCGATGAACTCATCCAGCACCGCGCGCAGTTCATAGATCTCGTCGGCTTCTTCCACCGAGATGGCGCGCACGAACACGCCGCGGTTCTTCTCGGTGCGCAGCAGGCCGGCCTGCTCCAGCGCCCGGAAGGCTTCCCGCACCGGTCCGCGCGACACATTGAGCTGCCCTGCCACCTCGATCTCATTGAGCTTGGCGCCGGGGGGCAGGTCGCCCGACATGATCCGCAGTTCCAGTTCGCGCTGCACCAGGGTGGCCAGGGACTGGCTCTGCAGGATGGTGATTTCGCTCGCCAGCGGTGCTTGGCGTGACATGAAAACTCCCGTTTGTGACGGATTGCGCAATATCGAAAATCCTTATTGCCATTAAAGCAAGCGGTTTGTATATTGTCAACAATCAAGACATCGGTGTGGCGCAGTTGGTGACGTACGGAGCGCGGAAAGCCAGGCATATGTCTTGCAAGTGTTGTAGCACAAGGGTTACAAGGTGATTCAATGTTGTGCGGCACGCCCCGTGGCAATGCACCATATTCACCAAATCGACACATATCTCCACCCACAATGCCAGAAGGAGTCCCCATGCAACCGTCCTTCACATCCACCCTGCGCACCGCCGCCGCCCTGCTTGCGCTAGCCGCCTCCGGCACGGCGCTGGCCCAGAAGACCACCCTCACCGTCTACACAGCGTGGGAGATCGAGACCCTCAAGCCGTACGCCGAGGGCTTTGCCAAGGTGGCGCCCGATATCGAACTGAAGTACGTGCGCGACTCCACCGGCGTCATCACCGCCAAGGCGCTGGCTGAAAAAGGCAACCCGCAGGCCGACGTGATCGCCGGGCTGGCGGCGTCGAGCCTGGAATTGCTCAAGCAGGAAGGGATGCTGGCGCCCTACGCGCCCAAGGGCTTCGAGAAACTGACGCGCGACTACAGCGACAAGGCCACGCCGCCGTCGTGGGTGGGGCTGGACGTCTGGGGCGCCACCATCTGCTTCAACACCATCGAAGCCAAGAAGCGCAACCTGCCGCGCCCCGAGACCTGGAAGGACCTGGCCAAGCCCATCTACAAGGGTACCATCGTGATGCCCAACCCGGCCTCTTCCGGCACCGGCTTCCTGGACGTGACCGCGTGGCTGCAGCTCTATGGCGAGCATGATGGCTGGAAGTACATGGATGCACTGCACGAGAACATCGCCCAGTACACCCATTCGGGGTCCAAGCCATGCAAGCAGGCCGGCTCGGGTGAGTTCCCGATCGGCATCTCGTTCGAGCTGCGCGCGCACAAGACGCTGGCCTCGGGCGCGCCGATCGAGATGATCTTCCCCAAGGAAGGCCTCGGCTACGACATCGAGGCTGCCGGCATCGTCAAGGGCACCAGGAAGATGGAGGCCGCACAGCGCTATATGGACTGGCTGGCCAGCAAGGAGGCCAACCAGCTGTTTGCCAGGGACTGGGCCATCGTCGCCTACCCGGGCGTGGCGAGGAAGCTCGAGACCATCCCGGCCAACTACGAGCAGATGCTGGTCAAGAACGACTTCAGCCATATCGCCAAGAACCGCGAGCGCGTGCTGACCGAGTGGCAGAAGCGCTATGCCAGCAAGTCGGAGAAGCAGCCCTGAGCGCCTGAGCGCCGTCCTGTACCGGCGCCCTCGCCCCCTGGGGCAGAGGACGCCGGGACCCCCAACAGAACACACCGGGCCCCACGCCATGCAGACCTCCCCATCCACGGCCGAGACCTACCTCAGCCTGAAAGGCATCCACAAGCGCTTCGGCGGCAGCAGCGGCGCCTTCGTGGCACTCCAACATATCGACCTGGACGTGCGCCAGGGCGAGCTGCTGTGCTTCCTGGGCCCGTCGGGCTGCGGCAAGACCACGCTGCTGCGCATCATCGCCGGGCTGGAGTCGCAGAGCGCCGGCACCATCCGTCAGGGCGGGCGCGACATCTCCACGCTGCCGCCGATGGAGCGCGACTACGGCATCGTGTTCCAGTCTTACGCGCTGTTCCCCAACCTGACGGTGGCGGACAACGTGGCCTACGGCCTGGTCAACCGCCGCATGCCGCGCGACCAGCGCCGCGCCCGCGTGGATGAGCTGCTGACGCTGGTGGGGCTGCCCGAGCGCGGCAACCAGTACCCGGCGCAGCTTTCCGGCGGCCAGCAGCAACGCGTGGCGATTGCGCGCGCGCTGGCCACCTCGCCCGGCCTGCTGTTGCTCGATGAGCCGCTGTCAGCGCTCGATGCCCGCGTGCGGGTGCGGCTGCGCAGCGAGATCCGCGCGCTGCAGCAGCGGCTGAACATCACCACCATCCTGGTCACGCACGACCAGGAAGAGGCGTTGTCGATGGCCGACCGCATCGTGGTGATGAACCAGGGCGCGATCGAGCAGGTGGGCACGCCGGCGCAGATCTACCAGCGCCCGGCCACGCCGTTCGCGGCGGACTTCGTCGGCAAGACCAATATGCTGGGCGCGCGCGTCTGCGGCGACGGCGAGCTGCAACTGGGCGGCGTGCGCATGCGTTGCGCCGCGCCCCCGGGCTGTTGCGCCGACGAAGACGTGCAGGTGTTCTTCCGCCCCGAAGACGTCTGCGTGCGCGGCATCGAACAGCATGGCCCCAACGTGCTGGAGGCCACCGTGGACAAGATCGAGTTCCTCGGCGCGTTCTCGCGGCTGACGCTGCGCCTGCCTGACGCAGCGTCCGGCGCACTGTACGCCGACCTCTCCCTCAATGACCTGCACGAGCTGCGCCCGAACACCGGCGACCTGCTGCGCCTGGCCATTCCCGCTGACCGTATCCGCATTTTTCGCCACGCATGCGCATGAGCCTCACTGCGGCGCCGGCCACTACGTCTGCCACCATGCCGGCCACCGATACCATCCCCGCCCCCGCCACCAGCGGGCCGACCGGGCCTGCCAACCCTGGCGCGCAGCCCGCGCCGCCGGCGCTGGTCGCCACCGCCGTGCGCGCGCACTGGACCGACCGCCTCGCCCACGTGCTGCTGGCGCTGGCCGCGCTGGCGCTCGCGTGCTTCGTGCTGGCGCCGATCGTGATGATCCTGGCCAAGAGCGTGCAGAACCGCGACGGCAGCCTGGCCGGCATCGCGCACTTCCGCGCCTACTTCGAATCGCCCGCGCTGCTGCGCTCGGTGTGGAACAGCCTGTGGGTCTCTGCCCTGGCGACCTGCATCACGGTGCCGCTGGCGTTCAGCTTTGCCTATGCGCTGACGCGCAGCCGCATCGCGTGCAAGGGCCTGCTGCGCAACCTGGCGCTGATCCCGCTGCTGGCGCCATCGCTGCTGGCGGCGATCTCCTTCATCTTCTGGTTCGGCAACCAGGGGCTGTTCAAGCCGTGGATGGGCACCACCCAGATCTACGGGCCGCTGGGCATCGTGGCCTCGCTGGTGTTCGCCACCTTCCCGCATGCGCTGATGATCCTGATCACCGCGCTGTCGCTGACCGACGCGCGGCTGTATGAGGCGGCCGATGCGCTGGGCACCTCTACCGTGCGCAAGTTCTTCACCATCACCGTGCCGGGCGCGCGCTACGGCCTGGTCAGCGCGGCGATGGTGGTGTTCACCTATGCGATCTCTGACTTCGGCATCCCCAAGGTGATCGGCGGCAACTTCCACATGCTGGCCACCGACATCTACAAGCTGGTGATCGGCATGCAGGACTTCTCGCAGGGCGCGGTGGTGTCGCTGATGCTGCTGGTGCCGGTTGCCGTCACCTACTATGTCGATGCGCGCGTGCAGCGCCGCCAGATGGCGCTGATGTCGGCGCGCTCCGTGCCCTACGTGCCGCGCCGCAGCCCCCGCTACGACCTGGCCATGGCAGTGTTCTGCTGGCTGATGGCCGCGCTGATGCTAGCGGTGATGGGCATGGCGATCTACGCATCCTTCGTCAAGCTGTGGCCGTACAACTTCTCGCTGTCGCTGAACCACTACCGGGTGGGGCTGGTCGAGGGCGGCGTGGTCGATTCCTACCTGAACAGCCTGCGCATGGCGGGACTGGCCGCGGTGATCGGGCCGGTGTTCATCTTTGCCACCGCCTACCTGCTGGAGAAGACCCGCGGCATGGACTGGCTGCGCAGCTTCGTGCGTCTGATGGCGGTGCTGCCGATGGGCGTGCCGGGGCTGGTGCTGGGCCTGGGCTACATCTTCTTCTTCGTGCCGCAGGCCAACCCGATGCACGGGCTGTACCAGACGCTGGGGATCCTGGTGCTGGTGACCATCGTCCACTATTACGCCTCCTGCCACCTGACCGCAGTGACCGCGCTCAAGCAGCTCGACAGCGAGTTCGAGGCCGTGTCCGCGTCGCTCAAGGTGCCGTTCTACAAGACCTTCTTCAAGGTCACGGTGCCGGCCTGCCTGCCCGCCATCCTGGAGATCTCGCGCTACCTGTTCATCAACGCGATGACGACGGTCTCGGCGGTGGTGTTCCTGTACGGCGCCGACACCAAGCTGGCCTCCGTCGAGATCGTCAACCTGGATGAATCCGGCGACATCGGCCCCGCGGCGGCAATGGCAACGCTGGTGGTGCTGACCTCGGCCTTCGCCTGCCTGCTCTATTACCTGCTGCAACGCGTGCTCGATTGCAAAACCCAGGCCTGGCGCCAGGGCAACGACTGACCTCCCCTTGTTTCCACTCCTTCCCAATCAGGAGCTCACCATGATTCGCGGCAACGACCCGATCCTTCTGACCCCCGGCCCCCTGACCACCTCGCTCGCGACCAAGCAGGCCATGCTGCGCGACTGGGGTTCGTGGGACGCTGCCTTCAACACCATCACGCGTAGCCTGTGCGACGACCTGGTGCGCATCGTCCACGGCGAAGGCACCCATGTGTGCGTGCCGATGCAGGGCAGCGGCACCTTCTCGGTGGAAGCCGCCATCGCCAATGTGGTGCCGCGCGACGGCAAGGTGCTGGTGCCGCAGAACGGCGCCTACTGCCAGCGCATCCTCAAGATCTGCAAGGTGCTGGGCCGCGCCAGCGTGGAACTGCCGATTCCCGAGGACCAGCCCGCCACCGCCGCGCTGATCGAAGACGCGCTCCGGCGCGACCCGTCGATCACGCACGTGGCGCAGGTGCACTGCGAAACGGGCGCCGGCGTGCTCAACCCGCTGCAGGACATCGCCGCGCTGTGCCAGCGGCTGGGCAAGGGTCTGATCGTCGATGCCATGAGCTCGTTCGGCGCGCTCGAGATCGATGCCCGCACCATGCCGTTCGACGCGCTGGTGGCCGCCACCGGCAAGTGCATCGAGGGCGTGCCGGGCATGGGCTTTGTGCTGGTGAAGAAGGACGTGCTGGAAGCCAGCCAGGGCAACAGCCACTCGCTGGCGCTGGACCTGTACGACCAGTACGTCTACATGCAGAAGACCACGCAGTGGCGCTTCACGCCGCCCACGCACGTGGTGGCGGCCTTCCGCACCGCGCTCGACCAGTTCCTGGAAGAAGGCGGACAGCCGGTGCGCGGCGCGCGCTACCGCAGGAACTGCGACGCGCTGGTGCAGGGCATGGCCGCACTTGGCTTCCGCGCCTTCCTGCCGGCGGCGGTGCAGGCGCCGATCATCGTCACCTTCCATGCGCCGGCCGACGCGCGCTATGACTTCAAGACCTTCTACGCCAAGGTGCGCGAACGCGGCTACATCCTGTATCCGGGCAAGCTGACGCAGATGGAGACCTTCCGCGTCGGGTGCATTGGTGCGATCGACGACAACGAGATGCGCAATGTCGTGACTGCAATCGGAGAGGTGCTGCGGGAAATGGGGATCAAGGCGCAGGCGCCGCTGGCGGAAGCGGCTTAAGGCGTTTTCCTCCAACACCCGGCAGCAGGCTCCTCTCTCCCGCTTGCGGGAGAGGGGAGCAAACCAGCGGACTTGCGAACGCATCAGAAGACCACAAGAACAACCCCTCCTTCATGTCCCTCCCCCCAGACTTTCACGGCCTCGCCTTTGCCGCCGTGATGCTGTCCGCGCTGATGCACGCGTCGTGGAACGCCATCGTCAAGATCGGCGGCGACCGGTTGTCGTCGATGGCGCTGATCGACACCTTCTGCCTGCTGGTGGCGCTGCCCTTCCTGTTCCTGGTGCCGCTGCCCGCGCCCCAGGTCTGGCCCTTCCTGCTGGCCACCGTGGCGCTGGAGGTCGGCTACAAGCTGTCGCTGGTAGCCGCCTACAACCGCGGCGACTTCAGCCAGGCCTATCCGCTGATGCGCGGCTCGGCGCCGATGATGGTGGCGATCCTGCTGTTGCTGGTCGGCAGCGAACGGCTGGGGCCAGGCGGCTATGCCGGCATCGCGCTGATCTGCTGCGGGCTGGTCAGCCTGGTGCACTGGCGCCGCCAATCGCCCGACCTGCTCGGCTTTGCGCTGCTGGCCGGGGCCTGCCTGGCGGGCGGTACCGTGATCGACGGCACCGCGGTCAAGCGCTACGGCGAGGTCTTCACCTACATCGTCTGGCTGCAGGCGATGTCGCATGTGTTCATGCCCGGCTATGCGTTCAGCCGCCGCGGCACCGCGCTGCTGGCGCTGCTGCGCACGGAATGGAAGCGCGCGTGGATCGGCGGCATCAACCGGGTGGGTTCGTATGCGCTGATGCTGTGGGCCATGACCATGGCGCCGGTGACCAAGCTGGCGGCGCTGCGTGAATCCAGCGTGATTTTTGCCGCGCTGCTGGGGCACTTCCTGCTGCGGGAGTCCTTTGACCGGCGGCGGCTGATGGCCACGGCGCTGGTACTGGCGGGCATCGTGACGCTGCAGATGGCGCGGTAGCGGCCATTCTCGCGCGGCGATCCGCGTCAGCTAGCTGTTCAGCTCACGGGCTACCCGTGCCATGCATGCGATGGCGTTCTGCGCCATCGGTGATGGCGTCCTGTTGCGAAGACTCACCACCCCCATTTCGGAATACAGCGCGGGCAGCCCCCGGATTTTCAGCGGCAGCAGCGCACCTGACTCAACATCTGCCTGCATCGATACCTGCGTCGCGGCCAGCACGGTGTCGGTGGACAACGCGACGCGCCGGAGCACGGCGATGTCATCGCATTCCAGCGCAAGGACGGCGTCCTGCCCCCCAGGCAAGCCAAGCATTTTCGCCAGCGCGGCCCGCACCGGGCTTGGCAGCTTCGTGGCCGCAACGCCGTATGTCCAGGCGTCCTGCAATGAACAATCACGTCCTGCGAGCGGATGCGCGGCGCGGACGTAGAGGTCGCCGCGCTGCTTGCCCAGCGGTCGAACATCCAGCGCCACGTCATCGGGCAGGTCGCGCACATCCGCGACGAAAAACTCGATGTCCTCCGCACGCAGGCGCTCCAGCAACTGCTGCCAGTTGCTCTCCTCCACGCGCAAGGCAACCTCCGGATGCAAGCGCCGCAGCTCGGTCAGCACGGGCGGCAAGAGGGTCGCGGACGGAAAGGGCCCGATGCCAAACGCGGTGTCGCCCAACTGGCTGTCGCGATAGAGATCGACATCGCGCTGCAGGCAGCGCGCATCGAACAGCAGCCGCCGCGCCCGCGCGATCACGAATTCGCCGGCCGGGGTTGGCCGCACGTCTCCGACGTCGCGGTCGAACAGGCGGATGCCAAGCTCGCCCTCAATGGCCTGGATGCTGCGGCTGAAGGCTGGCTGGCTAAGGTGAACGCGCTCCGCCGCCCGTGCGAAATGCAACGCGTCGGCAAGGGCCAGAACATGGCTGAGGCGGCGAAGGTCCATCATTTCAATGCTCCATGCGCATTGGATCATTGCAAAGTATGCATTGGACGCATCGAAACGGCAAGCCTACAGTCATCCGGACCCTGGAGTCAGACAGACCATAACGATCGGAGACGCCCCAATGAGTCCGCAGTTACAGAACATACTGATCGTGACGCTCATGCTTGGCTTTGCCGGGCTGGAGATCCTCACGCGGCGCTATAAAAATAGCGTTCACGCCACACGGGACGACACCAGGCTGGAACTGGCGATGTTCCTGGGCTTGCTGGCGGTGGTGCAGCCGTTGCTCTTGCTCGCCACGAACATGCTCTGCACGTGGCTGATTCCGGAGCAGCGCGGCGCCTGGTCGGACCTGCCGTGGTGGGCCATGGCGGCGATCCTGCTGGTTTGCGATGACCTGACCCAGTACTGGTGGCATCGCATCTCGCATTCCCCGTTGCTGTGGCCATTGCACCGTGCGCATCACACCGCGCAATACATGAGCATCCGCATCACGTACCGCAACAACTTCTTCTATTACCTGATGATGCCGGGCCTCTGGTCTGCGGGTGTGTTGCTGTACCTTGGCTTTGCCAAGGTCTATGGCGCCTATTTCGTGATCAAGATCGCCGTGATTCTCGGGGCGCATAGCGCGTGGCGCTGGGACCAGCCCTTGTACAAGATCCGTGCGCTGCGCCCGCTGATGTGGCTGCTGGAACGGACCATCTCGACGCCTGCCACACACTGGGCCCATCACGCGTTGACCAACGAGGATGGCATCGGGCACTACAAGGGCAACTTCGGCAATCTCCTGTTCTTCTGGGACATCCTGTTCGGCACCGCTTACATCACGCGCAAGTACCCGGCCAGGGTCGGCCTGCAGGACGACCTGATCTTTGGCCAGGAGCGCTGGTTCATCCAGATGTTCTACCCGCTGTTCCAGTCCCGACGCGAACATTCCGCGCTGCGCTTCGGCGGCCGCGCCTATGCCGAAGAGGAAACCTGCTCCGATGCGCCCCCGCAGGCTACCGAACAAAGGAGGTCGGCATGAATGACCGCGCACTGACAGACCAGCAGGCCAGCCAGGCCATTGAGCAAGCCCGCGTGGAATCGGTATTCGCCCGTCAGCAGCAAGCCTTCCTCCATGACACCTGCCCGGATGCCGGCACTAGGCGGAACCACCTGCGCGCACTCAGGCGGCAACTGCTGCGCTACCAGGACGTGCTGGCCGAGGCGATCTCGCGCGACTTCGGCGAGCGCGCCGTGGCCGAGACCAAGATGCTCGAAGTGCTGCCGACCGCGCTCGAGATCCGGCACGCGCTCGCGCACCTGCGCCGCTGGATGCGCCCGAGCCGGCGCAGGCCCGAACTCCTGTTTGCGACCAACAGCCTGCAAGTGAGATACCAGCCCAAGGGCGTGGTCGGGATCATCGCCACCTGGAATTTCCCGGTCTACCTGTCGCTCGGGCCGCTGGTGACGGCGCTGGCGGCTGGCAACCGCGTCATGATCAGGATGCCGGAGACCACCCCGGCCACCAACGCCACGCTCAGGATGATGCTGGGCGAGGTCTTCGCCGAGGACCACGTTGCGCTGATCGGCGAGGAACTGGAAGACCCCGCCGTCTTCACCGCCCTGCCCTTCAACCACATTGTCTTCACCGGCTCGCCGGCGGTAGGGCGAATCGTCATGAGCCAGGCGGCACGCAATCTCACGCCGGTCACGCTGGAACTCGGCGGCAAGTCACCGGCCATCGTGCTGCGCGACTATCCGGTGCGCGAGGCTGCCAGGAGCATCGCCCATGGCAAGGGGATCAACTGCGGGCAGATCTGCGTGGCACCTGACTATGCACTGGTGCCGCGCGAGCAGGTGGACGCCTTCGTCGAGGCTTTGCGGCAGAGCTTTTGCGAACTCTTCGGCAGGCATACCGAGACCAATGCCGACTACACGGCACTGGCCACCGAGCGCCATGCAGCGAGGATCCGGGACCTGCTGGACGATGCGCGCGCCAGGGGCGCGACGGTCATCGCCTGCGGCGAGGTGGGCAGCGGGCGGCGCATGCCGCTCCATATCGTCACGCATTGCACGCCGGAAATGCGCCTGATGCGCGAAGAGATCTTCGGCCCCGTCTTGCCCGTAGTGCCCTACGACACGCACGAGCAGGCAATCGAAGTGGTGCAGCGACAGGCACGCCCGCTGGCGCTGTACTGCTTCAGCCACGACAAGTCCGAACGCGAGAAACTGCTGGCGCGCACGCATTCCGGCGGCGTCACGATCAATGACTGGGCCTGGCACGTGGTCAACCACGATGCGCCCTTCGGCGGCGTCGGCCAGTCAGGGATGGGCAATTATCACGGCGAGGAGGGGTTCCGGGAGCTGTCGCACGCGCGCACCGTGTTCAAGCGGCATCGCTTCTTTCCAATCGGCTTGTTCTATCCGCCGTATGGCAACCTTGCGCAGCGCCTGACGCTGAAGCTGTTCGCCGGACATGGCGATCCGGAGGTGAAAAGGCCCTTCTGACCAAAAAGCAAGAAGCGGAATGCTCTTGGGGGGCGGTCCATCGCACTTGCGATGATCGGCCCTCCGGCGCTTTAGTTGCTGCTGCCGCGTGGCGCCGAGCGCTTTTTTCACGGCTCCCACTTCTGTTGCATTTTGTGTTGTTATTTGGCATTTTGTGGAATAAGATTCAGCCACACGCTGATCATTCATTCCCAAGGTGCCCTACATGCCCCCACCCCTGCCCTCTCACTCCCGCGTCGTCATCATCGGCGGCGGCATCATCGGCTGCAGCGTGGCCTATCACCTGACCAAGCTGGGCTGGAAAGACGTGGTGCTGCTTGAGCAAGGGCAGCTCTCGTGCGGCACGACATGGCACGCAGCCGGCCTGGTCGGCCAGTTGCGCGCGCAGGAGAGCATGACCAAGCTGATCCGCTACTCAACCCGCCTCTACAGCGAGCTGGAAGCGGAGACCGGCCTTGGCACCGGCTGGAAGCAATGCGGGTCGCTGTCGGTGGCGCGCACGGCGGAGCGCATGACGCAACTGCGCCGCACCGCAGCGGTGGCCCGGGCCTATGGCGTGGAGTGCGAAATCATCTCCCCGTCCCAGGCTGGCGAGCTATGGCCGGTGATGCGCACCGACGACCTGCTTGGCGCGGTGTGGCTGCCGGGCGACGGCAAGGCCAACCCGACGGACCTTACGCAGGCCCTGGCACGTGGCGCGCGCTCACGCGGCGCTGTGATTGCGCAGGACACCAAGGTCACCGCCATCCACAGCCGCGATGGCCGCGCCACCGGCGTGAGCTGGCGCAACAAGGCCGGCGACGAAGGCCGCATCGGCGCCGAGATCGTCGTCAACTGCGCCGGCCAGTGGGCGCGCAAGGTCGGCCAGATGTGCGGCGTGACCGTGCCGCTGCACTCGGCCGAGCACTATTACATCGTCACCGAGCGCATCGCCGGGGTGCACCCTGACCTGCCGGTGATGCGCGACCCGGACGGCTTCATCTACTTCAAGGAGGAAGTGGGCGGGCTGGTGATGGGCGGCTTCGAGCCCAATGCCAAGCCGTGGGGCATGCAGGGCATTCCTGAGCCGTTCGAGTTCCAGTTGCTGCCTGATGACTGGGACCAGTTCGAGATCCTGATGGAGAATGCGCTGATCCGCGTTCCGGCACTGGAGTCCGCACAGGTCAAGCAGTTCTACAATGGGCCCGAGTCCTTCACGCCGGACAACAACTTCATCCTCGGCGAAGCGCCCGAGCTGCGCAATTTCTACGTGGGCGCGGGCTTCAACTCAATGGGGATCGCGTCTGCCGGCGGCGCCGGCATGGCGCTGGCGGAATGGATCGTCGCGGGCGAGCCGACCATGGACCTGTGGCCGGTCGATATCCGCCGCTTTGCCGGCTTCAACGGCAACGAGAGCTGGCTGCACGACCGCGTCAAGGAAACGCTGGGCCTGCACTACGCGATGCCCTGGCCCAACCGGGAACTGGATACGGCGCGGCCGTTCCGGCGCTCGCCGCTCTATGCCCACCTGCACGCTGCCGGCGCCAATTTCGGCAGCAAGATGGGTTGGGAGCGGCCAAACTTCTTCGCGCCTGCCGGACAATCGCCCGAGATCCGCTACTCGTTCGGACAGCAGAACTGGCTGCCATGGAGCGGCGCAGAACACCGCGCCTGCCGCGAGGCAGTGGCGCTGTTCGATATGAGTTCGTTCTCCAAGTACATAGTCAAGGGTGCCGATGCCGAGGCCGTGCTGCAATACGTGATGAGCAACGACGTGGCCGTGCCGCCGGGGCAGACCGTGTACACCGCCATGCTCAACGACCGCGGCACCTATGAATCCGACCTGACCGTGACGCGGCTGGCGCACGACCAGTACCTGCTGGTGACCGGCTCGGCGCAGACCACGCGCGACTTCAACTATATCGAGCGCCTGATTCCCGCCGACAAGCGCTGCGCGATTGTCGATGTCACCGGCCAGTACGCCGTGCTGGCGGTGATGGGCCCGCGCTCGCGCGAGCTGCTGCAGAGCGTGTCGCGCACCGATTTCTCCAATCAGGCGTTCCCGTTCGGCACCTCGAAAGAGATCGATCTCGGCTATGCCACGGTGCGCGCGACACGCCTGACCTATGTGGGCGAACTGGGCTGGGAACTGTATGTCCCGGTGGAATTCGCCGTGGGCGTCCATGACACCCTGCACCAGGCCGGGAAACGCTTCGGACTGGTCAACGCCGGCTACTACGCCATTGAATCGCTGCGCATCGAAAAGGGCTACCGCGCCTGGAGCCGCGAACTGACCACCGATATCCATCCGTTCGAGGCCGGGCTGTCGTTTGCCTGCAAGCTGAACACGGACATCCCGTTCCGCGGGCGCGAAGCGCTGCTGAAGCTGCGCGCTGCCGGCGGTGCCGCGCAGGTGCGGCGGCGCGTTGCGGTGGTCACGCTGGACGGCGCCAGCGAGGCCATGCTCTGGGGCGGCGAGGCGATCCTGCGCACCGCCCAGGACGGCACCGTGCGGCCGGCCGGCTTCGTGACGTCCGCCGCATTTGGCCACACCCTTGGCTGTCCAGTGGGCATGAGCTTGCTGGCACGCGACGATGGTCCGGCCGACGCGGCATGGATCGAGGGCGGCAAGTATCACGTGGACCTGGCCGGGCAACTACTGCCTGCGCGCATCCGCCTGCGCGCGCCGTACGATCCCGCCAGCGAGCGGACCAAGGCCTGAACATCGATGCAAGCGGATACCGGAGTGCCCATGCCAGTGATCCAGACCGAAACCGCCAGCTACATCCTGACGCTGTCGTGCCCCGACCGTCCCGGCATTGTCCATGCCGTCTCGGCCCTGCTGGTGGAAGCCGGCGCCAATATCGTAGATTCCGCGCAGTTCGGCGATCGCGACAGCGCACGGTTTTTCATGCGCGTGCACTTCCAGCGGCCGCTGCCCGAAGGCCAGGATGCCGGCGATGCGCTCGCTGCCCTGCGCAGCGCGCTGGCGGGCGTGGCGGCCGCGCATGAGATGGACTGGTCCCTCCACGATGCCGCGCGCAAGCCGCGCGTGATGCTGATGGTGTCAAAGATCGGCCACTGCCTGAACGACCTGCTGTTCCGCTACCGCACCGGGCAGCTGCCTATCGAGATTCCGGCCATCGTCTCCAACCACAAGGACTTCTACCAGCTTGCGGCGAGCTACGACATCCCGTTCCATCACCTGCCACTGCTCAATGCCACGCCGCAAGGCAAGGCCGCGCAGGAAGCGAGACTGTGGGACCTGGTCTGCGACTACAGTATCGACCTGGTCGTCCTGGCCCGCTACATGCAAGTCTTGTCCGACAACCTGTGCCGCCGCCTGGAGGGCCGCGCCATCAACATCCATCATTCCTTCCTGCCCAGCTTCAAGGGCGCGCGCCCCTACGCGCAAGCCTATGAGCGCGGCGTCAAGCTGATCGGCGCCACAGCGCACTACGTGACCGGCGACCTCGACGAAGGCCCCATCATCGAACAGGAAGTCGCACGCGTGGACCATGCCATGGACGCCGCGCAGCTGACTGCCATCGGACGCGACGTGGAATGCGTGGCGCTGGCGCGTGCGGTGAAATGGCATGCGGAACATCGGGTCCTGCGCAACGGCGGCAGGACGTTGGTGTTCCGCTGACGCGGCAGCCTTTGCCGCCGCTTCAGGCTGCCACCACCCGCCGGACCTTGCGCAACGCCTGCTCCAGCGCATCCATGGAGATCGACCCGAGCGCCAGCCGCATCGCATGCGGCACGCTCGCGCCAACCGCGAACGGCTCGGCCGTCGTCACCAGCACACCCTCTTGCTCCAGGGCGGCCGCGACCTGGTCGGCGCGCAGGTCCTCCGCGAGTTCAAGCCAAAGGTAGTATGAAGACGGGTGCGCCGTGACGCGGCAGCCACGCAAGATGCGCCGCGCCAGGCTCTGCCTGCGCCGGGCGTCCTTGCGTTTGCGATCCTCCAGGTCATCGACGGTCCCCGCTTCGATCCAGAGGCAGCCGAGCGCCACGGTCAGCGAAGGGGTGTTCCAGGTTGACACGCGAATGGCGCGCTCCAGGGCCGGCACCAGCGGCCCGGGCGCCGCGACGAACCCCATCCTCAGGCCCGATGCCACGCTTTTCGACAAGCCCGAGACGTAGACGGTCCGCTCCGGCGCGAAGGTGAACACCGGTTTCGGCGCCGGTTCGGCAAGGAAGGCATAGGCACCGTCTTCAATGATCAGCAGATCATGCCGTTGCGCCAGGGCCGCAAGGCGGCCACGGTCCGCCTCGCTCATGACATAGCCCAGCGGATTGTGCATGGTCGGCATGGTGTAGACCGCCCGCACCGGACGCCGCTTGCAGAGCGCGGCAAGCCGATCCAGGTCCAGGCCCGCGGCAGTCGCCGGCAACGGCTCCAGGTCGAGCCGGTACAACTGCGCCAGCGCCTTCATGCCCGGATACGTCAGCGCGTCGACCGCCATCACGTCACCGGGATTGAGCAGCCCCATCACCGTCACCGCCAGGCCCTGCTGCGCGCCGTTGACGATCAGCACCTGGCTGCCCGGCACCCGGATGCCGCGGTTGCGCAGGTGCCTGGCGACGGCCTGCCGTTCATGCGGGCGCCCGCCCTGCGGCGCGGAGTGCAGCAGGGCGTCGAGATCACCCGAGGCCGCGATGCTGCGCAAGCCATCGCGCAACAGTTCAACCTGCCCGGGCAAGGACGGATAGTTGAAGGTCAGGTCCACCGCGCCGGCGCGCACCGGATGCTGCTCCAGCCCCAGGCCGCGCGGCAGCGAGGTATCGCGCACGAACGTGCCCCTGCCGGTCTCGCCGACCACCAGCCCGACGGCCTCCAGCTCGACGTAGACGCGTGCCGCAGTCGCCAGCGCCACGCCGTACTGCTTCATCAGCGCACGCACCGTCGGCAGTTGCGTGCCTGGAGGCAGCTCGCCGCAATGAATGCGCGCGGAAATCTCGTCAACAATGGTTTTATAGCGCGCGTGGGCCATGCTTTGTATCTAGAACAATTCTTTGCGTGTATCAGGCCTGAAGAATAGCCTGCATGCCTAGTCAACGCTAACCATTTCCTGCACATGATTGCCCTGACCACCCTGTCGATCTTCGCGGCGGCAGTGATGCTGCTGCTCCTGTCACCCGGCCCGAACATGGCATTCGTGATGGCGCATGGCATCACCTATGGCCCTCGGGGCGGCGTTGCGACGGCACTGGGGATTGCCGTGGCCGACCTGATCCTCACGGTCCTGACCGCCACCGGCATCACCGCCCTGGTGATGGCGTGGGCGCCGGCGTTCGACCTGATCCGCTATGCCGGCGCGGCCTATCTGCTGTGGATGGCGGTCAAGGCCCTCCGGCAGCCGCTTGCGCTGAAGGAGGCAGTGGTGACGCAAGCGTCCTTGCGCTCGGTGTTTGTGCGCGCCATGCTGAACAGCCTGCTCAATCCCAAGGCGCTGCTGTTCTTCATGGTCTTCCTGCCGCAGTTCGTGGATCCCGGCAAGGGCGGCGTGGCCCGGCAGCTGCTCATGCTTGGCCTGGTCCTGACAGTGATCGCCACCGTGTTTCACGCGTTGCTCGGCGCGGCTGGCGGCACCGTGCGCCGCTTCCTGTCACGCCACCCCAAGGCCGCTACCCTGCAGTCGCGCGGCCTGGCAGCCGTGCTGGTGCTGCTGGCGCTGCGGCTGGTGCTGACCTCACGCCCGGCCTGAACCCACTTCTCACGCAGAGCCCTTGATGTATATCGCAGCCTTTATTTACCGGCCCGGCCAGGCCGATGACGAGTTCCACCGCCTCAGCGCCCTGATCGACGAGATCGCCGCTGGCATACCCGGCTTTGTCGGTGCCGAGTCCTGGCGCTCGCCAGATGGCCAGTTGTCCAACGCCAGCTACTACTGGCGCGACAAGGACTCCCTGCAGGCCTTCGCCACCCACCCGCGGCACCTGGACGCCAAGCGCCAGTACCGCAAGTGGTATGACGGCTATCACGTGGTGATATCCGAAGTGCAGCGCGCCTATGGCGACGGTTCGCTCCGGCATTTCGTGCCCGACAGCCGGCGCCAGGCGCGGGGGTAGAAGCCGTCCGGTCAGTTTTGGCACTGCGGTTGGGGGTCGTGCTTGACTGGCGTGGGCTGTTTCGCCGGCGTAGCCGGCGAGTCACTTTCTGTCCGAGCGACAGAAAGTAACCAAAGAGCGCGTCGCCTGAGCGGCTGGCTATCCATTCACCGCTTCTGGTCATATGGGCGGTTTTGGTCTCCTTTGGGCGCGGGTGCCCGTTCGACCCTGCTACGCACCCTGTCTGGTGCCTACGTCCACGGACTATTGGACGACCCCGACTTTAGGCTGTGGGCCGCCTGCTAACACCGCCATCGGTGGGACGCCTACGGCTGCGCTGCGCGCCGGCCCTAAGCAGAGCGACTGACCACGTCCTAACAGCGTTGGGTTCGGTGTCATCCACGACAACGCGTGCGAGCGCAGCGATGCACTCCGTGCCTGGGCACCCGACCTGCGATGCTGAGTGCGCGCAGCGCAGCCGAAGGCGTCCCACCGATAACCTGGTTAGCAGGTTGCCAACCCCCTAAAGTCGGGGTCGTCCAATAGTCCGTCGACGCAGGCACCAGACAGGGAGCGTAGCTGGCTCGAACCACCACACAAATCGGCGGAAATCACCGCCGCTCGAACCACCCACGTCGAGGAATGGGTAGCCAGCCGCTCAGGCGACGCGTTTTTCCGCTTACTCTTTTGTCGCTTGGACAAAAGAGTAAGTCGCCGGCTACGCCGGCGAAACAGCCCACGCCTGCCAAGCACGACCCCCAACCGCGGTGCCAAAGCCCAAAAACCACACCCCGCTATTCGGCAAAGACCCCAATATCTGGCCAGCCCGCGCCACACCGGGATATGAATGATTCTGGCGGCGATCTGAATTCTTTCGGTCCCTGCCGCCACCCGCGCGGCGGGGATCTGCCTGTCTCTTCGTGCAGACAACGGCTCCAAGCTTGGCTTGCGGCACCGATCCGCGCCATGACGCAATGCACAACCACGTGCCCGCGGGTATCAAACCCTGCTGATAACCGCTATTCCACTCCCCGCATTGCGGTATACCCTGACGTAAGCGCACAATCCGCCCAGTCAGCGCGCCAGGCCGTGCCACGACAGATAACAAGACATTGCCCCACCTCTCACCAGCCCTCTCCGGCGCCACGGCTACGCGGCCAGGCCCACGCACGCGACATCACCGCGCGCAGCCAGGCACTGCTTCGGCCATCTTGTCACGATCCCCGTTGATCCCGCACGTCGCGCGCCGGCTGCCGTAGCAGCGCATTCCCGAGGAATCCTTATGCCCAGCTTCAACCCTTCACGGCGCACTTTCCTGAAAGCCAGCGTCGTGGCCGGGGTGTCGGTCTATATCGCACCCATCGGCGGCAAAGCCTTCGCGGCATTGTTCGAAGACAAGCTGCTGACCCCGGTCCAGTGGGACCCCAAGGCCGGCGTCCCGAAATTCCGCATCGACGGCATCGCCAAGGTCACCGGCGCCAAGGTGTTCGCGCGCGATATCCGCGCGCGCGACATGCCGCACTGGCCGCAGCAGCAATCGCACGCCTTCATCCTGCGCGCCACGCAGGCCGACCGCACCTATGAGGGCTTCGACCTCGCCGTGCTGGGCGACGACCTGAAGCCTGACCGCGTGGTCACCGCGGAAGACCTCGCCCGCGACAGCGTGGCCTTCCCCGGCTTCTACGGGGTGGACATGCTGCTGCCCGAGGGCAAGACCCCGGCCTACCTGGGCCATGCGGTGGCGATCCTGATCTACCACGATTTCGCGCGCTTCCGCTTTGCCAAGGACAAGCTCAAGTTCCGCGACGACGTGATCCGCTACGGCGCCAGGACCGGCCCGCTGGAGCGCGATCCGTGGGGCACCTTCCGCTTCGTGCGCGTGGGCGGCACCACGCCCTATGACGACGACGTGTTCTCCAGCCTGAAGAACGCGCCGGTGTTCCCCAGCATGATGCGCAAGCACCAGCCGGTGTGGCCGGATGGCAAGGACCACGGCCAGCTCGGCGAACAGGGCATGTACCATGCCGACGCGATCCGCGCGCAGCTGGCCAGGCCGCCCGAGGACTGGCTGGTGCTGGAGCGCGAATACAACTCGCAGTCAGTCGACACCGCGGCGCTGGAGCCCGACAACGCCAACTGCTGGTATGACGCCGCCGCGCAGGCACTGCACCTGGTGGTGCCGACGCAGTCCCCGATCGAGGTCGCCGAGAGCGCGGCCGAGATGCTGGCAAAGGCCAAGGGCGCGTTCCCGGTGAAGCAGGTGTTCCTGCACCCGTGCTACACCGTGGGCTACGGCTCCAAGGACCACTACAACTTCCCGTTCTACGGGCTGGTCACGGCGCTCTATGCCGAGGGCAAGCCGGTGCGCCTGGCCAATGACCGCTACGAGCAGTTCCAGACCTCGATCAAGCGCCACGCCTTCAAGATGCGCTACCGCATCGCGGTGGACCGCAAGACCGGGCTGTTCCAGGCCTTCCAGGGAGACCTGGAGGCCAACGGCGGCGGCCGCGCCAACTTCTCGCCGTCGGTGGCGATGGTGGGCGCCACCGCGGCGCAATCGATCTACTACTTCCCGAAGAACGACCTGACCGCGGTGGCAATCGCCTCGCGCGCCATCGACGCAGGCTCCGCGCGCGGCTACGGCACGCTGCAGAGCATGGCCGCGACCGAGATGATGGTCGACGAGTTCGCCGAGCAGCTCAAGCTCGACCCGATCGAGTTCCGGCTGAAAAACGCCTTGCGCTCCGGCATGAAGAACACGCAGGGCGCCATCCCGGCCGGCGCGATCCGTGTCGATGAAGTGCTGGAAGCCGCGAAGGTCCATCCGTTGTGGACCGGCCGCGCGAAGAAGAAGGCGGAGTACGAAGCCGCCAACCCCGGCCGCCGCTACGGCGTGGGCTTTGCCTGCGTGCAGAAGGACTTCGGCACCGGTGCGGAAGCTTCGTTCGCCAAGGTCGAGATGAAGGCCGACGGCAGCATCGCGCTGCACCACTCCGGCGCCGAGATCGGCACCGGCATGTCGACCTCGCAGGCCGCCGCGGTGGCGCGCTGGCTGGGCAAGCCCGCGGCCGAGGTGCGTACCTCGGTCACCGACTGGGCCGACCTGCCGGTGGTGACCTCGGGCGATCCGTACCTGATGAGCCAGGCCGAGCAGGACCGGCTGTGCGCCAACCCGCGCTGGTCGCCGTCGTACGCGTCGCCCGCCAGCGCCACCAACTCGGCCTACTACTTCACCCACAGCACGCGCGAAGCCGCGCGCGTGATCTTCATGCACGGCCTGTGGCCGGCGGCGATGGCGATCTGGAGCCAGGGCATCGGCGGCGGCCAGGCGGCCTCGCTGGTGGTGCGCGTGGAAGACGCGCGCTGGGTCGAGGGCAAGCTCAGCGCCGGCGGCCTGCAGGCGCTGCCGCTGGAGCAGCTGGCGGCCAAGGCGCATGAGATGGGCCTGGTCACCGGCGCCACCGTGCACGTCTTCAACCGCTGGCAGTGGAGCGAGGCCGATTTCGACATCAGCGGGCACGCCGCGCGGCTGCCGGTCGATGGCCTGTCGGTGCGCTACGGCGATGGCGCTGACGGCGCGCGCAAGGCGCGCATGCGCACCAGCGGCGGCTATGACGTGCTCGACCGCAAGAAGGTCTACGTCGCGACCACCCAGCGCAACAATGCCTCAGTCACGTACTACAGCGCGGTCGGCACCTTTGTCGAGCTGTCGGTGCATGAGGCCAGCGGCAAGGTCGAGGTGCTGTCGCACCACTCCATCATGGAGTGCGGCACGCAGTTGTCGCCGCAGCTGGTGTCCGGCCAGCTGCAGGGCGGCATCGCCATGGGCATCGGCCACGCGCTGCATGAATACCTGCCGCTCTACGAGGACGGCCCCGGCAACGGCACCTGGAACTTCAACCGCTACCACCTGCCGCGCGCCAGCGACGTGGCGGTGTGGACCCAGACCGGCACGGTGCTGCCGCCCGTCTCTGAAACCGACCCGCCCAAGGGCATCGCCGAAGTGGTGATGATCCCGGTGGTGGGCGCCATCGTCAATGGCATCGCGCATGCCATCGGCCACCGCTTCACCGACCTGCCGGTCACGGCCGAAAAGATCCAGGAGGTCCTCGCATGAGCATCGCCACCCAACCGCTTTCCCTGAACATCAACGGCAAGGAGGTCGGCCCGCTCGACGTGCCCGAAGGCCTGATGATGATCGACTTCCTGCATGAATACCTGGACCTGACCGGCTCGCGCCTGGGCTGCGGCCAGGGCATCTGCCATGCCTGCGTGGTGATCCACGACAAGGCCGACGGCACCAGCGAGGAAGTGCGCAGCTGCATCACCGGCGCGCACTGGTTCCAGGGCCGCAAGGTGCGCACCGTGGAAGGCCACGGCAAGCGCAACGAGAAAGGCGAGGTGGTGGAGCTGACGCCGGTGCAGCAGAAGTTCCTGGACCACTTCAGCTTCCAGTGCGGCTACTGCACGCCGGGCTTCGTCAATGGCGCCACCATCCTGGTGGAACAGCTCAAGCGCAAGCCGGTGGCAAAGGACAAGGTCGACGAGACCATCACCACCGCGCTGGACGGCCACATCTGCCGCTGCACGGGCTATGTGCGCTACTTCGAAGCCGTGAAGGACGTGATCACCAGCACGCCGGGACTGGTCAAGGACAGCGGGAGCGCCAAGTGATGCAGCGCCCCGCCTTCCTGACCTTCGCCCGCGTGGCCCTTGCCGCGCTGGCCGCCGCCGCGCTGGTGGCCGGTTGCGGCGGCAACACCGAAGCCGTCGCGCCCGCCGCCGACCAGGCGCCCAAGGGCCAGCTGCCGCCCGCCGAGCAGATCGCGCGCGGCCGCTACCTGGTGCGCGCGGCCGACTGCGCCGCCTGCCATACCGCGCCGCAGGGCGCGCCGTTTGCCGGCGGCGTGGAGCTGGCCTCGCCGTTCGGCAAGTTCTACGGCACCAACATCACGCCCGACAAGACCCACGGCATCGGCAACTGGAGCGCCGACGACTTCTACACCGCGCTGCATGACGGCAAGGCGCCGGGCAAGCACCTCTATCCGGCCATGCCGTACACCTCGTACCGCGGCCTGTCGCGCGCGGATACCGATGCCATGTATGCCTACCTGATGCAGGTGAAGCCGGCCGCCGTGCCGAACCGCCCGCACGACCTGCAGTTCCCGTACAACCTGCGTTTTGCGCTGGCGGGCTGGAACCTGCTGTTCCTGGAGGACAAGCTGCCCGATGCCTCCGCCGGCAATTCCGAGTCGTGGCAGCGCGGCCGCTACCTGTCCAACGCGCTTGGCCATTGCGCCGAATGCCATTCGCCGCGCGCCGCGTTCGGGCGGCTGGACCTGTCGAAGCCGCTGGCCGGCGCCGCGCTGGCACGCGTGGGCGCGCCGGACATCACGCCGGCCGGGCTGGCCGCACGCGGCTGGACCGCGGCCGACCTGCAGCAGTTCTTTGCCATCGGGATCGCGCCGCAGGGCTCGGCCTTCGGCGAGATGTACCCGGTGGTGCATCTGAGCAGCCAGTACCTGAACCAGGGCGACCTTGCGGCGATGACGACCTACCTGCTGGGAGACAAGCCGCCCGCACCGCAGCCAGTCAAGCCCGTCAACGCCGATGCCGCGCAACTGGCACCTGGCCGCCGCCACTATGTGGCGGTCTGCGCCGGCTGCCACGGCCGCGAGGGCGAAGGCAAGCCGCACGTGGCGGTGTCGATGGCCGGCAACTCGACCGTGCGCAACACCGACGCGCGCAACCTGATCGTGTCGATGCTCGACGGCATCGAGGCGCAGCGCTTCCCCGGCGTGGAGGCCATGCAGGACATGCCGGGCTTTGCCGCGCGCATGAGCGACGAAGAGCTGGCGCAGCTGGCCAACTACCTGCGCGCCACCTGGGGCGGCCAGCCGGCCGACGTGACGCCCGCCGCGGTCAAGGCGCTGCGCGCCGCAGGCCCCGGGCACTGACGCCCTGCCCCGGGTGTTCCATTCTGGAACACCCGGTGTCACGCGCTGGCACAGCCGTGCCGGCGCGTGACATATCCCACCCGTGCCACGCGCACGCGCCCCCCGCTTTTCCCCGTTCTTTCGTTCGATTCCCGCCCCGGCACAGCTCTTGCGATCTGCCTGCCGTGCGCACGGCAGGAAGGCCGTGACGACACCACAGAAATCACTGAACGGAGCGAGACATGAACATGGCGGAAATCGCCCAGCTGGGCGTCAGCAACCCCTACAAGCAGCAGTACGAGAACTACATCGGCGGCGCCTGGGTGCCGCCCGCCGGCGGCGAGTACTTCGAATCGATCACGCCGATCACCGGCAAGCCGTTCACGCGCGTGCCGCGCTCCGGCCAGCAGGATGTCGACGCCGCGCTGGACGCCGCGCACGCCGCCAAGGCCGCGTGGGCGCGCACCTCCACTACCGAGCGCGCCAATATCCTGAACCGCATCGCCGACCGCATCGAGGCCAACCTGAAGCTGCTGGCCGTGGCCGAGAGCATCGACAACGGCAAGCCGGTGCGCGAAACCACCGCCGCCGACCTGCCGCTGGCGGTCGACCACTTCCGCTACTTCGCCGGCTGCATCCGTGCGCAGGAAGGCGGCATCTCCGAGATCGACGCCGACACCATTGCCTACCATTTCCATGAGCCGCTGGGCGTGGTCGGCCAGATCATCCCGTGGAACTTCCCGCTGCTGATGGCCACCTGGAAGCTGGCCCCGGCGCTGGCCGCCGGCAACTGCGTGGTGCTGAAGCCGGCGGAACAGACGCCGGCCTCGATCCTGGTGCTGATGGAAGTGATCGGCGACCTGCTGCCGCCGGGCGTGATCAACGTGATCAACGGCTTCGGGCTGGAAGCCGGCAAGCCGCTGGCATCGAGCCCGCGCATCAGCAAGGTCGCCTTCACCGGCGAGACCACCACCGGCCGGCTGATCATGCAGTACGCGTCGCAGAACCTGATCCCGGTGACGCTGGAGCTGGGCGGCAAGTCGCCCAACATATTCTTCGAGGACGTGCTGGCCGCCGACGACGCCTTCTTCGACAAGGCGCTGGAAGGCTTTGCCATGTTCGCGCTGAACCAGGGCGAAGTCTGCACCTGCCCGTCGCGCGCGCTGATCCAGGAATCGATCTACGACCGCTTCATGGAGCGCGCGCTCAAGCGCGTGGCCGCGATCCGCCAGGGCCATCCGCTCGACACCGGCACCATGATCGGCGCGCAGGCGTCCGCCGAACAACTGGAGAAGATCCTGTCGTACATCGACCTGGGCCGCAAGGAAGGCGCGCAGTGCCTCACCGGCGGCGAGCGCAACGTGCTGGATGGCGACCTGGCGGGCGGCTACTACGTCAAGCCGACCGTATTCGCCGGCCACAACAAGATGCGCATCTTCCAGGAAGAGATCTTCGGGCCGGTGGTATCGGTGACCACCTTCAAGGATGAGGAAGAGGCGCTGGCCATCGCCAACGACACGCTCTACGGGCTCGGTGCGGGTGTCTGGACACGTGACGGCGCGCGCGCATTCCGCATGGGCCGCGGCATCCAGGCGGGGCGCGTGTGGACCAACTGCTACCACGCCTACCCCGCGCATGCCGCATTCGGGGGCTACAAGCAGTCCGGCATCGGCCGCGAGAACCATCGCATGATGCTCGACCACTACCAGCAGACCAAGAACCTGCTGGTGAGCTACAGCCCCAACGCGCTCGGGTTCTTCTGACCATGGCGGGCTCGACGTCCGCTCCCGCCACCGCGCCGGTCGCACGCGTGGTGGCAACCCAGGCCGCGCTCACGCTGATCGCAGAGCTGGCCGCTCGGCATGGCCCGCTGATGTTCCACCAGTCCGGCGGCTGCTGCGACGGCAGCGCGCCGATGTGCTACCCCGCCGGCGAACTGCTGGTGGGTGCGGCCGATGTCTGCCTGGGCGAGATCGGCGGCGCGGCGTTCTATATGACGCGGGCGCAGTTCGAGTACTGGCAGCACACGCGGCTGGTGATCGATGTGGTGCCGGGGGCGGGCGGGATGTTCTCGCTGGAGGGACGGACGGGGAAGCGGTTCCTGACCCGGTCGGAGTTGTTCAGCGACGATGAGGCCGCGTGGCTGGCGGCGCAGCCGGGGTTGTGAGGATGATTGCTTGCTGATGTCGGTAGTTGCTTGCCGACGGAGTGCTCCCCTCTCCCGCAAGCGGGAGAGGGGAGCAAACAAGCGGGATAGGAAGTCCTTCAGCGCTCCGCTTCCTCGTCGCCGTCCAACCCCTCCCTCAACCTCCGATAGATCGTATTGCGCGACACCCCCAGCTCGCGCGCTGCGTGGCTGACATTGCCGCCGTGCCTCGCGAGCGCCTGCCGGATCAGGCCAGCTTCCCAGTCGCGCATCCGGCTGGCCTTTGAGGACGCCGGCGCCTGCACGGGAGCCGCCGCGTCACAGCGCTCCACCTCATCGCCACACTCCTGCTCAAACCCTTCCGGCAGGTGTTCCACCCCGATCTCCGCCTCCCCTTCCGCCAGGATCGCCGCCGTGCGCAGCACGTTGGCAAGCTGCCGGATATTGCCCGGCCACGGGTGCCGGCGCAGCAGCGCCAGCACCTGCGCATCGACATGCACCGGGGACGGCAAGCCGGCGTCTTCGCCCTGCCGCTGCAGGATGCGATCGACCAGCAGCGGCAGGTCGCTGCGCTCGCATAGCGGCGGCAGGGTCACGGCCAGGGCATTGATGCGGTAGTACAGGTCTTCGCGGAAAGCGCCATCGGCAATCATCGCGCGCAGGTCGCGGTGGGTGGCGCAGACCACGCGCACATCGACCGGCAGCGCGCGGGCGCTGCCCAGCGGGGTGACCGCGCGCTCCTGCAGCACGCGCATCAGCCGCACCTGCTGTGCCAGCGGCATGTCGCCGATCTCGTCCAGGAACAGCGTGCCGCCGTGCGCCTGCACGACCTTGCCCTCGCTGCCGCGGCGGCGCGCGCCGGTGAAGGCGCCTTCTTCGTAGCCGAACAGTTCGGCCTCGATCAGCGATTCGGGGATGGCCGCGCAGTTGACCGCAACGAAAGGCCCGCCGGCGCGTGGCGAGGCAGCATGGATGGCGCGCGCCAGCCACTCCTTGCCGGTGCCGGTGCGGCCCTGGACCAGGATGGTGATACCGCGCCCGCTGACCTTGCGCACGCGGCGCAGCACCGCGGCCACGGCGGCGTCGCCGGTATCGAGCGCTGCCAGTGCCGGCGGCAGCGGATCTTCGGCACTGGGCTGGCGCACCGCGATGGGCGCGGCCAGGTATTCGATGCGGGCAAACACCTGCACCCGGCTGGGCAGCGTCAGCGTCTGCAGCGATCCTGCAGCGCCGCTGCGCGCCTGCATCGCCACGCGCACCGGCTGGCCGAACAGCCCGGCAAAGCCGGCTGCCGCCAGCGCGTGCGGGGCCAGCCCCAGCTGGAACAGGCCACTGCGGTTGGCAGCCAGGAAGGCACCGTCGGGCGAGAACGCCGCCATGCCCTCGAACAGCGTGCCGACGAACTCGGGCCGCGCATGGAAGCGCACCAGCAGCGCGTCCGGGAAGTGGTTGGCAAACAGGTGGTTCTCGATCATCTGCGCCGACATCCGCACCAGCGCCATGGTGTGCCGGTGGAAGCCGCGATGATCGCCGCTGACGTCGAGCGCGCCCAGCAGGGTACCGGTCGGGCTGGCGATCGGCGCGCATGAGCAGGTCAGCTGGTGGTTGGATTCGAGGAAATGCTCGCTGGCGTGGATCAGGGTGGGGCGGGCCTCGGCCAGTGCGGTGCCGATGGCGTTGGTGCCCTTGCTCGGCTCTGACCACGACACCCCCGGTGCCAGCGCAACGCGCCGCGCCCGCGCGACGAAGTCGCCGTCGCCCAGGCTGTGCAGGATCACGCCGCTGCTGTCGGTCAGCAGCACCATGCTGTCAGTATTGGCGATCTGCGCGTGCAGGGTCTCCATCACCGGCAAGGCATGGCGGTACAGGTCGCGGCTGGCGTCCACCAGCTCACCCAGCGCGCGCGGGCTGACGGCATCGAAGCCGGGCGCATGGCGCGCATCCAGCCCGAAGTCGGCAGAGCGCGCATGCGCGCGCGCGATCAGGCCGGCGCGGTCGGCATCGGCCGGGTCGACATGGGCAGCCTGGCGGGCAACATCGGAAGGCGCAGCGGGATGGGCGGCACGGTGCATGACGGCGGGTCTCCTGTATCAGCAGGCGGCGCGCGTCGCGGCCGCTGCCCTGCCGTCCCGTGGCGCGTGCCGTGCAGCTCAGGTGCGGCGGCAGGCCGGGCGGCTGTAGTCCGGCAACCTTATCACAGGCTCCCGGCCATGCATTGCCCCCGCAACATGCCGGGCCGGGATCAGCGTTTTTCGTCGAGCAGGTCGTTCAGGATCTCGTCGAAGGTGGCCTGGGCATCTTCCAGCGCCTGCAGCGCCGCATCGAACGTCTGCAGCGCAAGCTTGGATGGCTTGCCGCTGCCCTGCGGCGGATAGTGGGTCTGCAAGGCGGTGAAGGCCACCTGCACCTGCCGCGTCGCCGCGACCACGCGTTCCATCGCCTGCGCCTCTTCGGCGCGGTATTGCTCGTGTTTCTGCTCGCTCATGCCTGTTTGCTCCGTATGCGCGTCGTCTCGGGAGGGGGTGCGCGCGCGTGAATGAGGTATATCGTACAAGAACTGCGCCGGCCGGCTTGCGCTGCACGCTCGCGCCTGACAAAAATGAGGTAGGCTGCGCGGCTGGGCGGCAAGGCCGGCGCTGGTGCGCCTCGCCTGGCAGCGATACTGAAGACTAGCCATGCCATTGATCACCCGCCGTACGCTGGCAGCCGCGCTGATGACTGCCAGCGGCTTCGCCTGCTACTGGACCTACCTGACGCTCAACCAGGAGCGGCTGCTGTTCGATGCGCGCCGGCGTCCGCCGCGCGACCTGCCCGACGGCATCATTGGGTACTCGCACCTGATCCCCGGCGGCGTGGTGCGCGGCTACATCTACCATACCCCCGGCGACAACGTGCGCGACCTGCTGTTCTACCTGCCCGGGCGTGGCGAGGATGTGCTCGAAACGCTGCAGTACGCGCGCTGGCTGCCCGCCGGCATGGCCTTCGCCACCTACGACTACCGCGGCCTGGGACACTCCGACGGCCTCCCGTCCGAGGGTGCCGCAGTGGCCGATGCCAGCCAGTTCCTGCTGCATGCGCGGCGTGTCTTCCCCGACACCCGCGTGCATGTGGTGGGGCGCAGCCTGGGCACCGGCGTCGCGATCCAGCTGGCGGACCTGCAGGACTTCGAGAGCCTGCAGCTGATCACGCCCTACGACTCGCTGCTTGAACTGGTGCGCAAGCGCTTCCCGCTGGTGCCGCTGCGCCAGCTGATGCGCCACCATTTCGATTCGATCTCGCATTGCAAGAAGGTCGTGCAGAGCACCAAGGTGCTGCTGGCCGAGACCGATGAAGTGGTGCCCCATGAATGCTCGGAACGGCTCATGGCCGCCTGGCCCGGCCCGGTGGCACTGCAGACCGTGCCAGCCACGGATCACTTCACCATCATCGAACGCGAGGAAACCTGGCAGGCCCTGTGCGAATTTGCCCGGCATCACAGCCAGGCCAGGCTGCGCGTGGCTACGGCACAGCCCGCCCGGCCCGCCCCGCCGGCCGCCGGCACGCCGCCCGTCGACCATGACGAGCTCGGCAATCCGTTGCCGCTGGCGGCCAGCCGCTAGGGTCAGTCAGGCAGCGGGTAAAATGCGCGCATGAAAAAAATCGCAGTCAAGGCAGGCGGCGCCGTACTGGCGCTGGCTGCAGCCGGTGCCTTGCTTGCCGGCTTTGCCGCGGTGGTAAGCCTGCGGCAGCTTCCCCCAGTCGACGCCCTGCGCGACTACCGGCCCGACGTGCCCCTGCGGATCTACACCAGCGACAATGTGCAGATCGGCGAGTTCGGCAGCGAGCACCGCGAGTTCATCCCCTTCGGCCAGATTCCCACGCGCATGGTCCAGGCGCTGCTGGCAGCCGAGGACGACCAGTTCTACCAGCACGAGGGTGTCGACATCCCCGGCGTATTGCGCGCCGCGCTGGCCAACCTGGGCCAGGGCTATGCGCAGGGCGCCTCCACCATCACCATGCAGGTGGCGCGCAATTTCTACCTGTCGCGCGAGAAGACGCTGGCGCGCAAGTGGTATGAAATGCTGCTGGCCTGGCGCATCGACCAGACCCTGCCCAAGGACCGCATCCTTGAGCTGTACATGAACCAGGTCTACCTGGGCGAGCATGCCTACGGTTTCGGCAGCGCCGCGCATGCGTACTTCGGCAAGCCGCTGGCGTCGCTGTCGCTGGCCGAGACGGCCATGCTGGCGGGGCTGCCCAAGGCCCCCTCGTCCATCAACCCGGTGGTCAACTTCCCGCGCGCCAAGCGGCGCCAGGAGTATGTGCTGGGCCGCATGCTGGCGCTGGGCATGATCAGCCAGGACGACTACCGCGAGGCCCGCGCCGCGCGCCTGGCGATCTCCGACGACAGCCCCGGCAGCTTTGCCGGGCATGCCGAGTACGTGGCCGAACTGGCGCGCCAGCTGGCGCGCGAGCGCTTTGGCGACGAGGCCTACACGCGCGGCCTGAACGTCTACACCACGGTGTCGTCGGTGCGCCAGACGCTGGCTTACGACGCGGTGCACGGCGGGCTGGAAGGCTACGCGCGGCGCCACCGCAAGTTCGTCAAGGACCTGTCGCAGGGTCCGCAGGCCGCGCTGGTATCGCTGGACGGCGCCACCGGCGCGATCGAGGCGATGGTGGGCGGCGCCGACTTTGCCACCAGCCGCTTCAACCACGCCACCCAGGCGCAGCGCCAGCCGGGCTCGACCTTCAAGCCCTTCGTCTACGCGGCGGCGCTGGAGCGCGGCGTGTCGCCCCGCACGCTGATCAACGACGCGCCGCTGCCCAATGGTTCGCGCTGGCAGCCGACCAATGACGACGGGCGCTTTGTCGGCCCCATCACCGTGCGCCAGGCGCTGGCCGAATCGCGCAACCTGCCGGCGATCCGCACGCTGCAGGCGATCGGCATCCCGTACGCGGTGGAGTTCGCCAGCCGCTTCGGCTTCGCGCCCAGACGGCTGCCGCGCTACCTGCCGCTGGCACTGGGCACCGGCACCACTTCGCCGCTGCGCCTGGCCGCGGCCTATGGCGTCTTTGCCAACGGCGGCCACCGTATCGAGCCCTACCTGATCGCGCGCATCACCGACAGCGAAGGCAAGGTGCTGTTCTCAGCCGAGCCGGCTAACACCACGGACAGCCCGGCCCCGCCGCGCGTGATCAGCGCCCGCAATGCCTTCGTCATGGACAGCCTGCTGCGCAGCGTGGTCGACGACGGCACCGGCGCCGGCGTGCGCCGCTACCTGCGCCGCGACGACGTGGCCGGCAAGACCGGCACCACCAACGATTCGGTCGACGGCTGGTTCGCGGGCTACGCCGGCGGCGTCGTCACGGTGGCGTGGATGGGCTACGACGACAACCGCAGCCTGGGCGAGCATGAATTCGGCGCCACCACCGCGCTGCCGGTGTGGGCCGCCTATATGGAGGGCCGCCTCGCGGGCGTGCCCGTGCCTGCAGCCGAAGCGCCCGCCGGCGTGGTCCGCGTGAGCGACGACTGGATGTACGCCGAGTATGCCGATGGCAGCCACGGCATCGCTGCCATCGGCTTCCCGCCACCGGCACCCGCGGCGGCGCCGGCGATCGATCCGGTCGCCAGCAACCTTGGCGGGACCGCGGCCACGGCGCCGGCTGCCCCCGCACCGACGCCCGTCACCAGCGAAGCAATTGGCCTGCCGGCGCCCGGCGCTGCCACGCCGGCCGCCCCCGCAGACGCCAGGCTGTAGACTTCGGGCTTTCCACTGTCCCGATCCCGATGTCCAGCCACGCCCCTGTACTGATCTGGTCGGTCGCCGCGCTGACCACGGCCGGCGTCCTGTTCCGCCCGTTCCGCCTGCCCGAAGCCTTCTGGGCCGCCGCCGGCGCCCTGCTGCTGTGCGTCACCGGCCTGATGGCGCTGCCCGACGCGCTGGCGGGGGTGATGCGCGGCTACGACGTGTACCTGTTTCTCGCGGGCATGATGCTGATCTCCGAGCTGGCCCGCAAGACTGGGCTGTTCGACCACGTCGCCGCGCTCGCCGTGCGCCGGGCGCGCGGCTCGGCGCTGCGGCTGTTTCTGCTGGTGTACGGCTTCGGCACGCTGGTGACGGCATTCATGTCCAACGACGCCACCGCCGTGGTGCTGACGCCCGCGGTGCTGGCCGCCACCCGCGCCGCGCGGGTCCGGCATCCGCTGCCCTACCTGTACGCGTGCGCCTTCATTGCCAATGCCGCCAGCTTCGTGCTGCCGATCTCCAACCCGGCCAACCTGGTCATCTTCGGCACACGCATGCCGCCGCTGGCGGGCTGGCTGGCGAGCTTCGCGCTGCCGTCGCTGGCCGCGGTGCTGGCCACGCTGGCGGCGCTGTGGTGGACGCAGCGCGCGGCGCTGGCCGAGCCCATCGAACATGACGTGCCGGTGCCGCCGCTGTCGCCGCAGGCCCGGCTGACCGCGCTGGGCATCGTGCTGACCGGCCTGATCCTGCTGGTGGCCTCGCTGCGCGGCAACGACCTGGGCTGGCCGACCTGCGCGGCGGGCGTGGCCACGCTGCTGCTGGTCTGCGCCACCCGGCGCGAGCTGCTGGTGCCGGCGCTGCGCGAGGTGTCATGGGGGGTGTTGCCGATGGTGGCAGGGCTGTTCGTGCTGGTGGCGGCGCTGGAGCAGACCGTGATGATCCGCCACCTGGCCGATACCGTCGCAGCGGCGTCGCGCGACGGCGGCGCGCTGGCCCTGCTGGGCGTGGGCGCGGTGGTGACGCTGGCGGGCAATATCGCCAACAACCTGCCGGCAGGCCTGATCGCCGCCTCGGCGCTGGCGGGCGGACATGCCTCGCATGCCATGACCGGTGCGGTGCTGATCGGCATTGACCTTGGCCCCAACCTGTCCGTCACCGGCTCGCTGGCCACGCTGCTGTGGCTCACGGCGCTGCGGCGCGAAGGGCATATGGTCAGCGCCGGCCAGTTCCTGCGCGTGGGGGCCGTGGTGATGCCGGCAGCGATGCTGCCGGCACTGGCGCTCTTGCTTCTTTAAGCCGCTGGCTCAGCTGGTGGCGGCGTCGTTGGCCGCGGGGGTGCTGGCGGCCTGCAGCAGGGGCCGGCGCAGGCCAGTCGCGCCATGGCGCACGGCGCTGGCGTGGTGTTCCGCCACGCCCGTTTCCACCGGCGTGGCCGGCAGCGGCACTGTGACCACATGGAGCAGCATCAGGCTGCTGCACGGAAAGGCAATCGGCATGAGTACGTTCTTCCCGACAAAAAGTCAGGCCGCGCGCTGCAGCGGCCGGGTGCCGGCGGCTTTATGGCGGGCTGCCTGGTGTCCTGAGTCAGAGATTCGTTGAGAAAATAAGTCTGTCGAGAAGTCGTGCGAGGCTAGGAACCAAGCGCAGCAAGGCTGGAGCCTTGCGAGCATTGGTGACGACGCATCGTGCGGCTTATCGGCAGACTTATTCAACGAATTTCTGATTCAGGACGCTAGCGTTGTGCAGACATTATGTGCGCTTGTCGGCGTTGCGCGGCGCGGGCTTGAGCGATGTCATGAACTATTCACGGAGCAACGTCGGCTTGTGGCGTAATCGACCCACCGCACTGCACCTTGCCATGCTCCACGCGGGTTGTTAGGCCACGGCATCTGCCATATAGTGAATCCGGCACACCCGCTGCGCAGTCATCCATCCCACCACGCATAACCATGACCAGCAAGGACGCGGCGCACCGCGCGAAGGACAGCAACGCCGGCGACGATGCCGGCCACCCCCACGCCCACAGCATCTCTGCCCGCATCCGCGCACGGCTGGAGGCCGCGCAGGAGCGCTTCCACGCCAACGACAATATTGCGCACTACATCGAGCCGGGCGAGATTGAACAGCTGCAGGCGGAAGTGCAGGCGCGCCTGGAGGACGTGCTGCGCGCGCTGGTGATCGACGTCGACAACGACCACAACACCCAGGAAACCGCGCGCCGCGTCGCCAAGATGTACCTGAAGGAGATCTTCGCCGGCCGCTACGCCAAGGCCCCGCCGGTGACCGAGTTCCCCAACGTCGGCCAGCTCAACGAACTGATGATCGTCGGCCCGCTGCGCGTGCGCAGTGCCTGCTCGCATCACCTGTGCCCGATCATCGGCAAGCTGTGGGTAGGGGTGATGCCGAACCAGCATTCCAACCTGATCGGCCTGTCCAAGTACGCGCGGCTGGCCGAATGGATCATGTGCCGGCCGCAGATCCAGGAAGAGGCGGTGGCACAGGTCGCCGACCTGCTGCAGGAAAAGATGAATCCCGACGGCCTGGCCATCGTGATGGAGGCCGAGCACTTCTGCATGCACTGGCGCGGCGTGCGCGACACCGATGCCAAGATGACCAACAGCGTGATGCGCGGCTCGTTCCTGAAGGACGACAGCCTGCGCCGCGAGTTCCTCACGCTGCTGAACCACAACCGCGGCTAGGCCGCACGCCCCGCCACCCACCAGCCGCCACAACCGAGCGCCACGACCATGCTAGTCCGCCTGCTCTATGCCAGCCGTGCCCGCCAGGCCATCGACGCCGCCCTGCTCGACGCCATCCTGGCCGCCAGCCTGGAACGCAATCCGCGCCACGGCATCACCGGGGTGCTGTGCCACGGCAACGGCATCTTCCTGCAGGCGCTGGAAGGCGACCGCCAGGACGTGTCACAACTGTTCCAGGCGATCGCACGCGACCCGCGCCACCACGACGTGACCCTGCTGCATTTCGAGGAAACCTGCACGCGCGACTTTGCCGGCTGGGCGATGGGCCAGGTCAATGCGGCGCGTATCAACACCGCCACCCTGCTCAAGTTCTCGGCGCGGGCCGAACTGGATCCGTACCGCACCTGCGGTGCGGCGTCGCTGGCATTGCTCAAGGAGCTGATCGCCGGCGCGTCGGTCGTGTCGCGCACCGGCGAACGCGGACGGCACTGAGCCGCGCCGTCCTGCGGCGCGCTTCTGTCACCGGAACGCTATGCCGTCACCTGGCCGAACAGGCCGCACTCCAGGTCGCTCTCGAATTCCTCGACCCAGACCGAATCGGGGCCGGCCTCATAGACGCTGGTCTTGTCCGTGCCCACCCGGCGCACGCTGACGCGCCGCACCCCGGCCTCGCGGCTTTCCTCGAGAATCTCGAACATCTCGGCCGCCAGCCCGACATGCCTGCATACCTGCAGGACCTGTTGCTGCTCGTCGGCGGGAAATTCGGTGAACGGTCTCGTTGCCATGGCATCCTCCGTCAAGGTTGAGATCGCCGCTTGCGCGCAGCGCTGACGCGCGTGGTGCCCATGCACCACGCCTGGAAAAGACATGCCGCGGCCGTCGGCCGGCGGCACATCCGCGCGCCCGCCGCACAATGGCGGCGGGCCGCAAACCCTCCTGGGAGGTAGTTGTTCGGACTCGGCGGACTCAGCTCTTGCGCTGGGTCACTGCCACGAACGGGGCCGGTGCGTGCTGGACGGACTGGCTGCCGCAGTTCGGGCAGTTCGGATGGGCAGAGGCGTGTTCCGCGAGATGCTCGGTTTTCTCGAACATATGGCCGCACTTCTCGCAGCGGTATTGGTAGACGGGCATGGCGTTCCCCAGCGCGGTGCACGCGCCGCGGGGCGCGTGTCAGCTTCATTCTAGGACAGCGGTCCGCGCCCCGAAGCGTGAAAGTTCGCGCTGCCGGAGCCGGCGCGCTGCGCGCACGCTGCGATGTCACCGCGAATTCACTTTCTCTCGCCGCGCTCCTGCCAGCCGCTACGTGAATGCGTCTTCCGCCACGCATTGACATCAGGCAAATAGCTGGTCGCGCTCGCCGCGGAACAAGCGCCGCAATGCTGCGCAAACCCAGGTCAAGCCTCGCTGCATGGCGCCGTTCTATTGTCAGGTCCAGCATTTCCCGAACTGGCCGTGTCCATGCCCACCTCAAGCAAGTTCCCTGAACTAGCAGAATTACGATTCAAGGGGTGGCGGAACATAGCCAGAATTTCGGATTTGTGGTGACGCAATTGCCCAGTGCAACCGGTGTGGACCGGTTGCCTCCCATCCGGAGATAGCTATGTACGACGGAGTCTTGCGTGTCGCCGTGGCGGACGACCACCCGCTGGTCGTGGCCGCCCTGCGCGACTGCCTGCAGCGCAGCGGCAGTGTCCAGATCAGCTGCGAATGCCGCAGCGGCACCGAGTTGCTCGGCGCGCTGGACCAGCATCCCGCCGATGTCGCCATCACCGATTTCTGCATGGGCCACGGCGATACCTCGCTGGACGGCTTCAACCTGCTGGGCCGCCTGGCGCGCCGCCATCCGCTGACGCGCGTGGTGGTGATCAGCGCCCAGTCCAATCCCGCCATCATCCGCCGCGCCATGAAGCTTGGGGTGCGCGCCTTTGTCAGCAAGGAAGACCACCTGGAGGAGGTCGTGCGCGCCTGCATCCACGTCGCATCCGGCGGCAGCTGCTTCTATTCGCCCGCGGTGCACGCCATCCTGCAACACGCCACGCTGGCCGGCGCACCGGCCACCGAACTGACGCAGCGCGAACTGGAAGTGATCCGGCTCTATGCGCAGGGCCTGCAGCTGACCGACATCGCCGGCAAGCTCGGTCGCTCGGTCAGCACCATCTCCAGCCAGAAGACCGTGGCCATGCGCAAGCTGGGGGTGCAGACCAATACCGGGCTGATCCGCTACGCCTATGAAAACCGCCTGATCTGACACGGCCGGACCAGCCGATGCAGCAAACCGTCGACCGTACCCGTGAGACCCTGGCCAGCGCCTTCGATGCGCTTGCCCGCAACGCGCGCCGCCAGCAACACCTGTATTCGGTGACCATCGCGGTGCTGATCGCCATCGTGCTGTTTTCCGGCTTGCTGCTTGCCGGCCTGGCAACGGAACAGCATCTGGACTACCGCCGCAGCGACGTCTCGCGGTACACCAGCTCGGTCTCGCAGTTGCTGCATAACGAGTCCTCGTTCCTGCGGCGCACCGTGCTGAGCATCCGCTACAACCTCGATGCGCCCGCACCGGAGCCGTCGCGCGATGCTGCCTTCGGGGCTTTCCGGCGCACCGGCACCGCCAGTCTCCACGTCGATGCCGTGCGCAAGGACTATCACCTGCTTGCCACCGAGGCAACGCGGCAGGGCTGGGGGACCGCGCTGCCGGCGCAGTTCGTGCGGCTGCGGCAGATTGCCCTGGCTGCGGTGGCCACGCAGCAGGCGTTCGATCTCGATCACGGGGCCTACGCGGTCGCGCTGGACGAAGACAGCGCCGTGGTCATCAGCCAGCCCGAGGCCGGCGCGCGCGCACCGCTCGCGCTCGACCCGACGCTGATCCCGCGGCTGCGCACATGGCTGACCCAGGCGCTGATGGAGCGCAGCGGCCACACCGTGCCGGCGCGCGACCAGCAGGTCTGGGTGGGTCCGCTGCGCCACCCGGTGGACGACGCCCCCGTCATGGTGCTGGCCGGCGCCGCCTATGCCGGCGACACGCCCACCATGCTGGTGGCCACCTGCGTGCCCCTCCAGGCGTTCCTGGCCGACTTGCAGCGCGCGGATGATCCGGCGCTGCTGGCGCTGCTCGATCCAGCCGGCGAGATCATCGATGTATCGCCGCGCGACTGGCCGGCAGCATCGGCCAGCGTCCACGATGTGGCGGCCGGCGCGCGCCTGCTGTCGCACAGCACGCTGGATGTCACGCCATCGGGCGTGCGGCTGGCGCAGGCGCTGCCGGCCGGCTTCGGGCGGCTGGTCTACCACCTGCCGTACCGCATGCTGGGTGCGGCGCTGGCAGCGGAGCTGGCCGTGATCGCCGGCGCCATGCTGCTGCTGGCCGGCGCCATCGGGCTGGCCGCGCGCTACTGGAGCCGGCACCTGCTGCGGCGCACGCACGCCGAAGCCTCGCGCGCGCTGGAGAGCGAGCTGATGAACCACGTGCTGGTCAATGCCACGCCGGTCGGCCTGTGCATCGTGCGCCAGCACGACTACGCCGTCCTGACGTCGAACCCGCTGGCCGGCGTGCTGCTGCAGTGGCAGCCCCATGGGCGCCTGCCCGATGCGGTAGCGGATGCATTCAACCGACAGCCGTGCGGTAGCGACAGCGGGCAAGCGTCCATTTCCAGCTTTACCGTCGCGGCGCCGCCGTGCGCGCCGGCGGGCGAGCCACCCGGCCCCGGCGACGCCGGACAGCGCTTCCTGCAAATCACCTACGCGCCGGCGCGCTACCGTGAGGAAGCGGTGCTGTTCTGCGCCGTGCAGGACTGCACGGCGCAGCAGGCACTGCAAGAGCAACTGCGCTCCGCCCAGCAGGCCACCGAGGCGATGATGCGCGCACGCTCGACCTTCTTCGCCGCGATGAGCCACGAGATCCGTACGCCGCTGAACGCATTGCTGGGCAACCTGGAACTGCTCGCGCGCGGCAGCGGCCTGGCAGCACACGCGCCCCGGCTCAGGGCGCTGGACACCGCCGCCGAGGCGCTGCGCCGGATCGTCAACGATGTGCTGGATTTCTCCAAGATCGATGCCGGCAAGCTCAGGCTGGTCAACGCGCCCTTCCGCCCCGTCGAGGCGCTGGAAAGCGTGGCGCTGACCCACGCGCCGATGGTGGCCGGCCGCCCCATCCGCTTTCACCTGCAGCTGTCGCCATCGCTGGATACGGAGGTCACGGGCGACCGCATGCGCCTGGTGCAGGTGTTCAACAACCTGCTGAGCAACGCCTTCAAGTTCACCGCCAGCGGCCGCATCACCGTAAGCGGCGAGCTGCGCCAGGACCACCATGGCACGCTGCGGCTGGTCTGCCGCGTCAGCGATTCCGGCATCGGCATGCCGCCGTCGCTGGCGGCACGCATATTCCAGCCCTTCGTGCAGGGCGATGCCGTGACCGTCAGCCGCTACGGCGGCACCGGCCTGGGCTTGTCGATCTGCGCCCGGCTGTGCGAGCTGATGGGCGGCAGCATCAGCGTGGACAGCGTGCCGGACGTGGGCAGCGCGTTCACGGTCTCGGTGCCGCTGCCGCCGGCCGCTGGCACGCAGCGGCCGCTTGTCCCGGCCGCCGCGGCGCAGTGCGGCGACGTGGTCGTGCTGTGCCAGGACATGCGCACCGGCGAGGCCCTGGCCGCGTGGCTCACTACGGCAGGCTGGCGTGCCGATGTGCTGGCATCGCAGGCGGCCGCGCTGGCGTCGTTCCAGGTCAAGCTGCCACGCGTCATCGTCGCCACGGAAGAGTACCCCCTGGAGGCACTGGCCGGCCTGCGCGATGCGGCAAAGCTGCCGCTTGTGTGGGTGACGGCGGAGGGCCCGCATCGGCCACGCCAGTGCGCCCCCGGCATTCACGAAGTCACAACCTACAGCCACCGCGCGCTGATCGACTGCGTGGCCCAGGCGGCCGAGGGCGCCACAGCGGCGCTTGCGCCGGCTGACGGCAACACGCCGGCGGTGCAGGCACTCCCGGCACCGGCCGCGGCGCCGCTGACGATCCTTGTCGCCGAGGACAATTCGCTGAACCAGACCCTGGTCGCCGAACAGCTGCAGGCACTTGGCTGCCACCCGATCATTGCAGGCAACGGCAGGCAGGCATTGGCGGCACTGGAGAGCACGCACATCGACGCGGTGCTGACCGATATCCATATGCCAGTCATGGACGGCCTCGCGCTGCTGCGCGCGGTGCGCGCGCAGCATCCCGGCATGCCGGTACTGGCCTTCAGCGCATTCACGTGCAGCGAGCCGTCGGCAGACTGGCGCCTGCGCGGCTTTTCCGGCTTTGTCGCCAAGCCGGCGTCGTTGCAGGACCTGCAAGCGTGCCTGCATGGCCTGCCCGGCCGCAGGTATGCCGCGGCCCCGCCTCCCGCCACCCATGACGACCCGGCTGCGGCCTCACACGCCGAAGCCGTTGATCGCCGTCGCTATGAAGCCATGCTGCGCCGGCAACTGCAGCAGGACTTGCCAGCGTTGGCGCACATCATTGCGCAGCAGGACCTGCCGGCATTGCGGCACTGGGTCCATGCCGCGGCCGGCGCCTTCATGATCGTGCGCCGCCAGCCCATCATCGAAGCGTGCCTGGCACTGGAAACACTGTGTGACGCCGCGCAGGCGTGGACCCCGGCCGCCGCAGCCGCGGCCGAAGCCCTGCATGAACAGCTGCGCGGCTACGTGCTGGCAACCGCAGCCGTGGGATAGTGCGCCCCGCGCGCTGCGCTTTACCACAATTAGCGGATTTGCGAGCATCGCCACGCGGGACGATAATGGCAATGCCGCGCCGTGGCCGTCCTGGCCATGCCTGACCGATGCTGGCGCGGCATTGTCTTCAATGTCTCTCCCCATGCAGCCAGAACAAGGCCTTCCCCAGCCACAGCGGACCTGGGCGATCCTCACTGTTTTCTTCGGCCTGATCATGGCCGTGCTAGATGGCTCGATCGCCAACATCGCCCTGCCCTCGATCTCGCGCGAGCTGCAGGCCGATCCGTCCAGCACGATCTGGGTGGTCAACGCATACCAGCTGACGGTGACCGTGTGCTTGCTGCCGCTCTCGTCGCTGGGGGACATCCTTGGCTACAAGCGCGTGTACCGGGCGGGGCTGGCCACCTTCCTGCTGGGCTCGCTGCTGTGCGCGCTGGCGGTCAACCTGCCGATGCTGGTGGCCGCGCGGGTGCTGCAGGGCATCGGCGGCGCCGGCATCATGAGCGTCAACACGGCGCTGGTGCGTTTTATCTACCCGCCCACGCGCCTGGGCCGCGGTATCGGGCTGAACGCGCTGGTGGTCGGCGTGACCATCGCCGTGGGCCCGTCGCTGGGCGCGCTGATCCTGGCGGTTGCCAGCTGGCAATGGCTGTTCGCGGTCAACGTGCCGGTGGCCATCGTCGCGCTGGTGCTGAGCCGCACTTCGCTGCCGGCGACGCCGCCGCAGCCGCGCGAGTTCGACTACCCCAGCGCGCTGCTGTCGGCGCTGGTGTTCGGCATGTTCATCCTCAGCGTCGATGTTCTGGGCCATGCCGGCTGGCGCATCGCAGGCGCTGCGGGCATGGGCGTGGCCGTGGTGCTGGGTTGGCTGCTGGTGCGGCGCCAGCACGGCCGCGCCGCGCCGCTGGTGCCGGTGGACCTGTTTGCCTGCCGCGCCTTCAGGCTGGCGGTGGGCACCTCGTTCTGCTCCTTCATGACGCAGATGCTGGCCTTTATCGCGCTGCCGTTCTATCTCGAATACCAGCTCGGCCGCTCCCTGCAGGAAACCGGCCTGCTGATCACGCCCTGGCCGCTGATGGTGGCGGTGATGGCCACGGTGTCGGGCCGGCTGTCGGACCGCTATCCGGCCAGCATCCTGGCCGGCATCGGGCTGGCCATGCTGGCGGGCGGACTGGTCGGGCTGGCCACGCTGGGCCCGGACGCCGGCAGCCTGGACATCGTCTGGCGCATGGCGATGTGCGGCACGGGCTTCGGCTTCTTCCAGTCGCCCAACAACCGCGCCATGATCGGCGCCACGCCGCCCGAGCGCAGCGGCGGCGCCAGCGGCGCACAGGCGACCACGCGGCTGCTGGGGCAGACCACCGGCACCGCGGTGGTGGCGCTGCTGTTCAGCCTGGCGCCGACCGGCGCGGCGCGCATTGCGCTGTATCTGGCGGCAGTGGTGGCGGCGCTGGGGGCCTTGATCAGCCTGAGCCGCTTGCGCGATGCCAGCGGCGCGGAGCCTGCGCGGGCGACGGTGGAACCGGACGCCTGATCAGCGATTGCGTGCGCCCTCTCCCGCTTGCGGGAGAGGGGAGCAAATCCTCTGGGTTTAAAGGCCTACTCCGCCTTCGCCCCAGACTCCTTCACCACCCGCGCCCATTTCGCAATCTCCTGGCGCTGGTACGCCGCCAGTTTCTCCGGCGTGCCCAGGATCGGATCCAGCCCCAGCGTCTTCAGCTTCGCCTGCACATCGGGCAGCGTGAAGATGCGGTTGAGTTCGGTGTTGAGCCTGGCCACCACGTCCTTCGGCGTATTGGCCGGCGCGAACACGGCGAACCATGAATCGGCTTCAAAGCCCGGCAAACCCTGCTCGGCCAGCGTCGGGATATCCGGTGCCGAGGCCGAGCGCTTCGCGCTGGTAATGCCCAGCGCGCGCAGCTTGCCCTCGCGCACCACGGGCAAGGCCGACGGCAGGTTGTCGAACATCATGGTGATATGGCCGCCGAGCAGGTCGGGGATGGCCATGGCGCGGCCTTTGTAGGGCACGTGCGTGATCTTGACCCCGGCCATCGAATTGAACATTTCCCCGGCCACGTGCGGCGAGGTGCCGACGCCGGGAGTGCCGAAGGTCAGGCCGCCCGGCCTGGATTTTGCCAGCGCGATCAACTCGGCCACGCTCTTTGCCGGCACACCGGGATTGACCACCAGCACGTTCGGCGTCGAGGCGATCAGGACCACGGGGGCGAAGTCCTTGACCATGTCGTACGGCATCTTGCTGTACAGCGCGCCGTTGATCGAGTGCGTGCCGACCGTGCCCAGCGCCAGCGTATAGCCGTCGGCCGGCGCGTGCGCCACGGCTTCGGCGCCGATATTGCCGCCCGCGCCCGGCTTGTTGTCCACCACCACCGGCTGGCCCCATGCGGGCGAGATCTTTTCCGAGACGATGCGCGCCAGCGTGTCGGGCGCGCCGCCGCTGGGGAAGCCGACCACGATCCGGATCGGCTTGGCGGGATAGCCTTGTGCCAGCGCGGGGGCCGCGCTCACCAGGGCGGATGCGGCGAGCACTGCCGCGGCAACGGTACCGAAACGCATGGATTCTCCTCCTGTTGCCGGCGGCTGCATGGCTGCCCGCATTGTGAAGACGGCGGCCAATGCCGCCGCCGGAACCTGCCAGGACTACTCGTGCCCTCAGACCGCGATGCCGCCGAACTCTTGCATCACCTTGTCATGCAGGCGGCGCATGCCGCGCAGCCAACGGTCGTAGTCCTGGCCCTTGCGGCGATAGTACTCAAGCACTTCCGGGTGCGGCAAGATCAGGAAGCGCTCGTCGGCCAACCCTTCCAGCGTCACCGCGGCGACGTGCTCGGCGGTGACCGAGCCTTCCTGCAGGAAGCCCTTGCGCTCGCCCTTCTCGCCGAACAGCATGTTGGTCTGCACGCCCTGCGGGCAGATGCAGCTGACCTTGATGCCGCGGTCGCCGTAGGTGATCGACAGCCACTCGGCAAAGCCGATGGCGGCGTGCTTGGTCACCGCATACGGCGCCGAGCCGATCTGCGACAGCAAGCCCGCGGCGGACACCGTGTTGATGAAGTAGCCATCGCCGCGCTCCAGCATCTGCGGCAGCACCGCCCTGGCCGCGTGGATATGCGCCATCACGTTGATTTCCCAGATGCGCTGCCAGTCGTCGGCGCTCGCCTCCAGCCCCTTGCGCAGGATGATGCCGGCATTGGAACAGAAGATGTCGACCTGGCCAAAGCGGCGCGTGGCCTCGTCGGCCAGGCCCTGCACGGCGGCGGCATCGGCCACGTCGACCGGCTGGGCGAACACCTCGCACGCAGGCGCCGCGACCTGGACTTCGGCGGCAACCGCGGCGGCGCCCGCCGCGTTCAGGTCGGCCACGGCCACGCCGCGCGCGCCGGCCTGCGCAAAGGCCAGCGCCAGCGCGCGCCCGATGCCGGTGGCCGCGCCAGTCACCACGACGGTCTTGTTGCGTACTTCCATGGTTGTCTCCTCGTTGAATTCGGTGCCCGCGCTACGCGTTGGAGCCGTGGGTGTGGGTATCAGGGTCCGGCTGCGCGGAAGCAAAGCGGGCGGTCGCACGCGCGCCGCCCGGCTGCCACAGCCGCGCCTGCAAGGTTTCGGCAAGGTCGCGCACGCGCGGGCCCAGGTTGCTTTCCAGGATCTCGGGCGACAGCCGTGTCGCGGCCCCGCCGATATTCAGCGCCAGCACCTCGCTGCTGCCCGCCAGCCGCAGCGGCGCCGCGGCGCCACTGACGGTGCGGTCCCATTCGGCATGCGCCACGCAGAAGCCGCGCCGTGCGTGGTCGCGCAGCGCACGGTCGATGCCGGTGCGCACGGCGGGCCAGCGCGTGCCGTAGTGGCGCGCCAGTTCGGCCAGCGCGGCCTCGCGGTGATCGGCGTCCAGCCCCGCCAGCCAGGCGCGGCCGATCGCCGAGGTGGCCATCGGCAGGCGCGCGCCCGGCGCCAGCCGGATCACCAGCGCCCCGCGCGGCTGGCAGCTTTCCAGGTAGACCATGGCGTGCCGGTCCGGCATGGCCAGTGCCACCGTGCAATCGGTGGTAAACGCCAGCGACTGCATCAGCGGCTGCGCGATCTCGCGGATGCCGGCGCCGCCTATATAGCGGTGGCCAAGCGCCATCGCGCCCTGCCCCAGCCGGTATTTCTCAGTGGCTTCGATGTAGGTGAGATAGCCGAGCGTGGCCAGCGTGTAGGTAAGCCGCGACACGGTCGGGCGCGGGATGCCGGTGCGCCGCGACAGCTCGGCGTTGCCCAGGTAATCGTCCTGCGGGCCGAAGGCGCGCAACAGCTCCATGCCGCGTGCCAGCGCGGTGACGAAGTTGCGGTCGTCGGCGCAGGCATGGCCCGCCTGCGCGTCAGCCGGCACCAGGATATGTGCGGCATCGGGCGGCGGGGCTGGAATGGTGGTGGTGCGTTTCATGGGCAGGCGGCCGGGAAGAGAACATTGATAGCAGCAACAGGGCCGCGCAGGGGCCGCTATGTAGGGAAATCATGTGCGTGAGAGACGGCGTTTATGGATGTGAATCAGCGGGTTGGCGCGACCGGTCTCCGGCTGAAGGCAAAGCGAACCCCTGCACGGCGTTTGAACCCGCTCCCCCAGGGTATCCCCCACTTCGGGCAAAGCGCGCCAGACAGCACTGAGTACGGCTCGAATTGCGGGCCGTTTGTGTGGCGGGAAGTGACCAACGGACAGCGGTGCCTGAACCAGCGCCGCCGGCAAGCACCCTAAGCGAGCGCGGCCTCTCCTGCCATGGCAATCTGCCAGCTGGGTGGGCTGCCGATACTGGCAGTCAGGTGCGTGCAGAATGCCCTGACCTTGGCGCTGGCGTGCTGTGTCGCGCGCAGCAGGTAGATTCCGCCTGGTGTTTGCGGCAACAGCCCGTCCAGCGGCAATTCCACCAGCCGGCCCGCACCAATATCCGGGCCCACCGACCAGTCGGGCATCAGCGCGATACCCAGCCCCTGCAGCACAGAGAGCCGCCGGGCATCACAGTCATCGCATTCGAGCGCAAAGGTCACCTGCGCGGTATGCGCCGGCGTCAGCAATTCCCGCCAGCCGCGCATGCTGGTGCTGTGGCCACGGTCGATCAGGCGGTGCCGCCCGAGGTCATCGGCATGGAGGGGGCGCCCGTGCTGCGCCAGGTAGGCGGGCGTCGCGCAGATGATGTAGCGCTGGTCGGAGAGACAACGGGCGACCAGCGAGCTGTCGGCCTGCTGGCCGACGCGTATGACCACGTCGAAGCGTTCCACCACGGGATCCACCACGCGCTCGGTCAGCACCAGTTCCACTGACAGGCGCGGGTATTGCGCGTAGAGGGCGCCCAGGTACGGCACCACGTGGCGCCGTCCGAAGGCCGGCAGGCAAGCCACGCGCACCAGGCCGCTGACGCCCTGCTCGAGCGCGGTGACGGCGTCGCGCGTATCGTAGAGCTCGTGCAGGATGCGCGTGGCGCGCGCAAACAGCAGGTCGCCGGCGTCGGTGCGGACCAGCGCCCGCGTGGACCGCGTGAACAGCGGCACGCCGAGCTCGCGCTCCAGGGCATCGATCTGGCGGGCGACCGACGACGCGACCATGCCGCGTTGGCGGGCCGCGGCGGAGAAGCTGCCGGACTGCGCGACTTCAACAAAGATGGCCAGGTTTTCAGCGAATCGGGCGGAGTCCATTTTTGCGTTTTGTGCAAAGGCATTGCGCGGACATGGCGGCTTCACGCGCATATGTCCCCGAGTCTAACATTCGAAAAAACAAAAGCAACCGGCTAGCTTCGCGCAACAAGCAAAAGTGGCACGCCAGACCTGTCAAGACCAACCAAGGAGCGGATCCCGATGGAGAGAACCGTAGCAACCACAGCGGGAATGACGATGCCCCGTGTCCTGCAACGCCTGGCGGGCGTTGGCGCACTTGCCGCAATCACCGTGGCGATGGCAGTTCCGGCCGGCGCCCGCGCCGAAAGCTGGCCGGCCAAACCGGTGACGCTGATCGTGCCCTATGCGGCGGGCGGCACAGTCGACAAGGTCGCGCGCCAGGTCCAGGACGCCCTGCGCAAGCGGCTGGCGCAACCCGTGATGATCGACAACCGCGCCGGCGCAGGCGGCACCATCGGCACCGGGCAGATTGCGCGCAGTCCGGCGGACGGCTACACCGTCGGCATGGTGTTCGATGCCTTTGCCACTGAGCCCTTTATCTATCCCAAGCTGCCGTATGCCTCGCACAAGGACCTGACCGGCGTCTCGTACATGGTGCGCTCGCCGATGGTGCTGGTCGTCCCCGCCGCTTCGCCTTACAAGACGCTGCTGGACTACGTTGCCGCGGCGAAGAAGCCGAACACGGTGTCCTACGCATCCGTGGGCGCGGGAAGCTCCAACCAGCTGGTGGCCGAGCTGTTCCACGAAGCGGCCGGCACCAGCGGCATCCATACCCCTTACAAGGGCGGCGGGCCTGCGCTCAATGACCTGCTGGGCGGCCACGTCGATTCGATGATCGCCAGCCTGCCGCTGGTGTTGCCTTACGTGCAGGCCGGCAAGCTGCGCGCGCTGGCCGTCACCGCACGGCAACGCGATGCGCGCCTGCCGGCCATACCCGCGGTGGCCGAGAGCCACAAGGGATTCGAGGCGTATTCCTGGGTGGCGATGATCGCACCCGCGAAGACGCCGCCTGACGTGATCGGCAAGCTCGCGGCCAGCGTCAATGCCACGCTGCGTGATCCTGCGATCGCGAAAGTCCTTGCCGACGGCGGCTTCGAGGTGATTGCGGGCGATTCCGCACAGGCCAACAAGCTGATCCGGGAAGAGGCGGTACGCTGGGGCCGGCTGATCAAGGACCGGCATATTGCAACCGAGTAAGCATCGATCATGCAGCCCTTCATCTACCAGACTCACCCGCAACGCATCGTTTTCCGCTCCGGCGCGCTGGCGGCGCTGGCAGATGAAGCGGATTTGCTTGGCGCCCGCAAGGTGCTGGTGCTTTGCACACCGGGGCAGCGCGGCCTGGCCGAGCGTGCCGCGGCGGTGCTGGGCGCGCGCTGCGCCGGCATTTTCGACGGCGCTGTCATGCATGTGCCGGTGGAGCAGGCGCGCCTGGCCCGGTCGACCGCGGCCGCGCTTGGCGCCGATGCGATGGTGGCGATCGGCGGAGGCTCCACCATCGGGCTTGGCAAGGCCATCGCCCTCGAATCGGAACTCCCCATCGTTGCCGTGCCGACCACCTATGCCGGATCGGAGATGACGCCGATCTATGGCATGACCGAGGGCGGACTCAAGCGCACCGGCCGCAATGCGCGGGTGCTGCCGCGCACCGTGATCTACGACCCCGAGCTGTCCCTGCGCCTGCCGGTGCCGGTGAGCGTAACCAGCGGGATCAATGCCATCGCGCATGCCGCCGAGGGCCTGTACGCCGCGGACCGCAGCCCGGTCAGCGAATGGATGTGCCGCGACGGCATCGCCGCACTGGGCCGCGCCCTGCCCGTCATCGCACGCGGCAGTGGGCCGGAAGTGCTGGCGGCGCGCGGCGATGCGCTCTACGGGGCGTGGCTCTGTGGCGCCGTGCTGGGCAGCGTCGGGGTGGGCCTGCACCACAAGCTCTGCCACACGCTCGGCGGCACCTACAACCTGCCCCATGCCGAGGTCCACACGATCGTGCTGCCGCATGCGCTGGCGTATAACGCACCGGCAGCGCCGCAAGCCATCGCGACCGTCGCGGCCGCGCTGGGGCGCGAGGACATCAGTGGCGCGCAGGCAGTGTTCGACCTCGCGGCGTCGCTGGGCGCCCCGATTGCGCTGCGCGACATCGGCATGCGCGAGGAGGATCTCGATCACGCCTGCGAACTGGCGCTGCGTGACCAGTATCCCAATCCGCGCCCGCTGGACGCGCACGGCATCCGGCAACTGCTTGACGATGCCTTCCATGGGCGGCGGCCGGGCTGAACTGGACTTCGGCCACCGGTCCGCTGCCCGCTCAGGAGCCCGCCAGCCATGGCGGGCCCAGCCCTCGATGCATTGCTGCAGGACCGCGCCGGCAATCGGCACAGCTACTCGCTGCCACCAGGCGCGATGCAGGACATCGAGATCCGCGCACTGAAGGTTGCCGCGCTCAACCAGCTGACGCCTGCGCTGGCTGGCCTGGTCACGATGACGCCCAACCCGTTCCTTCAGTTGAAGGTGGTAGCGCACAGCGGCGGCATGCTCGCCGGTGCACAGGCGCAGATGATGTCCGCCGAGTGGCGCGACTTCATCCGCCCGCATGAGGAACGCATTACCGCGCTCAGAGGCCAGAAGTTCAGCGAGGCTTACCAGGAAGGTACGCAGTTCAACTATGACGTGAAGCTCGATTCCGGCCCGCCGACGGCGGCGATGCTGGCGGCGGAGTCATTGGCCGGCGCTCGGACAGCGCTGAAAGCACCGGGAAGCTCACGCAGGCCTGCGTCAGCAGGCCCGCGATGCGATGATCAGCGTACGCATTCCGGTAGCCGTAATCGCGGCGCGCACCGCATCGTCTTCCCAAAGGTTCATGTTGCGGCGTTCAATCGGCGTGACGTTCGGGAGCACTTCCCGAAATGCCGGCATCAATGGGCCGCTGTACACCTTCGAGGCCGAAGTGGAGACCACAACCGGCAAGTCAAAGGCGACCGCCGTCTTCGCGACCGCAAGGCCATTACTGCGCAGAATCTGGGGGTCTTGAGAACCCGCAGCGAACGCAAGGCCTGCTCATCAACGAGGATCAATGCACAATCGGCGGGTTCGAGCAGTCCCGGCGACGACGCCGAGGGAAGATGACGCATGGGCATGCCCCAAGACCACCGCCCCTAAAATCTGCATCCCCCGCTGAATCTGCTCCACCGTCAAACTCGCATAACCCAGCACCAATCCAGCCGCTCGACGCTGTCCATGCGACCGGGCCCCTGCAAACAACGGCGATACCGGGTAGACCCCCACATCCTTGCTGCGCGCAGCGGCCACCAGCGCTGTCTCGTCCTGGGGCCGCAGCGACGGCAACCACAGCACCACATGCAGCCCCGCCGCGGTACCGCAGACTTCGGCGTCCCCTGGCAGGTGGTGTGCGACGCCATCCAGCAAGGCCGCTCGCCGGCGCTCGTTTTCCCGGCGCATGCGCCGCACATGGCGTTCGTAGGCACCGCTTTCGATCAGCGCTGCCAGCACGCGCTGCTCCAGCACGGGCGCATGGCGGTCGGCCAGCCGCTTGGCCTGCCGGAACACCGGCACCAGTTCAGGCGGCAGCACCAGGTAGCCGAGCCGCAGTTGCGGCGACAGCGCCTTGGAGAAAGTGCCAACGTAGATCACGCGGCCGTCGGTGTCGATCGAGCGCAGCGTGTCGATCGGACGCTGGCCGTAGCGGAACTCCCCGTCGTAGTCGTCCTCGATAATCCAGGCGTCGTGGCGCTGCGCCCATTGCAGCAGGTCCAGGCGCCGGCCGATCGGCAGCACGCCCCCTAGCGGGAACTGGTGCGACGGTGTCACGTACACCAGGCGGACACGATCGTCCTGGGGAAGGCTGGCGGTATCCAGGCCATGCCCGTCCACTGGCGTGGCCAGGCACCTGGCGCCGGTGGCTTCGAAGCAGCGCCTTGCCATCAGGTAGCCAGGGTCTTCGAAAGCGAAGGCATCGCCGGCATCCAGCAGCAACCGTGCGCACAGGTCGATGGCCTGCTGCGAGCCATGTACCACCAGGACCTGCTCGGCCTCGCAGGCCAGTCCCCGGGCACGCCGCAGATAACCCTGGAGGGCGCGTCGCAGCGATGCCTCACCTTCGGGCGGGGCGTACGACAGGCTGTTTTGCTGACGCAGCAGTTCGGCCTGGTAGGCACGCCGCCAGGCCAGGGTCGGAAAGTCCCGGGAAGCCACCGCCCCATACAGGAAGTCGAAGCGAACCGGCTCAGCTTGCAGCGGTGCCGGCATGCCGAGTCCCGCCACGCGGCGCCCGAATTCGGACAGGGTCGGGGCGGACCTGGCGCGCCGGCCTGCGCTCATCCCGGCTGGTGCCGGTGCCGCCAACGGGCTGGCGATTCGGGCCGCCCGCCCCACCGCCGTGACGAGGAAGCCCTCGGCCGCAAGTTGTTCGTAGGCAGCGGTAACGGTGGTACGCGATACCCCCAATTCGGACGCCAGCGCTCGCGTGGACGGCGCCCGGGCACCCGGCGGCAGTGAGCCGTCCGCGATCTGGGCGCGCAGAAGATCGTAGATGCGGCGTCCCGCGCCCGTGGCTCCGGGACGGCTACCGGCTGGCTGGTGTGACTGGCCCATAAAGAATCACGAAAACCGGACCTTCCGATTGTGCCAGTTGTCGGCGAGAGTATCGAGCATTTCATCCCTTCCGATTCCCAACCATGTACATTCCTGCTCACTTTGCTGAAAACCGGCCAGAGGAACTGGGCCGCATCATCCGCGAGCACCCGCTGGGGATGCTGGTTACGCAAGGCAGCGCCGGACTGGATGCCGACCACGTCCCGTTCGAGTTCGATCCCGGCGAGGGAAGCCACGGCGTGCTCACAGCCCACGTGGCCCGCGCGAACCCGCTCTGGCAGCGTTGCCCCACGGGCTCGCCGGTCATGGTCGTGTTCCGGGGCGCCGAGGCCTATATCTCGCCCAACTGGTACCCGAGCAAGCATGAGGCGCACCGCCAGGTGCCGACCTGGAACTATGAGGTGGTACACGCGCACGGCACGATCACCGTGCATGACGACGAACGTTTCGTTCGCCGCCTGGTTGCGCGTCTGACACGGCGGCACGAGGCGGCCGAATCCAGGCCCTGGAAGATGGGGGACTCCGCGCCGGAGTACATCGACAGCATGCTGCGCAACATCGTGGGCATCGAGATCGCCGTCACTTCGCTGGTGGGCAAGGTCAAGCTCAGCCAGAACAAGGAGTTGCGGGACCGCCTCGGTGCCGCCGACACCCTGGAGGCGCGGGGGTATGGCGAACTTGCGCAGTCCATGCGCAAGACTGGTTGAATTGCCCCCTTGCAACCCGTGAATGACTGGCCGCGGCCCGCGCTCAGCCTTGCCTCACCATTGACGAACACCACAGCATGTCATTCATCCCCTTCCTGATCGCTGCTATCGTTCTCGCCATCACCCCCGGCCCGGCCATCGCCTATGTCGTTGCACGAACGGTGGCTGGCGGCCGATCCGAGGGCCTGGCTTCATGCTTCGGCACCGCCCTTGGAGGCTTGCTCCATGTGCTCGCGGCGGCCTTGGGCCTGTCGCTGGTCATTGCCCGGTCGGCGGTGGCATTCAACCTGCTCAAGTATCTGGGTGCGGCTTATCTGGTGTACCTGGGGATTCGCATGTTGATGCGCAAGCAAGCGCCGGTCACGCTCGAAACCATGCCATCCAGAGGTGCGCGCCGCGCTCTGGTCGAGGGCATCATGGTCGAAGTCCTGAACGTCAAGACGGCGCTGTTCTTTCTGGCGTTCCTGCCGCAGTTTGTCTCGGCAAGCGAACCTCTGGTGCCGCAGTTGGTGCTGCTGGGCTGCATTTGCGTAGCGCTCAATACGCTGGTTGACGTTGTTGTCGTGTTTGCCGCGCATCGTCTGCTCAAGTCTGGCGCCGCCCGCGAAGCTCGCGCCCGCTTGATGGCCAGGATGTCGGGTGTCACAATGCTGGGCCTGGGCGCCTTCCTGGCGCTGGCCCGGCGCGAGGCATAGACAGGGGGCCGCTCGGCCCTCGGAAGATCAATACGCTCCCACCCGTCCGCCGCCCCCGCTGGCAGCGCATTCTGCTGTGCCAGCCTGAGCACACCGCGGCCACGCCCAGCCCGCCACCATGAAGCATCGCACCGCCTCATCCACGGAATCATGCATCGACCTTCCCGGCAAGGGTGACTGGGTCCACCGGGATGCTTCCGCTCGCCGCGTCGAGCGTTTCGAAGCATTCTTTGGCGGTCATGGCTACGATATGCACCGTCATGACACCTACGCGATCGGCCGCACGCTGTCCGGCGTGCAAAGCTTCTCCTATCGGCGCGGCATGACGCATAGCACACCCGGCGGGACCATCGTGCTACACCCCGACGAGCCCCATGACGGCCACGCCGGCACCGATGCCGGTTTCCGATACCGGATGCTCTATATCGAGCCTTCGCTGATCCAGCGCGCACTAGGCGGAAAGCCACTGCCATTCATTGCGGGCGGCCGCTCGGAAGATCCACAGCTGTACGCCGCGTCCGAAACCTTGTTGCAGGCGATGGACTACGCGCTGGCCCCGCTGGAGGAAGACGACGCCATCTTCGACCTGGCACAGGCCCTGGCCGCTGCCGCGGGCGTACGACGCGGCCGCCAGGCTGTGGACTACCGCGCCGCGGAAATCGCCCGCACCTGCCTGCTCGACAACCTGGAGAGCACCGTCACCCTTGGTGAACTGGAGCAAGGCAGCGGGCGTGACCGCTGGAGCCTGTCGCGCGACTTTCGCACGCTTTATGGCACCAGCCCGCATCGCTACCTTGTCATGCGCCGGCTCGACATGGTGCGCCGGCTGGCGGCAGCCGGCGAAACGCTGGCCAATGCCGCCGTCTGGGCGGGCTTTACAGACCAGAGCCACATGACGCGGCACTTCACGCGCGCGTTCGGCCATTCGCCGGGACGCTGGATGCGTGCGTTGCGGGGCGCATCGGGCTGAGCTTGCACGAACGTACAAGACCTTGTAGCCGGATCGGCGCAGACTGTCCCTTCCCGCCTGACTGATCTGAAACGAACCCCGTCATGAATGCATCGCACCACACCGCTGCGCCCTATCATTCGATCAACTTCGCGCAGAAGCTAGGCCTGATCACTGAACATTGGCAACCGCGCGTGGTTGCGGAGATGAACGACTACCAGTTCAAGATCGTCAAGATTGCTGGCGATTTCGTCTGGCACCAACATGCCGATACCGACGAAACCTTCATCGTGCTCAACGGGCAGTTGCGCATCGATTTCCGCGATGGACATGTGTTCGTCAATGCCGGGGAGATGTACGTCGTGCCCAGGGGCGTGGAACACAAGCCCTATGCGCATGAAGAAGTGCACATGCTCCTGGTCGAGCCGCGCGGCGTTGTCAACACCGGCGACCAGGGAGGCAAGCGTACCGCGCCGAACGATGTGTGGATCTGATGTCAGCCCTTCCTGTTGTACGGCCTGGGCTTCTGTGACCCGACCGGTTCTTTGACACGCCCGCCGGCTCTTGGCCGACCGGGCGTGTCATCTCAACGGCCTACGCTTTCAGCGAACCGCCGCCCCTCAAGCCGCGGCCCGCCGGGCCGCGGCGCGATACTGCGCCAGCAACGCCTCCCGCCGTACTGCCGCCGCATCCATGCTGGCCTCCTTCACGTGGCCGTAGCCGCGGATGTCGTCTGGCAACGCGGCAAGCGCCAGCGCGGTGTCGACGTTGTCCGCGCTCAGGGACGCTGCGAACTCGTCGATCATGGCCAGATAGTCGTTGACCAGCGCCCGCTCGGCGCGGCGCTCGGCAGTCTTGCCAAACACATCGAACGCCGTGCCACGCAAACCCTTCAGGCGAGCCAGCAAGCGGAATGCCGTCATCGTGCGCGGACCGAAGCGGCGCTTGACCGGGTGGCCCTTGGCGTCACCATTGTCGGTCCTGGCCAGCAGCGGCGGCGCCAGCCAGAAGTTGAGCTGGTAGTCGCGGCCGGGCTCCCCTTCGAACTGGGCGCGCAGCTTGTCCAGGAAGGCGGGATCGGCGTAGAGGCGCGCCACCTCGTACTCGTCCTTGTAGGCCATCAGCTTGGCCAGGTTGCGGGCCACGGCCTCGGTCAGCGGCAGCTTGCGGTCGATGCCCAGTTGCTGCTCCGCTGCGCGGATGCGCTCGACGGCCTCGCGGTAGCGGGCGGCATATGCGGTGTTCTGGTAATCGGCCAACATCGTCTCGCGCTTGCGGATCAGGGTGTCGAGCGTCTGCGGGATTGCCACGACCTGTGCGGTCGGGGCCGCCGGAGCACCAGGCAAGAGCGCCTTGACCGCCGCCTCGCCATGGTGCGCGAGATACCGTCCCCATTCGAATGCCAGCCGGTTCTTGTCGATCGACACCCCGTTGAGTTCGATCGCGCGCAGCAGGCTTTCACGCTGCAGCGGGATCCAGCCCTTCTGCCAGGCAAAGCCGAGCAGCAGCGGGTTGGAGTAGATGGCATCGGCCAGCAGGGTCACCGCCCATGCGCTGGCGTCGAAGAACGCGCAGGCATCGCCCACGCTGGCGCGCAGGTCCTGCTCGGCACCGGCGCCGGGGAACTTCCACTTCGGGTTCTTGATGAATTCCGCGGTGGGCGTGTTGGCGCTGTTGACCACGGCGGCGGTCAGTCCGTGCCGGATCTTCGACAGCACCTCGGCCGAGGCCGAGACAATGGCGTCGCCCCCGATCACCAGGCGCGCCTCACCCGTCGCGATACGCGTCGCATGCAGGTCGTCCGGGCCCGGTGCGATCTGCACGTGGCTGATCACCGCGCCGCCCTTCTGGGCCAGGCCAGCCATGTCGAGCACGGTCACGCCCTTGCGCTCAAGGTGCGATGCCATGCCCAGCAGGCCGCCGATGGTGACCACGCCCGTGCCGCCCACGCCGGTGACCAGCACGCCGTACGGCCGCTCCAGGGCCGGCAGCCGCGGCAGCGGCAGCGCCTCGAAGTCGGCGCCAGTGCCCTTGCCACCGGCTGCCGCGGGCTTGCGCACCTGCGCCCCCTCGGCGGTGACAAAGCTCGGGCAGAAGCCGTTGACGCAGGAGAAATCCTTGTTGCACGACGACTGGTTGATCTTGCGCTTGGTCCCGAGTTCGGTCTCCAGCGGCTCCACCGACAGGCAGTTGGACTTGGCCGAGCAATCGCCGCAGCCCTCGCAGACTGCGTCGTTGATAAAGGCGCGCTTGGCCGGATCAGGATAGGTGCCGCGCTTGCGGCGGCGGCGCTTCTCGGTCGCGCAGGTCTGGTCGTAGATCAGGATGGTGACGCCCGCGGTATCGCGCAGATCAACCTGGACGGCGTCGAGCTGGTCGCGGTGGAACACGGTCACGCCGGACGGCAGCATGGTACCGTCGCCATACTTCTGCGGCTCGTCGGTGACGACGACCAGCTTCTTCGCGCCCTCGGCCAGCACCTGGTGCGCAATCTGCGGCACCGTCAGCACGCCGTCGATGGGCTGCCCGCCGGTCATTGCCACGGCGTCATTGAACAGGATCTTGTAGGTGATATTGGCCTTGGCCGCGATCGATGCGCGGATGGCCAGCAGCCCCGAGTGGAAATACGTACCGTCGCCCAGGTTGGCAAACACGTGCTTGTCGCCGGTGAAATGCATCTGGCCGGTCCAGGCCACGCCCTCGCCGCCCATCTGGCTGAAGGTGTCGGTATTGCGGTCCATCCACAGGGTCATGTAGTGGCACCCGATGCCGGCCAGCGCACGCGAGCCTTCCGGCACGCGCGTGGACGTATTGTGCGGGCACCCCGAGCAGAACCAGGGCTTGCGCTCCACCGCGATGCGCGGCTGCGCGGCCTCGCGCTCCTTGGCCTCGATCAGCGCCACGCGCGCGGCAATGCGTGCGCGCACCGCTTCCGGCAGGTCGAAGCGTTCCAGCCGGCGGGCGATGGCCTTGGCGATCAGCGCCGGCGACAATTCATAGTGCGCCGGCAGCAGCCAGTTGCCACGCGGCACCGACCACTCGCCGCCATCGTTGCCACGCTGGTCGAACTTGCCGAAGACCTTGGGCCGCACATCCTCGCGCCAGTTGTACAGCTCTTCCTTGAGCGCGTATTCGAGGATCTGCCGCTTCTCTTCCACCACCAGGATCTCTTCGAGGCCGGTGGCGAACTCGCGGGCGCCGTGCGCCTCCAGCGGCCACACGCAACCCACCTTGTAGACGCGGATGCCGATGCGGGCGCAGGTGTCATCGTCCAGGCCCAGGTCTGCGAGCGCCTGGCGCACGTCTAGATACGCCTTGCCGGCGGTCATGATGCCGAAGCGCGCATTCGGCGAATCGAGCACGACGCGATTGAGCCGGTTGGCCCGCACATAGGCCAGCGCCGCATACCACTTGTGGTCAAGCAGCCGCGCTTCCTGCTCCAGCGGGGAATCGGGCCAGCGGATATTGAGGCCGCCCTGCGGCACGACAAAGTCCTGCGGCAGCGCGATCTGCACGCGCTCGGGATCGATCTCGACCGAGGCGGTCGACTCCACCACGTCGGTGACGCACTTCATCGCCACCCACAGGCCGGAATACCGGCTCATGGCCCAGCCATGCAGGCCGTAGTCGAGGTACTCCTGCACATTGGCGGGGTACAGCACCGGGATGCCGGCGGCCTGCAGCACGTGCTCCGACTGGTGCGCCACGGTGGAGGACTTGGCGGCGTGATCGTCGCCGGCCAGCAGCAGCACGCCGCCATGGCGCGACGAGCCGGCCGAATTGGCGTGCTTGAGCACGTCGATGGACCGGTCCACGCCCGGCCCCTTGCCATACCACATCGAGAACACGCCGTCGCGCGTGGCGCCGGGGAACAGGTTGACCTGCTGGCTGCCCCAGACCGCGGTCGCGGCAAGGTCTTCGTTGACGCCGGGCTGAAACACCACGTCGCTGGCCGCCAGGTGCTGCTTGGCCTTCCACAGCGCCTGGTCGACGCCGCCCAGCGGCGAGCCGCGATAGCCCGAGATAAACCCGGCGGTGTTGAGCCCGGCGGCGCGGTCGCGCGCCTTCTGCAGCATTGGCAGGCGGACCAGGGCCTGCACGCCGCTCAGGTAGACGCGGCCCTGCTCCAGGGTGTACTTGTCGTCGAGGCTGGCGCTGGCCAGGGCTTCGAGCAAGGCGGGGTTCAGCGGGGCATTCACGATCTCAGTCTCCGTGCTTGTTCTCTTGTATTCGGAGCAGTTTAGAAATCCGTGCCGTCATCGTAAAATCATGAATTCCAACACCTGATATCTGCAGAACGGATACCTCGGAGACCCCCCATGTTCAAGGTGCGCGAAGGCTCGGAAAGACTGGCCAAGGAAGTCACGCTGAGGCAGTTCCGTTATTTCGTCGCGGCCGCCGAAACGGGGCAATTTTCCATGGCTGCGACCGCCGAGCATGTCTCGCAGTCGGCCATCACCAATGCTGTGCTGGCGCTTGAGCAGCGCCTGGCCGTACGCCTGTTCGATCGCCGGCCCCACGGTGTGACGCTAACGGCAGAAGGCCACCTCTTCTTCCAGCACGCTCGCCAGATCCTGGATTCGGTCGAGGATGCGCTGCGCGAGCCGCGCTTCCAGGTGCACGGGTTGCAGGGCAGCGTGCGCCTGGCCGCCTCCTACACGGTGCTGGGCTACTTCCTGCCGGGGCTGCTGGCGCGCTTTCGCACCAACTATCCGGACATCGAACTGGATCTGCTCGACATGGACCGGCCGGATATCGAGCGGGCCGTGCTGGCGGGGGAGATTGAGCTGGGCATCGCGCTGCTGTCGAACCTGGAACGGCCCCAGCGCTTCCAGCGTCATACGCTGATGCGTTCCCGGCGCCAGTTGTGGACCTCGTCCAGCCATCCGCTGCTGGCCGTGGAGCGGCCTTCGCTGCGCGATATTGCGGCCTATCCGTATATCCTCATCACCGTGGACGAGGCCGAGGAATCCACCCTGCGTTACTGGCGCAGCCACCGGCTCGCACCCAAGGTCGCATTCCGGACCGGGTCGATGGAGGCCCTGCGCGGGCTGGTGGCGCATGGCTTCGGCGTCACCGTGCTGTCCGACATGGTGTATCGCCCGTGGTCACTGGAGGGAAAGCAGATCGAGGCCCGGCCGATTGCCAATGCGGTGCCGGACATGGAGGTCGGCATGCTGTGGCAGCCCGGGCGCAAGCTGGGCAAGCCGGCGGATGCGCTGAGGGAGTTTCTGATTCACGCTTGCGGAAGCTGAGGCGGATCCTGTCGTGTCGTGTCGTGTCGTGTCCAATCCAGCGCAGAAAACCAAAAGAAATGGTGCAATGCAACATAAATGCACCTATGCTTGGAGGTATGCCGGCCGGACACGCCTTCGAAAAGCGATCCAGACGCCGCTCGCCTCCCAAGAATTTGCCAGGTGTCCGTTTTCATCGGATGCCGAAGGAAAACCCGCGTGCCCTCCTCCGTTATTCCGCAGCCTGTCCTCGACGCTTCTGCAACAAGCTCCTCCCGCCTCTTCAGTGAAATGTGCGAACTGCTCCAGGCGGCAATACATGTCGTCAGCATTCGCACCACGCGCATGGCGATCGCCGGTCCGGCGCCTGACGAGCAGGACCAGCGCGAATTCAGCCTGATGAGCATTGAGAAGGGAGAGGCCGCATCGGAATCGTTGCTTGCGATGGGTTCGGGATGGATCAACCTGACCATGAGCCTCGCAAAGGACACCAGTGATCACCTCTGGGCGACATCCGCGGCCGCGGCCACGCTGGCGTGCAGTCGTTCCGCCGCGCAATGGTTCGAACGCCAGGCCGACCTTCTGCAATTGGCCGCCGGGTTCCCCGGCAACCCGCTGAAGCTGGCAGACCTGGCGACAAACCTGATGCAGGAAATCCTCGCGCCGATCCACGGCCGTGCGATGGCAAATGCGAAGCGCCTGGGCGCAGCGTGAAAGCACGGGGCCGCGCCGTTGTCTTGCCGCGTCGGTATTGCGCATGATCAGCGTGCCTGAGGCCTGAAGCAATCCAGGTCGCTACCCCACCCTCTTCCGATCGCTGACTACCACCAGCGCCTGCGCCTGGGTCTTGCCGATCGAGCGCGATCGATGCGGGATCGATGCGTTGAAATACAGCGAGTCGCCAGCCTGCATTCGCACGGTACGGTCGTCGAACAGCACCTCCATCTCGCCCGAAACGACGAAGATCAGCTCTTCGCCGGCATGGCTGGCCATCGGCTGGTCTTGTGCCAGCGTGAACGGCGGCACCATGACGAAGGGCTGCATCGCCTTGTCGACGCGCTCCGTGGCAATGGCTTCGTAGGTATAGCCCTGGCGCTCGGCGGACGGGCTGAACGGCACCCGGTCCGCTGCCTTGACCAGCAGGATCTCATTGGCGCGCTGCGGCTTGGCGATCAGTTGGTCGACGGTCACGTCGAGGGCCTCGGCCAGCTTGAGCACCGTGCCGATGGTCGGCGACGACAAGCCGCGCTCCAGCTTGGACAAGTAGCTCTTCGTCAGCGATGCCCGTTGCGCCAGCTCCTCGAGCGTCAGTCCGTTGAGCTTGCGCAGTGCCGCCAGCCGTTCGGCGATGGTCGAAAGAGCGGCCGGAGCGCCCGATTCTTGCTTCCTGGTCATCCGCAGTCACTGGTTAGAAGCGCCCGGACAGGCGCATGGGTCGGCTCGGCATTGTAAGGTCGGCGCGGCACATCGGCAACTTGGTTGCCTCAATGACACTTCGGTGTCATTATAGACACACCTGTTTCCCCAACCGCCCCCGTAGGAGCATGCAAGTGAGTCCCAAGCGCCCCCATCTCGCAGGTGCAGCAGCCCTGTTTGTCACGCTATCCCTCAGTGGTTTGCCTGCCGCCCACGCGGCCGGCTATCCGGATCGTCCCATTACGCTGGTGGTTCCATTCGGCGCCGGCGGCATCACCGACCTGGTGGCACGCGCCACCGGCAAGGCGCTGTCCGAACAGCTTGGCCAGTCGGTCGTCGTGGAAAACCGCCCCGGCGCGGGCGGCAACATCGCTGCGGATTTCGTACGTCGTGCGCGGCCCGATGGCTACACACTGATGTTTGCCACCGTGGGCATCCTTGCGGTCAATCCGCATACGGACGTCAAGGTCAACTTTGATAGCGCGAAGGACTTCACCTATATCTCGCTCGTCGGCTCCACGCCGCATCTGGTGGTGGTCGGCGCCGACGTCCCGGCCAGGACACTGCCCGAGTTGATCAAGCTCGCGCAACGCCAGCCCGGCGTCGTCAGCGTAGGCACCGCAGGCGTCGGCAGTTCGCCGTACCAGGGCATGCGCGTGCTGCAGGACGTGGCCCGGGCCGAATTCCTGCATGTGCCATTCAAGAGCGGCGCTGAATCGGTGACCAACGTCGTCTCGGGGCAGGTCAACATGACATTCGAGGCCACGCCACAGGTGATGCCATTCGTCACCTCCGGCAAGCTGCGGGCGTTGGCCGTCGCCAATCCGCGGCGGTTGGCCACCGCGCCGGACGTGCCGGCGACACCGGAACTGGGCCTGCCGACCATCGTGTCCGGCTCGGTGGCAGGCTTGATTGCACCTGCCGGCCTTGACGCCGCCATCGTGAAGAAGCTCAACACAGCCGTTGCCAGCCTGGTCTCGAACCCCAGGTTCAAGGCCACGCTGATGGCACAGGGCACTGAACCGATGTCGTCGTCGCCCGAACAATTCCGCAAGCTGACCAATGAGGAAGATCAGCGCTGGTCAGCCTTGCTCAAGGCTGGCAGCAAGGCCAAGTAACGCGGACTGAAAGCTCCCCTTCTCCAGCACAACGAAAGGAAATCCCATGGCCAGCACCATGCAGCAGAGCAAGAGCGAAATCGTCGCCGCCTCGCTCCAGAAAATGCAGACGGAACTGCGCGCGCAAAAAATGCCGCTGCGCGAGGCGGTAGCCGAAACCTGCCGGATCCTGTTCGCCTTCGGGCACGACTCCGGCCTCTCGGGCCAGATCACCGCGCGCGCCGAACAGCCTGGCACCTACTGGACCCAGCGCCTGGGTCTGGGCTTCGACGAAATCACGTCCGACAACCTGCTGCTCGTCAATGAAGACCTGGAAGTCCTGGAAGGCAGCGGCATGCCGAACCCGGCCAACCGCTTCCATTCCTGGCTCTACCGAGCGCGCCCGGACCTGAACTGCATTGTCCACTCGCACGCGCCGCACGCCTCGGCGCTGGCGATGCTGGAGGTGCCGCTGGTCATTTCGCATATGGACACGTGCGTGCTCTACGACCAGTGCGCGTTTCTTGAGAAATGGCCTGGCATTCCCGTCGGCAATGAAGAGGGAGAAATCATCTCGGGAGCCCTTGGTGACAAGAAGGCCATCCTGTTGTCCCACCACGGGCTGCTGGTGGCCGGTGCCACGGTGGAAGAAGCCTGCGTACTGGGCGTGATGTTCGAGCGTGCCGCCCGGCTGCAACTGCTGGCCATGGCGGCAGGCCCGATCCAGCCGATCCCGCACGATCTGGGCTGCGAAGCGCAGCGCTGGGTCAGCACGCAAAAGCGGTTTGAAGCCACCTTTGCCTACTACTCGCGGCGTGCGCGTCGCGGGCTGGGCGCCGAATAGCAACTGGGCGCCGACGGGCCGGCGGAAGTGCGGCCGGGCCAGGACGAAGTCTGCAGTCCGCTGAGAAACTGAACCACTCCGGCCCCTCAGCCATTGCCCCTGCCAAGTGCAAGCTCTGACAGTATTGGTCGAATGGGATAATCGCGTCATGGCAGATAGGGCCGACGCTCGTATCCCACCCCCAAAAACGGAGACATGCCTTGACCACGAAAAACCGATTCACCCTGGGCCTGTTGGCAACGGCAGCCCTCATCGCGGCGACCCCGGCTTGCGCACAAGAACAGTGGCCAGCAAAGACGATTCGCTTTGTCGTGCCCTTTGCCGCCGGCGGCGCCAATGACCTGATGGCGCGCGCCGCGGCCGAGGGCGCAACCAAAGCGCTGGGCCAGACCGTGCTGATCGAGAACCGGCCCGGCGCGGGCGGCACCGTGGGCGCCGACATCGTGGCCAAGAGCGCGCCGGATGGCTACACCTTCCTGATTAGCGCAGCCGGCGTCATCTCGAACAGCATGATCAAGAAGTCCATGCCGTTCAAGGATGACGCGCTGGTCCCCGTCGCCATGATCGGCCTTGCGCCCTCCGTCATCGTGGTGCCGAAGAACGCGCCCTACAAGGATCTGCGCGACTTCGTCGAGGCGTCAAAGAAGGGGAACGGTTTCAACTTCGCGACCGCGGGAACCGGCAGCACCCCGCACTTCGTGGCGGAGATCCTGAATGTGAAGTACGGCGCGAAGCTGCAGGCGGTGCCCTACAAGAGCGGGTCGGAAAGCACTACGGCAGTGCTGGGCGGCCAGGTGGAAGGAACCTCCGAGGCCAGCATCATCGCCCTTCCGCATATCCTGCACGATGGCAAGTTCAAGGCGCTCGCCACCACCTGGACGCAACGCATCTCGGCCTACCCGCAACTCTCCACCGCCGTGGAGCAAGGTTTCCCGGAGCTGCAGATCGCGCATTGGGCCGGCGTCCATGCACCCAAGGGGACGCCCGACGCGATCCTGGACAAGGTGGCTGCCGCGGTGGACAAGGCCATGAAGGACCCGGCCGCCGCCGCCAAGCTGAAGGCCGTGGGCATCGAGCCGGTCGGCGGCACGCGTGCGGACTTCGTGAAGTTTGTCGATGCGGAGCGCAAGCGGCTGGGCGAGATCGTCAAGGCCGCCAGGATGCAGGAGAAGTAATCGCTGCGCCCGCCATGCCGCCCCATCGGTCAAGGCGCTGGGGCGGCGTTGCTTTCATTGGCCAACGCCGCAGGCAGGTTGCGGCGCCCCCAGTTCTCTGCCTGCCGCTCCAGGTGCAGGCGGATAAAGTCCATCAGCGTTCGCGTTGCCAGCGTCGGATAGCGGTTTGGCGCGGTCAGCATGTAGACGCTGTCGCCCACGCCTTCGGCTTCGCACTCGGCCAGCGCCTCGCGCATCTGTCCGGACTGCAGTTGCCGCCAGACCGCATAGCGCGGCAGCAGCGCCACGCCCAGCCCGCCCATCACCGACTCAAACAGGAACGGATAGTCGCCTGACTGGATCCGCGGCGACACGCGTAACGCCATCGGCGTGCCCGCCAGCCATACCTTCAGCGTAAAGCGGCGCCCCAGCGATGCCGGGGCAATCATGTCGCAGCGCTCCAGGTCGGCCACGGTCCGGATCGGCCCGTGACTGTCCAGGAACGATGCCGACGCGCACAGGCACCAGCCGACATCGCAGATGCGCCGCGCCACGTGGTCATCGGGCGGCTGTGAGGTGATCTTCAGCGCCACGTCGACCTCGGCCGGGATCAGGTCGCCAATGTTGTCGTTGATGACAACGCGCAGCGAAATCTGCGGGTAGTTGCGCGCGAATTCCAGCAGCAATGGCGTCAGATAGAGATGACCCAGTCCCGTGGGCAGGCGGATACGCACGTCGCCGCGCACCACCTGGCCAAGGCTGTCGATCGAGGTATTGGCCGACTGCAGTTCGTCCAGCATGCGCAACCCGTGCGCGTACAGCAACTGGCCCGCTTCGGTCAGTTCGACATGGCGCGTGGTGCGGCGCATCAACTGGGCGCCCAGGTGCTGCTCCAGCAATTTCAGGCGGCGCGATACGTTGGAGCGGGTCATGCCGCTGCGCTCGGCGGCCGCCGTCAGCGTGCGCGACTCGACCATGGTCACGAAGAGCCGCACCAGGTTGAGATCGAAATTATTGTCAATCATGAGTCAACACCGTAGGCACAAATCGAGGGATTGTCCTGGCAGGAAGCCAACCCTAGCATAAACCTCCTGCTTATCCACCCTTCGAATCCCATGTCCGCACTGCCCGTTTCCGACCTGTCCGACACCGACCTGCCCTTTGCCGGCCTGCGCGTGCTGGACATCAGCCAGGGCATTGCCGGCCCGTACTGCGCGCACATCCTGTGGCAGCAAGGCGCAGAAATCGTCAAGGTCGAGCCGCCCGCGGGCGACTGGGGCCGCAAGGTCGGAGTCGTGCGCGGCGATACCAGCGCGCTGGCGATTGCCTATAACGCCGGCAAGCGCAGCGTCTGCATCGACGCCGCCACCGACGCGGGCAAGGAAGTGCTGCTCGGCCTTGCGCTGCAGGCCGACATCGTCGTGCAGAACTTCCGCCCGCAGGTGGCGGAAAGGCTGGGCGTGGGCTATGCGGCACTGGCCGCGCAACGGCCCGCGCTGGTCTATGTGTCGATCAGCGGCTATGGCCCGGATGGTCCCTATGCCGACTATCCGGCTTCGGACTCGGTGATGCAGGCCGACTCCGGGCTGATGTTCGCCAACCGTGCCGCCGACGGTGGCGCGCGCCGCATCGGCATGCTGCTGGCCGACGCCACCACCGGCCTCTATGCCGCCCAGGCCTGCGCCGCGGCGCTGTGCCGGCGCTTTCGCAGCGGACGCGGCAGCCATGTCGAGCTGAACCTGTTCGATGCCTGTTGTGCGCTGCAGGCCAACAACCTGCTCGAGCATGCGATCGGTGGCCCGACGGCCGCCGGGCCGGTCAGCGCGCCCAATGGCGTCTATGCCAGCAGCGACGGCAGCGTGACGCTGCTGGCGCTGAACAACGCGCAGTTCGCCAAGCTATGCCATGCGCTGGACCGCACCGACTGGCTGGAAGACCCGCGCTTTGCCGACAATGCCGCGCGCATGGCCCACGCCGGGCTGCTGAACCAGCAGGTGGCCGAGCAGATCGCCACGCGCACGACCGCGCAATGGCAAGACATCCTCAGCCGGCATGACGTGCTGCATGCCCCAGTGCGTGGCTATGACGACGTGCTGGCGCACCCGCAGGCCGCACACCGGCAGACCTTCCAGACGATCGCGCAGCCGGGGCTCGGACCGCTGCCCTTCGCCGGCATCCCGGCGCGCGACATGCGCCGGGATGCCGGCCCGGCGCCGGCCAACGGCGAACATACCATGCAGGTCCTGCGCGAGGCCGGCTTCGGCCAGCAGGCCATCGACGCATGGCTGCAGCAGGGTGTGGTGCGACAGGCGACGGCCCCGGCGGCCAAGGCAGGTGTGCAATGAAGGCGCTTGTCTGCAAGCAGTTCGGCGGCGTGCAGGACGTGGCGCTGCAGGCCATTCCGGAACCGGCGCTGGCCGACCCGCATGCGGTCACGATTGCCGTCGAGTACGCCAGCGTCAGCCATGCCACCGGCCTGATGATCGCCGGCCAGTACCAGCGGCGCCCTCCGTTGCCCTTCGTGCCCGGCACCGAAGCGGTCGGCCGCGTGGTGGCCTGCGGTGACGCGGTCAAGCGGCTGCGTCCCGGCGACCGGGTGGTGGCAATCGCGGACTGGGGCTGCTTTGCCGAGCAGGTCACCGTGCCCGAGTACACCGTCTACCGCGTTCCGGACGCGCTGCCGTCAAAGGCTGCGCTGCCGATCCCGATCTCCTATGGCACGGCGTATTGCGGGTTGGTGTGGCGCTGCGCGCTGCGCCCGGGCGACACGGTGCTGGTGCTTGGCGCCGGGGCCGGTGTCGGCCTGGCTGCCGTGGAGATTGCGCGCCAGCTCGGCGCCACGGTCATCGCCTGCGCCAGCACCGGGGCCAAGCGTGCCGACGCGCTGCGGCGCGGCGCCACGCACGCGCTGGCCCCGGCGGACCTGGCGGCATCGGTCAAGGCGCTGACGGACGGCCGTGGCGCGGACGTGGTGGTGGACCCGGTCGGCGGCGACCTGTTCAACCAGGCGCTGCGCGCGGCGGCGGCGAACGCACGCATCCTCAGCATCGGCTTTGCCAGCGGCACCATCCCGCAGGCCCCGGTCAACCTGCTGCTGGTCAAGAACCTCACGCTGCACGGCTTCTTCTTTGGCCGCTACATCGGCTGGACGCCCGCCAACGAGCGGGCCGAGCATGCGGCGGCGCTGCAGGAGGTCATGGCGACGCTGTTCGATTGGGCCGCGCAGGCCAAGCTGGAGCCGACCGTATCCGCGGTCTATCCGATCACCGGCCTGGGCGACGCCCTGGCCGCGCTGGAATCCCGCCAGGTTGTTGGCAAGGTAGCCATAAAAATCCAGGAGACAGAGACGTGAACACCCAATACCAGAAACGGTTTCCAGCGTGGCCGCGGCTGCGCGCCGCACTGATGCTGGCGGCAGCCGCTGCCGCGCTGCCGGCTGCCGCCGTCGCGCAGGACTTCCCGCAGCATCCCGTGCGCATGGTGCTGCCCTACCCCGCCGGCGGGCCCACCGATCTGCTCGCGCGCGTGGTCGCGGTCAAGATGGGCGAGAGCCTGGGCCAGAGCGTGGTGGTCGACAACAAACCCGGCGCCAGTGGCATGATCGGCGCCGAAGTCGTGGCGCGCGCGCCCGCCGACGGCTACACCATCCTGGCCAATGCCTCGCTGCATGTGATCAACCCCAGCATCCAGCCGAAGATGCGCTACGACTCATTCAAGGACTTCGTGCCCATCACGCAGCTGGCCGACGTGCCGCTGGTGCTGGTGGTCAACAACGCATCGCCGGTGAAGACCGTGCAGGACCTGATCGCCTACGCAAATAGTCAGGGCGGTGCGCTCAACTTCGGCTCGGCGGGCAATGCCTCGGCCCAGCACCTGGCCGGCGAATCGTTCAAGCTGGCAGCAAAGGTGCCGATGCAGCATGTGCCGTACAAGGGCAGCGCGCCGGCGCTGACGGACCTGATGGGCGGCCAGATCCAGCTGATGTTTGATTCCATGCCGTCGGCGATGCCCTTCATCAAGTCCGGCAAGCTGCGTGCCGTTGCCGTGACCACCGCGCGCCGCGCGAGCGCACTGCCAAACGTGCCCACCGTCGCCGAGTCCGGCCTGCCCGGCTTCGACATCAGCACCTGGTACGGCCTGTGGGCGCCGCGCGGCACGCCGGCCCCGCTCGTGGAAAAGCTGGCCGCACATGCAGCCAGCGCGCTGAAGCGGCCCGATGTGCGGCAGCAATATGCCGACATGGGCGCCGAGCCGGTCGGCTCTTCACCCGGCGACTTTGCCCGCTACAACGCTTCCGAAGGCAGGAAATGGGCGGAAATCGTGCGGCGCTCGGGGGCGAAGGCAGACCAGTAGCGCACGGCGGTTGCCGCGGGACTGGCCGATGCCGGGTGTCGGCCAGACGCGCAGTTGGCGAATTTTTCAGATTGCCACGATCAGTTTCCGGTCGGAACCGACCAGTCCTCCACCACCAGGCCAGGGACGCGCCGGAACGCCTGGTCATTGGTCACCAGCACCGCGCCGGTCTCCAGCGCGTGCGCGGCAATCAGCAAGTCCAGTGCCCCCATTGGCTGTCCTTGGGATTCCAGCGCAGCGCCGGTCTCACCATAGCCGGCCATCACTGAAGGGGTCCAGCGCAACACCTCGACCCTGCGCAGCAGCTCGTCGACTGCGCGCGCGAGGCGCGCTGCGCCGGGTCGTCTGGCCAGCCCGTACATCAGTTCCGCGCCGGTGATGGCTGACAGGCACAGCGCCGCCATCGGCGCGGCCGTCACGCGTGCCACAACTGCCGGATGTGCCCGCAGCAGGTGGCTCACGATTTTGGTGTCGAGCATGTAGCGCGTCATTCGAGGCCCGCCAGCGGATCCCTGGCTTGTTCGCCCTGCGCGCGGTCGGCCAGGAAGTCTGCCGGCACGGCGCTGTCCTGGATGGCTGCCAGGAAACCGTCCCAACTCTCCGGCCGGCGCGACAGGATCACGTCGCCGGTGGACGGGTCGCGGCGAATATAGACCTCGCGCTCGGCGAAGCGGAATTCCTGCGGCAGCCGTACCGCCTGGCTGCGGCCAGTGGTGAAAATTTTGGCAGTGGTGCTCACGATGTTTCCTTTGATAGCTATCAAAAGATATACCATGGTTCGATAGATATCAAGATATCTATCTGCGTCTCGCATCCAGGGGTCGTTCAGCACCGCAAACTTGCGTCCAATGCGCGCAAATTGTGCATCGGAACCAGGGGTTCGCTCCTCATTTCCCCCACACCCCCATTCAAGGTACGGGTTATTGCTCGTTGAAGGGTGGCATGTCTGTTGCATAGCATTCAAGTACCTTGAATTTGGTGCAGGCGGCTTTCAAGAAGCCGCCCCGGGTGTCCGCGGCCCGCATCGGTTCGGGTACCTGACGCCGGGCCAGTGGCCCGTCCAATTTGTCCATGCAACCCAGGGGGAAAGAGAGTGCGCAAGAAACACACTGCAGTAGCCGCCGCCATGGCAGCCGCAGCGACCGGAATGGTCCTGACGGCAGCACCGGCGCAGGCCAAGGATGTCGTCAAGATTGCCTTTGTCGGTCCGCTGACCGGTGGCGTGTCGTCGATCGGCCTGGGCGGACGCAATTCCGCGGACCTGGCCGTGCGCTTGCGCAATGCGGACCCGAAGGCCAGGTACACCTATGAACTGGTGGTGCAGGACGACGAATGCCGGCCGAACGTCGGCGTGCAGGTGGCGACCAAGATCGCGGCGGACAAGTCCATTGTTGCCGGCGTGACGCACTTCTGCTCTGCCGTGGCCATGGGCACAGTGGGCGTCTACAGCCGCTTCGGCATGCCCGCCGTCGTGTGGGGCGCCGTGCTGCCCGATGTCACCTACGGCAACAAGTTCAAGGAGATCCATCGCGTCAACGGCACGATGATCAACCAGAGCGAGGTGGCGGCCAAATTCATGACCGGGCTGGGCTACAAGAAGTGGGCGATCATCCATGACACCACCGACTACGGCAAGGGCCACAACAAGTACTTCAGCGAGTTCCTGAAGAAGGATGGCGGCACCATCGTCGGCACGTTCGGCGTGACAGCCGATCAGCAGGACTTCACCACCGAGCTGACCAAGATCCGCGAACTGAAGCCCGACGTGGTGTATTTCGGCGGCCTCACGCCGCTGGGCGTGCGCATCCGCACGCAGATGGACAAGCTCGGCATCAAGGCCCAGTTCGAAGGCACGTCGGGCATCAAGTCCGATGCCTATATCGAAGGCGTGGGCAAATCGCTGTCGGAGGGTTCGCTGGCGTTCATCGAAGGCGCGCCGGTAGAGAAGCTGGCGGGCGGCCAGTTCTTCATCGAACGCTACACGCAACAGAAATACGGTGAACCGCCCGAAGCGTACGGCCCGTTTGCGTTTGCCGCGGCCAACCTGATCATGGACGCCGTGGAAAAGGTGGGCCCGGACCGCAAGAAGGTGCGTGATGTGCTGAACGGCACCAGGGACGTGAACACCATCATCGGCAAGGTCACCTTCGACGACCACGGCCAGAACGTGGTGCCGCTGATCACCAAGTATGTGGTGGAAGACGGCAAGTGGGTGATCTGGGAAGACAGCACCTACGGCAAGGGCAAGAAGAAGCTGACCGGCCTGTAAGCATGGCGGCCGGGTTCGGGGCGCTCCTGCCCCCCCGCCCGGCCCCGCGCCCGCCTGGGCATCCGGAATTCGGGGGATACCGATGAGTGTATTTGGGCAGTACGTCTTTAACGGGCTGATGCTCGGGATGATCTACGCAATGGTGGCGGTCGGGTTCACGCTGTTCTTCGGCGTGCTCGACGTGATCAAGTTTTCTCATGGCGATGTGCTGATGGTGGGCGCGTTTGCCGGGCTGGCGGCATCAGCCGGCGTGGTGGCGATGCACGTGGATTCCCCGTGGCTGCAGTTGCTGGCCATCGTGGTGTGCGCGGTGACGGTGACCGGCCTGCTGGGCGCCGGCATCGCGCGCGTCCTGATCCTGCCGCTGCGCCGTGCGCCGCCGCTGAACACGCTGCTGGCCACGCTGATGCTGGGCACGGTGCTGCGTGAGGCGGTTCGGCTGTTCTACCCGGACGGCTCGAACCCGAAGCCGTTTCCCGCGCTGCTGCCCGCTGGCGAGTTCACCATCGGCGCGCTCTCCATCCGCGCGGACAACCTGATCCTGCTGGCCGCCGGCGTGGCCATCATCCTCGGCGTGCATCTGCTGATCACCCGCACGCGCTTTGGCATGGCCATTCGTGCCGTGGCCCAGGATGGCGAAACGGCCCGGCTGATGGGCATCAACTTCGAGGTGGTGGTACTGGTCACGTTTGCGCTGGGGTCCGCCATGGCGGCACTGGCGGGCGTGATGAACGGCCTCTACTACAACGAGATCAACTTCAACGTCGGGCTGCTGCTGGGAGTGATCGGCTTTGCCGCTGCCATCCTTGGCGGGCTCGGCAATATCTATGGCGCCATCCTCGGCGGCTTCTTGTTTGCGGCGCTGCAGGTTCTGGGCAGTGCCATGCTGCCGGCCCTGGTGCCCGACATCCCGAGCGCCTACAAGGACGTATTCGCCTTTGCCGTGGTCATCGTGCTGATGGCCTGGAAGCCGACCGGACTCATCGCGGAGAAAGCCAGTGAACGTGTCTGACAACGTCTCGAAGCCGCTGCCGGCGGCCCCCGGCGCCACGGCCGACGGCCCGCAGCGCCGCCCGGCCATGGTGCTGGCCGTCGCGGCCATCGCCATGGTGGCCTATCTCTACTTCTTCCTGCATGCGGAATCGCAACTGGCAGTGGCCGTGCTGCTGGCGCTGGCCGGGGCCGCGGTGTTTGCGGCGGGCCGGCTGGGCCTGACGCAGGCCGTGGAGCAGGCGACAGTGCGGCGACCGGGCCAGTCCAGGCTATGGGCGCTGGCCGGCACGCTGGCGCTGATCGCGCTGTTCCACGAGAGCCATTTCGTCCTGCTGATGCTGTGTGCCGTGCTGCTTTACACCACCGCCTGTCTGGGGCTGACAGTCCAGTTCGGGTTTTCCGGCGTGTCCAACTTCGCGGGCGCGGCGTTCTTTGGCATCGGCGCCTACACCACGGCCGTGCTGGCCGCGCACACGGGCATTCCTCACGTGCTGGTGATCGTGCTGTCTGGCGTGGCAGCGGCCGTGATCGGCTCGGTGCTGGTTGCTCCCGTGCTGCGCACGCGCGGCCACTATGCGGCGCTGGTGACCATCGCGTTCGGCATCCTGTTCAAGACCTTCCTTGAGGTCAACGACGTGCTGGGCGGGCCGCAGGGCCTGCAGGTGCCCGGGATGACGCTGTTCGGCTTCGCGTTCAACGAGGGCGTGACACTGTTCGGGGTGGACGTGTCGTTCTACGCCAGCTATGCGCTGCTGAGCCTGCTGATCTGTGCGGGCACGTTTGCCGTGGTCAAGGCGCTGGAGCGCTCGTGGGTAGGCCTGGCGATGGACGTGGTGCGCACCGACGAGACCGCCGCCGCCGCGTTCGGCCTGCACATCGCCCGGTGGAAGGTGATTGCGTTCATGCTCGGCAACTTCTTTGCCGGCATCGCGGGCAGTGTCTACGGCATGGTTACCGCGTTCGTGGCGCCCAACAACTTCACCTTCGCCGACTCGCTGCTAATGCTGTCGATCGTGATCCTGGGCGGCCTTGGCAACGTGGTGGGCCTGGTGCCGGCGGCCATCATCGTGCTGGTGCTGCCCGAAAAGCTGCAGTTCATCCAGGAATACCGCTTCCTGTTCTACGCGGCGCTGGTGATCGCCATCCTGCTGTTCCGCCCGGACGGCCTGATGCCGCGCAAGACCCGCCTGTTCTTTCCCCGGGAGGATGCGCAATGAGCGACGCGATGATCCAGGTGCGCGACCTGACCATGCGCTTTGGCGGCCTGACCGCGCTGGACAACCTCCAGCTCGATATCCGCCGTGGCGAGATCCTGGGCCTGCTGGGCCCCAACGGCTCCGGCAAGACCACGTTCTTCAACGTGCTGACGGGGCTATACAAGGCAAGCACCGGGACGATCACTTATGACAGCGACAACGTCATCGGCAAGACGCCACAGCAGATCTACCGCAGCGGCGTGGCGCGGACGTTCCAGCGTTCGCGCTTGTCGCTGCCGCTGACGGTGTTCGACAACATCGTGATCGGCGATTACCAGAACATGCAGCACGGGCTGGTCTTCAACCTGTTCCGGCGCAAGGCGTTCCGCGCCGAGTACGAGCGCTACGTGGAGTCGGTGCGCGAGCTGCTGGGCATCTTCAGCCCGCCGCTGGTGGCGCGGCTGTTCGAGCCGGTGGAAACGTTCACGATGATCGACCGCCGCCGCATCGAGGTGTGCCGGGCCCTGATGAGCCGCCCTCGCCTGCTGCTGCTCGACGAGCCTTCGGCTGGCATGACGCATGACGAGACCCACGAGCTGATGGACGACATCCTGCAGGTGCGCGGCAAGCTGCAGGACCTGTCGGTGGTGCTGATCGAGCACGAGATGAACGTGATCGAGCGGATCACCGACCGCTGCATCGTGCTGAACTACGGCAAGAAGATTGCCGAGGGAACCTACGCCGAGATTACCGCCGATCCCGACGTGCAGACCGCCTATCTGGGGGAGGAAGCCGCATGAGCGACAGCACACTGCGCGTGGAAGGGCTGACCACGGGCTACGACAAGGTCAACGTCCTGCACGATGTCTCGATCGAGGTGCCGCCGGGCAAGATCACATGCATCCTTGGCGCCAACGGCGCCGGCAAGAGCACGCTGATCCGCTCGATCCTGGGCCTGACACCGCCGCGCCAGGGACGCATCCTGTGGGACGGCACGGACATCGCGGGCGAGAAGACCCACAACATCATCGCACGCGGCATCTCCTGCATTCCCGAAGGCCGCAAGGTGTTCCCGCGCATGACGGTGGCTGAAAACCTTGCGCTGGGCGCCTTCCTTGAGGCGGACCCGGCCCGGGTGCGCGAGCGCATCGAGCGCGTGTACACGATCTTCCCCCGGCTGCGCGAGCGCGCGGGCCAGCTCGCCGGCACCATGTCCGGCGGCGAACAGGCGATGGTGTCGATCGGGCGCGGACTGATGGCGCAGCCGCGGCTGCTGGTCATCGACGAGCCGTCGCTGGGCCTGTCGCCGCTCTACGTGAAGGAGAACTTCAAGGTCATCCAGCAGATCAACGAACTGGGCATGACTGTGCTGCTGGTGGAACAGAACGCGCGCCAGACGCTGGCCATCTCACACCAGGGCTATGTGCTGACCCAGGGCCGTGTCGTGGCCCAGGGCACCGCGCAGGCACTGCGCGAGAACGATGAGGTTCGCGCAGCCTATTTCGGCTGATCCGGAGGACATGCGATGGACGACTTCCTCGATCTTCCTGTCCGCACCCTGGCGAAGATGGTGTCCCGCCGCGAACTGAGCGCCGAAGCGGTGGTCCGTGCGGCGCTGGCCCGCATTGCGGCGCAAGACGCAGGCATTCTGGCCTGGCAGCACGTGGGTGGCGACACCGCCGTGGCGCAGGCGCGGCGGCTGGATGCCGGCGGCGCGTCAGGCGCGTTGCCGGGCGTCCCGCTTGGCGTCAAGGACCTGATGGATACGGCAGACATGCCGACCACTTATGGTTCGCCGATATACGCCGGGCATCGGCCGGGCGTGGATGCGGCGGCGGTGGCACTGGCCCGGTCGGCGGGCGCGGTCGTGGTCGGCAAGACCGTCACCACCGAATTCGCCACGTTTCAGCCGGGGCCGACCCGTAACCCGCGCGCGCCGGCGGACAGGCCCCGCACCCCCGGCGGCTCGTCGAGCGGATCGGCGGCCGCCGTCGCCGCAGGTATGGTGCCGCTGGCCTTCGGCACACAGACTGCGGGATCGATTGTCCGGCCGGCCGCCTATTGCGGCGTGGTGGGGTACAAGCCCACGCATGGCACGCTGCCTCTGGCCGGCATCAAGCCGCTGGCACCGAGCCTGGATACGGTGGGCGTGCTGGCTCGCCGCGTGGACGACGCGGCCTTCTTCATCGGCGCCCTGGCGCGCGATGCAGCGGTAGCGGACGCGTCGACGGTACGCCACGCGCCGCTGCGCATCGGCATTTGCCGCACGCCGCATTGGGAACGCGCCAGTGCCGATACCCAAGCCGCGCTGGACACCGCGATCCGTGCGCTCGAACACATCGATGGCACGGTGCGCGACTTCAACCTGCCGCAGGCTTGCCACGGGCTGACTGAAGCCCAGCTGGACATCATGGCATTCGAGGCACTCGCCGCATTCGCGCCGGAAGCACGCGAGCACGCAGAAGGCTTCAGCGCGGCATTCGCGCGCCAACTCGAAGCGGGCCGCGCCGTCACCGGCCAGCGCTTCCATGTCGCGCTGGCCCACGCGGAAGCGGCACGCACGGCGTTCAACACAGCGATGGCAGGATTCGACGTCGTACTGGCCCCTAGCGCCGAAGGCGAAGCGCCTGCCGGCCTTGGCGCCACCGGCGATCCGATTTTCTGCCGCATGTGGTCGCTGCTGGGCACCCCATGCGTCCATATGCCGACGGGCACCGGCGCCACCGGCATGCCGGTTGGCGTGACCGTGACGGGGCCGCGCCATGCCGATGCCCGCGTGCTCGGCATGGCTCATCGCCTTGAGCAGGCACTTGGCGCCAGCCTTGCCTGATTTCTGGAGACCAAATTGACCGTATCGAACCAGCCCCTCCTCGCCAACGCACAAGCCATTGCCGAACGCGCGCAGGATCATGTGGGCGCCGAGCGCCTGGCCGCATCGCTGGCAGCCCTGGCCCGCTTTGGCCTGCGCCACGACGGCGGCGTTTCCCGCGAAACGCTGACCGCGATCGACCTGGCCGCCCGGCGCCACCTGATCGACCAGGCACGCGCGCTGGGCTGCACAGTCGGCATCGACGATTGCGGCAACCTGTTTTTCCGCCGCCCCGGCCGCGAAGACCTGCCGCCGGTGCTGACCGGCAGCCACGCCGATACGCAGCCGGTGGGCGGCAAGTACGACGGCGCGTACGGCGTGCTGGCCGGCCTGGAAGTGATTGCCGCGCTCAACGCGGCCGGCATTCAGACATTGCGCCCCATCGAGGTCGTGTCCTGGACCAACGAGGAAGGCAGCCGCTTCGGTCCCGGCGCGATGGGGTCGAGCGCCTTCGTCGAACCCGCCCGGCTGGCAGGCTATCGCGACGTGGCTGACGCGGCCGGCATTCGCTTCGGCGAGGCGCTCGATGCCGCGCTGGCGGAAAGCCTCGACGTGACCAGGGTGCCGATGGCGCGGCCCATGGCGGCATGCGTCGAACTGCACATCGAACAGGGGCCGGTGCTGGAAGGCTCAGATGTGCCGCTGGGCGTGGTCACCGGCATCCAGGCGGTGCGCTGGTTCCGCGTGGAATGCACCGGTACGATGGCCCATGCCGGCACCACGCCGATGGCGGTACGATGCGATGCGATGGCCGCGGCCGTGGCCATTGCGCAAGACCTGTACGCGCTGGCGCCGCGCCATGCGGCCGCCCCCGGCACTCCCGAACTGCGCCTGACGCTGGGCCGCTGGAGCGTGGCGCCGAACTCGGTCAACACCATTCCCGGCCACGTCACGTTCACGGTCGATATGCGCTGCCTGGACGACGCCGCGCTTGATCGCGCCGAAGCGGCACTGCGCGCGGCGTGTGTCAGGCACGCACATGCGCCCGAAGCGGTCACGGTCACGCGCTTCTTCCATCGCGAGCCGACGCATTTCCCCGAGGCCATGCTGGGCACCATCGAGCGCGCCTGCTCGCGTGCCAGCGGCAACGCCGGCCGCGCGCTGCCGATGCGGCTGACCTCCGGCGCGTTCCACGACGCCATGTACCTGGCCGACCATTGCCCCACGGCGATGATCTTCGTGCCAAGCAAAGGGGGCATCAGCCACAATGCCGCGGAAGATACGGAAGGCGCCGATCTGTTCCTTGGAGCCCAGGCACTGGCTTACACTGTCGCCGAACTGGCCAGCCGCTGAACACATTGACGTACGGCGCCTGGCGGCCGATCCAAGTCCAACCCATTCCGAGCCTGCATGGCAAAGACCGAGCGCCCCACACCTGAAACGGCTGACAGCAAGTCGGCCACCCTGACGCTTGGCGTCAAGCTGCGCCACGCCCGGCTGGTGGCCGGCTACACGCTGCTACAGCTCGCCGGGAAGGCGGGCTGCTCGGAAAGCCTGATTTCAAAGATTGAGCGCGGGCTGGCCACCCCGTCGTTTACCACGCTGCACCGGCTGGCCGTAGCGCTGGACACCAATATCGGCGCGCTGACCAGCGACGAGGAGCCAAACCAGTCGCCGATCCTGCGGCATGGTGAACGCCCGGTGATCCGGGCCGGCGGCGTGGCGCTTGAACGCGTGGTGCTGCCCAAGCGTGGCGGCCTGCTGCAGGCCAACATCCACATCGTCTGGCCCGGCGAGGCCAGCGACGGGCAGATCGAGCACCAGGGCGAGGAAGTAGGCTACGTGCTCGAAGGACAGCTCGAACTGATGCTCGGCGACGACGTCTACCTGATCGGCCCGGGCGATGCCTTCACGTTCTCCAGCCAGGTGCCGCATGGCTACCGCAATGTGGGCGACGTGGTGGCCAGGGTGCTGTGGGTGAATTCGCCGGCCACCTTCTGAGACGGATGGACGAAAAGCGGGCTTACGCAGGGAAGCCCGCGCCGCGGGTCAGGCCCGCAGGAAGGCAGACTTGGCGTAGAACCGATGGCTTTGGTCCTAGTCGTCATCGTGCCAACGGTGCCACTCGCGATGGCGCTCTCTCCACTCGCGTTCCCTCCACCGCCGCTCACGCCACTGTTGTTCACGCCATTCGCGTGCCTGCCAATCGTCGTAGTAACCTGGCGCCACTACCACCGGGCGCGGAGCAACGTAGACAGGGGCCGGCTCGTAGTACACCGGGGGTGGAGGCGCCGCAACTACGACACCTGGAATACCGATGCCAATTCCGACGTCTACCCTTGCCTGGGCGGCGCCTGACGCAAGCATGGATGCGGCTGCGATTGCACAAACTGCCAAGATCTTCTGCATGATGCTGTTCCGTCGAATGTTGCCAATACCTTAGGGCGTTCTCGCCCTGTTTGGTATGAGCAGAACCTAAAGCTGGTTACCTCGTGTAACGGCGGCAGGTTGTGACGGTTGACCACGGCGCTTGTGCGTCTTGTAAGGTTTTGTATCCACTCCTTCGTAGGCTGACGCTTCAGTCAAGCGGTGGAGATCCTTCCGTCAACGGGTAGTGCTATCGGTCAGCGCGTCGCAGCTGCGCTCGCAGGCCTGCCCTGCGATGCGGGCAGAAGTCAGGGGCTGGCGCATCAATCCTTGTTACGGTCTCTGCCGCGACCGTTGCCACCGTCGGCATCACGATTCCGCCCACGGTCATCACCGCGGTTACCGCCACGGTCATTGCCCCGGTCCTCGCCACGCTCGCCTCGCCGGTCCCGGCCGCGATTCTCCGCTCGCTCATCGCCGCGATTCCATCCACGCTTCTCGCCGCGGTTTTCGCCTTGATCTCCACCACGGGTCCAGCCGCGGTTATCACGGTCGCTCCAATCACGGCCCCTGTTTCGCTTCTCGTCCCGGTCCCAGCCTCGATCCCAGTCACCGCCCCACTTTCGGTTGCCGCCGTAGTACCTCGCACCGTCCCAATCGGAGTAACCGCCGCCGTAAATCGGACGCGAGTAACCGCCGTGGTAGTAGCCGTCATCATAGGGAGCGATGGCGCAGCCGGTGAGAAGTGCTGCCGTGGCTACGGTGAGCACAAATAGGGATTTCATGGTGACCTGCGCTTGCAGTTGGCGAATTTGCCGCAAGGATACAGACGGGCACCTCCCCCGGTTGTAAGAAATCGTGTCCCACAGCGCGGGGGCGGAGCTAGCTGTAGCCGTCAACCCGCGCCGATGACGGCAGCACCGGTCGTCAACGTGCCTGAGATGGCGAGCTAGTCGGTGAAGGAATCGAAACGATTCGGCGTAGCCGCATGAGGCTACAAGCCGGTCTTGGTGTTCTCGACGCAAGCCTTTGCGTAAGCGATTGCTTCGGTCATTGCCTCGTCCTCGCTACTGAATGAGGCTTTGATCTTGTGTCGCAAGCCTGGGACAAACTCGTTTGCGTGATCGATTCTTCGCTCGAACAATACCGATGCCTCCCAGGTCCCGGATTTAGTCTTCCAGACCGTGCAGTGGCAGTAGTACTCCCCTTCTTCGACCCAGACATGGCTCGACATGGCGACCTCCCAACGTTTCGAGGAATCCTAGCATGACGAAAGAACGCCCCATCCGGCATCAACTGCGGCGGCGCATGGGCTGCCGGGTGGTCGATTTCAGAGGGGTTCAGCCGTGATCATCTACCCACGCTTTCGCCCAGGCAATGCCGGCTGCCGCAGCCCGCTCAAACGAGGGGTAGTACCCCAAGGGATCCGATCCTTCCTCGATGCGGCCGTCCTTCTCAACTGCACCGGATGCCTCGAAGGATCCGTCGCCAAGCTGCTTGGCAAAGCCGCGGACGATGTAGCCCTGGTAGCTTTCGATTGTCATGACGACCTCCGATTTGGATAGGAAAATCGTAGCATGAAGAAGCTGGTCAACCCGACCCTCGACGGCGAGTCCGGGTGCATCTCTCCGACGGCAACACGCTATAGGGAAGATACACTAGCAAGTTCGGGTCAAACTAACTCACGTTTGGAGAAACCGATGGCAAAGCTAGTGGTGCTATACAAGAAGCCTGCGGACACGGCGGCGTTTGATTCATATTACTTCTCGACCCATGTTCCGATCGCCAAGAAGATCGCCGGCCTGCGCCGCTACGAGGTCAGCAGCGGCCCGGTTGCAAGCCCGGCCGGCGATTCGCCGTTTCACCTGGTTGCGGTGCTCAGCTTCGATTCGCTGCCAGCGCTCCAGCAGGCAATAGCTTCGCCTGAGGGCGCCGCAGCAGCAGCTGACGTGGCCAATTTTGCCCAGGCCGGCGTTGACATGCTGATATTCGACACGAAGGAAGTTTAGGCCGGCGGTTCACGGCCCCTCGGCATTGCGGCACAGGGCAGGCGAGGGATCGGCGGCGGCGCAAAGCACCCGGCCGCCTCCAACGCTTCCATCGTCAGCCCGACGGCCGACCAGGAATTCGGTTGGCCCTCGGCACCGTGATGGCGCATGACCAAGAGCCAAAGCCGACCTAACTTGCAGCCGCCTTTGAGGCCTGTGCTGCACGACGCTGCATGCCTTTCGAGGCCACCTGCGCAGCAGTATTGAAGCTGCTTTCGGCCACTTGCACGGCCTGTTTTGCCGTCGTTTGCATCGACTCATAGAGCGTAGTGGTCGCGTTGACTGCCTCCTGCCAGGCAGCCAATGGCGCCGCCGCCGCGCCGGCAGGCGTTTGGTTGACCACGCTTCCAAGGAAGTCGTTCAGACCCTGCTTGCCTGCGGTGTATTGGACCTCGGCGACCTTCTCGAACTCCGCCCGGGTGGCAGCGAGGATGTCGTACAGTTGACGGCGATACGCCAAGATATTGTCGGCTGCGGGTTGAAATAATTCGATTTGCAGCTCGACCAATTCTTGCGGCTCCTTGACTGAGAGCGCTTTCGTTACGCCTTCTCGTGAATCAGCCAGCGCCGTCTTCATCGTTTGCAGATTCAACTCCAGCAGTTTTTCAAAGCCCTCAAAAGCCTTGCCGGTCAGCCCGGTCAAGGCTTCAATGCCTGCCAGCTGGACCTTAATGAATTGCTCGGGGGACCACTGATTCATCTTGCGTCTCCTAAGTGCGACCCGCCACCTGAGCCATCGAATGAGGGCTCCAACGGGACGGGAATCGATTGAATAACGATTGCTGCGATGTGACCCCGGCAGGCCACGCCGATCTGACCAAAGCGCGCCGACGCCGGCAGTCGCTGCCAGCTAGAGCAGTACGCTCATAAGGAGGCCTGGCGAGCCTGACATTCCCTTGCGCGAACTCGCCCGAAGGCTTTCAGAAAGGCGTAGCCCTGGATTGTCACCTGAGGGCGGCTGTGATTTGGCCCAAGGCGCTCAAGCGTGACCAGTTGATACGCGAGCAGCGTGTCCATATCCGCGCGGTCGAGCTCCGTTGGGTCGGAGCTGCCGCTTACCAGCACAAGCGTGGCGAATTCATGATGACTCAGCACAGTCGTCTCCCAAGCTGTAGGTTTACTTTTGCTACGGGACTTCACTACCGTCCGTGACAGCCGGCCTGGTTTGCACAGACCGCTTGTTTCGTCTCGGACGCGAGGTTCTGGCTGGCGGGTGCTTGTTCTCGCACCCGGAACGTCCATCTTAGTTGCTCGCCACCTTGTGTTCAATGTGATTGGAAGCATGTCTGCCGTAATCCCCGGTATTTTCTCCTTTGCCAAAAAGTGCGCCGGGGCGGCTCAACGAATATCGCAACATGCTATGCATCCAGGTTCGGGAGCATCCATTCGCCGACCGGCCGGACGGCTTGCATTAGCGCCACTCGCCGGGGTCCGCTACTGATATGTGGTTGCTGGGCAAAGGCATGGAGCTTCAGGCCGAATGCGGACCGCTCTGTGTAAAAAAAACCGCGTCGCCGGAGTGGTGACGCGGGTGGTAGTAGCAGGACTTCAGGGCGATTCTATATTGACTTAGATTTTTCTTACGTCAGAATTAAGCAGGATCTTGACTCCAGATCTGAAGCCAAGAGTCCCGCGCGCGGGAAGGTGTGAGTGGAGGCAGAAAATGACAACGGCTCGGGCTGGAACCAAAGGGGAAGCTATCAGGCTCCTGGAGGCAGAGGGGGTCGCGCTGGTCGAGCTCGACTATGAGTCAGGTTGGCAAGATGCCATTGAGCTCGGGCGCCTTGGTAATAAGGTAGGGATACGGGTGGAGTATCGCGGACACGAAAGCATTGCCGTGAAGTCCCTCGCGGCGCTCATTGCTGGCCTCAGCCGGCCGAAGGTGTCCTTCCGGCAACGGAACCTTTACTGCCAGTTTGCATTGGACCAGCTGGCAGCCGACGAGTTGGTTGCCTTGGAGACAAAGGCCATGAAGGCTGGCGACTACATCCTGGCCGGGCACCTGCTGCGGGACGTCGATGCGGTCTGGACTGAGTAAGCCTGGATCGAGGGGATTTCCTCGGATTCGGCGGTCGGAAATTTGCGCACACAACCCGTATCGCAACTCGCCCGCCTCATCATCAGTGCTCTAACCCAGAGGTTAACCCGCAGATGCTGCCCGCCCTCCTCTTCGGTATGCTAGTGGTTCGGCGCGCCGTACCGCGTTCAAGCATATTCTGGCGACGCGGCAATTCCGGGGCGGGGCTTCCCAGCACGCGACCTGTGTGCACCAAATGTCGAGGACGAAATGGCGACTGGCATCGTGAAGTGGTTTAACAGTGAAAAGGGCTATGGGTTCATCACGCCGGATGATGGCGGCAAGGACTTGTTTGCTCATCACAGCGAAATCCAAGGCACCGGGTTCAAATCGCTGGAGGAAGGCGCGAGAGTGGAATTTGAAGTCACGCAAGGTCAGAAAGGCCCACAAGCGTCACAGATCCGCCCGCTATAGTCGCCCTGCGCCGCCTGACGGCCTGAATTGACAAAGCCCTCCACGAATTGCGAAGGGCTTTTCTGCTTTCCGGCCCGTGGCGGCCCCATCCTGGGGGTCTCTATTTCCTGCGCCAATATCGACTGACTACAGCATTTCGGGCTCAGTGCGACAGACCTCGGGCTCATGGCGACGGAGGTAGTCGACCACCGTTGCGAGTTTCAAACGGAGCCGCTTGCCGCCCCGTGTAAACTCCTGCATCGGCGGATCGCCAACCATCCCCCTATTGAGGAAGAACATGACTCGACAATCACTTCGTACGCTGTGCCTGACCCTGCTGCTAGCCGCTGCCACCACACCGGCATTGGCCGATGACCTGAAGAACGCCGTGGGAGGCGGTCTGGGCGGTGCCGCGGGCGCGGCCGTCGGTGGCGCACTGGGCGGCAGCACGGGTGCCGTGATCGGCGGCGCGGTGGGCGGCGGTGCGGGCGGCGCGGTGACGGCCAACAAGAAGGAACGAACTGGCGCCGTCGTGGGTGGCGCGCTGGGCGGTGGCGCCGGTGCGGCGGCCGGCAATGCCCTGGGCGGCCGAACCGGCGGCATCGTAGGTGCCGCTGCCGGTGGTGCAGCGGGTTCGGCGCTGGGCGGCAATGTGTCGCGCAACAACTATGCCGATGACCACAGGAACGGCAATGTGTCGCGCAACAGCTATGGCGAAGACAAGAACGGCAATCGCGGCAAGCACAAGGGCCAAATCAAGCATCGTCACGACGACTGAGCGAGGCGACGCGCGATGGCGCCCGTCATTGGGGCATCTGTCCCATCGCGCGCTTGACCACGTCGCGCGCCGGGTTCCGGTCGGCCGCCGCTGCGGTCGACCGGCTCGGATCGCGCTGCGTCGGCGGAAGCTGTGAAGGCGAACTTCGCGTCCGCCAGCGTCGGCGTCAAAACCTCCAGAACAGGAAGTGCCGATGCTGTTGCGCCTGGACCTTGCGAGGAGCCCTGGTCTCAGGGCTGAGCCGCGCGTCCGGATCGATCACTCGCGCACGCAGCGCCATATCGTAGAACGCGCCCACCATCGGCAGGGCGCTATGCGCGCCCTGGCCCCAGTCGTTGCCGAGCGTCACACGTCCATCGTCAAAACCCACCCACGCGCCCGCGACCAGTTGCGGATGCATCAGGATGAACCAGCCATCCGTGTTGTCCTGCGTGGTGCCCGTCTTGCCGGCCACGTCGGCGCGAATCCCGAAGCGCGTCCGGATACCTGCGCCGGTGCCCCGGATAACGACGTCGCGCATCACATCGACGAGCGTTTGCGCGGCGGCGGCGGGCAGTGCCTGTTCCGGCGCTGCGCTCGCAAATTCGGCGAGCACCTTGCCGTCGTGATCCTCGATGCGGGTAACCATGCGCGGTTCGACATAGGCGCCACGGTTCGCGATCGTGCTGTACGCCGATACCATTTCCTTGAGCGTGACCGGGCTCGTGCCGAGCGCGAGCGACGGCACCGCTTCGAGCGGACTGTCGCGCACGCCCATCGCGCGCGCAAGCCGTGCGACCTTCTCGGGGCGTTCCTTTTGCATGAGCTGAGCGGTGACGCGGTTGCGCGAATACACTAGCGCGTCGCGCAGCGTCATCGGCCGGTCGGTGGGCGGCGCCGCGTCGGTAGGCCGCCAGGTCGCCTGGCCGGCCAGTGGAATGGCGACGTTCCGGTCTACGATCGTATCGCTTGGCCGCGCGCCATCCGCGAACGCCGCCCCGTAGACGAACGGCTTGAAGGTCGAACCCGGCTGGCGCCGGGCCTGCTGCACGTGATCGAACGGTGCGTCACTGAAGTCGCGACTACCGACCCATGCCTTGATATCGCCGTTGCGCGGATCGATCGCGACAAAACCCGCCTGGACCTGAGTCTTGCTCCGGCAGAGTACGCGGATGAACGTCGGGTTGGTGCCGAGTTTCCTGAGCGCCGCCTGATCCGATTGACCAGCATCGCGTGCGGAGCGATAGTCGGGCGTTTGCCGGATGAACGTCCGGAACAGGTCGTTGCCAGGCGAACAGCCCGTGCGTTCGTTCCACGCCCCGTTCGCGATCCATTGCAGCTGGCTCGCCTGCCAGTCCATCGCCTGCACCGCCATCGCCTGCAGACGGGAATCCATGGTCGTACGCACGACCAGCCCGTCAGCGTAGATGTTGTAGCCGTTGCGCTCGGCCCATGCGATCAGCCACTTGCGCAGCTGCGCGGAAAAATGCGGCGCCGCGCCTCGTGGCGCGGTCTGCAACCCGAAATTGACATTGAGCGGTTGCCGCCTCAACCAGGTGTAAGCGTCGGGCTTGAGCTTCCCGTACTTGTTCATCTGCCCGAGCACGGTGTTTCGCCGCTCCAATGCGCGCTCGGGATTCAGGACAGGGTTGTAGGTGCTGTTGGCCTTCAGCATGCCGACGAGTGTCGCGCTTTCGAGGATGTCGAGCTGATGCGCCGATTTGCCGAAGTAGGTGCGTGCGGCCATTTCCACGCCATAAGCGTTGTACAGGAACGGCACATTGTTCAGGTATGTCTCAAGGATCTGATCCTTGCTGTACACGGCTTCGATCTTGAGCGCCGTGATCGCTTCCCTCATCTTGCGCGCGAGGGTCGGCGCGCGGCCGACTTCGTCGGGATACAGGTTGCGCGCGAGCTGCTGCGTGATCGTCGAGCCTCCCTGCCGGTCGCCAGAAAACGTATGCAGCGCGGCCGACGCGGTACGCAGCCAGTCGATCCCGTAATGCTCATAAAAGCGGCGATCTTCGGTGGCGACCAATGCAGCCACCATGTACGGCGAGATCTGCCCGAGCGATACCCACTCGCGATTGACCGGCTTGAATTCGTCGATCACTCTGCCGTCGGCCGATACGATCAGCGCCGGGCGGTCGATGCGGGCTTTGCGGATGTCGCCGATGCCCGGCGTAAACGGCACTAGCGCCAGCACGTACAGCAGGAATAGCGCCGGCACTGCGGCGAGCGTCAGCATGATGCCGCGTCGTGTCGGGTGGCCAAGGCGGCGCAGCGCGCCGGGAAAGACGCGCCTGGCTATCGTGATGCTGGCAGCGGCCAGCGATTGGATGCGGATGTGCCACCGTGCGCAGTACTCACGACAAAACAATAGACAGCGGCGATTCACGGTGGCGGAACGCTTTGCGGAAAGAGCGGGATCGTACCAAAGCGGAAGGAAGCATCTGTTGTCAATACGGGGCTGCGGGGGCGGCATTAACAAACGATTACATTTGTTTCGCACGGCCAACGTGCGCTACCTGTGCCCCTGGCTTTGCGGCGGTCATTTTGCGATCAATGCCGGCCGGCGGCGTATGGCATGCGAGCGCGCGTCGGCGATCCGAACTCCTGCGCTCGATCGCATAGCGAACTGAGGTAGTGAAGCAATCGCCTGACCTCTGACGCGCTTCAGCGGCCCATGCGGCGGTTGTAGCTGCGCGAAATGCGCGCCATCAACGCTGGATCGTGTGCAGCCATGCCGTCGAATTCCACCCGCACGTAGCCGTCTGCCTGCTGGTGAACTCCGGCCATCACCGTGCTGGTATCCAGACTGCCGACGACCACGCCATTGACCGGGTCCTCGACGCTGATCGCCAGGCCCTGGTCGCGCATTGCCCCGGCTGCGGCGGTGAAGGTGCGATCGAAGCTGGCCGGCCCCATGACGGTAAAGGCGCCTGTTCCGGCCGGTTCCAATGTACATGCCGAAAGCGCCAGCAAGGCGCCGCTGACTATTAGTGAGAGTCGCATGATGATGACTCCTTGCGCCAGCCCCGGATCGAAAATGTACGCGTTGCGACTTCAGGCGAGTTTTCCACTTCCCGGTCGCTAAATTACAAGGTTAGGCGACGTCGGCGAACAGACACAGCTTGCCAGGTGCGCGCCCGCACCCTGCGGACGCCGACCTGCTCACCTGATCGGCTGCCCGATGGCCGCCAATGCCAGCGCCAGCCTTGCCCCCACCTCGGCGTTGTGTTTTACGAGCGCGATGTTTGTCGCCAGGCTGCGTCCGCTCGTCAGCGCCTTGATGCGAGCCAGCAGGAAAGGCGTCACGGCCTTGCCGGTGATTCCCTGCGCCGTGGCCTCGGCGAGCGCCTGCTGAGTTAGCGCGTCGATCTCCCCGGACGTCATCGCTGCCGCTTGCGGCACCGGTGTGCTCAACACCACGCCGCCCGCCAGGCCCAAGTCCCACTTGGTGCGGATGAAGCGTGCCTGCTCCGCCGCGTCGTCCAGCCTGTAGTCAGCACGAAAGCCGCTGTCGCGCGTGTAGAACGCAGCAACATTGTCTTGCTCACAACTGAGCACCGGCACGCCATGTGTTTCCAGGTATTCCAGCGTGAGTCCGATGTCCAGGATGGACTTCGCCCCGGCACAGACCACCACCACCGAGGTCCTGGACAGCTCCTGCAGGTCGGCCGAGATGTCGAAGGTTTCCTGCGCACCGCGGTGCACGCCGCCAATCCCGCCGGTGACGAAGACCTCAATGCCCGCCAGCGCGGCACATATCATCGTGCCAGCCACTGTCGTGGCGCCGAGCCCGCCGCCGGCCAGAACGGCCGGCAGGTCGCGGCGGCTCACCTTGTGCGCCCGGTCCGAGCGCCCGAGCAGTTCCAGCTCGTCGTCCGAAAGCCCGATGCGGATTCGCCCGCCAATCAGCGCGATCGTCGCAGGCTCGGCGCCCAGGTCGCGGATCAGGGCCTCCACTTCGCGCGCCGTGCGAACGTTCTCCGGGTAAGGCATGCCGTGGGCGATGATGGTCGATTCCAGCGCCACGAGCGGGCGGCCGGCAGCCTGTGCAGCAGCCACAGGCGCACTGAAGGTCAACCAGGAGCGGGCAAGGTCGGCAACCATGTCGATGCTTTCGGTGGCGTGAGCCGCATAGTGTGCAGCACAAGGCTGGTCCATGAGGTGCAAGCGCGGGACCACCTCAAGGCGCCAATGGTACAGCGCGCAGGAATCGGACGGCTGACTCTGGCACCCACTGAATTCGGCTGCCACCGCATCACGGCCAGGAATATCGTTGTCATAGCCGGGCGGGGGCTGCCGGGAACCTCACGCTAAGGTATGCTGCCGCCTTCGGATCGATTCTCTCCAGAGGGGCAAATGCGGCGCGTCGTATTCAATCAGAAGGGTGGGGTCGGAAAATCGACTATTGTATGCAATCTTGCGGCGATCAGCGCCAGCGAGGGCTTGCGCACCCTGGTCATAGACCTGGATGCGCAAGGTAACTCCACCCAGTACCTGCTTGGTGCGCGGGCCGCAGAGGCAAGTCCGACCGCGGCGAACTTTTTCGAGACCTCCCTGACCTACAACTTCAGGCCGGTGGAATTTACGTCCTTTGTCCACCCGACGCCGTTCGAGAACCTCGATGTGATGCCGGCGCATCCTGACCTGGATTCCCTCCACGGCAAGCTCGAATCCCGCTACAAGATCTACAAGCTACGCGACGCCTTGCTCGAACTGGAGGCAGTCTATGACGCCATTTACATCGACACGCCACCGGCCCTGAATTTCTATACCCGCTCCGCACTGATCGCCGTGGAACGCTGCCTGATCCCGTTCGATTGCGATGACTTCTCGCGCCGTGCCCTCTACACGCTGCTCGATAACGTGAAGGAAATCCAACAGGACCACAACGACGGGCTGCAGGTCGAGGGGATCGTGATCAACCAGTTCCAGCCGCGAGCCAGCTTGCCGCAGAAACTGGTCGACGAACTGGTAAGCGAGGGCCTGCCGGTACTTGAATCGCGGCTATCTGCATCGGTAAAGATCCGCGAATCGCATCAGCATGCCACCCCCATGATCCATCTGGATCCACGCCACAAGCTTGCGCAGGAATACGTGGCGTTGCACCGCGAGCTGGCTGGCTGAAGAATCGCCAAGGCGCGCTGAGATCGATTTCCCCACGCAATGACACTGCCTGCGTGAGCCGGATGCCAATTCGCGCCGCCTGGCCGACGCATAGCCAAGCGGCGCCGGCCACGCCGGCGCCGCCATTGCACGGCAAAGGCTGTCAGGGCTTCTGTGGCCGCACGGCGTCAGCGGTGCCCTGGATAAAGGCCTGGATCTTGACCACATCCTCCGCCGTCAGCTTGCCGGTGAAGTCCGGCATACCCTTCTGCACGAACGGGCCGTTGAACAGGATCTTGTCGAGGTGCTCGATCATCGGTGCCCCGACATAGGCAAGGTTAGGAACATTGCCACCCTTGTCGACGCCCGGCACGCCATGGCAGAAGACACAGTTGTTGACGTAGAGCTTCTGGCCGTCGGCCACCTTGGCCGGGTCGTACTTCACGCCGCTCAGCAGTTCCGCCATCGGATACGGCCCCGACTCCGGCATCGTTTTCTTGCCGCCAAGGACGAAGGTGTAGACCCGGCCCGGCGCCTGCCTGTCGCTGCCGCGCTGGCTCAAGCCATACACGCCGCCCCAGCCCACTGCGATCGAAACGTACTGCTTGCCGTCGAGCATGTAGGTCACCGGCGCGGCCACCACGCCGGAGCCGGTCGGCACCTGCCACAGCTTGTCTCCGGTGCCGGCGTGATAAGCCACCAGGCGCCCGTCCGCGGTACCCTGGAACACCAGGTTGCCCGCGGTCGCCAGCGTGCCGCCGTTCCACGGTCCGGCATGGTCCTGGTGCCACACGGCCTTCTGCTTCAGCGGATCCCACGCGATCAGCCGGCCCATGGGCTTGCTCTTGGGCGCCTCGGCATTGACCAGCATGCCCAGGTTCCAGCCGACACCGCGATGTGCCTAGGAGTTTGTCGGGCTTTGCAGTCTTCCGCAAGATGACGTTGTCCGAGATAATCGCTGGCGCACAACCAAAGACCTACCCGATGAGCCGCTTCGTTCCCGTAGACCGAGATACCGCGTACCTGTTGCCGCCCTCAGTGGACGAATGGCTGCCCGATGATCACTTGGCGCGCTTCGTAGTCGAAGTCATCGAGCAGCTCGATCTGAGCGAACTGACACGCCAATACGCGGGCCGGGGTTCGGCGGCGCACCATCCCGCCGTGTTGCTGGGCTTGCTGATCTACGGCTATGCCAATGGCGTGCACTCGAGCCGCAAGCTCGAACGCGCGACCTACGACTCGGTGGCCTTCCGCTATGTGGCAGCCAACACCCACCCGGATCACGACACGCTGGCGACGTTCCGGCGTCGATTCCTGAAGGAGGTGGAGGCGCTGTTTGTGCAGGTGCTGGTGCTGGCGCGCGAGATGAAACTGCTCAAGCTCGGGCACATTGCGCTGGACGGCACCAAGATCGACGCGAACGCGAGCAAGCACCGCGCCCTGTCGTGGGGTCATGCCCAAAAGATCGAGGCGCAGTTACGACAGGAAGTGCAGGCCCTGCTTGCGCTGGCCGAGAACAGCGACCGCGCAGCCATCCCGGATGGCATGGACGTGCCGGCGGAGATCGCTCGACGCGAAGACCGCTTGAGCGCGATGGCGCTGGCCAAGGCAAAGATCGAGCAGCGCGCCGCCGAGCGTCATCAACTCGAACAGCAGGAGTACGAGGCCAAGACGGCTAAGCGCAAGTCTCAGCGGGACGCTGGCAAGAAGCCGCGCGGCAAGGATCCCGAGCCACCAGAGGCGGGGCCCAAGGATGGCGATCAGGTGAACCTCACGGATGAAGAGTCACGCATCATGCCCGTCTCGGGGGGTGGCTTCGAACAAAGCTACAACGCGCAAGCCGGGGTAGACACAGAGACGATGATGGTGGTCACCCAGCACGTGAGCCAGGCGTGCAACGACAAGCGCGAAGTCGTGCCCACGCTGGAGCAGATCGCGGCGTTGCCTGCGGTGCTGGGCGAGGTGCGCACGCTGATCACGGACAACGGCTTCTTCAGTCAGGCCAACGTGATCGCGTGCCACGATGCAGGGATCGAGCCGCTGCTGGCGCTAAGGCGGGAGCCGCATCATGCCCCTGTGCTGGAGCGCTTTGCCCCCGATGTGCCGCAGCCCCAGACCACGGACCCGGTTGTGCAGATGGCGCACCGACTGGGCACACAAGCCGGGCGCGCCCTCTACAGCTTGCGCAAGCAGACGGTGGAGCCGGTGTTCGGCATCATCAAACGGGTAATGGGTTGGCGCCAGATGAGCATGCGCGGGCTGGACAAGGCGCAAGGCGAATGGAGTCTTGTGACCATGGCCTGGAACATCAAGCGCATGCACGTTCTGCGAGCGGTTGGATAGCAAAGTGCGCCTCGACTACCCAAAGCCGAGCCCCTAAGGCGCTCCAATGTGCCATCACAGTGCCTCGTCAACCATCAAGAGCGTTCGATCAGCGCGATTGCCGTCCAAAAATCTCGTCGCACCGATCATTCGGATTCGCCCGGGCTCAAGTCCGACGGACTCCTAGGGCGAGTCCTTCTGGTTGTGCACCCACTCCTTGTTGTCGGCCAGCGTCAGCGGCACATGCTGCGCCGGGATGTAGGCCAGCCCGAGCTTCGGGTGGAACGACATCGAATGCCAGTTGTGCCCGCCGAACGGCCCCGGCACGATATCCACCGGTTTGCCCGAGGTGTCCGACTGCGGCGTCTCGACCGGCCGCCCATCCTTGTCGTAGCCCGAGGCCCAGTTGACGTCGACAAAGTTCTTCGCCGAGATGAACTTGCCGTTGGTGCGGTCGATGACGAAGAAGAAGCCGTTCTTGGGCGCGTGCAGCAGCACCTTGCGCACCTGCCCCTGGATCTTCAGGTCGGTCAGGATGATGTCCTGGGTCGACGTGTAATCCCAGTTGTCGCCCGGCGTTTCCTGGTAGTGCCAGGCGTACTCGCCGGTGTCGGGATTGAGCGCGACCACCGATGCGGCATAGAGGTTGTCGCCGCCCTTCGGGCTGCGCAGCTTGCGGCTCCACGGGCCGGCATTGCCGGTGCCGATGTACATCAGGTTCAGCTCCGGGTCGAAGGCCATGGTGTTCCACACCGTGCCGCCCCCGCCGTTGACCCAGTACTTGCCGCTGGGGTCCCAGGTGGCCGCGGCCTTTGCCATGGCTTCGTTCTCGAAGGGCTTCGACGGGTCGCCGGGCACCGTGTACCAGCGCCATTTCTGCGAGCCGGTCTCGGCATCGTAGGCGGTGATATAGCCGCGCACGCCGTATTCGGCGCCGCCGTTGCCGATGATCACCGTGCCGTTGTAGACGCGCGGCGCGCCGGTAATGGTGTATGAGCGGCTGCGGTCGACGATGGTGTCTTGCTCCCATACCTTCTTGCCGGTGGCGGCGTCGATCGCCACCAGCCGGCCGTCGAACGCGCCGACGAAGACCTTGCCCTTGTACAGCGCGACGCCGCGGTTGACCACGTCGCAACAACCCTTGTAGGCCTGATCGCGCGGCACCTGCGGGTCGTAGGTCCAGAGCCGCTTGCCGGTGCGCGCGTCGATCGCATGCACGACGCTCCAGGGAGCGGAGACATACATCACGCCATCCACCACCAGCGGCGTCGCTTCCACGCCGCGCGTGGATTCGAGGTCATAGGACCAGGCCAGCCCCAGGTCCCTGACGTTGCCGGCGTTGACCTGGTCGAGCTTGCTGAAACGGGTCTCGGCGTAGTCCAGCCCGTAGCTGGGCCACTCCGGCGTGCGGGTCTCGTTGGCACGGATCGCGGCGCCGTCCAGGCGCGCGACGGCATTGGGTGCCTTGTGCAGGATCGCCGGCCGGTTGGACGCGCCCGTGGCACCGGCCGGGCGGTCCGCAGGGAGCGCGGGCAGCGACAGGCTGGCAATAGCCATGGCGCTCAGGCACAGGTACCGCCGCCTGACGAACGTCCGGGCCTTGCTGCCCGATACGCGTGGCGTAGCATTCATCTTGGTCTCCTCTGTTTCTTGGGTCTGTGGTCAGAACACTTTGAGCAAGCGCAGGTTGAAGCGCAGGTTCTCCATCGGCCCGTTGCGCACCGAGATGTCCCGGCCATAGGTGCCGAGCACCTGGAACGTAGGCGCGGGGAACCACGCAAAGCCCAGTAAGAACTTGGACGTATTGGTGCGGTCGTCGCGCGATACGCCGTTGACCGAGGTCTCGCCCCCGAAGGCATAGGACAGCCCGCCGCGCACGTCGAAGCGCTCGGTGAAGTGGTAGCGCAACCAGCCCTGCCCTTGCACCAGGGCGTCCTGCCTCAGCGTTGCCGCGCTCGGGCCGTACTTGCTGTTGTTGCCGAACACGGTGAAGTCGGCCGCCAGGTCGAGCGTCACCTTGTCGGCAAGCGGCGTGATGTAGCCGGCCTGCAAGGTGAACTTCCAGCGGTGCTCGCCCAGGTTCAGCGGCCGGTTCTGGTCATAACTGCCGGTGGGCACGAACAGGAACGGCGTGATGCCGAAGTAGCGCTTTTTCTCCGGCTGGTTCACCAGCCACACCGTGGAGGCCAGGATCAGGTCGCCCACGCCGCTGGCGCTACCCAGCGCGCTGAGGATATCGGTGGCGCGCAGCTTGCCGAATGGCAGCACGAACTGTGGGTCGATGGTGAAGCCGCCCACCTCCATGAAGCGCACGTAGCGCAGGATGCCCACGTCCGAATCCAGGTTGCCGCCGGCGACCTTGTTGCCGCCGGCGTAGACGCGGTCGCGCTGCGCATGCTGGTAGTAAAGCAGGCCGAGATTGGTGCCCGCCGGCAGCGCCGTGTAGTCGCCCGCATCCACATCGATGGCGCTGGCCGGCGCCGTCCCGAGCTGCAGGGCCACCGCGACCCCCGCCAGCACCGATACCCTGCGCACGGGCGAGCGCCGTCCCCGGCCGCCAGCCGTGTTGATGAAATCCATGTCTCCTCCGGTTTTTTTCTTTTGATCGATGGCCCGCCGTGCGGCGGGCGTGCGGCTTCAGTTGGCCTGTGCGCGCGCGATATTGACCACGCTCAGCTGCGCATATTCGGCCAGCCCTTCGGCGCCGAACTCGACCCCGACGCCCGATTCCTTGGCGCCAACCAGCGGGATATGCGGGCCGAAATGCAGGTGATGGTTGACCCACGCGGTGCCCACGTCGAGACGGCGCGCCACGGCGTAGGCAAGCTCCTGGTCGCCCGACCACACCGAGCCGCCCAGGCCGTAGGGCGAGGCGTTGGCGCGCGCCATGGCTTCGTCGATGTGGTCGAACCTGAGCACGGGCAGGATCGGGGCGAACTGCTCTTCGGCCACCAGTTCGTTCTGGTCGGTCAGGTCGCGCACGATGGTGGGCGCAACGAAGTAGCCCTCACCCTTGAGCAGGGCGCCGCCTGCCAGGACCTTGCCGTCGCGCCGCGCGCTGGCCAGGAAGCGGCCGGCCTTGTCGTACTGCATGGCGTTCTGCAGCGGACCCATGGTCACGCCGGCTTCCGCGCCGTTGCCCACCACCGCGCGCCGGGCCAGGTCGGCCAGCGCATCGCACAGCGCGTCATGGACCGAGGCATGCACGTACAGCCGCTTCAGCGCCAGGCATACCTGACCGCAGTTGTAGAAGGCGCTGCCGAAGATCCTGGGCGCCACCTCCGCCACGTCGACATCGCCGAGCACGATGGCCGCGTCATTGCCGCCGAGTTCCAGCGTGATGCGCTTCAGCCCCGGCCCGGCGCTCGCCATCACCTTCTTGCCAGTGGCGGTCGAGCCGGTGAACGAGACCTTGGCTACGTCGGGGTGGGAGGTCAGGAAACCGCCGAGATCGTTGGCATCGGTAATGACATTGACCACGCCCGGCGGAAACAGCTCGGCCACCATCGCGCCCAGTTGCAGCGTCGCCACCGGCGTGGTCGGCGCGGGCTTGAGCACCACGGTGTTGCCCATCAGCAGCGCCGGGGCGAGCTTGTACGCGGCGATCAGCACCGGGAAGTTCCAGGCCGCGATGGCGGCCACCACGCCCAGCGGCTTGTGGTGCAGTTCGATGCGGTGCGTGGCATCGTCCTGCACCAGCGACACCGGCAGTTCCAGCCCGGCGATATGGCGCACGAAGACCTCGGCGAACTGCAGTTCCTGTCGTGCTTCGGCGAGCGGCTTGCCCTGTTCCAGCACCAGCGTGGCGGCCAGGTCCTCGGCGTTGTGATGCAGCTCGTCGGCAAAGCGCAGCAGCAGCGCGCGCCGCTGCGACAGCTCCAGCGCCGCCCAGGCGCGCTGCGCCGCTTTGGCGGCAGCCACCGCGGCAGCGGCCTCGCGCTCGGTGGCGCGCGGAACGGTCGTGAACACCTTGCCCGTGGCCGGGTTGATGACGTCGAGCGTGGCACCGCCCGGCACCAGCTTTCCATTGATCAGCAGTCCTGCATTACCGTGCATCGCTTGTCTCCTCTGGTTGGTATGCGATGCCTGCAACGCAAGGGCCATGCCCGGCTGCCCAGGTCAGCGCAAAGGCGCGCCACTGTGCGCCGCGCCAGGCGAAAGGCTGGCCGCTCGCGGGTCCGGCAAGGCGGTGCCTGTCGCAATGTGAGGCGCTGTCTCGATACGGGTGAGACAGCGCAATGAAAGACCCCCGCTCACCGCTGCCGCGGTGAGCGGGGGTCTTGGGCGATCGCTCGCGCGAACGCTAGCGGATCTTGGCGCGCGCCATCTTGCGGTACAAGGTCGCGCGCGAAATGCCCAGCGCCCGCGCGGCCTCGGAGCGATTGCCACTGAGCTCGTCCAGCGTGCGCTGGATCACGTGGTTCTGCACCTCCGCCAAGAGCATCGGCTGACCGCCAGCAGGCAGAGACTGCGTCGCGGCAACGCTGGTCGCCGCCTCCAGCCAGGTCTCGTCAAAGTGCTGGCGCTGAACTTCGTCGCTGTGCCCGGACAGTGCCACCGCGGTACGCAGTACCTGGTGCAGCTCGCGCACATTGCCTGGCCACGGGTGTGACATCAGCAGGGCCATCACGTCGGGATCCAGCGATTTGCGCCGGCCGCGGGCCAGCGACTGCAGCATCGACGCGATCAATTCGGGCAGGTCGGTGCGCTCGCGCAGCGCCGGGATGCGCACCGACATGCCGTTCACGCGGAAAAACAGGTCTTCGCGGAACGCGCCCTGCCTGACCAGTTCCGGCAGGCTGCGGTGGGTGGCGCAGATGACCGAGATATCGACGGGAACCGGCTTGCTGGCACCGACCCGTGTGACGCAACGCTCCTGCAGCACGCTGAGCAGCCGCGTCTGCAGTGCCAGCGGCATGTCGCCGATCTCGTCAAGAAACAGCGTGCCACCGTTGGCCTGCTCGATCTTGCCCGCGCTGCCGCCCTTGCGGCCGCCGGTAAAGGCGCCGTCGGCATAGCCGAACAACTCGGCTTCCGCCAGGCCCTCGGGGATAGCCGAGCAGTTGATCGAGACAAAGTCGCAGTCCGGGCGGCTGGACTCATGCAGCGCGCGCGCCAGCATGCTCTTGCCGGTGCCGGTTTCGCCCAGCAGGATCACTGGCACTTGCTCGCAGACCGCCATGCTAGCCTTTTCGAAGACGCGCGCCAGCGTGGCATCGGCAATGACATGTCCCCCGAGCTGTCCCATGGCGTCGCCCTCTTGCGGCGCGACGCGGGCGCGCGCCGCGGATCGTGGCCGCGATGTTTCGCTTGTCGAGATATGCAGGCGCGCGCCGGCGGCCGTGCGTACGACCGCCTGCATCGCGCCCGCGGGACCGTATATGCTGCCTTCGGCGAAAACGCTGCCGATATCGGTGGTGCCCAATGACGCGCTGGACAGCTGCAGCATCTGGCATCCGATGCGGTTGGCTGCCACGATCACGCCATCGGCGGAAACTGCCACGATGCCTTCCGCCGGCGTATGGAGCATGCGGCGGTCATGGTGCAGCCGCACGATGCAGCAGCCCGGCAACCCCTCGAAGGTGCGATTGCCGATCGAGACGGCGGCGGCGCGCACATGGCTCAACGCATAGGGGGGCAGGTCGACGCCAAAGCCCGTGATATCGAGCACCCCGATCAGCCGGTCATGGCAGTCGTAGATCGGCGCGGCGGCACAGACTACGTCGACGAGCTCATGCAGGAAATGCTCGCCGCGCCGGACCGCGACGGCCTTGCCGCCTTCTGCCAGCAAGCAACCGGGTGCATTGGTGCCGATCCCCTCCTCGCTAAGGCGCCGGCCATGCTGCAATGGCGACGATCCACCGGCCACCGCGCCCGGGCGGCCAAGCGAAGACACAATCACGCCTTCGGCATTTGTGCACAGCACGATCCACTGCTGAGCCGGAAAGGCGCCGGCCAGTACTTCCATGTCGGTGCCGGCCAGCTCGATCAGCGTGCGGCTCTCTTCCGCGCTGCGGCGCACGTCGCTTTGCGTGATCACGTCCTCGAACAGCACGCGTTGGTCGGGGCGCACGCCGGCGCTGACGGCACGCTGCCAGGAACGCACGATCAGGTCGGGTACGACGCCGGCGGGAACCTCCTTGCCATCGAGGAATTCGCGCCGTGCGACCTTCGCATCGCCCGGCAGGCCTGTCGGTGGGAAGTGCATTGCCTTGTCTCCGGTGGTCGGCATCACCGGGATCCGCTGCGCCGCGGAGCCGTCGGTGCCGTTGGCACGCCTGGCTGTCATTGCAGCCAGGTCATCTTGACGCGCCCCTGTTTGACAGTGTTCGAGCCGTGCGGGACGCAAGCTGGAGAGGTACTTTAAGAGAGCGCCGGGGCGATATCAAGCGCCGTGCGGCGGGCGCGGCGACGATTTGCGCATTGCGCCGCGAATGGGCGCCGATGTTGTCTCAGAGCGATGCAGAGGGTGTCTCAATATGAGACAAGCGCCCCGGAAAAAGGGCGCCTCAAAATGCTGAAAAAGCCATCCTCGGGCCGATGGAGCATATCCGGCAGGATGCTCATAACGCGACAGCGCGAGGAGGATTATCAAGAAGTCCACGCGGGACACGGCTGTGCTGCGGCGGCCTGCCCTTCTGCCGATGGCCCTGTAGAAGGGACGCCTGCGGCGAATCGCCCTCAATGACCTTGAGGGCTATCGCTCCCTTAACGCCCAGCCTTGTCCTGCGAGACGTCCATGATCATCCGCGTCAGCAGGTACAACCGCGGCGTGACTGAGTTCAGATCGACATACTCGGCATCATTGGAGTGAGCACCGAAGCCTCGCAGCCCGAAGCGCTCGATCACCGGCGCCTTGGTGCCCGCAGCCGCGAAGGCGGCATCGGTGCCTCCGCCTTCCGCGGTGTCGTGGACCTGGAGCGTTTCACCGATCTCCGCATAGATGCCTTGCGCATGCGCGGCGAGCTTGCGTGCTGCGTCGCTTACCTCCAGCGGTGGACGGCGGCGCTCGAATTTCACGTCAACCTTGGTGTCGGGAATGAGCTTTTGCCGGATCCGTTCCTGCAGCGTTTTCTCGAGGCTATCGTAATCCGCCGTACGCAGCACGCGCACGTCTGCCTGCGCGGTCGCGCTGGCGGGAATCACGTTGCGATTGGTACCAGCCGAGGAGACTGTCCAGTTGACCTTGAGGCCGGTGGCGGGATTGGAGAGGTCGCGCATCTGCAGGACCTGGTGCGACAGTTCATAGAGCGCATTGCGGCCCTGCTCGGGCGCACTGCCCGCGTGCGACGCCTTGCCCTGCACCGTGAGATAGATCGAACCGATGCCACTGGTCGCCAGCGACAGGCGGTCGCCGGTGACGCGGCTGGCCTCGCATGAGAACACGGCATCCTGCTGCGCGCCCAGCCGGGTCAACACGGCCCGCGCACCGGGCGAGCTGATTTCCTCGTCGCCGTTGATCAGTACCGTCAGCGTGCCGTAGTCCTTGAACTTCATCTTCTGCAGGATGGCGATGGTGTGCAGGATCACGGCCACGCCGTTCTTGTCGTCGGCGATGCCCAGCCCGTAGGCACGGTCACCCTCGATGCGGAAGGGCTGCTGGGCCAGCATGCCGCGCAGGTACACGGTGTCCATATGGGCGATCAGCATGATGTTCCGCTTGCCGCTGCCCTTGAACTGCGCCATCACCATCTTGCCCACTTGCTTGGGCGTGTCTTCCATCCGGTAGATTTCGGCTGGCTCGACCAGCTTGGCTTCGGTGGCTCCCAGCGCCGCCAGCCGATCCCGGATCAGCGTGGCGATGCGGTCCAGCCCTTCGATGTCCTTGCTGCCGGACTCGATCGACACAAGGTCTTTCAAGGTCGCGATGAGTGCGGGCTTCTCCTGTTGTGCGAGCTGATGAACCGGCTCGACCGCGGCGGCTGCGGCGGTGCCGGCAAGCGTGGCACCGGCGATGAACAGGGCGGCAGCGCGCAGAGAAAAAATGCGGCAAGGCATGGGTAGGGTCTCCTGGGTTGCAGGTTACGGAGCGAAAAGGCGGGAAAACAGACAATGTCCCAACGGCCGGGATACAGCGCGCACGAGCATAGCGCGTCGCCGTATGGCGCACAACGGCGGGTACGCAGCCATGGAAGGATTCGCGCAAGCCTCGCTCAGCGCCAGGTAGCTCGCCGAAAGCGCCGCAGGCGGGCAGTCCATGCAGGGGAAACATAGGGGTCATATGCCCCGTCGATGGCGGCGGGCAGACCCTCTCCGGACATACCCGGAGGCCAGCGTCTTGCTATTTCGCTGTGCAGAATACTCCGCCACTTTCCTTGACGATGGCTCGAAGCCTATGCAACAGTCGGTGAAAACGAACGATCGTGCGGGAATACTCCCGATACCTCGTCACCGGGTCGCACGCCGCCGTCCACGCCGACGCGGCCATTGCCCCGGCTTGCCGGGCGGCCAGCGCGCCGCATCGCACAGGAGACAACCATGCAGCACCTGCAACACGCATCTGCACACCCGCACCGTGACCGCCACGGCGCGCCCTGGGCCAGGCCATCCCGCCCGCGCATCGCCGCGCGCGAGCCGACGCTGCCGCCCGCCTGAGTTCCGCCCCCGACTTCCTGACCGTGGCCGCGCCTGGCGCCGCCGCGACGGCACACGCACGGCCCTTGCCGCTGCGTGCCTGGTTTCCCGAACCGCACGAGGTACCCCTGTGGCATTGTTCCTTCAACAGTTCCTGAACGGCCTGACGCTGGGAGGCGTCTACAGCCTGGTGGCGCTTGGCCTGACGCTGGTCTACGGCATCCTGCACGTGCCCAACTTCGCGCACGGCGCCTTCTACATGGCTGGCGCCTATGTGTCGTATTTCCTGATGACATCGCTGGGCGTGAACTACTGGCTGGCGATGCTGGGCGCGGCGCTGGCGGTGGCCGTATTGTCGATGGCTGCCGACCGGCTGGTGTTCCACCCGCTGCGCAACTCGCCCGAGCTGCACGACATGATCGCCGCGATCGGCATCCTGCTGTTCCTGGAAGCCGGCGCGCAGGCGCTGTGGGGCGCGGACTTCCACCGCATGCCCACGCCCTATGGCCAGATCGTCGACGTGTTCGGGCTGACCGCGCCGCTGCAGCGCCTGCTCATCATCGGCGCCGCCTTTGCGCTGATGGTGCTGCTGCACCTGTTCCTGACGCGCACCATGACCGGCGCCACCATCATGGCCATGGCGCAGAACCGCGAAGGCGCCGCGCTGGTCGGCATCGATGCCACGCGCGTGACACTGCTGGTCTTCGCCATCTCCGGCGCGCTGGCCGCGATCGCCGCCACGCTCTACGCCCCGATCAACCTGGTCTACCCCAGCATGGGCAACCTGGTGATCACCAAGGCCTTCGTCATCATCATCCTGGGCGGCATGGGCAGCATCCCCGGCGCCATCGTCGGCGGGCTGATCATCGGCATGGCCGAGAGCTTCGGCGGCTTCTACGTTTCCACCGACTACAAGGACATCATCGCCTTCGTGCTGCTCGTGGTGATCCTGTCGATCCGGCCGCAGGGCCTGTTTGCCGGCAAGGCAGCCTGAGGAGACTTCAGACATGAAAGCACTGCAAGGAAAAACCGGCTGGACGCTGCTGCTGGCGCTGGCCATCGCCTTCCCGCTGGTCACGCCCAACAGCTACTACCTGACCGTGATGACGCTGGCCTTCATCTACGCCATCGCCACGCTCGGGCTGAACCTGATCACCGGCTACACCGGCCAGCTGAACCTGGCCCATGGCGGCTTCATGGCCATCGGCGCCTATACGCTGGGCATCCTGACGGTGGACCACCAGGTGCCGTTCTGGCTGGCCTTCGTGCTGGCCGGCGTGGTCTGCATGGTGCTCGGCTATGTGATCGGCGTGGTGTCGCTGCGCCTGAAGGGCCATTACTTCTCGATCTTCACCATGTGCGTGGGCTACATCATCTACCTGCTGATCGAGAAGTGGGAAAGCCTGACGCATGGCACGGTGGGCCTGATCGGCATCCCGGTGCCGGCCGCGATCGGGCCGCTCAGCTTTGACAGCGTGCAGGCGCAGTACTACCTGGTGCTGTTCTTCCTGGCGGTCGGCACCTTCCTGATGCACCGCATCGTCACCTCGCTGCTGGGCCGCAGTTTCATGGCAGTGCGCAACAGCGACGCCCTGGCCGAGGCGCTGGGCATCAACCTGATGCGCACCAAGGTGCTGTCGTTCGTGCTGTCGGTGGGCTACGCCGGCTTTGCCGGTGCGCTGTACGCCGGGCAGGTGCGCTTCCTGGGGCCGGACATTGCACGCACCGACCTGACCTTCGACATGGTGATGTCGATGCTGGTGGGCGGCATCGGCACCATCTTCGGGCCGCTGCTGGGCGCGGTGCTGGTGCCATGGATCACGCAGTCGCTGCAGTTCATGCAGGACTACCGCATGCTGGTGTTCGGCCCGGTGCTGATCCTGCTGATCATCTTCGTGCCGGACGGGATCGTGGGTTCCTGGCTGAAGAAGCAGGCACGCAAGGCCGCGGCCGAACGGCGCGGCAAGCTGGCGACGCAGTCCCCTGCACAAGCCGCCACCGCTGTCCCGACCACCCGCGCCGGAGCCGACCATGCTTGAGATCCGCAACCTGACCAAGAAATTCGGCGGCCTGACCGCGGTGCACGATGTCTCGGTGACCTTCGAGCAAGGCCATATCAACGCCATCATCGGCCCCAACGGCGCCGGCAAGACCACCTTCTTCAACCTGGTGGCAGGCACGCATGCGCCCAGCTCCGGCCAGATCCTGTTCAAGGGCCAGGACGTGGCAGGCCTGCGCGCGGACCAGATCGCGCGCCTGGGCGTGGCCCGCACCTTCCAGGCCACGGCGCTGTTCGATCGCGCCACGGTGCTCGACAACCTGATCGTCGGCCACCGCCTGCGCACCCACTCGGGCCTGCGTGACGTGCTGTTCAACACGCGCCGCCTGCGTGAAGAAGAGCGCTTGTGCCGCGACAAGGCCGAGGCCGCGCTGGACTTCGTTGGCCTGTCGCACCTGGCGCACGAGGTCGCCGCCGATATCACCCAAGAGGCGCGCAAGCGCGTGGCCTTTGCGCTGGCGCTGGCGACCGACCCGGAACTGCTGCTGCTCGACGAACCCGCCGGCGGCGTGAACCCGGAAGAGACCGTGGGCCTGGCCGAGCTGATCCGCAAGATGGTGCGCCATGGCAAGACCGTCTGCCTGATCGAACACAAGATGGACATGATCATGCGCCTCGCCGACAAGATCATGGTGCTGAACTACGGCGAGAAGATTGCCGAAGGCACGCCCGCGCAGATCCAACAGGATCCGCATGTCATCGAGGCCTACCTGGGAGCAGACCATGTTGCAGCTTGAACGCGTCTCGCTGTCGTACGGCAGCTTCCGCGCCCTGGACAACATCACCCTGCACGCCGGCGCCGGCGAGCTGGTGGTGCTGCTGGGCGCCAACGGCGCCGGCAAGAGCTCGATCTTCCTGGCGATGAGCGCGATCCACCGCATCAGCGGCGGCAGCATGCGCTTTGACGGGCGCGAGCTGTCCGGCATGAAGCCGTCGCAGATCGTGCAGGCCGGGCTGGTGCACTGCCCGGAGGGCCGCAAGCTGTTTCCGGCGATGAGCGTGGAGAAGAACCTGGTGCTGGGCGCCTACGTGCACCGGCGCGATGGCGCAGGCATCCGCAAGACGCTGGAAGAGGTCTATGAACTGTTCCCGATCCTGCGGCAGAAGAAGGACGACCCGGCCGGCTCGCTGTCCGGCGGGCAGCAGCAGATGGTGGCGCTGGGCCGCGCCCTGATGAGCCGCCCGCGCGCGCTGTTGCTGGACGAGCCGTCGCTGGGGCTGGCGCCGCTGGTGGTCAAGCAGATGTTCGAGATCATCCAGCGCATCAACCGCGCCGGCACCACCGTGCTGCTGGCCGAGCAGAACGCCTACGCGGCGCTGGGGATTGCGCATCGGGCTTATGTGATCGAGAGCGGGCGGATTGTGATGGAGGGGGATCGGGATACGTTGCTGAAGGATGAGGGGATTCGGAAGGCGTACATCGGGGGGTAGCCGGCAGGCTCGACGCGATGAGCTTGCTGTACCGCAAGTATGCTCCCTCTCCCGCTTGCGGGAGAGGGTTGGGGAGAGGGCCGGAGTATCGACGAAGTGAAGCGTGTCGGTCTGCCTGTGCCTGCCCTCTCCCCCGGCCCCTCTCCCGCAAGCGGGAGAGGGGAGAAAACCGAGGGGTCATTGAAGACAACCGGAACTGACAAGCAGTACTTTCAGGAGACATAGCAATGCAACACAACATCATGCGCCGTATCTTCCCACTGGCCGCCACCGCCGTGGCCGCCATGCTGGCCTCTGGCACCGCACTGGCGCAGGAAGTGGTCAAGATCGGCTATACCGGACCGCTGTCCGGCGGCGCCGCGCTGTATGGCAAGAACGTGCTGTCGGGCTTGCAGATGGCGGTGGACGAGATCAATGCATCCGGCCTGGAAGTCAAGGGCAAGAAGGTCAAGCTGGAGGTGGTGGCGCTGGACGACAAGTACTCGCCCGCCGAGGCCGCCATCAACGGGCGCCGCCTGGTGCAGCAGCACAAGACCCCGGCGGTGTTCGTGCCCCATTCGGGCGGCATCTTCGCGCTGCAGGCCTTCAATGAGCAGGAGAAGTTCCTGGTGATGGCCTACTCCAGCGTGCCGCGCATCACTGACGCCGGCAACAAGCTGACCATCCGCATCCCGCCCGCGTACACCGGCTATATCGAGCCCTTCGTCAAGGCGCAGATGAAGCGCTACGGCAAGAACGTGGCGCTGGCCCCGGCCGACCACGACTACGCCAAGGCCTGGGTGCAGGCCTTTGTGCCGGCGTGGGAATCGGCCGGCGGCAAGGTGGTGGCCAACAACCCGATGTCGTACACCAAGGCCACGGACTTCTACAGCGGCGTGTCGCGCGCGATGAGCGAGAAGCCGGACGTGATGTTCGTAGGCGGACCGTCGGAGCCGACCGCACTGGTGGTCAAGCAGGCGCGCGAGCTGGGCTTCAAGGGCGGCTTTATCGTGATGGACCAGGCCAAGATGGACGAAATGGCCAAGGTCACCAACGGCCTGGGCATGCTGGAAGGTTCCATCGGCGTGCTGCCGCTGGTCAACGACAGCCGCCCCGCCGCGCAGAACTTCAACGCCAAATACAAGAAGCTGCATGACGGGCGCGATGCCACCACCGAGATGTCGCTGAACTACACCATGGTGTATGCGCTGGCCGGCGCGATGAAGCTGGCCGGCACCACCAGCGACGCGGCAGCGATCCGGGCGAAGATGCCCGACGCGGTCAAGGGCCTGGCCAAGGAGGTCAACCCCAACGAAGTCGACGGCATCGACGCCAAGGGCGGGTCGATGGCCGACACCATCGTCGGCTGGGTGCAGAACGGCAAGATTTCGCAGGTCCGGTTGTCGGAGCTGGCGAAGTAAGCCAGGCCGCGGCGGCGCCCGCGCGGCACCGCGCAAGAACAAACCTCGGCAGGCCGCGAGGCCTGCCGGGGTTTCTGCCTTCCGGGCTCCGTCAAGCGGGCCGTTCTACTGCCGGCGATCGCTGTCGCGCCCGTTGCGCGCCTCCGTCTGGCCGCGTTAGTTCTGGGCGCGCTGTTGCTGCTGCTGGCGCTGCTGCTCCATCTGCTGCCGCTGGCGCTCCTGCATCTGCCGTTGCTGGTCCTGCTGGTGCCGCTGCTGATCCTGCGTCGCACGCTGCTGCTCCTGCGCGGCACGCTGCTGCTCCTGCATGTGGCGTTGCTGCTGTTCCGCCTGCTGGCGCTGCATGGCCTGCTGCCGTTGCTGTTCCTGCGCCTGGCGTTGCTGCTCCTGCATCTGCCGCTGCTGTGCCATCTGCTGGCGCTGGGCCGCCTCGGCCTGCCGCTGCTGGGCTTCCTGCATTTGCCGCTGCTGCTCGAAACGCTGGCGCTGCATCTCCTGGCCCTGCCGCTGCTGCTCGGCCATCTGGCGCTGGCGCTCCACCTGCTGGCGCTGCTGGTCGGCGGCCTGGCGTTGCTGGGCTTCGGACTGGCGCTGTTGCTCCATCTGCTGGCGCTGGATGTCCTGCGCCTGGCGTTGCCGCGACTCCTGCATCTGCCGTTGCTGCTGAGCTTCGGACTGGCGCTGCTGCTCCATCTGCTGGCGCTGGACGTCTTGCGCCTGGCGCTGCCGCGATTCCTGCATCTGCCGTTGCTGCTGGGCCTCCTGCATCTGCCGTTGCTGCTGGGCCTCCTGCATCTGCCGTTGCTGCTGGGCCTCCTGCATCTGCCGTTGCTGCTGGGCCTCCTGCATCTGGCGCTGTTGGGCATCCTGCATCTGCCGTTGCTGCTCAAAGCGCTGCCGCTGCATTTCCAGCGATTGCCGCGCCGGATCGGGACGGTCCTGCCCATCCGCCCACTGGCGCTGTTGCATGCGCTGCTGGTCCTGCTGGCGTTGCTGGTCGCGGGCCTGGTCCTGCCACTGGCGTTGCTGAGCGTCGCGTTGCTGGGCGTCCCGTTGCTGGGCCTCGTGCTGTTGCCGCTGCAGATCAGGCCCCTGCCGCTGCTGCTCGCGCAGCGCGCGCTGCTGTTCCATCTGCTGGCGCTGCAAAGCCTGCTGCTGTTCGCGCTGCATGCCCTGCGCCTGCCGTTGCGCGTCGGCCGGTCCGCCCGGCTGGCCCGGCTGGCCAACAAAGCCGCGGGCTTCGTCAGGCCGGCTGCTCTGGCCGCGGCCGTTGCCGCGCCAGGGTTCGCCCGGGGCGTTCGAATAGTTGCGATCGCCGCGATCGCCACGTGCGGGGCCATCGGCATCGCCGCGGCCGGCGCGCGGCTGCGGCGGCGCCTGGTCGCGCGCGGCGATGGCTGCCTGGCTCATGCGCACATCGGGTGCCCGCTGCACATCGCGCCCGGGCCGCCGTTCATTGCCACCGCGCCAGGCTGGGCCGGCGCCGGGCACAACCCCGCCCTCACGCGCGAAGCGGCGCGCCAGGTCGTCCGTGGCGGGCCGGCCCGGCGGACGGGCGGCGATGGCCTGGCGCTCGAAGCCAGGGCGGGCCTGCGGCGGCAGCGGCCGCATCGGGGCCGACCCCACCAGACTGCTCTTGACCGGCGCCACCGGCGGCGCCCCCCTGGCCTCGCCTGCCGGCAGGTTGCGCCATTCGTCGCGATGCATGCCGCGCGCCGGGCGGCCTTCGACGAAATTGCGTGCCGGCATGCCGGTGATGGCGCCGGGCACGTTGCGGTTGGCGTAAGGCGGAGGGCGGCGGTCGCCCATCACGATGTTATTGACGGTGACCCGGTTGATGCGGGCGACATAGGTCGGGCTGGCGCGATAGACCGGCCGGTACGCATCGCGCGGCCCCAGCGGATACCAGGCCACGCCCGGCCCGCTGCCAACACGCACACTCCAGTTCGGCCCGCTGGCGCCGACAAAGGCCACCACCGCGGGGGCGTAGCACGGGCGCACGCGCGGGCCCGGCACCCAGCCCCAGCGCGAGCCCACATAGGCCCAGCGGCCGTAGTGCGATGGCGCGAAGCCCCAGGGCGCGTCATCGATCCAGGTCCAGCCCCACGGGGCGATCCAGGCCCAGTGCCCGGCGCTGTACGGTGCCCAGCCGGCGCTGACTACGCGCGGGAACCAGACCGCGCCGTAACCGGGGTCTTCCTGCCAGTCGCCGTAGCCGTCCAGCGCGGCGTAGCCCGGCATCTCGCGCGGCACGTAGCGGGCGGACGGCGAGGCGTCTTCGCGCGCATCGCGTGCCGCGGTCCAGCGGTCGAAGGCGTCTTCCGGCGCGCCGCCGCCACCGGCGTCGGCCAGGTCGGTGCCGGCAAAGCGCATGCGGTCGCCGCGCTGCAGCTCGATCGAGTGGTTGTCGCCATAGACCACGGCGCTGCCGTGGCGCATGGTCACGGTGGTGGTGCTGCCGTCCGGCGCCACGTCCAGCCGGTAGTCGCCCGGCTCGCGCGGCACGAAGGCCAGGTTGGGGGTGTCGACCTCGACTGTCTGGCCCGGCGGCAGCGCGCGCACGCGCAGCTGCAACGTGCCCTGGGTCAATTTAACCTGCGTGGCGCTGTCGTCCAGGTTCAGGATGCTGGCCGCGGTGGCACCGCCCAGCCGGACCGCCACCGTGCCGGCATGCAGCTCGGCACGGCCGCCGTGGTCCAGCCAGAGCCGGTCGCCGGTGGTGATGGGCCGGTTCAGGCCGGCGGCAGCCCAGTCGTCCGAGCCTGCCGGCGCAAAGCTGAGGTTGCCGTCGACGGCGGTCAGCGTGGCAATGCGCGAGGAAGGATCGGCTTGCTGGTACTGGCCGTCAGTCGCCGGCGCATCAAGATAAGCCTGGCCGGGGGGGCCGGCGGGCACCTGGGCCTGTGCAGCAGCCGCCACCGCCAGGCCGGCGGCGGCGGCCAGGGCCGTCAGCGCCAGCCTGCCACGGAGTTGGCCACGAGCAGGGCGGGAAGATTGGGAAGGATCGAACATGGAAGTCAGGACCGGGACAAAAGGCATAACGCACCGGGGCGGCCGGCCGATGTCAGCGGCAACCCTAATGTCACCATACATTGCCCCGGATGCCGCGGCACGCCCGGCGCGGCAGACTTTGTAAGTTCGTATTTCGCCATGCGGCAATGCAGCGTAAGCCTGAGCGCTATCCCAGGCAGGCTGCGGGCGGGCGGGGGGTCAGCAGGTGCCCGGAACGGGCAGGCTCGCCGTCAAAGGTAGAAACAACTTCCCTGACAGCGCGGGGGCGGGCGGGAGCGGAACGGGGGCAGAGGCGGCTCAGCAGCCGGACTGCTGCCGCAGCATTTCGGTCAGGCGCTCGGCCGGCATCGGGCGGCCGTACAGGTAGCCCTGCGCCTCATGGCAGCCGTTGGCCAGCAGGAAGTCGCGCTGCTCGGTCGTTTCCACGCCTTCGGCGACCACGCCAATGTGCAGGCTTGCGCCCACGCTGATCACCGAGCGCACGATTGCGGCATCGACCGGGTCTTCGGTCACATTGCGGATAAAGGACTGGTCGATCTTGAGCCGGTCCACCGGGAACGACTTCAGGAAGCTGAGCGAGGCATAGCCGGTGCCGAAGTCATCGCAGGTCAGCGTCACGCCGTCGCGGCGCAGCGCCTGCAGCTGGTCCGCGACCTCGTCGCCCTGCTGCAGCGCGATGGTTTCGGTGATCTCGATCTCCAGGCAGTCCGGCGCCAGCTCCAGCGCGCGCAGCACGTGGCGCACCTCGGTCAGCAGCCGGCTTTCGGACAGCTGGGCCGCGAACAGGTTGATGGCCACCCGCGGCGGCTGCGGAAAGGCCAGCGACCACGCGCGCGCCTGGGCGCAGGCGGTCTGCAGCAGCCACATGCCGACATCGCTGGCGATGCTGCTGCCGGCCAGCGCGTCGATGAAGGCGGCGGGCGGCAGCAGCCCGCGGGTCGGATGGCGCCAGCGCATCAGCGCCTCGGCGCCGTGCACGCGGCCGTCGCGCAGGTCGACCTGTGGCTGGTACAGCAGCTCGAACTGGCGCTGGGCATAGGCTTCGTGCAGCGCCTGCACCAGCGACAGCCGCGTGGTCACGTCCGAGCGCATCTGCGGCTTGAAGAATCGGATGGTACGGCCGCCGTCGTGCTTGGCGCGGGCCAGCGCCAGGCTGGCCGCGGCCAGTACGTCTGAACCCTGTTCGCCGGCGGCGGGGATCACGCAGGCGCCGATGCTGGCCAGCACATGGTGGCGGCGACCGGCGTTCTCATGCGGGGAGGACAGCATCGAGAGGATCGCCGCACCAACATGGCGCACCAGCGTGGGATCGGCAATGGAGGGGAGCAGCACACCGAACTCGTCGCTGCCAATGCGGCCGATGGCGGCGTCGCGTGGCGAGGCGTCGCGCAGGCGGCGGGCCACGCGCTGCAGGATCAGGTCGCCTTCGGCATGCCCGTGCATGTCGTTGAAGGCGCGGAAATCGTCAATGCCGATCAGCAGCAATGCACAGCGGGGCACCGCCTCGCTCTGCAGGCGTGCCTCCAGCCGCTTCAGAAATCCCTGGCGATTGTCAACGCCGGTCAGCGGATCGAGATCCGAGCCTGGCGAGGCGCCAGCCGCCTTCGCCCCCGACTTGGCCACCATCCCTGCCCCATCTGTAATTGTCGACATTGTTACCTGCTAGCAATTTAGCAAGTGTGACGAAAACTTGGAAAAAATCAAGCAGTTCCGATTGCGGCGGGAACGGCTATGCGGCCGCGCAACGGCGGGGAACCTGGCGCCGCATTGCGCGTTGAATCGGTTCCCGGCTTACAGTACCCTACCGCGCATCAGGCCGCCCCCGCCGCCCCGCGACCTCCTGCTTGCCCCGGAGCGGCGCCCCTGAGGCGGCTTTGCGGGGAACGGCCGCTCCTGAACAAGAACATCACCGGGACCTCACCGTGAATGAATGGACCATCCGCACGCGCATCCTGGCAAGCTTCTCGCTGATCCTGCTTGTCATGGCACTGATGGGCGTTGTCGCCTATACCCGCCTGAGCGCCATTGAACGCGAAACCACGCTGATGCTGCAGGACGCGCTGCCCGGGCTGAACTACAGCACCGGCATCCGCGGCGTCTGGGGCGAGCGCTATGTGCTGGCGTGGCAGACCATCAATGCCACCGACCCGGCTGAGCGCAGCGGTTTCCAGCAGCAAAGCCAGGACGCCGCCGGCCGCCTCGACAAGCTCGAACAGCAGTACGAGTCCTCGATCACGCGCGACGAAGACCGCGTCGCCTTCAAGGCCTATCGGGACGTGCGCGCGCACTACGAACAGGCCTCCCAGATCCTGTCCCGCCAGGGCGAGTGGAACGGCGCCGCCGCCGCGGCAGCGCTGCGCGGCGAAGCGCATGACCGCTGGGTCGAGGCGCGCAAGGCGGCCCAGCACCTGGTGGACGACAACAGCGCGGTCAATTCGCGGGCGGCGCGGGGCATCGACGATGCCGTCGGTGCCGCCAAGATCGGCATCGAAGCGGCGCTGATCGTGGCCCTGGTGGTTGCCGTGGTCTGCGGCTACCTGCTGCTGCGCGCGATCACGGTGCCGATGCAGTCGATCGTCAACCTGCTGTCCGGCATCCGCGGCGGCGACCTGCGCCTGCGCATGGCGCTGCGCCGCAAGGACGAATTCCATGAAGTGGAGGAAGGTTTCAACCAGATGACCGGTGAGCTGACCTCGCTGGTGGGCCAGGCGCAGCGTACCGCGATCCAGGTCACCACCTCGGTCAACGAGATCGCCGCGACGGCGCGCCAGCAGCAGGCCACCGCCACCGAGACCGCCGCCACCACGACGCAGATCGGCGCGACCTCGCGCGAGATCTCGGCCACCGCGCGCGACCTGGTGCGCACCATCCATGAAGTCTCGAGCGCCGCCGAGCAGGCGGCCGGGCTGGCCGGCACCGGCCAAGTGGGGCTGTCGCGCATGGAAGGCACCATGCAGCATGTGATGGACGCCGCCGGCTCGGTCAATGCCAAGCTGGCCACGCTCAACGAAAAGGCCGGCAATATCAACCAGGTGGTGACCACCATCGCCAAGGTGGCCGACCAGACCAACCTGCTGTCGCTGAACGCCGCGATCGAGGCCGAGAAGGCCGGCGAGTACGGCCGCGGCTTTGCCGTGGTGGCGACCGAGATCCGCCGCCTGGCCGACCAGACCGCGGTGGCCACCTACGATATCGAGCAGATGGTGCGCGAGATCCAGTCGGCGGTGTCGGCGGGCGTGATGGGCATGGACAAGTTCTCGGAGGAAGTGCGCCGCGGCATGTCCGAGGTCACGCAGGTGGGCGACCAGCTGTCGCAGATCATCGCGCAGGTGCAGTCGCTGGCGCCGCGCGTGCTGATGGTCAATGAAGGCATGCAGGCCCAGGCCGGCGGCGCCGAGCAGATCAACCAGGCGCTGATGCAGCTGTCCGAGGCCGCGCAGCAGACCGTGGAGTCGCTGCGCCAGTCGAGCCAGGCGATCGACGAACTGACGCTGGTGGCCAACGACCTGCGCAGCGGCGTATCGCGCTTCAAGGTCTAGGGTCTGCGCCCCGCCGCCATGAAACTCTTCCTGCTGTTCCGCCTCGGCGCTGACCACTATGCGCTCGATGCCTCCGAGGTGGCCGAAGTGCTGCCGCTCACGCGGCTCAAGCAGATCCCCGGCGCGCCGGCCTGGGTGGCGGGCCTGATGGAGCGCCGCGGCCAGCCGGTGCCGGTGATCGACCTGCCGGCGCTGGCCACCGGCGTGCCGGCGGCGCTGCGCACCAGCACGCGCACGGTGCTGGTCCACTACCGCCGCCATGGAGGCGAGGCCAGCCGGCTGCTGGGCCTGCGCCTGGAATCGGCCACCCAGACCCTGCGCTGCCCGGCGGAGTCGTTTGTCGACGGCGGCATCGCCGGGGCCAGCCCGCGCTACCTGGGGCCAGTACGGCACGACGCGCGCGGCCTGCTGCAGTGGGTGCGGGTCGATGCCCTGCTGCCGGACGACGTCCATGCCATGCTGTTTGCCGACACCGCCGGGGAGGGCGCAGCATGAGCACTGCCACGCACATCGAGGCCCTGCTCAAGGCCCGCATCGGCCTGGACGCCGGCGCCATCGGCACCGGCGCGGTGGCACGCGCCGTGCGCGAGCGCCAGCAGGCACGGCAGGCGCCGGACACCCAGGCCTACTGGGACTTGCTGCACGGCACCGCCGATGAATTCCAGGCGCTGATCGAGGCCGTGGTGGTGCCCGAGACCTGGTTCTTCCGGCATCGCGAAGCGCTGCTGGCGCTGGGCCGCCTTGCCGCCGAGCGCGCCTTTGCCGACGGCAGGCGCACGCTGCGCGTGCTGAGCCTGCCCTGCTCCACCGGCGAAGAGCCCTACTCGATCGCCATGGCCATGCTCGATGCGGGGGTACCGGCGGGCCGCTTTGCCATCGATGCCATGGACATCAGCGCCCGCGCGCTGGCCCGCGCACGCCAGGGCGAATACGGCGCAAACGCCTTTCGCAGCGCGCCGCTGGATTTCCGCGACCGTTATTTCACGGCCACGCCCACCGGCTATGTGCTGGATGCACGCGTGCGTGCGCAGGTGCGGCTGCTGCAGGGCAACCTGGTCGATCCCGGCCTGCTGGCCGGCGAGCCGCCCTATGACTTCGTGTTCTGCCGCAACCTGCTGATCTACTTCGACGCGCCGGGGCAGCGGCATGCGGTGCAGACGCTGGCGCGGCTGGCCGCTGCCGACGGCCTGCTCTTTGTCGGGCCGGCCGAGGCCAGCCTGCTGAGCGCGCAGGGTCTGGAGCCGGTCGGCTTGCCGCTGACCTTTGCCTTCCGCAAGCCGTCCGGCGTGACAGCCGCCAGGGCGGCGCCGCGTGCGCCCGTGCACGCGGCCCAGCCGCCCCGCATGGCCGCACCGCCACGGCTGCCGAGGCCACCAGCCTCGCTGCGGCCTGTCCCGGTCACGCCCGCGTCCCTGCGGCCCGCGGCCCCCGAGCCTGGCAACGATCAGCGCGCCGCGCTGGCTGCCATCGCCGCCCAGGCCGACCGCGGCGAGCTGGAGGCCGCCGGCGCCGCCTGCCTGGCGCTGCTCGAGCGCACCCCGGATGCCAACGCAGACGCCTATTGCATGCTGGGCGTGCTGCACGACGCCGCCGGCCGCGCCGCGCAGGCCCATGCCGCCTACCGCAAGGCGCTGTACCTGGACCCGGCGCACCAGGAAAGCCTGTATCACCTGGCCGCGCTGCTCGATACCGAAGGCGATCACGATGGCGCCATGCGCCTGCGCCAGCGCGCGCAACGCCACACCCGCAAGCACCATGGCTGAGCCCCAAGGCATTCCCCTGCGCACCGAAAACGTCGACGACTGCTGGCGGCGCATCGGCGTGCGCGGCGACGGCTCGTGCCCCGCGCTGGCCGAGCACGCGCACTGCCGCAACTGCCCGACCTACGCCCAGGCCGCGGCCATGCTGCTGGACGCGCAACGGCTGGACGTCATGCCGGACGCACTGCCCGATGCCGCCACGCTCACCGACGATGACGGGGCCTTGCCGCCCGAACGCGGCACCGCGCTGGCCTGCCTGGTGTTCCGCATCGGCGATGAATGGCTGGCCCTGCCGACCGCCGCGCTGGGCGAAGTCACCGCCCCCTGCCCGATCCATTCGCTGCCGCACCGCCGCGATGCCGCCGTGCTGGGGCTGGCCGCGGTGCGCGGCAACCTGCTGGCCTGCCTGTCGCTGGCGCGGCTGTTCGACGCGGGCGCGGGTGAAAGTGCCAGCGGCAGCCGCTTCCTGATCCTCGGCCAGGGCCGCGCCGCGATTGCGCTGCCGGTGGCCGAGGTGTCCGGCATCGCCCGCGTGCCGCAGCCCGCGCTGCAGCCGCTGCCCGCCACCCTGGCGCGGGCGTCGGCGCGCTATACGCAGGCGCTCTTCCTCGACCAGGGCCGCAGCGTCGGGCTGCTCGATGCCGCACTGGTGCGCCAGGCGCTGGCCAGGAGCCTGGCATGAATCCCGAGCAACTGCGCGACGCCTCGCTGCTGGAACTGTTCGCGCTCGAGGCCGATGCCCAGGCCGAAGTCCTCAATGCCGGCCTGCTGGCGCTGGAGCGCAACCCGGCGGCCGCCGAGCAGCTCGAAGCCTGCATGCGTGCCGCCCACTCGCTCAAGGGCGCGGCCCGCATCGTCGGGCTCGATGGCGGCGTGCGGGTCGCGCACGCCATGGAAGACTGCCTGGTCGCCGCACAGGGCGGCCTGCCGCTGACCGCCGCGCATATCGACGCGCTGCTGCAAGGCACCGACCTGCTGATGCGCATCGGCCATCCGCCCGGCGGCGATCCGGGCTGGGCCGAGCACGCCGGCCGCGCCGAGATCGATGCAGTGGTGCAGCGGCTGGGCACGGTCGATGGCGGCGCCGGGGCGCTGGTCGTGCCGGCACCGCCAGCGTCGGCCCCGGCCTCGTTACCGGAACCAGCGCCGGCGATACCGGCACTGCCGGTTGCAGAAGCCCCTGCACTCGCACCGGCAGACGACACCCAGGAGCGCATGCTGCGCGTGAATGCCGATGCGCTTGACCAGCTGCTGGCGCTGTCCGGCGAGGCCATGGTCGAGTCGCACTGGCTGCGCCCCTTCGGCACCTCGCTGCAGAAGGCAAGGCGGCAACAGGCACGCGCACTGCGCGCCGTCGATGCGCTGCAGGAAGCCTTGCGGGACGCACCGGACGGCAACCCTGGCGCGCCTGCGCACACCGCGCTGGCCGAACTGCGCCAGCTGCTGGACGAAGGCCACGACCTGCTGGCCGCGCGGCTGGAAGAGTTCGAACAGTACGATCACCGCGCCACGCGGCTGGCGCGCCGCCTCTATGACAGCGCGCTGGCCTCGCGCATGCGCCCACTGGCGGACGCGCTGACCGGCTACGCGCGCATGGTGCGCGACCTCGGGCGCGCGCTGGGCAAGCCGGTGCACCTGGAACTGATCGGTGCCGGCACGCAGGTGGACCGCGATATCCTGGAAGCACTGGACGCGCCGCTGGCGCACCTGCTGCGCAACGCGGTCGACCACGGCATCGAAGCGCCCGAGGTACGCGCGGCGCAGGGCAAGCCGGCGGAGGGCAGCGTCACGCTGCAGGCGCGCCACAACGCGGGCCGCCTGGTCATCGAGATCTTCGACGACGGCGCCGGCGTCGACCTGGATGCCCTGCGCCGCGCCATCGTGCGGCGGCGGCTGGCGTCCGAAGAGACCGCGGCGCGGCTGTCGCAGGCAGAGCTGCTCGACTTCCTGCTGCTGCCGGGCTTCAGCATGCGCGACACGGTATCCGAGGTCTCCGGCCGCGGCGTGGGCCTGGATGCCGTCCAGGAGATGGTGCGCCGCGTGCGCGGCAGCCTGCGCCTGACGCAGCAGCCGGGCCAGGGCCTGCACTTCCGGCTGGAGCTGCCGCTGACGCTGTCGGTGGTGCGCACGCTGCTGGTGGAGGTCGCGGGCGAAGCCTATGCCTTCCCGCTGGGCCGTGTGCTGCGCGCGACCTCGGTGGCGCGCAGCGAGATCGAGCAGACCGAAGGGCACCAGCATTTCCGCCACGAAGGCCGCGCCATCGGGCTGGTCAGCGCGGCGCAGGTGCTGCAACGCCCCGAGGGCGACGCTGCCAATGTGCGCGAGCAAGTGCCGGTGGTGGTCATCGGCGAGGCCGAGCGCATCTATGGCATTGCCGTCGACCGCATGCTGGGCGAGCGCCTGCTGGTGGTGCAGCCGCTGCCCGCGGCACTGGGCAAGGTCCGCGACATTGCCGCAGGCAGCCTCACCGACGACGGCACGCCGGTGCTGATCTTCGATGTCGAGGACGTGATCCGCTCGGTCGAGAAGCTGGTCTCCGAGGGCCGCATCGAAGGCGTGCGGCAGGCGGCCGTGGCCAGCGTCCAGGCGCGCGCGCGGCGCGTGCTGGTGGTGGACGACTCGCTCACCGTGCGCGAGCTGCAGCGCAAGCTGCTGGCCGGGCGCGGCTATGATGTGGCGGTGGCGGTCGACGGCATGGACGGCTGGAACGTGCTGCGCGCCGAGCCCTTCGACCTGGTCATCACCGATATCGACATGCCGCGCATGGACGGCATCGAGCTGGTGCGCCGGATCCGGCAGGACGCCGCGCTGCGGCAGCTGCCGGTGATGGTGGTGTCGTACAAGGACCGCGAACAGGACCGCCAGCGCGGCCTGGAGGCCGGCGCGGACTATTATCTGGCCAAGGGCAGTTTCCACGACGCCGCGTTGCTCGACGCGGTCCAGGACCTGATCGGCGAGGCACGTCCATGAAAATCGGCATCGTCAATGACTCGGCGCTTGCGGTAGCCGCGCTGCGCCGCGCGCTTGCGCTGGATCCGTCGTTCGAGATCGCCTGGGTCGCCGGCGACGGCGAACAGGCGGTGCAGATGGCCGCGCGCCAGACCCCGGACCTGATCCTGATGGACCTGCTTATGCCGGTCATGGACGGCGTCGAGGCGACCCGGCGCATCATGTCCGCCACCCCCTGCGCGATCGTGGTGGTGACCATGGACCTCGGCCGCAACGCCTCGCAGGTGTTCGACGCGATGGGCCACGGCGCCATCGACGCGGTCGACACCCCCACGCTGGCCGAGCCCGATGCCCAGCTTGCCGCCGGGCCGCTGCTGCGCAAGCTGCGCAATATCGGCCGCCTGCTGGCGGGCCGGGTGGCCCCGCAGCACACGCTGAAGGCGGCACCGCGCGCAGTGGCTGCGCCACGGCTGGTGGCAATCGGCGCCTCGGCCGGCGGCCCGGCCGCGCTGGCCACCCTGCTGGGGGCGCTGCCGGCGGACTTCAGCGCCGCCGTGGTCACCGTGCAGCATGTGGACGAGGCCTTTGCCGCCGGCATGGCCGACTGGCTCGACGGACAGTGCGCGCTGCCGGTGCGCATTGCCCGCGCCGGCGACGCGCCCCAGGCCGGCACGGTGCTGCTGGCCGGCACCAACGACCACCTGCGCCTGGCCAGCCCCACGCGCATGGCCTACACCGAGCAGCCCTGCGACTACCTGTACCGCCCCTCCATCGATGTGTTCTTCGAAAGCGTGGTGGAGCACTGGCGCGGCGACGTGATCGGCGTGCTGCTCACCGGCATGGGCCGCGACGGCGCGCTGGGGCTGAAGGCGATGCGCGAGCGCGGCTTCCTGACCATCGCCCAGGACCGCGCCACCAGCGCCGTGTACGGCATGCCCAAGGCCGCCGCAGCCATGGGCGCGGCCGCGGAGATCCTGCCGCTGCCGCGCATCGCGCCGCGGCTGGTGCAGGCATGCGGCGGCGCCGCGCTGCTTTGACCCAATGCAATACGTCCCGGCCGGCACCGGGACCGTGACACCCAGGAACTGAACATGCAACCCGAATCACCCAACCAACCCGCAGCGCCTGCAGCCGACAAGGACTACCTTGCCATGGTGCTGCTGGTGGACGACCAGTCCATGGTCGGCGAAGCGGTGCGCCGCGCGCTCTCCACCGAGCCCGACATCGACTTCCACTACTGCTCCCAGCCCGACGAGGCCGTGGCGGTGGCGCAGCGCACCAAGCCGACCGTGATCCTGCAGGACCTGGTCATGCCGGGTGTGGACGGCCTGACGCTGGTGCAGCGCTATCGCGAGAATCCCGCCACGCGCGACATCCCCATCATCGTGCTGTCGACCAAGGAAGAAGCCGCGACCAAGGGCGCGGCGTTTGCCGCCGGCGCCAACGACTACCTGGTCAAGCTGCCCGACAGCATCGAGCTGATTGCGCGCATCCGCTACCACTCGCGCTCGTACCTGAACCAGCTGCAGCGCGACGAAGCCTATCGCGCGCTGCGGCAAAGCCAGCAACAGCTGCTGGAAACCAACCTGGAGCTGCAGCGGCTGACCAATTCAGACGGCCTGACCGGCCTGTCCAACCGGCGCTATTTCGATGAGTACCTGGGCGCCGAATGGCGCCGCGCACAGCGTGAGCAGACCCAGCTGGCAATGCTGATGATCGATGTCGATGCGTTCAAGGCCTACAACGACACCTACGGCCATGTGGCCGGCGACGAGGTGCTGCGCCGCGTGGCCGCGGTGATCCGCGACAATTGCGCGCGTGCCACCGACCTGCCCGCGCGCTTCGGCGGTGAAGAGTTCGCGATGGTGCTGCCGGCGACCTCTCCGGGCGGCGTGCGCCTGCTGGCCGAGAAGGTGCGGCGCGCGGTGCAGGCGCTGGCCATCGCCCACAGCGGCTCGCCCACCAGCGACTGTGTCACCGTCAGCATCGGCGGCGCGGTGCTGGTGCCCCAGCCTGGCGATCCGTCGAACCGGCTGGTGGAGACGGCCGATGCCGGCCTCTACCAGGCCAAGCGCAATGGCCGCAACCAGGTGGTGATGATGTCGCAAGGCTGAGTCACCGCAGTAGCACAGCTGCAACAACCAGTTACACACTGGCAGCCACCCGGCCAACCGCGCCACCTGCCACGCCCACCTCCGCCGGGCCCCGCGCCTGCGGGCCTGGCCGCCCCGCCGCGCACGCACGCGTCATCGCATGTCGGAATCGTCCGACATGCGATTAGGAAGCCCGCGCCTGTCTCGCCCCTGGGTTGATACCTATCGTTGGATCACGGCGGGCGCAATCGCTGCGCCTGCAGCGACAGACCGCCAACTGGCCACGCGACCGGCGCGCCCCCGCGCGGGCATGGGCCAGATCGTCTCTGACTCCAACAGCAAGAGGTGACCCATGTTCCGACCCAAGACTCTTTTGATAGGCCTGGCGCTGGCCGCCACGGCGGTGCTGTCGGCCTGCGGCGGCGGTGACGACGATCTCGGCGACCGCATCGGGCTGAGCAAGCCGACCATCCGCGCGATCCACGCCATCACCGGTGGCCCGAACGTCGACGTGCTGCAGAACGGCGTGAAGACCAGCTTCGTGAACAAGCCATACAAGTTCGTCTCGACCTACTTCAACGTCGAAACCGGCAACCAGCTGATCTCCTTCAACACCGCCGGCACGCAGACCGAACTGGCCCGCGCCACGCTGGTCGCCGCCACCGGCCACAAGTACACCGTGGTGGCGCTGCCGGGTGCCAGCGCCGCGGAAACGCTGACGATCGACGATCCGTTTGAAAAAGGCCTGCTGTCCAACAAGGCCCGCGTGCGCTCCCTGAACGCCTCGTTCAACGCGCAGAACGTCGATGTCTACATCACCATGCCGGCGATCGACCTGAATTCGGTGGCACCGACTTTCGGCGCGGTGGGATACAAGCAGGCTTCGCCGGCTTCTGGCAAGGACTCGCTTGACCTGGACGGCGGCACCTATCGTCTGCGTATCACTACGGCGGGCACCAAGACGGTGATCTTTGACTCCGGCGCGCTGACGCTGGCGAACAATGCCGACTGGCTGATCACCACGATCCCGGTGGACGGCATCGGCGGGCTCACGCCGAACAAGATCAAGGTACTGGTGGCGCGTGGCGATGACGAGTCGCAGGCTGGTCTTGAGCTCGTAACGCAGTAGCAGCGTGCTTGCAGCTAGCTGCCTGCGGCAGGCGGGCAGCATGCAGGAGGCCGGTCTGAAGGACCGGCCTTTTTTGCCTGACGGGTGGCGGCTGACTGCCCCTACGCTTCCTCCCCCGGCTCCAGCTCCGCCTTCAGCACCGCCAGGTGCGAGATATAGGCCTCCAGCTCCGCCCGCCCCTGCTCGGTGATGCAATAGACGCGGCCACTACCTTCGACCAACTCGGCAGTAATGGCCCGCGCCATCATCAGGCTGCGCAGGATCGGCCGCAACGAGCGGATATTCTTGTCGATGCCGCGCTCGCGCAGCCGGTCGACCAGGCTCAGGACCGTGGACGGGCTCGACTGGACGAGCTTGAGCACATAGATGCGTGAGAAAAACCGGTCAAAGATAGGCGGTTTCATGGGCGCTGTCGGCGCACCCGACGGTGCGGGAATCCTGATCATCATGCGCAGCCCATGACTGCTGCCGCAGTCGGGCACTCTCTGGTATGGATGGCGGGCGGACGCGCTGCGCGATCGGCCCGCGAAAGCAAACGGGGTGCGCGAAGGCACCCCGTTTGCTTGCGTTGCGTGCGCCGGTCGGCATGAACCAGGCCGGCGCCATTCCGGGGAGCGCGCGTGGCGCTATTCTTCCTGGAACGCTTCTTCGCGCTTGGCCTTGATGGACGGCAGGGCCACCACTGCAACCAGGGCAGCGGCTGCGATCAGCAGGCCCAGCGACAGCGGGCGCGTCACGAACACGCTGAAGTCACCGCGCGACAGCAGCAGCGAGCGGCGGAAGTTCTCTTCCATCATCGGCCCCAGCACGAAGCCCAGCAGCAGCGGTGCCGGTTCGCAGCGCAGCTTCAGGAACAGGTAGCCGATGATGCCGAAGCCCGCGGCCATGAACACGTCGAAGGTCTGGTTGTTGACCGAGTACACGCCAATGCCGCAGAACACCAGGATCGCCGGGTACAGGAAGCGGTACGGCACGGTCAGCAGCTTCACCCACACGCCGATCATCGGCAGGTTCAGGATGATCAGCATCAGGTTGCCGATCCACATCGAGGCGATCAGGCCCCAGAACAGCGCCGGGTTGCTGGTCATCACCTGCGGGCCGGGCTGGATGTTGTGGATGGTCATGGCACCGACCATCAGCGCCATCACCGCGTTGGGCGGAATGCCCAGCGTCAGCAGCGGGATGAAGGAGGTCTGCGCCGCGGCGTTGTTGGCCGACTCCGGACCGGCCACGCCTTCGATCGCACCCTTGCCGAATTCATGCGCGTACTTCGAGGTCTTCTTTTCCAGCGAGTAGGCCGCGAACGAAGCCAGCGCCGCGCCGCCGCCCGGCAGGATGCCCAGGGCCGAGCCCAGGAACGTGCCGCGCAGCACGGCCGGGATCATGCGCTTGAAGTCTTTCCTGGTCGGCCACAGGTTCGTCACGCTATCGGTGAACGTCTCACGGGCCTCCTTCTGCTCCAGGTTCGCGATGATTTCCGCGAAGCCGAACATGCCCATGGCCAGCGCCACGAAGTCGATGCCGTCGGTCAGTTCCGGCACGTCGAACGAGAAGCGCGCGGCGCCCGAGTTCACGTCGGTGCCGATCAGCCCCATCAGCAGGCCCAGCACGATCATGGACACGGCCTTCGGCAGCGAGCCGGAAGCCAGCACCACGGCGCCGATCAGGCCCAGCACCATCAGCGAGAAGTATTCGGAAGGGCCGAACTTGAACGCCAGTTCCGACAGCGGCGTGGCAAAGGCGGCCAGGATCAGCGTCGCCACGCAGCCGGCGAAGAACGAGCCGAGACCGGCGGTGGCAAGTGCCACGCCCGCTCGCCCTCGGCGCGCCATCTGGTAGCCATCGATGGTTGTCACCACCGAGGACGATTCACCAGGCAGGTTCACCAGGATGGCGGTGGTCGAGCCACCGTACTGGGCGCCGTAGTAGATGCCGGCCAGCATGATCAGCGCGGCCACCGGCGGCAGCGTGTAGGTCACCGGCAGCAGCATGGCGATGGTGGCCAGCGGCCCCAGGCCCGGCAGCACGCCGATCAGGGTACCCAGCACGCAGCCCAGGAAGGCGTAGGCCAGGTTCTGCAGCGACAAGGCCGTGGAAAAGCCCAGCGCAAGGTGATCAATCAATTCCATGGTCGGCGCTCCTTAACCGGTGATAAAGGCCGGCCACACCGGCATCTGCAGGTTGATGCCGTAGACGAATGCGCCAAGGCTGATCAGCACCAGCACCACGGCGTTGAGCAGCGCACCCTTCCAGCTGAATTCATGGCTGGCCATCGACGACACCAGCACCAGCACGAACACCGACAGCACCATGCCCAGCGGCTTGAGCAGCAGGCCGAACAGCACCACCGAACCGAGGATCCACAGCAGCGTCTTCAGGTCCCAGCGGGCGAGATGGTCTTCCTCACCCTTGGACGACAGCGAGGACAGCAGCACCACCGCCCCGAGCAAGGCCAACACCAGTCCCAGCAGGAATGGAAAATATCCGGGTCCCATCTTCGCGGCCGTTCCCATGGAATAGCCGCGAGCGACCCAGGAAAAGCCCAGACCGACCAGAACGAACATCAGGCCGGAGGCAAAGTCCTTTTGGCTGCGTATGCGCAAAACGATTCTCCTCAAAGTTCACGATATGCCGTGCCGGGGGACGCACTGGCTCGGGCGGCAAGGCATGCACAAGGCATGCTCCCCGACGGTTGACCCGAACCTTAGAGACGTGATCTTTCAGGTGCCTTTCATTTGTCTTGGTTTAGGGGTATTCACCGATACCCCTTGAAAACAAGGCAAATTCAGTCGATGCACACGAACAAATACATCACGACGTGATGTATTTGTTGTTGAAGAATCCGGAGTGAAGTCGGCGGGAATGTCAGACGAACAAGACGGCGCGCGCGCTTGCGACAAGGCAAGGCGCGGCCGGAAACACGCGCACCTGCTCTGGCTGGGCAGGCGACGCGTGCGCTGGGAGGGAGTGCCAGCGATGACACGATGACACACCGGTCTTTCGAATGGCTTTCAAAGCCGGCGACACGATGACAGGCCGCTGCAGGTCAGCGCACGCCTTCGGGCTCGGGCGTTGCCGAAGCGGTCTCCTCGACCACCTCGCCCGCGTCTTCGCAGGGCGTTCCCATGCTGGTATCGGGCGCCTGCCCCAGGGCTTGCGCCGGGTGCGGCACGGTGGGCAGGATATGGCTGCGGCGCCAGTTGCCGAAGCGGTAGTAGCTGGCCGCCAGCACCAGCGACACCACCGAGCCCAGCGGAAAGCTCCACCAGACCGCCTCGGCGCCGATGCGCGGGCCCAGCACCCACGCGAACGGCAGCCGGATCACCCACATCGACAGGAACAGGATCACCAGCGGTGCCATCACCGCGCCGGTGGCGCGCACCGTGCCGAAGATGACGATGGTGAAGCCAAACAGGATGAACGACCACAGCACCACCACATTGATATGCTGCGCGATGCCGATGGCCACGCCGTCGGTGCCCAGGAACAGCCCCAGCGAATGCCGGTTGAACAGATAGATCAGCGCGACCAGCGCACCCGTCATCACCACATTGATCAGCAGGCCCACGCGCGTGATGCGCGACACCCGCTGCCACAGCCCGGCGCCGACGTTCTGCGCCACCATCGACGACACGCTCGCGCCTGCCGCCAGCGCGGGCATCTGCACATAGGTCCACAACTGCGAGGCCACGCCGTAGGCGGCGGTGGTCTGCGAGCCATAGGCATTGACCAGCGCCATCATCACGATCGCCGACGACGAGATCACCACCATCTGCAGGCCCATCGGCAAGCCCTTGACCACCAGCGCCCGCAGGATTGCCGGATCGGGCCGCAGCAGCGCAAGCTGGCCACGGTGCAGCAGCAGGAAATGGCGGCGCCGGTACAGCAGCACCATCATCGCCGCCAGGCTCAGCAGCTGCGCGATCAGCGTGGCCAGCGCCGAGCCCGCGATGCCCAGCGGCGGGACCGGGCCCATGCCGAAGATCAGTACCGGGTTGAGCACCACGTCCAGCACCACCGACAACAGCATGAACCAGAACGGCGTGCGCGAATCGCCCGCGCCGCGCAGCGTCATCATCACGAAGTTGTAGAAGTACATGAACGGCAGCGCCAGGAAGATGATGCGCAGGTAGCTCACCGCCAGCGGCGCGGCGTCTTCCGGCGTGTGCATCGCCGCCAGGATGGCCGGCGTATAGAAATAGCCCAGCGCCGAGGCCAGCACCGACAGCCCGACAAAGAAGGTGGTGCTGGTGCCGACCACGCGGCGCGCCTCGTCCAGGTCGCGCGCACCCACGGCCTGCCCGATCATGATGGTGTTGGCCATGCTGATGCCGAACACCACGCCCAGCAGGAAGAACAGGATGATGTTGGCGTTGGAGGTTGCCGTCAGCGCGGCCTCGCCCAGGAAGCGGCCGACCCAGACCGAGTTGATCGAGGCGTTCAGCGACTGCAGGATATTGCTGCCGAGCACCGGCAGCGAGAACAGCAGCAGGGTGCGGCCGATCGGGCCGGTGGTCAGTCTGGCGTCTGGCTTCATGAGGCGTTGCGCATGGGGAAATCCGCCCAGTCTATTCCTGCCCGGAGGCGGCTACAAGGACACACAGCCGGCCCCGGCACCGCGCTTTTTACCTGAATGAGTTATTCCCCTCCGGTTGCGGCCCCCTGCATACTCGGCGCGGGACCACCGCGTCCCAGGCCGGCTGCCGGAAGGTATGCCCGGCATGCGCGTGCGCCCTTCAGTCGCAGTCAAAACGAGGAGGTGGGGTCATGTTTGTCGGTTTCCAGCCTGTTTCCGGCGCCCTGGTGCCGTTTGCCTATGACTGGCCGATGGTGGGCCTGTCGTTCCTGATCTCTGTCTGCGGCGCCTACGTGGGCCTGCGCTGGTCGCGGCGCGTGCGCATGCCCGACGGCCGCCTGGATGTGGACCGGCTGTTGTGCGCCAGCGTGGCGCTGGGCGGCGGCGCGGTCTGGTCGATGCATTTCATCGGCATGGTGGCCTACCAGACCCCGACGCACCGCGAGTTCGGGCTGTTCATGACGCTGGCTTCACTGGTCGTCGTGATGGTGCTGGCCGGCGCCGGGCTGGCGATCGCCTCGCGCCCGCGCGGCAGCCGTACCGACAACGTGGTCAAGGGCGGCGTGCTGACCGGGCTGGGCGTCGTGGCGATGCACTACACCGGCATGGCCGCGATCCGCTCCAACACCCGCTTCGACTGGGACCTGGCCATCATCGGGCTGTCGGTGGTGATCGCGGTGGTGGTGTCGGTGGTGGCGCTGTGGCTGGCCACCACGGTGAAGACCCGCGGCAAGCAGCTGGCAGCGGCGGTGGTCATGGGCGTTGCCGTCTGCGGCATGCACTACACCGGCATGTCGGCAGGAACGATGATCTGCACCAGCCCGACCTACGCGCCCAGCCTGTTCGCCATCGAGGGCGACAGCATCGGCTATGCGGTGTTCGCCCTGACGCTGATCACGCTGCTCGTGATCCTGGTGGTGGAAGCCACCCGCACCGGGGCTGAAGTCCTGCCCGTGGCACGGACGCGCGATACCGCCTGATATCGGCTGAACCGGCCGCGGGGACATTCCCGCACATTCCTCCCGGGAACGCACCCGGCGCGCTGCATGAACGCGGCTGCCGGGTTAAGCTTGCGGTTTCACCGCCCACCAGGAGAACACGCATGTACCAGGATCTCGCCCTCTATATCGACGGGGAATTCATCAAGGGAGGCGACCGGCGCGAGCAGGATGTCATCAACCCGGCCACGCAGGAAGTGCTGGGCAAGCTGCCGCATGCCAGCCGCGCCGACCTGGACCGCGCGCTGGCCGCCGCGCAGCGCGCCTTTGAAACCTGGAAGAAGACCTCGCCGCTGGAGCGCGCCAGGATCCTGCGCCGCGTGGGCGAGCTCACCCGCGAGCGCGCCAGGGAGATCGGCCGCAATATCACGCTGGACCAGGGCAAGCCGCTGGCCGAGGCCGTCGGCGAAGTGATGGTCTGTGCCGAGCACGCCGACTGGCACGCCGAGGAATGCCGCCGCATCTATGGCCGTGTGATCCCGCCGCGCCAGCCCAATGTGCGCCAGATCGTGGTGCGCGAGCCGATCGGCGTGTGCGCCGCTTTCACGCCGTGGAACTTCCCGTTCAACCAGGCCATCCGCAAGATCGTGTCGGCGCTCGGTGCCGGCTGCACGCTGATCCTGAAGGGCCCGGAAGACTCGCCCAGCGCGGTGGTGGCGCTGGCGCAGCTGTTCCATGATGCCGGCCTGCCCCCGGGCGTGCTCAACATCGTCTGGGGCGTGCCCAGCGAGGTCTCGACCTACCTGATCGAATCGCCGATCGTGCGCAAGATTTCGTTCACCGGCTCGGTGCCGGTGGGCAAGCAGCTGGCGGCGCTGGCCGGCGCGCATATGAAGCGCGTGACCATGGAGCTGGGCGGCCATTCGCCGGTGCTGGTGTTCGACGACGCCGACATCGACCCTGCCGCCGAGATGCTGGCGCGCTTCAAGCTGCGCAATGCCGGCCAGGTTTGCGTGTCGCCGACGCGCTTCTACGTCCAGGAGAAAGCCTATGACCGCTTCCTGGCGCGCTTTACCGAGGTGATCGGCTCGATCAAGGTGGGCAACGGCCTCGAAGACGGCACCCAGATGGGGCCGCTTGCGCATGAGCGCCGCGTGCTGTCGATGGAGCAGTTCCTGGACGATGCCAGCCAGCGCGGCGGCAAGGTGGTGGCCGGCGGCTCGCGCCTGGGCAGCATCGGCAACAACAAGGGCTACTTCTTCGCGCCCACCGTGGTCACCGACCTGCCCGACGACTCGCGCCTGATGACCGACGAGCCGTTCGGCCCGGTGGCGCCGGTGACGCGCTTCAAGGACACGGCCGAGGTGCTGCGCCGCGCCAACAGCCTGCCCTTTGGCCTGGCGTCGTATGTGTTCACCAACTCGCTGAAGACCGCGACCGAAGTGTCCAATGGCCTGGAAGCCGGCATGGTCAATATCAACCACTTCGGCATGGCGCTGGCCGAGACCCCGTTCGGCGGCATCAAGGATTCAGGCATCGGCAGCGAAGGCGGCCAGGAGACCTTCGACGGCTACCTGGTGACCAAGTTCATCACCCAGGCCTGACCATCCTGACGTTGGCGCTGACGCTGGCGCCGTTCACGCAAGCGTGAACGGCGCGCGCAGCCTTCGCCCCCGTTCGGCCCCCGCTCACCCTCCCCGCGCCTTGCGGTAATCGTCCGCATAGGCTTTCCACTGCGCCACCGACACCGCGCAGCCATGCCGTGCCAGCCGCAGGACGCCGGTGCGCCAGCGGGTGCCGCCGGCAAACGCCTGCAGCTGCTCGATCCGGTCCGCGGCCTGGTGCCCGCAGCCACGCAGATGCGCCCACGCCGCGGCATGGGCCATGGTGCCCAGCAACTCGCGTAGCGCTGCAAAGTTGCTGCAATGCGCCAGGTCGACGCGGTCGGCGGTCGGCTGCAGGCTCTTTACCAGGTAGGAGGCCTTGCCCATGTCGACAGCCGACAGCAGCGCCGGCGAAGCCGCCTGCATGATTTGCTGCACGGCCGCCACCCGCCTTGCATCGCTGCCCCAGGGTGGCAGGGACAGGCTGGGCAGGTCCTGCCATGGACTCGGCGCGGCGCGCTTGATGTCGACCAGGCGCTGCATGCCGCTCAGTTCGTCCCGCGCCAGCACCATATAGCGTTCCAGCCCGAGGCTGCCAATGCCCGCCACGCGCCGCGCGGCATCGTCGAGGGCCAGGCGGTGGCCATGATGGCCCTGCTTCGAGTAGGTCGCAAGGATCGCGCGAGCGCTCTCACGGGCCGGCTTGTCCGCCGGCAGCGCATGGCGGCCGTTGCATACCAGGCGCCGTTTGCCCTTGCGCAGCGTGGTGAGCTCGGCCAGCAGTGCGCCGCGCCTGCGGCCCTTGACCCGGCGCAGCAGGGTGGCCACCATGCCGACCGCCGTGGCACGCTCGAGCCAGCGAGGCTTGCCTGTCTGCAGCACCGCGGCATAGGTGGACAGCATGGCCTCGCAGGCGCGCATGGCGCCGGCCTCGGAAAGGCCCAGCTGGCCGGCGGCCACCAGCACGCTCGACAGCATCCGGACCACATCCACCGTAAGCGGCGCGACCAGGGCATCGTCAAAGTCGTTCAGGTCGAAATAGACCAGCCCGTTGTCGCCCTTGAAGCTGCCGAAGTTCTCCAGGTGCAGATCGCCGCAGACGTAGGTGATGGGCGCATCGCGCATTGCCGCATCATCGCGCAGCGATGCGGCATAGAGGTGGTTGGTGCCGCGAAAAAAGGCAAACGGGTCCGCGGCGATCGCCGCAAGCTTGCGGGTCAGCCGCTCGGGATCGCGGCCGTGGTTGAAGGTGAGGATGGCTTCCGTGGCGGCATGCATGGGCTCGGCTTCCGTTCAGCGTTGACATCCGGCAGCGGCGCAGCCGGTCAGCGGAAGAACAGGCCGCGCGTGAGGAAAGTGTGATTGGCTTCTTCCGCCATCAGCCAGACCAGCACCAGCAGGCACATCGGCGGTACCAGGATGGCGCAGATCAGCGCCATGCGCTCCCATGCCATATGCATGAACACTGCCACGATCAGCCCCGCCTTCAGCCCCATGAACACCAGGATCAGCGTCCAGCGCAGGTAGCCGGTGACATGGAAATAATCGACCAGGTACGACAGCGTCGACAGCACGAACAGCAGCGCCCAGATCTTCAGGTACAGCCCGATGGGATGCTGCTGGCCGGAGTGCGCGGCATGGCCGGCATCCTGGCCGGAGCCGTGCGCTGGCGTCACCGGGGTTGCGGGAGTTGCCGGATTCGATGCCATGGCCGCCCTCACCAGAGATAGAACAATGCAAAGATAAACACCCAGACCAGGTCGACGAAGTGCCAGTACAGGCCGGCGATCTCCACGATCTGGTAGTTGCCGGTGGCCTCGTAGCGCCCGCGCAGCACGCGCGTGGCCACGATCAGCAGGTACACCACGCCGCACGACACATGCAGGCCGTGGAAGCCCGTGATCATGAAGAAGGTCGAGCCGAACTGCGCCGCCCCCATCGGGTTGGTCCACGGGCGCACGCCCTCGTCCACGATCAGCTTGGTCCATTCGAAGGCCTGCATGCCGACGAACATCACGCCGAACAGCGCGGTCACCAACATCAACAGCGCGCACTCGCGGCGCGCGCGCCGGTAGGCAAAGTTGACCGCCATCGCCATGGTGCCGCTGCTGCTGATCAGCACGAAGGTCATGATGGCGATCAGCAGCAACGGGATGTCAGCGCCGCCCACGTGCAGTGCGAACACCTCGCTGGGATTGGGCCACGGCACCGTGGTCGACATGCGCACGGTCATGTAGCCGGTCAGGAAACAGCTGAAGATAAAGGTATCGGACAGCAGGAAGATCCACATCATGGCCTTGCCCCACGACACCTTGAAGGCCTGCTGGTCCGACGACCAGTCTGCCAGCAGGCCGCGCACGCCGCCCAGCGGGGGCGGGGGCGTCACGGCGGGTGTGGCCGATGGTGAAGACAGTTGTGTTGACATCCCGGTCCTCCTTCTTGCTGCTAGGCCGTGCCGCAGATATAGCGCACCAGTTCGGGCGTGAGCCACCCCAGCGCGGCGAGCAGCACCACCCATACCGCCAGCAGGAAATGCCAGTAGCGCGCGCACAGCCGCATGCGCAGCACCGCGGCCTCGCCGCTGCCGCGTGACGACATGGCAAAGCCCCAGCCGGCCAGGCCGCCCAGCACGTGCAGGCCGTGCATCGCGGTCAGCAGGTAGAAGAAGCTGCCGGCCGGGTTGCCGGCAGGCATCACCTGCATCGCGCCCAGCGCCTGCCAGGCCCACAGCTGCGAGGCGACGAAGCCGGCCGCGCCCAGCCCGCCCAGGCGCAGCGCCCGCCTGGCCGCAGCCATGTCGCCGCTGCGCGCCGCCCGCGACGCCACCGCCATCGCCACGCTGCCCGCGCCCAGCAGCGCGGTGGACAGCCACACCTGCCACGGCAGCCCGATGCGGTGCCAGTCCGGGCTGTCCATGCGCAGCGCATAGGCGGTCAGGAACAGCGCAAACAGCGAGGTCACCACGCCCATGAACACCCACAGGCCGATGCTTGCGGGGGCGCGCCCGCGCGGCCGGTGGTTGGCGGCATTCTCGTCGGACGGATTGCCGCCGAAATCGTCGCGGCTGACCTTGTACAGGGCTTCGGCGTTCATGCGACGGCTCCGCGGCTGGCATGCGGTTCAGGCTCGGCCCCGCCCTCTTCCGGCGGCGCGTTCTGCGCGATAAAGTCCTCGCGCGCGCCCGGCACGCTGTAGGCATAGGCCCAGCGGTACACCACCGGCAGGTGCGGCCCCCAGTTGCCGTGCGCGGGCGGCGTCTGCGGCGTCTGCCATTCCAGCGAGGCGGCGCGCCACGGGTTGGCGTCGGCCTTGCGGCCATGCCACAGGCTCCACACCAGGTTGACGACAAAGAGCAGCTGCGCCGTGGCGACGATAAAGGCGGCCACCGAGATGTACATGTTCATCACATGCGCCGATTCCGGGATGAAGGCGTAGTTTTCATAGGCGTAGTAGCGGCGCGGCATGCCCAGCACACCCAGGTAGTGCATCGGGAAGAAGATGGCGTAGGTGCCGACGAAGGTGACCCAGAAATGGATGCGGCCCATGTTGTCGTCCAGCATCCTGCCCGTCACCTTCGGGTACCAGTGGTAGATGCCCCCGAACACCACCAGGATTGGCGACACGCCCATCACCATGTGGAAATGCGCCACCACGAAGTAGGTGTTGGATAGCGGGATATCCACGCTGACATTGCCCAGGAACAGCCCGGTCAGCCCGCCGATGACGAAGGTGCTGATAAAGGCGATGGCAAACAGCATCGGCACGGTGAAATGGATATCGCCACGCCACAGCGTGATGACCCAGTTGTAGACCTTGATCGCGGTGGGAATGGCGATGATCAGCGTGGTGGTGGCAAAGAAGAAGCCGAAGTATGGGTTCATGCCGCTGACGAACATATGGTGTGCCCACACCACCACCGACAGCACCCCGATCGCCAGGATCGCCCACACCATGGTGCGGTAGCCGAAGATGCTCTTGCGCGAATGCACGCTGACCAGGTCCGAGACGATGCCGAAGGCCGGCAGCGCGACGATATACACCTCGGGGTGACCGAAGAACCAGAACAGGTGCTGGAACAGCAGCGGGCTCCCGCCCTTGTATTGCAGCTGCTGGCCCATCGACACCATCGCGGGCATAAAGAAGCTGGTGCCCAGCGTCCTGTCCAGCAGCATCATCACCGCCGACACGAACAGCGCCGGGAACGCCAGCAGCGCCAGGATGGTGGCCATGAAGATGCCCCACACCGACAGCGGCATGCGTAGCAGCGTCATGCCCTCGGTGCGCGCCTGCAGTACCGTGGTGACATAGTTCAGGCCGCCCATGGTGGCCGCGACGATAAAGATCGCCAGCGACACCAGCATCAGGATGATGCCCCACTCATAGCCTGGCGTGCCGGGCAGGATGGCCTGCGGCGGATACAGCGTCCAGCCCGCGCCGGTGGGTCCGCCGGGCACGAAGAAGCTGGTCAGCAGCACGATCACCGACAGCAGGTAGACCCAGAAGCTGAGCATGTTGAGGAAGGGGAACACCATGTCGCGCGCCCCCACCATCAGCGGGATCAGGTAGTTGCCGAAGCCGCCCAGGAACAGCGCGGTCAGCAGGTAGATCACCATGATCATGCCGTGCATGGTGACGAACTGGTAGTAGCGGTTGGCGTCGATGAATTCAAAGCGGCCAGGGAAACCCAGCTGCATGCGCATCAGGTTGGACAGCGCCACGCCCACCAGCCCCACCACGATCGCCACGATGGTGTACTGCACGGCGATCACCTTGTGGTCCTGGCTCCAGACATAGCGGGTCCAGAAGCTCTGCGGCGCGTGATGGGCGGCATCGTCGGCGTAAGCCATGCGGGTCTCCTCACTTCCTGGCGGGCGCGGGCGCCGCCGAGGGCGGCACGGCCACGGCCGTCGAAGTCGTATAGGTGCCGGACGCGGCCCCGGGCGTGGCAGCGGGCGCGCCAGAGCCAGCGGTTGCCGTGGTGGCGGCGCTGGTCGCGGCCGCGGGGCCGGCGGGCACGTCCGCGGGAGCGACCGGCGCAACGGTTCCCGCCTCGGCCGCGCCGCTGCCGGCCGACTTGATATAGGCGGTCAGCGCAGCGACTTCGTCCTCGCTCATCGGCAACTTCGGCATCACCGGCCCGAAGCCTTTGACCAGGCGCGCATGCGGGTCGGTGATCTCCTTGTGCAGGAAGGCATCGTCCACCTTGGCGCTGCTGCCGTCGGCAAAGGTCTCGGTCTTGCCGTACAGGCCCTTCCAGGTCGGCCCCACGCCCGGATTGCCGTCGATGCTGTGGCAGCCGACGCAGCCCTTGCTCTGCGCCAGCGCGCGGCCTTTCTCGACGGTGCCGGCGTCGCCCGCTGCGCCGGGTGCGGCAGCGGCCATTGCCGCCGGCGGTGCCGCGGCCTTCGCCAGCGTCATGGCAAAGGTCTGCTGCTTCGCCAGCCATGCCTCGTACGCAGCCGGTTCTTCCACCACCACCGTGCCGCGCATGTTGTAGTGCCCCACGCCGCACAGCTGCGCGCACAGGACGTCGAAGCGGCCCGTCTGCGTCGGCGTGAACCAGAACGACGTCACCATGCCCGGCACCATGTTCATGCGCGCGCGGAACGGCGGCACATAGAAGTCATGCAGCACGTCCTTGGAGCGCAACAGCACCTTGACCGGCTTGTTCAGCGGCAGGTGCACCTCCGGGCCGACGATCACGATATTGTCCAGGCCGCGCGGATCGTCGGGGTCCAGCCCGAGCGGATTCGCGCCGGTGACAAAGCGCGGATCGGACGCACCCAGCTGGCCGCTCTTGCCGGGAAAGCGGAAGGCCCAGGACCACTGCTGCCCCACCACTTCCATCACCATCGCGTCGCGCGGCGGGCGCACGTAGTCGGCGTAGACGAACAGGCCCGGCGCCAGCAATGCCACCACGCCCAGCGTGGTGCCGCCGATCAGCCACAGCTCAAGCTTGCCGTTCTCCGGGTGGTAGGACGCGCGGTGGCCGGTGCCGCCATTGGGATGCGGCGCCTCATGCCGGTAGCGCCAGACGATGTAGCCGACAAACAGGTTGATGCCGATGAAGAAAATGCCGGTGATGACCAGGGTAATGGTCAGCGTGTCGTCCATCTGCTTCCAGTTGGACGCCAGCGGGGTCGCCCACCACGGGCTCAGGAAATGGAAGAGCACCGAAGCGACGACCATGACTACGAGTGCGATGGCCAACGCCATATCCACCCTCCTCCTCGCGCGCGGCGAGGGATGCGCAAGTCACGCAGGTAGACATAAGACTAGTGCATGCCGTCAGGTCACTGCAAGGCGACATGCCATTGCATTGGTGCCGCACTGCACAAGCGCGCAGCGCGGGAAAAAGCGGCGGCGGGAACCCTTGGTTCCGGCCGCCGCAGGCCTTGCGCGCGTATCCGCCCAGAGGCTGGCGCGCGCAATGCAACCGTCATGTGCGGGCGCTCACCGCGCCCTGCCCCGATGCGATTGTCAGTGCGATACGTCCTTGCTCTCCAGCTTCCAGTAGCACGCCGCCGCGGCCATCCCGAAAATCAGGTGCCCGATAAACGTATGCCACCCGCGCACCTCGACAAACCAGTGGAAGGCCCGCGTCATCACATAGAAATTGAAGAAGTACACCACCAGGCCAAACACGGCGCCCGCCAGCATTGCCATGCCCAGGCTCGAATCCAGCGTGAATGGCGCGATGATGGCCGCCAGGATCATGCCCAGCACGGCACCCAGCACGAAATGGATCACCAGCGCCGCGGCCACGGTGCCGACGGTGAACGTTGCGCTCTGCAGCACGCTCTGGCCCATCAGGATCCCGGCGATCATGCGCGTGGCTACCCACGGGTTCACGCCTGACACCATCGACGACCAGAACAGCTCCAGCACCAGCAGCAACGCCCCGGCCGCCAGCCCCGAGACCGCTGCCGCGGTCCAGTCCGGCTGCCGCCGCACGTAGTGGTGCGATTGCATGTGAAGTTCCATAGCCACCTCCGTCTCTCTCGGTCTGCGGGGCATTGGACTGGAATGGGAACGGGGCCCCGCGTCTCTGATCAGCATAGGACACGTGTTTCGCGCTTCGGGGTTCGCATGGCGAAAAACGTGGGGCATGCGTACGCAGCGCAACGCGTGAACGGCCCTATGTGCGCGCATCGATACCTGGGTGGCATCCGCATCGCCCGGGTTCGGGACAATCCCGATGCAAGCAGCCGTGCATCGGGCACACACTGCCTATACTGGAATCACAAAAGAGAGACAGGAGACCACCATGCACTTCACCGCGCATGATCTTGTATTCCTGATTCCGATGGCGCTGGTAGGCGTGATCGCCATGGGTTCGATCCCGGTGACAGCCAAATTCCTGCGCATCAGTTGCCGGACCATGGGCGCCCTGATCGGCGCACTGGTTGCTGTGTTGGTGCTAGAGGCATTGCCGCTGCTGATCTGACCCCCAGAGGTCGGACAGACGGTTTTTGGGGAGGAGGGCCGTTACCGTTATGTCGATCGGCCTGCTCGCTGCCGTCATGGCGGCGCTGCTGTTCATTACCGTCTTGCGGGCCATCTGGCGCTGCAGCCATCCGTACCGGATGCGCTACCGGCGCTGCGCTGCACAACCGCAACGCGCGGGGCTGTGCCGGCATACGCTGCGACGGCACGGCTAGCAGCAACAAGACCCCGCTTGCGCCTTTCCCGGTACGCGAACCGGGCAAGAGGCCGTCACGCCGTCGGCGCGCGCAACGCCGCCAGCGGTGCGTTCACTGACTCCCCCAGCCGCTCCATCAGCGAATAACGCGCCACGTAGTGCCGGAAGTGCTCGAGGAACGCCGCCTCGGCAGGCGTCTGGCGCCGCTCCGGATTCCACAGCAGGTACATGTCGATATCGGCCACGCCCTCTTCGGGCGGCAGCCGCCACAGCCGTTGCTGGGCGACATCGTCGGCCACGATATGTTCGGGCAGGCAGCCAATGCCATAGCCGGCGAACACCAGGCGCCGGATTTCATCGAGGCTGGGCGAGGTCGCGACGATGCGGCCCGAAAAACCGTGCTGGTCGCGGAATACGGCCAGTGGCGCCAGCACGTCGCCAAGCTGGTCGCTGCTGAACGAGACGAAGTTCTCGGCCAGCAGGTCGGCAATGGCCAGCCCGGTGCGCCCGAACAGCCGGTGATGGCGCCCGCAGAAGATGGCGTAGCGCTGGCGCAGGAACAGCATGTGCTCAAGCCCGTCGCCCGACTGCCGGCCCGGCTGCCGGTACAGGCTCAGGCCCACGCCGGCAGCCTTCTGTGCGATCGCGTCTGCGATCTCGGTGCTGCGCATCACGTCCACCTGCAGCGTGACGCGCGGATGCTGCCGATGGAAGGCGGCCAGGCATTCGTCATAGACGCCGGAATGGATCCGGCTCACGGTCAGGAGCCGCAGCAGGCCGCTGACTTCATCCTGCTGCTCGGCCAGTTCAGCCCCCAGCCGCGCCACGCTGCCATAGACATCGGTGGCGATGCGCAGCACCTCTTCGCCGGCCCGTGTCAGGCGGAAATTGCTGCCGCGCCGCTCGATCAGCGTGTGTCCCAGATGCTCTTCGAGCCGGCGCAAGGCCAGGCTCACCGCCGGCTGGGTGATATGCAGCCGGACCGCGGCGCGGCTCAGGCTGCGCTCGTGGACGATAGTCAGGAAGGTGCGCAGCAGGTTCCAGTCGAGCCGGTCGGTCAGCAGGGCCCGGTCCAGGGCAGAACGCTCCATCACGCCACTATATAAATTCAGATTATATGAAAAATAAATATTAGAAATTTGACTGATGTTTGTCAACGGGCGATAACTCCTCCCACAGCTGCCCCTGATGCAGCGGCACAAACATAGTGAGGAGCCAGTCCATGCAAGTGTCCCCTTCCGGCACGCGCCAGCCCGTGCGCGCCGCCACGGCCGCCTTTGTCGGCACCATGATCGAGTGGTACGACTTCTACATCTACGCCACCGCCGCCGCGCTGGTGTTCGGCCCGTTGTTCTTTCCCGGCGGCGATCCCTTCCTGAGCACGCTGGCGTCATTCGGCACCTTCGCGGTCGGCTTCTTTGCCCGTCCGCTCGGTGGCATCGTGTTCGGCCACTGGGGCGACCGCATCGGCCGCAAGAAGGCGCTGATGATCACGCTCATGATGATGGGCGTTGCCACCATCGGCATCGGCCTGCTGCCGACCTACGCCACCGCGGGCGCCTTCGCGCCGGTGCTGCTGGTGCTGCTGCGCGTGGTGCAGGGCATCGCCGTGGGCGGCGAATGGGGCGGCGCGGTGCTGATGGCGGGCGAGCATGCCCCCACGGGCCGCCGCACCTTCTTCGCCTCGTTCGCGCAGCTCGGCAGCCCGGCCGGCCTGATCCTGTCGCTGCTGGCTTTCCGCGCGGTGACGTCGATGGAGCATGACGTGTTCATGGACTGGGGCTGGCGCCTGCCATTCCTGGCCAGCGCGGCGCTGCTGCTGGTGGGCGTGGCGATCCGGCTGGGCGTGAACGAATCGCCCGAGTTCGCGCAGGTGCAGGCGCAGCGCAAGACCGCCAGGCTGCCGATTGCCGAGGTCTGGCGCACGGCCCGCGTGCCGGTGCTGCTGTGCATCGGCGCCAATACCATCGGCATTGCGGGGGTGTACTTCACCAATACCTTCATGATTGCGTACACGACGCAATACCTGTCGCTGTCCAGGACGCTGATCCTCGACTGCCTGTTCGCCGTGGCCATCATCCAGTTCCTGGCGCAGCCGCTGGCCGCCTGGCTGGCAGAGAAGCTTGGCGGCGCGCGCTTCCTCAAGCTGGCCGCGCTGCTGGCCATGGCTTCTCCCTATCCGATGTTCCTGCTGGTGCAAACGCGCCAGGCGCCGGCCATCGTGCTCGGCATCGCGCTGGCGGTGGTGTGCATGGCGAGCTTCTATTCGGTGATCGCGGGCTTTGTCAGCGGTGTCTTCGAAACGCGCGTGCGCTACTCGGCGATCTCGTTGTCCTACCAGGTCTGCGGCGCGGTGGCGGGCGGGCTGACACCGCTGGTGGGGACCATCCTCGCGCAGCGCTTCCAGGGCCAATGGTGGCCGCTGGCGGTGTTCTACACCCTGCTGGCCGGCGTGTCGCTGCTGTGCATCACCAGCATCGATGCACGCCAGCGCCAGCAACCACAACCCGCCGCGCAAGCCGCGCAGGCCTGACGGCTTTCCACAGAGATTGCAAACCCCATGCTGACGTTTTTCCATCCCGAGCAATTGCTGCACCATCCGCAGAGCTACTACTCGCGCGGCAAGATGCGCTCGCCGCAGGAGCTGCCCGCGCGGGCGCAGCGCCTGGTGCAGGCGGCAGAGGCGCTTGGCTTCGCGCTGCACGCCCCCGCTGACCACGGCCACGCGCCGCTCGCCGCCGTGCACGACCAGCCTTACCTGCAGTTCCTGCAGGACGCCCATGCCAGCTGGCGCGAGCTGCCGGAGGACTGGGGCGACGAGGTCATGTCCAATATCTTCGTGCGCGAGTCCAACGCCCTGCGCGGCGTGCTGGCGCAGGCCGCGCGCTATCTCGCCGACGGCAGCTGCCCGGTGGGCCTGAACACCTGGCGCTCGGCCTACTGGTCGGCGCAGAGCGCGGTGGCCGGCGCCCGGGCGCTGCTGGACGGCGAATGCAGCGCCTACGCCTTGTGCCGGCCGCCTGGCCATCATGCCCGGCGCGACGCGGCGGGCGGCTTCTGCTACCTGAACAATGCCGCGATCGCCGCCCAGGCCCTGCGCGCGCGCTTTGGCCGCGTGGCCATCCTCGATACCGACATGCACCACGGCCAGGGCATCCAGGAGATCTTCTACGACCGGGCCGATGTGCTCTACGTGTCGATCCACGGCGACCCTACCAATTTCTATCCGGTGGTCGCGGGCTTCGACGATGAGCACGGCCGCGGCGCAGGCGCCGGCCACAACCTCAACCTGCCGATGCCGCATCGTTCGCCCGAGTCAGTCTTCTTCGACAAGCTGGACACGGCGCGCGGCGCCATCGAACGCTTCCAGGCAGACGCGCTGGTGCTGTCGCTTGGCTTCGACATCTACCGCGAGGATCCGCAGTCGCTGGTGGACGTGTCCACCGAAGGCTTCGGCCGCCTCGGCCGCGCCGTTGCCGCACTGGGCCGGCCCACGCTGATCGTGCAGGAAGGCGGGTATCACCTCGATTCGCTCGCCGCCAATGCAAAGGCCTTCTTCCGCGGCATCCAACAGTCAGGGGCGGGCGCATGAACGCAATCACGATCAATGGCGAACGCCTGTGGCAAACGCTGATGGACCTGGCGCAGATCGGCGCCACGCCCAGGGGCGGCAATGCGCGCCTGGCCCTGACCGCGCTGGACGGGCAGGCGCGCGACCTCGTCACCGGCTGGATGCGCGATGCCGGACTGACGGTGCGCATCGATCGCGTGGGCAATATCTTCGGGCGCCGGGCGGGCCGCAACGACGCGCTCGCCCCGGTCACGACCGGCAGCCATATCGACACCCAGCCCACCGGCGGCAAGTTCGACGGATGCTATGGCGTCATGGCCGGGCTGGAAGTCATGCGCACGCTCAATGACCACGGCCTGACCACCGAGGCGCCGCTGGAACTGGCGATCTGGACCAATGAGGAAGGCGCGCGCTTCGTGCCGGTGATGATGGGATCGGGCGTGTTCGCCGGCGTTTTCCCGGAAGCCACCGCGTTGGCGGCAACGGACAACGCCGGCAAGTCCGTTGCCGGCGAACTCGCGGCGATCGGCTATGCGGGCACCGCGCCGGTCGGCCACAAGGTTGGCGCGTACGTCGAGGCGCATATCGAGCAAGGCCCGATCCTCGAGGCCGAGGACAAGGTCATCGGCGTGGTGACGGGATCCCTTGGCCTGCGCTGGTATGACGTCACGGTGACCGGCATGGAGGCGCATGCCGGCCCCACCCCCATGCCGCTGCGCCGGGACGCCCTGCATGGCGCGTCGTTCCTGTTCCAGGAAGTGACGAAGATCGCGAACGACTTTGCCCCCGATGGCCGGGGGACGGTCGGGGTGGTCAATGTCCACCCGTCTTCACGCAACGTCATCCCGGGGCGAGTGCAATTCAGCGTCGACCTTCGCCATCTCGATGGCGGCCAGCTTGACCGGATGGAAGCAAGGCTGCGCGCGGCGTGCGCGGCGCTGGCCAGCGGCGGCACGACAGGTGCCGCGCTGGCGGTGGAAGTCGAAGCGATCCAGCGCTTCGAGCCGACGCCCTTCGCGCCCGGGCTTGTGGCGCATGTCCGGCAGGCGGCCGCGGCGCGTGGCTACACGTATTGCGACATCGTTACCGGCGCGGGCCACGACGCGGTCTACCTGGCCAGGGTGGCGCCGACGGCAATGATCTTCGTGCCGTGCAAGGACGGCATCAGCCACAACGAGATCGAGGATGCCAGGCCCGAGCATCTCGAGGCGGGCGCCAATGTGCTGCTCGCTGCCATGCTGGCGCAAGCCCAGGGCTGAGCCCGGAAGGATCAGCCGGACAGGGAAGTGCCTGCGGGGTTACAGCTCGATCATGGCGAATTCGGCCTTGCCGACGTCGCATTCCGGGCAGCGCCAGTCCTCGGGGATGTCTTCCCAGCGCGTGCCGGGGGCGATGCCGTCTTCCGGCCAGCCCTGTTCTTCGTCGTAAACCCAGCCGCAGATCACGCACACCCAGGTCTTGTAGGCGACGGCGGCTTCCAGTTGATCCTGCTGCAAAACACACTCCTGAATCGGCTATGGAACGGATTGTCCGGGCCGAATCATACCGTTTTTCGTGGCCTTGCTTGCTGCACCGCCGCGCGGTGCGCCGCCGGCCAGTCAGCCCGAGAATCGTTCACGATCAGGAAATCCGCCCTGAGCGGGTGCTTCCCGAAGCCACCGCCTATTTTCTTCAGTCGTTATTTCCGGTTTGCGAGCAAATGTATGGTCGCTGTTTTGCGCCGGGGGTCGTTTTTGCGCCGCCACAGGCGTCTGGTACCTATTAGAAATAACTAATACTACACTTAATATTGCAAATGACTATTGCTCCATACATTGACCACGGGCCTGAATTGTCTGTGTCGGCAACACAACGCGAATTGCAACGACAATCATTCGCATTTATATTCCGACTCGCCCAGAGGAAGATCCCATTTTGACCCCTTTCGCGCAACACCGGCCCAGGCATATTCGTGCGTGGCGGCGCAGGACGGCTGGGCCCCGACCGCAGGGGTAGACCAAGACCATAACCATGAATCGCCGCACCCCCATTGCCACCGCGCTGCTCGCGCTGTGCGCCACGCCCGCCGCCACCCTCGCCCAGCAAGCTCCCGCACCTTCCGCCACCACCACGCAGGCAACGCCGGCCGCCACGCTGCCGGCAGTGGTGGTCAACGGCGAGGCCTCCCGCGGCGATTTCAACGCCGGCAAGGCGTCGCTGAGCAAGCTGCCCGCCGACCTGCGCGACGTGCCGCAGTCGGTCACCGTGGTGAACAAGGCGCTGATGGAATCGCAGGGCGTCAGCTCGCTGGCCGATGCGCTGCGCAACGTGCCGGGTATCACCATCGGCGGTGCCGAAGGCGGCCAGATCGGCAACAACATCAACCTGAACGGCTTCTCGGCGCGGACCGACATTTACCTGGACGGCTTCCGCGACCGCGGCCAGTACTATCGCGATACCTTCGCGCTCGAGCAGGTCGAGGTGCTGATGGGGCCGTCGTCGATGCTGTTCGGCCGCGGCTCCACCGGCGGCGTGATCAACCAGGTCAGCAAGAAGCCGACGCTGAAGGCCGCCACCGAGGTAACCGGCTCGGTCACCACCAACGGCCTGGTGCGCGCCACCGCCGACTACAACACGCCCACGGGCGACACCTCGGCGTTCCGCATCTCGGCCATGGCGCAGGACGGCAAGCCGAGCACGCGCGACGAGATGACGGTGCGGGACTTTGGCATCGCGCCGTCGTGGCGCACCGGCATCGGCACCTCGACCGAGATCACGCTGTCGGCGCTGCTGCAGCATAACCGTGACATGCCGGACTATGGCTTCTCGAACCTGAACGGCCATCCGACCAATGTCGACCGCAATACCTTCTACGGCTTCACCGACGACCGCACCATCCAGGACATCGCGTCGCTCAACGCCGGCATCACGCACAAGTTCTCGCCCAACCTGCGGCTGCGCAACCAGACGCAGTTCAACTACGTTGAGACCGATGCCCGCGAGACCGCGCCCAACTCGGTTGGCTCGGTCAGCGCCAGGGGCTTCACGCCGCTCACCACCAGCACGCTGCCGCTGGACCAGCTCTTTGTGCGCCTGCAGAGCCATGACCGCAAGATCCGTGACTACTCGATCTTCAACCAGACCGAACTGACCTCGATTTTCAACACCGGGCCGGTCAAGCACACGCTGCTGGTCGGGGCCGAGGTGGGCCACGACGGCTACAACAACCAGAACTACTTCCGCAATGGCAGCTGCAACGGCGTGCCGCTGAACCCCGCTGCCACCGCCACCGCCGCGGCTGGCACCTCCGGGTTCGTGGCCTGCGAGCCGCTGGTCAATCCCGGCTACACCGCCTCGCCGGGCAACGTGCCCACCAGCACCGGCAACCTGCAGGGCGGTTCGGCCAATACGCTGGCGGCCTACCTGAACGACTCGATCGAGTTCAGCAAGCAATGGAAGGCGGTGGCGGGCGTGCGCTACGACCGCTACATCGCCAGCATCAGCAACTTGGTCAACTCGACCAACACCCGGGGCAACACCGCACTGGCCAATGCCGAGCAGACGGTCAACTTCACCAGCGTGCGCCTGGGCGGCATCTGGCAGCCTACCGAGGCGCAGTCCTACTACGTCTCGTATGGCACCTCGTTCAACCCGTCGCTGGAGCAGCTGACCGGCACCGTGGGCCAGCAGAGCCTGGACCCGGAAAAGAACAAGTCCTATGAAGTGGGCGGCAAGTGGGACCTGATGGGCGGCGACCTGTCGCTGACGTCGGCACTCTTCCAGATCACCAAGGACAACGCCCGCAGCCAGATCGACGCCACCACCTATGCGCTGAGCGGCAAGATCCGCGTCAACGGCTTCCGCGCGGGCGCAACCGGGCGCATCACCAACCGCTGGCAGGTGTTTGCCGGCTACACCTACCTGGATGCCGAGATCGTCAACGGCGTTGCCGCCAACACCACCGGCAAGGTGCCGACCAACACGCCGAAGCACACCGCCACCGCCTGGACCAGCTACGCCTTCCTGCCCAACTGGGAAATCGGCGGCGGTGCCTTCTATATGTCGGAACGCTTTGCCAACAACACCAACACCGTCCAGGTGGGCAGCTTCGTGCGCTGGGACGGCATGCTGGCCTACCACCAGCCGAAGTACGATGTGCGGCTGAATCTGTTCAATATCTTCGACAAGAAGTATTACGATGCGCTGATTCAGTCCGACGGCGGACGGTCCGTACCCGGTACCGGCCGCACGGCGATGCTTTCGTTCACCTACCGGATGTAACCCGCGGCTGGCGGCCAACTGGCGCCGCCGGTCGTGGCGCCAGGAGCCCAATGCTAGTCGTCATCCCCAAAGTTCTCAGCGCCGAACAGGTCGGCGCCCTGCGCCAGCGCCTGGAGCAGGCCGGCGATGCCTGGGTGGACGGCCGCGTCACCGCCGGCTACTCGGGCGCGCCGGTCAAGTTCAACCAGCAGATCGACGAACGCTCGGAAGTGGCGCGGGAGTGCCAGCAGCTGATCCTGTCGATGCTGGAGCGCAATCCGCTGTTTATCAGCGCGGCGCTACCGAACATCGTTTATCCGCCGATGTTCAACCGCTACAGCGAAGGGATGACCTTCGGCGCCCATGTGGACGGCAGCGTGCGCATCCATCCGTACGACGGCCGCAAGCTGCGCACCGACATCTCGGCCACGCTGTTCCTGTCGGAGCTGGACAGCTACGACGGCGGCGAGTTGCAGGTGCAGGACACCTACGGTGCCCATTCGGTCAGGCTGGAGGCCGGCGACATGGTCGTCTATCCCGCCACCAGCCTGCACCAGGTCACCCCGATCACGCGCGGCGTGCGGCTGGCCAGCTTCTTCTGGATCCAGAGCCTGGTCCGGGACGATGCCCGGCGTGCGATGTTGTTCGATATGGACAATGCGATCCAGACCCTGAACCAGACCGGCGCCGATGAGGGGGCCCGGAGGACGCTGGTGGGGTGCTATCACAATCTGCTGAGGCAGTGGGGCGAAACGTGAGATCGGGGCGCCTCGCGGTGTGATGGCATGACACGCCCGCCATGCGGCGGGCGTGTCATGCGAATCGCCTCCCCCGGCGCTTACCCGCGGATGGAGAAATCCACCCGGTTGGGCGCGCCCTTGTCCTTGATGCCCTCGGCGCTGAGCTTGGGCGCGGTCAGGAACAGCCGGCTTTCCGGCACCTTGCCCTCGCGCTCGAGCGACTGCTTGACCACCAGCGCGCGTTGCTCGGCCAGGCGCTTCAGGTCGGCCTCGGTGACCGTGGCGTTGGCCATCAGCAGCTTTTCCATTTCCTCGGGCGGCAGGGATTTGGTGAAGCCGACGAAATTGCGCGGCTTCTTCATGGAAGTGCGCTTGTAGACCTGCTCCAGGTACTTCGGGTATTCCTGTTTCGAGACCTTGATCTCGGCGCCCTGCTCGCCGGCTTCGTCGTTACCGGCCTCGCCGCCCGCCTGTGCGCTGTCGCGCTGGTCGCGCCGCTTCTGCTCGGCCACGCGCGCATCCAGCCACGCGCGGCGCGCGCCGGCCTCGTCGCTGGCCGGGTCGATGCGGCCGCTGATTTCCAGCCGCAGCGACGGCCTGTCATTGAGCGCCTGGCCCAGCTTGGTGATCTTGTCCTTGGCCGCCGGCGTCAGCGTCGCGGTGCCGGGCGCGAACTCGACATAGCCCAGCTCCTCGCCCCCGCCGCCGCCAAAGGCCGAGGCGATCAGCGAGAACGGCGACGTGATCGCCTTGGTCAGCAGGTTGACGATCACGCGCACGATCACGCCGCCGATGCTGAACTCCGGATCCGACAGCGAGCCCGACACCGGCAGGTTCACGTCGATCACACCGTTGCGGTCCTTCAGCAGCGACACCGCCAGCAGCACCGGCAGCTTGGTCGCATCCGGGCTGTCGACGCGCTCGCCGAAGGTGAGCTGGTCCAGGAACAGGTGGTTGCTCGCATCAAGCTTGCCGTTCTCGATCTTGTAGGCCACGTCCACCGTCAGCTTGCCCTTGGTGATCGGGTAGCCGGCGTACTTGGCCGCATACGGCGTGAGCCGGGTCAGTTCCACGCCCGAGGCCTTGGCGGCAATGTCCAGGAACAGCTGCTCACCCAGCGGATTGAGCTTGCCGCTGATATTGACCGGCGCATCGTCGTCGATGCGGCCATCCAGCACCAGGTCGGCCGGGGTGGGGTCGCCCGACGACACCTTGGACACCTTGCCCTTCATGCCGGTCAGGTTGGCCGAGTAGTTGGGCTTGACGAAGAAGTCCGAGAAATTGATGTTGCCCTTCTCGAGCGAGACCCCGCCGATGCGCACCTGCGGCTTGGGCCCGCCCGGCTTCTGCTCCACCTGGGCCGTGCGCGTATCGCCGACCTGCACCGGCGGCGTTGCCGGCGCCGATGCCGGGCTGGCCTGCGTCAGGCTGGTGGACGGCGCTGCCTCGCCCTTCGCGGCGCCACCGGCCATCACGTCCTGCAGGTTCAGGCGGCCGTTGGCGTTCAGGATCACGCGGGCATAGAAGTCAGACAGCGCGACATTGCCCAGGCTCACGCGCATCGGCCCCTTGCTCTCGTCCATGGCAAAGTCGATGCCCGACACCGCCAGCGAGCGCCAGCGCAGGAAGTCGTCGCCGCTGACGCGGTCCACCGTGCGCACGTTGCCGGTTTGCACGTTGCCGCTGAACTGCGCGGCAATGGGCTTGCCGGTTGGCGCATCGAGATTGAGCTTACCCTTTACCGTCAGCGTGCCGGTGCGCAGGGCGGCGTTGAAGCGGTCAGCCAGGTAGGGCTGCAGCGGGCTCACCTCCACCTCGCGCAGGTCCAGCTGCAGCCGGCTGGCAGGGACGGCCGGCAACACCGTGCCATCGACGCCGATCACGCCGCGGCGACCGGATTCGGCATGCAGCTTGAGCGGTACCGGCGCCGGCGTCAGCGGCCAGGCGACGGCGCCGGTACTCAGCGCGATATTGCTGAACTGGTGGATCACCGGGCGGCCGCGGTTGGCCTCGGCCGGCTGGTAGTCCGCCAGGCGCGCGCTGCCGCCGTCAACGGTGACCTTGCCGATGTTGGCCTTCCAGCCGCCGGGGGCTGGCGCGCCGTTGGTGGTGGCTGCGGCCGGTGCGGCCTGGCGCGGCGTGGCGCGCGCCTGCTGTGCCGATTCCGTGGCCCACAGTCGCGCCATCTCGATCAGCTGGCCGCGGTGGTCGCGCGTGGCGGCGATCTGCGGCTGTGCCAGCGTGACCTGGCTGGTGGCGAAGGTCTGTTTGGCGAGGTCGAACTGGATATCTTCCAGCACCAGCTTTTCCGCGCGCAGCAGCGGCAGGTTGGCGCCTTCGCGGTCGGCGGCGGCGCGCTCGCGTTCGCGGCGGCTGGCGTTGCCGTTGGCGGTGGCTCGCTCCTGCGTGTCAGCGCCGGCGCGGGCGGCCGCGGATACCGGCATCGTCACCGGCTCGCGCGTCGCGACATAGAGCGGCGCCAGCTCCAGCCGCGACTTTTCCAGCACGAACTGGAACTGCGGCGTGGCCCACGCCATGCGGTAGTGCAGCTCGGCATTGACCGCGGTCTCGCCGAACTGGCTGCGCAGCTCGCGCGGCCACCACGCGGCAAACCCTTGCGGGCGCAGGCCGTTGGTTTCCAGCGTGCCGGCCAGCGTGCCGTCGCGCAGCAACAGGTCGCCGGTATGGTGCAGCGTCTGGCCGTCGGCCACGGTCAGCGTGGCATCGATGCGGGCCGGCTTGTCGCCTTCCGTGCCGGCAAAGCCCTTGACCTCGGCATCGAGCGGGCCGAGCGCAAGCTTGCCCGGGCCCGACGGCGCCAACGCGTCTTCAAACCCCAGCCTGGCCTGCTTCACGACGATGCGGTCGACCGCGTAGCGCCATGGCACGTCCTTGGCTGCCGTGGCCGGCGCCGCCGCGGGCGTTGCCTGGGCGCCTGACGCCGCGACGGGCGCGGATGCCGGTGCCGGCGCGGGCGCCACGCCATCCGTGGATTTGCTGACCGCCTGCGGCAGGAACGCCGTGGCCAGGTTCAGCGAGCCATCCGCGCGCCGCGCGGCTTCCACGCCGAGCCCTTCGATCTCCACGCTGCGCAACTGCGCGCGATGGGCCAGCGGCTCGAGCTTGCCGATATCCACCGCCAGGCGGCCGCTCTTGACCAGCGGCTGGCCGGCGCGCGTGACGACCTCGGCATCGCGCAACGCGGCCGTGCCCATCACCAGCATCTCCTGCGTGTCCTTCTGCTGGCGGAAGGCCACGATCAGGCGCGTATCGAGCTTGCCGGACTTGACCTCGGCATCGCGCAGCGGCGGCGCGAACGCCATCAGCCGCGCGACCTCCAGGCCGTCAAGGTTGACGTTGAGCCGGGTCTGGCGCGAATCGGCAAACGGCAGCACCTCGCCATCCAGCGCCAGCGGCGTGCCGTTGACCTGTGCGCTCAGCGTGGGCCGCGTCACGATCTCGACGTCATGCGGCAGGTTCGACAGGAACGGCAGGGTCAGCGTCAGGTTGTCGACGCGCAGGCTGGAACCGAGCTGCTTGTCGTCATAGCTGAAGCTGGTGCCGGTGACCGCGATGTTGTTGACCGAGAAGCGCGCCGGCTTGGCATCGGCCGGCTTGGGCGGCAGGGCCGCGAACTTGTCCTGGACATCGGCAAAGCTCATGCGGCCGTCGGCGCCGCGCAGCACGTGCACGGCCAGCCGGTCGACATGCAGGTTGTCCACCACCGGCGCCAGGTGCCAGACCGAGGCCAGCGAGGTATTGGCCTCGGCCTCGCCCAGCGTCAGCGCGGGGGTCTTGCCGTCGCGCTCATAGATGGTGAGATCAGTCAGCGTGGCCGCCAGCTCGAACGGGCGCACGTGGGCCTTGCCCAGCGTGACCTTGCGCCCCAGCGCCTCGGTCGCGTTCTTTTCAATCAGGTATTTGAGCAGCGGCGGGCCGCCAAAATACCCCGCCAGCCCGAACACCGCGAGCGCCGCGACCACGCCGCCAGCGACGCGCGTCGCCAGCCGGCCGCGTGGCGTGGCAGCCACTGCCTGGATGGATTGCTTGAAAGCCATGTCGTTCCAGAAGATCTGACCCCGCATTCCGATGCTGCACGATGGTTTGTGCCCCGGATTTCACATTTTTCGACATTATGGCAACGGTTTCGGACAAAGCAAAGAAATCAGATTTGACCCCTCAACGCTGCATGGGCCGATCTGGTATCTTTACGTCCCTTGCGAAGCGTTTCGTCGCAAGCCTGCGGCTTACCCGCCACATCGTGCCTGCCTCCCCTGCGCTGTACCCTCCGGCCACACCCATCACGTATTCCGTGCTGCGCGCTTCGCATGCGATCTCTTCCATGCGAGTCCATTCATGTCTACCACCAGCAGTATCGCCGCGGGTGTCGGCGCGCCGCGAGCCAGCGCGCGCCCGCTGACCGGCCAGGATTACAAGACCCTTGCCCTTGCCGCGCTTGGCGGCGCCCTTGAGTTCTACGACTTCATCATCTTCGTTTTTTTCGCGACGGTCATCGGGCAGCTGTTCTTCCCGCCGTCGGTGCCGGACTGGCTGCGACAGTTGCAGACCTTCGGCATTTTCGCGGCCGGCTACCTGGCCCGGCCGCTGGGCGGCATCATCATGGCGCACTTCGGCGACCTGCTCGGCCGCAAGAAGATGTTCACGCTGTCGATCCTGCTGATGTCGGTGCCCACGCTGCTGATGGGCCTGATGCCCACCTACCAGTCGATCGGCCTGGCCGCGCCGGTGCTGCTGCTGGTGCTGCGCATCCTGCAAGGCGCGGCCGTCGGGGGCGAAGTGCCCGGTGCCTGGGTGTTCGTATCGGAGCACGTGCCGGCGCGCCATGTCGGCTATGCCTGCGGCACGCTGACCGCGGGGCTGACTGCCGGCATCCTGCTGGGCTCGCTGGTCGCCACCGGCATCAACAGCGTCTTCACCCCGGCCGAGCTGGCCGACCACGGCTGGCGCGTGCCGTTCCTGATCGGCGGCGTGTTTGGCATCGCCTCGATGTACCTGCGGCGCTGGCTGCATGAGACGCCGGTTTTCGCCGAACTGCAGAAGCGCAAGGCGCTGGCCGCGGAAATGCCGCTGAAGTCGGTGGTGCGCAACCACCGCGGCAGCGTCGCGGTGTCGATGATGCTGACCTGGATGCTGTCGGCCGGCATCGTGGTGGTGATCCTGATGACGCCCACTTTCCTGCAGAAGCTGTATGGCTTTGACGCGCGCACGGCGCTGGTGGCCAACAGCATCGCCACGCTGTGCCTGACAGTCGGCTGCGTCGTCTCCGGCGCGCTGGCCGACCGCATCGGCGCGCGCCGCACGCTGTTCTTCGGCGGCCTGCTGCTGGCCATCTGCGCCTACGCGTTCTACACCACGATCTTCACCCGCCCCGACCTGCTGCTGCCGCTCTATGCGCTGGCCGGCTTCCTGGTCGGCACCATCGGCGCGGTGCCGTTCGTGCTGGTCAATGCGTTCCCGGCGCAGGTGCGCTTCTCGGGCCTGTCATTCTCGTACAACGTGTCATATGCGATCTTCGGCGGGCTGACGCCGATGGTCGTCATCGCTGATGCTGAAGCAGGATCCGCTGGCGCCGGCCCACTATGTGGTCGCGCTGTGCGTGCTGGGCGTGGTGACCGCGCTGTTCGTCAAGGACCGCTCGCGCGGCTGACCCTGCTGCTGCAAAGAAAAAGGGAGGGCAGGCGCCCTCCCTTTTTTCATGCGTGCTTCATGCGCATTGGTGCTGCCGGGCTTCAGCGCCGGTGCTGGGTGAAGAACTGCCACATCATCGAGCTGGCATCCGGGCCGATATCGCTGTGGTAGCCATAGCTGGCGTCGCCGCCGCTCCAGGCGTGGCCCAGGCCCTCCACTTCCACCAGCGTCACCAGGTCGCGGCGCCAGCGGCCGAAGCGGTATTCATGGGACCGGCCCGGCGCTTCGTCCTCCGGGTTGGACTGCGCGGGCGTACCGGCGAGCCGGTCTTCCAGGCCGTTGTAGGCCAGGAACTGCCGCGCCAGCAAACGGCCATTGACCGGATGCACGGCATCGTCGGCCAGGCCGTGGATCACCAGCGCGGGCATCTCGGGACCGCCCGGCGTCACGCCGGCGGCATCCAGCAGCCATGACGGATCGGCGGCCGACCCTTGCTGCATCGCCCGCAAGCCGGCGCGCGGGTTGTCGGCCGCGCCGATGACCACGCCGGAATGCAGGGCCGCGGCCGCCACCTTGCGCGGGTAGCGCAACGCCACCACCGCGGCCATGGCCGCGCCGGCGGACATGCCGGACAGGTAGATCTCGCGCTCGCGCACGTCGTGGCGCGCGGCCAGCGTATCGATCAGCGCGGCCACCGCCTGCGCCTCGCGTCCGCCCTCGGCGGCACCCAGGTCGAACCACTGCCAGCAGCGCTGCACTTGGCGCCGCAATGGCTGTTGCGGGTAGGCCACGATAAATCCCTCGCGCTCGGCCAGCGCATTCATGCGGGTGCCGGCCGACAGGTCATCCGGCGTCTGGCGGCAGCCATGCAGCACCACCACCACCGGCAACGGGCCGCGATGGGCCTTGGACGGTATGTAGAGGTGATACGAGAGTTGCGGCACCAGTTCGCCCGGCAGCGGCGCCAGGCGCAGCCGGTGCGCCTGCCAGGTACCGGGCAGGAAATCCGGCGCGGGTGCCGGCCGGGCGGACCGGATTTTGCCCGGCGGGCCGGCAGGCCGAGCCGGTGTGAGCGGATTCAACGAATCCATGCGGTCCAGCCAGGACTTCACCTGGGCTTCCGTGCGGGCTTGCGCACGGCTCAGTCGCCGGATCCGCGCGTGCCAGTCAGCGGCAAGGCTTTTGGTCATGAGGACTCCTGGTCGTGTGACGGAATCTCCCCCTACACCTTTATTGTTGCGTTGCAGCATATCACAACCCGCATTACACCTGCCGGCGTGCTCCCGCCGTGATTGCACAAACGCAACGCGCCTTGCCCCCGCGATGCGAAATTTCTAAATTAGCCATACGAAAGAATGCAGATCCCAGCGAGATAGCTTGCGTTGCCGGCGCCTTATACTTGGCCATCGCCACCGGAGGACAATGACACCATGCCGGACAGCGGCGCCTCAGCCTGCCTGCTCTGCCTCTTTCGCCACGTTTGCCATAGCACCGGGGCGCAGGCCCCCCTGGCGCACGCGCCGATGGCGCTGCAGCCGGAGCGGGTGGAAGTGCGCACCGGCGAGCATGTGTTCCGCCAGGGCCGCCCTGCGCTGACGGTCTACCCCCTGCGCCATGGCAGCGCCAAGCAGGTCTATGAATCGCCGCTGGGCTGGCGGCAGGTAACGGGTTTTTCGCTGCCCGGCGATGTGCTGGGGCTTGAGCCGCATGAAGGCCCGGTCCACGGGACCAGCGCCATCGCGCTGCAGGACTCGGTGGTTTGTGCGGTATCGGTCGAATCCCTGCGCGCGCTCATGCAGGCCGCCCCATTCCGTGAACCGGTGCTGGACGCGATGCGCCGCAATGCCGAGCGCGAACGCGTGCTGCTGGTGGCAGTGGGATCGATGAGGGCGCCGCAGCGCCTGGCCATGCTGCTGCTCGACCTCGCCGGCGAGCAGGCGCGCCGCGACGGCAACCGCGACGGAGCGCTGACGCTGGCCATGTCGCGCACGGACATCGCCAGCCTGCTCGGGCTGACCCTGGAAACGGTGTCGCGGCTGCTGTCGCGCTTTGCCTCGGTCGGGCTGATCTCGGTGCGCCAGCGGCACCTGCGCATCATCGACCGCGACGGGCTGGCCTCGGTCTACGCCGACCTGGACGCGGCCCCTCAGGCGGCCAGATCAGAAGCCTACGGCGGGGAGTTCGGCGAACCCCGGCTGGCCTGACGGCCGGCCGAGGCTCAGGGGCCGAGGGCTCAGCGGTCCGCCACGCGCTGCCAGCCGGCAGGCGAAAAACTGCGGATAGTCCTGGCGCGCGATGCCGTGCCGGACCCGAGGTCGCGCTCATAGAACACACGGTCGCTGCCGAGCATGAAGGAATGCACGCCGGTATCGCCATAGCGGGCCGGCCAGGCAATCAGCCCGTACTTGGCGTCGCTGCCCTTGGCCGGCGGCAGGATCCGGTAGTGGTAGCCGTAAAAAGCGTCTGCGGCAGGCGTATCCGGGCCCATTGCCAGCGCATCCGGGCCGATCGGGCTCGCGTCCTGCTCGCTGGCCGCGGGCCAGTACAGGCCGTTGGTCTTGCCCGGCGCGCTGATCAACTGGGCGGCGTAGCGCCCCTGCCCCACCTGCTCTGCGTAGCGCTGCTGGGCATCGGCCAGCTGCAGCAGCGTTTCCATCGCCACCAGTTCATTGCGCCCGAGCCGGCGGCGGCGCACTTCCTGCTGGCCGGCGCGCAGGTCGAACTGCCAGCCGTCCTTCTGCTTCGCCAGCGGCACGGGGAACGTCCATCCGCTCTGCCCGACCGCGATCAGCGCGCGGCGCTCGCCATCGGGCTGCACGGCATGGTGGCGCGCCCAGGCGCCAAGGAATTCGTAGACGTCGTCCCGGTCGATGGCGCCCTGCGGCACCAGCAACTGGTATTGCTTGCCCAGCACGCGCTGCAGGGCGTCGCCGTCGCTGCGCGCGATGGCATCGCCCAGCGCCTCGGCGGCCGCGTCAGGACTCGGGAACACCTGCTGGGCCATCGCCGGCAGGCCCAGGGACAGGGCCGCGGCCGCCACCAGCGTGCGCAGCGCGCGCGCTCCGGCTGCAGCAGAGAATGGGCTACCGGTCATGCACATCATGATTTACCTCCGACCATGGCCGAAATGTTCACCGCCGCCGCCCAGTCCACCACCCTCGCGCCCGCCACCGTTCTGGCGGAACCCGACCGGGCGCGCATGCGGCGCTTCCCGCTGCAGCGTTGCCGCGTGCTGGGTCTGCTGGCGCACGCGGTCGCCGTTGCCGGCATCGCGCAGCGCGCTGTCCCGGTTGGCATTGCGGGCACGGTCGCGGGCCTGGGCCTGGTCTGCGCGCTGGCGCTCGGCACTTGCCGGCCGCGGATTCTGCACGCCACCGCCGGCGGCACCGGGCCGCGAGCGCTCTGCGGCCCCGCCCGCATGGCCCGGGATGGATTGTCCGGTACGGCCCTCGAAGGACTGCGCGGCGCGCTCACGCGCCTGGTCGCGCTGGGAAGGCTGGCGTTGCACCCCGCCGCCAGCGGCCCCCACGCGCTGGCCGGGTTGCATACCCTGCTGGCGGCTGGCGAGGCCAGACTGGCGCTGCTGGTCATAGCGACCGCGCACCGCCGCATTGTTGTAGGGCAAGTTGCCGCGGTTGGCGGGGTTGTGCTGCCAGTTCACGCTGGCACGATTGACGTCCAGGCGCTGGTTGACGTTGATGTTGTTGTAGCGGTTCACATTGATGTTGACGTCGTGGTTATTCCAGTTGAACCCGCCCCACATCGCATCGACCGCCGCCACGCCAAGCCCGAAGCCGATGCCCGTTACCAGTGCCGTGGCAAACACGGAGCCTGGCGGCGGCGGGTAGTAGGCCGGCGGATACGCCGGGTACGCCCAGGTGCCGTAGACTGTGGTCGGGTTGTAGGTCGGCACATAGACCACCTGCGGGTTGGCCGGCTCGATCTGCACGATCGTGGTGCCGCCGGTGGTCTGCGTCACGACCTTCTGCTGCTCGGTCGTCTTCAGCGTGCCCGCGTTCTGCGCCTGCACCCGCAGCCGCTGCACCGAATCCATCACGTCGTTGGGCTGGGCCAGGAACGCGTCGCCGACCGACTGCACCCACTGCGGCTGGCGGCCCATCATGTCGAGCACGGACGGAAACGCGGCCAGCGACTGCACGCTGGGGTCCCAGGTCTGGCTGGCGACGGCCTTGGTCGCGGCATCGCCAGACAGGCTGGGATTGGCCTTGGACCATTGCGCCGCAGCCGCGACGTCGGCCGGATAGGTGGCCGCCATCAGCACCTGCGACAGCAGCGCATCGGGATACAGCGCAACAGGCGCGGTCAACTGGTCAAGCTGGGCATTGCTCAGTTTGGACTGCGCCATCGCTGGCCCGTGCAGCGCCAGCAGCATCAGTGCCAGGCACCATGCGAAGAGGTGTTTGAAGCAGTGCATGTAGGCTCTCCACAAATACGCAGGTGACGGCCTGCTGCCGGGGGGCATCTCAGCGGCGCTGCTGCGCGCATTCCTGGCGATATGCCTCTTCCAGGCGCTTGCGATCTGCCTGGCGCTCCAGTGTCGGATAGGTGCGCCCGTCGGCAGTGGCTACCGACGACTTGCCGGTGGACCACTGCGGCCCGCCGGGCAGCGCGTTGATCTGGTCCAGCAATGACTGGCAGTGCTGCCGCTGCGACGCGGACAGCGTGCCATCAGGTCCTTCCACCACGGCCGTGGCTTCGTCCAGCATCCGTGGCGGCAGCGGGGCCACCATCGGGGTGCCGGCGGCCGCGGCCGCCGATGCAGCACTGGCCGCCCACGCCGGGACAGCCACCATGGCGGCGCATGCCAGCACTCCCGCCTTGATCAGAAACTTCGTCAAACCAATACTCCAGAACCCTCCGCGGTATGTGGAACCGACACCGCGGCGCATTGCAGGAACCGTCCGCCGCTAGCGATCCTTGCCTGTGCCATTGCGGCGGCCGGTACGGTTGCGCATCAGCTCAAGCTTGAGCAGCGCATCCGCAAGCATACTCTTCAGCCGGGCATTCTCTTCCTGCAGCTCGCGCAACTTGCGGCCGTCACGTGCATCACCCTGGCTGGGCTGGCCATAACGGGCACGCCATCCGTAGAACGAAGCATCGCTGAAACCATAGCGTGCGCACAGCTCACGCACTGGCACGCCACTGGCCGCCTCGGCCAGGTAGCTGCGGATCTGCTCTTCCGAATACCGTCTGTTCACGAATCTCTCCGCATCACAACAGCGGGCCACAAGCGGCGCCAGCCGCGCCGCCAACCGTGCCGACTCTGGCCCTACGTTAGCCCAGGGCCGCGCCAAAAGGCAATTCAGTGTCTTCGCTGCGCGAGTTAAGAAAATTATCTCCGCGCAAGCTGCCGCGTGCGCTGGCGCGCATTGCCAAGTTTCGTTAAGCCAATTTGGAATCTAGTTAGGCCATTAGCGCTGGGCATCGCGGAAACGGAGATGTCGGCCCCCATATCACATGGGTATGACGGCCTTTTGCACGGCGGTGGTCGTGCATGAATCGGCCCGCCACCCCGATTTCAAGCCATGTATTGATGTACGGACAAAGGCGTACTAAAGAAAATTAGAGGACTGTCCTCAATTCAAGTTTCTATGACTTTCGCTGAGCATGTATTAAGATTCCTCGGCACAACTAAATTTCGCACGCCTTCGCGCGGCGCCCTGGCGGCTCCGGCAGAAGAGCGGCCAGGCAGCTGGCACCATGACGTTGTACGGTGCGCATTCCACGCTGCCAACATGTACCGGGCCTGAAGGATCGAGTCGTCACTGCGCCATTTGTCGACGCAAGTCGGACATTTAGGAGTCGTGCCATGCGTCTTCGCAGCATCCTGCCCGGGCCTCTGCCCGCCTGGTTTTCATCCGGACATGCCCGCATCGCGCGCCGTGCATGCCGTTTGCGCCTGTCCCTGTCAGGGACAGGATCATTGCCCTGACACCTGGCCGCTCTTGCGCCCCATGTCCGACGCAGTGCTGTACGCGTCGGACAAACAAAAAAAAAGCGAAAACAAAGTCGTGGATCGGGAGAAGTCGGAATGCGTCACGTCAGCACGAAGTTGTTGCATGTCTTTGTCCTCGTCATGGAATACCGGGACCTCAGCGCCGTTGCGGCCTGCACGAAGGGACGCGTGCCCACGGTGGCCTACAGCCTCGCGCGCTTGCGCGAAATCACCGGCGATCCGCTGTTCGTCAAGCGCAACGGGATGCTCGAACCCACTCCGCATGCCCTGCGCCTGGAGCAGACGGCGCGGCAGATCCTCGCCAAATGGAACCAGCTGGTGCGCCCCGGCGAGTCTGGCCTGAGCAAGCGCCGTGACGACGGCAGGCGCGTTTCGATCGGCTTTTCATCGTCGATCGGCGACCCGGTCATCACCGAGATCCTGACGGCACTGTGCGAGCAGTTTCCGCAAGACAGCTTTGTCACGCGCCCGGTGATTGCCGACGCCGCCCTTGCCGGCCATCTCGGCAGCGGCGAACTGGACTGCGCCTTCGTCGTCGACAGCGGCCACGATCCCGAACGCGTGCGCCAGCACAACATCATGGCCACGCCGCGCCGGCTGGTCAGCGCCACGCGCGGCGGCAGCCATGACGAAGGTGAAAGCGACTGGATCCTGCTGCAGGAAGACTGCGAGGCCGGCAGCCCGCTGCGGACCTTCCTGAGCCGCCAGGCCAGCACCCCGGGGCATCGCGAGACTGTGGTCCCGTCATGGCATACCCAGATCACGCTGCTGCATTCGGCCGGGGGCATCTGCCCGGTGCTGGACTTCAACGTGCCGCTGGTCACGCGCGAGCGCACCACGCGCCTGCTGGCACCGCCAAGCAGCTTCCCGGAATGGGCCGCATTGCATTTCTGGGCACCGGAGCGCAGCGGCGACAAGGGCGTGCTGCGCGACATCATGGACGTCGGCAGCGCCGTGCTGCGCGACCCGCTCAAGGCCATCGACGGCCGCCGCAACGGGCGCCCCGCAGGCCACGCACAGCCCGCGCCGGCCTGACGCAATTCCCGCAGCACCGGCGTCCGGAAGGCGCTGGCAGCCGCATGGCGCCAGCGCCTTTTTCTTTGGCTGCGCAGCAGCGGCGGCGTCTTTTTGTTGCAGTCTTAAGACATTTTTCCGAGCGCTGACCTTGCGCTACACTCGCGCGACTTTGGCCCGCTCAGGCCGCTGCACCACGGCCGCGCTTTGCGAATCCTCCTAGTTTCGCCAGACCACGCTGCCGATATCCTGCAATGGCATTGCAGCGGCCCGGCCGTCTCCCGTTTGGCCCGGTCCCGGGGCAATGCATGCAGTTGTCTGGCGTCGTATTGTTTGGCGTCGTTTTTGCGCCGCACGTCTCGCTGACGTGCGGCGTTTTCTTGATGCCGGCGCTGCCACGAACCAGAATCGAGGAGCAACCAGATGACATTAAGGATCCTGCTTGCCGACGACCACCCCCTGGTCAGCGCGGCCGTAGCGGACCGCTTGCATACCCAGACCGGGTGGGAGGTGTGCGGCTGCGTGACCAGCGCGACGGCCTTGCTGAACAGCGTGGAAAGCCTGCGCCCCGATGTCGTGATCACCGACTACCACATGCCCGCGCAGGGCGAGGGCAACAGCGACGGCCTGCGCCTGCTTGCCAGCCTGCGGCGGCGGCATCCGTCGCTGGCCGTGATCGTGCTGACCATGATCACCAATCCGCTGGTGCTGCGCTCCATCCTCGACACCCAGGTGCATGGCCTGTTGCTCAAGGACTCGCCGCTGTCAGAACTGGTGACTGTGGTTTGCCGTATCCAGCGGGGCTTCCACTACATCGGCAAATCCGCGCTGGAAGTCCTGTCGCAGGCCGATCCGGGCAACCCGGTCGCACCCGGCCAGGCCGGCGCGGAGCGCCTGTCCCGGCGTGAAATGGAAGTATTGCGGCTGTACCTGACCGGGCGGTCCGTGAGCGAGATCGCCGTCCTGCTCTGCCGCAGCGTCAAGACCATCAGCCGGCAGAAGAACTGCGCCATGCAGAAGCTCGGCGTCACCAACGACCGGGAACTGTTCGAATTTGCGGCGCTTAACGGCATGCTGCTGACTGCCTGAGCGCCAGCGGCACGGGCGCAGCCGTATCAGGCGGCGTCGGTTGCCTGTGCCGCGTGGGCCTGCGCGTAGGCGATGCCGGCCTCCAGCCGCGCCAGGCCGCGCGACAGCTCGCGCATGGTCGACGGCGACACCTCGGCCAGCACATCCTCCAGGAAGGCTGAGCGCAGCGGCATGGCTTGCGCCACCACCTGCTGGCCGGTCCGTGACAGCGTGACGTGCGTCACGCGGTTGTCGCGTTCCGACGTGCTGCGCTCCACCCAGCCCAGCTCCTGCATGGCCTTGAGCTGGCGCGTCAGCGCGCCGGGGTCCATGCCGACCAGGTCAGCCAGCGCCTTCTGGCCGATCGCGCCCTCCTGGTGATGCAGCGCATGCAGGATGCGCCAGCGGGGCAGCGGCAGCCCCAGGCGCTGCTCGAACGCGGTCGCGTAGGCGCGGTAGGTGCGGCCGAACTGCTGCAGTACGGCCACGCTTTGTCGCTCCAGTTCCATCCGTTTTCCTCAGGTTACGTTGCAGGCCGGCGCGTCAGTCGGCGGCCATGGCGGGCGCCGGCGCCCGGGTCAGCGTGATCGACGGTACCCGGCGGGCGCACCACACGCCCAGCGCGGCGGCCACCGCAGCCACCACCAGTCCGAGGTGGATGGCACTGACCAGCGACACGCGCGCCTGCTCCAGCAGCAGGGCGCCATTGTGCCCGGCTTGCTCAAGCTGGCCGAGCAACGCGACTTGCGACGCCTTGTCGATCAGCACCTGCGGGTCCGCCATGCGCGCCGTCCACTGTCCGGCATTGGCGGCGGACAGCGCGTGCTCCACACCACCGGTATAGCTGCGCGTGACCAGCGTGCCCACGATCGCGGTGCCCACCATGCCGCCTACCATGCGCAGCGATTGCAGCATGGCCGTGGCAATGCCCAGGTGCTCGCGCCCTGCCGTCTGCTGCGCAAACACTGTCAGGTTCGGCATGATGAAGCCGAGCCCGAACCCGCCGATCAGCATGATCGCCAGCAAGATGCCGTGCGGCATGCTGCGCGTGGCCTGCGACAGGCCCAGGCAGGACACCGCCAGCATGCCAAAGCCGGCATAGAGCATGGTACTCGGGCGGCGGATGCGCGTGACGATGCGGCCGTTGAGAATGCTGCCCACGGTAATGCAGACCACCAGCGGCGTGATCAGGATGCCGGCCTCCTTCGGCGAATAGCCAAAGCCGCCCTGGAACAGCAGCGGTGCATAGAGCAGCAGCGCGAACATGGTGAAGCCCGTAAACACCGCCAGCTGGAACAACGGCGCCAGCCCCGGGTTGCGGAACATCTCCACCGGCAGGATCGGGTTGGCACAACGCTGCTCCCACTGCCACAGCGCCACCAGTGCCACCGCCGCCAGCACCAGCAAGCCGCCGGTATAGGCGTCGATCCCGCGCTCCGGCAGCAGTTCAACGCTCAGCTGCACGCACCCCAGCCCGGCTGCGATCAGCAAGGCACCGAGCCAGTCCACGCGGATCGGCCCGCTATGTGCCTGCTGGCGCAGGTGCGGCAGGTAGCGCCACGCAAACCACAGCCCCAGCACGCCCACCGGCAGGTTGACATAGAACACCGCGCGCCAGCCGTACCACTCCGTCAGCAGCCCGCCCAGCGACGGCCCGACCGCATTGGCAATGCCGAATGCCGCGCTCAGCATTACCTGCCAGCGCAGCCGCACATGCGTATCCGGAAACAGGTCGGCAATGCAGGCAAAGGCGGTGCCGACCAGCATGCCGCCGCCAATCCCCTGCAGGGCGCGCGCCAGCACCAGGAACGGCATGCTCGGCGCCATGCCGCACAGCGCCGAGGCCACCGAGAAGACCACGATCGATGCCAGCACGAACGGCTTGCGCCCGTAGTAGTCCCCCAGCCGCCCGAACACCGGCACGGTGATCACCGATGTCAGCAGGTAGGCCGTGGCAACCCAGGCGTAGTACTCGAAGCCTTGCAGCTCGGCCACCACGGTCGGCAGCGCCGTGCCGACCACGGTCTGGTCCAGCGCCACCAGCATCACCACAAAAGCCACGCCCAGCATGGCCAGCAGGGACTCGCGAAACGGCAGCACCTGGCCGTTGGCCTCGGACTTTTCTGGCTGTGGGGTCATTTTATTGCTCGATCAATCGTTGCGCTATCAAGCATTATACGGGCAGATCGGCCAGCCGCGTCATGGCCCCGTGATCGCGAGAAATAAAATCGCCCCCCTCATTCGCAACCGCCAACAGGCACGGGCTTGCCGGAAACCCTTGTCCACAAAGGCTTTCTGGAAAACCGCCAGATTTTTCACGAAAAGCACCGTTACCCTCCTTGCAACTATCTGACAGATCAGCTATTGTCTCGTCAGCAAGCAAGGAATCCCGCCATGGACCACTACTCAAAGGAAGACTTCCAGATCACCCAGAGCATCGGTTTCTTCCTCAACCGCGCCCGCAACATGCTGCTGATGGAAATGGATGCGGCATTGAAGGACCTGGACATCACCGGCCAGCAGATGGGGATCCTGATGTCGCTCACGCATGGCGTCGCTACCACCCCCTTCGAGCTGAGCAAGTTGCTGGGCATCGACACCGGCCTGATGACCCGCATGCTGGACAAGTTGGAGGCCAAGGGCCTGCTGTCACGCAGCCGCAGTCTCGACGATCGCCGTGTGGTCAACCTGACGGTGACCCGAAAGGGCCAGGAAGTTGCCGAGCGCATCCCGGATGTGGCCCCCAAAGTACTCAATCAGCGTCTCAGGAACTTCAGCAAGGAAGAATTTGCCGAGTTCCGCCGGCTGCTTGCCAAATTTGCGGATTTTTGAACGTGTCTTTTTTTGCCTATTCAGGTGATTGGTCAAAAGGTGCCATGGCCCGTGCCCGCCTTTTTTTACCCATTTAACTGACAGATCAGACAATGCTCAGTCAAATTACTCGCCCGGCCGCGCCCTGCCTGGCCCGCCGCTTTGCCGGTCCCCTGCTCTCGGTGCTGGTAGCTGCAGTCCTGAGCGCCTGTGCCAACTACGCTGGCATCCGCAGCGACAAGCGAATCGCCGAACCCACCACCTACGCCTCCACGCAAAGCATCCCCGCCGAGCAAGGCCACTGGCCTTCGGCGGACGAGATATTGTCAAATCTGGTGTACGAGGGCTGATCGTGGCCGGCTGTCAGGCGGCGAGTTTCTGCTGAACCGGCGGATTGTCATGCGCCGGAGTTCCGTCCTTGAAGGGAACGCCCTTCAAGAGCAGTTCGATGTGTTCGGCACCGTTGATGCGGCGCCAGGTTTTCTCGGCTTCCTCGATCAGCTTGAAGGCCAGGCCAAGGAAGGTCGCTCGGGACACGCAATTGCGCGTGCGCGTCGTGCGGTGACGCACGGTCGCGAAGGTTGATTCAATCGCATTGGTCGTGCGGATGTGCTGCCAGTGCTCGGCCGGGAAGTCGTAGAACGTCAGCAGGCTGTCTCGATCTTTGGTGAGCACGCCGGTGGCCTTGGGATACTTGGCGCCGTAGATCGTTACAAAGCGATCGAAGGCGGCATCGGCATCGGCCCTGGTGGCTGCCATCCAAATCGCCTGCAGATCTGCCTTGGCGCGGCCATGCTGGGATTTTGGCAAGGCGTTCAGGACATTGCCCATCTTGTGGAACCAGCAACGCTGGGTACGCGTGGCCGGGAACACCTCTTCCAGGGCAGCCCAGAATCCCATGGCGCCATCGCCGACCGCCGCCAGCGGGCCAGCCTGCAAGCCGCGGGATTTCAGGTCCAGCAGGACTTCCACCCACGATGCCTTCGATTCCCGATAGCCGTCACCGATCGCCACGCGCTCCTTCCTGCCGTCGGGCGTAACGCCGATGATCACCAGCAGGCATTGCCCGTCCGAGCCTTCGCTGCGCAGACCCGTATGGATGCCGTCCACCCACCAATACACATACCGCGCCGCTGACAAATCACGCTGATTCCAACTCGCATGCTCGTCTGCCCACTGCGCCTTCAATCGGCTCACCACGTTGGCCGATAGCCCTTTGGCATCCTCGCCCAGCAGCACCGACAGCGCCTCGCTCATGTCGCCTGTCGAGACTCCCTTCAGGTACAGCCAGGGCAGCGCCGCACTCACCCGCGGCGACTTCCTCACATACGGCGGCACGATCGCCGAGTTGAACTTCACGCCGGAACCGGACCGGTCGCGCACCTTGGGCACCTTCACGGCAATCGGTCCGGCGCCCGTCAGCACCTCCCGCTCCGGGAGGTAGCCATTGCGAACCACGGCGCGCTGCCCGCTCAACGTCTTGACGTTACTGAACTGCTCAAGCAGCTCTGCCAGTTCCACTTCGATCGCCTCCTGGATGACCCGCCGGGCCCCGCGCCTGATCAACTCCTCGAGCCCAAGCCCGATTTCCGATAGACCGACTGCTTCTTTACCCTTATCCTTGCTCATGGTGGTGGACTTTTTTTGTGCTGGTTTCCGATCTCGACAATCAGATTCTCAGCGAAAAGCTCCACCGCCCTCGACTCCGCGCCTCAAATCCCCCGCCGTACACCACTTTCGACTTTAGCTCTCGGCGGACTGGGCCGACCAGTTCGGCGACGCCCAGCTCAAGGCATTGATCGCGCAAGCGCTGCAGGGCAGCCCGTCGCTGGAAAAGGCCCGTGCCCGCGTGGCCTCCGCGGTGGCGTTCAGCGAGGGCGCCAATGCCAACACGCTGCCACAGGTGGGCGCCGGCTATTCGTTCAACCGCCAGCGCTACACGGAAAACGCGATGGTGCCGCCGCAGTTCGCCGGGACGTGGCAGTCGGAGAACAAGGCGTTCATCAATGCCTCGTATGACCTCGACCTGTGGGGCAAGAACCGCGAGGCGCTGAAGTCCGCGGTGTCTGGCGTGCATGCCGGCGAAGCCGAGGCCGAACAGGTGAAGCTGACGCTGAGCAGCGCCATCGCGCGCACCTACAACGAGCTGGCCCGCCTCTACACGCTGCTCGATATCTCCAGGGATGAAGTCAGACAGCGCCGCGAAGTGCTGCGCGTGACCAACGGCCGGGTGACCATGGGCCTGGAGACCGAAGTCGAGAAACGCACCGCCGAGGCCAATCTCGCCGCCAGCGAAGTCGGCGTCGCCGCTCTGGAAGGCAGCATCCAGCGCACCCGCTACCAGCTCGGCGCGCTGCTCGGCCAGGGCCCGGACCGCGGCCTGGCAATCGCCCGCCCTAACCTCGGCGCCGGCGACGAAGCCCGCCTGCCCGACAAACTGCCGGCCGACCTGGTCTCGCGCCGCCCCGACATCGTTGCCGCGCGCTGGCGCGTCGACGCCACCCTGCACGACATCAAGGTGGCCAAGGCCGAGTTCTACCCGGACATCAACCTGACGGCGATGATCGGCCTGGATGCCATCGGGTGGGGGCGCTTCCTGCGCGCCGCCAGCCGCACCGCCTCGGGCGGCGCCGCGATCCACCTGCCGATCTTCGACGGCGGCGCGCTGCGCGCCCAGCTCAAGGGCCGCTATGCAAAGTTCGACTTCGCGGTCGCCAACTACAACGAGACGCTGGTGAACGCCCTGACCGACGTGGCCACCCAGCTCTCCGACATCCGCGCCGTCGACGCGCAGATCGACAACGCCGTACGCAGCGATACGGCCGCGCAACGCGCCCTGACGCTGGCGCTGGCGCAGTACAAGGCCGGCCTGACCACGCAACTGACCGTACTGAACGCACAGACCAACGCGCTGCGCAGCAGCCAGGTGGTGGCCAACCTGCGCATGAACCGCCGCGACCGGCAGATTGCGCTGGCCGCCGCGCTGGGCGGCGGTTTTACCGATGCTTCCGAATCGACCACAAAGGCGGCCCTGGTCCGCTGACTCTCCTCTCGACGCAAACAAACACAGTTGCAGCTGACGCCATGAACGATACGACCAAGACCACCCCGGCCGACCAGCAAACCGCATCCGCCGCGGCCGCCCCGACGCCCGCCAGGAACACCCGCAAGCGCCTGCTGGCCCTGCTCGGCCTGACCAGCGCGCTCGCCGCCGCCGGCTACGGCGCCTACTACTACACCGTGGCCCGCTTCCACGAGGACACCGACGATGCCTACGTCAACGGCAACCTCGTCCAGCTCACGCCGCAGGTCGCCGGCACGGTGATCGCGGTGAATGCCGATGACACGCAGATCGTGAAGGCCGGCGAGCCCGTGGTGACGCTCGACGCTGCCGATGCAACGGTGGCGCTGGCCAATGCGGAGGCCACCCTCGGACAGACCGTGCGCCAGGTCAGCGCGCTCTATGTCAACAATGACGTGCTCGGTGCCACCGTCAAGCAACGCCAGGCTGACCTGGACCGCGCCCGGGACGACCTGCGCCGCCGCACCGGGGTGGCCGAATCCGGCGCCGTCGCGGCGGAAGACGTGGCGCATGCCCGTGACGCCGTCAAGACCGCCGAGGCCGCGCTCGAGACCTCCCGCCAGCAGCTTGCTGCCAACCATGTGCTGACCGACAAAACGAGCGTAGCCGACCACCCCAGCGTGCAGGCCGCATCCGCCAAGGTGCGCGACGCCTACCTGGCCAACGCCCGCAACACGCTGCCGGCCCCCGTGACCGGCTATGTGGCGCGGCGCTCGGTGCAGGTGGGCCAGCGCGTTGCCCCCGGCAACCCGCTGATGGCCATCGTGCCGCTCGACGGCGTGTGGGTCGATGCCAACTTCAAGGAGGTTCAGCTCAAGCACATCCGCATCGGCCAGCCGGTCGAGCTCCACGCCGACCTGTATGGCAGCATCGTGACCTATCACGGCAAGGTGATCGGCTTGTCGGCCGGCACCGGCAGCGCGTTCTCGGCCCTGCCGGCGCAGAACGCCACGGGCAACTGGATCAAGGTCGTGCAGCGCCTGCCGGTGCGCATCCAGCTCGATCCGGCGGAGCTGCGCAAGCATCCGCTGCAGATCGGCCTGTCGATGCAGGTCGACGTGGAAACGCGCATGGATTCCGGTTCGCCCTTGAGCCCGGGCGCGGAAGTACCGCAACGCACCGCCTATCGCACCGAAGTGTTCCAGCGCTACGGCGCAGAGGCCGACCGCGAGATCACGCGGATCATCGCGCAGAACAGCAACGGCAAGTCAGCTGTGGGGCAGTCGTCGCCAGCTTCGCAAGTTGTGCAGCAACCTCAGGCGATCGAGCGCACGGCGCAAGCTGCCGGCAGCGCCTCCGGCGCATGAGCGGCATCGCGCCAATCGCCTTCCCGCGCCGATTTAACTGACCCATCAGGAAAAACGGCCCCCACTCCCCGGAGCGCATCTTGCAACCCCAAGCCCAGACCTCGCTCGTGCCAGCCCCGCTCACCGGCGGCAAGCTCCTGATCGGAAGCTTCGCCGTGGCCCTGGCCACCTTCATGAACGTGCTGGATTCGTCGATCGCCAACGTGGCGATCCCGACGATCGCCGGCAACCTCGGTGTGTCGATTGACGAAGGCACCTGGGTGATCACGCTGTTCGCCGCGGCCAATGCGGTCGCGATCCCGCTGACAGGCTGGCTCACGCAGCGGATCGGACAGGTCCGCCTGTTCGTCGGCGCCATCCTGCTGTTCGTGCTGTCGTCCTGGCTATGCGGCGTGGCGCCCAACCTGACCACGCTGCTCGCCGCGCGCATCCTGCAGGGCGCCGTGGCCGGGCCGCTGATCCCGCTGTCGCAGTCGATCCTGCTGTCGTCGTACCCCAAGGAAAAAAGCGCCACCGCTCTGGCGCTGTGGGCCATCACCGCCACCGTCGGCCCCATCGCCGGCCCGGCGCTGGGCGGCTGGCTGACCGACAGCTACGCGTGGTCGTGGATCTTCTATATCAACGTGCCGGTCGGCCTGTTCGCCGCCGCCGTGACCTGGGCGATCTACCGCGACCGCGAAACGCCGACGCGCAAGCTGTCGATCGACGTGGTGGGCCTGGCCTCGCTGGTCACCTGGGTTGCGTCGCTGCAGATCATGCTCGACAAGGGCAAGGACCTGGACTGGTTCAGCTCGCCCGTCATCATCGGCCTGGGCATCGTCGCGCTGCTCAGCTTCATCTTCTTCGTGATCTGGGAGCTGACCGAACCGAATCCGATCGTCGACCTGCGCCTGTTCAAGGGCCGCAACTTCCTGGCCGGCACCGTTGCCATCTCGGTCGCCTTTGCGGTGTTCTTCGCCAACCTGGTCGTGCTGCCGCAGTGGATGCAGCAGTATCTGGCCTACCCGGCTGTCAACGCCGGGCTGGTGACCGCGCCGCTGGGCATCTTCGCCGTGCTGATGGCCCCGGTGGTGGGCAAGATCCTGCCGAAGTCGGAGTTGCGCGTGCTCGCCACCCTCTCCTTCCTGGGATTCGCGGCGGTGTACTTCATGCGCTCGCACTACACCACGGGCGTGGATGCCTACACGCTGGTGCTGCCCACTCTGCTGCAAGGCATTCCGACCGGGCTCTTCTTCGTGCCGCTGACGGCCATCATCCTGTCCGGCCAGCCGCCCGAGAAGGTTCCCGCCGCCGCAGGCCTGTCAAACTTCGTCCGCGTGTTCTGCGGTGCGGTGGGTACGTCGCTCGCGACCACCGGCTGGAACAACCGCGCCGTCCTGCACCACGCGCAACTGGCGGAACAGGCCAGCGTGCACAACCCGCTGTACGCGAGGACAATCGAATCGCTGCAAGCGACGATGGGATTCACGCAGGGCCAGGCCGCCGCCTACTTCGAACGCGGCCTGAACACGCAGGCCATCATGCTGGGCCTGAACGACATTTTCTGGATCTCGGGCGTGATCTTCGTCGCCATCGTGCCGCTGATCTGGTTCACGAAGCCCGCCAGGGGCGGCTCTGCAGCCGCTGCTGCGGCCGCGCACTGAGTGAACAGACGACGCACGCCCCGCAGACATGACAGGACGCCTGACTAAAGCGATGACCTTGAGTGGTCAGAGGACAATACCGTGCTCGGTCGTTGGCGCGGGGATATCGCACTTCTCGCCAAGCATGTCCATGAGTTCGTGTTCGATCTTCCGGCAGATCTGTGCCATGGGCACATCATTGGCGTTTCCTTCGAACGGGTTCTCCGTGCTTTCGCCCACTTGCTCCAGCGCGAGGTACATCCAGGAGATCATCGTGCTAAATGGAATGACCAGCCAGATCATGTTGCCATGCATGACGCCTGAAACGCTGGCATTGAGCTTTTCGAATTCCGTAAGAATGCCAAAAGGCAGTAGCAGACAAAAAGTGCGGACAAAGAGCTTGTTGACGACCGCATATTGCCTGGGATACGGATAGTCCTTGATACGCTCCGCCCGTCCTTGCTGCGCGAAGAGGCCTCTGATCGATCCTACCAACTCCAGATAGAAGGCATTGCCGATCTCGCCAGCGTCAAGGAGCCGCCTGATCGTCGCCGACTGCGTTCCAAGCAACCGGCTTGTCTTGCTCTCGGCGTGCGCAAGCGAGTCGAGTTCGGCCTGAGGCAGATACCGCGCAAGCGCCTCGTCCAATGGAGTCTCCCACTCTGGAACGCGGTAGTACTTCCGGTACTCCAGGTTGGATGCCTTGCCCGCGCTTTCCCAGATCCTTGGGGTTCTCAGTTGATAGCGGAGCGCCGTCAGCCACGCGCAATGCCGGAGGACCAGATCCCGCCCGGCCGCCTGCCCTGCCAGAAAGTCCCGGCTTATCACACCCAGACACCGGCTGCCGTTCAGGATCTCAGTCCAGATCTGCTGTGCCTCCAGGGCCCTGCTGTAGGTCTGCACGTTCCGGAAACCCACGATGAATGACGTGGCGGTACCCAGCAGCACCACAACCGAGACCGGGATTGACAGCCATTTCAGCCCGAAAAACTGATAAAGGACTACCGGCAGCGAACCGCATGCTAGCGAGGCATAAAGTTGCCGTCTCGACCAGAACGTGAACTCGGATATTGCGTACGATTTTCCCAGGTGCATGGTGCGCGTCTCGCGGCGGTGCGGCAGGTCGCGGGTCCAAGGTCCGAACTGCCGGCAGGCAGCACGGCCAACCGCGGCCCAGGACCCGGTTTTGTCATGGTGATATTGCCAAGAAACCGACGCAGTATCAATTTCCGTCCCACAACCCTTCACGCCACCCTGGAAAACAGCGGCACGGCAAGAGCATGCGGTAGCGCCGCTCTTGCCGGCCGGACAGTGCGCACCGGGATTGCCGGCGCCTGAATGGACGTCGACTACTTCACCGGCGTCAGGATCGGCGCGCCCTTGTTCTTGATCAGGAACACGACGAACTTTGCTGGCTGCGTCTTGCTGGCATTGCGTCCGACGGTGTGGATATCGTTGGGACCTTCGTGGAAGGTATCGCCCGGCTTGAGCGTTACCTCTTTTCCGCCCTTGAGGCCCATGATGATGCTGCCCTCGAGCACGTAGACAAAGGCGTGCGCATCATGGCGATGCACCGGATCGACGCTGCCCGGCGGATACTCCACGATGATCATCTCGGCTTCTTTCCCCGGATATTCGGGTAAGGCTTCCTTGAGCAGGGGCGCGACACTCGCCTCGGGCGCGGCGGCAGCCGGTTGCGCAACCGTCAGGCACGACAACACAAGTGCTGCCGCAGCGGAAATGACCGTCTTCATGGCATCACTCCAGGTTGGCCTTGTCGAGCCCGAACGCCTTGTCCGACGAACCGGGCACCATGCGGAAAGCCACGTTCAGGCGATTCCAGGTATTGATCGCCCCCACCAGGAAGGTGAGGTCCGACAGTTCCTTCTCGCTGTACTGGGTGCGCACACGCTCATAGATATCGTCGGGCACGCCGTCGGCGGGAAGCCTGGTCAGCACCTCGGTCCAGTCCAGCGCGGCGCGTTCGCGCGGCGAGAACAGCGTCGACTCGCGCCAGATCGCCACATGATGCAGGCGCAATTCGCGCTCGCCGTGGATCTTTGCCATCTTGATATGCATGTCGACGCAGAACGCGCAGCCATTGAGCTGCGATGCGCGAATCTCGACAAGCTCGCGAATGGGCGCTTCGATCGTGGTCTTCTGGAACAGCGCGCCGAACTCCATGAGCTTCTTGGACAGTTCCGGGGATTGCTGGAAGTAATTCATACGTTGGGTCATGTTTGCTCCTGGTGATCTGCTCAATGTGGTACTGACGAAAGCGGTGCTGCTTACGTGGGCATGCGCCCTGCGGGCTATCGTTGCTGCGATTGACGCATCCATTCCGCTAAGCCGATGCGCCCGAGGCGCGCCTCGCCCAACGGCACCAGCGAATGTTCCTCGACCCGGCCGCCGAAGTAGCGGGCCTCGGGATCGCGCACGACTTCACGCGGGTCGCCCACCGCCTTGAGATAGCGGGCGACGATCTCGTTGAACGGGGCTCGTTCCGGGCCGGCGATCTCGACGATGCCGTTTCGCGGTGGCGCGAGCGCTACATCGGCAACAAGGGCGGCGACGTCGTCCGCCGCAATCGGCTGGAACAGCCCAGGCGAAAGGCGGACGACATTTCCTTGCACACTGGAATCGGCGATGCCGCCGATGAATTCCATGAACTGGGTCGAGCGGATGATGGTGTAGGGGATGCCGGAGGCCTCGATCAGTTTTTCTTGCGCGACCTTGGCGCGGAAATAGCCGTTTTCGGGCGTCCGGTCGGTGCCGACGATGGACAGCGCGACGTGGTGCTGAACGCCCGCTGCGGTCTCCGCCGCGTGAAGATTGCGGCCGGAGGTCTCGAAGAATTCCAGCACCGCCTTGTCTTCAAATGACGGGGAATTGGCAAGGTCGATCACCACCTGAGCGCCGGTCATGGCCTCCTGGAGCCCCTCGCCAGTGATGCTGTTGACACCGCTCCTGGGCGAGGCGGCCACGACCTCGTGGCCGCCCTGGCGCAGAATGGCGACGGTCTTCGAGCCGATCAGGCCGGTCCCGCCAATGATGACAATCTTCATGATGCTTCTCCGTGCTGAGGAAGGTGGAACGATTCCATGTTAGGGAACGCGGCATCCCCGCGCCAGATCGACTCGGAGCGCCGGCTCGTGGAATAGTCACGGCGCGGGCTGCAATCGAGCAGCAGCAGGCCGAGGGGCTTCATTGCAGCTCCATGCAGAAGTGGAGGCCCTTGGCGAGCAGGCCGGAACGAAAATAGAAGCGCTGGGCCAGCGCGTTCGCGAGTGCGGTATCCAGGACAAGTCGCTGGCAGCCTTCTGTGCGTCCAAGCTCGCAAAGCGCTTGCAGCAGGCGCTCGCCGTGACCCTGCCCCCGGCCTTCGGCATCGGTAATCAGGTCGTCGACGTACAAAAAGCGCCCGTGGATCAGGTTGTCAAGACGCCGATATCCGGCCAGCGCAACAGCTTTGCCATCGTCCCAGAGCGCGAGCAGCCGGTACCCTTGTCCGCTTTGCAGCATGACGGTGCTGAGAAAGTCTTCCGGCATTTGCAGCTTGGGCCGCAGCTGCCGCATAACCGGGAAGCAGGCACGGATCTCGGCCTCCGTTTCCGCATGTCTGAGCGTCAGGTTCTTGGTCATGGTGCCGATGCGTGCTGACTTGTGCAGGCTTCAATGTAGTTGAGCGATGACACAGTCAACAGGCACATGTTCATCGTTTTCAACTAGGCCATCGAGCATCGACATATGACGGTATGACCTAAGAGTGGTTTGTCATGCAATCGACCAGGCGGCGAATGATGGGCGTGGCCGACACGACGACCGGCAGCATGGTCAGCCAGGAAACGCTCCAGGACCTTAGCCAGTGCTGAAAGAACCGGCCTTCGTCTGCAAATGGAAGGCTTGCGATGGCAGCAGCGATGGCGCAGGTCAAGCCGGCCTGGATAACGCCATAGGCGAAATAGCTGTAGCGCGAAGGAATCTTGGGCATGTCGCCTCTATGCATGCTTTGAACCAGACATTGATGCACCCTGCCATTGCCGCGCCAGGCGCTACGCGGCTGCTTCAATCTTTCCTGTCAACCGCTGCACGGTTTCGTTGGTATCCCACAGCGCGTTTGCGATGAAGCGGAAGTTGACCAGTGCCGCGTGATACCCATCCCCTTCAGGTAGCTTCGGCCCTGCTACGGCGTCGCGCACGACAGCAACTTCGAAACCTTGCTCCAGCAGATCACGCAGATGGGATTCGACGCACAGATTGGCGGCCATGCCCGCAAGGATCACCTGGTCGACGCGCTGCTTGCGCAACTGCAGGACAAGGTCGTTGGCCTGCGGGCCGTACAGCTTGTGCGTGGAGCATATGATGGTCTTGCCATCCTCGATATACGGCTTGAGCTCCGGCATGAAGTCCGCGCCCGAGTCACGGAATCCGTTCAGGTTCAGCGCGCCCGGACGGTCGAACATGCCGATGGCATGCTGGAACATTTCGGCGGGGCCCTGCACTTTCCATGTGTGATCATGGGGAAAGTAATAGTGGGGAGAGATGGCGACCGTGATGCCCGCCTGTTTTGCGGCCTCGAACAGACAGACCAGGTTGGCCACGAGATTCTGCTCCGTCACGCTTTCCCCGACCACGCCCCAGCTGCGGCCTTCGGGGCTCATGAAGTCGATCTGCGGGTCGATCACGACAAGCGCGGTGCGTGGCAGGTCCAGCGTAATGCCGGACTTCGGCAGAGCCGGATCAACGGGATCTGCATAGGGGCCATGGTGGTTGCACATGGGAAGTACCTCTTATGGTGGGCCCAGTCTGCCGGCGCCTTCGTGGGGTCCGGCAGATGCGGCGTCGTTTCAACTACGGATGAATGCCAACAGGTCGGCGTTGAACCGGTCCTTGTGGGTGTCGGTGAGCCCATGCGGCGCACCGGGGTAGACGATCAGCTTCGCATTCCTGACGAGCTTTGCCGATGCGCGTCCAGCGGCGTCGATCGGCACGATCTGATCGTCGTCGCCGTGGATGATCAGGGTCGGCACATCGATCTTCCTGAGATCCTCGGTGAAATCGGTCTCGGAAAATGCCTTGATCGAGTCGTACGTACTCTTGTGTCCACCCTGCATGCCCTGCGCCCACCATGCGTCGATCAACCCCTGCGACGGCTTTGCACCGGGACGGTTGAAGCCATAGAACGGCCCCGCCGGCACGTCCTTGTAGAACTGGGACCGATTGGCAAGTTGAGCGGCACGCAGGCCGTCGAATACTTCGATTGGCAGTCCGCGCGGATTGGCTGCGGTCTTCACCATCAAAGGCGGCACGGCTGAAACCAGCACCACCTTTGAAACGCGTCGCGTCCCATGCCGGCCGATATACCGGGCCACCTCGCCTCCACCTGTGGAGAAGCCCACCAGGATGGCGTCCCGCAGGTCGAGCGTCTCGAACACCGTGGCCAGATCGTCGGCATAGGTGTTCATCTCATTGCCATTCCATGGCTGGCTTGAACGGCCGTGGCCACGACGGTCATGTGCAACGGCACGGTACCCTTCCGAAGCAACGAGGATCATCTGGGATTCCCAACTGTCCGAGCTCAGCGGCCAGCCATGACTGAATACAACGGGGCGACCGGCGCCCCAGTCCTTGAAATAGAGCTGGGTGCCGTCCTTTGCCGTGATGTAGCTGCCTGAAGCCTTGCCGCTTGTCTTTGCGGTATTCGCCTTTTCTGCCGACAGTGCTGCCGCCGCAGGTCCGGGCAAGCCGGAAGCCACCAGCGCGCTGGCTGCGGCCGCGCTGCCCAACAGCAGGTTACGTCGCGACAGGCCTTGATCGAGGCTGCGATCTGAAGACATGGTGAGACTCCTTTATTAACGCGTGCGCGCGTTGCCTTGAGTATGTCTGGGCATCAGGTTCCTGGTCATGGTGCCGATGCGTGCTGGCTTGTGCAGGCTTCAATGTAAATGGGCGATGACACCGTCAACAGGCACATGTTTATCGTTTTCGACTGGGCCATCGACATGGGGCGGCATGACCGATGGACGGTCATGTGTCCTGACGATCGTCTATGCTTTCAGCGCGCGCATCAGCTCGGCAACCAGGCGATCGGCTTCAGTCCGACTGCGCAGATTGGTAAAGCCCATCATCAAGCCACGCCGCCCGGGCGCACCCTGCCGCCAGGCGGTCAGCGAATGGACGGCGAATCCTGCCTCGCGCGCACGACGGGCCATCGCCAGATCGTCAAGATCGTCCCTGACGTCGACCAGGAGGTGCATGCCGCCATCCTGCAGGCAAACAGTGAAGCCGTCCGTTTTGTATGGAGCCAGCGCCTCGGCCAGCATTGCGCGTCGTCGCGCGTAAAGCGTGCGCATGCGTTTGATGTGCCGGGCGAAGTGCCCCTGCGCGATAAACTCCGCCGCCACGGCTTGCAAGAGTTCGGGGCAGCCGCCATGCACCGTGCGCCTGCAGGCCAGATCCATGGTCGGCACCAGACTTTGCGGCACGACCACGTAAGCGAGTCGTAGCCCCGGGTACAGCACCTTGCTAAGCGTGCCGCAATAGATCACCCGGTCGCCGGTGTCCAGGCTCTTCAAGGCCGGCAACGGGTGGCCGCGGTAACGAAACTCGCCGTCGTAGTCGTCCTCGATGATCCATGCGCCCCGCTCACCGGCCCAGTCGAGCAGTTCGACGCGACGTTGCAGTGTCAGTGCCACGCCAGTCGGGCTCTGGTGCGATGGCGTCACTACGGCCAGGCGCGCCTCTGGAAAATGCTGACGCCCAAATTCGACGTCGAGGCCATGATCATCCACTGGCACATTGCGGACCTGCAGGTTCAGGCGCCTGAGTGACTGGGCTGTCGGAGGGTAGCTGGGATCCTCAACCCAGGCGCTTTCGCCCGCCAGCCTGAGCGCATCCACAATCAGCGCAAGGCTGGCCGTATATGCCGGCACGACGAACACCTGGTGCGGCTGGGCGTCGATGCCCCGTGAGCGCAGCAGGTAAGCGGCCAACGCTTCTCGCAGCGGGCCAAATCCGGCTGACGCCGGCCTGGTCAGCGAGCCGGCGCTGCGTATTTGCCGCGCCATCAACCTCGTCCATAGTTTTCGCGGGAACTCATCCAGCGCGGGAAGCCCCAGTTGCAACGGCACGGGGATTCCACCCTCCGTTTCGATCGAAAACTCGGTAAGTTCCTGGTTCGGTGGCGTGCGGCTGGATCCAGCCGCTGCGGCCACGCGGTGGGGGCGCGATGGCGCAATTTGCTCGGAAACGAACGTCCCCGCAGGGCCTCTGGCGATCAGGTAACCTTCGCCCAGGAGCCGCTCATAGGCGACCTGAACGGTCCCGCGCGCCACGCCGAGTTCGCCCGCAAACGCACGCAAGGATGGCACCCGCTGCCCGGGTTTCAGTTGCCCTTGCTGGATCGAGGCACGAATCCGTGCGTAGATCTGCTCATGCAGCGGCGCAGCATTGGATGGGTCCTGAGCCGGTGACTTCGTCATAGCCTGGCAGACGTATCCGGGCAGTGCCGCAACGCCGATGCATGGGAACGCGAATCATTGCCGGCGGTGGCAACGGATCGGATCTGGGTGTGATCTTGACCTCCGATCATACCCCAGGGCGCGCATCCGCCGGGATCCGGCCCGTGACGGCCTGAGAAAGAGTCTCCGCCCATTCCCCTTCTGCCACAGGCACCGGCCTTGACCGGTGCCATCGGGCTGGAGGACTACACCGGCACCGCCTCCCCGCAGCCGGCAATGACATGCATATAGCGCGAAGGCGGCATGGAATCGACCGTAGCCTGGACCGCTTCCTTGCACAGGGACGGACGCTTGGCCAGCGCATCCACATATCGCTCGACGTTGGGCAGGCCTTCCCACATCGACGCAAGCCCCAGATAAGCCATCCGGACCAGGTTGACGCCCCACAGCACATCGCCGAGCGAGAATGATTCCCCCCTGAGGTACGGTGTCGACGAACCAAGCGCATGGTCGAGGTCCGTCAAGAGGCCCGCGACGTGCCGACGTGCGGCGCGCTGAAATGCCGCATCGTGGCAGACCGACTTGCCGCCCCGCTCCTTCGCGATCTTCGCGCGATAGGCCGCGACGAGCTCCGCATCGCCGGCATTGGCGTCAATCATGGCTTCGAGCGCCTGGATCTTGTAGTCGTAGACCGTTTCCATGGCCGTTTTTAGCGCTTCAGGCCGCAGGTCGGCATCGGGATGAAAGCCGTAGAGCAAGGTGCCGTTCGGGATCCGGTCGACGATGCTCACCTGGTGCATCACCCGGGCACGCGCATCGGCATCCTCCGGCACGAGATCAACGGGATCGCGCGATACCGCATCGAGATAGCAGCAGATCTGTCTGGAATCGGCAATGACGCGGCCAGCCTCGTAATCCACAAGCAACGGGACCGTGCAGGGATCAAAACCTTCGGTCTCCACCGAAGTGCGCCCGCTATAGCCGCTGACAAATTCCCGCCCCACTTCCCGGCCCGCAAGCAATCGCAGCCGGACGTAGGGAGGATGGTAGTGCTCGGCCGGAACAAGGCCATCCGGAGCCATCGAACCGAGGATCATCATATCGTTCGAACGGTACGGCAATTGCTTCTCGAACAGTACCGCGCGCACTTTCTGCGAGCAGAGCGAGCTGGCCGCGTGGAACAGTTCGAAGCGCGGGTTGGCGTCACTACCCACGAGGGAGATTCGCGCAGGGTCCGCGATGGCGGCACGGGCACCGGCCGCCATATCCATCAATTTTTCATTGCGCATGGCTGGTTTCCTCTGACAAGCCGGCCGCGGCCGGGCGCTCAGGTTTGGCGGTATCGTCCATCGTTGTCTCCTGGTTGTGGGGTTGACGTCTATCAACGCTTGTGGGCGGTGCTCCTGCGCAGCATCAGCTCCATCTGCTGCGCGATCTGCAGCAGCGCACCGTCGTCGCCGGGCTTCGCGACGATCTGCAAGGCAGCGGGAAGGCTGCGTTCGCCGGTCGCCAGGGGAATCGAGATGGCAGGAAATCCCGCGACATTGAACGGTGCCGTATAGGTCATCAGCGCTTCGCGGACCGTGCCGGTCCAGGCGCCAATGCTGACGGTGCCGGCATCGAGATGCGGTGCGGTGCACGGGCATGTCGGCAGCACGAGATAGTCAACCGCCGACATCGCCTCGTGCAGCCTTGCCGTGAAATCTCGCCTGGCCTGCTGGGCCGCCGCATAGGCGCGCAGGTCCATGGCTTCGGCGCGTTTCAGCCGGTCGACGGTTTCCGGGTTGTAGTGCGTCGAGATACGGTCCCAGTCGTTGCGGCGAAAATGCTCGATGCCGCCTTCGACCAGGACGATGCTCGCGAAGGCACCGAATATCGCATCGAACAGGCCGGACGTGCTGACGTTCACACAGGAAAAGACCTGCGCCAGCCGCTTCATCGCGCCATCAAATGCCACCGCAATTTCCGGACTGAGTGGAACCGGTGCAATCTCACGAATGACGCCCAGCCTTGCGGACAGCCACGCATCGCTCTCGGGAACCTTGATGTCAATGGCATCGGCGAGCAACAGCACGTCGTCGACCTGCTCGCCGAGCAGGCCAACGTGGTCGCAAGTGGGCGCCAGGGGGAACACGCCGCGCGTGGATAACGTGCCGAGCGTCGGCTTGTATCCGACGACGCCGCACAGCGCGGCGGGAATCCGGACCGAGCCGCCGGTATCCGTGCCCACGCCCGCCATGATGGCACCGTGCGCAATCGCCGCCGCGGCACCACCACTGGAACCCCCGGGTATGCGTGTATGGTCCAGCGGATTCAGGGTATCGCCAAACCTGGCGCTGGCGGTTGTCACGCCCCACGCGAATTCGTGGGTCGTGGTCTTGCCGATGATGATCGCGCCGCGCTCCACCAGGGTCTTCACGATGTCCGCATCGGCGGCTGGCACATGACCGAGATAGGCTGCGGAACCGTAGCGGGTCTCCATGCCCTTGGTGTCGATCAGATCCTTGAGCGCAATGGGCAGCCCTTCCAGTGGCCGCGGCCGGCGTTCGGCATAGCGGCGATCGCTTTCCGCGGCCGCCTTCAGGGCACGGTCCCAATCGATCGCCGAGAATGCATTGAGCAGCCGCTTGCTGGCTTCCGCGCGTTCGAGTGCCTGCTCCGTCAATGCCGTCGCGGTGATCTGCCGCGTGGCAAGGGCATCCAGCGCGTTGCGCAAGCCCGTGGAATGCGGGGCCGTCGTTCGGGATGGGCGTCGGATGCCGTGCTGGTCGAGCGACGCGACGGCCGTCGGAAGTATGTCGTGGCCAGAGAAGATCGCGTCTTGTGGCTGGCAGTTCAACTGGTTCATGGATTCCACTCCAGGGTGACGTTGCGGTTGGCTTATCCCTGGTTGGAAACGATAGTTGATCGGCTCGGCCTTGGAAGCTGGCTGGCGCCGAACGCAGCGTCCATGAATATGGAACGCCCGGCGGGACACACGGGGCGTGGCCCGCGTGGCATTGAAGGCAGAGGAGGTATGCCGGGTCAGCGGCCGTCGAACGCGGTGACCTTGGGCAGCTCTGCGGCGAGGTAATCGACCAGCGACCGCACCGCGGGAAGCAGTCCGGTCCGATAGGGCATGAGGGCGGAGATGCGCGCATCCGCTGCGATCCAGCCCGGCAGGACTTGCCGCAGCACGCCAGCCTGCAGCTCGGACCGGCAGATATACCCGGGCAGGGCTGCCACGCCAACGTTGGCGCAGGCTGCCTCCTTCAGGGACATCATGCTGTTGCTCTGGAATCTTGGCTCGACCGGGATGGTGACGAGCCTGTCGTCGGGGCCGCGCAGTTGCCATTGCAGCGGCCCTTTGCGCACCATCGAGACGATGGCATGGGATGCAAGTTGCTCCGGTTCGTCCAGGCGTGGCATCCGTTCAAGGTAGTCGGCACCCGCAAACAGGTACCATGGCGCCCTGACAATGGGCCGTTGGACCAGGTTGGAATCCTGCAGTGCAGAGGTATGTCCGCGCAGCGCCAGGTCAAAGCCCTCGCCGACAACATCGACGAGCCTGTCCGTGGCGATTTCCACGATGCTGACCTTGGGATGGCTGCTCAGGAAGGTCGGCAGGACCTGGCGCAGCGCAAACTGCGCAAGCTCGACCGCTACCGTCACACGAATGGTCCCGCTGGGTTCCGCGAGCCTCTGGCGCATCGCCTGTTCCGCGACGTCGGCGCTCTGCAGCAAGGCGACAGCGTACTGATAGAACTCAGCGCCTACGTCGGTCAAGGCAAACTGGCGCGAGGTCCGGTTGATCAGGCGAACGCCCAGCGAAGCCTCCAGTTCCTTGACCCTGTGACTTAACGTGGACTTGGGCAGCCCCAGGCTGTTGCCGGCAGACGTAAAGCCACCGCGGTCGACCACTTGCACGAAGTGAAAAACGTCTTTCAGGTCCAGCATCAGGCTGCCTTGGTAGCGGTTGGGTTGGCCAATGGTGTGTGCCTGCCATCGCATGGTACTGCAAGGGGGGTGCACAGTGCCACGGTCGGGCGCCCCAATGACCGCCATTGCCGTGGCCGGCGCCCGCTCGCGCCACGCGCCGTCAATGCGCGGTGCGCCACCTCGGCCGGTTCGGCCAGTCGATCAAAGGGGGAAGCACAGTTCAACCCAGAACTTGTTGCCTTGCGGCCGATTCTGCACTTCGAACTCGCGCTGATACTTGAACACAATGCCGGCCGCCGGCGACCACATGTATCGTAGTTGCGGCCCGACTGCGACCGCTTTCCCGCGAAACCCATTCCCTGGGACGGGCGTGCCGTTGACTTTGTCATCGGTGAACTGCTTCAGCAGATATCCCTGAAGTCCGAGCTGGAACTTGCTGTTCAGCGAATAGCCAACCAGATACTCAAGTGCGGCAACCGCGCCAGAGTGATATCGAGTCGCTGAATTCGGTGAACTGATCTCTACGAGCGTGGTGGTAGAGACTTCAACTGCGGGCGTGGGGAACCATGTCGTGCTGAGTTGCGGCGTTAGCGCATATACATTCCGGCCAGTGTTCGCCACTCGGTTCGCGGAGTAGGACCCGCTCGGCACTGCAATTTCGGTGGTGAGGTAGGCGAAGAATGATCGCGATGGATTGGAATAACCGATGTACAGCGGCTCAACGATGATGTCTCCAATTCCATTGCGCTTGCCGCTGCCGCCTGGCGTGTCCGTCCGAATATGAACAAGCGGGATGATTACACCACTAGACAGAGTAAAGGGGCCAAATGTAGTGCCCCATGTGTGAACGATACGCGGGGCGTCAATAAACGCGTTCAACTGGAACCCGGGCAGGAGACTTTCCCCATGCGGGCCGGCGAACTTTCCGGCATCGTAGTAGAGCGTGTAATTGTAAAACTGGGTTTCACCAGGCGGTGGCAAAATTCCATTCAAAACGGTATTGACGCCAACAGGGTAACTGGTCTGACCATTCTCGGTTGCATCGGCGTTCGACGCCAGCAAGCATGCGAGCGCAACCACCGCAGAAAACTTCGCGGGCACTTTTATCATGTCTCCTCCGTCTCTGTATTCTATTTTTCGGCTGAGGGCTCGGGGCATCCGCATCAGCCGGTGAAACGCGCCTACCTTAACGATTCGACATCTCCACAACTTGCCGAAACTAGCTAACGATGGCTATCGCTTCTTCGCGCCTTTCCAGGTCAGGGAGCGACCTGGACGGTTCCGCGTGTCAGCGATCGACGAACGAGACGAACTCGTCCAGTTCCAGCTTGCGCAGCTCCATGTTGTTTTCCGGAATATTGTTGTCTGCATAGCCGAGTGACATTCCGGCCACGATCATCTCCTCGTCGGGAATAGCGAGGCCTTCACGAAGGACCGCTGATTGCAGCGACCAGATCTGCTGCGGGCAGGTGTCCAGCCCCCGGGCACGCGCGGCCAGCATGATGTTCTGGAGAAAGCAGCCGTAGCAGATGAAGCTGGCCCATTCCAGGCGCCGGTCCATGGTGAAGATCAGTCCCACTGGCGCGTCGAAGAAGCGGAACTGCCGTTCGACGTCGCGCCGGCGCCCGACGATATCGCTCCTGTGCACGCCCTGCGCATCGCCCAGCATCCCGCGAAACGTATTGAAGCGCGACGAGAATGGCGCCGGCAATTCCTTCGGAAAGAACGGGTAGTCGGGAGCCAGTCCATCAGGATCGGCGCGATACGCCGCGACCGCGGCTCCCGCAATCTTCTCGCGCGCCTTTCCGGTCAGTACATAGCAGCGCCAGGGCTGCGTGTTGCTCGAACTCGGCGCGTATTTCGCGACCGACAGGATGTCCCTGACAGTCTCGATCGGCACCGGCTGGTCAAGGAAGCCGCGCTTGCTGTGGCGTCCGCGAATCAGCGCTTCAGTAATCTGGATTGCCTCCATCTTCATGTCTCCGTTCTCTGGGTGGGGGTCGCTACGGTGGAAAGGATCATAGACACGTCCCCTGCCTTGTGAAGACGGCAAAACTTGAAAGCTTCGTCCGGAAAAAACGAACGACAGGCGCCCATTCGCACATGTGCGGCGTCCAAAATCCTGGACGCTCTGTTCTCAAATCCCGCGCGCACGCGCGAACCCGATTCGCCTATCTTCCTACTCGGGATCGGAGCCCCGATCGCATACGAAAACATGGTGGAGAAGTGGAATGAGCCAGTTGAAATGCTTGCCGCAGGAAGAGATTGTCTGGGGACACGACGTGCTGAAAACCGTCGCCCCCGCCATGGGGAACTACGGCATCCGCCGTCCGATGACGTTCACCGTGGAATTCCTTGAGGCCCTGAACCGCGAGCACCTGCAGCCTGCCATCGGCGACGGCGTGGGCACCTTCACCGGCCTGCCGCCGCATGTGCCCGATTTCGCCGTACGCGATGGACTGCGTGCATGCATCGAGGCCAATGCGGAATCGATCATCGCCCTCGGCGGCGGCTCTGTACTTGATGCCGCGAAGGCAGTCTCCTACCGGCATTTCCAGCAGACAGGCCGCTACCTTCCCATTGCCGCGATTCCGACGACCCTGTCGGGTTCCGAGTTCTCCCACTACTTCGGCGTGACGGAAACGGACGGTCCGCAGAAGTTCAAGCGCAGTTATGCCGTGCGCGAAACGACACCCAGGCTGGTGGTGATCGATCCCCGGATGATTGTCGACACGCCACGCATGCTGCTGCTGAGCTCGGCCATCAAGGGGATCGACCATGCGGTGGAGGGCATGCGCCGGATCGACGTGGACCACCCTCACGCCATCCTGGCCGCCAGGGGCGTGGAGCGCTTCCTTGCCGTGCTGGAGAAGTGGCCGCGCAAGCTCGAAACTCGCGAGGCCATCGCGGGCGGGCACGTGTCGACCGACGACCTGCTGCAGCTTCAGCTCGCCGCGTGGCAGTGTTACTTCTATCCTGCTTCGGTCATCTACGGCCTGAGCCATCGCATCGGGCACATCCTCGGCGGGACCTTCGGGATACCGCACAGCGTGACATCGTGCATTGCGCTGGCGCCCGTCATCCGCGCCTGCGCCGACGTCTATGGCCGAAAGCTTGAGATTTTCTCCACGGACCGTGGCAGCCGCACGCCCGCCGCATTCCTCGCTGACCGCATTGAGGCAGCCGTGGACGCACTGGAATTGCCGAGCCGGCTCGGCGACCTCGATTTCGATCGGGCGAAGCTTCCCGAGATGGCGGCCCTGCTCAGGCAGAACTATCCCTCCGAGGTCGGCGACCTTGGCGAGGATGCCGGCACGAAGCTGGATGCGCTGTTGGAGAGCCTGTGGTAATGACCGGCCAGCCATCCGATGCTGCGCATGGTCGCCGTTCCACAAAACTTGCCTGACCCCACCACCACGAGGAGACCAAAGTGAACGATACCGTCAAGCCCGCATCCCCGGCGCCGGCCGGAACGCCAGCCGGGCATACGCCATACAGTGACTGGTTACAGACAGACGTGCTCCACTCGCTGCAGCACCCGGTCAGCGATCATCCCGGCGAGCACGCCTGGATCGTATCGGCGCAGGTGTCCGAGCTCTACTGGATGCTGATCATCAAGGAAATACAGGCCGCGCAGGCGCAATTGCGTGCCGATGACCTGACTGGGGCCTGCCGGACGCTGCGGCGCGTCGTCGCCCACCACGAGCCGCTCAATGCCACATGGCGCTCCATCGCTTGGATGACGCCGGTCGACCTGCTGGCCATCCTGTCCTGCGTTGGCCCGAAGTTCGGCAAGGACACCGCCCTTCAGGGCTGGACGTATCGGCAAATGGTCTACCTGCTCGGCATCAAGCAGGGGGAGCACCTGCAGCACTTCCTGCCGCAACCCCGGCGCTGGGAGCAACTCAGCAAGGCGCTAGCTGAGCCAAGCCTGTATGACGACGTGCTCGCCCACCTGGGCCGCAAGGGCTTCGCCGTGCCGGCGGTGGTACTCGACCGCGATTTCAGTGTGCCTTACACGCCGGACCAGGCGGTCGAGAACGTCTGGCGCGACGTCTACGCCGACCCGGACGAGCACCGGGAACTGCAGCAGCTCGGCGAGACGCTGGCCGATATCGCGGAGGGATTCTCCGCGTGGAAGCACCTGCACCTGATGGCAACGCGCCGGACCTTCGGCGCCCGGCCGGCCTACTTCGGCACCGAGGGCATTGCCTGGCTCATGCCGACCATGAACGAGATCCCGTTCCCGGAACTCTGGTCTGCGCGCGGCTTCATCGGCGATCCTCCTGCGGTGTGTCCGCACGCCCGCGGACAGGGAAACGCCCGGGCTGCGGATTGACGCGCTCAAGATGGTCATGGAAACGGTCCATTGGGACGACCTGCTACCGGCATCGCGCCGCATCGATGCCATCGTGTCAGCGGCCTGTGCCGATGCAAAAAAGGCGGAGACTGCGAGTCTCCGCCTTTGATTGCTGACAAAGCATCCAAACTGCCGGTTTGCTCCCCTCTCCCGCTTGCGGGAGAGGGGCCGGGGGAGAGGGCAGGCGCACGGCAAGCATCGTGACGCATCACTTCGTGGACACTCCTGCCCTCTCCCCCGCCCCTCTCCCATAAATGGGAGAGGTGAGACAACAATCGCATTTTTGGCTTTGTCAGCAGTCTCGGGCGGAGACTCCGAGTCTCCGCCCCATTTTTGCCATCAGGTTTCTACTTTCAGGCTGCCACGGGCTGCGGCTGGACGCGCAAGGCACGGGCGATGGTCGTCACCCTGCAGCCCTGGAACCGGGCCACCGCCAGGTGATCATCGTCGGGCTTCACGGCGTCACGGTGCGAGACGTGAGTCGCGCCGTACGGAGTGCCGGCCTTGAACATCGCCGCGTCGGCATAGCCCAGCGGCACGATGATCAGGCCCAGGTGCGCCATGGGTGCGTAGGTCGCCAGCAGGGTGGCTTCATTGCCGCCATGGCGCGACGACGTCGAGCCGAAGACCGAGCCCACCTTGCCATTCAGCTTGCCCGCGAACCAGAGGCCGCCGAGCCCGTCGATATACGCCTTGAGTTCGGCCGAGATCGACCCGAACCGCGTCGGCGTGCCGAACACGATGGCGTCAGCCCACTCGGCATCGGCTTCGGTCGGCGCCTCGTATTTCGCGTTCATCTCCGTGGCGTTCTCGAGCCAGCCCGGCGCCTGCCGCATGACGTCGGGGCCGACGACCTCCCGCACACGCCGCATGCGGACTTCTGCGCCGGCCTCGAGGGCCCCCTCAGCGACAGCCTTGGCCAGCATCTCGGTGGAACTGTTCCGTGAGTAGAAGACAATCAGTACTTTCGGTTTATGCATGGTGATCCCCGGCAACGTCATACAGAGATGGGCTCAAGCCGGCCCAGCAACTCGTCTTTTCGATCAGCCAGCCACGGCGGGAGCTGGAACTCCTCGCCAAAATGGCCAGGCTCTTCATCGATCGCGAAGCCGATGTCGGTGGTCGTCGCCTCGAGCATCACGCCGCCGGGCATCTTGAAGTACATCGAGCGGAAGTAGTTTCGGTGCACCGATTCGGACGTATCGATGTAGCCCAGGGCAAACATTCTCTCCTTCAGGATCGCCTGTTGCTCCACGTTGTCCACCGCGAAGGCCACATGGTGGACCGTGCCTTCGCCGTAGATCGACGAACCCTGGTGCCGGTCCGGCTCATGCAGGAACTCGACGATCATGCCCGGCCCGCCGTTGTACGTCTCGAAGCGGTAGTAGGATCCCGCCTGGCCTGCGTTTCGGAAACCGATCGCTTCGCTCATGAAGCGGATCGATTCGGCGACTTCCCGCAGCGACAGCGTGATGCTGTGGACGCCGCGGATGGCATGGGCTTCGGGGATATCGCTGGCCACGCAAGCCGGACGCGAATCGAGATCCGTTTCGACGAGATCGAACTCGATGCCGCACGGATGCTGGAACCGCTGGCGGCGCTCGCCGAAGCGCTCGACGATCTCGCTGTCATACGGCACGTCCATGGCATCGAAGCGGCTGCGCCAGAACTCGAGCGAGCCCGTGGGGACCGAGTAGTTGATGACCCGCACCTGGCCCGACCCCTGACGCGCCATGACGCCCCGCTGGCGGAACGGGAACGACGTCACCAGGGTCCCAGGATCGCCATTCGCGTTGCCGTAGTAAAGGTGATAGATGGGATCCTCGCCGTCGAGAAGCACGGTCTTCTTCACGAGGCTTTGCCCGAGCAGCTTGACGTAGAAGTCCACATCCTCCTGCGCGTGCCTTACGCCGAGGGTCAGATGATGAAATCCCTTGAGCACTAACATTGTCCTCTCCAGTTTGAAATAGGCATGTGGAAACAGCGCATTGCCGCTCCTGTGCAACAGCTTATGACGGCGGATAGCGATTGGGCAGCCGTCACGGGTTGTACGCAGGGTTCGGCAAACTTGGACAATGCCGCCCGCTAAGGCGCGGTGCGCGCGATGGCCGGCCCGGCCCGCGTAGCGCCAGGTACGGACCAGATCCACGGGCTACGCTGTAGGAGAGCGCGAACCGGCCTAACCCTTGCTCCATCAGGCATGCCTTAAATCCGTCGTGTAGTGGGCACCCTGCGTGCCTCCCTGCGACTCCAGCCCATCTGCCAGTTGCTCCAGTTCGGCATGGAACGCCTGCCAATCCGCCCCAATGGCTACCAGCCCCGAGCGCCGGACCGCCTGCTCCAGCCAGCGGCAGGCCTGGCTCTGCAGCGCATGGCCCATTACCGACAGCGCGCCGGCCAAGCCGTGCAAACGTTGGGCAAACGCTTCGGCGTCGCCCGCCAGCAGCGCCTCGGCCAGTGCGCGCTGGTCGCGCCGCAGCGCGTCGGCATGCAGCTGTGTGTCGCCGCCTGCATGCTGGCCCGGCGCTGCTCGCGCTGCCATATGGTCGCCGGACAGGTCTTCCAGCAGCTTGCGCAGCGTCACCAGCCCCACCGGCTTGGTCAGGCATCGGTCGATGCCGGCCTGCTGGCATCGTTCGGCCACATCGGGCCCCACGCTGGCGGTGATGGCAACGATCGGCGTGGCCAGGCCGGCATCGCGCAGGCGCCGCGCCAGCGTGAAGCCGTCCATGCCAGGCATCTGCAGGTCGGTCAGGACCAGGTCGTAGTGCCGGCCCGATGCCATCAACAGGGCCTCGGGCCCGTCACTGGCCAGATCGACCTTCTGCCCCAGGTTTTCAAGCTGCTCCCGCATCACCACCTGGTTGATCGGATGGTCTTCCACCAGCAGCAGCGCCAGCTGCGCGGCAGGCGCATACTCGCGCGCCGACAGTGGCGCCTGCGTTTCCGTCACCTCCACGCCTGCCGCTGCCGCGATCGCCGCGAGCAAGCCGCGCCATGCATAGGGCGATGCCACCACCGGCGTCTGCGTCAGGTCCGGCACTGCCGGCGCCATGGCCGACACCACCACATCGGCGTCGCTGCAGCGCGGCATGGCCTGCTCATCGCACACCAGGACATCGACCGGCGTGGCCGGCGGCGCGTCGGGGTCATACTTGACCGCCCGTGCGCCATAGAACTGCAGCAACTGCTCCACGCCCTGATAGAGCTCGCGCAAGGTGACACTCAGGCCAACCGTCAGCCCCCGCAGCGCGGTCCGCGGCCAGGCGTCGGCTGACGCCGCGGCACCGGCGCTGGCCAGCGGCAGGCTGACGGTAAAGCAGCTGCCCAGGCCGGGCTCGCTGACCACCCGTATCTCGCCAGACATCAGTTCGACCAGCCGGCGGCAGATCGACAAGCCGAGGCCTGTGCCGCCGTAGTGGCGCGTGTCGGGCTGCTCGGCCTGGACGAAGGGCTCGAACAGCCGGAGCTGGTCTCGCCCGGCGATGCCGATGCCGGTGTCGATGACGCGGATTTCCACGCCACCGCCCGGCTTGCGCATGGCCGTGACGATCACCTTGCCTTGCTCGGTGAACTTCACCGCATTGCTGACCAGGTTGGTCAGGATCTGTTCGAGCTTGACCACGTCAGCCATCACCGGCTCAACCAGCGAAGGATCATTGATGCAGAGCAGCCACAAGTGCTTGAGCGCCGCTTCTGCTGCAAAGCGCCGCGTCACCTCCTCGACGACTTCCTCGACGCGGCACGGCCGCAGCTGCAATGACATCTGCCCGGCCTCGATCTTGCTGAAGTCCAGCACGTCATTGATGATGTAGATCAGCGACTGCGATGCGTGCTGCATCACCGCCAGCTGGTCGCGCTGGCGCAAATCGAGCCGGGTCATGCCAAGCAGTTCGATGCTGCCCAGCATGCCATTGAGCGGCGTGCGGATTTCATGGCTCATGGTGGCCAGGAACGAAGACTTGGCATGGTTGGCGGTATCCGCCGCGCGGATCGCCTCGCGCAAGCGCGCTTCGCTGCGCCGCGCCTCGGTGACGTCGTTGAGGGCGTACAGCACGGCGGCACGGCCTTCGTAGGTAATCTCAACCAGCCGCACCTCCAGGGACCGCATCTCGCCGTTGCGGCCGGCCATGTCCACATCGAAACGGGGCAGTACCTGCGGCGGGCCTTCAGCACTGGCATGGCCGCTGGTCAGGCGCGCATCGCAGGCATCCTGCAGCTGCGTCAGGCCGGCGGCGGCGGCCTGATCGATGATCGACTGGGCGGCGGCATTGGCCAGCAGCACCTGCCGCGTACTGCGCTCGACGATCATCAGGCCCACGCCGGCCACTTCAATCACGAAGCGCCCGAGGGCATCGCTTTCCTGCAGGCGCAAGGACTGGCGCTGCGCCGGCCGCATGATGCGGCGGTCGATCAGCCAGATCCACGCCAGGATCAGTATCGACAGCGAGCCGGTCAGGGCCAGCATCCACAAGGTGTTCCGCCGGAACTGGTGCCATACGTGGCCCAGTCCGACCACGCCGACCGTGCGCCAGCCCCACGCGTCCAGCTGGTATTCCAGCACGACGACATGGTCCAGCAGCCCTTGCCGTACCAGCGCCGAACGCACCCTGCCCGGGCGCGCACCGGGCGCTTCCAGCGATGCCGCGACCGGCTGGCCGAGGGTGCCGGCCGGCATGCCGTCCGCGCTCAGCACCATGCCGGCATCGGTCACCAGCATGAAATCGCCATCGATGGTCTGCCCGTCCGGCAGCATCGGCGACAGCGGGAACTCCATGGCCAGGATCGCGGCCGGCTCGCCACCGGCTTGCACCAGGGTGGCGAAGGTCACGGTGCGCATGCCGCTGACCCAGTCCAGCGCTGGCGGCAGCACCACCGCCTGGCCCGGGTGGGCGCGCAGGCGTGCGACCAGCGCGTCATTGCGCAGGCGCGTGAGCGTGTCACGCAGGAAGGTCTGGCGCACGTCATCGCGCTGCATGAGCGCGCGGGCCGGCTCCAGCCGGCGCGGGATGACATAGAGCTGATCGGCCTGCAGGTCCACCAGGTAGGCGTTCTGCACCTCGCGATACTGCAGGTTGTTGACGCGGAAAGTGAACGTCATCATGTCGGCCAGGCTTTTCAGCCTGGCGCCCGGCGCCCTGGCGTGGGCAGGCGGGACCAGCAGCGGGATGTACTGGCGGTCGCCCCGGCTCCGCAGGCGCTCGGTCCATTGCTCATCGCTGACCGCAGCCAGCTCATCGGCCAGGCCGATATCGGAAAGCCGCGTCAGCGATCCCTGCGCGCGCACGGTCAGCGCCTCGGCCCAATGCAGCTTTGCCTGCAATTGCTCGGACTGCGACTGCAGCACCATCTCCTGCCGCTCGACCGCCTCGTGCAGGCGATAGCGCAGCAGCACCCCCCAGGACAGTACGGTCAGTCCCAGCACGCAGGCCGAGAACAGGTAGACCAGATAACGGATCTGGCGAATGCTCAACGGCAACGCAGAGCTGCTGTCGATCGACATCAGCCGTTTCATTGCATACCTCGTCTTAGTATCGCGACTGCCCGGAGCATCCGGCCAGTGCATGGGTCGTAGTGCGCGTTGCGGCAAGCGGCGCACCGCGCCTCACAACATGCCGCGCTGGATGGCAAAGGCGGCAAGCTCCACGTCGTTCTCGGCGCCGATCTTGCGCATGACGCTCTGCTTTTGCGTACTGATCGTCTTGACGGTCCGGCCGGTGCGTATGGCGATCCCGGTAACGGACATGCCCGACAGGTAGAGCCGCAGCACTTCGCTTTCACGCCTGGTCAGCAACTCCGCCCAGTCGCCGCCGTCCGAAGGACCGCCGCAGGGCCTGCCCCAGATCAGCGTGCAAGCGATTTCCGATACGGAAGCCAGCCCCAGATATGCCATCCAGACCGCCTTCATGACCTCGTCGACGCCGTCCCTGGCGGTCACGACATTGCGGCAGCCGTCCTTGAGCAACTGCAGCACGCCGGCACGGTCGGCGACGTTGGCGATCGCGACCACGCGCTGCCCGCCCAGCTCGGCGAGCCGCGCGCCAAGGCGCGCGTAGCTGGAAAGCTCGCTGTCATTGGTGTCCCCAAGCGGGTAACGCAGCGCCACGACATCACACGGGCCTTGCCGCAGCGCTTGCACCAGGTTCGGTTCGTCGCCCACCACGCCAGCCAGTTCAATGCAGGCGCTGGCCGCGAGCCGCCGGCCCAACAGGCGCCGCATGACAGGTTGCGAGTCCGCGACGATCACCCGGATTTTTTCCATGGCCACCTTACGCTCCAGCGTTGTCATTCCTGCATTCAGGATGAACCATGCGCCTGGCTTTCGAAATCAGCCAAGCCTGAAATAAGCAGGGGAAACTTCCGAGGAGATGGACAGCGCATGTGCCGCCGCACGGCAGGAGATGGCCGGCGTCAGCGCCGCCTGGCGTGCTATTCAGCGGAGGGAATGCGACGCGGCCCGGGGGACCGGCCCGCAAGGCAGGGTTGAGCCAGGATCAGGTGCCGCCCAGCAGGCCGTTTGTCCTGGCGTACTCGTAGAGCTCGTAGTCGTTGGTCAGGCCCAGCTTCTTCATGGCAATGCTCTTCTGCGCGCTGATGGTCTTGCTGCTGCGGTTGGCCTGGCGCGCAATCTCGATGACCGGGACTCCGGCTGCGCACTGCCGTATCACTTCCAGTTCGCGGCGCGTCAGTACCGGCCGGTGCGACGGCTCATCCAGGCCGCCCGAAGCCAGGATCGCACGCACCGATGCCGGCTGGTAGCTCAGCCCGCTGAACGCGGCACGCACCGCCGGCACCAGTTCCTGGACCGGATCGGTCTTGTTCAGGATCACGGAAATGCCGACCCCCTGGATATTGCGAATCAGCGCCGGATTATCCAGCATGGTCATCACGACGATCCGGGTGGTGGGATAACGGCGGCGCAGCATCTGCAGCATCGGCAGGCCGTCGCCAAACTGGCCGCCCGGCATGGAGTAGTCGGTCACGATAACGTCGCAATCCGTGCTTTCAAGCAACTCCACCAATTGGGTGGAATTTGCGGCACTTCCGACGATTTGCGTGCCCACTTCGCTCGCCAGCACCCGGCTCATCCCGTCAAGCACGACGGGGTGGTCGTCTGCGATGATTACCTTGATCATTTACGATCCCCCTTGTTTTAATCGGTTCTGCGGCCGCCGAACCGTGCCGGCATTCAATGCCGGTCATCTTCGCTGATCTGAATATTAGGAGTCTTCCGAAAAACCCAAATTAAGGCATTCCTTAAATAGTATCCGGCCAATCGCGTCGGGCCGCATCCTGGCTGCCTTCATGGTTTTCAGGATCGTCAAAGTATGCGGCAAGATACAACGCCAGGTTGTCGACATGGGCTTGCACGGCTGCCAGCGCCTGGGCGGCATCCAGCTCCAGTTCCCGGCACAGTTCGACAATCTCCTCGCCATCTTCGGCATGCGCCATGGCCCCCCTCATACGATGGGCATGATGGCGGATTGCCTTCAGTTCCCCGCTGGCTGCCGCGGCGGATAGTTGCTTGAAATCCTCGCGCATGGTGCGCTCCAGCAACGCCATGCTGGCAACGTTATCCTCCACGCGGGCGGAGCCAGCCGTGCCCGCGGCCCCTTGTGCCAGGCCAGGCACATGCGCCGGCAGCACGTCGCGCAGACACTCAGCCAGGTCGCCCAGCAGGATCGGCTTGGACAGGTAGCGATTCATGCCGGCCTCCAGGCAGCGCTCGGCCTCGCCCTGCGCGATGCTCGCGGTAAGCCCGACGATGGGCAGCGTTGCCCCCTGCGCGCGCAGCCTGCGGCTCAGTTCGTAGCCGTCCATGCCGGGCATGTGGACATCCGTCAGCATCAGGTCAAACTTGTGCTGGCGCAACACTGCAAGCCCTTCTTCGCCACTGGCCGCAAGCGTCGGCCGGCAGCCAAGGCGCTCAAGCTGCTGCTGCATCAGCAGCCGGTTGTAGGGATGGTCGTCGACCACCAGTATCTCCAGCCCCAGCTGCGGCGTGGGGTCGACAGGCGCAGCCAGCGGCGGCGCACTGACCGGCGTCATGCCGGCCGCCTTGCAAAACGCCCGCAGGATGCCCGCCTGATGATAGGCATTGACCAGCCAGCTGCCGGCGATCAGCTGTGGTTCCGCCGGGCCATCGGCGCGCAAAAAGACCAAGCCGGCATAGCCTTCGGGAATGGCCTCGATGTGGCGGGTGGCAACGAGCAACACCATCCCTGGTTCCGGCGCCGGCCCACGGCAAGCGATCGCCCTGCAGCCCATGGCGCGCAGATTGTCGATGGCATGGTTGCGGATCTCGTCATTTTCCGACAGCACGGCCACCGGCGGCAACACCGGCTCCACCTGTTCGCGCGGCCCGGCTTCCGGCAATCTCAGCAATACTCGGAAGACGCTGCCCTTGCCCGGTTCGCTCTGCACGGAAATACTGCCGCCCATCAAGGCGGCCAGGCGTCTGCAGATCGACAAGCCCAGGCCCGACCCGCCAAACCGCCTTGCGGTCGATGCATCTGCCTGCACGAAAGGCTCAAACAGCCGCGCCTGGACCTCTGGCGCAATGCCTGGCCCGGTATCCGCCACCTCAAGCCGGATGCCGATCCTGCCGTCCGCATCGGGCGCTTCGCTCTGCGGCGCGCGCCGCAGGCGCACGATGACATGGCCCTCTGCCGTGAATTTCAGCGCGTTGCCGAGCAGGTTGTCGATAATCTGGCGCACCCGCACCGGATCCCCGATCAGGCAAGGCAAGCCGGGCTGTGGATAGAACGGCAGCACAATGCCTTTTTGCAGCGCGATCGGCGCCTGCGCGCGAACCGTCGATTCCAGCAGGTCGACCGGATCGAACGGCACGGCGTCCAGTTCGATCTGGCCGGCTTCCGCGCGGGAGTAGTCCAGCAGGTCATCCAGTATCTGCAGCAAGACCTGCGACGAGGACTGGATGGTCGACAGCATCTCGCGCTGGCTGTGCGCCAGCTTTGTCAGGGACAGCAGTTCCAGCGTGCCCAGCATCCCGTACAGCGGCGTCCGGATTTCGTGACTCATGGCGGCCAGGAACTGCGATTTGGCGGCGCTTGCCTCATCCGCCAGCTGGCGTGCGCGCGAGAGCGCGCGGTGCGCTTCGCGTTCGTCGGTGACATCATGGATCGCACACAGCAGTACGTCTTCACCCTCGAAGCGGGTGTGGCGGCCGACTACCAGCAAGTCGCGTGCCCCCCCGTGGTCGGATGGCACCTGCAGCTCCAGCCGCGCGGGCTGGTCACCCCGCCGCGCCAGCATCTCGTCCAGCCATGGCCGGCCCGCCGTGCGCGTGTCGAGCGGCAGCCATTGCGCGGCCAGCGCGTTCTCGACCCGTACATGCGCATCGGCTGTGCGCACCACCCGCAGGCCGACCGGCGCGGCCTGCATCACAGTACGGTTGAAGCGTTCGCTATCCTCGATCCGTTCAGCGTTTTGCTGCATCGGCACCAACACCCGGCGCCGCAGCGTGCCGGCACCGGTCAGCACCGCGAGCACACCAAGGCCGTAGAGCAGAAGCACAGCCGCCAGCGCCGGGCCATGATCCGCCAGCGCCTGAGACAGCGGATAAGCGTAGGCCGCGCGCCAGCCACGGTCGCGCGCCATGAGGCCAATCATCAGGCTGCCCTGCTCGAACCAGTAGGCTACGTTTTGCCGGCTGCTGCCCAACTCACGCGCCACCCGCTCACCCAGCGCTTGCGGGCGCAGCCAGCCGGCGTCGCTGCCCTGGTACAGCAGTCGCCCTTGCTCATCGAAGAACATTGCCCGCCTGCCTGAGGCGGGGTGCGTGGCATCCGGGATGCTGACGTCGTCCATCAGCGCGCGTGCAGGAATGGCAGTCGCGCCATACGCCACGAGATTTCCGCTGGCGTCACGGACTGGCAGGAAGCAGCTCAGGATCGGGCCCCGCTCGATGGTGCCCTGGTATGGCCCGGTCCACAGCGGTGAGGCGACCGGCGTCTCAGGTTGCGCTTCGCGCGACCGGTTCGCCAGCGCTTTGGCCCAGTTGCTGACAACATCAGCGACCAGCGGCCCGCTCAACGCCAGCGCACCCGGAAGCGCCGGTGTCACGAATGCCTGGCTCCCATCAGCAGACAGGAAAGCCGAGCGCATCCCCTGCGGCGCCTTACCCCAGTACGCGCGCTCGAAGATGGCGAATCGAACGATGTGCGAAATCGTGTCGGGACGCCCCGCCGCTGGCGCGGGCGTGCCCGTCAGCATGGTGGCCTGATTGGTCAGGCCAGGCACCTCGACGGTACGGGCACTGCCTGGAGGCACGCCTGTCAGCATGGCTTCGAGCTGGCCAGCCAGGCGGTCGCTGCGCGCCAGCCGATACTCCGGCCCGGAGATTTCCGCCATGCGCCGGATGAAATACTCGTGCGTAGACTTTATCTCCAGCACCGCGCCGAAATGCAGGCGGTTGGCCGACGCCTGTTCCCAGAGGATGCGCTCAAACAGGTTATGGAGGAACAGGGCAAGGAAGCTGCTGATCACGACGATCAGCAGGGCAACGACAACGGTGAGCAGGCGGCCGTGCACCTGCGTGTTCGCGCGAGACAGCCAGTTGACCATTGGCGACCCTCCTTCTCGGCAACCTGCCTGACGCCGGTCCGGGCACCGGGCATCAGCAAGTGCCCACGATGGATATGGCAATGCCTCCGGATTATGCATCAACATTGCGGATCGTCGGGGCCGCCATGCACAGGATGCAGGTGGCCGGATTGCGCCGGGGAGGCAGAGCCGAAGGTGGCCAGGGGGCACATGCCCCGGGGCATGTCAAATCAGGACATGGCGAGTGACCGCGCGTGCTTGCGCACGGCAAAAGATCGGACGGAGTCTTTCCGGGCGCCCCGCTTCACAGGCCGGTCATGGTGAACGTCATCGCCGCTGTCCCCGCCATTTGATGCGAAGCTGTCATGCCCAGGAGCCAATACGTCATTGGGAGCAATGTCGGTACGCAGCCGGCGGTCGGACAAGATTGTTTCCGGCTCGATCAACGGCACCCCGCGTCCACGATCTGGTAAGACGTGCCCGCTTCGCTGCCAGCCTTCGGCAAGACATAGTCCAAACTGCAGCGCTGTGCAGCGCCCTTGCCCCAGCTCACCATCAACTGGCCGGAATCTGCCTTGAGACCGCGCGCAATGACACGACCACCCTGAGCGACGGTACCAATGCTCTGCCCTTGCGCACCCGTCACCTCCGCGCCAAACGGCAGCGGCTTCCCATCCGGCCCATTGGCACGCAGAATCGCCGCCCGCCCTGGGTTGTCCGTCTCGAACTTCATCTTCACGATCGCGCCCGCGGTCGGTGCCACGTTCTGCTGCGTGGTCTTCAGCTCCACGCTCATGGGCAGCCCCTTCGGGTCGATCTCGATCTGGTTGGTGGCGAACGGCGTCAGGGCTGGCACCACGGCGTGGCCCCAGGGGTCCACGCGCAGGCCGCTGCCGTTGGCCAGGCGCGCACCCGCGGCATCCTTGGCCTCGATGATGGCCAAGGTGTCACCCATCGTCGGGGTGAACGCCACGCCGCCCGCATAGGCCACGATGCCGCCGCTGATGCCCAGGCCTGCCTGCGAGAAGTCGCGGCCCTTGCTGGCGCTGGCCGTCATGGTGGCTATCGGCGACACATAGCCGACGTTGGCGCCGACAGAGGCTGCATCCCTGGTGTTGCCGCCACCAGTGTAGCCGGCGTTCACGCCGTAGGTGAAGGCGTTGTCCTGGCCCAGGGTGCCGGCCACCGATTCCTGCAGCGATGTGCCGCCGGTGGAATCGTGGCTCAGGCTGGTCATCGAGTACGGCGCGTGCTGGCCCTTGCCCAGCGGGATACCCACGTTGAGCATCACCCGGGTGTCCCACTTGCCTGAGCCGACGTTGAACTGGCGCGACGCCGAGACGCCATAGTTGATCCGCTTGTAGCTGTTGTTATAGCCCGCCTGGAACTGGGTATCGGAACCGCCGCGGTTCCAGTAGTTCTGCGTGGAGCCGGACAGGTAGAACGAACCGTAGCCTTGCGGCAGCATCTGGTTGATGGTCATCTGCAGGCGCCCGCGCTGGATGCCGCTCTGGAACATGCCGGGGCCCAGGCCGCGCTGGTCCAGGTCGCGCAGCGCCATGGCATCGGTCATGCTCAGGTAGCCGCTGCTGGAATAGCGGTAGGCGGCCAGCGTCAGGTTGGTATTGGTCGGTGCCACCAGCTTGCTGTACGACAGCCGCATGCTCTGGCCGCTCCGGCTGGGTGCATTTTGCAGGTTGGTCCAGGCCTGGGTCACGTCGGCGCCAAAGGCACCAAAGTCCGTGTTCAGCGCTCCGCCGCCCGTCACCGCCGTGTAGTCCTGTGCCACGATGACGCCGCCGTAGCCGGTCACCATATTGCTGATGCCGTGCTGCACGGTCGCCTGCATCATCATCGGCCTGCTCTGGAGCGACGTATTGCGGTACTGGCCGACGGTCATGCTGTAGCGCGTGACGCCCGGGCGCAGCGCATTGACGGCTGCGGCGTAGGGCACGCGCGAGGTATGCACGCTGCCATCGGCCTCGGTGACCACCACCTCGAGATCGCCGCCGTAGCCGGTGGGATACAGGTCATTGATCTCGAATGCGCCGGGGGCCACCGTGGTTTCGTAGATGATGTTGCCGCCCTGGCGGATCTGCACGCGGGCGTTGCTGTTGGCAATGCCATGGACCACCGGCGCATAGCCGCGCTGAGATTCCGGGTACATCCGGTCGTCGCTGGCAATCTGCACGCCACGGAAGCCGAAACTGTCGAACATGGTGCCATCGGTGAAGGCATCACCGATGATCAGCTGGCTCCTGATCGGCGCAATCGAGCGCTGCAGGCTGGTCTGCACGCTCTGGTAGCGCGTGCCCTCGACGTCGCCGTGCGTCAGGTTGCCCAGATGGCGGAAGCGCCAGCCACCGAAGTTGAGTCCGGCGTTCACCCCGACATAGCTCTGCGTGGTCGACATCCCGCTCGAATCGGAGTGATAGACGTTGGCGTTGTACTGCAGGCGCGCCGCGGTCACGCCTTCGTCCCAGTACTTGGGATCGACATAGCCGCGCGCCGAGCGCGACATGGCGATCTGCGGCACCGAGACGTCCAGGCGCTGCTCGCCGTTGTCGAAGCTGGCCGTGGCGTCGGGGATCAGGTCGGGCAGCGATACGCAGCCCGTGTCCAGCCGCGCCGACGCCTCCGGTGACAACTTGCTCAGGTCCACGCCCATGCGCCCAATCGCGGCACGGTCAAAGCACGGCTGCACGTTGCGGCTGTCTTCGCCCACCTGGCGCATCGTCACTTCGGCACGGCCCAACCAGACTTCGTTGACGTACAGCTCTGCGCGATAGTTGCCCGGCAAGGCCACGTTGCCCTGGTTGAAGCGGCTCACGTCGATGCGGGCACCGCCCGGCTGCTGCAGAAAGGTGTCGTTGAATTCCACTTCCGCCACCAGCGTCGGCGCGCCAGTGCCACCGGGCGCGGCCCACGCACCAACGCCGGCGAACAAGGACAACACCACCGCACTGGCCGGACGCAGCCGGGACGGGAAGGAAGAGGTCTTCTGGGTTTTCATGGGTTTATGCCGGATATCTGGCCATGCGCGGGCAAGACTTGCCCCTGCCGCTTGTTGCGGCATCGTCAATCGGAGAAATCAGCCTGGAATAACGCCGGGCGCGGCCCGGCGTGTGGTCAGCGCGAAGCGGCCTGGGTGGCGCTGCTGCCCAGTGCGGCTTCGCCGCTTACGGCGCCGCCGTAGTCATTGATGGCGTTGTAGCGAACCTTGGCCTCGGTGCCTTGCGCAACATCGCCGGTCAGCGGGAACGTCCTGGTTTCGCCCGGGCCGACCATGCCGCCTTCTTCAAACTTCGCGCTCTTGCCGCCGCCAACCAGTTCGAGCTTGGCGAAAGAAACGTGATACTTGCTGGGGTTGCTCGCTTCAAGTGCCGACTTGCCGCCTGCCTGGGTAACGCGCCAGCGGATGCTGCCAGGGGCGTCGTCGGCGTTGCCCTTCAGGCCCGCGGGGCGGAAGAACAGCTTGATGCGCGAGCGGAAAGCCAGCTGCAGCTTGTTGACATCAGCTTCTTCGGCGGTCGGCTTTGGCGGGATCTCCAGCACATTGAGCCAGAACACGGATTCGCGGTCCTGCGGCAGTGGCTCGCCGGTGTAGAGGATGCGCAGTGTCTGGCCCTTTTTCGGGTCGATGCGCGACACCGGCGGCGTCACGGTGAACGGAACTTCGATGGATGATGGGGCAGCCTTCGGGTCGCCCTTGTCGATCCACGCCTGCGTCAACGCCGGCGACTGGCCTTCGTTGGTCAGCTTGATCGTGGTCTCGGTGTCTTTTGCGTTGTAGATGACCCGCGTCCCCGCTATGACCACGGAAGCTTGCGCGTGCAGCGCGCTCATGAGCGCCAGCGCAATCACGCCGGCGGAAATCAGGGACTTGATGGACGTTTTCATGATGGTTGCGGCGGACTTGACCGGGTGAAGCGGCACACACTTCCATGTTCCGAAGGCGCGGAGCGCGCCGGTAACACGCTCCGCGCCCCCGTGGTGCCAGGGCTTACTGGTAAGCGATCGAGTACATCACCGTCGAGTTGGCGGCACCGGCCGTTGCTGCGCCAGTTGCGTAGTACTGTGCGTAGTACGGCAGCGTGGCCGAGCCGCTGTTGATGGCGACGACGCCTGAATTCTGCGCAGCGTCGGTAAAGCCGGCCTTGATCGGGCTGTTATCGGTGCCGCCGTTCAGCAGGCGGATCTGCACGTTGGTGGCGCCGCCGGCGTCCACGATCAGGTTACCGGTGGTGGTGTCGGTGGTCGGGCCAGCCTCGAAGTAGGTATGCACGTTGCCTGTGTTTGGCGTGCAGTTGGTCAGGGCGATATAGAACGGCGTCTGGCCAGCGGTGTCACCAGCCTGGGCCAGGGTGGAGGCCGACACGGTCGGCAGTGTCACGGCAAAGTTCTTGCTGCCCGTGCCGTTGCCGTTGATCGTGCAGGTCTGCGCGGTGATCTGGCCGTTGAAGGTGATCTGGCCGTCGGCATTGGTGGTGGCAGCGTGTGCAAACTGCGCGCCCATGGCGGTACCGGCGACGATCAGAGCAGCGAGGAGCTTGGTATGGGTCATGATGGGGTGATTCAAATATGTTGATAGGTAGATGGCTTTCGGATCCAACGGATTCCGCCCTGCCCCGTGCCGCCATTGAACCGCCAGATTTGTGTTGCAGTTGCCGGTTGCCCCGGGGACAGCTGAACTATATGTATGGCACTTAATGCCACCAATCAGGCAAGCCTTAGATCTTGCTCGGAATTTTTTCCCTTGCTGCGAAGAGGCGTCGCTGTGGTTCTTATGCGTCGTGACGCATAAGCCTGGCTTGCCGGCGCAGGGCAGATGTGCCTGCGAAAGGCTTTGACGGTGAGGAGACAGGCGCCGGATCGATCTGCATCATGGCAACCGCCTTGAAACGCAGCATCTGGCCGAGAGGGGCACGCCACTTGCAGCGGCTGTGTGGCGCAAAGGCCATCTCCGCAGCATCCGTCCGCCGCTAATTTGTCGGGGTCTTGGCCACGCCAGCAGCGCCGCCACACGTCCTGCGCGGCAGGCAGACCTGCAGCGCCAGCCCGCGCGGCGCCACGTTGCGCGCTGACACCGTGCCGCCATGCGCGGCAATGCCAGCGTGCGCAATGCTGAGTCCCAGTCCCGCGCCGGTCGGATGCCCCAGACCACTACGCACGCGGTAGAAGGGCTCGAACAGGCTCGCCAGCGCGTCTTGCGGAACGCCGGGCCCGCCGTCGACGATATCGAGCCGGATCGCCGTCTCATCCGCCTGCAGCGTCACGGTCACGGGCGCAGCGGGATCGGTGTACCGGATCGCATTGCGCAGGATGTTCTCGATGGCGCTGCCCAGCGCCGCGGCATCGGCCTCGACGATCAGTGCATCCGGGGGCGTCCAGTGGATCGCCCCGCCCCGGGCCGCGGCTTCGAAGCGGGCATCGGTGACGATGACGTCGACCAGTTCCGCCAGGTTGATCGGGCAGCGCACCGGCGCCATCGCATGCAGCCGCGCCAGCTGCAGCGTGCGTTCGACCAGCGCATCGAGCCGCTCCGCCTCGCGCTCGATGCGCTCGAACTGCAGGTCGAGCGTGGCGTCGCGCCGCCGCGCCAGCTCCAGCGACAGGCGCAGCCGCCCCAGCGGCGACCGCAGTTCATGCGCAATATTGCGCAATAGCTGCTCGCGCCAGTCCATCAGGCGCTGCAGGCGGTCGGCCATGGCATCGAAATCGCGCGCGAGCAGACCCAGCTCGTCGGCGCGGCGGGCCAGCACGGGCGGCGTGCGCGTGGCCAGTTCGCCGTCGGCAAGCGCCTGCGTGGCTTCGCGCAGGCGCCGCACGGGGCCGGTGACATGCCGCGTCAGCGCCCAGCACAGGGGCGCCGACACGGCCAGCGCGAACAGGCCGAGCGCGAGCACCACGGGCGACAGGTGCAGCACCTCCCAGCGCGACGAATCGAACGGCAGGAACAGCATCAGGAGCTCGCCGCCTTCTGGCAGCGCGATGGGTTGAGGATCCCACCATGACACGCGCGCTCCGGGCCTGGGCTCATGCGCGACAGCATGGCCTGTCAACCCCGCGCGCCACATCGGCACCAGCCGGTCGGCCAGGCGGTTGCGCAGCCGCGCCGGCAACGGGCGGCCCAGCAGTTCCTGCAGCGTGTCGTCGACAATGTAGATGTCCAGCGCCGAGGCGTGCGAATCCATCGCCCGCAGCCAGCGCCTGAGCCCGGGGCGCCCCTGGGCCTGGGCGACCTCCAGCGCATCCTCGGTCAGCGCCGCGGGGCTCAGGCCATCGAGCGCGTCGAAGCGGTACCAGGCCACCGCGGCCGTCAGCGTCATGCCGACGGCGACGATCGCGGCCATGCCCAGCCAGAAGGTCAGGAAGTTACGCCAGAAGAGCGGCAGCGGAAACAGCGCGCGCACGCGGCGCCGCCAGCTCAAGGCGCCTGCACCAGCATATAGCCCTGCCCGCGCAGGTTGCGGATCAGCAGCGGCGAAGTGATGCCGTCCAGCGCCAGCTTGCGGCGCAGCGCGCTGATATGCGTGTCGAGGCTGCGGTCGTAGCGTTCCGGCGCGCGGCCCAGCGCGAACCGGCCAATCTCGGCGCGCGCGAGCACCCGGCCCGGGGCCCGCATCAGGATTTCCAGCACGCGCTGCTCGGCCCCGGTCAGGGGCGCCTCGGCGTTGCCATGGATGGCTACGCCGGACGCCAGGTTCAGGCGCAGCGCGCCAGCCTCCAGCCACGGGGTCTGTGACGGCGCGGCGGGCGCGGCGCTGTGGAAGCGGCGCAGCACCGCATGCATGCGCGCCTTGAGTTCGCGCGGGCTGAACGGCTTGCTCAGGTAGTCGTCGGCGCCCAGTTCCAGCCCCAGCACGCGGTCGGTTTCATCGCCGTGCGCGGTGAACATGATCACCGGGCGGTGCGAGCGCGCGCGGTGCTGCCTGAGCAGGTCCAGGCCGTTGCCGTCGGGGAGCATCAGGTCCAGCAGGGCAACGTCGTAGTCGTTGCGGGCCAGCAGGGTCTCACCCTGCTCGCGGGTGTGCGCCAGCGTGACAGTGCAGTGATCGGGCTCCAGGTACTCGCGCAGCATCTGCGCCAGTTCCAGGTCGTCGTCGATCAGCAGCACGCGCGCGGGCGGCGTGTGGGAGCACATCAGCATGCAGCTTGCCGGGGCCTTGCGGGCATGGACGATGCCGCCGGCCCCCGGTTCCGTCAAGAAACGTCAAGAAAACAAAAGCTATCAAAAGTGACTGGTAAGCACTTTTCATCTGGAATTCTAATATGAGAATGATTGTTATTTACAGAAGACGGGGAAAATAATGACGTTCAGGCAGGTCGCCGGGATCGGGTCGGCAACAAGGGCGGCGGCAGGGTTGGCAGCACCGGCGGGCGTACAACAGGGGCAATGGATGCGGATGCTGGCGGCAGTATGCGCCGCCTCCGGCATGACGGGAGCCTGGGCACAGGCGCAGCAGCCTAAGGCGGAAGCCACCCTCGCCACCGTGGTGGTGACGGCGGCCGGCAGTGAGCAGGACATCCGCGACGCGCCCGCGTCGATCAGCGTGGTCACGCGCAAAGACCTGGAGAACAAGGCCTATCGCGACATCAACGATGCGCTGGTGGAAGTGCCCGGCGTGATCGTCAGCGGCGGCGGCGACCGGACCGACATCAGCCTGCGCGGCATGGGCGCCAAGTACACGCAGATCCTGATCGACGGCAAGCGCCAGAGCTCGCGCGAGACCCGCACCAACTCCGACTCGGCCGGCGTGGAAAGCAGCTGGACGCCGCCGCTGTCCGCGATCGAGCGCATCGAGGTGGTGCGCGGTCCGATGTCGTCGCTGTATGGCTCCGACGCCATGGGCGGCGTGGTCAACATCATTACGCGCAAGGTGCCCAAGACATGGACGGGCGAGCTGCGCGGCGATGCCACGCTGCAGGAGAACAGCGACTCCGGCAATCTCTACCAGGGCAACTTCTACCTGGCCGGCCCGCTCAAGAGCGACCTGCTGGGCCTGCAGCTGTACGGCCAGAGCACGCACCGCATCGAAGACGATATCGACCACGGCTTCCGCGGCCGCCGCGCCGAGAGCCTGACCGCCAAGCTTGCGCTGACGCCCACGCGCAACCACGACATCGTGTTCGAGGCCACGGGCATGCGCCAGTTGCGCAGCGAGACCGTGGGCAAGACCGTGCCGCCGCTGCCGCCCGGCACCGCCTGCCCGCGCTCCGGCTGCCCCGCCTCCTCCGAGACCGACTACCGCAGCGAAAAGTACGCGCTGTCGCATACCGGCCGCTGGGGCTTCGGCGTCTCCGACAGTTATATCCAGCAGGAGGAGTTCGACAACCGCAGCCGCCAGATGAAGATCAAGAACCTGGACCTGCGCACCAGCTGGGCGATGCCACTGGGCAACCATATGCTGTCGGTCGGCGGCGAATACCTGAACCAGCGCCTGAACGACCAGACCGGCAACCAGATCGCCGGCGGCCCGAGCCAGGTCGAGCGCTACCAGTGGGCGCTGTTTGCCGAGGACGAGTGGCGCCTGGCGCAGAGCTTTGCCCTGACCGGCGGCGTGCGCATGGACCACGACCAGAACTTCGGCCAGCACTACAGCCCGCGCTTGTACGGCGTGTGGCATGCGGCCGAGCGCTGGACGGTCAAGGGCGGCGTGTCGACCGGCTTCCGGGCACCGGACCTGCGCCAGACCGTGGCCGGCTGGGGCCAGACCAGCCGCGGCGGCAATATGTACGGCAACCCGGACCTGAAGCCTGAGACGATGGTGTCGCAGGAACTGGGCCTGCTCTATGACAAGGGCAACGGCCTGCAGGCGGGCGTGACGCTGTTCAACAACGACTTCAAGGACAAGATCACGCGCGTCGCCTGCCCGATCACGCAGTGCACCGACGGCCCCAACCGGTTCGGCGCCAACCCGACCACCTACATGAACGTGGACCGCGCCTACTCGCGCGGGGTGTAAGCCAGCCTGCGCTGGCCGATCGCGCAAGCGTGGTCGCTGACCGGCAGCTATACCTATACCAAGTCGGAACAGAAGAGCGGCCAGTACCAGGGCCAGCCGCTGAACCAGTTGCCGATGCACCTGCTGGTGGCCACGCTGAACTGGCGGCCGAGCGAGAAGGTCAACGCCTGGGCGCGCGTCAACTACCGCGGCAAGGAAAGCCAGCCGATCACGGGGCCGTCTTCCAGCACTGTGGTGGCGCCGTCGTACACCTTCGTCGACCTGGGGGCGACCTATGCGGTTTCCAAGAACGTGTCGGTGTTTGCCGGGATCTACAACCTCTTCGACAAGCAGGTGAACTACACCGACTATGGGTATGTCGAGGATGGGCGGCGGTACTGGATGAGTGTTTCGGTGAAGTTTTGAACGGGCCGCCTCAGCTCGCCACATCATCCGCCCGGCACGTTGCCGGCACCTCTCCATAGAGAGCCATCAACGCACCCGCAATCGCATTGGTCCAGCCAAAGCCATCCTGCAACGGATACTCGCCCCCGCCCCCACCCAAGGCCCGCCCTTCGATACTCCGGATGCGGTATTTCTCCACCAGCTTGCATTCATGGATATAGAGACTGGCCACGGTCGCCAGCCAGCGCTGCGCGATCTCACGCGCCAGGTCGTCATGGCCATAGCGCGCCAGCCCGCGCACGGCCAGCCATTGCAGCGGCGCCCAGCCATTGGGATGGTCCCATTGCTGGCCAGAAGTGCATTCCGTGGTGGCCAGCCCGCCGTCGACCAGCAGCCGGTCCTTCACCGCCTGCGCCACGGCTTGCGCCTGCGGCGGCCGCGCAAGGCCGAGATAGAGCGGCATCACCGTTGCCGCGGTCAGGCACAGCCGCGGCGCGCCGCGGCACCAGTCGTAGTCGACAAAGGCGCCCGCGGGGTCGTCCCACATGTATTGCAGGATGGCTGCCACGCGCCGCTGCGCCGCCGCGCGGTAAGCCTCCGCCGCGGCATCGCCCGCCTGCTCGCACAGCGCGGCGAGGCGCGTTTCCAGGTGCCAGAGCAGTGCATTGAGGTCGACCGGCAACATCGCCGTGGTCCGGATGGTGGCAAGGTCCGCGGGCTGGCCGGTGGGCGTGGATGGCGAATCGAGCCAGCGTGAACTGAAGTCCCAGCCCGATTCCGCCGCGGCGCGCAGGTCGCGGAACACCAAGTGATGCGGCCGGCCGCTGCGCATCGCGGTCTCCATGTCTTCCAGGAAGGCTTCTTCGCGCGGCCACGGGCGGTCATCCCAGTAGCGGTTCAGCAGCACGCCGTCGGGCAGGCAGACCACCCGCCGGTGCGCGTGGCCAGGCCGCACGCAGTCGGCACCGTCCATCCAGAAGGCGTATTCCCGGCGCAGCTGCGGCAGGAAGTCGATGGCGCTGGCCAACTGCTCGCGCTCGAGCAGGTCCACCATCAGCGCAAACACCGGCGGCTGCGAGCGGCTCAGGTAGTAGTTGCGCGTGCCGTTCGGCACCAGGCCATACGTGTCGATCAGGTAGGCGAAGTTCCGCGCCATCTCCACCATCAGCTCGCCGCACCCGCTGCCGGCCAGGCCCTCCATGGTGAAGTAGGAATCCCAGTAATACAGCTCGCCGAAGCGCCCACCCGGCACCACGTAGCGGTGCGGCAGCGGCAGCAGCGACGACAGCGGCGGATGGGCCACGGGCTCGCGCGTCAGCACCGGCCAAAGGCCATCGATATGTTCGCGCAGGGTGCTGGCCGGGTCTGACACGTAGTGGCTCTCCGGCACCATGGCGCGGGTGAAATGCGCCTGCACGAAATCGGCCAGCGAGAAGCCCGGCGTGTCGCGCGTTTCGCGGTAGCGCGCCACGATCAGGTCCGGGTCGTAGTTGGGAATGCAGTCAGGGAAGGTCTTGCTGTCGGCAAACAGGCCGCTGTGCTGAACATCGACGAACAGCTCGCAGTAGCGCGCCGCGGGCGACAGCATGTCGGCGCAGGCGCAGCCGGGCAACGTGTGCGGCGGCGGGCAGTCCCGGTGCGTGACCAGCGCTGGCCGCGCCGCCGCATGGACCTTGCCGGGCGCCGCCGCTGGCCCCGGCACCGCGCCGGCGCCGTCAGGGGTGGCCGGGGCCGTGTGCGGCACCGTGCTGCCGCCGGCAGCGGGGCCTGGCGACGGCGGGATGGCGGGTTCGGACCCGGGCTTGCCTGTCGGCTGCATGGACGCCTCCTTGCACCGGGCGCTGCCGGCTCATGTGGATAGGAGCCGGAAAGTGGCGGGTAAGTTCGCGCCCGCCCCCAAAGCGGCCCATGTGTCACGCAGGCGTTCACACCTCCTTCTCGCCATGCTGCACCGGTATCGCCGGCGCGGCCTCCCGCACGCCCAGCTGCATGAAGATCCAGGCCGATGCGCACGTGATCAGCCCCATGCAGATAAAGGTGGCATGAAACGCCGGCAGCACCGCCGCGGTATCGCCGCCAAAGCGGTGCTGGAAGGTCGCCAGCAAGGCGCCCGCCGAGGTCACCGCCAGGCTCATCGACAGCATCTGCACCATCGACAACATGCTGTTGCCGCTGCTGGCACCGGCCCCGCTCAGGTCTTTCAGCGTGACCGTGTTCATGGCCGTGAACTGGATCGAATTGACCATGCCGAACACGGCCAGCAGCGGAACCAGCAGCCACAGCGGCAACTGCGGCGTGATCAGCGCAAAGGCTGCCATTACCAGCCCCACCACGAAGGTATTGGCCACCAGCACATGGCGGTAGCCGTAGCGCTGGATCAGGCGCGTGGCCAGGCGCTTTGAGGCCATGCCGGCCGCGGTGACGGGCAGCATCATCAGGCCCGCATTGAACGGTGAATAGCCCAGGCTGACCTGCAGCGTCAGCGGGATCAGGAACGGCATCGAGCCATTGCCGATCCGTGCGAACAGGTTGCCCAGCAGCCCTACGCTGAAGCTGTGGATGCGGAACAGCCGCAGCGGGAACAGCGGCTGCTTGCGCCGGTTGGCGTGCAGCCCGTAGGCGGTCAGCGCGGCCATGCTGGCGATCAGCAGCATCAGCACGGTGGCGTGCTGGAAGCCCAGCCCGGCCAGCCCGTCGAGCGAGAACGACAGCGCCAGCATGGCGATGGCCAGCAGCAGGTAGCCGGCGATGTCAAAGGGCCCGATGCCGGTCAGCCGCGCGTTGGGCATATAGCGCACCGTGGCCAGCGCGCCCAGCAGGCCGACCGGCACGTTGATCAGGAAGATCCAGTGCCACGACAGCACCTGCGTCAGCCAGCCGCCCAGCGTCGGCCCGATCAGCGGGCCGATCATGCCGGGGATGGCGACGAAGCTCAGCGCCTGCAGGTACTGCTCGCGCGGGAACGTGCGCAGCACCGAGAGCCGCCCCACCGGCAGCAGCATGGCCCCGCCCACGCCTTGCACCACGCGCGCGCCGATCAGGAAGTTCAGCGTCGGCGCATAGGCGCACAGCAGCGAGCCCGCCACGAACAGCCCGATGGCGGTCTGGAAGATGGTGCGGGTACCGAAACGGTCAGCCAGCCAGCCCGAGGCCGGGATGATCACCGCCATGGTCAGCGAGTAGGCAATCACCACCGACTGCATCCGCAGCGGACTCTCGCCCAGGCTGTGCGCCATCGACGGCAGCGCGGTGTTGACGATGGTCGAGTCCAGCGTCTGCATGAAGAAGCCGACCGCCACCACCCACAGCATGATGCGGCGGGTGCGGTCGTCGGGCTGGGGTGTGGTCATGTGGCGGGCTCCGGTCCGGCCGGGCCCCGGAATCCCGGTGTGCGCCGGCCAAAGCCGACACCTTAAAGGTCTATCGCGGAACAGGCAAATCGATGCGTGGCCAAGCGCCGCGCTGCCGGTGGCGCCGTGCTAGTCGACGCGCTGGCGCTGGTCCTGGCTGAAATAGGCAAGCCGGTACAGCCGCCACGGTGCCTGCGCACTGTCGCGGCAATAGCCATAGCGGAAGGTGTCTTCCAGCGCGGGCAGGTCGTAGCGCAGGTCGGTGAACCAGACGCATGCGGCCGCTTCGGCCGGCTGCAGCGATGGCGATGCCCGCATCGCCGTGATGGCGGACAAGGCCGGATAGACCGCGAATTGCCTGAAATCGGCAAAGTCCGGCCGCACCCAGAGCTGCCATGCCAGCGCCTGCTCAGCCGGCGCCTCCGGCCACCGCGGTCGCTGTGTCCAGGCCATGCGCCCGGGCGGTACATAGGCCCTGGCCATGGCCGGCAGGCGCCCCAGCACCTGCCATTGCGGCACCCAGGCCGGATGCCCGGCCAGGTTGACGTGGACGATGCGGTAGTCCGTCTCCGCGCGGGCGATCAGTTTCCAGTTGAACGGAGAAAACGGCTGGGGCAGCGCGTCCACGCCCTGCGCCTGGATGCCGGCGGCACGCAAGGATTCTTTGCCCAGTTCCAGCGCCCGTTGCCTGAGCACAGCCTGGACGCCGACATAGGCGCACAGCAGCGCCATGCCCGCCAGGGCTGCCCGACTGCGCCACGGCAGCGCCAGGAACAGTGCCAGGACCAGGCCCGACACGACGATGCCGCTCAGCAGCGGATCGACCAGGAAGCTGGTGCCAAGGCTGAAGCGCCGTTCGGAGACGGGATAGAAGATACGGGTGCCATAGACGGTGATCAGGTCCAGCGCAATATGGCTGGCCACGCCGAGGCAACTGACGGCGAGCGCTTCCCGCCAGGCCTGGCGCCGCCGCGCCGCCATGCAGAACACGCCGGCAAGCAGCGCGCCCCAGGCAGGGAGCAGCAGCAGCGAATGGGTCGGCCCCTGGTGCCACTGCGCCAGGAAACGCAGCGGATGGACCAGGAAGCCCAGGAAATCAATATCCGGAAAGGCACCGGCGGCAGCGCCCAGCAGCAGGCGCTCGCGCGTACTGAGTCGCCGGCCGGGGGCCTCGGCCATGGGGATGGCAAGCGCGGCCTGGGCTCCCATCAAGGCATGCGTGATCGTGTCCATCCGGACCGGGCTCCCTTGTCGCCAGGCCTGCGCCAGGCCAGGCGCTCGGCGCAGCGCAGTTGCCGTTCTAGCCAGGCTTGCGTGCGCCCGGTATCCGGCGAACGGTCGCGCAGCCAGTAGCCGAAGGTGGAGAGGAAGATGCCGGTCAGCACGACCTCCCCCACTTCGCGGCGCCAGCCGGATTCGGGCAGGCGGGCCGATTCCCGCAGCCACTGCACGGTGCGGCTGATATGCAGCAGGCCCTGCACCTGCAGATGCACGTGCTCTGGCTGCAGCTTGTAGCGCAGCATCTGGGCGGTGAGTTGCCGGTGCGGGGCCAGCGCCTCGAGCCAGGCGAGGATGGCCTGCTCCAGGCGCTCGCGGTGAGACAGGGCGGCCCAGCCTTCACGCGTGGCAGCGCGCACGAGCGCTAGGTCGGCCCGTTCGAACCAGGCCTCGGCCAGGTCGTCTTTCTGCCGGTAATGCCGATGGATCTGGTCCAGGCCGATGCCCATGTCGTCGGCGACGTCGTGCAGGTGCAGGGCGTCCCAGCCGCTGCGCTCGCCCAGCATCAGGGCGACTTCCAGAATCCGGCCGGCCAGGGCTGCATCGTCGTCCATCGCTTTGCCATCCTCGGGAATGCGCGTCCGCGCTTTACCTTCCAGCATAGAGTGGCAGCCCGCACGCGAGCGCGGATTTCTGTGCCATGTGCGCGATGCTGCCGCTCATGATCAGGGTGCAGCCTGGGGCTTGCCGGCCTGTGCCCGGCCCGGCACCTGCCTCGACAATTTCCGCACGCGGGCTATCTTTAGGGTGTCAGTCCAGGCGCCATCCGGAACGGCCGCCGCGCCAGCCAGAATTCGGCGGCGGCCGCGGTGTCGCGTGGACAGAGGCCGTACGCGCATGAAAGCGGATTCTCCCCCGAGGCAGAACTACGAGGATGCCCTGCTCGGCATCGTGCGGGAGATGTCTTCGGCCATGCGCCCGCCGGCAGAGTCTGAAGTGACGGTCGCGCTGGACAGCACGCTCGAAGGCGAACTGGGCTTCGACAGCCTGACGCGCGCCGAGCTGCTGACCCGCCTTGAACACCGCTTCGGCGTCAGCCTGCCAGAGCAGGTGCTGGCCCAGGCCGACACCCCGCGCGCGCTGCTGCGTGCCTTGCTCGCCGCCCAGGACCTGCCGCCCGGCGCAAGCGGCACGCATCTGCGCCAGGCCCGCCCTGCCCCGGCGGCACAGGCACCTGACGGCGCCGCCACCTTGCCGGACGTGCTGCGCTGGCACTTGCGCAGCCACCCGGAGCGCACCCACGTCATCCTGCATGACGGCGACGGCGAAGACACGCAGATCAGCTTTGCACAGCTGCACCGCCGCGCCGCGGCCATCGCCGCCGGGCTGGTGTCCCGCGGCGTGCGCGCGGGCACGGCCGTGGCCATCATGCTGCCCACCAGCCCCGAGTACTTCTACAGCTTCTGCGGCGTGCTGCTGGCGGGCGGGATTCCGGTACCGCTCTACCCGCCGGCACGGCTGGCGCAGATCGGCGACCACCTGCAGCGCCACGCCGGCATCCTGGCCAACGCGCAGGCGCCGATCCTGATCACGGTGGCCCAGGCGCGGCCGCTGGCGGCCCTGCTCAAGGCCAGCACGGGAACGCTGCACAGCGTGCTCACGCCGCAGGAACTGGAGGACGGCGGCGGCGCCCCGGTCCATCCGATGCTGCGCACGCACGACATCGCCCTGCTGCAATACACCTCGGGCAGCACCGGCTCGCCCAAGGGGGTCGTGCTCAGCCATGCCAACCTGCTGGCCAACCTGCGCGCCATGGGCAAGACCCTGTCCGTCAGCGCGCAGGACGTCTTTGTCAGCTGGCTGCCGCTCTATCACGACATGGGCCTGATCGGCGCCTGGCTGGGCAGCCTGTACTACGCCTACCCGCTGGTGGTGATGTCACCGCTTGCTTTCCTGGCGCGGCCCGAGCGCTGGCTCTGGGCGATCCACAAGTACCGCGGCACGCTCTCGGGCGGGCCCAACTTTGCCTACGAGCTGTGCCTGCGCAAGCTGGCCAATGCCGACCTGGCCGGGCTGGACCTGTCCAGCTGGCGCTTCGTCTTCAATGGCGCGGAGCCGGTGAGCCTGCAGACCATGCGCGCCTTCATGCAGCGCTTTGCCCGCTACGGCCTGCACCCGCAGGCCGCCGCGCCGGTGTACGGGCTGGCCGAGGCCTCGCTGGGCCTGACCTTTCCGCCGCTGGGCCGCGGGCTGGCCGCCGACCGCATCGACCGCGCCGAATTCACGCGCACTGCCGTGGCGGTGCCCGCCAGCGAACGCGAGCCCACTGGCGAGCGCAAGACCCTGGAATTCCCGTCCTGCGGCCGGCCACTGTCCGGCCACGAGGTCCGCATCGTCGACGCCACCGGATGCGAACTGGGTGAGCGGCATGAGGGCCTGCTGCAGTTCCGCGGCCCTTCGGCCACCAGCGGCTATTTCCGCAATCCCGTGCAGACCCGCCAGCTGTTCGACCGCGGCTGGCTGAACACCGGCGACTATGCCTATATCGCCGCCGATGAGGTCTATATCACCGGGCGCGCCAAGGAAACCATCGTGCGTGGCGGCCGCAATATCTATCCCTACGAACTGGAGCAGGCGGTCGGCGCCATCCCCGGCATACGCAAGGGCTGCGTGGCCGTGTTCGGCAGTCCCGATCCGGATAGCGGCACCGAACGCATCGTGGTGATGGCGGAAACCGCCGAAAAGGATGTGCAGGCACGCCGCGCGCTGCACCGGCAGGCGCTGAAGACCGCCCTCGACGTGCTGGGCATGCCGCCCGACCATATCGCGCTGGTGCCGCCGCACAGCATCCTGAAGACATCGAGCGGCAAGATCCGGCGCGCCGCCTGCCGCGAGCGCTTCGAGCACGGACGCCCCGGCCGCGGCGTGGAAGCGCCCTGGCTGCAGATCGCGCGCTTTGGCTGGCGCGCGCTGCGGCCGGAGCTGCGGCGCGGCCGGCAGACCGCCGCGGGCCTGTCCTACGCCCTCTACACCTGGCTCCTGTTCGCCGCGCTGGCGCCGGCAACCTGGCTGGCATCGGTTGCGCTGCACCGGCCGGCACTTGGCTGGGCGCTCAGCCACCACGCTGCCCGGCTGTTTCTCAGGCTAGGCGCGGTGCCTTGGTTCGTGCAAGGGCTTGAGCACCTGCCGCGCGACCGGCCCTGCATCCTGGTCTCGAACCACGCCAGCTACCTGGACGGCATCGTGCTGGTGGCGGCGCTGCCCGCGCCGGTATGCATGGTCGCCAAGCGCGAGCTGCAGGGCCAGCGCATTCCCGGCACCTACCTGGCCAGCATCGGCGCCGATTTCATCGACCGCTTCGATAACGTGCGCGAACACGAGGACGTGGAGCGCGTGGTGGCGGCGGTGCGCGCCGGGCATTCGGCGCTGTTCTTCCCCGAAGGCACCTTCGGGCGAGCGCCGGGGCTGCAGGCCTTCCGCTCGGGCGCGTTCCTGGCCGCCGCGCGGGCCGGCGCGCCGGTGGTGCCGGTTGCCATCCGCGGCACCCGCTCGGTGCTGCGCGACGGCCAGTGGCTGCCGCGCCGGGGGCCGATCGGCGTGGTCATCGGCAGCCCGCTCTGGCCGGACGGCGCAGACTGGCCCGCCGCCATGCGCCTGCGCAACACCGCCCGTGCCGAGATCCTGCATTACTGCGGCGAGCCGGATGCGCGGCGCACGACGCATCGGGACACGAGGCGGGCCTAGTGCCCTGCGCCGCGAGGAACTTGCCATGACATCTGCCGACGGAGCAGGAAACTAGCGGCTAGCGGCATGAATACCTTTGCCACCGCCCCGATGTGGGCCGGCTTCCTGGTCCTGGTGCTGGGGACGCTGGTGGTGGACATCTTCGTCCTTGGCGGCCGGCGCGCGCACCGTGTTTCGACACGTGAAGCGCTGGGCTGGACCCTGACCTGGTCGAGCCTGGCCCTGCTCTTCGGCATCGCACTCTGGTGGCTGCTGGCCGGGAGCGCCAGCCGCGAGACCGCGGACCGCAAGGTGCTGGAGTTCTATACCGGCTACCTGATCGAGCTGTCGCTGTCGGTCGACAATATGTTCGTGTTCGCGATGATCTTCGGCTATTTCGCGGTGCCGCCGGAGTTGCAGCGCAGGGTGCTGCTGTTTGGCGTGGTCGGTGCCATCGTGATGCGCGCCGCCATGATCCTGGCCGGCGTGTGGCTGATCAGCGAATTCTCGTGGATCCTCTATGTGTTCGGCGTGTTCCTGCTGTTCACCGGCGTCAAGATGCTGTTCGTCTCCAGGCGTGCCCCCGATCTCTCGCGCAATCCCATCGTTCGCTTCTTGTGCGCGCATATGCGGATTACCGCGGACTATCACGGCGAGCGCTTCTTCGTGCGCATGGACGGCCTGCACTATGCGACGCCGATGTTCCTGGTGGTGCTGCTGGTCGAGGCGACCGACCTGGTGTTTGCCGTCGACAGCATTCCGGCCATTTTCGCCGTCACCACCGACCCCTTCATCGTCTTCACCTCGAACATTTTCGCCATCATGGGGCTGCGGGCGCTGTATTTCCTGCTGGCCAACCTGGCGCAGCATTTCCAACACCTGAAATACGGCCTGGCCATCGTGCTGGCCTTTATCGGCGCCAAGATGCTGGCCGAGCCGTGGTTCCATGTGCCGGTGCACTGGTCTCTCGGCGCCGTCGCCATGACGTTGCTGGTATCGGTCCTGGTCAGCCAGGCCAGGGCCCGGCGCACACTTGCGCACGCCGGCGACGAGCTGGGTAGCCACTGCGCGTCGCGCGAGCGCAGGGCGGGAAACAGGCGCACATAAGGAGCGATGCCATGAACAAGATCCTGCTTGCGACCGACGGGTCGGCCTATAGCGACGCGGCCGCGCGCTACCTGATACAGAATCCCCTGTTCAGCCGCGACTTCGTGGTGCACGTGATGCACTGCGAGCCGGATGTGGCTGGCGACATCAAGACCTTCATCGACCGGCACACCCTTGATGCCTGGCATCGCGAACAGAACGACAAGGCGATGCAGTCCGTGGCCAGCATTCTGGGCGAGGCCGGTATCGCTTTCGAGTGCCATGGCGTCGTCGGCTTCGCGCCGGCGCGCATCGTCGAGTACGCGGGCAGCATCGGCGCAAGCCTGATCGTGATGGGTTCGCATGGCCGCGGCGGCTTCCTGGATGCCATCATCGGCTCGGTGGCCAGGCGAGTCCTTGCCCACGCGCACTGCCCGGTGCTGCTGGTCAGGAGCTAGTGTCCTCAGATCGCCGAGAAAACTGGCCTGCTGGCGGATTGCTTCCTCTCTCAAACCAATGCCTTTAGCTGGCGCGGTTGACAGGGAATTGCTGGAATCTGTCTACAAGATTGCAGGGCAACCGGCGTCTCGCCGGATTGTGCGGCCAGGGCGATTTTACCTCGGTGGCTTGCGCGCCAATGCCGCAGTAACCGTAACAGTAACGGGCTGGTGCTATCATTGCCCCAGCCCGCCCCAGCAACGCGGGCGCTATTGATCATCCCATGTAAATCATTGGGTCATAACAGCCAGGAACGCGACCAAGGCAACGTAGAACAACGCATAGGTGAGCCGTGCCTCGGAAGTGATCGTGTAGTAGGCCCTGTTCTCCGGCGCCGTCGGGTCATAGCGCCATGCCTTCAGTAATTGAGGTACGGCAAGCACCGCGACCAGGCTCAATATTGGGCTGGGGCGTGCCAGGAACAGCCCCACCAGAACGGGGACATCCAGGAACCAGATGCGCGGGGACAGCACGGCGGTCACCCGCCCGCCATCGAAAGGTGAAAGCTGAATCAGGTTGAACAGGCTCAGGAAGAAGCCCGCATAGGCCAACGCCAGCAGTAACCCGCTGTCGGCACTGCGCCCAAGGCAATAGCAGGCTAGCGCTCCCGCCGTTCCTACCACCGGGCCGGCCAGGCCGATATGCGCCTCGGTTTCCACATCGACAGGCTGATCCTTCAGTTCGATCCATGCACCGACGAACGGGATGAACGTGGGCGCGCCCACGGCCAGGCCACGCCGTCGCGCCGCGAGGAAATACCCCATCTCATGGATGAATATCAGTCCGACAAACCTTGCAGCGTAACGCCAGCCATAAACCACCGCGTAGGTCGCGAACGGAAAGCAGCATCGTGCCCCCTGTCGTCAGTAGTTTGCCAAACTCAGGCCACCAAACAGCAGCACCAGCAACTTTGTCACCGTCACCGGGCCGTCTGACAAGGGCATATAGAACAGGCGCGCGTCGGGTGTTGTCGAGCTATCGCGTTATCCTGGCCTGCGGATTGCCGGCAATGAGGGTCGCTCCGCAGGCGGTCTTCATGCCGTGCTGTGCCACCGGCACGCTGCTGATGGTGTACGCAGCGTTGCCCTCGATGATCGGAAACACGCCCTGGCACCTCGGGCACGAGACCATGTGGCCGCACCCGGCGATCTGCCTGCCATTCAGGTCGGTGCCGGCGAAGCCCTCCAGCACCACGCCGCCGTGGTCGGTCATGTCGCCTACACAAGTGATTCCATCTAGCATCTATTCTCCCAGGCAAAGCCAGCGCACTCCGCAAAGATCTGTCATCCGGCGCACTCTCAGAAACGGTTCTGCCTGAATCATCTGCCATTACTATTGGCTTCTTTTATTTGCCGTTCAAGTTCTTCCGCAAGTCGACTTGCGCCGGACTCTCCATTCGAATCTGCGGTGTGAGCCCAGTACAGGGCTTCGGCATATTTATTCTCCTGCTGCAAAATCTTTTCCAGATTGTACTGAGCAACAGTATTTCTATTTCTTGCCGCAATCTCCAGCCAACCAAAAGCCTTTCTGGAATCGAGATTTGAGAATGTGTAAAATTGATAAAGTCTAAGCGCCGAAGCCGAATCGCCTGCGCTTGCCTGCACAGAAAGAGCTGCGATCTGCTCTTCGGAAAGAAAATGTGTCGATCCACCAAAAACCAGCGGTACGTTACCAGCATCAATCATAAATTCTCCATTTTATGGATTTATGAGAGCAAATAAAACACAAACGAAAATAATAGCTTCATTTCTTTGCTGACTTGAATACTCTAACTATCCCAGGCTACCCGTGCGTCGCATTGATACTCGCGGCGCAGCATGCACTGACCCGCGCGGGCACCCTCGGCATGCGAGAGCGTCTGCTCCAGAAGCCGTCGGCAAAAGCAAAACCATGCATAATGGCTCGGCAATCAATCTAACGGTTCGGATAACAACTCTCTCCGCCACTGATTTGTGTCGCACAAGCAAGCCAACTTCATGCATCCGGAATTAGTGGCTAGTGGCGATGTCTCTCAGCGACTCTCCACCAGTCGAAGCACTAGCCCGGAAGAATCATCGACCTCGACCCTGAAATCGCCTCGCGCTGTAGAGGCCAGAAAACAAAGAATTTCGTTGAAGTAAAAAACATCGTAGAACATTACCGACTCGAGATCGTTTGCGACAGTAATTCGCGACCGAATCGAGCCATCTGCGTTGGCAATGTATCCTGCATTACTAGCGTGGTCGTAGGGTGCCTCGATGATTGCGACACCGCTTAAATCTCGCAACGCAATCCCGTCAATGCCCGCCGAATTCATTATCGTTTTAACCGCACCGCCAGATATCCAAGATATGCCAATTGGAAGCAACTCCCCAACGCTAAGACGTTGTGGATTATTGATTTTGTCGTAACCTGGCCGTCTTTCGATGGCACTAAGAGTCTGCACAATTCCCATGATCTTCACTTGATTGGTCGCGGAGCACCGACTGGGATTAGTTTTGCACGATCCACATAATTCAAGATTTGCACTTGACTCCCGCCGCCGGGGTAGAGCGTACAGCCAGACGTCTGCGGTCCCACAGTGCCTTCTTGCACCTGAACCCCCTCGGGTATATGAAAGGTTTGGACATGCGACACTTCCTGTTTGAAGTCAGCAGTAACTGCAAGTTCGTTTCTGACATAGGATACGTCCGGAATGTGATCCTTTGTTGCCCATCCCCCAGGTCGAGTTTGTCCCGCCGCCATAGCCATTTCAACAGTCATTCCACCGGAAGGAACAGGAGAGGATGTAATCGGTGTGTTTGGCATCCACGGATTTGATCCGGATGGGGCCGGCAGTGCCAGCACTGGATTTCCGGTAAGCCCGAATGGATCAACCCAGCCCACTGGATTATTTCCATAGGTGTAGATGTTGAGCCCGCCTGTCAGCCCAATCGGGTCCTTGCTCACAAACCGCCCCGACACCGGATCATAGTACCGGTGCCGGTTGTAGTGCAGCCCATTCTCGTGATCGTAATACTGTCCCTGGAAGCGCAGCGGATTCTGGATGCCGGCCTTGCGAGCGGCATTAGAGATAACTTCCTGCGCCGCGCCCCACGCCTTGTACTGCACGCTCCACGCCAACTCGCCCGCCTCGTCAGTTAGTTCCTGCGGCGTGCCCAGATGGTCGCACTGATACCAGGCCAGCGCGTCGAACGGCTGCGGCGCGGCCTGCTGGGTCCACAGCGGATCGTCGTCCAGGTCGTAGTCGCCCTCCCAGGCGGGTTCAGGCAGCAGGTCGATGGCCTCGCGCCGCACTGCCTGCGCCAGCGGCACGAAACTGCCTGGCTCGTACAGGTAGTGCGTGGTGCGCTCCGCACCCGGTATTATCCGGAAGTGGTCGCCGACACCGGCCTCGGGTTCCTGGCGGCTCTCCCCGCAAGTTGGTCACCGTCCCAGCCATACAGCGTGAAGGCGCAGCCGTATTCCTGGTTCAGCCGTGCCCGCTCGTTGCGCCGGTAGATTTCGCCGTCGTTCTGATTCTCGAAGTATTTGGCCGATGACGACTTGGAGAGCCGCCGCCCAAGTGCGTCGTACCGGTAGCGCACCTCCACCTTCGGATTGTGCCAGCCCACCAGCCGGTTGAAGGCATCCCAGGCGAAGTGCTCATGGACACCGTTGACCACGCGCAAACTCAGGTTGCCGCGCTCGTCCCAATCGTAGTGGGTACCGGCGTACTGCTTAAGCAGGTTGTCCACCAGCTTCGGGCGGCCTTGCAGGCGGCTGTGGAACTCGGGCCGGCCACGGGCCGGGTCGGCCTCGAATACGCGCGTGTCGGGGTCGTGCAGCAGATTGCCCGCCGGGTCGAAGTCAAAGGTTTCCACCCCGAGCGCGCTGTTGGCCTCCAGCAGGCGCCCCACCGGATCGTAGCGGTATTGCAGCGTGCCGCGCCGCATGTCGCGGATGCTGGACAGTTGCCCCGCCGCGTCGTATTGGTACTCGCGGCGCAGCATGCGCTGGCCCGCGTGGGCGCCCTCGACGTGTAAAAGCGTCTGCTCCAGCAGGCGTCCCGCCGGGTCGTACACCTGCGACTGCGTCAGCCGGTTGCCCTGGGTGCGGGCGATCTCGCGGTGCAGGTTGTCGCGCTCGAACTGCACCAACTCCTGGTCGTCCAGCATCACGCCGTGCACATGGCCCGAGCCGTAGGTAAGCACGCCCACCCGGTGCCCGTCCGGGCGAACGGTGGCGATGCGCTGATTCAGCGCGTCGTGTTCGTGCCGCCACACGGCCACCAGCGGCTCCTTCAGGCACCGGTAGTGCTGGTGCTCGCGTACCACATTGCCCGCTGCGTCGTGGAACCATTGCAGGCGGCTGTCGGCGTTTTCGGCCAGGATCAGGCGCCCGTTGCCGTTATAGGCGAAGGTTTCCGTCAGTACATGCGGCACCCGGTTGTCAGCGTCGATCAGCCCCGCACGGCGGCGCGTGAGACGACCCATGGCGTCAAAGACGAAGTCCGTCATCAGTTGGCCCGAGTCCACCGTCCAATCCAGCAAGCCGGTTGCGGGGTCGTAGTTGTACTCAGTCGTCTTGCCGTCGAAGCCGGTCTCGCGCAGCAGGCGCCCCACCGGGTCGTACTGGAATTCGGAGCTGGCGCTGTTCTCGTTGGTGAGTGTGGCCAGCCGTCCCAGCCTGTCCCACCGGTAGCCGACCGTCTGGTTGGCGGCATCGGTGCGCTCGGCAATCAGGCCGGCCTCGTTGTAGCGCCAGGTGGTGCGCCGGTGCAGCGCATCGATGTGCGACAGCAGACGGCCCTCTGCATCGCGTGTGAAACTCTCCACCCGGCCATCCGGGTGAGTGACGCTGGCAAGCTGGCCGGCCTCATGGTGGTACTGGGTGGCATTGCCCGCCGCATCGGTGAACTTGACCAGTTGGCCGCGCTCACCGTACTTCCACGTGTTGGTCTTGCCCGAGCAGTCGGTATAGCTGGCAAGCTGCCCAGCAACGTTGTAGGCGAGTTGCTTCTTGCCGCCCTTGGCATCGGTGATCTCCACCGGCAGGCCTGCCTTGTTGTAGGCGTATGCTGTCTTGTGCCCGAGCGGATCGATTTCCTCGGTCAGGTTGCCTTTGATATCGTAATCGCGCAGCCACAGCCCGCTCTCGGCGTCGCAGATCTTGATGAGTTGGTGCGTAGTGCACCACGCTGTCGTCGGGGCGGATGTGTTCGACCAGATTGCCGCGCTCGTCGTAGGCATAGCGATCGACCGCGCCATCGGTGTGCACATGCTTGACCACATTCTTGGCGTCGTCGCGGAAGAACCACTCCGACAAGCCATCCGGGTGCTTGATGCGGTAGGTGTAGCCGAGGATGTCGTAGTAGTGCCAGGTCTCGTGGCCGTGGGCATCCGTCGCATAGGTCAGGCGGATGTTCTCGTCCCATTCGAGGCGGGTGTCGAAGCTGCCGTCGTCGGCCCATTCGCGCGCGGCCCGGGCGTCGGGGCCGTCACCTTGCCATTGCAGGTTCATGCCCCGCCCGGTGCGGTCGGTATAGCGGGTGACGAGGTGCTTGTGATAGGCATAGTTCCAGCGCGCGGCATTCTCGTCCTGGGCCATCACCAGATCGCCTGCATCGTCGTAGGTGTAGCGGGTGAGCTGGCGCACCAGTTTGCCGTCTGCGATCTGCCACAGCTCGGCAATGCGGCCCGCGTCGTCCAGGCGTGTGCCGACATGTGCGAAGACGGTCTCGCCCTGACAAGCGATCACGTCCGACAGCACGGTGTCGCCGTCAAAGCGGTGGTCGTAGTGCAGCGCGACACCTGCGCCGCTCCTGAGCGTAATGCCGGCCAGGCGGAAGCGCGGGCCATGGCGCTGGTAGGCTTCCTGGCTCTCGAAGCCGCGCGCCAAGGTCAACGCGTGCTCGGACACCCGCACCAGCGTGACGTTCTCGATGGGGTCGTGGTGAAACTTGCCTACCGCCGGCAGCGGGTAGTCGTGGCTGCGCCCGTCGGCGGCATGGTAGCGCAGCGATTCCTGGCCGTCCTTGCGTACCACGTCAAGGCGCGTCGTGTACGGCGTGATCCAGCGCGCGCCCTGTTCACCGCCGTCATAGGCACCGAGGCTGGAGCGGTACGTGCGCGCCCATTCAATTGGGAACAGTCCCGGCAGGATAAAGTCGGTATGCGAGAGTGTCTCGTCGCCGGTCGCAAAGCTGATACTGCGCTTGCTGCCTGCCGGCGCGGGACAGTTCTTGCGACCAGCATTAGTCCTGGCTGGTGCTTGGTGATTGGTGGTCTCAAGTTGCCCATGCTGTCCGGTCTTGCGCGCTTCGCTGGTCTGCTTCGGTTTCACGTTGGCGCTCTGCCCCGTGCCCTTCTTCTTGCGCCAGCGCGCTACGGCCTGAGCCAGCATCGACAGCAGCCAGCCGATACTGTGCGCCGCTGCGGGGTCGGCGAGCTTGGTCATCTGCACGCGCAATGCCGGCCCCATCCATCGTAGCCGTCCCACGTTGGCCGCAACCTGCTGCCGGATCTCCTCTGCCATGCCAAGCTTCACGGCGGTGTTCGCCACCGCCTTGCCTGCCGCCTTGTAGGCGTTCCAGGTGGCGATCAAGAAGTTGCCAATGGCGTTCTTGGGATCATGCAGGAGTTGGCTGGCACCTTCTCGTGCCTGGCTGACCGCTGTTTGCGCATTGCCGGCAGCGTTGAGCTTGCCCAGCGCCACCTTCTCCAGGCCGCCGGCGACCTCCAGCACCATCTTCTCGCCCAGTTCGCCGGCATCATTCAGGATGGTGGAGAGTTTGGCCTCGGCCTTCTGCACGAAGTCATCGATCTCGCCGATGATGGTGGCGTTCAGATGACCGACCAGCACCTCGATCAGGCCGTCGCCCAGCGCTGCCTTGGCGGCCTGCCGCAGTTCCTGGCGTACCAACGCCAGCGTCGGTCGCAGGCTCATGCGCGCCGCCGCCATGCTCGGCGGCGTTGGCAGCACGCCGATCAGGTTGATGCCCAGGCTCACCCAGTCCAGGAAATCCTGCGACTTGGTGCGTACCAGGGTGATCACGTCGCCCAAGGCATCGACCAGGGCGATGATGTTGCCCACGACCGGCAGGCTGCCGGCGACCGTCTTGAGGCGCTCGAGCGTCACCAGCCCGCCGCTGGCGCTTTGGAGCCAGGCATCGAACCTGGCGGCGCCCTTGCCGATTCCTCGATGGCGATGGTGTTCAGGGGCGCGACGGCCGTTTGCGGCTCGCGCGGCTTTGCTTCGGGTGTCGGTCCAGTCATGGGATCAGGTCCGGGGAGAGATGGTTCTTGTGTCGGTGCGCTCAGGCGAAGCCAGGCGTGCGCACCGAGGCGGGCGTGCCATGGGGGACGGCGGAAGCCAGTGTCGGTGTACCTGCCGGCAGCGCCTTGCCGAGCAACGCGGGTCCACTGGACAAGGCGAGAGCGCCCAGGCCAGCCGGTCCGGCTTTAACCGCGCTCGTGAGCTGCTGCGCCATCTGCAGCGTCTGGGAAGCCTGCCCGGCGGCGGCCAGTACCTGACCTGCAACGGCCCCGGCAGCGAACGCCAATCCCGCTGCAGCCTCCGCAGGGCCATCTTTGGGCGGCCAGGTTGGCTTGGCAACGTAGCTGCCCTCGGCCCAAGTGTCGGCCGGGTCCTTGCCGAAGCTGACCTTTGCCGGGCCCGGTGCGATGCCGCTAACCGCCGCGAACCCCTTGGTGTCGAGCTTGCCGGTGGTCACCTTACCCAAGGCGTCCTCGACCCTGAAGTCGCCACCATCGATACCCAAGCGGTTGGCGTAGTGATTGAACAGTTCGAGATTGCCCTTGCCAGGCTTGGGCGGCTCGGGGAACTGCGCGACATACTTCTGCGCACTGGTGAAGGTATAGCTGGCCGCGTGGATGGTGTACGCGCCGCTCGTCTTGTGGGTGATGCCGCCCGCGTTGTAGATAGTGGCGCTGCCACCGCCCGCCACCACCAGTTCCTCCTTGGCCGACAGCGTGATGCGGTTGGCCGTGGCCGTGACGTTCAGCTTCGCCAGCAGGTTGATGCTGTCCTGCAGCGCGCGCAGGTCGATGTCGCCACCGGCGGCGACGAGGCGCCAGCCCATGCTCTGGATAAAGATGCGCACGCCCCGGCTCACGCTCGCCAGGAGGCGCTGCCCGATGGCGAGGCCCATGTGGCCGCCGGCGGTGAGCGCCAGGTGCTCGCCAGAGGCGAGGTGCGTCGAGCGCGCCGTGCTGGCCTCGATGCCGGCCGGGCTCGCCAGCACCAGGTGGGGCGCGGCCAGTTCTGGGAAGTCGCCGGTCTCGGCGTTGGCGGTACCGCTGCCCCGGATGTCGTCGTTCTGCGCCTTGATGACCTTCGCGACCTCGGCTTGGTCCGTGCTCTCTTGTGCGTCGTGTTCCTGCGCCAGTTCCGCCAGCGTCTCCTGCTGGTCGCGCGCCACCGTGAGGCGCTGCACCGTCTCGCCCATGTCCTTGTGGTGGGCACTGGCGTTGGCGCGGGGCTCGGTGGTGAGCAGCATGCCATTGGCACGCACCACCCCCTGCGCGTCGGAGCGCAGCTCAAAGCCTTCGCCACGCTTGTCCTTGCGGCCACTGCCGCGGATGATGCGAGTGAGGAAGCCCAGCCCCAGCCACGAGGTCTGGTGGTCGCTCTGCAGCTGGGTCTGGATCTGGCCTTCGCTGGCGTCCTGCACGAAGGTATTGGTGCGATTCCCGTGCACCTCCTTGCTGACGAAGCCCGACAGCGCGTGGAACTCCGGTAGCGGCCACTGCGGCATGTTCAGCTTGTTGGGCACGCTGCCGGTCACGACAGGGCAATCCGGATCGCCGTTCAGGTGCTCGACCACCACCTCCTGACCGATGCGCGGCACGTGCACGGCGCCGAAACGCTCGCCCTGCCAGGACGAAGCCACCCGCACCCAGCATGAGCTGTTGGCGTCGCGCTTGCCTTGCCGGTCCCAGTGCAGCTGAATACGGATGCGCCCGTACTCATCGGTCCACGTTTCCTGGCCCTCTGGACCGACCACGGTGGCAGTCTGCGGCCCGTGGGTGCGCGGCTTTGGCTGGGTTCGCTCGGGGCGGAACAGCTCGTTGGACGGCTGGGCGGTGAAGGCCACCTCGCAGCGCCAACGTTGGCTCCCACCTGACGCTTCCGGTACGTCCTCGATCAGCAGGTGCGTGCCGAGAATGATGTATTCGCGGTTGGCCTTGCACTGGATGAAGTTCGCCAGGGTGAACGTACATCCGGTGACAAGGGCTCGAATATTCCCGCGCCCGCTCGCGCGGCTGCCATGCTGGCGCAGCGCTTCCATGCGCTGGCGGGCCACCTGGTCGCCTTCCTTCCACGGGTCGTTGTCGGTGGCCGGCTGGCTGTGGTCGCCGGGGAACTCGTAGATTTCCTGGCCGGCGTGCGCGGTGTTGAGTGGATCAGCAGCGCGTACCGTCAGGTCGGCCCGCGTCTTGACGAAATCGTAGTCGGAACTGGTCCACTGGCCCGACACCAGCCGGTCGTGCGGCTCGAATTCGTGAAGGTGTTCCTCGTCGATGCGGTCGGACGAACCCTGCCAGCGGATGGTGTGGTAGGCGGGACTGGTAAATGGAGCAAAGGCGCCGTTGCCGTCGGTCAGCACCAACCGGTGCTTGCCCTCGCTGTGTTCGATGTGCCAGGAAATCCCCCATTCTTGAGTGAGGCGCTGGAAGAAGTCAAAGTCACTCTCGCCATACTGGGCCTGATATTCGCGCTTCGGGTAGCGCGCCACGTCCAGGCGCCGCTCGACCGGGAAGGTATAGTCCGCCAGCAGCGTGTCGAGGATTTCAACCACGCTTTGCTGCTGGAAAATGCGGAAGTCGGTGGTGAGCGTCGCCAGCCACAGCCAGGGACGCAACGTGAGGCGGTAGACGATCTGGCGGCCCGCGGGGATCGGCCCGCGCACCTCCGTGACCATGCCGGTGATTTCTCGCTTGCCGGCGCCAACGCCGCCAGTGAGGCCCGCACCCATGCCGTCGAGCTGAATCGTGACGGTCAGCTCCTGCCCGCGCAGCGCCTTCGTATCGAGGTCCGCCGCCGGGCCGAACAGCGCGTGACGGTCGTCCGGCGTCTTCAGTTCCAGCTCGTATTCGAACAGTTCGCACAGGCGCTCAGTTCCCGTGAGCTTGGAGACCACCAACGCGGGCTGGCCCATCAACTCGGGCAGGCCATTGCCCTTGACGGTGACGGTGCGAGAGGAATGCAATCGGCTGCCCATGCAAACACGCTCCATGAGAATGGATTGGCGGCTGCCACAGGCAGCCAATGGCTAGCTATTTTGTGGGGCAATCGCTGCGCCCGAACTTGATGCGCATCAATACGTATCAAATGGTATGCGGGGCGGCGTTCAGCTATAAATTTGACTAATCCTAAAAATTATTCGTTTTGATTTAAATCTGAATTAAATAAGTCTGAATTCATCTGAGGGGATTTTCATTGGCTGGTACGAGCGGACAGACCGGCGCGCGGGAATCTCCCGCGACTCCGTGACAATTTCGTGCAATGTGGTTACGCAGTCAGTGCGTGCCGCCAGCGCGCCCGCGTCGTACTGGGCGTCGCTGGCGAACGAATTGTCGATGGTGGTGAGGGCGCAGGCAGGAGAGGGAGCACACCAACGGTGTGCCGGAACCAGTGGCATTAGCCCGCTCTGAGGGATACAGGACAGCTTTGGCAGCCTGACGGCATAGTGTCCTGATCCGCAGATTGACCGCTATCCGGCGCGTCTCACAGGGCGGCGCGCAGGCCCAGAAAGAAGCGCCGCCCGGGCGCCGGTTCTAAATACCGCCCGTTGGCCTCGTTGACGATCACCGAGCCGATATAGCGCCGGTCGGTGAGGTTGTCGATGCGGCCGAAGACGTAGAGCCGGGTCGGGCCGATGCGGAATTCATAGCCGGCACGCAGGTTGAACACCGCATAGCCTGGCGCGGCCTGCGTGTTGAGGTCGTCGGCGTAGACGCGGCTGTCCACGCGCATCTCGGCCCCCAGCGTCAGCGGCGCTGCCGGCCGCCATGACAGGTCCGCGCCCAGGCTGTGGCGCGCGGTGCCGGGCAGGCGGTTGCCGGCCGCCACGGTCTGGCCCTGCCCGTTGACGAAGCTGTCGCCGAAGTAAGCATCGAGCCAGGTATAGGCCAGTCCCGCCTCGATACGGCTGCCGCCGCCCTTGCCCGGCGCGCCCACCTCACCGAGGAAGCCGCCGCGCCAGCCCAGTTCGAAGCCGCGCCGGTGCACGCCGCTGACATTCTGGTAGACGGTGCGCCCGGCGTTGTTCGATTGGGGCACCACTTCGTCGTGGCTGTCGGCATCGAACAGCGCCGCCTCCAGCCGCTGCCCCGCCGCCTGCCACTTGATGCCGATCTCGCCCTGGCGGCTGGTAGAGGCCTGCAGCCCCAGGTTGCTGCCGACGCCGCCGGGGCCGTAGGCGACTTCGGTCAGCGTCGGCGTCTCGAAGCCGCGGCCGAGGTTGGCGTAGACGTTGAGGGAATCGAGCGCGTGCCACACCACGCCAAGCACGGGGCTGACGTTGCTGTAGGTCGCGCTGCCACTGTCATCGGGGCTGGCCGCATTGATGAAATGGTCGTCAATGCCAAGCCGCACCCGGCTGGCGCGCACGCCGCCCACCAGTTGCCACGCCGGGTGGAAAGTCCAGTCGAACTGCGCAAAGGCGCCGAGGTCGGTCGCGGTATTGGTCTCGTCGCGGCGCAGCGCGCCCTGCGTGCCGTTCTGGTTGACGTAGCCGTTGCGGCCGTCGCGCATGCCGTTGGCTTCCAGCCCGGCGCTCCACAGCAGCGGCAGGCCGGCGGCGGTGGTTGTGCGCCGGCTCCATGACAGCGCGGCGCCGCCGTAGGTGCGGTCCAGGTCGACGATGCCGCCGGCCGAATTCGGCGCGGCACCACTGAAGCCCAGCCGCTGGTACAGGTTGCGCGTGCCGCCGTACAGGCGTGCCGACAGGCTGTCGGTCCCGGTCAGCTGGTGGTCCACCACCACGCCGGCCTGGGTCTGCTCGACGTTCTTGCCGGTATCGAACTGGGTCGCCGCGGGCACCGCCTGGCGCGGGTTGGCGTCGGCCTGCGCACGCGTGAGCCCCAGCGGGTCCTGCGCCAGCGGCTGGTTGAAATAGTTGAACTGGCTGGTCACGCGCGTGCCGCTGGCCGGCTGCGCCACGACCTTGGCATTGAGCTGGTAGCGGCGCGCCGCGCTGTGGTCGCGGTAGCCGTCGGTCTGGTAGGTCCAGGCATCGAGCGAGCCGCCGAGCCGGTCGTTGCCGCCGGCCAGCGCGATGCCCGCCTGCCACTGGCCGTCCGAGCCGAAGCCCGTCGACGCGCGCCCGCTGAAGCCATCCCTGGGCGGATCGGGCGTGAACACCTGCACCACGCCGCCCGACGCATTGCCATACATCTGCGCAAACGGGCCGCGCAGCACCTCGACCCGGCTGGCGTTGGCAAGGTCTGCAGTGGAAGCCTGGCCCTGCCCGTCCGGCATGGTGGCTGGGATGCCGTCGACATACAAGCGCACGCCGCGCACACCGAAGGTAGAGCGCGTGCCGAAGCCACGCACCGCCAGTTGCAGGTCCTGCGAGTAGTTCTGCCGGTCGCGCACCGCCACGCCCGGCACGCCGGCCAGCACCTCGGACAGGTTCACCAGCGGCGTGGCGCTGCGCAGCGGATCGACCGGCACGCTGTCCACCGCCGCCGGCGCATCAAAGCGGCGCTGCTCGCTGCGGCTGGCGCTGACCACCACGTCGGGCAGCGTTTCGGCGGTGGCAGCGGCCACTGCCGTGCCGGGCGGGTCGGCGGCACGCGCGCCGGCGCTGGCCAGGACCAGCGCGGCCAACGCCAGCGCGGAGCGGTTCGCGAACGGGATGCGGGGGATACCGGAACGGCGCTGCTGCCGGACCGCCAAAATCTGCCTGCCGCCTGGTTTCATGGTGATCGGAAGCGGTTGCGGGTTCTGGCGCGGAGGGTCGGGGCGCCGGGCACAGGTGAATGTGCCGCAACTTTATCGTGTCCACAGAACTATTGCCACGCGCGCGGCTGCGGGGAAAACCCGCGAAAGAGACCATACCGAAACCGGTTCCCAGATGTTCAGAAAAATTCAACAACTTGTTGCATGGACGCTCACGCAACCAACCCCATGGCTCCCTACACTCCTTTCACCACCCGCCGCAATCGCACCAGTCCATCACGCGATGCAGCATAAGGGTATTCAGATTTTCGCAACTACCAAGGGATCCGCCATCATGACCACCGCACAAACCCGCGTCGCCATCGTCTACCACAGCGGCTACGGCCACACCGCCAAGCAGGCCCAGGCCGTTGCGCGCGGCGCCGGCAATGTCGCAGGCGCAGAAAGCCTGCTGATCCCGGTCGAGGACATCGACCAGCACTGGGACACGCTGGAGCAGGTGGACGCCATCATCTTCGGCGCACCGACCTACATGGGCAGCGCCTCGGCACAGTTCAAGGGTTTCATGGACGCCACCTCGCGTAATGTCTTTGCCAAGGGCGGCAAGTGGGCCAACAAGGTCGCGGCCGGCTTCACCAACGCGGCCTCGCGCTCCGGCGACAAGCTGGCCACGCTGCAGCAGATCGCGATCTTCGCGGCGCAGCACGGCATGCACTGGGTCAACCTGGGCCTGCCCCCGGGCCACAACAACTCCAAGTCGACCGAGGACTCGCTGAACCGCCACGGCTTCTTCCTGGGCGCCGCCGCGCAGTCCAACGCCGATGAAAGCGCCGACGTGGTGCCGCCGCTGGCCGACCTGCGCACCGCCGAGCACCTGGGTGCCCGCGTGGCCGAAGTGGCGCAGCAACTGGTCGCGGGCCGGCGTGCGCTGGCTGAACTGAAAGAAGCTGCCTGATCCCGTCGCACCCTGACTGATCGGCCCCATGGGGGCCGATTTTCTTTTCCGGACAGTCGCGAGCCTGTGCGGTCAGTACAAGACTTCCAGTTCGTCGAACAACTCGCTGTCCTTCTGCGCCGCCGAGCGCGCGCGGCGCCGGATTTCCTGCAGCAGGCAGTCGGTGAAGCACTGCGCCGCGGGGCTGCGCACCGCGTTGTGGCGCGTGATGACGCCGAGCCGGCTGGTCTCGAACTGCTCGGCCAGCGCAAAGACGTGGACCCAGCCGCGCATCGACTCGGTCAGCAACAGCGGCCGCGGGCAATAGCTGATCATGCCGGCATTGCGGATCAGCTCCAGCAGCAGCGCGGTGGAGTGCGCGCAATGCAGCCGCGCCGGGTCGATGCGCGCTTCATGCTGCCAGAACAGGTTGCGCATAAAGGACTCGTAGCTGGCCGCGGTGTAGTTGACGACCCAGTCCTGCTCCAGCAGTCCGTGCAGCGACCGCGCATCCGCGCACGGGTGCCCGCGCCGCGCGATCACGCACGAGGTGTAGGCAAGCAGCGGCTCGCACTCGAATTCCTGCGTGGACATCGCGGCCGTGAACGGCCCCACGGCAAAGTCCAGCGTGCCCTCGCGCAAGCGGGGCAAGGCCACCGCGGTCAGACCTTCGAAGATCTCCACCTGCACGCCCGGCATGCGTTCGCGAAAGCGCAGCAGCACGCGCGGCAGGAAGGTCAGCATGACCCAGGGCGTGACACTGATGCTCAGCCGCCCCACCCCTTCGCCGCGCAGCGTGGCCAGTTCTTCACTGGCGCGGGCGAGCTGCCCGACCACCAGCCGGGCATGGCCCAGCATGCGCTGCCCCGCCTCAGTCAGCGCCACGCCGCTGGCGGTACGCGACAGCAAGGGCAGCCGCGCCTCGCTTTCCAGCTCGCGCAGCGCCTTGGTGACCGCCGCCTGCGACAGCCCGACCAACCGGGCGGCGGCGCGGATGCTGCCGGCATCGGCAACGGCGACCAGCGCCTGGATCTGGTGGAGTTTCATCGTCATGGCAGTTCGGGATGGTGACAACCAGTGGTTGTCAGGATAACAGTATTGCGGCTATCGGCACGCGCGGGCCCTGCATAAGATCGCCCCACGCAATCCCCCGACCAAGCCTCCGGAGACCCCATGCATCCAGATCCCGTCCTGCCCGGCATCCGCGCCATCGAAGCCGAGATGGTGGACCTGCGTCACCGCATCCACGCCCATCCCGAACTCGGCTTCGAGGAATTCGCCACCAGCGACCTGGTCGGGGAGTGCCTGCAGGCCTGGGGCTATGCCGTGCATCGCGGCCTTGGCGGCACCGGCGTGGTGGGCACGCTGCGTCACGGCGAAGGCCACGCCATCGGCCTGCGCGCCGATATGGATGCGCTGCCGATCCGCGAAGCCACGGGCCTGCCGTATGCCAGCAAGATCGACGGCAAGATGCATGCGTGCGGCCATGACGGCCACACCGCCACGCTGCTGGCGGCAGCCCGCTACCTGGCCGAGCACAAGCCTTTCCGCGGCACGCTGCACGTCATCTTCCAGCCGGCCGAGGAAGGCATGGGCGGCGCGCGCGAGATGATCCGGGACGGCCTGTTCCGCCTGTTTCCCTGCGACGCGGTGTTCGCGCTGCACAATATGCCCGGCCACCCGACCGGCAGGTTCGGCTTCCTGGGCGGGCCGTTCATGGCCTCGTCCGATACCGTCACGATCCGCGTCACCGGCCGTGGTGGCCACGGCGCGGTGCCGCACCGGGCGGTCGATCCGGTGGTGGCCTGCGCGTCGATGGTGATGGCCTTGCAGTCGGTGGTGGCGCGCAATGTGAACCCGCTCGACATGGCCATCGTGACCGTCGGCGCGATCGAGGCCGGCAAGGCGCCCAACGTGATCCCCGAGAGCGCCGAGCTGCGCCTGTCGGTGCGCGCGCTGAAGGCCGAGGTGCGCGACCTGCTGCAGGCACGCATCACCGCGCTGGCGCATGCCCAGGCCGAAAGCTTCGGCGCCAGCGCCGAGGTCCACTACGACCGCCGCTACCCGGTGCTGGTCAACGACCCCGCCAGCACCGAGATGGCGCGCGAGGTCGCGCGTGAATGGCTGGGCGAGGACGGCCTGATCGACAACATGGTGCCGCTGACCGGCAGCGAGGACTTCTCTTTCATGCTGGAGGAATGCCCGGGCTGCTACCTGATCGTCGGCAATGGCGATGGCGAGGGCGGCTGCATGGTGCACAACCCGGGCTACGACTTCAACGACGCCTGCCTGCCGCTTGCGGCCACCTACTGGGTCAAGCTGGTCGAGCGCTACCTGCGCTGAGCCACGCTCCGCCATCGACAATGACCGGCCCCGAGGCCGGCGCCACCCACCCACGGAGACACCGAATGCCCACTTCCCTGCCCGCGCAGCCGCTGGACGGCGCTTATGCCGCGCCCCCGGCCAGCCGCGCCGCACCGCGCCGTCGCGTGATCGCAGCCATCACCATTGGCAACGGCCTGGAGTTCTACGATTTCACCGTCTACAGCTTCTTCGCGGTACTGATCGGCAAGCTGTTCTTTCCCGTGACCGGCAGCTTCGGCCAGCTGATGCTGTCGCTGGCCACGTTTGGCGTGGGCTTTGTCGCGCGCCCGCTTGGCGGCCTGCTGATCGGGCTCTATGCCGACCGCGTGGGGCGCAAGCCAGCCATGGCGCTGACGCTGTGGCTGATGGGACTGGGCTCGCTGCTGTTCGTGGTCACGCCCACCTATGCGCAGGCCGGGCTGGCCGCGCCGCTGCTGATCGTGCTGGCGCGGCTGCTGCAGGGCTTTGCGCTGGGCGGCGAGGTCGGGGCCTCCACGGCGCTGCTGATGGAGTATGCCGACGACCATTCCCGCGGCTACTACGGCAGCTGGCAGCTGTTCAGCCAGGGCGTGAGCGTGCTGCTGGGGTCGGTGGTCGGGCTGTCGCTGACCAACGGGCTGTCGCCTGACGCCCTGCACAGCTGGGGCTGGCGCGTGCCGTTCGCGATCGGCATCCTGGTGATCCCGCTCGGTCTCTATATCCGCCGCCACCTGGAAGAAACCGCCGAAGCGCCGGCCGCCGGCGCGCCGGGCCATGAACGTGCAGACCTGACTGAAATCTTCCGCGGACACGGCCGCGTGGTGGTGGCCGGCGTGCTGGTGACCATCGGCGGCACCTCCGCCACCTACATCGTGCTGCACTACATGACCAGCTACGCGGTGACGGTGCTGAAGATCCCGCTCGGGCTGAGCATGGCCGCCGGCTGCGTCGCCGCGCTGGTGCAGGTGGTGCTGTCCGCGTATGCCGGCAGGCTGTCCGACCGCATCGGCCGCAAGCCCGCCATCCTGTGGTCGCGCGTGGCGATGCTGGTGCTGGTCTACCCCGCCTTCCTGCTGCTCAACGCGCGGCCGTCGCTCGGCACGCTGCTGGCCGTGGTCGCGATGCTGGCCCTGCCGCTGGTGCTGAACGTGGTGCCGTCCGTGGTGCTGATCACCGAGCTGTTCCCGCGCCGCATTCGCGCAAGCGGGCTGTCGGTGGTCTATTGCATCGGCGTGCTGGTGTTCGGCGGCTTCGCGCAGCTGATCGCCACCTGGCTGATCGAACTGACCGGCAACGCCAGCGCGCCGGCGCTGTATGTGATCGGCTGCGGCCTGATTTCGCTGTTCGGGCTGGCGATGGTGCCGGAGACGGCGGGCAAGCGGCTGGACTGACGGTGGCAGGCTACGTGCCGGACAAGATCCGGCGCGCGCGCTCCAGCACCGGACGGTCCACCATCTTGCCGTCCACCGCCACCGCGGCGCCATCGGCAGCGGCGGCCGCGGCCATGACGCGCCCGGCCCAGTGCCGCTCATCGGCCGACGGCGCCAGGCCGTCGTGCACGCCGCGGACCTGGCCCGGATGGATCAGCAGCTTGGCGCCAAAGCCGAAGGCCCGGGCGCGGCGCGTTTCCGCGGCAAGTGCAGCGTCATCGCCGATTGCGGTGCAAACGCCATCCACGGGCGCAGGCAAACCCGCCGCGCGGGAATGAAGCACCAGCCGGCTGCGAAAGTAGTGCAACGCTTCACCCTCGTCCTGCACGTCGAGATCGAACATCAGGTCGATGCTGCCGAACAGCAGCCGGACCACGCCGCCGGCACGGGCCAGCTCGCGCAAGCCGGCGAAGCCGGCGGCGTTCTCGACCAGCGGGAAACAGCGCACACCGGGCAAAGCCGCAGCCAGCGCGTCAGCGCCGGCCGGATCGGCCTTCGGCAGCACGATTTCCGAGACACCCTGTGCGCGGCACCAGGCGAGATCGTCTTCGTAGTACGCGGTATCGGCGCCGTTGATGCGCACCAGCATGGCGACACCAGCCGCCGCTGCCTGCTCGCGAAGCCCCGCCCATGGAGCGCCAAGCCCATCGCGGGCCTGCCCCTTGTCGGCGGGCGCGACCGCATCCTCGAAGTCGACGATGACGGCATCGGCGCCGGAGACTATCGCCTTGGCGATACGCTCCGGACGCGAGGCCGGGACAAACAGATAGCTGCGCGGATTGGCGATCGGCATGGCTGCTCCTTTCAGACTGCGCCGGCCGAGCGCAACGCGGCAATCTGCGCCGCGGTCTGGCCCAGCTCGGCCAGGATGGCATCGGTGCTCGCGCCGAGCGACGGAATCGGGTCCATGCGTGCCTCTGTCATGCCCGGCGGCAGCAACGCCGGTACGGGACCCACCGGCGTGTCGACCTGGCGCCAGCGCTGGCGCGCCGCCAGCTGCGGGTGGTCCCAAACGTCAGCGATGGTATTGACCCGCGCATTGGCAATCTTGGCGGCCTCCAGCCGGTCAACCGCTTCGGTGGCGGTCAGGCCCGAGAAGCTTTCGACGATGCGCGCGCGCAGCGCCGCGCGGTTCTGGTTGCGCAGGCTGTTGCTGGCAAAGTCGGGATGCGTGGCGAGATCGGGTTCGCCCAGCACCGCCTCGCAGAACACGACCCACTCGCGCTCGTTCTGGAGTCCCAGCATCACAGTCTTGCCATCGCCGGTCGGAAACGGGCCATAGGGATAGATGGTGGCATGTGCCGCGCCCGCGCGCGGCGGCGGCTCGGCGCCATCGAAGGCGTAGTAGAGCGGGAAGCCCATCCACTCCACCATCGATTCCAGCATCGAGATATCGATGCGCTTGCCGCGCCCGGTCTTGCCGCGTTCCAGCAGCGCAGCCAGGATATTGGTATAGGCATACATGCCGGCCGCAATATCGGCCACCGAGGCACCGGCCTTGACGCCGTCCTCCGGCGTGCCGGTCACGGAGACAAAGCCGGACTCGCTCTGGACCAGCAGGTCGTAGGCCTTCTTGTCGCGGTACGGACCGTCGCTGCCATAGCCCGAGATATCGCACACGATCAGGCGCGGGTACTTATCGCTCAGGCTGTCGAAGTCCAGGCCCAGGCGCGCGGCCGCGCCGGGCGCGAGGTTCTGCACCAGCACATCCGCGCGTTCGAGCAGTCCGGCCAGCACGGGGGCGGCCACGGCGTGCTTGACGTCGAGCGTGAGGCTCTCCTTGGAGCGGTTGGTCCAGACGAAGTGCGAAGACAAGCCGCGCACGCGCGTGTCGTAGGCACGGGCAAAGTCGCCGCTGCCGGGCCGCTCGATCTTGATGATGCGCGCGCCCAGGTCCGCCAGCTGGCGGGTGCAGAACGGGGCCGCGATCGCCTGCTCCAGGGAAACGACGGTGATGCCTTCGAGGGGATGGGGCATGGTGGTATCCGGTTTTGCGCAATGTCCTGACGGCAATCTACCGGACCGGGCCGCACCTGGGAAATACCGATTGCCGAGGGGATCATAAGTAAAATGAATACTTTGGAATTCTCCCGGAGCCTGCCATGGACCTGCGCGCCATGCGCTATTTCATCGCCATCGTCGACCAAGGCAGCCTGACGCGGGCCGCCGAAGTGGTCTGCGTGGCGCAGCCCGCACTCAGCCAGCAGCTGGCGGCGCTGGAAAAAGAGCTGGGCGTGCCGCTGGTCCACCGCGGCGCCAAGGGCGTCAGGCCCACGGAAGCTGGCCGCACGCTCTATCGCCACGCCCGCAATATCCTGCGGCAGGTGGAGATCGCCGGCGCCGAGGCCCGGGTGGCGGGCACGGATGTCACCGGCATGGTTGCCATCGGCCTGCCCACCACGGCGGCAGCGGCATTCGGCATGCCGCTGATCCGCGCCGTGCGCGCCCGCTATCCGCAGATCCGGCTGCAGCTGTTCGAGAGCATGAGCGGCTATATCTCGGAGCTGCTGGATCACAACCGGCTGGACTTCGCCATCCTGTTCCGCGATATGCCGTCGCGCGCGGTGGAACTTGAGCGGCTGGCAAGCGAATCGCTATACCTGGTCGGGACGCCTCCCGTGACGCGCGGGCGCGCAAAGGCGCAAGCGAAGCCTCGGGCGCAGGCCGGTGCGGAAGGCGCTACGGTCGCGATCAAGGCACTGGGCGAGCTGCCACTCGTGCTGCCAAGCGGCTCGCAGGGCCTGCGCGAAGTGGTCGAGCTTGCCTTCGCGCAGGCCGGCGTGCCGCTGAACGTGGTGGCCGACCTGGATTCGCTGCCCTTCCTGCTGGCGACCGCGCGCGAGGGCCTGGCCTGCACCATCCTGCCCGCGTCATCGCTGTCCGACGCGGACAGCGAAGTGCCGCGGCACCTGATCGTGCCGGAACTGCGCCGCACGCTGTCGCTGTGCTGGCCACGCGCGCTACCGCGGACCAGCGCGGCCGAGGCCGTGGCGGAGGTGCTGCGCGAACTGGTAGCCGAGCGCATTGCGGCGGGCGGGTCGCTCAAGCCGCCGCTCATTCCGCCGCCTGCGGCCGATCAATAAAACTTATGCCCGTAGTCGGCGATTGAATTTCACGCCGGCGCGGCAGTCGGCTAGAGTTGCCACCAGCCTGGGCCGGCATTCACGGCCCCGCAACTCCAGGAGACACCATGCAACGCACCCGCCGCGCCCTGGCAGCCGCCGCTGCCCTGGCCGCCTGCCTGCCGCTGTTCAGCGCCAGGGCCCTCGCCGCCGACCCCTATCCGTCCAAGCCCATCCAGATGATCGTGCCGCAGGCGCCGGGCGGCACCAACGACATCGTCGCGCGCCTGGTCGCCGCGACCCTGTCGCAACGGCTTGGCCAGCAGGTGGTGGTGGAAAACCGCCCGGGCGCCGGGGGCAATATTGGCACCCAGGCAGCGGCCCGCGCCACCCCGGACGGCTACACGCTGCTGATGACCATCAGCAGCACGCAGGCCATCAACCCGTCGCTGTACCGCAGCATCCCGTTCGACCCGGTCAAGGATTTCGAGCCGATCGCCCCGGTGGCAAGTGTGCCGAACGTGCTGGTGGCCAACCCCGCCTTCCCCGCCAGGTCGCTACCCGAGCTGATCGCGATGGCCAAGGCCAAGCCGGACTACTACCGCTATGCCTCCGCCGGCAATGGCACGCTGAACCACCTGCTGGGCGAGATGCTCAACAGCATGGCCGGCATCAAGCTCGAACACGTGCCCTACAAGGGCGTCGCGCCGGCGCTGAACGATGTGCTGGGCAACCAGGTGCCGCTGGCCTTCGCCAGCCTGCCGTCGGTGCTGGCCCATATCAAGGCGGGCAAGGTGCGCGCGCTCGGCGTCAGCTCCGCCAAGCGCTCGCCGTTCGCGCCGGACATTCCCGCGATCAGCGAAACCGTGCCCGGCTATAGCGGCGACCTCTGGGTCGGCCTGTTCGCGGTCAAGGGCACGCCCAAGGACGTGACGCAAAAGCTCGGCCAGGCCATGCAGGAGATCCTGGCGGACAAGACCCTGCGCGACAAGCTGGCGGCACAGGGCGCCGAAGTCATGACGGGCACGCCGCAGCAGTTCAGCAAGATGCTGGCGTCCGACATGGACAAGTGGGCCCGCATCGTGAAGGCATCGGGCGCGCAGGTGGACTGAGCGCAAAACAGGCACCCAGGCGGCACGCCAGCGGGCATGCCGCCACTCCCGCACACCCCCACCCTATCGGGTCGCACAAGATCCGGCGCGCGCTCCGCCCCAGCACCAGCCGGTGCGCGAAATTATTGCGACAAGACCCCTTCCAGCGGCTCTCCTCAACAGGTAGTTCCTGCCTTCGGCTGATCGTCGGGCCAGACAGCCCCATGACGGCGAGCCATCAGGGCCATCCCACCTGGTATTTCCCCTAGGGCAAAAAGCCTTGGCGAAGCCCGCGGCAGTGCGCTACATTTGCATCAAATAAATATTCTATTTGATTATTTATTCGATGCGCGCGATACGTCACGCGCCACCAGGAGACAGCGCCCCCGATGAGTTTCCAAAACCACTCTTTCTAGCGACGGCGGTGATAGGTTGCGATTTCGCGCGTCGCGATCTCGTAGACCTTTTCCAGTTGTTCCAGCTGTCCGGCCGCCTTCAGGGCGCCGGATTTAGGGCCGAATTCGCCTTGCGCGGTCTCGAGCAGCGTCTCGCGCCGCAACCGGGCAAATTCGTCGCACACCCTTATGCCTTCGTCAGTGGCGAAGTAGTAAATGCCCGTGCGTGCGCTGCCGTATTTGTCGACCAGTTCGGCCTTGAGCAGCTTGCGCAACTCATATTGCATGTTGGGCACGTCCTGGCGATTGGTCATGTGCAGCAGGTCCTTGATGGTCTTGGGCCGCTCGTGCATCCGGATGATATGGAGCAAGGCATTTTCCTGCCCGCTCAGCGTAATTCCGGTCACGGCGGCCAGGCATTCGGACTGCCACCGCAGGAACGATTGATAAACCCGCATGACGGCGTATTCGAGGTCGGTGATCTCGACGCTGAAATCATCCGTCGCCAGGTGCCAGCGATGTTGTTCGGCAGTGCGGTCGATTTTCGCGGATGGCGTGGAGTTACTCGAGGTCTTGGGCATTGTCAGCTCGACGCACGTTGCGTGCGTGGGTTTTTCAGGGCAGTACGGGCGCCGCATTATCCGCGTGCGGCGCCTGCTAGGGATTCTACTTGGCCGGGAGATACGCATGAGAAAAATTCTGAACACGAAGGACTTTGTACTGGGCACGTTTGCGACCAATTGCTCGGGTGGCATGTCGGTGACCAAGATCGGCGAGCGCTGGGACAACTCGTGGGAAAACAACGCGAAGCTGGCCCGGATGCTGGACGACGCCGGCATCGACTTCATGCTGCCGATCGCGCGCTGGATCGGCTACGGCGGCGAGACCGACTTCCACGGCTCGGTGCTGGAAACGATCACGTGGGCCGCCGGGCTGCTGGCGCAGACGAAGAACCTGACGGTCTTCGCCACCATCCACACCGCGGCCAACCACCCTGCGGTGGTGGCCAAGCAGATCGCGACGCTGGACCAGATCGGCCAGGGCCGCGCGGGCCTGAACATCGTGGCGGGCTGGAACCGCCCCGAGTACGAAGCCCTGGGCCTGCCGCTGGCCGCCGGCCACGACAAGCGCTACAGCTATGCGCAGGAGTGGTTCGACGTCATCAAGCAGATCTGGGAGCGCGATGGCGCCTTCAACTATGACGGCGAGAACTTCCACCTGAAGGGCATCTACGGCCTGCCCAAGCCGTGGCACGGCGAGCGCCCGCCGATCCTGAACGCCGCGGGTTCCGGCGAAGGCCGCGACTTCGCCATCCAGAACGCCAACTTCCTGTTCACGCCGGCGATCGACCTCGCGCGTTCCAAAGTGGAAGTGGCCGAGCTGAAAGCCAAGGCCCGTGCTGCAGACAAGCCGGTGCAAGTGCTGACCTTCTCGCACGTGGTGTGCCGCCCGACCGAACAGGAAGCGCGCGACTACCTGCGCCACTTTGCGCAGGACAACGCCGACTGGGCCGCGGTGGACAACCTGGTGGCGCTGCAGTTTGCCAACGCGCAGTCGTTCCCGCACGACCTGCTGGCACTGATCCGCGACCGCATGGCGGCGGGCCACGGCGGCTTCCCGCTGGTGGGCACGCCTGAACAGGTGGCCGACGGCATCTGCGCGCTGGCCGAAGCCGGCTTCAAGGGCACCACGCTGTCGTTCGTCGACTACGTGAAGGAGTTCCCGTACTTCCGCGACACGGTGCTGCCGATCCTGGAGGCACGCGGCCTGCGCCAGCCCGGGGGGTCGAAAAATGGCGGCCAGTAAGCACGACCCGCTGGCGGCGCTGCAGCAGCAGTTCAAGCAGGCGATGCGCGGCTTCGCCGGCGCGGTGACCGTGGTGACGGTGGCCGAAGGCGAAGAGCGCAGCGGCTTCACCGCGACCTCGGTGTCGTCGTTCTCGGCCGAGCCGCCGATGCTGGTGGCGTCGATGAAGGCGACGAGTTCTTCGGCCGGGCTGCTGCAGCGCACGCGGCGCTTCGGCGTCAACCTGCTGCGTGTAGAGCAGCAGGCGATCGCGCAGCGCTTCACCGGCTTTGGCGGCGAGGCCGGCGCCGCGCGCTACGGCAGCGACGCCTGGACCCGGCTCACCCGCGATGGCGCCCCGGTGCTGGCCGATGCCGTGGTGGCCATGGATTGCGAGGCGGAAGAACTGCTGGAGCGCCACGGGCACATCCTCATCATCGGCCGGGTGCGGGCGGTACACGTGGCCGAGCAGGCCCCGGCGCCGCTGCTCTACTGGCAGGGACGGTACACGCGGCTGGCGCACGCGTCGGCCTGACCCGGCGCACACAACAAGGAGACCCCATGAGCAACACCGTGCAACAGCTTGCCGCGGACCTTTCCGGCGGCAAGGCAAGGATCATCGACCTGACGCAGACCCTGTCGCCGGACTTCCCCGCGCTGGTGCTGCCCCCCGAATTCGGGCAGGTGTGGGCGTTCAAGATGGAACGCATCAGCCAGTACGACGACAAGGGACCGGGCTGGTACTGGAACAACTTCTCCTGCGGCGAGCATACCGGCACGCATTTCGACGCGCCGGTGCACTGGATCTCGGGCAAGGACCACGCCAACAACACCGTGGACACCATCGACCCGGCCAGCTTCATTGCCCCCGCGGTAGTAGTCGATGCCAGCGCCGAAGTGGCGGAGAACCCCGACTGGGTGTTGACCGTGTCGCACCTGAAGCGCTGGGAAGCCGAACACGGCCGCATTCCCGCCGGTGCCTGGGTGCTGCTGCGCACCGACTGGAGCAAGAAGACCGACCCCGCCGAGTTCCTCGGCCTGCGCGAGGACGGTGCCCATACGCCCGGCCCGGAACAAGCCGCGGTCGAGTGGCTGATCCATGAGCGCAACGTCCACGGCTTCGGCGTCGAAACCATCAACACCGATGCCGGCCAGTCGTACGCCTGGCCGCTGCCGTACCCGTGCCACACGCTGATGCACGGCGCGAACAAGTACGGCCTGCAATGCCTGAAGAACCTGGACCAGCTGCCGCCTACCGGCGCGTTGATCGTGGCGGCACCGCTGAAGATCCGGAACGGGTCGGGCAGTCCGTTGCGGGTACTGGCGATCGTGGCCAACTGACAGAACCGCAGACTTCCACAAGAGAAGAGAGAGAAGGGAAGACAATGAAGCACCAACGCAGGATCCTGGCCGCCGTGGCGGCCGCCGGCAGCCTCGCCTCGGGCGCCGCACAGGCCCAGAGCGCCGTGCAGCTCTACGGCACGATCGACGCCTTTGCCGGCTCGGTGCGCGCCAGTGGCGATGCGCACAGCACCGCGGTCGTCGACAGTTCCGGCCTGACCACCTCCTACTGGGGCATCGGCGGGCAGGAAGCGCTCGGCAACGGCCTGAACGCCGAATTCACGCTGGAGAGCTTTTTCCGCACGGACAATGGCAAGGTCGGCCGCTTCGACGGCGACGTCATGTTCGGGCGCAACGCCTATGTTGGCCTGAACGGAGGTTTCGGCGCGATCAAGCTCGGCCGCAACACCACGCCGTGGTTCGTGTCGATGTTGCTGTTCAACCCGCTGGCGGATTCGGCCGTGTTCTCGCCGATGTTCCTGCATGCCTACACCACGCCGCCTGGGTCGCCGGTCGGCAACTCGGTCGCAGGTGACACCGCCTGGGACAACTCGGTGCTGTACCAGAGCCCCGGTTTCGGCGGGCTGCGCTTCAATGCGATCTACTCGACCGGCGAGAGCACCGGCCACCAGGGCAAACAGAACTACGGCGGCAATGCCACCTACTTCAACGGCAACTTTGGCGCCACGCTGGCGGTGCAGCGGGTGGGGGTCAATGCGCCGGAATTCGCGGCCAGCGGCGCCAGCTACCAGATGGCCTACCTGGCCGGCCTGTCCTATGACTTCAAGGTGGTCAAGCTGTTCGGCCAGTACGCGCAGTCGGACAACAGCTTCAGCGCACTGAGCCGCCAGCGCAGCCGCACCATGCAGGTGGGCGCGAGCGCGCCGCTGGGACCGGGCTCGCTGATGGCAACGTGGGTGCGTACCTGGCAGGGCGGCAACGAGACGCTGGGCTCGGCCCGCCGCGACACCACCACCCTGGCTTACGACTACCCGTTCTCCAAGCGCACTGATCTTTACGCCGCCTGGCGCTATGACAAGGTGACCGACCTGAACCCGGGCAATACCTTCGGGCTGGGCCTGCGCCACAAGTTCTAGTAGCAGCCCCGGCGCCTCCCTTCGAGGCGCCGGTCAGATTCCCTTCGTCGCCTAAAAAACTATTTCCACAATCATATGTTTATGTCTAAACTATGTGGAACAACAACGAGCGCGTGGCGACGATCGCGCGAAACAGGTTCCCTGGCGGCTTCTCTGGTTCCCCATCCGCCACCCATCAGGAGACAAACAATGACCCCAGCTGGCACCGTACAGCCCTGGCGCCCCGCTTCTCGCGCGACCTATACCGTACTTTTCGTATGCTTCCTTGCGATTCTCTTTGAAGGCTATGACGTCGGCGTCATGGGAGCGGTACTGCCCGCACTCGCCGACGACCGCAACTGGAACCTGACGCCGCTGGAACTCGGTGCCCTCAGCAGCTATGCCCTGGTCGGCATGTTCTTTGGCGCCTTCCTGATCGGCACGCTGAGCGAGATGATCGGCCGCCGCCGCATGCTGCTGCTCTGCGTTTCCCTGTTCTCGCTGACCATGCTGGGCGCGTCCTATGCGCCGACGCCCGCCATCTTCGGCATCCTGCGATTCATCGGCGGGCTCGGCCTCGGTGGCGTCATTCCCGTAGCCGCCGCCCTGACCATCGAGTACTCGCCGCCGCACCGCCGCAGCTTCAACTATGGGCTGATGTACTCGGGGTATTCGGTGGGCATCCTCTGCGCCGCGCTCATTGCGATGTGGCTGTTGCCCAGTCTTGGCTGGCGTGGCGTGATTGGCCTGGGTGCCGTGCCCATGGTGTTGATACCGCTGATGGCGTGGATGCTGCCCGAGTCGCTGGAGTACCTGGTGGGGCAAGGGCGGATCGCTGAAGCGCAGGCATTGGCCGATCGCACTGGCCATGGCCGGCTGCCGTCACAAGCCCGGCCCGCCGACAGCGCCGCCCGCGCCACCTGGCGCGACGTGATGTCGAGCATGTTCGCCCGCAAGCAGCTGCGCGCTACAGCGTGCTTCTGGATCGCACTGTTCTTCGGCTTGCTGCTGGTCTACGGCCTCAATACGTGGCTGCCGACGATCATGCGCAAGAATGGCTACGACCTCGGCTCCAGCCTTTCCTTCCTGGTTGTCTTCAGCCTTGCTTCCGCGGTGGGCGGCCTCTTCCTGGGCGGCGCGGCAGACAGGATGGGCGCACGTGGCATCGTTGCGCTCTTCTACCTGATCGGCGCTCTCGCCATCGGTGCGCTGATGTTCCGCAACTCCGTTGCCGTCAATTACCTGCTGGTCGCACTGGCAGGCGTGGGCAGCGTCTCGGCTTCCCTGATCCTTACGGGCTATCTGGCCGGTTACTACCCGGCACATGCACGGGCCGCGGCAACAGGATGGGCCCTGAGCTTCGCGCGCTTCGGCGCCATGAGCGGACCGCTCGTCGGCGGCTACGTGGCCGGCTCAGGCCTGAGTTTCGGCTGGAACTTCATCACGTTCTCCATTGCCGGCCTTGCCGCTGCGCTGGCTGTGGCGCTGCTGCCATCGGCACGGCAACCAGTCGTCGTGGCCCGCGCCGGCCAGCAAAGCAACGCATAAATCGCCTGAGGAGGGACTTCGGCTTCCACGGAAGCCGGCCCCGTGACCTCGAGCTCCGTGCATATATATGATTATGGAAATATTTCTGCTTAAACTATATTCGTCTCACCCCAACGTGAGCGTCAGGAAGAAAAGCCATGGCTGAGCGTTCCTTTACCGAAGAAGTCAAGAAATTGCGCCTGGGTTCCGGCGAGGTATTCAGCGGCGAGGGCATCCTCGCGGTCACCAAGGCGCTGCTGGAATCCGGCGTCGCCTATGTGGCCGGCTACCAGGGCTCGCCGATCTCGCATCTGATGGACGTGCTGGCCGATGCGCAGGACATCCTTGCCGAGCATGGCATCCGCTTCGAGAACAGCGCGAGTGAAGCCACCGCGGCCGCGTCGCTGGCCGCCTCGGTCAACTACCCGCTGCGCGGCGCGGTAACGTTCAAGGCCACCGTGGGCACCAACGTGGCGTCGGATGCGCTGGCCAACCTGGCTTCGGGCGGTGTCACCGGCGGCGCGCTGATCATCGTCGGCGAAGACTACGGCGAAGGTTCCTCAATCATGCAGGAGCGCAGCCACGCGTTTGCGATGAAGTCGCAGATGTGGCTGCTCGACCCGCGCCCCAACCTGCCGTGCATCGTGCAGGCGGTGAAGGACGGCTTCGACTTGTCCGAAGCGTCCAATACACCGGTGATGCTCCAGCTGCGCGTGCGCTCGTGCCACGTACATGGCCAGTTCGTCGCTTCCGACAACCGCCGCAGCCGCTTCTCGATCCAGGACGCGCTGGACCACCCCACGCGCGACCTCAGCCGCATCGTGCTGCCCCCGGCGAGCTTCGTGCACGAGCACGAGAAGATCAAGCAGCGCTGGCCCGCAGCCGTGAAGTTTATCGAGGAACGCCAGCTCAATGAGTTCTTCGCCGGCGAGATGGACGACATCGGCATCGCCGTGCAGGGCGGCAGCTACAACACGCTGATCCGCGCACTGGAGCAGCTCGGCCTGGCCGACGTGTTCGGCGAGTCGAAGATCCCCCTGTACGTGATGAACGTGGCCTACCCGCTGATCGATTCGGAGTGGGAACGCTTCTGCGCGGGCAAGCGCGCGGTGCTGGTGCTGGAAGAAGGCCAGCCCAACTTTATCGAGCAGAACGCCGCCAACATCTTGCGCATGGCCGGTGCCACCGCGGCGCTGCATGGCAAGGACCTGCTGCCGCTGGCAGGCGAGTACAACACCGCGACCGTGCTCAAGGGGCTGCGCGCCTTCTTGGAGCAGTACGGCAAGCTTGAACCGCTGCCTGAGCCGAAGCCGGCCCGCAAGGTGATCCCGCTGGTGCAGGCGCCCGCCGCCACTGTCGACGCCGTGGCCGCCGAAGTGCTGGAACCGCAGAAACTGGTCGACGAGAGCGTGCATGCGCGCCCGCCCGGCTTCTGCACCGGCTGCCCGGAGCGCCCGATCTTTACCGCGATGAAACTGGTCGAGCGCGAGATCGGCGAGCACCACGTGAGCGCCGACATCGGCTGCCACCTGTTCTCGATCCTGCCGCCGTTCAACCTGGGCAACACCACCATGGGCTATGGCCTGGGCAGCGCCAGCGCTGCGGCGCTGAACGCGCCCGGCGGCAAGCGCGCCATCTCCGTGATGGGCGACGGCGGTTTCTGGCACAACGGCCTGACCAGCGGCATCGCCAACGCGGTCTTCAACAAGAGCGACAACCTCACCATCGTGGTCGACAACAGCTACACGTCGGCCACCGGCGGGCAGGACATCCTGTCCTCGACCGCGCTGAACGACACCCGCAGCACCGGCCACGCCATCGAGGACGCGGTCAAGGGCGTAGGCGTCAAGTGGGTGCGCACCATCCGCCGCACCTATGACCTGAAGGCGATGAAGGCCACCCTCAAGGAAGCGCTGACCACCGGCGCCAAGGGTCCCAAGGTGCTGATCGCGCAGAGCGAATGCATGCTGAACAAGCAGCGCCGCGAGAAGCCGAAGACGCGCAAGGCGATCGCCGACGGCCAGCGCGTGGTGCGCGAGCGCTTTGGCGTGGATTCGGATACCTGCACCGGCGATCACTCGTGCATCCGGCTGTCCGGCTGCCCTTCGCTGACGATCAAGCCCAACCCGGACCCACTGCGCACCGATCCGGTCGCCTCCGTGCTGGACAGCTGCGTGGGCTGCGGCCTGTGCGGCGAGGTCTCGCACGCGGCGGTGCTGTGCCCGTCCTTCTACCGCGCACAGATCGTCACCAACCCGACCCGCATCGACAAGCTGCGCCAGCGCCTGCGCGACGGCGTGATCGGCTTCCTGCAGCGCCGCGATGCCGCGCGCCGCACCCGCCTTGCATTCTGAACACCAAGCTTCGAGAGGTTCAATCGTGAACGCACCCAACAACCTCAGCGCCAGGCCGATCAAGGTCGCCATCCTCGCCATGGGCGGCGAAGGCGGCGGCGTGCTGGCCGACTGGATCGTGGATCTGGGCGAGCACAACGGCTATATCGCGCAGACCACTTCGGTGCCCGGCGTGGCGCAGCGCACCGGCGCCACCATCTATTACGTCGAGCTGTTCCCGCGCGACCTGGCCGAGCAGGCCGGCCGCCAGCCGGTGCTGGCGCTGATGCCCAGCCCTGGCGATGTCGATGTGGTGCTCGCCTCCGAACTGATGGAAGCCGGCCGCGCCGTGCAGCGCGGACTGGTGACGCCGGAGCGCACCACGCTAGTGTCTTCCACCCACCGCGTGTATTCCATCGCGGAGAAATCCGCGATGGGCGACGGGCGGGTCGACAGCAACGAGCTGATCGCCCATGCCGGCAAGGCCGCCAAACGCTTTGTACGCTTTGACATGGCGCAGGCCGCCGAAGCCAGCGGCAGCGTCATCAGCGCCGTGCTGTTCGGCGCGCTGGCGGGCACCGGCGTACTGCCGTTCAGCCGCGCGCAGTTCGAAGCCACGATCGAGCGCGGCGGCGTGGGCGTGAAGCCCAGCCTGCGCGCTTTTGGCGCGGCGTTCGCCACCGCCGAGGCCGCCGAAACGCCCGCCGCAGAGGCTTCAAAGCCACTGGGCGAACTCAAGCCGCAGGATCCCAGGGTTGCGCAATTGCTGCAGCGCGCCCGCGCCGAACAGCCGGCCGGAAACTGGCCGGTCGTGATCGAAGGCGTGCGCCGCATGATCGACTACCAGGACGTGGCCTACGCCGGCCTGTACCTGGATCGGCTGGCGGCCGTACGCCGGGCAGTAGGCAACGACGACGTCGCGCTGCTGCGCGAAACCGCGCGTCACCTGGCGCTGTGGATGTCGTACGAAGACACCATCCGCGTGGCCGACCTCAAGACCCGCGACTCGCGCTTCGCGCGCGTGCGGGGCGAGGTGCGCGCCGGCGAAAAACAGCTGCTGGCGATCAACGAGTTCATGCACCCGCGCCTGGAAGAGATCTGCGAGACGCTGCCGGCCGGACTCGGCCGCTGGCTGCTGCAGCCGCATTTCGTGCACCGCCTGGTGCGCCGCTTCACCACCTCCGGCCGCGTGGTCACCACCAGCTCGCTGCGCGGCTACCTGATGCTGTGGGCGGTCTCGCGCCTGCGCGGCATCCGCCGCAGCACGCTGCGCTATGCGCTGGAAACCGAGCGTATCGAAGGCTGGCTGGCCCAGGTGCTGGCCGCCGCCCGCCTCAATCCGGCGCTGGCGCTGGAAGTGGTGCAGTGCCAGCGGCTGGTGAAAGGCTACAGCGACACCCATGTGCGCGGCCTGACCAACTACCAGACCCTGATGAACGCCGTGATGCGGGCCGGTGCCCGCCTGGCCCCGGCCACGCTGCGCGAGTTGCGCGGGGCCGCGCTGGCCGATGAGCACGGCAAGAAGCTGAAGGAAGCCCTCGCCCGCCACGCGCTGGCATGACCTTCACGTGCCAACCCCATAGCAGGAACCGCAGACCATGAGCACTACGCACACCTTCCGGCGCCAGCACAAGATCCATTTCTCGGAATGCGACCCGGCCGGCATCGTCTTCTACCCGCAGTACTTCGTGCTGTTCAACGACCTCATCGAACGCTGGGTCGACACCCTGTTGCCGGACGGCTACCACGGCGTGATCGGCGCGCGCCGGCTGGGCATGCCGACCGTGCACCTGGAGGTGGATTTCAAGGCGATCAGCCGCTTTGGCGACCAGGTCTGGCTGGAGCTGGTCGTGGTGCGCCTTGGGGGCAAGTCGATCACGCTGGCCTGGCGCTGCACTGGCGAAGATGGCGAACTGCGCATGGCGGCCACGCAGACCATCGTGATGACCTCGCTGGACACGCACCTGGCGATTCCGGTGCCCGATGACCTGCGGGCCGCCATCGAACACGGTCCTGCGCCCGCAGGCCGGCCTATTCCCGAAACCACCGCCTGAATGCCGACGTACCCGCTGCGGGGGTGCCGCAGGCTCCGGTAGTAACCAAATTGGAACAGCCATGAACATTGTATGTATCGGCGGTGGCCCCGCCGGCTTGTATTTCGGCCTGTTGATGAAACTGCAGGATCCCGCCAATAAAGTCGTGGTGGTGGAGCGCAACCGTCCCTATGACACCTTCGGCTGGGGCGTGGTGTTCTCCGACGCCACCATGGACAACCTGCGCGAGGCCGACCCGGTCTCGGCCGAGACCATCGGCGATGCGTTCAACCGCTGGGACGATGTCGAAGTCCACTTCAAGGGCCGCGCGGTGCGCAGCGGCGGCCACGGCTTTATCGGCATCGGCCGCAAGAAGCTGCTGAACATACTGCAGGCGCGCTGCGAAGAAGTCGGTGTGGAACTGGTGTTCGAGAACTACGTCGAGGACGACCAGGCCATCGCGCGCAAGTACAACGCCGACCTGGTGCTGGCTTCCGACGGCCTCAACAGCGTGGTTCGCAAGCACTATGCCGACACCTTCCGCCCCGACATCGACACGCGCAACTGCCGCTTTGTCTGGCTGGGCACGAAGAAGGTGTTCGACGCCTTCAACTTCATCTTCGTGCCGACCGAGCATGGCTGGTTCCAGGCACACGCCTATCGCTTCGAGGACGGCACCTCGACCTTCATCGTCGAGACCCCGGAAGAAACCTGGAAGGCCGCCGGTATCGACCAGATGAGCCAGGACGAGGGCATCGCCTACTGCGAAAAGCTGTTCGCCCCGTACCTGGACGGCAACCCGCTGATCAGCAACGCCGGCCACCTGCGCGGGTCGGCGATCTGGATCCAGTTCCCGCGCGTGATCTGCGAGAAGTGGGTGCACTGGAACAAGCTGGCCGACGACAGCGGCCTGGAGAAGAAGGTGCCCGTAGTGTTGATGGGCGACGCCGCCCACACCGCGCATTTCTCGATCGGCTCCGGCACCAAGCTGGCGCTGGAAGATGCCATCGAGCTGGCGCGCACCCTCCGCAACACCGACGGCCCGCTGGAAGATGCACTGAAGCACTACGAAGCCGTGCGCTCGGTGGAAGTGCTCAAGATCCAGAACGCCGCGCGCAACTCGACCGAATGGTTCGAGAACGTCAGGCGCTATGAAGACCTGGAGCCCGAGCAGTTCGCCTACTCGCTGCTGACCCGCTCGCAGCGCATTTCGCACGAGAACCTGCGCGTGCGCGACAAGGCCTGGCTGGAAGGCTACGAGTCATGGCTGGCCGGACGCGCCGGCACGGATGCCGCCGCCGTGCCGCCGATGCTGACGCCGTACACCGTGCGCGGCGTGGAACTGAAAAACCGCGTGGTGGTGTCGCCCACCGCCATGTACTCGTGCCAGATGGGCGTGCCGGGCAATTTCCACATGGTGCACCTGGGCAGCCGCGCACTGGGCGGTGCCGGCCTGGTGATGGTGGAAATGACGGCGGTGTCGCCGGACGGCCGCATCACTGAGGGTTGCCCGGGCCTGTGGAATGACCAGCAGGCGGCGGCATTCGCCGGCATCGTCGGCTTCGTGCATGAGCACACCAGCGCGCGCATCGGCGTGCAGATCGGCCACGCCGGCCGCCGCGGCTCGACCCAGCTGGGCTGGGAGCAGATGGACCACCCGCTGGCCGAGGGCAACTGGCCGCTGATCTCGGCCTCCGCACTGCCGTACCTGCCGGGCGTTTCGCAGACGCCGCGCGCCATGACCCGCGCAGACATGGACCGGGTGCGCGATGACTTCGTCGCCGCCACCCGGCGTGCCGCCGCCGCCGGCTTTGACTGGCTGGAGCTGCAGGCCGGCCACGGTTACCTGCTGTCGAACTTCCTCTCGCCTGTGACCAACCAGCGCAGCGACGAATACGGCGGCTCGCTGGAAAACCGCATGGCCTTCCCGCTGGAAGTGCTGCGCGCGGTGCGCGCGGCATGGCCGCAGGACAAGCCGGTGTCAGTGCGTATTTCTGCCACTGACTGGGTCGAGGGCGGCAACAGCGCCGACGACGCGGTGGCAATGGCGCGCCTGTTCAAGGAAGCCGGCGCCGACATGATCGACTGCTCTTCGGGGGAAGTCAGCCCCGACCAGAAGCCGGTGTACGGACGCATGTTCCAGACCCCGTTCGCCGACCGCGTGCGCAACGAGGCAGGCGTGCCGACCATCGCCGTGGGCGCGATCACCGAAGCGGACCACGTCAACGGGATCATCGCCTCGGGCCGCGCCGACCTGTGCGCGCTGTCGCGCCCGTACCTGGCCGATCCGGCCTGGCTGCTGCGCGAGAGCGCGCAACTGGGCTACCGCCGCGTGGAATGGCCCAAGCAGTACCTGTTCGCCAAGGATCAGCTGGAGCGCAGCATCAAGCGCGCGGCGGCCTGACGATGGCTCGCCCCTCTCTCGTCCACGGGAGAGGGAGAAACCAGACCAAAGAGGAAGACGATGTCGAATACCTCCTATGACACCTACCGCGAGAACGTAGCCGGCCGCGCCGACGTGGAAGACACGCCCGAGCTGGTCGCCTACTACAAGGAGCTCGATGCGCTCAAGACCGGCGCGCTCTGGACCGTGGCCAACAAGATCGAGCCGTGGCAGCCGAAGTCAGAATCGGTGCCGGTGCTGTGGCGCTACCGCGACCTGCGTGATCACGTGCTGCGCTCGGTCGACCTGGTAACGCCGGAGAAGGCCGGCCGCCGCGTGATCTACCTGAACAACCCGGGCCGCCAGGACGTTTCGGCAGCGGTGGGCTGGCTCTATTCGGGCCTGCAGGTGATGCATCCCGGCGAGGCCGCCTCGGCACACGCGCACTCGTCGTCGGCGCTGCGCTTCATCATGGAAGGCAGCGGCGCCTACACCATCGTCGACGGCCACAAGATGACGCTGAACGCCAACGACTTCGTGCTCACGCCCAACGGCACCTGGCATGAGCATGGCGTGGCGGCCGAAGGCACCACCTGCATCTGGCAGGACGGCCTGGACATTCCGCTGGTCAACGCCATGGAGGCCGGTTTCTACGCCGTGCACCCGGACCTGCGGCAAGCTGTGACTCACCCGGTCGACGACATCCCGGCGATCTGGGGCGGCAAGGGCCTGCGCCCGCACGAAGGCAACTGGACCAAGCCGTATTCGCCGCTCTACAAGTACGAATGGGCTCCGACCTACGAAGCGCTGGTGCGCCACAGCAAGGTCACCGACGGCAGCCCGTTCGACGGCGTGCTGATGCACTACGTCAATCCGGTCACCGGCGGCCCGGTGATGCCGACCATCGGCGCCAGCATGCAGTTGCTGCGTCCTGGCGAAGCCACCCAGGCCCACCGCCACACCGGCAGCTTTATCTACCAGGTAGCCAAGGGCAGTGGCTACTCGGTCATCAACGGCCAGCGCTTCGACTGGACCGAGCGCGACATCTTCTGCGTGCCGTCGTGGGCCTTCCATGAGCACGCGAATGCGTCGGCCAGCGATGACGCCGTGCTGTTCTGCTTCAACGACCTGCCGGTGATGCATTCGCTGGGCCTGTACCGCGAGCAATCCCTGGCAGAGAACGGCGGGCATCAGGTGGTCCTTTGAACCTCAGCAGTTCCTGTTTTCCAAATTGTGCAGCCGCACCGATTGCGGCCTTTTTCCGGAGTTATCAAACCATGCGTCTCGTAACCTATCGCGCAGAAGTCGCTGCCGCCGCCCGCCTGGGCGCCATCGTCGACGGCAATGTCGTTGACCTCGCCCGCTTCGGCGCCGCCGTCGGCGTGAGCATTCCCTCCACCATGCTCGAGTTCATCGACCTGGGCCCCGAGGCAGTCCGCTCGACCAGCGCGCTGCTGAACGAATATCGCGGCAAGCTGCCGTTCGGCGTGGCCGTGCCGGCTTCCAACGTCAAGCTGCTGGCGCCGATCCCGCGTCCGCGCAAGAACATCTGGGGCATCGGCCTGAACTACGTCGAGCACGTCGCTGAATCCAGCCGCAGCCTGGACACCTCGAAGGAGCTGCCGAAGGAGCCGGTGATTTTCTCCAAGCCGCCCACCACCGTGATCGGCCCGGGCGATGCCATCGAGCACAACAAGGAAATTACGCAGCAGATGGACTGGGAAGTCGAGCTGGCCGTCATCATCGGCACGCGCGGCAAGGGCGTGAAGGAAGCCGACGCGCTCAACTACGTGTTCGGCTACAGCGTGATGATCGACATCTCGGCGCGCGACTGCCGCCGCGCCGGCCAGTGGATCTACTCCAAGGGCCAGGACACCTATGCCCCGTTCGGCCCGGTCATCGTCACCGCCGACGAAATCCCCGACCCGCACACGCTGGACCTGTCGCTGACCGTCAACGGCGTGACCAAGCAGAGCTCCAACACCCGCCACATGCTGTTCAAGGTGCCGGCGCTGATCGCGGACATCAGCAAGGGCATGGCGCTGGAGCCGGGCGACATCATCGCCACCGGCACGCCGGACGGCGTGGGCGCGGGCCGCACCCCGCAGGAGTGGCTGTGGCCCGGCGACACCGTGGTAGCCACGGTGGAAGGCATCGGCGAACTGCGCCACCCGGTGGTGGCTGTCTAAACCCCGTCATCCCCGCACAAGCGGGGATGACCGCTGCAAGCGAGGCACACATATGCTCAACCTGCCCAAGTTCAAGGCCGCGGCCGTACAGGCCGCCCCCGTCTTCCTCGATGCCGATGCCACGGTCGACAAGGTCTGCCGGCTGATCAGGGAAGCCGCCGACAACGGCGCGAAGCTGGTCGCCTTTCCGGAAGTGTTCGTGGCCGGCTACCCCTACTGGAGCTGGCTGACCAACCCTGTCGACGCCAGCCCCTGGTTCGAGAAGCTGGTCAAGGCTTCCATCGAGATCCCCGGCCCGGAGATCCGCAAGATCGCGCAGGCGGCGCAGGCCAACCATATCAACGTGATCGTTGGCGTGAACGAACGCAGCCGCACTGGCGTCGGCACCCTGTTCAATACGCTGCTGACCATCAGCGACGAAGGTCGCATCCTGGGCCGCCACCGCAAGCTGGTGCCGACCTGGGCCGAGAAGCTGACCTGGGCCAATGGCGACGCCTCGGCGCTGCGCGTGCACCAGACCAGCGTCGGCCCGCTCGGCTCGCTGGCCTGCGGCGAGAACACCAACACGCTGGCGCGCTTCTCGCTGCTGTCGCAGGGCGAGCTGATGCACGTGGCCAGCTACATTGCGCTGCCGGTGGCGCCGGCCGACTACGACATGGCCGAGGCCATCAAGGTGCGCGCCGCCGCCCACTGCTTCGAGGGCAAGGTGTTCACCGCGGTGTCGTGCTCGACCGTATCGGAGGAAATCATCGAGGCCATGAGCCCGCTGAACCCGAAGGCACGCGAACTGCTGTCGCGCCGCAACAGCGCCTTCTCCGGCTTCCTCGGCCCGGATGGCCGCGTCATCGGCGAGCCGCTGATCGACGCGGAAGGCATCGTCTACGCCGACATCGACCTGTCGCGCTGCATCCAGCCGCGCCAAATGCACGACATCACCGGGCACTACAACCGCTTCGACATCTTCGACCTGCGCGTCGACCGCCGGCCGCTGCAGCCCGCCCAGTTCCTGGACGGCGCCAGCCAGGCCTTCGACCTCGACGCCGAGGAAGCGGAACTCAACGCATTCGACCTTTCCGAGAGCAAGTAAATGTCTTTCCTGCAGACACCCCGGATGCCGCTGCGCATCGGGCAGATCGTGCCGTCCTCCAACACCACCATGGAGACGGAAATCCCCGCCATGTTGCGCGAGCGCGAGAAGGACTTCGCCGAGCGCTTCACCTTCCACTCCAGCCGCATGCGCATGAAGAAGGTGGTGAAGGAAGAGCTGGAAGCCATGGACCGCGACAGCGACCGCTGCGCCATCGAACTCTCCGACGCGCGCGTCGACGTGCTGGGCTATGCCTGCCTGGTAGCCATCATGAGCATGGGCAAGGGCTATCACCGCGTCTCCGAGGCGCGCCTGACGCAGCGCACCGTCGACAACGGCAACCCCGCGCCGGTGGTGACCAGCGCCGGCGCGCTGGTGGACGGCCTGCACGCCATGGGCGCGAAGCGTGTCTCGGTGGTGTGCCCGTACATGAAGCCGCTGACGAAGATGGTGGTCGACTACATCGAGAGCGAAGGCATCGAGGTCAAGGACTACACCGCGCTGGAGATCCCCGACAACCTGCAGGTCGCCGCGCAGGATCCGGCCAACTTGCTCGAGATCTACAAGCGCATCGACACCACCGGCGTCGACGCCATCGTGCTGTCGGCCTGCGTGCAGATGCAGTCGCTGCCGTCGATCCAGAAGGTGCAGGACGAGTCGGGCATCCCGACGGTGTCGGCAGCAGTGGCCACCACCTGGCAGATGCTGCGCAAGCTGAACCTGCGCGCCGAGGTCGCCGGCTGCGGCGAGCTGCTGAGCGGCAAGTACTGAGCGCCATCCCACGCTTTCGTCGTCCCTGCTACCGCGGGGACGACGCTTCGCACATGCACATGGACGACATTCACTTCTACGAGCCCACGCGCGGTCACGGGCTGCGGCACGATCCGCTGGCCGCCATTGTCGGCCCACGCCCGATCGGCTGGATTTCGACGGTGGACAAGGCCGGGCGCGCCAACCTGGCGCCCTACGCATTCTTCAACGTCTTCAACTACACACCGCCCGTGGTGGCCTTCTCCAGCGTCGGCTACAAGGACACCGTGCGCAACGTCGAGGACACCGGCGACTTTGTCTGGAACCTGGTGACGCGCCCGCTGGCCGAGCGCATGAACATGACCAGCGCCGGCGTCGCGCCCGAGGTCGACGAATTCGGCCTGGCGGGCCTGACGCCGGTGCCGTCGCGCCTGGTGTCGGCGCCTCGCGTGCAGGAGAGCCCGGTATCGTTCGAGTGCCGCGCGACCAAGGTCATGCAGCTGAACCAGGCCGACGGCGCCATGCTCGATACCTGGATGGTGCTGGGCGAGGTAGTCGGCGTGCATATCGACCGGGCCTTCCTGCCGGACGGGGTCTATGACACCGCCGCCGCACGCCCCATCCTTCGCGGCGGCGGCCCGGCCGACTACTACGAGGTCAGCAGGTCGACGCTGTTCCAGATGCGCCGGCCGGCCTGAGGCGCGGCCCTGCCCTCAGTTGGCAGGGCGGTGCAGGTGGATCAGCAGCTTCAGCGTGGCGCGCAGCTCGTCGGCCTTCTTCTTGCCGAGTGGCGCCAGCACATGGTCCTCGTGGGCCCGGGCCTGTGCGATCAGGGTGGAAGTCAGCTTCTGCCCGCGCGGCGTGATGCGCACCAGCGTGATGCGCCGGTCGGTCTCGTGCGGGATGCGCTTGACGTAGCCCTGCGCCTCCATGCGATCGAGCAGGCGCGTCACGGTGGGCTGCTTGGTCACCGAGACCTGCGCAAGTTCCCCGATGCTGATTGGCTTGCCGCCGGACAGCGTGGACAGGACGCGCCAGTCTGCGACGGTGAAACCATTGGCCTGCACGATCACGTGGAATTCGCCCGAAATCAGCTGGCTGGCCTGGGCCAGCAGGGCCGGGGTGTAGTTGTCGACGAAATCGTCGTCGGCGGTGTCGATGGGTTGGTTCATGGGGTCCGGTGGGCGGGTTGCGGCCTCGACGGCCGCGCGACGGGCAGAACATACCACGGCGGGAGCGTTCGTCCAGGGCAAGGCAGGCTGCCACTCCCGCCCCCCAACCTATCGGGCAACGAGCGCCGCCAGCTCCGCCGTCCGCTCCGCCACGAAATCCCGCAGCGCCCGCAGCAGCGGCGTCACCTGCCGCCGCCCAGGCACCACCATGTACAGCGGCGACGCCTCGGTGCCCCAGTCCGTGCACAGCGCCTGCAAGCGCCCTGCGGCCAGGTCCTCGGCCATATCGAAATAGGCCTTGTACGCGATGCCCTTGCCGAGCAGCGCCCAGCGGTGCACCGCGTCGCCGTCATTGGACACATTGAAGGCCCGCACGCGCACCGTGACGGCATCGGTGCCATGGCGCCAGAAGCGCCAGCGGTCATGCACCTCGTCACCGAGCATGTAGCACAGGCAGTTGTGCTCCGACAGCGCCTGCGGCGTGTCGGGGGTGCCGTGCTGCGCCAGGTATTGCGGCGACGCGCACAGCACGCGGCGGTTGTCGGGCGCCACCGGCAGGGCCACCAGGTTGGAGTCCGGCGGCTCGCCATAGCGGAACGCAGCGTCCACCGGATCGCTGTAGATATTGGCGATGCGGTCAGTCAGGTGCAGACGGATCTCCACCTGTGGGTGCCGGACCTGGAAGGCATCGAGCCACGGCAGCAGCAGGTTGCGGCCGAAATCCGAGGTTGCCGACAGCTTCAGCGCCCCGCTGAATGCCTGCACGCCGGTGGCCAGTTGCTGGCCGACCTGCTGCAACGCGTCCAGCGCCGGCCGGCCTTGTGCCAGCAGCAGTTCACCGGCCTGCGTCAGGCGCATGGTACGGGTGGAGCGCACGAACAGCTGGACGCCCAGCTCCGCTTCCAGCCGCTTGAGCGCGGCGCTGGCGGCGGCCGGGGTCAGGTCCAGCGCCCGCGCGGCGGCCGACAGGCTGCCGCTGTCGGCGGTGCGCACGAAGATATCCAGGTCTTGCAGGGCCTTCATCGGTCGTTCCAGGAGCTGGCTGTGATCTTCAAATTTTAATTGATAGCCGCAGCAAATGATGCGGGGTTTTTCAAAGGAAGGGCCGGTGGGACGATGGCGCATCGACACACTGCACCCACGAGGAACCCAACCATGCCCCCCCCGCAGCTGTTCAGCCCCCTGCCCCTCGGCCCGCTCTCGCTGCCCAACCGCATGGTGATGGCACCGATGACCCGCGCCCGCACCAGCCAGCCCGGCAACGTGCCCAATGCGCTGATGGCCTCCTACTACGCCCAGCGCGCCAGCGCCGGCCTGATCGTCACCGAGGCCACCCAGGTCTCGCCCCAGGGCCAGGGCTACAGCTTTACGCCCGGCATCCATGGCGAAGCGCAGGTGCAGGGCTGGCGCGGCGTCACCGATGCGGTGCACCGTGCCGGCGGACGCATCGTGCTGCAGCTTTGGCATGTGGGCCGGATGTCGCATGCCAGCTTCCATGCCGACGGACTGCCGGTGGCGCCGTCGCCGCTGTCGCCCGATGCGCAGGTCTGGGTCGTCGGTGAAGACGGCGTCGGCCGCATGGTCGACTGCCCGGTGCCGCGCGCCATGACCGGGGCCGATATCCGCGCCGTGATCGAAGACTTCCGCCGCGGCGCCGCCAACGCCATGCGCGCCGGCTTTGACGGCGTGGAAATCCACGGTGCCAACGGCTACCTGGTCGACCAGTTCCTGCGCACCACCTCCAACCGCCGCAGTGACGCCTACGGCGGCGCCATCGCCAATCGCATCCGCTTCGCCGAGGAAGTGGTCGCCGCCGTGGCCGGCGAAGCCGGCGCCGACCGCACCGGCATCCGCCTCGCGCCCTTCATCACCCAGCGCAACATGAACTGCCCGGAGATCATTCCGACCATCCTGCAGCTGGCGCAGCGGCTCGACGCGGCCGGCGTGGCCTATATCCATCTGGCGGAAGCGGACTGGGACGACGCGCCGCACATCCCCGCAGACTTCCGCCACGCGCTGCGCGCCGCCTACAAGGGACGCGTGATCGTGGCCGGCAAGTACGATCAGGCCCGCGCCAAACGCATCCTGGACCAGGGGCTGGCCGACCTGGTCGCGTTCGGGCGCCCCTTTGTCGCCAACCCGGACCTGCCGGCACGCTTTGCAGCCGGCCTGCCGCTGGCTGGTTTTGACAGCCAGCGTTTGTTCGGCGGAGATGCGCGGGGGTATACGGACTACGCGGCGGCGGCATAGGCCGGCTTGCCCAGGAAACTGCTAAAGACCGCGCCGTCCCGGCCGTTAAGCAAGAGTTGGCCAGCCAAGACATTGGCAAGACAGGCAGCCGGCATGCCGGCGCCTGCACTTCTGGGGTGGAAACGGGAGAGAGACATGCAGAACCTGGGGATTCGCATACGCCTGGGCGCGGCGTTTGGCGCCATGTGGTCGCTGATGGCGATCGGGATTGCGGTGGCCTTGCCGCGGATGCAGGATGCGGCCGATGCGCGGCAACTGCTGATCGCGTTGGGCGTGGGTGGGCTATGCCTGGCGGTGGGCGCGGTCTGGGCGCTGGCGCGCAGCATCGAGGCGCCGTTGTCCGAAGCCGTCTACATTGCCGAGACCGTGGCGGCGGGCGACCTCAGCCAGGAGTTCGACACCGAGCGCGGCGGCGAGTTTGGCCGGCTGCTGGGGGGCCTGGGCGAGATGGAAGACATGCTGACCGACCTGGTGACACGCATCCGCGCTTCCACGGATTCGATCACCACGGCATCGCACCAGATTGCCGCGGGCAATACCGACCTGTCGCAGCGCACCGAAGAGCAGGCGGCGGCGCTGGAAGAGACGGCGTCGAGCATGGGCGAGCTGACCTCGATGGTGCAGCAGAACACCGAACGCGCCCGCGCCGCCAACGGGCTGGCGGCAACCGCATCGGGCATCGCCGCGCGCGGTGGCGAGGTGGTGGGCAATGTGGTGCAGACCATGTCGGCGATCAGCGCCAGTTCGCGCAAGGTCACGGACATCATCGAAGTGATCGAAGGCATTGCCTTCCAGACCAATATCCTGGCGCTGAACGCCGCGGTGGAAGCGGCGCGCGCGGGCGAGCAGGGCCGCGGCTTTGCCGTGGTGGCGGGCGAGGTGCGCACGCTGGCGCAGCGCAGTGCGTCGGCGGCGCGGGAGATCAAGCAGCTGATCGACGATTCGGTGCAGCAGGTGGACAGCGGCTCGGCGCTGGTGGGCCAGGCCGGGGAGACCATGCAGGAGATCGTTCAGGCAGTGGCCAGCGTGACCGGGCTGCTGGGCGAGATTACGGCGGCGTCTGAACAGCAAAGCGCCGGCATCGCGCAGGTCAACGAGGCGGTGGCGCAGATGGATACCGTGACGCAGCAGAATGCGGCGCTGGTGGAGCAGGCGGCCAGCGCCTCGCACGAACTGGCGGGCCAGGCCACTGAGCTGCAGCGCGTGGTGGGCGAGTTCAAGCTGGATGCGGAACCGGCGTCAGCGGTGGCGCCGGGGCACGGCGCATTCAGGCAGGTTGCTGCGTTCGCCTGACGAGGGCAGCGCTGCCGCCATGGCCCGCTGACCGATTGCGTGCCCCCTCTCCCGCAAGCGGGAGAGGGGAGAAAACCGGCGGCAAGCTGACGTCTTCAGCGACTTAGGCCGTCACGCTAGCCGGCAGCACCGCCTGCACCGCCGCCGCAAAGCGCTCGACAATCCTGTCGATATCCTGCGGCGTGCAAATAAACGGTGGTGCAAACAGCACGTGGTCGCCATGCACGCCGTCGACCGTTCCCCCCATCGGATAGACCAGCAGGCCATTCTGCACGGCGGCGGCTTTCAGGCGCGCATGCGTCTTCAGCGCCGGATCGAGCGTGGCCTTGCTGTCGCGGTCGGCCACGAATTCCACGCCAACGAACAGGCCGCGTCCACGGATATCTCCCAGGTGGGGATGATCGCCCAGCGCCTCGCGCAGCCGTGCGCGCAGTTGCTCGCCGCGGGCCAGCACGTTGGCCAGCAGATTGTCTTCGGCGATGGTGCGCTGTACCGCCAGCGCCGCGGCGCAGGCCGTGGCATGGCCGATATAGGTGTGGCCATGCTGGAAGAAGCCGCTGCCGCCGACGATGGCATCGTAGATCCGGCGCGTCGACAGCATTGCGCCGATCGGCTGGTAGCCGGCACCCAGGCCCTTGGCAATGGTGACGATATCGGGCACCACGCCATCCTCTTCGCACGCGAACAGGTAACCGGTGCGGCCCATGCCTGACATCACTTCATCCAGGATCAGCAGCACGCCGTACTTGTCGCACACTGCGCGGATGCGCTTCAGGTAGTCGCCCACCGGCGGCACGGCGCCGGCGGTGGCGCCCACCACGGTTTCGGCGACGAAGGCGGCCACGGTATTGGGGCCAAGTTCCAGGATTTTCGCTTCCAGCTCGTCGGCCAGGCGCTGTGCGTACTGCGCGTCGGTCTCGCCGTCCTGCTGGTCGCGGTAGGCATAGCACGGCGACACGTGGTGCGCCGGCACCAGCAGCGGCAGGAACGGCTCGCGCCGCCAGGCGTTGCCGCCGATGGCCAGCGCGCCCAGAGTGTTGCCGTGGTAGCTCTGGCGGCGCGCGATGAAGTGGCGGCGGCTGGGCTGCCCTACTTCGACGAAATACTGGCGCGCCAGCTTCAGCGCCGACTCCACCGCCTCGGAGCCGCCCGAGACGAAGTAGACATGATCCAGGTCGCCCGGCGCCGCTTGCACGAGCGTGTCAGCCAGGGTCTCCGACACCTCGGTGGTGAAGAACGAGGTATGCGCGTAGGCAATGGTATCGAGCTGCGCCTTGATCGCCTCGATCACGCGCGGATGGCCGTGCCCCAGGCACGACACGGCAGCACCGCCGGAAGCGTCCAGATAGCGCCGGCCTTCGCTGTCGATCAGTTCGATGCCCTGGCCGGCAACGGCAACGGGCAGCTTCTGGCGCGGATTGCGATGGAATACGTGGGTCATGATGGTGTGGTGGTGGTGCCTGGCCGCGCGTCAGCGGCGCGCGGCGGAAGTGTTTTCGGTGGGGCGGCGCTGCAGCACGCGGCCGGAGAAGGCGGGCAGTGCGCTGCCTTCGCTGTCCGCCTGCGCGGACTGTTCCCAGACCCGGGCGCCATTGACCCAGACGCCGTGGATGCCGGTGCTCAGTTGCAGCGGGTCTTCAAAGGTGGCGCGGTCCTGCACGCGGTCCGCATCGAACAGCACCAGGTCGGCAAACGCGCCCGGCGCGATCTGGCCGCGGTCTGCCAGCCCGTATTGCTGCGCGGCCAGTCCGGACATCTTGTGGATCGCGGTTTCCAGCGTCATCAGCTGGTCTTCGCGCACCATGCGCGCCAGGATGCGCGGGAAGGTGCCCCACTGGCGCGGATGCGGGCGCGGGTCGAACGGCAGGCCGTCGGAGCCAAAGATGGTCAGCGGGAACTGCGTGATGCGCTCGACGTCGCGCTCATCCATGATGAAGTAGATCGCCGCCGCGGGGCGCAGCTTTGCCAGCAGCGCGTCCTCGTCCAGGCCAAGCTCCTGCATCAGTTCGTGGAAGTCGCGGCCGCCTGCGGCCGGATAGCCGGTGGACCAGGTGATCATGGTGCGCGTGGACTGGCGCACGCGGTCCAGCCGCAGCATGGTCGAGGTCGCGGGATAGGGATGGCAGTCCAGGCACAGCGGCTGCAGGCGCGCGGCGTCGGCCAGCAGCCCGAGGGTTTCGACCGAGCGGCCGTGATTGCGCTTGCCCGCCACCTTGTGGTGGGAGAACACCACCGGGCAGTCGAGCGCGCGGCCGATGCGCAGCGCTTCTTCGATCGACGGCACGATGTCGTCGGTCTCGTCGCGCAGGTGCGTGGAATAGACGCCGCCGTGGGTGCGGACCGGCTCGCACACGGCGATGATCTCGGCTTCGGTGGCGGCTGCCGCGGGCGGATAGAACGTGCCGGTGGACACGCCGAAGGCGCCCGCCTCCATCGCCAGCCTGACCTCGTCGCGCATCGCGGCGACTTCCGCCTCGTTGGCGGGCCGGTCCAGTTGCGGCATCGCGCGTACGCGCAACGTCGAATGCCCGAGCAGCGGCACCACGTTGACATTGGCCGGCGTCGCGCGCAGTGCGTCGAGCCACTGCGCGAAGGTATCGAAGCGGAACAGCGTGGGCGGCCCCAGCAGGTCCAGCGGCTGCGGCGGCGCGCTGCTGACCAGCGGCGCCACGCTGATGCCGCAGTTGCCGGTCACCACGGTGGTGATGCCCTGCGACACCTTGGGCGTCATGTCCCGATGCACCAGCAGGTAGCCGTCGTCGTGCGTGTGGGCATCGATAAAGCCCGGTGCCAGCACGCGGCCGGCTGCGTCCACGGTCTGGTCCGCGGCCATGTCGCCGCAGTCGCCCACGGCGACGATGCGGTCGCCCGCGACGGCAACATCGGCCACGCGGCGGGCTGCGCCCGTGCCGTCCACCACCGTGGCGTTGCGGAAGATCAGGTCGGCGCGCCGGGGCGCGGCTGGTTGCGATGCCATCGTCAAATCCTTGTCTCGTCGGCGGGCGTTACTGCGGAGTGATGCCGGCCTGTCTGACCACGGCCGCCCACTTGTCGGTTTCACGCGCGGCATAGCCGGCCAGCGCCTGCGGCGTGCCGCCGACCGTCTCGGCGCCCAGCGCCGCGAACTTGTCCTTGATGGCCGGATCCGCCAGCGCACGGTTGAAGGCGCCGTTGAGCTTGCCCACCACCTCGGCGGGCGTGCTTTGCGGCGCCACCAGGCCGCCCCAGGCCACCCCTTCGAAACCCGGCACGCCGGATTCCGCGATAGTGGGCAGCGCCGGCAGCAGCGGCGAACGCGCCAGGCTGGTCACCGCCAGCGGCTTGAGCTTGCCGGCCTTGATCAGCGGCAGGATGGTCGGCATGTTGTCGATCAGCACATTGACCTGGCCGCCCATCACATCGGTGGCGGCCTGCGGGCTGCCCTTGTAGCCGACGTGCGTCCAGGCGAGCCCCGCCTTGTCCGCCAGCAACTGGCCGGTCAGGTGGCCGGACGTGCCCTGGCCCGGCGAGGCATAGGTGACCTTGTCCGGATTGGCCTTGACGTAGGCCACCAGCTCGGCAATGGTCTTCACCGGCATGTCCGGCTTGACCGCGATCACGTTCGGTACCTTGAACAGCAGCACCACCGGCACGAAGGCATCGGGCCGGTACGGCAGCTTGCGGAAGGTGCTCTTGTTGATCGACAGCGTCACGTTGTTGGCATAGCCCAGCGTGTAGCCGTCAGGCGCGGCGCGTTCCAGTTCTGAGATGCCGATCACGCCCGAGGCGCCGGGCTTGTTGTCGATCACGAACGACTGGCCCAGCGACTTGCCGACTTCGGCGCCCAGTGCGCGCATCAGCACGTCGGGACTACCGCCGGCCGCGGACGGCACCACCAGCCGGATCGGACGCGACGGATAGCTGTCCGCCACTGCCGGGCCAGCCAGGACCGCGGCGCCCAGCCACAACAGGGTGGCCATGAACCGTCGCTTTTGCTGCTGCCTTTGCTCTTGCATCTTGATATCCCGTTCAATACCTGGGTTGGACCCGGCTACGCGTTTGCAGTATAGGGGCATGGCCCGAGTCAATTCAACATTTGTTTCTTTATCCATCACAATGAAACACGCGCGATGTAGCGCCGGCACCAACGCCCTTGTCGCAACGGCCCCGAACCCCATGAAACAGTCGTTACAGCCGTCGGGGCGCCGCGCTGCGGCACAGCCCCTGCGCCTCGAGGAAGCGCGCCGCCGCCAGCGCCTGGCTCTCCAGCCAGGGCGCCGCCACGATCTGGATGCCCACGGGCAGGCCGTCGCCCGCGCAAGGCGCGGCCACCACTGGCAGGCCCGCCAGCGACAACGGGCGCGTCAGGTGACCGGCATCGGCGCGCGGGCGGTAGATGCGGCCGGCCCCGTTGACAGTGTCGGCGCCGATCGGCGTGGCCGCATAGGGCGTCGACGGGGCCAGCAGCAGGTCGACGTCATCGAACAGCGCCAGCAGCCGCTGCCGCCACGCCGACTGGTATTGGCGCGCGGTCTCATACCAGCCGCGCGGCATCGCGAGCCCGGCCAGGATGCGCTGGCGCACGAAGGCGCTGTAGCCGGCGTGGCGCTCGGAGAACCCCATGGCGTGGTGGTTGCGAGCGACTTCATAGGCGGAGATCACCGAGGCCGCGTCGCGCGCCGTGTCGGCGTCGGGCAGGTCAATGGTGCGCACCGCGCCAAAGGCCGAGGCCACGCGCAGCACCGCTGCCTGCACGCCGGGCTCTCCGAAATCAGAGAAGCCGCGGCCGAGCACGCCGACGCGCAGCGTCGCGACACCACGGCCTTGCGGATCCGCAGGCGCGTCCACGCCGAGCATGGCCGCATAGGCCAGCGCGAGGTCACCGGCGGTACCGGCCATCGGGCCGACCGTATCCAGGCTCTGCGCATACGGCACGCATCCCGCCAGGGACAACCGCCCCAGGGTCGGGCGCAACCCCCAGATGCCGCAGAACGCGGCCGGGGCTCGGATCGACCCATTGGTATCCGAGCCCAGCCCGAACGGCACCACCCCGGCAGCCACCAGCGCCGCGGTGCCGGCCGACGAGCCGCCGGTGATGCGCGACGGATCGAGCGGATTGCGCACCGGGCCGCCGATCACGTTCTCGCCGGTGGCGCCGCACGCGTATTCGTCCATCGCCGCGAGCGCAACGGGCACCGCGCCCGCGGCGACCAGCGCCTCGACCGTATCGGCGTGGCGCAATGCCGGCGGCTCCTGCGCGCGTGGCCCGGCGCCGGCCAGCGTGGCGTGGCCGCGCACGTCCAGCAGGTTCTTCACCACGAACGGCACGCCCGCCAGCGGCGGCAGCGGCCGGCCCTGCGCGCGCAGCCGGTCCAGCGCGGCGGCCTGCGCCAGCGCGCTGTCCGCCAGCAGCGCCGAGCAGGCATTGAGCGACGCGGCGGCTTCGGCGCGCTGCAGGGCGGCTTGCACCAGATCGAGGGCAAGCCGCTCGCCGCTGCGCACTTGCGCCGCCATGGCGGCGGCCGTCAGCGTGTCAGCGGCCATGCTGCCCCTCCGCTTGCGCCAACGCCTGGCGCAGGCCCGCCACCATGGCCGCCATGCCGGCCAGCAGCGCGGCGGCCTGCTCGCAATCCTGCTGCGCTACCGGCACCTGCAGGCCCGCGGCGGCTTGCGCCACCAGGCCGGCGGGATCGTCGTCAGTTGCCTGCGCCATCCCTCAGCTCCGCGATTGCATCAGCTGGCGGGGAATCGCCAGGATCAGCACGGCCGCGGCCAGCATCAGCCCGGCCAGCGCCAGCACGCCCAGCGAGATGCTGCCGGTGCTCTGCTTGATGCCGCCCATCAGCACCGGGCCGATCAGGCCGGCCAGGCTGGCCGCGCTGTTGATCATGGCAATGCCGCCAGCCGCGGCGGTGCCGGCCAGCACGCGGCCCGGCAGGCCCCAGAACATCGACAGCGTGGCCATCAGGCCGGAGATGCCGATGGTCAGGAACACCATCGCCATCACCGTGTTGTGCGGGAACAGCGTGCTGGCCCACATGCCGACGGCGGCCACCAGCAGCGGCAGCGCGGAGTGCAGGCGGCGCTCGCCGGTGCGCTCGGCGTGCGCGGCATTGACGTTCATCACCACGCAGGCGACCGCATACGGGATCGCCGTCAGCATGGCGATCTCAAGCGGCGACGACATCCCGGTCGACTGGATGATGGTGGGGAGCCAGAACACCAGGCCGTAGTTGCCGATATTGAACAGCAGGCAGATCGCCATCAGCATCCACAGCACCGGCGACTTGAGCGCGGCGATGAAGCGGGTGCTCTTCTTCGCGTTCTCGGTGGTCAGCGTGCGGGTGATGGCGCCCGCTTCGGCCGGCGTGAGCCACGGCGCGGCCTCCGGTGACTCGGGCAGCATGCGCAACAGCAGCAGGCCCAGCACGATGGCCGGCAGCGCTTCGATCAGGAACATCCACTGCCAGCCTTGCAGCCCGTGCAGCGCATGCGTTGCCGACATCAGCGCGCCGGAGATCGGGCCGCCCAGCACCATGCCCAGCGGCATCGCCAGGAACAGGATCGACATGATGCGCGACTGCCGGTCGGCGGGATACCACTTGTTCAGGTACATCACCGCCGCCGGGAAGAAGCCGGCCTCGGTCACGCCCAACAGGAAGCGCGCGGCGTAGAACTCCACCGGCGTGGTCACGAACATGGTCGCGGCGGATACCAGCCCCCACAGGATCATGATGGCCGCCATGCTGCGGCGCATGCCGAGCCGGTAGATCAGCAGGCTGCTGGGCACCTGGCACAGCATGTAGCCCCAGAAGAAGATGCCCGCGCCCAGGCCATAGACCACGTCGCTCAATCCCAGCGCCTGCTGCATCTGCAGCTTGGCGAAGCCCACGTTGACCCGGTCCAGGTAGCTGAAGAAGTAGCACAGCACGATAAACGGCACGATGCGGCGCGTGACCTTGGCGAACGCCGTGTCGGCGGCGTCCGGCAGCGCGGCGGCCTGGCCCGGGGACTGGGGAATGGCTGGCTTGGCCAGGGACATGATGGATCTCCTCCTTGTACAGGCGCGCGGGATCCGGCGCCATGGAGATGCCATCATAGCGGAACATGAAACAAACGTTCCACTAAGGTTTACGCTGAAACAAACGGTTTTATTCCGTCACGTGACGCAGAAGGCCCGCCCCAATGAAAAAGGGCGGCAATGCATGCCGCCCTGTTGGCGCTGTCAGGCTGTTGCGCGTGGCTTGTCCGCCGCACGCTTGCGCGGGGTCTTGCCGCCGCCGCTTGCCGGCGGCGCTGCCGGCCCGGTGACATCCTGCGAGGCGCCGACCATGGTCAGGGCGTTGCCGTGCTCGTCCAGCGTGACCTCGCCTTCCTCATGGATATCGCGATGGCTGCCGTCGGGCAGCTGGATGCGGTAGTTGACACTGTACGGCGCCTTGTCGACGATGGCCGCGCGGATGGCGGCCTGCACGCGGGCGCGGTCTTCCTCGACGATCGACGCCAGGTAGCGCTCCATGGTCACCTTGAACGCCTGCGGCGCCCAGCCGAAGATGCGGTAGGCCTCATCGGTCCAAGCGCAGTCGTCGGTCTGGATATTCCAGTACCAGCCGCCCAGGTGGGCAATCTCCTGCGCCTTGGCCAGCAGCGCCTCGTTCTGGCGCAGCGCGGCCTCGGCGCGGCGCCGCTCGGTGATGTCCAGGCTGACGCCGATCATCTTGACCGGGCGCTGGTCGAAATCGCGCACCAGCGTGGCCCGCGACGAGATCCAGCGCGTGGTGTCCTCATGCACGACGCGGAACTCCCACTCGTGCATCTCCTGCGCGCCCAGCGTGCGCGCCAGCACCTCGCGCAGGCGCGCAACGTCGGCCGGGTGCACGCAGGCCCAGAAATCGTCCATGTTGCGGATGTGGCGGCCAAACAGCGTGACATCGTTGGACGAGTAGGTCAGGCCATCGGTCAGCACGTTCCATTCCCAGGTGACGATACCCGACACCTCCTGCGCGAACTTCATGCGCGCCTCGCTCTCCATGATCTCCGCCAGGTGCTTCTGGCGCAGTTCCTTGATGTGCGGGTCAGAGGCGATGCTGGTCTCCAGGTCGGCGATGGCCTGCTCGCCGTAGCGCAGCCACAGCCAGTTGACGCCCAGGAAGCGCGCCAGCGCGAGCAGCCGCTCGTATTCGATCTCGCCGCCCCGGGTCCACTTGTGCACGGCCGACGGCGACACCGACAGCGCCTCTGCCACCTGCTTGAGCATGATCCTTTTGCCCTCCAGCACCCCCTTCAGGCGCGTGGCAAAAGTGTCTTCCGTCATGGGCATCCCCTCCGCTTTTTTTCAACCGATGGTGAATTGAGTAACTCGAACCTTACACCATCACCGCAAATCGCGCGAATTGATAGCCATGGACCATCAAGTAGATCATATTCATCGATTTTTTGAATTGCAGCACCCCTGCGCTCCTCACTAGACTTCATCTCACATCACCAACAGTAATTTAATTAACTGTTAGTGAATCGATAAAGCACCGAGACCAACGAGGAGACAACCCCATGCAAGAGACCACCGCCCCCGCCTGCGGCACCACCCCACCGCTGGCCTACACACTGCCGGCCCACTACTACACCTCGCAGGAAGTCTTCGAGCAGGAGAAGAAGACCATCTTCGCGCGCAGCTGGGTGTGCGTGATGCACAAGAGCCAGGTGGCCGAGAACAACCAGTACGCCACGGTGAAGGTGGCCGGCGAGAACGTGTTCGTCGTGCGCGGCCGCGACGGCGTGCTGCGCGCGTTCTACAACGTCTGCCCGCACCGCGCCCATGAGCTGTTTGCGGATGGCGCCGGCAAGGCCAAGAACGTGATCACCTGCCCCTACCACGCCTGGTCGTTCGGCCTGGACGGCAAGCTGATCCATGTGCGCAACGCCGAGAACGTGCCGGGCTTCTGCAAGGACAACGCGGGCCTGACGCCGGTGCGCGTGGAAGAGTTCTGCGGCCTGGTCTTCGTCAACCTGGACATGGACGCGAAGCCGCTGGCCGAGCAGGCCGCCGGCCTGAACGACGAGATCCGCGCGCGCTGCCCGGATGTCGACAAGCTGGTGCCGGCGCACAAGCTCACCTACGAAATGAAGGCCAACTGGAAGGTGGTGGTCGACAACTACCTGGAATGCCTGCACTGCCAGACCGCGCACCCGGCGCTGGTGGAGTCGATCAGGATGGAGACCTACAAGCACGAAGTGCGCGGCCTCTACACCAGCCAGGTGGGCCAGACGCGCTCGGGCAGCGACGCCTTCACCTATGACAGCGACGCCCCCAACACCGACTTCGCCGCGTACTGGCTGTGGCCCAACGTGACGCTGAACGTGCTCCCGGGCGATGGCAACTACGGCGTCTTCTATATGTTCCCGGTGGATGCCGACACCACCATCCAGCACTTCGAGTTCTACTTCCGCGACAGCACGCCCACGGCCGAGCAGGAGCAGCTGATCGAGTACTACAAGAACGTGCTCAAGCCCGAAGACCTGAGCATCGTCGAATCGGTGCAGCGCGGCCTGAAGTCGCGCGGCTACCGCAACGGGCAGGGCCCGCTGCTGGTCACCGATGACAAGACCTCCGCCATCGGCGAGCACGGCGTGCAGCACTTCCAGCAAATGGTGCTCGACGCCCTGGCCGCCTGAAACGAACCACCGAACCGGAACCGCAGGAATGATCCAGACCCAGCTCTATATCGACGGCCAGTGGCAGTCGCCCATCGATCAAGGCACGCGCGCCATCCTCAGCCCGGCCGACGAGTCCGTGATCGCCCAGGCCGCCGAAGCCACCCGCGCCGACGCGCGCCTGGCCATCGCCGCCGCGCGCAAGGCCTTCGACGGCCCGTGGCGCCAGACGACGATCCGTGATCGCGCCAAACTGCTGAACAAGATTGCCGAACTGATCGACCGCGACGCCGAGAAGCTCGCCCACCTGGAGTCGCTCAATACCGGCAAAACGCTGACCGAGAGCCGCACCGACATGGGCGATATCGCCGCCACGTTCCGCTACTTTGCGGGGCTGGTCGCATCCGAGTCGGGCGCTGTCAACGAAGCGCCGCACCATGTGATCAGCCGCACCCTGCGCGAGCCGGTCGGCGTGTGCGGGCTGATCACGCCGTGGAATTACCCGCTGCTGCAGGCGGCGTGGAAGATCGCGCCCGCGCTGGGCGCCGGCAATACCGTGGTGATCAAGCCCAGCAACCTGACGCCGCTGACCACGCACCACTTCACGCAACTGGTGGCCGAGCTGGACCTGCCGCCGGGCGTGTTCAACCTCGTGACCGGCGGCGCCGAAGTCGGTGCGGAACTGGCCGAAAGCCTGGACGTGGACCTGGTCTCCTTCACCGGCGGCGCCTTCGCCGGCGAAAGCATCATGAAGGCCGCCACCGGCAACTTCAAGCGCATCGGCCTGGAACTGGGCGGCAAGAACCCGAACATCGTCTTTGCCGATGCCGACCTGGACGCCGCCGTCGATTACGCGCTCAACGCCGCGTTTTTCCACGCCGGGCAGGTCTGCTCCGCAGGCTCGCGCCTGATGATCGAGGACAGCATCTATGATGCATTCATCAGCCGGCTGGCTGAGCGTCTGCCGCGCATCGTGATCGGCAACGGCTTCCACGGCGAGACCCAGATGGGCCCGGTGCAGTCGGCGCAACAGCACGAGAAGATCCTGTGCATGGTGCAGGCCGGCATCGCCGAGGGCGCGCGCCTGGTCCACGGCGGCAAGCGGCCGGCGGGGGACGTCTTCAAGCAGGGCTACTGGCTGGAACCGACGCTGCTGGCCGACGTGACGGCCGACATGAAGATTGCGAAGGAAGAGATTTTCGGGCCGGTGATCACGGCCGAGCGCTTCCGCTCCGAGGAAGAAGTGCTGCGTGCCGCCAACGACACCCCGTACGGCCTGGCCGGCGCGGTCTGGACCCGCGACCTGGACAAGGCGAATCGGATGTCGCGCGGCCTGCGCTTCGGCACGGTGTGGGTCAATGACTACCACCCGTACTTCCCGGAAGCGCCGTGGGGCGGCTACAAGGCGAGCGGCATCGGCCGCGAGCTGGCCCGCGTCGGCCTGGACGAGTACACCGAACTCAAGCACAGCTATATCAACCTGGCCCCCAAGGCGATGGGCTGGTTTGGCGCCTGAGCGCAGCTGACTTCGCAATCGCGTGCGCGGCAGGTCCGCCCCCCGGGCCGCCACGCACAGCGTCAAGCAAACAAGGAGATTGCACCATGCAGGCAATCCATGAGTACGACTACATCATCGTCGGCGCAGGCTCGGCCGGCTGCGTGCTGGCCGCGCGGCTGACCGAGGATGCCGATGTCTCGGTGCTGCTGCTGGAAGCCGGCGACCCCGACTGGCGCCTGGACTGGCGCACCCAGATGCCGGCCGCGCTGGCGTATCCGCTGCAGGGCACGACCTACAACTGGGCCTATGTGACCGAGCCCGAGCCGCATATGAACAACCGCCGCATGACGCAGGGCCGCGGCAAGGGGCTGGGCGGTTCGTCGCTGATCAACGGCATGGTCTATATCCGCGGCAACGCGATGGACTACGACGGCTGGGCAGAGAACAAGTCGCTGGAGAACTGGAGCTACGCCGACTGCCTGCCCTACTTCCGCAAGGCCGAGACCTGCGACAAGGGCGCCAACGACTACCATGGCGGCAACGGCCCGCTGCACGTGACCACCCCCAAGGCCGATATCAGCCCGCTGTTCCGCGCCTTTATCAAGGCCGGCGAGCAGGCCGGCTATGGTCAGACCGAGGACCTGAACGGCTATCGCCAGGAAGGTTTCGGCCCGATGGACCGCACCACCACCGCGCGCGGGCGCCGCTGCAGCACCTCGCTGGCCTATCTCGACCAGGCCAAGGACCGGCCCAACCTGACCGTGCATACGCGCGCGCTGGCGGACCGCATCCTATTCTCGGGCCAGCGCGCCATCGGCGTGTCCTACACGCAGGGCGACCACGCGCGTGAAGCCCGCGCGCGCCGCGAAGTGATCGTCAGCAACGGCGCGATCGCATCGCCGCAACTGCTGCTGCGCTCGGGCGTGGGCAATGCCGATGAGCTGCGCGCATTTGGCATCGAGTCGGTGGCGGACCTGAAGGGCGTGGGCGAGAACCTGCAGGACCACCTCGAGATGTATCTGCAGTACGAATGCACCAAGCCCGTGTCGCTGTACCCGGCGCTGAAGTGGTGGAACAAGCCCGCGATCGGCATCGAATGGTACCTGCGCGGCACCGGCACCGCAGCCTCCAACCACTTCGAGGCGGGCGGCTTTATCCGCAGCAGCGACGACTTTGCCTGGCCCAATCTGCAGTACCACTTCATCCCGCTGGCGATGAACTACGACGGCAGCAACCCGGTGCAGTCGCATGGCTTCCAGTGCCATGTGGGCTCGATGCGCTCGCCCAGCACCGGCTTTGTCAAGCTGGCCAGCCGCGACCCGCGCGTGAAGCCGCGGCTGCTGTTCAACTACATGGCGCATGACGTCGACTGGCGCGAGTTCCGCGCCGCGGTTCGCCTGACGCGCGAGATCATCGGCCAGCAGGCGCTGGACCAGTTCCGCGGCCGCGAGATCAAGCCCGGCATGATGGTGCAGAGCGATGCCGAGATCGACGCCTTCGTGCGCGAGCATGCCGAGACCGCGCTGCATCCGTCCTGCACCTGCAAGATGGGCGATGCCTCGGACCCGATGGCAGTGGTCGACAACCAGGGCCGCGTGCACGGGCTGTCGGGCCTGCGCGTGGTCGATGCCTCGATCATGCCGAAGATCATCACCGGCAACCTGAACGCGCCCACCATCATGATGGCCGAGAAGCTGGCCGACGTGATCCGCGGCCGCGCACCGCTGCAACGCTCGACGGCGCCTTACTACAAGGCCGCCACCGCGCGCGGCGGGTCGCAGGCAGACGCGGTGCGGCAGCCGCCAGCCAGCGCGCGAATGCCGATGCCGATGCCGATGCCCGCCTGACCAGGCGGCGCGGCGCGCGGGCTTCCCGCCAGAACCCCTGACCGACGCATGTGCTGCCGGGACTTCGGTCCCCGGCGGGCAGCGTGCGTCCGGTCGGCGCGCCGCGCACCCACACCACGAAGCCGGCTACCCAGAACAAACCCAGACCGGCTGCAAGGAGGAGACTTCCATGCTGCGCAAATGCTTTGCTTCAAGACGGGCCCTGCAAGGCGCCCTGCCCCTGCTGCTGTGCCAGGCGCTGACCGCGCAGGCGCAGACGAGTGCCGGGGCCGAAACCACGCTGGCCGTAGCGCCGGTGCCGCAGGTCACGGCTACCGTGCCGCCGGCCGAGGCCGCATCGCCCGCACCGCTGAGCGCCAACCTGGCGCTCACATCGCAATACGTATCGCGCGGCTTCCGCCAGACCTGGGGCAAGCCTGCGGTGCAGGGCGGCATCGACTACGCCCACCCGAGCGGCTTCTCCGCGGGTACGTGGATGTCGAGCATCAGCGACAAGTTCATCGAGGGCGGCACCGTCGAATGGGATCTGTATGCCGGCTACACCGGCACCGCCGGCGATTTCACCTATGCCGGGCAGGTCTACTACTACCTGTACCCGGGCGCGAAGCTGCAGTACGCGCAGACCAGGTACAACTACGGCGAGGCCGTCGCGTCGCTGACGTACAAGTGGTTCAACGTCAAGTACTGGCTGACCTATACGCCCGACTACTTCGGCTACAACAGCGCTTCGCTGCTCGCCGGCAACGACCTGCACAGCCGCGGCTCGGGCTACCTGGATATCAACGGCACCTTCGACCTGGGTCACGGCGTCTCGCTGCTGCTGCACTACGGCCAGGAGCGCGTGCGCAATTTTGCCGCCTACAGCTTCCGCGACGTGCGCGTGGCGCTGTCCAGGGCCTTCGAGGGCGGCTGGACCGTGACCGGCGCCTACACCCGCGGCTGGGGGCGCACCGACGTCTACGACAAATACACCACCGGGGCGCTGGATTCGTCCGGCAACCCGTCCGTTTCCAACCCGCTGAAAAGCACGTTCCTGGTTTCGCTGACCAAGACGTTCTGACGGCAATCTTCAACCGCTGTTTTACCGCTTCCTACCACCATGGCCTCCCTGGGTCTTACCGACGCGACCGGACTTGTCGGCGTTGCCGCCTACGTTGCCGCGCATTTTGCCGTGCAGGTCCTGCACAAATCCCCGACCGGCAGGCTGGCCGTCGTCCTCAACGTGATCGGGCCGAGCTGCATCCTGGTCTCGCTGACCGGCGCCTTCAACCTGGCCTCGTTCCTGACCCAGTGCTTCTGGCTGGGGCTGACGCTGGTGGGCTGGTGGCGCAACCGGCGGGCCGGGCATGCGGTGGTGGAAACGCTGGGCGGGCCGCGCCCGGGACAGCCTGCGCAGCAGTAACGAAGAGGCGGCCGGGACGCTTTGCAACGCGATACAAAGCTTCCGTTGCCTTGGCTCCCAGCCGCTTCTATACTTACCTCGAAACACCATTGGTAACGTAATTAACTAATGGTGAATCGACAAGATACCGGAAAGCCTGAAACCCCGTAACGGGCCGCATGGCAACCCGGGATGACAACAGGAGACAAGGATGAGAAACGCCCCCAGAATCCCCGCCAGACATTCCCGACCGTCATAACCCCGGCAGGCAGTACCGCAACGTACCCACCCAGACCGCAGACGGCAGACCGTGACGGAGCGCAGCTCCAGATAAACGGCAACCCGGGAAGCAAGGAGACATCGTGTATTCACAGAAAGACGTGCTGTCGATCGGCGCGCAGGCGCCGCTCGCCCCCGCCCAACCACAGCAGCAAACCCAATCGCATGAACTGCAGCGCACCCTGACCTGGAAAGATGCCTTCTGGGTCACCAGCGGCGTGCCCGCGGGCGTGCTCTTCACCATCGGCGGCGTGTCCGCCACCATCGGCAACCCGGCCTGGGTGATCTGGATCCTCGCCATCCTGGTCGGCTTTGCGCAGTGCTTCGTCTATGCGGAGATCTCGGGCCTGTATCCGCACAAGTCCGGCGGCGCCTCGGTGTACGGCGCGCTCGGCTGGGTGCGCTACAGCAAGTTCGTCGCACCGGTCTCGGTGTGGTGCAACTGGGTAGCCTGGTCGCCGATGCTGGCGCTGGGCACCAGCCTCGCCGCCGGCTACATGCTGAGCGCGCTGTTCCCGCCCGACTCGGTCATCAACACCTGGCAGCTGACGCTGGTGGACCTGGGCGTTGTCAGCAAGGGCCTGACGCTGCGGGTGAACTCCACCTTCATCCTGGCCACCGCCTTCCTGCTGATCACCTTCAAGCTGCAGCACAGCGGCGCCTCGGCCGCGGCCACCACGCAGCGCATCCTGGGCATTGCCTCGCTGACGCCGCTGGTGCTGATTGCGCTGGTGCCGATGTTCACCGGCGACATGCCGTCCACCAGCTTCCTGCCGCTGCTGCCGCTGACCCATGACGCGGCCGGCGCCCCGGTACTGGGCGACTGGAACGCCGCCGGCATCAGCACCGCCATGGGCGCGATGTTCCTGGCCTGCTGGTCGACCTTCGGCTTCGAGACCGCGGTCTGCTACACGCGCGAGTTCAAGGATCCGCAGAAGGACACCTTCAAGGCGATCTTCTGGTCCGGCGTGCTGTGCCTGTTCATGTTCATCGCGGTGCCGATCGCCTTCCAGGGCTCACTGGGCCTGTCGGGCATGCTGGAACCGGCCATCGTCGACGGCTCCGGCGTGGGCGCGGCCATGGCCAGGTTCGTAGGCGGCGGCGCGGTGGTGTTCAACGTGATCGTGGTGATGCTGGTGCTGGCGATCCTGCTGATCGTGATGACCTCGATGATGGGTTCGTCGCGCACGCTGTACCAGGCCTCGCTCGACGGCTGGCTGCCGCGCTACCTCTCGCACGTGAACGAGCACGGCTCGCCCACGCGCGCCATGTGGACGGACCTGGTGTTCAACCTGTTCCTGCTGCTGATGTCGAACTACATGGCAGTGCTGTCGATCAGCAATGTCTGCTACATGATCTTCGTGTTCCTGAACCTGCAGTCGGGCTGGATCCACCGCATGGACCGCCCGGACTGGGCCCGGCCCTACAAGTGCAAGAACTGGCTGCTGGCACTGGGTGCGTTCTTCGGCTTCTTCGACCTGGCCTTCGTCGGCGCCGGCGCCAACTTCCAGGGCGAGCACACACTGCGCAACGGCCTGATCGCCGCGCTGCTGATCGTGCCGGTATTCGTCTACCGCCACTACATCCAGGACAAGGGCCGCTTCCCCGAGTCGATGCGCCGCGACATGGAGCTGCCCAATGCGCGCGCTGGCGTGCTGCCCTACGTGGCGCTGGTCGTCGGCGGGCTGGTGGTGTGGATTGCCGCCAGGCTGACGGTGATCACCTGACGGCCTTCGGCAGGCCGGCCCGGTGCCGGCCTGCCCCCCCTTCCCGATTTCCCTGCTTTCCCTGAATTCCGAGGTACCGCCATGACTGACACGCTCCGCGTGCGCGTCGGCCGCGTCGAGCCGCTGGCCGCCGGCATCAAGCGCTTCACCCTGCAACCCTGCGACGGCGGCGCGCTGCCCGCCTTCGACAGCGGCAGCCACGTGGTCGTCCATATGGACGGCGGGCGGCTGCGCAACGCTTATTCGCTGACCAGCACGCTGGGCGAACCCGGCCACTACCAGATCGCGGTGCGGCTGGAAGAGGCTTCGCGCGGCGGCTCGCGCTATATGCACGAGCAGGTCAGCGAAGGCGACGAACTGCATATCGGCGCGCCCGGCAACCTGTTCAGCCTGGACCACGGCGCCGGCCGCCACCTGCTGATCGCCGGCGGCATCGGCATCACGCCTTTCATGACGCATATCCAGGCGCTGGCCGCGCGCGGCGCGGCGTTCGAACTGCACTACTGCTTCCGCAACGCCCAGTCCGCCGCCTTCCTGGACGTGCTGCCCGCCACGCTGCAGCCCGGCCAGCTTCACCTGTACGAGAGCGACAGCGGCACCATGCTCGACCTCGCCGCGCTGATCGCCGCGCAGCCTGCCGATACGCACGTCTATGTCTGCGGCCCGGCGCCGCTGAACGACGCCGTGGTCAGCGCCGCGCGCGCCGCGGGCTGGGACGCGGGGCGCATCCACTTCGAGCAGTTCCGCAACGAGGTCGACGCCACCGGCGGCGCCTTCGAGGCCGTGCTGCAGAAGAGCGGGCTGACACTGCAGGTCGGCGCCGACGAACCGCTGCTGCGCGCCATCGAGAAGGCGGGTATCAAGGTGGACTGCATGTGCCGCGAAGGCATCTGCGGCTCCTGCGAGACCGCCATCGTCGAAGGGCAGGCCGATCACCGCGACCAGTACCTGTCGGATGCCGAAAAGGCCGCGCAGAAGACGATGATGCTGTGCGTGTCGCGCTGCAAGGGCCAGCGGCTGGTGCTGGATCTCTGATCCATACCGTGGTAATTAGCAACCTTCTGGTTGCATTTACCCGTCCGGTTTCCTAACATGCCACCATGAAGTTGCCTATTCATGCCTGAACAAGGAGACCGGACATGGCTTCATCCACCGACCGCATCGAGCGCAGCATCCTGCTGGCCGCCCCCATCGAACGCGTCTGGCATGCGCTGGCCGACGCCGACACCTTCGGCAGCTGGTTTGGCGTGAAATTCAACGGCGTGGCCTTCGCGCCCGGCCAGCGGGCCGTGGGCAGCATCACCTATCCCGGCTATGAATACCTGAAGTTCGATGTCGAGGTCGAACGCATGGAGCCGCCCCGGCTGCTGTCCTGGCGCTGGCATCCGGCGCCAATGGAGCGCGGCCGCGACTATTCGGCCGAACCGCCCACGCTGGTGGTGTTCGAGCTGAAGGAAGCCGAAGGCGGCACGCTGCTGACCGTGGTCGAATCCGGCTTCGACCAGATCCCGCCCGAACGCCGCATGGAGGCCTTCCGCATGAACAGCGGCGGCTGGGACGGGCAGATGGAAAACATCCGGAAGCATGTCAGCGGCGCAGCCTGAAACCTCCCCCGCGCTGGAACTGCGCGATGCGGCGACCGTCTTCGCCGCGCTTGGCGACGAAACCCGGCTGCGGCTGGTGGCAGCGCTGTGCGCGGGCGGCGCGATGTCGATCGCGCAGCTGACCGCGGGCAGCGCCATGACGCGCCAGGCGGTCACCAAGCACCTGCAGGTGCTGGCGCAGGCCGGGCTGGTGCGCGACAGCCGCGCCGGCCGCGAGCGCCTGTGGCAGTTCGAGCCCGGCCAGGTCGAAGCCGCGCGCCGGTCGCTGGAAGCGATCGGGCGGCAATGGGATTTCGCGCTGGCGAAGCTGAAGCTGGCGGTGGAAGCCGAGCATTGACCGCCCCCCGCACGCCAGCGGTTTGCTCCCCTCTCGCAAGCAATGGACACCCTTTCACTCGCCGCTATACTGGGAGCCCCGCCCATCACAGCGAGAGGAAGCGCGCAGTGGCTGACCACGACCTGTCCAGGCTGAAAATCGACCGCGGCGCCGCCGCGGCCGGCGCCAGCATCCGCCCCCGGCGCAGGTGGCTGCGCTACGCAGTGATCGCGCTGGTCGTGCTGGCCCTGGCCGGCATCGCCATGAAGCTGGCCGGGCCGCGGGCGGTGCAGACCGTCACCGTCACCTCCGCCTATCCCACGCAGAATTTCACCGTGCTCAATGCCACCGGCTATGTCGTGCCACAGCGCAAGGCGGCGGTCGCGTCCAAGGCGCAGGGCCGGCTGGAATGGCTGGGCGTGCTGGAGGGCTCGCACGTGAAGAAGGACGAGATCATCGCGCGGCTGGAGAGCAAGGACGTCGCCGCCTCGTTCGCGCAGGCGCAGGCACAGGTCCAGGTGGCGCAGGCCAACCTGGCACTGCAGCAGGCCGAACTGAAGGACGCCGAGGTGAACCTGCGCCGCTCGAAGATCCTGATCGTGCCGAACGCCATCTCTCGCACCCAGTACGACGCCGACGTGGCGCGCTTTGACAAGGCGCGGGCCTCGGTCAACAGTTCGCGCGCGGCGATCGCCTCGGCGCAGGCCAATGCCCGCGCGGCCGAGGTCGCGGTGGAGCAGACCGTGGTGCGCGCGCCCTTCGATGGCGTGGTGCTGGTCAAGCACGCCAACGTGGGCGACAACATCACCCCCTTCTCGGCCGCCGCCGACACCAAGGGCGCGATCGTGACCATCGCCGACATGGAGACGCTGGAGGTGGAAGCCGATGTCGCCGAATCCAATATCGGCAAGATCCGCGCCGCCCAGCCGTGCGAGCTGCTGCTGGATGCGCTGCCGGGATTGCGGCTGGCGGGGCAGGTGTCGCGCATCGTGCCGACGGTGGACCGCTCCAAGGCCACCGTGCTGGTCAAGGTGCGCTTTGTCGACCGCGATGCGCGCGTGCTGCCGGACATGAGCGCCAAGATCGCCTTCCTGTCGCGCGCCGCCTCGGCGCAGGACCGCCAGCCGGTGGTGGCGGTGCAGCCCGCCGCCGTGGTCACGCGCCAGCGCCGGGAGCTGGCCTATGTGGTGAAGGACGGCCGTGCGCATGAGGTGCAGGTCAAGACCGGCGACAAGCTGGGCGAACTGGTGGCCGTGCAGGGCGTCAAGCCCGGCGACGTGCTGGTGCTGTCGCCGGGCGACAATCTCGGCGACGGCGACCGCATCACCGTGACCAAGCCGTAGAGAGGACCGCATGAGCGCAGCACCCCTGGTGCAGATCAGCCACGTCGCCAAATCCTACCGGCGCGGCGTGCAGACCGTGCCGGTGCTGACCGATATCTCGCTCGATATCGGCGAAGGCGAATTTGTTGCGCTGATGGGGCCGTCCGGCTCGGGCAAGAGCACGCTGCTGAACCTGATCGCCGGCATCGACCGGCCCGACAGCGGCACGCTGCACGTGGCGGGGCTGGACATCACGCGGCTGCCGGAAACCGAGCTGGCCGACTGGCGCGCCGCCAACGTCGGCTTTATCTTCCAGTTCTACAACCTGATGCCGGTGCTGACCGCGTTCGAGAACGTGGAGCTGCCGCTGATGCTGACCAGCCTGCCGCGTGCGGAGCGGCGCGCACGCGTGGAACTGGTGCTGGACATGGTCAACCTGGCCGACCGCATGAGCCACTACCCGTCGGAGCTGTCGGGCGGCCAGCAGCAGCGCGTGGCCATTGCGCGCGCGCTGATCACCGACCCCACGCTGATCGTCGCCGACGAGCCCACCGGCGACCTCGACCGCACCTCCGCCGCCGAGATCCTGGCGATGATGCAGCGGCTCAATGCCGATGCCGGCAAGACCATCATCATGGTCACGCACGATGCGCACGCCGCGGCCGCGGCCGGGTCGCTGGTGCACCTGGAGAAGGGAGAGTTGATCCGTGGCGAGGTTGCCTAGGCCGTCATGTACGCACTCAAGCTGATCACCCGCAACGCGCTGCGGCACAAGCTGCGCACCACGCTGACGGTGTTCGGGCTGGTGATCGCGGTACTGGCGTTCGGGCTGCTGCAGACGGTGATCGACGCCTGGTATGCGGGCGCCTCGGCGGCGTCCAGCGCGCGGCTGGTCACGCGCAATGCGATCTCGCTGGTGTTTCCGCTGCCGCTGAGCTATGAAAGCCGCATCAAGGGCGTCGACGGCGTGGCCTCGGTGGCGCGCTCCAACTGGTTCGGCGGCGTCTATCGTGATCCCAAGAACTTCTTCGCGCAGTTCGCGGTGTCCGACAACTACCTCGACCTCTACCCGGAATTCATCGTGCCCGACCAGCAGCGCGCCGACTACCAGCGCGACCGCAAGGGCGCGCTGGTCGGGCGCCAGCTGGCCGACCAGTTCGGCTTCAAGCTCGGCGACGTGGTCCCGATCAAGGGCACCATCTATCCCGGCACCTGGGAGTTCGTGGTGCGCGGCATCATGGAGGGGCGCGACGAGAGTACCATCACGCGCCAGATGGTGTTCCACTGGGAATACCTGAATGAGACCGTGCGCAAGCGCACCCCGCGCCAGGCCGACCAGGTCGGCGTCTTTGTGCTGGGCGTTGACAACCCCGACAACACCGCCGCGATCTCGCGCAATGTCGATGCGGTGTTCCGCAATTCGCTGGCAGAAACGCTGACCGAGACCGAGCAGGCCTTCCAGCTGGGCTTTGTCGCCATGTCCAACCAGATCATCGCGGCGATCCGCGTAGTGTCCTACGTGGTGATCGTGATCATCATGGCGGTGATGGCCAACGCCATGGCGATGAGCGCACGCGAGCGCACCGTGGAATACGCCACGCTCAAGGCGCTGGGCTTCGGCCCCGGCTTCCTGGCGCTGCTGGTGTTCGGCGAGTCGCTGGCGATCTGCGTGGCCGGCGGCGCGCTCGGCATGCTGGCGACGCCGCCGGTGGCGAGCGCCTTCAAGCAGGCGGTGGGCGGCGTGTTCCCGGTCTTCACCGTGTCGCCCCAGACCATGCAGCTGCAGGCGGCCTGCGCGCTGGCGGTGGGCGTCTTTGCCGGCATCGTGCCGGCGGTGCAGGCTGCGCGCGTGCGCATCGTCGAGGGCCTGCGGGCCATCGGCTAGCGCACGGAGGCTGACGTGGCGATCCCGCTGACCTATATCGCGCGCAACCTGTGGGCCAGGCGCCTGACCACCGCCCTGACCGCGGGCGGGCTGGCGCTGGTGGTCTTTGTCTTTGCCACCATGCTGATGCTGGACGCCGGCCTGAAGAAAACCCTGGTCACCACCGGCGAGCAGAACAACGTGGTGCTGATCCGCAAGGGCGCCGAGACCGAGATCCAGAGCGCGGTCGCCCGCGACCAGGCCAGCATCATGGAGATGCACCCGGCCGTGGCCATGAGCGGCGCGGGCCGGCCGCTGGCCTCGCGCGAGGCGGTGGTGCTGATCTCGCTCACCAAGACCAGCACCGGGCAGCCGTCCAACGTGGTGATCCGCGGCATCTCGCCGCCGGGCATGGAGCTGCGCCCGCAGGTGCGGCTGGTGGCCGGGCGCATGTTCCGGCCGGGCTCGTCCGAGATCATCGTCGGCAGCAGCATCGCCGGCGGCTTTGCCGGGGTGCAGATCGGCGAGCACCTGCGCTTTGCCCAGCGCGACTGGACCGTGGTCGGCCACTTCGACGCCGGCGGCAGCGGCTTCGACTCCGAGATCTGGGGCGACGTGGACCAGCTGATGCAGTCGTTCCGGCGCAATGCGTATTCGTCGATGGTGGTGCGGCTGGCGGATACGGCGCTGTTCGACCGCTTTCGCGCCGATATCGACGTCGACCCGCGGCTGGCGGACGAGGCCAAGCGCGAGCAGACTTTCTACAGCGACCAGTCCAAGGCGCTGTCCAGCTTTATCAATATCCTGGGCTTCACGCTGTCCACCATCTTCTCGGTCGCGGCGATGATCGGCGCCATGATCACCATGTACGCCTCGGTGGCCAACCGCGTGGCGGAGATCGGCACGCTGCGCGCGCTGGGTTTCAAGCGCGTCAACGTGCTGGCCGCCTTCCTGATCGAAGCCGCGCTGCTGGGGCTGGTGGGCGGTATCGCGGGGCTGGCATGCGCCGCGCTGATGCAGTTCGCCTCGTTCTCGACCACCAACTTCCAGACCTTCGCGGATCTCTCGTTCCGCTTCATCCTGACCCCGGCCATCGCGCTGCAGACGCTGGCGTTCTCGATGGTGATGGGGCTGGCCGGCGGCTTCCTGCCGGCGGTGCGGGCGGCGCGGATGAATATCGTGGACGCGTTGCGGGCACGCTGAGCCGGCGCCCGGGGCGGCCGCCGTCCCATCCTTTCCTTGCCTTATTCCACCCGCGCGTCTACAACGCGTAGTGATGCATGCTCCCCGTCAGGCACTGCCGGCGGCCAGTGCACCCCCGGCACGGCCAGCGGCGCCCGATGGCGTTACCCCGCAACCCTAAGGACCCTAGCAAAAATAACTTGAACAGTTGTCCTCGCGTCTATACGATGCGCACATGGATATCAGCGAGGCAGTCGAAGCGAAGTTTCGGGCCCTGCAGGCGCGCCTTGATGAGGCGACGTTGCGCCTATGGGCCGCCGCCGAAGCGCGCAGCCTGGGGCGTGGGGGCGTGAGTCTGGTGGCCAAAGCGATAGGCATCTCGCGCACCACGATCTATGCGGGACTGGCCGAACTCGAAGCGGCCGGTGGAGCGACGCGGGACATGACGGCCAAGCGCATTCGTGCCCCGGGAGGCGGGCGCAAGAGGCTAACTGAGCTCGATGCGAGGTTGTTGGAGCACCTGGATGCACTGGTGGAGCCGACCAGCCGGGGTGACCCGATGTCAGCACTACGATGGACGTGCAAGAGCACCACCCGTCTGGCCGAAGAGCTCAACCGGCTGGGGCATCGCGTGAGTCAGCGCACGATCTGCGATCTGCTGACGCAGACGGGCTACAGCTTGCAATCGGTGCGCAAGACACGCGAAGGCGCGCAGCACCCCGACCGCGACGCGCAGTTCCACTACATCGCCGACAAGGTGGCGCAGTATCAGCGCCAGCGTCAGCCGGTCATCTCGGTGGACACGAAAAAGAAGGAGCTGATCGGCGATTTCAAGAACGCTGGCCGCGAATGGCAGCCCAAGGGCCAACCCGAGCAGGCGCGTGTGCACGATTTCATCGACGATGAACTGGGCAAGGTTGCCCCGTATGGCGTCTATGATGTGACGGCCAACGAGGGCTGGGTCAGCGTGGGCATCAACCACGACACCGCCGAGTTCGCGGTTCAAAGCATCCGTCGCTGGTGGCTGGAGATGGGCCGTCCGTTGTATCCGAAAGCCAGGCGACTGCTGGTCACCGCCGACTGCGGTGGCAGCAACGGGTATCGTGTGCGGCTGTGGCGGGTGCAGTTGCAGCGACTGGCCGACGAACTCGGTTTCGCTGTGCAGGTGTGCCACTTTCCGCCGGGTACGAGCAAGTGGAACAAGATCGAGCATCGCCTGTTCTGCCATATCACGAACAACTGGCGCGGCCGACCGCTGTTGACGCGTCAGGTGGTAGTGAACCTCATCGGCAGCGTGAGTACCGCTGAAGGGCTGAAAGTGCGTGCGGAACTGGACGAGAACATGTACGACGCAGGTATCAAGGTCAGCGACGCCGAACTCGCTGCCGTGGCCATTGAGCGCGACGAATTTCATGGCGAGTGGAACTACCGCATCAAACCTCGAACATCTCGTCGCAAGACGTAATTGTTCAAGTTATTTTTGCTAGGATCCTAACCGCCAGGACGCCCCCGATGAACCTCGACCTGCTGGGCTCATTGCTGACCGCAGTGGTGGTGCTCCTGATCGGTACGCTGGTCAACCGCAACGTCGGCGTGCTGTCGCGCTACAACATTCCCGATCCCGTCACCGGCGGCCTGCTGTTCGCGATCATCGCGTCGACAGCGGTGGCGGCATTGAACTTCCGCGTGGTGATCGATCCCGGCATGAAGCCGGTGCTGCTGCTGATGTTCTTCGGCGGCGTCGGGCTCTGCGCCGACCTGCGCATGCTCAAGCGCGGCGGCAAGGCGCTGGTGATCTTCCTGGTCATCCTGCTGCCCTATATCGTGGTGCAGAACGTGGTAGGCGTGGCCATGGCCCGGACGCTTGACCTGCATCCCATCTTCGGGCTGGTGAGCGGATCGATCACGCTGGTGGGCGGCCACGGCACCGGCGCTGCCTATGCCGAGCGCTTTGCCGAGGTCAACAACCTGCAGGCGGTGATGGACCTGTCGATGACGGTGGCCACCATCGGCCTGATCGTGGGCGGCATCATCGGCGGGCCGGTGGCGCAGTACCTGATCTCGCGCTACAAGCTGGGCTCGACCGCGCGCGAGGCCGGCGACACCGAGGAAGAAGCCGCCGCCATCTCGCCCATCACCACCGTCGGTGCGCTGGCGGCGCTGGCCGGCATGCTGGCCGCGGTGATCGGCGGGCGCTGGATCGCCGCGCAGATGCCCGCTGGGCCCATCACCATTCCCGGCTTCCTGTGGTGCATGATGCTCGGCATCGCCATCCGCAACCTGCTGCCCTTTATCGGGCTGCGCTTTGACGACCGCGCCACCGACCTGATCACCAATGTCTGCCTGTCGCTGTTCCTGGTAATGACCATGATGGCGCTGGACCTGGCGGAGGTGGCGCTGTCCGCCGGCCCCTTCCTGCTGATCATCGCCATGCAGGTGGTCTTCATCATCCTCTATGTGGTGCTGGTGTGCTTCCGCTTCATGGGGGCCGACTACGAGGCCGCGGTCACCTCGGCCGCCTTCATCGGCTTCAACATGGGATCGACCGCCACCGCCATGGCCAATATGCGCGCCATCACGTCCCGCTACGGACGGGCACCCACCAGCTACCTGATCACGCCGCTGGCCGGCGCGTTCTTCGTCGACCTGATGAACGCCTTCGTGCTGACCATGCTGCTGGCGTTGCCGCTGATCGGAGGCTGACATGCGCCGCGCCCTCCTCACTCTTCTCTTTGCCTTGCTTGCCAGCGCCTGGCTGGCAGGCTGCGGCGGCGGCCCGCCCGCCGACGGCATCCGCACCGGCATCAACGAGCGGCTGGCGCAGGCGCTGCCGCCGGGCACGGTGGAACTGGCCGGCCTGGACCGGCGCGGCTCGCAGGCCGACACCAAGGCCCCGGCCGGCGAGACCCGCCGCGTGGTGTATTTCGATGCGGAACTGAAGCTGCTGCGCGACTACGACTTCGGCGCGTGGGATTCGCCCGGCGTGGCCGGGCTGGTGTCGGCGCTGGGCGCGGGCCCGCGCGGCATCATCGGCATCACCAGCGGCGGCAACAAGGCCGGCGACATCATCCGCGCGCATGGCACGGCGCTGTACCGGCGCGACGGCGAGCGCTGGGTCGGCGTGCTGCCGGCCGGCTACCGCCCCGCTGAAGCCCCAGCCGTCGCCACCAATGCGCAAAGCGGCCCGGCGGCGATCCTGGACGCGATGCGCAAGGTGATCGAGTCCGTGCAGAAGGATGCCTCGCCGGCACAGCGCGCAGTGATCGAGCAGGAGCTGACCACCGCGCACGCCAACATCCGCGCGCGGCTGGCACGGGTCAACGAGGGCTATGCCATTGCCGCCGGCGCCGAACACGGCCAGTACCTGCGCTTTGCGAAGGCGCTGGTGGACGGGGCGCGCGTGCGCGCGATCCCGCTGGTCACGCACGGCGGAGAAGAGAACCTGCGGCTGCTGCGCGCGGGCAAGGTCTCGGCGGCGCTGGCGCAGGGCGATGCGGCGCTGGAAGCCTACGAGGGCAAGGGCGTGTTTGCCGCCAACGGCCCGCATGCCTCGCTGCGCGCCATCGGCAGCCTCTACCCCGAGCCCGTGCACGTGCTGGTGCGCGACGCCGATCCCGCCCGCTCGGTGTCCGAGCTGCGCGGCAAGCGCATCGCCGTGGGCGAGCGCGGCTCAGCCTCGCGCGTGACCGCGCTGCGCGTGCTGGCCGCGCACGGCCTGACCGAAAAGGACTTCAAGGCCGAGGAAGTGGGGCTGGGCACCGGGCTGGTGGCGCTGCGCCAGAACCAGGTCGACGCGGTGATCCAGGTGATCGGCGTGCCGGCCGACAGCATCCGCGACGCGCTGGGCGAAATGCCGCTGCGGCTGCTGCCGCTGGATGAACGGGTCATCACCGCGATGGTCGGGCAGAAGGCGGGCTATTTCCGCGCCACCATCGCGCCGGGCACCTATCCCGGCCTGCACACGCCGGTGCGCACCATCGCCACGGCGGCGATCCTGGTGACCGGGCCGGACCTGTCCGATACCGAGGTGGCCGAGCTGACGCGGCTGGTCTACCGCCACGGGCGCGACTTTGTCGCGCGCGGCAGCGCCCAGGGCGCGCAGATCGCCGTGGCAACGGCGCGTGAAGGGCTGATGATCCCGCAGCACCTGGCGGCGGCCAAGGCGCTGGACGCGCTGGCGACACCCGGCGGGACGCCCGCCAAGCCCGGCGGAATGCCCGCGAAGCCAGTTGAAACGCCTGCGAAGCCCGTTGAAACGCCTGCGGCTTCGGGCGCCCGGGCGCAGTGACGCGCGGCGCTGGCCGCCGATCAGCCCGGCGCGCTCGACAAGCCTTCGGCCAGCCGGCAGCGCCGGTCCAGGAAATCGCTGGCGTGGCCGTTGCTGCCAGCCGCCGTGTCGACGGGCTGGTCGATCACGACAAAGCCTGCCCCGCCCTGCCGTTCCTGCACATAGGTGACAAAGATGCCGCGGTCCGGCGGCGCTGCGGCGGCGCTCCCCCTGGTGCCGTCACGAACAAGCTGGAAAGGGTCGACCGCCAGCAGCGGCGCGCCGGCCGGCACAAAGATCGCGCGCACCGGCTTGCCTTCGAGCCGCAGCGCGGTCCAGCCGGTGCCAATCGGCCCGGCCGCGCCATTGACCACGGCGCGCGCGGCCGCGCTGATGCAATCGAGATGGATATGCAGCTGGTCCTGGCTGCGCGAGGCGCGGGAATTGATCGCCAGGCCGACCATGTCGTCAGGCACGGCCTTGCCAAGCGAGCGGCCAACGATGCCGCGCTCGGCCCAGCCGAAGGCCCAGGGGTTGGCGCCTGCGCCGTCCCAGGCTTTGGCGTCGTCGATGCCGGTCACCGTCCGTGCCGGAATCACCAGGTAATGCGACTTGCCGATCGCGTCCTTGTAGAGCACCAGTCCCTGGGACCGGTCCACTTGCGCGCAATCGGGATGAGCCGCCGCTGTACTGCCAAGGCAGCGCTGCTGCACGTTGCGCCACAAGCCATCGCGGCCGCCCGACAGGACGCCGACGACGTTTTCGGCGGTGCAGCCGGCCAGGGCCAGGATGGCCGCCAGCCACAACGCTGGGGCGCCGCGCCAACCGCGGGCAGGCTTCAGCGCCGGCACGAAACTCCGTAGAAAGTCCCGACGCGCGGATTAGACACCACATAGGCGTGGCGCTGCGCCCAGAACTGCGCGGTACGGAAGGCCTCGGCCTCGCGCTCGCTCCAATCCGTTGCAAGCAACGGCAGAGCCTCGGCATCGGTGGTGAGATAAACCCGCGCCTGATAGCGGGCGGATTGCAGCGTGCCGGTGCGGATGGTGCGGATCGTGACGTGGAGGGTCATAGGCAGCTTCTCGACAAGGCGACTACCAAATCATAACCACTTCCATGTGTTGGATTGGTGAAACCGTTGCGAATGTGCTAAGGCACCACAGATCTGTCAGGATCCGGCCCCGGCGCCGACTTACCCGCATCCTCATGCCTTCGGGAGAAAAACATGCGGGCCAACCCGCTCCGCAAGCCCGCCATCCTTGTGCTGCCCCACTTTGCCGCGCTGGCCGTGGGCTTTGCTGCGGGCATCTATGTCTTGCCGATCCTGACGGAACAGGCCGGGGCCAGTGCCGAGCAAGTGCAGCTTGTGTCACAACACTCGCGCTATACCGGCACCTTCCGCAAGGACCTGGCGGGCAGCGACGCGCTGCACTGGGCCAGCGGCCAGCTCCATGTTTCGCCGCAGGCGCTTGCCTTTGAAGGCAGCGTTGCCCCGGGGCCGGACTATCGGATCTACCTGGCGCCGGAGTTTGTCGACAACAAGGAGGCCTTTCTTCGGATCAAGGATCGATCGCTGCAGGTAAGCGAGTTGAAGACCTTCGGCAATTTCACCGTGGCGTTGCCGGCTGGCGTGGATCCGGCGCGGTATGCGGCGGTGGTGATCTGGTGTGAGAGGTTTGGGCAGTTTATTGGGGCGGCGGGGTATCGGTAGTCATCGCCAACAAAAACACCCGGCCACCAACAGCGAGGACAGAGAAAAAGAGGCCGATCAAACCAACCGGCCCAACGAACCCCGCAATACCAGCCGCAGGTGTCGATATGACAGTTAATCGCCCACCCATGCAGGCATCACAACCTGCCAGGCGGGCATCAGGCAATTACGCTCAGAAGCGATGACGCAGGCCAACGGTGGCACCGGTCTGGTTCTCACCAGCCACCACCGTGCCAACCCCATTCAGCCCCAGCGCCGAACCCGACTTGTTCTTCGAGTAGCCAACATTCAGGTACACATCCGTACGCTTGGACAGCGAGTAGTCCGCCGACAGCACGAACATCCACGGATCCGCATCGCTATTGCGGGTGTCGTTGTAGTAGGCCGCGCCGGTCAGCTGGAAGGCGGGCGTGAAGCGGTACTGCGCGCCAGCCCAGTACACGTTGCTGCGGGTCGAAGCGGCGCTGGCGCTCGACACGCCGTCGTCCTTCAGCCAGCGGTAGCCGGCAAACACCTTGGCGTCGCCGAAGGCATAGGCCGTACCCACCGCGGCGCGCTTGGCGGCACGGTCCTGCAGCGCCACGGTGGCGCCCTGGTACTGGTCGTAAGCAGCGCCGACCGAGAAGCCGCCCGCGGCGTACGACAGGCCGCCGCCGAAGTTGCGCGCGACCTTGGGCTCGCCCGGGACTTCGCCGTTGTTGTCGCGGCCGAAGCTGTAGAAGCCGGTGGCGGTCAGGCCGCCGAACTTGCCGGTGTACTTGATGGCGTTGTCGGCGCGGCCGTTGAAGGCCGAGTCAACGCTGTTCAGCGAGTAGCGCGGGCCCACGCCCATCGGGTCGAAGGCGCCGAACAGATCGTACAGCGCGTTCTGCTGGCGGCCCAGCGTGACCGCGCCCCAGCCGCCCTGCAGGCCGACGTAGGCCTGGCGGCCGAACAGGCGGTTGCCCTGGCCCGAGGTGCCGGTATCGATGTCGAACCCGCTCTCCAGCACGAAGATACCCTTCAGGTCGCCGCCCAGGTCTTCGGTGCCGCGCAGGCCCCAGCGCGAGCCGGACAAGTTGCCAGAGTTCAGGCGCGTTGCCGTACCCTGGGCGCCGTTGCTGCCCGGCACGTGGCTGATCACTTCAACGCCGGCATCGACGATGCCGTAAAGCGTAACGTTCGACGCGGACTGGGCCGACGCCACCCCGGATACGGCCGACGCGACCGCTGCTGCCGTCATTGCAAGGAGAGCTTTCTTCACTGTAATTTCTCTGTGTTCTGTTTGAGGCACGACACCGCGCCGGACCCAGGCCGGGTCGGCAAGGCCAACCCGGTCCAGCCGGGCAACCCGGCAACGGCGCATCGTCCGCACAAGTTGCGGACTCGGCATTGTCGCGGCGCAATATGAAACCTTTGTGACCCATGCTTTGCAGCAGGAAGTGGCGGATAGCCCAGAATGGGGGTTTTCCCTGTAACCAAGGGGAACGTTTTGGTACGATGCATGCTTTTCCGACGACGGTAATGCCAGTGCCCCGTGCCGCCATGTGCCTGTGCCTCGACCGCTTCGCCTCATGAGGCTGGCTGAGATCAAGACCCGGCTTGCCCCGCTGCTCGCCTCGCTGCAGGCTTCACTGCCCGCCCCCCTCCAGCAACGCCTGTCAGGCATGGCCGCGCGCCTTGCACGCGCCGGCCTGACCCGGCCCGGCTCGCTGCGCCCCACGCGGCGCGGCGTGCTGGTGGGCCTGGCCGCGATCCCGGCCGCCTTCCTGCTCTATGTGCTGGTCCTGATCCCGTTCACGCCGGGCATCAGCGATATCCGCAAGGCCAAGTCCGAGCAGCCGGCCCAGGTGCTGTCCGCCGACGGCAAGGAGCTGGCGGTGTTCAAGTGGGCCAACCGCGACTGGGTGCCGCTGTCGCAGATTTCGCCCAATGTGGTGGCTGCGCTGATCGCCACCGAAGACCATCGCTTCTACCAGCACCACGGGCTGGACTGGCGCCGGCTGGCCTCGGCCGCGGTGCATACCTTTTCCGGCGACCGCCAGGGCGGGTCCACCATCACCCAGCAGCTGGCACGCAACCTTTATCCCGATGAAATCGGCCGCGCGCCCACGCTGACGCGCAAGCTCAAGGAAGCCATCACCGCGCTGAAGATCGAGGCGCTCTATACCAAGGACGAGATCCTCGAGACCTATCTCAATACCGTGCCGTTCCTGTACAACGCGTTCGGCATCGAGATGGCGGCGCGCACGTACTTCGACCGCCCGGCCCGCTCGCTGGACGTGCTGCAGAGCGCCACGCTGATCGGCATGCTCAAGGGCAACAGCTACTACAACCCGGTGCTCAACCCCGAGCGCGCGCTGGACCGGCGCAATATCGTGCTGGGCCAGATGGTCAAGCGCGGCAAGCTGGATGCGGCGCGCTACGAGCAGCTGAAGAAGCGCCCGCTGCGCATCGACTTCGAACGCCAGACCGAGCCGCCCGGCCCCGCGCCGCACTTCGCGCAGCAGCTGCGCAAGTGGCTGATCGGCTGGGCCGACCGCAATGGCTACGACATCTACGCCGATGGCCTGGTGGTGCATACCACCATCGACGCCCGCCTGCAGGCCATGGCCACGCAGGCCGTGGTGCAGCAGGGCAACCGGCTGCAGGCCATCGCCAACGCGGCCTGGGCGCCGCGCGCGGGCTGGGCCGCCAACATGCCGCTGGTGCAGGCCTTCGTGCGCGAGACCCCGGAGTACCGTGCCGCCATCGCCGCCGGCACCGCGCCGGAAGAGGCGCTGCGCCATCTGATGTCCGACAATACCTTCATGCGCGCGCTGCACCAGCAGAAGACGCGCATTCAGGCCGGCTTCCTGGCCATCGACCCGCGCAACGGCGAGATCCGCGCCTGGGTCGGCAGCCGCGACTACACCCAGGACGCGTTCGACCACGTGCAGCAGGCGCGCCGCCAGCCAGGCTCGACCTTCAAGCCCTTTGTCTACGGTGCGGCCTTTGAAGAAGGCAAGACCCCCGACGACACGCTGGTGGACCAGCCGGTGGAAATCGAACTGGCCGGCGGCGAGGTCTGGCGCCCCACCGATGAAGGCCGCCCCACCGGCCGCGCCATGTCACTGCGCGACGGCCTGGTCTATTCGCGCAACACCATCACCGCCCAGCTGATGCACGAAGTGGGGCCGTCCCGCGTGGCGCGGCTGGCGCGCGACATGGGCGTGCGCGACAGCCAGCTCGACGTAGTGCCGTCGCTGGCGCTGGGCACCAGCCCGGTCACGCTCAAGGAGATGGTGGCCGCCTACGGCACCATCGCCAACGCCGGCGACTACATCGCGCCCACCATGGTGACGCGCATCGAAGACCGACAGGGCAATGTGCTGCAGGTGTTCCGGCCGGCCCGCGCCGAGCACGCGCTGCCCGCCGCCACCACGCAAACCCTGCTCGACGTGATGCGCGACGTGATCGATCGTGGCACCGGCGCCAGCATCCGCTCGCGCTTCGGCATCCGCGCCGACGTGGCCGGCAAGACCGGCACCACCCAGGACAATGCCGACGGCTGGTTCATCCTGATGCATCCGGAGCTGGTGGCGGGCGCCTGGGTCGGCTTCAACGACAGCCGCGTCACGCTACGCAGCGACTACTGGGGCCAGGGCGCGCACAGCGCGCTGCCGATGGTGGGCGACTTCTACCAGCGCGCGCTGCGCTCACGCATCGTCGACGGCCGCGCGCGCTTTGCCGAGCACGAAGAGACCAACCTGTTCGCATCACTGGGCACGCAGCTGCGCGGCTGGTTCAACCAGCTGTTCACGCGCGACAAAGCCAGCGAGACCCCGGCGCCGCGCCCGGCACCGCGCCGTCCGGCGCTGCCCGCGCCGGAGGCTGAGGTCGCGCCGCCGGCCCGCACGGCATCGTCTGCCGCGGCGGATGTCGGCCCGGATGATTCCAGCCTGGCGCTGGACCGGGGGGAGACGGTGATTGCGGTGCCGCAGGACATGAGCGCGGGCAGCGCTCCGGTTGCGCCAACCCATCAGGCCGAACAAACGCCTGGCACCACCCCCGCCTTCCCGGCTTCCGCAAATCCGCCTGCGCCCCCAGCGCCCGTCACGCCCCTCGCGCCAACCGTCATCACCCCAGCCAACGGTAGCAACTGAACGCCCCTCCGGACAGCGCGGCGCGGGCGGCTACACCAACCCGATATCCCGCCCCCGCACCCCCGGAAACACCTGCGCCAACCGCGCCTCATCCAGCCCGTACAACCTGCGGAAGACCCCGCCCAGCACCGCCCGGTACTCATTGCGCACCGGCCAGTCGCGGTTCTGGTTGAGCGTGGCCTGTTCCACCGCCACCTGCTCGCCAGCAATGCGGCCGCCGCGCACCGCGCCGCCCGCGGCCCAGTAGACCGTGCCGTGGCCGTGGTCGGTGCCGCGCGTGCCGTTCTCGCGGAAGGTGCGGCCGAATTCGGACAGCACCACCACGGTGGTCTTGTCCCAGGTTGGGCCCATCTCGGCGGCAAAGGCAGACAGGCCGCGGCCGAGGTTGTCGAGCAGGCCGGCCAGTTGCCCCTGCGCGCCGCCCTGGTTGACGTGAGTGTCCCAGCCGCCCACGTCGATAAAGCCCAGGTTGAAGCGCTCGCGCATCAGCCCGGCCATGCGCCGGGCCTCGACCTCGAAACCGCGCGCGCTGAGCGAGCGGCGGTTGGCGGCCTGCATTTCCTGCATGCGCGTGGCCATGGTGCCGGCGTCGCTGCCTGACATGCCGGGCTGCGGCTGCGCCTGGCGCGCCACGGTTTCGCGCAGCTCGAAGCCCTCATCGATCAGCGACTCAAAGCGGGTTCCGCTGTACATCTGCGCCAGCAGCTTCGCCTGGCGCGCATCGAACGGGGTGCGGCCGCTGCCCTTGAGCGAGACATTGGGCACGTCGCGCGGGCCGGACAGCACCATCGGCAGGCCGTCGGTGAAGGCTACTGGCGCGGCCTGCCCGCCCATGGCCTGCGCAAGACGATTCAGGAAGCCGCTGCCGCGCAGCGAGGCCGCGGCCTTGCGGTCCTCGCCCTCGCCGGGCAAGCCGGCCTCGATCCCGTCCTGGGTCTCGAAGTGGCTGCGCGACAGGTCGTGCGTGCCGGCGAACGGCACGAAGGCCAGCTGGCCGCGCTGCCACAATGGCAGCATCGTCGCGGCCAATGCCGGGTGCAGCGCCCAGTCGCCGATGCTGCGCGCGGCGCTGTCGGCGGCAAAAGCCGGCGCCAGCGCCACCGCCGCGTTGGGGTCAGCGTCCGCACCGGCCGCGGGCGGGCGCCGGATGGCGATATTGGGTCGCGCGGCATAGTAGAAATCGCTGCCAGCCGGCACCAGCACGCTGGCGGCGTCATAGCCACCGCGCAGGAACACCAGCAGGAAGCGCGCATCGGCCTGCGCCGGCAGCGCATAGACGCGCGAGGCGATGGCGGGCAGCGCCAGGCCCAGCGTGGCGCCGCCCATCGTTTTCAGCCATTGTCGGCGTTCCATGGTCCGCTCCCTGTCAGCGCTGCATCCACTCGGGCGAGCCGAGCAGCACGGTATTCCATTCGGCCTGTGATTCGGCCTGGGCCAGCGCGGCGCGCGTGGCGGGGCCAAGGGTGGCTTCGATGGTGTCGTAGTACAGCTTGTTGCCGATCATCGGGAAGCGCGCGCCGCGCGGCCTCGCGCCATCGCCGGCAAACAGTCCCGCCGGCCCCGAGCCGATCGCGCGGGCGATCTCGAAGCGCCGCACCATCTGGCCCGAGCTGGCCCACGCGCTTTCCGACGACGGATAGCCGTCCGGCGCCACATGGCCGTAGAGCGGCTCGCCGAGCTGGTTCAGCCAGTTCATCACCGGGCGCAGGTTGGCTACGGGACGGCCTTCATAGGCGAGCCGCATCGACGACACCACATAGACCATCGGATCCTTGAACTTGCGCGTGGGCGCGGCCAGTTGCCGGTCCAGTTCCGGCGCCAGGAACAAGGTGCGCAGCACCGCGGCGATATCGCCATCGGTGCGCGTGAAGGTCTGCGCCATGCGCTCGACCAGCGCCGGCGGCGGGTTGTCGGCGATGAAATAGGCCGCCAGCTTGGTGCTGATAAAGCGCGCGGTGGCCGGCTCGCGCGCCAGGATCGACACCACTCGCGCCACTTCGTCGAAGCCGGCCGGCTCGATGCGCTGGCCCAGCAGCATCTTCGCGCCGAAGTCGTGGCGCGCGGGGTTGAATTCGAACAGGCCCTCACTGCGATACAGCCCCGCGCGCGCCGGCGGCAGCCGCGGCGGCGGCGTGCCGCGCAGGTTGACGCCCACGCCGGTAAGCACGCGCGCCAGCTCCTGCACGTCCTGCTGGGTGTAGCGGGAGCCGCTGGGGCCGCCGGCGACGCCCATGGTATGCAGCTCCATCAGCTCGCGCGCGTAGTTCTCGTTGATGCGGTTGGCGCTGCTCTGGGCGTTGTCGAGGTAGACCAGCATGGCCGGCGCGGTCACATTGGCCATCAGCAGGTCGCGGAAGCGGCCCAGCGCGTGCGGGCGGATGGCGCGCTCTTCGTAGTCGGCCAGCAGCAGCCGGACCTGGTCCTTGCCCGAGTAGACGTTGAAATGGTTCATCCAGAACCACGTCATCTGCTCGCGCAGCTGCGCCGGAGAATACAGCGCGCGCAGCAGGTGGCGCCGCGTGGCATCGGCCACGATCTCGCGGCCCTGCGCGTTCAGCGCCTGGCGGGCCTGCTGCTTGCTGTCGTCGTCGGGCAGCGCGTCGATGCGCTGGCGGGCGTCGCGCGCGGCCTGGATCTGCGCGGCGGCATCGGCCTGCAGGTTGGGCAAGGCTGCGATGGCTGCCGCCAGTTCGGGTGGATCGGCCAGCGGCGGCGTCAGTTGCTGGTCGAGGAAGCCCTTGCGGCCCAGCCGGCGCAGGTCGCCAAGGGTGGCCTGGTCAGCGCCGTAGGTGACGGTGTTGAGCCAGCGCAGGTCGGTGGCGGCGGCGCTGTCGCCAGCCTCGGCCGGCACCTGTGCGCAGGCGGCCAGGCATGCGGCCAGTGCCAGTGCCGCGGCGGCCCGCCAGGGGGCGAGCCCGCCACGGCGGGGTTGTCTCGAATGCTGCGCCGGATTCATGCCCGCCTCCTCGCCTTTTTCGATCAGACCATCACTATGTTACGTGGCAAGCGCACATCCGTTGACCCGGAGGCGCTGCGGGAGTGTTACCAATGCTTTCAGCATGCCGATTGCCGGATTTGCCAAGACAGCGGCGCGCGGCCTGGCTAGCCTTGCGCTTTGCCCATCCGATCCCGCCCGGCGGAAACGCCTGCTTGCATGTCGCGCCCCCTGTCCGCTGCCGCCTGGCTGCCCACCGTTGCCTTTGTCCTGATCTGGTCCACCGGCTTTATCGTCGGCAAGGCCATCGTGCCGCTGGCCGATACCAGCCTGTTCCTGCTGGGCCGCTTTGCCGTGGCGGGGCTGATGTTCGTGGCGTGGTCGCTGGCCGCGCGCGCGGCCTGGCCGCCGCTGCGCGAGGCGCCGCGCCACCTGCTGGCCGGCGCGCTGATGCAGGGCATCTACCTGTGCGCCGGCTACGGGGCCGTGGCCAAGGGCTTGCCGCCGGCGATCATGGCCCTGCTGGGTGCGCTGCAGCCGCTGCTGACCGCGCTGCTTGCCATCCCCCTGCTGAAAGAGCTACCTTCCAGGCGGACGTGGCAGGGCCTGGCGCTGGGTGCGCTCGGCGTCGCGCTGGTGGTCGCCCCGGCGATGCAGGCCGGCATGCACACGGCCGCGCCGGCCCTGTCGCCCTGGATCGTGCTGCTGGGCGTGCAGGCCATTGTCTCCATCACCATGGGAACCCTCTTGCAGAAATCCGCCATTGCCGCCTGTGACCTGCGCGCCAGTTCCGCGTGGCAGAACCTGGGCGCCATGCTGGTAGCCGCCGCGATGGTGGCGGTCCAGGCCGTCGACGCGCCGCTGCACTGGCATGGCGGCGTGGCGCTGTGGGCCGCGCTGGCGTGGGCGGCAATCGGCCTGTCGGGCGCCGGCACCTGGCTGTTGGTCAGCCTGGTGCGGCGCGGCCAGGCCGCCAATGCCGCGGCGCTGATGTTCCTGGCCCCGCCGCTGGCCGCGCTGCAGGCCTGGCTGCTGTTCGGCGAACGGCTGGATGCGGCGCAGGCGCTGGGCATGGCGGTGGCCGGGGCGGGCGTCTGGCTGTGCCAGACCACTGGCAGGTTGCGGCATGCCCAAGCCCGCTGAACCCCACGCTTCGCCGCTGGTCGAGCACCGGCGCTACCGCCCGCAGCCGGACGGCCACCAGCACGGCTACCACCAGCTGCTGTTCGGCCTGGCCGGCGCCACCGAGCTGGAGATCGACGGCCATGTCTATTGCGTGGACGACCGCACCGGCCTGATCGTGCCGGCCGGCAGCCATCATGAATTCCTGGGCTTCGACGGTAACCTGCAACTGGTGGCGGACTTCCCGGCGCGCTCGGTGGCGCTGCCCGCGCGGCTGATGGCGCGCCCGCGCACGTTTTCGCTGGACGGCGCCTTCGGCAGCCGCGTGCGCGCGCTGGCGGCGTGGCGCGCCGCCGCGGCAGCGCGCGGGCCGCAGACCGACTGGCAACTGGCGGCCACGCTGGCCGCGGCGCTGGCGGACTGCCTCGGCATGCCCGGCGACGGGCAGGTATTCCCGCTGATGGCCGTGGATGCCTACCTGCGCGCCAACCTGGCCTCGCCACTGCGCGTGGCGGAAGTTGCCGGGCATTTCGGCTGGAGCGTGCGGCGCTTCCAGACCCTGTTTGCCGAGGCCTTCGGCGATACCCCGCACCGCTACCAGACCCGGCTGCGGCTGGACCGCGCGCTGCAGCTGCTGACGCAATCCACGCTGCCGCTGGCCGAGATCGCGCTGGCGTCAGGCTACCCGGACCAGACCACCTTCACGCGCAGCTTCACGCGGCGCTTCGGGCAGCCGCCCGGGGCGTGGCGGGCGGCCGCACGCGGCTAGCCTGCCTGCGCGGCAGGCGATCCTGGCACCGGGCTAACCGTGGTGACCCTCTCGCGTCGAGGCGAGTTAGAGGGGCGGCGCAGGTTGAACGTGTGGCGTATAAGGCTTCCGCCCCTTGCGCGATCCGAGCGCTTAGCGCCGCATTGATCTGCGTCAGACTCAGATCATGCAGGGAAGCTATTGTGTCAATGAGGGCCCCGCGAGTCCCGATATCGTATCGGACTCAACGGTCTGCTTGCCCAGTTTCCCAGGAGGGCGCCATGGCCACCCCACTCGTCACCTCGCTTCCGACTTCACCTTCCGCCGCGCTTTCCACCCCGAGCCCGACACCCCTTGCCGCCTGGCATACCGACCATATCCATTTCGCCTCAATGCTCGACCTGCTGGAAAAGCAGGTCAGCACCTTCCATCAGGGCGAGCAGCCCGACTACGGCCTGATGGCCACGATCATCCACTACATGCGCAACTATGGCGATTGCGTGCACCACCCCCGTGAGGATGTTGCCTACGCGCTGCTCGTGGACCGGGATCCCGGCACGCGGATCATCATCAGCCGGTTACTGCAGGAACATCGCGTGATCGCCACGGTCGGCGCGGAATTGCTCGACCGCCTGCGCGAAGCCCAGAGCGAGGTGGTCACCTCGCGAGCGGCACTGGAAGCGGCCGCCGCCATGTACCTGGTGTACTACCGCAACCATCTGTCCACCGAGGAGAAACAGGTCATGCCGCGCGCCGCCCGGTTCCTGACCGAAGCGGACTGGGCGGAGGTCGCCGCCATCGACCCGGCCAGTGCCGATCCGCTATTCGGCGCCAATGTGGAGAAGCGCTTCGCGGCCTTGCGCAAGCAGATCGACAGCGAAGCGAACGCGTCCATGCACTGAACGTCGGTCGCTTCGCGGCACTGCCGGGCCTCGGCTCACAACTTATGCCGCATCCCGATCCCGAACAGTGCAAGCTCATAGCTTTGACTAGCGCCTCAATAGCAATCTGGAGTCGCTAATCGACTATCGCGCCCGGTTGCAGCGCGGCCATCACTCCATTTTGAGCCCCACCGCTTTGGTCATCGCCTGGTAGGTCGGCCAGGTACGTGCGATGAACTTCTGCAGGGCCTCGCCGGTCAAGGGCGTGTCCTGGCTGCCAAGCTGCTCCCGCACGTTCCTGACGGCTTCCGACTCGGTGACCGAATGCCGCACCAGAGTCGCCAGGCTGTTGACGATCTCGGCAGACAACCCGGCGGGGCCCAGCAGCATATTGCATTCGGCCAGGTTGCTGAAGATCGGATCGGATATGCCTTCGTCCAGCCAGGTCGGCACGCCGGGCAGTTTCGGTGAGCGCGGCCCTGAGATCACCAGCAGCGGCTTGAACGCGCCGGCAGACAGCCCGCCCGACATCCCCAGCAGCGACCCCGCGCCGATATCGATATGGCCGGCCATCAGGTCGCCGACCATGGCGCCGGTGCCTTTGTAGTTGATGACATCGAACTGGGCCCCGGTCAGCTTTCTCAGCTGCGCCACCATCAGCTGCCAGCCCGAGCCGATGCCGTAGTTGCCCACGCTGATGGGCCGCTTGTGCGCCAGCGCGATCAACTCCTTGAACGTGTTGGCCTGCAGCCCCTTGGTCGCCACCATCACGCCGACGCCGGTACTGATGGACGCCACCGGCGTGAGGTCGCGTGAGGGATCGATCGGCGGCTTCTTCAGCAACACCGGCGCCTGGGCCAGCTGGCTGTGCAAGGTGCAAAGCAGCGTGTAGCCGTCGGGCTTGGCGCGCGCCACGGCTTCCGCGGCGATCATGCCGATGCCGCCCGGCTTGTTTTCCACCACCACCGGCACCTTCAGCTTGTTGGAAAAGAACTCGGCGAACGCTCGCGCGGAGCTGTCGTTGGATGAGCCCGGCGCCTGCGCGGCGATGATCCGGATCGGGCGCGAGGGCCAGTCGGCGGCCAGCGCGGAGCGAGGCAGCAGCCAGGGCAACGCGGCCGCTCCGGCCGCTGCGCCCAGTAGCGTGCGCCGGCGAAGGTCTACGGTATCGGCGGACAAGTCGTTGCCCGGACGAACAAAGGAACGCATGGGTCTACTCCCGAATACGTCAAGCCTGCGCCCACGACGGCTCGCGGGCGCCCGGGTTGGCCGTGGCGATGACGCACGGCCGGCAGCAATGGCATGCCGCTACATGCCGATCAGGTCGGCACGCTGCACCAGGTTCCTGACGATGCGGACCGAGGCGATGTCGATCATCTTGCCCTCGTACTGGACCGCGCCCAGTCCTTGCGACAGCGCTTCGTCATAGGCGCGGATCATGTCGCGGGCGCGCGCCACGTCGGCGGCGGCAGGCGAGAAGACGTCCTGGGCGAGTTCGACTTGCGACGGATGGATGGCCCACTTGCCGACCATGCCCAGGATCATGGCGCGGCGGGCTTCCTCGCGGAACGCGTCGGGGCTGCGGAAGTCGGCAAACGGGCCATCGATGGCGTCGAGCCGATGGGCGCGTGCGGCAATCGTCAGCCGCTGGCGCTGGTAGTGCCAGATGTCGCCCGGATAGCCGCCGCTGCCGCCAATGTCGCGCATGGATACGCCCTGGCTGGCCGAGTAATCCCCCATGCCGAAGATCAGGCATTCCAGCCGCGGCGTTGACGCGGCAATGGCGTCGACGTTCATCATTGCCTCCACCTCTTCGATCAGCACGTCGATGCCGATGCGGTGGCGCAGGCCAAGCTTCTTCTCCATCATCGACAACAGCTTGTCGACAAACTGCACATCCGCCGCCGACATGGCCTTCGGCAGCATGATGACATCGAGATTGCGGCCGGCACCCTCCACCACTTCGATGATGTCCTCGTAGGCATACTCGGTGGTCAGGTCGTTGATGCGCACGCAGCGCGTGGTGCGCCCCCAGTCCAGCCCGTTGAGGGCGTCGACGATCTTGCGCCGAGCCGGGCGTTTTTCGCTGGGTGCCACCGCGTCTTCCAGGTCAAGGAAGACGAAGTCCACGCCCATGCCCGCGGCCTTGGCCATCATCTTCTCGCTCGAGCCCGGCACGGACAGCTGGCAGCGGCGCAGCCGCTTGGTTTTTTCCTGCATGATGTTGTCTCCTGCTTGTTGTACTAGTGTTGTCTGTCAGTCATCCCGGCGTGGCCCCACCGCCTACTGCACCACACCGTCCGCGCGCAGCGCGGCGATCTCGCCGGCATCGAAGCCGAGGTCGGCCAGGGTGCGGTCGGTGTGCTCGCCGGTCATGGGGGCCCGATGCCGTACGCCTCCGGGCGTGGCGCTCATGCGCACCGGACTGCCGGCGATGGTCAGTCCGCGCGCTGCGCCGGGCTGCTCGGCTTCGACCAGCATCCCGCGGATGCGGAAATGCGGATCGTCGAAGATGTCTGCGGCATCGAACACCGGGCCGAACGGCACCTCGCCGCCCAGCATCTCGGCAAGCGCGCGCTTGGTATGGCGCACCGTCCAGGCGGCGACCGCCTGCTCCACCTCGGCCCGGTGCCGCACGCGCAATTCGTTGGTGGCAAAGCGCGTATCGCCGGCCCATGGCGGATTGCCCATCCGCTCCACCAGCAGCCGCCAGAAGCGGTCGTTTGGCACCCCAAGGCTGATAAAACCGTCACTGGCCGGAAAGAGCCCGAACGGGCAGAGCAGCGGATGGCCGTTGCCCTCGGGTCCCGGCGCCTGCGCCGAGGCGCTGTACTGGAACACCATGCGCTCGCACACCGCCAGCACGGCATCGACCATGGCCACATCCACGAACTGGCCGCGGCCGGTGCGCTGGGCGCGCCAGCACGCCGCCGCGATGCCGTAGGCCAGGAACATGGCCGGCACGATGTCACCAACGCCCGGGCCGATCTTGGTCGGCGCGCCGCCGCGCTGCGGCCCGGTAATCCCCATGATGCCGCCCATTGCCTGCGCGACGGGATCGTAGGCGGGCCAGCCCGCGTAGGCGCTCTCGCCGCTGCGCGGGTCGCCGAAGCCGCGCAGCGCCGCGTACACCAGCCTGGGGCACTCCTCGGCGAGCCGTTCATAGCCCAGCCCGAAGCGCTCCATTACGCCGGCGCGGTAGTTCTCGACCAGCACGTCAGCGCTGCGCACGAGCCGCAACAGGGTTTCGCGCCCGGCGGACTGCTTAAGGTCCAGCACCAGCGATTCCTTGTTACGGTTGATCGAGCCGAAGTAGCCGCCAAATCCGCCTGATTCCATCCGCAACGCACCCTCGAGATGCGGGCCGTTGCGTCGGGTCTGGTCGCCCCCGGGCGGCTCGATCTTGATCACGCGCGCGCCCTGGTCGGCTAGCATCATCGAGCAATAGGGGCCGGCCAGCATCTGGGTCAGGTCGAGTACCACCATGCCGTCGAGCGCGCCCTTGGGCCGGCCATCTGTATGGCCCTCCATGCGCCCCTCTGCGCTCATCGCCCGCCCCAGTGGCTCTCGCGCTTGATCAGCGCGGTGCGCTCCGCCTGCACGCACAGCTTGTCGTCCTGGTTCACGCCGTAGTGGCGGAAGCGAACGATGCCGGCATCCTCGCGGTCGTCGTCCTCCTTGCCCAGCACCTCGGTGAAGGCGTAGAGCGTATCGCCGTGGAAGACCGGATGCGACAGGCGGATCTTGTCCAGCGTCAGTTCGCGCAGGCAGTGCTCGGCAGTGTCCTGCGCCGCAAGCCCGAGCACCATCGACAGGTTGATCCCGCCAAAGACCACGCGCTGCGCGAAGATGCCGCCGGCGGCGCGCCGCATGGCGTCTTCGTTGAAGTGACCTTCGGCCGTATTCATGACCATGTTTGTCAGCATCACGTTGTCCATCTCGGTCACGGTCTTGCCGCGCGCATGGCGGATCAGCATGCCCGGTTCGAAGTGCTCGAAGTATCCGTCGGGGCTGGTGAGTGCGCAGAGTTTCATGCCGCCTCCTTCGACTGTCGGACCTGCCCGCCGAACGCGCGGCTGGCGATCATGCCCTCGACCTCGGACTTGCCAAGCAGGCTGTTGGCGATGATGCGTTGCTGGATCTCGGAAGTGCCTTCGAAGATCTTGGTGAGGCGTGCGTCGCGCCAGTAGCGCTCCACCGGGAACAGCCTGGTATAGCCGGCGCCGCCGAAGATCTGCAGCGCCGACGAGGTCACGCGCTCTGCCATCTCCGAGGCGAAGTACTTCACCATCGACGCCTCCTTGTCGCAGCGGCGCCCGCTGTCGATCTCGTTGCAGACGAAGTAGAGCAGTTGACGCGCGGCCTCGATCTCGGTGGCCATGGTCGCGATCTTGAAGCGGATCGCCTGGTATTCGGCGATCGGCATGCCGAACTGGCGCCGCTCCAGCGAATAGGCGATCGCGTCTTCCAGCGCGCCCTGCGCCAGGCCGATCGCCCGTGCGGCGGTATGCGCGCGGGCGCCCTCCAGCCCTTTGGCCATCAGCAGGAAGGCCTTGCCTTCCGGACCCATCAGGTTGCGCCTCGGCACGCGCACGCCGTCGAGCGCCAGCTCGAAGGTCTTCCAGCCGAAATACCCGATCTTGGGGATCGGCGAGCCGGTCATGCCAGCGGGGAAGCCGCCCCGCTGCTTCTCGATCATGAAGCACGAAATGCCTTCCCAGCGCTTGTCGGGCGAGGGTGGCGCCGATGTCCGCGCGAACAGGATCAGGTAGTCGGCGCCGTCGGCAAAGGTGCACCAGTACTTGTTGCCGGTCAGCACCCATTCATCGCCATCCAGCACGGCGCGGCACGAGATCGACGCCAGGTCGGAACCGGTATCCGGCTCGGACAGCGCGCTGGCATTGAGGAAGTCGCCACGCACCACGCGCGGCAGGTATTCGCGCCGCATGTCCTCGGGCATCGATTTCATGATCCAGCCGCCCTGCGCACGGGCCACGATCGACGCCACCGACATCCAGCCTCGCGACAGCTGCTCGCAGATCAGGCAATACTCGAAGATGCCAAGGCCCAGGCCGCCGTACTCCTCCGGGATGGTGATGCCGAAGTAGCCCATCTCGGCCATCTTGTCGCGCAGCGACATCGGGATCTCCGCATCCGGGCCGTCCAGCGCGTTGGCAACCGGCAGCACCTCTTTCATCGTGAATTCGCGCGCCGCATCGCGGATCATGCAACGCGCTTCCGTCATGTACCCCAGACCGTCTCCTGACATGCTTATCCCCTCATCCTGACCAGATTGGTACGCTTGAACTCGATCACTACATCGCCCTGCTGATTGGTGCCATGCGTGTGCCACGTGACGATGCCGTAGCCGGGGCGGTTGCTGGCCGGCCTGCGCGACACCACGACGGAGCTGGCATAGAGCGTCTCGCCGGGGTAGACCGGCCGCAGATAGGCCAGCTCGTCGACCCCGAGAAATGGGCCGCCGCCCTCGGACAGGTCTTCCACCGACAGTCCGAACACGGTGTTGAACACCAGCAGCGGATTGACCGGCACGCCCGCGTGGCCGTTGGCCTGTGCCACCGCCTCGTTGGTGTATTGCGGGTTGTAGTGCAGCGTCAGCACCGAGAACATGGTGTTGTCCGACGCGGTGACGGTACGGCCCCAGTGATGGTCGAAGCGCCGGCCCGGCTCGAAATCCTCGTAGCGGTTGCCGCGGTTGCGCAGCCGGGCCTCTGCTTTCAGGCGGGCGACGACCGGGTCGGCGCAGACCTCGGGCACGCGCTCGATGGCGGGATGGGTGGATGTCATTGCATTGCCTCAAACAAGGGTTCGACGGAAGGAAGCTGGTCCAGCGTGTCGACCACCGACACCAGCTTCGCAAACTTGGCCGCGCCGATGCGCGGCACGACGATGGCCTGCGCCTTGTCGACCAGGCGCCGCCACTGCATGGCAAGGTCCGAGGCCGGCACCGCGACATTGGCCTGCGCGCGCAGCGTGAGGCCGTCGCGCGTCAGGATCTCGACCGTGGCGGCGTTGCGGTCCGGGCCGGGCACCACCTGCAGGGCGATGCGCTGCCGCGCCCTGACATAGCGCGGCGCGAGCGCGGTCTCGGGCGAATACAGGGCGAGCGAGGCAGTGGGCGCACCGTCCATCGCCAGCGCCGCAAGATGCTGGATCGCGAACTTGATCTCCAGGCCGGTCTGCGGGTTGGCGATATCGCACACGCCACGATGCGGACCCGACACGAAGATGGTCATCGACTCGAGCGCATCGAGGTCGATACGGTGCTCACGACAAGCCTCGCGCACGGCCTCAATGGTGGAGTGCGTCAGGTAGCAGGACGCATGGAACTTGAACAGGGTGCGTTCGATCGCCATGCCTGCGCGGCACTCGAACGTGGCCGGGAACGCCGGCGCAGCGGGCGCCTGGGTGCGGCCAAAGCCCTGCTCGCACTCGATGCCGCTGGCGTTGGCAGTGAAGCCGCGCGCTGCCAGGCGGGCCGCCATCACGCCATTCATGGCGGCCTTGCCTGCGTGCAGCGGCTTGGCCATGGTGCCGAACATGCATTTGAGCCCGGCTGCCTGCGTCGCGGCGAGCCCGAGCGCGTGGGCCGTGCCGGCCGGGTCGAGTCCACCCAGCCGCGCACAGGCAGCGGCGGCGCCCAGCGTGCCGGTGGTGCCGGTCGGGTGCAGCCCGAGGCGATACTGCTCGGCGCCAACCACTTCGCCGACCCGGCTTTCGACTTCATGCCCCAGTATCAGCGCGCGCAGCAGGTCCTTGCCGCTGGCGCCGGCGGCCTGGGCCACCGCCAGTGCGGCCGGCGCCACGGGCACGGTCGGATGGCCGTGCATCGCCGAGGCGACGTCGTCGAAGTCAAGGGCGTGGCCCGCAGCGCCATTGATCAGCGCGGCCTGCGCCGGATCGGCGCGCAACGGGCTGCCCACCAGCGCGCACGGCAGATCCCGCGAGCCCGCATATTCGGCGACGAGCATTTCGACCAGCGGCTCGCGGGCGGCGGCGAGGGTAACGGCAATCCAGTCGAGCATGGCGTGCCGTGCCCAGGCGAAAGCCGGCGCGCCGAGCTCGGCATCGTCGACCGTGCTGATCCAGCCGGCCAGCGCCCGCGTGAAGCCGGCGCTGTCCGCTGTCTTGTCGATGGTATGGTCAGGTTCCACTCGGAAGCATCGCCGCGTTGCCGGCGCCGTGTTGTTGTCGATGGACCGAGTATTGGCGAACGCCGACGGGCCCGGCATCACATATGTGATGGATGCCGACCCAGTTCATCGATCACATATGTGATGGAAGCCGATGCGTGCGGGATCGAAACTCTCATCCACGGCCATTCGCGGACACGGTGCCGCGCCATGGCCGCGCTGCCCCTCAACTCTTCACGTTCACGTCGCCACCGGCGACGCTATATCTCATGACCATGAACAAGACCGCGCCCCGCCGCTCCGTGCTGTATGTGCCCGCGACCAATACCCGCGCCATCGAGAAGGCCCGCAACCTGCCCTGCGACGTCATCGTGTTCGACCTGGAAGACGCCGTGGCGCCGGCCATGAAAGGCCACGCCAGGGACAACCTGGCCAGCGCCTTTGCCGCGCAGCCGTTTGCAGCGCATGAGACTGTGATCCGGGTCAATGCCCTGGGAACCGCCGAATTCGATGCCGACCTGCGCGCCGCGACCGCCTGCGGGTCCGATGCGATCCTGCTGCCGAAAGTCGACACCGGTGCAGACCTGGAACGCTTTGCCGAGGCGATCGGCGCCATTGCCAATGGCCCTGCCCCCAAGCTGTGGGCCATGATCGAAACGGCTTGCGCGATCCATCACCTCGACGGCATCCTGCAAGCCGGCCAGCGCCGGCAGGTACAACTCGAGTGCCTGGTCGTTGGCACCAACGATCTCGCCAAGGAAACCGGCGTGTATCCGGGCGACAACCGTGCGTATCTGCTTCCCTGGCTGATGTCGGTGGTACTGGCCGCCAGGCGCTACGGCATGGACGTGCTCGACGGTGTGTGGAATGACTTCGGCGATCGCGCCGGCTTTGACAACGAAGTGCTGCAGTCGTGCAGGATGGGCTTTGACGGCAAGACGCTGATCCACCCGTCGCAGGTCGATCCGGCCAACGCGGCGTTCAAGCCGTCGGATGCCGCCACCGCCGAAGCGCAGGCGATCGTCGCGGCCTTCGCGCGGCCCGAGCATGCCGCGGCGGGCGTGATCAACCTGGATGGGCGCATGGTCGAGCGCCTGCACCTGGCGCAGGCCACGCGCCTGCTGGCGCGGCTCGATGCCATCCGTGCGCGCAGGGAACGGCCCGGCCGCTGATTTCGCGCCGCTGCGGCGGCGCTCAGCAGTCCTGCGCTACCGCCAGCACGGCGGCCAGCAGCTTCTTGCGGCGTGCGTGCAAACGCGCAACTGGGCCGCCGGTGCCGATGCCGAGCCACTGGCCGCGTATCGGCGTTGCCACCAGCGTGGCGATCACACCGGCCCCCGGCGACGCCAGGCTGGCCGACTCGTAGTAGCCCTGCCGGCGCGCCTGCTCCACCGCGCGCATGATCTCGTCAGTGCGTACCGGCGGCTCGCCCGGGGCGACCTCGGCGCTGTAGCGCCGCAGCAGCCGCCCGATCTGTTCGTCCTCCATCCGGCTCATCAGCATGATGCCGATCGCGGTGCGATGCATCGGCCGGATGGTGCCCGACGATACCGACAGGCGCAAGGCATGACTGGATTCGATGACGGACAGGTATTGCAGCATGTTGCCGCTCTGGCGGCCCAGCAACACCGTCTCGCCGGTCTCGCTCGAAAGCCGGCGCAAGGCGTCGTGGACCGAGGCGCCGGTGCCTTGTTTTCTTGTGGTCCACCCGCACAGGAACGCGACGCGGACCGACGGGCAATAGGTTCTAAGCTGGGCGTCGAACTCCATGTAGCCGCGCGCCACCATGGTCCGCAGCAGCATCGAGACACTGGACTGCGGGATGCCGAGGCGCTCTGCGATCTCGCCGACGCGCAGCGGCCGGCGCACCCGCTCGAACAATTCCAGCAGATCGAACACCCGATTTGCCGACTTGACCATTCCGCTGTCCATAGCAGTCCCTCCTTGCCTCGCGCCTCTCTGGCGCTTGCCAATGCTTCGGACCGGCCGGCATCGCCCGGGTGCTCGACTTTCAGCCCACCCTCAGCATCGCCATAGCGATAGTCCTTTCAACCAAAGCGCACCTGCGGCGCGAGGACACCGTGCCGGCCGCCGTCAGGCGGTCGGCACATTCATGGGCCGAGCACTGCCGGATCGCCACACCTGCCCACCATAGCGGGCTCGGCAATGCGCGCAACGATATTGTGCATCGAGAAGCTGCACATTCAAACAAGACGATGCTTCGTGCCCGCACCGTAGACAGGCGGACCGCATCGGGGTAGCGATGAGCAGGACATCGAGTCGTGCATCTCTAGCCCATGCAAGAGATCGGCGAACGGGTTCCGGGCGTCTTCGCCAAGCCATGCAGCCAACAGCACTCCGCGCCATGCTCATTGTCGTTGCCTACCGAACCGGTCCATTCTATAATACTTAGGCTCCTAATTATATGACCGGAGGCATGATGGCAGCGTACAATCCAATGTACTGGCATGACGGGCTACTGATCGGTCACTCCGCTATTGACGACGAACATCGACGGTTTGCGGCACTCATCCAGTCGTTGCGTGAAGCGCCTGTTGACGGCTTGGCGGAAGTGCTGGAGGACCTGCTACAACTGGCACGAACGCATTTCCTGCATGAGGACAGCCTTATGGAGGCAACGGCCTTTCCGCCGCGCAAGTGCCACATCGGCGAACATGCAGCCGTGCTGGCCTCGATATCCGGCGTGCAGGCAAGGCTCGTACGCGGTGAGGTGGCGGTCGCACGCCGACTGGCAGAAGAACTGGAGCGCTGGTTCCCCGCACATGTCCAGCATCTGGATTCGGCGCTTGCGCACTGGATCTGCAAGCAGCACGCCGGCGCCAAGCCGGTCGTCCTGCGCAGGAACCTGGAAGCCCGTCCCGCCGCGGAGCCTGCGTAAAGCACAGACAAGCCGTGGCAGAATACGCCTTTGCCCTTGCTTCCCGCCCTATGTCGAAAGCCTCTGCACTCAGAGAACAGGAAATCGCCCAGCGCGTCCTGCGCCGCTGGCACGACGACGTGCCCAATGATCGCCTTGCGCACCTTGTGAAAGACGCGACGCGGGTCTTCCTGCGCGCGCTGCAGCACCGGCTCTCCCAGCATGACGTGCAGCTTGGCCACTGGACCTTCCTGCGCATTCTCTGGGAACGCGACGGCATCACCAAGCGTGAGCTCAGCATCGAAGCGGGCGTGATGGAGCCGACCACATTCGCGGCCTTGCAAGCCATGGAGGCGCTCGGCTATGTCACGCTGGAGCGCCGGCCGACCAATCGCAAGAACATCTATGTGTTCCTCACGCCATTGGGCAAGCGGCTGCGCAAGACGCTGGTACCGTTGGCCGAAGAGGTCAATGCGGTGGCGGTCCAGCATCTCGCCGCGGAAGAAGTCGCCAACACGCGCCGCGCCCTGCTGGTGATGATCGACAACCTGACCCGCGACCAGGAAGGTATCGAGCAAGCGTAAGCGACTGCGCGACTGCATGGGGAGGACTGCGGCTGGCAGTCCTGTTTCCCCAACACATCTCCAGCCGCCCCCCTCCTCCCTCCCCCTCTCAATCTTCCAGGCTGCGACCTGCTTCGCAGCCGGCACTTGTTTGCCTTCCGCCGAGCATCTGGCAAGCCGATGCCTTGCTTCCCGTCCGGCCGCGCATTGCGCACGTGACCGTGACGGCGCACGTCCTCTTTTTGTTAGTCCCCTAAGTATTTTCCCTTGGTTTCCCAATCCCGCCTTGCTATCGATGTTTTCTCTGATTATTCTTAGGCCACTAAGTATTTTTCAAGCAAAGCCAGAACGCCAGACCGGCCAGCGCCGGAGACGCGCTGGCCAGGAGCCCCTAAATGATGACGAAGGAAGAAAACGATCTGTTGTGCCGTGTGGAAGGCGATGCGCCGATGGGGCAGCTGATGCGCCGGCATTGGACGCCGGTCTGCCTGCTCGAGGAGGTGACGGAGCCCGATGGCGCGCCGGTAAAGGCGCGCGTCTTCGGCGAAGACCTGGTCGTGTTCCGCGACAGCGACGGCCGCGTCGGGGTGATGGACGAGTACTGCCCGCACCGCAGGGCATCGCTGGTCTTCGGCCGCAACGAGGAAGGCGGCCTGCGCTGCCTCTATCACGGCTGGAAGATGGATGTGGAGGGCAACGTGCTGGAGATGGTCTCCGAGCCCGCATCCAGCGGCATGGCAGAGAAAGTCAAGCACAAGGCCTATCCGGTCAAGGAATGGGGCGGCATGGTCTGGGCATACATGGGACCGGCGGACCTGGTGCCGGAATTCGTGCCGCCACGCTGGGCGCCGACCGAGGACACCCGCGTCAGCATCGCCAAGGTGCTGCTGCCTTGCAACTGGGCACAGGTGCTGGAGGGTGCGATCGATTCCGCGCACAGCTCGAGCCTGCACAGCTCGGACATGTTGCCGGCGCGCGTGGACGGCGCCAAGACAACCGGCAACCTGTGGCTGCGCCCTTCGACCGACAAGGCGCCGCGGCTGCAGGTGCAGCGCGGCGGCTACGGCTTTCGCTACGCCGCCATCCGCAGGCCGATCCAGCAGGCGCAGACGCATGACTATGTGCGCTCCACGGTCTTCGTCGCGCCGGCGACCGCGCTGATCCCGCCGAACAACCTCTACAACGTCGCCAACATCAACGTGCCGATGGACGACACCAGCACGGCGTTTTACTTCATCGCCTGGGGCCATCCGGCGCAGACGCCGGAGACGGAGACGTGGCGCAAGTTCCTGCGCCAGACCGTCGGCGTGGACCTGGACGCGTACTACCGCCCGCTGCGCAACATCGACAACCGCTTCTGGCAGGACCGCCAGGCGATGAAGGCGGGCAACTTCACCGGGATTGCCGGCTTCCCGAACCAGGACGTCGCGATGTGGCTGACGATGGGCCCGATCGCCGACCGCAGCCATGACCGGCTGGGCGCGAGCGACCTCGCCATCGTTGAGTTCCGCAAGCAGATGCTGGATGCCGTCAGGACGTTCCAGCAGGGCGGCGAAGCGATCGGCACGGGTGCCAGTGCGATTCCCGCCGACGTCTGCGCGTTCCAGGCGGTGGTGCCGAAGTCCGATGACTGGCGTACATTCAACGTGCATTACGTCTGGGCCGGCGGGCAGGACCTGCCCGAGCTGGAGCCGTCGTACTCCGTCACGGCGTGAGGAGCACATCCCCCACATCCTCTGCTGACCGCCACCCGCATTCCCCCGAGCCCCCACTCCGTCACCGATGACCAAATTCCGCCTCTCCGTCGCCATGGGCGACTATGACCGTACCCGTGCGCTGCTCGATGGCCGCGTCCAGATCGACGGCGTCGATCCCGTCTACATGACGCTTAACCCCGAGGAAATGTTCTTCCGCGCCATGCGCAGCCAGGACTTCGATATCACCGAGCTGTCGTTCTCGAGCTATCTGGTCAAGCATGCGCGCGGCGACTGTCCGTACATCGCGGTGCCCGTCTTTCTCTCGCGGGCGTTCCGCCACACCTCCATCTACGTGCGCAAGGATCGCATCGGACGTCCCCAGGACCTGAAGGGCTGCCGCATCGGCATTCCGGAGTACCAGCTCACCGCGATCGTGTGGGCGCGTGCGGTCCTGCAGGACGACTTTGGCATCCACCCGTCCGATGTGACCTGGGTACGCGGCGGCATCGATACGCCGGGGCGTCCTGAGAAGGTGAAGCTGCAGCTTCCCGCCGATGTCCGCGTGGAGGCAGCGCCCGAAGGCCGCACGATCTCCGAGCTGCTGGACAGCGGCGAGATCGACGGCTTCATCGCGCCGCGGCCCCCGGGTGCGGCGGCGCTGCGCAACGAGAACGTGGGCTGGCTCTTCGACGATCCGACCGCCGAGGCGAAAGACTACTTCCGGCGCACCGGCGTGTTTCCCATCATGCATGTGGTGGGCATCCGCAAGACCCTCGCCGAGGCGCAGCCGTGGTTGCCGGGCGCCGTCTTCAAGGCGTTCAGCCAGTCCAAGGCCCACGCGCTGGCGCAGCTGTCCGATACGTCCGCGACCAAGGTGACGATGCCGTTCGTGGAAGAGATGCTGAAGGTCGCCCGCGAGACGCTGGGCGAGGACTACTGGTCGTACGGCGTGCAGGCAAACCTGCGCACGCTGGAGACGTTCTCCCGCCATCACCATGGCCAGGGCCTGTCCGAGCGGCTGGTGCCGGTGGAGGAGATGTTCCACCCCTCCACCTACGAGTCCTACAGCATCTGACGAACGCGCGGGCGAGGCCATGCCGCGCCCGCGCACCTCCAGGAGCAAAGATGTTCGAGTACAACGAAACCCTTGAGCAGGCGCTGCGACGCAACGTCGACGACGCGCTGCGCGAGGATATCGGGCGCGCCGACTGGACGGCGCAGCTCGTACCGGCGGCCAAGCGCGTGCAGGCGCGCGTGGTGGCGAAGGAAAGCGCTGTGATCGCGGGCCAGCCGTGGTTCGACGCCTGCGTGGCGCGGCTCGATCCGGACGCGTCGATTGCGTGGCGGATTGCAGAGGGCGAGGCCGTGCTCGCCGGCTCCGAGGTCTGCCGCATCACCGGTGACGCGCGGGCGCTGCTGTCCGCGGAGCGCCCGGCGCTGAATTTCCTGCAGACGCTGTCCGGCGTCGCCACCGTGACGCGCCGCTACCTCGAGCGGATCGCCGGGGTGTCGCCCAATCCGAACGGCTGCGCGATGCTCGACACCCGCAAGACGCTGCCTGGCCTGCGCCTCGCGCAGAAGTACGCCGTCCGCGTGGGCGGCGGCACCAACCATCGCCTGGGGCTGTGGGACGGCATCCTGATCAAGGAGAACCATATCGCCGCGGCCGGCGGCGTGCGCGCGGCGCTCGAACGCGCAGCGCACCTCGGCGCCGAGGTGCCGGTGCAGATCGAAGTGGAAGATCTGGAGGAGCTGGCGGCGGCACTGGCCGCCGGGGCCACCAGCATCCTGCTGGACGACTTCAGCCTCGACGACATGCGTCGCGCCTGCGCGCTGAACGCCGGGCGGGCGCTGCTGGAGGTCTCCGGTGGCGTCGATCTCGAATCGCTGCAGGCCATCGCCGCCACCGGCGTCGACCGGATTTCCAGCGGCAAGCTGACCAAGGACGTGCGCGCGATCGACCTGTCGATGCGCATCGTCGACTGACAGGAATGCGCATCATGACTACCACACCGCTCCATCCCGAGCCCCACGCAGACACGCCGATGCCGCTGCGCATCGCGCGCATCCAAGACGCCGCGCAAGGCATCCGCAGCTTCGAGTTCGTGCAGGCGGACGGCACCGAGCTGCCTCCGTTCACGCCGGGCTCTCACATCAAGGTGCAGGTGCCCAACGGCATGCTGCGCAAGTACTCGCTGTGCAACGACCCCGCCGAGCGGCACCGCTACGTGATCACCGTGAAGCGCGACGAACAGGGACAGGGTGGCTCGAAGAGCCTGTGCGACGATGCCAGCGAGGGCGACCTGATCCCGGTCGGCTTGCCCGACAATGCCTTCCCGCTGCTGGAGGACGCCAAGGCATTCGTCTTCATCGCCGGCGGCATCGGCATTACGCCGATTCTCTCGATGATCCGCAGCTTTGGCGAGCTTTCCACCGCAAAGTGGCGGCTCTATTACTTCACGCGCTCGCCCGAGAGCACCGCCTTCCTGGACGAGTTGCAGGCGCCCGAACTCAAGGGAAAGGTGAAGATCCACCACGATTTCGGCGATCCTGGCAAGGCCTTCGATCTGTGGCCGGTGCTCGAGCGTCCGTGCGACACCCACATCTACTGCTGCGGTCCGCGCGGCCTGATGGAGGCGGTGCGCGACATGTCGGGGCACTGGCCCGCCACCCGGATCCACTTCGAAAGCTTCAACGAGGGCGGCGGCCTGCGTGCCGACGACAAGCCGTTCGACGTGGTGCTCAGCCGCAGCGGGCAACGCTACGAAGTGCCGGTCGGCGCGAGCATCCTGAACGTGCTGCGCCAGCATGGCTGCAATGTGCCATCGTCCTGCGAGAGCGGCACCTGCGGCACATGCCGTACCGGGCTGGTCTCGGGCGAGGCGGACCATCGCGACATGGTGCTGATGCCGGAGGAGTTGCACCACCAGGTGATGATCTGCGTCTCGCGGGCAAAGTGCGCCGAGCTGGTGATCGACCTATGAGCGCCAACGCAACCCGGCAAGTGCGCCTGGGCGTGGTCGGGCTCGGCCGGGCCTTCTCGCTGATGTTGCCTACGTTCCTCGCGGATCGGCGCGTGCGCCTCGCCGCCGCCTGCGATCCCCGCGAGGCGGCACGCCAGCAGTTCGCGCGCGATTTCAATGCGCCCGTCTATGAGGACCTGGCGGCCATGGCGGCGTCGCCAGACCTTGACGTCATCTACATCGCGAGCCCTCATCAGTACCATGCCGCGCATGCGTGCCTGGCGGCGGAAAGCGGCAAGCACCTGCTCGTGGAGAAGCCGATGGCGATCTCGCTCGCGGAGTGCGACCGGATCATCGCGGCTTGCGAGCGCGGCGGCGTACGGATAATCGTGGGGCATTGCCACAGCTTCGATTCGCCATACCTGCACGCGCGGCAACTGATCGCGTCAGGGCGCTTCGGCGCGGTGCGCATGATTCACGCGCTGAACTACACCGACTTCCTGTATCGCCCGCGGCGCCCCGAGGAATTGCAGACGGAGGCCGGCGGCGGCGTGGTGTTCAGTCAGGCCGCGCACCAGGTCGACGTGGTGCGATTGCTGGCAGGCGCGCCCGCCACGCGTGTGCGGGCGACACTGGGCAGATGGGACCCGGCCCGGCCGACCGAGGGCGCCTATAGCGCCATGCTCTGGTTCGAGGACGGTGCCTACGCGTCGCTGACCTACAGCGGCTATGGCCGTTTCGACACGGACCCGTGGAACGGCGGCTTCAGCGAAATGGGATTCGCCACGCGCGAGGAGGACTACGGCCGCGCACGGCGCAAGCTGGCGGCGATCGGCTCGGCGCAGGCGGAGGCGCGCCTGAAGACGGATGGCACCTACGGCGGCCCGTCGTGGCAGGCCCCGGCCGGCACGGACCGCGCGCTCGCCAACCAGCACTTCGGGCCGGTCATCGTGAGCTGCGAGCATGCCGATATCCGGCCGATGCCGGACGGCATCTGGGTCTACGCCGACAAGCAGCGCGAGCACATCCCCCTGCCGGCACCGGCGGTGCCCCGCTTCGAGGTCATCGACGAACTGGTCGATGCCGTCATCCATGGCCGCGACCCGCTCCATGACGGCGCGTGGGCGCGGTCCACGCTCGAGGTCTGCCTGGCGATGCTGACCTCGGCGCGCGAGGATCGGGACGTAACGCTCACGCGCCAGGCGAGGGCTTCGCCACATCCGGTCGACGTATCACCGGTCGCCTGAACCAATGGCTCGTCCAAGACCACCATCCGGATAACCCCCGCGCAGCGAGCCCACGAATGCCCGTCGTCAGAACGGCATCGCCAAGGGCCGCCGCATGCACTACGATCGTAAAGTGGAGACAACACATGACTCAACTTTAGACATTCAGGCCCGCTCAACGAGCGGGTTGGAAACGGATTCAAGAAATCGAAAAATGCTTGACATGGGGCAATGATCGTGTGGCCGCCGCGCTGCTTGCGCGGGTTTTAGCGCAAGCAGCGCGGCGGCCAATGAGGATCGTTTTCGGTCCTCTTGCGATTGCCCATGTCTTTGTCCAACCGTGTACGACTGTGTCTGTCCGAATGGATCAACCTCCTGCTTCTGGCCGTGCCGATTCGCTCTCGCGCGAGCTTTATCGAACTGCTGTGCGGCTGTATGGTTTCGCCAGAAGGCTGGGTGACGCGCGCTATCAGCGCCATCGCGCGACGCAGGCACTGGACGACCTACTACAAGCTTCTCGAGCGCGGCAGCTTGCGCACCGTGCGTTTGGCCCGCCGATTGTTCTTGCTGGTGCTCACAGTGCTGCCATGCGATGTGCTGACATTGGTCATCGACGATACGCTGGTGCCGCGCTCCTCGGAGCAGGCGCCCGGTTGCGCGTATCGCCACGACCACAGCCGAAAGATCAATCGGCCGCAATTCATGCGGGCCCAGTGCTGGGTCACACTGGGCGTGAGCGCGCTGGGCAACGGAGGGGGAAATCTGGTGCTGCCAATTCTCTCGCGGCTGGTGCCAAACGCCGGCAACCGCAACAAGCTGAAGATTGCGCTGGTGCTGGTCCGCTCTCTGGCAGGGGTGGCCAACAAGCCGGTGCGCGTACTGTTCGATTCGTGGTTCATGCGCGCCCGCCTGGTATTGCCTTTGCTGCGCAGACAAATGCATGTGATTGGACAGGCGCGCATCGACACCGCACTGTTTCTCGTCCCGCCACCGCCAACTACACCCAGACGTGGTCGCAAGCGCATCTATGGCGAGCGCCTGAATGCCGAGGCCATCGAAGCACTGCCCGCGATCGAACTGCGCATGCCGCTCTATGGCAAAGACCAGCAGGTTCGCCTGCGCTCTGCCGAGGCCCGCGCTCGCTTCCTCAAGGGCGCGTTGGTGCGTGCCGTCTGGTGCCAGTTCTTCGATGCGAAGAAACAGGTCTGGACCAAGCCCCGTCTGCTGCTCGCGACCGAAACGGACTTGAGCGCCGAGGAGGTCGTGCAGTTGTACGCGCGCCGCTGGGGCATAGAACCGCTGTTCCACAATCTCAAGCGCTGGTTCGGCGTGAGCAATCTCTGGCAGCAAACGCGCACCGTGCTGGAGTTGTGGATGCAAATTCGCTCGATGGCCTGGACTTTGAACCAACTGCTGAGTCTGGTGCTTGCCGAGACCTTCCCGATGGACTCGGTCGCACCATGGCGCGTGAATCAGCCCGTCACAGCCGGCCTGGTCATGCAGTGGCTGCGCATGGAATTTACTGGACTTGCGTTTCGCGATGGCCTGAACCGCAAGTCCCAGAAATTCCAGTGGCCGACGCCACGCAACGACACGCGACCGACCTCGTAGGACTGCCCGCGCGCGCTTCTGACGGCGTCTCATTGCTGTTTCCATTGCCAAATCGCGTCGTTAACGACCACCATCGCAGCCGGCGAGGCGGCCGTTCGCATGTCTAATGTTGAGAACACATGAACCGCCCCCAAATCCGGCTTGCACGACGCAGGTTTTGCCTCAGCCTGGGCCTCGGCCTCACCGTGGCATTCGTTCCCGCATTGGCCATGGCCGGCACCGATGCCTGGCCCACCAAGCCCATCCGCTTTATCGTTCCCTACGCGCCCGGAGGCTTGCCTGACACCGTTGCGCGCGTTTTGTCCCAGCAACTCACCCAACGCCTGGGCAAGCCGGTCGTCGTTGACAACCGGCCCGGCGCCAATGGCGTGGTCGCCGCCCAGGCGCTCATGACGAGCCCTGCCGACGGCCACACGTTCCTGGTGACCGACGGCTCGATGATGTCCATCAATCCGGCGATTTACAAGAACCTGTCGTATGAACCCAAGCGCGATTTCGTACCCGTCTCGCTTGCCGCCAGGTCTCCGCTCTTCCTCGCCGTCAATGCACGCGTTCCAGCCAACTCACTCAACGATTTTGTCGCGCTGGCGAAATCCAGATCGGGCGCGCTGAACTATGGATCTTCCGGCATCGGCAGCACCCATCACCTGTCGATGGAAGCACTGAAAACCGCCCTCACGCTGGATATCAAGCACGTACCGTTTCGTGGCTCCGGCCAGTCCGTTCCGGCTTTGATCGGGGACCAGGTCCAGGTGGTGTTTGCTGCCTTGCCGTCGCTGTCGGGCTTCGTCAAGTCGGGCCAGGTCAAGATTCTCGGCACCAACTCCCTGCAGCGCTCCGCTCTTGCGCCGAAGATTCCGGCGATCTCCGAGGTGGTGCCAGGATACGACTTCGCTGTGACGGTCGGCTTGCTTGCCGCAAAGGGAACCTCGGATGCCGTGGTCAAGAAAATGGCCGACGCGGTTTCCGAGGCAGTCAAGATGCCCGAGGTGATCTCGCAGTTCCACGTTGCCGGTATCGAACCCGTGGGAGGATCCAGCGCGGACTACGCGAAGGTCATTGCCGACGAGGCGGCTCGCTATGCGCAGACCATCAAGGTTGCGCATGTCGTGGCCGAGTAAGTAGCACAGTCCATCCGCCGCTATTCCTGAGCCTGATGACCAGGCTCAGGATTCACGCCTGCCGAGCGCTCTCGTCAACACACCAGCCTCTGCAATCAGAAGCTCGCCGAACTGGTTGACACGCTCCTATCAAGACACTCGGCGCTAGCTAGCCGACGGGTCGGCCAGCGCCGTCAACGGGCCCTGCATCCGGTAGAACGTCTTGCCCGCGGCGGTGAAGAATGCCATGGAGCGGCCGCGCAAGAAGTCGTCGACATGCACCACGGTCGCGCCGTCAGCTTCCTGCCACGAGATCGCATACACGCCCTCCGAGATTTCCTGCCACTCGCAACGGGCCTCGCCAGTCGCTCCGGCGTAGGGGCCGGCGACGATGGCGTAGCGGATCGACTCGCCATCCTCGGAGTAGATGTTGTGCGCCGACAGGCCGTCGTAGTCGACGCGGAAGCTGCGCCCGGCGAAGAGCGGCTTCCGGGGAGTGGTATTTGTGTTCATCGGATGGCTACCGGATTGATGTTGACCTGTGTGGAACCCACGTACAGCGGCTGGCCGGGTACGAACAGGAATTCCCACGCCTTGTCGCGCACCAGGGCGCGGCTGTCGTTCAGTTCGAGGTTGTAGATGCCGCGCCTGGCCAGGATGACTCAGGCCGCCTTGGCGGCCAGTGCGGGATAGTCGGTCAGCCCGCGTGCGCCACCACCAAACAGCGTGTCGCGGTCGTGGGGGTTGAGCGTCGCGCCAGCGCGCAGGCGCTCCGGCAGGTCGGGGTTGGCCACGAACGGCCGGCCGAAGGCAATCAGATCGGCCCACCCCTCGTTCAACGCGGCTTGCGCACGTTCCGCGGTGTACTTGCCGGCGTAGATCAGCGTGCCCCGATACACCTCGCGCAGCCGCTGCCTGAATGCGGCGGGCATATGCGGCGCATCGTCCCAGTCGGCCTCAGCGATATGGATGTAGCCCACGCCTAGCTCGCCGAGCAGCTTTGCCGCGGCCGTATAGGTGGTTTCCGGATCGGCGTCGACGCAGCCATTGAGCGTGGTCAGCGGCGCCAGGCGGATACCGACCCGGTCCTTGCTGCCCGTGCCCTCGGTCAGCGCCTGCGTCACCTCGCCCAGGAAACGCAGGCGGTTTTCGAGCGGGCCGCCATATTCGTCGGTACGGTTGTTGGCTTCCGAGTCGATGAACTGGTTGACCAGATATCCGTTGGCCGCGTGCAGTTCCACACCGTCGAAGCCGGCCGCCATCGCGTTGCGCGCGGCCTGGCGGAATTCGTCGACGATGGCGTGGATCTCTTCCACCTTGAGCGCGCGCGGCTGGGATGCCTGCACGAAGCCCGGCTTGCCATCCTGTTCGGCAACGAACACGTTCACACCGTGCGCCTGGATGGCGGACGACGACACCGGCGCGTGGCCATCGAGCAGGCTGATATGGCTCAGGCGGCCCACGTGCCAGAGCTGCGCGAAGATGCGCCCGCCCGCTTCATGCACGGCAGTGGTGACCTTGCGCCAACCGGCGACCTGCGCCGGCGTGTGGATGCCGGGCGTCCACGCATAGCCCTTGCCGAGCGGCGAAATCCAGGTGCCCTCGCTGACGATCAGGCCGGCGCTGGCGCGTTGCGCGTAGTACTCGGCCATCAATTCGTTCGGCACGTCGTCGGGCTGGCTTGCGCGCGAGCGCGTCATCGGCGGCATCACGATGCGGTTGGGCAGCGTGAGGGCACCCAGCGAATGCGGCCGGAACAGCGGATTGCGTGTATCGGACATCATGGCCTCCTCAGTCCCAGGCCGGGGCCAGGCCCTCGGGGCTGACCTCGCGGCCGTTGCGCTCCAGCGCGGCGATCTGCGCCATGTCGCCGGCGTCGAGCTCCAGGTTGCGCGCCAGCAGGTTGCTGGCCAGGTTCTCGCGCCTGGTCGACGACGGAATCACCGCATAGCCGAGTTGCAGCGCCCATGCCAGCGCAACCTGCGCGACGGTGGCGTGGTGCTTGTTCGCGATCTGCGCCAGCACCGGGTCCTTCAGCACCTTGCCGTAGGCCAGCGTCATGTACGACGTCACGGTGATGCCCTGCTCCTTCAGGAACGCGGTGAGCTTGTGGTTCTGCAGATAGGGGCTCAGTTCGATCTGGTTGGTGGCGATTTCGCCCTTGCCAACCGCATCGATCGCCTGCTTCGTCAGCGCGATATTGAAGTTGGAAACCCCGATCTGCCGCGTCAGGCCCAGCGCCTTGGCTTGGGCCAGCGCCGCCATGTACTCGGGCAGCTCCACGCCATTGCCCGGCGCCGGCCAGTGGATCAGGGTCAGGTCGACGTAGTCGGTGCGCAGCTTGTCCAGGCTTTCGCGCAGGCTTGGCACAAGCTTGTCGGCGGCGTAGTTCGCCGTCCAGATCTTGGTGGTCACAAACAGTTCATCGCGCTTCACACCGGCCTCGGCGATAGCCTGGCCGACGTCGGCCTCGTTGCCATAGATCTGTGCCGTATCGACGGCGCGATAGCCCAGGTCCAGCGCGTTGCGCACCGAATCGATCGCGGCCTGGCCGGTCAGGCGGAAAGTACCAACGCCAAACGAAGGAACGCTCATGGTGCAACTCCTATGAAGGAAACTCGAATGCACGCAGTTTGCCGCCCTTACCTTTGCGGATAAAGCCGTGTATAAGGGAAATTCATTTGATTTGAAATCAACAATGAAGACAACCATCGACGAACTGCTGGCCTTTGCTGCCGTGGTGGACACCGGCTCGATCACGGCGGCCGCCGAGCGGCTCAGGCTGACGGTCTCCGCCACCAGCCGCACCCTGGGCCGGCTGGAGGAAAAGCTGCAGACCACGCTGCTGCGGCGAACCACGCGGCGGCTGGAGTTGACCGAGGAAGGGGCGGCATTCCTGGAACACGCCCGCGCAATCCTGGCGATGGTTGACGAGGCGGAAGAGCAGATCGCGGCGCGTCGCATGCGGCCGGTTGGGCGCTTGCGGGTGGATGCGGCAACGCCGTTCATGCTGCATGTGATCGTGCCGCTACTGGAGGGCTTTCGCGCCAGCTACCCGGAAGTGGAACTGGAACTCAACTCGAACGAAGGCATCATCGACCTGATCGAAAAGCGGACCGATGTGGCGTTCCGCATCGGCCAGCTGAAGGACTCCACGCTGCACGCGCGCGCCATCGGCACCAGCCGAATCCGCATCCTTGCCAGTCCCGACTACCTGAAGCGCCACGGCACGCCCACCAAACCGGCGCAGCTCGCGCAGCATGCGCTGCTGGGCTTCACCCAGCCGGAATCACTGAACGACTGGCCGCTGCGCGACGACAACGGCAGCGTGCTGCATATCAAGCCAACGATCGCCTCGTCCAGCGGCGAGACCCTCAGGAGCCTGGCCCTGAACGGCCAGGGCATTGTCTGCCTGTCTGACTTCATGACGCGCGACGACCGGCAGGACGGGCGACTGGTGCAGCTGTTTGCGAAACAGACCCTTGATGTGCGCCAGTCGATCAACGCGGTCTACTATCGCAACACCGCGTTGGCGTCCCGCATCACCTGCTTCGTCGAATATGTGGTCAAGGTGCTCGGCCAGAAGCCGTTCGAGAGCTAGTGGCACCCGTCCGTATCAGATGCGATCGACAGGCAGCGGCGCGTTCGCGGCCACCAGGTGCTGCTCACGCAGTTCGCGCCAGAAATCGGCGGGAATGACTTCCTTCAGCGCGGCCACGGTGGTGGCCAGCATCTCCGGCTCGGCGGTCGCCGATACCGCCGCCGTCGCCGCCCTGCTGATCCCGATGATGCGCAACGCCGGCTACAACGTGCCGCGCGCCGCGGGCCTGATCGCAGCGGGCGGCATCATTGCGCCGGTGATCCCGCCGTCGATCGCCATCGTCGTGTTCGGCGTGGTCGCGCAGGTCTCGATCACCAAGCTGTTCCTGGCCGGCATCGCGCCCGGCGCCATGATGGCGCTGACGCTCGCCGTCACCTGGCACTTCTGCGCGCGCAAGGAGAAGCTGGCGCCGGTGGAACCGTTCAGTGCGCGCCGCCTGGCCAAGGCCGCGCTCGACGGCGTGTGGGCGCTGGTGCTGCCGGTGGTGATCATCGGCGGCATGAAGATCGGCGCCTTCACGCCGACCGAGGCTGCCGTGATGGCGGTGGCCTACGCCATGGCGGTCGGCCGCTTCGTCTACGGCGAGCTGAAGCTGCGCGCGCTGCCGGACCTGATCGTCACCGCGGCCAAGACTTCCAGCACGGTGCTGTTCCTGGTGGCGTGCGCGCTGGTCTCGGCGTAGCTGATCACCATCGCCAACATCCCGGCACAGGTGACTGACCTGCTCGAGCCGTTCATCGACAACAAGATCCTGCTGATGTTCGTGATCATGGTCCTGGTGATCGTGGTCGGCACCGCGCTCGACCTGATGCCGACCGTGCTGATCATGACGCCGATCCTGATGCCGGTGACCGCTCCGGGCAGGACGTACTGAAGGCGGTCGCACTTGGCGCGAGGGGCGTCTATATCGGCCGGCCGATGCTGTATGGACTGGGCGCCATGGGACAGGCCGGCGTGACGCGAGCACTGGACATCATCCGCAAGGAACTCGACCTGACCATGGCCTTCTGCGGCCACACCGATATTCGCGCGGTCGGCAGGGACATCTTGCGGCCGCCGCATCCGCCTGCTCCGCAGTTCAACCCGCGCACCTTCCGCAACGTGGAGATGGCCAGCATCGTCGGCAGCCTGGCGTGGAAAGAAGGCAAGCCGTCGATCCATGCGCACGGCGTGGCCGGCGACAGCAGTTTCGACACGTACGGCGGCCACATCCTGTCGATGGAGGTCGGCACCGGATCGCTGGAAGTGACGGTGACGGTCTATCCGCAGCAACTGGAACGCGGCATCGACCCGAAGATCGGCGCAAACGTGCTGGGGCTGCGCGATAGCCACTGACGGGCACTTCGCGCACGCGGACCCAGAAGTCAATCACGGCGCTGCCCGGACCGGCAATTCGAGCCGGGCGTTCAGTAAAGGTCTCGATCGCAGGATTGGCTTCGACCATCATCCAGGCCCGGTAAACCTCATAGCTGCCGAGGCTCAGCCGGCGTCCAGGCTTTGGGCTGAACAGCTCAATCGCGGAATCTCAGGACTGCCGCGCGGCCTCGATCTCCTCCATCAGGACCGGGATGGCCATATTGCAGGAGTGAATGCCCATCACGGTGGTGAGTTGCAGCACCTCGAGAATTTCTTCCCGCGTGGCGCCATGCCGAATGGCGTTGCGCATATGCCTGCGCGCCGGGGGCATGTTGAGCCGGAGGGGGGCTGCTCCCGTGCCAGTACGGCAGGACCATCGAGCCACATGATTGCGCGCAGGGGTATCGCCGCTCCCGTCGCCAGCAATCTTTCCTGATTTTCACCACGAATTCAGCAACAAATACCCCCGTTATCTGATTAACCTGCCCGCTATTTTCCGTTTGCGGCCCGCCGCGGACGAGAAAATAGCTGCCCCCGCCGGCCCCACGAAGGCCGGCGCGGCCTTTCAGATGACACGGAGACAACGACACATGAGTGCAAGCGCAGAACATCTGCAACGCGGCCTGGGCGAACGGCATATCCGGCTGATGGCGCTGGGTTCGGCCATCGGCGTGGGCCTGTTCCTGGGCGCCGGCAATGCCATCAAGATGGCCGGCCCCGCCATCATGCTGGGCTACCTGATCGGCGGCGCTGTGATCTTCCTGATCATGCGCGCGCTGGGCGAGATGGCCGTGCACAACCCCGTGGCCGGCTCCTTCTGCCGCTACGCGCAGGACCACATGGGCCCGCTGGCGGGCTACCTGACCGGCTGGAACTACTGGTTCCTGTGGCTGGTGACCTGCGTGGCGGAAATCACCGCCGTGGCCATCTACATGGGCATGTGGTTCCCCGACGTGCCGCGCTGGATCTGGGCACTGGCCGCGCTGGCGGCGATGGGCTCGGTCAACCTGATGGCGGTCAAGGCCTATGGCGAGTTCGAGTTCTGGTTCGCCATGATCAAGATCGTCACCATCGTGCTAATGCTGTTCGGCGGTGGCGCGATGATCGTGTTCGGCTTCGGCAACGGCGGTGTCGCCACCGGCATCTCCAACCTGTGGGCGCACGGCGGCTTCATGCCCAACGGCGCCTCCGGCGTACTGATGTCGCTGCAGATGGTGATGTTCGCCTACCTGGGCGTTGAGATGATCGGCCTGACCGCCGGCGAGGCGCGCAACCCTAAGAAGTCGATTCCGGACGCGATCAACTCGGTGTTCTGGCGCATCCTGATCTTCTACGTGGGCGCGCTGTTCGTGATCCTGTCGCTGTACCCGTGGAACGAGATCGGCGCCCAGGGCAGCCCCTTCGTGCTGACCTTCGAGCGGCTGGGCATCAAGACCGCCGCCGGCATCATCAACTTCGTGGTGCTGACCGCTGCGCTGTCGTCTTGCAACGGCGGCATCTTCAGCACCGGGCGCATGCTGTACAACCTGGCGCAGCAGGGCCAGGCGCCGAAGGCCTTTGCCAGGGTGGACCGCAATGGCGTGCCGCGCCGCGCGCTGCTGGTGTCGATCGCCGCGCTGCTGTGCGGCGTGCTGCTCAATTACCTGGTGCCGGAGCAGGTCTTCGTCTGGGTGACGGCGATCTCCACCTTCGGCGCGGTCTGGACCTGGGCCATCATCCTGGTCACGCAGATCAACTTCCGCCGCAGCCTGTCGGCGGCCGAGCGCAAGGCGCTGGCCTTCCGCATGCCGTTCTGGCCGTATGGCTCCTACATCGCGCTGGCCTTCCTGGCGCTGGTGGTGGCGCTGATGGCCTACTTCCCGGAGACCCGCGTGGCGCTGTACGTGGGCCCGGGCTGGCTGGTCCTGCTGACGGTGTGCTACTACGCGCTGGACATGCGCTCGCGCGGGCCGGTCAGCTACCGCGCCTGACCTTGCCGTAGCCTGCGGGGTGCGCCGGCCGGCGCGCCTCGCTACAATGGCTCCCGGGCAATCCAACGCCAGGGGGCCGAATGTCCGAGACCACAGAGGTTGCAAACAACGCGGCGGCCGCGCCGCCGCGCAACAGCGCCGCCGATGCCGAGGCCCGCGCCAGGGCCGTCGCCGGCACGGTGGCACGCACTGCCGTCGAGCAGGCCGACCATGCCATGCGCCACTGGACCGACCCCACCCCGGGGCCGGTACGCATCGGCTCCCCGCAGCACCTGCAGATGTTCTGCCATATGCTGCTGCAGACCCACAACCCCTACAAACCCGCAGTCATCGACTGGCCGAAGCTGTCGCCGGAAGCCCTGCACCGCGTCACCTCGCTGCCGATCTGGGACATCGCCGTGCAGACCGAGGGCCGCGCCTCGATCCGCGTCAAGACCTTTGCCGGCACCGTCAGCGATCCGCTGCTGCGCAGCGCGCTGGAAATGGACGGCGGCGAGGAGGCGCGCCACAAGGTGGTGCTGTCGAAGCTGGTCGAGGCCTACGGCATCGCGCTCGCACCCGAGCCTGACTACCCGCCCCCGGACGATCCGGAATGGGGCTGGCTGGTCACCGGCTACAGCGAGTGCATCGACAGCTTCTTCGCCTTCGGCCTGTTCGCGGCGGCCAGGCGCTCGGGCTTCTTCCCCGCCGAACTGATCGAGACCTTCGAGCCGGTGATCCAGGAGGAAGGCCGGCATATCCTGTTCTTCGTCAACTGGGCCGCCTGTTACCGGCGCAACCTGCCGTGGTGGCGCCGCCCGCTGTTTGCGCTGAAAGTGGCGCGGGTGTGGGCCTTCCTGGTCTGGGAGCGCATTGGCATCGCGCGCGGCATCGACACCGACGGCGTGGCCCAGGACGCCAACTTCACCATGAACGGTTCCGCGGCGCTGGGCGAAGCCCTGACGCCGGGCGCGATGATCGACCTGTGCCTGGCCGAGAACGACCGGCGCATGGCCGGCTACGACGCGCGCCTGCTGCGCCCGGAAACCGTGCCGCGGCTGGCCCGGCTGGCGCGGCGCTTCGTGAAATAAGGCCGGCCCATGCACCTTGCGTTGGCGTTGTCGCTGCTGTCCCTGGCGGTCTGGCTGGTGCTGATCTTTGCCCGCGCGGGCTTCTGGCGCGTGCGCAAGCCGGTTCCAGCACCGGATCCCGCGGCCTGGCCGGACGTGATCGCGGTCATCCCCGCCCGCAACGAGGCCGAGGTGATCGGCCGCGCCGTGGCCGGCGTGCTGGGCCAGCGCTACCCGGGCCGGCTGGCGCTGGTCGTGGTGGACGACCACAGCCAGGACGGCACCGCCGACATCGCCCGCGCCGCCGCCGCGGCCACCGCGCGCCCGCGGGGGCTGACCGTGATCGGCGCACGCGAGCTGCCCGCCGGCTGGAGCGGCAAGGTCTGGGCCCAATCCGAAGGGCTGGCCGCGGTCGACCGCATCGCCCCGCAGGCCCGCTACGTCTGGCTGACCGATGCCGATATCTGGCACGGCTCCGGCGTGCTGGCCGGTCTGGTGGCGCGCGCCGAGCACGAACGGCGCGACCTGGTCTCGCTGATGGTCCGGCTGCGCTGCGAATCCGCGTGGGAACGGCTGATCGTGCCGGCCTTTGTCTTCTTCTTCGCCAAGCTCTACCCCTTCGCCCGCGTGCGCGATGCCCGCAGCCGCGTGGCCGCCGCGGCCGGGGGCTGCATGCTGGCCAGCCGCGCGGCGCTGGCGCGCATTGGCGGCTTTGCCGCCATCCGCGGCGAGCTGATCGACGACTGCAGCCTGGCCGCGCGCATCAAGCCCGGCGGCGCGATCCGCCTGGACCTGGCCGACGACAGCGTGTCGTTGCGTCCCTACAACGACTGGCGCAGCCTGTGGGACATGATCGCGCGCAGCGCCTACACCCAGCTGCGCTATTCGCCGCTGCTGCTGGCCGGCGCGGTGGCGGGCATGGTGCTGACCTACCTGGTGCCGCCGGTGCTGGCGCTCGGCTGGCGGCTGTGGCCGGCATGGCTGGCCTGGGGCGCGATGACCCTGGCCTACCTGCCGATGCTTCGCGAATACCGGCAGCCGGCGTGGCTGGCGCCGCTGCTGCCGGTCACGGCGCTGTTCTACCTGGGGGCAACCATCGACTCGGCACGGCGCTACTGGCTGCGGCGCGGCGGGCAGTGGAAGGGCCGCGCGCAGGCGCCGGTGCGGTCCTGAGCGTGCCCTGCCAGCTTAGCGCTTGTCGAGATACCCCTGCGCCCGGAACCACTCCAGCGCGTCCCGCAAACCCTCCTGGTAAGGCCGCGGCTGATAGCCCAGCGCCTTGCGCGCCTTGTCTGATGTAAAGAACATCCGGTACCGGGACATATTGAGTCCATCTACAGTGATGAACGGCTCCTTGCCGGTAAAGCGCGCCGCCGCCTCCGCCCCGTACGCCAGCGGGTACAACGGCCAGCGCGGCAACTGCACGGTCGGCGGGCGCCGGCCGCACAGCTGCGCGATGTCGCGCAGCATCTGCTGCAGCATCACGTCCTGGCCGCCCAGGATGTAGCGCTCGCCGGCCTGGCCGCGCTCCAGCGCCAGCAAATGCCCTTCGGCCACGTCATCCACATGCGCCAGGTTCAGGCCGGTATCGACAAAGGCGGGGATCTTGCCCGTGGCCGCCTCGATGATGATGCGCCCGGTCGGCGTGGGCCGCACGTCGCGCGGGCCGATCGGGGTAGACGGGTTGACGATGACCGCCGGCAGGCCGCGCTCGGCCACCAGCTTTTCGACCACGCGCTCGGCCAGCACCTTGCTGCGCTTGTAGGCGCCGATGGCCTCGTGCGGGCGCAGCGCCGCGGTCTCGTCCACCGGCGCCCGCGCGCCGGCCACCCGCAGCGTCGCCACGCTGCTCGTATAGACCACCCGCTCGACGCCGGCCTGCTGCGCGGCCTCCATCACGGCCAGGGTGCCATCGACGTTGGTGCGCACAATGTCCTCGGGGTCCGGCGCCCACAGCCGGTAATCGGCTGCCACATGGAACAGGTAGCGCACGCCCTGCAGCGCGGCGGCCACCGCGCCGGCGTCGCGCATGTCGCCTTCCGCCACGGTCACCGGCAGCCCGGCCAGGTTGGTCCGCGGGCTTTGCGGGCGCACCAGCACGCGCACCCGGAAGCCGCGTGCCAGCGCCCTGCGCGCCACCGCCGAGCCCAGAAAGCCCGAGGCGCCTGTCACCAGCACGTCATCGTTTTTCGTCATAAACCCGTTTTCCCGTGAGGCGGAGTCGCCTTGGCCAGCCTCGCGCTGGCCAAAGCGACTCCAGACAAAGCCGGCGTGTCGGGTATATAGTAACCACCGTGCGACGGAAATGTGATCTGCGGTGGATCTCCGGTAGTTGCCGGTGCATTTCCCGTCCCGCCATCCCAAACACTGACACCCGTTGCAAAGGGTCGGGGGGCTTACTTTATGCAGGTGATTCTTGCTCAGCCCCGGGGCTTCTGCGCCGGCGTGGTGCGCGCGATCGAGATTGTCGACCGCGCCCTCGTCAAGCATGGCGCCCCGGTGTTCGTGCGACATGAGATCGTGCACAACAAGCACGTCGTAGAGGGACTGAAGGACAAGGGGGCGCGCTTCGTCGAAGAACTGGACGAAGTCCCGACCGGCGCCGTGACCATCTTCAGCGCGCACGGGGTCTCGCGCGAGGTCATCGCCGATGCCAGCCAGCGCCAGCTGCATGCCATCGACGCCACCTGCCCGCTGGTGATCAAGGTCCATACCCAGGGCCGCCAGTACGCTGCCAGCGGCCGTACCGTGATCCTGATCGGCCATGCCGGCCACCCGGAGGTGGAAGGCACCATGGGCCAGATCCCGGGCAAGGTGATCCTGGTGCAGAACGAAGCCGAGGTCGCGCAGCTGGACCTGCCCGCCGACACCCCGGTCGCCTACGTCACGCAGACCACGCTGAGCGTGGACGACACCCGCAATATCATCGCCGCGCTCGGGCGCCGCTTCAGCAACCTGGTCGGTCCCGATACCCGCGACATCTGCTACGCCACGCAGAACCGCCAGAGCGCGGTGCGCGACCTGTGCAAGCTGGCCGACGTGATCCTGGTGATCGGCGCGACCAACAGCTCCAACTCCAACCGCCTGCGCGAGATCGGCACGGAAAGCGGCGTTCCCAGCTACCTGATCGCCGAAGGCAGCGAACTGGACCCCGCCTGGGTGCGCAACGCCAACGTGGTGGGCATCACCGCCGGCGCCTCCGCCCCCGAGGAAATGGTCGAGGACGTGATCAACGCGCTGCGCCGGCTGGGCCCGGTGGATGTCACCACCATGGCCGGGCGCGAGGAACATGCCGAGTTCCGGCTGCCGGCCGAGCTGGCCGACGTGAAGCCGAAACCGGCCCCGCGCAAGGCCGGCAAGGAAACCGCCGCGGTCGCGGCCGTACCTGCCACCGCCAACGAGAATATCGCCGGCTGAACCCAACCAGAGGAAGTTGCCTTGGCTATTCCGCTACTGCAGGTCGCCCGCGTGGGCGCCTACATCGTCGGCAAGCATCTGTCGCGACAGAAACGCTATCCGCTTGCCCTGATGCTGGAACCGCTGTTCCGCTGCAACCTGGCGTGCTCAGGCTGCGGCAAGATCGATTATCCGGACCCCATCCTGAACCAGCGCCTGTCGGTGCAGGAATGCCTGGAGGCGGTGGATGAATGCGGTGCCCCGGTGGTGTCCATCGCCGGCGGCGAGCCGCTGCTGCACAAGGACATGCCGGAGATCGTGCAAGGCATCATCGCGCGGCGCAAGTTTGTCTACCTGTGCACCAATGCGCTGCTGATGGAAAAGAAGCTGGACCAGTACCAGCCCAGCCCGTATTTCATCTGGTCGGTGCACCTGGACGGCGACCGCGAGATGCATGACCGCTCGGTGTGCCAGGAAGGCGTGTACGACCGCTGCGTCGAGGCGATCCGGCTGGCCAAGGCACGGGGTTTCCGCGTCAATATCAACTGCACGCTGTTCAACGATGCCCAGCCCGAGCGCGTGGCGAAGTTCTTCGACTCGGTCAAGGCGCTGGGCGTGGACGGCATCACCGTGTCGCCAGGCTATGCCTATGAACGCGCGCCGGACCAGCAGCACTTCCTGAACCGCGGCAAGACCCGCCAGCTGTTCCGCGACATCCTGAGCCGTGGCCGCGCCGGCAAGAACTGGGCCTTCAGCCAGTCGACGCTGTTCCTGGACTTCCTGGCCGGCAACCAGACCTACCACTGCACCCCGTGGGGCAACCCGGCGCGCACCGTATTCGGCTGGCAGCGTCCATGCTACCTGGTGGGCGAGGGCTATGCCGCCACCTTCCGCGAGCTGATGGAGGAGACCGACTGGGACGCCTACGGCACCGGCAACTACGAGAAGTGCGCCGACTGCATGGTGCACAGCGGCTATGAGGCCACCGCCGTCGCCGACACCTTTGCCCATCCGCTCAAGGCGCTGGGCGTGAGCCTTCGCGGCGTGCGCACCAGTGGGCCGATGGCGCCCGATATTGCGCTGGACAAGCAGCGGCCGGCCGACTACGTGTTTTCGCGCCACGTCGAGATCAAGCTCGAGGAAATCCAGCGCGCGAAGCCACCCGCCAACCGGCCGCGGCCGGCCAAGGCCAACGCCGCGGCCACGCACTGACCGCACTGCCGATGGCCGCCGAACTTGCCGCCACCCTCCCGGGCGCTGCGCTGACCTGCGTGTCGGCGGGCTATGCGCTGGCCGCCGCCTGGCTGTCGCGCCGCGCGCCCGCGGCAGGCGGCGGCACGGCAACGACACCGGCCAGCGTGCTCAAGCCGCTGTGCGGCACCGAGCCCCGCCTGTACGAGAACCTGGCCACGCTGTGCCGGCAGCGGCATCCATCGTTCCAGCTGGTATTCGGCGTACGTGCCGCGGACGATCCCGCCATCGCCGTGGTCGAACGGCTGCGCCGCGACTACCCGGCGTGCGACATCGCGCTGGTGGTCGATCCGCAAGTGCACGGCACCAACCTGAAAGTCAGCAACCTGATCAACCTGTTCGCGCGGGCCAGGCACGACTTGCTGGTGATCGCCGACAGCGATATCGCCGTGCCGCCCGACTACCTGGCGCGCGTGACCGCGCCGCTGGCCGACGCCGGCGTGGGCGTGGTCACCTGCCTCTACCGCGGCAATCCGACAGGCGGCCTGTGCTCGCGCATCGGCGCGCAGTTCATCAACGACTGGTTCGCGCCGTCGGTGCGCATCGCCCACGCGGGCGGCTCGCAACGCTTTGCCTTTGGCGCGACCATTGCGCTGCGCCGCAATGCGCTGGAAGCCATCGGCGGCTTCGCAGCCTTGTCCGGCCGGCTGGCCGACGACTACTGGCTGGGCGAGCTGACGCGGCAGCAAGGATTGCGCACGGTGCTGTCGGAGGTCATGGTCACGACCGACGTCACCGAGGACCATTTCACCGACCTGTGGCGGCATGAGCTGCGCTGGCTGCGCACGATCCGCTCGCTGAATCCGCCGGGTTTTGCCTTTACCTTCATCACGTTCACCTGGCCGATGCTGGCGCTGGGTGTGCTGCTGGCACCGCTGCCGCTGGTGCTTGCGGTGGCCGCCGCCGGCGCGCTGGCGCGCAGCGTGCTGGCAGGCAGCGTCGCCGCCGCGCTGCGCGCACCGTTGCGCGATGCGCTGCTGCTGGCCGGCTGGGCATTTGCGCTGGCAGGCAAGCGCGTGCAGTGGCGCGAGCAGGTGCTGTCGGTGCGCGATGCCCTGCACACCAGTCCTGCGCTGACCCCGAACCAACCTTCATCCACCGGCATCCATCCCCAGAGGCCGCTATGAAAAAAACCCTGTTCCTCCAGGCTCCTTCCTTCGACGGCTTCGACGGCGGCGCGGGCTCGCGCTACCAGGCCAAGCGCGAGATCAAGTCGTTCTGGTACCCGACCTGGCTGGCGCAGCCCGCCGCGCTGGTGCCGGGCAGCCGCGTGCTGGACGCACCGGCCGACGGCCTGACCGTGCAGCAGACGCTGGATATCGCCGCGGACTATGACCTGGTCATCATCCACACCAGCACGCCCTCCTTCCCCACCGACGCCAAGTTCGCCGAGGAACTGAAGAAGCGCAAACCGGATGTGATGATCGGCATGGTCGGCGCCAAGCCCGCGGTCGATCCGGGCGGCACGCTGGGTGCGAGCGAGGCCATCGATTTCGTCTGCCGCGAGGAGTTCGACTACACCTGCCAGGACGTGGCCGCGGGCAAGCCGCTCAAGGACATCCTGGGCCTCTCCTACCGTCTGCCGGACGGCTCGCTCGAACACAACGGGCAGCGCCCGATGATCGAGAACATGGACGAGCTGCCCTTCGTGGCGCCGGTCTACCAGCGCGACCTGAAGATCGACAACTACTTCATCGGCTACCTGAAGCACCCCTATGTGTCGATCTACACCGGCCGCGGCTGCCGTTCGCGCTGCACCTTCTGCCTGTGGCCGCAGACCGTGGGCGGGCACCGCTACCGCACGCGGTCGGCCGAAAGCGTGATCGCCGAGGTCAAATGGATCAAGGAGAACATGCCCGAGGTCAAGGAGATCATGTTCGACGACGACACCTTCACCGACTTCAAGCCGCGCGTGGAAGAGATCGCGCGCGGGCTGGGCCAGCTGGGCGTGACGTGGTCGTGCAATGCCAAGGCCAACGTGCCGTACAGCACGCTCAAGATCATGAAGGAGAACGGCCTGCGCCTGCTGCTGGTGGGCTATGAGTCCGGCGACGACCAGATCCTGCTGAACATCAAGAAGGGCCTGCGCACGGACATTGCGCGCCGCTTCACCGAGGACTGCCGCAAGCTGGGCATCCAGATCCACGGCACCTTTATCCTGGGCCTGCCGGGCGAGACGCGCGAGACCATCGAGAAGACCATCGAGTACGCCAAGGAAATCAACCCGCACACCATCCAGGTGTCGCTGGCCGCGCCCTACCCCGGCACCACGCTGTACCGGCAGGCGGTGGAGAACGGCTGGCTCGAGGAAAACAAGGTCATCAACCTGGTCAACGACCAGGGCGTGCAGCTGGCCGCGATCAGCTATCCGCACCTGTCCAAGGAAGACATCTACCACGGCGTGGAGACCTTCTATAAGCGCTTCTATTTCCGCCCCGGCAAGATCTGGGAAATCGTGCGCGAGATGCTGGGCAGCTGGGACATGATGAAGCGGCGCCTGCGCGAAGGCGTGGAGTTCTTCCGCTTCCTGCGCTCGCACGAGGCCTGATCCTGGCCCACGCGCTTTCCTGTGCCTCGCAACGCGCGCTGATCGTCACCGCCGACGACTTCGGGCTGCACCCCGCCGTCAATGAGGCGGTGGAGCTGGCCCACCGCGACGGCGTGCTCAGCGCCGCCAGCCTGATGGTGGGCGCGCCCGCCGTGGCGGACGCGCTCGAGCGCGCGCGCCGCCTGCCGTCGTTGCGCGTGGGGCTGCACCTGGTGCTGGCCGACGGCCCGGCCACGCTGCCGCGCGCGCAGATCCCCGACCTGGTCGACGCCGGAGGCCGCTTCGGCTCGGCCATGGCCCTGGACGGCTGCCGCTTCTTCTTCCTGCCGCGGGTGCGCCGCCAGCTGGCGGCGGAGATCCGTGCGCAGTTCGAAGCCTTTGCCGCCACCGGCCTGCCGCTGGACCACGTCAACACGCACAAGCATTTCCACCTGCACCCGACGGTGCTGTCGCTGATCCTGTCGATCGGGCGTGACTACGGCCTGCGCGCGATGCGCCTGCCGCGCGAGCATGGCGCACCGTTGCTGCTGCGCCCCTGGCTGGCGCTGCTGCGCCGGCGCCTGGACCGCGCCGGCATCGCGCACAATGACTACGTGGTCGGCATCGCGCGCAGCGGCCAGATGGACGAGGCAGCCCTGCTGCAGGCGCTGGCGCGCCTGCCCGCTGGCGTGGGCGAGATCTACCTGCACCCGGCCGTGGTGTCGGGCGCGGCCATCACCGCATCGATGCGCGGCTACCGCCACGCCGACGAACTGGCCGCGCTGCTGTCGCCGCGCGTGCGCGCCGCGCTGGAGCGCGCGGCCAACCGGCGCGGCGGCTTTGCCGACGTGCTGGTGCCCTGACTTTCCACGATGAAACGCATTGCTTACCTGACCGGCCTGATCGGGCTGCTGGCGCTCACCGCCCTGGTGATCCACCAGGGCGCCAGCGATATCGCCGCGATCGTGGCGCAGGGCGGCTGGCTGCTGCTGTTGCTGGTGCCCCTGCACGCACTGCCGCTGCTGCTCGACGCGCAAGGCTGGCGCGTCCTGCTGACCTCGGCCGACCCCGAGGAGAAGGCGGGACTCGGTTTCCTGTGGTGGGTCGCCACGGTGCGCGAAGCGGTCAACCGCCTGCTGCCAACGGTGGGGGTCGGCGGTGAACTGGTCGGTATCCGCCTGACGCGGCTGCGCATCCGCGACACCACCGCGGTGACTGCCAGCATCGTGGTCGAAGTGATGGTGACGCTGTTCTCGCAGTACCTGTTCTCGGCCATGGGGGTGCTGCTGCTGGTGGCCGCGCTGCAGGACAGCGGCGGGGCCTGGGTGATCCTGGCCGGGCTGCTGCTGTCATTGCCGGTGCCGGTGCTGTTCGCGCTGTCGCTGCGGCACACCGCGATATTCGAGAAACTGGAAAGCGCGGCGCGCAAGCTGTTTGGCGGGGATCACCGCATTGTCGCGATGATCGACGGCGCGCGGCTCGATGCCCATATCCGCGCGCTCAACCGGCGCCGGCGCGAGCTGCTGGCAGCGCTGGGCTGGCAACTGGCAGGGCTGGTCAGCGGCACGCTTGAGATCTGGCTGGCGCTGATGCTGCTGGGCCATCCGGTGCCGGTCTGGCAGGCGCTGGCGATCGAATCGCTGACCCAGGCCGCGCGCCAGGTGGCCTTCTTCGTGCCCGCCGGCCTGGGGGTGCAGGAAGCGGTGGTGATGCTGCTGGGGCAGGTGCTGGGGATGGATGCGCAGGTCTCGCTGGCGCTGGCGCTGGTCAAGCGCGCGCGCGAGATCCTGTTCGGCGTACCTGCGCTGCTGTCATGGCAATGGGTGGAGTTGCGCCACTGGCGGCGCAACCGGAACACCGGTCACGCCGCGCCCTGATGGCGTGCGGCGCTCAGGCGTCAGACGCCTGGCGCGCGTTGTGGGTGGTCAGGTACTTCACCAGCCCGTCGACCCCGCTGCGCGCGACGATGTCCGCAAACTGCTTGCGGTACACCTCGATCAGCCACGCCCCCATCATATTGATGTCGTAGATCTTCCAGCCGTTGGCAGTGCGCTGCAGCCTGTAGTCGATCTGCATCTCGTCGGCATTGTTGATCACGCGCGTCTGCACCACCACATCGGTGGCGCCGCTGCCGGACTTGACCGGCTGGTAGCGGAACTTGACGTTCTGCTCGCGCAGCTGCGCCAGCGACACCGCATAGCTGCGCACCAGCAGCATCTGGAACTGCTCATGGAGCTGTTGCTGCTGCTCCGGCGTGGCGGTGCGCCAGGCACTGCCCACCGCCAGCCGCGTGGTGCGCTGGAAATCCGTGTAGGGCAGGAAATGCTTCTGCACGACGGCGGTGATCTTGCCGAGGTCGCCGGCGCGGGTGTCGGGATTGGACTGGATAGTGCCGATCACGCCCTCCACCGCGGCCTGCACCAGCCGCTCGGGGCTGGCGCGCAGGTCGCCGGGCTGGACAGCCTGGGCGTGCGCTACGGAAACCATGGCCACCGCTGCAAGCGGCGCCAGGGGAAGCAAACCGTGAATCGTCATGGATGTGAAAGTCAGGAAGGACTGTGAAGCGGCGCCGCCGCTGCAACGGGCGGCGCCAGGCTGACAGTTTATAGCGGATCGGCCTGAATCGCGGATGCCCGGGCCGCGCATGCCGCATGCGCCACGCTGCCAGCCGATATACTCGCGGTTCGTGCTCCTTGGATCCGCCCATGCTGACTTCGCTGCTGACACGCATTGTCCGGCTTGCCACCGCCTGGCCGTGGCGCGTCATCATCCTGGCGGCATTGCTGACCGCCGCCAGCGGCGCCTACGTGGCCCGCAACTTTGCGATCAACACCGACATCGGTCGCCTGCTGGAATCCGACGCCCCCTGGGCGGTGCGCGACGCCGCCATCGGCAACGCCTTTCCCCAGCGCAACCAGTTGATCCTGGCGGTGGTGCAGGCGCCCGCGACAGAGCTGGCCGACGCCGCCGCCGACGCGCTGGCCGAGGCGCTGCGCCGCCAGCCGGCACGCTTCACCGCGGTCAGCCAGCCCGGCGGCGGCCCGTTCTTCGCGCGCAACGGATTGCTGTTCGCCAGCACCGATGAAGTGCGCCAGCTCACGCAGCAGCTCGTGCAGGCGCGTCCGCTGGTCAACGCGCTCGCGCATGACCCGACCCTGCGCGGCCTGTCCGATCTCCTCACCACCACGCTGACGCTGCCGTTGCAGATGGGGCAGGTAAAGCTGGGCGACATGGCCAGGCTGCTGGGCAGCAGTGCACAGACACTGGACCAGGTGCTGGCCGGCAAGCCCGCCGCGCTGTCCTGGGCAGGGCTGCTCGACGCCAGCCTCAAGCCCGGGCCCGATGGACAGGTCTACAGCTACCTCGCGCTCAGCCCGGTGCTGGACTACAGCGACCTGCAGGCCGGGGCCGCCGCCTCGCGCGCGATCCGGCAGGCAGCGGCCGACCTGCAGCTGGCGCAGCGCTACCAGGCCACGGTGCGCCTGACCGGCCCGCAGGCGCTGGCCGACGATGAATTCGCCTCGGTCAGCGACGGCGCCGTGCTCAACGGCGTGCTGACGGTGCTGGTGGTGGTCCTGATCCTGTGGCTGGCCTTGCGCTCGGCGCGGCTGATCGTGGCGGTGCTGGCCAGCCTGTTTGCCGGGCTGCTGATCACCGCCGCGCTGGGGCTGGCCATGGTCGGTTCGCTGAACATGATTTCGGTGGCGTTCGCGGTGCTGTTCGTCGGGCTGGGGGTGGATTTCGGCATCCAGTTCGGCGTGCGCTACCGCGCCGAGCGCCATGACCGCGACCATATCGTCGAAGCGCTGGGGCTGTCCGCGCGCGGCGTGGGCGCGCCGCTGGCCTTGGCTGCCGCGGCCACGGCGGCGGCATTCTTCTGCTTCCTGCCCACCGACTACCGCGGCGTGGCCGAGTTGGGGCTGATCGCCGGCGTGGGCATGATGGTGGCATTCGCCACCACCTTCACGCTGCTGCCGGCGCTGATCTGCGTACTCAAGCCCGGCGGCGAGCCCGAGGCGCCGGGTTTCGCGTGGCTGGCGCCCGCGGACCGGTTCTTCGACCGCTATCGCAAGCCGGTGCTGCTGGTCACCCTGCTCGCTATCCTTGCAGGCGCGCCGCTGCTGCCGCACCTGCGCTTTGACTTCGACCCGCTGCACCTGAAGGACCCCAAATCTGAATCGATGGCCACGCTGCTGGCGCTCAGGGACGCGCCGCAGGCCGGCACCGACGATGTCAGCGTGCTGGCGCCTTCGCTGCCGGCCGCGGGCGATCTGGCAAGCAAGCTGGCGGCGCTGCCCGAGGTGGCGCGCGCGGTCACGCTGCAGACTTTTGTCCCCGACGACCAGCCGCCCAAACTGCAGGCCATCGGCCAGGCTTCGGCCGCGCTGATGCCGGCGCTGACGCAGCCCACCGCCACGCCCGCCACCGACACCGCGCGCGCCAATGCGCTGCGCAATGCCGCGCGGCAGCTGGCCATCGCCGCCGACGAGCATCCCGGTCCGGGCGCGGCCGAAGCCGCGCACCTGTCCGCCGCGCTGAAGAAGCTGGCCTCCGCCGACGCCGCCACGCGCGACCGCGCCGAGCGCGCCATCGCCGTGCCGCTGCAGCTGGCGCTGGCACGGCTGAAGCTGGCGCTGGGCCCGCAGCCCGTCAGCCAGCAGACGCTGCCGCCCGAACTGGTGCGCGACTGGATCACTCCGGACGGGCGCGCGCTGGTCAGCGTCAGCCCGAAGCTGCCGCCGCCCGTCAGCGCGCAGCGCGAGGCCGCGCTGGACCGCTTCATCACCTCGGTGCAGCGCGTGGCGCCCACCGCCACCGGCGGGCCGATCGCGATCCGCGGCTCGGCCGACACCATCATGGCCGCCTTTGCGCAGGCCGGCATCTGGGCGGTGGTGTCGATCACCATCCTGCTGTGGATCACGCTGCGCCGTTTCGGCGACGTGCTGCGCACGCTGATACCGCTGCTGGTTTCGGCCATCGTCACGCTGGAGTTGTGCGTGCTGTTCGGCATTGCGCTGAACTTTGCCAACGTGATTGCCCTGCCGCTGCTGCTGGGCGTGGGCGTCGCGTTCAAGATCTACTACGTGATTGCCTGGCGGCACGGCAAGACCCAGCTGCTGCAGTCCAGCCTGACGCACGCCGTGCTGTACAGTGCGGCCACCACGGCCACCGCTTTCGGCAGCCTGTGGCTGTCGCAGCATCCCGGCACCGCCAGCATGGGCAAGCTGCTGGCGCTGGCGCTGGCGTGCACGCTGGTAGGGGCCGTGTTCTTCCAGCCGATCCTGATGGGCCGCCCGCGCGAAGGCGCCCATCACAAACATGACAAAGCCGCCCGGTCATAATCACAAACCCGACGCGGCCGACCCCGAACCCCTTCGTACGATGCCTTTACGCCAGCGCGCTACATCTGTTGCCGCCACCGCCATTGCCGCCGCCCTGCTCGCCGGCTGCGCCACCGGCCCGCAAGCCAATCCCGACGATCCGCTCGAGCCGATGAACCGCGCGGTCTTCACCGTCAACGACAAGCTCGACCAGTATGTGGCCGTGCCGGTGGCCAAGGGCTACAAGGCGGTCACGCCGGAGCCGGTGCGCACCGCGGTCACCAATTTCTATTCGAACATCGCGGACATCGGCAACTTTGCCAACAACCTGCTGCAAGGCAAAGGCGTCGAGGCCGCGGAGAGCTTCATGCGGGTCGCGATCAATTCCGTGCTGGGTATCGGCGGACTGATCGACATCGCCACCCCCGCCGGGCTGCAGAAGCATTCGCAGGATTTCGGCCTGACGTTGGGCACGTGGGGCGTGCCGTCGGGACCCTACCTGGTGCTGCCGCTGTTCGGCCCCAGCTCATTCCGCGACGGCGTGGGCCTGTATGTGAATTTCTGGTTCGACCCGACCACCTATGCCGAGCCGGCGGTGCGCAATTCGCTGTTCGGGATGAACGTGGTGGACGTGCGCACCAACCTGCTGGGCGCCACCGACCTGCTGAAGCTGGCGGCACTGGACAAGTACACCTTTGTGCGCGATGCCTACCTGCAGCGGCGCCGCTACCTGCTGGGAGAGAACACGTCGCTGCCGGACTACGACGAAAACGACGACAGCGGCGCGGCCGCAGCGCCCGCCGCGGAGGCGCCGGCGGGCGCGCCCGCGCCCGCGCAGCCGCAGGCGCCGCGCTGATGCGGGGTCTTAGCCGCCGATCCCCAGCAGCACCACCTCGAAGGTGAGCGTGGCGTTCGGCGGGATCGTGCCCGGCACGCCGCGCGCGCCGTAGGCCGTGGCCGGCGGGCAGGTCAGCTTGGCCTTGCCGCCCACCTGCATCGCCTGCACCCCTTCGGTCCAGCACGGGATCACGCGGTTGAGCGGGAACGAGATCGGCTGGCCGCGCTTGTACGAGCTGTCAAACTCGGTGCCGTCGGCCAGCGTGCCGCGGTAGTGGACCTGCACCGAGTCGGTGGCCTTTGGCGAGGCGCCATTGCCCTTGATCAGGTGCTGGATGGTCATGCCCGACGCCAGCGTCTGCGGCGCCGCCGCGGGTGCGGCCGGGGTGGCCGGGGCCGAGGCAGCCGGGGCGGCCGCGGATGCGGCGCAGGCGAAGGTCAGGGTGCCGAGGAAAAGCGCAAGTGTTTTCATGGGAAACCTGGTCGTGAGGTCGTGATTGGGGATGCGGCAGTTTAACCGACACACGGCAACGATATGGCGGCAGCGCCATATAGCGCACAACGCACCCCGGCCATGCGCCTTGCGGCGGGCATGGTGCGGCGCACCCCGCCACATCCGTTACACGGGGCGTTTTGCCGTCTACGATGGTTCGTGACAGCCCCGCTGCCGCGGGCGCACGGAGATTGCCATGGCACTCACGGATTCACGGGATCTTCCGGTCTCGACCCAGAACGCCCGCTCGGTCGAGCAGTATGAGACCGCCCTGCAACTGCTGAACGGCTACTATGGCGACCCGCTCGCCGCCATCGACACGGCGCTGGCCGCCGACCCCGGCTTCGCCATGGGCCACGCGCTGCGCGCCGCGCTGATGGTGACCGCCGGCGACGGCACGGCCGAGCCGATGCTGCGCCAGAGCGTCGAAGCCGGCGAAGCCCTGCATGCCCGCGCCAACGACCGCGAGCGCCGCCACATTGCCGCGGCACGCGCCTGGCTGGACGGCGAGTTCGAGCGCTCGGTCCGGCTCTACGGCGATATCGTGATCGACTATCCACGCGACCTGCTGGCGATCCAGACCGCGCATCTCGAAGACTTCCTGCTGGGGCAGTCATCGATGCTGCGCGACCGCGTGGCGCAGGCGCTGCCGCACTGGGATGCCGGCATGCCGGGCTACGGCTACCTGCTCGGCATGCATGCCTTCGGCCTGGAAGAAACCCAGCTCTACGGCCGCGCCGAGGAAAGCGGCCGGCGCGCGCTGGAGCTCAATCCGCGCGACCCGTGGGCCGTGCACGCGGTGGCGCACGTGATGGAGATGCAGGGCCGGCTGGCCGACGGCATCGCCTGGCTGGACGGGCGCCGCGACGACTGGTCCGACGACAATATGCTGGCCGTGCACAACTGGTGGCACCTGGCATTGTTCCAGCTGGAAGAGGGCAGGACCGACGAGGTGCTGGCGCTGTACGACCGCTATATAAAGCGCCCCGCGCCGGCGATCGCGCTGGACCTGGTGGATGCCTCCGCGCTGCTGTGGCGGCTGCACCTGCGCGGCGTGGACGTGGGCGGGCGCTGGCAGCCGGTGGCGGACGACTGGCTGGGCCGCGGCGCGGCCGGCTACTACGCCTTCAACGATGTCCATGCCGTGATGGCCAGCCTGGGCGCGCACCGGCCCGCGGCAGCCGACCAGGTCCGTGCCGCGCTGGAGCGCGCCGCCCTTGGCAACGGCACCAACGCGATGATGTCGCGCGATGTGGGGCTGCCGGTGGCCGATGCCCTGATCGCGTTCGACCAGGGCGATTACACCACCGCCATCGACCTGCTGATGCCTGTGCGCCTGATCGCCCACCGCTTCGGCGGCAGCCATGCGCAGCGCGACGTCATCAGCCTGACCCTGCTGGAAGCGGCGCTGCGCGACGGCCGCAGCAACCTGGCGATCGCGCTCACGGCCGAACGCGCCGCGCTCAAGCCCATGAGCCCCAGCCTGCACCGGCTGGTGCAGCGCGCCGATTCGTGCCGCGCATAAGTCTCACTGCCACGGCCTGGATCGGCGCCTATGGGCCATATCGCAGCCTGCATGCCGGGCAACGGGGCTGGGACAGCGGCGTCGCGCCGCCAGCCGGCGCGCGGATCAGCGCCATTGTCTCGGTGGTGACGTGGTCGCTGGTGATCTGTGCCGGACGTCTGATTGCCTATGTCTGATGGCCCCGGCCTCACACCGGCGCCGGAGACAGCATCCCCAGCATGGCCACCAGGGCCATCACCAGCGCGGCGGCGCAGGCTTCCAGCAGCAGGCTGCGCCGCAACGCCAGCGCCGCCACCCGATGCTCCCCGGCCTGCACCGCCAATGCCAGCCGCGGGCTCAGGCGGAAGCGGTTCGCGGCAGCCATGCCAAGCATCGCCACGAACAGCGCGAGCTTGGCGGCCAGCAGCCCGCCATAGGACATCGGCGCAAAATCCGGCAGCGCCGGGCCCACGATGAACCAGTAGTTGAGCACGCCGGTCAGCAGCAGCGTGGCAACAATGATGGTGCCGGCGCGGGCGAACCCGTTCGAGGTGCGGCTCAGCAACGCCACGGCCGCCTGGTCCGATCCCGGCCGCGCCAGCGACAGCAGCACGAACGCGGCCAACGCGCCAACCCATGCGCCGGCGGCCAGCAGGTGCGCCACGTCGGCGCTCAGGTGGACATAGCGCAAGGCGCCCTCATGCATCGCGCCGTGGCCGCCCCAGGCCAGCGTGGCCAGCGCAATCCCGCCGAACCCGGCCAGCGCAGCGCAGCGCGCGCCCGGCCGCCTGCGCCAGGACACGCCGGCCAGCACGCAGAGCAGCAGGGCCACCAGGCGCACCGACCAGGCCGCGCCGAAATCCGTGCCCGTGACGATCATCGCGAAGGCATGGCCCTGCAATGCAGCGTAGTCGGACACCCCCGTCATCGCCCGGGCCATCACGACGAGGGCGCCCAGCGAGAGCACGATGCCCGCTACGGCACAGCCCAGCGCAAGCGCCTGGCATCGCATGGCAAAGCGTGAGGCCCGTTCACCCCGATGCAGCGCATAGGCGCAGAACAGCGGCAGCCCGAACAGCAAGGCCAGGTCGACATAGAGCGTCAGGCGCAGCCCGGCGGCCACCCAGTCCGGTTGCGGCAATTACTTCACCGTGAAGGCGATATTGCCGTTGACGGGATGGGTATCGGACGACACCGCCCGCCAGTCCACCCGATAGCTGCCGGCCGGCAGCGGCTGCGCCGGCGTGATCACCATGGCCTTGGGGTCGTCGCTGCCGGAGACTTTCGCGGCCATTTTCATCGGCGCATGACTGGCCATGCCCGGCATGCCGGTCATCACGAGGCTGGCGCCGGAAAACTGGGTGACCAGGGTCTCGGAGAACTGAAGTTCGATCTTTTGCGGCGCCGCCACTTCGGCCTTGTCCGCCGGCGTGGACGACACCAGCTTCGGGTGCGCGAAGGCGACGCTGCTGGCCAGCGCGGCGCTGGCGGCAAGCAGGGTCTGGATCAGGGGGCGATTGGCATGCATGGTTATCTCCGCTTGGGGATGATGAAGTTGTGGTGTCAGAACCAGACCCGGACACCGGCGACGAAACGCGTTTCGCCAGCCTTGCCGCCAGAGGTCCGGATCATGTCGGCGGTATTGCCAAAGGTCTGGTAGCGCTCCACGCCGATATACGGCGCGAACTGCCGGCTGAACTCATAGCGCAGCCGCAGCCCCACGGTGCCGTTGGACAAGCCGCTGCCGATGCCCACCTCCGGGTCGTTCTTGCCATAGAGGTTGGCTTCGATGCGTGGTTGCAGGATCAGGCGCTGCGTCAGCAGCAATTCGTATTCGGCGGACAGCCGCAGCGCGGTGCGGCCGCTGCTGCCGACATAGGCAGTGGCATCGACCTCGAACCAGTACGGCGCCAGCCCCTGCACGCCGAAGGCCAGCCAGTTGCGCGCCGGGCGCCCGCTGCCGGCGTCGTTGCGCAGGCCCAGTTGGGTATCCCAGTAGCTGGCCACGGCGTGGCCCCACAGCAGCTCGGTGCGGGCCTCGTGCATCTTGCCCTTCGACGCTTCGCCCTCGGCCTTGAGCACCAGCTTGTCGTAGCTGTTGCCGAACCATGCCTGCATCTCGTAGGCGGCGGCATTGCCGCCGTTGGCGTGGGCCCACTCCAGGCGGTCGACCAGCACCGAGGCGAACAAATGCTCGTCGGCCATCACCAGCTGGCGCTTGTCGCCGAGCGCGTACTTGCCGACGCCCAGCTGGTAGCCGCCGGAATAGGCATGCGGATCGCGGGCGTCGGGCGGCGCGCTGCCGCCCTGCATCTTCATGTCGCCGTGGTCCATGACAGGGGCGGCCATGCCCTGCACGTCCGGCATCGGCGCGCCGCCACCGTCCATGGTCTGGATCCCGTCCTGCTCCATGCCCTGCATCTGGCCATGGTCCATGCCCTGCATGGCGGCCGGGGCATCGTGCTTGTGCGCATGGCCGGCATGCGGGTCCTGCGCCTGGGCTGCGCCGATTGCGGTCAATGCCAGCGCCGCGGCCAGTATCGTCTTCGTGTGCCTGTGCATGGAGATTGCGAATTCAGGTTGAGCCATCACGCCACCACCACTTCGCGGAACATGCCCGCATCCATATGCAGCATCAGGTGGCAATGCCAGGCCCAGCGCCCCAGCGCATCGGCGGTGACCAGGAAGCTGATGCGCTGCGCCGGCTGCACGGGGATGGTGTGGCGCCGCGCCTGGAAGCTGCCGTCCGGCGCTTCCAGCTCGCTCCACATGCCGTGCAGGTGCATGGGGTGGGTCATCATGGTGTCGTTGTGCAGGATCACGCGCAGCCGTTCGCCGTGCTTGAAGTAGATCGGCGTCGACTTGCCGAACTCGACGCCGTCGAAGGACCAGGTGTAGCGCTCCATATTGCCGGTCAGGTGCAGCTCGACCTCGCGCCCGGCGCCGCGCGCATCCATGGCGCCGCCGATGGTGTGCTGGTCGGCCAGGGTCAGCACGCGCCTGCCGTTGTTGCGCAGGCCGATGCCGGGATCGTCCAGGTTGGTGCGGGCCATGTCGACGCGCATGTCGGTGCCCGGACCGTATTCGGTGCGGGCGTGGCGGGCGGTCTTGCTGGGGACCTTGAGCGGATCGGCGGCGGCCATGGTGTGCTGGCTGTGATCCATGCCGGCGTGGTCCATGCCCTGCATCGGCATCGCGCCGTGCTGCATGCCGCCGTGTCCGGCATGCCCGCCATGCCCGCCGTGGCCCGTCATCTCGCCCATCATGTCGGTCATGGTCAGCCATTCGGCCTGGTCGAGCGCGGGCACCGGCGCCGCCAGCCCTTCCCTGACCGCCAGCGTGCCGCGCGCATAGCCGGTACGGTCCATCGACTGCGCGAACAAGGTGTAGGCGTCGTCGCGCGGCTCGACGATAGCGTCGCAGGTCTCGCCGGGGCCGAAGCGGAATTCGTCGACCGTGACCGGTTCGATATCCTGGCCGTCGACCTGCACCACCCGCAGCTTCAGGCCGGGAATGCGCACGTCGTAGAAGGTGTTGCCCGAGCCGTTGATAAAGCGCAGGCGCACGGTCTCGCCGCGCCGGAACAGCCCGGTCCAGTTGCCGGCCGGCGTGACGCCGTTGGCCAGGTGCGTCAGCGTGGCACTGGACAGGTCCGCCAGGTCGGTCGGGCTCATCCGCATCTGGTTCCACATGCTGCGCTTGTCCAGCGCCTGCTTCAGCCCGTCGCGCGAGGCGTCGCGGAAGAAGTCGACCACCGTCGGCTGGTTGTAGTTGTAGTAGTCGCCCTGGATCTTGAGCTTGGTCAGCACCCGCATCGGGTCTTCGTCGGTCCAGTCCGACAGCAGCACGATGTGGTCGCGGTCGGCCCGCACGGTTTCCTGCCCAGAGGCCGGATCGATGACGATGCCGCCGTACACGCCGGTCATTTCCTGGAAGCCGGAATGCGAGTGGTACCAGTAGCTGCCGGTCTGCGCGACCTTGAAGCGGTAGGTGAAGGTCTCGCCGGGCGGAATGCCGGCAAAGCTGATGCCCGGCACGCCGTCCATCTGGAACGGCAGGATGATGCCGTGCCAGTGGATCGAGGTGGCCTCGCGCAGGCGGTTGGTCACGCGGATGGTGACCGTGTCGCCTTCGCGCCAGCGCAGCGTCGGGCCGGGCAGCATGCCGTTGATGGTGGTGGCGATGGCCGGCTTGCCGGTAAAGTTTACCAGCGACTCGCCGATCACCAGGTCGAACTCGGTGCCGCGCAGGACCGGCGCCGAGCCGGAGCCGGCCAGGGCAGGCTGCCCGGCGCGCTGGCCCGCATGCTGCGCCCACGCGCTCCCGCCAACGCCGGCAAGGCTGGCCACCACGCCGCCGGCAACCAGCCCTTGCACGAAGCGGCGGCGGGGTAAATCGGGCAGCACAAGGCCGGTACTGGGGTGGCGTCGCATGTCATCAGTCCTGGTTGAAAGCATGACAAGCGTAGCGAAGGCCACCCTACGCTCGTCTGACTGGAACATGACATTCCGGTAATCTTCCGGTCATGTTGGCGCCCGCGTTGCCGGCGTAGAGTTGCCGGAGCCTGCCCAAAGGGCCGATCGATCAAGGAAAGTGCTGATGAAACTGCTAGTGGTGGAGGACGAGTCCAAGACCGGCGAATACCTGCGCCAGGGACTGACCGAGGCGGGCTTTGTCGTCGACCTGGTGGCCAACGGGCTGGACGGCCAGCATCTGGCGATGACCGAGCCCTATGACCTGGTCATCCTGGACGTGATGCTGCCGGACGTCGACGGCTGGCGCATCGTGCAGGCGCTGCGCGCGGCCGAGATCGCCGTGCCGGTGCTGTTCCTGACCGCGCGTGACAGCGTGGCCGACCGCGTCAAGGGGCTGGAGCTCGGTGCGGACGACTACCTGGTCAAGCCCTTCGCCTTTTCCGAGCTGCTCGCGCGGGTGCGCACGCTGCTGCGCCGGGGCACGGCGCAGATGGCGCTGGACCGCATCCAGGTGGCCGACCTGGTGCTGGACCTGGGCCGCCGCCGGGCCACGCGCGCCGGGCGCCGCATCACGCTGACCAGCAAGGAGTTCGCCTTGCTGGAACTGCTGGCGCGACGCCGCGGCGAAGTGCTGCCGCGCTCGCTGATCGCCTCGCAGGTGTGGGACATGAACTTCGACAGCGACAGCAACGTCATCGACGTCGCCATCCGGCGCCTGCGCGCAAAGATCGACGATGAGTTCGAGCCCAAGCTGATCCAGACCGTGCGCGGCATGGGCTATGTGCTGGAAGCCCCCGAGGCAGCGGAGGACGCTGAATGAAGGGCCGGATGTCGCTGACGGCACGGCTCACCATCCTGTTCTCGCTGTCGTCGGCCGCGGTGCTGCTGGGGCTGGGCGTGCTGATCCGGCTGGCGATCGACAATCATTTCGCCGACGAGGACTACGCCGTACTGGGCGACAACGTGCGGCTGATCCAGAAGATCGCGGCCGAAGGCCCGGCGGCGTCGCTGCCGCAGCGCCTGGGCCCGGTGCTGGAACACCATGCCGGATTCGTGGCCGAGGTGCGTGCCGCAGACGGCAAGCGCCTGTATGCCACGCAGGACTTCGACTTCGGCATGGCACAGGCCGCCGCCGCGCAACTTCCGGCGCAGCGGCATGCCTTCACCTGGGAACAGGGTGGCCAGACTTACCACGGCATGCGTGCGCTGGCGCAGGTGGCGCCCGGACAGCCGGGGCCGCTGCAGGTCGTGGTCGGCATGGACACGGCGCTGCATGCCCACTTCATGCACGCCTTCCGCCAGTCGCTGGCCTTCTACACCGCGCTGGCCGCGCTGGCGAGCGGGCTGCTGGGCTGGTGGGCCGCGCGCCGCGGACTCTGGCCACTGCGCACCATGGCCTCGCGCGCGCGCGCCGTCACCGCGCACAAGCTTGACGAGCGCATGCCGGTCGATGCCGTGCCGGTGGAAATGGCCGACCTGGCCGCGACGCTCAACGCCATGCTGGAACGCCTGCAGCGCGACTTCACGCGCTTGTCGGAATTCTCGTCAGACCTGGCGCACGAGCTGCGCACGCCGATCACCAACCTGATGACGCAGACCCAGGTAGTGCTGTCGCAGCCGCGCGAGGCGGACAAGTACCGCGACGTGCTGGCGTCCAACGTGGAAGAGCTGCAGCGGCTGTCGCGCATGGTGTCGGACATGCTTTATCTGGCCAAGATGGAGCACGGCATCTCGCTGCCCAACGCGGAGCCGATCGAGATCGCGGATGAAGTCGCCGCGCTGTTCGATTTCTATGACGCGCTGGCCGAGGACAAAGGTGTGCGGCTGACGCTGCGCGGCCGTGGCCGCATCACCGGCGACCGGCTGATGCTGCGGCGCGCGTTGAGCAACCTGCTGTCGAATGCGTTGCGGCAAACGCCCGCGGGCAAGGGCATCGTGGTGGAAATATCGCCTGCCGCCGCAGCGGTGACAGTGGTGGTCGAGAACGAAGGCGACACCATCCGGCCGGAATTGCTGCCATCGCTGTTCGACCGCTTCTTCCGTGCCGACAAGTCGCGGGCGCGGCCCGAGTCCGATGGCGCGGGGCTGGGGCTGGCGATCACGCAGGCGATTGTGGCTGCGCACGGCGGGGGGATCGGGGTGGAGTCGGAGGGGGGGAAGACGAGGTTTATCCTGACGTTCAGGGGATAGGTTGGCGGTTATGCGCTAGCTTGCCGCCCCTGGCAGGCTGCGTACCAGACCCGACTTGTCGGGCGCGGTACGCGGGCCTGGGATCAGGCACTCAATGCATAGTCAGGCTGGCGCGCCAGGGCACTCACTACAGACCGCCCACGCCCGGGAACGTGACCACACAGCGGGCCACATTGCCAGACTGCATGGCGATAAAGCCTTCGTTGATCTCGTCCAGCGAGATTCGCTGCGAGATCAGGTCGTCGAGCAGCAGCTTGCCCTGCATGTACAGCTCGACCAGACGCGGGATGTCAACGCTCAGCCGGTTCGACCCCATAAGCGAGCCCTGGAGACGCTTCTCGCGCAAGAAGTCGATGGCTGGCAGTTCGATCCTGGCGTCGGGGCGGAACAGGCCGATCACCGTGGCGGTACCCGCCGGCGCCAGCATCGCATAGCACTGCTCCACGGTCTGCTTGAGGCCAATGCACTCGAAGGCAAAGTCCGCGCCGCCACCCGTCAGCGACAACACTTGCGCCACGGCATCGCCCTCGCCGGCATTCACCACGTCAGTCGCGCCGAATTTGCGGGCCAGCTCCAGCTTGGCCGGCAACATGTCGACCGCAATGATCCGGGCGGCCCCGGCAATGGCCGCGCCGTTGATGGCAGAGAGACCGACACCACCGCAACCCACCACCACCACGCTGCTGCCCGGCTGCACTTTCGCGCTGTGAAAAACAGCGCCGGTGCCGGTGATGACGGCACAGCCCAGCAGGGCCGCGCGGTCCAGCGGCATGTCCTGGCGGATTCTCACCAGCGCATTTTCGTGCACCAGGATCTGCTCGGCAAAGCCCGAGAGGTTGAAGACCTGGCTGAGCGGATTGCCGGCCAGGCGAAGGCGATCAGCCTTGCCCGCCGGTTGCTTGACTTCGGGATTCTGGCACAAGACCTGATGGCCTGACGCACAAACCGGGCAGTGCCCGCAATAGACCGACAGGCAACCGACCACGTGGTCGCCCGCCTTCAGCCCCGAAACCTCAGACCCGACTGCCTCAACGACCCCTGACACCTCGTGACCGAGTACGGCAGGCAACGGCAGCGGGTATATGCCGTGGATCATGTGGAGATCGCTATGACACAATCCCACGGCAGCCGTGCGCACCAGCACTTCACGCGGCCCAGGCTCCACGATGGCAACATCACGAATGGAGAGCGGTGCGCCCACCTTTTCCATCACTGCAGCTTTCATCTTCTGTCTCCAGGTTTTCCTTCCTACATTGATGACCCGCGCCGTTGCGGCGCGGCATGCAAGCCGAATCAGGATGCGGCGGCCGGCTGCGCCGCCCTGCGGCCATCGCGTTCGCGAAGCTCATACGTCGAAGGTGATGGCGACCGGCCGGTCGTGGCGCGGGTGCGCCTGGCAAGCCAGGATCCAGCCGCCCGCGAGGTCGTCGGCATTGAACACGTCATTGCGTGCGTGGATGACCTCGCCGTCCACGCATTTCGCCGCGCACGAACCACAGTAGCCCTCCTTGCAGGCGTATGGCACTTCCAATCCGACCGCAAGAGCGGCCTGCAGCAGGGTCTGGCCACCGGCCACGCGCACCACGTGCTGGGTTCCTCCGGTCGTGACGCGCGCATGGCAATCCTGGTCCGACCAAGGCGCCGCTGCCCCCCCTTGCGCGACCGGCGCCGCGTCGAAGCGCTCCAGGTGCACGTGGGAACCCGGGACCCCGGCAGCGGCCGCGGCCTGTTGCACAGTCGCCATGAACGGCGCCGGCCCGCACAGGTAAAGCTGGAAGGTGTTCCCGCGCCCCAGCAGCTTCGCGAGCCTGCCGGCCTCCGGGTAGCCATTCTGGTCGTCGTAGTGCATCACCACCTCCAGCCGGTCCGAATGCGCCTCGGCCAGCCGGGCGATGGCGTCCCCGAAGATGACGCTGTCCGCGTCCCGGTTGGCATAGAAGAGCGTGATCGAACGTCGCGTGCCTGCCAGCACGGAGCGGATCATCGAAAGGACCGGCGTGATACCACTGCCGGCCGCGCAGAACACCAGAGGCGATTCGCCTTCGTCGCACACGAAGCGGCCGGTGGGCACACTTGCCTCCAGCACCGTCCCGGGTCCGACATGTGCATGGAACCAGTGCGAGGCCCGGCCCTGCGGAACACGCTTGACCGTGACCACCGGCAGCCCCCCCGGCTCCGGCGAGCTCGACAACGAGTAGCTGCGGGCCAGGATTTCCCCATCCACGTTTACCCTGAAAGTCAGGTGCTGCCCCGCTCGATAACGGAACGATGCGTGCAGCGCCTCCGGCACGGAAAGCGCGTAGGAGCGCGCTTCCCCAGTCTCTTCGACCACGTCTGCAACGGTAAGGCGATGGAACTGCATGGGGGTCTCCTCAATCATCGGCCCATATAGCGGGCACTTGCATTCATCCGAAACAGAATTATTCTTCTATTTATAGCCGGAGACAAAAACGAACACAAGGCAGGTCTCCCCGAACTCCGGCAATGCGGCCCGCCGGGACAGATCGGTCAGAAACAAGAACACGTCAAAGGAGACGTCATGTCATCGCTACATCGTTACACCCTGCCCGTCATGCAGACCGGCTGGTCTGTCAGCAGCCAGGTAGCCACTGAGTTCAACTGGGAGTACGACGACGAGTCATCGAAGCTTCTGCAGCTCTACGAGACCAGCAAGAAACAGCAATGGAATGCGACGGACCGCATCGACTGGTCGCAGGAACTCGATCCGGAGAATCCCCAGGAACTGGACGACCGCATGATCCCGATCTACGGCACCAGGCTGTGGGACAAGCTGGGCGAGAAGGACCGCATCGACGTGCGCATTCATCAGCAAGCGCATTCGCTGTCGCAGTTCCTGCATGGCGAGCAAGGCGCGCTCATGGTCGCAGCGCGCATCGTGCAAATGGTCCCGGAAATCGACGCCAAGTTCTATGCCGCCACCCAGACCATGGATGAGGCGCGCCACGTGGAAGCGTATTCCCGCCTGCTGCACGAGAAGGTTGGTGTCATGTATCCGATCACGCCCGGCCTGAAATCCCTGCTGGAATCCATCCTGTCCGATTCGCGCTGGGACTTCTGCTATCTCGGCATGCAGGTTCTGGTCGAGGGGCTTGCGCTGGCAGCTTTCCAGCGAATTCGCGATTACTCGAAGAACCCCCTTGCGGCATCGATCAATGCTTATGTGATGCAGGATGAGGCGCGCCATGTCGCCTTCGGCCGCACTGCGTTGCGCGGCTACTATCCGCAACTGACGCAGGCGGAGCAACGCGAGCGGGAAGATTTCGTCATAGAAGCTTGCTACCAGATGCGTGACCGGTTCGACCAGAAGGAGGTATGGGGTCGCCTGGGACTCCCCGAGGATGAGTGCGCCAAAGCGGTAATGGAGTCGGAACACATGCGCATGTTCCGCCAGCGGCTGTTCAGCCGCATCGTGCCTACGGTAAAGGATATAGGGCTGTGGAGCCAGCGCGTACAGGACGCCTTTGCCGCCATGGGCGCGATCGAGTTCGCCAATGTTGACGTCGAGGCTCAGTTCGCCAACGACCAGAAGGTCGCCGAGGAGTTCGATGCGCGCCGCCATGTGATGACCACCATCGATGGGGCGCGTAGCGCTGGCATCAGCCAATAGTACGATGCGATCCGCACCCGGGCACGCGGAGGTTCGCCCGGTCCCGGGTCGCGCCGAACATTAAACAGAACAATGATTCTGTTTTAATCCCCCACGTTCGCGTTCCTATGCGCCCACGAACCCGGAACATAGGCACCCCGCCCGGCGTGTTCAACATGATCTATGGCGAGGGCAAGACCGAGGGCGCTTCTCGCTGCCGTTCGGAGGGTACAAGGCGCCCGGCAATGGACGTGAAAATGGCGTGCATGGGCTGAGGGATTACATGGACGTCAAGCCAGTTTCCTTCCGAGCCATGGTTGCCGGGCGGGCGGCTATCGCGTAAGGCGACGCCCGCCCCGAGCCGGACGGGCTTCCGGGAGCCCGAGGTAGCGCGTCGCCATGCGGTTCAGATGTTGCTCGATTGCCTCATCGTCAAGATGCAGCGGCCCAGGGTCGTGGAGCAGTATATTGGAAAGCGTTCCGACGACGAACTGGATGGCGGCACGGACTTCGAAGATGGCAACCGGCCGGGAGCGGTCGCGGATCTGGCTGGCCAGCCAGGGCTCTATCAGACCGATGATGCGGCGATTGGCCTTGCGCATGAGATTCTGTTCGAGACCACGCGCGGTGTAGTGCCGCAGGAAGGCGCCGAACAAGCCCCGGTTCTCGCGATACTGGCTGACATAGAAGTGCACAATCCGCTCGACGATCGCCTCGGCCGGCCCGGTTTGCCAGACCGTATGCTCCGCGATCGAACGTAGCGCGACCTGCTCTGCTTCACCGAGCACGACGTCGAGAACATAGGCGAGCATCGCCTCCTTGTCCTTGAAACGCGCGTAGAAGGCGCCGATGGATGTCTTCGCCGCCGCCACCACCTCGCCAAGGGAGATTTCGTCCAGATTTCCACGCTGCTCGGCCAGCGCACGGCAGGCGGCCACCATATTCGCCAGGCTCTGCTCGCTGCGTGACTGGAGCGGGCGCCGGACCAGGCCCTCGGATTCCTTGCTCGCCATCGGCATCCTGGCCTCGCGCTGCGAGGCTGACCTGGCTCGCGTCATGGCAGTTCGTCGCGAAGTGGACTTGGGCGATGTGGGCATGGCGATTCTGCTGTGCCTATGGGCCGACTACATTTGAGGAAATGGCTGACGTCTTGCCTGTCGCTTCAGCGAGGGAAAATAGTCCGGGAGCTGTTGTGCGGCAGAAGGCAGTATTTTACCTCCCAACTATAGGCCAAGGCGTGCCAGCAGCCGCCAAACTCTCGAAGTCGCACATTGCAGGGTTCCGCGGCCGTTCCGCGTGCCAACAGGCCGACCGGCCAAGGGGTGGGTTCCCCCGCTTCCCGGCATCAAATGGCGTGACGCAGTCCGGAGAGAGGCCAAGCGTGACAACTGTCCGCATATCCCATCCCACTTCAAAAAAGCCGCCCACGCCAGTTACAGCCAGTGGGGGAGCTGGCGTGGGCGCGAAGACCACCGGATGCGGCTCCAGCGGCGATCCGATGCTACGCAAATCCGCCTGTGGCGACTGCCAACAATTGTGTCGGCGGCCGCAACACGCCTAGCGGCAGTTGCCGTGCCGCTCAGGCCACCGGCAATTCGATGCGGAACACCGCTCCCGCGCCAGCCGCACTCAGCACGCTGGCCTTGCCGCCATGCCGCTCGGCCACGGTCCGCACCAGCACCAGCCCCAGGCCCGCGCCTTCCGGCGCGCCCTGCTGCCCCTCATGCAGGCGCGCGAACGGTTCGAACAATCGTGCCTGGTCGGCCTCGGCAATCCCCGGCCCGTGGTCCTGCACGGCAACGACAAAGCTGCCCGGCTCACGCGTGAGCGAGACCGTCACGGTCCCCCCTTGCGGGCTGAACTTGATCGCATTGCTGACCAGGTTGGCAATGGCGCGCGCCAGCAGCGTCGGTTCACCCTGCAGCACCGCGGGGTCGTCCGGCAGGTCGATCTGCAGCGTCACGTCACGGGCCTTGGCCAGCGCCCAGAGCTGGTCCGTCGCATCCAGCACCAGGCCACCCAATTCCACTTCCATGAACGCCAGGGTCTTCGACTCCGCGCGCGCGACGCTGATGAAGTCGTCGGCCAGCGTCATCGTGCGGCGTGCATGGGCGGCGATGCGGGCCAGCACGCCGCTGTCCGTGGCGATATCGCCGGCGGCTGCCCCATCGCGCCGCGCGCGGCGCTCATGCAGCTCGATCAAGGCCAGGATCGACGCCTGCGGCGAGCGCATGTCGTGCGACAGGAAGCGCAGCATCTGCTCGCGCTGGCGCTCGGCGATGCGGATCGCGGTGATGTCGATCACGCTGACGATCAGGCCGGCCACGGCGCCGGCCTCGGCATGCAGCGGCGCGCCATGCAGCAGGTAGCGGCGGTCGCCGCGCCCGGCCACCTCGATGCCGCCGTCGGGGACCGGGGCCGGGGCGATGCGGGCATCGGCGTAGCGGTCATGCAGCGCCTGCCAGTACGCCAGGGCCGGTGCCGGCGCGGGAAAGATTGCCTCGATCAGTGCGCGGATGGCGGCCCGCGGCGGGCCGGCCTCGCCCGGTGCGCGCGCGGGCTCGCCGTCCAGCACGGCGGGCGCCAGCGCCACGCAGCGCCGGTTGGCCAGCATCACGCCGCCATCCAGGTCGCAGATCGCGGTGGCATCGGGCAGGCTTTCCAGGCCATCGGACAGGAAGCGGCGCATGCCGCGCAGCTGCGCGCTCATGCCGTAGACGGCGCGCATGCGGCTGTCGAGCGTGGCGCCGGTATGGCGTGGCGCGGCAATCAGGCCGGGTTCGCGTTCCAGCCGCGCCAGTTCGTCGGTAAGGAAGCGCAGGGCCGCCTCCTGGCGCAGCCAGCTCCACAGCGGGTAGAACAGCACGCAGCCCAGCGCCGCGGCGGCGGGCGCGAACCACAGCCGCGCCAGCGCCGGCAGCAACAGCGAGCCGCCCAGCAGGGCGGCCAGCAGCAACCCGGTGGCCACCAGCGCGCCGCGCGGGGGCAGGCGCAGCGCGGCCAGTGCGGCCAGCAGCACCGCCAGCAGCGTGCCGCCGACCTGCCAGGCGCGCGGCACCGCCACGATGGCATCGCCGTCGGTCAGTGCCTGCACGGTATTGGCCAGGATCTCCACCCCGCTCATGCCGCGGCCATCGCGCGACACCGGCGTCGGCAGCACGTCGCCCATGCCGGTGGCCAGCGCGCCGATCAGCACGGCCTTGCCGGCAAAGATGGCGGGATTGGCGCGGCCGTCCAGCACGTCGCGCGCCGACACGCGGGCAAAGGTGCCGGGCGGGCCGGCATACGGGATGCGCAGGCGGCCGCTGCGCTCCCAGCCATTGGCTTCGGTGATCCGGGCCGGCTCCTGGCGCGCGATGCCGGGCGGCTCGGCGGCGCGCCCGAACGCCGCCATCACCACGGCCAGGTGCGGCACGCCGGCGGCGGCGACCGGATGGGGCCCCTCGCTCAGATAGACCTGGCGTGCCACGCCATCGGTGTCGACCACCATGTTGATATGCCCCACCGCGGCGCCCAGCCCGGCCAGCGGGTAGCGCACCAGCATGCCGGCAGGGCCGGATTCGGCCACCACCGGCAGCACCACGTTGCCGGCCTGGGCCAGGCTGCGGGCCAGCACGGCGTCGTCTTGCGGATAGCGGGTGTCGCGCTCGGACAGGATCACGTCCACGCCGATCACGCGCGGCCGGCCGGCGGCGATGCGCTCGACCAGCTGCGCCAGCACCGCGCGGCGCCACGGCCAGCGGCCGATGGCGGTGATGCTGGCGTCATCGATGCCGACGATGACGATGTCGTCGCGGGCCGGATGGTGCTGGGCGCTGATGGCGATGTCGTAGGCAGCCAGGTCGGCGCGCTCGGCCCAGCCCTGGCGCGCGGCCAGCACCACCAGGGCCAGCACGGCCACAAGCAGCAGGCACCATTCGATCCGCGTGCGACGCCCGAAAGCCCGCCCGCCTGCCCGCCCGGGCGCGGCCGGTGCCGGACCTGGCGCGTCAGTTGAGCCGGACGCGGCCACCACCGTCCGGCCGGTCGCCCGACCCGATCGCGCCGCCCTGCGAGTCGCGCAGGAAGGCAGAGACTTCGATGCGCTGTGGCGCGGAGAACGCCGCCGGATCCGGCGTCACCCCCGGCGCCGCGCGTGCCACGCGGATGAAATAGACGCCGGGCGCGGGGCGCGGCAGGTCAATGGTGTTGGTGGTGGTGTGCTCGTCGGCCAGCAGCGTGGCAAAGCCGGCATCGCCCGACACCTGGACCCGGTAGCCCGCGCCGGCGCCGCCGCCCTCGGGCCAGCCGATATGCAGCGCGCCGCCGTCGTCCTGCAGGGTCGGCACGGGCGGCTTGGGCTCGACGCTGAACGGAACCGCGTCCGACCACGGGCCCGGCCGGCCCGCCGCATCGACGCTGCGCACGCGCCACCACCAGCGGCCCGGCACCAGCGCTTGCGCGGCGGCGGGCCCGGAGGCCGCCTGCCGCACGGCGTCGCGCGTAAAGGCGGGATCGGCCGCCAGCGCCAGTTCGTAGCGCGCCGCGCCCGGCACGGTGGCCCATTCGAAGGCGACGGCGTCGGCATAGCGCACCGCATCGGCGGCAGGCTGCTGCGTGAACGGCGCCGGCGGGTTCAGCCGCACCGCCACCGGCGCCTGCGCGCCGTGCCCGGTCAGCTGGTGCTTGTCGATGGCGCTGACGCTCAGGTACAGCATGCCCTCGGGCAGCCCGTCTACACGGGCGGCCGTGGCATTGGCGCCACTGACGATGCCGGTCCAGGCCAGTTCGCTCAGCGCCGCATCGCGCGCCACCAGCACGCGGTAGGCGGTGGCGCCCGGCACCGGCTGCCAGGCGGCCTCGAAGGACGGGCCCAGCACGGTATCGGCCGGGGCAACAGGGCCGGCGCCGGCAGCAGCGCCACCGGCTGCGACAGCTTGCCGCCGGCCGACACGCCGATGCCATAGCCGGCACCGACCGATGCCGCCGCGGTCATGGCGCGCGTCCGCTGCCGGCCGGGCGCGGGCGCCCCGCGCCGCGCTGACGCCGACGCGCCCGTCCAGCACCTCGCTGCGGCTTCCCGCGGTGTCGGCCGAGACCCGGTAGCGGGTGCCGCGCACGCCGGTCACCATCATCGGCGTATGCAGCTCGAAGCGCCCGACGCCGCCGCCCTGCGGCGCCACGCGCGTATCGGCGGCACCCTTGTCGATGCGGATCACGGTGTCGGTCAGGCCGCTGCGCGCGAACGTGCGCAGCCGGCTGACCAAGAGCGTGGTGGCCGGCGGCACTGTGACGCGGCTGCGGTCCGGCAGCTCCAGCGTGACCGAGCCGCCCGCGGGGGTCTCGATGCGCGCGGCTTCGTCCAGCGTCATGCCGGCCTGCACCGGCCGGCCATTGGCGCGGACCTCGCCGGCCACATAGACCACGCGCGCCGAGGCGGCCTGCTCGGGAATCTGGCTGAGCGGGATGCGCAGGCGCGAGCCGGGCACCAGCCGGTACGGATCGGCCACGCCGTTCAGGCGCTGCAGCGTGCGCCAGCCTTCCTCGGACGCCATGTAGCGCGAGGCCAGGCCGATCAGCGTATCGCCCGGCTCCACCACGTAGATAAAATCGGCGCCTTCCGCGCCCGCGGGCCCGGCGTGCGCCGGAACCGCCACGCCGGCCAGCAGGGCCAGCGCGGCACATCCAATCAGCTTACGCATCCGCCCCGGCCTCATCCGCTTCCGCGTCAGCCGCGGAAGCCTCTTCAAAGCGATAGCCGTGCGAATACACGGAGGTCAGCCGCACGCCGTTCTCGGGGCGCAGCGCCAGCTTCAGGCGCAGCCGCGAGATATGCGTATCCAGCGTGCGCGAGCCCGCCCCCATGGCGCGGCCCCAGACGGCCTGCTCCATCACCTCGCGCGCCAGCAGGCGCCCGGTATTGCGGAACAGGAACAGGGCCAGCTCATATTCGCGCGGCGACAGCAGCGCCGGCTCGCCGCCGACGGTGATGGTGCGCGCGTGGGTATCGACGGTGTAGTTGCCGCGCCGGATCAGTTCCACTTCCTGCGCGGCCTCGGGGTAGGCGCGGCGCAGCAGCGAGCGCACGCGGGCGATCAGCTCGCCGGCGCGGATGGGCTTGAGCATGTAGTCGTCGGCGCCCACCGTCAGGCCGTCGACGATGTCGGATTCGGCGGTGCGGCTGGTGACGAACAGGATCGGCGGCATATTGCCGGACTTCTGCCGCACCCAGCTGACCAGCTCATAGCCGCTGGTGCCCGGCAACTGCCAGTCGACCAGCAACAGGTCATAGGCGCGCTCGCGCAGCGCGCGCAGCAAGTCCGCGCCGTTGGCGAAGGACTCGCACTCGAAGCCGGCTTCGCTCAATATCTGCCGGATCAGTTCGGCCTGATCCGGATCATCCTCCACGGAGGCAATACGCATACCTCTACATCCTTCTGCCAGCTTCCGACTGCAACTGCGGTCTCTGCCACGGCATGTCGACGGCTCGGCCGGCAAGTCATTCCTCATATTCACCCCCAGGGGGCGCGGCCGTCGATCTGATCCGACGGGCCAGGCCGAAGCCCGCCGGCTGCCTCCATGTTACCCAATCGCGGGCCCATTCGTCGAGATGCCCCGACGAGGGGTGGCGGCGGCAACTGCGCCGATCCCTCCGCGATCGTCTTTCGATCTGCACCCTCCTTGCCGCCATCGCGCCGCCCGGGGAGCCGGGCGGCGCGACCCCGGCAGGGCCTATTGCAGCATGTAGGTCTCGTACTCCAGCCGGTCCAGCTTGCGGTCCAGCAGGTACAGCGCCAGCGCCACCACCACCAGCAGCGACACCGCAAAGCCGTAGCCGTACCAGGCCGGCCCCAGGCGCAGCGTCAGCAGCGTCAGCGCGAAGTTCAGCACCACGAAGGTCGCGGTCAGCAGCAGCACCTCGCGGCGGCGGTCCAGGTAGAAGTAGATATTGAGCACCCCCAGCAGCACCACCTGCAGGCTGGCGCCGATCACGTCCACGTACAGCAGCGGCAGGTACAGCTCGGAAATGCCCAGCAGGTGCAGCACCCACGCGCCCACCGCGAACAACAGCAGCGCGGCGATGGCCTGCACCTTGACGATCTCGTACAAACCCAGCCGGATGGTCTGGACCATGGTGTTGCGCATGTCCTCGATATGCTCGAGCGAGCTGCCGCCGCGCACCGCGTTGTAGAACGCGTCGTAGTACTCGACGAAATCGGTCTCGATGCGCACCAGGAACACCGCCATGCCGGGGATGATCGCCAGGTAGGCCAGGAACACCGGGATGTCGTAGATGATCGACGCATGCAGCGGCCCGATCACCTGCTGCCCGGTGGAGGGCGCGTACCAGAACATGAACTTGTCGATCCAGATGCCCAGGTTGTACAGCAGGCCGATCGCTACCAGGCTGGGGTAGGCATAGCGGCGCTGGAACACCTCGAACGACATGAACTGGCGGCTGGTGTAGTTGCGGTAGATCAGCGTCACCATGCCGGTCAGCAGGCACAGCTGGCCGGCGGCGAAACCGCCCAGCAGCCCTTCCAGCCCGTGGCCGCGCAGCGCCAGCGCGGCCCCGACCGAGATCGCGTAGCCCAGCAGGAAGGTCCACACGATGGCCTTGTACTGCTTCATGCTCGACAGGAAGATCGCGGCAATCCAGATATTGCTCAGCACCACGAAGCCCGCCACCATCAGCAGCCGGTACAGCACCGACTGCTCGCCGAAGCTGAACACCGCGCACGCCACGCCGATGCCGCCCGACAGCACCGTCGCCAGCAGCGCCACCGCGTGGTAGTTGCTCAGGATCAGGTGGTCGCGCTTCTCGAACAGCCGGTCCGAGGTGAAGCGCGTGAACGCCAGCTGCATCGGCCCGGTCAGGATCAGGCTGCCGGCGATCAGGTAGGTCACCGACACCTGGAACTGCGTGATCAGCGAGCCCGGCACCACGAAGGGCAGGCTCAGCATGCCGATCAGCAGGATGCCGACGATCGACAGGATCCACGGCCCGGAGCTGATGATGCCGGCATACGCGTAGGCGCTCAGCATGCCCGACAGGTTGTCCCGCCGCAGCATCTTGCGCAGCTCGAATCCAATGCCAGCCATGCTCAGGCTCCTCCGTGGACCGGGCAGCGCGCGGGATTGCCGCCGCCCTGCCGCTCATGTCCGCCATGCCCGGCGCCGTCTGGTTGCGCCATCAGCCGTTGATACAGTTCGCGGTAGCTGCCCACCATGCGGTCCTGGGTGTAGTAGCGCTCCACGCGCGCTACGCCGGCGGCCTGCGCCGCCTGCCAGCGCGCCGGGTCCTGCAGCAGCCCGAGCGCCGCAGCGGCCAGTGCCGCGGGGTCGGCAATGCGCACCACTTCGCCGGCCGAGCCCAGCGCGGCGTCCTCGCCGGGCAGGCCGAACAGCAGCTCGCGGCATGAGCCCACGTCGGTGGTCACGCACGGCACGCCGGCGGCAAAGCCTTCCAGCACCACCAGCGGCAGCGCCTCGCTGATCGAGCTCAGCACCAGCACGCCCACCTGCGGCAGCAGCGCGTCGATGCGCTGGAAGCCCAGGAACTTGACCTTCTGGCCCAGGCCCAGGCTTTCGGCCAGGCTGCGGCATTCGCGCGCGTAGTCGGGATCCTCGTCCTCCGGTCCGGCGATCCAGCCTTCTGCATCGGGGTACTCGCGCACCACCGTCAGCATGGCGCGGATAAAGGTCTTGACGTCCTTGATCGGCACCACCCGGCCGATCAGGCACAGCACCGGCGGCACGCCCGGCTTGCGGCGCGCGCGCAGCGGCGCCAGGCGCGGCAGGTCGATGCCGTTGGGGATGCTGCGCGTGCGCGCCTCAGGGGCGCCGTCCTGCACCTGGCGGCGGCGGTTGCCCTCGTACAGCGCGACGATGTCGTCGCCGGCGTCGTAGCAGACCCGGCCAATGGTCTCGAAGAAGCGCACCCACAGTTCGCGGAAGTAGCTGATCTGGGAGATGTCGCGCTCGAACACATTGCGGTTGTCGCGGATCCACTGGCTCTGGAACAGGTCGATCTTGCGTTCCTTGGTGTAGATGCCGTGCTCCGACACCAGCAGCGGGCGCTGGTTGCGGTGGCGCAGCAGCGCCCCGAGAAAGCCCGCATAGCCGGTGGAAACCGTGTGGTAGACGCGCGCCGGGATCAGGTTGTCGGCAATGCGCACCAGCTGCCACAGCGGCTTGTGCATGATGCGCACGGTCCAGAAATAGTCCGTGAACGACGGGTCCGTGCAGAAGCGCCGGTATTGCTCGGTGATGGTCTGCCAGGCGCGGCGGCTGTACAGGAAGGCGTCCTCGCCCAGCGCACCGCCTTCGCGCAGCGCCGGCATCAGCTCGCGGATCATGGCGCCGGCCTCGGCCTCGCGGCCCGGATCGCGCAGCAGTTCGTGCAGGCGGTCCGAGGCATCGAACGCCCTGGCGTCGCCGCTGCTGCCCTGGACCAGCGGCGGCGGCGGGAAGTCATACAGGTAGTGCGTTTCCAGGTGCACGACGTTGGGCGGCAGCTGGTAGGCCATGTCGCCATAGTCCTCGCGCCGGCTGCCGATAAAGACGATGCCGAAGCGCAGGTCCGGGAACGCGCGGATCATCTGGTTGACCCAGCTCGACACCCCTCCGCTCACATACGGGAAGGTGCCTTCGAGCAGCAGCATGACGTCGGCCGACGTCCCTTTTACCAAGATCTCGCTCATGATTGCCAGTACCGCAGCAGGGGCCGCACCAGCGGGAGCGGCGAGGGGCTGTCAAACGATGCCATCAGCTGGCGCACCGCGGCGTAGTCGCGTTCCAGGTAGGCGGCTTCGGCCAGGTGCGGCAGCACGCGCTCGCGCGCGAAGCCGAGGGATTCGGCGCGCTGCAGCCAGTCGCGCGCCTCGCGCGGGGCATTACGCGCCAGCGCCAGGCGCCCGCGCATGTACCACAGCGAGGCATTGCTGTCGTCGTGCTCCAGCGCCGCGCTGGCGTAGCGCTCGACCTGGCTGGCGGTGTAGCGGTAGACGTCGCCCTGCACCAGGTTCTGGTAGATCAGTTCCCAGTACAGGTCGGCCAGCCGCTTGCTGATCTCGGCGCGCTCGCTGGCGCTGTTGGCGTTTTCCAGCCGCGGCAGCTCGGCCAGGATCTGCTGGGTCAGCTGCTTCTCGGCGCCGTCCAGCATGCCATAGGCCAGCAGCCGCACGTCGTCGACGCTGTCGGCCAGCAGTTCGCGCAACACCGGGCTGGCGGTGCGCGCCGGCATCGACTGCATCGCCACCAGCGCGGTCATGCGCTCGGGCAGGGGCGCGCGCGCATTGCCCAGCTGCGCACGCAGGCGCGCGCCGCCGCCGTGCGTGACGCGCGACATCAGGTGCGTGACGAACTCGGGCAAGCCCACGGTGCCGATGCCGCTGGTATCCACGCGCCGCGGGAACAGCTTCGAAAACAGGTAGCTGCCCAGGCACACCAGCGCGCCGCCAAGCGGCACGAAGAAGCAGAACAGCGCGAGAAAACCATAGCTCCACGCGAACGGCACGCGAAAGCGCCGCGGCAGCAGGCGCCACAGCAGCAGCGCCGTCAGCGCGGCAGCCACCGCCTGCATGCCGAAGAAGGCCAGCAGCAGCGCGGTGCTGTTGCCGGCGCGCGCCAGCAGCGCCAGCGCGGCGATCTGGGCGGCAAGCCCGCTGGCGCCGAGCTTAAACATGGGGCGCTTCCCCGGCCGGCAGCGTGGCGGGGGCGATCGCGCCATCCACCTGGGCCCGGCGCAGCAGCTTGACCAGCGCGTCTTCCGAGCCCGCGCCGGGCACCGCCAGCGTGTAGACGCCGATGCCCGCACTGGTGAAGTCGGTGCCGAACTGCGCGCGCAGCATGTCTTCGATGCGCACCAGGTAGGCCGCCACCGCCTGCGCATCGGACAGCGGCATCAGCGTCAGCATGGCGCGGTGATGGGCGTTGACTACCGGCCACGCCACATCCAGCGCGCGCCGGCTGCGCACCACCTGCTCGAACAGCGCATCGCGCTCCGGATCCGCGTCGAACACCAGCGCCACCACCGAGCTTTCGATGCCGGTCTCGCGCCGCAGCCGCGACAGCCGCGCATAGTCCAGCGCAAACGGGTACGGGCAGGCCGGCAGCGCCGCCTGGATGGTGCGGGTGGCGCCGGCGTGCTCCACGCCGTCGGCGTAGTAGCCCAGCAGCACCATCAGCATCTGCAGGTTCTCGTAGGTCAGCGACAGGAACGGCATGCGCTCGACCACCAGCAGGCCGATCAGGTGGTCGGAGCCGGCCAGCACCGGCGCGACCGCCACGTAGCGCGTCTGCGCGCCATGCTGCAGGCCGTCGGCGCGCAGGTGCGCGAGCTGGCGCGTGTCCAGGCAGTGGCGCACCAGCGGGTCGGTGGTGTCGAGCGTGAATTCGGGGCCGACGCTGGCGACCGGGGCACCGTCCACGTGCTCGCCATCGCAGGCATAGAGCGCGGCTGCCTCGAGTTGGCAGGCCTGCGCCACCACCTGCAGCATCGGCGGCGCGCCGGCCAGCACCTGGCCGGTGCGTGCCGCCTCGTCCAGCGCCACGCTGCGCAGCTGCGACAGCGTGTCGCGCAGCGTGGTGGGCCGCGCCAGCAGGTCGTTTTCCAGCCGCGCATGCGAGATGCGCAGCAGGTAGTGATTCTTGGTCAGTGCCGCCAGGCGTTCGTCCAGGTAGCGGTTCACGGCGCGGGCACGCGCCAGGCGCGTGCCCCAGATATCGCCGAACTGCCCGGCCACCAGCACCAGCAGCAGCCCGCCGAGGAAGAACAGGCGCGGGAAGGGCCCTGCCATCACGCCGGTCTGCTGGTAGAAGTACCAGCCGCCCAGCAGCATCAGCACGCTGCCCACGCCGATCAGCGTGCCGTAGCGCAGCGCCAGGATCACCGGCAGCAGCCAGGCCCACGGAAAGCCCATGCCGAGCAGCAGCGGGTTCTGCGGCAGCACCAGCCACGCCAGACCCATTGCCGCCAGCATGGCCACCACCAATTCCACCACGGCCGCGCGCCCGCTGACCGCCGGCGCCAGCAGGCGCGCATAGCGCCCACCCAGGCCGATGCCCTGTCCTTGCCGCGCGCGATATGTCTTGTCAGCCGTATTGGCCACGCTCATCCCCTTGCTTCAACCGTTCCATCGCCGCATCGGTGTGCAGCCTCTTCCTGATGGCCTGCCGCCGCCTCAGCCCTGCATCAGCGGCGCCAGCAGGCGGCGCAGCAGCTTCTGCGCGGTGCCCGACAGCGACGCGCGGCTCCAGCCGCTGTCGCTGCCGGTGGCCGACCACACTACTTCACCGCTGGCCACGTCCAGCAGCTGCAGCGAGATGCCGACCGCGGGCTCGCCGTCCACGCCCACCTTGTAGCGCCATTCCTGCACCGCACCGGTCAGCGCGTAGCGGGCCTTCTCGGCGCGCGCCCATTCCAGCGCCTTGCCCACGGCCTCGCGCTCGGCCGGCTCGAACAGCGTTTCCGGATTGAGGCTGGCCGGATAGCGCTTCAGGCTGGCTACGCCGCCGGTCTTCAGCAGGCTCTCGGCAATCGCCTCGGCGCGCAGGCCGGCCTGGGGCGTCTCGGTGTAGTTCACTATCGGCAGCACCGCGATGGTCTCGCCGCGGGCCAGCGCCGGCGCGCGGCCGACATCCGTCACCGCGCAACCCGCCAGCCACAGTGCCGCGCCCAGCGCGCCGCACCATGCCGCCAGCCGCCTGGCCACCGTCTTGCCCGTCACTGCCGTGGTTTGCTTGTTCATCTTCATCCCCTTTTCCATATCCTGTTGTTACCCGATCCCTGCCATCCGCTGCCGCCGGCTCAGTACAGCCAGCGATAGCGCATTCCCAGTTCCGTCAGCGGCTTGCCACCGTTGCGCGCCGCGGTCTCATGCGAGATATACAGCGCCAGGTGGTCGTTGCCGAACACCGATCCGGCCAGCCCGCCCTGCACGCGGAAGTTCTGCCGTGCGCGCGTGTCGCGCAGCAGCCCCACTTCACCGAACGGCCGCCATTTGCGTGTGTACTCATCCAGCAGCTCAGTGCCGAAGCCGAACAGCACGCCGGCCTGCGTAAAGCCCTGCGGCATGTAGAACGCCGGCGTGGCTTCGTCGCCGACCGGCACCAGCGACGCCATGCGCGGCGTCAGGCTGCCGCCGTTGGCGCTGTAGTTGGCATGCGTGCCGACCACGCGCACGGTGTAGTCCGGATACGAGGTGCGGATCCTGTAGCCGGCCTCGACGTCATAGACCATGCCATGCCCCAGCGCGCTGCGGTCCTGCCCGCGGAAGCTGCTGTACTCGATGCGCGCGCCGACGAACTCGCGCAGGCTGAAGCGGTAGGTTGCGCCCAGCCCCACGACGTCCTTGGCCCCGCCCACGCGCAGCGGTGCCGATTCATCGGCCGGCTGGTTCAGCCCGGCCAGCGTGCTGAACTGCAGCCGGCCTTGCTGGTTCCACTCGCCGAAGAAGCGCGCGGTCGCCATCGTGTCCAGTCCCTCGCGGTAGCCTGCCGTGGCACGCCAGCGCTTGCTGTTGTCGCGATAACCCAGCGACAGGTCGGCGCGCCGGTCGGACGACGGCACGTTCACCAGCTGCTGCGGGTCGGTGCTGCGCTGGTCGCGCCTGGTGCCGCGCAGGTTCAGGTCGTACCCGTCCCACAGGCGCACGCCGCCCGCGAGGCTGCCTTCGGTATATTCCAGCGGCTTCTGGTGCATGAAGCTCACGCGCGGCTCGATCGCCTGGGCGTTGTAGAGCAGCGACTCCTGCAGGGTGTCCTGCAGCGTGTCGTCGGAACGGGCCCGCTCCTGGGTCTCGAAGGCCAGCGTCTGTGCGGCGCTGATGCGGTTCAGTTGCTGGTTGGCCTCGATCTGGTTGGCCACCGGCACGCGGCCTGCCTGGCGCTCCAGGATGCGGTCCAGGCTGTTCATGTCCTGCTGGTCCAGCGCAATCGCCACCTCGGCATAGGCCGGGCGCTGCAGCCGGTTGACGTACTGGCGGGCCAGCCAGCCGCGCGCAAGTTCGTTGGATTCCGCGGACATCGCCCATGCCAGAGCAGCATCGCGCCCGGCAGCGGACAGCGCGGCATCGCGGCGGGCCGCGTTGCGCACGATCTCCGCGGGCGCGGGCGCAGTTGCCGCCTCATGCAGCGGCGGCAGCCCAGCCACCTCGCCCAGCTGCGACGGCGCGCCCGCCATCGGCGGCGCCAGTTCGCGCGCCGCCGTGGAAGCGCGGTCCGCGCGCAGCATCTGGATCACCAGCGCGCGCGAGACATCGCCCGAGGCAAAGATCTGCCCCAGCGCCACGGTCTGGCGGCGCAGGTCCGCGCGCGAAGGCGCGCCGGAATCGTTCTCGTACTCCTCGTCGCCGTCGGTGTTGTCGGGCCGCAGCCGGGCATAGCGCACCCCGCCCTGGGACCAGCCGTGATGCAGGTCGATCCAGGCCTGGCGGCGCACGCGCCAGGCCATGTCGGTCTGGCCGATGGTTTCATAGGCATCGGCCATCAGGCTGAGCCAGAGCGGATCGGCGCTCTGGCCGTCATTGAGCCTGCGCAGGTAGTGCATGGCCGCGCGCCCGTCCTGGAAGCGCATATGGCCCGCGGCAAAGGCGCCCCACAGGTCGGGGTTGTCTTCGGCGTCGTCCTTCACCCGGCGCATCACCGCGCGCACCTCGGTATCGCTGCCCTGGTCGACCAGCGTCCACAGCAGCGCCGCCAGGGTTTCGCTGTCGGCATCACGCAGGCCAGCGGCGTGGCGCAGGTCGGCCAGGGCCAGGTCGCGCTGGCCGGTCACGCGGTAGTACTCCGCGCGCCGCATCAGGAAGCGGCTCGACTGCGCTGCCGCCTGGCGTTGCCCGGGCGTCATGTCCCGCAGCAGGCGCACGATACGCGGGTAGGCATGGGCACGCGTGTAGTAGTACAGCGCCAGCTCCAGCGAAGCCGGCTTGCCGCTGCGGCGCCAGTCGGCCTCGGCGATGCGCCCGGCGTCGATCGGGGTCTTGTCGTAGTAGGCGATCAGGTTGGAGAAATCCGCCTCCTGCGTGTCGCGGACCTCGTCCAGGCAGTCGTTGCGCGCCGGGCCCGCCGGCATCTGCAGGCAGTGTTCGTCCTGCGTCTGCGCCGCCGCCAGCATCAGCTGGCGATAGCCGTCCTTGAGCAGGTCGTCGCGCTGGTTCAGCCGCGCCAGCTCGGTAAAGGTGCGCCAGTATAGGATGTCATCCTTCCCGGCCGTGGCACGCGCCGGCAGCATGGCGTCCAGCGCCTGCGCCAGCTTGCCGCGCACATAGAGCAGGTTGGCGAGCTTGAGGGCATAGGCAGGGCGTGGACCAAAGCGCTGCTGCAGCTGCGTATAGATCTGGAACGCGCGCTCGTCCTTGCCGGCGCGCTCGGCCAGCGCGGCGTGGCGCTCCATGATGTCGCGCGCCCTGGGGCCGTGGCTCAGGCCTTCGAGGAAGCGCATGGCCTCTTCCGGCTCGCCCAGGCGTTCGTAGGCGGCCACCACCTCATCCACGGTCTTCAGGTCCGAGCCGCCCGCGCGGTGGCGCAGTGCGGCCAGGTAGGCGCGGTCGTCGGACAGGCCCGGGGCGAGCCGCATCACAGCATCCCACGCGCGCTCGTCGTTGGTGGCGCGGGCATAGTCGAGCCAGCTCTTCAGGGCCACGGCCGGCTGGCGGTTCCATTCGGCCACCTGCGCCAGCCGCTCGCGCCAGATCGCCTCGCCCGGCAGCCGGCGCACCGCGGTCTCGGCCACGCGCTGCGCCTGGTCGAGCTTGCCGGCCGACAGGAACACGCGATAGGCGAGGTCGTAGTCGTCGGCGTTGAACGGCTTGTCGGCCGGCTCCGCCGGAGCTTGCGCGGGCGCAGCAGCTTGCGCCGCAATCTTGCGCGTACCCAGCTGGCCGGAAGCGGCCAGTGCTTCACGCAAGGCCAGGCCGCGCGGCCCGTCGAGGAAAACAAAGCCGCGCTCGGCCCAGGGCTGGCTGGCGGCGATGCGCCGCACCTCGGCCTGGCGTGCGGCCAGCGCCGCCGGGCCGGCGTCGCGCGTGCGCGCCGAGACCTTCAGCAGCCGCTCGACATAGCGGCTGGCCTGCTCCGGCTTGTTGGCCGCCAGCGCCAGCTTCGTCAGGTAGCGCAGCACCTCCGGATCGTCCAGCAGCTTGCCGCCGTGGCGCTCGGCCTGTGCCAGCGCTTCGTCCAGCAGGTTGCCTGACTGCAGCGTCTGCACCGCCTTCAGGAACAGCGCGCGCCGCTCGGCCAGCGTGGTGGCGGCCGCCTGCTGCGCAAACAAGGCGTTGGCGGCGTCGCGATAATCGCCGCCCGCGATCGCCATGTCAGCCAGCTGGCGGTTCCAGAAGGCCGCGTTGTTGCGGTCCTGGCTGGCCAGCGCCGCATAGAACTTGCGCATGGCGTCCTGGGCGCCGGCCTGACTGGACTGCGTGGCCAGCGTTTGCAGGTCGGCCAGCCCCCAGCTGCGCCCGGCAGCCTGGTCCAGCAGGCTGCGCAGCTGCACCAGGTTCTGCTCGCGCTCAGGCGTATCCGGCAGCGCGGCCCAGGCGCGCTGCTGCGCGATCTCGATGCGCGTGCGCAGGATCTGGCCCGACAGGTCGGTGCCCTGCACCGCCTGCATGCGCGCCAGCATGGCCTGCGCCTCTTCCAGCCGGCCGGTGCGCGCGTATTGTTCGGCCAGCACGCCCATGAAACCGGGGTCGTCGGGCGTGACCTTCCACCAGGCTTCCAGGTAGGCCATGGTCAGCCCGTCGATGGTGCGGCCCTGGCCCAGCAGGCGTTCGCGCAGTGTCTCGCGCGGGAACATCAGCGCCAGGCCGATCCCCACCATCGCGGTGAATGTCAGCACCAGCGCCGGCGGCAGCAGCCGCTCGCGCTCAACCGGCGCAGCGGACTTCGACTTGTTGCCTGGCATGGTTCGGATCGGTGACGGGTGCGGTGTCCACGCGCAGCGTGTTGCGCTCGCGGACGGCCTGTACGGGCTTGCCATCGACGCTCACACGGCAGTTGCCGGCGTCGGCAAGACGGAAGAATGGCTTGAAGTAGCCGCTGAAGGCGAAGCGCGTGACGCCATCGCGCTGCGACCAGTCGCGCACGATGCCGTTGGCTTCGGCCAGCTGCGGCGCGGCCGGGGCAGTGACTGTGTCGCGCACGGCAAAGCGCGCATCGCCGCCATCCAGGTGCAGGTAGACGCCGCCGCCCGGTGCCGGCGAGGTGCCGGTCACGCCGTGCGCCGCGCCCACGTCGGGCATGCCCGCGCCGCTCCAGCGCAGGTTGCGCAGGTTGCCGTCGCCGCGCACGATCCATTCGGCAACGGTGCCGCCCTGCTGGCCGTCGCCCACGTCCCGCGCCACGGCCATGTCCTGCCAGTCGAGCACCTTGCGCACGTAGTCGGTCGAGTGCAGTGGCAGCAGCGGCTGCGCCAGCACATAGTCATAGACCTTGCGCAGCGCCTTCAGCGACGCGGCCTTGGTGCCCGAATAGCTGTGGTAGTAGATATTGACCGGCTTGAAGCGATAAGGCTTGTCGGTCAGCTCGTAGGTCTCGATCACGCGCTCGAAGCCGTAGAACGGGCCGTGCCAGAGGTTGGTGTAGACGTTCTCGTTCTGGTTGGGCGCAAACACCTGGAAGGTGCCGCCGGGCTTGTTGATGCCCAGCGGCGCAATCGCGGTCCAGCTGGGATTGCTGCGCGTGATCAGCGTATCGCCGCCGTTCATGTTGAGCACGCGCGCCTTGTCGGTCAGGCGCAGCGCCTCGGCCGGCGGCTGGCAGTCGCCCGACCACAGCAGCATGCTGACCGGCTTGCCGGCCGGCGCCAGCGTGCGGTTGATGTAGTCGATGGAGCCGCCGATCTCGCGGTTCAGGTCCATGCTGTAGCCGGGGATGCTCAGGTGGAAGGCCTCGTCGCCCTCGACCACGGCGGCCCCGCTGGATTGCGCTGCCCGCCCTGGCTGTGCCGGCACCGTGCGCGACCATTCGAACGGATGCGAGAAGGTATGGCTGGCCACCTCGACATAAGGCTGCGCGAAGATCTTGCGCGCGATCGGCTCAAGCTCGGCGCTGAGCCTGGGGTACATGCCGTCCTTGCTGACTTCGCCCTGGATCACCGACATCGTCATCGGCAGCCGGTAGCGGTCGAAGATCTCGCGGAACAGCACCTCGCCGGAGAAGCCGCCGCCGGGAATCTCGGCGCGCGAGGCAAAGCCGTCGCCGTCGATATGGATGGTCAGCAGGCGCCGGCCGTTCTCGGTGGTGACATCGGGCACGGGCATGGCGGGCAGGCGCAGCGCCTCGCGCAGGAAGTCCAGCGGCTGCACCACCCAGCGGCTCTGGGCGTTGCCGTTGCCGCTCTGGCGCACCGCATACGGTCCCAGCACATAGCCGCCCCACGGCGTGATCGCGGCGGCGTCATAGGTCAGCGTGCCCGAGCGCAGGCGCAGCAGCGAACGGTAGCCATCGCCGTCCGGCACCTGGATCGCTTCGGCCTGGGTGCGGTCGGGGGCCACCGGCATCTCGAAGCCCATCATCCGGTCCTTGCCCAGCACCTCGACCGGGCCCGACACGCGGCCCTTGGCGGTCTTCAGCCCGAAGCTGCGCGCCACCGCGCCGCTCACATTGGTGCCGAAGTCGTTGAGGAAAACCACCGGCATGCCCTGCGCCATGCGCGCCTGCACCCAGGTATAGAAGCGTCCCGGCTGCGCCGTGACATTGCCCGACAGGTACACCACCACGCCGGCGTAGCGGTCCGGCCCGATCTCGGGCAGGTCCTCGCTGGTCTCGGCGAAATCCACGCGATAGCCAAGGTAGTTGAGCGGCATCGAGACAAAGCGCACGCCCTCGGAATCATCGATCGACACGCCGGGGCGACGCTCCTGCACCACCAGTACGCGCCGGGGCAGCACCTCGACCTTGCCGATGCCAACCGTCTGCAGCCCGGGATCGGCCACATAGGGCGTGATGCCCAGCGCGCGGATGCGCTGCGCGGTTTCGCGTGCGCAGCGGCGGTCCGCCGGCGGGCAATAGTCGATGGAGATCACCGGCAGGCGGTATTGCTCGCGGATGGTGCGCGCCTGCGCCAGCAGCCAGTCGCGGTCCGCCTGCGGCACGTCGACATAGCGGCCCTGGGCCTGGTTCCAGCCGCGGAACAGCGACTCGAAGGCGACGGCATAGGCCAGGTCATGCACCTGCGGCAGGATCTCGAAGCCGCGGTTGAAGACCAGGCGCGCCTCGGGGTAGCGCGCCTTGATGGCGCGGATCACGCGCACCAGCCCGGCTTCCTGCCGCGCGCGCTCGGCGTCGGTCCTGGCGGCGAGCTGGTAAGAATCGAGGGTATCGAGGAAGAAGCCGCGGAAGCCGCGCTCCCACAGCGGCGCGATCACCTTGTCGACATAAAAGGCGGGCCAGCCGTCGGCTGCCTGGTCGATGACCGGGGCGTTCCAGGCGTCATTGCGCCCAACGAACCAGGCCTTGGCGATGTCCTTGAAATAGGGGCGGCTCTCCAGCACCTCGCCCACGCTGACATAGGCAAACCAGGCGGTGGCCGGCGTCGCCGCCTGGCGCGGGTCGAAGCCGCTGTCGGGCTCGACCACGGCGATGTCGAAGGCCTGCAGGGCGTCAACCGGCGGCTTGGCGCCGTAGTGCAAGGCGATCGACGGCATGGATGCCGTCTGCGCCGCGGGCGCCGGCGCGGCCGCAGCCGTCGCCGCCCCGAGGGCCAGCGCCAGCGCGATGCCTTGCACCCGCTGCACCATGCGCATCCCTACCCACCCCGATCGGAACGGCATGCGGCCGCCCCGGCTCCCTTGTGCTTCCTCCAGCTGCTTCACAGGCTTACTTCCTCTTCTCTGCGCACGCCGGCAAGTGCCTCACGCACAACATTTCCTGATGCGGTCGCCGCCGCCTTGTGTCCGACTGTGGATCTCAGAATCGGAAAAATCCGATGGTATCCGGCAAACGAATGCTAGGACAGACGCATGGATCACATTGTCAACAATTGTCCCAACACTGAGACATTGAGCCGGCTCGCGCGTTAACGCCCGCCGCGGCGCTGCAGGGCGCGCGCCAGCCACGCTCGCGGTACGGGCGTACCGCGAGCGTGGTTCAGCTCAGATGCAAACAACGAAAACAGTCCAGGCCCCGTGCGCGACGGGTGGTGGGGCTGTCCGCAACCGCAATGCCGGACAGCTAGGTTTGAAACGCCATGATGGATTCCCCGTTCCGATATTTTATGTATGGGCCCGCATACAGTGGGCGCGCTCATGTATGTCTGTACATGACGCGAGCGCGGCCACCGGCCTGGCCTTTATTGTCCGGATAATGATATATCCGGGCCGCGCCCGCTTCCCCCGAACGCGGTAGGCATTGGGCGCCGTAAGAATTTGTAAAAAAGATGGTACGCCCATGCACCGGACGGCAGCCATTATGCACGGGGGCGTGGCATCACGCCCGCCGACGGTGCACGCACAACCAAATCCGCCAATAGAAAATCAGGGAATTCACTGAACTGAAGCTGAAGTAGAAAACGCTAACATCTCCTATCGGAACCTCTCATCATGATTAGGCGCTTAGCCTGATTGACACGCCGGGAAAATTCGGCAGAATGATTCCCACTTGTGCAGCGCCCATGTGGTGTGTCTTTTGGTGTTGTCGTTCCGTGACGTTTTCGGTTGTCACGACAGCGACATATCGAAGTCATATGGAATGCGCTGGCGGGGAACATAAAAAGGATCCGCTGGGTGCGTTGCACACGGTGTATAACGAGCGTTTTCGCTCATTTTGAAATTCAAGGTTGAGATAGATATGGAAACCGGTACCGTTAAGTGGTTCAACGACGCCAAGGGCTTCGGCTTCATCACGCCGGATGAAGGTGGCAATGATCTGTTCGCGCACTTCTCCGCAATTGAAGGCAATGGCTTCAAGTCGTTGAAGGAAGGCCAGAAGGTACGCTACGTCAAGGCCATGGGCCAGAAGGGCGAGCAAGCCACCAAGATTCAGGCCCTCTGATACCGGTGGAGTCCGGGCCGGTCCAGCGGACCGGCCGGAAGGAAAGCCCCGCAGCTTCGGCGCGGGGCTTTTTTATTGGCGCGCCGGCACCGGGGCCGCGGAGACTGCGGTCCTGCAACGGGTGAAATTGCTATAATCGGCCGACCCACAACCACCCTCCCGCCAGTGGGCGCGCACGGATGCTGCGCGGTCAGTGCGGGACGGTATGCAGCGTGTCGAGGAGTTACGTGGCCGGTACTCAAATCGCAACGCAAGACGCCCCTGTCGCCGCCGACCATGGCGGCCAGGCGGGGCCAGCGGCCTCGGCCGGCAGTTCCTTCCATGCCGCGCTGCGCATCCTGCCGCCAGCGCAGCGCCAGGCCATGTTCGAGATCTACGCGTTCTGCCGCGCGGTCGACGACATCGCCGACGGCAACGCACCGCACGCCGAGCGCCTTGCCGCGCTCGATGCCTGGCGCAGCGACATCGCCGCCTGCTACGCCGGCAATCCGCCTCGCGCCCTGCAGCCGCTGAGCGCGCAGATCCGGGCCTTCCACCTGCAGCAGCAGGATTTCCTCGCCGTGATCGACGGCATGACCATGGACGTGGTGCAGGACATCCGTGCGCCCGACGCGGCCACCCTCGACCTGTATTGCGATCGCGTCGCCAGCGCTGTCGGCCGGCTCGCGGTGCGCGTGTTCGGCCTGGAAGAAGCGTGCGGCATCGCGCTTGCGCACCACCTGGGACGCGCGCTGCAGCTGACCAATATCCTGCGCGATATCGACGAAGACGCTGCCATCGGCCGGCTCTACCTGCCGGCGGAAGCGCTGGCCGCGGCCGGCATCGGGGCGGACACGCCCCAGGCCGTGGTGGCCCACCCCGCCGTCGGCCAGGCCTGCGCGGCCGTGGCGCGCGAGGCCCAGGCGCACTATGACCAGGCCTATGCCATCATGGCGCGCTGCCCGTCCCGGCAGGTGCGCTCGCCGCGCATCATGGCCGAGGTCTACCAACGCATCCTGGCGCGGCTGCGCACGCAGGGCTGGCGCGCGCCGCGCCAGCGCGTGCGCCTGCCGCGCGCCCAATTGCTCTGGATCGTGCTGCGCCACGCCATTGGCTGAGCGCTGCACCCGATGCATGCCGGGCGCGGCCGCGCCGCGCACCGGCACAAGGAGTCTGCATGTCGATGAACGAGACCGCCTTTGCCACGGCAGTGCCACGGATCGCGCCGGCCAGCGCGGGCGACAGCCCCTCGCCGCGCGGCGCCGCGCAGGCACTGGACCACGGCATCGGCCGCGCGATCGACGCGCTGCTGCACCAGCAGCGCCCCGACGGCCACTGGGTCTACGAACTGGAAGCCGACGCCACCATTCCCGCCGAATACGTGCTGATGGTGCACTACCTAGGCGAGGCCCCTGACCTGGAGCTTGAAGCCCGCCTGGCCCGCTACCTGCGCCGCATCCAGAATCCCGATGGCGGCTGGCCGCTGTTCCATGAAGGCCGCTCCGACGTCAGCGCCAGCGTAAAGGCCTATTTCGCGCTGAAGATGGCCGGCGACGATCCCCAGGCCGCGCATATGCAGCGCGCGCGCCGGGCCGTCCACGCGCTGGGCGGCGCCGAGGCCAGCAATGTATTCACGCGCACGCTGCTGGCCCTGTACGGCGTGATGCCGTGGTCAGCGGTGCCGATGATGCCGGTCGAGATCATGCTGCTGCCGCAGTGGTTCCCGTTCCACCTGTCCAAGGTCTCGTACTGGGCGCGCACGGTGATCGTGCCGCTGCTGGTGCTGAACAGCCTGCGCCCGCAGGCGCGCAACCCGCGCGGGGTCGGCATCAATGAGCTGTTCGTCGGCAACTGCCATACGGTGCGGCTGCCGCCGCGCGCGGCGCACCAGCACGCCGGCTGGTACACCGTGTTCCGCGGCCTGGACGCGCTGCTGCGCGTGGCTGAGCCGCTCGTCCCGCGCACGCTGCGCCGGCGCGCCATTGCCGCGGCGCAGGCCTTCGTGCGTGAGCGGCTCAACGGCGAGGACGGCCTGGGCGCCATCTTCCCGGCAATGGCCAACAGCGTGATGATGTTCGACGTGCTGGGCGTGCCGCCCGACGACCCGGCGCGCGCGCTGGCGCGGCAATCCATCGAGCGGCTGCTGGTCGAGCACGGCGACGAGGCCTATTGCCAGCCCTGCCTGTCGCCGGTGTGGGATACCGCGCTGGCCGCGCACGCGCTGCTGGAAACCAGCGAGGCGCGCGCAACGGCCGCGGCCGGGCGCGGCCTGGACTGGCTCAGGCCATTGCAGGTGCTGGACGTGCGCGGCGACTGGGTCGTGCGCCGCCCGCGGGTGCGCCCCGGCGGCTGGGCCTTCCAGTACGCCAATCCCTATTACCCGGACGTGGACGACACCGCCGTGGTGGCCGCCGCGATGGACCGCTACATGCGCGCGCACGATGTGCCGGGCCGCTATGACGAAGCCGTGGCGCGCGCCGCCGAGTGGATCGTCGGCATGCAAAGCGGCGACGGCGGCTGGGGCGCGTTCGAGCCCGAGAACACGCATCTCTACCTGAACAACATCCCCTTTGCCGACCATGGCGCGCTGCTGGACCCGCCCACCGCGGACGTGTCCGCGCGCTGCCTGTCGATGCTGTGCCAGATCGGCGCCACGCCGGGCAAGAGCGAACCCGCCGCGCGCGCCCTGCGCTACCTGCTGGCCGAGCAGATGCCCGACGGCAGCTGGTTCGGCCGCTGGGGCACCAACTATATCTACGGCACTTGGAGCGCCCTGTGCGCGCTGAACGCCGCGGGCCTGGCCCCGGAAGCGCCCGAGATGCGCCGCGCCGTGGCCTGGCTCGAGCAGATCCAGAACGCCGACGGCGGCTGGGGCGAGGACGGCAGCAGCTACCGGCTCGACTACCGCGGCTACGAGCCGGCGCCGAGCGTGGCCTCGCAGACCGCGTGGGCGCTGCTGGCGCTGATGGCAGCCGGCGCCGCGCAGCATCCCGCGGTGGCGCGCGGCATCGACTACCTGCTGCGCACGCAGCAATCCGGCGGGCTTTGGCATGAGCCACGCTTTACCGCCGTGGGCTTTCCGCGCGTGTTCTACCTGCGCTATCACGGCTATGCGCGCTACTTCCCGCTGTGGGCGCTGGCGCGCTACCGCAACCTGCAGCGCGGCGGCGCGCACCAGGTGTCGTGGGGGCTATGAGGGCACCGTTCGTGCTGGTCGTCACCGGCATGGCTTTCGAGGCGCGCATTGCCGCCGGCCCGCATTGCCGCGTGGTGCACGGCCTGCGCGGCCTTGCGCTGGAACAAGGCGTTTCCGCGATGGCGAGCCGGCACTGCATGGGCATCCTCAGCTTTGGCGTGGCGGGCGGGCTGGATCCCGCGCTGGCGCCGGGCGATCTCGTGCTGGCGGACTCGGTCTGCGCGGCAGGCGAACGCTACGACACCGACATCACCTGGACCCGGGCAATGCACGCGGCACTGCCGCATGCCAGGGTCGGGATGCTTGCCGGCGCGGACCAGCCGGTGCTTTCGGTTGCCGCCAAGCAGATGCTGCACCGGGCCACGGGGGCGCTCTGCGTCGACATGGAATCGCACCTCGCCGCGCGCATGGCGGCGGCTTGCCGGCTGCCGTTCGCGGCTTGCCGCGTGGTGATCGACCCGGCCAGCCGCGCGGTCCCGGCTGCCGCGGCGGCGGGCATGGGTGAAGACGGCAAGACGGATGTCGGCGCGGTGCTGGGCGCGCTCTTGCGCGCGCCGTGGGAACTGCCGGCGCTATTGCGGCTGGCGGGCGATGCGGCGGCCGCGCGCGGCGCGCTGCGGGCAGCCCGGCTGGCGCTGGGGGATGAATACGGCTTGCGCGATATGCGGACGCTGGCCGGCTGAAGCGATCCCCTGACCGCGTCAGCCGCCAAACTTCCGCACCGCATCCAGCGCCAGCCCGCTGCCGATGCTGCCAAACCGGTCCCCTTCCACGCAACGCGCTTCCGGCAACAGCGCCGCCAGCCGCTGCCGCAACAGCGGCACGCTGCTGGAACCGCCGGTGAAGAAGATGGTATCGACCGCGGCGCCATCCACGCCGGCATCTACCAGCAGCTTCTGCACGGTCTGTTCGGTCTTCACCACCAGCTTGTCGATCGACGCATCGAATTCGTCGCGCGTGATGGTCAGCGTCAGCCCCTGCTCCAGCCGGTGCAGGTCCACGTCGGTGCTGCCGTCATCGGACAAGGCGATCTTGGCGGCTTCCATCTGGATTGCCAGCCAGTGCCCGGCACGCTCGCGGATCAGCCGCACCAGGCGGTCAAGCTTCACCGTATCCGCCGCGTCGCGGTAGTTGTCCATCACCAGCGACCACGCCTTGCGCGTATAGACCAGGTTGATGGTGTGCCAGCTGGCCAGGTCGAAATACTGGCTGGACGGCATCGCCTTGCCGTTGCGCAGCGCGCTGCCCAGGCCCAGCAGCGGCATTGCGCGCGCCAGGCTGAGCGCACGGTCGAAGTCGGTGCCGCCGATATGCACGCCGCCATTGGCCAGGATGTCGTCGCGCCGGTCGCTGCGCGCGGCGCGCTCGGGCGACAGGCGCACCAGCGAGAAGTCCGAGGTGCCGCCGCCGATGTCGGCCACCAGCACCAGTTCCTCACGCGTGATCCGGGCCTCGTAGTCGAAGGCCGCGGCGATCGGCTCATACTGGAACGCGATCTCGCCGAAGCCCGCGTCGCGCGCGATCTCGGCCAGGGTGTCTTCGGCGAGCTGGTCGGCGGCCGGGTTCTCGTCGATGAAGAATACCGGGCGGCCCAGCACGGCGCGCGAAAACTCCGTGCCAGCAGCCTGTTCGGCACGCGTCTTCAGCTCGCGGATGAAGTGCGCCAGCAGCTTGCGGAAGGGCATCGCCTGGCCCATCACCTCGGTGCTGTCGTCCATCATCGAGGTGCCCAGCAGGCTCTTGAGCGAACGCATCAGCCGGCCTTCATAGCCGGCCAGGTAATCGCCCAGCGCGGCGCGGCCATAGCTGACCAGCGGATCCTCCGCATGGAAGAAGATCACCGAGGGCAGCGTCACCTTGCCGTCCTCCAGCGGCAGCAGCGCCGCCGGCCGCTCCGGATGGCTCCAGCCGACCGTTGAATTGGACGTGCCGAAGTCCAGGCCGCATGCGTTTGACATCATCGATTCCGTTCCCTGCAAGACAAAGTGGCCCGCGCGGCGCAAGGCCGGCGCGGGCGGGGGCGTCATTGTAGGGCAGTCGCGCGGACCGTGGAGGCCCGACCGGCAGACGGTGTTGTCGGGAAGCCATTTTCAAACATTCATTGAAGGCGGTACTAACCAGATGTCTCTTTCTCCATGGCACGGCAACTGGGACCATGGCGTCCTCGGCGTGGTGCTCCCTGCATCACCCGCTATCCACCTGGAGCCTGGTCATGAATTTCTCCGACATCGTCGACACCCGCTATTCCACAAAGGCCTTCGAGGCAGGCCGCACCCTGCCCCAGGCCACCGTGGACCAGCTGCTCGCCGTGCTGCACAAGAGCCCGTCCTCGGTCAATTCCCAGCCGTGGCACTTCGTGGTTGCCGCCACGCCCGAAGGCCGGGCCCGGATGACGCGCGCCACTGTCGACCGCCACCCCTATAACACGCAGAAGATCCAGGACGCCTCGCAAGTGATCGCACTGTGCGTGCGCACGGAAATGGATGCGGCCCACCTGGCCGGCATCCTGGCGGCCGAGCAGCGCGACGGGCGTTTTGCCGATGACGCTGCCCGTGCCGGCATGGACAAGATTCGCCGCGGTTTTGTCGACATGCACCGCTACGACCTGCGTGACCTGCAGCACTGGATGACGCACCAGGTCTACCTGGCGCTGGGCGGCCTGGTGATGGCCGCGGCCGCGCTGGGCGTGGACGCCACGCCGATGGAAGGCATCGATACCGGCCCGCTCGACCTCGAACTGGGCCTGCGCGAGCGCGGGCTGACCAGCGTGGCGCTGGTCAGCCTGGGCTACCGCAGCGCGCAGGACTTCAATGCCGCACTGCCGAAGTCGCGTCTGTCGCGGGAAGAAGTGTTCACGTTCCTGTAATTCCGTTCCAGCAAGTCCGGCCCCGGCAGGGGCTGGCGCGTGCCTTGACACGCCAGCATGCCCCTCCTATGCTGCGTCTGTTCTTTATTAAAGACCGTTGTTCTGTTCTACGGAACGTCAAGAACGTACGGCCGGACGTAGCCCCATGCAAAAACCCCTGCGCCATATCCGCGTGCTCGACCTCACCAATGTGCTGGCCGGGCCGTTCTGCTGCCACCAGCTTGCCCACCTGGGCGCCGAAGTCATCAAGGTGGAAACCCCCGGCACCGGTGACCTGGCGCGCCAGCTGGGCGCCGATGCCGAACTGAACCAGCGCCTGATGGGCGTGTCGTTCCTGGCCCAGAATCCCGGCAAGCAGTCGGTCACCCTGAACCTGAAGCACGCGCGCGGCAAGGAGGTGTTCCGCAAGCTGGTGCAAAGCGCCGATGTGCTGGTGGAGAACTTCCGCCCCGGCGTGATGGACCGGCTCGGGCTGGGCTACGCGACCCTGAAGCAGGACAACCCGCGCCTGATCTACTGCGCGATTTCCGGTTTCGGCCAGGACGGGCCGCTGGCCGGGCTGCCGGCCTATGACCAGATCATCCAGGGCATGGCCGGCGTGATGAGCATTACCGGTGATGCGCAGAGCGCACCGTTGCGGGTCGGCTATCCGGTCTCGGACACCATCGGCGGGCTGACCGCGGCGCTGGCAGTGTCGGCGGCGCTGGCGGACCACCAGCGCACCGAAGGCTATTTCATCGACGTATCGATGCTGGAAGCCACGCTGGCCACCATGGGCTGGGTGGTGTCCAACCACCTGATCGCCGGCAAGGTGCCGGCGCCGATGGGCAACGAGAACATGACCGCCAGCCCCTCGGGCACTTTCCGCACCGCGGACGGGCTGCTCAATATCGCGGCCAACAAGCAGGAACAGTTTGAAGCCGTGTGCCGCGTGCTGGGCCGCCCCGAGCTGGCCGCCGATCCGCGCTTCGCGCAGCGCCAGGCGCGGCTGGCCAACCGGGGGGAACTGACACAAGTGCTGGAAGCAGAGCTGGCGAAGAAGCCGGCCACCGAATGGTGGCCGCTGCTGACCGAGGCCGGCGTGCCCGCCGGCCCGGTGCTGGACGTGCCGCAGACGCTGGCCCATCCGCAAGTGCGCGAGCGCGGCATGATCGGCGAATTTGCCGACGCGCCCGGCGTGGGCCGCGATATCCGCGTGGTGCGCACCGGCTTCAAGCTCAACCGCGAGGCCCCGGCCGTGGACACGCCGCCGCCGGAGCTGGGCCAGCATACGCGGCAGGTGCTGGCCAGCCTGGGCTACAGCGATGCGGACATCGACCAACTGAGCGAGGAGCGCGCGATATGAGCGGCATCGACACCGACCACTACCCCGGCCACCCCCGGGATGACGCCATGGACCCGGGCCAGCGCCTGTCGCAGGACTGGTGGCGCACCGGCATCATCGACATGCGCCCGGGCGAGATCCGCTACCGCGGCTACCCGATCGAACAACTGATCGGCCGGGTCTCGTTTGCGCAGATGATCTGGCTGATGCTGCGCGGCGAGCTGCCCGGCCCCGGGCAGGGCGAGCTGCTGGACGCGGCGCTGATGGCCGCGGTCGACCACGGCCCGCAGGCGCCCAGCATTGCCATCGCACGCATGGCGGCCACCTGCGGCGTGGGGCTGAACAACGCCATGGCTTCCGCCGTCAACGTGCTGGGCGACGTGCATGGCGGCGCCGGCGAACAGGCGGTGGCGCTGTACCAGGACGTGGCGCAGCGGCTCGATGCGGGCAGCGCCATGGACGACGCCGTCGCCGCCGCGCTGCAGCACTACCGCGACCTGCACGGCAAGTTCATTGCCGGCTTCGGCCACCGTTTCCACCCGGTCGACCCGCGTGCGCCGCGGCTGCTGGCGCTGGTTGACCAGGCCGCGGCCAGCGGCGTGGTCAGCGGGCGCTACGCGGAAATCGCGCGCGCGGTCGAGGCGGCGCTGGGTGCCGGCCGCGGCAAACCCATCCCGATGAATATCGATGGCGCCACCGCGGTGATCTATGCCGAACTGGGCTTTGCCGCACCGCTGGCGCGGGGGCTGTTCTGCCTGTCGCGCTCGGTCGGCATCCTGGCGCATGCCTGGGAACAGACCTGCGAGGGCGGGCGCAACAAGGGCCCGATGCCGCGCCAGTTCCTGTGGACCTATGACGGTGCGCCGCAGCGCGACGTGCCGAAGCCAGGCCGGCAGGCATAACGGGTCAGCCGGCCAGGTCGGGCTCTAGCTCCAGCAGCGGCGCCGGCGATGCGCTCGCGGCCGCCGGCGCCGCCATGGACGAGGCCAGCACGTAGCGGTCGCGCCCATGTTCCTTGGCGTGATAGAGGGCGCGGTCGGCATCGGCGAACAACAGGCGCCACAGCGCTTCCTTGCTGACCGGGCCGCCGCGCAGCTGCGCCACGCCAATGCTGACGCTGGCATGGCCGTGCCCGGCGGGCAGTTCAATCGCGCGCACCTTGCGCAGGATCCGGTTGGCCAGCGCCGAGGCCTGCTGCTCGTCGGTATGCGGGCACAGCACGCAGAACTCCTCGCCGCCATAGCGCCCGGCCACGTCCGAGGCGCGGCGCGAATTGTCCAGCGCATGCGCAACCTCGCGCAGCACGGCGTCACCGGCGTGGTGGCCGAAGGTATCGTTGACCTGCTTGAAATAATCGATGTCGATCACCAGGCAGGACAGCGCCTGCCCGTCGCGCTGCCAGCGCGCCACCAGCGACAGTGCCGACATCTCCAGCGCCCCGCGGTTGAGCAGCCCGGTCAGGGCGTCCACGCGCGCGCCGCTTTCGTTGTGCGCGACGATCTGCTCCATCGCCATCACGGTGAAGCCGAACAGGCCCAGCAGGGTGGCGATCAGCGGCGCCAGCAGCCAGGCCGAGCCGGCCGGGCCGGCAAAGAACAGCGTCAGCGGCGCGGCACCCGCACCGCCCGCCACGGGCAAGTTCATGGCATGGCTGAAGCCGGCCAGCTGCGTGGCCAGATGCACCAGGCTGGCCACCAGCACCAGCGGCGCGCCGATGCTGCGGCGCCCCCGCCCGGCGCGCGCCAGCGTGGCAAAGGTGGCCAGCGACACCAGCGCCAGCAGGCCGTAGACGATGCGCAGCACCACCTGCTGCCCGTCGGGCATGCCGTTGGTGGCCACGATCAGGCCAAGCACGATCACGCCCGCGGCGGCCAGCGCCGCGGGATGGGCCGGCACCCCGTAATAGACCCGCACGCCGCGGTAGATCAGCAGCCAGCCAGCCACGAACGCCAACGCGCCCAGCGTGCCCAGCTGGCCCGTGCCGCTGGCCGCGCTGATGGCCAGCGCCAGGCCCGCGGCCGACACCAGCAAGTGCCCGAACGCCCACAGCCGCCCCGCCTCGCTTGCGCGCAGCGCGAACACCAGCCCCGCCGCAATAATCAGCGTGCTGCAGAAAAACACCATCATCACCACCGCAATGGTCTGCTGGTCCAGGTGCACGGGGATTTCCTCAAGGATGCCGTCTGCCGCGCCGTCAATATCGAGCAGCGGCATCAGGCCACAGGGGCGCGAAGCAGGCATCTCCCGCACTTGTTTTCACAAAATGTGACGTGCGTTGTTTTCAATGCCAGCCGCATGATAGCCCGCGCATGCCGGGCCGTGGCACCCCCGACAAGCCGGGTCGGGCCGGCTGCACACGCCAGCCCGGCGGCTCAGTCCGGGATGGCGTTGTCCGCAATGCTGTCCGGAAAGGTGCCGCCCAGTGTCCGGGTCAGCACACGTGCCGCACGCAGCACATCGACGCGGAAGTCTTCGCGGTAGCGCGAGGCCGGGCAGGTCAGCGTCAGTGCACCGCACAGCACATCGCCGGGACCGAACACCGGCGCCGACACCCCGGCAAGATCGGGGCTGCGGTCGCCCACCAGTGCCGCCACGCCCTCGTGCCGGATGCGCTCGTAGAGCGTGCCGGACTCACCGGCAAAGGCACGCAGCACGCGCGCGCCGGCGCCCCGGTCGCGCGGCAGCAGTTCGCCGGCGCGGACATGGTCGCGCACCGGCTGCGGCGAATCGACACGGTACAGGCACAGCCGGTGCTCGCCCTGCTCGACATGGAAGGCCGCGCTTTCACGCGTGATGCGCACCAGTTCGCGCAGCGCCGGCATCACCACCGCCTCCAATGAGAACGACGCCGCGTAGACGGCATTGAGCCGCGCCACCTCGGGACCCAGGCCATAGCGCCCGTCGGCATGGCGCCGCACCAGCCCGGCGTGCTCGAGCGAGGCCAGCAAGCGCAGCAGCGTGCTCTTGTACAGGCCGCTGCGCTGCGCCAGCTCGGCCAGCCCCAGCGCGGTATCGCCAAGACGGAACACCGACAGCACGAACAGCGCCCGGTCCACGGCGATGGCGCCGCCTGCGGCGGCGTGCTTGTCGGCTTCTGAAACCTGTGCGGCTTTGCGTGGCATGGCGGACAGTGGCGATCCTGGCTGGACCGGATGACGGAACGATGCGCCAACGTATAGAACGCACCCCGGCTTGTCAATCCGCCCTGCCGCGTGTCAATGAACCGGCACGTGCGGCGGGCTCGCGCAACCGACGCCGCACGCATTCATGGATCCGCGCAGCGCGCTGGCGTTTTTCTGCAACACGTGGCCGGCGCCTGCTGCCGCCCAGGCCGCCGCCCAAGCGCCTTCGCCGCCCCCCCGGCTACCGCATGCGCCACATTGCATGCGCGTACTCGCCACTCCCCGGTTTGCAAGCGGAATTAGAGGGAAAGTTACCTGCTTTTGATTAAGCAGCCGCTGCACGGCGTGGATAAAATCATGCGTTGCCTGACCTCTGCGCAATCCCTGCGCTGTTTTCCGTACCCTCGCTGCAATGTCTCACCGCCGTGTTTTTCCCGACCCTGGTATGACTGTTCCCGCCCTCTCGCTTGGCGCCATCCTGGATGACCTGCGTAGCGCTCCGCGCCCGCTGACGTCCGCGGAGTACACATACCTCGCCCACCTGCGGCAGCGTATCGTCACCGGCGACGCGGACCTGTGGACCACGCTTGAGACCGCGGGCGTGCCATGCAGGGAACGCCGCCTGTCGCCCGAAGTGGTGCAGGCGCTGACCGCTATTGGCCATTTGCCGATGCACTGAGCCCGGCTCGCGCCACCCCACATTGCAGAAATTTCCCCGGGTCATTTCGGAAAGCCGCACCCTCCAGCCAGCCTGCGTCCCGCTAGGATCGATTCACTTTCGATTCGCCGGGCACCGTGCTTCCAGCCAAGCGCCAAGCATGCCCCGGCCACGGCCCAGGCATGGCTTACCCAAACAACCGGCGCGTCAGCTTCCTGTCGTTGCGCGCCTATGTCGCACTGATGCGGCACCGTGATGCCGTCCGCGCCGCGCAAGCGCTGCGCATCCATCCGCAAAGGCTGTACTACCATATCCGCCGCCTCGAGGCCGTGCTCGGCAAGCCGCTGTTCCGCACTTGCGGCCCGGACTGGGTGCCGACATCCACGGGCGTGACCGCACTGCCCAAGGTCGTCGCCATGCTGGCCATCTGGGAACAGATCGAGGCCGGCATCCGTGCCCGCCAGCCTGCCGCGACGGCCCGAGAACCCGAGCCCGGCGCCATTGCGCGCCACGGCGCCGCATTCTGGGTGCGGCAGGCGACGATGTAGCGTCAGGCCAGCCGTTCGCAGCAATAGGCCTCGGTGCGATAAGGGAAAGCAACCTTGGCACGGCCCGCCAGCGCGGGATGCCCGTCAATGACCGCCCGCAGCCGTTCGCGCACGCGTGCCTGCTCCGCCGCCGGCAGCGCGGCAATGAAGCTCACCGACATCACCCGGTCCACGATCACCTGCTGCGGCGCCCCCACATGCGTGTAGGGCAGGCGCTGCAGCGCCAGCGGCCCGAAGCCGTCGGCGGGAAAGACCCGCTTCCAGTCGCCCTTGTAGAAGCGCGGCGCGTCGCCTTCGTACGGCGTCATGATGGCCGTCAGCTGCGCCACCCAGTCCACGCTTTCATCGCGCACGTTCCACACCAGCCCGAGTCGGCCGCCGGTGCGCAGCACGCGGCCGATTTCCGCCATCGCGCCCGCATTGGCAAACCAGTGGAAGGCCTGCGCGCAGACCACGGCGTCGACGCTGGCATCGGGCAGCGGGATGGCTTCGGCACTGCCTTCCAGCGCCTGCACCGATGGCAGCGCCGCGGCCAGCTCCGCGCGCATCTGCGCCACCGGTTCGACCGCGATCACCGTCGCCCCCGTCTCCACCAGCCGGCGCGTGAACTTGCCGGTGCCCGCGCCCAGGTCCAGCACGGTGCGGCCCGCGCGCAGGCCCAGCGTGCCGCGCAGCCAGGAGTCGATTTCAGTGGGATATTCGGGACGTCCGCGCGCGTAGGTATCGGCCTGGCTGGCGAATCCCTGTGCGGCGGCCTGGTGGATGGCGGTCATGGGTGGGCTCCGGTTGCGTACCGGAGGCGTAGCCTACGCCCCATGCCGGCACAGGGCAAGCGGGCGGCTACTGCTGCATGCCCCAGCGGCGCACCGTCAGCCGTTCCAGCGTGGTGAACACCAGTCCCTCCACCAGCAGCCCGATCAGGATCACCGCGGCCAGCCCTGCAAAAACGCGATCGGTGTAGAGCTCGTTGCGGTTCTGGAAGATGAACCAGCCCAGCCCGCCCTGCCCCGACGACGCGCCGAACACCAGCTCGGCCGCGATCAGCGTGCGCCAGGCAAAAGCCCAGCCGATCTTCAGGCCCGACAGGATCGCCGGCAGCGCCGCCGGCACCAGCACCAGCGCGACATAGCGCAGCCCGCGCAGGCCGTAGTTGCGGCCCGCCATGCGCAGCGTCGGCGGCACCGCCTGGAAGCCCGCGTACATGTTCAGCGCCAGCGGCCACAGCACCGAATGGACCAGCACGAAGACCAGGCTCCTGGTGCCCAGCCCGAACCACAGCAGCGCCAGCGGCAATAGCGCGATCGCCGGCAGCGGGTTGAACATGGCGGTGAGCGTATCCAGCACATCGCGCCCGAAGCGCGTGGACACCGCCAGCGAGGTCAGCACGAACGCCAGCACGATGCCGGCCGCATAGCCGCGCAGCAGCACCGACAGCGAAATCGCCGCCTTGCCCGGCAGCTCGCCGCTGGCCACCGCCTCGGCAAAGGCGCGCATGGTCGCCAGGCACGACGGCAGCAGCAGGTCGTTGTCCTGTACGCGCGCCACCAGCTCCCAGATCAGCCCCAGCGCCAGCAGGATCACCGCCTTGCGCAGCCAGCCGTGTTGCCACAGGCGCTGGTGCCACGGCAGCGCGCGCGCAAGCGGGGCTTCGGTGAAGGGTTCAGGCTCGCGTTCGTATTCGGGCCGAAGCGTGTCGGCCAGTGTCAGTGTCGGTTGCGTCATGATGCGATGTCCCGGATCAGCGGCCCGCCGCGCTGCGCGCACGCGGCGCGGCCTCGGCGGCGGGCTCGTCGAACAGCAAGGTATGGATGCGTTGCGCGGCGGCCTGGAATTCGGCGCCGCCCTGGCTGGCCAGGCTGAACTGGTGGCTGTTGAGCTCCGCGCGCACGCGGCCCGGGTGCGGCGACAGCAGCAGGATGCGGCTGCCCACCACCAGCGCCTCTTCGATCGAATGCGTGACGAACAGCAGCGTGAAGGCCGCGTCATCCCACAGCGCCAGCAGCTCTTCCTGCATGCGCCGGCGCGTGAGCGCGTCCAGCGCGGCAAAGGGCTCGTCCATCAGCAGCACCTTGGGGCGCATGGCCAGTGCGCGCGCGATCGCCACGCGCTGCTTCATGCCGCCCGACAGCGTATGCGGGTAGGCATCGGCAAAATCGGCCAGCCCCACCTTGTGCAGGCTGTCCAGCGCCAGCTCGCGCGCCTCTGCCCGCGACAGCTTGCGCACCTGCCGCAGCGGGAACATCACGTTCTGCACCACCGTTTTCCACGGCGGCAGCTGGTCGAACTCCTGGAACACCACGATGCGGTCCGGGCCGGGCTGCAGCACGCGCCGGCCTTCGAGCCGGATCTCGCCCTCGCTGGGCGGAACGAACCCGGCAACCGCCTTCAGCAGCGTGGACTTGCCGCAGCCAGACGGGCCCAGCAGCACGAAGCGGTCGCCGGCATGTACGTCGAAGCTGACTCGATGGGTCGCGGGCACGATGCGCTCGGGCGTGCGGTACTCCAGCGACACGCCGTCCACCTGCAGCAGGGGCGTGGCGCGGTCCGACACCACGCGCAGGTTGTGGGTGGCCATGCTCAACTCCCCTGCGCGGTGACCGGGTCCTGGAAGAAATAGTCCTGCCAGGACTTCGGCTGGTTGCGGATCGCGCCCACGCGGTGCATGAAAGCGGCCAGCGCGAAGGTGTTCTGCGGCGCCACGCGGAACTGCACCTGCGGGTTCTTCAGCACGCGCAGCAGCAGCGCGCGGTCGGTCTTGGCCTTGCTCTGGCGCAGGTAGATGTCGGCGGCGGCTTCCGGATTGGCGGTGGCAAATGCCGCGGCTTCGGCCAGCGCATCGACAAAGGCGCGATAGGTCTTGGGATTATCGTTGCGGAACTTCTCGGTCGCGTACAGCACCGTGGAAGAACTCGGACCGCCGAGCACATCATACGAATTCAGCACGATGCGCGCGTTGGGGTTGCCGGCCAGTTCCTGCTCCTGGAACGGCGGATTGCCGAAGTGGCCGGTGATCTCGGTGCCGCCGGAAATGATCGCCGCGGCGGCATCCGGGTGCGGCACCGCCACCGTCCACTTGTCGAGGCGGTTGTACTCCTTGTCACCCCATTGCTTGGCCGCAGCCAGTTGCAGCACGCGCGACTGCACCGACACGCCCACCGCCGGCAGCGCGATACGGTCCTTCTCCGTGAAATCGGCAATCGACTTCACCTTGGGGTTGTTGCTGACCAGGTAGTACGGGAAGTTGCCCAGCGAGGCCACGCCGCGCACGTTCTGCTTGCCGTGGGTGCGGTCCCACAGCGTCAGCAGCGGGCCCACGCCGGCGCCGGCGATATCGATGGCACCGGACAGCAGCGCGTCATTGACTGCCGCGCCGCCCGACAGCTGGGTCCATTCGACCTTGATGTCGACGCCCTGCTGCTTGCCGTGCTTCTCGATCAGCTGCTGGTCGCGCGCCACGTTGAGCAGCAGGTAGACCACGCCGAACTGTTCGGCAATGCGCAGCTTGCCTTCGGCGTGCGCGGTGCCGGTGATGGCCAGGCCGGCGCTCAGCGCCATCAGGCCGAGCCTGCGGGAAAGACGAGAGAACATGATCAACACTCCGGGGAATACGTTGGACTAGCGCCTGCCAGTGCAAGCGCCTGGGATGACTTGCGATACCGCTGCCGCCTTCAGCGCGGCACATCGCCTTCGATAGTGGTGCGGTACATCACTCGCCGCAGTTCCGGCGGACAGCCGGCGGCAAGATGCAGCAGCGAGCGGTTGTCCCAGAACACCAGGTCATGTGGCTGCCACTGGTGGCGGTAGATGTGGGCGGGCTTGACGCTGTGCGCGAACAACTGGTCCAGCAGGTCGCGGCTTTCCTCCTCGGGCAGGCCGACGATGCGGGTGGTGAAGTGCTCGCTGACGAAGAGCGCCTTGCGCCCCGTTTCCGGGTGGGTGCGCACCACCGGCTGCAGCACCGGCCTGACCTGCGCGATCTGCTCCGGCGTCAGGTTGGGCCGCCACGGGCTGCGCTGCTGCAGCTCGGCGTAGCGCGCCAGGTAGGTGTGCTCGGCCTGCAGGCCATCGACGGCGCGCTGCAGCGCAGCCGGCAGGGTGTTCCAGGCCAGGTGCATGTTGGCGAACAGCGTATCGCCTCCCTCCGCGGGCAGCTCGCGCGCATGCAGCAGCGAACCGAGGCTGGGCTTTTCCTTGTACGACAGGTCCGAATGCCAGAAGTGGCCGGCATCGCCCAGCCCGATCGGCTTGCCGTTCTCGACCACGTTGGACACCACCAGCACTTCCGCATGGCCCGGCAGCTGGAACTGGTGCAGCACGTGGATCTGCAGCGGGCCGAAGCGGCGGCTGAAGCCGATCTGCTGCGCGGGCGTGATCTGCTGGTCGCGGAACACCACCACGTGGTAGTCGAGATGGGCGCGATGGATGCGGGCAAAGTCGGCGTCGGACAGCGGCTGCGACAAGTCGAGCCCGATCACTTCCGCGCCCAGCGGCGCGTCCAGCGGACGGATCTCGAAGTTGCCTGCGTCTGCGGAAAATGCGGTCGAAAGCGGCGCGCTCTGCTGGCGCGAAACACTGGCGTGGGCGGTTGCGGTCGTCATGGCAAGCTCTGGCATACGGGGGAAGCCGATGCGGCATCCGGGATGCCGCGTACAAGCTTGCACTGTAGAGAGCCGGCCATTGCACGGTCAACGAATCATATCGCTGGCCCTTATCCGCTTATCGCATATCCATGTCTCGACATTGGCGGGCCATCAGGGCTTGCCAGGGCAACCGCTGCGGCACGGCACGCTGGCCGTATCCGGGCGCGCGTCGGCGACAAAGCCATCGCGGTTCGGCATCTTCACCTGCGCAAGCGTGCGCGCGTCCAGCACCGCATCTGCGGGCAGGATGCCGTTCCTGTGCAGCAGCCACGCGGTGACGGCATAGACCTCGTCCGGCGCCAGGCTCTGCGGCGCGTTGTAGGGCATGGCGCGATTGATGAAGTCGAATACCGTGGTCGCGTAGGGCCAGAAGCTGCCGATGGTCTTGACCGGGTCCTTGCCCCTGGCGGCGTCCTTCAGCGTGCCCTGCCCGCCCACCAGCGCATCGGCCGGCTTGCCTTCGCCATTAACGCCGTGACAGGCGGCACAGTGCAGCGCATAGACCTGCTGGCCCCGCGCGACCGTGCCGCTGCCTGGCGGCAGGCCAGTGCCGTCCGGGGTCACGTCGATATTCCACGCGGCAAGATCGCGCTCGCTGGCGGGACGGCCTATGCCGTAGCTCTGCGCAAGGACCGTTTGGGCAGCGCAAGCCAGCGCCAGCACGACGGCGGCACCACTGATTCGTTCAAGCGCGCGCATTGGCAATGCTCCCGTCCGCGGCCACGCGCCAGCGCTGGATCGCGTTGTAGTGATAGGTGGAAGCCACGCCGCGCGCGGCCACCAGCTGGTCCGGCGTGGGCTGGACGTTGCCGGCTTCGTCGATGGCGCGGCTCTCCAGCGAAGCTGGCCCGCCATCCCAGCGCCACGGCAGGCGGAAGCGCACCAGCGCGCGGTCCAGCACCGGCTCCTGCAGCTGCGCCTCGCGCCAGCTGCGGCCGCCGTCGACCGACACCTCGACGCGACGGATACGCCCGTGGCCCGACCACGCCAGGCCCGAAATCTCATAGAATCCCCGCTCACGCAGCTTGTGATCCGGCGCGGGGAAGGTGATCACGGACTTCACGTCCATCAGGAAGGTGAACTGCCGCGCGCTGCCGTCGGGCAGGGAGTCCGTGTACTTCGACGTCTCTTCGCGCGACATGAACGGCGCGCGCCCCAGCTTCAGGCGCCGCAGCCACTTGATGGACATGTTGCCCTCATAGCCTGGCAGGAACAGCCGCAGCGGATAGCCATGCTCGGGGCGCAGCATCTCGCCGTTCTGCGCATAAACCAGCAGTGCGTCTTCCAACGCCTTGGCCAGCGGCACGCTGCGCGTCATGGCTGCGCCATCGGCCCCCTCGGCCAGCACCCACGCAGCTTCCGGCGCCACGCCGACTTCGTCCAGCACCACGGACAACGGCACGCCGGTCCACTCACAGCAAGACAGCAAGCCGTGGCTGATCTGCACGGACTTGGCGCCGGGCGCCTTCCACTCGCGCCCGGTGTTGCCCGAGCACTCCAGAAAATGGATGCGCGACACCGACGGCAGGCGCACCAGGTCGTCCATGGTGAAGATGCGCGGGCGCGCCACCAGCCCGTGCACGGCCAGCCGGTGCTGCGCCGGGTCAATCAGCGGGATGCCGGCGTGATGGCGCTCGAACACCAGCCCGGTCGGCGTGATGATGCCGCGCAGGTCCTGCAGCGGCGTCATCGACGAGTTGGCGCCCGGCAGCGGCGCCGCGCTGCGGCTGCGCCGCACCACGTCTTTCTCGAACGGGGACGGCTGGCCATACGGATGCCAAAGCACGGGCTCGCCCGGCGTGCGCGTCCACGGCGCAACCGTCAGGGGTTCTGCGCGCGCCACAGTGGCGGCGCCAGCCGCGGCGGCACCCAGCACCGCCCCGCGCTGCAGGAAGCGCCGGCGGCCGGAAGTCAGGTCATTGCTCATCGTGAGGGCTTGGTCAGCCTGGCAGGGATCAAAATGCGCAGACTGTAGGACAGCACCGGCGCTCGGCCAACGAAGAAGATTGCATGCCGATATGCCAACGCCGCGCCGCGCGCCATATGCGCGGGGCCGATAACCAAAGCCGGAATCATTCGTTCAGGTCCGCGCGCAGCGCCGCTTATCGTGGAGCCGTCCTCCACTTCAAGAAGGTCTGCACGATGACGAACCCGCGCCCCGATGCCACCGCTGCACACACGCTGACCCGCCGCGAGCTGCTGCGCTGCGCGGCCTGGTCCGGGCTGTGCATGGCGGCTTCGCTGTCGCCGCTGTCCGCGTTCAGCGCAAGCCCGGCCGCGCGTCCCGACCTGATCCGCGTCGGCGTGGCCCAGCCCGCCACCGGCACCCCGCCCAGCTTTGCCGGCAGCTCGCTGGCGATTGCCCATGCGCGCGGCTGGCTGGAGGAATCGTTCAAGCCGACCGGCACGCGCGTGGAGTGGTTTTTCTTCAAGGGCGCCGGCCCCGCCGTCAACGAGGCGCTGGCCAACCACCAGCTCGACTTTGCGCTGCAGGGCGACCTGCCGTCCATCGTAGCCCGCTCCGCGGGCCTGAAGACGCGGCTGGTGCTGGCCACCGGCGTGCGCGCCAACATCTACGTGGGCGTGCCGCCCGACTCGCCGCTGAAGACCGTCAGCGACCTGCGCGGCAAGCGCGTGTCGCTGTTCAAGGGCACCAACATGCATCTGCCCGCGCTGCGCCTGCTGGAAGCGAACGGGCTGTCGGACAAGGACCTGCGCCTGCTGAACCTGGACACGGCCGGCTACCTGGCGGCGCTGTCCACGCGCGACATCGACGCCGCCATCGGCGCCATGGACATCCTGCGCCTGCGCGACAAGGGCGCGGTGCGCATCCTGTACTCCAGCAAGAACCAGTCGCCGATCTACACACGGCAAAGCCACGTACTGGTGAGCGACGAGTTCGCCGGGCGCTATCCGGAAGCCACGCAGCACCTGGTGAAGGCCGCGGTCGAGGCGGCGCGGTGGGCCTCGGACGAGAGCCATCGCGAAGAAGTGCTGCGCACCTGGGCGCGTGCGGGCACGCCTTATGACCACTGGAAGGAAGACTTCGACGGCGAGCCGCTGCGGGTGCGGCTGAATCCGAATTTCGATCCCTTCCTGGTCAGCCGCTACAAGGATGCGGTCGAGCAGGCCTATCGCTTCAAGCTGAGCCGTGCGCGCTTTGACGTGGACCAGTGGATCGACCAGCGCTTCCTGAAGGCGGCGCTCGCCGACCTGAGCCTGCAGAGCTACTGGCCCGTCTACCAACCCAACGGCAAGATCCTGGGAGCCTGACATCATGTTCATCGCCGATTCGCTTTCACTGCCCGCCGCCGCAGCGCCGCGCGTGGCTGCGCCGCGCAAGCCACTGCGCTGGCAGGATGCCACACGCTGGCTGCTGGCCTGGCCGGTGCCGCTGGCGCTGCTGCTGGTCTGGTATGTGGCTGCCCGCAATGCCTGGATTCCGCCGCAGGTGCTGCCCGCACCCGAAGACGTCGCACGCACACTGGCCGACCTCTGGCAAAGCGGTGAACTGCAGGCCAACCTGGCCATCAGCGCGCTGCGCGTGGCCGGTGGCTTTGCCGCGGGCCTGGCCGGCGGCCTGGCGCTGGGCGCGGCCATGGGCCTGTCGCCGACGTTGCGCGACTACGTTTACCCGACCTTCAAGGCGTTCAGCCAGGTGCCGGTGCTGGGCTGGCTGCCGCTGCTGATGCTGCTGGTCGGCATCGACGAGGCGCTCAAGGTGATCCTGATCGCCAAGGCCGCCTTCGTGCCGGTGGCACTGAACACGTACAAGGGCATCGGCAGCGTGCCGACCCGCTACCTGGAAGTGGCGCGGGTGCTGCAGTTCACGCGCTGGCAGACGCTGTCGCGCGTGGTGCTGCCCGCCGCGGCCGCGCCGGTGTGGAACGGCGTGCGCTACGGCCTGACGCACGCGTGGCTGGCGCTGGTGGTGGTGGAGCTGCTGGCCTCGTCCGAGGGGCTGGGCTACATGATCGTCTACGGGCGCCAGCTGTTCCAGCTCGACATGGTGCTGGCCGCGGTGGTGGTGGTGGGCGTGGTGGGCTTTGCGCTGGACAAGACGCTGGCGCTGGCCGAAGGCGCGGTGCTGCGCTGGCGCAAGCCGGGCTTCTGAGGCGGGGCCGCGATGACCACTTCTGCTATCCGCCCCCGTATCCGCCTGCCCCGCGCCCTGCGCGGCTGGGTGCTGCCGCTCGCGTTGCTCGCGCTGTGGTGGGCCGCCGTGCGCTTTGGCTGGACCACTTCGCCGCTGCTGGTGCCGGTATCCAGCGTCTGGGACACCGCCGTGCGCCAGGTGCAGAGCGGCGCGCTGGCCACGGCATTGGCCGCCAGCCTGTGGCGCGACCTGGCCGGCTTTGCCATCGGCGCCAGCGCCGGACTGGTGTTCGGCACGGCGCTGGGGCTGTCGCGCCTGTTCGAGCGCCTGGTCGGCCCGAGCTTTCACACGGTCAAGCAGATCTCGCTGTTTGCATGGATCCCGCTGATCTCGGTCTGGTTCGGGCTGGGCGATGCCGCCAAGGTGGTGTTCCTGTCGCTGGCCGCGTTCTTCCCGGTGGTGCTCAACACCTTCGAAGGCATCCGCGCCGTGCCGGCCGACCTGCTCGAGGTTGCGCGCGTCTTGCGATTCAACCGCACCCAGGTGCTGTGGCGCGTGGTGCTGCCGTCGGCCGCCCCGTCGATCTTCGCCGGCATCCACCTGGGGCTGATCTATGCGTGGCTGGCCACGCTCGGCGCGGAGTACCTGCTGGTATCCGGCAAGGGCATCGGCAACACCATGACTGACGGCCGCGAGAACTTCTGGATGGACCTGGTGATCTTCGGCGTGATCGTGGTCGGCCTGGTCGGCTTCACGCTGAACTGGATCGCCAGCCGCATCGAATCCCGCCTGCTCGCCTGGCGCGGGCGCTCGGTAGCCGCGGGCTGAGCCACGCTGCCCCTTATTGAACGGAGACCGCAAATGCCACATGCCGGCACGCTAAGCATCGCGCACCTGCACAAGCAGTACGAAGTCGAGGGCCGGGCGCTGCCCGTGCTCGAGGACATCGCCCTGACCATCGCCCCGGGCGAGTTCGTCAGCATCGTCGGCGCCAGCGGCTGCGGCAAGTCCACCCTGCTGCGGCTGGTGGTGGGCCTGGAAGAGGATTACCGCGGCGAGATCCTGCTGGACGGCAAGCGCGTAGCGGGCACCAGCCTGCAGCGCGGCATCGTGTTCCAGGAGCACCGGCTGTTCCCGTGGCTGACGGTGGAACAGAACATCCGGCTGGCGCTGCTCAACACGCCGGGCAGCGACGCGGAGAAAGACCGCAACGTTGCCGAGCATATCGCGCTGGTGGGCCTGCGCGGCTTCGAGCAGGCCCATCCGCACCAGCTCTCTGGCGGCATGTCGCAACGCGTGGCGATTGCGCGGGCACTGGTGACGCGGCCCGAGATCCTGCTGCTCGACGAGCCCTTCGGCGCGCTCGACGCGATGACGCGGTCCTACCTGCAGCAGGAGCTGCAGCGCATCTGGCAGGCCGAGGGCATCACCATGATCCTGGTCACCCACGATGTCGAGGAAGCGGTCTTCCTGGGCGACCGCGTGGTGGTGATGGAACCCCGGCCCGGCCGCATCCGCCGCGTCCTGCCGGTGGACCTGCCCCATCCGCGCGAACGCGCCGGCCTTCCCTTCGCGCGCGTGCGCGATGCCGTGCTGCGCGAATTCGCCGGGCAGGAGCCTGTCGTGCAGCGGGCGCCCGAACCTGAACTAGCCTGACCCACCCCTGATCCCCTCCGGAGCTTCGTGATGACCCAAGCCAACGCCACGCAAGACCTGACCGTCCAGCTCGACATCCACCCGGTTGCCGGCCGCATCGGCGCCGAGATCCGCGGCGTCGCGCTGCACGGCGACCTGCCGCCCGCCACCTTCGCCGCCATCCGCGCAGCCTTGCTCAGGCACAAGGTGCTGTTCTTCCGCGACCAGGTGCATCTGGACGATGCCGCACAGCAGGGCTTTGCGCGCCTGTTCGGCGACACCGTGCCGCATCCGACAGTGCCCTCGCGCGACGGCACGCAATTGCTAGAGCTCGACTCGCAGCACGGCGGCCGCGCCAATTCCTGGCATACCGACGTGACCTTCGACCTGGCCTACCCCGCGGTCTCGGTGCTGCGCGCCGTGACCGTTCCCGCCGCCGGCGGCGACACGGTGTGGGCCAACACCGCCGCCGCGTACCAGGACCTGCCCGAGCCGCTGCGCGAACTGGCCGACAAGCTGTGGGCGCTGCACACCAACGACTACGACTACGCGGCCACGCGCGTCAATCCGAGCGACGAAGGGCTGAAGCGCTATCGCGAAGTATTCACCTCGGCGCTTTACGAGACCGAACACCCGGTGGTGCGTGTGCATCCGGAAACCGGCGAACGCACGCTGGTGCTGGGCCACTTCGTCAAGAAGCTGCTGGACTACGCGTCGGCCGATTCGGCGCACCTGATTGCCGTGCTGCAGGGCCATGTGCACCGGCTGGAAAACACCGTGCGCTGGCGCTGGCGCGCGGGCGACGTCGCCGTCTGGGACAACCGCGCCACCCAGCACTACGCCATCAACGACTATGGCGACGCGCACCGCGTGGTGCGCCGCGCCACCGTGGCCGGCGACATCCCGGTGGGTGTGGATGGCCGCCGCAGCAAGGCGGTGAAGGCGGGCGTGCGCAGCGAGGGCGCGGCGCCGGCCAACCAGTCCGCCGGTGCCGCGCAACGGCAAGCGGCCTGATCCAGCCAGTTTCTTCCGGGGAGCACGATCGATGTCACAGCAAAAGCCGCCGCGCCAGCTGCATCTGGGCGCCTTTCTCCAGGCCACCGGGCACCATGTCGCCGGGTGGCGCCATCCGGGCGCGCAGGCCGATGCCGGGCGCAACCGGGCGCACTACATCGCGCTGGCGCAGCGCGCCGAGGTCGCGGGGTTCGATGCCCTGTTCCTGGCGGACGGCGTCGCCATCCGCGGCATGGACGATGCCACCCTGCCGCGCACCGCGCGCGCCGCCACCTTCGAGCCGCTGACGCTGCTGTCGGCACTGGCGGCGGTGACGCAGCGCATCGGCCTGGTGGCGACCGTCTCCACCACCTACAACGAGCCCTTTCATGTGGCGCGCAAGTTCGCCTCGCTCGACCACCTCAGCGGCGGCCGCGCGGGCTGGAACGTGGTGACGTCGTGGTCGGATGCCGAAGCGCGCAACTTCAGCCTCGAACGTCATCCCGCGCACGCTGACCGCTACGCCCGTGCCGCAGAGTTCGTCGACGTGGTCACCGGACTGTGGGACACCTGGGAGGACGATGCCCTCCTGTACGACAAGGACAGCGGCCTGCATTTCGATGCGGACAAGCTGCACACGCTGGACCATCGCGGCGCGCACTTCCAGGTGCGCGGGCCGCTCAACGTCCCGCGCCCGCCGCAGGGCCATCCGGTGATCGTGCAGGCTGGTTCATCCGAGGCCGGACAGGAGCTGGCCGCACGCACCGCCGAGGTCATCTTCACCGTGCAGCAGTCGCTGGCCGATGCGCAGGCCTTCTATCGTGGCCTGAAAGCGCGGCTCGCGCGCTATGGCCGCACGCCCGACCAGCTCAAGATCCTGCCGGGCGTGTTCCCGGTGGTGGGCCGCAGCGAGGCCGAGGCGCAGGAGAAATTCGAAGCGCTGCAAGGCCTGATCCATCCGTCGGTGGGGCTGGCCCTGCTGTCGCAGCACCTGGGCGGGATCGACCTGAGCGGCTATCCGCTGGACGGCCCGCTGCCCGACAACCTGGCCGAACCGAACGGCGCCAAGAGCCGCTTCCAGCTGGTTACCGGCCTGGCCCGGCGCGAGGGGCTCACCATCCGCCAGCTGTGCCTGCGCGTGGCCACCGCGCGCGGCCACTGGTCGATCCACGGCACGCCGCAGTCCATCGCCGACCAGCTGCAGGCGTGGTTCGAGGGCGAGGCCGCCGATGGCTTCAATGTCATGCCGCCCTGGCTGCCGGGCGGGCTCGATGACTTCATCGAACTGGTGCTGCCGGAGCTGCGCCGGCGCGGGCTGTTCCGCGAGCGCTATACGGGCACCACGCTACGCGAGCACCTCGGGCTGCGCCGGCCGGAGAACCTGCGCTGGCAGCACGCCGAACCTCCGCTCGCGGTCGGGGCATGACCCCTGCGCAGCGGCGCCGCGCATATCCAAATGCAATAAGTTTCCTTGCCTCGCGCCAGCGCCGTCGGCAACCATAGCGTCCACGCCGCAGGGGCGTGCGCGGGCCGGCTGGTACCATCGCACGGCCTGGTGCGCCCGCGCGGCGCACCGCTCGGCATGCCCGGCGCCACGGCAGGCCTTGCCCCGTCGCGCCGGTCCGGCACCCAACAGCGAGACGAAGAGAGAAGAAGATGAGACTCGAAACCCTGGCCGTCCATGGCGGCTATTCGCCCGATCCCACCACGCGCGCGGTGGCCGTGCCCATCTACCAGACGGTGGCCTACGCCTTCGACAGCGCCCAGCACGGCGCCGACCTGTTCGACCTGAAGGTGGCCGGCAATATCTACAGCCGCATCATGAACCCGACCAACGACGTGCTCGAGCAGCGCCTGGCCGCGCTCGAGGGCGGCGTGGGCGCGCTGGCGCTGGCGTCCGGCATGGCGGCGATCACGTATGCGATCCAGACCATTGCCGAGGCCGGCGACAACATCATCTCGTCGAGCCAGCTCTATGGCGGCACCTACAACCTGCTGGCGCACACGCTGCCGCAGTCCGGCATCGAGACCCGCTTTGCCGATGGCCGCAACCCGGCCAGCTTCGGCGACCTGATCGACGCGCGCACCAAGGCGATCTTCGTGGAGTCGGTGGGCAACCCGCTCGGCAACGTGGTGGATATCGAAGCCATTGCGCGCGTGGCGCACAACCACGGCGTTCCGCTGATCGTCGACAACACGGTGCCGTCGCCCTACCTGTGCCGGCCGTTCGAGCATGGCGCGGACATCGTCGTGCATTCGCTGACCAAGTACCTGGGCGGCCATGGCAACAGCGTCGGCGGCGCCATCATCGACAGCGGCAAGTTCCCGTGGGCCAAGCACAAGGAGCGCTTCAAGCGCCTGAACGAGCCCGACGTGTCCTACCACGGCGTGGTCTACACCGAGGCGCTGGGACCGGCCGCCTATATCGGCCGCGCGCGCGTGGTGCCGCTGCGCAATACCGGCGCAGCGCTGTCGCCGTTCAATGCCTTCCTGATCCTGCAGGGCATCGAGACCCTGGCGCTGCGGCTGGACCGCATCACCGAGAACGCGCTGGCGATCGCGCGCCACCTGCAGCAGCATCCGAAGGTGGACTGGGTCAACTTCGCCGGCCTGCCCGACCATGCCGACCACGCGCTGGTGCAGAAGTACCTGGGCGGGCGCGGTCCCGGCATCCTGTCGTTCGGCCTGAAGCAAGGCGGCCGCGAAGGCGGCGCCCGCTTCCTGGATGCGCTGCAGCTGTTCACGCGGCTGGTCAATATCGGCGATGCCAAGTCGCTGGCCACGCATCCCGCGTCGACCACGCATCGGCAACTCAATGCGGATGAACTGAAGGCGGCTGGCGTCAGTGAGGACATGGTGCGGCTGTCGGTCGGCATCGAGCATATCGATGATCTGATCGAAGACCTGGATCGCGCGCTGGCGGCGGCCTGAGCCCAGGCTGCAGACGTCAGAGCGACCCGCTGGTTTGCTCCCCTCTCCCGCTTGCGGGAGAGGGGCACGGGGCGAGGGCAGGCGGTGGCATACCGCCAGCACAACCTACCCTTCACCACGCTTGCCGTGCGCCTCCAGCACGAAGTAGCTGATCGACCCGATCATCAGCGGAATCAGGTAATACAACGCGCGATAGACAATCAGCGCCGCCAACAGCAGCCCGTGCGGCACCTGCCCGCCCAGCATCGTCAGGAACACGGTCTCGATCACGCCGAGCCCCCCCGGGATCCGCACCACCACGCCCGCCAGCCCCGAGGCCAGCAACACCCCAAGCACCGTGAAGTACCCCGCATGCGTATGCAGCAGCGAATGCAGGATGGCCGCCATCGCCATCCAGTGGGCCGCCGACAACAGGCACTGCAGCGCCGCGAAACCCATCGACGGCACATGGATGTCGTGGTCGCGCACGGTCCGGTGGCGGCCGTGCCAGGTGGCACAGGCAGCCAGGTAGGCAGCCGGCACCGCCAGCATCAGCGCGCCCAGCACCCGTGTCAGCGCCGCGGGAATGCCCCACTCCGGCGGCAGCACCACCTGCTGCGCCACCAGGATGCCCCCCGCGAGCAAGGCATAGCCGAGCCAGTTGCTGCTCACCACCACCACGAACAGGCTCCAGATCTGCGGCAGGGTCAGCCCGGCGCGCGTGTACAGGCGATAACGCACACCCGCGCCGCCCAGCGTGGCCCCGAGGTTGAGGCTGAGCGTGTAGCTGACATAAGCGATCGCCATCACCCGCCACGCCGGCAACGGGTGTCCGGCATAGTGGCAGCCGAGGCGGTCGAACTGGCTGTACAGCAAGCCGCTCAGCGCAACGAAGGCCGCCGCCGGCACCAGCGTGCGGGCGTTGAAGCCGCGCAGCGCGGCCAGCACCGCGTCCCAGTCAATGGTGCCCAGCTTGCGCGCGATCAGCGCCAGCACCGCGGCAATGAACAGGATGCCGATGGCACGGCGCCACGCGGGCCAGTGCGCGTGCTGGCGGATGGCCGAGAAAGTCGTCGCGCCCATCATTGCGCGCCTCCCCTTGTCTGCGCGCGCCGCAACACCGGCCGCGGCGGGAATGTGCAGGAATGCAGGCCTGCCGCCAGCCCGCCATGCAATTTCTGGCCTGCCCCGGCTTCAAACAGGATAAAAGTTTCCGGCAGTGCGCTTTCGCGCGCGCATGGGATCGTGCCGAACCCGTATGACAGAAGGCGCTCTGCGCCGTGCCCTGGCCGGCGGAAACGATTGGAGGCGAACTGCATCGGTGTCATGACCTGAGAAAGCCGCAAACACTGTGCCAGCGCGGGTGCGTCAACCCCGGCCACGGCTGCGCCGCCAGCGTGCCAGGGCCGCGGCCGCCAGCGCACCGGCGGCAAGCCCGGCAATGAACACCGCGGCAGTGGTCCCCGCCCAGCCCGCCGCGGCGCCCGCATCCGCGCGGCCCCGCACGAGGGGCGCGAGCGACTGCCAGTCGGCAGCCGTGAACTGCGTCATCGCCTGCGCCCCGTCCAGGCCATACACGCAGATCTCCCCGCCCGGCAGCTTGCAGAAGCGCTCGCGCGGGCAGGCCTTGAGGATGGCCTGCGGGGCGCCCTCGCCACAGTTGGCCCCGGCGCTGCGCAAGACCTGGATCGTGACTTCGGGATGCCGGGTAAGTTGTTCGGGCATGGCCGCCTCCAAACGGGTGACGCTGTCCTTCAGCGTAGTGCAGCCAGGCGCCGGCGCCCTTATTCACGAGCGGCATATGACCATGCGGAATAACTCGTTCGCCTATTGCCTGCCTTTCCATACAATGACCCGACGCCGCAGCAGGACGCTGCAGGCCTCCAACAACATGACGGGGAGCATCAGATGCAATACGGGAAATTCGGCTTCGTCGCACGGCTGGCCGCGGCAGTGCTGGCACTGGGCGTGATGCAGGGTGCGGGCGCGGCCGATCCGGACAAGAAGGAAATCCGCTTCGGCGCCACCGCCGGTCCCTACGCCGACCAGATCCGCTATGGCGTGAAGCCGGTGCTGGAAATGCGCGGCTACAAGGTCACCATCATTGAGTTCAGCGACTACGTGCAGCCCAACCTGGCGCTGGCCGACGGCGCCATCGACGCCAATGCGTTCCAGCACGTGGCCTATCTGAAGAAGTTCTCGGCCGACCGCAAGCTGGCGCTGACCGACGTGATCCAGGTGCCGACCGCGCCGATCGGCATCTACAGCCGCAAGCACAAGGGCCTGGCCGAGGTGAAGCCCGGCAATACCGTGTCGCTGCCGAACGACCCGACCAACCTGGCGCGCGCCATCGCCATCCTGCAGCAGATCGGCTGGGTCACGCTCAAGCCGGGCACCGACCCGATCCGCGCCAGCGAGCGCGACATCGACGCCAACCCGCACAAGCTCAAGCTGATCCAGCTGGAAGCCGCCCAGCTGCCGCGCTCGCTCGATGACGTGGACTACGCCTTCGTCAACGGCAACTATGCCCTGGCCTCGGGCCTGAAGCTGACCTCGGCGCTGGCGCTGGAAAAGATCCCCGACTACTACATGAACCTGGTCGCGGTGAAGACGGCGGACCTGAACAAGCCCTTCGTCAAGGACATCCGCGAAGCCTACGAGTCGGCGGAGTTCAAGGCCGTGACGCAGCAGCGTTTTGCGGGCTTCGTCCAGCCGCCGTACCAACGCTGAGCCACCGCGCTCTCGCCAGCAAGAAAGCGCCGCCAGGCGCTTTCTTGCATTTGGGGGCCGCTGTCGCGCGCATTGTGCGCAGCAAGACAATTTTGCGCCGCGCGCGCCGCGCAAATGCCCTACACTCAAGCTCAAGTCCCCCGCGCCCAAAAAGCGCGGCAGGGATCACAACGCGATCATTGCTGCGGATAGCTGCGAAGATCCTCGCTGCCGTCCCAGCGGATCCTGTCGAGACAACCGCATCGAGAGACCTGCCATGTCCACGGTTGCGCGCTTTGAGATCGGCTACACCCGCTACCTTGCCCCGCCGGGCGACACTTCCTCCCCCACCTCTTCCCCACCGCCATTCGCCAGCGACCCTGATGCACTGGTGCCGTTGTACCAGGCGATGGTGCTGACGCGCCAGTTCGACCTGAAAGCGATTGCACTGCAGCGCACCGGCAAGATCGGCACCTTTGCCTCGGCACTCGGCCAGGAAGCCATCGGCGTGGGCGTGGCCTTTGCGATGCGGCCCGAAGACGTGCTGGTGCCCTCGTACCGGGACCACGCGGCGCAGTTTGTGCGCGGCGTCACGATGACCGAGAGCCTGCTGTACTGGGGCGGCGACGAACGCGGCAGCGGCTTTGCGGCGGCGCCGCATGATTTTGCCAACTGCGTGCCGATTGGCACCCAGGTCTGCCACGCGGCCGGCGCCGCCTATGCGTTCCAGCTGCGCGCCGAGCCGCGCGTGGCAGTCTGCCTGCTGGGCGATGGCGGCACCTCCAAGGGCGATTTCTATGAAGGCATGAACATGGCCGGCGCGTGGCACGCGCCGCTGGTGATCGTGATCAACAACAACCAGTGGGCAATCTCGATGCCGCGCAGCGGCCAGACCGCGGCGCAGACGCTGGCGCAGAAGGCCATCGCCGCCGGCATCCCCGGCGAGCAGATCGACGGCAACGACGTGGTCGCAGTGCGGCACCGCGTCGGCGAGGCCATCGCGCGCGCGCGCGATGGCGGCGGCCCCGCGCTGATCGAGGCCATCACCTACCGCCTGGGCGACCACACCACCGCCGACGACGCCTCGCGCTACCGCGACGAGGCCAGCGTCAAGGCGCACTGGCAGGAAGAGCCGCTGCTGCGGCTGCGCACGCACCTGCTGGCGCTGCGCGCGTGGGACGCGGCGCGCGAGGAAGCGCTGGTCAAGGCCTGCTCGCAGCAGGTGGCGCAGGCCGTCGAGACTTACCTGGCCATGCCGCCGCCGGATCCGGCCGCGATGTTCGACTGCCTGTACGCGGCCATGCCGGCCGAATTGCAGGCGCAGCTGGAGATTGCCCGGCGCTTCCCGGCGCCGCACGGATAAGCAGCGAACCCTGCGCCTCCACGTAGCACCACAGCGAGCGAACCATGGCGGAAATCAATCTGGTCGAAGCAGTCAACCTGGCGCTGGCCCATGCGCTGGATCACGATCCCGATGTGCTGCTGCTGGGCGAGGATATCGGCGTCAATGGCGGCGTGTTCCGCGCCACCGCGGGCCTGCAGGCGCGCTTTGGCGCGGCGCGCGTCATGGATACGCCGCTGGCCGAAGGCGGCATCGTCGGCGCGGCGATCGGCATGGCGGCAATGGGGCTCAAGCCCGTGGCCGAGATCCAGTTCACCGGCTTTATCTACCCGGCGATCGACCACATCATCAACCACGCCGGACGCATGCGGCACCGCACGCGCGGGCGCCTGTCGTGTCCGATGGTGGTGCGCTCGCCGTGCGGTGCCGGCATCCATGCACCCGAGCATCATTCCGAAAGCCCGGAAGCGATGTTCGCGCATATGCCCGGCATCCGCGTGGTGGTGCCCTCATCGCCGGCGCGCGCGTATGGGCTGCTGCTGGCGGCCATCGCCGATCCGGACCCGGTCATCTTCCTCGAACCCACGCGGCTGTACCGCCTGTTCCGCCAGGAAGTGGCCGACGACGGCGCGGCGCTGCCGCTGGACACCTGCTTCACGCTGCGCGAAGGCAGCGATATCACGCTGGTGAGCTGGGGCGCGATGGTGCAGGAGACGCTCGCCGCCGCGGACGCATTGGCCGGCGAGAGCGTGACGGCCACGGTCATCGACGTGGCCACGCTCAAGCCGCTGGACATGCAGACCATCCTGGAATCGGTGACGCGCACGGGCCGCTGCGTGATCGTGCACGAGGCACCGCGCACCGCCGGCTTCGGCGCCGAGATCGCCGCGCAGCTGGCCGACGCGGGTCTCTACTCACTGGCCGCGCCGGTGCAGCGCGTGACCGGCTTCGACACCGTGGTGCCGCTGGCGCGGCTGGAATACACCTACCTGCCTGGCGTCGCCCGCATCGTCGACGCGGCGCGCAAGGCGATGGCGGCATAACGCGGGAATTGCCGACGATAGGCAAGGAGTGCCGATGAGAGTCTTCAAGCTGCCCGACCTGGGCGAAGGCCTGCAGGAGGCCGAGATCGTGACCTGGCACGTCAAGACCGGCGACACCGTGGCCGCTGACCAGCCGCTGCTGTCAGTGGAGACGGCCAAGGCCATCGTGGAAATCCCGTCGCCCTATGCCGGCACCATCGGCAAGCTGTTTGCGCAGCCCGGCGATATCGTCCACCTGGGCGCGCCGCTGGTCGGCTTCGAGGGTGCGGGCGAGGATGCCGACGCCGGCACCGTGGTGGGCTCGGTCCAGGTCGGCACGCACGTGGTCAATGAAGCCGCGCCCGCGGGCACCGCGGCACCCGCCGCGGGCATGGCCGCGCGCGTCAAGGCCACGCCGGCAGTGCGCGCGCTGGCGCGCCGGCTGGGGGTGGACCTGGCAATGGCCACGGCATCGGGCGCCGAGGGCGTGGTCACCGCCGCCGACGTGGAGCGGGTAGCCAGCACGCTGGCCGAACTGGGCGCGCCGGAACAGCTGCGCGGCGTGCGCCGGGCGATGGCGCAGAACATGGCGCGTGCACAAGCCGAAGTGGCCGCCGCCACCGTGATGGACGACGCCGACATCCACGCCTGGCAGCCCGGCGCCGATGTCACCATCCGGCTGGTGCGCGCCCTGGTGGCCGGCTGCCGCGCCGAGCCCGGCCTCAATGCCTGGTACGAAGGCCAGACCGCCCGCCGCCACGTGCTCAAGAAGATCGACGTCGGCATCGCGGCGGACCTGCCCGAGGGCCTGTTCGTGCCGGTGCTGCGCGACGTTGGCAACCGCGATGCCGCAGACCTGCGCCACGGCCTGGACCGCATGCGCGCCGATATCCGCGCGCGCACCATCGCGCCGGAGGAGATGCGCGGCAACACCATCACGCTGTCCAACTTCGGCATGATCGCGGGGCGCTATGCCGCGCCTATCGTGGTGCCGCCGACCGTGGCGATCCTGGGTGCGGGACGTGTGCGCGAGGAAGTGGTGGCGGCCGGCGGCGTGCCGGCGGTGCACCGGGTGATGCCGCTGAGCCTGACCTTTGACCATCGCGTGGTGACGGGTGGGGAGGCAGCGCGGTTTTTGGCGGCGGTGATTGCGGATCTGGAGATGGCGGTGTAAATCTGGCCGACAGCAGGCACACTGGCCGGCCGATGGCTTCTGACAATGCTGCTGGCCGTCGTTGACGCGCCCCGCTCCCGCGAGAAAGGAGAGGGGTGGGAAATTCGCTCGACAGGAAGGAAATGCCGGCCCCGTTGTTTGCTGCTGGCCGCCCGCGGCTAGCGTATGTTGGCGGAAATCATCCCCGCGAGTAGTGGCATCGCCGGCAGGGGATGAGCGCCAATCTCCCAGATGAATCTTCTTATCTATCGACCGTTCCAGGTCAACTATCCGGCCCGCCTTCAATCCGTCCGCATCGCCTGATTTCATCAGCTCGGAGGAGCTTTTTTCTCAATCTGATTTATGCAACGCCTCGCCGCAGCGCATGATTTGCGCCGGCGTCGCGGAGAATTTTCCGCGCGCCGTCATTCGTTCGTCTGCTCGCATCCGTCAATGAAACTCATTCAGGATAATTCGGATTATCTTAATTCTGACTTCAATCATTACGAGTCATTTTTAGGAAACGTCTGATTTACCGATGGACATCGCCTTCAATATCATCCCATCCGTATTGATGCCTCCTTGATGCGGGCGCAACGATTGCCTCGCAAAATAGCCCGTCGGCTGCTTGCCACAGCCACCAATCCATTTTCGCGGAGCGTGCTTGCATGTGCAATCGTCGGCCAACTTCGTTTCGTACCGTCACCGTGTCCGGTGAGGGCCTCCCGGAGTTGCTGGGGCAGCCGCTGCTGGTGTTCTCCCGGCTGTCCGGCATCGAAGGCATCAATTCCCTATTTGCGTACCTGGAACTGAAGACGCCCGACTCCCGCAACGTCCTGTACGGCCCCGCGGGCGACTTCGACATGGAAGCCATGCAGGGCAAGGAGTTGACCGTCAGCATCGAGCTGGATGGCTCCGGCACAGGCCTGGCGGGCGGCTTCGGCCAAGGCAAGCGCGAGATTACCGGCCTCGTGACTGACGTGCGAGGACCATTCCACGGGAATGAGCGCATCCTCTATCGCCTGACCTTGCGCCCCTGGCTGTGGCTGGCGACGCTTACCAGCACCTTCAATCGATACCAGAACATGAATGTCCTGGAAATCGTGGAAGCGGTGTTGAGCAACTAAGGGAGGCCAACAATGACAACAAGTAGTTTGAGCAGCAAGCGCACCCGATCATGGCTCACCGCCCTGGTGGTACTGGGCACGGTCGGCGCCATGTCCGCATGCTCGGGGGAATCGCGTTCTGCCCCGTCAGCAAGCCCGGGTAGTAGCACCGGCAAGGAAACAATCTATGCGGGCGGAGTTCGCGGGCTGAATTACTCCCCTGACTACATCCATAGTTTCAGCGTTAGCGGCCCCCGTGGAATGGAGGGGGGCGGCCCCAATGTCAGTCCAGCCCAGAAAGATGGTCCCGGCGGAGGTGGTGCGGAAATGTGTTGTATCGGTATTCCCCAGCCGTGGAAGCCCGATACCAAGCTGGAAATCGAGTGGGAACTGGATCGTTCCCCCTATGACGGCGACATCCAGAACGGCTTGGAAGCGATGCGTGCAACGGTCACAGTGCCTCAGTATGGATCGAGCACGTCGGGTTTTTTGGCCATTTTCCTGCCGGGAGATCGAGTGAAAGTCATGGTGGCAGATGGCAATGCCAGCGGGCATAACGATGTCAATGTCAGACCAGCCGACGATGATCCATTTGTCGCGCAAGGCGTGCGTGATGACGCCCAAACCAAGGAATTCAAGGAGAGATATCGATGAGCGTTTTCCGCTTGCCTAGCGCTGCAAAGGGAGACCAACAATGAAAACAAGTAGCTTGAAGCGGAAGCGCACGCACCCATGGCTCACCGCCCTGGTGCTGCTGGGCACGGTCGGCACCATGTCCGCATGCTCGGAGGAGTCGCGTGCTGATCTGCCAGCCAATGCATCTAGAGGCGCCAGCAAGGAAGTCATCTATGCGGGTGGCGTGCGCGGCCTGAACTACTCACCGGACTACATCCACAGTTTCAGCGTTAGCGGCCCGCGTGGCATGGAAGGTGGCGGCGGCAATATGATTCGCGCCGGCAAGGAAGGGCCCGGTGAAGCGGGCGAGCGATGTTGCATCGGCATTCCCCAACCGTGGAAGCCCAACACGCAACTCCACATTGAATGGGAGCGCGACCGCAAACCTTACGACTACAAAGACAGGAGCCAATTCGAAGTGCTTACGGCCACTGTCACGGTACCTCAATATGGATCGAGCACATCGGGCTTCTGGGCCATCTTCCTGCCGGGTGACCGAGTGAAAGTCATGGTCGCGGATGGCAATACCAATGGGCATAACGATGTCAATGTGAGACCTGCCGAAGACGATCCACTTGTCGCGCAAGGCGTGCGTGATGACGCCCAAACCAAGGAACTCCAGGAGAGATATCGATGAGCGCTTTCCGCTTGCCTAGTACCATGCCAGAAACCGACACAGGCCGCCTTCCTGAGGGAAAGCGCGCCTACGAATTCGGCAAGACGACGGTCAATGATGTGCTTGGGGCGTGTGAACAGATCATCCACATTAATCTGTTCTTCGACGGCACCAACAACAACGACGACCCCAAGACTAGAAGAAGCTGGCGAGACTCGACTTACAAGACGCATACAAATGTAGCGCGGCTGTTCAATGCCTGCCCCCATCGCCCGTTGAAGGGGATCTTCAGCTACTACATGGCAGGCGTTGGCACACCGTTCCCAGAACTGGGTGAGCACACCTACAGCAGCAGCGGCAAGGCCTTCGCCAGCGGCTTTGCCAAGCGCTGCGTCTGGGGCTATACCCGTGTACTAAATGGTGTACATGAAGCAATGACTGGCGTACATGGTGACGACCTGATCAAGGATGACGATGCCGCCAAGATTTGCGATAAGCTCGATTGGGGCCTCAATTCCTCCTTGCTCACTACCAAGGAAAAGCACCTTGGCAGCCTTTATGAATCGCTGGTCCAGCAGTGCAAACGCAACCGGCTCGTCAAGAAGGCTTACATCAATGTCTTTGGCTTCTCACGTGGCGCGGCGGGTGCTCGCGTCTTCGTCAGCATATTGCTCAAGGATTGGGCCAAGAATGGCAAGCTGGCCGACAAGATCGAGTATGAAGTCAACTTCATGGGCCTGTTTGATACGGTGGCATCGGTCGGGCCATCTGACTCGTTCCGTGCCGCCGTGGACATTGGCACATTTGACGGTCACTTCTGGGCCGCGCGCGGCGGCGCCCTGGACATTCCGCCGCAAGTCCGCCATTGCGTTCATTTCTTTTCGATGCATGAGCAGCGCATGAGCTTCCCGCTGGATTCCATCCGGCAAAGCGACAGCTACCCCACGCTCAAACGCAAAGTGCTGGAAGTGCCGTATCCTGGCGTGCACTCGGACGTGGGCGGCAGTTACGCGCCGGGCGAGCAGGGCAAGTCGGTCAAGGGCGAGGGACACCGGCTGGGCAAGATTCCGCTGCACGAGATGTATATCGAAGCGCTGAAGGTAGGCGTGCCGTTGTACACCGCGGATGCCAAGAGCGAAGAAGACTGCATGCCTGCCCCCGTGCTTACGGATTTCACCATTGACCCGGCTGTCGCCAAAGCCTTCAACGAATGGCGGGCCAAACTGCCCACCATTGACAGCGTGGAGAAGGCATTGGAATTCGGCCTGCGCCAGAGTCTGCAATGGCGCACACTGCGTGCTCGCTGGCACACGGGTTCCTACATCACCAATCAGCCCTTCTATCGCTATGCGACGGAGAAGTGCGAGGCGAAACTGACGCCTCATCAGCTCGACCTCGAAACCGAGCGGCGCAAGCAGAACGATCCCGAGCTTCTGCGGCTGCGCGAAGAGAAGGCCGAGCTATGTAAGCAGGCTGCGCGGCTGCAAGCGTACTCCGGACAGCGCCAGGCGATTCCTCAGATCATGGATGACATGAAAGAAATGGCCGCCATCCGAGCCAAAGCCGCGGCGAATGAAGCAGCCATTACCAAGCGCGAGTGGGACATCATGGCGGAAGCTGCCGGGAAAGACCCTGCGGAACGCCGCGCCGGGGAAGGCGCTGACGAGCTTGTCACCAATGACCGAACCGACTTGCTGGAGGCAGCGGAAGAATTCCAGCTTCTGTTGGGCTTACTTCATCCGGAGCAGCAGGCCAGTTTGAACGTGCGCAAAGAGTCTGTCATGCGCCTGTTCGGCCTCGATGACGCTGGTAAGGGAGCTGCTACCGGCGCTCCCGGTGGAATAGTCGGTGCAGTCGTCGGTTCCATTGGTGGCGCCGTTGGCGGCACGATCAAGAAGTCTGGCGAACATCTTGCGGTGCCCAGCGCAGATCGCGCGAAAGCGGATTCACCCAACGTTGTGCTTGTGGACCCCGATGCGCTGGTTTCCACCGCCGCCCTCCGGTCCTATTACGCCATTGATGATGTGCTGGTCAAGCCGGCTCCGGAGATGATTTCCTATCTGACTGCGACCACTGCCCCGAAAGCGGTAGATGAGTTTGCTCTGCGCGAGAAGGCGGCCATCGAACTGCTTGACAACTACATCCACGACAGCCGCGCTTGGTTCCGCGTACCGAATTTCCATGAGTACGCGCCAGGCGGGTACGGCTGGGTTCGCAGCTTCTTTGTTGGCGGCGACAAGAAGATCCAGTACCTCGGCATGACGGGCAGTGCGCAAAAACGTGCGACCTGACAACAGCCCGTTCGCGTTCCACAGAATCCAATCCATCAACCTTGGAGACCACGTATGAACTACGCGACCCAGCAACAACCGTCTTTCGCCTTTGTCGTTCCTCCTGGGTCGTCAATGCGCATGCGGTACGCATTGCCAACGACGGTCCTGGCCAAGCGGACGAAGCATGACCGCCTAGCTCGACAATGAACAATGACGCTTCCGAAAGAGGGCCTGATGGAGAGCATCAAAAAACAGGGCCTAATCTATCCAAGATAACTTGATGTTGCGGAAGTGACGATGCTGAACTGGAAAAAAATCATTGGCTACGGCCTTGTTGGAGTGCTGTTCGGCGCTGCGCTAGCGCTTGGCCTAGAAGCTGCTGGCGATGCCACATGTCGAGCAGGTAACGACCGCTGGATGGTTATCCGAGCCTACGCCGAATGGCTGACGCTTATATGCGCGTTCATAGGAATCCTGATTGCCCTTCTGCCCGGGAGGAAGAGCCCACCAATTTTATATAGCATTCTAGGCGCATTGATTGGCGCGTTAATATATCTCTCTTGGTCAATATTTATAACAGTATTAGTATGGATATTGGATACAAAATTGGGGGTTGATATAGCTGAAAATTATCTAGCTCCATTCGCTCAGTTTTTTGAATTTCTATTTGCTCTTCCAATTTATTTTGGAATACCTTGCTATGCATTAATTGGATTTATTCTTGGAAAACTTCGAAACAGGCATCTCGCTAAATCGCGTGTAAGCACGAGGTAAAGCATGACCGCGTGGCTGAACAATGACGACCCCGCACCAAAGCCGAAGCCGCCGGCGCAAGGTTCCACCTCCAGGCAGGCGGTGACGGGGCGGGAAAGGCAGGAGCCGATCGCGGCGCTGCTGCCCGCCGGCAAATCCATCGAGGCCCGGGTCGCGGAAATTGCTGGCGCGCGAAATCCACTGTACGAAGCCGCCAGACGGCTATTGCGCGCACTCGCTGAAATCCCGGCAAAGATGGAAGAGCGCGGCAAGGTGGAGCGGCTGCGTGCGCTGCTTTAACAGGAACTGCGGGACTTCCAGGCGATTTGCAACCGGCTGAACATCGACCGCAAGCACACCTCCGCCGCGCATTACGCGCTGTGCACGGGGCTGGATGAGGCGGTCAGCCACACAGAATGGGGTGGTGGCATTGCGGATTCGCTCGGCGCATGGCCGAGGAGTGCTCTCGCCTCGACCTTCCATCAGGACCGCCAGGGCGGCACCAAGGTGTTCCAAATCCCGGGCCGTCTGGTGGAATCAGTGCCCGAGAACATTGGCTCCATCGCTGCCTGTGGCAGTTGTCGGCAGCCGGCTGGTGCCACCGCGGGATTTCCTGTCAGCCGCGCCAGATAAGGCTTTGGTTTGCGAGCTGCAAAAACCGCTGGCCTCGGCACTGTTTTGCCCTGTATATAATGCCCATCCAATCGCCGCCGCCATCACCGGCCGGGACAGCCGGACACCCTCATGGAATCCAAGACCGCCCGCCTTACCATCCTGATCGATCCGGTCAAGAAAAAGGCCTTTGAAACCCTGTGCGCCTCGCAGGACCTGACACCGTCGCAGGTCGTGCGCCAGCTGATCCGCGAATACCTGGCCCAGCATGGCGTGGAATACGCCACCAAGGCCAAGCCTGCGGGCAGCACGCGGCAGAAGAAGTAACTCAGCGCGGGGCGTTGCCCTCGCCTGCACCTTCGCCCGCCAGCTCGCTGCAGCGCTGCACCGCCTGCGCCAGCGAATCCACGTAGTTGCCCTCCCCCAGCGCCGCCAGCACGCCCGCGCGCGCCAGCTTTTCCCTGACCCGCTCGTTGGCTTCGGCCAGCACCACCGCCACGCCGCGTTTCTGCAGCGTCACGATCACGGCCTCCAGGGTCTGCAGCCCGGTCATGTCCATGAAGGGCACGCGGCCCAGGCGGATCAGCAGCACGCGCGGCTCGGTATGGGTCTGCACCAGCGCGCGCTCGCAGGCTTCCACGGCACCGAAGAAGAACGGTCCGTCGATCACATAGACCAGCACGTCCGGCGGCATGCGCGCGGCCGGGCCGGCGCCGGCGTCGCCCAATTCGCGCTCCACGTCCACGGCATCCTGGCGCGCCACCTCCACTGACGCCGACATGCGCCGCAGGAACTGCAGCATCGCCAGGATCACGCCGATATTGACCGCCACCACCAGGTCGGTCAGCACGGTCAGGGTGAAGGTGATCAGCAGAATGGCCACGTCGGCGCGCGGCGCGCGGCGGACCATGCGCGCGAACTGGCGCCCCTCGCTCATGTTGTAGGCCACCACGAACAGGATCGCGGCCAGCGTCGCCAGCGGCACGCTGGCCGCGAGCGGCGCCAGGAACAGCAGCACCATCACCAGCGTGAGCGCATGCACCACGCCGGCCAGCGGGCTGTTGCCGCCATTGCGGATATTGGTGGCGGTGCGGGCGATGGCGCCGGTGGCGGCAAACCCGCCGAACAGCGGCGCCAGGATATTGGCGATGCCCTGGCCGACCAGCTCCTGGTTGGAATCGTGCCGGGTGCCCGCCATGCCGTCGGCCACCACCGCGGACAGCAATGACTCGATCGCGCCCAGCATGGCGATGGTGAAGGCCGGCCCGGCCAGTTCCAGCACGCGCGCCAGCGTGATGTCCGGCAGCGCTGGCACGGGCAGCCCGCGCGGCAGCCCGCCAAAGGCCGTGCCGATGGTGGCTACGCCGTCAAAGCGGAACAGCGCTTGCACCGCGGTGGCAGCCAGCAGCGCCACCAGCGGCCCGGGGATGCGCCGCAGCCAGCGCACGCGCGGCGCGCCCACTACCAGCGCCAGGCTGCCCAGCGCCAGCGCGGTGGTGGCCGGGTGCCATTGGGGCAGCGCCTGCAGCAGGTGCCAGAATTTTTCGTGGAAATGCTCGCCTGCCACCGGTGGCAGGCCGAAGAAGTCGCGCCACTGACCGACGAAGATGATCACGCCGATGCCAGCCGTGAAGCCGACGATCACCGGTGCGGGAATGAACCGGATCACGCTGCCCAGCCGCGTCAGCCCCATCGCCAGCAGGATCAGGCCCGCCATCAGGGTGGCGATCTGCAGGCCGTCGATGCCGTGGCGCGCGGTCACGGCGGACAACACCACGATAAACGCGCCGGTGGGCCCCGCGATCTGCAGCCGGCTGCCGCCGAACAGCGACACCGCCAGCCCGGCGACGATGGCCGTGTACAGGCCCTGCTCCGGCTTGGCGCCCGACGCGATCGCAAACGCCATGGCCAGCGGCAGTGCCACCACCCCGACGATCACGCCCGACACGATGTTCGGCAGCCAGTTGCCGCGTCGGAACAGTCCGGCCAGCCAAGCTTCGCGCAGCGCGATCATGCGTCAATCCCTCGGGTTCGTGCAGGATGATGATGGTGCATTGGATGATAACAGCATGTTAATGCCCGCCGGCTTGCGGCTTGCGCCGCGATATTCGCCACGTCTGCCCTGTCGCTTATGCCACTCAATTCCTATACTGGATTGGCTCGCCCGGGCGCACGGCGTACCGGGCCAGGCGGACGCGGCAATCTTCTGCAATCGGAGGCCCATCATGTTCAAGCACCTCCTTGTGCCTACCGACGGCTCCGCACGCGCCGACGCGATGGCGGCCCGCGCCATGGCCTTCGCCAGCCGCATCGGCGCCCGCGTGACCGGGCTGCATGTGATTCCCGAGTACCACGTACTGACCTACCGGCTGACCAGCCTGCAGGACACCAAGGACACCTTTGCCGCAGAAGCCGCGCGCCACGCGGATACCTTCCTGGCCACGCTCAGCCACGCCGCCGCGCAGGCCGGCGTGGCCTGCGAGACCGTCACCGCCACCGACGACCATCCCTGGCAGGCCATCATCCAGTGCGCACAGCAGCGCGACTGCGACCTGATCGTGATGTCGTCGCATGGCAAGCGCGGGCTGCAGGCGCTGCTGATCGGCAGCGAGACCCACAAGGTCCTGACCCACACCACGATCCCGGTGCTGGTCTTCCGCTAGGCGGCGGTCGGACGAAGAACGAGATAGCGAGATAGCGAGATAGCGGGCAACAGTGCGCGCGACGCGCGTTTCCACACCACGCCAACTGCAAGGAGCGCAACCATGGCGATTCGACTGGGCGAGCAAGCCCCTGATTTCACCGCTGACACCACGGAAGGCAAGATCAGCTTCCATGAGTGGATCGGCGACAACTGGGCCATCCTGTTCTCGCATCCCAAGGACTTCACGCCGGTGTGCACCACCGAACTGGGCTATATGGCCGGGCTCAAGCCCGAGTTCGACAAGCGCAATACCAAGATCATCGGCCTGAGCATCGACCCGGTCGGCGACCACCAGCGCTGGGCCAAGGACATCGAGGAAACGCAAGGCCATGCGATCAACTATCCAATGATCGGCGATGCCGACCTGACCGTTGCCAAGCTCTACGACATGATCCACCCCGAGGCCAGCGGCAGCGGCCCGCGCACCGCGGTGGACAACGCCACCATCCGCTCGGTGTTCATCATCGGCCCGGACAAGAAGGTCAAGGCCATGCTGGTGTACCCGATGAGCGCCGGGCGCAATTTCGACGAGGTGCTGCGCCTGCTGGATTCGCTGCAGCTCAATGCCAAGCACACCGTGGCCACGCCGGTGAACTGGAAGCCGGGCGAGGACGTCATCATCCCGACTTCGGTCTCGGACGAGGATGCAAGGAAGAAGTACCCGCAGGGCTTCAAGACCCTGAAGCCCTACCTGCGCACGGTGGAGCAACCCAAATAAGGGGGAGCGAGGAGCGCCAGCACCAGGGAGTGCGGCCAGGCGTGGAGGTCACGCCGGCCGCCGTCGGGCCTTCCGGTCAGTCACGGCCGGGAGGCCCGACTTGTCCACAGGAACTATCCACAGCTTCAGTGGATATCCCCCCTCTTGACAATCGCAAAGGGCGCGCCAGCGCTGGAACTCACTGGAGTGCCCGTTTTATAGGCAACCGGCCGGGGTACGGGAATGGTTGCGGGCGTTTGAATTTTGTGCCTGTTGCGATTCTTCCGCCACCAGGCGCTCAGCGCGTCAGCACCTCGCGGATAGTGTCAGCCAGTTCCTTGGCCACGAACTTCGCCACATAGGCGTCCGCGCCCACCTTGCGCACATGCTCCTCGCTGGCCTCTCCCGACAGTGACGAGTGAATCACCACCGGCAGCGACTTCAGCCGGCTGTCCGCCTTGATCTTGCGGGTCAGGGTGAAACCGTCCATCTCCGGCATCTCCAGGTCGGTCAGCACCAGCGCCACCTCGTCCTGCACTGGCTTGCCATGGCTGGCCGCCTCGGCGGCGATGCGGTCAAGCAGCTCCCACGCCTCCTTGCCGGACTTGGTCATCACCACCGGCGCGCCGAGCGCCTTCAGCCCCTGCTCGATCAGGCCGCGCGCCAGCGCCGAATCGTCGGCGGCAATGACCTTGGCGCCCGGGCGCAGGCTCAACTGCGGGCCGACCGTGCCCGGGTCCACGTCCGGCTGCCGCGTCGGCAGTACATCGCGCAGGATCTGCTCAACGTCCAGCACCTGCACCAGCCGCGACGGGTCCGTGCCCCCCGCGGAATCCCCATCCAGCTTGGCGATGCTGGTGACATGGCCGGTCCGCACGCTGGCCTCGGCCGAATGCACCTGGTTCCACTCCAGGCGCACGATTTCCTCCACTGCCTCCACCGCAAAGCCCTGCGTCGAACGTGCATATTCCGTCACCAGCAGGATGCCCAGGCCGCCGCGCGGCTTGCACCCGACCAGCCTGGGCAGGTCGATCACCGGAATCACCTGGCCGCGGATATCCGCCATGCCGAGGATAGATGGGTTGGCCCCCACCACGGTCGTCACGTGCGGCATCACCAGGATCTCGCGCACCTTGAAGACATTGATCCCGAACAGCTCCGTCTGGCCGGAGTGCTCGGCATCGCCAAGCCGGAACAGCAGCAGTTCGAACTGGTTGTTGTTGGTGAGGTTGGTCCGTTCGTCGATGTCCCTCATGGAACTGCTCATGCGTCGCTCCCGTGCCGTGCGTGTGGTGTTTGCCGCCGTCGTTGTCGTCTGCCTGCGGCCGCGGCGGATGGCGGACGGCAGGGTTCATGACTGGATATCGGCGCGGGGCAACGGGAGTTGAGAGGCCCACGCAGCGCATGTTCGGATTTCATCCTTGCATATCCGGATTGCTTCGTTCCTCCGGCACAGCGTCGTCCATATAGTGGTCCCCAACTTGTCATAACACGCAATGTCGATCCCCATGACGACCCGGACCAACGTGGTACCTGTTCCCGCCGCCGCCATGCCGGCACCGATCCCGCTGCCGCTCTATGCGCAGATCAAGGACGCCTTGCGCGCCCGCATCCTGGACGGCACCTATCCGCCGCACCACCAGATGCCGTCGGAAAGCGAGCTGGGCGAGCGCTTTCGCGCCAGCCGCATCACCGTGCGCCAGGCGCTGGGAGACCTGCAGAAGGAGGGGCTGATCTTCAAGATTCATGGCAAGGGCACCTTCGTCTCCAAGCCCCGCGCCTTCCAGAACGTGACCTCGCTGCAAGGCTTTGCCGAGGCCATGTCGAGCATGGGCTACGAGATCCTGAACCAGATACGCAGCTGCAAATGCGTACCTGCCAGCCGTCACGTTGCCACGCAGCTGCGACTGCGCGAAGGCGATCCGGTGGTGGAGATCCGGCGCGTGCGCCTGCTCAACCGCGAGCCGGTGTCGCTGGAGCTGACCTGGGTGCCCGAGGCCGTCGGCCGCCGCCTGCTCACTGCCGACCTGGCCACGCGCGACATCTTCCTGATCCTGGAAAACGACTGTGGCGTGAAGCTCGGCCATGCCGACCTGAGTGTCGACGCCATCCTCGCCGACGACGACCTGACCCAGGCCCTGCGCATCCAGGAAGGCGCGCCGGTGCTGCGCATCGAACGCCTGACCCATGACGCGCAAGGCACGCCGATCGATTACGAGTTCCTCTACTTCCGCGGCGACGCGTTCCAGTACCGGCTGCGCGCAGACCGGCACAAGACGGCGCCAGCCACCAGCGTCACCACCCCGGCAGGCCGCGCACGGCCCCGCAAACCAGCCAGCAAGGCGAAGCCCTCCGCATGAATACCCTGACTCACGAATACGACATCGTTGTCGTCGGCGGCGGCACCGCCGGCCCGATGGCCGCGATCAAGGCCAAGGAACGCAACCCCGCGCTGCGCGTGCTGCTGCTCGACAAGGCGCACGTCAAGCGCAGCGGCGCCATCTCGATGGGCATGGACGGGCTGAACAATGCCGTGATCCCCGGCCACGCCACGCCCGAGCAGTACACCCGCGAGATCACCGTGGCTAACGACGGCATCGTCGACCAGTCCACCGTTTATGCCTACGCGCGTCACAGCTTTGCCACCATCGAGCAGCTGGATCGCTGGGGCGTCAGGTTCGAGAAGGACGAGACCGGCGACTACGCTGTGAAGAAGGTCCATCACATGGGCTCCTATGTGCTGCCGATGCCGGAAGGACACAACGTCAAGAAGGTGCTGTACCGCCAGCTCAAGCGCGCGCGGGTAGAGATCACCAACCGCATCGTCGCCACGCGCGTGCTGGCCGACGCCAGCGGCGCCGCCAGCGGCGTGATGGGCGTCGACTGCCGCACCGCGGACTTCCACGTGATCCGCGCGCGCGCCGTGATCCTGTGCTGCGGCGCGGCCGGCCGCCTGGGCCTGCCCGCTTCCGGCTACCTGATGGGCACCTACGAGAACCCGACCAATGCGGGCGACGGCTATGCCATGGCCTATCACGCCGGCGCGGCGCTGGCCAACCTGGAGTGCTTCCAGATCAATCCGCTGATCAAGGACTACAACGGCCCGGCCTGCGCCTACGTGACCGGCCCGCTGGGCGGCTATACCGCCAACGGCAAGGGCGAGCGCTTTATCGAATGCGACTACTGGAGCGGCCAGATGATGTGGGAGTTCTACCAGGAACTCCAGGGCGGCAACGGCCCGGTATTCCTGAAGCTGGACCACCTCGCGGAAGAAACCATCCAGACCATCGAGACGATCCTGCACACCAACGAACGGCCCAGCCGCGGCCAGTTCCACGCCGGGCGCGGCACCGACTACCGCAGGCAGATGGTGGAGATGCATATCTCGGAGATCGGCTTCTGCAGCGGCCACAGCGCTTCCGGCGTGCATGTGAACGAGCGCGCCGAGACCACCGTGCCGGGCCTGTACGCAGCCGGCGACATGGCAGCCGTGCCGCACAACTACATGCTGGGCGCCTTCACCTATGGCTGGTTTGCCGGGCACAACGCGGCCGACTACGTCGCCGGCCGCGGCCTGCCTGAAGCCGATGCGGCCCAGGTCGAGGCGGAGCGCGCGCGCGTGTTCGCACCGCTGGCGCGAGAGAGTGGCCTGCCGCCCGCCCAGGTGGAATACAAGCTGCGCCGCATGGTCAACGACTACCTGCAGCCGCCCAAGGTCACGCGCAAGATGGAAATCGGCCTGCAGCGCTTTGACGCCATCGCCGAGGACATCGGCCAGATCCGCGCCGCCAATCCGCACGAGCTGATGCGCGCGGTCGAGGTGATGGCGATCCGCGACTGCGCCGAGATGGCGGCACGTGCCTCCCTGTTCCGCACCGAGAGCCGCTGGGGTCTCTACCACCATCGCGTCGACTATCCGCAGCGCAATGATGCGGACTGGTTCTGCCATACGCACCTGAGCAAGGATGAAGCCGGGCGCATGGTCAGCCACAAGCGCGCGATCGAGCCGTACATCGTCCCGGTGGAAGGCGACGACGCCACCGCCTACCAGCGGCTGCGCGGCAGCCGCGGCCCGGCTGCCGCCATTGCCGAACACGCCACCCTGGCTGCCGCCTGAAGGAACCCACGCCATGGCCTACACCCCGCATGAGATTGCCCAGCGCAGCAGCGCGCCGGTCACCATCGATGAAGACAAGTGCATTGCCGACAAGGGCTGCACGGTCTGCGTCGATGTCTGCCCGATGGACCTGCTCGCCATTGACCTGACCAAAGGCAAGGCATTCATGCAGTTCGACGAGTGCTGGTACTGCATGCCCTGCGAGAAGGATTGCCCGACGGGCGCGGTCAGGGTCGAGATCCCGTACCTGCTGCGTTGATTGCCCCGCTTCATGACGACAGCACCACAGAGACAGCCCCATGAAAGCCTTTACCAGCACCCGCCCGCCCGTGGCACCGGCCGCCGCCAGCCTGACCGTCATATCGACCTGACTGCCATTCATGCCGCAAGCTTCCGCCCTGCCTGACGAATCCCTGTCTGACCTCGATCCCGCCATCGGCGCGCTGGCGCTGCGCCTGGCCGACCCCGACCCCGCGGTGCGCCGCGTGGCCGTGCTGCAACTGGCCGACCTGGAAGATGAAGACGGCGTGCCGCTGCTGCTGCAGCGCCTGCGATCGGACCCGGCCGAATCCGTGCGCGCGGAAGCCGCGCGCACGCTGGCCAACTGGGAGCAGGAAGCGGTCGTCCCGGCGCTGGCCGCAGCACTGGCCGACCCCAGCCGCGAGGTGGCCGAAGCGGCAGCACAGGGGCTGTCGGAACTGAAGGCGCCCGCCTCCGGCGCCGCCCTGCTACCGTGGGTCACGCACGGCGACCCCTTTGTCCGGGCGGCCGCGTGGCGCGGCCTGCGCGAGCTGCGCTATGCGGCAGGCTTCGATGCGGCCATGGCGGCGCTGTCCGACGCGGCCGCCCCGGTGCGCCGAGAAGCCGTGGCCGTGCTGGGCTGGCTCAGGCGCGGCGAAGCCCTGCCCGCGCTGGCACAGGCTGCGACCAGCGATGCCGATACCGACGTCAGGCGCGCCGCCGCCGGCGCGCTCGGCCTGGCAGCCGACCCGTCGGCGCGCGATGCCTTGCTGGCAGCCCTGCGCGACGGCGCCTGGCAGGTGCGGGAAGAAGCCGCGCAGACGCTGGGAAAACTGCAATGCCCTGAAGCCGTGGGCCCGTTGATCGACGCGCTGGAAGACCCCTACTGGCAGGTCCGCCTGCAGGCCGCCAGGGCACTCGGCAAGCTGCGTGACCGCGCGGCGCTGGTGCCGCTGACGGTGCAGCTGGCCCACGCCATCAGCAACCTGCGCAAGGAGGCCGCGCTCTCGCTGGGCAGCCTGCGGGATGCGGCAGCCCTGCCGGCCCTTGCCTCAGCCGCCAACGATGCCGACCCGGAGGTACGCAAGGCCGTGCGCATTGCGTTGGCGCAGATCGGCACGCCGGAGGGTCATGCATGAGCGGCGGCATGGTCGTACCCACGCGCCTGGAGCTGTCCCGCGCCAACGGCGCGCTGCGCGTCTACTGGCCAGACGGCCAGTGCCAGTCGCTGGACCCGGGCCGCTTGCGCGCAGCCTGCCGTTGCGCCGCCTGCCGCGGCAAGCCTTCGGAGGGCGGGCCAGGCGACACGCGGATCGTCGCCCTCGGCGAAATGGGCTATGGCGTGCAGATCGTGTTCAGCGACGGGCACGACCGCGGCATCTACCCGTGGCCGTACCTGCAGGCGCTGTAGCCGGGCGCTTACCCGCCCGCCAGCGCCTGCAGGATATGCACCTCGTCGCTTTCCTTCAACGCCGCATCCAGCCGCATCAGCTGCGTGCGATTGACGAAGACGCGGATATACGGCCGCAGCTTGCCCTGCTCATCGACGATGCGAAAGCGCATGCCGGGGAACTGGCGGTCGAGGTCGTCGAGCAGTTCAGCAATGCTGGCGCCACGGGCTTCGACGTATTCGCGCTGTCCGGTATAGGAGAAGAGCGGCGTCGCGATATGGACCTGCATGGAAGTTCTCCGGTCGGCTGATGGCATTCAGGCAGGGCGCGCCACGGTGACCGCGTAGACCTGCGGCAGGTTGCGGGCGATGCATTGCCAGCCCTCGCCCTCATCGGCACTGGCCCAGATCTCGCCACCGGTGGTGCCGAAGTACACGCCCACCGGCGCGTGGCCGTCGGTGGCCATGGCCTGGCGCTTGACGGTGAACCAGCCTTGTTCGGCGGGCAGGCCGCGGTCCTGGCGCTGCCAGGTCTCGCCAGCATCGCGGGTGACATAGGCCGCGGGGTGGCCGCCCGGGCTGACGCGCGGCCAGACGTCGCTGCCATCCATCGGAAATACCCACACCGTGCGCGGATCACGGCGGTGGGCGACGATCGGGAAACCTATATCGCCCACCTCCGCCGGCATGGCTTCGCCGATACGTTTCCACACGCCTTCGCGGCGGTCCATGCGATAGATGCCGCAGTGGTTCTGCTGGTACAGGATGTCCGGGTCGGCGGGATGCTGCAGCATGCAGTGCGGGTCCTGGCCGTATTCGGGGTTGGGATCGGGCAGGAAGGTGGCAAGGCTGCCGCGGTTCAGCGGCTTCCAGTCCGCGCCGCCGTCGGTGCTCTCGAACACGCCGCCGCTGGACATGCCGATATACAAGTGGCGCGCGTCGCGCGGATCGACCAGCACGGAATGCATCTTGGGGCCGTCGGGCGTGCCGTCCTGCTCGCCGCCGGTCCAGGTGCGCCAGTTCGGGTGGTCGTTGAAGCCGGACACCGGCTCCCAGGTCGCGCCATGGTCGGCGCTGCGGAACAGCCCCTGCGGCGAGGTGCCGGCGTACCAGGTGCCGGGCTCGCTGGCATGGGCTGGCGTGAGCCAGAACACGTGGTCTACGACGCGGCCGGCCTCGCCCTCCGGCGCCTTGTCGAAGGCGGGCGGGCGCGCCGCTTCGGTCCAGTTGCGGCCGCCGTCGGTGGAGCGGAACACGGTCGGGCCCAGGTGGCCGGTGCGCGCCGCCATCAGCATGCGCGACGGGTCGCGCGGGTCCTGCACGATATGGTGGATGGTATGGCCGAGAAACGTCGGGCCCTCGATCTGCCAGCCGCGGCGCGCGGCGTCGCTGGTCAGGAACCAGGCGCCCTTGGTGGTGGCCACCAGCAGCCTGACGGGGCCGGTATCGGTTTCGGGAATGGGGGAAGTCGTCATCATGGCTCCTGCAAGAAGGCCGGCGAACGATGCTTCCGAGTCTAGTGCATGTAGACAGTGTTCACAATTGAAGGATGACCAAAGCTGTCGGCGGCAGGTCGGCGACCGCCACAAAGACTACGAGGTAGAACGGAGTTAAAAGCGGAAGCCAGCAATTTGCCTGGACATTACGCGCGAAGTGTGGCATAAGCAATGTTCCCCCGATGCTTCGCGCCCCGACACCCATGCTTCGCACTGTCCGCTTCGCCACCCTGAACCGCCCGGCCCTGCCGGCGGCAGGCGTGCGCGCGGCGCAGCGCCCGGGCATCGCCATCGACCTGGCCGACCGCTTCCACGCGTACGCCCAGGTCCGCCGCGCCGTGCTTTTCCTGGCCGTGCGGGCAGCTCGGGGCGCCAACCTCCAGTCCTGAGCTTTCCCGCACGGCCCATGTCGCGGATGCCATCCGGCACCCGCTTGATCATGCAGCCAGGAGAAAGCCAGACATGTCCCCGCTCTACCGCCATACCTTCTGCGCCATGGTGGCGCTTGCCGCCCTCTACCTGATCCTCAATCCCTGAGCCCCGGTGGAGTCTTGCCATGGTGAATTTCCACGCCCTGCGCCTGCCGGCGCCGGTCCTGCCGCGCGCGCTCGAACTGCGCATCGACGTTGAGCTGGCGCCGGGCGACATCGAACGCGAGCTGGGTGCCCTGCACGACCGCATCGGCCAACCCGGCGACCGCCTGCATGCGATGCCGGCGCTGCCCGCGGGCGCGCCAGGCCTGCGCCTGCGCTACCGAGAGGCCGACGGCGAGTACTACGTGTATGTGGAAGATGTGATGCAGCGCCGGCTGGCCGGTTATACGGTCTTCAACCGGCTGATCGAGGTCGGCCGCCGGGCCGACCCGTGGGTACGGGCACCGCACACGAAGTTCGCGCCCGCTTACCAGCGCCGCGGCCTGGCCAGGGCGCTGTACCGCTGGGCGTTGGACGGCGGGCTGTGCCTGCTGAGCGGGGCCCGCCAGTCGGCCGGCGCCAACGCCCTATGGCAGGCGCTGGCCGCCGATCACCCGACGGGCTATGTGGACTTGCGCCACAAGACGCTGACCTGGCTGGGCCATGCCGTCGATGCGCCCGTGCGTGAGGGCCTGCATACGCGCATGCTGCTGCTCGGGCGCGGCTGGACGCTGGACGCGTTCATGGCCCGCACCGGCATGTACTGAGGCAGCGCGCCCGCTTACAGCCAGCGGATCGGCGCGGCTTCGCGGGCGTTGGCTGCGTACAGGGTCCAGCCCTGGGCAAAGTAAGCGCGCACCCGCGCGGCCAGCGATTGGCCACCGCCCACGCGGGCGTAGTAGGCAACATCGCGTGCCGGCTGGGCGGCGGGCTTCGATGCCTTGGCTTGGGCGGGCTGGCGATAGAGGGTGTCGGCGAGTACTTGCATGGCGAATTATCCTTTCCGGATGGGATGGAGCTGGTACGCCTCACGAAGCACATCCAGCCGTGGTTCGGCCCGGATCGGGAGGCAGTTCAGGGTTATCCCTAGTATAGAGAAGTTGCGCCTGAATCATCCGGGTCTGTACCTATAGGCCGTATACGGGGCGCGTGATAATGGCCGCCTGCCGGAAGCGCCACCTGATGCCAATCCGCCACTCAAAGTAGCTCAATCGTCATATTCGATATTCCTCGATGCGCATGCCGCGCATTGTCTGCCGGTGATGATGCATGGCGTGTGGTCACCTAGCCTTCAGCCTTGCCCGGATCGCGCCCACAGAGGCACCGACAAGCGGCACACCGATAACAGCGGGTTGGCCAGGTTTGCGCCTCCAGCCCAGACCAGAACCACGTGAGACACGCCTGACGACAGTCCGTACGACGGACGTTGCAGCGCCCGCAAGGAGACAGCACATCATGATCGAACAGCCCTATCCGTCGCCCGCGACGGAAGCCGATGCTGCACGCCCCCAAACCCCCGAAGTCCGGAGCCGGCTCGACGCGTTCTTCGAGATCACGGCACGCGGCAGCACCCAGCGCAAGGAAGTGGTCGCCGGGGTGACCACCTTCATGGCGATGGTCTATGCCGTCTTTGTTGTGCCCGGCATGCTGGGCAAAGCCGGCTTCGACACCAGCGCGGTCTTCGTCGCGGTGTGCCTGACCACCGCCTTCGGCTCCCTGCTGATGGGCTTGTGGGCCAAGCTGCCGATCGCCATCGGCTGCGCCATCTCGCTGACCGCATTCATGGCCTTCGGGCTGGTGCTGGGGCAGGGCCTGTCGCCGGCGGTCGCGCTCGGCGCCGTGTTCCTGATGGGCGTGATCTTCACCGCGATCTCCGTCACCGGCGTGCGCTCCTGGATCCTGCGCAACCTGCCCGCCGGCGTGGCGCACGGCACCGGCATCGGCATCGGCCTGTTCCTGCTGCTGATCGCCTCGAATGAAGTCGGCCTGGTGGTCAAGAACGCCCACCCCGGCCTGCCGGTGTCGCTGGGCAAGATCACCTCGTTCCCGGTGGTGATGTCGGTGCTGGGCCTGGCCGCGATCTTCGGCCTGGAGCGCCGCAAGGTGCCGGGCGGCATCCTGCTGGTGATCATCGCGATCTCCGCGCTGGGCCTGGCCTTCGACCCGGCGGTGAAGTTCACCGGCGTGTTCGCGCTGCCGTCGCTGAGCGCGCCCGGCCATGAATCGCTGATCGGCGCCATGGATGTGCGCGGCGCGCTGACGGCCGCGGTGCTGCCGAGCGTGCTGGCGCTGGTGATGACCGCGGTGTTCGATGCCACCGGCACGATCCGCGCAGTCGCCGGACAAGCCGGCCAGCTCAACGCCGCCGGCCATATCCACAACGGCGGGCGCGCGCTGACCGCGGATTCGGTCAGCTCGATCTTCTCGGCGATGTTCGGCGGCGCTCCGGCCGCGGCCTATATCGAGTCGACCGTCGGCGTGGCCGCCGGCGCCAAGACCGGCCTGACCGCGGTGGTGGTGGGGCTGCTGTTCGTGGCGGTGATGTTCTTCTCGCCGCTGGCCGGGCTGGTGCCGTCGTACGCCACCGCGCCGGCGCTGATGTACGTGGGCCTGCTGATGCTGTCGAGCGTGAGCCGCCTGCACATGGACGACATGGTCGACGCGATGGCTGGCCTGGTCTGCGCCGTGTTCATCGTGCTGACCTGCAATATCGTGACCGGCATCATGCTGGGCTTCTGCACCCTGGTGGTGGGCCGCGTGGTGGCTGGCGAATGGCGCAAGCTCAATGTCGGCACAGTGGCCATCGCGGTCGTGCTGGCTGCGTTCTATGCCGGGGGCTGGGCCATCTGATCCTGCCGAAGCCAACTGCCGCGTCCCGGGCGCCACGCCCGGGACGCTGACAACCAGATGTCTCCTCCACCGTGATCCAGGTGGATTTCAAGCCCGGGCTTCCTGCTTTCCCGGGCTGTTTTTTTTGGTGGCCTGCTTGAAGACTTCCGTGGATGGTGAATGGGGTTTCGCTAAATCGCCTTCATTGCCCGGCCTGCATTGCGGCCATATCCATGTACACCAGTTCCCAGACATGGCCATCCGGATCCTGGAATCCATGCCCGTACATGAATCCCAAATCCATCGGCGGCTTGTAAGTATTGCCACCTGCCGCGACCGCGGCATTGACCATTTCATCCACGCGGGCACGGGTTTCCATCGACAGGCAAACCAGCACCTCCGTCGCTTTCCGTGCATCGCAGATTTCATTGGGCGAGAAGCTGCGGAACTTGGCTTCCGTCAGCAGCATCACGAAAATGTTGTCGCCGACGATCATGCAGGTGGCAGTGTCGTCGGTAAATTGCGGATTGAAGGAAAAACCCAACTGCGTAAAGAAGGCAATCGACTTTTGCAGGTCGCGGACGGGCAAATTGACAAAGATCTGCTGGCTCATCAGGGGCTCCGGTAGTCGTGTCAGGGGGGCTGCGCCGGGCGCAGACAAGCAGTCTAGGAGTTTGTCGGGCTTTGCAGTCTTCCGCAAGATGACGTTGTCCGAGATAATCGCTGGCGCACAACCAAAGACCTACCCGATGAGCCGCTTCGTTCCCGTAGACCGAGATACCGCGTACCTGTTGCCGCCCTCAGTGGACGAATGGCTGCCCGATGATCACTTGGCGCGCTTCGTAGTCGAAGTCATCGAGCAGCTCGATCTGAGCGAACTGACACGCCAATACGCGGGCCGGGGTTCGGCGGCGCACCATCCCGCCGTGTTGCTGGGCTTGCTGATCTACGGCTATGCCAATGGCGTGCACTCGAGCCGCAAGCTCGAACGCGCGACCTACGACTCGGTGGCCTTCCGCTATGTGGCAGCCAACACCCACCCGGATCACGACACGCTGGCGACGTTCCGGCGTCGATTCCTGAAGGAGGTGGAGGCGCTGTTTGTGCAGGTGCTGGTGCTGGCGCGCGAGATGAAACTGCTCAAGCTCGGGCACATTGCGCTGGACGGCACCAAGATCGACGCGAACGCGAGCAAGCACCGCGCCCTGTCGTGGGGTCATGCCCAAAAGATCGAGGCGCAGTTACGACAGGAAGTGCAGGCCCTGCTTGCGCTGGCCGAGAACAGCGACCGCGCAGCCATCCCGGATGGCATGGACGTGCCGGCGGAGATCGCTCGACGCGAAGACCGCTTGAGCGCGATGGCGCTGGCCAAGGCAAAGATCGAGCAGCGCGCCGCCGAGCGTCATCAACTCGAACAGCAGGAGTACGAGGCCAAGACGGCTAAGCGCAAGTCTCAGCGGGACGCTGGCAAGAAGCCGCGCGGCAAGGATCCCGAGCCACCAGAGGCGGGGCCCAAGGATGGCGATCAGGTGAACCTCACGGATGAAGAGTCACGCATCATGCCCGTCTCGGGGGGTGGCTTCGAACAAAGCTACAACGCGCAAGCCGGGGTAGACACAGAGACGATGATGGTGGTCACCCAGCACGTGAGCCAGGCGTGCAACGACAAGCGCGAAGTCGTGCCCACGCTGGAGCAGATCGCGGCGTTGCCTGCGGTGCTGGGCGAGGTGCGCACGCTGATCACGGACAACGGCTTCTTCAGTCAGGCCAACGTGATCGCGTGCCACGATGCAGGGATCGAGCCGCTGCTGGCGCTAAGGCGGGAGCCGCATCATGCCCCTGTGCTGGAGCGCTTTGCCCCCGATGTGCCGCAGCCCCAGACCACGGACCCGGTTGTGCAGATGGCGCACCGACTGGGCACACAAGCCGGGCGCGCCCTCTACAGCTTGCGCAAGCAGACGGTGGAGCCGGTGTTCGGCATCATCAAACGGGTAATGGGTTGGCGCCAGATGAGCATGCGCGGGCTGGACAAGGCGCAAGGCGAATGGAGTCTTGTGACCATGGCCTGGAACATCAAGCGCATGCACGTTCTGCGAGCGGTTGGATAGCAAAGTGCGCCTCGACTACCCAAAGCCGAGCCCCTAAGGCGCTCCAATGTGCCATCACAGTGCCTCGTCAACCATCAAGAGCGTTCGATCAGCGCGATTGCCGTCCAAAAATCTCGTCGCACCGATCATTCGGATTCGCCCGGGCTCAAGTCCGACGGACTCCTAGGTGCTAAAGCCCCCGGTCGTGCGTATTTTCATTGTCCTTAAATGCAGGCAAAACGGGCAATGAACCGCCCAATGCCGGCTGCATCGTGGGCTGCGCAACCGTCAATTCAGCCGGCAAACAATCAGTCCGTGCATTCTCCGTTATTTTTTGTAAAATTTTTTAGGTGAACCGACACCACAACTTCTAGTACCATGCAGCGGCCTATTTGCAGAAAGGGGATATAAATGGCGACATACAAGCAACTCCTGGCTGAGAAGGAAGCGCTGGAAGCCAAGCTGAATGAAGTGCGTGCGACGGAAGTCGCCGGCGTGATCGATAAAATCCGGGATCTGATGACTGAATACGGCCTGACCGCCGAAGACATCCTGCCCCGCCGCAAGCGTGGCCGCCCGGCTGGTTCGAGCGCCAAGAAGCCTGCATCCGCCTTGCCGCCCAAGTACATGGACCCCAAGACTGGCAAGACCTGGTCGGGCCGCGGCCGCGCGCCGGCATGGCTGGGCAAGCGCCCTGAGCGTTTCCTGATCGAGCAGTAAGCCGCCTGCGCGGCCAGCGGGCGCCTGCCTCAAACGCCCGCTTCAATCGATGGTGCCATCGGTCTGCCGGGCGCGTGTTACTGCGCCTGGCAGACATAGTCCTTGCGCAGCGCCCTGAAGCCCTGCTGGGTCGGCTCCGCCGTCAGGCGCGCGCCGCCGTCGGCCAGCGGCTGCATGCGCAATACCTGCGCCGAGCACTGGCTCGCGGTCTCGTCCCGCTGGTATCGGATCTCATACTGGCCGCCGGCAGCCGGCACGAATGACACGCCGGCCGCGCAACGCAGCTCAGGCAGCGGCGGTGCCGCGGCCGATGTCACCGCCACGTAGATGCGCCGGCCCGCCTCCACCAGCCGCTCGCGCGTGCGCGCCGGCGGCTCGGGCGAGCGCCCGGCCATGTCCAGACTCCGGTCCCGTCCCATCGCAGACAACTGCCTGCCGGTTCCCGCCAGCACCAGCGGCCGCGCGGGCACCGGGCATTTGGCAGGATCAACCACAGTGAACGAAGTGTTGTCGTCGGTGCTGGTCAGCAGCCGCACGCTGGCGGCCGGGGCGCCGGCGGGCACCCGGTATTGCGCGACGCAGCCGGACAGCGCCAGCGCGGCGGCAAGCATCGGCAACAAGGCAAGGCGAGGCAGGACTGCGGACGACCGGTCATGGCGCATGGCGGCGGGCAGGTAGAGTCGCAATTGGCCAACAGCGGGCGTTGGCGGCACGATGGCGGCAAATCCGGCAGGGATGCCACACGATGACGGCGCGGCCAGGCCAGACGCCGCGCCCTCAAACCAACCAGCATACCCGCATCCGGTGCCTTTCGGCAGCCGCACAAACCCATGTTGAAAACCTCCATGTGATATCCACAGAATCTGTGGATATCCTGCCCCTGCCCTCCCCGAAAGCCCCGGTCTGTGCGGGAACCCACCGGAGCGCCCAAATTTTAGGCAACGGCTTGCAGGCACCCCGGAACCCGGCAACGGTACGGCACCGTCCGCCGCCACCACGCCGTTGCGCTGCCCAGGCCACACTTCGTCCCCCCGCATGCCCTTGAAGGGGGCGCCGGCACCGCGTAATCTCGTTGTTACCGGGGGCTGCACTGGCGCACTTGCGCCAACTTGCCAGCCAGATAATGACAATGACACAACAAGAGCCTATCCAGGCCGGGCCGTTGCCTCGTGACCTGCTGCACGCACTGCGTGACGGCGGCTACGACGTATCGGGACTCGCGCCTGCCCCGGAATCCGACACCGACTCCGACCCCAGCGACCTCACGCCCACCGTGCCCGCGGCCGGCCCGCAACAGGCCTGCCACGTGCTCTGCGCGGTCTACCGCGCCACCGGCGATCCAACCATCGGCCTGTGGCTGGGCAGCCGGATGCAGACCGACCTGCTCGGGCTGGCGGGCCTGCCGGCCATGGCCGGGCCGTCGCTGGGCACCGCGCTGCGGCGCATCGCGCGCTACCAGAAGCTGCTCGCAGGCGACCGCATCGAACTGCGCCGCCAGGGCGACGAAGCCTGGGTCTGCATCCGCCCGAGCGACCCCGAGGCGCCCGACACCCGCCCGCGCATCGACATGGAGCTGTGCTCGCTGCTGGCCTTCGGGCGCCAGTTCACGCGCAAGCCGCTGCATCCGCTGCGGGTGTCGCTGCGCATCGGCCAGCCGGACTGGCACCTGCGCTATACCGAGGCATTCGACTGCCCGGTGCGCTTTGGCGAGCCGGAAGACGCCATCGTATTCGGCCGCCGCGACCTGGCCTTGCGCCTGGCTGCTCGCGTGCGCGGCGGACCGGCCGGCCCGGGCGCGGGCCATGCCACACGCGAAGCGCGGCCGGCGTCCGCTTCGCTGGACGATGTGCGCGCGGCCCTGCAGGCGCTGGCCGGCGAGCGCGCCCTCAGCCTGGCCGCGGTGGCACGCCACCTGGACATCAGCGAGCGCACGCTGCAGCGCCGGCTGATGGCGGCGGGCACGAGTTTTCGCACGCTATGCGAGGAGGCGCGCCGCGACCTGGCTGGCGGTTACCTGGCCGGGGGCGCGATGTCGCTGGGAGAAATCGCGTTCCGGCTCGGCTTTGACGATGCAAACTCGTTCTTCCGCGCCTTCCGCCGCTGGACCGGCATGACCCCGGGCGACTACCGGCGCGCGGCGGCGCATCCGCCCGCCTAGGGCTGGCCGGCTAGCCCGCCGTCGGGTTGCTCCCACGGCGGGTTGTCGCCGAAGCGCCCGGCCAGGAAATCGACAAAGGCGCGCACGCGCGGCGGCGCCAGCCGCCGCTGCGGCATCACGGCGTAGATGCCGGTGTCGGCGAGCGGGTAATCGGGCAGCACCTGCACCAGCCGCCCGGCGTGCAGGTCGGCGCTGACATGCCAGGTGGAATGCAGGGCGATACCGAAGCCCGCCAGCGCCGCATCGGACAACAGCTCGCCGGTATTGGCCTCGATCCGGCCACGCACGCGCACGGCTATCTCCCCGCCGGCGCCATCGCCCAGACGCCAGAGATCCTGCCGGCCCTGGCTGCCCACCAGCACCAGGCAATCGTGCCGCGCCAGCTCCTGCGGGGTGCGCGGCGTGCCGCGCCGGCGCAGGTAGTCAGGCGAGGCACACAGCAAGCGCCGGTTATTGGCCAGCCGCCGCGCGACCAGCGTCGAATCGTCCAGCGCACCGATGCGGATGGCCAGGTCGAAACCCGCGCTGACCAGGTCCAGCACGTTGTCGGTCAGGTTGACGCTCAGCGTCAGCCCGGGATGCTGCGCCAGGAATTCCGGCAACAGCGGCGAGATATAGAGCCGCCCGAACGAGGACGAGGTGGTCACCCGCAGCGTCCCCGACACCCCGGTGCCGGCCTGCCGCAGCGAGGTGCCCAGCGCTTCCAGGTCGTCCACCAGCGCGCGCCCCTGCTCGGCCAGCACGGCCCCTTCCGGGGTGGCATGCAGCCGCCGCGTGGTGCGATGCAGCAGGCGCACGCCCAGCTCACGCTCCAGCCGCTGCAGCCGCTGGCTGGCCACCGCTACCGACAGGTCCAGGCTGCGTGCCGCGGCACTGATCGAGCCCAGGTCGAGCACGCGCAGGAACAGGCCGATATCGCCGATCCGGTCCATGATTATCAAGATTCCATTGAAACTGATTATGGATCATGCCGGTTTTTGCTGAAGACGGAAAGGCACAGACTGCGGGCTTCCTTCCCTTTGCCGACGCCTCCTTCCGAACATGGCCTCCCCAGTCTCCACCACCGCCGCGCCCGCCGCTGCATCCGCCCGCGGCCGGCTGCCCGTTGCGCTCTACGCGCTCACTGCCGGCTCCTTCGGCATCGGCTGCGCCGAATTCGTGATCATGGGCCTGCTGCTGCAGGTTGCCGCCGACCTGCAGGTGACCATCGCCGCCGCCGGCATGCTGGTGTCCGGCTACGCGCTGGGCGTGTTCGCCGGGGCGCCGGTGCTGACCCTACTGACGCGGCGCATGCCGCGCAAGGCCGTGCTGCTGGCGCTGATGGTGATCTACACCATCGGCAACGCTGCCTGCGCGCTGGCGCCCGACTACACCACGCTGATGATCGCGCGCGTGCTGACCTCGCTCACGCACGGCACCTTCTTCGGCGTGGGCGCCGTGGTGGCGACCGGGCTGGTGCAGGAAGACCGCCGCGCCTCGGCGATCTCGGTGATGTTCTCCGGCCTGACGCTGGCCACGCTGCTGGGCATGCCCGCCGGCGCCTGGCTGGGCCTGCACCTGGGCTGGCGCGCCACCTTCTGGGCGATGACGCTGATCGGGCTGCTGTCGCTGGCGGTGATCGCCCTGCTGGTGCAGAAGAGCCAGGACCACGGCGCCCCGGTGGCGCTGCGCGACGAACTGGCCACCATCGGCCGCCCGCAGGTGCTGCTGGGCCTGTTGATGACGGTGCTGCAGTCGATGGGCATCTTTGCCGTGATCACCTACGTGCAGCCGCTGCTGACGCGCGTGTCCGGCTTTGGCGAAGCAGCGGTGTCACCGATCCTGCTGCTGTTCGGCGCCGGCATGATCCTTGGCAACGTGCTCGGCGGCCGCTTTGCCGACCGCACCCCGACGCGCGCGGTGCTGGCCACGCTGACCACGCTGACGCTGGTGCTGGCGGCGATGACGCTGGCCATCCACAGCCAGGTGCTGGTGGTGGCCTTCGTCGGCATCCTGGGCGTCGCGGCCTTTGCCACGGTCTCGCCGCTGCAGCTGCGCGTGCTGCGCCACGCCCGGGGCGCTGGCGAGAACCTGGCGTCGAGTTTCAACATCGCCGCCTTCAACCTTGGCAACGGCGTCGGCGCGTGGCTGGGCGGCGTGATTGTCGATCATGGTCCGGGGCTGACGGCATTGCCGTGGGTTGCGGCGCTGGCGCCACTGGCTGCGCTTGCGGTGGCATGGCTCAGCGTGAAGTTGGAAAACGGCAGCCCCACCGCTGTGTCCATGGCACAAGCTTGTCCCTAATCCCGCGCTTCAGCCCGGCTTGCCGTCCACCCGCGGGCGCGCAAGCCGCGGTGCATAGGTCAGCGCGTAGAGAGCAAACCCCGCCACCCAGCACGCGCCCGCCCCCCAGATCCAATGCAAATACCCGGCCGGCCATAGCATTGGCCCGAACACCCGCAGCACCGCGGCGGCAGCCACCAGCCAGTACGCCGCGGTTTCCGCGTGGCCGGCCACCAGCATGCGGCCGGTGTGACCCAGCGCGGTGCGCGTGATCATGGCGATGATCGCCACGCCGAGCACACCTACCGTGAACGCGTGCGTCGCCAGCCCCGCCATCACCAGCCCCAGCGCACCCAGCGCCTGGAGCAGCAGCGCCACCGGCAGCCACGCATAGGCCAGGTGCAGCACCCACAGGATCGGCCGGTTGCCTACGGCATGGCTGCGCCAGCCAGCCACGCGCACGGCCAGCACCGCCGCGGCCAGCGATGACAGTGTCGCCGCCAGCCAAACAGGCAAGGGCAGCAGCCCCGCGGCCAGTCCCAGCACTGCGGCCGGCACCACCAAGCGGTCCACCTGACGGTATTGCCGCAGGCGGAACCCCGGGATCGCGTTGGTCGTGAACATCGGGATCACGCGCCCGCCGATCACCACCACGAACAGCGTGACCAGCGCCACGCCGGCGCGGCAGGCCAGCATCGCACCGGCGTCATGGCCGCGCGCCTGCAGCCACAGGCTGGCGATATCGGCCGCGGCCAGCAGCCACAGCGCCAGGGCCAGCGGATAGTTGCGGCGGTTGCCGGCGCGGGCCAGCGTGCGCGTGAAGGCCAGCGCGGCCAGCGGCAGGAACGCGGCTTCGATCACGAAGGCCGCCGTGCCCGGCGCCACCCACATGCCCACGCGCCCGGCCAGCCACAGCAGGAAGAGCGCGGCCAGCGCGGCGCCGGTGGGAGTCGGCTGGCCGGTCCAGGCCCGCCCGGCGGTGAACAGGAAGCCCACCACGATGGCCGCGGCAAAGCCGAACACCATCTCGTGCGCATGCCAGAACATCGCCGGCATCACCGGCGCCGGGCCGGCTGCGGCGACGCCCGCCAGCATCGCCGACCACGCCGCGATGGCCAGCGCGGCGAACACCGCCCCGCCCAGGTAGAACGGCCGGAACCCCAGCGCAAACAACGCAAAGCCGCGCGGCGGCGGCCCGGCGGGCGCCTTGCCAGGGGGCGGCGAGCGCCGCGCGGGGAGGATGGGGATGGTGTCCATGGCTGGCAACGGGAATCAGGTGATGCGGCGCGCGCCGGCTTCTTGATCCGGCGCACGGTTTGCCGCGGGTGCGCAAACGGATGCCATTCACGCTGACTGCACGATAGCACCGCCGTCGCGCCGGCGACCTCCGCCGGTAGAACTACCTCCAAAGGCAGGCTGCGCACCCGCGTGCGCTGTGCGGCCGGCGAATAGGCAGCACCAGTGGCCGCCCCTACTCTGGCATCACCCCCGCCAAAGTTGACACAGGAGCATGGCCATGGCCACCCAACCACGCGCGCCGGAGCCCGTACCGCCCGGTGCCGCAATCACGCTGGCGTCGAGCACTTTCGCCTTCACCATCTGCTTTGCCGTCTGGATGCTGTTCGCCGTCCTCGGCATTCCGCTCAAGCAGGAGCTCGGCCTCAACGACACCGAATTCGGGCTGCTGGCGGCAACCCCCGTGCTGAGCGGCTCGCTGATCCGCGTGCCGCTTGGCATCTGGACCGACCGCTACGGCGGCCGCATCGTCTTCTTCGTGCTGATGCTGGCCACCGTGATCCCGATCTGGCTGATCTCGTACGCGCACACGCTGTGGCAGCTGCTGGTGCTGGGCCTGTTCGTCGGCCTGGCCGGCGGCTCGTTCTCAGTCGGCACGCCGTATGTGGCACGCTGGTTCCCGCGCTCGCGCCAGGGGCTGGCGATGGGCATCTTCGGCGCCGGCAACTCGGGCGCGGCGCTGACCAAGTTCGTCGCGCCGGCGATGATCCTGGCCGCCGGCACCTGGACCGTGGTGCCGCGCGTGTATTCGGTGGCGATGCTGGTCACCGCGCTGCTGTTCTGGGTGTTCTCGCGCAGCAACCCGGCGCATCTCGTCAAGTCCAGCGTCGGCTGGCGCGAGCAGCTCGCCGTGATGCGCGACCCGCGCGTGTGGCGCTACTCGCAGTATTACTCGGTGGTGTTCGGCGGCTATGTCGGCCTGTCGCTGTGGATGACCAAGTACTACATCGGCGAATACGGCTTCGACATCAAGACCGCCGCCTTCCTGGCCGCCTGCTTCTCGCTGCCCGGGGGCGTGCTGCGCGCCATCGGCGGCTGGATCTCCGACCGCTACGGCGCGCACCGCACCACCTGGTGGGTGATGTGGGTGAGCTGGGTCGGCTTCTTCCTGCTGAGCTATCCGCAGACGGACTTCATCATCCAGACCACCAGCGGCCCGCAAGGCTTCCGCATTGCGCTAACGCCGACGGTCTTCACCTTCCTGCTGTTCGTGGTGGGCATCGCCTTTGCCATCGGCAAGGCCTCGGTGTTCAAGTTCATCTCCAACGACTTCACGCACAACATCGGCGCGGTCTCGGGCGTGGTGGGCCTGGCCGGCGGGCTGGGCGGCTTCGTGCTGCCGATTCTGTTCGGCGTGCTGGCCGACCTGACCGGCGTGCGCAGCAGCTGCTTCATGCTGATGTACGGGACCGTGTGCGTGAGCCTGGTGTGGATGCACTACAGCCAGCGCGGCGAGCGCCGGCGCAAAGAACAGGCCGTCGGCCTCACCCAGGCCGCCTGACGGCCCCTGTCACGCAAACAACCAAGGCACACTGTCATGTCATCTTCCGTACTCACCCGCTGGGAGCCAGAGAACAAGGCTTTCTGGCAAACCCAGGGCGAACGCATCGCCTACCGCAACCTGTGGATCTCGATCCCGGCGCTGATGCTGGCCTTCGTGGTCTGGATGCTGTGGAGCGTGGTCGCGGTCAACCTCGATCGCGCCGGCTTCCAGTTCACCAAGAACCAGCTGTTCTGGCTGACCGCGCTGCCGGCGCTGTCCGGCGCCACGCTGCGCATCTTCTACTCCTTCCTGGTGCCGGTGTTCGGCGGGCGCCGCTTCACCGCAATCTCCACCGCGCTGCTGCTGATCCCGGCACTGGGCATGGGCTTCGCGCTGCGCGACCCGTCCACCGGCTACCCGACGCTGCTGGTGCTGGCGCTGCTGTGCGGGCTGGGCGGGGCCAACTTCAGCTCGTCGATGGCCAATATCAGCTTCTTCTTCCCCAAGGCGAAGAAGGGGCTGGCCACCGGGCTGAATGCCGGCATCGGCAACCTGGGGGTGTCGGTGGTGCAGTTCGTCACGCCGCTGGTCGTGTCGGTGGCCGTGTTCGGCGCGCTCGGCGGCGAGCCGCAGCAGTACCAGGCCAATGGCGTCACGCACGACCTGTGGCTGCAGAACGCCGGCTTCATCTGGGTGCCGTTCATCATCGTGTCGGCGCTGGCGGCCTGGTTCGGCATGCATGACATCGCGGACGCCAAGGCCTCGTTTGCCGAGCAGGCAGTGATCTTCAAGCGCAAGCACAACTGGCTGATGTGCTGGCTGTACGTGGGCACCTTCGGCTCGTTCATCGGCTTCTCGGCGGGGCTGGCGCTGCTGACCAAGTCGCAGTTCCCCGGCGTGAACCCGACCGCCTATGCCTTCCTGGGGCCGCTGGTGGGCGCGCTGACGCGGCCCGTGGGCGGCTGGATCTCCGACAAGCTTGGCGGTGCGCGCGTCACGCTGTGGACCTTCGTCGGCATGATCGCGGCAGTGTTCGCGGTACTGGCGACGCTGCCGCATGACGGCGCCGGCGGCAACTTCACCTTCTTCCTGGCCGCCTTCATCGCGTTGTTCGCGCTGACCGGCATCGGCAATGGCTCGACCTTCCGCATGATCCCCGTGATCTTCCTGACAGAGCGCCAGCGCGCCGCCGCGGGCAAGGGCGATGTCGCACAGAAGCAGGCATTGCAGGAAGCCGGCAAGGAATCCGCCGCCGTGCTGGGCTTCTCCGGCGCGATCGGCGCGTACGGCGGCTTCTTTATCCCCAAGAGCTTCGGCACCTCGCTGGAGCTGACCGGCGCCGCCGACGCCGCGCTGTATTGCTTTATCGCCTTCTACCTCAGCTGCGTGCTGGTGACGTGGTGGTACTACGCGCGCCGCAACGCCCCCATGCCCTGCTGACCCTGTCACCAGTGCCGCCGGCCGGGCTAGTTCTTCCGAACTAGTCCCGTGCCCGCCGCCTAGCCCGATCGCCATGCGGCGGCTGTTCCACCAGCGAATTGGCTGCCGCCCGCCTCCCCCATAAGCTGAGGGTGTCCCTGCAAAGCTCCCGAAACCACCGGAGCGCCCGCAGCAAAGCACCCGCGGAGAACAAAGCAATGAGTCATTTCCTGGATCGACTGAAGTTCATGTCGCGCGTCAAGTCCACCTATGCGGACGGCCACGGCGCAGTGGTGAACGAAGACCGCAAGTGGGAAGACGGCTACCGCAGCCGCTGGCAGCACGACAAGATCGTGCGCTCGACCCACGGCGTGAACTGCACCGGCTCCTGCTCGTGGAAGGTCTACGTGAAGAACGGCCTGATCACGTGGGAGACCCAGCAGACCGACTATCCGCGCACGCGCCCGGACCTGCCCAACCATGAGCCGCGCGGCTGCCCGCGCGGCGCCTCGTACAGCTGGTACGTCTACTCAGCGCAGCGCGTCAAGTACCCGATGATCCGCGGCCGCCTGATGGAAATGTGGCGCGAGGCCCGCAAGACGATGGACCCCGTCGCCGCGTGGGAATCGATCAGCCAGGACCCGGTCAAGGCCGCGCGCTACAAGAGCGTGCGCGGGCTGGGCGGCTTCGTGCGTGCGGACTGGAACACGGCCACCGAGATGATCGCGGCGGCCAATGCCTTCACCGTGAAGAAATTCGGCCCGGACCGCGTGATCGGCTTCTCGCCGATCCCGGCCATGTCGATGGTGTCCTATGCCGCCGGTGCACGCTACCTGAGCCTGCTGGGCGGCGCCTGCCTGTCGTTCTATGACTGGTACTGCGACCTGCCACCGGCCAGCCCCCAGGTCTGGGGTGAACAGACCGACGTGCCGGAATCTGCCGACTGGTACAACTCCACCTACCTGATGGTGTGGGGCTCGAACGTGCCGCAGACGCGCACCCCGGACGCACACTTCTACACCGAAGTCCGCTACAAGGGCACCAAGACCGTGGCCGTGTCATCCGACTTCGGCGAGATGGTCAAGTTCGGCGACATCTGGCTGGCGCCGAAGCAAGGCACCGACGCCGCGCTGGCGATGGCCATGGGCCACGTGGTGCTGAAGGAATTCCACGCCAGCGGCAAGTCCGCCTACTTCCGCGACTACGTGAAGCAGTACACCGACATGCCGATGCTGGTGCTGCTGCGTGAGAACCAGGGCACGCTGGTGCCGGATCACTTCCTGCGCGCCTCGCACCTGGCCGATAACCTCGGCGAAGCCAACCATCCCGAGTGGAAGACCCTGCAGATTGACGACGCCACCGGCGAGATCGTCGCGCCCAACGGCTCGATCGGCTTCCGCTGGGGCGAAGCCGCGCACAACGGCGGCAAAAAGGTGGGCCGCTGGAACCTGGAAATGAAGGACGGCGGCAGCGGCCGCACCATCGATCCGCGCCTGTCGCTGGTCAGCCAGCATGACGAAGTGGTGGAAGTCGGCTTCCCCTACTTCGGCGGCGAACACGACGAACTGCTGCGCCGCCACGTGCCGGCACGCCGGCTGACGCTGGCCGACGGCAGCACCGCACTGGTGGCCACCGTGTATGACCTGCAGATGGCCAACTACGGTGTCGACCAGGGCCTGGGCGGCCCGAACGTGGCCGCGTCGTATGAGGACGATGTGCCCTACACCCCCGCCTGGCAGGAAAAGCACACCTCCGTGCCCGCGCGCCTGGTGACCCAGGTGGCGCGCGAGTTCGCCGACAACGCCGACCGCACGCAGGGCAAGAGCATGGTGATCGTCGGTGCCGCGCTGAACCACTGGTACCACAACGACATGATCTACCGCGGCATCATCAACCTGCTGATGATGTGCGGCTGCATCGGCAAGAGCGGCGGCGGCTGGGCCCACTATGTCGGCCAGGAAAAGCTGCGCCCGCAGTTCGGCTGGGCCCCGCTCGCCTTTGGCCTGGACTGGTCGCGCCCGCCGCGCCAGATGAACGGCACCTCGTTCTTCTACAACCACACCAGCCAGTGGCGCCACGAGAAGCTTGGCGTCGACGAGATCCTCTCGCCCACCGCCGACCGCAAGCGCTATGACGGCCTCTCGCTGCTGGACCTGAACGCGCGCTCCGAACGCATGGGCTGGCTGCCGTCGGCACCGCAGCTCGGCACCAATCCGCTCGACGTGGTCGATGCAGCCGAGCGCGCCGGCAAGGACGCGGTGGCCTACACCGTCGAACAGCTGAAGTCCGGCGAGCTGCAGTTCGCCTGCGACGATCCCGACAACCCGGCCAACTTCCCGCGCAATATGTTCGTGTGGCGCTCCAATATCCTGGGCAGCTCTGGCAAGGGCCATGAGTACTTCCTGAAATACCTGCTGGGCACGCAGAACGCCGTATTCGGCGACGAGAACGATGCGATCACGCCGAGCGAGGTCAACGTGCGCCCGGCCGCCGAAGGCAAGCTGGACCTGCTGACCGTGCTGGACTTCCGCATGAGCACCACCTGCCTGTACGGCGACATCGTGCTGCCCACGGCGACCTGGTACGAGAAGGACGACCTCAACACGTCCGACATGCATCCGTTCATCCACCCGCTGTCCGAAGCCGTGCAGCCGCTGTGGGAAAGCAAGACCGACTGGGAGATCTACAAGGCCATCGCAAAGAAGTTCAGCGAAATCGCCGGACCCTATCTTGGCACGCGCAAGGACCTGGTGTGCACGCCGCTGCTGCACGACACCCCGGGCGAACTCGGCCAGCCGTTCGAGCCGAAGGACTGGAAGGCCGGCGAGTGCGACCTGATCCCCGGCAAGACCGCGCCGTCGATGACCGTGGTGGAGCGCAACTATGCGGACATCTACAAGAAGTTCACCTCGATCGGGCCGCTGCTGGACAAGCTCGGCAACGGCGGCAAGGGCATCAACTGGAACACCCAGCATGAAGTGAAGGAAATCGGCCAGCTCAGCCACACCGTGAAAGAACCCGGCGTCAGCCAGGGCCGCCCGCGGCTGGAGAGCGCGATCGACGCCGCCGAGATGATCCTGACCTTTGCGCCCGAGACCAACGGCCACGTCGCCGTCAAGGCCTGGGAAGCACTGTCGAAGATCACCGGCCGCGACCACGCCCACCTGGCCGAAGGCCGCGAGCACGACAAGATCCGCTTCCGCGACGTGCAGGCGCAACCGCGCAAGATCATCTCCGCGCCGACCTGGTCGGGACTGGAATCGGAAGAGGTCAGCTACAACGCCGGCTACACCAATGTGCATGAGCTGATCCCTTGGCGCACGCTGACCGGCCGCCAGCAGTTCTGGCAGGACCACCGCTGGATGCTGGACTTCGGCGAAGGCGCGTGCGTGTACAAGCCGGCCATCGACACCAAGACCGTAGCGCCGATGCTGGGCAAGAAGCCCAACGGCAACCCGGAGCTGGTGCTGAACTGGATCACGCCGCACCAGAAGTGGGGCATCCACTCCACCTACTCGGACAACCTGCGCATGCTGACGCTGTCGCGCGGCGGCCCGCACGTGTGGATCTCGGAAACCGAGGCCAAGGCCAACGGCATCCGCGACAACGACTGGGTCGAGGTCTTCAACGTCAACGGCACGCTGACCGCCCGCGTGGTGGTGTCGCAGCGCGTGCCCAAGGGCATGTGCCTGATGTACCACGCCCAGGAAAAGATCGTGAACGTGCCCGGCGCCGAGACCAGCGGCATGCGCGGCGGCATCCATAACTCGGTCACGCGCGCCGTAACCAAGCCCACGCACATGATCGGCGGCTACGCGCAGCTGGCCTACGGCTTCAATTACTACGGCACCGTGGGCAGCAACCGCGACGAGTTCGTGATCCTGCGCAAGATGAAGAAGGTCGACTGGCTGGAAGGGCCGCTCGTGGAATCGAACAAGGAAGGAGCCTCGCAATGAAGATCCGTGCCCAGGTGGCCATGGTGCTGAACCTCGACAAGTGCATCGGCTGCCATACCTGCTCCGTGACCTGCAAGAACGTCTGGACCAGCCGCGACGGCGTCGAGTACGCCTGGTTCAACAACGTCGAGACCAAGCCCGGCATCGGCTACCCCAAGGAATGGGAGAACCAGGACAAGTGGCAGGGCGGCTGGAAGCGCAACGCTGACGGCACGCTGGAGCCGCGCCAGGGCGGCAAGCTGAAGATCCTGGCGAACCTGTTCGCCAACCCCAACCTGCCGCAGATCGACGAGTACTACGAGCCCTTCACCTACGACTACGAGCACCTGCAAAAGGCGCCGCTGGTGCAGACCCCGCCCACCGCTCGCCCAGTGTCGGTGCTGACCGGCCGCAAGATGGAAAAGATCGAGTGGGGCCCGAACTGGGAAGACGACCTCGGCGGCGAATTCAGCTCGCGCGGGCGCGACAAGCTCTTCGACGACGTGCAGAAGGAGATGTACTCGACCTTCGAGAACACCTTCATGATGTACCTGCCGCGCCTGTGCGAGCACTGCCTGAACCCGGCCTGCGTGGCCTCGTGCCCCTCGGGCTCGATCTACAAGCGCGAGGACGACGGCATCGTGCTGGTCGACCAGGACAAGTGCCGCGGCTGGCGCATGTGCATCTCGGGCTGCCCGTACAAGAAGATCTACTTCAACTGGCAGAGCGGCAAGGCCGAGAAATGCCTGTTCTGCTATCCGCGCATCGAGGCCGGTCAGCCCACGGTCTGCTCCGAGACCTGCGTCGGCCGCATCCGCTACCTCGGCGTGATGCTGTACGACGCCGACCGCATCGAACAGGCGGCATCGGTGGCCGATGAGCGCGACCTGTACCAGTCGCAGCTCGACGTCTTCCTCGATCCGCACGATCCCGCGGTGCAGGCCGAGGCGCTGCGCCAGGGCATTCCGCAAAGCTGGCTGGATGCCGCGCGCAAGTCCCCGGTCTACAAGATGGCGTGCGAGTGGAAGGTTGCCTTTTCGCTGCACCCGGAGTACCGCACCCTGCCGATGGTCTGGTACATCCCGCCGCTGTCGCCGATCCAGTCGGCGGCCGAAGCCGGCCACATGGGCCTGAACGGCGTGATCCCGGACGTAAAGAGCCTGCGCATCCCGGTCAAGTACCTGGCCAACCTGCTGACCGCGGGTGATGTGATGCCGGTGCTGTCCGCGCTGGACCGCATGCTGGCGATGCGCGCCTACAAGCGCTCGCAGGTGGTGGACGGCGTGCAGGACCTGGGTGTGCTGGAGCAGGTGGGCCTGACGCCCGCGCAGGTGGAAGACATGTACCAGACCATGGCCATCGCCAACTACGAGGACCGCTTCGTGATCCCGTCCTCGCACAAGGAAATGGTCGAGGACAGCTTCAACGACAAGGCCAGTTGCGGCTTCACCTTTGGCAACGGCTGCTCGGGCGGTACTTCGGACGGCTCGCTGTTCGGCAAGAAGCCGCAAGGCAGCGTCCACTTTGTCGACATGCCCAAGTCGCGCAAGAACGCCGTGATGAGCTGATGCGTTCCACGAACCGCACGGAGAACAACATGCCCCTCTATCCCATCCTCAGCGTCCTGCTCGGCTACCCCGAGCAGGATCTGCTGGACGCCCTGCCCGAGATCGATGCCGCGCTGGCCGAATGGCCGCAGGCGCGCGAGCTGCTGGCCCCCGTGACCGGCCTGCTGCGCAGCGAATCACTGATCGCGCTGCAGGAGAACTACGTCGCCACCTTCGACCGCAACCCGGCGCACTCGCTGCACCTGTTCGAGCACGTGCACGGCGAAAGCCGCGACCGCGGCCAGGCCATGGTCGACCTGATCGATGAGTACCGGCGCGACGGCTTTGAACCTGCCGCGTCGGAACTGCCCGACTACGTGCCGCTGTTCCTGGAGTTCCTCGGCGCGCTGGTGGCCGACGACAAGGAAGCGCGCGCCGAGCAATTGCTGGGCGACGCGATCCACGTGCTGGCCGCGATCGGCGACCGCCTGGCGCGCAACGAAAGCCCGTACGCCGGCGTGTTCGCGGTGCTGCGCACGCTCACCGACGTACAGCCGCAACCGCAGCAGGAGCCGCCGGTGCGCGACATGGACGAGGCGCTGGAAACCTTCGGGCCGGGGGCCGACGGCGTGGAACCGCTGCTGGCGCCGCAGACCGGGCCGCAGGCAGTGAAATTCTATCCGCGCGATCCGCGTGTCAGGGCGCCAGTGCCGGCTGCCTGCTGGCAGGGCATGGCAATGCAAACTGAACACCAGACAATGGGTTAACACACCATGGCAACGATCCACCAATTCCTCTTCGGCATCTACCCGTACATCGCTGCCGCCATCTTCCTGTTCGGCAGCCTGGCGCGCTTCGAGCGCGAGCAGTACACCTGGAAGACCGACAGCTCGCAGGTGCTGTATCGCGGCAACCTGCGCACCGGCAACATCCTGTTCCACGTCGGCATCCTCGGCCTGTTCTTCGGGCACCTGGTGGGCCTGCTGACGCCGGTGGCGGTGTGGGATGCGCTGGGCATCTCGCACGGCTTCAAGCAGGCCGTGGCCATGGCCGCCGGCGGCGTGATGGGCACCATGTGCCTGGCCGGGCTGCTGATCCTGCTGCACCGCCGCCTGACCAACGCCCGCGTGTCGGCGGTCACCCGCACCGGCGACAAGGTTCTGCTGCTGTGGCTGCTGGTGACGCTGCTGCTGGGCCTGTCCACCATCTTCGAATCCGCCAGCCACATGGACGGCCACATGATGGTGCAGCTGATGACCTGGGCGCAGCACATCGTCACGCTGCGCGGCGACGCCGCCAGCTATGTCGCGGATGCGCCGCTGCTGTTCAAGGCGCACCTGTTCATGGGCATCACGCTGTTCGCGATCTTCCCGTTCACGCGGCTGGTGCATGTGTGGAGCGGCTTCGCTTCGGTCGGCTACCTCGGCCGCGCCTGGCAACTGGTGCGTAGCCGCTGAGCGCCACAATCGGACAAGGAGAACAGCATGCCTGTCACCGTCAACGGCGTGGAACTGCGCGACGCCGATATCGAACGCGAGTTGGACCACCATCACGATGCGGCCAACCCGGCGCGGCTGGCCACGATCTCGGCCATCCTGCGCCAGTTGGTGCGCGCCGAAGCCGACCGCATCGGCCTGGCGGCCGAAGGCCTGGATGACGACGCGCTGGCGCAGGCGCTGCTGGCACATGAAGCCGGCACGCCCGAGCCAGACGAAGCCAGCTGCCGCCGCCACTACGACAGCCGCCCGGAGCGCTTCCGCGACGGCGAATGGGTCGAGGCCGACCATATCCTGTTCCAGGTCACGCCGCGCATGCCGCTGGACGCGCTGCGCGAGATCGCCGCGCAGACGCTGGCACTGGTGCGGGGCGATCCTTTCACCTTCCCCGAGCACGCCCGCGCGCTGTCCAATTGCCCGAGCGGCGCCAACGGCGGCCGGCTTGGCCGCGTGTTCCGCGGCGAGACCGCGCCGGAATTCGAGCGCGCGCTGTTCACCGCGCAGCAGGACGGCGTGCTGCCGCAGTTGCTTGAAACCCGTTATGGCCTGCATATCGTGCGCGTCCTGGAACGCTGCCCCGGCACGCGCCTGCCCTTCGATGCGGTGCGCGGCGATATTGCCCGCGCCCTCGCCAGCGCCGCGCGCGATCGTGCCTGGAAGCAATACGCCAGCCTGCTGATCGGGCGCGCGCGCATCGAAGGCATCGAGCTGGAAGGCGCCGACAGCCCGCTGGTGCAGTAGCGCCTGGACGCCGCCATGCATCACATCGAACAACTGCTCAAAGGTTTCGAACGCTTCCAGCAACGCTATTTCGACGACGAGCCCGGGCTGTTCGACACGCTACGCACCGGCCAGCGCCCGCCCACACTGCTGATCGGCTGCAGCGATTCACGCGTCGATCCTGGACTGCTGCTGGGCTGCGACCCGGGCGAACTCTTTACCGTGCGCAATATCGGCAACCTGGTGCCGCCCTGCACCGGCCGCCATGAAGGCACCCTGCACGGCGTATCCGCAGCGATCCAGTTTGCCGTGCAGCAGCTGCGCGTGGCCCGCATCATCGTGATGGGCCACGGCGGCTGCGGCGGCATCCGCGCCTTGCTGGCGCAGCCGGCCGACGCCGGCGACCATCCGCCCGATGAAAGCGAAGACCCCGACTACATCGGCGCCTGGGTGCGCATCGCCGCACCGGCGCGCAGGCAGGTAGAGGAAACCCTGGCCACGGCCAGCGCCGCCGAGCGCCAGCGCGCCTGCGAGCAGGCGGCGATCCTGGTGTCGCTGCGCAACCTGCAGACCTTCCCGTTCGTGCGGCGCGCTCTGGAGGCCGGCAGGCTGACGCTGCACGGCTGGTATTTCGACCTGCAGGCCGGCGCACTGCTGGCCTATTCGCAGCGTGCCGACAGCTTCCTGCCGCTGGTGTGCCCCCTGCCCGCCCAAACTGAACTCCGCGAATCCTGCGAACCCTGACACCATGCATCCCTTCATCCTTGGCATCACCGGCACCTCCGGCAGCGGCAAGACCACGCTGATCACGGCGCTGCTGCCGTGGTTCCGCGCGCAGGGCCTGACCGTCAACGTGATCAAGCACAGCCATCATCCGCTGGAACTGGAGCCGCCGGGCAAGGACAGCGCACGCTTTCGCGCCGCCGGCGCGGCCGAGGTGATGGTGGCATCGCCATATCGCTTTGCCATCGTGCGCGAACTGGCCGACGAGGCCGAGCCGACGCTGGCCGAGCAGGTGGCGCGCCTGCGGCCGGCCGATATCACGCTGGTGGAAGGCTTCCGGCGCGAGGCGATTCCGCGCATCGAGGTCTACCGACCGGCGCACGGGCGTGCGCCCTACTATCCGGGCGATGCTTCGATCATCGCGCTGGCCACCGATGCGCGCATGGACACGGTGCTACCCTGCATGGCGCTGGACGACATCGCGCAGGTCGGCAGCTTTATCCTCGCCATGAAGGATGCGGCCGCGGCGATGCCCGCGGCTTGCGCGCTCAGCCGCCTGCGCGGCGATGCAGCGGCCAGATGACCTTGGCCCCATCGCCGTCGATGCGGTAGGCGTGGCAGGTGTCCAGTATCCAGGGCCTGGGTAACGCCGCGTCTCCCGCCAGCTTGGCATGCCACGGCGACTGGTCGCGCTGCACCGACATCACCGTCTGCATCGCAGTGGTCGCCAGCGGCGACAGCAGTTCCGTCAGGTGCGTGCAGCCTTTCGCGCCACCCAGGCGCGCCCGGGCCTCCTGGCGGAAGCCGCTGCCGATGCGCACCCCGCGCAATTGGCGATAGGCGGCATTGATCTCCGTGCAGAACGGTGTCGGCCCGGTCTCGGTACGGGCCTCGAAGTCCCGGATCACCAGGTCCGCGTCGATCGTCATGCACAGGCGCATATGGTGGATCGAACCACCGGCTGGCACGCGGGCAAAGGGCATTTCCGTGGCATCGGCGGAAATGTCGCGCATTTCGGCCTCGATATCGTAAAGGCCATCGTCGCGCAGATAGCCGCGGCATTCGATCTGGCGAGTGTGACGCAGCGTGCGTCCGGGTTGGGGCGTCGGGGCTGTTTCCATGCGCGTTTCCATCAGGCTTCTGGTATTGCCAGCCATGATGGACGCTAGTGGCGCCGGAATCGCCCCCCAATATCGGGTGGCGCGGCCCCCGTACCGCGCATGATCGCCGCCAGATGGCTACCAGCAGCTGTCCGCGCTGCCCGCGCCGGAGGCACGGTGGCTGGCAAAGTGATCAAGCAGGAAGTCCACCAGCGCCCGCACCTTGTCCGGACGATGGTTGCGCGCCGGGAACACCAAATGGATATCCGCGGGCGCGAACTGCCATTGGGGCAGCACCCGGCGCAGGGCGCCGCTGCGCAGGTGCTCCGCAACATCCCACTCGGAACGCACGATCAGGCCCTGGCCATCCAGCGCCCAGGCCAGCGCCGATTCCCCATCATTGGTGCTCATGGTGCTGCGGACCTTGACGGTCTCCTGCTGCGCGCCATGGCGCAGGTGCCAGGTGCCGAAGGTCTCGTCGGCTTCGCGGATGAAGATGCAGTTGTGCCGCGCCAGCTCGCGCGGGCTTGACGGCTCGCCCCGCGCTTCCAGGTAGGACGGCGCGGCACAGAGCAGGCGGCGGTTGCTGGCCAGCAGGCGCGCCGTCAGCCGCACGTCCGGCATCTCGCCAAAGTGGATCATGGCGTCCAGGCCCTGCTCGACCAGGTTCAGGGGCCGGTCAGTCAGATAGAGCTGGACCTCGATATTCGGGAAACGGCGCGAGAACCCCGACAGCGCCGGCGCGATATGCCGCCGTCCGAAGCCGAGCGTAGCGCCGATCTTCAGCAAGCCGTGCGGGGTGCTGCCGGTGCCTGCGATCGATCGCTCCAGCGCCTCCATCTCCGCAAGAATCCGCGCCCCTTCCACCAGATAGCTTTCCCCTTCCGGCGTCAGGCTGATGCGGCGCGTGGTCCGGTGCAGCAACCGGACGCGCAGCCGTGCCTCCAGCCCCGCCAGCCGCTTGCTGACCGCCGGCGGCGTCACGCCAAGCTCCTGCGCGGCACCGGCCAGGCTGCCGTGCTTGTTGATGCACGCAAAGAACGCGACGTCCGAGAGGTTATCCATTAGTGAATACCAGGAAATAAAGAAGTAACTGAGTTTGAATTATGTGCTTCTGGGTGAATGATACGATGGTTTCCATAACGATTCCTAAACCAGGAGACACCCATGAAAGTTGCCCACCTCACGGCCTTGCTGCTGTGTGCCGCGTCGATCGGCACGGCCGCGGCGCAGTCCTATCCCCAGCGCCCGGTACGCCTGATCGTGCCGTACGCCCCGGGCGGCAGCGCCGACATCGCCGCCCGCCTGGTCTCGGATGTCTGGTCGAAGAGCCTGGGCGGCACCATCGTGGTCGAGAACCGTGCCGGCGTCGGCGGCAATATCGGCGTCGATGCCGTGGCCAAGGCCGCCGCCGACGGCTACACCATCGGCCTGCAGACCGTGTCCCTGGCGATCAACCCGGGCCTGTTCCCGCGCATGCCGTATGACACGCTGAAAGACCTGGCCCCGATCGGCATGGTCGCCAGCTCGCAGCATGTGCTGGTGGTCAACAACAACGTGCCCGCCAAGAACCTGCAGGAACTGATCGCGGCGGCCAAGGCTACGCCGGGCAAGCTGACCTACGGGTCCGCGGGCAACGGCAGCACGTTCCATATGTCGGCCGAGCTGTTCAAGTCGGTGGCCAACGTCTCCATCGTCCACGTGCCGTACCGCGGCGGCGGCCCGGCCCTGGTCGACACCATTGCGGGCCAGGTCGACATGAGCTTCCCGGTGGTCTCGGCCGCGAAGCAGCATGTGCAGGGCGGCAAGCTCAAGGCGCTCGCCGTCACCGGCACCAGGCGCTCGCCGCAGTTGCCGAATGTGCCGACCGCGGCCGAGGCGGGCCTGCCCGGCTATGCCTTCGAGACCTGGTTCATGGTGTTTGCCCCGGCCGGCACGCCCCGGCCCGTGATCGACAAGCTGAACGCGGCGCTGAACACCGCGCTGGCCGCGCAGGCAACCCGTGACCGCATGCTCAAGGAAGGCTTCGAGCCCACCCCGACCACGCCCGAGGCGGCACGCCAGCGCCTGGAAAAGGAGATGCCCGTGTGGGCCAACCTGATCAGGCAGCGCGGCATCACCGCGGAATAACGACAGACAAGGCAGTTGCCATGACCCCCAAGACGCTATACCAGAAGCTGGTCGACTCCCATACCGTGGCCAGGATCGACGACGACAATGTGCTGTTGTACTGCGACCTGCACCTGATGAACGAGTACACCAGCCCGCAGGCCTTCGCCGGGCTGCATGAACAGGACCGCGGCGTGCTGGTGCCGGGACAGAACGTCTCGGTGGTCAGCCATATCATCCCGACGCACCCCACCGCGATCCGCGTGATCGCGGATCCGGCCTCGGCGCTGCAGGCCACCAAGCTGCGTGCCAACTGCGAGCGGCACGCGATCCCGCTGTTCGACACCAACGACACGCTGCAGGGCATCGAGCACGTGATCGCGCCCGAGCACGGCATGATCCGGCCGGGCATGGTGGTGATCTGCGGCGACAGCCATACCACCACCTACGGCGCGCTCGGCGCGCTGGGCTTCGGCATCGGCACGTCCGAAGTCGAGCATGTGCTGGCCACCCAGACGCTGGTCTACCGGATGGCCAGGACCATGCGCATCCGCGTGGACGGCAAGCTGCCCGCCGGCACCACGGCCAAGGACCTGATCCTCAGGATCATCGGCGCGATCGGCGCGCAAGGTGCGCGCGGCTATGTGGTGGAGTACTGTGGATCGGCGATCCGCGACCTGAGCGTCGAGGCCCGCTTCACGCTGTGCAACATGACCGTGGAGGCCGCGGCGCGCGGCGCGCTGATCGCGCCGGATGCAGTGGCCACCGACTATGTGCTGCGCCGCGCCGTGGATATCGAAGGTCCGCAGCGCGACGCCGCGCTCAGCTACTGGGCCACGCTGCAGAGCGATCCGGAGGCCGTGTTCGACATGGATTTCGCGTTCGATGCCAGCGAGATCGAGCCCTACGTCACTTGGGGCACCAGCCCGGACCAGGTGCTGCCGGTGTCCGGGCAGATCCCGTTCCCGGAAGACCAGATCGACGAGGCCGAGCAGCGCTCGGTCGAGCGCGCGCTGGCGTACACGCACCTGCAACCGGGCGCCGCGCTGGCAGGCACGCCGATCCAGCACGTCTTCATCGGCTCCTGCACCAACGGCCGCATCGAGGACCTGCGCGCGGTGGCCAGCGTAGTGCGTGGCCGCAAGGTGGCCGCCGGGGTCAGGGCCATGGTGGTGCCCGGGTCTGGCGCGGTCAAGGCCCAGGCCGAGCGCGAGGGCCTGGCCGAAGTCCTCACCGCCGCCGGCTTTGAATGGCGGCAACCGGGCTGCTCGATGTGCCTGGCCATGAACGACGACGTGCTCGCCGACGGCGTGCGCTGCGCTTCCACCACCAACCGCAATTTCGAGGGCCGGCAGGGACGCGGTGCCATCACCCACCTGATGAGCCCGGCCATGGCCGCCGCGGCAGCGGTCACCGGCGTCATCACCGACGTCCGCAAGCTGGAGATCACCCATGCCTGAACACACCTGCATCGCCGGCAAAGGCGCCGCCATCCGCTTCGAGAACCTCGATACCGACCAGATCATCCCCAAGCAGTTCCTTCGTGGGATCGACAAATCGGGGCTGGCCGAGGGCATTCTCTACGACCACCGCTTCGATGCCAGCGGCGCGCCGCGCCCCGACTTCGTGCTGAACCGGCGCGAGTACGCCGGCACCAGCATCCTGGTGAGCGGCGCCAACTTCGGCTGCGGCTCCAGCCGCGAGCACGCCGTCTGGGGCCTGCAGCAATTTGGCATCCGCGCCGTGATTGCGCCGAGCTTCGGCGAGATCTTCTATTCGAACGCGATGAACAACCGGCTGCTGCTGGTAATGCTGCCGCGCGAGGTCATCGAGCCGTTGATGAACGACGTGGATGCGGACGCGGGCAACACCATCAGCCTCGATGTCGAGGCGATGCGCGTGCGCACTCCGTCCGGCGACTACGCCTTCGAGCTGTCGGCACGGCACCGCCGCATGTTTATCGAAGGGCTGGACATGATCGGCCTGTCCCTGCGGCAGCGCGGCGAGATCGAGCAGTTCATCCAGCAGTACCGGACCGCGTTCCCGTGGACAACCAACGTGGCCAGGCGCACGCGCGACCGCTTGGGCGCGACCTGAAGCCTGCCTTGCAAGCGCGCCGCCTCCACGGTGCGCTTGCAACATAGCAAACGACAAACATCAACCACCCCACACTTCGTTCCCGCACCACCGCCGCCGTTTGATGCCAGTCAATTCCATGTCGTCAGTGTGTCCGCATGCTTCCCACATGACGACAGGTGCCCGCCACCCAGGCATGGGCACCGCGAAACCGCTTTCCTCACCGCTGATCCACGGCACCCATGAAAGCAAAAAACTGGCTGTACCCGGCAATCGCGGCATTGCCGCTCTCACTCTGGCTCGGGCTGCCACATGCAGCCACCAAGGCAGAACCGAAGGCGGAATCCAAGCCCGCGATCCCCACCCTCACTGCCGCTGAGTTCGACCACGCCCGGCAAATCTACTTCGAACGCTGCGCCGGCTGTCACGGCGTGCTGCGCAAGGGCGCCACCGGCAAGGCGCTGACGCCGGACATCACCCGCGCGCGCGGCACCGAGTACCTGAAGACCTTCATCAAGTACGGCAGCCCCGCCGGCATGCCTAACTGGGGCACCTCGGGCGATCTCTCCGACCCGGAAGTCGACCTGATGGCGCGCTATATCCAGCTCGACCCGCCGACCCCGCCCGAGTACTCGCTGGCCGATATCGAGAAAAGCCGCAAGGACATGCTGCCGGTGGCCCAGCGCCCGACCAGGAAGATGAACCAATACAACCTGGACAACCTGTTCTCGGTCACGCTGCGCGATGCCGGCGAGGTCGCGCTGATCGACGGCGACAGCAAGCAGATCATCAATATCGTCAAGACCGGCTACGCGGTGCATATCTCGCGCATGTCGGCGTCCGGGCGCTACCTGTACGTGATCGGCCGCGATGCGCGGCTGGACCTGATCGACCTGTGGCTGCCCAAGCCCGATATCGTCGCGGAAGTGAAGGTCGGCATGGAGGCACGCTCGGTCGAGACCTCCAAGTACCAGGGCTATGAAGACAAGTACGCCGTGGCCGGCTCCTACTGGCCGCCGCAGTACGTGATCATGGAAGGCGACACGCTCAAGCCGCTCAAGGTGGTCTCCACGCGCGGCATGACCGTGGACAACGAATACCACCCCGAGCCGCGCGTGGCGGCCATCGTCGCCAGCCATTTCCATCCGGAGTTCGTGATCAACGCCAAGGAGACCGGCAAGATCCTGATGGTCAACTACTCGGACCTGTCCAACCTGAAGACCACCACGATTGATTCAGCCAAGTTCCTGCATGACGGCGGCTTCGACGCCACCGGCCGCTACTTCCTGGTGGCCGCCAATGCGTCCGACAAGATCGCCGTGGTCGACACCAAGGACAACAAGCTGACCGCGCTGATCAACGTGGGCAAGACCCCGCATCCGGGGCGCGGCGCCAACTTCACGCATCCGAAGTTCGGCCCGGTCTGGGCTACCAGCCACCTTGGCGACGAGACCATCAGCCTGATCGGCACCGATCCGGCCGGACACCCGGCGCAGGCGTGGAAGGTGGTGCAGACCATCAAGGGCCAGGGCGGCGGCTCGCTCTTCATCAAGACCCACCCGAAGTCGTCCAACCTGTGGGTCGACACGCCGCTGAATACTGACGCCAAGCTCAACCAGTCGGTGGCGGTATTCGACACGCGCAACCTGGAAGCCGGCTACAAGGTGCTGCCGATCGCCGACTGGGCCGACCTGAAGGGCGCGGGCGCCAGGCGCGTGGTGCAGGCCGAGTACAACAAGGCCGGCGACGAGGTCTGGTTCTCGGTCTGGGGCACCAAGGACGGCGAGTCCGCGCTGGTGGTGGTCGATGACAAGACCCGCACGCTCAAGACCGTGATCAAGGACAAGCGCCTGGTCACCCCGACCGGCAAGTTCAACGCCTACAACACGCAGCACGACGTGTACTGAGCCGGCGCCACCATGCGTAATCACATCGCCTGGCGGCGCGCTGCGCTGGCGGGGCTGGCAGCGGCCCTGCTGGGCGCAGCGCCCGGCGCGGCGGCCCAGCCCACCCCTGCCCGGCAGGCGCAGCTTGCGCACTGGCTGCGCGATGACTGCGGCGCCTGCCATGGCATGACGCTCAGCGGCGGGCTGGGCCCGCCGCTGACGCGCGAGGCACTGTCCGGCAAGCCGCCCGCGGGCCTCGCCGCCACCGTGCTGTACGGCCGCCCCGGCACCGCGATGCCGCCCTGGCAACCCTTCATGACGCAGGATGAAGCCCAATGGCTGATCGATCGACTGCAGGCCGGCAAGCCACCGGCCGCCTCGCCGCAAGGCAACTGATCCGCGGCCTGGCCGCGGCCTTGTGCGCCACCGTTGCCGCCGCGCTGGTGGCCGGTTGTGCCAGCACCGTGCGCGGCACCGGCGACCTGGGCGTGGTGGTGGAGCGCGCTGCCGGGCGGCTGCAGATTGTCGAGACCACCGGCATGACCCGGCTGGCAACGGTGGAAGGACTCGGCGATTTGTCCCACGCCAGCGTGGTGTTCTCGCGCGATGCGCGCTACGCCTATGTCTTCGGCCGCGATGGGGGCCTGACGCGCGTGGACCTGTTCAGCGCCCGCATCACCCACCGCGTGCTGCAGGCGGGCAACAGCATCGGCGGCGCGATCTCGCAGGATGGCCGCGTGGTGGCCGCGCAGAACTACGCGCCCGGCGGCATCCGCCTGTTCGACGCCCAGACGCTTGAGCCACTGGCGGAGCTGCCGGCCATCGGCAATGACGGCCGCCGCTCCAAGGTGGTGGGGCTGGCCGACCTGCCCGGCCGCCGCTTTGCCGCCAGCCTGTTCGAATCCGGCGAGATCTGGATCATCGACGCCAGCGATCCGCGCCAGCCGCAGGTGACACGCCTGCCCGCCGGCCGCGAGCCGTACGACGGACTGGTCACGCCCGATGGCCGCTGGTACCTGGCCGGCCTGTTCGGTGAGGACGGCCTGGCGCTGGTCGACCTGTGGCAGGCGCCGCTGCAGTCGCGCCGCGTGCTCTCCGGCTACGGCCGCGGCAGCGCGCCGCTGCCGGTCTACAAGATGCCGCACCTGCGCGGCTGGGCCATGGCCCAGAGCATGGCCTGGCTGCCGGCGATCGGCCGTCATGAGGTGCTGGTGGCCGACCCCGCCAACGGCTGGCAGCAGGCCGCGCGCGTGCCGCTGGCCGGCCAGCCGGTCTTTGTGATGGCACGGCCCGACGGACGCCAGGTCTGGGTCAACTTCGCCTTCCCCAACAACGACACGGTGCAGGTGATCGACACCGCCACGCGCCAGGTGGTGCGCACGCTGCATCCCTGCCGCGGCGTGCTGCATATGGAATTCACGCCCAAGGGCGAATCCCTGTGGCTGTCCTGCCGCGACGACAACCGTGTCGAGGTCTACGACACCGCCAGCCTGGCGCGCATTGCCACGCTGCCCGCCGACAACCCCAGCGGCATCTTCTTCACCGTGCGCGCGCAACGGTTCGGCATGTAAGGGCACCATGTACGATGACCTGAACCTCTACGACACCCTGCAGCGCGATTTCCCGCTGCAGCCGCGGCCCTACCAGGCGCTGGCCGGCAAGCTCGGCCTGTGTGAACACACGCTGCTGAGCCTGCTAGCGCGCGACCTGGGCGGCGGGCGCATCAGCCGCGTCGGTGCCGTGTTCGCGCCCAACGTGATCGGCGTCAGCACGCTGGCGGCGCTGTCCGTGCCGCCGGCCCAGCTGGACCGCGTGGCAGCGCGCGTCAGCGCCTGCGCCGCGGTCAGCCACAACTATGCGCGCAGCGGCCACCCGTACAACCTGTGGTTCGTCGCGGGCGCGCGCGAGCGCCGCATGCTCGACGTCACGCTGGCGTCGATCGGGGACATGACCGGCCTGGCGCCGCTGGACCTGCCCATGGCACGCGAGTATCACATTGATCTCGGCTTCCCGCTGGCGCGCCCGGGCAGCGCACGCGCCCGCCGCGTGGCCAGCGCGGCCGCTCCCGCCGCGCCTGTCGCCCTGGATGATGACGACTGGCGCCTGGTGGCAGCACTGGAAACCGGCCTGCCGCTGACGCCGCGGCCGTTCCACGCACTGGCAGCGCAAGCGCGGATGCCGATGCCGCAGGTCCTGGAGCGGCTGGCGCGCTGGTCCGCGCAGGGCGTGATCCGGCGCCTGGGCGTGGTGCTGCAGCATGGGCGTTTCGGCTTCGGCCACAACGCCATGTGCGTGTGGGACGTGCCCGACGCGCACGTGGACGCCATCGGCATGCGGCTGGCCCGGCAGGCGCGCGTGACCCTGTGCTACCGCCGTGTGCGCCGGCTGCCCGACTGGCCCTACAACCTGTTTGCGATGGTCCATGCGCGCAATGCGGAGGACCTGCAGCCGGCGCTGGCGCGCATCCACGCCACCGCCGGGCTGGAACATGCGCCCGGGACCGTGCTGGTCGGCACGCGCTGCTACAAGCAGCGCGGCACACGCTATGCCATGCAGGGGTCGGCATGACCCGTGCAATCGCCGCACTCGATCCACTCGACCGCCGCATCATCAACGCGCTGCAGCGCGGGCTGCCGCTGGTACCGCGCCCATATGCCGAAGCCGCGGCGGCGCTCGGCATCACCGAGGCCGAACTGCTGGAGCGGCTGTGCGCACTGCTTGCCGCAGGCGTGCTGACGCGCTTCGGCCCGTTGTACCAGATCGAGCGCGCGGGCGGAAGCTTCGTGCTGTGCGCCTGCCATGCGCCCGCCGAACGGATGGACGCCGTGATCGCCGCCATCAACGGGCACCCCGAGGTTGCCCACCACTACGCGCGCACGCATCACCTGAACCTGTGGTTCGTGCTGGCGGTGGCGCGGCCGGAGGAGGTCGCGCCGGTACTTGCGCGCATTGCCGCGGCGGCCGGCGTCGAGATCCTGCCATTCCCGAAGGAACGCGAGTTCTTCGTCAACCTCTACCTGCCCGCCTGATGCCCGAGCCCGTCGATCCCGTCGACCTGGCGCTGATCCGCGCCACGCAAGCCGGCCTGCCGCTGGTGCCGGCGCCCTACGCCGCAGTGGCCGACAAACTCGGCCTGACTGAGCACGAAGTGATCACGCGGCTCGCCGCGATGCAGGCGCGCGGCGTGCTGCGCCGTATCGGCGCCGTGCCCGACCACTACCGGCTGGGCTGGCGCGCCAACGGCATGACCGTGTGGGACGTGGACGATGCTTGCATTGACACGCTGGGCGAGCGCATCGGCGCCCTGCCCTTCGTCAGCCATTGCTATCGCCGTCCGCGCCACTTGCCGCATTGGCCCTACAACCTGTTCGCGATGGTCCATGCGCGCTCCCGCGAAGACGCCGCGCCGCAGGTTGCCGCGATCGCGGCATTGCTTGGCGACGCCTGCCGCGCGCACGACGTGCTGTGGTCCACCCGCATCCTCAAGAAAACCGGGCTGCGCCTGCCGCCGCCCGGCCCAGACCGATAGGAAACCCCGCCCATGTTCCGCCTGTCACGCTTCATGGAAGCCCTGCGCGATGCCGGCCCGGTGCCGCCGCCGCGCAAGCCCGCCGGCCCGGTGGTGATCTGGAACCTGATCCGCCGCTGCAACCTCAACTGCCGGCACTGCTATGCCACCTCCGCCGACACGGACTTCAAGGGCGAGCTGGCTACCGCCGAGGCGCTGCGCGTGCTCGAGCAGCTGCACGATGCGCGCGTGCCTGCGCTGATCCTGTCCGGGGGCGAACCGCTGCTGCGGCCTGACCTGTACGAGATCGCCGCACGGGCGCGCGCGCTCGGCTTCCACCTGTCGCTGTCGTCCAACGGCACGCTGCTCGATGCAGGACATGCCGCCCGGCTCGCGGCAGCGGGTTTCGACTACGTCGGCGTCAGCCTGGACGGCCTGCCCGCCACGCACGACCGGTTCCGCCGCAGCGACGGCGCCTTTGCACAGGCGCTGGCGGGCCTGCGCGCCGCGCGCGCGGCCGGCCTGCGCGTGGGCGTGCGCATGACGCTGACCGAAGCCAACGCGGCACAACTGCCCGACCTGGTGGCGCTGACCGAGCGCGAGGGCATCGACAAGTTCTACCTGTCGCACTTCAACTATGCTGGCCGTGCGCGCAGCCATCGCGCCGAAGACGCGCACCATGCGCGCACCCGCGCCGCGCTCGACTGGCTGTTCGACCACGTCTGGCAGCGCACGCAGCAGGGCCATGCGGGCGACTTCGTCACCGGCAACAACGATGCGGATGGCGTGTACCTGCTGCACTGGATCGCCAGGCGCTTGCCGCATCGCCTGGCCGATATGCGCCAGCGGCTGGAACACTGGGGCGGCAACGCCACCGGCGTCGGCGTGGCCAATATCGACAACCTGGGCAATGTCCATCCCGACACGATGTGGTGGCACGTGACCGTGGGCAATGTGCGCGAGCGGCCGTTCGGCGAGATCTGGTCCAGCCGCGCCGATCCGCTGATGGCGGGCCTGGCCAGCACCCCGCGTCCGCTGCAGGGGCGTTGCGCGGGGTGCGCATATCGCGCCATCTGCAACGGCAATACCCGTGTGCGCGCCTTTGCGCTGACAGGCAACGCCTGGGCGGAGGACCCGGGCTGCTACCTGAGCGATGACGAGATCGCGCATGCGCCTGGCACGGAGGTCACGGCGTGAAGACCGTGCTCCGATGGCTGGTCGCCCTGGCCTTTGCCTGCGCAGCGCAAGCCGCCATGGCCGCCGACCCCGCGGCGGTCTACAGCCAGCACTGCGCCGCCTGCCATGGCGCCGACCGCCTCGGCGCCATGGGCCCCGCGCTGCTGCCGGAAAGCCTGGAACGCCTGCGCGCCAGCGAACTAGACCAGGTGCTGCACGCTGGCCGCGCCGCCACGCAGATGCCGGCATTCGCAGGCACGCCGGCCGAGGCCGACCTGCAGGCGCTGGCGCGCTGGCTGCGCACGGCACCCACAGCCATGCCGCAATGGAACGTGGAGGCCATTCGCGCCAGCCATATCGTCCACCACGCCCCCGGCAGCCTGCCGGCACGGCCCGTGTTCAGCGCCGATCCGCAAAACCTGTTCGTGGTGGTGGAGGCCGGCAGCCATCATATGACCGTGCTGGACGGGGACCGGCTGGCACCGGTCCATCGCTTTGCCACCCGCTTTGCGCTGCACGGCGGCCCCAAGTTCAGCCGCGACGGCCGCTATGTCTACATGGCCAGCCGCGATGGCTGGGTCAGCAAGTACGACCTGTGGAACCTGGCCTATGTGGCGGAGATCCGGGTCGGCGTGAACACGCGCAACGTCGCCGTCAGCGACGACGGCCGCTGGGTGCTGGCCGGCAATACGCTGCCGCGCACGCTGGTGCTGCTCCATGCCGAAGACCTGTCGCTGGCGCGGGTGATCGACGTGAGGGGGCGCGATGGCGAGGCCTCGCGCGTCTCCGCCGTCTACGACGCCGCGCCGCGCCACAGCTTTATTGCCGCGCTGAAGGATATCGCCGAGGTCTGGGAAATTCCCTATGCCGATGCGGCCGGCACGCCACTGCCCGCGCTGGCACCGCGCGTGGTGGCGCTGGACGATGTGCTCGACGACTTCTTCTTCGACCAGTCCTATCGCCATATCCTGGGCGCTTCGCGCAAAGGTGGCGGACAAGTGATCGACCTGCAGCAGGGCCGCAAGGTTGCGGCGCTTGCGCTTGGCGGCATGCCGCACCTGGGCAGCGGCATCACCTGGCAGCGCGATGGCCGTGAAGTGATGGCCTCGCCCGACCTCGGGCAAGGACGCGTCACGGTGATCGACATGCAGGACTGGCATACGGTCGCCACCGTGCCGACCAACGGTCCGGGCTTCTTCCTGCGCAGCCATGAAAACACCCCCTACGCCTGGGCCGACGCCATGATGAGCCCGAAGCGCGACACGCTGCAGGTGATCGACAAGCAAAGCCTGCGGGTGGTCGGCAGCGTCACGCCGAGCCCGGGGCGCACCGCTGCGCACGTCGAATTCACGCGCGACGGGCGCTACGCGCTGGTCAGCCTGATGGAGCGCGACGGCGCCATCGTGGTCTACGACGCGGCCACCTTGCAGGAGGTCAAACGCCTGGCGATGGACAAGCCCATCGGCAAGTACAACGTTTTCAACAAGACCACGCGCTCGGCCGGCACCAGCCACTGAGCCGGCGTGGTGATGCCCCATTGCAGGAGCCCGAGATGAACCCACCCCTGAAACCCGGCAAGGTCTGGCTGGTCGGCGTCGGCCCCGGCAGCCCGGACCTGGTCACGGTACGCGCCATGCGCGCGCTGGCCGCGGCCGGGGTCTGGCTGGTCGATGATCTGGTCGCGCCGGAGATGTCCTGCTACGCCAGCCCCGGCACCCATGTGGAGTGGGTCGGCAAGCGCGGCGGGCGCTGCTCGGTCAGCCAGGAGCGCATCCAGCAGCTGACGCTGCAGCATGCGCTGGCCGGCCGCACCGTGGCGCGCGTCAAGGGCGGCGATCCGCTGCTGTTCGGGCGCGGCGGCGAAGAAGCCGCCTTCCTGCGCGGCCACGGTGTGGCCGTCGAGATCGTCAACGGCATCAGCAGCGGCATGGCCGCCGCGCAGGCACTGGGGATTGCGCTGACACACCGCGCGCACTGCCACGGCGTGACCTTCGTGACCGGCCATACCAGCGCGCACGGCTCGCCCGACTGGCAGGCGCTGGTGCGTGGCGGCACCACGCTGGTGATCTATATGGGCATGAGCCGGATCGCGGCGATTCGCGACGGCTTGCTGGCGGCGGGGATGCGCAGCGACATGCCGGCGGCGGTGGTGATGCATGCCGGCAGCGAGCAGGCACGCAGCTGGACCGGCTCGCTCGGCACGCTCGCCGAGTCGCTCGCGGCGGGGCTGGCGAGCCCGGCCGTGGTACTGGTGGGTGGGGTGGTCGCAGACACGCTGCAGGCGGTGCAGGCAATGGTCCCGGGCGCCGGCCCGCTGGCCGCGTAGCGTCGGCACCCGGGCCAGTTGCGCATCAGATCGCGGCAGCAGCAGTCAGCCACCCTTCCTCCGTGCTGGCCGCGATGACCTGGGTGGCAATGGTGTTGCCCAGGCGGGTGGCGTCGGCGTAGACCGAGTCATGCCTGACTTCGGACACGCCGTGCAAGCCCGCGCCGGCGCCGGCAGCCACCGCCAGGTGACCCGCCGCGGCGCCTGCGCCGCCGGTTTCCGCCACCCCCGGCATATAGCCGCTGTCGGCATCGGCAACAAAGCTCTGCAGCGGCACCGCCGCGCCGTTGGCCTGCTGGTACGTGATCCGCACCGCCGCGCTGAGTTCGCTCTTGCCCGCACCCAGCCCGATCAGCAGGCGGCGGCGGGCAGTGCCTTCATCGATCCTGCTGAAGTCGCCGTCGACGATCAGCGCATTGGCACCGGCCGGGACCGGCGCATCCGAGCGAACGGCATGCAAGCCCTTGGCCTGCAGCTCGCGCACGATCTCGTCGGCAACCTGCTCGCGGGCTTCGGTGGCCGTCTGCGCGGTCGCGCTGGCCGGGGAGCCGCCCGCCACCATCGTTTTCACCTTCCGCGCCAGGCCGCCGTCCTGCTTCACTTGCCCGGCGCCGGCGCCGAAGGCGCGCACGTAGATGACGTCAGCGTGCACCGGCTGCAGCAGGCCGCTCTGGTCGATGCCGGTCACGCCGGCGCTGGCGCAGCCTGCGCTCAGCATGGCGGTGACGGCAAGGGCCGCGATGGTCAGGCGCCGGGTCTGGCGGGCGATGGTCTGGATGGGGTTGCGCATGTCGGTTCCTTCATTGGCACGTCAGTGCCGTCAGTCGTCGGGGAAAGCTGTTACCGACAATCGTTCGACCAGCAAGATCGCAAACCATCGGGGAGCCTGTCATCGCGAGCCGCGCCTCGTTGTTGCCGCGCGCTGCATCGCAGTGACCGAAGTATCGGAAATACCCGGCGGCAATGCCATGCGGGAAATATTTCGCGCGATGTCACGGCGCGGTGCCGTGCCCACGCGGCGCGGAAGCTGCCTGCAGCGGCAGCGCCACCACCGCTTCCAGGCCGCCGCCATCGCGTGCGCGGAACTGCAGCGAGCCGCCGTGCAGCCGTGCAATGCGCTCGACGATGGCCAGCCCGAGGCCGGTTCCGCCCGCACGGCCGCGCGCGTTGGCGCCGCGGCTGAACGGCGCCTTGAGCCGCTCCAGTTCGTGTGCGGCGATGCCCGTGCCGCGATCGCCCACGGCCACGTAGGCGCACGCGGCGTCGCGCCAGGTGCGCACGCTGAGGCCTGACTTGCCGTAGACGACAGCGTTCTGCATCAGGTTCATCAGCAGCCGCATCAGGCTGACCGGCCGGAACGGCACCTGCGGCAACTCGCCCAATGACAGCGCGAATTCATGGCCGAGGCCGGCGAAGTCGGACGCCAGTTGGCCGACCAGCGCATTGAGGTCGCCAGGCTGCGGCAGCTCTTTCTCGCCGCTGCCGGCGTAGTCCATGAACTGCTGCAGGATGGTCTCGATATGGTCCAGGTAGCCTTCTGCCGACGCCACGAAGGCGTCGTCGGCGCCGCGCGGGATCGCCATCGCCATCGCCAGGCGCAGCTTGGTCAGCGGCGTGCGGATATCGTGCGAGACCCCGGCCAGCATCAGCGCACGGGTCTGCTCGGCCTGCTGCAGCGCCTGCGTCATCTGGTTGAAGGCGCTGCCGACCTGCGCAATCTCAGTCGGCCCGTTGGTGGGCAGTGGCGGCGGCGTCTCACCCGCGCAGATCTGGCGCGCCGCCTGTGCCAGGTCCTGCAGCGGGCGGTTCAGGTGCAGCTGGATCAGGTAGCCGGTCAGCGCCGCCAGCAGTGCCAGCGCCAACGACAGCACCAGCGCGGTGCCGATGCCGCCAGCGCGCGCGTCTTCACTCATCGGCAAGGCGACCCATTGCGGCGAGCCGGCCACATGCAGGCGAATCCACAGCTTCTCGCCATCTCCGCTCTGCCATCGCACTGGCGTATCGGGCAGTTGGCGCTGCAGGGCTTCCAGGAACACGTCACGCTGCCACGTGCGCATCAGGTGCAGCGCGTCAGGGGCGGCCGCGGGCGCGGCGCGGGCGGGGTCTTGCCGCTGCGCACCGAGACGCCGGGCCACCGCTGTGCCCGCTTCCGGCGGCGTGGCGGCGAGCACGCCGTCGAGCGTCTTTACGTAATCCGAGAAGATGATGGCAGCACGCTCGATGCGCGGGCGTTGCACGAAATGCAGCAGCACGCTCAGCGAGCACGCCTGGGTGACGGCCACCAGCGCCATCAGCAACGCAATATTGCGCGCGAGCAGCGAGCGTGGCAGCAGCCGCATCACGATTCGACGCCGGCGACCAGCATGTAGCCCACGCCCCACACCGTCTTGATAAAGCGCGGCCTGGACGGATCCGCTTCCACGATCTGGCGCAGGCGCAGGATCTGCACGTCGATGCTGCGGTCAAGCGCATCGTGGTCGCGCCCGCGCGCGCGGGCCAGCAGGTTGTCGCGGCTGACGGCCCGGTTCGGCGAAGACCCCAGTGCGTGCAGCAAGAGCATCTGTGCGGAATGGACCTCGACCAGCTCGCCGGCGCGCATCAGCATCTGCTTGCCGACGTCGAAGGTGAAGTCGCCGAAGCGCAGCGTCTGCGTGGTGACGGTCGGATCGCCGGCGGCCATCTTCTGGCGGCGCAGCAGCGCCCGGATGCGCGCCACCAGTTCATCCGGCACGAAGGGCTTGGCCAGGTAGTCGTCGGCGCCAGTCTCCAGCCCCGCGACGCGGTCGACCGGATCGCCCTTGGCGGTCAGCATCAGGATCGGCAAGGTGTGGCCTTCGGCGCGCAGGCGCCGGCAGATCGTGAGACCGTCTTCCGGCTCCATCATCAGGTCCAGCACCAGCAGGTCGTAGGGCTCGCGCTGCAGGTATTTGTCCAGCTGCCTGCCGTCGGCCACCGCACGCACGCGGAATCCGTGCCCGGTCAGGAACCGTTGCAGCATGTTGCGCAGCTCGGCCTCGTCGTCGAGCACCACAATCCTGTTCGCCTGTTCCATGACGGGTCTCCGGCGATGCCGGCCGCCGCTGCCGGCCTGCGTGGCCAGCCGTCAGCGCGACATCATCTTCTGCCTCATGAACGCCTCGATCTGCGCCAGCGTCACGTCACCCGCGCGCTGCGTATCGATCTGGTCGAAGTGGTTGGCAACCATCGGCATGCCTGCCGCAGCCTGCTCGCGGGTCAGCTTGCCGTCCCGCGTGGTATTGGCGCTGGCAAAGCGCGCCTGCAATTGCTGCAATGCACGCTCCAAGCGCGCGCCGCCGGCCGCGGGCATCTCGACACTTTGTGCCGAGGCACCTGCTGAAACAATACACAAGATAAGCACTGCAATCATCTTCTTCATGACGGACTCCGTGAGACCGCCGGCGCGGCCGGCAGGGGGATGAAAACCTGAAGGCCCTCAGGCCAGGTGGGCTGGGATCCAGACGGCACCGGCCCAGCGTCCGGGCACCAGCACGACCGCCCCGGCCGGACGCGCGACGTAGACGGCGCGCGGCGCGACATAGACCGCACGCGGCAGGGGCTTGGCCCGCACTACCACGGCCGGCAGCGGCGCGGCGGCGACCACGACCCTGGCCGGCGGCGGGACGTAGACGGTGGCCGGCGGCGGCACGTAGATCGCCGCAGGCGGCGGCGTCACCACCACCGGCGGCGTGCTGACGGCCACCGTCGCGCCGACGGCCGTCACGCTGCCGGCGGTGGCCACCGTGGTGCCATGGACCACGGTGGCACCGCCACCATTGCTGACGACGCCAGGGGCGACCTCGGTTGCGCTGCCCACGTGCGTGACGGTGCCGCCCTGTGTGCCGGTCACCGTGCCGGAGCGGTAGCAGGTCGCACCCGCGCAGCTCGTCGACGCCGCATGGTTGACGGTATTGCCATTTGCGCCAGTGACCGTGCCTGACGATGAATACTGGCCGGCGACTTCGCGCGTCACGCTGCCCGCCGTGGTGGCGCTCTGGCCATTTGGGCCGGTCAGGTCGCCGGTATGCGAGCAGGTGCCGCCGGCGCAGCTGGTGCTGCCGTCGTGCTGCACCGAGCGGCCATTCGGCCCAGTGGCCGTGCCGGCATTCGAGAACTGCCCTGGCGCATTGCGCGTCACGGTGCCGGTGTTGGTGGCCAGGCCGCCGTAAGGGCCAGCCACACCGCCGGCGTGCGAGCAGCTGCCGCCACCGCAAGCGCCGGCGTGCGCGCCGTTGTAGACGCCGTGCGGCGTATAGGCCGTGCCGTGGCCGCCCCATGCGGCAAAGGCCGGGGTGCTGGCCAGGATCACCAGCGCGCCCGCGGCGATGCCGAGCAGGCGCGGCAGGCGGGAAGTCTGTGAAAGGCGGTATGTCATCGCAGGTCCTTCAGGTTTGGTTCGGTTCGGGCCGCGCACTGCAGCGCGGCAACGGGACGAACTATAGGCAAAGGGGCTGTGTTTTTCGCGCCCGGAAAAATGTCGCCGTGTTACATGGCACCACCCCGGCGGCCATGACATCCGGCGACACATTTTCTCGCATGGCGATGACTGCGGCCGCCGACTACATTTGCCTCACCGACGCAGCGACGGACCTTTCCGCAAGCCAAGCGTCTCAACTCACCGCACTGGATCGATCATGCACAACCTCGGAAGATTCACGCTCTACGTCACGGCCTTCGTCGTGGCGGTCTCGCTGGTCGAGGCATTGGTGCTGGCGCGCAAGGCCCGCCAGCAAGGCAAGGCCTACCCCTGGCATGAAATGGGGATGTCGCTCGCCGACCTCGCCGGACGCAAGCTGCTCGCGCTGCTGCCGCTGTCGCTGGCCACGCCGGTGTTCTCGTTTGCCTGGCAGCACCGCATCTTCACGGTGGAGATCAACAGTGCGCTGGCCGTGCTGCTGCTCTTCGCGGGGCAGGAGTTCTGCTACTACTGGTACCACCGCGCGTCGCACCGCATCCGCTTCTTCTGGGCCACGCATGCGGTGCACCACTCGCCCAATGAACTGACGCTGGGGACGGCGTATCGCCTGGGCTGGACCGGCAAGATCACCGGCACGGCAATCTTCTTCGCACCGCTGGTATGGCTCGGGGTGCGTCCGGAAGTGGTGCTGGCCGCGCTGAGCCTGAACCTGCTGTACCAGTTCTGGCTGCACACCACCTGGATTCCGAAGCTGGGCTGGTTCGAGTATGTGTTCAACACCCCGTCGGCGCACCGCGTGCACCATGCATCGAATGTCGACTACCTGGATGCCAACTATGGCGGCGTGCTGATCATCTTCGACCGCCTGTTCGGCACCTATGTGGAAGAACGTGCCGACGAGCCGTGCCGATATGGGCTGGTCAAGCCGACCACCACGCATAACCCGCTGGTCAACCAGTTCGAGCACTGGGCGGGTCTGCTGCGCGACATGGCCAACGCCGGCAGCGTCACCAATGCCATCGGTTACCTGATCATGCCCCCGGGCTGGACGCCGGACGGTAGCGGCGAAACCACGGAGAGCCTGCGGCGGCAGGCGCAGGCGGCGAAGATGGGGGTGTAACTGGTGAAGAACGCGCGGCGATGCCGCGCGTTTTCCTTTTGGGGATCCTTGCTCGGTTGAGGGCGTTGCTCAATACGGCAACCCCACATAGTTCTCCGCCAACACCCGTGACGCCGCCTCGGACCCCACCAGGTAATCCAACTCCGCCTGCTGCATCCGCAACGAGAACGCATCCGCATCGGGGAACCGGTGCAACAGCGAAGTCATCCACCACGAGAAGCGCTCGGCCTTCCACACACGCTGCAGGCAACGCGCGGAATAGCCATCAAGGCCGCTGGTATCGGCATGGCGGTAACGGGCTTCAAAGCCCTCGGACAACGCCAGCACATCACTGGCCGCCAGGTTCAACCCCTTGGCCCCGGTAGGCGGCACGATATGCGCCGCGTCGCCCGCCAGGAACAGCCGGCCAAAACGCATCGGCTCGCTCACAAAGCTGCGCAGCGGGGCAATGCTCTTCTCGATGCTGGGCCCGGTCACCAGCGCGCTTGCCGTCAGCGGATCGAGCCGGGTGCGCAGCTCCTGCCAGAAGCGCTCATCGGACCAGTCTTCCACGCGCTCGCTCGACGCCACCTGCACGTAGTAGCGGCTACGGTGGCGTGAACGCATGCTGCACAGCGCGAAGCCGCGCTCATGGCTGGCGTAGACCAGCTCATCGGCAACGGGTGGCGTCTCCGACAACAGCCCCAGCCAGCCAAACGGATAGACGCGCTCGAACACCTGCCGCGCCGCCACCGGCACGCTCTCGCGGCAGATGCCGTGAAAGCCGTCGCAGCCGGCGATGTAGTCGCAGGCAACCTCGTGCATGGCGCCATCCTTGCGATAGCGCACTGACGGCGTGCTGCCGTCGAAGCCCTGCACGCTGACCTGCCGCGCTTCATAGATGGTGGGGGTGCCGTCGGCGCGGCGTGCATCCATCAGGTCGCGCGTGACCTCGGTCTGCCCATACACCGTGACGCTGCGCCCGATCAGCGCATGCAGGTCGATATGGTGGCGCTGCCCGCCGTACGACAGGGCGATGCCGTGGTGCACCAGGCCGTCCGCATGCAGCCGCCCGGCCACGCCGGCGCGTTCCAGCGCGTCGACGGTGACGCTCTCCAGGATGCCCGCGCGGATGCGGCCAAGTACGTATTCGGGACTGCGTTGTTCGATGATGATGTTGTCGATGCCGGCGCGTGTCAGCAACTGGCCGAGCAGCAGGCCGGCCGGGCCGGCGCCGATGATGGCAACCTGGGTGCGCATGTCTTGTCTCCTTGTGGGTATCCGTCTTCTGCCGCTAAAGATAGTCGGCGGCGGCCCGCCAAGGAATGGACAGATCGAACCAATGACAGGACAATCGGAACATCGCTGGTAAACACCTAAGCCACCGTGAGACCTGTCCCGACGTACTCGCTGTATGGCATCAATCCCTCGGAACTGCTGTCAAACCAGCTGCATTTCGAATCCATTGCCGCACGCAGCCGCCTGCACGGGTGGGAGATCAAGCCCCACCGGCATGAACGCTTCCTGCAAATTCTGTACATTCACTCAGGCGCCGGCGAAGCCCTGCTGGAAGAGCGGCGCGAACCGCTGCGCAGCGGTTCGCTGGTGACGATGCCGCCACGGCATATCCATGGCTTTGTCTTCACTCCGGACACCGACGGCATGGTCGTGACCATGACCGATAGCCACCTGCGCACGCTGCTGGCCGGTGTGCCGGATGCGCTGCCGCTGTTCGCCCATCCGCGCCACGACCGCGTGCGCCGGGGCCACGCGCTGGCCGATACGCTGGCGCTCGTTCGTGATGAGATGGAAACTGTGTCCGCCTGGCGTGGGGCGTCGCTGTCGGCGTTGCTGACGCTGCTGCTGATCGGCATCGCGCGGCTGGCCAATGCCACCGCGCCCGCCGCGGTGCGCAGCAACAGCCGGCCCGCGCGGCACTTCCAGCACTTTCAGCAGATGCTCGAGTCTGCTTATCGTGAGCAGAAGGAAATCGCGCACTATGCCGGCGCCATCGGCATCACGCCCACGCAGCTCAACCGCGTGTGCCGCCAGGCGTGCGGGCAGTCGGCCCTGCAGATGATCCATGCGCGCGTGCTGGCCGAGGCGCAGCGCGACTTGCTGTTCAGCGACCTGGAGGTCAAGTACATCGCCCTGTCGCTCGGGTTCTCCGACGCCGCCTACTTCTCGCGCTTCTTCGCGCGGCTGGTAGGACAGTCGCCGACTGAGTTCCGGCAATCGGGGCGCGCGCGGCTGCCGGCATTTGCCATGCCGCCGCCCGCGGATGCGGCGGGGTGACCGGTCAGCCGGCCTGGTCCATCCCGGCGAACACCTCCTCGGCCAGGTGAAAGGCCGAGTTCGCCGCCGGCACGCCGCAATAGATTGCGGTCTGCAGCAGCACCTCCTTGATCTCGTCGCGCGTCACGCCATTGTTGGCGGCGGCGCGCAGATGCAACTTGAGCTCCTCCGCGCGGTTCAGCGCCGCCATCATGGCGATCGTCAGCAGGCTGCGCGTATGCCGCGGCAGGCCTTCGCGCGTCCAGATCTCGCCCCAGGCATAGCGCGTGATGAGATTCTGGAACTCCTCGTTGAGCGGGGTCAGCCGCGCGAGCGAACGGTCCACGTGCGCGCTGCCGAGCACCTCGCGCCGCACGGCAAGGCCGGCGTCGTAACGCGCATGATCGTCGCTCACGGGCAGCCGCCCGCGCACGAAATCGAGAAGCGCCGCCGTGAAGCGGCCGGGCTGCTCGAAGCTGGAAATATGCGCGGCGGGCAGTTCGACAAAGCGCGCACCGGGAATCGCGTCGGCCAGCGCGCGGCCTTCCTGCACGCTGGTTGACGGGTCCTGGCTGCCGGCGATAACCAGCACGGGCACCGTTATCGACGCCACCGACTCGCGCAAATCGGCGTCGCGCACGGCCGCGCAACTGGCCGCATAGCCGCGCGGATCGAGTCCGGCCAGCACCTCGCGCAGGCCGTCCAGCGCGCGCTCCGCCGTGGCGGCAAACCCCGGCGTGAACCAGCGCTCGACCGAAGGCGCGACCATCACGCCCATGCCTTCGCGCCGTACGGTGTCGATGCGGGTATTCCATCCGTCGGCATTACCGATCTTCGCGGCGGTATTGGCCAGCACGATATGCGAGAACCGCTGCGGCGCATGGATGCCCAGCCACATCCCCGTGAGCCCGCCCATCGACAGGCCACAGAACACCGCCTGCCCGATCCCCAGCGCGTCCAGGATGGCGATGACGTCCTGCCCGAGCTGCGCCACGGCAAAGGCATCGCCCGGCGCGGTCGAGCGGCCGTGGCCGCGGGTGTCATAGCGCACCACGCGAAAGCGCCCGGCCAGCGCGGCAGCCTGCGGCTCCCACATGGTGTGGTCGGTGCCGAGCGAGTTCGAGAAGAGGATGGCGGGCGCGGAATCGGGGCCGTCAACGGTGTAGAAGAGCCGGGCGCCGGCGTGGTCGAGGTAGGGCAATGCAGTCTCCTTGGGTGCGCGGCCGGCGGCGTGGCCGGCGCATCGCGGTAGTTCCGGGCTCAGGGCAGTCTCAGGGCTGGCGCGCCGCCAGTGCGGATTGCCAGGCCTGCACGGCGGCATCGGCAAAGGCCGCTGACTGGCCCGCGTAGTTGGCGGGGTCTGCAAGTCGGTCCAGCGCGGCGTCATCGAGCAGGCCGGCATGCGCCGGGTCGGATTGCAGCGTGCGGGCCAGCGCCTCGCGCAGGCTGGTGCCGTCGGCCACGGCACGCTGCGAGGCGCGTTCCACCAGATGGTGCGCCGGCAGCCGGCCGATCCTGCTGCCAAGTTCAAGCATCGCCGCCTCGCCGAGGATCAGGCCATGGGTGAGGCCGAGGTTGGCACGCATGCGCGCCGTATCGACGTGCAGCCCCGCCACGACCTCGCCCATCTGGCGCAGCGCGCCGGCGGCCAGCGTCACGATCTGCGGCAGCGTGTCCCACTCTGCCTGCCAGCCACCCAGGGCGCGTTCATGTTCCTGCACCATGCCCGCCAGCATCGTCGCCACCAGCGGGGGCACGCGCACCGCGGCCGTCAGCACTGCGGCGCAGCCGACCGGGTTGCGCTTGTGCGGCATGGTGCTGGAGCCGCCGCGGCCGGGGCCCGAGGGCTCGGCCACTTCCGCCACCTCGGTCTGCATCATCAGCGAGATATCGCGCGCCATCTTGCCGAGCGTGCCGGTCAGCATGCCCAGCGTGGTGGCGATCTCGGCCATGCGGTCGCGATGCGCGTGCCACGGCAACACGGGCGCGGCCAGGTCCAGTTCGCGGGCCAGCGCGGCGGTCACCGCGGGCGCGGCCTGGCCAAGGCTGGCGAGCGTGCCGGCGGCGCCGCCGAACTGCAGCACGCGGGCCTGGGCGCGGGTGGCATCGAGACGGCCGAGATCGCGGCGCAGCGCATCGAGCCAGCCCGCGGCCTTGAGGCCGAAGCTGGCCGGCAGTGCATGCTGGAGCCAGGTGCGCGCGACCATGGGCGTGGCCCGATGCGCCGAAGCCAGCGCGGCGCAGGCTGAGCCCAGGCGCACCAGGTCGGCATCCAGCGCGCGCAGCGCGTCGCCGGCCTGGAGCACTAGTGCGGTGTCGATGATGTCCTGGCTGGTGGCGCCCCAGTGGACAAAGCGCGCCGCCTGCGCATCGCGCGCGGCCACGGCGGCGGTCAGTTGCCTGACGAAGGGAATGGCGAGATTGCCGGCAGCGACCGCGGCTTGCGCAAGCGCGTCGCGATCAATGATGCCGGGGTCGCGGCAGACGTCGGAAATCACGGCCGCGGCCGCGGCAGGAATCACGCCGCTGTCGGCTTCGGCGCGCGCGAGCGCGGCCTCCACGGCAAGCATGCGCTGCACCGTGCCGGCGTCGGAGAAAATTTCCAGCACGGCCGGGCTGCCGGACATGGGATCGGTGAGACGCGTAGCGGTTGGCATTGGGGGCGATGGGTAGCGTGAGTGGCCGTGACATCGACGGCCACCCGATTATGCGTCTGTTGCCGGCAACGGGGCCTTCAGATATCGAAGAACACCGTCTCGCCCTGCCCCTGCAGCGCCACGTCCCAGCGCAGCGTGCCGTTGCCGGCATCGCTGGCAATCAGCGTGCCGCGGCGCTCGGCGGGGACCAGTGCCAGCACGGCATCGGCAGCATTGGCGGCCGCTTCGTCTGGGAAGTACATGCGCGTGGCGACATGCTTGACCAGCCCGCGCATGAACACCGACACCATGATGTGCGGCGCCTGCGGCCGGCCGTCCGCACCGGGCACGGTGCCGGGCTTGACGGTGACGAAGCGGAACGAGCCGTCGGCCTCGGTCGGCACTCGGCCGAAGCCGGTAAAGCCGGGCACCAGCGGCAGCTCGCGCGCATCGTCGGGGTGGCGGTAGCGGCCGGCGGGATTGGCCTGCCAGATCTCGACCATGCCGTCCGGCACGGGCTCGCCGTTGCCGTCGGTCACGCGGCCTTCAATCACGATGCGCTGACCAGCCAGTTCCGGCGCGCTGGCGGTCAGGTCGGCGCAGTTCAGGCCGCTCAGGCCGCTCAGGCCGATATGGAGATAAGGGCCGACGGTCTGGGATGCGGTGGCGTAAAGCATGGTCTTACTCCATCGGCGTGGCATCGCGGCCACGCAGCACGATATCGAAATGGTAGCCGAGCGCGTATTCGGGCTGGGTCGTCTCCCAGTCGAGGCTGGCCACAAGCCGGTCGCGCGCCTTTTCGTCCGGCACGCAGTTGAAAATCGGATCGAACGGCAACAGCGGATCGCCGGGGAAATACATCTGCGTCACCAGCCGCGTGGCGTAGGCGTTGCCGAACAGCGAGAAGTGGATATGCTGCGGCCGCCAGGCATTGTGGTGGTTGCGCCAGGGATAGGCGCCCGGCTTGATGGTCTTGAACTGGTAGCGCCCGCTGGCATCGGTGACGGTGCGGCCCTCGCCCGAGAAATGCGGGTCGAGCGGCGCATCATGCTGGTCGCGCTTGTGCACGTAGCGGCCGGCCGCATTGGCCTGCCAGACCTCGATCAGCGCGTTCGGCACCGGCCTGCCATTCTCGTCCAGCACGCGGCCGGTCACGAGGATGCGCTCGCCGATGGGCTCGCCGCCGTTGCCGACGGTGAGGTCGTTGTCCCCTTCGCGGACGAACTCGGCGCCAAAGGTGGGGCCGGTCACTTCAGACAGCGACTGCGGCAGCGCAATCAGCGGCTGGTCCGGCGAGCGCTTCTGCGTCGAGGCATAGGGATCGAAGCGGTATTCGGGCTGGGTGTCCCAGTAGGGACGGCGGTACTGGGCAAGACGGGTCATCGCGCAGTCTCCTTGTCATTGGAATGGTTTGACTTTAAACAACACATAAAGTCATGTAAATTAATAATTCGTCGAAATACGATAACTTTTTGACATGAAACCACAAGCCCCACTCGCGCTCGAAATCTTCCGCAATCGCGTGCGGCTGCGGCACCTCTATTGTTTCGTGGCGGTGTCCCAGACCCAGCACCTGGGCCGCGCCGCCGAACGCCTGGGGCTGACGCAGCCAGCCGTCTCCAAGACACTGAGCGAGCTCGAGGAACTGGCCGGCACCCGCCTGCTGGTCCGGCAGCGAGCCGGCACTGAACTGACCACCGCCGGCACGCGCTTCCTGCGCCACGCCCTGCGCATCCTCGCGGATATCGATGCCGCGGCGGACAGCATGGCCGGCGCGGATGCGCTGCCGCAGGAGCGCATCCGGCTGGGTGCGCTGCCAAGCGTGGTGCCGGCCGTGCTGACTGATGCCCTGCTGCGTTTCCGCGCCGCACATCCCGAGGTCGGCCTTGCCGTGCAGACCGGCATGAACCGCAATCTCATCGACCAGCTCAAATCGGATGTGCTCGACCTCGTCATTGGCCGGATGGACGACCCGGTGGCCATGGAGAGCCTGTGGTTCGAGTCGCTGGGCCCGGACTCGCTGGCACTGGCGGTTCGTCCCGGGCATCCCCTCGCCGCCGTATCGCGGCCAACGCTGGTTGACGCGCTGGCGTGGCCGCTGGTGATTCCGGCAGCGGGCTCGATTCCCCGCCACAACACGGAAAGCCTGCTCGCCCGGCACGGCCTGCCCCTGCCAGGCGGATGCGTGGAAACCTCGGACGCCTATCTCGGACGGCTGCTGGCCCGGCAGAGCGACTGCGTGTGGGCAGCGCCGCTCTCCGCAACCAGGCGCGCGGTATCCGAGGGGGAGCTGGTACTCCTGCCGATCGATACGCAGGGCACCGAGGAACCGATCGGCCTGCTGCGGCACGGCGACCGCACGCTCACACCGATGGCCGAGGCGCTGGCGAACTGCATTCGCGCCGCGGCCCAGCCTGATTTCGCTCAGTGACTCGCGACGCTTGCGCTGGCATTGACTGAGTCGGCGGCAGCCGCAGGGCGGCTGCTGAAATGCTTCACCAGCAGTGCACCGGCGGCAAGGAATGCCGGCACGGTAAGCAGCGTAAAGATCGTGTCGAAGCCCAGGTGCAGGCGCAGCAGTTCCGCACCGAGCAGCGCGCCGGTGATGCCGCCGAAGCGGCCGATGCCAAGCATCCAGGCAACGCCGGTAGCGCGGCCCTGCGTCGGGTAAAACGCCGCGGCCAGCGAAGGCATCGAAGACTGGGCGCCGTTCATGGCCGTACCGGCGAGGAAGATCAGCACGCCCAGCAGCACCTGGCTGCCGGTGCCGTGGCCCACGGCGTAGATCAGTACGCCGGTTGCAGCGTAGGTGATGGCGATGACCTTGTTCGGATTGAAGCGGTCCATGAACCAGCCGGCCGCGATGGTGCCGATGCCGCCACCGAGCGGAAACAGCGCCGTCAGGAATGACGCGTGCTGGATCGAGAAACCGGCGTCCTTCATCAGCGTCGGCATCCAACTCGTCAGCAGGTAGAAGATGACGAGGCCCATGAAGTAAGTGGACCACAGCATCGCCGAGCCCAGGCGATAGCCGGGCGCCAGCACGGTGCCGATGGCGGATCGGGTCACAGGGGCCTGCTCGCCGATGATGAAGTTGTTGGCCTTGGACAGGTCTGCGCCAGTCACGCGCCGCAGCACGTTGCGGATCTGGGTGGCAGGATAGTTGCGCAGGACCATGTAGCGCACGGACTCCGGCAGCAGCACCACCAGCAACAGCGCGAGCGCAAGCGGCACGATGCCGCCAAGCAGCAGCACGCTATGCCAGCCGAAGTGCGGAATCATCGCGGCGGCGACAAAGCCGCCGGCCGCGGAACCAAGCGGAAAGCCGCAGAACATGGTGTTCACTAGCACGGCACGGCGGCGTTGCGGCGCAAACTCCGATGTCAGCGTCACGGCATTGGGCATGGCGGCGCCCAGGCCCAGGCCCGTCAGGAAGCGCCAGACCGTGAGCCAGCCCAGCGTGGGCGCAAACGCGGTGGCGAGGCTGCAGGCGCCAAAGAAGAAGACGGACAGCACCAGCACCTTCTTGCGGCCGACACGGTCAGCCAGCGGACCGGCGAAGATCGCACCGAAAGCAAGACCGAACAGGGCCGCGCTCATGACGGGCCCGAGGGCGGCTTTCTCGATCCCCCAGTCCTGCACCAGCGCCGGCGCGATATATCCGATTGCGGCGGTATCGAAACCGTCAATGGCAACGATCAGGAAGCACAGCACAAGAATGAGCCACTGGTAACCAGTGAATCGCTGTCCGTCGATCAGGGCCTGGACGTCCGTGACGCCGCCCGTCGTTTGGGTGGGATGTTGCACTGCTGTCTCCGTTTGCCTGGAAATCGCACGAGCCGTCCTGCAGGCCGGCAATGCGATGCTGTTCTAATGGCGAACTGCTGTTCTCCAATTGAACGGAATCTTAGGCAACGGGCATTGCGACTCAGAATTAGCGTTAACCCGGCGGGAAATTGGCCGTCCAGCGTGTGGATTTCGCCGGAGCACGCCATTTTTGTGGAACCAGACTGAACATCTGGATCAGGGAACAGTGCTTTCTATCAGAAAACAGGCTGATCGTGAAATTTACCATCAGACTAACCTTGCGGCATTCCGGCGGTATAACCAAATTTCATGCAAAGAGCGCCAACTCTCAATTTACATTCCGAAATCCGAGACCTATAGTCCCTGCCCCCGGTGCGCCGAGCCGATGCAATCCTGCGGCGAAGTGCCTGTCCAACGTCTCAGGATCCGGGGCGCCACAAGCCGCCGGCCCGAACAAATCCATCCGATCATGCAACGCCTGCTTCTCATCCTTGGCTGCCTGCTGATCGCAGCCGCCGCTGCCTGGCCCTGGCTGTCGAAGCTGCCGCTCGGGCGGCTGCCCGGCGATATCCATATCGTCCGGGACGGGTTCAGCTTCTACTTTCCGATCACGACCTGCATCCTGGTGTCGGTGCTGGTGTCGGTCGTGATCTGGATCTTCCGGCGCTGAGCACTGCGAGGTGCACTAGGCTCGCGCCTCGGTCCGGAACACCGCCACCGCCCGCTGCATATGCAGCGCCTGCTCCTGCAGCGACTGCGCCGCCGCGGCGGCCTCCTCCACCAGCGCGGCGTTCTGCTGCGTGACCTGGTCCATCTGCGTCACCGCCTGGTTGACCTGGGCGATGCCGCTGCTCTGCTCGCGCGAGGCATGGCTGATCTCATCCATCATCGCCGTCACGCGGCCGATGGCGGCAACGGTGCTCTCCATGGTCGCGGCAACGTCCAGCGCCAGCGTGTTGCCCGACGCCACACGCTGCGCCGATTGCGAGATCAGCGTGCGGATCTCCTTGGCCGAGCTGCCGGCGCGCTGCGCCAGCCCGCGCACTTCAGTCGCCACCACCGCAAAGCCGCGGCCGGCCTCGCCCGCGCGCGCGGCCTCCACCGCCGCGTTCAGCGCCAGGATATTGGTCTGGAAGGCAATGCCGTCGATCACCGCGATGATGTCGACGATGCGCCGCGAATCGGCCTCGATCTCCTGCATGGTCTGCTGCATGCGCCCGACCGCGTCGCCGCCGGCGCGCGCCACGCCAGACGCCTCGCGCGCCAGCTCGCTGGCCTGGCCGGCATTGCTGGCGTTCTGCTGCACGGTCGCCGTCAGCTGCTCCATGCTGGCCGCGGTCTGCTCCAGCGACGAAGCCTGCTCCTCGGTGCGCTGCGACAGGTCGATATTGCCCTGCGCGATATCGCCCGCCGCCGCCAGCACGTTGTGCGCGCCGGCCTTAGTGTCGCCGATCAGCGCGCGCCAGCTGTCCACCAGCGACAGCAGGTGCCGCTTGATCTCGCTCAGTTCGTCGCGCCCGCGCACCGAGATGCGCAGGGTCAGGTCGCCCGCATTGATGCGCTCGACCATCTCCGCCACCTGCCGCACGTCGCCGCGCATGCCGCGGCTGAAGCCGATGAACAGGTAGAACGCGGCGGCTACGGTAACCAGCGCAATGCCCGCCAGCAACACGAACTGCCCTTCCTGCGCCGCGACACGCTGTGCCAGCATGGCGTCCACGATCCCGGCAAACGCCTTGTTGGCGGCCGCAACGCCTTCGATGGCCGCGGTGGCCTCGTCGAAGTAGGTCTTGGCATCGATATCGATGCCGGTCGCGCCCAGCATCCGGACCTTGAGCGTGCGATGGAAGTTGTCCATCGCGGCGAGCCGCGCCAGCGCGGCGTCGATGCGCGGCCGGTACGCGGGTGCCGCGTTCCCGACGCGCGCGATGTCGCGCCGCACCGTTTCCAGCCCCTCGTGGATCTGCTCGGCGAGCGCGCCCAGGCCCGCCTGCTGCGCGGCATCGGCATAGCCGCCCTGCGCGATGATGCCGGCCCCACGGCCGCGCGCCAGCGCGCTCAGCTCAGCCAGGCGCGGCATCGGGCCCACCAGCAGGTTGAGCAGGTAGTAAGAGCCCGCTTCACTGTCCAGCGCCAGCTGCGAGCGCTCGGCCACATCGCCGATAAACGCCTGCGTCTGCCGCACCAGCGCGCTGTGGCGCTCGAACAGCGGCCCCGCCGTGGTGTCCAGGCCAAGCCCGCGCAGATGCTGCCAGTCCTGCTCCAGCTTGCGCGCCCCGGCCGCCAGTTCGAATGCAGGATTCTCCGCGATGCTGCGCGTCAGCCCCGCCAGGCCGGCCGCGGCCTTGTTGTCGGCCGCGTCGAAGGTGGCGCGAAAGGCCGTATTGCCCGACAACACCGCATTGGCGGCGCCGCGCCGGACCTGGGTCTCGCGCATGAAGTCGAGCGCATGCCCGGCCACGGCAAGCCCCCGCACTTCATCGCCGGTGGTGCGGATCGATCGCGCCGCATCGCTCAGCACCACGTACATCGCGCCGCATAGCGGCACCAGGAACAGCACGGCGATCAGCGCGAGCTTGCGGTTGATATTCAGGCGCGCCATCAGGCGCTCGGCGGGAAGGAAAATAGGAGTCATGGCGGTCGCGGAACCTGGCTTGGATTTCCTCCTATCGGCCTTGATTGGCAGGCCTGAAGCGCGGATTTCGAAGGTCTTGATAATGCGCAAATCCGGTGCGGAAAATGCGCTGAAGTGGGGCAGACAGCACGGGTTGCGGGCAGCGTCGGCACCGCTGCCTGCCCACCTGCACCGAAGACGTGTGGGACATCGGGCAAGGGGTGACGGCGGCTTTTCCGGCCTTGTGCTCCTGACCGGTCGCCAGCCGGTCCGCCATCGCCATGTGTGGCATGGCCCGCACGGCTTCGGTACCGGCCACTCCGCGGCCAGACCCCGGGGCGCCTAGTATCTTGTGAGGCGGCAGCGCTGCCGCAAGCCGCCTGGCACGGAGGAGACTCGCATGCACCGTCACCGCCCCCCGCTGCTGGCGCCCGTCTGCCTGGTTGCCGGTGCCCTGCTTGGCATGGGCGGGAGCTTTGTCCCGTCGGCGTCATGGCGCAGCCTGGCCTGGGGCCTCGACGGCATCGCCCTGGTCATCGCCTCCGCATTGCTTGCCGTGCATTTCTTCCGCCACCACCATGACCTGGTGGCCGCGGGCTTCCTGGTCTTTCTCGCCGGGCAGGCGCTGGTGGTGTCGGGCGCGGGCATGGCGCTGGAGGACAGCGCGCCGTCCTTCGCCGCGGGCGCCGGGCTGTGGGCCGCGGCGCTGGTACTGATCAGCGCCCCAACGGTGATGCCGAATGCGGTCCGGATGCCGGGTGCGATCGCGGCCATCCTGCTGGCGGCGTCGTCGCTGCGGATGCTGGGCGGCAGCGGCCTGACGCCCTTGTCCGAGCCGCTGCCGTTCTTCGCTTACCCGTTCCTGGTCTTCACGCTGCTGGGGTGGGCCTGGTCGTGCCTGCGGCCCACGCCCCCGGCGCAAGCGGGGTCGTCTTCCGCGCCTCCCTGAGCACGCTCATGCGCGACGGGTCCGCTCGCCGCGCTCGCGCCGCTGCGGGCCCGGGCTCCCGACCATACCCGGCGTGGGAATGGCTTGCCGCATGGCATCGACAAACAACCTGAGCTTCGCCGGATAGAAGCGCGCATGGGGGTAGACCAGGTAGATCGGCAAGGGGTCCGCCTGCCACTGCGGCAGCAGGTGCAGCAGCCTGCCGCTGGCAATGTCGTCGGCAAAGATCCAGGCCGAGCCGACGGCAACGCCCAGCCCTAGCCGGGTCGCCGAATGCAGCGCGTAGAGGCTGTCCGTGCTCATGCGCGGCTGGAATGCGATGCCTTGGCGCGCCTGCGTCTGCGTGTTCTGCAGCACGATCTCATTGCGATAGAAGGTGCGCAGCGCCAGCCATGGCAAGGCCTCCAGGTCTTCCGGCCGGCGTGGCAGCGGCTTACCCTCAAACAGCGACGGTGCGGCAATGACCGCGCGCGGCACGTCGGCGAGCCGCACCGCCACCACGCCGGGTTCATGCACCTCGCCCACATGAATCGCACAATCGATGGCCTCGGCGATGAAATCCGGGGTACGGTCATGCAGCAGCCATTCCACCGAGACTTCGGGGTACTGCTGCAAGAAGCCGGCCAGCGGGCCGACCAGCAGCTCCTGCCCGAAAGCGTGCGGCACCACCACACGCAACGTGCCTGCCGGCGCATGCCCGACCCCGCGCACGTCGGCCTCGAACATGGTCCAGTCGGCCACCAGTTCCTTGGCACGCTCATAGCAACGCTCGCCGTCCTCGGTCAGCTTCATCGCATGCGTGGAGCGCTGCAGCAGTCGCACGCCGAGCAACCGCTCCAGCGTCTGCAGGCGCCGGCTGACGGTGGGCTGAGTCGTCTGCAGCTGCGCTGCCGCCATCGACAGGCTGCCGGCCTCGACGATGCGCACAAAGGTCTGCATCAGGTCTATGCGGTCGGCGCTGGTGGCGCCGCGGGCAGTTGCCCTGCCCTGCGCGGCGTGGGTTCGCGGCAATGCTGGCTGGCGTTTCATACGTATCTCGTATAACCATTGTTCATCCCGCACGTCTACCAGAATCCGCCCGCGTGGACAACACTTCGAGCCATCCAAACCTGCCTGCGGACCACGCAACCCCAACATGTCCTCTGTTCCCGCCAGCCCATCCGCCGCCACCGTTGCCAGCCCGTCCTTGCCGGGACGCCTGGTGCTGCTGCTTGCCGTCGGCGCGGGCCTGTCAGTCGCCTCGCTGTACTACAGCCAGCCCATGCTCGGGGTGATGGCACCCGACCTGCATGCCTCCGATTCGGCAACCGGCGCCATCCCGACCCTGACGCAGCTCGGCTATGCGCTGGGCATCCTGCTGCTGGCGCCGCTGGGCGACCGCTATGACCGCCGCCGCATCATCGTGGCCAAGGCGGTGGCGCTGGTCGGCGCCTTGCTGCTGGCGGGCCTGGCGCCCGGCATTGGCGCGTTGCTGGTATCCAGCCTGGTGGTGGGCCTGGCCGCCACCATAGCCCAGGACATCGTGCCCGCTGCAGCGGCGCTGGCGCCCGCGGCGCAGCGCGGCAAGGTGGTCGGGACAGTCATGACCGGATTGCTGCTGGGCATCCTGCTGTCGCGGGTGGTGAGCGGCTTCGTCGCCGCGCACTTCGGCTGGCGCGCCATGTTCATGATTGCGGCGGCCAGCATCGCGGCGGTCGCGCTGGTTGCCCGACGCCAGTTGCCGCGCTTCACGCCCACCACGGTGCTGCCGTATCATGCGCTGCTGGCCTCGCTGGCGGCCCTGTGGCGCGAGCATGGCGCCTTGCGCCGCGCCGCCCTGGCGCAGGGGCTGCTGTCGGTGGGCTTCAGCGCGTTCTGGTCCACGCTGGCGGTGATGCTGCATGGCGCACCGTTCCATCTCGGCAGTGAAGCCGCGGGCGCGTTCGGCCTGGCCGGCGCCGCCGGCGCGCTGGGCGCCCCGCTTGCCGGGCGCCTTGCCGACCGCAGCGGGCCGGAGCGGGTGACCCGGCTGGGCGCGGCACTGGCAGCGCTGTCGTTTGCCGGCATGCTGCTGAACCCGCTGGTATCGCCGCATGCGCAGCTGTGGCTGATCGGCGCCAGCGCCATCGGGTTCGACCTCGGTGTCCAGATCGCCCTGGTCGCGCACCAGACCATCGTCTATGGCATCGATCCGGGCGCGCGCAGCCGCCTGAATGCCGTGCTGTTCGTCTGCATGTTCACCGGCATGGCCGTCGGCGCCGCGCTCGGCAGCCTGGCACTGGCGCGTTTCGGCTGGACCGGCGTGGCCGCGCTGGCGACCGCCGCCGCGCTGGCTGCGCTGGCCGTGCGGCTGGCGCCGCGGCGTGGCGCGCGCTGAGCGCCAGCCCCCGGCCTGGCATGCTGAGCCTTCGCGCCGAGGCCGCCCGGAGCCTCTACGCGGCGGGGGCGATGCCCTCCCCGTCGGTGCCGGCCTCATCGCCGTCTCCCGGGGCCAGCGGCACCTCCACCGTCAGCGCCGTACTGCCCGGCGCCGACCGGATCAGCAGCCGCCCGTCGATGGCCGCCGCGCGCACCTGCATATTGCGCAGCCCGCGCCCGCCGCGCGTGGCCCCTGTGTCGAAGCCGCGGCCGTTGTCGGCCAGCGTGATCCGGATCACCTGCGCGTCCATGTCCGCATGGGCGGTCACGGTCAGGGCGGTTGCCCGCGCATGCTGCAGCACGTTGGTGATGCCTTCGAGCAGCAGGTATTGCAGCTCCTGCACCTTGCGAGCGGTGAAATGCGCCAGCGTGGGCAGGCGCTCGACCTCCCAGTGGATATCGAGGCCGCCATCGGCGATGCGTGGCCCCAGGCGGTAGCGCAGGTTGCCCAGCACCGCCGCCAGGTCGCCGCCGGTGTCCTGCATGGCGTCGATGGAGAGCTTCAGCGAATCCAGGGCGTGCCGGACCTGCACGGCGATTTCCGGGGAGCTTGCCTTGCCGGATTCCAGCATCGAGATCGTGGTGACAAGCTGGCTGCCCAGGCCATCGTGCATGTCGCGCAGGATGCGGCCGCGCTCGCGCAGCGCGGTCTCCTCCGCGGCGATCTTCTGCGTGCGCGCGAAGGCCGCGCGCAGCTGCGCCTCGCGCTGCGCGACGCGCTCGGTCAGCACCTGGTTGGCGTCCTGCAGGCTCTGCACCGCACTGGTGTAGCGCTCCACCAGCATCCATGCCATCACCACGCTGAACGGCACGGACACATAGCGGGTCATGGAATGGACCCAGTAGTAGTCGCCGGTCAGCCAGACCTTGATCCAGTCCGCCAGGAACAGCACCGCCGACACGCCCACGGTGGCGGCCAGCAGCGTTGCCTCGCGGCTGGGCCGGCGCAATGCGCCCCATACCATCGCGCCGGCCACGGTCAGGATGATGCCCACCTTGACCAGCCAGCTCAGCGGAAAGACCATCGGGTGGCTTGACACGGCGGCCAGCGGCGCGATCACCGGCAGCGCCAGCCACAGGTAGGCATTGAGCGTGCGATGCAGCCAGCGCCACGGCACGCGGATCACCAGCAGGCAGAACCGGGCGATGGCGCCCAGGAATACCTCGCGCGCGGCGGCGACGATATAGCTGCGCAGTTCCGCGGGAATCGCCAGGTCATCGACAAAGTAGTCGAGCAGCCGCACGCTCCACGCGACCTCGGCCAGCCCGTACAGGCCGAACAGCGGATCGCGCTGGCGCCACCAGATCAGCAGCGCGAGGCAGCCCAGCACGACGCTGAGCACCGCCGCGATCAGCGGGCCGACCACGCGCAGGCGGAAGGCCTGCTCGAACTGCGCGCGCACTTCGGCGGCCGGACCCACCGTCACCGGCAGCAGGCCCGAGCGCGCATAGGCGCGCGCCGCCACGGTGATGCGCAGCAGGTTGCCGTGCGCGCTCGCCAGCTCGGGCGGCACGGCCGCGTAGTAGGGGCGCTTGGCCAGCGCCGACGACGGAGCGTCCAGGCGCCCGCCGGCGGCGATCAGCACGCCATTGAGGCGCACCTCGTAGCTGCCGCCGGCCCATGGTACGAACAGCCCCCCAGGGTCAGCCGCGGGCCAGTTGCGGTCAAAGCGCAGTTCGTAGACTAGCGTGCCGGACTTGCCCGGCTGCTCCCGGTCCCAGTAGTCAGGCAGCGTCAGCAGGCGCGCCGGCAGCACCGTGCCGTCGGTCAGCGTGGCCGAGCGCGTGGCCGCGGCGAGTTCCATCGTGCCCTCGGCTGCCGCCATGCCGGACAGCATCAGGCAGGCCCATGCCAGCAGCACGGCAAGCACGGTCCGGAAGTGGCGCGGACGATGCAGCATGGGGTGGGGTTACAAGGACTTGAGCAGGCCCAGCTTGGCCGCCTCGAACACGGCCTCGCCGCGCGAGCGCACCGCCAGCTTGCCGTAGATGTTCTTGATGTGCGATTGCACGGTATGCACGCTCAGACCCAGGTAGCGGGCAGTCTCGGCATAGGTATAGCCGCGCGAGATCAGGTCAAGGATCTCGTTCTCGCGCACCGACAGCACCACGGCGCCGGTGGCCGCGGTATCGCGCGCAACCGCCTCGGCCGGCGCGCCGCGCAGCCGGTTCACCACCTGCCGCGCGATCAGCGGGCTCATCGGCGAGCCGCCCCCGCGCAGTTCACCGATGGAGGCGGCGATGCGGTCCGTGGTTTCGTCCTTGAGCAGGTAGCCGATGGCGCCCGCCTCGATGCTGGCCAGCACGTGCTGGTCGTCGCCGAACACCGTGACCACCATGCAGTCGCAGGCGGGATAGCGCGCGCGCGCGTCGCGGATCACGTCGATGCCGCTGCCGTCCGGCAGGCCGAGGTCGCACAGCAACACGTCGGGCTGGTGCTGCGCCAGCCAGGCCAGCGCTTCCGTCGCGCTGGCGGTGCAGCCTGCCACCACCGTGGCCGGCGCATGCATCTCAACGGCCTGCACCAGGCGGCTCAGCGCTGCGGGATCGTCTTCGACGATCAGGACTCTTGTTGTGCTTGCCATGCCTGTGTTCCCGAGCCATGCCGTGGTGCTGCCCGTTGTCGGGCCAGTCTTGCTGCCCGTACTACTGCATGCTGTGCCGGGCACGACGGCGGATTCTGCCATATCCGCCCGCGCATGGGACGGCCGGGCGGGTCCCTTCAGGGTAAACGCCGCCGCGCTTGTCTGCCGCCCTTGCTCATCGCATGGCCGCGCACCGTTGCCCATCCCATGTTCCGGGGAGGCGCCGAACCGGCCGGCTCCCGAGATTAAGCCGGGACAACCCCGCTCGGGGATGCCACCTCATTTTTGCCGGAAATAGAGCGTTTTTGCCAGTTCTGTTGGATTTTGCAGGTTGTACGAATACAATGCCCCGGCGTCAGCCGAGGGAGCTGGCGGACCTGGAGAAAAAAAGAATGAAGACGGGAAAACTGGTGGTAGGGCTCGCGCTGGCCGGGTTGCTGGCGGGGTGTGAATCGATGGACGGCGCAATGTCCTCCATCAGCGGCGTGCTCGACGGCACCGGCGACGTGCTGAGCGGCGACTTCCGCATGCTGGCGGATCCGAAGCCGGCTTCGCTGGGCGATATCTGGTCGGACTGGAAGAAGAACGAAATCACCGCGAAGAAGAAGTGGGATTCGCAGGCAATCCTGGTATCCGGTACGGTCGCCCGCATCACCAAGGTGGATGGCCTGCGCAAGTCGGACGACACCATCGCCGTCTACTTCAAGGACTCGGTCAATCCGCAGTGCACCGGCAAGGCGCTGATGCGCGATGCGCTGATGGTCAACCAGAAGAAGATCAGCAACCTGCAGACCGGGGACAAGATCAACGTCACCGGCGTGCTGGCCACAAGCGATTCGGAAACGTACAACAACAGCAATACCGAATGCTATTTTGCGTTCGCCAAGTCGAAGATCGAACCGACCCCGGCGACCACGGCCGCTGGCAGCGCAGCCGCCCCTGCGAAAGCCACGACCACCAAATCGACCAAATCGACAAAGTCGACCAAGACCAGCAGCACGAAGTAAACCGGCAAAAAGGTGGCGACGGGCGGCAGTACGGCCGCCCGGCACGCCTGCCCCGGTGCGCGTGGCGCCCTGCCTCGCGCCATGTGGATACTGCGGCACGCCCCGCCCATCCGGACCGGCATCCCTTACAAGCTCTGAAACCCTTGCATGGATGCAGTGCACCAAAGTGCCGGCAAACCCCCGTCCGCGGTGCACCCGCCGCACGGTACGAATCTTGCCCCTTCCTGATTACCCGCCAGCGGTTCGCGCACGGCGTGTGCGCCTGCGCCCGCACATGGCGCCACACGCACACTGTCAGGAAAGCAGCATGGGCTACTACTACGATGAGCGCAATGCGCGCGCCGCGCGCCAACGCCGCCAGGCATGGGAAGACGATGACTGGCAACCTGAATCCGAACAGGAGCGCTGGCAAGCGCGGCGTCGGCGCCAGCAAATGGCGCCCGGCCAGACCAGCTACGGCGGCCCCGCCCGCCCGGGCCGGGATTTCAATGAAGCGTACGGCGCCGGCAGGTACCCGGAACACCCGTCCGGCGCTCGCTACGGCAGCAACCTGCGCTACGGCCTGAACGGCGGCTATGGTTGGGAACGTGCCAGCGAATGGCGCGATCCGCAGGCATGGGAACGCGACGACGAGAACGCCGAGCGCCAGTGGCGCCGCAGCGCCGAACGCGCACGGGATCCGCGTGAGTCGCCTCATGCGCGCGGCCATGACACCTACTTCAGCGACCTGCGCAGCGACACCCGCTACTGGGTCGACCCGCGCGAGGACTGGGAAGAGAAGCAGCGCTATGAAGCCCGGCGCCACAGCCCGGGCTACCGGGAATATGCGCAGCGCCGCGGCTGGGAAACCGACATTCCCGATGACGAGCGCGAGGGCTCGCATGGCGTGCTCTACAACCTGGGCCGCCGCATCGGCGAAGCCGTGGGCGACTGGTTCGGCACCTCAGAACGCCACACTGGCCCGCGCGGCTACCAGCGCAGCGACGAGCGCATCCGCGACCAGATCTGCGAGCAGCTGAGCTACGCGCGCGGCGTTGACGTGAGCGACGTCAGCGTCGACGTCAGCGAAGGCGTGGTGTCACTGACCGGCACCGTGCGCGACCGCGGCCAGAAGTTCTATATCGAAGACCTGGCCGACGGCACCTACGGCGTCAAGGAGGTCAACAACGACATCCGCGTGCGCCGCGAGCCCCACGAAGCCCGCGGCACCGGCGATGTGACCGGCAGCACCTGGCGCGGATGACGCCAACAATGGCGGGCGCCGCAGGCCAGCTTCGGCCTAGGCGCCCGCCACGCCAACCTCCGCCGCCAGCCGTTCGCGGATAAACCCCAGGAACGCATGCACGCCTTCAGGCAGGGTGCGGCCCCCCAGCGTCTGCAGTTCGACCGCGCGGCTGCGCATGCCGCGCTCCCGGATCGAGGCAGCGTGCAGTTCGCCGCGGCGCAACCTGTCGCCCACGGTGACGGCGCCGGAGATCGACAGCCCGCCACCGTGCAGCACGAAGTTGGTCAAAGTCTCGAAGTGGTTGGTCACCAGCACCGGTTCGAACACCATGCCGCGTTCGCCGCAAGCGATGTCGAACAGCTGGCGCACGGTGTTGTCGCCCTCCGGCAGCGCCAGCGGATAAGGCTGCATCTGCGCCAGCGTGACGCTGCGAAAGCGCGCCAGCGGATGGTCCGGACGCATGATGGCAATCACCGGCGCGGGCTGGCGGTGCTCCACGCGGATGCCCTGCTCCGCGGCGCGACTGTAGGTGATGCCGATGTCCGCATCGCCATGCAGCACGATGCCGGTGACTTCGGCAGGCGGCGCCACGCGCACATGGAACTGCAGGCCCGGATAGCGCTGGCGGAACTCGGCAATGATGCGCGGCAGGAACTCGATCGCAAACCCCGCCGAGCTGGCCACCCGCACCCGGCCCCGGCGCAGGCCCTGCAGCGCGGCAATCTTTGACACCACCCGATCGGCTTCCAGTGCGCCGCGCAGGGCATAGGCCGCCAGCAACTCCCCGGCGGCGCTGGCCACCATGCCACGCGGCCGGCGATCGAACAGGGGCACGCCGAGCAACGCCTCGAGCGCGCCGACCTGGCGGCTCACCGCCGACACGGTGACATTCAGCCGCTGCGCCGCCTCGGTCAGCGAGCCGCTGCGCATCACCTCCAGGAAATAGCGCAGCGAGGTTTCCTGCAGGCGATGCGACAGCATGGGCGGCTCCGGCGGGTGGTTTGCGTTTTACGCAAGGATATTTGAAAAAATCATCGATTGCGGGAAACCGTGCGCCGCCCGTATGCTTTTTCCCGACACCACAGGAGACACCCGAGCCATGGCGCCCACCCCGTCCACCGATCCCATCACCGAACTCGATGCCGTCGCCCTGTCGCGCGCCATCCATGCACGCGAGGTCTCGTGCGTGGAAGTGCTCAATGCCTTCCTTGGCCAGATCGACCGCCACAACCCGCGCGTCAATGCCATCGTGGCGCCGGTGGGGCGCGACACCCTGCGCGCGCAGGCCGCCGGGCTCGACGCCGAACTGGCACGCGGCGCCAGCCGCGGCCCGCTGCATGGCTTCCCACAGGCGCCAAAAGACATCAGCCCGGCGGCAGGCATGGTCACCACCAAGGGCTCGCCGATCTTCGCGGGGCAGGTCAGCGAGGCCGACGCCGTGATCTTCGAGCGCATGCGCGCCGGCGGCGCGGTCTTTGTCGGGCGCACCAACTCGCCGGAGTTTGGCCTGGGCGGCCATACCTACAACCCGGTCTACGGCACCACCCGCAACGCCTTCGACCCGGCACGCTCAGCCGGCGGCAGCAGCGGCGGCGCCGCGGTGGCGGTGGCGCTGCACATGCTGCCGGTGGCGGATGGCTCGGACATGATGGGCTCGCTGCGCACGCCCGCGGCGTTCAACCACGTGTATGGCCTGCGCACCTCGGTCGGCTGCGTGCCGCACGGCCCGGGCGACGAGGTCTTCTTCCAGCAGTTCAGCGTGGCCGGCCCGATGGCGCGCAACGTGCCGGACCTGGCCCTGCTGCTGTCGGTGCATGCCGGCTTTGACGCGCGCCTGCCGCTGACGCACCGCACCGAAGCGTCCGGCACCTTCACGCTGCCGCCCGAACGCGACTGGGCCGGCGTGCGCATCGGCTGGCTGGGCAACCTGGGCGGCCACCTGCCGACCGAAGCCGGCGTGCTCGAGACCTGCGAGCAGGCGCTCACGCACCTGCGCACGCTCGGCTGCACCGTGGACCCCGCGCTGCCCGAGTTCGACCTGGAGCGCCTGTGGCACGCGTGGATCGACCTGCGCAGCTTCTCGGTGGCCGGCGCCAACGCGGCGCTGTACCACGACCCCGCCAGGCGCGCGCTGCTCAAGCCTGAGGCCGCATGGGAAATCGAGCGCGGCCTGGCCCTGCCGGGCACGCGCGTGTACGAGGCCTTGTGCGAGCGCAGCGCGTGGTACCAGGCATTGCGCTCGCTGTTCGAGCGCTTCGACTACCTGGTGCTGCCGGCCGCGCAGGTGTTCCCGTTCGATGCCGACTGGGACTGGCCGCACGCCATCGACGGCCGCGACATGGACACCTACCACCGCTGGATGCAGGCGGTGGTGCCGGCCACCATGGCCGGACTGCCCGCCCTGGCCGCACCAGCCGGCTTCGGCCCCCAGGGCCTGCCGGCCGGCATCCAGATCATCGGCCCGGCGCAGGCCGACGCCGCGGTGCTGCAGCTCGGCCATGCCTATGACCAGGCCGGCAGCTTCTCGCGCGTGCGCAGCCCCTGGCTCGATTGAGCCCTCGACTTGTCCTGGCCCCGCTTCGTATTGCTTCCGATTGCCTTCTATTCCTACAACTGCCGGCAGGAGTGCCAACGATGACCGCAATGCCCCCGAAGCTGTTTCTCGCCTGCGCCGCCGCCCTGAGCGCGATGCTGTCCACAACGCCCGCCGCCGCGCAGTCCTGGCCGGACCGCCCGATCCGGCTGGTGGTGCCCTTCGCCGCGGGCGGCGCCACTGACGTGCTGGGCCGCCTGCTGGCAGTCGGCCTTGGCGAAAAGCTCGGCCAGTCGGTGGTGGTCGAGAACAAGCCGGGCGCCAGCACCGTGATCGGCGCCACCCAGGTATCCAAGGCCGCGCCCGACGGCTACACGCTGCTGCTGGCGGCCAGCACCACGCTGACGCTGAACCCGGCGATCCGCCAACACCTGGGCTACGACCCCATCAAGAGCTTCACCCCGCTGGGCCTGGTCGCCGACATGAGCCTGGTGCTGGTAGCCAACCCGGACACGCAGATCACCTCGCTCAAGGATCTGGTGACGCAGGCCAAAGCCCACCCTGACAAGTTCTCCTACGGCTCGTTCGGCGCGGGTTCCTCGGTGCATTTCGGCGCGGAGATGCTCAAGTCCACCACCGGCATCCGCATGGTCCACGTGCCCTTCAACGGCAGCGCCCCCAGCCTGACCGCGCTGGCCGGCGGCCAGGTGCCGGTCGCGGTCGATACCGTGGTGGCCACCCTGCCGCTGATCAAGGGCGGCAAGATCCGGCCAGTGGCAGTGTTGTCGCCGCAGCGACTGCCAGCGTTGCCGCAAGTGCCGACGGTGGCCGAGAGCGGCTACCCCGGCTTCCAGATGGGCACGTGGTTCGCGCTGCTGGCACCCGCGGGCCTGCCCGCGCCGGTGCAGCAGAAGCTGGAGAAAGCCCTGGCGGACGTCGCCAGCGCGCCGGCTACCAAAGCGCGCATGGTCGAACTGGCGCTGACGCCGGCTTATGGCAATGGCGCGGCGGTGAAGGCGCGGGTGGAGAAGGAATTGCCGGAGATGCGGGCGGTGGCGGCGCGGGCGGATATTCGCGCCGAGTAAGTCCACCGGGGCGGCCGTCGGTTGCCGCCCTTATTCCACATGCGCCGCGAACCCCACCGTTCCCGGCGCAACCTCCTCGCGAAGCGTCAGCTGCGGAATCCGGTAGTCCCCAGCGTTCTGCCGCCGGAACGGAATCGGTGCGGTTGTCCCCAACGCATCTAGCCGCTCGCCCAACTCCTCGCGAATCTGAGCAAAGCGCGCCTCGTCAACCTTGCTGGTCCGATACACCAAGTACGGCGGCAGCACGTCAAACCCGGGGTAGTACAGGATGCCGTGATGGATCGGGAACAAGATGTCGTCGATCGGGCCATTGATCCCGCGCGGGCTGTAGTGCGATTCCCAGCCGCCGGTCGTGACGATCAGCATGGCGCGCTTGCCGGCGAGCATACCCTCGCCATATCGGTCGCCCCAGCGTTCGTCAGAGTGCTCGCCGACGCCATAGGCAAATCCATAGGCATAGACGCGCTCGACCCAGCCCTTCAGGATGGCCGGCATCGAGAACCACCACAGCGGGAACTGCAGGATGACGGTGTCCGCCCAGCGCAGCTTTTCCTGCTCATGCGCAATGTCATCGCTCTGCAGCCCGTTCTCGAAGGCGTGCTTGGAATCCAGTGACGGGTGGAACGGCGCATCGCCCGGCTGCGCCTTGGTGTCGGCGCCGTCTAGCTGGGCCTTCCATTGCATCGCATACAGGTCCGAGACCTGGACCTGGTGCCCGGCATCGCGCAAGCGCTGCACGGCAAAGTCGCGGATCGCACCGTTGAGCGACCTCGGTTCCGGGTGGGCATAGACAAGCAGTACGTTCATGACAGCGGCTTCCAATGATTGAGTGAAGTCAGCATAGGCCGTCGTCCGCTATATTAAAAATGAATATCCAATATCCCAGGTATTGTCATGACTAATCTCAGGCGGCTCGACCTGAACCTGCTGGTGACGCTGGATGTGCTGCTGTCCGAGCACAACGTGACCCGTGCGGCGCAGCGGCTGCACCTGTCACAGCCTTCGGTCAGCGTCCACCTGTCCAGGCTGCGTGATTACTTCGGCGACCCGTTGCTATTGCCGGGCCCGCGCGGCATGCGCCCCACCGCCAGGGCCGAATCGCTGCGCGAACCGTTGCGCGAAGCATTGGGCGCGCTGGAGCACGCGGTTTCGTCCGATAGTCCGTTCGATCCCGCTGCCTCGACCCACACCTGGCGCGTGGCCGCGACCGACTACGGCGAAACGACCATCGTGCTGCCGGCGCTGCAGGCGCTGCGCATGGCGGCGCCCGGCGCGCGCCTGGCCGTGGTGGAGATGGTGCCGCCGCGCATCGCCCGGCAGGCCGAGCGTGCCGAACTGGACCTGGCCTTGCACACCACCGATGGTTCGCCGCCGGGCCTGCACCGGCGCGCCCTGTTCACCGAGCGCTATGTGCTGGTGGGCCGCGACGGGCATCCGCGGCTGAAGCGGCGGCCCACGCTGGCGCAGTTCTGCGCGCTCGACCACGTGATCGTGTCGCCGGACGGCGGCGGCTTTCACGGCGTCACCGACGAGGCGCTGGCGCTGGCCGGCATGCAACGGCGTGTGGTGCTGTCCGTACCCCACTTCCTGTTTGTCACGTCGGCCGTCGCCAGCACCGATCTGGTGGCGATGTTGCCCGAGCGGTTGGTGCGCGGCGTGCCGGGACTGAAGGTTGTGCAACCGCCAGTCGAAGTGCCGGGCTATGAGATGTCGATGTTGTGGCCAGAGCGCGTGCATCGCGATCCGGCACACAGTTGGCTGCGTGAACTCATCGCCACATCGGTCTGAGTGGCGCCGCATCGCACTTTTGCATACAAAACTGGAATACAATCATCGCTTTCAACGCTGCGGCATGCGGTGGTAACCCGGTGCCGCCCCAGTTTTGGAGGAGACCATGACGTATTCGGAAACGGGCCTGACTTCCCGCCACGTGGCCGCGCTCGCGCCGATCGAGGACTACCTGCAGGGCCATGTCACCGGTAAGGCCGAATTCATGTACAAGGCGTTTGCAGCCGACGCACGCATCGTCTCGTTCCGTGATGGCAAGCTGCATTCGCTGACGGTTGAGGAATTCACCTCGGCGCGCTGCCCCGGCCATCCCGCGGCGGACGAGGCGCAGCGCAAGCGCTTTATCACGCAGTTCGATGTGGTGGGCAATGCCGGCGTCGCCAAGGTCGTGCTGGAATACCCGGGCGTGACCTTCACCGACTATATGACGCTGCTGGAAATCGACGGCGCCTGGAAGATCGTCAACAAGACTTTCAGCGCCGCACCGCGCTGAAGATAGGACAGCCGCTGCGGCAAAGCGCCGCAGCCCAGGCCTACTTCGCGGCTGCAGGCAATCCTGCCTTTGACATCGGCCCGAAGCGCATTGCCTTCATCCGCTCCCGCCCGACCACGCGCGCCACTTCGGCGATCACGCAGTCGTTGAGCTGCGTTCAGCCCGGCAGCACCGCCGTCGCTTCGATCTCGAACAGCATATTGTCCAGCGCCAGCCGCGGCACCGGGATCAGCGTGCAGGCCGGCGTTGGCTTGTCGCCCCACATCTCGCGCAGCGCCGCACCGAAGGTACGCAGGCGGTCGTGCGAGTGGTCGACCACCAGCACCGTGAGCTTGGCCACATCGCCCACGTCGGCACCTGCCGCTTGCAGCGCGATGCGCAGGTTCTGCATGGCGCGTGCCACCTGGCGCGGAAAATCGAGCGGCAGGCAACCGGCCGCGTCCTCACCGCCCTGCCCCGCGATATAGACGATGCGGGCCGGGCCTTCCACCATGGCCACATGCGAATAGCCGTTGGGCCGCGGGTCGTACAGGCCCTCGGGATTGATGAGGCTCAGCGAGGAATTGGGGCGGGCGACCGGCATGGTGGGCATTGAAGGCAGCGCGAGCATCGAGGGTGAACGCAAGGATGAGGGCGAGAACGGGAACATGGTCATCAGCTCTGTATTGAGGCGTGGCGAACAGTGGAGTCGCAAGTATCAAACCTCAACTTAGCTTGAGGTCAAGCGCGGCCTTGATGGTAGCATGGGCATTCCTCCGTTCCACTGGTGTCTTCCACTGCCGATGGCCTCCGCGAACAAGCCCCCCTCGCCGCGCCGGCGCCGTGCCGCGCCTTCAGAAGAACTGCTCTCCGTCGGCGAAGTCGCCGCGCGCACGGGCATTGCCGTATCCGCCCTGCATTTCTATGAATCGCGCGGCCTGATCGCCAGCACCCGCAGCGGCGGCAACCAGCGCCGCTATGCGCGCGCCGTGCTGCGGCGGCTGGCCGTGATCCGCGTGGCGCAGCGCATGGGGCTGCCGCTGGCGGTGATCGCCGATGCCATGCAGAAGCTGCCGGACGGGCGTGCGCCTACTGTGGCCGACTGGCGCCGGCTGTCGGCCAGCTGGCGCGATGACCTGGATGAGCGGATCCGGACGCTCACGCAATTGCGTGACCAGCTAGATGGGTGTATCGGGTGTGGGTGTCTGTCGTTGAAGGCGTGTCCGTTGCGCAATCCGCATGACGCGCTGGCCGGGGAAGGGCCGGGGCCGCATTTTCCGCCTACTGGAATGTCTGCAGGTAAGCCAGCAGATCGCTGATCTGCTTGTCATCACTGAGACCCCAGAAGCGCATCTTCGTGCCAGGCACGACCTTGCCGGGCGAATGGATGAAGGCACGCAGCGTGTCATGCGACCACACCACCTTTGAAGCGCGCATCGCCTCCGAATACTGGAAATCACTGGTGCCGCCCGCGGCACGGCCGAAGATGCCGTTCAGCTGCGGGCCAAAGCCTGCGCGCGCGTTGCGGCCGACGTGGTGGCACGAGGCGCAGCGCGTGGTGAACAATGCCTTGCCGGCCTGGATATCGGCGGCGGCAGTGGCTGCGGTGGGGATGGCGGTGAAGGCGGTCAGGGCCAGCAGAACAAGGGCGGTACGGCGCATGGAGCAGCTAAGGAAGGAAAGAGCTTCGGCAACGGGGTTGCATGATACAGGCGTAGCCAAGACCTCCCGGCCCTGCCGCAGGGTTACACCACGTCACACTTGCAACACTTCGCGCGCCCCATATTACAAGCCCGCCCCCTACAGTGAGCCCATGTCCAACGCCCCTTGGGAGGCAACCATGAAACGAATCATCGCAATGGCGGTAGCAGGTGGTGCAATGCTGGTGGCCAGCGCCGGGGCTTACGCCGGTGTGAATATCGATATCGGCATCGGCGTGCCGGGCGTGGTGGTGGCCCAGCCGGCCCCGGTCTATGCTCCTGCGCCGGTGTATGCGCCGGCTCCGGTTGCCTATGCGCCCAGCCCGGTAGTGGTGGCACCGCGCCCCGTCGTGGTGGCACCGGTGCCGGTACGCTATGACTATGACCGCGGCTATCGCAGGGACTACCACCGGGGCTACTACCGGGAAGGCTACCGCGAAGGCTATCGAGACAACCGCCGCGACTGGCGCGAGCGCGAATGGGCATATCGTCATGGCGACAATGACGGCCACGGGCGCCGCTGGGACTGACGGCATGGGGCGGGCGCCCGGCCACGGCCGCGGTGCCCGCCTGCAAGGTTTCGCCAGTCAGGCTACCCTGTCGGCAATTTCCAGATCCGGGCCGGGGCCATGCCCCTGCCCACGCCAGGAGTAGCCATGCCCCAACCCATCAAGATCGACTTCGTCTCCGACATTGCCTGCCCCTGGTGCGCCATCGGCCTGTCTTCACTGCAGTTGGCGCTGCAGCGCCTTGGCGATGCGGTGGATGCCGAAATCGTCGTGCATCCGTTTGAACTCAACCCGGGGATGCGCCCGGAGGGCGAGGCGATCGTCGACTATCTCGGCAGGAAGTACGGGCGCACCCCGGCACAGATCGCGGAGACCCAGGCCATGATCCGCGAGCGCGGCGCCGGCGTGGGCTTTCCGTTTGGCGAGCGCACCCATGTCTACAACACCTTCGATGCCCACCGGCTGCTGCACTGGGCAGGCCTGGAAGGCAAGCAGCTGCCGCTGAAGCTGGCGCTGCTGCGCGCCTACCACGCCGACGGCAAGGACCCGAGCAATCACGAAGTGCTGGTCGAAGCCGCGCAGTCCGTTGGCCTGGATGCCGCGGCGGCGCGCAAGGTGCTGGACAGCGATGACTATGCCGATGCGGTGCGCGCGGAAATCCAGGAGTACCAGCGCATGGGCATCCAGTCGGTGCCATCGATCATCTTCAACAACCGCTATCTGGTTACCGGCGGGCAGCCGGTGGAGGCTTTCGAACAGGCGATCCGGGAGATCGTGGCCGAGGCGCAGCAGGCGGGGAACAGTTGAGTAGCCACGCATCGGCAGGATAAAAAAGGCCCGCCCGGAACCCGGGCGGGCCAGCACTGCCTCACGCTCCCGATCTTTCAGCGCACCGCCGTCTTCATCCGCGCCGGCACCGCATCCGCCGCCACCGGCGTACGATTCGCCAGCCCCAGCACCACCTGCCAGGCAAACGACACCGCGCCGACGATAAACACCACGTCGCCGAAGGTGCGCACCCAGCGCAGGGTCTGCAGGATGGGCTGCTGCATGAAGGCCTCGCTGCGCGCATACCAGGTGCCATGCTCGACGCTGGCCAGGAACTGGATGATGCCGATCGGCAGCAGGCTGGTGCCGATCATCAGCACCAGGCCGAGGTTCAGCCCCCAGAAGGCAGTCTTCATCAGCGTTGGGCTGAGCCGGTAGGCCGGACGCACGTAGCGCAGCACCAGCAGCGTGAAGCCCAGCGCCAGGAACCCGTAGACCCCGAACAGCGCGGCATGGGCGTGCACCGGCGTGGTGTTCTGCCCCTGGATGTAGTACAGCGCGATCGGCGGGTTGATCATGAAGCCGAACACCCCGGCGCCCAGCATGTTCCAGAACGCCACCGCGACAAAGCACATCAGCGGCCACTTCAGGTCTGCCATCCACGGCGCGCGCCGCTTCAGGCTCCAGTTCTCCCAGGCCTCATGGCCCAGCACGATCAGCGGCACCACTTCCAGCGCGCTGAACGCGGCGCCCACCGCCATCACCGGCGTGGTGGTGCCGGCAAAGTACAGGTGGTGGAAGGTGCCGGGAATGCCGCCCAGCATGAACAGCGATGCCGAGGCCAGGCTGGCGGCCGTCGCCATCGGACGCGACACCAGGCCCAGCGTGGAGAAGATAAAGGCCAGCGCGGTGGTGGCGAAGACTTCAAAGAAGCCTTCCACCCACAGGTGCACCACCCACCAGCGCCAGTACTCCATCACCGTCAGGCTGGTGCGTTCGCCGTAGGCCAGCCCCGCGCCGTAGAACAGGCCGATCGCCACCACCGACGAGGTCAGCAGCGCCAGCAGGTTGCGGTCGGTGCCGCGCGCGCGCAGCGCCGGCAGGATGCCGCGCATCATCAGCACCAGCCAGATCAGGATGCCGGCGAACTTGCCGATCTGCCACAGGCGGCCCAGGTCGACATACTCATAGCCCTGGTGGCCCAGCCAGAAGTTCAGGTGGGCCGGCAGCTTCTGCGCGATCGCCAGGTAGTTGCCGGTGAACGATCCCACCACCACGACCACGAGTGCCCAGAACAGGACGTCGACGCCCAGGCGCTGGTACTTCGGATCCTTGCCGCCGTTGACCAGCGGCGCCAGGAACAACCCCGCGGCCAGGAAGCCGGTGGCGATCCAGAACAACGCGCTCTGGATATGCCAGGTGCGCACCAGCGCGTACGGGAACCACTGCGAAACGTCGATGCCGTAGAACTGCTGGCCTTCGACGGTGTAGTGCGCGGTGAAGCCGCCCAGGAACACCTGGAACACGAACAGCGCCACCACCAGGAACAGGTACTTGCCGAGCGCCCGCTGCGACGGCGTCAGCGCCACGGACAGCAGCGGGTCGCGTGCCGGCGCCTGCGGCGGCGCGTCTTCCTTGCCGCGCAGGAAGGCCCACGCCCACACCAGGAAGCCGACCCCGGCCAGCAGCACCACCACGCTGATCACCGACCACACCACGTTCTCGCTGGTGGGCTGGTTGCCGATCAGCGGCTCATGCGGCCAGTTGTTGGTGTAGGTGGCCTCGTGCCCCGGGCGCGCGGTCGATGCGGCCCACGCGGTCCAGAAGAAGAAGTGCGTGAGTTGTTCGCGACGCTCGGCGCTGGGCAGCGTGTTCTCCTTCATCGCGTAGTGCTCGCGCGTGGTGTGCAGCGCGGGCGCATCGGAGAAGAGCTTGTCGTAGTAGGCGGATGTATTGGCAATGGCCTGTGCGCGGCGCTTCGACACAGTCAGCACCTTGGTGGCCGGATCGGTGGCATTGCCGCGGTACTCGGTGCGCAGCTGCTCGCGCAGCGCGGCCTGCGCCGGCGCGTCGAGTTGCGCATAGGGCCGGCCGTAAGCGTCCTGCGCGGCCAGCTCCAGCCACGCGGTCAGTTCGCGGTGCAGCCAGTCGGCGGTCCAGTCCGGCGCCTGGTAGGCGCCGTGGCCCCAGATGGAGCCCAGCTGCATGCCGCCCACGGATTGCCAGGCGGTCTGGCCGTCCAGGATCTCTTCACCGGTGAAGAGCGTGCGGCCCTCGGTCGTGACGACCTTGGCCGGCATTGGCGGGGCCTGCCGGTACACCTCGACGCCGTAGTAGCCGAGCAGGGAGAACGTGACCGCCAGCACGGCGATCAGCAGGAACCAGAGTCTGCGGTAGGAACCCATGATGCGAAGTCGTTGGTTATGGTGGCGGGAGGGCTCAGGCGTGCGTCGAGCAACCGCAGCCGGTGGCTTGCGCGGCGGCGGCGGGCGCCGTGGCGATTTCGAACAGCACGTTGTTTTCCAGGTGGATGTGTTCCATCAGGTCCTCGCGCAGGGCGCGCAGCCCTAGGTAGAGCGCGCGCCAGGTATTGCAGGCCGCGCGCGGCAACGTGATGTCGTTGGTCAGCGCCGCCAGCCGCTGCAACGCCACGCCGTGGTCGTCATGCTCGGCGCGCATCACCATGATCGGCCGGCCCGCTGCAGCATGCAGGCCGCGCGACAACATCGGGAACAGCACCTGCTCTTCCTTCTGCATATGCATTTCCAGCTCGCCCAGCATCTCGCTCAGGTGGTCGGCCAGGCCAAGCGGGCAATCGGGCCGGTCACCGTGCACCTGCTCTACGCGCCGCGCCAGGCGGATCAGCTCTGGCAACTGCTCGCGATGGCGCGCATGGAAGCGCGTGAGGATATGGTCGATCAGCTCGGCCGGCGCCACCGTGTTCCAGTCCTGCGCCGACGGCCCGGCTTCGTCCTGCAGCGCGCGCAGCCGGGCGTCGATGGTGCCGACGGCAGCCGCATCGAGCCCCTTTTGCCGTGCGGCGTCGCGCAGGGTCTGCTTGCCTCCGCAGCAGAAGTCCAGCCCGTAGTCGTGGAAGATCCGGGTGGCACCGGGGATCAGGCGGGCCAGCTGGCCAAGCGAGTGGTCCTGCAAAGTCATGATGGTTGCTCCGTGTGGAAGTTATGCCTGCATGACTTACGCGAGGAGCGTGCCTGAAAAAAACCTATCCGGATCAATGACTTGAAACAGTGATGGTGATTAATACCTTATACTTCTCGCGGTACTAATTACCCTGACGGTGTTTTTCACCATGCTACCGAGCGCAATGTATCCAGAGTTGCTGGCCGACCTTGTCACCGACCTGCCGCATGCGGTGCGCCTGCAGCGGCTGGTCAGCATGCTGCGCGCGCACTTCCGCTGTGGCGCGGTGGCGCTGCTGCGGCTGGAGGAAGACCACCTGCGCCCCGTGGCCGTCGATGGCCTGGTGCGCGATGCGCTGGGCCGGCGCTTTGCGGTCGGCCTGCACCCGCGCCTGGCCGCCATCCTGGCGCGCCGCGGGGTGACCTGCTTCCATCACGACAGCGTGCTGCCCGACCCGTACGACGGCCTGATCGACGAGCACGTCGGCGAGCCGCTGCCGGTGCATGACTGCATGGGCACCAGCCTGGCCGTGGACGGTCAGCCCTGGGGCGCGCTGACGCTGGACGCGCTGGCGATCGGCACCTTCGATGCCGCGGCCCAGGCCGAGCTGCAGCGGCTGACGGTGATCGTCGAAGCGGCCATCCGCACCACCCGGCTGGAAGGCGAGATCCGCGCGCTGCAGCTGGCGCGCGGCACGCCCGATGCCGACGAAGCCACGGCCCAGCATGGCGACATCGGCGGCGAGATCATCGGCCAGAGCGAGGCCATCGCCAACCTGCTGCATGAGCTGGAAGTGGTGGCCGATACCGACCTGCCGGTGCTGCTGCTGGGCGAGACCGGCGTGGGCAAGGAGCTGTTCGCGCACCGCCTGCACCGCCAGTCGCGCCGGCGTGCGCAGCCGCTGGTGCATGTCAACTGCGCCGCGCTGCCGGAGTCGCTGGCTGAAAGCGAGCTGTTCGGCCACGCGCGCGGCGCGTTCTCGGGCGCGACCGGCGAGCGCCCGGGGCGCTTCGAGGCCGCCGACGGCGGCACCCTCTTCCTCGATGAAGTCGGCGAACTGCCGCTGGCGATCCAGGCCAAGCTGCTGCGCACGCTGCAGAACGGCGAGATCCAGCGGCTGGGCTCGGACCGCCCGCGCCGCGTCAACGTGCGCGTGATTGCCGCCACCAACCGCAACCTGCGCGAGCACGTGCGCGACGGCTCGTTCCGCGCCGACCTGTACCACCGCCTGTCGGTCTACCCGATCCCGATCCCGCCGCTGCGCGAGCGCGGCAACGACGTGCTGCTGCTGGCCGGGCGCTTCCTGGAGCTGAACCGCGCGCGCCTGGGGCTGCGCAGCCTGCGGCTGTCAGGCGGTGCGCAGGATGCGCTGCGCAGCTACCGCTGGCCCGGCAACGTGCGCGAACTGGAACACGTGATCAGCCGCGCCGCGCTGCGTGCCGTCAGCCGCGGCGCGGGCCGCAACGACATCGTGACGCTGGAGCCTGAACTGCTCGATCTCGACGGACTGGATGTGCCCGCGGCACGCCATGCCGGCGCCAGCATGGCCAGCGCGTTCGCCGCCCCGGCGCTTGCTGCAGGCATCACCCTGCGCGACGCGGTGGAGCAAACCCAGCGCGCCTGCATCGAACAGGCGCTGCAGGACCAGGGGGGCAACTGGGCCCAGGCAGCACGCCAGCTGGGCATCGATGCCAGCAACCTGCACAAGCTGGCCAAGCGGTTGGGATGCAAGTGACTGTCACACTCCGCTGCCAGGATGCCGGCATGGCGATGCGCGCCGTTACCGCATAAGCTAGTCTGGGTGCCGCCCGCATCGCGGCATCGCCGTGTGCAGCAACTGCCGCCCCACTGCGCGCACGCCCACCACCGGAGATTCCCGCGATGATGACCGCAACGCAAGCCTTCTGGCCGCTCGGCTTCTGGCCGTTTCCCACCTTCTTCTCCGGCTCGCACCAGTTTGAGGCGATGCAGGCCGACCTGTCGGACAACTGGCGCCGCATGGCCGAGCTCAACCTGGAGTTCGCCCGCGCCGTGTATGAAGAATTGCAGTTCGATGCCATGGGCTCGATCCTTGCGCCGGAGCCAGAGGCCTTCTACGCGCGCGAGATTGCCTGCGAGCTGCCGCTGATCGGCGGCCCGCTGCACTATGCGTCGGCCATGCTGGAGCTGTGCGCCCGGGCCCAGCAGAAATGGATCGATGGCTGGGGCCACCTGCTGACGCAGGGCCTGATGCCTGACTGGCAAGGCATGCAAAGGAACGTCACCGACATCCCCTTCTGGCTGGTCCGCGAAACCCCGCGGCCGGCATGACCCGGCCACCCCCGCCTTGCGCCGTCGCGGCGATCATCCCGAACTGATCGCTCGACGCCAGGTGGTGGGGCGCCCCGCGCCCCACCACCTGTTGCATCGGCGCACCCACAGCCAAGCCAGCCGCGCAGCCCGGTATCATGCTGGCTGACGAGATCGCGGATCGCCGGAACCAACGCCCGGGTCTCGGGACGCGCTCCGCCCTCAATGCCCTCATCCCTGGTTCTCCTGCTTACCGTCGCCGTGGTTGCCTGCATCGGCATGGCCATCGCCACCTGGCCGCGGCGCGACGATCCGACCGTCCAGGCGTTCCTGGTGCTGGCATTCGGCGCGGCGACCTGGAGCGGCGGCCGCCTGCTCGAGATCAGCGCCACGGACCTGGAGGGGCGCATCCTGTGGGCCAAGATCCAGTACCTCGGGATTGTCGCCGTGCCGATCGGCTGGCTGGTGGCAATGGTGCACCTGAGCCGCCCGCGCTATGTGGTGCCCTGGTCCAGGCTGTGGCTGCCCGTGCTGGTGGCCGTGGTCACCGTGGTGATGGTCTTCACCAACGAGCGCCACCGGCTGATCTGGCCGCGCATCACGCTGATGCCTCCCGGCGTATTGCCCGGCGCGGTGTTCGACCATGGCATCGGCTATGCCGCGGTGGCCGTCTGGTCGTACCTGCTGCTGGGGGTGAGCCTGTATTTCCTGGTCACGGCCGAAGTGCCCAACGGGTCCTTGTCGCGCCGGGGCCGCGCCATCCTGGCGTCGGGCCTGGCCCTGCCCCTGGTTGCCAATGTCGCCTACCTCAACCGCTGGACCGGGCAGCTGGGCGGGGACCTGACGCCGGCGACATTCTCGCTGATGGCCACGCTGGTCTGGTTCTGCGCCCTGCGCACGCACCTTGACGACATCGGCCACTACGCCCGCCTGCGGGTGTTCGATGCCCTCAGCGAAGGCTGCGTGATCGTCGACAGCCATGGTGTCATCGTCGAATTCAATCCGGCCGCGGCGCAGCTCTGGCCGGCCCTGCGCCGCGGCGATCCCCTGCCCTCCGGCTGGGACGCAGCGCTGCAGCACTCGCCTGCCGACACAGCCAGCCTCGCGGCCACGCCTTTCGTGCCGCCGGGCGCCCCCTTCGAGCTTACGGTGGAGCGGGTCGCCCGACTGGACGGCAGGCAGATCGGCAGCCTGCTGTTCCTGCGCGACATCAGCCGCTTCCAGTCGCGTGAGCTGGCCCTGACCGCGCGGCTCGGCCAGACCGAAGAGCAGTTGTGGCAGGTGCAGGCCGACCTGGACATCGACGCCCTGACCGGCATCCGCAACCGGCGCTACTTCCAGCGCGAGTCGATCGCGGCCGTGACCCGGGCGTGCGAGCGCAACCAGGCGCTGGGCCTGCTGATCCTGGATGTGGACCAGTTCAAGCAATACAACGACCTGCATGGCCACGTGGCCGGCGACGACTGCCTGCGGCAGATTGCCGGCGCCCTGACCCGCACGCTGTCCGGCGAGCAGTTCTGCGCCCGGCTGGGCGGCGAGGAATTCGCGGCGGTGCTGCCCGGCGCCACGCGCGACGAGACCCGTGACGTGGCGCGCCGCATGGTGGCCGTTGTGCGCGATCTCGGCATCGCGCACAACGGCACGCCGGTGCAGCCGGTGGTCACCATCAGCGTGGGCGCGGTCTGCGCCGTGCCGGAAGCGCCGCGGCTGGAGCCGCTGCTGCACCGCGCCGACAGTGCGATGTACCGGGCCAAGCGCGCGGGACGCAACCGCTTCATGCTGGACGGCGACGCCTGAGCGCCACGGCTACGACGCCGCACCGGCCCGCCCCACGGTGGCCCCGTGCAAGGCCACCAGCCGCGCCGCGGCCTGGCTGACCCATGCGGGCCGCGGCGCCGCATCGAGCCAGTATTTGACCTCCAGGCCCAGCGCGGTATCGCCGCTGATCACCAGCCGGCGCTGGAAGAACAGCGTGTCGGTATCGGCCTCGCCGCCCAGCAGGCGCAGGTAGTCGACCGCGCAGGCACGCAGCGTCAGCTCAGGCTCGGCATCCGGCGCCGCGGCACGAAAGCGCCCGCCTTCGCAGCGGAACGGCACGGCCAGCCCAAGATCCTGCACCGTCAGCAGGAAGGCATGTCCGTCCAGTGCGGCTGGCGGCTCCAGCCATCCCGCCCGGCGCGCCAGTTCCAGCGCCGCCACCAGCGGCAGCGCCCGGGCACGGGCGGGCATGCGCCGGTGCACGCCCGCGATCAGCTTGTGCAGCGCGCTCATGCCCGGGCCTCCCAGGCAATGCCCGCGCTGCCGTGCCAGTAGCCATTGCAGGGCTGGGCGCCGGCCGGCGTGATGCCGCTGGCAGCGGGTGCCTGCTCACCTGCACGAATCGCCGCGAGTTGTTGCACCACCTGCAGCGTGCCGGATGAATGCGGGCTCACGCGCAGCATCCCCACCCCCATCCGCGCCATCGACAACGCCTCTGCGCACAGGTCCAGACAGGTGGCGCTCTGCGTCTGCACGCCGTTGAGCGTGAAGAACGCCTGCCCTTCGCCGGTGGCGGCCACCAGGCCGTCGGGATAATCCATGCAGCGGAACTCGCAACTGTCCTTGCGCAGCCGATGGTGGCGCGCGGTAAAGCAGCGCGCCGAGAATGCCAGCGGCAGGCGGCCCCAGACAAAGGCTTCCAAACGCATGCCAGTGGGGCGCGCCGCTGCCAGCGCGGCCAGCGTGGCGCCGTCCATTTCCACCGGCGCGACGCAGCCAGCCGCGCCCAGCCCGGCCAGCCACGCCAGCGTATCGGCGTGGTAGACATTGAGGTGGGGGCCGCCGACAAAGGGCCGCCCTGCCATGCAGCGCACCGCGCCCAGATCGTTGGCCTCGACCAGGTAGTCGTCCTGCGCGCAGGCGCGCCGCATCCAGGCGATATCGGTGTCGGACTCCACCAGCACCGGCGTCGACAGCACCACCTCCTTGCCGGCATCGCGCAGCATCTGCGCAATCTCCAGCCATTGCGCATGGCGGACTTCATGGCGGCGCGTGCAGACGGTCTCGCCGAGGTAGACGCGGTCGACCGGCGCATCGGCGACCGACGCATAGAACTGCATCACGGCCTCGCGCGGCCAGTAGTACAGCAGCGGACCCAGGGCGATGCCGAAGTCGGGCATCGCTACGGCTTGCGGCATCGCGGCCGCGGCAATCTCTGGCATGGGAAGCTCCATCATGGCCGGTTCAATGCAGATCGATGTCATGGGTGTCACCGCCATGGCCGGTCGTAGGCGCCTTGCGTGACCTGGTCGCCTTCGGCATGGCGCCCCAGCGTGCTCTGCCACTCTTGCCGCGGCACGAAACGCGCCGGATCGGCGCAGGCCGCGTCGATGGCCGCGCGCAGCACGCCGACCACATCGCCCACATAGCGCGGGCTGCGCTGCCGGCCTTCGATCTTGATGGCGGCAATGCCCATGTCGATCAACGCCGGCAGCAGCGACAGCGCATTGAGGCTGGTCGGCTCTTCCAGCACGTAGCCGCGCTCGCCCTCCACCGCGAAGCGGCCCTTGCACAGCGTGGGATAGCCGGCCGGCTCGCCCGGCGCATAGCTGTCGATCAGGATGCCCGACAGCCGCGCCTGCATGGTGCCGTCCTGCTCGGTCCAGCGCACCGCGTGCGCGGGCGAGCAGACGCCCTTGTTGTTGGGCGAGTCGCCGGTGGCGTAGGACGACAGCAGGCAGCGCCCCTCGGCCATCACGCACAGGCTGCCGAAGCCGAACACCTCCAGCTCCACGCTGGTCTGGCGCGCCAGCTTGCCGATCTGCGCCAGCGACAGCACGCGCGGCAGCACCACGCGGCGGATATGGAAGCGCTCGCGCATCAGCTCGATGGCGTCGGCGTGCGTGGCCGAGCCCTGCACCGACAGGTGCAGCCGCAACTCAGGATGGCGCTCGCTCGCATAGCCCATCAGGCCGGCGTCAGCCATGATGACCGCGTCGGCGCCAAGGTCCGCCGCCGCATCGACCGCGCGCTGCCATTGGGCCACCGCGCCCATCTGGGCGAAGGTGTTGATGGCGAACAGCACCTCGGCGCCGCGCGCGTGGGCTTCGGCCACGCCGGTGCGGATGTCGGCCTCGGTAAAGTTCAGGCCGCCGAAGTTGCGCGCGTTGGTGGCATCGCGCAGGCCCAGGTAGACCGCGTCGGCGCCGTGCTGCAGCGCCATGCGCAGGGCCGCCAGCGAACCGGCGGGCGCAACAAGCTGGGGCCGGCGCGGCACGCTCGCCGCGGCGGATGGGGCTGGGGAGGCAGGGGTCATCGGTGATGGCGCCGGCGGCGGCGCGAAGATGAAGACAGCGGCCGATGCTAGCCAAGCGCTTGCAGCAGGGGCTTGACCGCGCGCAAACCCACGCCAACGGCACACCGCCCGCGTTGGCCTATGCCGGTTGGCGTAGGCCGATGGCAGGCCACCACCGCGCGCTTGACCTGCAGCAAACGCCGGCCCGTGCCGCTGTGCCACGCTTGCCCGGTCATCCCCGCGGCTGGCCGCACGCCGGCCCCGCGCCCATCCCCTTCCGGAGACTTTATGAATCAACCCTGGCTCAAGCTGGCCGGCCGCCGCCTGCTGCCCATCGTGCAGGGCGGCATGGGCATCGGCATCTCGGCCCACCGGCTGGCCGGCGCCGTCGCGCGCGAGAACGGCGTCGGCACCATCGCCAGCATCGACCTGCGCCACCACCACCCCGACCTGATGGAACGCACCCGCGGCAGCCGTGACAAGCCCGCCATCGAAGCCGCCAACCTCGAAGCGCTGGATCGCGAGATCCGTGCCGCGCGCACGGCGTCCGAGGGCCGCGGGCTGATCGCCGTCAACGTGATGAAGGCCGTGGGCTCGCACGCCGCGCTGGTGCGGCAATCCTGCGAAAGCGGCGCCGATGCCATCGTCATGGGCGCCGGCCTGCCGCTGGACCTGCCCGAACTGACCGCCAGCCACCCCAGGGTGGCGCTGATCCCGATCCTGTCCGAGGCACGCGGCATCGGCCTGGTGCTGCGCCGCTGGATGAAGAAGGGCCGGCTGCCCGATGCCATCGTGATCGAGCACCCGGCGCATGCCGGCGGCCACCTGGGCGCGGCCACCATCCAGGACTTGTCAGAGCCGCGCTTCTCGTTTTCGCGCGTGCTGGCCGAATGCCGCGAGCTGTTTGCGCAGCTGGGACTGGCCTGGGACAGCATTCCGCTGATCCTGGCCGGCGGCATCGACAGCCATGCCAAGGTGCGCCACTGGCTGGGCGAGGGCGCCGCCGCGGTGCAGCTGGGCACCGCCTTCGCCGTGACAGAGGAATGCGATGCCCACCCGGCTTTCAAGCAGGTGCTGGCCACGGCGCGGCCCGAGACCCTGCGCGAGTTCACCAGCGTGGCCGGGCTGCCCGCGCGCGCGGTGCTGACGCCGTGGCTGTCGCGCTACCTGTCGAGCGAGTCGCGGCTGCAGCGCCGCGCCAAGCCGCGTGAATGCCTGGAGGGCTTCGACTGCCTGCAAGCGTGCGGGCTGCGTGACGGCATTGCCCGCATCGGCCAGTTCTGCATCGACCTGAAGCTGGCGCAGGCCGTGCGCGGCGACGTGGAGCGCGGCCTGTTCTTTCGCGGCCGGGGTGCGCTGCCCTTCGGCGAAGCCATTCGTCCGGTGGCGGAGCTGATGCACTACCTGCTGACCGGGGAAAAGCCTGCGGGGCTGACGCAAGCCCCGGCACCAGCCTGACGGCTGCAGCCTCACACCTGGCGCTGGCTGCCCCTGGCAGATCCGGCCATATGGCGCGGCGGCAACCCGCCGCGCTTGCGCATCTGCCGCATGCAGCGCAACGCTCCCAGCAGCTGCCACCCCAGCCACGCACTGGCGCCCGCCAGCAGCAGGCCGCCAGCGCGGGTCAGCGGCGCCGGCGCCAGCGGCACCGCCAGCAGCAGCGCGTAGGCCGCCAGCAGCAGCCATGCCTGCTGCCGTTGCCGTCCCGGCACGATAATGGCCTGCATGGCCGGCACCCGCGCGCGCGGCGGCAGCAGCCGGCGCAGGTGCAGCCAGGCCAGGAACGGCACGATCTTGCCGAGCATGGCCGTGACCGGCAGCACGCCCACGCCGACCAGCACCATGGTGCCGGCCCACCATGCCAGCGGCAGCCCGGTGGCGGGCAGCACCACTGCTGCCGCCCCCAGCAGCGCCGCGCCCACCATGCTGGCGCATGCCACCAGCCAGAGCAGCCACAGCGGATCATGGCGCCGCCGCGCGCGCAGGGTGCCGGCCAGCCCGCACCCGCCCACCACCGCCACGAACGCCAGCCACGCGAGCAGCGCGCCGTGCGCCAGTGCCCGGTGATCCGGCCACAGCATTGCCGCGGCGCTGAACAGCGCCAGCGGCAACCAGTGCGCCATGGGCAGCCAGCGCCCGATCGCCGGCGGCAAGCGCGGAGCCTGCCAGAACATCGGCAGCACGGTGGTGGCCACGCCGGTCACCAGCGCGGCCAGCCAGCCGCCCAGTGCCCACGCCATATGCAGGCCAAGCCAGCGCGTCACCGGCACGTGCCACCAGCCGCCGAAGGTGCCGGCCAGCACCATGCCGCACAGCACCGCGACCATCAGCGGCGCGCCGATGCCGGCAAGGGTGCGCGTGGTGGCATCCACTGCGGCCACGCGCCGGCCAGCGGCCAGCAGGATGGCCCCGGCCAGCAACAGGATCACGGCCACGGCCGCCGCCGCCTGCATCGCCACAGGCTCGCCGCCGAGCAGGCCAATGCCCAGGGCGGTGGCCACGCCGGCGCCGGCCGCGGCGATGAACGGCGCAAGCAGACCCGCACCTGGCACGGCCACGCGTGCCACCACCGGCATCGTCTGGAACAGCGCGCCCACCATGACCGGCAGCAGCATGCCCAGCGCCAGCACATGCACCGCCACCAGCGCCAGTGGCGCAAAGCGGTCCGGCAAGCCGTCGGGCGGACCGGCGGCAAGCAAGACGCCCGCCGCGGCGCCAAGCCACGGCGCCGGCATCAGGCAGCCGAACACCACTGCCAGGCGCGGGGCGCGTTCGTAGTCGAAACTGGCTGCCTTCAAGCGCTTCTCCCATCAATGTTGACCGGATGCTAGGCCAGGGCAGGTCGTGGGGATTTGACCGCAGATAAGTCCGACGGTATATCCCCGCCCCATGCGGCGGATCGATATATCACGACGTGACAGGTCTGGTGGGATCCGCCGATGCGCAGCCGACCGCACATACACCACACCGAAGCCGGGTTTTCTTGATCTGGCGCAGGAAGCCCCGCCTGCTGCGCAGGGAAAATGGCTTCCACTGCCAGCGCACAGCGATGCACGCGCTGGCCGCCGGGCCACCACCCGGCTTCCCCGACTGGTAGCCCCCGATACCGCCATGTTCCGAACCGATCCTCCAGCCGCCAGCGCCACGGCGGCCTCCGGCGCTGCCGGCCTGCCGGCGCTGCGCGACCGCCTTTCCACCCGCATCATCTCGCTCTCGCTGGCCGTGCTGCTGGTGGTGCTGGGCATGATTGCCGGCACGCTGTGGCTGTCATGGAAGCTGGAAGGCGCGGGTGCCGCCATCAATGACGCCGGCAGCTTGCGCATGCGCGCCAACCGCGTGGCGATCGAACTGACGCTGGCACAGGCGCGCCAGGACAATGCACTGGCCGAACAGGTGCAGACGCTGGACGCCACGCTGGCCCTGCTCAGGAAAGGCGACGCGGCGCGCCCGCTGTTCCTGCCGGACGAACCTGCCATCCATGCGCAGATGACCCGTGTCACGCAAGACTGGCGACAACGGCTGCGCCCGCTGGCGGTGGCCGGACCGGGCATCGACGCCGCGCCGGCACGCTATATCGCCGCACTGCCCGGCTTCGTCGCGCAGGCCGATCGCCTGGTCGGCATGATCGAGCATGACAGCGCGCGCAAGACCGACTTGCTGCGCGTGTCGCAGCTCGCGCTGGCGGCAATGGCCTGCGTGGGGACCGTGGCCGTGATCTACCTGCTCTACCTGTGGATCATCCTGCCGGTGCTGCGGCTGCAGGATGGCCTGCGGCGCATGGCCGCGCGCGAGTTCTCGCTGCGCCTGCCGGTGGAAAGCCGCGACGAGTTCGGCACCCTAAGCGAAGGCTTCAACCGCATGGCCGGCGAACTGCAGGGGCTGTACCACGACCTGGAGACGCGCGTGGCGCAGAAGACCGCGGAGCTGGAGCGCCAGAACCGCGACCTCGAGACGCTCTACGACATGGCGGCCTTCCTGAACCAGGCCGCCGATGCCGAGGCCATGGCGCGCGGCTTCCTGGAGCGCGTGATGCGCCAGTTCGATGCCGATGGCGGCAGCGTGCGCGTGCTGGACAGCCGCCACGGCAGGATGCACCTGCTGGCTGCCGCCGGCCTGCCGGCCGCGCTGGCGGAATCCGAATCCTGCGCGGCGGCCAACGCCTGCCATTGCGGCGACGCCACGCGCGAGGCCGTGGTCGCCATCGTCGACCTGCGCGCGGCGCAGCGCCAGGGCGCCGCCGCGGATGCCACGCCCTGCAGCCGCAACGGCTTCCAGTCGCTGGCGGCCTTCCGCATCGAAAGCCAGCGCGGCGCCACCGGCGTGTTCGCGCTGCACTTCCGCACGCCGCGCGCGCTGCCCCCGTCAGACCGCCAGATGCTGGAAACACTGGGCCAGCACCTTGGCACCGCGCTGGAACACCTGCGCCTGTCCGCGACCGCGCGCCAGCTGGCGGTGGTGGAAGAGCGCAACCTGGTGGCGCAGGGCCTGCACGACAGCATTGCGCAGGGCCTGAACTACCTGAACCTGCAGGTGCAACTGCTGGACGCCGCGGTCGAGCGCGACGACCTGGCCGAGACCCGCGAGATCGTGCCGATGCTGCGCCACGGCGTGGAAGAGAGCTACCAGGACGTGCGCGAGCTGCTGAACAACTTCCGCTCGCGGCTCGGCACCGGCGAGCTGCGCCCGGCCGTGGAAGAGACCGTGGGCCGCTTTCGCCGCCAGTGCCGCACCGAGGCCACGCTCTCCATTGACGAGAGCGGCGGCGCCTGGCCGTTGGCGCCGGAGCAGCAGCTGCAGGTGCTGTTCATCCTGCAGGAGGCGCTCTCCAATGTGCGCAAACACGCCATGGCGGCGCACGTGGCGGTGGCGCTCAGCCACGGCCGCGATTTCCGGCTGGTGGTGCAGGACGACGGCGAGGGCTTCGACCCCGAGGAACTTGCCACGCGCGCCGAAGCGCATATCGGCCTGAACATCATGCGCGAGCGCGCGGCGCGGCTGGGGGCGCAGCTGCACGTGCAGGCCCGCCCCGGCCACGGCGTTCGCATCGAACTGGTGCTGCCTGCCGGCCGCGCTTCGGGCGCCCGCGAGCTCGCCGACACCCGCCCCGCCCCCACGACCACCGAGACCCAGCCATGACCATCCGCATCCTGCTGATCGACGATCACACCCTGTTCCGTTCCGGCATCCGCGCACTGCTGCAGCGGCAGGCCGATTTCGAGATCGTCGACGAAGCCGCCGACGGCGTGGAAGGCATCAAGCGCGCCAAGCAGCACCGCCCCGACGTGATCCTGCTGGACCTGAACATGCCCGGCCTGTCCGGCCTGGAGGCCCTGCAGCTGCTGGTGGAGGACCTGCCGCAGACCGCCGTGATCGTGCTGACCGTGTCGGAAGAAGCCGAGGAACTGGCCGCCGCGCTGCGCGGCGGCGCGCGCGGCTACCTGATCAAGAATATCGAGACTGAGGCGCTGATCGCCGGCATCCGCCGTGCCGCGGCCGGCGAGCCGGTCATCTCCGACAGCATGACCGCCAAGCTGGTGGCCCAGTTCCGCGCACCCGCACCGGTGGCCGCGGCACGCCAGGACGAAGCGCCACGTCTGACCGCGCGCGAGCGCGAGATCGTGCAGGGCCTGGCGCGCGGCGAAAGCAACAAGGAGATCGCGCGCGACCTGGGCGTGGCGGAAAGCACGGTGAAGATCCACGTGCAGAACATCCTGAAGAAGCTGAACCTGGCCAGCCGCGTGCAGGTGGCCGTCTATGCCGTCGAGCACGGGCTGAACGCAGCGTGCTGAACGCGGCGCAGCGTCCGCCACGACGGCCCTGCATGTGCCCCACACACCCCAGCGTCGTCCGATTCCTACACCGATTTCAGCCCTAGTCCGGGGGGATGCCGGCGCCCCCTGATCTAGGCTGAACAGTAAGCAGTTGGCTCTCCGAGGCCACCCCGGTCCGGAAGCCCCCGGCTTGCCAGATCCACGAACAAGGAGCACGCCATGGGAATCGGCACCATCCTCCTGATCATTCTTGTCCTGCTGCTGCTCGGCGCGCTGCCGGCCTGGCCCTACAGTTCCGGCTGGGGTTACTGGCCTAGCGGCGGCCTGGGCCTGATCGTCCTGATCGTGGTGCTGCTCGTGGTGCTTGGCCGGATCTAGTGTTTCCCGGCCAGCCTGCGGGCGATGCACGCCGGCACGCGCACGCAGCGGCGCCGGCGCGGGTCGACCCTTGTCGCTGCCGCGCCGGCGCCCGCCCTATAACAAAGCGCGGGCGTGTGCCACCAATTCGCCCGGTTCCTTCCCCCTTTCGCAAGGAGACTCAGATGCCAGCCAAATCCAAGGCGCAACAGCAGGCCGCGGGAGCGGCGCTCTCCGCAAAGCGCGGCGAAAAGAAGGCCGGATCGCTCAAGGGACCTTCCCGCTCGATGTATAAGTCGATGAGCGAAAAGGAACTCGACAAGATGGCTTCGACCAAGACCAGGAGCCTGCCGAAGCACAAGTCAGACAGTTGATCGGCAAGCTTGCTCTCTCTCCCGCACGGGAGAGAGAGCAAGCCCAGGCGGGCCGCCAGGGCCTGCCACCTGCTTATCCGGCACCGCCCTTCTTTTCCCCGACTCTCCCCCTCACCGGCCCGCCGCAATAGCCCGGCAGCCGTCTTGCCCGGGCGCTGCGCGCCAGCCGGATCGACTCCGCCAGCGCCAGCCCGAATCCCGCAACGCTGCCCAGGTCCTGTTCCACCCGCTCGCGCAGGAAGCCGGCCCATGAGAATTCGCCGGCAGTGCTGCCAGGCTTGCGGTAGGCCCCAGCCTCGCGCGCAAAGGCCGCCAGGCTGCGATAGGGATCGTCGCGTATGCCCCGCACGGTGGACGGCAGCGCCTTCGGGCCCAGCAGCTTGCCGTGCTCGTCATAGGGATGGACATGGCCGAGACGGCGCATCCGCTTCCAGAACGCCGACGGGCTCAGGCGGCTGAAGTCATGCAGCACGCGCACGGGTGCCTGCTCGTAGCCGAGATCCAGCCACGCCCGCGCCCAGTGATGGCGATCGACGATATAGAGGCCGCCGCCCGGCCCGGCCACGGTCCTGATGCGATGGCGGCGCATGAAGCGCCGCAGCGCCGCGTGGTCGTCCGGGTTCGCGTGGCGCTGCGTTACGTCCATCTTGTGGCTGACGTGCGCATAACCCAGCGTCAGCTGGGTCGGGCGCAGGCGCGCCAGTTCGGCAACGGCCATGTTGCGCGGCGCGCCGTGTCCAGCGCTGTCGGCAGCGCGGCGCTCAGTCGTGCCCGGCACGCTTCTGGTCAACGAAGTGCTCAAGCTCGCTGCCCGGGTCTTCGTTGCCGGTGCTCTCTTCGGCAACCGCCTCGCGTGCGAGCGGGCGCGGCCAGTATTCACCCTCGCCGTCTCGTATGGGCTCGCCGTGGCGGGCGGGATTGAAATCCGTCCACTGGCCGCATTCCCAGTTGCCTTGCGCGCGCTCCAGTCCGCTCGCCCCCGCTTCACGCAGCACGTCCACGGCAACGGAACCGAGGCCGTTGTTGACGCACGCCGCCAGCATGACGCGGTCCACCGCGCCGCTGTCCGGCGCACTGTCCTGCCCCACCGACATGATGGATACGTCCCACACGGAGAAGCCGCGCGCGAACAGGGTCCGTGCCACGTCTTCGGCCCTGGCAATCGAATCGAAACGTCCGGCTACGATCGATGACATGATGACTGACTCCCATGATGGTGGCGATGGTCATGACTGCTGTCATCCACATTGCAAGAGCCACGCCTGCGCCCACTGTGCGGCACGCCGCGCGCACGGCCTGCATGGCACACGCGCCGGCGTGCAATATTTGCAAAGGCGGCCCCGGAACTACATGCCTTGCCCTGGCGCCTCAGCCGTTGACGACCTCGCCGCCGTTGATGTGCAGGATCTGCCCGGTAATGTAGCTGGCCGCGTCCGATGCCAGGAACACAAAGCCCGCCGCCACCTCGAACGGTTGTCCCGGGCGGCCCATCGGCGTCTTCCTGCCAAACTCGGCCACTTCTTCCGCCGTGAAGGTCGACGGGATCAGCGGTGTCCAGATCGGGCCCGGTGCGACGCCGTTGACACGGATGCCGCGCTCGACCACCTGCAGCGCCAGGGAACGCGTGAACGACACGATCGCACCCTTGGTGGCGGAGTAGTCCAGCAGGTGCTTGCTGCCGCGATACGCGGTCACCGAGGTGGTGTTCAGTATCGACGCCCCCGCCTTCAGGTGTGGCAGCACCGCGCGCGTCAGGTGGAACATCGCAAACACATTGGTGCGGAAGGTGGCCTCCACCTGGCTGGGGTCGACTTCTTCCAGCGAGGCCTTGGGGTGTTGCTCGGCGGCATTGTTGACCAGGATATCGAGCTTGCCGTACTGCTGCAACGCCTGCCGCGCCACGGCCTCGGCATGCGCGTGGTCGGCGAGGTCACCGGCGATTGCCAGGCATTTGCGGCCAGCCCCCTCTACCAGCTCGACGGTCTCCCGCGCATCGGCATGCTCATCGAGATAGGCGATGGCGACATCGGCGCCTTCACGCGCAAAGGCCACAGCAATGGCCCGCCCGATGCCGCTGTCGCCGCCGGTGATCAGCGCCACGCGCCCGCGCAGCCGGCCGCTGCCGACGTAGTCCTCGGCACCCCTGTCCGGCTGTGGCCGCATGGCTGCCTCCAGGCCCGGCTGGCGCGACTGGTGCTGGGGCGGGATGCTGGTCGGTGTGGACATGGCTGGCTCCTGTCTGCGCGGCCGCATTGCGGCCCTTTCAGGTGTCGCGCAAGTTCCATGCCGCAAGCGGCGAGCCCACGCCACGCCGCAGTCCGCACGTCGTGGCCACTGCCCGCCGCCGTGGCTGGCAAGCCGCCCGCAAACCTTACATCGCCCGGCAATCCTTACAGCGCGCCATGCGCGCCAGCCAGCATGGCCTCGCCCGCGCACCGGGGCACGGATATTGCGGCCATGGCAGGCATGAACGTCACCGGACCGGCGTGCCTGCGGCAGTTGCCGCACCGGCCTGCCGCACCAGGCAGTGCGGCGGAGGACGCCCGGGCCCCACAGCCAGGAGGCAACCATGTTCAACTTCCGCAACGAGCGCAGCCGCAGCGGCCCCCGCAGCGGCACCGAAACGCAGCGCCGCGAGCGCGGCCCGGCGCAACGGATGCGCGACCAGGGCCAGGGCCGCGGCTCGGAGGACTGGGGACAGGAATGGGGTGAGGACTGGCGCGGCGACAGCAGCAGCCAATCCGCTCCTGCGGGCCGCGACAGCGAGTCCGCGCGCCATGGCGGCCCGTGGTACCAGCAGGACACGCCTGCCGGCCAGCGCCGCGGCAGTTGGGGCGAACAGGGCTATGGCGCGGCCGACACCGGCGGCACCGGCCATCCGTACAGCAGCGGCTACGGCGGCTACCGGCCGGCCCCGCAGGACAGCGGCTACCGCAGCGAAGAACGCGAATCGGGCTATGGCTACCGCGATGAAGACCGCTTCGGCCCGCGCGGACGCCGCAGCGAAGTCAGCGAAGCGGGCGACCCGCGCCAGCCTGGCCGTGCCTGGCACGGCGGAGAAGACTGGGGTGAACGCGGCGGCCGCGCCATGCACTGGCGCGAAGGCATGGAACGCGACCGCGCGCAGCGCGCCGGCCAGCCCAGCTATGGCGGCGGCTACTTTGGCGACGCCGGCAGCGGTGGCCAGTCGTACAGCGGCGGCCAGCGTGTGTACCCGGATGATCCGGGTTACCGGCGCTACGCACCTCATGCAACGCAAGCGGGAGCGCCAGGCGGCCAGCGCGCCGGGCGCCGCCCGGTTGGCCCCAAGGGCTACCACCGCGCCGATGAGCGCGTACGCGAGGACGTGTGCGAACGCCTGGCGATGAACCCGTATGTCGATGTCGGCGACGTCAGCGTGGAAGTGGCCAACGGCGTGGTGACGCTGGACGGCACCGTGCGCGAGCGCCGCGAGAAATACGTGATCGAGGACATTGCCGATGCCGTGTTCGGCGTCACCGAGGTGGACAATCGCCTGCACGTGCAGCGCCAGCCAGGCGCCGCGTGGGCGGCCGGCTCCGAGGTCGGCGGCGACGATGCGGCCGGCACGGAGGCTCCGGGGAACTCGCCCGAGCGCACGCTGAACAAGAGTTGATGCGCCCATGCGCCGCCAGCCTCGCAAGCTGCGCCCGGGCAGCAAGCTGATGGTGCCGCTGGATGCCCTGCGTCCCACCCAGATCACGGTAGGCGGCTACCACGTCGCGCAGAAGGTCCATGTCACCCGGCGCGTGCCCCCGGAACACCGCGCCGCGTTCCTGGACCGGCACCGCGTACGCCTGGTGATCGGCCCGGAACAGGCCCTGTATGTGGTCGATCACCATCACTGGGTGCGCGCCTGGCACGATCTCGGGCTCACCCATGTGCCGGGCCTGGTGCGCGCCGACCTGAGCGACCTGGACGTGCCGGCGTTCTGGCGCCACATGGTGGCCGAGCACATGGTCCATCCTTATGACGAGCACGGGCGCCGCCGTCCACTGACGGAATTGCCCGGCGGCATCCACGACATGCGCGACGACCCGTATCGCAGCCTGGAGGCCTTCGTGCAGCTGGCCGGCGGCTATCGCAAGGTCAAGACCGCCTATATGGATTTTCGCTGGGCCGACTATTTCCGCCGCCACGTGGCGGGCCCGTTCGACACCACGCATCACTTTGCCATCGCACTGGCGCAAGCGTTCCGACTGGCGCACGCCGCGGGCGCGCGCGGCCTGCCGGGCTATATCGGCCCATTGGGGTGCTGAGCAGGCTCAGCCGTCCTTGCCTGCTGTCAGCGACATGGCGCAAGCCACGCTATGGCGCGCCGGATGCCGTCGCCGTGGCGCTGGCTGCTTTGCTGGTGGCTCCCGCTCGACGGGGTGGGAGGGGCCGCATGGCGCCGGGCTAAGAGCGGGCCGCCACGGTGGGTGCGCGGCTCCCGGCATCGCTGCCGGCCAGCCGGCGCCCGCGCGCTGCGCGCGCCTGCCGCTTGGCGGCGTGGTTCTCGCGCGCCTCGTCCAGCGAATGGCTCGACTTGATACCGTCTTCCTTGTCAGCCAGCTCGGCCAGGTGGCGATAGAAGGTCACCAGCTGGCGCAGCTCTTCCTCATCCAGGTCCTCGATCGACACCAGCATGTTGCTGGCTTCGCGGTGCGAGGCGAGCAGTTCATTGAGCTTCAGGTGGACCGCGACCGCGTCCTTGTTCTGGCTCTGCTGGATCAGGAACACCATCAGGAAGGTGACGATGGTGGTGCCGGTATTGATGACCAGTTGCCAGGTCTCGGAATAGGCAAACAGTGGGCCGGTGATGGCCCATGCGGCTATCACGGCGACGGCCAGCACGAATGCGACGGGCGATCCGGCCTGGCGCGTGGCCGCGCCGGCGAAGTGGTCAAAGGCATGCAGGACGCCGTGCTTGCCGGACCCGGGTCGGTGGCCAACGCCTGGGGGGATTGGGCTGGAGTGGTTCATTGTTGCGCTCCGACAATGTGTTGGGTGTTTGTGATTGGTTGGTTTATGGCGGTTGGCGGTGTTGGTTGTTTGGCTTGGCCCGCTATGCGATCGTTTCGCGATCTTGGCGGGCGTGGGCTGTTTCGCCGGCGTAGCCGGCGACCTACTTCTTGTCCGAGCGACAAGAAGTAGGCAAGAAACGCGTCGCCTGGGCGGCTGGCCATCCATTTCACGGCGGGGGTGGTTCGGGCGGAGGTGATTTCCGTTCGATGGGGTTGGTGGTTCGACCCTGCTACGCACCCTGTCCGGTGCCTGCGTCGACGGACTATTGGACGAACCCGACTTTAGGCGGTTGGCAGCCTGCTAACCACCGCGTCGGTGGGACGCCTTCGGCTGCGCTTCGCGCCGGCCCTAACGTGGCAGAACGGCCACGTCCTGATTTGCGCTTTTGGCCCGGCATCATTTGCGACAGCGCCATGCGAGCGCAGCGAGGCACTCCGTGCCAGGGCACATAACCTGCGATACTGAGTGCGCGCAGCGCAGCCGAAGGCGTCCCACCAATTACCTGGTTAGTAGGCTGCCAATAGCCTAAAGTCGGGTTCGTCCAATAGTCCGTCGACGTAGGCACCAGACAGGGAGCGTAGCTGGGTCGAACGGGCAACCACGCCCAAACTGCAACCACCGCCGCCATATGACCAACACCGTGCAATTTATGGCCAGCCGCCCAGGCGACGCGCTCTTTGCCTACTTTCTGTCGCTCGGACAGAAAGTAGGTCGCCGGCTGCGCCGGCGAAACAGCCCACGCTAGTCAAGAGCCATAAACCGACCACTCCCCCTCACCCCCTCCTATCATCCCAAGGGTCATACCGATCCGCCTCCCAATAAGGCGAAATCCCGTAATACTGGTGAATGCTGGTAGCCCACTGCGAATCCGCCATGCTGGGCCAGTGGTCCTTGTCAAACCCCGGCGCGGCCTTGAGCCGGTCCCTTTCAACACCAAGCACAAAACACTTGCGCCGCGTGTCGAGCGTGAGTGCGGACCACGGCAAGGCAAAGAGCTTTTCCCCGATGCCAAGGAAGCCGCCCATGGCCAGAACCGCGTAGGCCACACGCCCGCCCAGCACGTCGATCATGATGTGGTCGATGGTGCCGATATCGTCGCCGGCGGGGTCAACCACCTTGTCGCCCTCAAGCGTGTCGGCTGCCATCACGAATGGGCCAGGGCCCGGGGAATCGCGGTCGATGCCGCCGACGATGGATGCGCCGTGCGGCGGCCGTTCTTCAGGGGGTTCAGGTTGGGCTCGGGTCATGGCTATCTCCGTTTGGCGGACCGCGGCGCAGGGGCACTGGGTAGGACCCCGCCGCGGCACCTGGACTCAGGGGTTGCGGACATGCGTTTCAGCGCTTGGTGGCCGACCCCTTGCGCTGGCCGGCCGGCTTGGCGCCCACGGGCTGCTTTTCGCTGCCCCGCTTGAGCTTCCAGTCGACGTCGTCGCGCGCGGTTTGCGTCTTCTTCTCGGCGTGCATGGCTGCGCTCGGCGAGATCGGGTCGCTGGCCGGGAACGTCATCTCCAGCGAGTCGTCCACGGCGGCCTGGTAGGTCTTGGCTTCCCTGCCCCGTTGCTTGTCGCCGGCGGCGGCCTTGCTGCCTGCGCCGGCCTTGCCTGCCGATGGCCCGCTCACGCGGGCAGCCCGGGACTTGTCGGATTTCGCGCCGGACGGCTTGTGAGCAGCCTGCATGGCCTTGTCGGATTTGCGGCTGGTTTTGGGCATGGTTTGTACCCTCCTTGGTTGGGTCATTCATCCATGCAAGGCGCGGGCCAGAAACGGGAGCGGCCAGGAGAGTGGCCGGGAGCGGTGCGGGCGCTGCCGTGACGCAGCCGGTATGGCGAGTGCGGCAAAGGCCCGCCGGCAAGCGCTACGCGTAGCGCACGCGACAGGTCGGTAAAAACTACATGGATGCGCGGCGCCCCGCGTCAGGCGTGCATGTGGCGCGGGAACCTGACGGCGATGCAGACGCTGATCTGGTCGCTGTCACCGCCATCATTTTCCGCGCTCAGCGCCGCCCCGTGCATTTCCACCATGCGGCGCGTCAGCAGCAGCGCGCTGCTCTGCCGGGCCGGGGTTGCACCGTCCGGTGCCGCCCGGCGCCCGAAGAAATCGGTCAGCGCGGCCAGCCGACTGGCGCTGCGCTGCCGGTCCAGCGGCGGGCTCTCGGTGATGCGCAGCTTCACGTGATCCGGCTCGCTGAAGACATGCACGGCGACCGAGCCGCCGGCCGGCGCGCGCCAGATGCAATGCACCAGCAGGTGCCGCAGCAGCGGGGCCAGGCGCGCGGCGTCGCCATCGATCAGGTAGGCCGATTCGGACGATTCGGCCGCACCGTCAGTGGCGACCGGCGACAGCAGCACGCCACGGGCTTCGGCCGCGGGACGGCGGTCGGCGACGGCCTGGGCCGTGAGCGCCAGCAGGTCCAGGCGCTGCCAGCGCGGTGCGCCCTCGTCGGCCAGCAGCCGTACGGCTTCTTCCATCTCTTCGATCAGCGCCAGCTGCTGCTGCATGCCGGAGCGAATGCCGTCCAGCGCGCGCTGCGCGGGCGCCGGCGTGGAATCGAAGGCGCGGTCCAGCACGTAGGCCCAGCTCTGGATGGCGTTCAGCGACGAACGCAGGTCATGCGCCGATTGCTCGATCAGCGCGCTCACCTCTTGCACGCTGCGCACGGCACCGGCTGGCGAAGAAAGCGGAGCGTCCGGCATCGCGGACTGCGGGGGTTGCTGCGTCATGTGCGGCTTGGCATTGTCACGTCCTCGGCCGGATTGGCCGGGTCGGATGCATTGGACGAAGCAAGAAACGTGCTGCACAGGCCGCTGCGGGCCCTTGCCGCGGGCGCAATCCTCGCAATCGCAGGCCCCGGCTCACGCCGTCAGCCGGTAGCCGACGATCCGGTGTCGTTGCGCGAGGCGCGCAGCCACTCTGGCAATTCGCCGCGGGCGGCATAATCTTCCAGGCGGTTGTACAAAGTCTTCAGGCTGATGCCGAGGATCTCGGCCGCGTGCTTCTTCACGCCGGCGCATTGCTCCAGCGTGGCGAAGATCAGCTGCCGGTCGGCATCGGCCAGGGACATGCCCACCGGCACCGACACCACCGCCGCGCCCGGCGCCTGCGTGGCCGCGACCTGCAGCGGCACCTGCACCTCGGTGATGAGGTCGTCGTCGGACATGATGAAGGCGCGCTGCACGAAGTTGCGCAGCTCGCGCACATTGCCGGGCCAGGCGTGCAGGCGCAGGCTGTCCAGCACATTGGGCGCGAAGCGGCGCCGGGTGCCCTGCTCGGCATTGAGCTGCTCCAGCATCAGGCTGGCGATCTGGATCACGTCGTCGCCGCGCGCGCGCAGCGGCGGCAGTTCTACCGGGAACACGTTCAGTCGGTGGAACAGGTCCGCGCGCAGCTTGCCGTCGGCCACCGCATCTTCAGGGTTGCGGTTGGTGGCGGCCAGCACGCGCACATCGGCATGGCATTCGCGGTTGGTGCCCACGCGCATGAAGGTGCCGGTCTCCAGCACGCGCAGCAGCTTGACCTGCAGCTCGGCGGGCATCTCGGTGATCTCGTCCAGGAACAGGGTGCCGCCGTCGGCGCGCTCGAAATAGCCCTTGTGCTGGCGGTCCGCGCCGGTAAAGCTGCCGCGCTCGTGGCCGAACATCTCGCTTTCGATCAGCGTGGGCGAGATCGCGCCGCAGTTGACCGCCAGGAACGGCTGGCGCCGCCGCGACGAGAGCTCATGCACGGTCTGCGCGGCCAGTTCCTTGCCGGTGCCGCTTTCGCCGATCAGCAATACCGTGGCTTCAGTCGGCGCCACGCGCGCGAGCTGGTCGTAGACCACCTGCATCACTTCGGAACTGCCCATCAGCCGGCCGAACCGGCCGTAGCGGCGCAACTCGCCGCGCAGCGAATGGATCTCGGCGCGCAACTCGCCGGTGGTGGCCAGGCGCCTGAGCACGGTCTGCAGCCGCGCCACGTTGATGGGCTTGACCAGGTAATCGGTGGCACCGGCGCGCAGCGCTTCGACCGCGCTTTCCACGCTGGCATAGCCGGTCGTGAGGATCACTTCGACGCCCGAGGCGCCAACCTCGTCGAACAGCTCCATGCCGTTGCCGTCCGGCAGGCGCAGGTCGGCCACGATCGCCTCCGGCATGCGCCAGCCGATCTGCAGCCGCGCCTCGCGCAGGGTGCCCGCGGTGGCGGAGCTGAAGCCTTCCATGGCCACGATCTCGGCTAGCGCGGCACATGCGTTTTCGTCGTCATCGACAATCAGGATGTGGGGCATACGATCCGTCAGTGAGACCTATTGGAAACTTGGGCGAAATCCACTGGCACCTGCGTTCGCGCGCCACGGCGGCCATTGCTGCCGGGCTCGGGACGCCCGCCGGCGCGCTCCATGCGAGGCGTGGCGCGACGGGCACAGGGGCGGCACGGGTTTCGACTGCGACATTGTCAGCCGGTTGCACAAGTCCACTGCGTAATGCCAGTCTAAGCGCGGGCAGGCACGGTCGTTGCCGGTGTCCGTCTGACACAGCTGTCGGATGTTTCCGCGCGGGGTCGTGTATCTATGGCAAGCCCCTGCGCCAAAGGCTAGCATAGGAATTTCCCACGACAAGCCCGCCCCCGACCGAGGCCTTCATCGTGCCCGTGACCGCCAGCACACCGCGGCGCAGCAACGCCGCTCCTGGCCAGCCCGCCAGCCACGCCGCCAGCACATCCGAGCCGGCACGCGAGGCCGCGCCGCGCCGCGCCATACCCTCGCAGGTCTCGCTGCTGTGGGAAAGCACGTCGCCCGCCATGCAACGGTTGCTGGCCCAGATCGAGCGCGTGGCGCCCACCGACGTCACCATGCTTGCGGTAGGCGAAAGCGGCTCCGGCAAGGAAGTGGTGGCACGCGCGGTGCACGAGCGCAGCGCGCGCCGCAAGGGCCCCTTCATCGCGGTCAACTGCGGCGCGATCCAGCCCACGCTGATCGAGTCGGAACTGTTCGGCCACGAGAAAGGCGGCTTTACCGGCGCGATCGAGCAGAAGGCAGGCTACTTCGAGCAGGCCCATGGGGGCACGCTGTTTCTCGATGAAGTCACTGAAATGCCACTCGAGATGCAGATCAAGTTATTGCGGGTGCTGGAAGGCCGCACCTTCCACCGCGTCGGCGGCGACACGCCCATCGCCACGGACGTGCGCATCCTGGCAGCCACCAACCGCGACCCGGTCGAGGCAGCGCGTGCCGGCCAGTTGCGGGAAGACCTGCTGTACCGCCTGGCCGTGTTCCCGCTGCATATCCCGCCGCTGCGCGAGCGGCCCGACGATATCGTGCCGCTGGCACGCCACTTCCTGGCCGAATACAACGCCATGGAGCGCACCGACAAGGCCTTCTCGGCCGCCTCGCTGGAGCGGCTGGTGCGCTATGACTGGCCGGGCAATGTGCGCGAGCTGAAGAACGCCATCTATCGCGCCTTTATCCTGGCCGACAAGGTCGTGGAAATCGGCAACCCCAACCTGGCCACGCAGCCGCCGCGGCCCACCACCGTGGACGGCGTGGTCAGCGTGCGCGTCGGCACCACGCTGGCCGACACGCAGCGCGAAATCATCATGGCCACCCTGGCGCGCTTTGACGGCGACAAGCGCCAGGCCGCGCGCGCGCTCGGCATCAGCCTGAAGACGCTGTACAACCGGCTGGACGCTTACCGCTCCTTGTGAGGCACAGGCGCGGCCAGCGCGCGCGACAGGGCCTCGATCGCCAGCGGCTTGGTCAGGTGCGCATGGAAGCCGGCCAGCTCGCTGCGCCGCTGGTCTTCGGCAGTGCAGCGCCCGGTCAGCGCCAGGAACTGCACCGCGCGCGGGCCGCACGCCTGGCGCAATGCCGGCAGGATGTCAAAGCCCGACATGTCGGGCATCTCCAGGTCGAGCAGCACGCAATCCGGGCGGAATCCGGCAACCATGTCCAGTGCCTGCTGGCCGCCATGGGCCGCGCGCGCCTCGTGGCCGAGCAGGCCCAGCAGCTCGGCCATGCTGTCGGCCGAATCGGCATTGTCGTCCACCACCAGCACGCGGCGCCGCGGCACCGGCCCCCGCGGCGGCGTGCCGGCCTCGCGCCGGCGGGCGGTGGCGCGCGGCAGGATCACGGTGAAGGTGCTGCCCTTGCCCGCGCCACCGCTGTCGGCCTGGATCGCGCCGCCGTGCGCCTCCACCACGGCCTTGGCCAGTGCCAGCCCGATGCCCAGGCCGCTGCGGCTGTCGGCGTCGCCCTCCTGCGCGAACAGGTTGAAGATGCGGTCCAGCGCCGCTGGCGCGAGGCCCCGGCCGGTATCCGACACGGCGGTGATCACGCGCGCTGACTCCACGCTCACATGCACGCTGACGGTGCCGCCGCGCGGGGTGTACTTGACCGCGTTGCTGAGCAGGTTCAGCAGCACCTGCCCCAGCCGCGCGGCATCGGCGCGCACGTAGGGCGAGCTTGCCGGCAGTGCCACCACGAGCTGCTGGCCGGCTGCCTCCAGCACCGGGCGGATCGCTTCGATGCTGGTGGTCACCACGTCGTTGTACGAGGTGGCCGTCAGTTCCATCTTCAGCTTGCCGGCGGTCACGCGGCCTACGTCGAGCAGGTCGTTCACCAGCCGCTCCAGCTGATGCAGCTGGCGGTCGATGATTCCGGCGCAGCGGCGCACGCGCGTGTCGGCATTCGGGGTCAGCGCGATCACTTCCACCGCGTTGCGCACCGGCGCCAGCGGATTGCGCAGGGCATCGCTCAGGTCGCGGGCGGTCCACAGCAGGCTGGTCGGGCAGCCGGCGGCGTCGCGCACCAGCACCATGCGCGTATGGCAACGCACCACCGAGCCGTCCTTGCGCGCCACGCGCTCGTCGCCGGCCCACTGGCCGCAGGCGTGCGCGGCTTCCAGCGCCGCGCGGTCGCGTCCCGCGGCGGCATCCTGGCGGGAATAGAGCAGTGCCAGCGGCTGGCCGACGGCTTCGGCCTCGGCGTAGCCGGCCAGGGCCTGCGCGCCGACGTTCCAGCTGCGGATGGTGCCGTCCAGGTCTAGATCGCACACCGCGGTGCCGGGCAGGTTTTTGGCCAGCAGCCGCAACCGGGTATCGGCCAGCCCGGCATGCTCGGATGCGGCCTGCTGCACGGTGATGTCGCGGCACGACACGATAAAGCCGGTGGCCTGGCCCGCTGCGGACTCCACGGACAAGGCATCGCCATGCCCGGCCGCCGCGCCCGGCTCGTCGGCCGCGCCAATGGCCCGCATGAGGCAGGACGCCCGCAGCAGGCTGCCGTCGCGCCGCACGCGCCAGCCCTCGTCGCGCGCGCTGCCGCCAAGTGCGGCCGCCTGCAGCCATTGCTGCGCCAGGCCGGCAGCGACATCGTCAGGGCGATGCAGGCAGGAAAGGTGACGGCCGGTGATTTCCCGGGCGCTGTAGCCGAACACGCGCCGCGCGGCATCCGGCCACATCGCAATGCACCCGCTCGCATCGGTCTCGAACACGGCGCAGTCTTCCACCGCGTCGAGCAGGCGCCGGTACTGTGCCGCCAGCGGGAGGCCGGCATCGTCCGCCATGGTGCCGTCCGGCTCGCCGACGGGTGACGCACGGACACCTTTTCCCGCTCGCGGCTCGGACATGAGCACACCTTCCGTGTGATGGGGTGAAGACAACAGGCCCCGTGCGCGGGCGGCCTGACGCCGCCGCGCGGCGGAGTGCCGAATGCCCGCAGCTGCGGGCATCCGAGTCAATGATAGGCGTTCGCGCCCCATGCGCCACCAATGTGCGCGGCACCGGACACCAGGGTCTGTTCCCAAATGGAAACAGACCCTAGCGCTTGTGCCGCAACTGATACACCGCGGCAACCGCGGCGGAGGCGCCTACCACCAGCGCAGTGGCCAGCATCGGGTGGCGCGCCGTGGTGGTGTAGGGGCAGGAGTGCAGCGCGTTGTGGCTGCCGCTGCGTTCCTGCAGACCGCTGCCGCTGCCATACAGCGCGTTGTCCTCGAGCGGACCGGCAGGGTGGTGCGTCTGTTGCGCGCGGCCCATGAAGCGGCGCATGAAGCGGTCGAAGGTGCGCGGCGCATGGTACGCCGCGGCCGAGAACGCCTTGGCGGCCGCACCGACGAAGAGCTCGCGGCGCGGGTTCTCGGCGGCAAACAGGATCGCGTCGGCGGCCAGCGCCGGGTCATACAGCGGCGGCGGCAGGCGCGGCTCGACATCGAGGAAGTTCTTGGCGTGCATTGCCAGCGGCGTTTCCAGCCCCGCAGGCTTGATCAGCGTCACGCTGACTGGCGCCTGCTCCTGCTCCAGTTCCAGCCGCAGCGAATCGGTGAAGCCCTTGATCGCGTGCTGCGAGGCCGCGTAGGCGCTCTGCAGCGGCAGCGGGCCGTCCGCTGCCTCGCTGCCCATGTTGATGATGGCGCCGCCGTGCTCGCGCAGGTGCGCGGCCGCCGCCAGCGAGCCATGCACGGTGCCCCAGTAGTTGGTATCGAACAGCCGCCGCTGGTCTTCCAGCGGCACATCGCAATGGCGCCCGAAGATGGTCACGCCGGCGTTGTTGATCCAGGTATCGAAGCCACCGAAGCGCTCGATGGCAGCCTGCGCCACCTTGCCAACCTCTTCATGCTTGCCGACATCGGCCACCACGGTGATGACTTCATTGCCATGCTCGCGCAACTCTTCGGCCAGCTGGTGCAGCGAGCCCTCGCTGCGCGCCACCAGCACCAGCCGTGCGCCCTGCTGCGCCGCCTTGCGCGCCGTCACCAGGCCCACGCCGCTGCTGGCACCAGTCAGGACGATGACCTGCGAGCCAATGTTCTTCAGGGTTGGTTTCATCGCCGCTTCCTCCTCGGGGAGGCCCGGCACGGTGCCGGGCATGCCGCTGGGGAGTCGCAAGGAGCGTTCCTGTCCGGCGCGGCTCTGGGTGGCGGCGCCACGGCAGGCGGGCCGCCGCAGATTTACAACACCCGGTAAGAACCACATGCCGCGGCGCGCGCATGGGGCTGCCACAGGGCACTGTAGGACGGGCGCCGATTTTAGCGGCGGGATGTGCTGCCTAAGCTGGATACATCCCACGTAACCGGCGACAGCCATGGCCAAGACCTCGCGACCGACAGCGCCACAGGATCCAGGCAGGCGCCGCGCGGCGGCAAAACGCACCGGCAAGCACACCCTCAAGCGCGCCAGCACGGCCCGCCCGGCGGCACACGGCGCGCCGGCCGCCAAGGCCGCCCCCGCCGCGCTCGATAAATACCGCCGCATGCGCGACTTCGGCGCCACGCCGGAGCCCGCCGGCGGCGCCGCGCGCACCCGCGCCACACCGCGCAAGCGCGCCGGCGAGCTGTCCTTCGTGATCCAGAAGCACGCGGCGCGTCGGCTGCATTATGACTTTCGCCTCGAACTCGGCGGCACGCTGAAAAGCTGGGCCGTGCCCAAGGGCCCGAGCCTGGACCCTGCCGACAAGCGCATGGCCATCCATGTCGAGGACCACCCGCTGGACTACGCCGGCTTCGAGGGCGTGATCCCGGCCGGCCACTACGGCGCCGGCACGGTCATCGTCTGGGACCGCGGCACCTGGTTGCCGGTGGGCGATGCCGAGGCCGGCTACCGCGCCGGCAAGCTGAAGTTCGAGCTGCGCGGCGAAAAACTCCACGGCCACTGGACCCTGGTGCGCATGCACGGCCGCCAGCAGAAGGAGCAGGACGCCTGGCTGCTGATCAAGGAGCGCGACGAGACCGCCGTGCCGGCATCGGAGTTCGACGTGGTCGAGGCCTTGCCGGACAGCGTGCTGGGCGGCACGCAGCGCAAGCCTGCGGCAAAGCGCGCAAAGACCGCCCGGCCGCCTGACGAAGCCGCGCCAGATACGCGCAGCACGGCGAAGTCCCTGAAGCCGCCGCGCGCCGCGCCGCGCGCGGCCTTGCCGCTGGCGCTGGCGCCGCAGTTGGCCACGCTGGTGGAACAGCCTCCGTCCGACGCGCAGGCGTGGCACTACGAGATCAAGTTCGACGGCTACCGGCTGCTGGCCCGCATCGACGGCAAGGATGTGCGCCTGTTCACGCGCCAGGGCCACGACTGGACCAGCAAGCTGCGTGCGCTGGCGCGCGACGTCGGCACCCTGGGCCTGCCCGACGGCTGGCTCGATGGCGAGATCGTGGTGCTCGACAAGCATGGCGCAACCGACTTCCAGGCGCTGCAGAACGCTTTCGATACCGCGCGCGTCGAGGGCATCCAGTATTTCGTGTTCGACCTGCCCTACTTCGCCGGCCATGACCTGCGCAAGGTGCCGCTGGTGGAGCGCCGCGCCCTGCTGCGCCGGATCTTCGCGCACAACACCTCGCCGCGCCTGCAGTTCAGCGAGGACTTCGAGGCCGGCCCTGCCGACATGCTAGAGGCAGCCTGCCGCATGAAGCTTGAAGGCGTGATCGGCAAGCGCGCCGACGCCGGCTATGTCAGCGCGCGCAGCAATACGTGGATCAAGCTGAAATGCACCTTGCGCCAGGAGTTCGTGGTGGCGGGCTTCACCGACCCGAAGGGCAGCCGCGCCGGCATCGGCTCGTTGCTGCTTGGCGTGCACGACAGCGGCGGGCGGCTGCGCTACGCGGGCAATGTCGGCACCGGCCTCGACACGCGCACCCTGGCTGCGCTGCGCACGCAACTGGACGCGTTGCGCACCGATTCCGCGCCCTTTGAGAGCATGCCGGCAGGCGTGAAAGGGCACTGGGTGCGGCCAAGGCTGGTGGCCGAGGTCTCCTTCGGCAGCTGGACCCGCGAAGGCCGCGTGCGCCATGCCGTCTTCCACGGCCTGCGCACCGACAAGCCCGCGCGCGCGGTGTCGGTGGAGCGGTCGGCATCGCCGGCGGCCAAGGGCAAGCCTGCGGCAAAAGCAGCAAAGCACGCGACCGCCGCCGGCGGCAAAGTCGCGATCAGCCATGCCGGGCGCGTCATCGACACAGCCTCCGGACTGACCAAGGGCGACCTGGTGCGCTACTACGAGCGCGCCGCGCCGCTGATGCTGCCGCACCTGCGCGGGCGCCCGATCGCGATGGTGCGCGCGCCGTCGGGCGTGGGCGGCGCGCAGTTCTTCCAGCGCCATGGCGACACGCTGCGGGTGGACGGCCTCAACGTGCTCGATCCGGGCCTGTGGCCCGGGCATCCTGCGCTGCTGGAAATCATATCGGCCGAAGCCCTGGTGGCCGCGGCACAGCTCAACGTGGTGGAGTTCCACACCTGGAACGCCAGCAAACGCAGCATTGACCGCCCCAACCGGATCATCTTCGACCTGGACCCGGGCGAAGGCGTGCCCTGGGCACAAATGCAGGAGGCCGCTGCGCTGATGAAGGCGCTGCTCGATGAACTCAGACTCGCCAGCTTCCTGAAGACCAGCGGCGGCAAGGGGCTGCACGTGGTGGTGCCGATCACGCCGCGCGCGGGCTGGGACGAAGTAAAGGCGTTCGCGCATGACGCGGTGCGCCATGTCGCGGCGACCATTCCGCAGCGCTTCGTGGCCAAGAGCGGTCCACGCAACCGCGTTGGCAAGATTTTCATCGATTACCTGCGCAATGGCGTAGGCGCCACCACGGTGGCGGCCTTCTCGGCGCGGGCACGCCCGGGGCTGGGCGTATCGATGCCGGTATGGTGGGAAGAACTCGATTCCCTGCAAGGCGCGGCGCAGTGGACCGTAGCCAATGCGGGCCCAAGGCTCGACGCCCTGGCGGCCGACGACCCATGGGAGGACTACGCCGGGACCCGGCAGGCGATCACGCGCGCGGCGGCGCGACTGGCACGCGCCGGATAGCCATCCCGTCCGTTCCTGCCGGGCAGCAAGCGCCAAGCGGCACATTTCTTGCCGCATCCCGGTCATGGCACACGGCCCGGCGCACCCGCCGGGTGCGCCGCGTTGCACTGCTGCCAGTGCAGCGACGACATGGAGACGTGATGATGAGCCAACTCAGGATCGCCGCGAAGATTCGAGCGGCCACCGCCGCGCCACGCAACCGGCGCGCCTTGCGTCACCTGCTGGTTTCCTGCGCGATGCTGTCCTTCGCCGCCAGCCCGGTGCAGGCACGCCTGCCGGCGCCGACGCCCGAGCAGCAGCAGGCCGCCGAAGCCAAGAAGACCAAGGAAGCCGAAGCGGCCAAACAGCAGGCCGAGGCATTGGGCCAGGTCCAGGACCGGATCGCCGCGCGCTTTGGCAAGGGCGCCACCAGCGGCAGCGCCACTGAGCCCGGCAAGATCCCGCAGAAAGCTGCCGAAGCGACCGGCTCGGCCGGACCGCACGGCGGCACCTCCCCCAGCGCCGAAGCACATGGCGGCGAGGCGGCCCGCCGCTGAAGCGCGCAACGCATGCCATGCAGTTCACTTGCCGCGCTGCGCGCCGGGCGACGCCTGCCCGGCACGTCTCTTGCCACTGCCAGCGCAACAGCCTGGCACAGACCGCAGGCGTACTGATGCAAAAAGGGGAACGGCGATGGACGACTTCTGTATGCATGTAATAACTACAACCGGCAGCCGCGCCGGCGCAGCAAAGCTTGCAAGCGGTGCGGCGCGGCCGGCGCGGTTTTACACGGTGCCGCGGACCATCTCGGGCCTTGAGCAACTCTCCGCGCGGGCGCGAAAGCGCCTGTCAGCGTGATGCCATGACGCCGCATGCCGCCAACCCGGCCCCGCTGATCCTGAATGTCGATGATCGCGAGGGGCCGCGCTACGTCAAGAGCCGCATCCTCCACCGCGGCGAGTATTCCGTGATCGAGGCCGCCGCCGGCCATTCGGCGCTGTCGCTGGTGCGACAGCATGCGCCCGTGCTGGTGCTGCTGTCAGCACGCCTGCCCGATATCAGCGGGCTGGAAGTCTGCCGGCTGCTCAAGGCCGATCCACAGACCGCGCACACGCTGGTGCTGCTGACCTCGCCAGGGCTGGCGCAATCGCGCCAGCGCGTAGAGGCGCTGAGCTGCGGCGCCGACGGCCACCTGGTCGAGCCTGCCGAGCCGGAAGAGGTATTGTCGACGATCCAGGCGCTGCTGCGGCTGCGCGGTGCTGAGGACGCCTATCACCGCACTTCGCGGGCACTGCATGCGCATGAAGACATGTTCCGCCAGCTGGCCGAATCGCTGGCCGACGTGGTGTGGATCCTCGACCCGGCAGAGCCCCGCCTGCTGTTCGCCAGCCACTCGCTCGCCGCCTTGTGCGGCCAGGCGCCCGAGCAGCTGACGCAAGCGCCGCGCCGCTGCCTGGAGCGCGTGGCCCCGGCCGACCGGGCGCGCGTGGAAGCTGCCTTTGCCAGCATGCTGGGCGACGGCAGGCTGGACATCGAGTTCCGCCTGACGCGCCCGGACGGCGAGCTGCGCGATATCCGCGCGCAGGCGTTCCCGGTGCGCAGCGGGGAAGGTCCGCCGGCCGAGGCCGGCGCGCCGCCGTCGCGCATTGCCGGCACCTGCCAGGACGTGACGCTGCAAAACCGTGCCGAACGCGCGCTGCACGACGAGGAACGGCGCAAGGACCAGTTCCTGGCCATGCTGGCGCATGAACTGCGCAATCCGCTGGCGCCGCTGCGCAGCGCCGCGGACCTGTTGCAGCAGCTCTCGCCCTCGCGCGAGGACATGTTCCGCGCGCGCGACATCATCGGCCGGCAGCTGCACCACCTGACGCGGCTGGTGGATGAGCTGCTCGACATCTCGCGCTTCAACCAGGGCCGCATCACGCTGCGCGAGGACCTGGTGGAACTGCGCACCGCGCTCAATACCGCGGTGGAAGCCGTGCGCCCCACGATGGAGGCCTGCGTCCATACGCTGCGCCTGTCGCTGCCCGAGCAGCCCCTGCCGGTACGGGGCGACCTGGTGCGCCTGACGCAGATCTTCAGCAACCTGCTGCAGAACGCCGCGGCCTACACGCCCGCCGGTGGCCAGATCGTCGTCGATGCCAGTCTTGAAGGCAGCGCGGCGGACACAGCGCCCGATGCCGCGTCCGGTGGCCGCGTCACCGTGCGCGTGCGCGACAACGGCGCCGGCCTGTCAGAGGCGCTGCAGCGGCAGCTGTTCGATCCGCTGGCCCCGCACGACGACAGCACCCAGCCAGAGCCGCCGAGCGTCGCGTTCCAGCATGACGGTCCCGGCATCGGCCTGACGCTGGTGCAAAAGCTGGTGCGCCTGCATGGCGGCACCATCCGCGCCGACAGCCCCGGCGCCGGACAGGGCAGCACCTTCACGGTGACGCTGCCGCTGGAGCCGTGGCAGAAATGGCACCCCGGCTCCGGCCGCGCCGCGCCGCACCGCGGCGTGCCGCGCCGGATCATGGTAGTCGACGACAACGCTGACGCGCTTGAAGCCATGATGATGACACTGCAGACGCTCGGCCATACGGTGGTGACCGCCGCCGACGGCCCCAGCGCGCTGGCGCGCGCCACCGATGCCCGTCCGGAGGTAGTGCTGCTGGACTTGGGCATGCCCGCCATGGACGGCTTCGAGACCGCGCGCCGCCTGCGCGCGCTGCCCGAGATGCGCGGCGCCACGCTGGTGGCGCTGACCGGTTTCGGCCAGCCCGAGGACCGCCGCCGCGCGCTGGAAGCGGGCTTCGACCAGCACCTGGTCAAGCCCGCCGACTTGGACGCGCTGACACGGCTGCTGGACGAACTCAGCGCGGGCCACCCCTAGCGCGATGCCAATGCCAGCCGCCGATCCCATCCACCCTTGAACAAGGAAGCTCCGTGCATACCACGCCCGACCCCGACATCCCGCAGCGCAAGCCTGAAACCCCGCCGCCGGAACCGCCGCCGGGCCCGCCCGAACCGGTGGCAGACCCGCCTCCGGGCGATCTGCCGCCACCGCCGCCGCAACGTGGCCGTGCGGCTGGCAAAGGAGCCGTCACGTGTCACGCATCATCTGGAAAGGCGCCATAACCTTTGGCCTGGTCAATATCCCGGTGGTATTGCGGCCCGCGTCGCGCAGCCAGACGCTGGACCTGGACCTGCTGGACGTGCGCGACATGGCGCCGGTGGGCTACCAGCGCATCAACAAGAGCACCGGCAAGCCGGTCGACAAGGAACATATCGTCAAGGGCTACCAGTACGCCAAGGACGAATACGTGCTGCTGAACGACGAAGACTTCCGCCAAGCCAATGTAGAGGCCACGCAGACGGTGGATATCGTCAGCTTTGTCGACGCGCAGAGCATCCCGCCGTACTACTTCGACACGCCCTACTACCTCGAGCCCGACAAGCGCGGCGAGCGCGGCTACGCGCTGCTGCATGAAACCATGCGCCGCACCGGGCGTGCCGCGCTGGCGCTGGTGGTGCTGCGCGCCCGCCAGCACCTGGCCGCGATGCTGGTGCACGGCGACGCGCTGGTGCTCAACACCATGCGCTTTGCCGACGAGGTGCTGCCGATCTCCGAACTGCGCCTGCCCAAGGCAGCCACCGGCAAATCCACCGGCGCGCACGCGCGCGAGATCGAGATGGCCACCAAGCTGGTCGACGACATGAGCGAAGACTGGGAGCCGGAACAGTACCGGGACAGCTATCGTGACGACCTGATGGCGCGCATCGAAGAAAAGATCGATTCCGGCAAGACCCACCAGCTGACCCCGCCTGCGGCAGAGGAAGAAGCGCCGCGCCAGGGCGCCAAGGTCATCGACATGGTGGCGCTGCTGCGCCAGAGCCTGGGCCAGCGCGGCAAGGAAGACAAGGAAGGCGCCGCACCCGCGCGCCGCAAGGCCCCTGCGCGGCATGCCGCCGCCAGTAAGCAGCCCGCTGCAAAGCGGGCTGCGACCCCGCCTGCCAAGCGCGCCAGCACTGCCGCCAAGACCAAGCGCGCACCGGCCAAGCGCGAGTCTGCGCCGGCCGCGCGCAAGAGTGCAGGCACTACGCGCAGGAAGCACGCGGCTTAGGCCGGCGCTGCTGCTCGCAAATAACGTCAGCCAAATTCTGATTGTGTTCCCCCTCTCCCGCAAGCGGGAGAGGGGAGCAAACCCTCAGCATCAGCCCCGTCAGCGCGACGACACCTTCAGTTTGTCATTGACCGACGTCACGCCCTCGACGCTGCGGATCGCGTCCAGCGCCATGTCGTGCTGCTGCTGGCTCGGCACCGTGCCGCTCACGTCAACCGTGCCCTGCTGGGTCTTCACATGGATGCCGGTGGACTTGAGGTCCTTGGTCGTGAGCAGCTTGGTCTTGATCCTGGTGGTGATGGCACCGTCCTCGACGGCCCGCTTGGTCTTGTCGACGCTCATGTTCGGGGCGGCGCCCCGGTCAGGGTCGGCACGGCCGGGCATGCCCGGCGCGGAATTGACAGGTGCGGCGGGGGTATTGTCCGCCGCAACCAGGATCAGGCCGCTCTTGTCGAGCGCCAGCGCGCTGCCGGCCGCCGCCAGCGCCGCAGCAACACAGGCCATCCGCACCATGCGCGCGGGGATTCGGGTAAAACGCATGACTGCCTCCTGTTCGGGTCACCAGCGCCTCCGTTGCCGTGCCTTGCCTGGCACGCGGAACCACTGGTAAGCCATTTTTCAGCAAGCTCCATACCTGCCGGCCAGGCCGCGCCAGGCGTCCCCGACGGGGCCCAGGGTGTGTAAATCGGGCCGCCCGTTGTAAAAGCGCCCGCCGCACGGTGTGCTTCATCGCCCGCTACAGACCGATGCTGGCGGCACCCGGGTCCTTCCATGCTTGGCATGGCGATTGCGAAACAGGGAACGCGGCAGGTCGCCGCGCCAAGGAGCTAGCAATGGGACAGCAGCAACAGCCGGGTCAATCGCAGTCGGGCCAGAAGCCGCAGGATCAGAAGCAGCAGGAACAGTCTGGCCAACGCGGCAGCCAGCAACAGCCGGGACAACAACAAGGCGGCGGTCAGATGGGTAACCAGGACCGCAAGCAGGACCAACAACAGCAGCAGGATCGCGGCAGCTCGCAACCGGGCCAGCAAAGTGGCCAACGCAGCGGCCAGCAAAGCGGCCAGGGCGGGCAACAGGGTGGACAACGCCAGTCATAAGCAGCGACAGCCACGACAACAGGCAGCTTTCCGGGTATGTGCGGCAGCAACATGCGGTGCGGCCGCAGGGGCATACGCCGGAGATTGACAGGCCGGGCCCCCCGCAAGGGGGCTCCGGCCCTTTTTGCGGCAAGCGCACCGGCATGACCCCGCGCACATCGTCCCACATCCCGTGTATGCTGGCCCTGACTACCCCATCCAGGCACCACCGGCCTTGTCCAGCTTTACCGACCCCGCCGCCGGCCGCTCTGCGCAGCCAGGACGCGGCCCGCTGAACCATCTCTCCACCAGGCTGCGTGAGCGCGCCGGCGCGCATGTGCGCGCGCTGACCCGCAGCAATTCCGGCCTGACCCTCGACTACGACAACCCGCCGGGCGATCCCGGCCTGTTCGGGCCCGACGCGGTCTGCTGGCGCGTGCATGCCGACTTTCCGGCAATGCTCGCGGGCGGCGTCAGCGCGCTGCTGCTGCAGACGCTGCATCCGCTGGCGCTGGCCGGGGTCTGGGACCACTCCAGCTTTCGCACCGACATGCAGGGGCGCCTGGGGCGCACCGCGCAGTTCATCGCCGGCACCACCTACGGCAGCCGTGCCGATGCCATGGCGCTGATCGGGCGCGTACGGCGCATCCATGCCGGCGTGGTCGGGGTGGCCCCGGACGGGCGGCACTATGCAGCCTCCGACCCGGCGTTGCTGACCTGGGTGCACGTGGCCGAGGTCTCGAGCTTCCTGGCTGGCTACCTGCGCTATGTCGGGCCACTGAGCAGCGCCGAGCAGGATCGCTACTACGACGAGGTTGCGCGCATCGCCGAGATGCTGGGCGCGGCCGACGTGCCGCGCTCGCGCGCCGAAGTCACGGCCTACCTTGAGGCCATGCGGCCTGCGCTGCTGGCCAGCGAGCGCACCAGCGAAGTGGTACGGCTGGTGCGGAAGATGCCGGTGGCCAACCCGCTGCTGCAGCCGGCGGTGCGCATCATGGCCGACGCGGGCATCGCCCTGCTGCCGCCGTGGGCACGGCACCAGCTCGATCTGGACGGCCCTTCGATACGGCGCCCGGCCGCACTCGCGGGCATGCATGTGCTGGCACCGGCGCTTCGCTGGGTGCTGGGCGCCGGCCTGGCAGCGCGCGCACGGCGGCGCGTGGCCCGCGGCATTGCCACGGGGGCCGGCTGAGGGCCGCGCCGGCTATCGGCGTCCAGCGGACACTTCTTGAATGGAAATGAGAATTAGCGGCAAAAACCCTCCCATTTCGGAGGATTGCGCGGCGCGAAAGTGGCGTTAAATCTGCCTGGGCATTCCGAACGGCCGGTCGGATTTACTAACCGCACCAGCCACAGCGCCACAGAGCGCGATTCAAACGACGCAGGCAAAAAAAGAAGCCTACGCGCGGGGTGCTCGTAGGCTTTCCAGGACTGCTCGAGCCGAAAGGCTCTTGCCAAGAATATAAACGCGCTTACATGAGGTGTAAATCCCGTTTCTATCAGGGGATTCCCTCATGACGATATGAGATCGTTTGCGCACTTTTGATAATTTGGGCCCTGACGCTACATCGGGGCATTTTTCGCATGGGCTGGCAATTTCCTCACGGGCCCCGTCCACACCGGGCCAGCCGCCCTGGCCGCAGCATGCGGCAGCGCACAATCGGTTACAATATCCTAGCTTCGAGAGCAACACATCTTATAGAGCAAAGACTCTAGATCCGAATTGGCGCGCGGTTCGTCAACGCTTGTAGAACTTGGTTACTCTCAGCCCCGAAGTATTCCCCTTCTCTTCTGGCAGCACCAACCGGCGACGCCGCAGCTACCGAGAGCGGATGTTTCCCCTGCCGCCCTGGCCGCGCCGCCCCCCAAGCCGCCGGCCAACGGACCATTATCAGCCGCCAGAACCCTAGTGGGCTCTTCCGGAGTCGTTGTGAAGAAGAAGGAAACCCGGCCCAGGTCACCGAGCCGAAAGCAACTGCAGCACCAGCAATTTGCTGCATACAGCACCAGCCAGGCGCCTGTGATCGTCCACCTGTCCAACGGCGCGCGACTGCAGGGCCTCGTGCTGGCGTCGGACGACTACGTGGTGCTGCTTGGCCGGCAGCCGGACGACATCCGGCCCACGGTGGTCTACAAGCGGGCCATCTGCCTGGTCACGCTGGCCAATGCGCCGGACGCGCCGGTGATGGCACCGGATCCGGCCCCGGCGCCGGACTTCCTGCCGATCTACATCCCCCGCACCCGCAAGCGCCGCTAGGCCAACGCCCGCCCCGCACGCCTTCCCGCTCCGGCGCCCCTTGCCGCGCGGCGCCTCCGCTCGCCCTGCCGGCACCCCGCGAAACTATCGCGGAGATCACTCTAAACCTTTCCATTGCCCGGTCGATAACCCAAGCAACGGAGGCACTCTACGCCCTGCAAAGCAGGCCGCCAACGTTACGGCACTAGCCGGAATGCCCAAAACTTTGCATACAGGAGTCGTACCATGGCGCAAGTCATTAACACCAATTCGTTGTCTCTGATGACTCAGAACAACATGAACACGTCGCAGTCGTCGCTGAACACGGCGATCCAGCGCCTGTCGTCGGGCCTGCGCATCAACAGCGCCAAGGACGACGCCGCCGGCCAGGCCATCGCCAACCGCTTTACCTCGAACATCCGCGGCCTGACGCAAGCCCAGCGCAACGCCAACGACGGCATCTCGCTGGCACAAACGACGGAAGGCGCGCTGACCGAAGTCAACAACAACCTGCAACGTATTCGCGAACTGTCGGTCCAGGCGGCCACGGGTTCGAACTCGTCGTCCGACCTGAAGTCGATTCAGGATGAAATCAACCAGCGCCTGTCTGAAATCGACCGTACGTCGCAACAGACCGACTTCAACGGCGTCAAGGTTCTGGCCGGCAGCAACAAGCTGTCCGTCCAGGTTGGCGCCAACGACGGCGAAACCATCTCCATCGATCTGAAGCAGATCGACAGGACCACGCTGGGCCTGAGCGGCTTCTCGGTGGCCAAGAACTCGCTGGACGTCGGCCCGAAGATCACCACCATCAACGCTGCCGCTGGTACCGGTTCGTTCAACGTGAGCTTCGCTGCAGGCGACGTCACCAAGATCAACGCCGCAACCGGCAAGACCTTCGCCGCAGCGGACCTCGAACTGCACGAAGTCAAGACGGCTGCCGGCGCGAACTCCGGCCAGTTCGTCGTGAAGGCTGGTGACGACTACTTTGCAGCTTCGGTTGATCGTGCCACCGGCGCCGTGAAGCTCAACGAAGCTGATGTCGCATTCGACGACACCGCCAATGGCATCGCCGGCCCCGTCACGCTGCAAGACCAGGTGGTGCGCGTTGCCAACAATGCTGCAGGCGTAGCCACGGGCTACGTCACCGTCCAGGGCAAGAACTACGTCGCTGCCGGTACCCTGGCCGACGGCGGTGCCGCCGGCACCCTCAACGTGGCCGTTGGCACGATCTCCCTGAGCGGCGCCACCCCCACGGCCGAATTCACGGGCGTTCCCACCGGCAACGCGCTGAAGAAGATCGACGCCGCGCTGAAGCAAGTTGACGACCTGCGCAGCTCGCTGGGTGCTGTCCAGAACCGTTTTGACTCCGTCATCTCGAACCTGGGCACCACCGTGACCAACCTGTCCTCGTCGCGCTCGCGCATCCAGGACGCCGACTACGCAACGGAAGTGTCGAACATGACCCGCGCGAACATCCTGCAACAGGCTGGCACGTCGGTCCTGGCGCAAGCCAACCAGACCACCCAAGGCGTGCTGTCGCTGCTGCGTTAATCGCGTAGGCGAAAGGCACGAAAAGGCTGGGCCGCAAGGCCCGGCCTTTTTGCCCGAGGAGCATTTCGCAGGCAGCACGACTGCCTGCAAAGCGCTTCTCACAGGAAGTGAACCCTACCAACCCGGATGGAGTATTTGATGGCGCCTCCCCCGACCGTGCCCCCAATTACCGCGCGGATGCCAACTGAAGGCCTGGCCGGCGCCGTACCGTCTGGCAGCGCCACCGCCGTGGCCATCCGGGCGACGCAGCGACAGGATCGTGCCGTGGGTAGTGGCCAGACTGAAGCTGCCCAGGGGGTGGAGGCCAGCGCCGCCATCGGCGAGCTGGTCGACGCGCTCAAGACCACCACCATCGGCCTGCGCTTCGAGATCGACGAAGCCACGCACCGGGTCATCACCAAGGTGATCGACAAGGAAACCGGCGACCTGATCCGGCAGATGCCCACCGAAGAGGTGCTGCGCATCGCCCGCGCCATCGACAAGCTGCAGGGGTTGTTCATCAACCAGGCGGCCTGAGCCCTGATCATCAGTTGAAGACGAGACAATAATATGGCAACCATCTCCTCCGTCGGCATCGGTTCCAACCTGGACCTGAGCGGCCTGCTGGACCAGCTGCAGAAGGCCGAACAGGCACCGCTTGACGCCATCAATGCGCAGGCCAAGAGCTACCAGACCAAGTTGTCGGCCTATAGTCAGGTGCAGAGCGTGCTGGATGCCTACCAGGGGGCGGCGAAAAAGCTGTCCGATGCTGCCACCTTCGGCGCCGTAAAGGCCAGCGTCGGCACGACGGACGTGATGTCTGTCACCACCGCATCCAACGCCGTGCCTGGCAGCTACAGCATTACTGTCAACACGCTGGCCACCGCGCAGTCGCTGGTGAGCAGCAACGTTGCCGACCAGAAGGCCGCGATCGGCGGCGGCGAGCTCGTGTTCGACTTTGGCGAAGCGCTGGCCACCGGCGGCGCCGCCACTAGCACCAAGAAGGTCACCATCCCCGCGGATTCTTCCCTCGAAGGGATGCGCGATGCCATCAACAAGGCCGGCATTGGCGTGACCGCCAGCATCGTCAATGATGGCAGCGCCAACCCTTACCGCCTGGTCTTGACGTCGGACAAGACCGGGACGCAAGCCACCATGCGCGTGTCGTCGGCCGACGCTGCCCTGAACAACGTGGTGGCGTTCGACCCGGCCGCGGCGCCCGGCGTCAACAAGATGGAACAGAAGGTGCCGCCTGCCAATGCGACGCTGAAAATCAACGGCATCGACGTGGTCAGCCAGAGCAACTCAGTGGTGGACGCAGCGCAGGGCGTGACCATGAACCTTGTCAAGCCGGGCACCACATCGCTGGTGATCACCCGCGACAACGAGGCAATCAAGGCCGCTGTCCAGGCTTTTGTCACCGCCTACAACAATATTCAGAGTTCCGCCAAGTCGCTGACGGCATTCGATACCAAGGCCGGTACGTCCGCGGCGCTGACCGGCGACGGCGCGTTGCGCTCGATCCAGTCCAGCCTGCGTTCAATGCTGGGTGGCGCCATGGATGACGGCAACGGCGGCACGATTACGCTGATCGACGTCGGCGTCGCGTTCGACAAGGACGGCACCATGAAACTGGACGACACCAAGCTGAGCAAGGCGTTGAACGACAATCTGGGGCGCGTCACGTCCCTGTTTTCCAGCACCACCGGCGACGGCGGCATCGGCAAGCGCGCCAGCACCTATATCGAAAGTCTCAGCAAGACCGATGGCGTGCTGAAGGTGGCCCAGGACGGCATCACCAAGACCCTGAAGGACCTGGAAGATGACTACACCCGCGTCCAGGACCGCGTGACTGCCACCATGGACCGCTACAAGGCCCAGTTCACACAACTGGACCTGGTGGTCGCGCAGATGAACCGTACCAGCAGCTACCTGACGCAGCAGTTCAACGCGCTGACCGGCAGCACCAAGAAGTAATCGCCGAGCCGCACTCCAGAGCCAGAGGAACCCAACCATGTTCGCCCGCGCATCCGCCAATGCCTACGCCCAGGTCGGCGTCCAGACCGGTGCCATGAGCGCCAGCCCGCACAAGCTGATCGCCATGCTGTACGACGGCGCGCGCGCGGCCATTGCGCGGGCGAAGTTCCACCTGGAAGGTGGCAGCATTGTCGAACGCGGCAACGCCATCTCCAAGGCCATCGACATCATCGACAACGGCCTGCGCGCCGTGCTCGACCATGAGGCTGGCGGCGAGATCTCCGCCAACCTCGAATCCCTGTATGAGTACATGGTGCGCCGGCTGATGCTGGCCAACCTGCGCAGCGACGCGGCCCTGCTGGCCGAGGTCGACACGCTGCTCGAAAGCCTGGCTTCGGCCTGGGCGCAGATCGACGACACGGCCGCGGCCGCGGATCAGCAACCCGCCTTGCAGGACAACTGACATGGCCTCCCTTCCCAAGTTCTCCCCGATCGTGGCCTGCTACGAGGAAATCCTCGCGCTGTCCGCACGCATGCACGAGGCCGCCCAGGCAGCTGACTGGGACACCGTCGCCGAGCTGCAGCAGGGCTACCTGGCCCAGGTGGACCGCCTGCGCCAGATGGACCACGAGGCACCGTTCTCCGATGCGGAACGCATGCGCCGCTACCAGTTGCTGGACCGCATACTCACGTACGACGCCCGCATCCGTGACCTGGCCATGCCGCAGCTGAAGAAGCTGGGCGACATGCTGACCAGCTCGCGCCACCAGTTCGAACTATCCGCCGCCTACGGCGCCACCGCCTGACGCGGCCTGACCGCTGCGCTACTCCCTGCGGCGGGCCGGAAAGCCCGCCATCTGCATTCACGCGACCCGTATGACCGGCATCCATCTGCCTCCAGGCCTGGCACCCGGTCAGGCCCCGGACCCACAACCGCTGCGCACGGCGCTTGCCATCGACAAGCTGGCGGCGCTGCAGCCCGTGCCCGAGGCCACCGAGTCGAATGTTCAGAACTCCACCGGCCAGGCGATCCGCCACAGCCAGCAGGCCACCGGCCCCAACGCCTTGGCAGGCCAGGCTGCGTTGCTGCCGGGCACTTCGACGCAGGAATCGCTGAGCGCGGCGGCGCGCGCCATCCTGGCGGTGATGGACGGTACCGACGCGCAGCCGGTTCGCAGCGCCGGCCCGCTGCTGGCCGCCGCGCCCACGCCAGCGTCTGCGCAGGCCGCCGCGGCGGCCCTTGCCAACACGGTCGGGCAGAGCGGCCTGTTCTACGAATCGCACCTGGCGCAGTGGGTTGCCGGCGCGCGCGCGTTGTCCGGCATCCGCCAGGAGCCGCAGGCGCAAGTACCGGTGCCGGCCCGAGCGGCTGCCCCAGGTGGCACTGCGCAAGCCGCAGCAACGACGCTGCCGTCTGCGCTGCTGACCTATGCGGGCGGTGCGGCAGCGGCGGAGCCGGCGCGGCCCTCGGCGCCGCCGCTGATTCCGGCTTCGCAGGTGCTGGCTGAAGCGCTGGCTTCGGCTGGCAATCCGCGCGTGGCCCACAGCCATGCGGCGGCGGAACAGGCGCTGCGGCAAGGCACCGCCACCACGGCGGTCTACAGCCGCGAAGCGGCTGTAGACCCCGGCACCCAGCGCCAGTCCGCCGCGGCGCTGGCTACGCAGGCCTACCAGACCACCGCGGAGGCTGGCGCGCGCACTGCTGCGCCGGACAGCCTCGCCCCCCACGCGGCGCGCGCCGCCGTGGGCCTTCCGGACACCGCCTCGGCTGACGCCGGGCGGCAGGCCGCGGCAGCCGGCCCGGCCATCCATCCGGCGACCGAGGGCGTGGTCCGCCAGCAGCTGGAACTGCTCGCCACGCAGCAGTTCCGCTTTGCCGGCGAAGCCTGGCCCGGCGTGCCGATGGAGTGGGAGTTGCTGCGCCCCGATGCGGATGGCGCGGCGCAGGCCCATGACGACAACGCCCGGCCATGGTCCAGCCGCCTGCGGCTGCAATTGCCGAGCCTCGGCATCGTCGAAGCGGTGCTGACACTGGGACCGGCAGGGCTCGAGGCCCGCGTGGCAACGCCCGAGACCGATGTCGCGGCGCGTTTCATCGCGGCACGGCCGCTGCTGCGCAACCAGCTGGAGACCCAGGGCATCGTGCTGCAGCGCCTGAGCGTGCAGACCCAGGACAACCTGACGGAAGGAGAGGCGCGATGAGCGAAGCGGCGCAAGACCGCGGCACGGCGATCGCGCTGTCCTACCAGCACAGCGACAAGGCCCCGCGCGTGGTCGCCAAGGGCTATGGCGTGGTGGCCGAAGCCATCATCGCCCGCGCTCGCGAAGCGGGCGTCTATATCCACGATTCGCCCACCCTGGTGAACCTGCTGATGCAGGTCGACCTGGACAGCCACGTGCCGCCGCAGCTCTATGTGGCCGTGGCAGAACTGCTGGCGTGGATCTACCACCTTGAAGCGGGCATGGACGCAGGCGCTGAAGCGCACGCCTGACCCGGACGACAAAAGCCCCTGGCCGCTTGCGCGCGCCAGGGGCTCTTTGCTTTCGGGGCAGGCCGGCGGGCTTACACCGCCATATTCATCATTTCCTGGTATGCCGCCACCAGCCGGTTCCGCACCTGCACCCCGGTCTGGAACGACACATTGGCCTTCTGCAGGTCGATCATCACGTCATTGAGCGCCACGCCGGGCTTGCCCAGCTCGAACGCCTCGGCCTGGCCGTAGGCACGCTCCTGCGCGGCGTTGATGCGGCCCAGCGAGCGTTGCAGCTCGCCGGCAAAGCCGCCGCCGACCGGCGCGGCGGACTGGCTGGCACTGTTGCCCGAGGCAACCTGGGACATCCCGCGCAGTTGCTGCAGCATGCCCTCGATGGAAGAGATAGTGGTCATTTGGCTCGTCGTATGCCGGTCCACCGGCAAAGTTCGTCTTGTGGCGCGCCCTTTGCATCACATAGCGGCCTGCCGGCAGGCGGGCCTCAGGCGGTTCGCACCCAGTTTCAGCCCCCGCAGAGTACCCGCCGCCAACGCCCGCCCATGGGCCGAAATCGGACAAAAAACCGCGTCTGTTCACCGGATTGTCAGGCTCAAGTCTGGCCGATCATTGCCACCGTGCCGGAAGAGCGCGGGCTGTCGTCCCGTGCTGGCTCCGGAAATCACCAGACAACCATCGATTCGGGAGTACGCGTGTTTTCTCTGCAGCGTAATGTGAGCCGTGCCGTGAGCCGCGCCGACGACCAAGGCGGTCAGCATCGCCCGTGCCGTCGCGAGCATCGCGGCGCCGGATCCGGAGCACGCGCATGACCGCGGCCGTGGCACTGCCCGGGCGCCCGGCAGAAGTGATCGAGCGCCTGAAGGCCAACCCGAAGCTGCCGCTGATGCTGGCCGGCGCAGCCCTGGCCGCGGCCATCGCGGTGGGCGTGCTGTGGTCGCGCAGCCCGGACTATAAGGTGCTGTACAGCAACCTGTCCGAGCGCGACGGCGGCGCGGTGCTGCAGTCGCTGCAGCAGATGAACGTGCCGTACAAGTTCGCCGAAGGCGGCGGTGCGGTGATGGTGCCGTCCGAGAAGGTCCACGAAATCCGCCTGCGCCTGGCATCGCAGGGCCTGCCCAAAAGCGGCACGGCCGGCATGGAGCTGATGGACAACCAGAAGTTCGGCATCAGCCAGTTTGCCGAGCAGGTCAACTACCAGCGCGGGCTGGAAGGCGAGCTGGCGCGCTCGATCGAATCCATTGCCGCGGTGCAGTCCGCCCGCGTGCACCTGGCCATCCCCAAGCCGACGCTGTTCGTGCGCGAGCGCCAGAAGCCGACCGCGTCGATCGTGCTGCAGCTGTACCCGGGCCGGGCCATCGATGAAGGCCAGGTCGCGGCGATCAGCCACCTGGTGTCGTCGAGCGTGCCGGAGCTGACGCCCAAGTCGATCTCGATCGTCGACCAGCACGGCAACCTGCTGTCGAACACCGGCAACGAGCGCATGCTCGACGCGACCCAGCTCAAGTACGTCCAGGCGCTGGAGCAGAACTACCTGAAGCGCATCGAAGCGATCCTGACGCCGATCGTCGGCAAGGACAACGTGCGCGCGCAGGTGACGGCCGACGTGGACTTTTCCATCGTCGAGCACACCGACGAGAGCTACAAGCCGAACCAGGACCCGACCCGCTCGGCCATCCGCAGCCAGCAGACCAGCGAATCGACCCAGCAGGGTGCCACGCCGCCGGGCGGCGTGCCCGGCGCGCTGTCGAACCAGCCGCCGGCTGCCGCCGCCGCGCCCGTGACCACGCCGCAGACGCCGCGTGCGGGCCAGGCGCCGGGACAGGCCGGCGCTCCGGCTGCCGGGCAGCCCGGACAGCCGGGGCAAGCTGCCCAGCCAGGCCAGGGGGCCCAGGGCGCCAATTCCACGGCTTCCGGCGGCCCCAGCAGCAATCGCCGCGACTCCACCGTCAACTACGAGCTGGACCGCAGCGTGCGCCACGTGCAGCAGGCACCGGGCGGCGTGCGCCGCCTGTCGGTGGCGGTGGTGGTCAACTACCGCCAGCAGGCCGATGCCAAGGGCAAGCTCGTGGCCGAAGCGCTGCCGCCGGCACTGCTGGCGCAGATCCAGAACCTGACCAAGGAAGCGATGGGGTTCTCGGCCGACCGCGGCGACTCCATCAACGTGGTCAACAGCCCGTTCACCGCCGAGCGCGAGAAGGCCGCGCCCGAGGTGCCGCTGTGGAAGCAGCCCGACATGATCGAGCTGGGCAAGACCCTTGCGGGCTACCTGCTGCTGGCAGTGCTGGCGCTGTTCGTGTGGTTCAAGGTGGCGCGCCCGATCCTGCGCCGCTACACCACGCCGCCGCTGCCGGCGCCGGAAGCCAGGGACGAGACCGAGGCAGTGCTGCTGCCGCCGGACGAGCCCGCAAACCCGGAAATCCTGCGGCTTGCCGCCAAGTATGAAAGCGACCTCGCGCTGGTGCGCGACGCCGCACAGCGCGACCCGCGCCTGGTCGCCAGCGTGATCAAGAACTGGATTGCCAATGACAACCGCTAAGGGCATGTCCGAATCTGGCCTGCAAAAGAGCGCCGTCCTGATGATGGCGATCGGCGAGGATGCCGCGGCCGAGGTGTTCAAGCACCTGTCGCAGCGCGAAGTGCAGGAGCTGGGCTCGGCCATGGCCACGCTCAGCTCGGTCACGCGCGAGGAAATGGCCGAGGTGCTGGGCGAGTTCCGCACCGAGACCGAGCAGTACCTGGCCCTGAACGTCGATTCCAACGCCTTCATCCGCAGCGTGCTGAACAAGGCGCTGGGCGAGGAACGCGCCCAGTCGGTGATCGAAGACATCCTGGAATCGCGCGATCCGGGCGGCGGCATCGATTCGCTGAACTGGATGGACGCCACGGCCATTGCCGAGCTGATCCGCGACGAGCACCCGCAGATCATCGCCACCATCCTGATCCACCTGGATCGCCAGAAGTCGTCCGAGGTGCTGGCGCTGTTCACTGACCGCCTGCGCAACGACGTGATCCTGCGTATCGCCACCTTCGGCGGCGTGCAGCCGGGCGCGCTGCAGGAACTGACCGACGTGCTGACCAAGCTGCTGGCCGGCCAGAGCCTGAAGCGCAGCCGCATGGGCGGCGTGCGCACCGCGGCCGAGATCATCAACCTGATGAGCACGGCGCACGAAGAGGCCGTCATCGACGGTGTGCGCCTGCACGACGGCGACCTGGCGCAGAAGATCATCGACGAGATGTTCCTGTTCGAGAACTTGCTGGAGGTCGACGACCGCGGCATCCAGCGCGTGCTCAAGGAAATCGCCACCGAGTCGCTCATCGTCGCGCTCAAGGGCGCGCCGCAGGAGCTGCGCGACAAGTTCATCCGCAATATGTCCACCCGCGCCGGCGAGATGCTGCGCGAGGACCTGGACGCGCTGGGCCCGGTGCGCGTGTCGCAGGTCGAGGCCGAGCAGAAGGCCATCCTGCAGGTGGTAAGACGCCTGGCGGATGCGGGCGAAGTGCAGATCGGCGGAGGCGACGATGCCTATGTCTGAGGCAAACCCTGAGCGCGGCCAGGCCGCACGCCGCGCGCCGCGCGGCGACCCGCTCTCTTCCCTTGCCGGCAACGGCGCGGCCGCCGAGCCTGGCGGCTTTGCGCCGTTCGAGCCCCCGCGCCGCGCGCGTGGCGGCGCAGCCGGCTGGCAGCGCTGGCAGATGGGCTCGCTCGATCCCCGGGATATGGAGCCGCCCGAAGCCCTGGCCGCCATGCCTTCCGAACCCGCACCGCCGCCGATCGATTTCGAGGCGCTCGACGCCATGCGCGAAGGCGCGCGCAAGGAAGGCTATGCCCAGGGCTACACCCAGGGGCAGACCCAGGGCTACGGCGACGGCCACCGCGAAGGCTACGCCCGCGGCCTGGAAGCCGCACGCAACGAGGCCACGCAGCTGCAGGCGCTGGCCACCAACTTCCGCAGCGCGCTCGGCGGCGTGGACGACCAGGTTGCGCGCGCGCTGGTGTCGCTGGCGCTGGACGTGGCGCGCCAGCTGGTGCGCACCGCCCTGGCAAACGACCCCGCGGTGCTGCTGCCGGCCGTGCGCGAGCTGCTGACCAGCGAACCCGCGCTGTGCGGATCGCCAAGCCTGCTGCTGCATCCCGACGACGTGGCGCTGGTGGAAACCCACCTGCATGGCGAACTGGCGGCCGCCGGCTGGACCGTGCGCGCCGATCCGTCGGTGGCGCGCGGGGGCTGCATCGCCAGTGCCGCCAGCGGCGAGCGCGATGCCACGCTGCCTACGCGCTGGACCCGCGTGGTCAAGGCGCTGGGCCGCGACGATCCATGGGAGCCGCCGCATGCCTGACACAGCCGAGCAGGCCACGCCAGCGCCGGAACCCGCGCAGGCCCATGCGCAACGCTGGATCGGCGCGCTGGACAGCGCCGCGGCCGGCATCGCCGGGCTCGACAGCAAGCGCAGCTGCGGCCGCCTGACGCGCGCCGCGGGCCTGGTGCTGGAAGCCGTGGGCCTGCGCCTGCCGGTCGGCAGCGACTGCCTGATCGAGCTGCCCGCCGGGCAGTTCACCACCGACAGCAATGCCCCGCGCACCGCGGAAGCGGAAGTGGTGGGCTTTGGCGCCGACCGGCTCTACCTGATGCCGCAATCGGATGTAGTGGGCTTGCTGCCGGGCGCGCGCGTCTATCCGCTGGAACCATCGCCGCAGCCGGCCGGCATCACCACGCCGCGCGAGCCGGGCTCCAAGCGCCTGCCGGTTGGCGCCGGCCTGCTGGGCCGCGTGCTGGATGCCGCGGGCCGCCCGCTCGACGGGCTGGGCCCGATCACCGCCGCCATGGAAGTGCCGCTGGCCGGCGAGCAGATCAACCCGCTGATGCGCGCGCCCATCGAGACTGTGCTCGATACAGGCGTGCGCGCCATCAACGGCATGCTGACTGTCGGGCGCGGCCAGCGCATGGGCCTGTTTGCGGGCTCCGGCGTGGGCAAGAGCGTGCTGCTCGGCATGATGGCGCGCTATACCAGCGCCGACGTGATCGTGGTCGGCCTGATCGGCGAACGCGGCCGCGAAGTGAAGGAGTTCATCGAGAACATCCTTGGCCCCGAGGGCCGCGCACGTTCGGTGGTGGTGGCCGCGCCGGCCGATACCTCGCCGCTGCTGCGCATGCAGGGCGCCGCCTATGCGACGCGGCTGGCCGAGTATTTCCGCGACCAGGGCCAGCATGTGCTGCTGATCATGGACTCGCTGACGCGCTACGCCATGGCGCAGCGCGAGATCGCGCTGGCCATCGGCGAGCCGCCGGCCACCAAGGGCTATCCGCCCTCGGTCTTTGCCAAGCTGCCGACGCTGGTCGAGCGCACCGGCAATGGCCCTGAAGGCGGCGGCTCGATCACCGCGTTCTACACGGTGCTGACCGAAGGCGACGACCAGCAGGACCCCATCGCCGATTCCGCGCGCGCCATCCTGGACGGCCATATCGTGCTGTCGCGCAGCCTGGCCGAATCCGGCCACTACCCGGCCATCGACGTGGAAGCATCGATCAGCCGCGCCATGACCGCGCTGATCCCGAACGCGCAGTTCGGCTCGGTGCGCCGCTTCAAGCAGCTGATGTCGCGCTACCAGCGCAACCGCGACCTGATCAGCGTGGGTGCTTACGTGCCGGGCAACGACCCGGAGCTGGACCTGGCGATGCGCCTGCACCCGCGCATGGAAGCCTTCCTGCAACAAGACATCCACGAGCGCGCCAGCTACGACGACGCCATCGCCCAGCTTCACAGCCTCTTCGACAGGAGTGAACATGCTCAAGCATTCACCGCTTAATACGCTGGCTGACCTCGCCCAGAACGATACCGACGCCGCCGCGCGCGAGCTGGGCAGGCTGCAGGGACTGCGCACGCAGGCTGAGCAGCAGCTCAACCAGCTCACCGAGTACCGCCATGAGTACCGCGCGCGCATGCAGGTGGTGGCCGCCGAAGGCATGACCTCGAGCCGCTGGCAGGATTTCTCGCGCTTTCTCGATTCGCTCGACCATGCCATCCGCCAGCAGGGCGCGGCGCTGGCCAAGGCCGAAGCCGACCTGCTGGCAGGGCGCAACCACTGGCAGCACCAGAAGCGCCGCCTGAACTCGTTCGACACGCTGATCGCGCGCGCCGAAGCAAAGGAAGACCAGGTTGCCGCGCGCCGCGAACAGCGCGCCAACGACGAATACGCCGCCCGCCTGGCCCGCACCACGGCCAGCCGCCTGAGCGAAGCCTGACCCGGGCCACACCCGTAGCCAACCCCATGATCGATATCAGCCAGATTGTCAGCAGCGCCGCCAATGCGGTCGAGGGCGCCAGGCGCGCCACCGCCGACGCAACCGCGAGCGGATTCGGCGACGCGCTGTCGCGCGCCCGCGAAAGCAACAAGGCCCCCGCGCCGCCGGCCAGGGAAGCCGCCGCGCGCGACCAGCCCGCATCCCGCCAGCCCGCGGCGCAGGCCGATGCCGGCAAGCCGCAGCCAGCCGCCGCGGCCGGCAAGAAGCCCGCAGCCGGCCACAAGGATGAAGACCAGGACCAGGACGACACCGCGGCGGCCACGCCGACGGATGCCGCAGCCGCTGCCGCAGCGGCCCTGGCACTGATGCTGCCTGCCGCCGCCCCGGCCAGCCCCGCTGCCGCGCCAGCCGGCGCGGCGGGTTCCGCCCTCGCCGGCATTGCCGACACCGGCGGCGCCGCCGCACTGCAGGCGGCGCTGGCAAATGCCACGCAGCCGGCCACGGCAGATGCCCAGGCCGATGCCATGCCGGCGGCCGCCACGCCGCTGCCGGACACGCTGCAGGTCGTCACCAACGAAGCCCGCCCCGTACAGCCTTCGGTCGCCGACACGCTGGCCACCATCGCATCCCAGCGCGCCGCGATGCAGGCCAGCACCAGCGCAGGCACCGACGGCAAGGCCGGCACGTCCCAGGCCATCCCGGGCGACGTGCTGGCCGTCCAGCAACAGGACACCACCGGCCAGTCTGCCGGCGGATCGGGCAATCGCCCGGACAGCGGCATCGCCCAGCACCGCGCCGATCCGCTCGCCGCCAACCCCGGCGCGGCGGATACCAGAGCCGTGGCAACACCGTTCGCCGTCGCACAGGCTGCCGCCCGCACCGGTGAGGCTACCGCGGCCAGCCCCGACAACACGCAAGCCGTGGCCGCCGCGCTGGCCGGCCAGGCCAACCCGTCGGCTACTGCAGCCGCTGCAGCCGCCTCCGCCCGTCCTGTGGTCACCCCGCCGCTGTACGACAGCCAGTGGCCGCAGGCCCTTGGCCAGCAGATGATCCGCATGAGCACGCAGGGTCAGCAAAGCGCCGAACTGCAACTGAACCCGCCCGACCTCGGGCCGCTCAAGGTCGTGCTCAACGTGGTCAACGACCAGGCCCAGGCCCAGTTCGTCTCGCCCCACCAGGCCGTGCGCGCCGCGGTGGAAGCGGCGCTGCCCCACCTGCGCACCGCGCTGTCGGAAAGCGGCATCCAGCTTGGGCAGACTTCGGTGGGCGCAGACGGCTTTGCCAGCCAGGCGGGCAATGGCAACGGGCAGCAACAGCAGGCACCGGGGAATGGGCGCGGGCAAACCAGCTTTGGTGCCGGCACGCTGGCAGCCGTTGAGCCGGCGGCATCAGCCAGTACGACGCCCCGTCCCGCGCGCGTGCTTGGGCGTGGCGAGATCGATACGTTTGCCTGAGTTCGCGCTGCGTAGCGCGTGGTGATCGCGCGCCACGGAAGTAAGCAAGGCCGCCCGACGGGCGGCCTTTGTCGTGTCAGCGGCGGGCGGTTCATGTATTTCGCTCACAATCCTGCAACCAGATTTAACGGATTGCTGCTAGAATCAGTAAACATTTTTGCTTACCATACACCGGGCATCCGTTGTCGCAGGAGGAGTCCCAATATGCTGCGTTTCCCTGCCAACATCGTCCCGGACGACGGTGGCTTTGCTGTGTCGTTTCCCGATATCACCGAAGCCCTGACCAGCGGCGACACCATCGAGCAGGCCCGCGAGATGGCCGCCGATGCGCTCGCCACGGCCATGGAGTTCTATTTCGAAGACGGCCGCCCGGTGCCGCTGCCGTCGAAGGCAAAACGCGGCCAGCATCTGGTTGAACTGCCGGCCAGCGTGTCGGCGAAGGTGCTCCTGCTTAACGAGATGATCGCGCAGGGCGTGACGCAGGCGGAACTGGCGCGCCGGCTGAATACGCGCAAGCAGGAGGTGCAGCGTATCGTCAAGCTGGACCATGCGACCAAGATTGATACGATCGAGGCTGCATTCCGGGCGCTGGGGAAGCGGCTGGAACTGACCGTCGCCTGACCGTCGCCTGACCGCGCCAGGACCCCCGCAATCCTCCACCCCATGACTTTCGACCTGTTCGACGACCTGCCACCGAGCGGCCCCGCCATCGAACCCCTCGCCGACGGCGCCGTAGTCCTGCACGGTCTGGCCCGTGCGGATGCGCAAGTGCTGCTGGCCGACGTCCAGGCCATCATCGCGCTTGCCCCCTGGCGGCACATGATCACCCCCGGCGGGCTGAGAATGTCGGTGGCGATGGTCAACTGCGGCACGGTCGGCTGGGTCTCCGATGCGCGCGGCTATCGCTATGACCCCGTCGATCCGCTGAACGGAAAGCCGTGGCCGGAGATGCCGGCGAGTTTCCGGCAACTGGCCACCACCGCGGCGGCGCAAGCGGGCTTTGCCGGTTTCGAGCCGGATGCCTGTCTTATCAATCGCTATGAGCCGGGCACCCGGCTCTCGCTGCACCAGGACCGCGACGAGCGCGATTTCAGCGCGCCCATCGTCTCGGTCTCGCTGGGGCTGCCCGCGGTGTTCCTGTTCGGCGGCATGCGCCGCGCGGACCGTCCGCAGCGGGTGCGGCTGGCGCATGGCGACGTGGTGGTGTGGGGCGGGCCGTCGCGGCTGGCCTTCCACGGCGTGGCGCCGCTGGCCGATGGCGACCATCCGCTGCTGGGGCGGCTGCGCATCAACCTGACATTCCGCAAGGCGCTCTAGCCATCACCGCCGCCTTGGCACTTTGCCGGGGGTTTTCTACAGTCAATGGACTGTCCTGAACGCCACCGTGCAAAGGCCCACACCATGCATCTAGACGGCTCCTGCCATTGCGGCGCCATCCATTTCTCGCTCGAATCCGATTCCCCCTATCCCTATATGCATTGCCATTGCGCGATCTGCCGCAAGACAGCGGGGAGCGGCGGCTACGCGATCAACCTCGGCGGCGATGCCGCCACGCTACGCGTGCGCGGGCGCAAGCACCTGGGCGTCTATCACGCCGTGCTGCGTGAGCCCGGCAAGCGCGCGCGGCGCTCGCCGGCGCAGCGGCATTTCTGCGTGCAATGCGGCAGCGCGCTGTGGCTGTGGGACCCGCGCTGGCCGCACCTGGTGCATCCGCATGCATCGGCCATCGACACAGCGCTGCCGCGCCCGCCGGAGGTGGTGGAGGCTGCGCTGGATTCTGTCGCGCCCTGGGTCGACGTGCCCAAGGGCAAAGGCCATGTGCACTGCCGCACCTGGCCGGATGAATCGCTGGCGGACTGGCACAAGCGGCACGGCCTGTTGTCACGCTGAGCGGCTGCCCAAAGCGTTCCGAGCGCCCGGGCCGCACGGGCCGGGGCGCTCATACCTGCTTACGCGGGCAGGAACCCTTCGACGGTAAGGTAGCGCTCGCCGGTGTCGTAGTTGAAGCCCAGCACGCGCGCGTTGGCCGGCAGCTCGGGCAGCTTCTGCGCGATCGCGGCCAGCGTGGCGCCGGACGAGATGCCGACCAGGATGCCTTCCTCGCGGGCGCAGCGGCGTGCCATCTCGCGCGCGGGCTCGGCATCGACCTGGATCACGCCGTCGAGCAACGAGGTGTCGAGATTCTTCGGGATAAAGCCGGCGCCGATGCCCTGGATCGGGTGCGGCGCCGGCGCGCCGCCGGAGATCACCGGCGAAGCCACCGGCTCGACGCCGAACACCTTGAGCTGCGGCCATTTGTCCTTGAGCACCCCGGCACAGCCCGTCAGGTGGCCGCCGGTGCCGACGCCGGAGATCAGCACATCCAGCCCATCAGGGAAGTCATTCAGGATTTCCTGCGCGGTGGTGCGCACGTGCACGTCGACATTGGCCGGGTTCTCGAACTGCTGCGGTATCCACGCGCCCGGCGTGGCGGCGACCAGTTCCTCGGCGCGCGCGATCGAGCCTTTCATGCCCTTCTCGCGCGGGGTCAGGTCAAAGGTGGCGCCATAAGCCAGCATCAGGCGGCGGCGCTCCACCGACATGCTGTCCGGCATCACCAGCACCAGCTTGTAGCCCTTGACCGCGGCCACCATGGCCAGGCCGATGCCGGTATTGCCCGAGGTCGGCTCGATGATGGTGCCGCCCGGCTTGAGCACGCCGCGGCGCTCGGCGTCTTCCACCATCGACAGCGCGATGCGGTCCTTGATCGAGGCGCCGGGGTTGCTGCGCTCCGACTTGATCCAGACCTCGTGGCCGTTGCCGAACAGCCGGTTGATGCGGATATGCGGGGTATTGCCGATCGTCTGCAGGATGTTCTGGACCTTCATCTTGTTCTCCGTGGCGGGCGCGATGCCGCAGGCCTGTAAGGCGCGGCCATCGCAGGATCGAATGACGGGACGATTCTAGAGCAAAGCGCCGCGCAGGCGGAACGCTTCATGCCAGGACCGTATCGTTTGCAATGCCCTCAATGTTCGAACTTCAGCGTAGGGCCCTGAAAGAAGTACAGATAGGCAATCAGGTACGCAGGACCCAGCGCGAAGATGAGGACAAGAATCTGCGCGTAGATTTTGGTCACTAGCCAGCTCGTCCCCGTCCCTGCCTTAAATGATCTTCATATCAGAAATAAACAACAACAACCTGATGCGACATAGCGTCGTCAAAGAGCTCACGCCTATGGCACCATGCGGACTAGTCGTATGACTATGCCGACATAGGTCTCCGCTTGTAGCTCGACGGGCAAGGCGCCCATTGGAAGCCAACATGAAGACTGAGCAGCCCAAACGCTATATCGCCTTGCTCGTGGCCGTCTACGTGTCTTGCGGATTCGCGTATATCGCCTGGCGCGTAGGAACCGTCAACATGGACGCGCCGTGGCTGTCTCTGCCGCTGTATGCCGCTGAAGTCTACGGTTATCTGAGCGGTCTTCTGTTCGTGCTGATGACCTTTCGGCTCAGCGTGCGGGAGGTAGTTCCGCCGCCAGCGGGACTGAAGGTCGATGTGTTCGTGCCCACTTACAACGAGTCCGTGGACCTGGTGCGCCGTACGCTGCTGGCGGCCACGCGGATGGAGTACCCGCATGTTACCTGGCTACTGGATGACGGCCGGCGGCCAGACATGCGCAAGCTGGCCGAGGATTTGGGCTGCCGCTACCTCGCCCGCGATAACAACTTCCACGCCAAGGCCGGCAACCTGAACCACGCGCTGCAGTTCTGCGAAGGCGAATTCATTGCGATCTTCGACGCCGACCATGCCCCTCGCAAGGACTTCCTGGTGAAGACACTGGGATTCTTCCGCGATGCAGACGTTGCGTTCGTGCAGACACCGCAAGACTTCTTCAATATCGACTCGTTCAACCACCGCATCGGCAAGAAGCGGGTCTGGGATGAGCAGGCGCTCTTCTTCAAAGTCATACAGCGCGGCAAGGACGCACTGAATGCGGCATTCTTCTGCGGCAGTTGTGCGGTTATCCGACGTTCCGCGGTGGAGAGAATCGGCGGCTTCGCCACCGAGACCGTTACGGAGGATGTCCATACGGCCGTCAAGCTGCACAAGTTGGGATTCAAGTCTGTCTACTACGCCGAATCACTTGCCTTTGGCCTGGCGCCGCACAGCATTGACACCTACCTGAAGCAGCGCATGCGTTGGGGAATGGGAGCGATGCAGGTGTTCCGGCGCGAAAGAATTCTTTTCAGCCGGGGCCTGACGCTGGGCCAGCGACTCAATTATTTCGCGTCGGCACTTTTCTTCTTCGAAGGTTGGCAGAAACTTGTTTTCTTTCTGACACCGCCGGCAGTATTTCTCTTGGGCGACCTACCCATAGTCTCATCGCTCAGCACCTTCCTGCTGCTGTTCTGCCTGTACTACCTGCTGTCGATGTTGGTTCACCTTGAGCTGGGACGCGGCTACAACTCGATGCTTCTCAGCGAGCAGTACGCCATGGCTCGATTCTTTGCCTTCATGTCAACGAGCGTTGGACTGTTTCGTCGCAACATCCCGTTTGCCGTGACCGACAAGCAGCTTTCCGATACTGGCAGGATGTGGCTCTGGATGTCGCCGGTGCTGGTGCTGGCGGGTATTACGGCAATCAGCGTGCCGATAGGCCTGTACCGGATGCATACAGGAAGCATTCCGGTCGGTGCAGGCGTCGTCACGCTCATATGGACCTGCGCGACCCTTCTCACGGCAGCGATGGTGATCGTGTACGCTCATCGCCATGCAAGCAACCGCCGCACCGAGTACCGCTTCCCGCTGCGGCTGCCGATCACGCTGACCCTTGATGGCAAGTCATACCTTGGCTTGACATCGGACCTTTCCCCCAACGGCGCGCTTTACATCGGGGAACCAATTCCAACGTTATCCCTCGGCGACACGGTAAACATAGCCATCCACCTGCCCAATCTAATCGTATGCGATGCGGCGGTGGCGACGTTCGTCAACCGATCTGCGGCGTGGGCGGCAAAGGCCGCGGCGGGCGTCGCCGGGGAGGCCGCAGTGGGACTGCGCTTTAACTGGGATGCGCAGGGCAACACCGGCGCACTCGAGACGTTCCTGTACGGTAGTCGGCTGCAGCTCGAAATGGGCAACCTTTCCGAAATTGAAATTCCGCCGCTTACTCGACTGGCTGAATTGCTGAGCCGTGACGGGGGCGCGCCACTGCTGACCCAGAACTGGGCGCCGGGACTGCTGATGCAGCCGCTGCGCGCCGGTGTGTTGCCGGTGGTCATCGCCACGATCGAGGGCGCGGCGCCGCTGCTGTTCAGCAGCATCGAACTCGATCTGGACACTGGTGCCACGTTGCGTCGTACGACGAAAGGCATGGCCACGGAACATACGGTCAGGCTGACGCCCACGGGCAGGCTGGCGACGCCAACCGGCGATTTCCACCTTTACAACATTGCGCCGCACGCTACGACGGTATGAAAGAAAAAAACATGACGCAGGACACGCGCAAGAATATTCGGGCCGACCGTGCTCTCGCCATCGTAACCCTCTGTGGCGCGGCCATCGTCCCGTTGCCGGCTATGGCGGGCACGTTGTTCGGCGGGGCAAGCTTCGCCGGTGGAGGTGAGCGTAGCGAATACGCTGGTGTCACCGGAAATTGGCTGCCCGTGTCCTTCCTCAGCCAGAAGCTCGTCGTCAGCGACTACCACTACAAGTACGGCTCGAACGGCACGACGGTGTCAGTGAACGGGCAATCGGCCGAGGCGGCGCTTGGCGTACAGAAGGGCTGGGAGACCGGCTGGGTTGAAGCCACGGCCGGCGCGCGTTATCGCTACAATCGCGTGTCGCCAGAAGGCGCCGATAACCGTGTCGACGGCGGCGAATGGGGCCTGGCATTGACAGTCCTCGGCCAGCAGGAGTTCGCGAAACACTGGGCCGTCAACGGGATCGCGAGCTACAACATCGGGCCTAAGGCGTATTGGGCGCGCGGCCGGATTCTCTACAAGATTTTCGGCGATGCGTGGGCCGGAGCGGAGCTCATCAAGCATGGCGATCCGTTTTACCACTCCACGCAGGGCGGTCTGGTGCTGACCGGCATCTCGCTCGGCCAGACCGTGAAGCTTGGCTTCTATGGTGGCGTCAAGAAGACCGGTGGGCAGCCGCGCGCATTCTATGGCGGGCTGGAAATCAGCAAGGCGTTCTGATGGCGCTTGTGCCGCACACATACGGCTGCGGGGCGGCGCATGGCGTTCCTGTTGACGGGAATCCCCAAAAAATACGCTAACTATTTGATTCCATTGACATGGAACGTTAGGCTGAAGTTGTTGGCCGGCATTGGCACCGGCTCGTCGCAGCGCATGCCCTGTGCCTCGCCCAGCGCGATCACGGCTTCCATGTCGCGCACGCCCCAGTCGGGGTCGGTAGCGCGCAATTGCGCGTCGAAGGCCGCGTTGCTGGGCGCCGTATGCGCGCCGCCGCGGCGATAGGGGCCGTACAGGAACAGCGCGCCGCCAGGGCCCAGCAGCTTGCCGGCGCCCTCGAACAGCGCCTCGGCCGCGGCCCATGGGGCGATATGGATCATGTTGATGCACACCACCGCATCCGCGGCATCGATGCCCCACGGCTGGCGGCATACGTCCAGCGCCAGCGGCGCGCGCACATTGGCCAGGCCCGCATGCGCGGTCCAGGCAGCGATCGACGCGCGCGCGGCGGCTTCCGGATCGCTTGGCTGCCAGGTCAGTCCCGGCAGCGCTGCGGCGAAGTGCACGGCGTGCTGGCCGGTGCCGCTGGCAATTTCCAGTACCGTGCCGCTGGCGGGCAGCACATTGCGCAATACCGCAAGGATCGGCTCGCGGTTGCGCTCGGTGGCGGGCGCCATGCGGCGTGCGTCGGGGTCTTGGGTCGAGCCGGTCATGATGGCATGCTCAGCGGGAGAAAGCGACTAGCGTAGCAGAATCGGCCTGCCAGGGGTGCGCCGCCCTGAGGGGCAGCGTGTCAGCTGATGAAGGGCGGCAGCCTGGGCAGGATGCGATGCTGCTGTACCTCAACGGCGCCCCGGGATCCGGTAGATCAAGCGCTCAAACTTGCGCGTCGTGGCCTGGCCCACGACCGTGCCGCCAAGCGACTCTGCGATCCGGCGGCTGGGCCAGTTCTGTTCGGCCACGGGATAGACCAAGTGCGCCGGCGACAGGTTGTCCTGCGCCCATTGCGCCAGCGCGGTGACCGCTTCCAGGCCGAAGGCATGGCCGTGGCGGTCCTCGCGGATCCAGATGCCGAGTTCCGGCGCGGGCGTGTCGGCGTGGTGCAATCCCGCCAGCCCCAGGAACAGCCCGTCGTCGGCACGCCGGATGGTGAGCACGAACTCCGAGCCTTGCGCCATGCCTGCCAGCCAGCCTTGCCACACGGCTTCGAAAGCGGCCGGGGAGGGTGACGGCTCCCAGTCCATGAATCGCGCAAGCGTCGGGGTGATGCAGGCAAACGCCTCGGCTGCGTCGTCGCCACGAAAGGGCAGCAGGCTCAGGCGCGCGGAGTGGATGTGCGGAAGCTGGTCAGGCATGGCGGGCGGGAGGCTGGGCATGATGCCGGAGTTGCCATGTTAGACGATCGTGCCCCAACAAAAAACGGCGGACCGAAGCCCGCCGCCCTCATCCTGGCACTGCGCGACGCGTCAGGCCTTGGCCAGCCTGACGCCGGTCGGGTCGCCAGTCAGGTAACCCACGGCGGCACCGAAGCGGTCCTTGTAGTTGGCCATCACCTTCGCTTCAAGCGCGGGCCGGACCTTGTCGTGCAGCGGCGTCTCCCAGTCGCCAACGTGCTGGAAGTTGCTCATCACGTAGGTCCAGCCGTTGATCTCGTCCACCGCGTGCAGGCCGGTGGATTCGGCGCCGACCGGGCACGACAGCACGCGGCTGAGCACCTTGGTATCGACGTTGTACGCCCACAGGAAGTTGTTGACGTGGGTGTTGCTGTCCTCGCCGACAAACAGCGTGCGCAGCTTTTCCGAGAACTTCAGGTTGTCGGGCGTGGCGACCTTGTCGGGGTTGGCAAAGTTGCCCAGCGCATCCTGCTGCTTCATCTTGCCGCCGCCCAGGTCTTCGCTGACCAGCGCCGGCACCGCCGCCATGTCGACCGGCACCCATTCGCTGCTGATGGCCGTGCCGGTCTTGTCGGCCTGGCCGCCCTTCAGGTTCAGCTCATAGACCGCGCCGGAGTACGGGCCTTCCACCTGGATGTCACCGGCGTTGGCGGCGTTGCCCGTGAGCATGCTCGACTCGATGCGCGACATCGCCGAGTAGGCCTTCTTGTCCTTGATGTTGACCGTGGTGCCTTCCATCTTGGTGAAGCCCAGGCTGGCGCCGACCAGTGCGGCGTAGCGGTGCGTTTCCAGGAACGCCGCCGCCTTTTCCATGCCCGGCATCAGCTTCACCCAGTTCGGCTTGCCGTTGTAGATAATGCGGCTGTAGCTGACGTCAGCCGGATCGGTGGTCTTGACGTCCATGATGTCGGCCAGCTTGATGCCGCCGTCGACCAGCGCGCGGATTTCGGCACTGGTGGCGCTGCCCAGCCGGATCCACGACAGCGTGGCGCTGCCCGGGCCCACGCCCGAGGTCTGGTGCCACTTGGCGACGTACAGCGTGCCGGACGACAGGTCGCGGGCGCGGTCGGCGATAAACAGGAACAGCCCGCCGTTGGTGGCATCGTCGCCCATCAGCACGGTGCGTTCGTCGGGCATGACCTGCACCAGCTCATGCGAGATGCGGCCCAGGCAGTAGTGCTTCTTGATGGTGCCGGTACCGTCCGGGTTGACCGTGACTTCCGGCAAGTGGCCGTAGTTGTAGGCGTTGGCGCGCGCCGGGTCGCCGTACAGGTTCTGGCTGTAGCCCTGCAGCTGCGTGACCGCGCTGGCGTTCAGCAGGTCGGTCTCGTACTCCTCGCTCGACAGGTGGGTGTTCCACGGCGACAGGCTGGCGCCGCAGGTGATCCACAGGCCGTTGACGCCCGAGGTGTCGACGTTGTGGTACTTCACCGGGGTCAGCTTGCCGGTGGCCGGGTCCTGGTCCAGCGTCACCACGGCGATCGGCGACGGCAGCAGCCCGTACATGCTGACATTGCCCTGGTTGCGCGTGGTGTACTCGAACTGCACCACCGCAAACACTGTCTTGCCCTTGACGCCGGGCACGGTCGGGTTGGCCAGGGTCAGCAGCGAGCTGCCGTCTGGCGCGTCGGAGAAGAACTGGCGTTCCTTGCCGGCCACGGAGGTGTCCATGATCGGCTTGTTGTTGATGTCGTAGTAGCCGCCGGCCAGGATTGTGCCGCCCTTGCCGTCGGGCAGGGTGTCGCCGGTAATGAAGAACGGCTGGTAGGCCAGCTTGTAGGTCTGGCTGGTGCCGTCGCTGAACGACACCTTGAGGCTGGAGCCCACCGTGGTGGTCGCCATGGCGTCCGGCGTGGCCAGCGTCGGCGCGCTCATGCCAACGAATTCGGCCGTGGTGAACGTGGCGGCCTGGGCCGGCGGAAGCGGCGCGGCGACAGCGTCGTCGCCACCGCCGCAGCCTGCCAGCAGGCCGGTGGAGGCAAGGCCAAGCGGCAGCATCGGCGCGCCGGCCAGGAGCTTCAGGGCCTTGCGGCGGCCAGCATTGGGTTGTTCAAGCATGTTCTCGATCCGGGGAAGAGGAAGGCATATGTTGTTCACTGCGTATTTGCGCCGAACCCGCGGGCGGGACCGGGCACCTGTTGGCACAGGCGGGCGGCGGGCGGCATTGCGCATGGCCGGAGCGGATCGTAGGCGCAGTTTGTGACAGCAAGTTGACGATACGACACAAAGGCGGTGCTTTCGGCCTGGCCCCGGATGCCGCTGCGGTACACTCGCCCTTTGCATCCGCGGCTCCACAGGCGCGGATCTGTTGAATGCCGGCAGCCGCCGTTTCTGCCCCCTTCCGCCCTTCCGCTTGCCCACTTACACGCTAGCCACCCCCGTCCAGGCCGAGATCGAAATCCGCAAGAGTCGCTTCCTGGCACTGGCGCTGCCCGTTGCCGACCGTGACGCCGCCATGGCGGCGCTGCAGGCGCTGCGCGCCGAGCACCCTACCGCCACCCACGTGTGCTGGGCATTGCTGGCTGGCGGCGCCTCGGGTATGTCCGACGATGGCGAGCCCTCCGGCACCGCCGGCCGGCCCATCCTGGAAGTGCTGCGCCACCATGACCTTGACGGCGTGCTGGCGGCGGTGGTGCGCTATTACGGTGGCGTCAAACTGGGGGCCGGCGGGTTGGTGCGCGCTTACACCGATGCCATCGCGGCCGCGCTGAAAACGGCCGAGCGCGTGGAACGCATCGCTTACGGCACCCTGACGGTGTCCGTCGACTATGCCGATGAGCCGCGCGTGCGCCGCTGGCTCGACTACGACGCACAGCCGGGCTGCACACTGGCCGACACCGCCTATGGCGCGCAGGCCACGCTGGTCCTGCGCATGCCCGCAACCCAACTCGACGCCGCGCGCGACGCCCTGCGCGACGCGACCCACGGACGCGCCCAATTCCCGGAAGCGGAGGACGAGGCCCATGGCTGAACGCGAGCCGGTGGCGCCGGACGATCGCGCGGAATTCACCGCAAGCGTGCTGCCAGGCAATACCCGCTTCGCCGCGCCGGCGGAGTTGAGCCTGCTGGAAGCTGCCTTGCTCGAAGGCGTGGCGCTGCCCAACTCCTGCCGCAACGGCACCTGCCGCGCCTGCGCCAGCCGGCTGCATGCGGGGACGATCCGCTATCGGATCGAATGGCCGGGGTTGAGTCTGGATGAGAGGGAAGAGGGGCTGATCTTGCCGTGTGTGGCTTGTCCGGCCAGTGATGTGGTGTTTGAGCCGGTAAGTCTTGGGTAGGCGTTCAGATCAGCCGGACAGGCCCGGGGTACTGGGCAACGAGCTGGTCCGATGTCAGCAGCGTAATGCCCTCGACAGTCGCCTGGGCCACCATGAGCCGGTCAAAGGGATCCTTGTGAATCGGAGGAAGGCAATCAATCGCCACCGCGTGTTCGCTGCCGATCGGCAGCTCGCTGTAGCCGTTGTCGATCAAGCCTCTGCGCAACACGCGGGCATCGACCTGAAAGTCCGCGCGGCCGAGCCCTTGCTTGATCGCGACCTCCCATAAACTGGCCGCGCTGAAATAAGGCTTTGTGTCCTCGTTACCTAGTATCGACTGTGCGGCGGGCGACAGGCGCGCAGGCATCAAGGCCGCCCATAGCAAGAGGTGGGTATCAAGCAGGACTTTCATGACTCGCCGCCGAACATGGCTTCAATCTCACGCTGGCCCATGCGATCAAAGTCATCGGGCACCTGACCCTGGCCAGCCATGAACCCCAGCCGCTTGACCTGGTTCGCTTCCGGCGCATTCAATGCAATGACCTTCACCAGTGGCTTACCTGCCTTGGCAATCACAAATGGCTCGCCCTTGGCCGCCTGGTCAACGAGCCGGGAGAGATGCGTCTTCGCGTCGTGAATATTGACGGTTTGCATGACATGACTCACTAAACTAAGTTTAGTTAGTCTAGTCCTACCATATCTCCAAAGCAATAGCCGTTTTTCTAAACTCCAACCGCCAGAAAAAACCGCAACGCCAGCTTCAATCCATCCGGCCCCGCCGGATCGGAGAACGCCTGGCCGCCTGCCCCGCCGCTCCAGGCGTGACCCAGGCCCTCGATCCGCACCAGGCGCACGTAAGGCGACGTTCCCCCCATCCAGTCGGACACATCCATGGCACGGCGCATGCCGCGCTGGATGCGCCGTGCCGGCACCGCGGACAGCGCGTGTGCATCCTCCGGCTGCAGGTGCATCCACATGCCCGCCGCGGCGGTGGCGTTGCTGAAGTCGACCATGTGGTCGGCATCGCCATGCAGCAATAGCAACGGCGGCGGGCGGCGCCCTGCCAGCCCAAACCGCAGCGCCTGCATGGCCTTGGCATCAGGTCCTCGGCCCCCGCGCATGGCGCGCGCTGCCTGGGCGGCATTGGTGGCGCTCCAGGGCACCGCGCCGGAGTGCGATCCCACTGCGGCAAAGCGTTCCGGGTAGCGCAGCCCAAGCATCAGCGCCATCGCGCCGCCCGCGGACAGCCCCAGCACGCTGACGCGGTCCGCGGCAACCGGATGGCTGCGGCAAGCCTGGTCGATCAGCGCCATCAGCAGCCCGGCCTCGACGCCGCCCTGCGCGCCGGGCCGGAACCAGTTCCAGCAGCGCTGTGCGTTGGCCTGCGAGGTCTGTTCAGGCAGCAACACCACCCAGCCGGCTTCGCGCGCCACGGCGGCGGCGCGTGTGACCGCGGCAAAGCTGGCGGCGTCCTGGCCGCAGCCATGCAGCAGCACCAGCATCGGCGCGCGCCGCGACGCCGTGACGCCGGCCGGCACGAAGATGCGGTAGCGGCGCGGTGCCAGTGGCGCGCCCCATGCGCCTTCCTCCCAGCGCCCGCTGCTGCGGCTCTGCGGCGCCTGCACCGGCGATACCACGCCCGACAGTGCGCGCTGCGTGGCGGCCGTGACTGCAGCCGATTGCTTCACCGCATTGCGCACGATGGCCTCGGTCATCGGCCCGGTCAGGTTCTGGTCGACGGCGCGCTGCATGCGGCGCGCATTGCGGGCCGCGGCCTTGTTCAGCGTGGACCAGAGTTTTGCTCCGGATGAGCGGGGCATGCTGCGTCCTGTCGGCTTGGGTAACCCGTACATCATATGCGCAAGCTCAGGCCGTCTTGCATGCAACGCGCGCCGGATGACTGCCTACAATGCAAGGGCCGTGTCGCCCCGAGACATGGACAGGAGGCAAGCATGAGCGATGTGACAAACGAGTTCAGGCCCCTGGATCCTGGCCGCATCAACCTGATGGATCCGCTTGAAGTGCAGTACTGGTGCCGGGAGCTGGGCTGCAGCACCAGCGACCTGGAGAACGCCGTCGATGCCGCGGGCGACCATATCTCCGCGGTACGCGCGCAACTGGAGTCGAACCAGGCCGGCGCGCGGCCTGGCTGAAATCCCGAGACAAACGGTGGCAGGCAGGCATCCCCGGCTGAGCGGGGATGCCTGTGGTGCGTGCCACGTGAGATGTCGGCGCCGTGTCCGTTCCATGACGGCATGCGCGGCACGCATCAATCGCGTGCGCGCATGCAGTCCATACCCTTGTTAAGTGCAGTGCAGACCGGAATTCAGCAATGCCTTATTCGCTGGACGGCAGTTTTGCTGCATGATTTCCGGCCCGGGCAAAGATCCGGCACTCAAGACTGGGGCAGCTTGATAACACCATGTCGGAAAACAAGGGGTTGCCAACACTAGGACGCATCGACAATGAACAACAGGCTGCCGATTATCACGGTTTGCACCGCCTTGCTTGCACCTGCCGCGTGGGCGGGCAATGACCCGCACTGGAGCTATACCGGACCAACCGGTACCAGCCACTGGGCCAGGCTCGGCCAGGACTACAAGACCTGTGCGCTGGGCAAGCACCAGTCGCCCATCGATATCCGCACGGGCAAGACCCAACCCGCGGACCTGAAGCCGATCGGCTTTAGCTACGCCGCGGCGCCCGCCACCGTGGTCAACAACGGCCACACCGTACAGGTCAACCTGCCCGCCGCGGGGCAGATCGAACTCGACGGTGTGCCCTACAAGCTGCTGCAGTTCCACTTCCATACGCCCAGCGAAGAGAAGATCAACGGCAAGACCTATCCGCTGGTCGCGCACCTGGTGCACCAGAATGCAGAAGGCAAGCTGGCGGTGGTGGCGGTGCTGTTCAAATCCGGGCGGGAGAATGCGGCGCTGAAACCCGTCTTCGCGAGCCTGCCGGCCAAGGCCGGAGAGTCGCGCGAACTGGCGGCGCCGCTGGATGTGGCGGCGTTGCTCCCGGAACGGCAGTCGTACTGGGCCTTCACCGGCTCGCTGACCACGCCACCGTGCAGCGAGGACGTGCGCTGGCAGGTGCTCAAGACCCCGGTGGAAGTGTCGCCGGCGCAGTTGGCCGCATTCCGCCAGCTTTATCCGATGAACGCCCGCCCGGTGCAGCCGCTGAACGGCCGCACGGTGCAGGCCAGCCGCTAGAGGACGGCGCACTGTTTGCTCCCCTCCCCCGCAAGCGGGAGAGGGGAGCAAACCGGCAGCGTGCTCAGGACAGCCCGCGCAGCGCCAGTTCGCCGCCCAACACCAGCAGCCCGCAGAAGAACAGCTTGCGGAAGCGCTCGGCGCTGATCCGGTGGCGCAGCCACTGGCCCAGAAACATGCCGCCGAGCGCCGGCACCAGCGCCAGCGCCGAGGCGCCCAGCACCGGCATATGCAGCAGCGACCCGCCCATGGCCAGGCTCACCGCCAGCGCAATGGTCGATACCGTGAACGACAGACCGAGCGCCTGTACCAGGCTTTCCTTGTCCAGCCCGAGCCCCTGCAGGTAAGGCACGGCGGGAATCACGAACACACCGGTCACCGCCGTAATGCCACCCGTGACCAACCCGATCAACGGCCCGAGCCACCGCTGCGCCCCTGCCGGCACCACCAGCTTCACCGCTGCCAGCCCGACCACCGCGTACAGCACCAGCGCCACACCCAATGCCGAGGTAGCGTGAGTCATCATGCCGGCCGGCACCCATGCCGCGCACAGCCAGGTGCCGGCGCAGATCGCCACCAGCATCGGCCACAGCCGTTGCATCAGTTGCCCGAAGCGCGGGCCGCCGAACAGCTGCACCACGTTGGTCACCATCGACGGCGCCACCAGCAGCGCCGCCGCCTGCGCGGGCGGCATCACCAGCCCCAGCATGCCCACCGCAACCGTGGGCAAGCCCAGGCCCACCACCCCTTTGACAAAGCCTGCCAGCAAGAACGTCAGGCCGATAAAGGCGGCTTGGGTGCCGATCGCTTCCATCGTCATCGCTGCGCCCCTTCATCCCGCCTTGTGGTCATGCACAGCGCGGCTGTCCGCCGGCGCCTGGTCGCGTTCATTCAGCCCGTAGTCGCGCAGCACCTGCGCCACGCGCAGCCGGTAGCCGGCAAACACGCCGCCGCGACCGGCCGCCTGCGCCTGGCGATGCGCCAGCGTATTGCGCCAGGCGATCACCGCGGCCTCATCGCGGAAGAACGACAGCGACAGCAGCTTGTTGGGGTTGGTCAGGCTCTGGAAGCGCTCCACCGAGATAAAGCCGTCGATAGCTTCCAGCTGCGGGCGCAGGTGCGCGGCGATGTCGAGATAGTTGTCCTGCCGGCCCGGCGCGGGCTCGACTTCGAAGATGACTGCGATCATGTTGTCTCCTGGGGCAATGGCGGGATCAATGGAAATGCGGAATACGCGCGTTCAGCGACGGACGATAGCGGAATGCCTGCGCCAGCGCGGCCGCATCGGCACCGCGCGCACGCAGCGCCGCCACCGTGGCGGCAGCCAGCGCCTGCGCCAGGCGGTCGCCGGGACAGGCATGGCGGCCGTGGCCGAAGGTCCATGGCCGTTCGCCGGCTTCGGCACCACTGCACGACGCCGCGGCCAGCAGCACCAGCACCGCATCGCCGGCCTTGACGGCGTGGCCGCACAGGTGCGCATCGGCGGCCAGGAAGCGGCGCGTATTCTGCACCGGCGGATCCTCCCGGGCGACCCGCGCCACCACGGCATCGAGCGGCAGCTCTGACTGCGGCGTGTCGCGACCCAGCCGCAGCAGCGTATTCCCGGCAAGCGCCGCGGTGGCTTCGCAGGCCTGCACCAGCAGGCCGATGATGTTGGCGGCGACAGCCTGCGCGTCGATGCCGACGGCACCGGCGGCCTGCCGCAGCGCCGGCAGCGGCCCTGCGCCGGCCGCCACACCTGCAAGCCAGTGGCCCAGCCATTGAGCGGCCTCGGCGCCAGTGTGCACGGCCTGTGCATCGGCCAATGGCGACTGCGCGCCGGCAAAGGCCGCAACGCGTTGTGCGACTTCGGCTGCGTTGCTGCCTTCGCTGGCAACCGGCAGGCCAAGCAGGTCGGCGAGCGTGATGACCGGCAGCGCGAACAGCCAGCGATTGATGCGCTCGCCGGACATGGCGGCCCGGGACGCTGCGCCGGCATCGAGCACCGTCGCCAGCACCGTTGCGCGCTGCGCCGCGGCGGCCGGGTCGATGCCCGCCAGCATCGGCATCAGCAGGGCCTTGAGCGGCGAGTGCGCGGCGCCGTCGTTCATCCGGATCAGCCGGCCGAACAGCTCGCCGGCGGCGGTGCCGGCCAGCGCGGGCGGCACCGGCTGTGCGGGCGGCCGCACGCGGCAGTCGGGGTGGGCGAGCACGTCGGCCACTTCGCGTGGGCCGGCGGCGACCCACAGGCCCAGGCGGTCATCGCGGAAGAATGGCTGGCTGGCGGCCAGCTCGCGGTAGTACGGGTACGGGTCGGGACGGGTGACGGCGCTGAGCGGGTCGATATTGGTATCGGGCATGGCGGCACAGTAGATTGAAGTGCTGGGCCCTTGCAGTGAACCCAGCGCCCGTGGGCGGGCGGACAGTCGCATCATGCCGCTGTGGCGCAGGCCAAAGGTTCATGGTGACATGAACTATCGAATGCAATGGCGCAACACCGCCGCACCCTGCGTCTTCACGCATCCACTCGCGCCAGCTCCCCTTCCCCTTGCGCCGCTTCCGTCGCCGGCTCGTCGTTCCGGTGCGCCAGCCGGTACAGCACCGGCAACACCAGCAAGGTCAGCGCCGTCGACGACAGGATGCCGCCGATGACGACCGTTGCCAGCGGGCGCTGCACCTCGGCACCCGTGCCCGTGGCCAGGGCCATCGGCACGAAGCCCAGCGAAGCCACCAGCGCCGTCATCAGCACCGGCCTCAGCCGCGTCAATGCCCCATCGCGGATCGCCGCATCCAGCCCATGACCGTCCTCGCGCAGCGAGCGGATAAACGACAGCATCACCAGCCCGTTGAGCACCGCCACGCCGCACAGCGCGATAAAGCCCACCGCCGCCGAGATCGACAGCGGAATGCCGCGCAGCCATAGCGCCAGGATGCCGCCGGTCAGCGCGAACGGGATGCCGGTGAAGACCAGCAGCCCGTCCTTGACGTTGCCGAACATGGCGAACAGCAGCACGAACACCATCCCCAGCGCCAGCGGCACTACTATGCGCAGCCGCGCGGTAGCGGACTGCAGCTGCTCGAAGGTGCCGCCCCAGCTGGTCCAGTAGCCCGCCGGGATCTGCACGCGCGCGCGGATGGCGGCCTCGGCCTCTGGCACGAAACTGCCGATATCGCGCCCGCGCACATTGGCGCTGACCACGATGCGGCGCTTGCCGTTCTCGCGCGAGACCTGGTTGGGGCCCGGTGCGATCTCCACGCTGGCGACTTCGCTCAGGGGGATATAGCTGGTGCGCGAGGCGGCTTCCTTCGGCAGCGGCACCGGCAGGCGCCGCAGCGCTTCCACGTCCTCGCGCACGGCATCGGGCAGGCGCACCACGATGTCGAAGCGCCGGTCGCCGCTGAAGAAGGTGCCCGACACCTTGCCACCGATGCCGATCGCCACCGCATCCTGGATATCGCTCAGGTTCAGGCCGTAGCGCGCCGCTTTGTTGCGGTCGATCTGGACCGTCAGCATCGGCAGCCCGGTGGTCTGCTCCACCTTCACTTCGGCCGCGCCGGGAATGTCTTGCAGCACTGCGGCGATGCGGTTGGCGGTCTGTTCCAGCATGGCGTTGTCGTCGCCGAACACCTTGACCGCCACGTCGGAGCGCACGCCCGAGATCAGCTCGTTAAAGCGCAGCTGGATCGGTTGCGAGAACTCATAGTTGTTGCCGGGCAGCTTGCCCACCTCATCGCGGATCGCGGCGATCAGCTCGTCGCGCGTGCGGCGGGGCTCGGGCCATTGCGAAACAGGCTTGAGCATGATGTAGCCGTCGGAGATATTCGGCGGCATCGGGTCGGAGGCGATCTCCGCGGTGCCGGTGCGCGCAAAGATGCGCTCGATCTCCGGGAACTTGGCCTTCAGCGCGGTTTCCACCTGCTGCTGCATCGCCACGGATTGCGTCAGGCTGGTGCCGGGGATGCGCAAGGCCTGGATCGCCAGGTCACCCTCGTTCAGGCTGGGCACGAACTCACTGCCCAGCCGCGTGGCGATGGCCAGGCACAATGCCACCGCCACGCCGGCAAACGTCAGCACCACCGGCGTCGCGGCCAGCGAGCGCTCCAGCAGCACCGCGTAGCGGCGGCGCGCCCAGGCCACCAGCCGGTTCTCGCGCTCGGCCACGCGGTTGCCGATGAACAGCGCCACCGCCGCCGGCACGAAGGTCACCGACAGCACCATTGCGCCCAGCAGCGCCAGCACCACGGTGAAGGCCATCGGGTGGAACATCTTGCCCTCGACCCCGGTCAGCGCAAAGATCGGCAGGTACACCACCATGATGATCAGCTGCCCGTACAGCAGTGGCCGGCGTGCCTCGCGCGCCGCGGCAAAGACTTCATGCAGGCGTTCGCTGCGTGTGAGGGGCCTGCCGTGGCGCTCCTGCGCATGCGCCAGCCGGCGCACGCAGTTCTCGACGATCACCACCGCGCCGTCGACGATGATGCCGAAGTCCAGCGCGCCCAGGCTCATCAGGTTGGCGCTGATGCGGTAATGCACCATGCCCGTGAAGGTGAACAGCATTGACAGCGGGATCACCAGCGCGGTGATCAGCGCCGCGCGCAGGTTGCCCAGGAACAGGAACAGGATGGCGATCACCAGCACCGCGCCTTCCAGCAGGTTCTTCTTGACCGTGGCAATGGCCTTGTCGACCAGCGTGGTGCGGTCGTACACCGTGACGGCCTTCACGCCCTTCGGCAGGGTGCGGTTGATTTCGGCCATCTTGCGATCCACCGCCTGCGAGACCGTGCGGCTGTTCTCGCCGATCAGCATGAACACGGTGCCCAGCACCACCTCGCGGCCGTTCTCGGTGGCCGCGCCGGTGCGCAGCTCGCCGCCGGTCTGCACGGTGGCCACGTCGCGCACGCGGATCGGCTGGCCCTGCGCGGTGCCGACGATCACGTCGCGGATATCGTCGAGCGAGCGCACCTGCCCCGGCACGCGCACCAGGTACTGCTCGCCGCGGCGCTCGATATAGCCGGCGCCGACGTTGTCGTTGTTCTTCTCCAGCGCGCTCACCACATCGGCCAGCGACAACCCGTACGACGCCATGCGCTCCAGGCTGGGCGCAACCACATAAGCGCGCGCATGGCCGCCGATGGCATTGACCTCGGTCACGCCGGGCACGTTACGCAGCTGCGGGCGAATCACCCAGTCCTGGATCTCGCGCAGGTCCGACAGCGCATAGGGCGTGCCGTCCGGCTTGCGCGCGCCGGGGTCGGCCTCGACCGTCCACAGGTAGATTTCGCCCAGCCCGGTCGAGATCGGGCCCATCGCGGGCGTGATGCCGGCGGGCAGCTTGTCGCGCGCTTCCTGGATGCGCTGGTTGACCAGCTGGCGGGCAAAGTGGATATCCGTGCCGTCGCGGAAGATCACCGTCACCTGCGACAGCCCGTAGCGCGACAGCGAGCGGGTCTGCTCCAGCCCGGGCAGGCCCGCCATCACGGTCTCGACCGGATAGGTGATGCGCTGCTCGGTCTCAAGCGGCGAATAGCCCGGCGCGGCGGTGTTGATCTGCACCTGCACGTTGGTGATATCGGGCACCGCGTCGATCGGCAGCCGGGTGTAGCTGTACAGGCCCAGCGCGGCCATGCCCAGCACCGCCAGCAGGACCAGCCAGCGTTGCTCGATGGCAAAGCGGATCAGGCGTTCAAACATGCGTGCCTCCCGCTCAGTGCTCATGCCCGGCGCTGGCTTTGCCCAGCTCGGACTTGAGGATGAAGCTGTTGGCCGCGGCGTAGCGGGCGCCGGCCTGCAGGCCCTCGGTCACCTCCACCAGCTTGCCGCCGGCGCGCCCGGTCTTGACCGGCTGCACCGCAAACCCGCCCGGCACGGCGATGAACACCACGCTCTTGCCGTCGACCTGCTGCACCGCGTCGGCCGCCACCGTCACCGGCACCTGCGCCGGCGCGCCCAGCACGCTGACCGTGACGAACAGCCCCGGGCGCCACGCCATGCCGGGATTGGCCAGCGTCACGCGCGCCTTGGCCGTGCGCGTCTGCTCGCCCAGCAGCGCGCCTACGTAGGACACCTTGCCCTCGGCCTGCGTGTCCGAGGCGCTCGAGCGCACCGTGACCGCTTCGCCCACGCGCACCTGGTCCAGGTCGCGCGCGGACACCACGAACTCCGCCCACACCGAACTCAGGTCGGAGACGGTGAAGACGCTGGTGGCTTCCTGGACCGCTTCGCCCAGCGCCAGGTGCTTCTCGACCACGATGCCATCGAACGGGGCACGCAGCGCAAACTGGTTCAGGCTGCCGCCCTTGCCCGTGCTGTTCTCCGTGGCGCCAATCGCCGTCAGCTTCTGCCGCGCGTTCTGCACCGCGATCTGCGCCTCCTCCAGCGCCGTGCGGGCCTGCTGGTAATCCTGCTCGGCGGAGATCTTCTCCTGCCACAGCGTCTTCTCGCGCGCATAGGTGGCACGCGCCAGCGCCTCGCGCTTCTGCGCCGCCAGCAGCTCGCTGCGCTGCTCGGCCAGCGTCGTGCTGGCAAGCAGCGCCAACACTTCGCCCTTGCGCACCTGCTGGCCAAGGTTGGCCGGCACCGCCTGCGCCACGCCCGCCACGCGCGGCACCACGTGCGTGGTGCGGTCTTCATTGAAGCGGATCTCGCCGGGGAAATCGACGCTGCTGCGCAGCGGCGCCGCGGCCGCAGTGGCGATGCCGATGCCGGCCTGCTGGATCTGCGCCGGCGTCAGCGCGATCAGGTGCGGCTTGCCTTCGGCTTCCGGTTTCGCCGCGGGGGCGCTGGCGTCAGCGTGCACGGCCGCCTTGCCTCCTTCCTTGCCATGTTCGTGCTCGTCGGCATGCCCGTGCCCGGCCTCGCCGGTGGCGCTGCCGCCCTTGCCGGTGAACAGGATCGCCGCGCCGCCCAGCAGCCCCGCGACCAGGATGGCCACCACCGCGGCCCGTTGTTGCTTGCTCATTGCCATGTCTGCAGCTTCCGTATCAGTGTCCGAGGATGCGGTCGATGCTGGCCGCCGCGTCATAGGTGCGGGCCAGCACGTCCAGGTAGCGGATGCGCGCCTGGAACAGCGTGCGCTGGGCATCCAGCACATCGAGGAAATTGAATTTGCCGGCCTCGAACCCGCGCGAGGCGGCGGCATAGGCCTGCTCCGCCGCGGGCAGCACCGAGGCCTGCAGCATCTGCGCCGCGGCGCGCGATACCGACAGCTGCGTCGACGCCTGCTGCAGCTCACCCACCAGGCGGATGCGCGTGGCCGCGTGCGTGTCCTGCGCCTTGTCGGCCCGGCGCAATGCGGCGTAGAGGTTGCCCTGGTTGCGGTCAAACAGCGGCAGCGGGATCGCCACGCCCAGCACGGCCATATTGCGGTTGGCCTCGTTGTCGCGCTTGGCGCCCAGGCTCACGGTCACGTCGGGGTACTGGCGGCTGCGCGCCACGGCGACTTCGGCGCGGCTGCGCTCGGCGGAGAGGCGGCTGGCCGCCAGCTGCGGCGAGTCTTCCAGCGCCGCTTGCAGCGCTGCCGGCGCGGGGCGCGAGGGCAGTGCGTCAAGGTCACCCTGCGCCTGCGCAAAGTGCGGCACGGCATTGCCCCACAGCGCGGCCAGCGACTGACGTGCGGATTGCAGCGCGCCGGTGGCCTCGGCCAGTTCCAGCTCGGCATTGGCCTGTTCGACCCTGGCGCGTGTTTCTTCCAGCGGCGCGACCTTGCCGGCGGCCACGCGCCGCCCCGCCGCCGCGGCCGCCTTGCTGGCGATGCCGACCGAGCCTTCGGCCAGCTTGACGCGTTCCTGCGCCACCAGCACGCCGAAGAAGCGCGCGATCACCGCAGCGCGCAGCTCGGCGCGTGCGCCGCCCAGCTCGGCCTGTGCCAGCTCGCGCCCGCGCTCGGCCACGCCGATGCGCGCGGCGCGCTTGCCGCCGAGTTCGATCGGCAGGTTGATCTGGCCGGTGGTGGAGCGCGTGGCCTTTCGCGTGTCTTCCATCGACAAGGCCAGTTCGGGATTGGGCAGCACGCGCGCCTGCGTGACATCGCCCTCGGTCGCGTCAAGCTCCTTGCCCGCGGCGGACAACGCGAAGCTGCCGGCTTCGGCCAGCGCCAGCGCGGCGTCGAGGGTCAGCGTGCCGGCAGGCTCTTGGCCCGGGGCCGGCGAGGATGCCGATGGCTGCGCCATGGCAGGGGGCGGCGTCTGCGCAACGCCATGGATCGGGCTGGATAGAACGGCCGCCAGCCCAAGCGGCAGCAAAAGTCTTCGCATCGAATTGCACCAGGAAAGAAACCGGGGGAATTCGGCGAGACGCCTGACGTCAGGAACTCAGGAAGATCAGGAAATGGAAGCGTCGTCTCGCCGGCTAGGCAAGACGCGACCACTGCGGACGGTCGGGCGCCCGCGCACTGTGCGAAGAGAAGCTGGGCTGCGGCGCCGGTGGCGCCAGTTCCACCCGGCGCATGGCGTGTACGTCGGGCGCGTCGGCCCGTGCAAACGGCAGCGAAGCGATATGGCACACGCCGCAGTCTGGATCGGGCAGGCCGAGCTTGGCCTTGTCCTGCGCCTTCTGCGCGGGCTGGTCCTGCTTGCCGCTGTCGGCCTTGTGCTGGTGCTCATGGTGCCCGAAATGGGCCTTGGCCGGAGCCGCCACCTCATGCCGGCAATACGCGGCGGCTCCCGCCCAGGCGAACTGGAGCGGCAGGACGAGCGCAAGAAGGATGAGGATGAGCCGTTGCATAAGGGAAGTGGCAGCTGCCCTGGCCGCCTGGCATCAGGCGACGGGGGGATTGCAGCGAGCCGCAAGTTTAACCGAGCCGCGCCGGGCATTCCGGCGACGGGGTCATTACATTTGCGTCATGCCACGGGTCGTTTCCGCCCTCGCCTGTTAATTCAATTTTTTTGAATAACTTGTCCGGCAACTGACCTGCTTCCGTATCGATGGCGCTCCTATAGTTCTGTACATGAACGGCACGCACACAACGCAAAGCCTTCTGACAAATTCAACGACCTCAAGGAGAACCATCATGACCAAGACCACCCGCCTCGCTACCGCCCTGCTCCTGTCGCTGGCCGCCCTGGGCGCCGCGCAAGCCGCCACCGCCGCCGAACAAGTTCCCGGCGACAAGTACGGCTACAGCTTCCGCAGCACTGTTCCGGGCGACAAGTATGGTTATGAGTTCCGCAGCCATGATGTGTTCACGGAAGGCGCCCGCGTCGGCAAGGCCGATCCGTTTGTAGACGGCGCCCGCACGCTGGCCGGGCTGGAGCGCAGCGGCGTGTCGGCATCGCCGTCGCGCAGTTTCGACACCTTTACCGAAGGCAGCCGCGCCGGCGGCTTCGACCCCTACGGGGAAGGCGCGCGCGCCTGAGCGATTCCGGCACCCAGCCAGCAAGAAGGCCAGCGCAAGCGCTGGCCTTTTGTCATTCGTCGCGCCCCAGCCTGTGCATGGCCTCGCGCAGGGTCCGCATCTGGGCGCTGAAGCTGGTGCAGGCGTCGCAGATCGCCAGGTGGGCGCGCATGCGCAGCCGCTCGCCCCATGACAGCGGCCGGTCCAGGCCCTTCATGGTGAGATGGTGGACTTCTTCGCAGTTCGGCAGCAGGCGGCGGGAGGGGCGGGAATCTGGCATGTTGCTCAGTGGCTTATCCGTTGCATGGGCGGGGGCCGGGCTCAACCGGCCTTGCCGGGCCGGCCGCGCTGGCCGAACCAGTGCAGTTCCAGGCATTCGCGCAGGCGCATGCGGGCGCGGTACAGCATCGCCCAGGCATTGGTCGCGCTGATCTGCAAATGCTGACAGATTTCTTCGGTGTCCAGCTCCAGCCACTCGCGCATCATGAAGATCCGGCCGGTGCGCTCCGGCAGGCGGTCCACGCAAAGCTGCAGGATCTCGAAAAACTCGCGGCGCTCAAAGGCGCGTTCCGGGTTGCCCCAGTCGGACGGCGGGTCCTGGTAGTGGCCGTTGCGCGTGAACAGCGCGTCGAAGGCGTCGTCGTCGGATTGCGGCTGGCCCTCGGCATCGGTGGCCAGCGCCAGCCTGACCTCACGCTTGCCGCTGCGCAGGGTGTCGATGATCTTGTGCTTGAGGATGCCAACCAGGTAGGTGCGCAGCGTTGACTGGCCGGCGAAGCGCTCAGGGTGCTCCAGCGCCGCCAGCAGCGTTTCCGAGACGGCATCCTCGGCCACTGCCTCATCGCGCAGCTGCAGGCGGGCAAAGCGCAGCAGGTAGGGGCGCATGGCCTGGAGTTCGGCGGGATCGAGGCTCATCGGGGATTGGGGGCGCGGTTGCCTGGACAGATGGCCCATGATACCCGCGCACCGGCGCCTTACCCTATCCCGCGGAACTGCCCGCACAGCCGGAACACGTCTTCCGACAGCGGAATTCCCTTGGCCTTGCCGTAGCGGGTCGCCAGCTTCAGCAGCTCCTTGATGTCGCGCCCGCTCGCCTTGGGGTAGGCGGCGGTCAGCGCATCGACCAGCCCGTCGCCCAGGTCCGCGCCGAACTGCGCGGCCTGCAGGCGCCACAGGCGCATGGCGTCTTCCTTGCACGGCGTCTCGTAATGGATGGTGGCGATGCAGCGCGACAGGATGGCATCGTCGACGTCGCCGATGCGGTTGGTGGTCATGAACAGCAGGCCGTTGAAGTACTCCAGCGTGCGCAGGAATTCCGCGACGATGGCGTTGTGCTCCAGGTCGTTGTCGCGGCAGCGGATATAGACGTCGGCCTCGTCCAGCAGCAAGATTGCGTTCCAGCGCATGGCCCGGCGCAGGATCGTCATCAGCGTGGCACCGACCGACGCGGCCGTGGTGCCCAGCTGCCCGGAGTGCACGCGGTAGAGCGGTTTGCCCACCACCTCGGCGTAGATCTCCGCGGTCAGCGTCTTGCCCAGGCCTGGGGCGCCCTGGCACAGGATGGTGGTGCCGCCGGACTTGCCGGGCACGAAGTCTGGCACCAGCATGTCCATGTGCGAGGTCAGGATATCGATCAGGTCGCGGTGATGCGCGGGCAGGACCAGCTTGTCGCGCAGGGCCGGCTGGTAGCGATACTCGGTCAGGTGCTGCACATGCACCCAGATATTGCGATGCCACTCCAGGTGGAACAGGTGCACGTAGCCATGCAGCGGCACGCGCTCAAAGCCCTCCATGACCCCGGCATCGCGCCAGAACGCCGGGTCGCAGGTCATCTCGAAGCGGCGCTCCAGCCGTTCCTCATCATTCACGCAGCGCGCGCCCGCGGCGTCGGCAATCGGCGTCAGCTCGGCGGGTCCCTTGGCATCGAGCGAGAACGCCGCGCGGGTGGCGACAAACTGTGCGCCGAAGCGGCGCTGGTAGCGCACGAAGCGCTGCGCCTGCTGCTCGTATTCGTGCCGGAATTCCGCGCACTCCTTGTAGAAGCCGAACTCGGCCAGCAACTCCGGGATGGTGCGGTTAGCGATGTCGTCGCGGGTGATCACCATCGACGTGGTCATGCCGGAGCGGCGCAGGTGGTGGTCGGTCAGCGTGGAGTTGGCCGACTGCATGGTGTTGGCCAGCATGTCCACCACCACATAAGGCATCCCCTGCTCGGGCGACACATAGCGCATCCGGCGCACCAGCCACGGCAGCAGCACGCCGTCGCGGCTGCGCTGGTACAGCCAGCCATCGATGGCATCGCGCGACAGGTAGGCGGCCAGCCCCGCCACCAGCTGGTCCAGCCCCGGAATCACGCGCGCCTGCGGCGCGTTGTAGACATTGTCCAGCGCCAGCATCTGGAACATCAGCGCGCGCTCGTTCTGCGTCTTGCTCAGCGTGTAGAGCGAGCCCAGCGACTGCGCATCGAACAGCTTGCTCGACACCAGCATATTGCCGTGGCAGACGCCGTGTTCCTGCAGCTGCCGCGCCAGCGGCGACCCGGTTTCGATCATCGCCAGCAGGGGATGGATCAGCGCCTCCGGAATCTCGAAATCCATGTACCGCACTCCCGTTGAATGGCGTGGCCGCGCCGGCCAGCGGCCGGGGTTTCACTGCAGGAAGAAGTCGATCGCGCGCTCGACCACGGGCGGATGGATGACATGCAGGCCATCGAACTCGACGTACTGCACGTCGTAGCCCGCGGCCCTCAGCCTGGCCGCATGGGCGCGGCCGCTAGTGGCAACCGGCAGTTGCTCGTCGGCCAGCCCGTGCGCGACAAACACCCTGGGAGCGCCCTCCTGCATGAACACCGACATGAAGCCGCCGGAGAACGCAATCACATGGCTGGCAATGTCGCCGTTGGTGATGCCGACCGACAGCGCGTAGCTGGCCCCGTCCGAGAAGCCGGCAAAGGCAAGCCGGCCCGGGTCGACCCGATAGCGCGATGTCACCGCGGTCAGCGCCTGGTGCAGCCGCTCCAGGTCGGGACCGTTGCCGCCGATCACGATGTCCCAGGTCGGGTAGAGCGAATGCGGCGCCAGTACCAGGAACTTGTGGCGCTGCGCATGCGGCTCGATATGCGGCAGCACCTTTTCCGGAAACCCGCCCGCGCCGTGGAACATCACCAGCAGCGGCACCGGCCCGCTGTCCGGCAGGCCGTCCGGAACGAACAGCACGGCATCGCGCTCCGCGGCCACGCCCAGCGGGCTACGCCCGGGTGGCAGCGGGCCGTCGACGGGATCCGCGTGGGTGAATGACAGGCGACCGAACAGCGAGGGATCGAGCATGGCGGCAGGAGGCGTTACGCATACTTAATATATTGTATATCACATATCTAAATATGGACCACGAACTCCGAAGACCGACGGCGCACTCCCTCCTCCGCAAGCAAGCCAGCACCCGTCCTATTCCTGGTTCTCCAGCAGCGAGGAATGCCGCCCAATATCCCCGTCCTCGCGCAGGATGTCCTGCATCAGGTCCGCCAGCGGCATCTGCCCCCTGCGCCTCCCGTCGAGGCGCCGACCGGATTACCCGCGTCGAATCGAGGAGCATATTTCCATAATCATATTTTTATGCCTAAACTATATGGACAAGAAGAGAGCGTGGCGACGATCACGCAGAGATTCCCTGGCGGTCGGCCAACAGGGCAGCCCGGCCGCCTTGTTGGCGCGCGCAGGAAGTTTAGGTATAAAGTAACTGATTGCGCGGGCTTCCTTCGCTTCGCAGGCGAGCCAGGCACGCTGCAATCCTGCAGGAGTGAGACGATGCAGACCGCCCCCCAGTCACCCGCCGACATACCGTCTTCTCCGGCGCGTGACCACAACTGCGCGCCGCAAGGCATGCTGGCGAACTACCCCTCATTCCGCTCCGAGGATGTGAAGGAGGCCCAGGGCAAGATCGCTTCGGTATTTTGCCCGCATGAACTGCGAGTGGTCGGTGCACTGCAGCAATTGCACGTCCAGCACAATCTGGTACGACTGCATGAGACCGCACTCAACTTCCTTGCCTATGGCGCCCATGTAGAGATCGACCCTGGCTGCCTAGAGCACTTCTATCTCGCCCAGATCCCGGTTGCGGGCCATGCCGAAATCAAGTGTGGCTCGCAGGAGATACTTTCCGACGTCCGCACCGCCAGCCTGCTGAGTCCAGACACCCCAACCCGAATGCAATGGCATGAGGATTGTGCGCAAGTCTTACTCTGGATCCAGAAGGAAGCCATCGAGCAACGTTTCGCATTGCTGACCGGGCGCGATCCCAGCGGGCCCCTTTCATTCGATCCGGCGCTGCCCCAGCACGCTGGACTTTCGAGTCCATGGAGCCAGTCCGTACTCGACCTTACCAGGAATATCGACCAGCACGGCACCAACTGGCTCCAGTTTCCGGCCGCGGTGGCGTCGATGGAGGACTACCTGCTGCGGACGCTGCTGCTGCTTCAACCGCACACCCACACCTATCTCCTTGCGCGCAGCGCCGAGCCCGCCAGGCCACGTCATATGCAGCGGGTGATAGATTATGTCCGCGCGAATGCCGACACACCGCTGACCGTCGCCGACCTGGCGCAAGTCGCCTGCGTGAGTATCCGGGCGCTGGAGGAAGGCTTTCGCCGCCATCTCAATACGACGCCGTTAGCCTATCTGCGGGATGCCAGACTGGACTGCGTCCGACAAGCGTTGCTTGCTGCCGCCGGAGCCGAGCAGGCCTCCATCACGGATATTGCATATCGCTTTGGCTTTACGCATCTCGGCCGGTTTGCGGCCTACTACAAGAAGCGCTTCGGCGTTTCTCCGTCGGCGACCCTGCGCAGGGGTGCAGCGGAGCGCCACGTCAGCGATGCCGGGCGTTGAAAATCCGCGGGCTCTCTAGACCTCGCAATACCCCTGCGGCATCGACCCGTTTCACTGCCTTGCAGTGGTTGATACAACAACGCCAGCCCGCGCTCGCGGGTGAACGGATACCTGCACGCCGCCGGGCCATCCGGCAACGCTGCCGCCCCACCCTTTCCTGACTCCACCGCCTCCTTTTCCCGGTCCGCCAGCGACGGCTCGTTATCTGGATATTGGCCGGCGAATTGTGGATAGCAGCGTCATCACCGCTACACCAAACTACGTTGCACATGGCTACATGCGAGCCAATACAACAAGTGGAGACGGACATGCAAGGAATCGAAGGCAAGACGGCGATCGTCACCGGTGGCGCAACGATGATTGGCGAGGCAGTGGTATCGGCCCTGGTCTCGGCTGGCGCCAACGTCGTTGTCGTCGACATCGACCAGCAAGGCGGTCGCAATGTTGCCGAGCGGCATCCGGAGCGCTGCCGCTATGTGGCCGTGGACGTGACCAGCGATGCCGACATCGCTGCCTGTATCGCCGACACCATGGAGACCTTCCGTGGCATCGACCTGCTCGTCAACTGCGCCTGCACCTACGTGGATAACGGTGCCGAATCCACGCGCGAGCAGTGGCTGGAGTCCTACAACGTCAATGTCGTCGGCGCGGCGATGATGCTGAAGGCGTGCGTGCCGGAGATGAAAAAGCGCGGCGGCGGAGCGGTCGTCAACTTTGCCTCGATCTCCGCGGGCGTGGCGCAGTCGGGGCGCTGGCTGTACCCGATTACCAAGGCAGCGATGCAGCAATTCACACGTAGCGCCGCATTGGATCTAGCCCCGGACAACATTCGAGTCAACTCCGTCTCGCCGGGCTGGACGTGGTCCTCCGTCATCAGCGCGCTGAGCGGCGGCGACAAGGCGAAAGCCGACGGTATCGCCGCAGATTTCCACCCACTCGGCCGGCTCGGCAAGCCAGAAGAAGTCGCGCAAGTGGTTCGCTTCCTCCTGTCAGATGCTTCCGCGTTTGTTACCGGCGCCGACTATGCATGTGACGGCGGATACGGCGCCCTCGGCCCCGAGGGTCGGCAAGCAGCCATCAACCGGCTGACGGCATAAACCGGCCGGTGATTCCGGGCGACCTCGGTTCGCCCGGCACTAAGTGAATTGCACAAAAGACAATCCCACAGGAGAGACACATGATCCCCCATTCCATCGACAAGATCACGCCGCGCAAGATTGCGATTGTTGGCGCGGGTCAGGCAGGACTATTGCTCGGGTGCGGCCTGCTGGATCAAGGCTATGAGGTCACGCTAGTGACAAACCGCACCGCTGACGAGGTATGGAGCGGCAAAGTGATGTCGTCCCAGTGCATCTTCGACCAAGCACTCCAGATCGAGCGCAATTTCCGGATGAATCAATGGGAAAGGCAGTGCCCCACGGTGGACGGCATCGGCCTGACCATCCCTACCGACGACGGCAAGGGCGAAGTTGCCATCCACTGGCGCGCCCGCCTGAATGCCTACGCCCAGTCTGTTGATCAACGTGTAAAGATGCCCGGCTGGATGGCGGAGTTCGAAAGCCGTGGCGGCATTCTGCGTATCGAAAATGTCGAGATTCCCCAGCTTGAAGCCTTGGCCGGAAGTCATGATCTTGTTCTCCTGGCCGGTGGCAAGGGAGAGATCGTCAATCTGCTGACACGCAATGATGCACGCTCGCCTGTTCGTCATCCCCAACGCCAGTTGGCACTGGCTTACGTGACGGGCATGCAGCGCAGTGGTCCCTTTGAGTGCGTCAACTTTAATCTGATTCCCGGCATCGGCGAGTACTTTGTCTTCCCGGCCCTTACCACCCAGGGCAGTTGCGAAACTCAAGCCTGCGACATCATGGTCTTCGAAGCCATTCCTGGCGGCCCGATGGACCGCTGGGCAGACGTCAAGTCCGCCGACCAGCATCTGGATGTCTGCCTGGGCATCCTGCGCGACTACCTGCCGTGGGAAAGCGAGCGCTGTGCCAATGTACAACTCACCGATGCCAATGGGATCCTGAGCGGACGCGTCACCCCGACCGTGCGCAACCCTACCCTTTCCCTGCCTTCCGGCCGGCTTGTAATGGGGCTCGGCGACGCGGTCATGGTCAACGACCCGATCACCGGCCAGGGCTCGAACAATGCCACCAAGGGCGCCCTGCACTATTTCGAGGCCATCCTGCGCCATGGGGACAAACCCTTCGATAAGGCATGGATGCAGCAGACCTTCGACGGCCTTTACGAAGGCTATGCCGAACCGGTCATCCGTTGGACAAATTCCCTGCTTTTCCCGCCGCCGGACCACATCGTCAAACTGCTGGCCACAGCGCAGCACGCGCCGCGCATCGCCCAGCGCATCGCCAACGGATTCAACGATCCGCGTGACTATGGCAGCTACTGGTTCAACGAGGAAGCCACCGAGGCCTGGATCGCTGAAGAGTCGCAATCCAAGGCCGCCTGAGGCAAAAAAAGTCACCCACACGAAAGCAAGCAGTCTGCTCACCGTGCAACGGTTGAGCAGGCGACAGGAGACAACCATGACCGACGTTCGCGAATTTCGGAATGCCCTCGGCCGCTTTGCCACGGGTGTAGCCATCGTCACGACCCGCACCCCCGATGGTGAACCGTGGGGCGTGACTGTTAATAGTTTCAGCTCCGTATCGCTGGAGCCGCGCCTGGTGCTTTGGAGCCTGGCGAAGAAGTCCTACAGCCTCGGTGCATTCCAGAACACCGGAAGTTTCGTGATTCATATTCTGGCATCCAACCAGGAAGACGTGTCCAACCGCTTCGCACGCGGGGCGGAAGGCAAGTTTTCGGGCGTCCCCTGCACGGATGGCATCGATGGCTCGCCTGTCCTGTCAGGTTGCGCAGCGGTATTCCAATGCCGCAACACGCATCAGTATGACGGCGGCGATCACATCATCTTCCTGGGCGAGGTCCAGCATTTTGACACATCGGATCGGGAATCCCTGCTCTTCTACAAGGGAAACTACACGCGTACCGCTAACGCTCTTACCGAGCTGTCAGAGCTGATCCGCACCGAATACATCGCCGCGACCTGATTCCGGTACCGCACACGGCAATCCGTCTGAAGGAAGCTGGCCCACGCCGCGACCGAACGTATTTGCCCACCTCTTATCCTTGCCCCCGGGATAGTCCAATGAGTACGTATGACGCCGTCATTGTCGGCAGTGGTATCAATTCGCTCGTCTGCGCTGCCGTTCTAGCCAGACGCGGCAAGCGTGTCTGCGTGCTGGAACGCAATGGCACGCTGGGCGGATGCATTCGCACAGAGACCCTGAATGCACCGGGCTATCTCCACGACACGTTGTCCACGGCACATCCGCTGTTTGTCACGTCGCCGGGCTACGCGGAGCTGAAGGATGAACTTCATCAGGCAGGGCTCAGCTACCGCAATAACAGTACGCCCACTGGCGTACTGTTGCCCGATAACCGTTCGCTGATTCTGAGCACGTCCTGTGAGCGCAATGTCAGCACTTTCAATACACTGGCAAGCGGCGACGGTGATGCCTTTCAGGCCGCCATGCAAGAGGTCGAGCAAAACTCCGGCCTGGTGTTCTCGCTGCTTGGCAACGAACTGTGGAGTGCCGGTGTTGCAAAGACCGTGGCCGGCCGCCTGTGGAAACAAGGCGTGCATGACACCGTCGCCTTCTTTTCCCCTGCCCTGATGAGTTGCCGCAGCTGGCTGGAGACCCGGGTCAAATCCGACCTGGTCCAGGCGCTGCTCGCGCCTTGGGTACTGCATACAGGCCTTGGCCCGGAAAGCGCCATGTCTGCATTGATGGGAAAGGTCGTCGCCTTCACGCTGGAGGCGGTTGGCCTGCCTATCGTCCAAGGAGGCAATGCCCGTACTGTCGACGCCTTCCGCAGGATCATCGAGAGCCGGGGTGGTGCTTTCCACGTTAATGCCGACGTCGAGGACATCCTGGTCGAGAGCGGTTCGGCGCGCGGCGTAAGGACGCGGGACAACCGCGTATTCATGGGCAAGGAGATCATCTGCAACGTCACGCCAGGCCAGCTTTACGGAAAGCTACTGGCCGCCAAGCACGTTCCCCCTGGCCTACGTCAGCAGGCAGCCGAGTACCGCTACGGCAAGGGGAACATGCAGATCCATTTGGCGCTGTCCGCCCCTCCGGACTGGCCCCAAGAACGTCTGCGCGACGTCATCTACCTGCACCTTACCTCGGGTCTGGACGGTGTCTCCAGGGCAGTCAGCGAAGCAGAGCGAGGCCTGCTTCCAGCCGAAGGCACGATTTGCGTTGCCCAGCCTTGCGCTGTCGACCCTTCCAGAAGCCCGGCCGGAGGCTGGGTGCTCTGGATTCAGGTTCCGGAGTGTCCGCGTCAAGTCAAAGGCGATGCTCTTGGAGAGATCGCTGTTCCCGCGGATGGTCGCTGGACCGCCGAACTCCGTGAGCGCTACGCCGACCGGATTATCGACCGCATTGCTCGCCAGGTTCCAAATCTCAAGGCGAGCGTCGTCGGGCGTACGGTCCTCTCCCCGGCGGATCTTGAGTCGATGAACGTCAACCTCGTCGGCGGCGATCCCTATTCCGGCGAATGCAGCATCGACCAGTTCATGTTCTGGCGTCCGGTCCCTGGCGTCAAGGATCACGCTACCCCGGTTAAACATCTGCACCACATCGGCGCCTCGACCCATCCAGGCCCCGGTCTTGGCGGTACCTCCGGTTACCACGTCGCAAATGCGCTCGCAAAGAGACGGTCGAAATCTAACTCATAAGTGAAGCAACCACAGGAGACAACAACCATGAGCACCAGCCTCGCCCACTTTGCAGCAGACCTGCTATCCGGCCGCATCCGCGTGGTGGACCTGACGCAGACCCTGAGCTCTGAATTTCCGACCATCTCGTTGCCTCCGGAGATGGGCCAGACCTGGCCCTTCCGGCAAGAAACCATCTCGCGCTACGACGATCGCGGACCGAACTGGTACTGGAATAACTTCTCCTGCGGCGAACATACCGGGACCCACTTCGACGCACCAGTCCATTGGATCTCTGGTAAGGACTTGCCGGACAATACGACCGACACCATCCCTGCCGAAAAATTCTTCGCCACCGCCTGCGTCATCGACTGCTCGAAGGAGGCCGCGGAAGACCCGGACTACTTGCTCACTGTCGACGCCGTCAAAGCCTGGGAAGCACGGCATGGCCGCATCCCTGCGCGCTCCTGGGTCCTGATGCGCACCGACTGGTCCAAGCGCAATAGTCCCGAGGCGTACCTGAATGCGCGTGACGACGGCATGCACACGCCTGGCCCTGACCTGGGCGTCGTCCAGTGGATGATTGAAGAGCGCGATGTCCATGGATTTGGCGTCGAAGCAATTGGCACGGACGCGGGCCAGTCCTATGGCTGGGAGTTCCCTTTCCCGTGCCATTACCTCATGCACGGCAACAACCGCTACGGTCTGCAATGCCTGACCAATCTCGACCAACTCCCGCCGCAGGGTGCATTGATTGTCGCTGCCCCGCTGAAGATCAAGGACGGTTCCGGCAGCCCGCTTCGCGTCCTGGCTCTTATTCCCGGCTGATATTCCGCTAACCCGCCCATCACCACAAAAGGAGGAGAACGAAGTGAAGAAACGAGCAATCTCGGCCATGCTGGCCGGTTCGCTTGCGCTAGTCGGCAATCAGGCTCTCGCAAAGGAGGGCGCAGACCAGTATCCCAATGGAGCTGAAAGCTGGATGTCGGGAGCTTTGCCCCCGCCCGGCACCTATTTCCTCAACTACACCGGCTATTACGGCGGTAAGCTCAAAGACGGCAACGGCGACAACGCAAACATCGCCGGCAATCCTGCAAAGGTTGACGCCTGGTTCGACGCGTTGCGGGTGGTAAAGGTCACCAACATCACGCTTCTTGGCGCGAGCTGGGGCATGCAGGCCATCGTTCCGCTCGTCTACCAGTCCATGAATTTGCCCCAGATGGGCGGCCGTCGCAACGCCACCGGCCTGGGTGACATCACGATCGACCCGATAGTGCTCGGCTGGCATGGCGCGAACTGGCATGTCACGACGGGTCTGGACATCTACGTGCCCACGGGCCGCTACGACCGGAATGATCCCAGGGCCAGCATCGGCGCGAACTACTGGGCCTTCGAGCCAGTTGCGGCATTCACCTGGCTGAACCAGAGTGGCTGGGAAATCTCTGCCAAGTTCATGTACAACATTAAGGGGAAGAACAAGGACTCCAACTTCGGCGGCATGACAGGAAGCTACCAGTCCGGACAGGAATTGCACGTCGATTACGCCCTGGGCAAGCACATCGGCCCGTGGACTATCGGCTTGAGCGGGTACTACCTGAAACAGGTCACGGACGACAAGTTCAACGGCGCCGTGGTGCCAGAAGTGCCTGGCGTGTGGAGCCGTGGCCGTCGCGGCGAGGTGCTGGCTATCGGCCCCAGCGTCTCCTACACCAACGCCAAGGGAACTAGTTTCATCACCCAATGGCAGCATGAAGCGTATGCCAGGAACCGGTTTGGCGGCGACAAGTTCTGGGTCAAGGTGGTCACCGCATTCTGACGGAATGGGCCCGCGCGGCCCTGTGCTGTGCTTCTGTAGCCATGCGAGAAGGCGGCGCTGATTTTTCGCCTCGGTGCGAACGGCAACGTGGCCTGCCGGTCAGGGCGTGCCGCGCCGTTGCAGATATGCTCCAATAGCAAAAGCCCTGCCGTCGAAAGCCAGCCCGTTAGGCTGACTCCTGTATGAATTTACGGCGGAGCGGAAGAGGTGAAGCATGGCCCTTATTAGCCGCCAGCTGTTCTCGGCCAGCCCGCAAATTCGGGTGCGAGATGTAACGCTTTCCGCACAAGACGACTTCCAAACCCAGCGAGCCAAGCTAGCAAGCATCATGCTGGACGCAATGTACCAGTTTGTCGGCCTGCTAGACGTCGACGGCAAGATGCTCGAGATCAATCGCGCAGCGCTCGAGGGAATCGGCATTCAAATGGATGACATTCGCGGAATGCCATTCTGGGAGGCAAGATGGTGGGTCATCTCTCCGGAGACCCAGCGCGTCTTGCAACAGCTGATCCGGCGCGCAAGCCAAGGCGAGTTCGTCCGCGGTGACTTTGAGGTATACGGCCAAAAGATGGGCGAGGAGACGATCATTGTCGACTTCTCGCTAGTGCCTATTAGAGACTCAGATGGCAAGGTGGTGTTCCTGCTGCCTGAAGGGCGCAACATCACGGAAAAGAAACGCACCGAGGCAGCGCTTGCGCGAAAGAACGAAGAGCTTCAAGCCAGCTGGGATCTGATCTGCCGTCAGCGCGATGAACTTCAGAGTCTTTACGATCGACTCATGGTCGAGCAAAAGCTTTCAGAGCGGCTGCTTTTGAACCTGCTGCCCTCTCCGATAGCTGAACGACTAAAGGCACGTCCGGAAGTCGTAGCCAACAGCATTCCTGAAGTCATAGCCGACAGCTTCCCGGAAGTGACGGTCTTGTTTGCGGACATCGTGGCATTCACCCGTTTCTCGGTGGGCATGAGCGCCGAGCGCCTGGTCGCAGTGCTCAATGAGATCTTCACCGAATTCGACACAATCGCGGATCGCCGCGGACTTGAGAAGATCAAGACGATCGGGGACGCTTACATGGCAGCAGCTGGGCTACCGGAACCGGTTTCTGACCATGCTGTCCGAGCTGCCGACATGGCACTGGACATGATAGACGCGCTCAGACTGTTCAATCGACGCACCGGCTATAACCTCCGGATGCGAATTGGCATCAATAGTGGATCGGTCGTGGCCGGCGTTATCGGTAAGCGCAAGTTCATTTACGACTTATGGGGCGATGCCGTCAACACTGCTAGTCGGATGGAGTCCCATAGTTTGGCTGGACGGATTCAAGTTACCGACGCAACTCGCAATCGATTGGGAGAATCCTTTCAGTTCGAAGAACGCGGCATCATCGTGGCAAAGGGGGTCGGTGCAGTGCATACCTGGTTCCTGACTGGCCGCCGCGAGGCGCTATAGCGATAGTTGTTTACATCAGCTCCTTCAGCCTCACTCGTTTGCTGTGGTGGACTCCTCGGCCTTCAGCCATGCACCGGCAAAGGCATGCCCATGCGTGAACACGACGATTGGATGCTGCCCAGCCTGCTCCAGGGCGGCGCAGAACAATAGTGTTAAGTCCAGGCATGTCGCCAAGCCTGACTCAGCGAATGTCCGAGGTCCAATGAGTCGTGCAAATTAACTTCTGACTAAATTTCTCGCAAGTCCTTGATTTTTCGTCGTCGTCGGCAGGATCCCACTACCAAAGTTCTTACGAGAAGTGCACTCGCTGGAAATTAACTTCTTACACACATTCCGGTTTTTTTTGAGTAACAGCCGGCTCCGCCGCGCGCGGACAGACCGGCAGCCAGGAACGGCCTTTTGGCGCGACGAAACGAATGGCCGTTCTCGATCTACTTTCTGGCGAATCGGCCGGGTAGCGCTTCATGGCACCCTTCGATGGCCTTCACGAGGAACGCGCTACGCATGATCTTGCACGCCAAGCTGTTCGAGCAGCCATTGGACGAATGCGCCGACCTTGTGCAAATGCGCTTCGTTCTGCCGGTAAGAAAGGAAATGGGTCTCACGCGCAATGTGCGCGAACTCTTCCTCTCCCAGTGCAATCAGGTCTCCCTTTGACAGCTCCCTCTCCGCAAGCCGGATGCTTTCCAAGGCGATGCCCATGCCATCGACCGCTGCTGAGATGGCAAGCGCCCCCCGGTCGAATGACGCCCGCGGTCGCGTCGGGCAGATCATGCCGTTTGCACCAAACCAGTCTGCCCACGTCACCCGGCTCAGTTGCGAATCAATCAGTGGAAGCTTCTCCATCTGAGTGTGCAAGGGCTCGTTTGCATCGATCAGCGAAGGCGAACATAGCGGGAGGATGCGCTCCATTCCCAAGGGACGAACGATCAGTCCCGCGCGGGAATGCGCCGAACCGTAGGTAATGGCAACGTCCACTTCGCGTGCGTGCGTCAGGTCGATGGCTTCGGCCCCCGACGACAGCCGGATCGTGATGTCGCCATGCGTCTGCATGAACTGCGGCAACCGAGGGCCGAGCCATTTCACGGCAAAACTGGGGGCGCAATAGACCGCAAGCACTTGCGACTGAGGCGCGAGCGCGACCTCATTGCAGGCGGCCTCGATCACATCGAAAACACGCGACAGGCTTTCCTGCAGGCGCTTGCCTTCCGGTGTCAGCTCAACGCGCCGCGTGCGCCGGTCAAAAAGCCTTCGCCCAAAGTACTCCTCCAACTCCTTGACCTGGTGGCTGATCGCCGATTGCGTCAGGTGAAGCTCCTTGGCGGCGAGCGTGAAGCTCTCTAGGCGCGCTGCAGCCTCGAAGGCGCGAAGCAGCACAAAGTTTGGAACACGTCTCATGGCAGAGCTTTTATACATGAATGTGGTTCATGCTTTCATGAACACCCATCGTTTGTCAACCGACTCCCCGGCGGCGACTATGAAGGCGTAGCGCAGCCTTCCGCAAACATGCAAGGCGCGTCCTGCGAACACCAACCAGTTCCTACACATTTCTACCGAGGAGTCGACATGGCAGCAGTAATTGAGCGCGCCCCGCAGGTCTTCAACGACAAGGAGCGCACCTCCATCTACCAACCGGAACAGATGGGGCTGATCTATCCGTCCGTTCCGAAATTCGCCACGCCTGCCGAAGAGCGCCAGCATCGCAAGGAGCGCCTGGTCGCGGCCTGCCGCGCATTTGCGCTGGAAGGTTTCGACTACGGCTTCGCCGGCCACCTGACGGTGCGCGACCCTGAGCACCCGGAGTTGTACTGGACCAACCCGATGGCGGTTCACTTTGCACAGGTGAATATCTCGAACCTCATCTGTGCCGACCACGAGGGCCGTGTGGTGGAAGGCGACTACGCCATCAATCGCGCCGGCTTTGTGCTGCACGCCGCGGTGCACGAAATGCACCAGGACATCGTTGCCATGTGCCACGCGCACACCGAGTACGGCACGGCGTTTGCCTCGCTGGGCAAGGGACTGGACCCGATCACGCAGGATGCAGCGGCCTTCTACGAAGATCACGTAGTGATTGGCGACGAGGCCGGCAAGGTAGCCGTGGAAGTGAAAGGCGGCCACAAGGTGGCCAATGCATTCAAGGGCGTCAAGGCGGCCATTCACCAGAATCACGGCCTGCTTACGGCGAGCCGCCACAGCATTGAAGCGGCGGCCTTCTGGTTCATCGCCCTTGAACGTTGCTGCAAGCAGCAACTGGTGATCGAGGCGACGGGCATTACGCCCCGCCTGGTAACGCCCGAGCGCGCCCGCTACAGCCGCGAGCACGTCGGCAGCGACTACATTGGCTGGCTGCATTTCCAGCCGATCTGGGACCACCTGCGCGCGACCCAGCCAGACATGTTCGATTAAGCACCGGCATCGCACGCCGAGGCCGCACTGACGCGGCCTCGGCAACAGGCCCCAACCCACCGTGGCGCAATGCCAGGGCCGGCCTCGCTCCAGATCGATAAATACAGCCCCAAGGAGACAACCATGCAAACCACAACCAGCGTGGCGACGCCTTACGTCGCCACCGAATCGGCTACCTATGCAAAGGTCATGTGGCGGCTATTGCCGTTTCTGTTCCTCTGCTATATGTGCGCATACCTCGACCGCATCAATGTCGGCTACGCCAAGCTGCAGATGATGCAGGACCTTGGCCTGAGCGATGCGATTTATGGGCTTGGCGCGGGCATCTTTTTTGTCGGCTACCTTTTGTTCGAAGTGCCCAGCAACCTGATCCTGCTGCGCGTGGGTGCGCGACGCTGGATCGCACGCATCATGGTAACCTGGGGGCTGATCTCCGCGGCCATGATGTTTGTGAAAAGCCCCACAAGCTTTTACATCATGCGCTTCCTGCTAGGGGTGGCCGAAGCGGGCTTTATCCCGGCGATTCTGCTTTACCTCACCTACTGGTTTCCGGCATCGCGCCGAAGCAAGGTCACCGCGCTGTTTCTGACCGGCATTCCGATGTCCGGCGTCATCGGCGGCCCGCTGTCTGGCTGGATTATGAGCGCCATGCACGGCTCGCACGGCATGGCCGGATGGCAATGGCTTTTCTTGCTGGAGGGTATTCCCACGGTACTCGTCGGCGTCATTGCCTACTTCTACCTGGATGACAAGGTCGCGGATGCCAAGTGGCTGAGTGCGTCCCAGCGGACCATGATCGAGACGAATCTGGCCGCGGAAAGCAAGGGGCACGCGCTGCATTCGGTACGCGATGGGCTGACCAATCCCCGCATCCTGCTGCTCAGCCTGATTTACTTCTTCTTCACCATGGGGCTATACGGGGTGAGCTTCTGGCTGCCAACCATCGTCAAGGCCAGCGGTGTCTCGGACCCTCTCGACATCGGCCTCCTGTCCGCGATCCCCTACGCCGCCGCCACGGCTTCGATGATTCTCGTCGGCCAAAGCTCGGATACCCGCGGCGAACGGCGCTGGCACCTGGCCGTGCCTGGCGTGGTGGGTGCGCTCGGCCTGTGCATCAGCGTGGCATACGCAAATAACACCGCCGTGGCAATGCTGGCACTGACGATCGGCACGATGGGGATCATGACCACCATCTCGCAGTTCTGGACGCTGCCCCCGGCCATCCTCGGTGGCGCGGCCGCTGCGGCGGGTATCGCGCTGGCGAATTCCGTGGGCAGCATCTCCGGGGTCATCAGCCCGTACCTTATCGGCTGGGTGCAAACGAACACCGGCACGACGGGCAACGGCGTGCTGGTACTGGCTGGAAGCCTGGTGATTGGCGGCCTGCTGGTGTTCACAGTACCCGCGCGTCTGGTCAATATCGACAGGCCGGACAACCGGTAACGCTGGCGCCAACCTGACTATGCCGTCTGGCGCGTGTCGCCCAAATACTCGTCCAGGCGGCTGGTCAGATTTTCCCTGGCGCGGGTCGTATGCAGATCAGTGAGCTCCGCGGCGCGCGCGGCGTCCCCAGCGGCAATGGCTTCGGCGATCGCTTCGTGTTCGTCCCAGATCGTCTTGCGTTGCTGCGCCGAGGATTGCAAGACAGCACCCATGGCCCGACGCAGATGTACCCAGTAATTCTGCGCGCTCTGTTCCAGGAACGGGTTGCCCGCGGCGCGATAGATGGCGTGATGGAATTCCATGTCCGCGTCGATCATGGCTTTCACGTCCTTACCCTGCGTCGCGCGGCGCCCATTCGCAATGATCTTCGGATCGAGCTTGTAGTGCCGTTTCGCGGCGAGCCGGGCAGCCAGCGCATCCAGCGAACCACGGATTTCATAGAGGTGGCCGATCGAGACCGCGTCCAGCGGCGTGACAAGTACACCGCGCCCAGGCGCGTCCTGCACGAAACCATCCTTCTTGAGGATCCTCAGCGCCTGGATGACCGGGGAACGCGACACCTGCATCTGCTCGGCGATTTCCTCCTGCGTGAGGCGGGTTCCGGGGGCCAGCGTGCCATCGCTGATGGCATCAAGAAGCATCTTGTACACCTCATCCACGAAGTCGGGACGGGATTGAATCTTTGGAAAAGTGGTTGCCATGGCACTGCCCTTTGCACTCTGTATTCAGTTCATTTTGATTTAACGGCGCTCTCCATGCAATGCCATCGTGCCGGCTTCCAACAACCTCCTTGACTTTGCGAAGCCTTGGCACCAACAATCTGAACTCTGAATACAGAGTTCAGACTCAAAAGTATAGTAATCGACAGGAACAGACCCATGAAAGTTTTCTACGACAAAGATGCTGATATGTCACTTCTGCGCGACCAACAGGTCGCCGTGATCGGATATGGCTCCCAGGGCCATGCCCATGCCCTGAACCTGAAGGACAGCGGCATCAACGTTGTGGTCGGGCTGCGCGAGGGAGGCGAGTCCTGGCGAAAGGCTGCCTCTGCAGGCCTGCAAGTTGCCACGATGGCAAAAGCGGCCGCCGCCGCTGACCTTGTCATTCTTCTCATTCCCGACGAGACCATTGGCAAGGTCTATCGGGAGGTCATCGAACCGGCCATGCGCCCAGGCGCCACGCTGGCATTCGCGCACGGCTTCAACATCCACTATGGGCAGGTGATACCGCGCACGGACCTGGATGTCGTCATGATCGCGCCCAAGGCGCCGGGTCACACGGTACGCGCGACGTACGCGGAAGGCGGCGGCGTCCCAGGACTGATCGCCGTCGCGCAAGACCGCTCCGGTCGCGCACGGGATATCGCTCTGGCCTATGCCACGGCCATCGGCTGCGGCCGTTCCGGCGTGATCGAAACCAACTTCCGGGAGGAGACCGAGACCGATCTCTTCGGTGAACAGGCGGTGTTATGCGGCGGAACGGTGGAGCTGATCAAGGCCGGATTCGATACGCTCGTGGAAGCAGGTTACGCCCCGGAGATGGCCTACTTCGAGTGCCTGCACGAACTGAAACTGATCGTCGACCTGATCTACGAGGGTGGCATCGGCACGATGAACTACGGCATTTCCAACAACGCCGAGTTTGGTGAATACCTGACCGGCCCGCGCATCGTCACCGATGACACCCGTGCCGCCATGAAGGCCGTGCTCGCATCCATTCAAACGGGCGAGTACGCGAAATCGTTCATCCTCGAGAGCCAGGCCGGAGGCCCGACACTGCAATCCCGCCGGCGGCTGACGGCAGCGCATCCGATCGAGGTCGTTGGGGAAAAGCTGCGCGAGATGATGCCGTGGATTCGCAAGTCTGCCCTGGTCGACAAAGCCAGGAACTGATCACTCGGTAAGGCCCCGGTTTCACGTATACCCCAACTTACAGGGCGAAATCGCGCAACTAAACTCTGTATACAGAGTTCAGAACTCAGTAGTCAAAGATAGTCCGATACCCACAGGAGACTTACCATGGCCACCACACCTTTCGACAAGCATGACGCCGGCAAGACCACCGGAGGCAATGCCGCCAACACCCCCGTCGTCAAGAAGTTGATCCCCTTCGGCGGCTACTACACCAACCGTGTGCCCGACCACGATCCGGAACTGACCGAGACCGGTCCCGGTACGCCGATGGGCGAATACATGCGCCGCTTCTGGCATCCGGTCTGCATGTCGATGGAGCTGACCGATACGCCGCGCTTCCTGAAGATCCTCAATGAGGAACTGGTTGCATTCCGCGACGGCAGCGGCCGCGTGGGCGTGCTGCACGCGCATTGCTGCCACCGCGGCGCGTCGCTTGAATATGGCGCGATCCAGGAACGCGGCCTCAAGTGCTGCTACCACGGCATGGTGTTCGATGTCGACGGTGCCTGCCTGCATGTGCCCTTCCCCGAAGGCGAGGAGAAAGAAGCGGAGAAATACGCCTGCTCGATCCGCCAGGGCGCATACAAGGCCATCGAGCGCAACGGGCTGGTGTTCGCTTACATGGGGCCGCCCGAGGAAGAGCCACCGTTCCCGGAGTGGGAGCAGGACTTCACGGTGCTGCCGACGGATGAGCTGGTGGCCTACAGCAACTTCCAGCACTGCAACTGGCTCCAGGTGCAGGACAACGCCGCTGACAACTTCCACCCCACCGCGCTGCATGCCGCGAAAAACGTGGTGGGTGGCAAGTTCCAGAGCACGACCTTCGACGAGGTCGGCGCCGCATCGATGGAAGTCGCGCCCGACATGCAGTTCATTCCCGTCCACGGCGGCCGCGGCCTGGCCTGCGCCGGCGCGCGCCGCGTGGACAAGGACAAGATGTTCCTGCGCATCCAGCACCAGGTGCTGCCCAATCTCAGCCTGCACGCGTACACGTCGGAGGACGGCTCGCAGAAGAAACTGTTCAGCCGGTTTCACATCATTCGCTGGACGGTGCCCGTCGACGACGAAAACAGCAAGATGATCGGCTGGCGTGTGATGGGACCGGGCATCGATACGCGCGGCGTGGGCGACAAGCGCCTGGTCGGCTACGAGAGCATCGACTTTCTCGACGGCCAGGTCGCGATGCGCCGCCCTGAACGCTTCGGCAAGTACACGCTCGAGGACATGCCGCCGATTCCGTCGAACCACCGTGAACGCGAGAACTACAAGAACGCGCAGTACGCACCGGGCGACTATGAAGCCATCATCAGCCAGCGTCCGATCGCGGTGCATTCCCTGGAAAATCCGACAAAGTTCGACGCCGGTCTGTTTGCCTTCCGCAAGATGTTGCGCGATGCCGTGCGCGGCAACAATGCCGCCGCCGCAGCCCAGGGCTTCGCGGAATGGCTGCGAGAGGTCAACGGCGCCCCGAACAGCTACTGCTCGGGCAACGTCTTCGCGCTGCCTCAGGCCGACACGATGGAGCAGGAGGTCGCCAACCGACGCCTGCTGGCGCGCAAGGCGGTCACCATCCTGACCGAGGCCGACAGTCTCAAAGGCGAGGCTCGCGCGGCGTTCGTCAAGGCGAAGTTCGATGAACTGGAACAAAGCCTCAAGGCTTGAACGAGCCGTTGATTGAAATCGCCGGGCGGCACTGAACCGCCCGGCAGGTGTACCTGGAGACTTGAGGTTCCATATGAACGCCCCCACCCATGAGCGCGAAGCGCTGACCCACCTTGAACTGGTCCTGCGGCAGGTTCGCATGGAAGCCGCCGGAATCAATTCCTTCGAATTCGTCGATCCCGACGGAAGCGAGCTGCCCGCCTTCACTCCCGGCGCCCACATCGATGTTCACATCGCCCCAGGTGTCATCCGGCAATACTCGCTGTGCAACAGTCCGGAAGAACGCCATCGCTATGTCGTGGCTGTCCTGCGGGACGAGTCAGGACGCGGCGGATCCCGGGGGATGCACGAATCCCTGCGTGTTCCCAACCGGGTCAGGGTGAGCGTGCCTCGCAACAATTTCCCGCTCGCCGAAGGCGCAAGGAAGGTCATCCTGATTGCAGGCGGCATCGGTGTCACGCCGCTCAAAGCCATGGTTCACCAGCTTGAAGCGGAGCGCAGGGATTATGCGTTGCACTATTGCGCCAAAGGCCCCGAGTACGCAGCCTTCGAAGCCGAGCTGCGGGGCATGGCGAGGACCGGCACGGTCCAATGCCACTTTGACGGCGGCAATCCCAAGAACGGCCTGGATATTGCAAAGCTGCTCGAACACCCCGAGCCCGATACCCATATCTACTATTGCGGGCCCGGCGGCTTTATGGAGGCCTGCAAGCAGGCTGCAGCGCACTGGCCACCGGGATCGGTGCACTGCGAACACTTCAAGGCCCCGGTGCAAAAGGCGTCCGGTGAAGGCAGTCAGTCCACGGAAGGCTATGCAGTCGAACTGGCCCGCTCAGGCCTGCTGCTGACCGTCGCACCCAACCAGAACCTGGCCGAAGTTCTGCAGCAAGCCGGCGCGCCCGTTGAGACTTCGTGCCAATCCGGTCTGTGCGGTACGTGCAAGGTCCGGCACCTTTCAGGTGAAGTCGACCACCAGGACTTCATCTTGGATGATGGGGAGCGAGAAAGCTTCATGACGCCATGTGTGTCACGTGGTTGTGGTGGCACCCTCGTCCTGGATCTGTAGTCCTGTTCGACGGAACTCGACCATGCAAAGCGACAGCAGCACTTTCGCGCTCGTTCTTCTCTTCTGTGCTTTGGCTTCCGGGGCCGCAGCCGTAGTCGACCCCGCATGGGGACGTGCCGGCTATTCGTTGCAGGACATCATTGAACGCGCGGTCGATAAGCGTTCCCAACACTGTGGCGCCGAGCGTTGCGCTCGGCTGGCGTTGCTCAAAGTTGCACTGCAGTCTACTGAATGCAAGCCAATCGCGCCTGCCATCGTCCTGTCAAGCTCACTGTTGGTCTCTTGGAAGGGAACGCGCATCGTCGAATGCACTGACCGACTTTCGCCTTCGTGCCTTGCGCCGGTTCCGTCTCTTGGTAAGGACTTAATTCGCTTGCAAGAACTTAATTAGCTTGCAAGGACTTAATTAGCGCGGCCCAAACGACCTGCCCATCTCCTATACTCCGCATGACACATTTCATCCGGAGCCAAACCATGGATTACACGCCGGGCATCAGCCAGCTCGCCGCCCTGCTCGCCGACCCCGGCCGCGCGGCCATGTTGTGGGCGCTGATGGACGGCAGCGCCCGGCCCGCCGGCGAGCTGGCGTTGATCGCAGGGCTGTCGGCCTCTTCCACTAGCGGCCACCTGGCCCGGCTGGCCGAAGGCGGTCTGCTGGTGGCCGAGACGCGCGGGCGCAACCGCTACTACCGCCTGGCCGCGCCGGAGATCGGCGTGGCAATCGAGGCGCTGGCTTCGGCGTCGCTGGCCAGCCAGCCGCCGCGGCTGCGCGACGTGCCGGTATCGCGCACCGCTCCACCGGCGCTGCGCCAGGCGCGCACGTGCTATGACCACCTTGCGGGAGAACTGGCGGTGGGCCTGTTCGAGCGGATGACGCAGTCAGGCTGGCTGATGCTGGATGGACAGCGCGTAGACCTGAGCGGCGACGGCGCGCAGGCGCTGGCAGGATTGGGCGTGGATGTGGAGGCCGCCCGGCGCAAGCGGCGCCAGTTTGCCTGCACCTGCCCGGACTGGAGCGAGCGCAAGCCGCACCTGGGCGGCGCGCTGGGCGCGGCGCTGTTGGGCAGCCTGCTGGCGCGCGGCTGGGTCGAGCCCACGCGCACCTCGCGCGCGTTGCGCGTGACACCGGCCGGCCAACGCGAGATCATGCGCATCGCGGCCTAGGAGACCGCAGCAACAGGAGAAATCAAGATGGCCACACCACTGGACGACGACACGCAGGACGCGATTGCGCGTTTCTTCGCCCTGATCAACCTTGGCGACAGCGCGCAGACCTCGGCGCAGCTGTCGATGTTTGAAGACGCCTTGCTCGATGCCGAGGACGATGACACCGATGGCCAGGAACTGCTGTGGGTGATCCGCGAGGTCATCGACTGGCAGTCCGGGTTCTTTGTCGACTGGAAGGATGCCCAGTCCTTTATCGGCTGCCTGAACCAGCTGTGCGAACGGATCGACCTGGAGATCGACTGGGGCAGCGATGACCCCGAGGAAGAAGCCTTCCTGGAGACCACCAGCGTGCCCGAACTGATGGAGCTGGCGCACAACCAGTTGCGTGTGGCCGGCTATACGCTGTGGAACTGGGATACGGGCGGCGACGCCTACGGCGGCTGGATCACGCGCAGCGAGGATGATGAGGAGATGCTGGATCTTGCCGAAGTGCTGCACTTTGATGTGCGCCCGGCCGAGCAGCCTTATTGACCGATGCCTGCGAGCGGAGGCCGTGGCAGCTAAGGGGTCTCCCGCCGCTTGCCGGCCGGGCGCCGCACCTCCGGCACCCCCAGCGTCTGCTCCAGCACGTCCAGCAGCAGCCGCACGCTGGCCGGCATCAGCTTGCGCGCCGGCATCAGCACGTAGACCTTCAGCGGCGATGAGGCATAGCCCGGCAGCACCCGCACCAGTTGCCCCTGCCCGACCGCATCCTGCACGAAGCGCGGCGACAGCCGCGTCACGCCCAGGCCGTCGAGCGCCGCCTTGAGCCGCAGCTCGGCGTTATGGGTGCAGATGCGCGGCTCGACATCCAGGCGTGCAATCTCCACGCCGTCGCGCAGGAACTCCCAGTGCCGGTCGTCGGCGTTGCCCAGCGTGGGCCACCCTTGCAGGTCCTGCGGCGTGCGTGGCAGCCCGCGCGCCTTGATCAGTGCCGGCGCGGCATAGAAAGCGCGTTCAATCAGCACCACGCGCTTGCTGGCGAACGAGGTGTCGTGCAGCGCGGTGTCGGTCATCACGAATGCGAGGTCATAGCCGTGCCGGATCAGGTCGGGCTGGTCCCAGCTGACATCGACCTGCACGCGCAGGCCCGGGTGGGCGCGCAGCACGCGCGTCAGGCTTTCGGACAGATGCTGGGAGCCGACTTCATACGGGGTGCAGATGCGCAGCAGGCCGCTGACCTCGGCGCTGTCCGAGGTGGCCTCGGCACTGATGTCATGGAGTTCGGCAAACAGCGGCGCCACGCGCTCATACAGGCGCTGGCCGCGTTCGGTCACGCGCACGCGGCGCGTGGTGCGCTCGAACAGGCGGATGCCAAGCTGGCTTTCCAGCCGCGCCACCGCGGCGCTGGCGGAAGATTTGGGTACCTCGGCCAGCTCGGCCCCCTGGGTGAAGCCGCCGCCTTCCACCACGCGGCAAAAAATCTCCCAGTCCTTCCATTCGATTGTCTTCATGCGGCGCCTCGTCATTGCGGTGCGCCGCGATTGTCCCACAGCGCGAACAATGGCGCTGTGGGCGGCGGCCCTTAACCGAACAGGATCACCGAGCGCGCCAGCTACAGTTCTTCCTTGATCGGGAGCACGCGCAGCACGCCAATGCCCAGATGCTGTAGCGGGCCCATGCCAGGTTCGCTGTCATAGACCATGAGCTGCCCCTTCTCCCGCGTGGTCCAGGTCAGGCGCCGGTTGCCGCCGTCGCCATCGGTCTGCATGCCGACGCGGTAGGTCATGTCGAGCAGCGCGTTCTCGGTGGACTTGATCATGCGCTCGGCCAGCGCCGGGCTGTCCAGCACGATGCCCATCTCGGTATTTAGCTTGGCCGAGCGCGGGTCCATGTTGAGCGAACCGATGAATAGCAGGCGCCGGTCGACGATGTAGTTCTTGGCATGCAGGCTGGCGCGGCTGGACGACAGCCATGAGCGCGAGCGCGAACCCCGCGCGGCCTTGCCGCTGCTTGCCAGTTCGGCGTAGGCGCTGGGCTTGAGTTCGTACAGCTCTACGCCCGCGGCCACCAGCGCCAGCCGGTGCGGGGCATAGCCGGCATGCACCGGGCTGACATCGGTGGCGGCAAACGAGTTGGTCAGGATGCGCACGCGGATGCCGCGCTTTGCCAGCGCGATCAGCCAGGCCTCGCCGTCGTCGTCCGGCACGAAGTACGGCGAGATCAGCAGCACTTCCTTCTGCGCGCCGTTGATCATTTTCTCGAGCCGGGCGGTGGCGTGCCCGGGATCGTCATCGGTCTGGTGCGTGATCTTGGCGGCCGTGTCGGAGACCACGACAGCCTTGCCGCTGTAAGCAGGCATATGGCCGCTCTCGATGCTCTTGGCCAGGCCCGACTCCAGCAATTCCTTCACGTAGGGGCTGGCGATAGCCTGGTCGCCGCGTGCTTCCAGACCCTTGCGCAGGCTGCGCATCTCAACCGGCGCTTCCTTGCCTGCCGGGATCAGCGCCACCACCGGGTATGAGGACTGGTCGTTCCAGTATTCGTCGAACACGGCCGATACCTGTGGCACCGCCGGTCCGGCAATCAGCACATCGAGGTCGCTGAAGTCCATGTCGGTGCGCGCGGAGAAGTAGGCATCGCCGATATTGCGCCCGCCCACCAGCGACATCTGGTTGTCCACCGTCATCGACTTGTTGTGCATGCGCCGGTCCAGCCGCTTGAAGCCGGCCAGCATTTCCAGCCAGCGCACGCTGCGGTTGGCAAACGGGTTGAACAGGCGCACCTCGATGTTGGGATGCGAATCGATGGCCGACAGGATCTGGTCCATGTCGCCGGTATGCAGGTCGTCCAGCAGTATGCGCACGCGCACGCCGCGGTCGGCCGCGTCGAGGATGTCGCCCAGCACGGCGGCGCCGGTGCCAGTGGTCTCGAAAATATAGGTCTGCAGGTCCAGGCTGCGCACCGCCGCACGCGCCATCGCCAGCCGCGCAGCGAGCGCGTCGGGCCCGGACGACAGCGGATAGAACAGCGACTCGCCGGGGCGCTGCGCCAGGCGCGGCGCCAGCACCTTGCCCAGCGGGGTATCGGCGGTACTGGCCGGGGCGCTCGAGGGGGTGCGCTGCGCCGAGGCCGGCAGGCTGGCGCACCCTGCCAGCACCCCGGCTGCCAGCGCGGACACCAGCATCAGCGCCGTCATCCGGCGCAAGCCCCGGCAGGGGCTGGCGCCCGCATGCCCCGCGGCACCGCGTGGCCGGGCATCGAACGGGACATGGCAGAGCGTCTGGAACATCCGTGAGGTCCCCCTGCGGCGGGCGGGATGGGATGGGGCTGGCTCCGCGCGCCGGTCCGGCATGCAGCGCCTGCTACTTCGCACGATATACCGTGCGCCGTGGCCGCAACAGCGGTGCCGCTCCTGTTCCGCGCCGGGTGTTTGTCCTACACCTCACGCACAAGCAACGCCCCACGCGGCGGATGCGGCACACCGGGCGCCGCACGGCCCGCGCAGCGGCTTTCCCTGCACAGCGATTTCTCTTATGATGCCGCCCAATATACCGGCCGGTAGAACCGGGAGGAGGCACTGGCGGCGGGCCGCCGGGACCCATGCGGCTGGCGCTTCGGCGCAGCTTGCCGCCTCTTCGCGATGCCGGCATAGTTGCGCCCCTTCGCGCCTTTTGTCCTGGCGCGCGCCCAGACCGGATCCTGATGTCAAGCCAACCTTCCCAGCCCACCTCTTCCGGCGCCCCCGCGCCGACGCTGCGCCGCACCCTGCGGGCACGCCATCTCACCATGATCGCCATCGGCGGCTCGATCGGCACGGGGCTGTTCGTGGCCTCGGGTGCCACCATCGCGCAGGCCGGCCCCGGCGGCGCGCTGGCCGCCTATATCCTGATCGGGGCGATGGTCTATTTCCTGATGACCAGCCTGGGCGAGCTGGCGGCCTACATGCCGGTGTCGGGCTCGTTCGCCACCTATGGCGCGCGCTATGTCGATGAAGGCTTCGGCTTCGCACTCGGCTGGAACTACTGGTACAACTGGGCGGTAACCATCGCGGTGGAGCTGGCCGCGGCCCAGCTGGTGATGCAGTACTGGTTCCCCGACACGCCCGGCGTGCTGTGGAGCGCGCTGTTCCTAGGCCTGATGTTCCTGCTCAACGCGATCTCGGTGCGCGGCTTCGGCGAGGCCGAGTACTGGTGCGCGCTGGTCAAGGTGGTGACGGTGATCGCCTTTATCGGCATTGGCACGCTGATGATCTTCGGCATCCTGCGCGGCGATGTATCGGCCACGCACGGGCTGGCCAACCTGACCACCGGGGATGCGCCCTTCGTCGGCGGCCTGCCGGCGCTGATCGGCGTGACCATGATCGCCGGCTTCTCGTTCCAGGGCACCGAGCTGATCGGCGTCGCCGCCGGCGAATCGGCCGATCCCGCCAAAAACATCCCGCGCGCGGTGCGCCAGGTGTTCTGGCGCATCCTGCTGTTCTATGTGCTGGCGATCCTGATCATCGGCATCCTGATCCCCTACACCGACCCGAACCTGCTCAAGAACGACGTGCAGACCGTGGGCGTAAGCCCGTTCACGCTGGTGTTCCGCCATGCAGGCCTGGCCTTTGCGGCAGGCGTGATGAACGCGGTGATCCTGACCGCGGTGCTGTCGGCCGGCAACTCGGGCATGTATGCCTCCACCCGCATGCTGTACAACCTGGCCACTGAAGGGCGCGCGCCGCGCATCTTTGCGCAGCTGACGCGCAACGGCGTGCCGCTGATGGCGCTGCTGGCCACCACCGCGGTGGGCGCGCTGTGCTTCCTCACCTCGCTGTTCGAAAGCAGGTCGGTCTACCTGTGGCTGCTGAACCTGTCCGGCATGACCGGATTTATCGCCTGGCTGGGCATCGCGGTCAGCCATTACCGCTTCCGCAAGGGCTTTGTCGCGCAGGGGCTGGACCTGGACCGGCTGCCTTACCGCTCGCCGTTCTTTCCGTACGGGCCGATCTTCGCCTTTGCGCTGTGCCTGATCGTCACGCTGGGGCAGAACTACCAGGCCTTCACCAGCGGCAAGATCGACTGGGTCAGCGTTGCCGCCACCTATATCGGCATCCCGATCTTCCTCCTGATCTGGCTGGGCTACCGCATTGCGCGCAAGACGCGCTTCGTGTCCTATGCCGAGATGCAATTCCCCGCCCTGCCGGCCAGACGCGATGCCGCCCCGGCGCGCGCCGCCGTACCGGCAACCGGTGAATAAGCGCCATTCCCGGGCGCTCACAACCAGCAGTACATAAAAAAGCACAACAACAAGGAGCAACGCTTTGAAGAGAGCAATCCGCATGAGCATGCTGGCGCTTGGCGCCGGCATGGCGCTGAGCCTGTCCGCGCACGCCGCGCCGACGCTGGTGGAATCGGTGCAGGGCTACACCCTGAAGCAGGACAAGATCACCAGCTTCACCGGCCTGGTGTTCGACCAGGGCAAGGTGCTGGCCACCGGCGACGCCGCCGCGCTGCGCACGCAGTACCCCGATGCCAGACGCATCGACGGCCAGGGCAAGACCCTGCTGCCGGGCCTGATCGACGCCCACGGCCATGTGTTCCGCCTTGGCTTCAAGGCCACCGAGATCTCGCTGTCCGGCACAAAGACCCTGGCCGAGGCGCAAGGCATGATCCGCGCCTATGGCGACAAGAACCCGCAGCGCAAGTGGCTGCTGGGCTATGGCTGGAACCAGGTCAACTGGAAGCTGGGCCGCTTCCCGACCGCGGCCGAGCTGGACGCGGCGGTGTCGGACCGCCCGGTGCGGCTGGTGCGCGTGGACGGCCACGCCGCGTGGCTCAACACCAAGGCGCTGCAGGCGGCCGGCATCACGCGTGACACCAAAGACCCGGCCGGCGGGCGCATCGAGCGCGACGCCGACGGCAACCCCACCGGCGTGCTGGTCGACAAGGCCATGGCGCTGGTCAACAGCGTGATCCCGCCGTACAGCGACGACGACCGCCGCGCCGCACTGGCCGCCTCGCTGGCGCACATGAACGCGCTCGGCCTGACCGCCGCGGGCGACGCCGGCGTAACCGTTGCCGAAGACAAGATCTACCGCGAGTTCGCCGACCAGGGCAAGCTGACCACGCGCATCTACGGCATGATCCGCGACACCGGCGACGACTTCAAGGCGCTCTCGGCCAAGGGGCCGCTGGTGGGCTATGGCAACGACCGCTACTACCTGCGCGCGGTCAAGCTGTATGGCGACGGCGCACTGGGCAGCCGCGGCGCCGCGCTGATGGCGCCGTATTCGGACGACCACGTGCACAGCGGCCTGCTCTTCATGAGCGACGCCGCCATGCAGGCCGCCGTCAAGGCCGCGCTCACGGCCGGCTACCAGGTCAACATCCACGCCATCGGCGATGCCACCAACCACCAGGTGCTGGACGCCATGGAAGCGGCCTACAAGGATGTGGGCGGGCGCCAGCTGCGCAACCGCGTCGAGCACGCGCAGGTGATCGCGCTGCCGGACATCCCGCGCTTCAAGACGCTGGACCTGATCGCCTCGATGCAGCCCACGCACGCCACCAGCGACATGAACATGGCCGAAGACCGCGTCGGCAAGGACCGCATCAAGGGCGCTTATGCCTGGCAGACGCTGCTCAGGCAAGGCACCGTGATCGCGGGCGGCTCGGACTTCCCGGTGGAATCGGCCAACCCGTTCTACGGCCTGCACGCCGCGGTTACCCGCACCGACCATGAGGGCCGCCCGATCCGCGGCTGGCATCCGGAAGAGGCCATGACCCTGCCGCAGGCATTCCGCGCCTTCACGCTGGACGCGGCGTATGCCGAGCACCAGGAGAAGACGCTGGGCACGCTCGAAGCCGGCAAGTGGGCCGACTTCATCCTGGTCGACCAGGACCTGTTCAAGGCCAAGCCTGCCGACATCTGGAAGACCCAGGTGCTGGAGACCTGGGTGGCGGGTGAGCGGGTGTACGTGAAGGACGGCAAGCGTTAAGCCGTCATCCACGGCACGCCGCCATTCGCGGCGGCTTGCTGTCCTTGGAAAAAGAGCGCGCGGCATTAATTGTGCCGCGCGCTTTTCATTTGCTGGCGGTCTGGACCTCGCTACAAGGCCAGCTCGCTATGCGACCCAAGCCGGACAAGTTGCAGTGTCCAAGGGTCCGGCTTCCGATAGATCAGCAAAAGGTCTGGCCGAACATGGCAATCCCGGAAATCCTTCCACTGGCCGCCAAGCGCATGGTCGCGGAACTTGTCCGGCAGCGACACGTCACTCGCCAAGGCAGTCAGGATTGCGAACCAGTCACCAGCCGGGCCTTGCAGCAGCGCCTTGAACGGCCCTTTGAGTTCGCGCTTGTAATCGCGCTTGAATCGGGTCGTCCGTTCAATCGTCCTCATCGTTGAGATCCGCCATCAGGTCGCTCACCGACCCGAACTTGCGGAGGCCACCGGCCCGCGCCTCTTTTAGCGCCGCAATGGTTGCTGGATTGGGAGTCATCAGTTCCACAGGCAATGCCTTTTCACGTGCCACGCGCGTCAAAAGCATGCGCACGGCGTCTGAAACCGTCAGTCCCATGGCTTCCAGAACGATCGCGGCCTCTTCCTTGATTTCAACGTCGATACGGGCGCGGACAAAGGTCGAAGCGGACATGACAGGCTCCTGCAAACAATAGCGAAGTGGGGAACGGATAACTGGACAGCTCGGACAGTTTGAGATTTGTCCATGCCAGACGTATTCACATTGTAGCTCAAATGAGCTACAGCGCCAGTTAGATCGCGCCTTCTCGTTGTTTTCAACCACAAAGCTCACGCGGTGCCTTGACGCCCTATCTCAACGCCAGCATCATTCGGCCTTTTCGTAAATACGAATAATTCGCATTTGTATTTACATTTACATACAGGCCCGCCTGCCTCCTGCTGTCCTTCATGAGCCGTCAAGTCATCCGCGCCGCGCGCCTGCGCACCCCCAAACCCCGCCACCTCGCCGTGCTGGCGCAACTGGCCGTCCTGGCCGGCTTTCCGGCAACCGCCGCGCTGGCGCAGCAAGCCGCGGCGCCAGCGGATACGCAGTCGCTGCCCGCGGTGACCGTCAGCGCCTCGGCGGTCGACGATTCCGGCCTGCAGCTTGAGAAAAAGGCCAGCACCGGCGCGCTGGGCTCGCGCACGCAGCTCGACACCCCGTACTCCACCACCATCGTCACCGGCGAAGACCTGGCCGACCGCCAGGTGGCCAAGCTGGGCGATGTGTTTGCGATGGATGCGTCGGTCAGCGACAACGGTAACGGCTACAACAGCTGGTCCAGCTACCTGAGCGTGCGCGGCCTGCAGATCGACTGGCAGAACGGCTTCAAGATCAACGGACTGCCGTTCGTGGCCTACGGCATCACGCTGCCCTACGAGCACATGGAGCAAGTGGAACTGCTCAAGGGCCTGCCGGGCTTCATGTACGGCTTTGCCACCCCGGGCGGCATCGTCAACTACGTCACCAGGAAGCCGACCGACACCTTCACCGCCTCGTTCGAACTGGGCTACCGCGCCGCCAATGTCTGGAGCGAGCACGTCGACCTGGGCGGGCGCGCCGGCCCGGACAATATGTTCGGCTACCGCCTGAACGTGACGCATGAGGAAGGCACGCCCTACAACGCGCGCAATATCAAGCGCGACAGCGTCTCGCTGGGCCTGGATGCGCGCCTGACCAGGGACCTGACCTGGACCTTCGACTCGATCTACCAGGACCGCCGCGCCACTGGCCAGATGCCGTCGTTCAGCCTGTGGAGCTACGGCGACACGGCCCTGCCGGCCGCGGTGTCCGGCCGCATCCGCAACTTCGCCGGTGCCGACCAGCACCTGAACACCAACCTGCAGCTGTACAGCACCGGCCTGCGTTACCAGGTCAATCCGGACTGGGCGGTCAGCACCAACTACAGCTTCACCAAGGTCAACCGCAGCCGCAACGAAAGCACCTACAACCTGCTGAACCAGGCCGGCGACTACAACGACCAGCGCTACGACACCGCGCAGAACCAGCAGGTGGGGCAATGGCAGGCGATGCTGGAAGGCAAGTTCCGCACCGGGCCGTTCGGGCACCAGCTGGTGGCGGGCCTGTCGTGGCAGAAGCAGATCGACCGCTATGACAACAACGGCTTCGGCGCCGTCATCGGCACCGGCAACATCTTCGAGCCCAATACCAACACGTACTACAGCTCGACCGCCTTCAACAAGGTGCGCAACAGCGACATTACGCAGAAGTCGGTGTTCGCCAGCGACACCGTGCAGCTGAGCGAGCGCTGGTCGGTGCTGGCCGGCCTGCGCGTGACCAACTTCGAGCAGAACGGCTACGTGCCGGTGACTTCCAGCTACAGCAAGAACGGCGTGGTCACGCCCACGCTGGCGCTGATGTTCAAGCCGGTGCCCACGGCCACGGTCTACGCCAGCTACGTGGAAGCGCTGGAGCCCGGCTCGATCGTGCCGGATGGCTACACCAACGCACGCCAGCTGCTCAGCCCGATCCGCAGCAAGCAGTATGAGATCGGCGTCAAGGCCGACCAGGCCGCCTGGAGCGCCACTGCCGCCGCCTTCCGCATCGAGCGCGGCGCCGAGTACGACAGCATCAACGGCGGCGTGCCGACGCGCCAGCAGGACGGCACCTCGATCTACCAGGGGCTGGAACTGGCCGGCGTGTACCGGCTGGGCTCGCAGTGGGAATTCGGCGCGAGCGCGATGTACCTGGACTCGTACTATGACAAGGGCCTGGCCAACAATGGCAAGCGCGTCGCCGGTGCGCCTGACCTGGTGCTGGCGGGACGCATCAGCTACCGCGTGCCGTTGGTGCCGGGCCTGCGCCTTGGTGTCGATGGCAAGTACACCGGCAGTACCAAGCTGAACGCGGGCAATACGCTGGAGGCCGGCGGCTACACGGTGTTCAATCTCGGCGCAAGCTACAACACCCGCGTCGCCGGCAAGGACCTGACGCTGCGCGCCGCGCTGAACAACGTGACCAACAAGCGCTACTGGGGCTTCCAGTATGAGAACTACATCCAGCCGGCGGATCCGCGCAGCGTGAGCCTGACGGCGAGGATTGCTTATTGAGGTTCACCCGAACGCAACGAGGCCTCGCAGAACCCCGCTCTCCGGAGCGGGTTTTTTTCGTCCGGCGAAAACTGGCTTCCCGCGCCGGGCGACTTCAGGGAAAACGAATGTTGACAATCACTAGCCCGTGATCTACAACATCGTCTACACATTCAATAAATTTTGTAGACAATTTAGTAGACAGTAAAAACCAACTTTCCATCGGCGCACACCAAAGAGCCCAACGGCCGCATGTCGCCTATCGTCAAGACACACATCTGCAAGGAGACTCAGATGATGCAAACGACCGCAACGCCCGCAGACGCACCGCAGGTGCAGGCGGGGCATGCCGCACACGGCAACGCCCTGATCAAGCCGGGTTATGACGAACGCCTGACCAACGAGGACCTGGCGCCGCTGCGCAAGCAGACCTGGGGCACCTACAACATCTTTGCCTTCTGGATGTCCGATGTGCACAGCGTGGGCGGCTACATCACTGCGGGCAGCCTGTTCGCGCTGGGCCTGACCAGCTGGCAGGTGCTGGTGTCGCTGCTGGTCGGGATCGTGATCGTGCAGTTCTTCTGCAACCTGGTGGCCAAGCCCAGCCAGGTGACCGGCACGCCTTACCCCGTGATCTGCCGCGCCTCGTTTGGCGTGCTGGGCGCCAATATCCCGGCCATCATCCGCGGGCTGATCGCGGTGGCGTGGTACGGCATCCAGACTTACCTGGCTTCCAGCGCCTTCCTGGTGCTGGCGCTGCACTTCTTCCCCGCGCTGGCGCCCTATGCCGACGTGAAGCTGCACGGCTTTGCCGGGCTCTCCACGCTGGGCTGGGCCGCCTTCATGGTGCTGTGGGTGCTGCAGGCGCTGGTGTTCTGGACCGGCATGGAGACCATCCGCAAGTTCATCGACTGGGCCGGCCCGGCGGTGTATGTGGTGATGATCGCGCTGGCGATCTGGCTGGTGAACAAGGCCGGCTGGGAGAACGTCAATTTCACGCTGAGCTTCGTCAAGTACACCGGCTGGGAAGCGGTGCCGGTGATGCTGAGCGCGATCGCGCTGGTGGTGTCGTATTTCTCCGGTCCGATGCTGAACTTCGGCGACTTCTCGCGCTATGCCAAGGATTTCAAGTCAGTCAGGCGCGGCAACTTCTGGGGCCTGCCGGTCAACTTCCTGGGCTTCTCGCTGCTGACCGTGATCACGACCTCGGCCACGCTGCCGGTGTTCGGCAAGCTGATCACCGACCCGGTGGAAACCGTCAGCCATCTCGACAGCACCTTCGCCATGCTGCTGGGCGCGTTCACCTTCATGACCGCCACCATCGGCATCAATATCGTCGCCAACTTTGTCTCGCCGGCATTCGACTTCTCCAACGTCTCGCCCAAGCACATCAGCTGGCGCACCGGCGGCATGATCGCGGCCGTGGCTTCGATCTTCATCACGCCCTGGAACCTGTACAACAACCCGGCGGTGATCCACTACACGCTGGACGTGCTGGGCGCCTTCATCGGGCCGCTGTTCGGCATCCTGATTGCTGACTACTACCTGGTGCGCCGCCAGCATGTCGACGTCGACGACCTGTACACGCTGAACCCGCGCGGCCGCTACTGGTACCGCAACGGCTTCAACCCGGCGGCGGTGACCACCATGATCCCGGCGGCCATCATCCCGATCCTGTGCGTGGTGGTGCCTGCGTGGCAGCCCGCGGCCAACTACAGCTGGTTTATCGGCATGGGCATTGCGCTGGTGCTGTACCGGCAACTGGCGCCGCGCATGATGCCCGGCCACTTCGGCAGCCACGCCGCCAGCCAGGCCTGATCCCCGGAACCATTCTTTCGACTGCACGATTTCGACCGCACTTAGCAGAGCCGCGTCCATGAAGCTGAAGATCATCAACCCCAATACCACCCAGAGCATGACCGACAAGATTGGGCAGTGCGCCGTCGCCGTGGCGGCACCTGGCACCCGCATCAGCGCGGTCAGCCCGCGCATGGGACCGGCTTCCATCGAAAGCCACTATGACGAGGCCCTGTCCGTGCCCGGCATCCTCGACGAGATCCTGGCCGGCGAGCAGGAAGGCGTGGACGGCTACGTGATCGCCTGCTTCGGTGACCCCGGCCTGTATGCGGCGCGCGAGGTGGCGCGCGGGCCGGTGATCGGCATAGCCGAGGCCGCCATGCATATGGCCAGCGTGGTCGGCAGCAGCTTCAGCGTGGTGACCACGCTGGCGCGCACCTGCAATATCGCCTGGCACCTGGCCGAGCGCTACGGCATGAAGCGCTTCTGCAACAACGTGCGCGCCTGCGACCTGCCGGTGCTGGAACTGGAGCGCCCGGGCTCGGACGCGCGCCGCATCATCACCGAGGCTTGCCGCCAGGCGCTGGTTGAAGACCGCAGCGAATGCATCGTGCTGGGCTGCGCCGGCATGACCGACTTGTGCGACGAGATCGCCGACGCCATCGGCGCGCCGGTGATCGACGGCGTGGTGTGCGCGGTCAAGATGGCCGAGGCGCTGGTTTCGGTGCGCCTGGGCACCAGCAAGCGCGGCGACTGGGCGCGGCCGCTGCCCAAGGCGTATGCGGGCATGCTGGCCCCTTATGCGTTGAACTGAACCGTATGACTTCCCGATCCATTTCCGACTCCACCGCCATGCTCCAGTCCCGCTATCCACGCGATCTCATCGGTTACGGCGCCCGGCCGCCGCACGCCCGCTGGCCGGGCGGCGCGCGCGTTGCGCTGCAGTTCGTCCTCAACTACGAAGAAGGCGGCGAAAACTGCGTGCTGCACGGCGACGCCGCCTCCGAGCAGTTCCTCTCCGAGATCGTCGGCGCCGCGGCCTACCCCGACCGCCACATGAGCATGGAGGGCATCTACGAATACGGCTCGCGCGCCGGCGTCTGGCGCCTGCTGCGCGAGTTCGAGAAGCGCGGCCTGCCGCTGACCATCTTCGGCGTGTCGATGGCGCTGCAGCGCCACCCGGAACTGACGCGCGCCTTTGTCGAGCTGGGCCATGAGATCGCCTGCCACGGCTGGCGCTGGATCCACTACCAGGGCATCGACGAAGCCACCGAGCGCGAGCACATGCGCATCGGCATGCAGATCATCAAGGACCTGACCGGCGAGTTGCCGCTGGGCTGGTACACCGGCCGCGACAGCCCCAACACGCGCCGCCTGGTGGTGGAGCACGGCGGCTTGCTGTACGACTCGGACTACTACGGCGACGACCTGCCCTTCTGGACCGAAGTCGAAGTCACCGGCGGCGAGAAGAAGCCGCACCTGGTGGTGCCGTACACGCTCGACTCCAACGACATGCGCTTTGCCACGCCGCAGGGCTTCAATACCGGCGAACAGTTCTTCCAGTACCTGAAGGACGCGTTCGACGTGCTGTACGAGGAAGGCGACCCGAGCGGACAGGACAGCCCCAAGATGCTGTCGATCGGCATGCACTGCCGCCTGCTCGGCCGCCCGGGCCGCTTCCGCGCGCTGCAGCGCTTCCTCGACTATGTGCAGGGACACGACAAGGTGTGGATCTGCCGCCGTGTCGACATCGCCCGGCATTGGACGCAGGTGCACCCGTTCGCAGCCGCCGGTGGTGCCGCAGCCGTGGGCACGATGCGCGAGGAAGTTGCCCCGGCCTGACAAATGCCGTCCGTGTCGCCATATTTGTGTACGATATAGCCGTCTTTCGTCGCCATTTCCGGCGACAGGCTGAATGTCCGTCCCCTGATATGGCAACCACATCGAAGAAGGCGGCGCCCGGCGCGGCAGCAAAAACGCCGCGCCGGCCCGCGTCCAAGGCAACACTGAAAACGGCACCAAAGTCCGCCGCCAATGCCGCGCCGGAGGAAAGTGCCGGCCCGGAGGCTGCCGCCAGCGAGGCTTCCGCCACCGAGGCGATCTACCTCAGCCTGCTGACCGCGATCATGGAGCACCGCCTGCTGGCCGGCACCAAGCTGGTCGAGGAACGGCTGTGCGAGGTCACCGGCGCCAGCCGGGCCCGCATCCGCCAGGTTTTCGCGCGCCTGGCGCATGAAAAGCTGGTCACGCTGGTACCCAACCGCGGCGCCTTTGTCTCCAGCCCCACGGTAGACGAGGCGCGCGAGGTGTTCCAGGCGCGCCGCGTGGTCGAGCCCGCGCTGGCAGCCGAACTGGCCCAGCGTGCCACACCGGCCAAAGTCCGCAGCCTGCGCCGCCATGCGATGGAAGAAGACAACGCGCGCGCACGCGGCGACCGCGCCGCGATGATCCGCCTGTCGGGGGAATTCCATATCCTGCTGGCCGAGATGGCCGGCAATGCCATCCTCGAAAAGCTGATCCGCGAGATGGTGTCGCTGACCTGCCTGATCATCACGCTGTACGACCGTCCCGGCGCGCCGGCCTGCGCAGAGCATGAGCACCGCCAGCTGATCGACGCCATCGAGCAGCGCGACGCCGCGCGCGCCAGCGCGCTGATGGCGGAACACCTGGAACACATCGAGGGTTCGCTCGACCTGAGCGTGCCCGACAGCGGCGCGCCGGACTTCTACAGCATCTTCAGCAAGGGCTGATGCCCTGCCCTCGCACGCCCAGGCAGGCATTGCACTCCGCGCCCGGCAGCCTAGACTGGCTGCATAACAATGCCGCGCGCAATGCGCCGCAGGGAGGTGCACCATGGCTGCCACTGCCGAACCCGTCACAACCGCGCGTGCGCCGCTGGCCTTTGAGCGGCTTTACGCGGATGCCGCCGGCGAATCCCACTTTGCCCCGCTTTCCGTTGCCATCACCGAGCGCCTGTTCGCGCCGCCGGCGCGCGCCTTCTGGGTGTCGCCGCTGGACGAAGCCGCGCGGCAGGGCTTCCTGCTGGTGCCGGCCGGCTGGGTGGGCGCACTGCACCCGTCGCCGCTGCGCATGTGGATCTTCGTTCTGGCCGGTGCGATGGAGTTCGAAGCCAGCGACGGCGGACGCCGGCCGCTGTCGGCAGGCAGTGCGCTGCTGCTGGAAGACACCACGGGCAAAGGGCATCTGAGCAAGGTTGTCGGGCCAGCCGATGCCACGCTGGCCGTGGTGCAATTGCCGGCCCGCGACGGCTGAATCCGCGGCCCGCCTGGCAAGGCTGCGGCGGACGCAACGCCACCACTGGAGACGCCCATGAATGCTCCCGATCCAGCGGCTTCACCCAGGCCAGCGCCGCAGATGGTGCCCAACGGCTATCGGCAAGGCATCATCACCGCGATCACGGTGCTGCTGGGCTTTTCGCTGGCGTTCTGGCGCTTCTGGGGCTTCGAAAGCCCTGGCCACTGGAACCTGCGCGCGCTGTTCGCGGCGGTATCGCTGCTGGCCGCCGTGTCGCTGCAGATCGTCGCGCTGTTCCGCGCGCTGCGCATCGAGGACGATGCGGTGGACGAGTACCGCAGGACGGTGCGATGGTTTATCGCGTCGGCCATCGCACTGCTGCTCGGGCTGGCCATGGCGATGGTCGATGCGGCGCTCGGCCCGTAGGCTGTCCGCTGCTACGGTGCTTGCCGTCGATGCAAGCAACCGCGCAGTTCCTTTCCTGGTGCCGCCATGCCGAGCGGCGCGCGCTCCTTCAGTTGCCGAGGATCTCGATGCTGCCGACGCGTTCCGGATAGAAGGCCAGGTACGAGCCCATGGCGGCGACCGCAGCGTAAGGCGCTTCATAGCTCCACACCGCATTGCGCGAACGCTCGCCGCCTGCGGGAATGGAGAAGTAGCTGCAGTCGCCCTTGTACGGGCAGTATGTAGCGTGCGCGGTACGCTCCAACTGCGCCATGTCGACATGCGCGCGCGGGATGTACTGCACCGGCGGGTAGGCCGCCTCTTGCAGGGTCAGCGCAGCGTCGCTGTCGGCAATGGTGACGCCCGCCACCTTGACCACGACCCTGCCGGCGGTCGGCGTGATGGTGATCGGGTGGTCGGGGCCGGGGATCTTGACGGGCTTGTCGGACATGGTCGTCCTCCTGGGGGCATCGCCACGGTGGCTGCAGGCATTCTAGGCGCTTGGCGCGCATCCTGCAGGCCACACCGTGCCCAGTCACTTAGCCGATCTTTTCCAGCGCCGTCCGGTAATACGCGGCACGCCGGACGTAGTCCTCGGCATTCACGCGCAGGTGCTTCACTTCCTCATCCGTCAGCTCGCGCACAGCCTTGGCGGGCGATCCCAGGATCAGCGAGCGCGGCGGGAACTGCTTGCCCTCGGTCACCAGCGCGCCGGCGGCCACCAGCGACTCGGCGCCGATCGACGCGTTGTTCAGGACCACGGCCTGGATGCCGACCAACGCGCCATCGCCCACGGTGCAGCCATGCAGCATGGCCTGGTGCCCCACGGTCACGCCGGCCCCGAGCGCCAGCGGACAGCCCGGGTCGGTATGCAGCACCGCGCCTTCCTGCACGTTGCTGCCGGCGCCGATGGTCACCGGCTCGTTGTCGGCGCGAATCACCGCGCCGGGCCAGACCGAGACGTGTTCGGCCAGTTCCGCGCGGCCGATGATGGTGGCTTGCGCCGCGACAAACGCGGTACCGGCGATGACGGGCGCGAGGTCGCCAAGTTTGTAGAGTGTCATGAATGAGAGCGTGAGGATGGATCAGGTGTGGTGCCGCAGCGAAGTGGGGCGCTATTCGATCTTGACGTTGGCTTTCTTCACCAGCGCGGCGTAGCGTGTGGCCTCGCTGCGGAAGAAGCTTGCGGCGGCTTCGGGTGTGCCGGGCTCGATCACGGTGGCTTGCTTCTTCATCGCTTCGAGCACTTCAGGCGAGGTGAAGGCCCTGGCGAATGCGTCATGCACGCGCTTTACCTCTGCCGGCGGCATGCCGGCGGGGCCAACCACGGCAAACCAGCCGGCGACGTTGTAGCGGGGCAAGCCTTGTTCGGCGATGGTGGGAATGTCCGGCGCTGCGGCCGAGCGCTTGTCGCCGCACACGCCGATCGCGCGCAGTGTGCCAGCCTTCAGGTGCGGCGCCACTGCGTTGAGCGCGACCACGCCCAGCTCCACCTGTCCGGCGATCAGGTCGTTCATCATCGGCCCGGTGCCCTTGTACGGCACATGGCGCGCACTCACGCCGGCCTCGTCCAGGAACATCTCCCCGGCCAGGTGGATGATGGTGCCATTGCCGGACGACCCGTAGTTGTAGCCGTCGGGCTTGGCCTTGAGCAGCGCCACCAGTTCCTTCACGTTCTTTGCCGGCACCCTGGGATTCACGACAAGCACCAGCGGCGTGGTGCCGATCACGCTGATCGGGGTGATGTCCTTGATGGCATCGAACGGCATTGTGCGGAACACGCTCGGGTTGATGACATGGTTGTTCGAGACCAGCCCGAGCGTGCTGCCATCCGGCTGCGCCTTGACCACGGCCGCAGCCCCGGTGATACCGCCGGCGCCGGGCAGGTTCTCGATCACCACCGGCTGGCCAAAGGCCTTGCCCAGGGCCGGACCGGCCGCGCGCGCGATGGTGTCCACGCCGGAACCGGCGCTGATCGGCAGGATCAGGCGCACCGGCTTGCCGGTGCCGCCCTGCGCGAGCGCGCCGATGCCGGGCGCGGCCAGCGCGACGGCCATGGTGGCGGCCAGCGCCAGCCCTGACTTGAGAAGGATGCGACGGGGGTGCATGGGGTTGTCTCCGTATCGTTATCGTAGGATCTTTGCGGGCTGCCGCTGTGCCGCGGCATGCCCGTCGTGGTACCGGTCAGCCGTTGCGGCCCTGGCCGAGCCGCGACAGGATCTCTTCGTTGTGCTCGCCGGCCCTGGGCAGCGGCCGACGCACGCCCGGGCGGCGCCCGCCCATCAGCAGCGGCAGCAGCACCGTGGGCGTGGTCGAGCCGTCGTCGGCCTGCATCGGCACCAGCCCGCCGCTGGCAAGCAGGTGCGGATCGTCGAGCAACTGGTCCGGGCGCACGATCGGCGCATAGGGGATGCCGGCGGCTTCGAGCTTGGGCGCCAGTTCCGCGCTGCGGTGGTGGCGCAGGATCGCGCCCAGCTCACCAAGCAGTTGCGGACGCACCGCCACGCGCGAGGCATTGCTGGCATACTCGGGCTTGTCGAGTAGCTCCGGATGCTCCAGCACCTGGCACAACGTCACGAACTGCTTGTCGCTGACCGCGCCGATAAACAGCTGCTCGTCGCCAGCCAGCGTGAAGACGTCGTACACGCTCCATGCCGACACGCGCGACGGCATCGGCGGCGGTGCCTCGCCGGTCATTGCAAACTGCTGCATATGCTGCGAGGCCAGGAATACGCAGTTCTCGAACAGCGCGCTCTGGATCTCCTGGCCGCGCCCGGTGCGGTCGCGCTCGCGCAGCGCGGCCAGCACGCCGATGGCGCCGAACATGCCGCCCATGATGTCGTTGACCGAAGTGCCCGCGCGCAGCGGCCGCCCGCTTGGGCCGGTCATGTAGGACAGGCCGCCCATCATCTGCACCACCTCGTCCAGCGCCAGCCGGTTCTCGTACGGACCGGGCAGGAAACCCTTGTGCGAGACATAGATCAGGTGCGGGTAGTCGCGCGACAGCGTGGCATAGTCCAGCCCCAGCTTCTGCATCAGGCCGGGCCGGAAGTTCTCCAGCAGCACGTCGCTCTGGCCCGCCAGCTCGGCGGCGGCGGCACGCCCTTCCCCGGTGGTGATGTCCAGCACCACGCTCTTCTTGTTGCGGTTGAAGGCGCGGAAGAAGCCGATGCCCAGGCCCGGCAGGTTGCGCGTCTTGTCGCCGCCGGGCGGCTCTACCTTGATCACTTCGGCGCCCAGGTCGGCCAGGATCATGCCGCAAGTGGGGCCCATCACCATATGCGTGAATTCGACCACGCGGATGCCGGCCAGCGGCAGGGGGTTGCTGTTGTCTTGGGTCATCTTGCGTCTCAGGCAGCGGCGCCAGCGTGCTGGGCCGGGAAGGTCTTGGGCAGGCCGGCGCGCCACAGCGTGCCGTGCAGGGTTTCGTCCTTGAGCCAGCCAGCCACGTCTTCACGCAGCGCCAGCAGGCGGCCGATATCGATGCCGGTGTCGATGCCCATGCTGCCGAGCATGTAGGCCAGGTCTTCGGTCGTGACATTGCCGCTGGCGCCAGGCGCGTGCGGGCAGCCGCCGATGCCCGCCAGGCAGGCGTCAAAGCGGCTCACGCCGGTTTCCAACGCCGCGTGGACGTTGGCCAGGCCAAGCCCGCGGGTATCGTGGAAATGGCCGCACCAGAAGCGATCGCCGGCGATATCGAGCGCACGCGCAAACAGCTCGCGCACCATGCGCGGGTCGGCATAGCCGACGGTATCGGCCAGGCTGACGCGGTCGGCGCCGGCATCGAGCAGCGCCTGCATCAGGCGCAGTACTTCATCGGGATCGACATGGCCCTGCAGCGTGCAGCCGAACGCGGTGCCGACACCGCCTTCGATCAGCGTCTTCGCGCCGCTGGCATCGCGCGCGGCGCGGATGCGGGCAACTTCCGCCACCACCTCGTCCGGCGTCTTGCGCAGGTTGGCCAGGCTGTGCGCATGGCTGGCCGACAGCGGCACGATCACCAGGTCCGCACCGCTGGCCAGCGCATCCTGCGCGCCGCGCAGGTTGGGCACCAGCACCGAGACGAACAGGCCCGGCAGCGTGCGCGCGAACGCGACCAGCTGCGCGGTATCGGCCAGTTGCGGCAGCAGGTGCGCGGGCACGAACGAGCCGACTTCCAGCTCACGCAGGCCGGCCGCGTACGCGCCGCGAATCCACGCTTCCTTGCTGGCCGTGGGCAGGATGGTGCGGATGCTCTGCAGGCCATCGCGCAATCCGACTTCGCGGATGACAGCATGGCGGGGAAAGGGAACAGACATGATTCAGGGGCTTCCGGTTTGCGCCCCGCGGCGGGGACGACGGAAGAACTCTATGAGTTTCTGTCCAAGAGCTGAAGCGGTGATTTACGCACGATAACCTTCCGAACCGGAATGTCTGCCTGGCGCCGCACGGCGACATCCAGAAATTCCCGGATGAGTGATTACCGGCAATCAAAGAGGCTTACCATTCCATTCCGGAAGCCCGCAGCCCCTCACATCCATGCGAGACCTCGACCTCACCACCCTGCGCCTGTTCGTCGCCGTCTGCGAAACCCGCAATATGGCGCGCGCGGGCGAGCAGGAGCACATCGTGGCATCCGCCATCAGCAAGCGGCTGGCGCAACTGGAGGAGACCGTGGGCGCAACCCTGCTGGAGCGGCGCCGCCGCGGCGTGATCCCGACGCCCGCGGGCGAGATGGTGCTGGCGCATGCGCGCGCCATGCTGGCGGCGGCGGACCGCGTCGCGCGCGACATGGCCGACTACGGCGCCGGCATCCGCGGGCAGGTGCGGCTGCTGGCCACGGTCTCGTCGATGGCGGAATCGCTGCCGGACGATATTGCCGCCTTCCTGCTGCAGCCGGCCAACCGCGACGTGCGCGTGACCATCGAGGAAAGCCTGAGCAGCGACGTGGTGCGCGCGCTGCGCGAGGGCTCGGCGCCGCTGGGCATCTGCTGGGACGCGGCCGACCTGGAAGGCTTCCAGACCCGGCCCTACCGTACCGACCACCTCGCGGCGATAGTGCATGCCTCGCATCCGCTGGCGCAGGCCGAGGACTGCCGCTTCGAGGACACGCTGGACTACGACCATATCGGCATGCCAGCCCAGACCGCGGTGCAGACCATGCTGACGCGCTATGCGGCCATCCTCGGGCGCGGCATTGCCTACCGCGCGGTGGTCTCGACCTTCGACGCTGCGCTGCGCTGTGTGCGTGCCAACCTGGGCATCACCATCATCCCGGCCGAGATCGCCGCGCCGATCGCGCCCACCTTCGGGCTGCGCGTGATCCCGCTGCGCAACGACTGGGCGCGGCGGCGCTTTGCGATCTGCTTCCGCGACCTGGAACTGCTGTCGCCGGCGGCGCGGCTGCTGGTGGCCTTCCTTGAACAGACCGCGGCAGCGGAAGCGGCGGCTGCCCCTGCGGACACCGCGCCAGTGCGCAAGCCACGGCGCAATCGGCAATGACGCCGGCCCCGCGCGCAACTTCCTGTGCTGTTCAAGGGTTAGCCCGAGGCAATTTCGCAAGCAAATGTTGGCGGGCGGTGCGTAGACTGGCTTGCGTTTTTCGCCCCGGCCCACGATGTTAAATCCGGCCCCGGGCGATGCTGACCCAGACCATGCGCGCCACGACGGCGCAGGAGCACGCAAATGAACTTCAACGGCAAGAACGTATTGATCACCGGCGCACGCGGCAACCTGGGCCGCGCCGTGGCGCAGGCCTTTGCGCAGGCAGGCGCGCGCGTGGTGCTGCTGGACCGGCATGTGGCGCCGCTGCCCGAACCAGGCACGGGCCACCTGGCGCTGCAGGCGGACCTGCTGGATGCCGCCCGGCTGAGCGAGGCCGTCGCCCAAGCGGTTCAGGCATGCGGGCGCATCGACGTGGTGTGCAACCTGGCCGGCGGCTTCGCCATGGGCCCCGCCGTGCATGAGACCGATGCCGACGCCTGGCAGCACCTGTTCGACATGAACGTAGGCACGGTGCTGAACATGGCGCGCGCGGTGGTACCGCACATGCTGGCCGCCGGCGGCGGCGCCATCGTCAACGTGGGCGCCAACTCGGCGGCGCGCGGGCTGGCGCAGATGAGCGGCTATTGCGCCTCGAAGGACGCGCTGGCGCGCGTGACCGAATCGATGTCGGCCGAACTGCGCGACCAGGGCATCCGCGTGAACGCGGTGCTGCCCAGCGTGCTGGATACGCCGGAGAACCGCCAGGCCATGCCGGACGCCGATGCGACGCGCTGGGTCAGCCTGGACGCGTTGGCCGATGTGATCCTGTTCCTGGCCTCGGATGCGGCGCGCGCCGTGCAAGGCGCGCTGCTGCCGGTGGTCAACCGCGCCTGACGCGGGGCTTGCGCGCGGCCGGCTCGGCCGCGCTGATGCCGCTGGCCACCTCCTGGATCTGCTGGCGCAGCCAGCGCCGCAGCCGGTCGGCATCGGTGCGCGCGTGCCAGATCTGCATCATGTCTACCTGGGGCAGTGCGAATGGCACTGGCAGCAGCACCAGTTCAGGGTCGCGCGCCACGGCCTCTTCCGCAACCGAGCGCAGGCAGGTCAGCAGCAGTTCCGTGCCGCGCACCAGCCGGCTCGGGGCAAGGAAGCTCGACAACCCCGCCACCACCCTGCGCTTGCGCCCGTGCCGGGCCAGCGCGCGGTCGACCACGCCGTTGAGGTCGCCGGTCAGGGTGGTCAGCAGGTGTTCGCACGCCAGGAAGGCGTCGAGATCCAGCCCGTTGGCGATGCGCGGATTGGCGCGCGAGGCCAGCACCACGAAGCCCTCGCTGCATAGCCGCTGCTGGTGGAAGGTGTCGGGCAGGTTCTCATAGAAACCCGCGATCGCCAGGTCGCAGGTGCCCTTCTCCAGTTCCTCGCGCGGCAGCTCGCCGCGCGTGTTGTGAGTGACCAGCACCACGCCCGGCGCCTGGCTGCGCAGCCGCGGCAGCAGGCCGGGCAGCAGCAGCTGCTCCATGTAGTCGGTGGTGTAGATGTGCAGGTGCTCGCTGCGCGCCAGGTAGTCGTGCCCGGCACAGGCGTCATAGAACGCGTCGAGTTCCCCGACCAGCCGCTGCACCTGCGGCGCCAGCGCATGCGCACGCGGCGTAGGCGTCAGGCCGCGCGGCGCGCGCACGAACAGCGGATCACCCAGCTCGTCGCGCAGGCGGTTGAGCTTGTGGCTCAGCGCCGGCTGGCTCAGCGCCATGCGCGCGGCCGCGCGCGAGGCATTGCCCTCCTGGTACAGCACGTGGAACACGTACAGCAGGTTAAGGTCCTTGCTGCCGATATTCATTTTTTGGATAGCAGAGATCGAATAATAGAAGTTTTCGAATCATAGTCCGCTGCCTAGGATGTTGCCAGTGCCGCGGCTTTTCAGCCCGGCTGCCTGTGAACCGACATGGAGCGGAACAATGAACATCCTGATGGTGCTGACCTCCCACGACCAGTTGGGCAATACCGGCCACAAGACCGGCTTCTGGCTGGAGGAATTCGCCGCGCCCTACTACGTCTTCAAGGACGCCGGCGCCGACATCACCCTGGCCTCGCCCAAGGGCGGCCAACCGCCGATCGACCCGAAAAGCGACGATCCCGGCGCCCAGACCGACGCCACCCGGCGCTTCCAGGGTGACCCGGCCGCCAAGGCGGCACTGGCCAGCACGCTGACGCTGGACCAGGTGAAGGCGGAAGACTTCGACGCCATCTTCTATCCGGGCGGCCACGGCCCGCTGTGGGACCTGGCCGAAGACAAGCGCTCGGTCGCGCTGATCGAGCAGTTCGACCGCGCCGGCAAGCCGGTGGGAGCGGTATGCCACGCACCTGCGGTGTTCCGCCATACCAGGGGCGCGGACGGGGAACCGCTGGTCAAGGGCAAGGAGGTGACCGGCTTCACCAACAGTGAGGAAGAAGCCGTGCAGCTGACCAAGGTGGTGCCTTTCCTGGTGGAAGACATGCTCAAGGCCAACGGCGGTCGGTTCACGCGTGGCGAGGACTGGGCCAGCCATGTCGTGGTGGCGGGGCGACTGGTGACGGGGCAGAATCCGGCGTCGTCTGATGCGGCGGCGGAGGCATTGTTGAGGATGTTGAAGTAAGAGAAAGCGGCAAGCGCCTCGTCCGCTGCCGCCGCCGGCTTGCACTCCTCGCCCGCTTGCGGGCGAGGGGTGCGTGTGCCAGGCTTCATGGCTACTTCAAGCGCACGAGTTACCCGCCCTCACTGCGGCACCAACTCCAACCGCTCGCGGCTAGCCTTCTCCACCGCCTTGCGCGTATACACCAGCGGGAAATACTCCCCCTTCGCCCACAACGGCGCCAGGTCCCGGTAATGCGGGCTGGCCGGATTCCCTGACTGCCCCGGCGTGTTGACCACGCGCGAGGCATCCCAGTTGCCCACGTCCAGCACCATGCGGAAGGACGCGCCGGCGGTCAGGCGGAAGTCCGTGTTGCGGTAGCTGGTGTTCATCGGCGTGAAGGCCGAGCCGCCGATCGGGCCGGCGTTGACGTTGAACTGCTCGCGTTCCGCGTCGCTCAGGATCGGGTCCATCGGATGCGTGAACACGGCGGTGTGGAGCTTGCCCCATTGCCATGCGCGCGGATCGGGGCCGAGCTTGGCTTCGAGTTCCGCCATGGCGGCTTTCAGCGATTCCAGCATCACCGCATTGCGCCGCTCCACCGGCATCCGCGGCCCGGGCTGCTCCCGCACCGCCAGCACGCGCGCGGCATCGCCCGCGCCCACCAGCCGCGCGGCTTCTGGCGGCAGCGCGGCGCGCACCACGGCCTGGCGCAGGTGCTTGCTGAACCAGACCTCGAACAGTGCCGCGGCGGCGCTGTCCGCGCGCTCGTTGCCGTCCCAGTTGCGCAGCAGGTCCAGGCCGCGGGCCAGTTGCGGATCATCGCTGCGCACATCCTTCAGCATCGCGACCGCGCGCTGCGCCGGCAGCGACACGGTGTCGTTCTGCCACGCCATCGAGTCCTGCACCGAGCTGCGCGCATTGGCTCCCACCAGAGCCTTGAGCCGGCGCGCGCGCGAGCTGTCGCTCCATTCGTAGCCCACGCCAAGTTTCGCGGCGGGGTGCTCGGGCGGGATGTTGTTCTCGTTGGCGGTGACGATATAGCCTGGCGCGGGATTGAAGGCCCACGGCAGCTCGTCCATGTTGCGGTAGCCGGCCCACTCATAGCGGCCATCGCCCGCCACCGGCGTCAGGCCGTCCCAGTTGGGCCGCTTGACGGTCAGCCCGCCCGGGATCCAGCCGATGTTGCCGCTGGTGTCGGCATAGACCTGGTTTTCGCCGGGCGCGCCCCAGCGGTTCATGGCGGCGCGGAACTGGTCCCAGTTGCGCGCGCGCATATAGTCCATCGAGCCGAAGTACGGCGCCATGCCGTAGTCGAGCCACGCGGCGCGCAGCGCCCAGGCCTGTGCGCGGCCGGCATCGGCGACCAGCACCGGGCCGTGGCGCGTGAAGTCGATGGTGACTTTGCGCGGCGTGGACTCGCCCTTGACCACGATCTCTTCGGTGATGGTCTCCATCGGTTGCCAGCGGCCCTTGTACTTGTACTCATGCGGGTTGGCCGGATTGAGCTCGTAACCGTACAGGTCCTCCTGGTCCATGTAGAAGCGCGTCAGGCCGAAGGCAATGGTGCCGTTGTGCCCGATCGAGATGCCAGGCAGGAACGGCTCGCCCGCGCCGATCACCGACATCCCCGGCGCGTTCAGGTGGCTGATATAGCGCAGGCTGGGCGCTCCGTGCGAGCGGTGCGGGTCGTTGGCCAGGATCGGGCGGCCGGTGGTGGTGCGCTTGCCGCCGATGACCCAGTTGTTCGACCCGAGGCTGCGGCCGGTGTCGCTGTTGGGATCCACCAGTGCGTAGAGCTGGTCGAGCGGGATGCTGGCGGCCTGCGCATTGCCCCACGCCTCTTTCGGGAAGCGCGCTGCGGCGGTCGCCAGTTCGTAGGCGCGGCGCAGTTCGGCGGCGGGCACGGTGCAGGGGTCGATACCGGGACTGAGCTTGGGCTCGATCTGCGGGTCGAGTTCGCGGCGCAGCCAGTCGGCACGCGGGGCGTCCTGTTTGGCCTGGCAATAGAGCTGGGCGCGTTCAACTTCGCCGGTGAAGTTGAGGGTCAGGCCGTGGTGGCGGATGCGCACGATGTCTTCGGCCTGCCAGCGCGCAGGCTTGTAGTTGAGCTTGCGGAATTCGGGCGGCAGCAGCTCGGGCTTCTGCTCGGTCAGCGCCACATAGGCGTTCACCCCGGCCACGAAGGCCTCGGCCACGCGCTTGGCGTCGGAGCCATAGGCCAGCCACTCGCGGTACATGTCACCGCGGAACAGCACCGCGCGCGCCATGCGGTCGCCATCGGCATAGGCCGGGCCGAAGTCCCTGGCCATCTCGCCGAGTCCGCGCTTGCGCCACAGGTCGATCTGCCACAGGCGGTCGCGCGCGGCCATGAAGCCCTGCACGAAGAAGGCGTCGTAGAGCGTGCCGGCATAGATATGCGGCACGCCCCAGCGGTCGACCAGCACGCTGGCGGGCTTTTCCAGGCCGGGCACGGCAAGCAGGTTGTTGCGGGCGGGGGCATCGGCCATGGCGGCCGGGATGGAAGTGGCGAACAGGGCCAGCGCAGCGATCAGGCGGCGGGGGGTGCGTAACATCAGGTCTCCTCGGTGTTGTGATTGGCTGCAGATGTCTTGCAGTTCACACGGAAGATAGTGCATCCGCGACCAGCGCGCGAGCCGTACGGCCGATCTCCGCACGGCGCGTGTCGCTGCGGATCCGCCTAGTAGACGTCGCGCCGGTAGCGGCCGTCGTCGGCAAGCCGGCGCAGCGCGTCTTCGCCGAGGATCCCGGCCATTGCGTCATGGACGCCGCCGGCCATACCCTGCAGGCTGCCGCAGACGTAGACGGCCGCGCCGTCCGCCACCCATTGGCGTACCGTCTCGCCCTGCGCGCGCAGGGCGTCCTGCACGTAGCGCGGCGCGCCGCCGTCGCGCGACCAGGCGCGGTCCACGCGCTGCAGCGTGCCGTCGGCCTGCCATGCGGCCAGTTCCCCGGCAAAGAATGCGTCATGCTGCGCCGAGCGCTCGCCGAACAGCAGCCAGTTGCGGCGCTGCCCGGCCGCGGCGCGGGCCTTGAGCTGGGCGCGCAGGCCGGCCAGCCCGGTGCCGTTGCCGACCAGGATCAGGGGCCGGTCATCGGCCGGCGGGTGGAAGCTGCGGTTGGTACGAATGCGCAGCGCGATGCGCGTGCCCACAGCCGCGTGCTCGGTCAGCCAGCCGGAGGCCAGGCCGAGGCGGCCGTCGCCGTAGCGGGTCTGCCGCACCAGCAGTTCGAGTTGCCCGTCCTGCGGCAGCGAGGCGATCGAATACTCGCGATGCGGCAGCGGCGGCAGCGTGTCCACCAGTTGCTGCGGCGGCAGGCCCTGCATCGCCGCGAAGTGCGGTTCGGGCAATGGCATGCGCGTGGCCATGGCTTCTACCAGGGTGCTGTCGTGGCCATCGCAGCGCACGGGCGTGGCGCCGTCCAGGCCAAGCCGCGCCAGCAGCCGTTCAACCTCGGCCGGCGCGTGGCACGGGCCGATCTCGGCGATGTCGCCGGCTTGCCAGTCCATTGCCGTATCGCCCTGCGGCGCCAGCGACAGGTGGAACGCCGGCGCGCCCTGGCTGCCGGGGTTCAGATGGTGGCGTTGCGCGAGCCGCCAGCTGTCATAGCGCGGGCGTTCCCAGTCGGCAATCTCGGCGCCGCCGCTCAGCGCCGACAGGTGGTTCTGCCAGTGGCGCAGCGCGCCGGCGTCCCCGTTATCGACTTCGACCAGGTCAAAGAGCGGCTGCGCACGGTGGCGCTGCAGCCAGCCGTCGAGCGCATGGCCGAAGGCGCAGAAGCGCGCGTAGCTGCTGTCGCCGAGCGCGAGGATGCCGTAGCGCAAAGACTGCAGGCCATCCGCGCCGGCCAGCAAGCGGCGCGCAAAACCGGACGCGCTGTCGGGGGCGTCGCCCTCGCCGGTGGTGCTGACCAGGAACAGCGCCTGGCGGCATGCCTGCAGGCGCCGCGCATCGACATCGGCCAGCGACAGCAGTTGCACCGTCACGCCCGCGCCCTGCAGCGCGGTGGCGGTCTGCAACGCCAGCTGTTCGGCAAACCCGGTCTGCGAGGCATAGGCAATCAGCGTCGCGCCCTCTTCCGTGCCAGCCAGCGCCGTCACGCGCGCGCGCCGCTGGCGATGGTGGGCAACTACCGCGCTGCAGAAGCCCGCATAGGCGGCCACCACGCCAGCCGCCATGGCCACCCGCGACGGCCCCAGCACGGACAGCGCCAGGCCGCCGCTAACGGCGAGCCAGCTTGCTCCGGCGATCGCGGACGGCATGGCCTTCGCGCTCATGCCAGCATCGCGGCAAAGGCCGGCGAAAGATGTTCGTCGAAGCCGTCCGGCGTGCGCACCAGGAAACGCGCAGCAATGCCGTGGCAGCGTGCATGCGCCATGCCGGCCTCCGGGCCCAGCACGGTCAGCGCGGTGGACAGCGCATCGGCCAGCATGCACTGCGCATGGATGACCGTGACCGAGGCCAGCGCGTGGCTGGCCGGATAGCCGGTGCGCGGATCGATGGTGTGGGCGTAGCGGCGGCCGTCGCTGTCGAAATAGCGGCGATAGTCGCCGGAGGTGGCGACGGACAGGCCGTGCAGCGCCACCAGCGTCTGCCCCGCGGCATCGCTGTCCGGGCCGGGTGGTGATTCCAGCACGACCCACCACGGCATGCCGTCGGGCTTGACGCCATGGCCGCGCAGTTCGCCGCCGATCTCGGTCAGGTGGTGGTCCAGGCCCTGGTCACACAGATAGCCTGCCACCGCGTCGACGGCAAAGCCCTTGGCGATGGCGCAAAAGTCCAGCGACACGCCGCCCGGCTGCCAGGCGCGCCGGCCCGCGGCATCGACTTCGATGCGGGCCCAGCCGCAGCGGCTGCGCGTGGCCTGCACCGCGTCTGGCGACGGTGGCGCGGTGCGCGCCGGGGCGGGGCCGAAGCCCCACAGGTCCACCAGCGGGCCGGCGCTCGGGTCATAGGCGCCGCCGCTGTCGCGCGCCACCTGCAGTGCGCATTGCAGCACCGCGAAGCAATCATCCGGCAGCGCGTGCCAGTCGCCCGGCGCCGCGCGGTTGAAGCGACTCAGGTCAGAATCCGCTTCCCAATTGCTCATCTGCGCGATCACGCCATCGAGCACGGCCTGGATGCCGGCTGCGATGCCGTGGGCATCCGCCGCGGGCGGCAGCAGCGCCGCCACCGACCAGGTCGTACCCATGGTCGCGCCGCCCCAGCGCTGCAGCCGCGTGTCGGCGGCGGGTGACTGCGGCGGCGCGGACAGCGCAACGGGGACCAGGACGCGGTTCAAACCCGGCAACCGGCTTATTGCGGCAGCACTTCCACCGTCACCGCATAGACGGCGCGGCGCGACCTGGCCTGCTTGAAGGTGGTCTTGTCGTCCTTCACCTCCGCTTCCATCCAGTACATGCCGGCGGCCGGCCACTTGACGCTGAACTTGCCGTCGGCGTCGGTGGTGGCGCTGAACTCCTGCAGCTGGTCGCGGTAACGGATGCCGCCTGGCACCACCGAAACCTTCAGGTTGCTGGCGGGCTTGCCGTCGAGCAGCAGGCGGAAGCTGGCGGTGTCGCCCGCGACCAGGTCGTTCGGGTGCGTGATCGGCGCCAGTTCCAGGCCGCGGCCGACGGTGCGCAGGCCCTTGTCGCTGGGCTTGCCGGCGGTGACGAAGGATTCGACGCGGCCTTCGGCCTGGGTGACCTGCAGGTCCTGCGCATTGGCCGGGACTTCCTTGGCGAAGTTCTCGGCGGTGCCGCGCCAGCGCTTGGCCTGGCCGTCGACCTTGTAGCTGGCGAACAGGCCCTTGTTGACCACCGCCACGCGGTACGTGCCTGGCTGGGTCAGGTGCAGGTCGAAGGTGCTGCGGTACTTGCCGGTGGCCGCGTTCTCGGCCTTGACGGCGCTGCCGTCGGGCGCGGTCACCTGCAGGTTGTCGAGCCGCATCGGAACGTGCTCGAAGTAGAACAGGTCGTTGGAGACAGCGGCGTCCACGGTCACCCACGGATCGCTGCCGGACAGCACCGTGGCCGACGGCAGCAGCCACTGGCGGTGTGCGTGCGCGGCCAGCGGGGCCAGGGCAGCCAGGGCGAGCACGGCCACGCGGGTGGCCATGCGGGAAGATGCGGCGGACATAAGGGAAGGTTTCATCGTCTGGCTCCGGAAGGATTACGGCTTCAGTTCGACGGTCACGCCGCCGAGTTCGTGTTCGCCCTTGGCGCGGGCGGTCTGTGCGGCTTGCGGCGGCCACGTGAACGGCACGCGCAGCAGCTCGCGCCCGCCCACTTCACGCGCGGCTTCCACCACCAGCTGGTAGTTGCCCGCGGCCAGCTTGCCCAGCGGCGCCTTGCCGTCGCTGAAGCTCACGCTGTGCTCGCCCGGCGCGCGCGTGGCGCCGGAAATGCCGTCGGCCGGCATGTGCAGGTCGCGGCCGGCCTTGCGCCACCACTGGCGCATGTCCTTGAGCCACTTGGTGCCTTCGCCGTCCTTGAGCTTGCCGTCGTACCAGACCGCCAGGGTCTGCACCGGGCTCTGGTCGGCACGCTCGACCCACATCGCCACATAGGGGCGGTGGTACTCGGCCACAGTCAGGCGCGGGATGTCGACCTTGACGCTGAGGTCCGCGGCCAGCGCGGGGCCGGCCAGGGGAACCGCGGCCATGCCGGTCAGGGAGACGGTGAGCAGTCGGCGCATATCGGAGAAACCTCGTCAGTGAGATGCAGGAAGGAAAACGGTTGGAACTGTTGACTCAATGGATAAGCAGGATCGCCAGCAGCACCGGCACCACCAGCCCCAGCCCCACCAGCGGCCAGGTCCCCACGCGCCCGGCCGCATGCAGCTTGAGCAGGAACAGGCCGGTCACGCTGAAGACCAGGCACGCGAGCGCGAACACATCCAGGAACAGGCTCCATGCGGCGCCGGTGTTGCGGCCCTTGTGCAGGTCGTTCAGGTAGGAGATGGCGCCGCGCGTGGTTTTCTCATACTGGGCTTCGCCGCTGTCGAGTTCCAGGCTGACCCAGGCGTCGCCACCCGGGCGCGGCAGCGCCACGTAGATCTCGTCGGCGGACCATTCGGCCTCGCGCCCGCGGGCGTCGATGTCCAGCGCCTGCGCCAGCCAGTCGGCCAGCGCCGCCGGCACCGGCGCCTTCTTTTCACGCGCCTGGGCATCGCCCGCCGGCGCTTCGGCCCGCACCCGGTCAAGCACGCGCGTGGGCATGGTGGCGTGGCGGGTTTCGACCGCGGGCCTGGCCTCGATCTGTGCGGCGTGGTTGAGCGTGAAGCCGGTGACGGCAAACAGCAGCATCCCGATCAGGCAGATCGCGGAACTGATCCAGTGCCACTGGTGGAGATGCTTGAGCCAGAAGGCACGGCGCTGCTGGCCGGAGGCCGGCTGGGTTTCGGTCATTGCGGTTGGTCGGCGGGCGCAGCCCAGTGGCGGCCCGGTCTTGCCCTGTGTACGGATAGCTGGAGCGCCCCTTGTGCGCATCTCACGGCGCTCAGGTGTGCCATTGTCTGCACAATGACTGGCGAAAGAGAGAAGGATAATCGTTCGCATTTGAAATCGCAAACGATCCGGGGATGGCGCTGGGTTACAGCGCATTACAACGTGAAGCAGCGGGACGGATCCCTTGCCGTCGGCAATCCGATTCGCTGGAAGAGATGTGCAATGCACAAGCGCGATAGCACGTTGTGGGGTCAATCACCCACATCACCCGAAGGGGTGAAGTTACCCCAATCAAGTTAGATGCCTCCTGCGCCGTTAAGGCGATGACCCGCACGCATGCGACAAGGCGCCACCGATGCATGGCGCCGCCGGCGTGCCGCCGATGAGAAACGCGCAGAGCGCGGAAAATGGAGGAGTGGAAGCAATGCTGCACAACCTGAGCCTGAAGAAGAAGCTGTTATTGCCGCTGGTGCTGAGCTGGGTCTGCCTGCTCGGCATCACGCTGTGGAACGCCTGGCAGATCCGCACGCTACGCATGGAAGAGCGGCGCCTGGACCTGGCCCACGTCACCGACACCGCGTTCTCGGTGGTGGCCGAGTACGAGGCGCTGGCCAAGGCCGGAAAGCTGACGCAGGACGAGGCCAGGAATCAGGCCATCGAGCGCGTGCGCGCGATGCGCTTCGGCAGCGATGGCTATTTCACGCTGATGCGCTCGGACACCGTGGTGCTGATGCACCCGTTCAAGCCGGAGATGAACGGCAAGGCCATGGAAGGCACCAAGGACCCCAACGGCGTCTACCTCTTCCGCGAAATCGCCGAGATCGGCAAAGGGCCTGGCAAGGGCTTTATCGAATACCTGTGGCCCAAGCCCGGCGCCGAGGCGCCGCAGCCCAAGCTGAGCTACGTGGCCAACTTCCGCCCGTGGGACTGGAACTTCATCGCGGGCCTGTACCTGGACGACATCGAGGCGGCGTTCCGCGCCGAGCTGATGAAGGTGTTCGGCATCCTGCTGGGAGTTGGCTTGCTGATGTCGCTGGTGATGGTGCGCGTGGCGGCCAGCCTGCAGCGCCAGCTGGGCGGCGAGCCCGCCACCACGGCACATATCGCCGGGCGCATTGCCGAAGGCGACCTCGGCAGCCAGGTCGAGGTGCGCGCCGGCGACGAGCACAGCGTCCTCTATGCGATGCAGCGCATGCAGGCGCGCCTGACCGGCGCGATCGGCAGCATCCGCGGCTCGGCCGATTCGATCGCGGGCGCGGCCAAGCAGATCGCCGCGGGCAACGCCGACCTGTCGCGCCGCAGCGAGGAACAGGCTGCGGCGCTGCAGGAAACCGCCGCCAGCATGGAGCAGCTCACCAGCACCGTGCGCCAGAGCGCCGAGAACGCACGCCAGGCCAGCCACCTGGCCGAAGGCGCGTCGGACATGGCGGTGCGCGGCGGCACCATCGTCAGCCAGGTGGTGGACACCATGGGCGAGATCAAGAACGCCTCGGGCAAGGTGGTCGACATCATCGGCGTGATCGAGGGCATTGCCTTCCAGACCAACATCCTCGCGCTCAATGCGGCCGTGGAAGCGGCGCGTGCCGGCGACCAGGGCCGCGGCTTCGCGGTGGTGGCCGGCGAGGTGCGCACGCTGGCGCAGCGCAGCGCCACCGCGGCCAAGGAGATCAAGGCGCTGATCGGCAACTCGGCGCAGCGCGTCGACGACGGCGCGGTGCTGGTGGAAAGCGCGGGCAAGGCAATGGACGAGATCGTCGGCGCGGTCAAGCGCGTGACCGACCTGATGGCCGAGATGCGCGCGGCCACCGAGGAGCAGACCGGCGGCATCGAGCAGGTCAACCAGGCGGTGTCGCAGATGGACCAGATGGCGCAGCAGAACGCTGCGCTGGTGGAAGAGGCCGCGGCCGCCGCGGCCTCGCTGGAAGACCAGGCGGATGCGCTGCATCACGCGGTCGGCCAGTTCCGGCTGGCGCAGGCCTGACGGCAGCGCCGCCATTTGTCACCTGAGCGTCATACGCACCAGACCGCTGCGTGTATCATGAAGCGCAGGCCGTCCCATGCGGCCGGCATGGACTCAGACCACTACCGGGAGAGCGCATCATGATGGCATTCATTGGCACCGTGTTCGTTGGCCTTATCGTCGGCCTGATCGCCAGGGCGGTCAAACCCGGCGACGACAAGATGGGCTGGATCATGACCATCGTCCTGGGCGTGCTGGGCTCACTGGTTGCCGGCTACGTCGGCCGTGCCCTGGGCTGGTACCAGCCGGGCCAGCCGGCCGGCTGGATCGCGTCGGTGATCGGCGCGATCGTGCTGCTGGTGATCTACGGCATGGTCCGGCGCAAGGGCTGACTGGCGCGGCGCACGCCGGCGGCGTCCTGCGCGTCGGCCAGCGCCGGCGTGTCCGGCGCGCGCACGGGGCTGGCAGGATTGGCCGGCGCGGGCGCCACCCTGGGCACGACCTGCGACTGGGCCAGCGGCGCGCCGGGCACGGCCTCGGTCAGTGTCGGCGTGCGTGGGGCGCGCAGCCCTGGCGACGTATCGCGGCAACGCAGCAGTGCGCGGTCGCCGCCTGGCGCCATCGCCGAGATCTGCGGCGCGATCGCGCGCAGCACCCTGACCGCCAGCGCGCTGGTATAGCTGTAGCGCGCCGCGTAGGGTTCCCTGGCATTGACCACCACGGTGCCGAAGAAGCGGTCGCCGAGCGTAAACACGAAGGTCGCCGAGCGGTTGACCGAGCGCGATGAAATCAGCCGCCCGCCCGGCCCATAGACCTGGAAGCGCTGGTCGCCGGTGCCGGTCTTGCCCGCCACCGTCAGCGTAGCGCCATTGCGGCCCGGCATGGTGAAGGCACCCCGGATCGACCTGGCGGTGCCGCCTTCCACCACATCGATCATCGAGCGCCGCACCACCGCGGTCACTTCTTCCGGCAGCAGGCGCTTGCCCGGCGCCGGCTGCAGCACGTAGCGCGTGGCATAGGGCGTGCCATCGGCAAAGGCGAGGCTGTACACCGCGGCGTTCTGCGAGGCGATCCCGCCTGACATCAGGATGCCCGCCAGTTCCGCCAGCGCGGCGGGGCGGTCGCCCGAGGCGCCGATGGCGCTGGCATAGGACGGAGTCAGCGAATCGAACGGATAGCCCAGCCGCTGCCAGCGCCGGGCAATGCGAGCGAACGCGTCCTGCTCCAGCAACGTGCGGATGCGGTTGTCCTGGCCCGCCTTGCTGTGCGTCTTGAACAGCCATTTGTACACTTCCTGGCGCTCGGCGGTGCTGGCGCGCAGGATCTCCGCCAGCGTGGCGTTGGGGTGCTGGTCCAGGTACTCCACCATCCACAGCTCCAGCGGGTGCACCCGCGACAGGTAGCCGCGGTCGTTCAGGTTGAACTTGTCCTTGCCGTACTTGCGGTACAGCGCCGTCAGGTCTTCCTTGGCCAACTGCTTGTCGCCCAGGCGCGCGCGCATGATGCGGACATAGCTTTCCTCATCCAGGTGCGGCCGCGCACTCAGCAGCGTCACCGACATGCGCACCGCATTCAGGTGCGGTATGGTCATGCGCACGCGGCCCAGCAGCGTGTCCAGGCGCTGCGCCGAATCCTTGCCGCGGTAGCGCTGGTAGAAACCAGTCATGTAGGCGCTGCCTTCCTGGTCGGCGAAGCGTTCCAGGTACTCGCGCCGGCCGGGCGCGTTGCGGTCTTCGAACAGGTCGCCCATGTCAGGCTTGGCATGGAACATCTCGTAGCGCACGATGTCGCGCATCATGCGGATGAACACCAGGTTGACCGAGTGCTGGAAGCCCATGCGCACGGTCATGATGCGCTCACCCTCCCAGCGCTCGAAATTGGTGAAGCTCTGCAGGCCGCCGCCGGTGTAGAAGCCTTCGCCGGCACTGCCGGAGTACTTGCGCTCCATCGCCGCCTCCAGCATCGGCATCAGCTCGCGCTCGTCCGGCTTGCGCGCCTTCATCAGGTAGTCCACCGCCCAGCGGCTGATCGCATCCTGGCGCGCCAGGCGCACGGCGGCCAGCTGGTCGCGGCTCATGCCGGCGTAGCGCGCGTGCAGCTCGCTGATGATCTCCAGGTAGGTCACCAGCGTGCGCAGCTTGGCCGTCGAGCCCAGGTTCAGGCGCGCGCCGCTGTTGATATCGAAGGGCTGGTCGATATTGTCGGCCTGCACGCGCACCACGCTGGCGTTGCCCACGCGCTCGTACAACGTGAAGCTGGTCATCAGCTTCGACGGGTCGTCGTTGTCGCGCAGGAGGTTGTGGCCATACAGGCCCATGGCGCGCGCATCGGCCTTGTTGTTCACCCGCTGCAGCGTCTCGGTGATGATGCGCTGCGCTTCGCGGTTGACGGTGCTGTCGACGGTCAGGTCGAGCCGGTCCATGTCGTAGCGGCCCTCCACCCCGGTCAGCCGGGTGATATCGGAGCGCACGCGGTTGACGGCCTTGCGCGTGACAAACGGTTCCTGCGGCGGGCGCTGCGGCGGCGTGGCCTTGTCCAGCGGCTGCGCCAGCGCCGCGTCGCGCAGCTCGGGCGTGATGATGTTGTTGGCCGCCAGCAGGCGCAAGTAGCTGCCGGTCAGCGCATCCAGGTTGGTATCGTCGCGGCGCAGGTGGTAGGACGGGCGGCGCTGCGAGATAATCAGCGACAGCGCGCGCTTGAAGGCCTGCGCCTGGCGCGGTTCAGGGGCGCGCACGTCCATGTCCTTGAGCAGCCGGTTGACCTCGCCGAAATCCTCGCCGTACCAGACCCACAGCGCATCGCCGATGCCGTTGATCTCGCCAAAGCCCTCGCGCGCCGACAGCGGCACGGTGTTCAGGTAGTCCACCACGATGCGCTCGCGTGCACGCTGGGTGTCGGGCCCGTCCAGATAGGCGCGCAGCGACGCCGACGCCATCTGGCGGAATTTCTCCTGGATCGACGCGGTGCGGCCTTCGGGCGAGTGCCGGTATTTCTCGATCTGCGTGGCCAGCGTGCTGCCGCCGGGCGCGTCATGCGACTTGTCGGCCAGCCGGATCACCTGGTCGAGCACCGCGCGCGACAGCCGGCGCCAGTCCAGCGCCGGGTTCATATTGGGGTATTCCGGATTCAGCAGGCCCTGGTTCTCGACATACAGCAAGGCGCTCACCAGCAGCGGCGGCACCGCGCCGAAGTCCGGGTACTGGCGCTGTGGATAACGCTCGAACGCCAGCGTCAGCCCGTTGCAGTCGCGCAGCAGCAGGCCCGCCTGGTTCTTCTCGCGGTAGGGCGTGAACAGGCCTTCGTCGATCAGCCGCACCATGTCGGGCGACATGCGCGCCTGCTCGGCGGGCACGTAGCCGCGCTGCTCCAGGCGCTGCGCGAACAGCGGCATGCGGCCGTAGCCCATGCGGGCGTCGTAGGGGCCGGAATGCGGGAAACGGATGCTGTCGCTGGCGCCCGGCTGGATCTCGAATGTCAGCCGCTGCCCCAGGCTGCCAATCAGCCGCGCCTGCAAGTGCGAGTTGTGCACTTCGCTTGCGACAAAGCTGTACACGACATAGGCGCCCCCACCAAGGGCGACCGCCAAGCCAGCGAAGATCCAGCCACGACGCGACACGTTTGGGCTTCCCTGTTGGGCCGATGCAGCGCGCAGGGGCTGTCGCGCACCGGCTCGAAGCGCAATGTTCTCGCGGCGCACGCACGCCGCGCGCCGCCTTGTCTTGATATTAGTAGGAGTAACGGCAGCCTGCAGCAAGCGCACGCGCGCGCATCGTGCCGTTGCATACAGGCATCACTCCAGGCAGCGCCTGCGCCACATTGCGCCCCCTGTCCGAAAGGGTCGTCAGGCTGCCTGCGCGCGTGCCACGGGTCGTCCCCCGAACGGGTAGCCCGGGTCGTTGTAGCCGTGCGTCGAGGCATGGCCCGGCGACACCAGCGCATCGACCATCGATTCTTCCTCGGGCGTGATGACGGCAGCGGGCGCGCCCAGATAGTCCTCGAATTGCGCCAGCGTGCGCGGACCGGCAATGACCGACGAGATGATCGGGTTGGCCAGCACCCACGCCGTGGCGAACTGGCCCGGCGTCAGCCCGCGCCCTTCGGCATGGGCCTTGAGCTGCTGCGCAATCACCAGCGATGCTTCACGGAACTCGGTTTCCATCATGCGGCGGTCGGCGCGGCCGGCGCGCGTCCCCTCGCCCGGTGCCTGCCCGGGCGCGTACTTGCCGGTCAGCACGCCGCGCGCCACCGGGCTGTAGGGCACCACGCCCAGCCCGTAGTGCTCGCATGCCGGCAGGATCTCCACCTCCGGCATCCGGTTCAGCAGGTTGTAGTAGGGCTGGCACGCCACCGGGCGCGGCACGCCCAGCTCGCCGCACAGGCGTGCGATTTCCGCGATGCGCCAGCCGCGGAAGTTCGACACCGCCCAGTAGCGGATCTTGCCGCTGCGCACCAGGTCGCCCATTGCCCGCACCGCCTCTTCCAGGTTCGCGCCGGGATAGTCGCGGTGCAGGTAGAGAATGTCGATATAGTCCGTCGCCAGCCGGTGCAGGCTGTCCTCCACCGCGCGCAGGATCCAGACCCGCGAATAGTGCCCGTGGTTGGGCGCCGCCTGCATCGCGTTGCCCAGCTTGGTGGCAAGCACCCAGTCGTGACGGCTGGCGGTCAGCAGGCGCCCGACCATCTGCTCCGACGCGCCCTTGGTGTATACGTCGGCGGTGTCGATGAAGTTCACGCCGTGGTCGCGCGCGCTGGCGACGATGCGGGCGGCTTCGGCCTCATCGGTCTGGTCGCCGAACATCATGGTGCCCAGGCAAAGTGCCGAAACGCGCAGGTTGCTGGCGCCGAGGCGGCGGTAGGGCATGGTGGTGGCAGGCATGGTGGCTCCTTCGGACGGGGTGGGATGGCGTCGGGGTGGTGAAAGCACAGGGCACAGACGGAAATGGCAGGCTGTGACCACGGTTCCACATTTTGCCGCGAGTTGGCGTGGCTTGCTGGCCCCCTGCCGCTTTCTGTGCGGTCCATCGATAATCCAGCCCGGGAGAATTGGTTTCAATATGTTGCAGGCCGGCCAACGGGAGCCAATTTGCAGTCATATTCTTGCGTTTGCCGCGTGAGGATGACGCTTTGCCCGACCCGCGCCGCCTTCCCCATGCACTAGAAGAGAAGAATCGAACCTTATGAAAACGGAAACCACGGATGTCGTCATCATCGGCGCAGGGCCCGCGGGCTCGGTCGCGGCCGGCTTGCTGCGCAAGCATGGGATTCCGGTGCTGGTGATCGAGAAGGAAACCTTCCCGCGCTTTTCCATCGGCGAAAGCCTGCTGCCACAGAGCATGGCCTACATCGAAGAGGCAGGCATGCTGCGCGCGGTGGTGGAAGCAGGCTTCCAGTACAAGAACGGCGCCGCCTTCTCGCGCGGCGACCAGCAGACCGCCTTCGACTTCCGCGAGAAGTTCTCGCCCGGCTGGGGCACCACCTACCAGGTGCAGCGCGCGCGCTTTGACGACGTGCTGATCCGCGAGGCGGCGCGCCAGGGCGCCGAGGTGCGCTTCTCGCACCTGGTCGAGGACGTCGACGTCAGCGGCACGCAGCCGGAGGTGACCGTGCGTGCGCCGGACGGCAGCCGGTACTTGGTGCGCGCGAAGTTCCTGCTCGATGCCTCCGGCTTTGGCCGCATCCTGCCGCGCCTGCTGCAGCTGGAATCGCCGTCGGGCTTCCCGGTGCGCAGCGCGCTCTTCACCCACGTGGAAGACCGCATCGCGCCTGGCGCCTTCGACCGCAACAAGATCCTGATCAGCGTGCATCCGCAACACCCGGACGTCTGGTACTGGACCATCCCGTTCTCGGACGGCCGCTGCTCGCAGGGCGTGGTTGCCGAGAAAGCGTTCCTGGACCGCTATACCGGCACCGAGACCGAACGGCTGCGGGCGCTGGTGGCCGAGGAACCCGGCCTGGCGAAGCTGCTTGGCAATGCGCAGTGGGACACCCCCGCGCGCCAGATCGCCGGCTATTCGGCCAATGTGAAGTCGTTGTGGGGCAACGGCTATGCGTTGCTCGGCAATGCCGGGGAGTTCCTGGACCCGGTGTTCTCGTCCGGCGTGACCATCGCCTTCAAGTCGGCCAGCCTGGCGGCGCAATGCCTGGTGCGCCAGCTTGCCGGCGACACCGTGGACTGGGACAAGGACTTCGCCCAGCCGCTCAAGGCCGGCGTGGACTGCTTCCGCGTGTTTGTCGAAGCCTGGTACGAAGGCCGCTTCCAGCAGCTGATCTTCCATCCCAATGCCAACTCCGAGATCCGCGACATGATCTCGTCGATCCTGGCCGGCTACGCGTGGGACCGCAGCAACCCCTTCGTGGCCGAGCCGCGCCGCCGGCTGGCGGTGCTGGAAGAATTCTGCCGCGTATGATGCGCCGCATCTGCTCGCGTTCCGCTTTCGCGCCTGCGCCCGCAGAGGACTTTTTTCAAGGACACCAGGTATGACCAATCCGACCGTGCTGGTAACGGGATCGTCGCGCGGCATCGGTCGCGCCATCGCCCTGCGGCTGGCCCGCGACGGCTACGACGTGGCGGTGCATTGCCGCTCGCGCCGCGACGAAGCCGAGTCCGTCGCCGACGCGGTGCGCGCCTGCGGCCGCAAAGCCCGCGTGTTGTGCTTCGACGTGGCCCGGCGCGAGGAAGCCGCCGCCGCGCTGCTGGCCGATATCGCCGCGCATGACTGCTACTACGGCGTGGTATGCAACGCCGGCCTGGCGCGCGACGCGGCCTTCCCGGCCATGAGCGGCGCCGAATGGGACGAGGTGGTGCATACCAACCTCGACGCCTTCTACAACGTGCTCAACCCGGTGGTGATGCCGATGGTGCAGCGGCGCCAGCCCGGGCGCATCGTCACGCTGTCGTCGGTCTCGGGCCTGGTGGGCAACCGCGGCCAGACCAACTACAGCGCGGCCAAGGCCGGCATCATCGGCGCCACCAAGGCGCTGGCGATCGAACTTGCCAAACGCGCCATCACGGTCAACTGCGTGGCGCCCGGCCTGATCGACACCGACATGGTCGAGCAGCACGTGCGCGACGAGGCGCTGCGCATGATCCCGGCGCGGCGGCTCGGCACGCCCGACGAAGTGGCCGCGACCGTGGCCTTCCTGATGTCGCCCGACGCCGGCTATATCACGCGCCAGGTGATCTCGGTCAACGGCGGGATGTTCGGATGAAGCGCGTCGTCGCCAGCGTGGCCCGATGAACGGGGTCAGCATTTTCTTCCTGCAGGCGATGCTGGTGGTCGCCCTGCCCTACCTGCTGTGGCGTGGTGCCGGCCTGCGGTCGGTGTTTCCGCTGGTCGGCGTGCAGGTGCTGGCCGGCATCGTGCTGGGGCCATCGGTGTTCGGGCAGCTGGCGCCGCAGGGCTGGACCGCGCTGTTCGGGCCCGAGCGCCTGCCGATGCTGTCCGGCCTGCAGTGGCTGGCGGTGACGCTGTTCTGCTTCCTGACCGGCCTGCACCTGCGCGAAGACAGCGTGCCCGCGCACTGGCGCGCGACCCTGCAGATCTCGCTGGGCAGCATTGCGGCGCCGTTCGCGCTGGGGGCCGCGGCCGGCTGGTGGATGACCACGGCCGGCTGGCCGGTCGCCGGGGAACTGGCCAGCCCCTACTGGTTTGCCTGCGCCATGGGCATCTGCACCGCCGTCACGGCGCTGCCGGTGCTGGGTGCGCTGCTGCGCGAGATGCGCCTGACCGGCACCCGCCTGGGCCAGCTGGCCTTGCGCTGCGCGGCCGTCAACGATGCCTGGGTGTGGCTGTTCCTGACCCTGGTACTGCTGCAGCATGGCGGCCAGGACGGCGCCAGCGCCCTCACCGTGGCGGCCCGCGCCGGTGCCTACCTGGCATTCATGTTCCTGGCGGTGCGCCCCGCCCTGGCATGGCTGCTGCGCCGCCGCGAGCCTGAGACCGAGCTGCTGCTGGCGATGGCGCTGTTCCTGGTGCTGGCCTCGGCATTCCTGGGCGAGCTGGCCGGGCTGCACCATGTGATGGGCGGCTTCATCGCCGGACTGGTATGGCCCGCACGCGAAGCGCAGCGTGTGCGCCAGCAGCTTGAACCGGTCACGGTGGTGGTGCTGCTGCCCTTCTTCTTCCTGGCCGCCGGGCTGCGCACCGAGATCTCGCTGGACAACCCGATGACGCTGCTGATCGCGGCGCTGTCGCTGGCCATCGCGATCGCCGGCAAGATGGCCGGCGTCGCGCTGCCCGCGCGCCGCGCCGGCATGGGCTGGCGCGAATCGCTGGCACTGGGCACGCTGCTGCAGACCAAGGGCCTGGTCGAGGTGGTGGTGCTGACCGTGCTGCTGGACGCGCGCATCATCAGCACCGCGGCGTTTTCCGGGCTGTTGCTGATGGCGCTGGCCAGCACGCTGCTGGCGCGGCCGCTGACGATGCTGGTGGCGCGGGGCCGGTTGCATTAAGCGCCATCCGGCCGCTCACGCTGGGGTCAACCCCGGCAACCCCGCAATCGCCTGCGCCAGGTAGTCCAGCAACACCCGTACCCGCGCCGGCTGGTAGCGCCGCGACGGATAGGCCAGGAAGGCTTCCTGCGCCGGACCGCTCCAGCGTGGCAACACGCGCTGCAAGGCACCGCTGTCGAGCAGGTCCTGCACCAGCCATGCCGGCGTCATGCCAAAGCCGGCGCCGGCCAGGAAGCTCTCGCGCATCGCCAGCGAATTGTTGATGCGGTAGCGGCAGGGCGCGCTGACCAGCGCCTGCCCGCCGGGCCCGTCGAGCACGATCTCGTCGCCGGCGGCCAGCCAGGTGAAGCGCAGGATCTGGTGCCGCGCCAGGTCGGCCGGTTGCCGGATGCGCGGATGGCGTGCGAGGTAATCGGGCGAGGCCACCAGCAGCCGCGGCGACACCGCGATGCGGCGCGCGACCACGTTGGGTGGCAGCGAGGCGCCGAGGCGCACTGCGATGTCGACGCCCTCCTCCACCAGGTCGACAAAGCGGTCATCGAACAGCAGCTCCACCTCCACCTCCGGATAGCGCTGCTGCAACGCCAGCACCAGCGCATTGAGCCGCAGCACGCCGAAGCTGGCCGGCGCGCTGACGCGCACCCGCCCGGCCGGGTGCCCGGACATGCCACGCGCATCGCTGACCGCCTCGCCGTATTCATCCAGCACGCGGCGCGCACGGTCATAGAAGCGCCGCCCCGCCTCGGTCGGCGACAGGCTGGTGGTGCTGCGCTCCAGCAGCCGCACGCCCATGTCTTTCTCCAGCGCAGCCACGACCTTGCTGATGGTCGGCTGGGTCGACTGCTGCTCGCGCGCCACCGCCGACAGGCTGCCCAGCTCCACGGCGCGCACGAAGACCTGCATTGCCCTGATGGTGTCCATCCCGTTCCCTGTGCCCACTCATTCCATCGTGGCATGAGCGATATGCCATTCTGCCCGCTACCTGCCATTTCTGGAATGCAATACCTTGGGCGTCGTCCCGGCACCAACGCCGGTCCACGAACCGAGGCAAAACCCATGTTCCGCATTCCCCGCATCCTGCGCCGCCTGACTGCGCTGACGTTCTCCGCCACCATCGCCAGCACCGCGGCGCTGGCCAGCCCCTTGCAGGACCCGGCCTGGCTGACCAGCTGGATGGCAAGCCAGCAGCCGGTGTGGCAGCCCGGTGCCCAGCCGCTGCCGACCGGCGTGCCCACGGTGCTGTCCGGCCAGACGCTGCGCCAGGTGGTGCGGCTGAGCGTGGGCGGCAAGCGGGTGCGCGTGGTGCTGTCCAACCCCTACGGCCGCCACCCGGTCGCGGTCGGCGCGGCGCAACTCGCGCGCCATGCCGGCGGCGGCAGCATCGATGCGGCGGGCAGCCGCGCGGTGACATTCGGCGACAGTGCGTCGGTGATCATCCCGGCTGGCCAGTCCGTGGCAAGCGATCCGGTCGCCATCGAGGCCCCGGCAATGAGCGAACTGGCACTCAGCCTCTACCTGCCGCAAGCCACCGCGATCGAGTCGTTCCATTGGGATGGCCGCCAGACCGCGTGGCTCGCGGCCGGCAACGCGACCACGCAGGCCACGCTGCCTGCGCCGCAGTCGTTCAGCGCACGCATCCTGCTCAGCGAGGTGCAGGTCGATGCGCCCGGGCATGCCGGTGCCGTGGTGGCCATCGGCGATTCGATCACCGAGGGCAACGGCTCCACCCCCGACACCAACCGCCGCTGGCCGGACGTGCTGGCACAGCGTGCGGCCGGCAGCGGCGTGGCTGTGCTCAATGCCGGCATCTCCGGCGGCCGGCTGCTGCGCGATGGCATGGGGGTGTCCGCGCTGGCGCGGCTGGATCGCGACGTACTGAGCCAGCCGCATGTGCGCACCGTGATCGCGGCGATCGGCATCAACGATATCGCCTGGCCGGGCTCGACCTTTGCACCGGGCGACGCGGTGCCGCAGGCCGCCGAGCTGATCGAGGGCTACCGCCGCCTGATCGCGCGCGCCCATGCGCGCGGCGTGCGCGTGATCGGCGCCACCATCACGCCGTTTGCGGGGGCGCTGCGCGATACGCCGATCCGCGGCTATGACGGTCCGGGCAAGGAAGCGGTGCGGCTGGCGGTCAACGACTGGATCCGCAACGGCGGCGCGTTCGATGCGGTGGCGGACTTCGACGCCGCGGTGCGCGATCCCGCGCGCCCGCAGGCGCTGCTGCCGGCGTTCGACAGCGGCGACCACCTGCATCCCGGCGACGCGGGCTATCGCGCCATGGCGGCGCAGATCGGGCTGACGCTGCCCGAGCTTGCCCGTCAGTCCCGGTCCGGCGCCCCCGGTGGAAAGAGCGGGCGGTAAGGCCGTGCCTCATCCACCGCGCGCGCGAACGATGGCCGCGCCAGCAGCCGGTTGCGATAGGCGCGCACGTTGGCGCACGCATCGGGGATGGGATGCACCCAGTCCGCATAGAACAGCGATGGCGCGGCAGCGCAATCGGCCAGCGTAAAGGCGCCGCCCGCGGCCCATTCCCGCCCCGCGAGCGTTGGCTCCAGCCAGGCATAGGCCGAGTCAAGCAGCTTGCGCGCCTCGGCCACGCCATAGGCATCGCGGTGCTCCGCCGGGCGCAGGTAGTCGGCCACGATGCGTTGCATCGGCGTCATCACGTACTGGTCGAAGAAGCGGTCGAGCATGCGCACTTCCAGCGCGGCATCGGGCGGCTCCGGCAGCCAGCGCACGGGGCCGCGGTGATGCTGGTCCAGGTAGTCGATGATGATGCTCGATTCGAGCACCGTGCGGCTGCCGTCCACCAGCACCGGCATGCGCCTGAGCGGCCACAGCCTGGCGAGCTCGGCCATGTTCTGCGCGTGTTCTGGCGACAGCATCCGGAACTCGAAGGGAATGGCGTTCTCGTACAGCGCAACCAGAACCTTCTGGCAATAGGACGAAAACGGGTGGGCGTACAGCTCCATCGTGGTCTCCGGTGGTGATCTTCCGTGGTGGTCGGCGCGCCACTACTGCTGCGCCGCAAAGCGATCGGTCGCGGCAATCAGCTGGTCCATGATGCCCGGCTCGGTCCACGCATGGCCGGCGCCTTCGATCAGGTGAAAATCGGCATTGGGCCACGCCTGGTGCAGTGCATAGGCATAGCGCACCGGGCACGGCATGTCATAGCGGCCGTGCACGATCACGCCGGGGATGTCGGCCAGCTTGTGCGCGTCGCGCAGCAGTTGCCCGTCTTCGAGCCAGCAGCGGTGCGTGAAGTAGTGGTTCTCCAGCCGCGCGAACGCCAGCGCGAAGTGCCCGTCGTCATACTTGGCGCTGTTGCCGGCGTCCGGCAGCAGCGTGATGGTCTCGCCTTCCCACACGCTCCATGCGCGCGCCGCTTCCACCTGCTTGTCCTGGTCGTCGCCGGTCAGCAGCTTGCGGTAGGCGGCCATCATGTTGCCGCGCTCGGCATCGGGCACCGGCGCCTGGAAACGCGCCCACTTGTCGGGAAACATCTCGGACACGCCGTATTGGTAATACCAATCCAGTTCCGCCTGCGACACCGTGTAGATGCCACGCAGCACCAGTTCGCTGACGCGCTGCGGGTGCTTCTGCGCATAGGCCAGCGCCAGCGTCGAACCCCATGAGCCGCCGAACACCAGCCAGCGCTCCACGCCGGCCAGATCGCGCAGGCGCTCGATATCGTCGACCAGGTGCCAGGTGGTGTTGGCCTCCAGCCCGGCATGCGGCGTCGAACGCCCGCAGCCGCGCTGGTCGAACAGCAGCACGTCATAGCGCGCCGCATCGAACAGCCGCCGGTGGTCCGCGGAGATCCCGCCACCCGGCCCGCCATGCAGGAACACCGCCGGCTTGGCACCGGGCGTGCCCACGCGCTCGTAGTGGATGACATGCCCGTCGCCGACATCCAGCGTGCCGGTTTCATAGGGCTCGATTTCGGGATAGAGGGTGCGCAAGGCAGGCATGGATATGGGTCTACGGAGATCGGGAGCCACAGTGTACGCCGGAGGGAAGCACCTTGCCGCAGGGGGCAGGCCGGCGCGCTATACGCGCTCTAGCACGCGATGCGGCGGAGGCGGCAGGCTGACCGAGATGGCATCACCGGGACGCACCACGCCGCCAGTGACCACGACGCCCATGACGCCAGCCTTGCGGACCAGCGTGCCGTCCTCGGCCCGCCCCAGCACCTGCGCCAGCAAACCCGGCCGGAATGCTTCGATCTGCCCGCAGGGGTTGCGCAGGCCGGTCAGCTCGACCATGGCGCTGGCGCCAAGCTGCAGCCGCGTGCCGACGGGCAGCGCGTGCAGGTCCAGGCCTTGCGTGGTGATGTTCTCGCCCAGGTCGGCGGGCCCGATGTCGAAACCGGCGCGGTGCAGTTCGGCGTGGAGCTCCATGCCGATCAGGTGGACCTGGCGCAGGTTCGGCTGAGTGGGATCCACGCGCACCCGCGAGCGGTGCTTGACGGTCTGGCCGGCATGGGCGTCGCCTTCTATGCCCAGGCCAGCAAGCAGCCGGATCTCGTTGCGCAATTGCTTAGAGAAATCATGCGTTGCTGCGGAAGCAACGGCAAGGACAATGGCCGGCTCGATATGGACGGCATATAGCATGGGCAATCACCTGGCGACATGCAAGCCTTGCTCAGAATTGTGTAACTCTACAATAGCGGGCCCTTAACCGGCGAACACCGCCTTCACCCAGTCCCTCAGCAACCGCGTAGCGGGACGCTCCGCGGCGCGCTCGCTGTAGACAAGGTCATAGCGGAAGCTCTCCAGCGACAGCCCGAACGGCTGCACCAGCACGCCCGAGGCCAGTTCTTCCGCGACCAGCGTCAGGCTGAGCAGGCCGACCCCCTGCCCCGCGATGGTGGCCTGCACGGCGTGGATCTCGTCGGTAAAGCTGAGGCCGGCCTGCGGATCGGTGACCTCGACGCCGGCATGCGCCAGCCACTGGCGCCATACCGGTGCGCGCTCGTCATCGCGCGCGCCGGCGCCCCACTCGAAGTGCACCAGCGTGGCGTGCTTCAGGTCTTGCACGCTGGCCAGCTTCAGGCCGGGGCTGCAGACCGGCGCAAACCGGTCGCAGAACAACGGCTCGACCACCAGCCCGGGATAGCTGCCGCTGCCGTAGCGGATGGCAGCGTCCGCATCGCGGTCCAGGTCGACGATCTGGTCCGACGCATCCAGGCGCAGCGTCCAGTCAGGGTGGGCCGCGCGGAACTGGCCGGCGCGCGGTGCCAGCCGCCTGGCCATGAAGGCAACAGTCGACGTCAGCGTGGCAACGTTGGTCTGTCCGCTGCGCTGCACCGCCAGCACGGCGCGCTCCATCCCGTCCAGGCCGTCCCGCACCGCGGGGAACAACAGATGCCCGGCAGGCGTCAGGCGCACCTTGCGGGTCTGGCGCTCGAACAGCTTCACGCCAAGGCTCTCTTCCAGCAAGCGGATCTGGTGGCTGACCGCCGTCGGCGTGACGTGCAGTTCGTCCGCCGCGTGCTTGAAGCTGGCGCGCCGGGCGGCGGCTTCGAAGGTGCGCAGGGCACCCAGGGGCGGCAGTTTGCGCACGCCTCCTCCTTAGATGAGATGTATTCATGCGTCGACTGAAAAGCGACCATTTGTCGCGGCCCTAGCTCGCTCCGATACTTGACCTATCAGATGGCCGCCCAGGCAATCAGGTGAATTTTACTAAATCATCTACCGGAGTCAGCAATGCTGCTGGAACAAGTCCACACTCAACCCGACCCCTACGCTCCCTATTTGCTTTCGCAAGCCATCCGGGCCGGCGGCTTCCTCTTTGTTTCCGGCCAGGCCGGGGTGGGCGACGATGGCGCCATCGTGGGCCGTGACGACTTCGATGCCCAGGCCGAGCAGGCATTCAGCAACCTCAGGCGCGCGCTGCAGGCGGGCGGCTCGGGGCTGGACCGCGTGGTGAAGGTGACGATCTTCCTGACGTCGATGGAACACTTCCCGAAGATCGTCGAACTGCGCCGAAAGTGGTTCTCCGCGCCTTATCCGGCTGACACCATCGTAGAGGTCTCGGCGCTCTACTCGCCGGACGCGAAGATCGAGATCGAAGCCATCGCCCTGGCCGCAGAGGCTGCGCGATGACCACGCCCGCCACCCCCTCGCTGTTCGATACGCTGGCGCTGAACGGCGTGCCGCTGCGCAACCGGCTCGCGGTGGCGCCAATGACGCGCATCAGCGCCACCGCAGCAGGCGCTCCCACCGAGGCCATGACCCGCTACTACGCAGGCTTCGCCCGCGGCGGCTTTGGCCTCATCGTCACGGAGGGCATCTATACCGACCGTGCCTACGCCCAGGGCTATGCGGGCCAGCCCGGTTTGACGGACGCGCAGCAAGTGGCCGCGTGGCGCCAGGTTGTTGCCGCGGTCCACCAGCAGGGCGGACGCATCGTGGCCCAGCTGATGCATGCCGGTGCGCTGTCGCAAGCCAACCGCTTCCGCGACGACACGGTCGGGCCCTCGGCCGTGCAGCCCAAGGGGCAGCAGATGGCCGTGTATGCCGGCAAGGGTCCATACCGGATCCCGCGCGCCATGGCAGAGCCAGACATCCTGCAGGCGATCGAAGGCTTTGCGCAGGCCGCCCGGCTGGCCCGTGACGCCGGTTTCGACGGCGTTGAAATCCACGGTGCCAATGGCTATCTGCTGGATCAGTTCCTCACGGACTATACGAATCAACGCCAGGACGCCTGGGGCGGCAGCATCGCGCAGCGCATGCGCCTGCTGCTGGAAACCGTCCGTGCCGTGCGCGTTGCCGTGGGTGCGGGCTTTCCCGTCGGCATGCGCATCTCGCAAGGCAAGGTGAACGATTTCGTCCACAAGTGGCCGGAAGGCGCGGAGGGCGCGGCCGCCGTTTTCTCTGCGCTTGGGGCGAGCGCTGTGGACTACCTCCACGTGACGGAGTACGAGGCATGGCAGCCCGCCTTCGCGGACGACGGCGCGACGCTGGTGCAGCTTGCACGCCGTGCCGCGCCCGGGCTCCCGATCATGGCCAACGGCAGCCTGCATGAGCCATCGCGCGCGAACGGCCTGCTGGACGATGGCGCCACGCTGGTCGCGCTCGGACGCGGCGCCCTTGCGAATCCGGACTGGCCGGTGCTGGTGCGCGAGGGACAGCCGGTGCGGCCATTCGATGCGGCCGTTCTCGCGCCGCTGGGCAATATCAAGGATGTCGAGCTGGCCATGCGTGAAACTCGCGCGGTGGTGACGCCAGGCTGACGGCATCGCCTGCGCTAGTGCTGCGCGTGATCCCTGCGCCAGCTGGCCGGCGCCATCCCGAAGTGCGCCGAAAACCACCGCGTAAACGAACTGGCCGACCCATAGCCCAGCAACTGCGACACCCGCAGCAGCGAATAGCGTGGATTCTCCACGTACCGTCGCGCCAGTTCGCGCCGCACGTCGTTCAGGATGTCAGTGAAGGTCTCGCCCGCGTCGTCGAGCTGGCGCTGCATGGTGCGCAGGCTCAGGCCCAGGCCCTCCGCCACGGCTTCACAGGTGGCGCGGCCCATTGGCAGCATCAGGTAGATCGCGGCGCGCACTTCATGGCCGATGGATTGCGGGTTGGCGCGCGGCAGTGTGTCGATGAATTGCTGTGCGTAGCGCGCCATGACCGGGTCCGCCGTCGGGTTCGGCGCGTCGAGGTCGGCCGCGCGGCAGATGATGCCATTGCAGTCCGCGTTGAAGTCCAGCGGGCAACCGAACAGGCGGCGATGGATGCGCAGGTCGACCGGCGGCGCATGCGTGAAGCTCACGCCGATCGGCTGCCAGCGCGGGCCGAGCAGCAGCGCGCACATGCGGAAGACGACACCGATGGCCAGCTCGGTGGCCTGCCGCGAGGGCGCGTCGCTGAGCACTTCCTGCCGGATGACCACGGCGCTGCCGGCATCCTCGAGCAACAGCGCCACCGAGTCGTTGACCAGGTGCCGGTAGCGGATGGTGGTGGCCAGCGCGGCGCGCAGCGTGGGCTGCTGGCTGATCAAGAGGCTCATCACGCCAAAATCCGACAGCTGGCGCGACTCCGCCATGCGCAGCCCGAAGGTCGGGCAGGCCGACGCCTGCGCGGCGGCTTCCAGCAGTGCCACGCAGGCGCTGAGCGGGACGCGCTGGTCGGGATCGTCCAGCCAGGCCCGCCGCAGCCGCGCCTGGCGCAGCAACGGCTGCGGGTCCAGGCCAAGGTCACGTGAAACCTCGAGGAAGTTGGTCAGTGCGGCAGCACGTATCAGGGTTTCCAAGCCAGCGTTGCCTTGCGATGAGATGTCAGTTGGGGGCGCGGTCTGCCCGCCGCAGCAGCGATCATAGGGCCGCGTGGCATGAAATGCAAAGTCATCGGTAGCCAATGCAAAGCCGGCCGGGGCGGCAATCACTACAGTTTCCTGTATCTGCAGTGTGATCTGCACCAACGAAACCCCAGGAGACAAGACCATGGCAAACGTTGTCCGCATGTATGAGACCGGCGGCCCCGAAGTGCTGCGCTACGAACACATGGAAGTGGGCGATCCGGGCCCGGGCCAGGTCCGCATCCGCCACGTGGCTGTGGGACTGAACTACGCCGACACCTACTTCCGCAATGGCACCTATCCCGTGCCCTTGCCCAGCGGCATGGGCGTGGAAGCCGCCGGCGTGGTGGTATCCGTCGGCCCGGGCGTGACCAATGTGGCGGCGGGCGACCGCGTCACCTATACCGGCTTCGTCAACACGCTGGGCGCCTACAGCACCGAGCGCCTGGTGCCGGCCGCGCCGCTGATCCGCCTGCCTGAGAGCATTGCCTTTGAAACCGCCGCGGCCATGACCATGCGCGGGCTGACCTCGGCCTACCTGATGCGCCGCATTTATCCGTTCAGCCAGGGCGACACCATCCTGCTGCATGCCGCGGCGGGCGGGGTCGGGCTGATCGTGTCGCAGTGGGCCAAGCTGCTGGGCCTGACCGTGATCGGCACGGTGTCCACCGAAGCCAAGGCCGAAGTGGCGCTTGCGCACGGTTGCGACCACATCATCTATTACACCCGCGAGGACGTGGCCAAGCGCGTACGCGAGCTGACCGACGGCGTGGGGGTCTCGGTGGTATTCGACAGCGTCGGCAAGACCACCTTCATGGCGTCGCTGGATTCGCTCAAGCGGCGCGGCACCATGGTGTGCGTGGGCACCGCGTCGGGCCCGATTCCGCCGTTCGACCCGGTGCTGCTGGCGATGAAGGGCTCGCTGTTCCTGACGCGCCCGGCGCTGGCCGACTACATCGCCGACCCCGCGGAGAAGCAGGCGCTGGCGGGCGAGTTGTTCGACCACGTGGGCGCGGGTCGCATCCGCATCGGCATCAACCAGCGCTATGCGCTGGAAGACGCGGTCCAGGCGCACCAGGACCTGGAGGCGCGCCGCACCACCGGTTCGTCGATCTTCGTCATCTGAGAACTACAACAGAGGAGACAACACCATGCACGCAGATCCCCTGACCTGCACCATCGGCGCCGAACTGAGCGGCGTCAGCCTGGCCGATGCGTCACGCGACGCCGGCCTGTTCGCCGAGATCAAGGCGCTGCTGCTGCAGCACAAGGTGCTGTTCCTGCGCGACCAGGACATCACCCGCGCCGAACACGTTGCCTTTGCCCGCCGCTTCGGCGAACTGGAAGACCACCCGGTGGTGGGCAGCGACCCGGAACACCCGGGCCTGGTGCAGATCTACAAGTCGCCCGACAGCAAGGTCGAGCACTACGAGAACTCCTTCCATTGCGACGCCACCTGGCGCCAGGCGCCGCCGATGGGCTGCGTGCTGCGCTGCGTGGAAACGCCGGCAGTGGGCGGCGACACCATCTGGGTGAACATGGGCGAGGCGTACCGGCGCCTGCCGCAGGACATCAAGGCCCGCATTGAAGGCCTGCGCGCCAAGCACAGCATCGAGCACACCTTCGGCGCCAATATGCCGCCGGAGAAACGAGCCGCGCTGGCCGCGCAGTTCCCAATGGTGGAGCATCCCGTGGTGCGCACCCACCCGGAGACGGGCGAGAAGGTCCTGTTCGTCAACGCCTTCACCTCGCACTTTGCCAACTACCACCGCGACGATGTGGTCCGCTTCGGCAAGGATTTCATGCCCGGCGCGGGCGATCTGCTGCACTACCTGTGCGCGCAGGCGGAGATCCCGGAGTACCAGGTCCGCTGGCGCTGGAAGAAGAACAGCGTGGCGATCTGGGACAACCGCTGCACCCAGCATTACGCGGTGCAGGACTATGCGCCCACGGTGCGCAAGATGGAACGCGCCGGCATCATCGGCGACGTGCCGTTCTGACGGAGGCGGGCAGACATGCAACCAAACCTTGTGCCTGCGGCGCCGCAGGCCTACGCCTATCCCTTGCTCGTCAGGCAGCTGCTGCTCAATTCTCTGTCGCTCTACGGCGACCAGCAGATCACGTACCGCAGGCAGCAGCGCCATAACTATCGCGAATTCCGCCAGCGCGTCGGCCGGCTGGCTTCCGCGCTGGCCGCGCAAGGGGTAGCGCATGGCACCACCGTGGCGGTGATGGACTGGGACAGCCACCGCTACCTGGAATGCTATTTCGGCGTGCCGATGATGGGCGCGACGCTGTTCACGGTCAACGTGCGGCTGTCGGCGCAGCAGATCCTGTACACGCTGAACGATTCCGGCGCCGAGGTGGTGCTGCTCCATCCGGACTTCCTGCCGGTAATTGAAGAGATCCGCGGCCAGCTGACCAGCGTGCGCAGCTTTGTCCTGCTGGCCGACGGCCAGCAGGTGCCGCCGACATCGCTGCCATTCTGCGGCGAGTACGAGACGCTGCTGCGCGCGGCCTCGCCCGACTTCGACTTCCCCGAGTTCGACGAGAACACCCGCGCCGCCACCTTCTACACGACGGGCACGACCGGCGATCCCAAGGGCGTGTGCTACAGCCATCGCGACATCGTGCTGCATGCGCTGGCCTCGGCCACGAGCCTGTGCGCACCGCGCGAAGGGCAGCGCCTGCACCGGGAAGACGTCTACATGCCGATCACGCCGATGTTCCACGTGCTGGCCTGGGGCATCCCGTATGTCGCGGTCATGCTCGGGCTGCGCATCGTGCTGCCGGGGCGCTATGCGCCGGACATGCTGCTGCAGTTGCGCGAGACCGAGCGGGTCACGTTCTCGCACTGCGTGCCGACCTTGCTGCAGATGCTGTTGCAGGCGGCGCAGGCAAGCGGCCAGGACTTGTCGGGCTGGAAGCTCATCATCGGCGGCTCGGCGCTGCCGCCGGCGTTGTGCGAGGCTGCCCTCGAGCGCGGCATGGATGTGTTTGCCGGCTATGGCATGTCGGAAACCGGCCCCATCGTCGCGCTGGCCCAGTTGCCGCCAGGCGACGCGCCTCGCGACCATGAGACCGAAGTGCGCATGCGTTGCTCGACGGGCCGGCCGGTGGCAATGGTGGACTTCCGCCTGGTGGACGAGTCCATGCACGACGTGCCGCGCGACGGCCGGGCGCGCGGCGAGATCGTGCTGCGCGCGCCATTCCTGACCAGGGCATACCACGGCAAGCCCGAGGCATCGGCCGAGCTGTGGGCCGGCGGCTACCTGCATACGCAGGACATCGCGGTAATGGGGGCCGACGGCTTCGTGCAGATCGTCGACCGGATCAAGGACGTGATCAAGACCGGCGGCGAATGGGTCTCGTCGATCGAGGTCGAGAGCCTGGTCACGCAGGTGCCGGGCGTGCAGGAGTGCGCGGTCATCGGCGTGCCGGATGCCAGGTGGGGCGAGCGGCCGATGGCATTCGTGGTGCGCCAGCCTGGCACAACCGTGACCGCGGATGCGATTCGTGCGTCGCTGCTGGCGCGCGTCGAGGCCAACCGGCTCAGCAAGTATGCGGTGCCGGAATCGGAGCGGATCCTGTTTGTCGACGAGATCCCGAAGACCAGCGTCGGCAAGATCGACAAGAAGCGCTTGCGCAGCACCGGCGCCTGAACCGGCAGCAGGAAGAAGAAGGGGCAGCCTCGGATGAGGCTGCCCTTTTGCGTGGTCGGGAACTGACTCAGGGCTGGATATTGAACGCCTTGACGATGCCGGCATTGCGCTCGAACTCCGCGCGCACTGATTCGCTCAGTTGCGGCAGGGGCTGCGCCGACAGCGGCTCATAGCCGAGCGCCTCCATCCGGTCACGCACCTTGGCGGAAGCCGCAGCCTTGTAGGCAGCCGCGTGGATCTTCTCGGCCAGTTCTGGCGACAGCTTCGACGACGCAATCACGCCCACCCAGTTGCTGAACTCCATGTCGGGGTAGCCCAATTCCGCAAAGGTCGGCACCTGCGGCAGCAGCGCCGAGCGGCTCTTCGACGCCACGGCATAGACCTGCACCTTGCCGGCACGGATCATCGGCAGCGAGGTCACCATGCCGTCGTACATCACCGCAATCTGATTGCCCATCACCTGCGTCAGCGCCGGCGCGGAACCGGCGAAGGGCACATGCTGCAAGTCCAGCCCGGCCTTCTGGTTCATGATCATGCCGGCGTAGTGCGAAGCGGTGCCGGCGCTGTACGAGGCAAAGCTGAGCTTGCCCGGATTGGCCCGGGCGTAGCTGACCAGGCTCTTCAGGTCCTTGGCCGGCAGGCCAGGCGCGCCAATCATCACCATGCGCGAACGCGCCACGGCGGCCATGGGCCTGACGTCTTTCAGCGGGTCGAACCCCTGCTTGAGCACATGCGGGATCTCGGTCAGCACATTGCTGGCGGTGACCATGATGGTCTGGCCATCAGCGGGCGCGGCCAGCATGGTGGTGATGGCAATGCCACCGCCGGCGCCCGGCTTGTTGTCGACCACCACGGGGTGGCCAAGGTCCGCCGACAGCTGGTCTGCCAGCAGGCGGGCGAGCACGTCCATGGTGCCGCCCGCGGGTGCGGGCACCAGCATCCGGACCGGCTTGCTGGTCCAGGCCATGGCAGCGGGGGCTGCCAGCGCCAGGCCGGCCGCCACGGCGGCGATGCGCAGCAGGAATGAAGGGTGGGTGGGCATGTTGTCTCCGTTATGTAGTATGGATCTTCTGTCCAGCGTTGTCCGGCGCGGCGTCACCGTGTGGTGAGCGCGATGCCTGGCGGGGGTGGGGAAGCGGGAGACGCGCGGGCCAGCGCCCGGAGCATTGCCTCCAGCAAGGCACGCGGCGGCCTAGCGCCGGCAATCGGCGGCGCACCGTTGATCACGAAGCGCGGCACGCCCAGGCCGGGATTGGGTAGCGGCACCTCCTCGCCATGCAGCGGCGGCAGCCACGCCAGGTCTTGCGCAGTGGCCGGCGCCGCCGCTTGCGGCATCGGCATGCCACAGGCGATCGCTGCCGCGTGCAGCACGCGCGTGTCGCCGAGGTCCTCACCGCGCAGGAAGTACCCTTCAAACAACCGGTCGATCAGCGCGGATGCGGCCGCTTCGCCACCAGCCTGGCGCGCGTACCGGATCAGGCGATGCGCAAGCACGGTGTTGGGCAGCACTTCGATGCGGTCGGGTTCCAGTGTGATGCCGGCCTCGCGCGCTGCGGCGCACACCTGCGCCTGGCGCAGCGCCACGGCTTCGGCGCTGCCAAGCCGCGCCAGTCTGAACTTGCGATAGGGGATGCCGGCCGGGGGCAGCGTCGGAAACAGGGGACAGCTGCGCCATTCGACCGTGACCGCTACATCGGGCCGTTCCTGGGCCAGCTGCGCCAGCGCTGTTTCAAGATGGCGCTTGCCGATCATGCACCAGGGGCAGACCAGGTCGAACCCGACCTGGATGAAGAGGGAGGCGGGCCGGCTCATGACAGAGCGCCCGTAGCGGCACGCTGCCCGCGGCGGGCCGGCGCCTCCGCCAGCGCTTGCGCGCGTTCGGCCTCGCTCATCTGCGCCCAGCGCCCGATTTCCAGCCGCGTCCTGGCGCAGCCCTGGCAATAGCGGTTGGCGAGGTCCATGCGGCAGATGTTGATGCAAGGATTGATGAGGGCGTCAGGGTGATGCATCACGGACTCCGGTAGTGCATAGGGCCGGCAGGCATGCCGGCCCTGCGGCCAATGTCAGGCCGCTGCGCGCAGCGGCAGGTTCTTCTGCCCCGTCTTGCGGTTAGGCGCCATGCCATTGGCTTCCAGCGTGGCGTCGGCGCTGTCGTACCAGGTGCCGATGCGGTAGATCTCGCGGGCTTCCTTGCCCGATGCGATCTCGCGGCCCAGTTCATGCGCCACGCGCACGCACTGCTCGATCTGCTGCACCGAGGTCATGCGGTCGCCGTGCTGGTCGATGATGGTGTCTTCTATGCCGCAACGCGGGTGCAGGCCCATCGCCATCGCCATCATGTTGAACGGCAGCACGTTCTTCAGCAGCGACTCGGCGGTCAGTGTGCAGCCGTCCGGCGCGCGATGCACGAAGTTGAAGAAGTTGAACGGATTGGGGCCATCGAAGCCGCCGCCGATGCCGATCCAGGTCAGGTTCAGCGGGCCGGTGTAGACGCCGGCGCGCACCAGGCGTTCCAGCGTTTCCAGCGCGTGCATGCCGGTCAGCTGGAAATGCGGCTGGATACCCGAGGCCTGCAGCCGGCGCAGGTGCTCTTCCACCCAGCCCGGGCCGGCCGGCACGGTCATTTCGCGATAGGCGGCCTGGTAGGCCGGGTGTTCCAGCGAGGTGCCCTTCAGGTATTCCGGATAGAGCAACTCCATGATGTTCATCTGCGTGGTGTTGATCGCCACGGTCACCTGGTCGGGCTTGGGCTCCAGCTCCGCCAGCATGTGGCGGGTGTCGTCGGACAGCCACTTGGCCTCCTGGCCGTCGTCTTCCGGCGCAAACGAGATCGAGCCGCCAACCTGGATGATCATGTCCGGCACCGCGGCGCGCACGCCGGCGATCAGCTCGTTGAACTTGGACAGGCGCTTGGAGCCCTTGCCGTCGAGTTCGCGCACGTGCAGGTGCAGCACGGTGGCGCCGGCGTTGTAGCAGTCGACGGCCTTCTGGATCTGTTCTTCCATGGTGACGGGGATGTCCTCGGGGAAGTCCTGCGGCATCCACTCCGGGCCATATGGGGCCACGGTGATCACCACCTTGTCCATGTTCTCGGGGTGCAGGGAATCGTCAAGGAATTGCATGGATGGCTCCGGTTGGTTAGTGGTTGGAGTATCGGCGAACGACTGGTCGCGATTTGACGATCCGGGACATCCGATTTACATTTCGGGACACTCAGGGAAAGCACGGAATCCGCCCCCATGTCCTACTATCTGCGCAGTGCCAGCCTGACCAATTACGTGGAAGTCGCGCGTTCGCTGGGGCTGGATCCATACCAGCAGCTGAGGGCGGCGAAGATCAACCGCTCGGTCCTGCTCGATCCCGATATCCGCATCCCCGCGGCGTCAGTGGGCGGCTTGCTGGATGCGTCGGCACACGCCGCCGGGGTCGACGATTTCGGCCTGCGCATGGCCGAGCTGCGCGAGTTCTCCAACCTCGGCCCGCTCGCCTTCGTGGTGCGTGAAGAGCCCACGCTGCGCCGCGCGCTGGAGTCGATGGTGCGCTACATGGGCCTGCAGAATGAGTCGCTGTCGATGCGCATCGAAGACAGCAATGAGCTGGTGATGATCCGGCTGCAGGTGCTCACCGAAGCGCCCGGCACCTTGCGGCAGGCCGCCGACCTTGCGGTCGGCGTGGTGTTCCGGATGCTGAGGCTGTTCCTGGGGCAGTCCTGGCGGCCGCGCAGCATCTGCTTCACCCACCCGGCACCGGCCAGCGCGGCCACGTTTTCACGCGTGTTCGGCATGCCCTGCACCTTCAATCAGGATTTCGACGGCATCGTCTGCCTGGCCTCGGACCTGGAAGCGCCGTTGCCGTCGTATGACCCGGTGATGGCGCAGCAGGTGAAGCACTATCTCGGCACGCTGCTGGCGCAATCGACCGCGGCGACGATGTCGGACATGGTGCGCAAGCTGGTCTATGCGTTGCTGCCCACCGGGCTGTGCTCGGTCGAACGCGTGGCCCAGCACCTGAGCGTCGACCGGCGCACTGTGCATCGGCGGCTCGGGCAGGAACATACGACTTACTCCGGGATCCTTGCCGAGGCTCGTGCCGACCTGGTGATCCGCTACCTGGAGAACCACGAGCGTCCGCTGTCGGAAGTGGCGGCGCTGCTGGGGTTTTCGTCGCTGAGCGCGTTTTCGCGGTGGTTCAGCGGGCGTTTTGGATGCAGCGTGTCGGCGTGGCGGGCGCAGGCGGCGCAATAAAAAAGCCGCCGGCGCACAAGCGGCACGGCGGCGAAGACGAGCATCGGGCGGGCCGATACGGCCGGATCAGAACTTGTGCCGCACACCTAGGGCCACGCCGACCATGCTGCGCTGCCCATTAGCCGCAGCATAGCTATTGCCCAACGACAAGCTGTTGGCATAAACGGTGGCAAGCGACTCCAGCATCAGCCCGGCATTGCGAGCATAAGCCGTAGACAGGTACACATCGGTGCGCCGCGAGAACGCGTAGTTGGCGACAAAAGCAACCTGCCACGGATTGGCCACCTCCGTATTGCCAAACAGGCTCCTGACATTGTCGTAGTTGTACTCCAGCGTCAGCCCCACGGCCGGGGTGACCTGATAGTTGGCGCCGATCCAGTAGTAGTCGTCCCGCTGGATCACCACGTCAGCGGCGTTCTTGTTCTGACCCCAGCGATAGCCACCCATGATCTTGGCCGGGCCGAAGGCATAGCTGGCCGCCACGACGGCCTTGCGCACGGTGCCATTGCTGGTGCCGATGGTGGGGTTCCACTGGTCATAGCCGATGGTGGCGCCGAACGGCCCGGTGGCATACGCCAGCGAAGCCCCGTAGGCGGTGTCACGCCGGAATTGTCCGGGCACTTCGCCATTGCCGCCGATCGGGGTGGCAATGCCAACAGTTTGCGGCAGCGCCAGCCCTGCGCCGAACGACCAGTGCGCCCGCGCCGTCAGCGGTCCGAACTGGCCGGTGTACTTGACCGTGTTGTCCTCGCGGAAATTGGCGCCCGCCTGCAACACCACCGGTTCATATTGCGTGGCGTATGCGGTAGGCGAGAAATTCGCCAGCGCTTCAAAGATCGACGTGTACTGGCGGCCCAGGCTGAGCTGGCCGATGCCGGCGCGCTGCAGGGCGACAAAGGCCTGGCGGCCGAACAGGCGACCGCTCTGCTGCATGGTGCCGCTGTCCAGGCTGAAACCGCTTTCCAGCACGAACGACGCCTGCCATCCCGCACCAAGATCTTCCGCGCCGCGCAGGCCCCAGCGCGACCCGGACAGACCGCCCGACGCCATGCGGAACACCTTGTCGCCCGGCCCCGGGTTGAAGCCATTGGTGGCAACCGGCACAGCGCCGACGCGGTTCACGTATTCGACGTTGACGTCCGCCACGCCATACAGCGTGACGGACGATTGCGCGGCGGCCGCCAGCGGGCAACCCAGCATCAGGGCCATCACGGTGTTTCTGGTTCTCATTTGTCTCCTCCTTGGTTGCCCGGCGTTAGCGGCCGGATTCTTTTGTTGTGCCGCGGATGCGGCGAGGTCACGAATCGTGCGTGACCAGGGTGCCCAGCTCTGCCAGCAAGTCATGGGCACGCGGCCACGGGCCGTAGCCCGCGGCAGGGTTGAGGTGGCCGACGTTGCCCAGGTCCACCAGCCGGCTGCCCCATGCGGCGGCCATCTCCGCGACGCGCGCATGGCTGGCCAGTGGGTCGTTTCCGCTGGCAGCAACCAGGCTGGGGAACGGCAAGGGCGCGAGCGGCGTCGGCAGCCAGCCCCCCTGCACCAGCGCGTCCTGCGCCGGATAGCCGGGCGGCAGCGGCTGCGTGAAATCCGGCGGCGTCACCAGCAGCGCGCCCAGGATCTGGCGCTGGTGCCGTGCCGCCCAGTGCACGGTGATCATCACGCCGGCGCTGTGCGCGACCAGCACGACCGGCTTGTCGATGTCCGCCAGCGCGGCATCGAGCGCCGCGACGCGGGCCGCGCAGCTGAGCTTGTCGTGCTCCAGCGGCGGCACGCAGCGGACGTCGTGCCCCTGCGCCTGCAGTTCGGCTTGCAGCAGCGTTTGCCAGTGCTCGGCGACGTGGTCGCGCAGGCCCGGCACCATCAGGACAGTGTGGGTTGGTGTAGCAGTCATGGTCGGATTGGCAAGAGTCAGGCAGGAATAACGTGAGGCACAGCGTGGCCATCCAGGCGGCGCAGGTCCGCCGCGTAGTGCCGGCGGCCAAGGCAGAACAGCAGGGCCGCGGCCCCACCGGCCAGCGGAATCCATTGCAGCGCGCCAGTCAGGCCGATGTGGTCGGCCAGCACGCCGGTGAGGAACGGGCCTGGTGCCAGCCCCAGCAGGTTGTTGATCAGGGTCAGCGTGGCAAACGCGGTCGCATGGATGGCAGGCCGCGTCAGGTTGGCCACCATCGCGCTGGCGGGGCCGGCGGTGCCGCCCACCACCAGCATGCCCGCGCCGATCAGCACCAGCTGCGCATGGCCCGCGGGCAGCCGGAACGCCGTCATCAGCAAGACGCAGCAAATCACGCTGTAGACAATGGCCATCTGCCATTTGCGCGCGGGCGCGCGCCGCGCGACGCGGTCGGTCAGGGCACCGCAAGCCACCATGCCCACGCCGGCCATCAGCACCAGCATTGCCGCGGCCACGCCGGCGCGTCCGGTCGCCATGCCGTAGTCGCGCGACAGGAAGCTGGGCAGCCAGCCCAGCAGCGCCGCCATCACCAGCAGCTGCAGCGCACTGCCCGCGCAGGCGCACAGCATGGAAGGCACCGTCAGCAGCTCGCGCACGATCCGGCGCGGCTCCAGTTGCCGGGCCGGGGCCGCCTCGTCGCCGTTGGCCGCGCCCACGCGCTGCTGGAGCCCGCGCAGCCGATGCTCGCTGATGGTCAGGTAGTAGAGCGCCACCATCACCAGGCCGAAGCCGGCGATCCCGGCAAAGGCGACGCGCCAGCCAAAGTGGGCCGACAGGACGCCGCCCAGCCCCATGCCAAGCACCGAGCCGAAGGCACCGCCGGCAATGAATGCCGCGCTGAGGCTGGCGCGCAGATGGCGCGGGAACACCGACACCACCACCGCGATACCCACGCTGCCATAGGCCGCCTCGCCGATGCCAACGCAAAGCCGCGCCAGGAACATCTGGCCGAAACTGTCCGCCACCGCGCAGCCCAGCGTGGCCAGGCTCCACAGCGCCGCCATCAGGATCAGGCTGCGCACGCGTCCCCAGCGGTCGGCCAGCAGCGACAGCGGAATCGCGAGCACGCCCACCATCAGCGCCACCACGCCGCCGAGCGCGCCCAGCTCCGTATCACCGAGCTGCCATTCGGCCTTCAGCAGCGGAAATACCGCATTGAGCACCTGGCGCGACATATAGTCCGACAGCAGCAGCGCGAACGTCAGCGCAAAGACGAGCCACGCATAGCGCGGTCCGGCAGCAGCCGGCAGGGCCGGCGTGGCCGACTCTGCGGCAAGGGCAAGGCGGGGTCTGGACATGGGCGTCTCCGGAAGCAGACCGGCGGTCTTCGCGCCGCCGTGCGTTCACAGCCCGCCGCCGAAGGGTGACGAGCGCAGGCAGTATCTGGCGATCGGGACCGCGCGGTTTGATATTCCGGGACGTACGTTTGACATTCCGGGACAGCTGGGGAAAACGCCGAGACAAAAAAAACCGGCACCCGAAGGTGCCGGTTTCTCGCTGGCCCGCCGTCAGGCGAGGCGCGGCGAAGCTCAGTCTTCCAGCTTCGGCAGCGAGGCGCTGACCTTGGTCGACAGCAGGCCGCTCTTGGCATACGTCTGCAGCTTCTCGCGCGTGTCGACGATATCCAGCGTGCGCATGGTCAGCTGGCCGATCCGGTCCAGCGGCGTGAACATCGACTCGCCCTTCTCCATGGTCAGCCGTTCCGGCTTGTAGGTCAGGTTGGGCGAGGTGGTGTTCAGGATCGAGTAGTCGTTGCCGCGGCGCAGTTCAATGGTGACTTCGCCGGTGATGGCGCCCGCCACCCAGCGCTGGGCGGTTTCGCGCAGCATGATGGCTTGCGGGTCGAACCAGCGGCCCTGGTACAGCAGGCGGCCCAGGCGGCGGCCGTTGTCGCGGTACTGCTCGATGGTGTCTTCGTTGTGGATGCCGGTGATCAGGCGCTCGTAGGCGATGAACAGCAGCGCCAGGCCCGGGGCTTCGTAGATGCCGCGGCTCTTGGCTTCGATGATGCGGTTTTCGATCTGGTCGCTCATGCCCAGGCCATGGCGCCCGCCGATGCGGTTGGCTTCCATGAACAGGTCGACGCTGTTGGCGAAGGTCTGGCCGTTCAGCGCGACCGGCTGGCCTTCTTCGAAGCGCACGGTCACTTCCTCGCGCTTGACTTCAACCTCGTCGCGCCAGAACTGCACGCCCATGATCGGCTGCACGATGCGGATGCCCGAATCCAGGTGCTCCAGGTCCTTGGCCTCGTGGGTGGCGCCAAGCATGTTGGAGTCGGTCGAATACGCCTTTTCGGCGGACATCTTGTAGTCGAAGCCGTTCTGGCGCATGAACTCCGACATCTCGGCGCGGCCGCCCAGTTCGTCGATGAACTGCTGGTCCAGCCATGGCTTGTAGATCTGCAGGCCGGGGTTGGTCAGGAGGCCGTAGCGGTAGAAGCGTTCAATGTCATTGCCCTTGAACGTGCTGCCATCGCCCCAGATGTTGACGCCATCTTCCTTCATTGCGGCAACCAGCATAGTGCCGGTGACGGCGCGGCCGATCGGGGTGGTGTTGAAGTAGGTGATGCCGGCGGTGGAGATGTGGAACGCGCCGCACTGCATGGCGGCGATGCCTTCGGCCACCAGTTGCGTGCGGCAGTCGACCAGGCGGGCTTCCTCGGCGCCGTAGGCCTTGGCGCGGCGCGGGATGTCGTCGTAGTCGGGCTCGTCGGGCTGGCCCAGGTTGGCGGTGTAAGCGTAGGGGACGGCGCCCTTCTGGCGCATCCAGAGGAGTGCCGCGCTGGTGTCAAGGCCGCCGGAGAAGGCGATTCCGACGCGCTGGCCGGAAGGAATGTGCTGAAGGATGGTAGTCATCGCCAGAAAATCTAAGTGAATTGGTCGGCTCTTGGGCGGGCTTCCACTGCACGCGCCAGGGCGGCGGGAAGCACGGCGACGCGGCCGGCCGAGTCACGTGCCGAGTCAGTGCCAAACGCGAATTGTGACACGGCAGCGCCCACGCGCCAAACGCCGGGACTGGCGGGGGCGCCGGCGCCACCTGCATCCGGGCCCGCCGGACCATTCAAATCCCGCGAACGCGCCTTTCAAAACTCTCGACTGGTTCGCGCCAGGACCCCTCCCTATACTCCGCCGCACTGTTGTCTGAAAGCGGAGTCGTCATGCTGCATCGCGCCCTGGAAGGAGTCCGGGTCCTGGACCTGTCGCGCATCCTGGCCGGTCCCTGGTGTACCCAGAACCTGGCCGACCTGGGCGCCGAGGTGACCAAGGTCGAGCACCCGGAGCGCGGCGACGATACCCGCGGCTGGGGCCCGCCCTACCTGGAAGCGCCCGAGGGCAGCGGCGACACGCAGCAGCGCCTGTCCGGCTATTTCATCTGCTGCAACCGCGGCAAGCGCTCGGTCGCGATTGACTACGGCACGCCCGAGGGCGCCGCGCAGGTACTTGAGCTGGCGCGCGAAGCCGACGTGCTGGTCGAGAACTACAAGGTCGGCACGCTGCGCCGCTACGGGCTGGACTACGACACGCTCAAGGCAATCAACCCGCGCCTGGTCTACCTGTCGATCACCGGCTTCGGCCAGAGCGGGCCGATGGCGGACAAACCCGGCTACGACTATGTGTTCCAGGGCATGGGCGGGCTGATGAGCTACACCGGCCAGCCCGACGGCACGTCCGGCGCCGGGCCGCTGCGCACCGGCGTCGCCGTGGTCGACCTGAGCACCGGCATGTATGCCACCTCCGCCGTCCTGGCCGCGCTGTTCCAGCGCCAGGCGACCGGGCTGGGTGCACATCTTGATATCGCGCTGCTCGATGTCGCGGTAGCGATGAACGCCAACCAGGCCGCCAACTACCTGGTGTCGGGCCAGAACCCGCAGCGCAGCGGCAATGCCCATCCCAACTGCGCGCCCTATGAGGTGTTCCGCTGCGCCGACGGCCACCTGATCCTGGCGATCGGCAATGACAGCCAGTTCGCGCGCTTCTGCGCCGTGGCCGGCATGCCGGATCTTGCGCAGGACCCGCGCTACGCCACCAACTCCGCGCGCATCGAGCACCTGCCCGCGCTGCGCGCCCTGCTGACCGGTCTCTTCCCCGCGCGCACCCGCACGGCGTGGACCGATGCCTTCGATGCGGCCGGCGTGCCCTGGGGGCCGATCCACACCATGGACGAAGTCTTCGCCCACCCGCAGGTGCAGCACCGCGGGCTGATGCAGGTGTCCGAACACCCCGTCATGGGCAAAGTGCCCATGGTGCGCAACCCGATGCTGGCCGGGTACGACCTGCCGCTGCCACCGCCGCCGCTGCTGGGCGAACACAGCCCAGCCTGAACGGCGCGCAGCGACCCACAAGACCGAAAACACTGACACGGAGACACCGATGAAACCAACCTTCACCGCCATCGCGCTGCTGGCTGCATGCGCAAGCGGCGCCGCGCATGCCACCGCGTATCCCGACCGGCCGATCAAGCTGATCGTCCCCTACGCCGCCGGTGGCACCACCGACCTCATCGCGCGCATCGTCGGCACGCGCCTGGGCCCGGTGCTGGGGCAACCGGTGGTGGTCGAGAACCGCCCGGGCGCCGGCGGCGCGGTCGGCAGCGCCTACGCGGCCAAGCAGCCAGCCGACGGCTACACCCTGGTGATGGAGGTGGAGAGCTCGCACGCGGTCAACCCCAACGTCTACCTGAAGACCGCCTACGACCCGGTCAAGGACTTCGCGCCGGTCAGCAACCTGGCCGACGTGCCCAACGTGCTGGTGGTCAATCCGGCGTTCCCGGCCACGGACCTGAAGTCGTTCATCAGGCTGCTGAAGGCCAACCCGGGCAAGTACTCGTTCGGCTCGTCCGGCAACGGCGGACTGAGCCATATGAACGGCGAGCTGTTCATGAACGCCACCGGCACGCGCATGCTGCATGTGCCATACAAGGGCCTGGGCCCGGCGCTCAACGATGCGGTGGCGGGCCAGATCCAGGTGGTGTTCGACAATATCCCGTCGTCGTCGGGCCTGATCCAGGGTGGGCGCCTGAAGCCGCTGGCGGTCGCCGCGAAGCAGCGCCTGAAGGTGCTGCCCAATGTGCCGACCTATGCCGAGGCCGGCCTGCCGGCGATGAACAACCCGTCGTGGTTCGGCCTGGGCGCGCCGGCAGGCACGCCCGTTGCCATCCTCGACAAGCTCAACGACGCCGTGCGCCAGGTATTGGCCGAGCCGGAGGTGATCGCCGCCATCGAGAAACAAGGCGCGATCCCGGCACCGACTTCGCGCAAGACCTTCGGCGACCTGATCCGCGCGCAGAATGCGCACTGGAAGCAAATCGTCGAGGACATCCACTTCACCAGGCTCCAGTAAGCCACAAGGAACGACTTGACATCCTTCCCTCCCTAAAGAGAGGGGATTCCCTCTGCAGGCGATCGATGTCCCGATCGGGCAAGGATATTTAGCGCAGCGTTCACATCGCGATCATGTACAGCACCGCATTCACTGCATACCCACTGCCTTATTCCGAGGTCTGCGATACCTTTCGGCCTCTCCGGCGGCATCGCGTCGCACGAAGAGCAAACCTGAGTAGTGAAACGTTCGTCGACTTCCTCGTACCACGCGCCATGCGCAATCGCCTTGTACGCGAGCATTGTGCGGATGGACGACCAGCCCGCATCGAGGACGGACTTCGCCATGCTGGTCCTGACGAGGCCGGCGGCATTCACATTACCCACCGCAATGTAGTCAAAGTCCCGCACGATGCGATGCGAGAGCTTGTGCAGGAAGTCGCGCCGCGCGTTGGCGATGCGGGCGTGAAGGTTCGTCGCCTGTCGCTTCTTGCGCGCCCGCTGCGCCTTGGCAAGGGCTTGTTCGAGTTGGCCAAGGTGACGGGGATTCCCGATCTTCTCGCCGGTGGAGAGCGTGGCAAGGTCCTTCAGACCAAGATCGATGCCGACGCCGCGCGCCGGGGACCGGGCTTGGATGTCGGCGACTTCAATCACGATGTTCAGGAACCAGTTGCCTCGCGCGTCCCGGGAGAAATTCGTGCCGTCCTTGAGCTTGCCTTCGGGAAGGGGGCGGGAGTTGAACACGCGAAACGTGTTGCCGGCATAGCGGAATGCGTCGCCCGAGCGCTTGAGATCCCGGCCCTTGAGCGGCACCCAGCCGAGGGACCTGCGGCCGCGATAGCGCAGGTACGGCCGGCGATGCTGGCTACGCGACTTGGCGTACTGCTCGCAAACCGCGTTGACGGTGCCGGAATGGATACGGAGTTCCTTGCTGCTGCCGGTGGTCAACACGTTCAGATCGAAACCCGTGAGCCATTTCTTGCCCCATTTCAGCGCGTGCTTCTGTGTGTCATTGCAGAAGTTCCAGACGTAATTCACCGCGCGGCTCTGCTGATTGAGCAGGCCGTTCAGCGACTTTACCCGGTAGCGATAGACGAGAAGCATGCCGGTCATTCTAAATTGGGATTGCTTGCTGCCGGCAGCACTCCTTCCACTCCCCGTCCTGAAGGTCGGGGTTTCTCGGAGCAAGTCTGATGAGCGCACTTCAGCAAGAACCGCACGCCGGCGTCGAGATCGACGCGCGCGGCATCGCCACCGTCACCATCCGCGAGGCGGGCTCGCTCAATATCCTGAGCACGCCGGTGATCGCATCGCTCACGCGCGTCATCGAAGCGCTGGCCGGCAATGACGCGGTACGCGTGCTGGTGCTGCGCGGCGCCGGCGAGAAGGGCTTTGTCGGCGGTGCCGACATCAAGGAAATGGCCGCGCTGGACCGCGCCAGCGCCGAGGCCTTCATCAGCGGCCTGCGCCGCCTGTGCGACGCCGTGCGCCACCTGCCGGTGCCGGTGATCGCGCGCATGCCGGGCTGGTGCCTGGGCGGCGGGCTGGAACTGGCGCTGGCGTGCGATATCCGCATCGCCGCCGACAACGCGCAGCTGGGCATGCCGGAAGTGAAGGTCGGCATCCCGTCGGTGATCCACGCCGCGCTGATGCCGCGCCTGATCGGCAATGCGCGCACTGCATGGATGCTGCTGACGGGCGAGATCTCCGACGCCGCCGAGGCGCTGCAGTGGGGGCTGGTGAGCCGGGTGGTGCCGCTGGCGGAGCTGGACCTGGAAATCGAACGCGTGGCCGCGCTGCTGGCCGGCTTCGGCCCGGTCGCGGTGCGTCAACAGAAGCGCCTGCTGCGCGAGTGGGAGGATGCGCCGCTGGAAGTCTCGATCAACAACAGCGTGACCGAGTTCGGCAGCGCCTTCGACACCGGCGAGCCGCAGCAGCACATGGCCACCTTCCTGAATCGCAAGCGCTGAAGCGCGCGAAAGTGCTTACGGCGCCGTGGCCGCGACGGCGCCGCCTTCGCGCGTGGCCACCACGCGCGGATCGTTCAGCAGGAACTGCGCAAAGGCCTCGGCAAACGCCGGCAGCTTGCCGTCGGCGCGCACGATCAGGTTCAGTTCGCGCAGGGCCCACGGCTCTGCCAGCCGCACCCCCACCACGCGCGCCTCACGCAAGGCCTGCGCCGCCACGCTGCGCGGCACCAGCGCCACCCCCACGCCCGCCTCGGCCAGCGACAGCACCGCATCGAAGCTGTGCGCATGCAGCCGTACGTTGGGCCCCCTTCCCGCGCGCTGCGCCATGTCGCGCAGGAACAGGAAGTTGCTGCTGGTGCGGCTCATGCAGACAAAGTCGAAGGCCAGCGCCGCGCCGAAGCGCACTTCCGGCTCGCGCGCCAGCGGGTGATCCGCGGCCACAGCCAGGATCAGTTCGTCGCGCGCATAGCGCACCGAGCGCACGCCGGTGGCTTCGCCGCCCGTCTGGAAATCTCCCGCCAGGATGCCGACATCGGCTTCATGCGCCGCCACCGCCGCCAGGATCGACTGGCTGGCGCGCTCCTCCAGGTCGATGTTCACATCCGGGTTGGCCAGCAGGAAGCGGCTCACGCTCGGGATGATGAATCCGTTGAGCGAACTGCTGTTGGCCAGCAGCCGGATATTGCCCTTCAGCCCGGCAGAAAAGCGTCCCACCTCGCCATGCATGCGCTCCACGCCAAGCAGTAGTTCGCGCACATGGACCAGCAGGGTTTCACCGGCGGGCGTCAGCTCCATGCCGCGCGCGGTGCGCACGAACAGCGGCGTGCCCATCGCGTGCTCCAGGTTCTTCAGCCGGTAGCTCGCCGCCGACGCGGTGATGTGCGTGGCCGAAGCGCCACCCGACAGGCTTTGCGCATCGGCAATGGCCTGGAACAGGCGCAGGTCGGTCAGTTCGTAACGCAAGGCAACTCCGTTTGGGGCGGAACGGTCGAAGGGATTGGCGCTTGGTGGTGTCGCGGCCATTCTAGTGCAGCACCGTGGGCTTCCCGCCCGCCACCCCGTCCGCACACACTGCGCTGATTTGATGTGGACGACGTCCATTTTCTTTGCTAAGGTATTGTGGACGGCGTACACAAGAGCGTGCGCCCAATGTTCACTGCGGCCAGCGCGCCGCCTGATTCGCGCGCCATGCCGATATCCACGGCCGCCCGAGCGGCGGCCCACCTACAGGAGTTGTCATGCAAGTCCAGCCCTATCTGTTTTTCGAAGGCCGTTGCGATGAAGCCGTTGACTTCTACAAGAAGATTCTCGGCGCCAAGGTCAACATGCGGATGACGTTCAAGGACAACCCGGAGGCCGACAAGGCCAGCCCGGGTTGCCAGCCCGGCGCCGGCACCGAAGACAAGGTCATGCACATGGAGTTCCAGATCGGCGACAGCGTGATCATGGCCTCCGATGGCCGCTGCTCGAACCAGCCCAACTTCCAGGGATTCGGCCTGTCGATCAACTACCCTGACAAGGCCGCGGTCGAAAAGGCCTTCAACGGCCTGAAGGAAGGCGGCCAGGTGGTGATGCCGCTGGACAAGACCTTCTTTGCCGAGCAGTTCGGCATGGTCACCGACCGCTTCGGCATCATGTGGATGCTGCTGACGGCACCGAAGTAAGCCGCGCATCGCGCAGGTTTCCCCGGCAGCGACGCGCCCCTTGAGCGTATGGGCTTACAATGCGCCGCCTGCCGGAGAAACCACGCCATGGACGATCGCATCAACGAACTCGAAATCAAGCTCGCCTTCCAGGAAGACCTGCTTGATACCCTGAACAGCACCGTGGCGCGCCAGCAGCAGCAGATCGACCTGCTGCAGGAGCAGTTCCGCGCGCTGTACCAGCAGGTGCGCAGCGCCGCCACCACCGCGGCCGAAGCCGACCCCCAGCAGGAAATCCCGCCGCACTACTGATGGACGCGGGCCCGCGCCATGCAGGCCGATCGCCGATGTGACGGAACGCCACCCCGCCCACGCGGTCTGACAGGCTGACCCATCCACCGCCGCCCTCGACAGGCGCGCCCCATCCGCCACATGCATGTGAAACCTTCCCTGCTGATTGCCGCCGCCTGCGTCGCTGGTGCTGCTGGTGCCTCCTCGGCGCTGGCCGGCTACAACATCTGGACCGGCGAGTATTCCCTCTCCCGGCAGGAACTGCAGACCGCGCTGGACAAGCGCTTCCCCGCCACGCTGCGCTATGCCGAAGTTGTCAGCGTGCAGCTCAGCCACCCCCGGCTGGTGCTGGACGAGGCCAACAACCGCGTCACCACCCACGTCGACGCACGCCTGACCAACGCCTTGCTGCCCTCCCCGCCGGTAGACGGCAAGCTGGCGCTGAACAGCGGCGTGCGCTATGACCCGGCCAAGCGCGCGGTGCTGCTAGACAATCCGACCGTGCAGCAGGTGGAAGTCGCCGGCATGGGGCAATACCGCGAGCAGCTCAACGCCATCGGCGCCGTGGTCGCGCAGCAGCTGCTGAAGGACTATCCGGTCTATACCTTCAAACCCGAAGAACTGCGCGTCGGCGGCAAGGACGTGGAGCCGGGGGCGATTACCGTGGGCAAGGATGAGGTGCGGGTGGAGGTGAAGCAGCGGTAGGCTACGGGCCGGCCTGCTCTGGGTTCGCCGATTGTTCAGCCTGCCGCGCGGCGTGGCCACGTTGCGCACGCCGGCCCCAGAACCAGCCACCGGCAATGGCAAGGCCGCCGCTCAACGCGAACACCAGCGGAATCCCGATCTTGCGCGCCAGCACACCGCCCAGCAGCGGCGCGAGCACCAGCGCCACCAGTTGCACGCTCCTGGCGGTGGCGCTGACGCTGCCGAGACAATGGCGCGGGCATTGCTGCTGGATCGCCACGGCCTGGCTCAGGCACGCCAGGCAATAGGCACAGCCATTCACCATCCAGAGCCCGAGCCACAGCATCTCGGGCATGCCGCTGCCGGCCAGCACGCCGGGGATCAGCACGGTCAGCCCAACCACGGCAAGACCGGGCGGCGCCAGGCGGATGCCACGCCACCGGTACAGGCGCGGGAACGCCAGCGCGCCACACACGGCGCCCGCGGCGGTGCCGCTCACCAGCATGCCAAACGCCGATGCCGGCAACCCCTGCGACTTGATGAACAGCGCCAGCAGCGGATCGTAGAGTCCGAATGTCGCAGTCAGCATGAACACGCAGCCGAACGACACCCGCACGGCATGACTGTCGCGCAGCAGCGCCATCAGTGGCCCCAGCCGCAAGGCGCCTCGTGCTGGAGTGCCTTGCGCGGCGACCGGGCGCGCCCGGTCGCGCAGCGGCACCAGGCAGCCGATTGCGAGCAACGACAGGCCGGCCGAAAGCCAGAGTCCCGACATTGGCCCGTACAGCGCGGTCGTGCCGGCCGCGATCAGCGGCGCGCACACCTTGGTGATCTGGTCGGCAGCCGTCATCAAGCCGGCATTGGCGGCAAGCTGTGCATGGCTGAGCATCGATCGGACCATGACCTGTTCCGGCGGCAAGGCGCTGGCATTGGCCAGCGCCTTGAGCATGACCAGCAGCACGAACACGCTCAGGTCTGGCGCCATGAGCAGCAGCAACGATGTGATGCCGCGTGCGCTGTAACTGGCAAACAGCATGGCAGCAGGGTTGCCCCGGTCGGCCAGCCAGCCGAAGAAGGGCCCGCCGACCAGGACCGGAATGACGAACAGCGAGGCAGCAACGCCCGCCGCGGTCGCATCCGCGCCCCAGTGGAAGGCGAGCAGCGAAAAGACCACGGTGGCGTCGAGCCACACCATCAGGGCGCTGACAATCCTGGCGGCGAGCAGCGGCTTATATCCGGGGACGGCGGCCAGCCTTTGCATGGGAACGGAGGAACGCGTTGTCGAAACGGGTCAGCATAGGGCGCGATCGCTGCCCCTGGCCGGCGCATGCGCGAGATTTCGACCTTTCCGCAGTGCATTTCGGAACTTGCGGGACGATGCCTGCGAAATTTCAGATCACCCGCGCATCGGATTTCGCCCTCCCCGAAACACCACCCCCAACCCCGCCAGCACCGCCCCCATTCCCGCCATCGCCAGCGGCGCCATGCGGTTGCCCAGCAGCAGGTAATCGAGCACCGCCGTACCCGCCGGCACCAGGTAGAACAGGCTGGTGACGTTGACCAGGTTGCCCGCGCGGATCAGGCGGTAGAACAGCAGCGTCGCACCGATCGAAATGACCAGCGCCAGCCACAGCAGCGGCGCAGCGAACGCCAGCGAAGCATCGAAGGCGAAGGGCTGGAACGACAGGCACAGCAGGCATGCCGCGAGGCTCGCGCCGTACTGCAGCGGCAGCACTTCTGCGGGTGCACGCGTGATGCGCTTCTGCAGGATGGCGCCGACGGTCATGCTGGCGAGCGAGGCCAGCGCGCACAGCACGCCCGCCAGCGACAGCCTGGCCAGCAGCAGGCTGTCGGCCACCACCATGGCCAGCCCGGCGAGCGCGAGGGCCAGGCCCGCCATGCGTGCGGCGCTGAAGCGCCGCTCGGTCAGCAGCAGCGTCAGCATCGGCTGGGCGCCAAGCACGGTGGCGAGCACGCCGGGTGTCATGCCGTGGTCAAGCGCAAGGAAGTAAAAGACGGAGTAGCCGCCGATCAGCAGCAATCCGGTCAGGGCGACGTACAGCCGCTCGCCGCGCGGCGGCAGCAGGCGGTGCCTGGCCAGGCCGATCGCGCTCAGCACGGCGCAGACCAGCGCGAAGCGCAGCGTCAGCAAGGCGAAGGGCGTGGCGTGGTCGAGGGCCAGCCGGGCGGCGATGGCGCCGCTGCTCCACAGCAGCACGAAGAGGGGCGTGGCCCAGGCGGAGGTGTTGGTGGTGCGTGTGTCGGTGGCGGCGTCGAATTGCGCCGCGCAGTCTTTGTCGGTTGTCATGGATGTCATCTGTCGTCAGCTTGGCAGGCTCCGGCAACGCGCATCGGCATGCGGCCATGGCACTGCGGCAGACGCGTACTGGCGTGCGACTGCCGTGCGCGCAGGCACACGGATACGGGACTACCGGAGACGAATGAGGCTGGGAGGCGTGCCCGTCAGCCGCGCGGCGGCGGCGGCGGGTGCGCACCGCCGATGAACGGCGGCGGCGCGACAGACGTGAACGCAGGCTGGCGACGCACGCATGGCAACGCGCGGCCCGGGGGCGCGGCGTTGACGGGGCGTTGGCGGTCTGCGGTCATGGTGGAAATTGAAGACTTCGAAGAAGTAGTCCGGCGATGCTATGCCTGTGCGGCCATCGCGTCAACGGGGTTTTGTCGTGCCCTGCTCCAGCCGGGACACCAGCGCCTGCAGTGTCGGCGCGCATCCGGCTTCCACCTTCAGCGCGAGCATCGCGTCCGCCCGCGTGGTGCCCAGGTTGAGCGCGGCCACGGGCTTGCCCATCTGTCCGGCCCAGACGCAGAAGCGGTAGCCGGAATAGACCATCAGCGACGAACCGACCACCAGCATGGCATCCGCTGCTTCCAGCGCCGCGCGTGCGGCATCGACCCGCGGGCGCGGCACGGATTCACCGAAGAACACCACGTCCGGCTTGAGGATGCCGCCGCAGCGCCCGCACTCGGGCACGCGGAACTGCGCGAACAGCGGCGATTCGAAATGCACGTCGCCATCGGCGGCGGGTTCGGCGATCACGTCGCGCAGCGCGGCGTTCTGTGCCAGCAGCCAGTCCTGCAGGCCGGCGCGGTCATGGCGCGTGCCACAGTCCAGGCAGATGGCGCTGGCCAGGCTGCCATGCAGTTCGATCACACCCTCGCTGCCGGCGCGCTGGTGCAGGCCGTCGACATTCTGCGTGACCAGCGCCGTGAGCCGGCCGTGCGCGCCAAGGCGCGACAGCGCATGGTGCGCGGCATTGGGTCGCGCCTGCCACGCCACCGGCCAGCCCAGCATGCTGCGCGCCCAGTAGCGCTGGCGCCCCGCGTGCGAGCCCAGGAAGGCCTGCAGCGTGATCGGCTGCGAGCGCTGCCACTGGCCGCGCGCGTCACGGTAGCCAGGTATGCCGGAATCGGTGCTGATGCCCGCGCCGGTCAGCACGAACAGGCGCGGGTGGCGCTGCACGAAATCGAACAGCGCGGACGTCGGGTGCGGGGGTTGCAGGGGCTCGCTCAACTTGCCGGATCCTCGGCATGGCGCGCCGCCTGGCGCGCCTCCCAGGCGCGCAGCTCCTCGCGGTAGCGGTCCATCTCCTGGTAGTAGTAATCGAAGATGCAGGGATCGCAGCCGGAGCCGCAGCACTCGTCATCGCCGGGCCGCTCTGGCGGCACCGGGCGGGGGTCGTCGGGGGGCACGGCGGGGGACGCTTGGGACACTGACAGTTCGCGAACAGGCGCATTGGCGGATCAACCGCCAGTATATTCCCGCCGGCGCCGGCCTGCCGCCGGACCCCTCAGTGGCCGAGCAGCCCCTCGCCGACCGGGATCACCAGCGCCGTGCCCGCCAGGCAGGCGATGTCGTCCTCGGCAAGCCGGCGCGACACCACGCTGGCCAGCCTGGCGCCGATGCGGGCAAGTTCGGCGGCGTCGGCCAGGTAGACGGCGTCGATCACGTTCTGGTCGAACTGCAGGGCCGCGCTCAGGCGACAGCGCCCGGGCGAGCCGGCTGGCTCGGCCTGCCAGCTGACCTGCACCTGGTTGCCGTCGCTGCGGTGGTATTCGGCCGACATCGGAAACAGCCGGCAGGTATGCTCGCGGGTCCACTCGACCAGGGCAGTCATGGCGATTCCCCCTTTGGCGGGACAGCACGTCCGCCGGTGCGCCGCGTCAGCGGCTCAGTACATGGTAGAGCCAGTCGTGCGCGCGTGCCGGCACGCCCAGCGCGCTGGCATCGATGCGCTGCCCCTGCACCCGCAGTGTGCCTTCGTGCAGGGCATCCACCGCTGCCTGGGCATCCGGGAACCTCCCCATCACGCCATTGCCCAGCATCAGCATCCAGTCCTTCTCGCGGGGAATGAGCGTGAGCTGTCCCGCGGCGGTCTGGCAAAAGAAATAACCGTACATGCAACCCCCAAGCACCTCGCCTGTATCCATCCTAGTGCAGGGCGCCGCGGGGTCGCGTGCCGATCTGCACGCTTCCGAACGGCGTGATGAATTGTTTTTGCACGGCCGCGAGCGGGCGGCCTGCATGCGGCATTTTGCCCGAAGATAGCCGGATGTCCCGCCCGGCTGCCGCCGGGCCGGGCCAATGCCGCGCGCTGCGGCCGACAGCAAAACCGATTGCGAACCCCACGGTGCCATGAAGGCAGCCCTACTCCATTGCTTGCGCGAACTGCTCGTACCGGCGGCCCTGGCGCTGGCTGCGGGCGCGGTCCTGGCCGCTGAGCCGGCCTCCATGCCGGCGGCGCCGGCGATAGAGCCGCCCGCGAACCAGGCCGCGGCGGCCACGCCGCAGCGGGCCGGGGGCGCGCGCCCCCGCATCTGCCTGGTGCTCTCGGGCGGCGGCGCGCGCGGCGCGGCGCATATCGGCGTGCTCAAGGTGCTGGAGGCGATGCGCGTCCCGGTCGACTGCATCGCAGGCACCAGCATGGGTTCACTGGTGGGGGGTGCCTATGCCACCGGCATGGCGCCCGCCGAAATGGAGCGGCTGGTCGGCGGCCTGAGCACCGAAAAGATTTTCAAGGAACGCCCGCCGCGCCAGGACCTGACCATCCGGCGCAAGCAGGACGATTTCACCAACCTGTTTACGCCAGAGATCGGGGTGCAGGCCAGCGGCCTCTTGCTGCCCAAGGGCGCGGTTTCGGGCGTGCAGCTGGAGACCGTGCTGCGCCAGCTGGCCAACGCGCCCGGCTACCGGGACTTCGACCAGTTTCCGATCCCCTACCGCGCCGTGGCCACGGACCTGGTGGCAGGCACGCCGGTAGTGTTCAGCCAGGGCGAGCTGGCCAACGTGATGCGCGCCAGCATGTCGGTGCCGGGCGCGGTGGCGCCGGCCGAGTATGAGGGCCGGCTGCTGGTCGACGGCGGCCTGACCGACAACCTGCCGGTGAACGTGGCGCGCAACATGGGCGCAGATATCGTGATCGCGGTGAACCTGGGCACGCCGCTGATGAAGCGCGAGGAACTGACCTCGCTCATCGGCGTGACCGGCCAGATGCTCAATATCCTGACCGAGCAGAACGTGCGTGCGTCGCTGGCCTCGCTGCGGCCCACCGACGTGCTGATCGAGCCGGCGCTGGGCGATTTCTCCGCGACCGACTTCGACCACCTGCCGGCAACCATCCCCATCGGCGAGGCCGCCGCGCGCAAGGTCGCCGACCGCCTCGCGCCGCTGGCGCTGCCGCCGGCGCAATATGCGCAACTGCGCGCCAGGCAACAGGCGGTGCAGCCGCCTGACACCCGCCCAGTCGATGAGATCCGGCTGGCGCCGCTGCATCGCGTCAACCCGGACTACGTCACCGCGGTGATGGAAACCAAGCCCGGGCAGCCGGTCGACCAGGCCACGCTGGACCAGGACATGCGCCGCCTGTTCGGCACCGGCGACTTCGAGCACGTCAACTACGGCATCCTGGAAGAGCCCGGCAAGCGCGTGCTGGCGGTCAATGCGGTGGAGAAATCCTACGGTCCCGACTACCTGCGCTTCGGGCTCGGGCTGAGCTCGGATTTCCGCGGCGATGCCTACTTCAACCTGGTGGGCAGCTACCGGCGCACCTGGCTCAATGCGCTTGGCGCCGAATGGCGCACCGATGCGCAGGTGGGCCAGACCTCGTCGCTGATCAGTGAGTTCTACCAGCCGCTGGATACGCGCCAGTACTTCTTTATCGCGCCGCGCATCGAGCTGGAGCGGCGCCCGGTCAATGTCTTCCAGGGCAGCACGCGCATCGCCACCTACGACCTGCGCCGCTTTGACATCGCGCTGGACGCGGGCAGCCAGTTCACCAAGTACGGCGAGCTGCGCGTGGGCGTGCAGACCGGCTCGGAACACGCCACCCTGAGCACCGGCCCCGAGTCGCTGTCGCCAGGCCCGGGCAATATCCGGCGCGGCGCCATCACCGGGCGGCTATTCTTCGACCAGCTCGACAGCGTCGACTTCCCGCGCTTCGGCTATGCGGCCCGGCTGCACATCTACGCTTCTCAGCCGGGGCTGGGCGCCGACCAGGCTTATGTCAAAGCGTTGGCAGACGGCATCTATGCCCACTCGTTCGGCGACAACACGGTCTCGCTGGCCTTCAGGGTCGGCAGCAATATGGGCGGCAAGCCGCTGCCGCGCTATGACCTGTTCCAGTGGGGCGGCTTCCTGCAGCAATCCGGTTATGCCACCGGGCAGCTGCTGGGCGGCAACCTGCAGTTTGCGCGGCTGATGTACTACAACAAGCTGGCGCGCCAGACCCTGCTGCAAGGCGTGTACGCAGGCTTTTCGCTGGAGGCGGGCCGCATGGGCGACCCGCTGGTGCCGGAGAGCCCGACCGGGCTGCTCAAATCCGGCTCGGTCTTCCTGGCGCTGGACAGTCCGCTGGGCCCGCTTTACCTGGCCTATGGACGCGCCGCCGCGGGCACATACAGCTTTTACCTGTTCCTGGGCAAACCCTTCTGAGCCGGCCAGCATAAGCGCCCACCAAATGTGAACCCGCCGTACCCCACCAAAGTTGTATGTAATGTCTTAATTCAAATGTCTATACTTTTTACGTCACCAAGACCCCCTCTTGAATGACGACCTTCCCCGGTCGCCGCTCCCCAGCGGCGACTTTTTTTTGGGCGCCCGCCTGGCTTGCGACGCCTATAATCCGGGCCTCGGGCTGCACTTGCGGCCGCTCCGCGCCTTTTCGCGCGCCTCCTCCCATGCAGATTGATTTCACCCATTTCACGCCGTGGCTGTCGCTGGCCGGCGGGCTGGTCATCGGCCTCGCGGCGGCGCTGATGATCCTGGGTCTCGGCCGCATTGCCGGCATCAGCGGCATTGTCGGCGGCCTGCTGAAGCTGCCGCACGGCGACACCGCCTGGCGCGCCGCCTTTGTGATCGGGCTGTTGCTGGCGCCGTGGCTGGCGGGCGCGTTCGATGCCATGCCCGCGGCTCAGATCGACGCCGGCTGGGCCGAGGTGCTGGCGGCGGGGCTGTTGGTAGGCATCGGCACGCGCTACGCCGGCGGCTGCACCAGCGGGCACGGCGTGTGCGGCCTGTCGCGGGGTTCGGTGCGCTCGCTGGCCGCCACGCTGACCTTCATGGCGGCGGGCTTCCTGACGGTGCTGGTGCAGCGTCATTGGCTGGGAGGCTGACCGATGGGCACGCTCTTCTCATTGCTGGCCGGGCTGGTGTTCGGCATCGGCCTGATCCTGTCCGGCATGGCCAACCCGGCCAAGGTGCTGGGTTTTCTCGACCTGGCCGGCGCCTGGGATCCGTCGCTCGCCTTTGTCATGGCCGGCGCCATTCTGGTGGGGGTGGTGGCCTTCGCACTGGCGCGCCGGCGCCAGCGCTCCTGGCTGGGGCTGCCGATGCAGTGGCCGGCGCTGGCCGCGGTCACGCCGCGGCTGGTGCTGGGCACCGCGGCGTTCGGCGTGGGCTGGGGCCTGGCGGGCTTCTGCCCGGGCCCGGCGCTGGTGGCGCTGGGTGCCGGCTATGCCAAGGCCTGGGGTTTTGTCGGCGCCATGCTGGCAGGCATGGCGCTTTACGAGATCGCGGAGCGGCGCGGGCGTTGATGCAGCGCCGCATCCGGCCCTCGTGCCGTGCGGGCTATGCGCGAATGCAGCAAAGGCTGGCCCCTGGCGGCCAGCCGGTTTAAGATTGCGCGATTATCGGACAACAAGCCCAGACAACACACCTCCCAATGGATGTCCTCCGCCCCCTCGGTCTTGGCCATGCACAGGCCGACACCGTCCGCGTTGCCCGGCCCCAGGCCGACCTGCTCGCCAGTTTTGCCGGCGATCCCAACTTCATGCTGTCGCTGGCGCGCGGGCTGACCGTGCTGGAGGCCTTCTCGGAACGCAAGCGCCCGCTGACGATCTCGCAGGTGGCGCAGCGCACGCAGCTGTCGCGCGCCTCGGTGCGCCGCTGCCTCTATACGCTGGAACAGCTCGGCTACGTCAGCCAGCAGGACGGGCAGTTTGCGCTGCGACCGCGCGTGCTGCACCTGGGCCACGCGTATTTCTCGTCGACCTCGCTGGTGTCCCTGGCGCAGCCGATCCTGGACAACCTGAGCGCGCGCATCCACGAGACCTGCACGCTGGCGATCCTGGACGGCACCGACATCCTGTACCTGGTGCGCTCCGAAGTGCAGCGGGTGCTGAACTATTCGCTGGGCATGGGCAGCCGCCTGCCGGCCTACTGCACCTCCAACGGCCGGCTGCTGCTGGCGCACCAGCCCGCCACGGTGCTTGACGGCTTCTTCGAGCATGCCGAGCTGCGCCCGCGCACGCTGCAGACCAAGGTCTCGCGCCAGGAGCTGGAAGCGTGCTTCGAGCGCGCCCGCGAGGTGGACTACGTGATCGTCGATGAAGAACTGGAACCGGGCCTGCGCGCGATGGCCGTGCCGGTGCGCTCGGCCTCTGGCATCGTGCTGGCGGGGCTGAGCGTGAGCGTGCGCGCCGCGCGTGTTTCCGAAGCGGAGATGATCTCGCGGCTGCTGCCGCCAATACGCGAAGCCGCGGCGGCAATCGGCCGGCTGATCGGCTCCTGATTGCCGCTGACTAGTCCGCTGACTACCCGCGCAGCCGCGCGGGACTGAGCATGGCCGCGGTCACGCCGTGGCCGGCAATATGCTGCGGCATCCGCTACGGTGCATCAGCCCCGGTGCATCAGCCCCGGTGCGCCAGTTCCAGCGCAAATACCAGCCGCTGCAGGAAGTTCTCCATGCGCCCGTCCGGATGGATGAAGGCGCAGCCGAAATGGTGGATGGCGCTGTCGTCATGGCCCACCAGCCAGTGGCCGACCACCTGCAGGTCCAGCTCAAGCTTGCCCAGTTCGCGGAAGTCCAGCCGGCACTTGCCGACCGTGGTGCCGACCGGCAGCTGCTCTGCCGAGACCGTCTTCGAGCGCAGCCCCACGCCCGACAGCGACAGGTCGGCGATATCGAGCCCCAGCACGGTCTTGTCCGACATGTGGATCTCGCAGCGGTAGCCCCTGGTCACCAGCGTGCGCGCGCGGAAATGGCGGCGGCGCTGGAAGTGGTAGAGCTTCTCCGGGAATTCGACAACGAAGGCCGGGCCTTCCTCATAGCGCGTGGCGGCCGGCTGGCCCACCACGAAGTTGACCGGCACGCCGCGCAACAGCCCCGAGAACGCATTTTCATCCGAGGTCATCAGCGACATCCGCTCGGGATCCGCATTGCACCAGTCGAACACGAAGGTGCGGTTGACCGGGTCGACGTGCAGGACCGACGTGACGAACTGGTGCCCGGTGCGGGTGCGCACGCTCAGCATGCACTTCTGCCAGGACAGGTCGCGCAGCACGGTGCCGATCTGCGAGTTGTGCGTCAGGCGATAACGGTCATCCGCCGGCTCAATGTCGGATTCGGCGCCGTTATCGGCTGGCCCGGAGGCATCGTGCTGATTCATGGATTCACGCAACATCTGGAGTGGCTGGGATCGCCGGGTACGGGGGCTTCGGCCTGCCGGCCGCGCGCATGTTAAGCGCCTGCCCCAATGCCCGGCAAGACTCATGCTCTCACTTCGGCAGATCTGTGGCAGAACTTGAGCACAGACTTCCGGGGGGTAGCGCGCACGCCGCTTTCAGGCGTCCGGGGGCGATGGCGGCGGCGCCGCAAGCGTTGCCTGCGCCTCTTCTCGCAACCACGCCAGCAGCACCAGCCGGCGCGTGTCGTGTTCAAACGGCGCGGGTGACAACAGATGATAGGCCGATCCGTCGGCCACAAAGCCGAACGGCGCCTCCAGCCGGCCATCGGCGATCTCGTCGGCGGCCATCAGCTGCGAGGCCATGGCCCAGCCCAGCCCAGCGGCGGCGGCCTGCAGGCTGAGGTAGAAATGTTCATACCAGGCGTCGCCGTCGCAATGCACGACGGGGGCGGCATCGCCGCGCACCGCCTGCCAGCGCTGCCATGCCTCGGGCCGCGTGCGCGTATGCAGCCGCGCCGGGACCGTGGCCGCCCCCTGCGCAAGCCGCGGCCGGCACACCGGCCCCACCCGTTCCTGCGCCACCTCGCGCGCATGCCAGCGCGCATCGAAGGCAAAGTCATTGCGCCGCAGTGCCAGGTCGGCGCCGCTGCGGGTGAAGTCGATCGGCCCGCCCGCGGCCATCAGGTGCAGCGGGATATCGGGATGGCGCGCGGCAAAGCGCGGCAGCCGCGGGATCAGCCAGCGCACGGCGATGGTCGGCTCGCATGACAGCACCAGCGCCCGCCCTGGCGGCTGCGTGCGGATGCGCGCGGCGGCGCCGGCCAGCACCTCCATCGATTGCGTGGACGCCGCGAACAGCGTGCGCCCCGCCTCGGTCAGGAAGACCCCGCGGTTGCGCCGCTCGAACAGCGCCACGCCCAGCGTGTCCTCGAGCTGGCGGATCTGCCGGCTGACCGCGCCATGGGTCAGGTGCAGTTCCTCCGCCGCCCGGACAAAGCTTTGGTGGCGCGCCGCAGCCTCGAAGAATCGGATCCAGCCCAGCCAGTGCATCAGTCAGTTTTTCTCACGTAATTGCGCGAGTATATATCGGTTGTGGCGGCGCTTTCCGGCACGCAGAATTGGGTACGCCCGGATCGCCCGATGTGGCGATCTCCGGATAACTGCAACGTAACCTGACAGAAAATGCCCCCAATCGCCGAATCCCTGGCGGTCGCCGCCGTGACCGTGCTGGCCGTTGTCAGTCCGGGCCCGGACTTCGCCATGGTCACCCGCAACAGCTACCTGTACGGCCGCCGCGCCGGCCTGCTCAGCGCGCTCGGGATCGCGCTGGGGGTGCAGGTGCATGTGCTCTATACGATGTTCGGAGTGGCGCTGCTGATGGCCCATGCGCACAGCGTGCTGACGGTGGTGAAGATGCTGGGCGCGGCCTACCTGGTGTGGATCGGCATCCAGACGCTGCGCAACCGCGAGGCGCTGGCAGTAGACCTGCAAGGTGCGCGCACGCTGCGGCCGTGGGCGGCCCTGCGCATGGGCTTCCTGACCAATGCGCTGAACCCGAAGACCACGCTGTTCGTGGTCAGCACCTACACCCAGGTAGTCGATGCGCACACGCCGGTGCCGGTGCAATGGGCTTATGGCGGTTTCATGTCGGTGGCGCACCTGGCGTGGTTCAGCCTGGTGGCGTGCGTGTTCACCGCGCCGGCACTGCGCGCGGCGATGCTGCGGCGCCAGCGGCTGCTGGACCGCACCATCGGCTCGGCCTTGTGCGGGCTGGGCGTGGCGCTGGGGCTCAGCAACCTGGCGTAGGGCCAGCCTGCGCCAGTGGCCAGGCCTGGCGCACGAGATGCTGGGGGCCTTGCGGGCCGAGCCAGCTTTCGAACAGCACCAGCCGCTGCACGTGCCAGGGCTTGCTGGCCAGCGTGCGGTGCGTATCGAGCCAGGCGCGCAGCACGCTTTCCGGCACGGACGGCTTGCAGCGCGCCAGCGTCAGGTGCGGATGGAAGCGCCGCCGCTCCGGGGTAATGCCCGCGGCCTCGGCCAGCGCCTGCCCGACATCAGCGTGCAGGGCGCGCAGCGCGTCCAGGCCGGGACCTGGCGCCAGGCCTGCCCACAGCACCGAACCCTGGCCGCTGCGAAAGCGCCCGGTACCGGCTGCCTGAAGCAGGAAGGCAGGCGCGCGGATGCTGTCGAGCGCGGCCTCCAGCGCTGTGCCAGGCACGTTGCACTCACCCAGGAAGTGCAGGGTCAGGTGAACCTGCTCTGGCGCTGCCTGCCGCACGCCGTGCGCGGGCGGCAGGGTCGACAACAGCCATGCCGCCTGCGCGGGCGGGACTTCCACGGCGATGAACAGGCGCGGCATGGCAGCGCAGCCAGCGCGATCAGCCTGGCGTGGTGCCGATGCCTTCGCGTTGCAGCAAGGCGCGCTTGCGCTCGATGCCGCCGGCGTAGCCGGTCAGCGCGCCGGCACTGCCCAGCACGCGATGGCAGGGCACGATCACCGACAGCGGGTTGCGTCCCACCGCGCCGCCGACTGCGCGCGCATGCGTGGGCGGCAGGCCCAGGGTGCGGGCCAGTTCGCCGTACGACGCGGTCTCGCCGCAGGGGATGGCCAGCAGCGCCTCCCACACGCGCTGCTGGAACGGGCTGCCGGCAAATCGCACCGGCACGGTGAAGGTATCGCGGCGGCCGGCGAAATATTCGGCCAGTTCCGACGCGGCGCGGTCGAGCACCGCGGCGTCGGCAGGCGGCACGTCGCGGCTGTCGGCAATGCCTGCGGGGTGGTATTTCTGCCCCGCGAAAAAAAGGCCGGTCAGGTGTGCGCCTTGCGCGCGCAGCAGGATGGTCCCAAGCGGGCTGTCGATATGGCGATAGCTGGTCATGTGATCGTCTCCGGTTCGGCCGCGGCGCTGGCCGCGTCCTTCATCGCTTCATAGCGATGCCACAGGTGGATGGCGGCGTAGGCACGCCACGGCGCCCATTGCGCGGTGCGCTCGTGCATCGCGCGCACGGTACTGACGCCCAGCACCTTGCGCAGCGCATAGTCGGTGCCGGGGAACGCATCGGGCCAGCCCAGCGCGCGCATGGCGACATACTGCGCGGTCCAGTCGCCGATGCCGCCGACCTCGCGCAGCGCCGCCACGGTCTGCTCCGGCGGCGCATGCGCATCGAGCGCCAGCGTGCCGTCGGCCACGCGCTGCGCCAGCGCCAGCAGCGTGCGCGCCTTGCCTGCCGACACCCCGGCATCGCGCAAGGTTTGCCCCGGCAGTGTGGCAATGGCGGCGGCAGTCGGGAACGTGTAGCGCAGGCCGTCCGGGGGCGTGCCGTCCAGCGCCTGCCCCGCGTGCTGCGCCAGCGCGCCCAGCATGCGTCGCGCCTGCACCACCGAGATCACCTGCCCCACCACCGCGCGCACAGCGATCTCAAAGCCATCGACGCTGCCCGGCAGGCGCACGCCCGGCATTGCCTCGGCAAGCTCGCCCAGGTGCCGGTCCACCACGTCCGGGCGGCAGCCCAGGTCGCACAGGCGGCGCACCTTGCCCAGCGCCTGCGGAATCACGCGCGCCAGCGAGGCCGACAACGTGACGCGCAGCACCAGCCGGCGCGGCACGTGCTCGATCCGTACCCAGCCGGTGTGCGTGCTGCCGCCGGCATCCACCAGCAGCGTGCGCATATAGGTGCCGTCCCGGATGGCCTCGATGCCGTCCACCGCGCGGGTAGCCAGGAAGCGCAGCCATGCGTCCCAGGCAAACGGCGGACGGTAGCCCAGGTCGAACACCAGCCGGTCGGCCACGCCGTCGGCGGCGCGGCGGCGCAGCGCCAGCGGCGTCAGGCCGTAGCGCGTCTTAAGCACATCGTTGAAGCGGCGCACACTGCCGAAACCCGCCGCCAGCGCCACTTCGGTCACCGGCAGCGCGGTGTCGGCCAGCAAGCGCTTGGCCAGCAGCAGCCGCTGCGTCTGCGCGTACTCCAGCACCGACACGCCGAACTGCGCATCGAACAGGCGCCGCAGGTGGCGCTCGGTCACGCCGATGCGCGCTGCCAGTGCGGCAACGCTGCCTTCCGCCATGAAGCCCTCATCGATCAGCGTGGCCGCGGCCTGCGCCAGCCGGCCTGAAATATCGGCCAGCCCGTGCCCGGGCGCCAGTTCCGGACGGCAGCGCAGGCAGGGGCGGAAGCCATGCTTCTCCGCCGCGGCGGCGCTCTCGTAGAAGGTGCAGTTTTCGCGCTTGGGCGTGCGTACTGCGCACACCGGCCGGCAGTACACGCCCGTCGACGACACGCCCACGAAGAAGCGTCCGTCGAAGCGGCGGTCGTGCGAGGCCACGGCCTTGTAGCAGGTATCGGGATCGAGGTGCATGACGGCATGCTACCGCTACCGGCAACCGCTTACCCGCTGGATTCGGACATTCCCCTCTGGCGCGCAGGCGTGGGCTGCGGCACAGTTCCTGACAGGGGCGGCGGCTAGAATGCGCTTCGTGCCTCACCCACCAACCCACTGCCACCGCCCGCCCGGAGACGCCATGCGCCGCACTGCCCTGCACCTGTCCTTGCTTGCTTCGCTTGCCGGCACGCCGGTGTTGGCGCAGCCGGTGCAGACCGCCCCCGCGGCGACGCCTGCCACGGCCACGCAGGTGGCATCGGTCGAAGGCATCACCGAATACCGCCTGGCCAACGGCCTGCGCATCGTACTGGCACCGGACGCGGCCAAGGCCACCACCACCGTCAACATCACCTACCTGGTCGGCAGCCGCCATGAGAACTACGGCGAGACCGGCATGGCCCACCTGCTCGAGCACCTGCTGTTCAAGGGCACGCCAGCGCTGCCGGGCAAGACCATCCCGACCGAGTTCGCGCGGCGCGGCATGAGCGTGAACGGCACCACCGCGCAGGACCGTACCAACTTCTTCGGCACCTTCAGCGCCAACGACGACAACCTCGACTGGGCGCTGCGCATGGAAGCCGACCGCATGGTCAACAGCGTGATCTCGCGCACCGACCTGGACAGCGAGATGACGGTAGTGCGCAACGAGATGGAAATGGGCGAGAACAGCCCCGGGCGCATGCTGGTGCAGCAGACCATGGCCGCCGCCTACCGCTGGCACAACTACGGCAAGGCCCCGATCGGCGCGCGCAGCGATGTCGAGCACGTCAGCATCGACGGGCTGCGTGCCTTCTACCGCCGCTACTACCAGCCCGACAACGCGGTGCTGGTGGTGGCCGGCAAGTTCGATCCCGCCGCCACGCTGGCACGCATCGAGCGCTACTTCGGGCCGATCCCGCGCCCGACGCGCGTGCTGCCGCCCGAGCATACCGTCGAGCCCGCACAGGAAGGCGCGCGCGAGCTGGTAGTGATGCGCCCCGGCGACAACAGCCTGGTCGCCGCGCAATACCACGTCAGCCCGGGTGCGCATCCGGACAGCACGGCACTCTCGCTGCTGACCATCATCCTCGGCGACACGCCGGGCGGGCGGCTGTACAAGGCGCTGGTCGAGCGTGGCCAGGCCGTGTCGGTCGGCACCGCGCTCTATGCGATGAAGGACCCGGGGGCGCTGCTGCTCATGGTCGAGACGTCCAAAGACCAGCCGCTCGCGGCCGCGCGCGCCGGGCTGATCACGCAGGTCGAGGGCTTTGCCGAGGCGCCCGTGACCGAGGCCGAGCTGGAACGTGCGCGCGTGCGCATGCGCAACGCGTATGAGCACTACATGAATGATCCCGGCGCGCTCGGCATTGCGCTGTCCGAGGCCATCGCCAAGGGCGACTGGCGCTTGTTCTTCCTGGCGCGCGACCGCATCGAGACCACCACGCTGGCCGACGTGCAGCGCGTGGCGCTGAACTACCTGCAGGCATCGAACCGCACCGTGGGCGTGTTCCTTCCCGTCGAGCAGCCGTCGCGCACGCAGGTGCCGCCGGCGCCCGATGTCACGGCCATGGTCAGCGGCTACCAGGGCAAGCAGGCAATGGCCGCGGTGGCGGCATTCGATCCCAGCCCCGCCAATATCGAGGCCCACACCACGCGCCAGACGCTGGCCAACGGCATGCAGCTGGCGCTGCTGCCCAAGCCCGCGCGCGGTGAAGTGGTGCACGGCACGCTGGTGCTGCGCACGGGCGACGCGCAGAGCCTGCAGGGGCTGACCACGGTGGGCGCGCTGACCGCCTCCATGCTCCGGCGCGGCGCGGCTGGCATGGACCGCCAGCAGATCGCCGACCGCATCGAGGCGCTGCGCGCGCGCGTCGGCATCTCTGGCAGCTCTGAGCGCGTGACCGTCAGCTTCGAAACGCGCCGCGCGCACCTGCCGGAACTACTGGCCCTGCTGCGCGACCTGCTGCGCGCACCGACCTTCCCCGAGGCGGAGTTCGAGACGCTGCGCAAGACCAGCATCGCGGATATCGAAAGCATCCAGCGCGAGCCCGGCGTGATGGCGTCCAATACGCTGGGCCGCCATGGCGACCCCTACCCCGCGGGCGACCCGCGCCATGCGCGCACCTTTGCCGAGAACATCGCCGACCTGCAGGCCGTCACGCTGGCGCAGGTGCGCGACTTCCACGCGCGCTTCTACGGCGCGGGCCACGCGCAGCTGAGCCTGGTGGGCGACTTCGATGCACCGGCCGCGGCCACGCAGGCAGCGCAGCTGTTCGGCGACTGGACCGCGACACAGCCCTACGCGCGCGTCGAGCGCCCCTATGTGCCGATCCCGCCGGCGGAGTTCACGCTGCCCGCGCCGGGCAAGGCCAACGCCATCTACCTGGCCTCCACGCCGATCGACCTGACCAACGACGCGCCGGACTATGCGCTGATGATGATTGCCAACCGCGTGCTCGGCGGCGCCAGCCTGCGCGGCCGCCTGGCTGACCGGCTGCGCCAGCGGGAAGGCCTGAGCTATGGCGCGAGCAGCTGGGTGCAGGTGGGCGCGCTCGACCGCGCGGGACGCTTCGGCCTGCAGGCGCAATACGCACCGCAGAACCTGCCGCGCCTGCAACGCGCCGTGACCGAGGAGCTGGAGCGCTTCGTGCGCGACGGCATCACCACGCAGGAACTGGCCGAGGCCGTCAGCGGCCTGCTGCAGCAGGGCATGGTCAGCCGCAGCAATGACGCCGCGCTGGCCGGCGCGCTGGCCAACCAGCTCTACCTGGGCCGCACCATGGCCTTCACCGCCGAACTCGAAGAGCGCCTGCGCAACGCCACGCCGGAAGCCGTCAACGCGGCCATTCGGCGCTACATGCAGCCAGGCACGCTGTCGCGCGTCTATGCCGGCGACTTCAGCGGCGCACCGGCGCAGGCGGGCGCAACCGGCAGCGGAAGTGGCTCCGGCGCGGCCGGGAGCACAGGCAACGAAGCGGCCGGCGCGGCAGCGCAGGCGCAGCCCTGACATACGCGGGAAACAATATTCGGCTGCACTGGCGAAAGGCCGCAGGCGCGGCCAGCGCAACATCGCAGCGGCAAGGCCGGGAGCGGTCGGCAGGCGTCCGGTGCAAGCCCCTTGCCGCGACCCCGGGTTGACTGTATATTCGTACAGTATAAGTCGATATAAGAGGTGTGGATGTCAATCGTGCGAGCTGGCAGCAAGGCAGAAGCGCTCAGGCTTCTGGCCTCGGAAGGCGTGCTGGCGCTTGAGCTGGACTACGAGACAGGATGGCAGGATGCCGTCGAACTCGGCAGGCTCGGAGAAAAGCGCGGTATCAAGGTGCAGTATCGCGGACAAGAAAGCATCGCCGTCCGTTCCCGCGAAGCCCTGATCGAAGGGCTGGCCAAACCCAAGGCCACGTTCCGTCAACGCAATCTCTATTGCCAGTTCGATCTCGGCACGCTGGCGGACCATGAACTGCTCGACCTCGAGGCCAAGGCCACGCGGCTCGGGGACTATATCCTCGCCGGCCACCTGCTGCGCGATGTCGATGGCGTGTGGCCGCAATAAGCGGCTTGCGCGCACGTCAGGCACTAGAAGAGAAAAAGCCGCCATGCAGGCGGCTTCTGTCACATTGCGCTGAGCACGTTCTTCGTGCCCGGTACCCCGGTCAATGCCACACCCGCGTGGCGTTCGCCCAGCGCGCCGCGCACGACGACTGCGCCACGGCCGCGCCGATCGTTTCGTTGGCGGCCTCCGCCGCCGGCACCGCCGCGGCAGTATCCAGCGCCGCGCGCCACAGCACCGCCGACACCAGCGTCTTGCATTGCCGCCGTTCGCCATGCGCAAGCGCGAGCAGCCGCTCATAGCCGTCCAGCACGATCAGCCGGTCGCCGCGGCGCGGATGCAGCGACAGCGTGTAGAGGTGGTCAAACTCGCATTGCAGGCTGCCGCCGTTGACCGCGACCACGATTGCACCCGGCAACGCAATGCCGCTGGCCTGGACCTCGCTGCGCAGGCGCGCCAGGTGCGCGTGCGCGCGAGGATCGCAGATGCCGCCCACGCCGCCCGCCATCTCTGCCGGCAGCGCGCTGAGCGCCATCAACTCGGCCGGCGACACCGCCAGCGTATAGGCCTGCAGCGTCGGGCGATAAGTTGCCACCACGGCGCGCAGCCGGTGCGGCGCGTCGCCATCATGCCCTGCCTGCAGCGGGCTGTCCGGCCCGCGCAACTGCATCGTGTTCATGTCGACTCCTGCCGCGCCGGGCGTTTACTTGGTCAGTCGCGCAGCAGTTGCTTGGCGATGATCAATTGCTGGATTTGCGTGGTGCCTTCATACAGGCGCAGCAGGCGCACGTCGCGGTAGAAGCGCTCGGCCTTGTACTCGGCGATATAGCCGGCGCCGCCATGGATTTGCACCGCGCGGTCCGCCACGCGGCCCACCATCTCGGTACAGAACATCTTGGTGCACGAGGCCAGCATGCTGACTTCCGGATCGCTCTTGCCGGCGGGCTTGGCGTCGTAGCGCTGGGCGCAGTCGCGCACCATCGACAGGCCGGCGTACAGCTCGGCCTGGCTGTCGGCCAGCATGCCCTGGATCAGCTGGAAGTCGCCGATGGGCTTGCCGAACTGCTTGCGTTCCTTGGCGTAGGCCACCGCATCGGTGAGCAGGCGGTGCGCCATGCCGCAGGCCAGCGCCGAGAGATGCAGGCGGCCGCGGTCGAGCACCTTCATCGCGGTCTTGAAGCCGACGCCCGGCAGGCCGCCGATGATGTTGGCGGCCGGCACGCGCGCGTTCTCAAGCACCACGTCGCAGGTCTTGGTGCCGCGCTGGCCCATCTTCTTGTCCGGCTTGCCCAGCGAGATGCCCGGGGTATCGGCCGGCACGATGAAGGACGAGATGCCCGAAGCGCCCGCACCGCCGGTGCGCGCCATCAGCGTGAATGCGCCGGCGCGCGGCGCGTTGGTGATGAAGCGCTTGGTGCCGTTGATGACATAGTGGTCGCCATCCAGCTCCGCCCTGGTCTGTAGCGAGGCCGCGTCGGAACCCGCATTGGGCTCGGTCAGCGCGAACGAGATGATGAGCTCGCCGCTGGCGATGCGCGGCAGGTACTGCTGCTTCTGTTCCTCGGTGCCATCCATCAGGATGCCCTGCGAGCCGATGCCGACGTTGGTGCCGAACACCGAGCGGAAGGCAAAGGCGGTATGGCCCAGGTCATAGACCACATCGCATTCCTGCGACATCGACAGGCCGATGCCGCCGTAGTTCTCGGGGATGGAGATGCCGAACAGGCCCATCTCCTTCATGTCCGCGACGATCTCGGCGGGCACGTCGTCGGTTTCCTCCAGCGTGTCTTCGGCGGGCTTCAGGCGTTCGTCGATGAAGCGCTGCACCGAGGCGCGCAGCAGGGCAAAGGATTCTTGGTCAAGGGCCATGGTGATTCTCCGGGTCAAGCCAGTGCGTCAGTCTGGCCGCCTATGGTACGCCGGTCGCGCGATTTGACAATCCACTTAAACTTGGACAGAAGCGTCAATAAAATTTGACAATCGCAGCGGGCCTCAACCCCATGTGGCGGATAACAGGCCCGCCACGCCGATGGCCAGCGCCGCCAGCGCATCACCCGCGATCAGGCCACCACCGACCAGCGATGCGGTGCTCATGTCCTGCGGCAAACCCTGGGCCGGCCTTGCGGGCCTGGCCACGGCAGCGGCCACGCTCGCCACCACGCCGCCGGCCGCCATCCACCCGGCCGCCGCCAGATTGACGAAGCCACCGAATGACGACGCATAGGGGGAGGGCAGGATCACCGCATCGAGCAGGAAATCCGCCACCCGCCCGCGCCGGCTGGCTTGCGCAAAGCGCTGCCACGCCGGCCGGCCGAGGATGGCCTTGCGCAATACCGCGGTGGCCAGGCCGAGCGCCAGGCCCGTTGCCACCGCCACATGCTGGCCGGCACGGCTTTGCGCCAGCCCGTGCAGCACGCCCACGATCTTGTATGTCATGGCCGAGCTCCAGCGCGCCGGCTGCTGGTCCGCCGGCAGGCTGGTCTGGTCCAGCGCCAGCACCGGGTAGGCATGCATGAACAGCCGTGCCATCGCCACCGCAACCAGCGCACCCACGACGATGCCCGCCACCTGGTAGCCGAACTGCACCATGCGGTCGCTGCCCAGGCGCCAGCCGGTGGAGCGGTCCTGCTGCATGTCGCTCGCCTCGGCCGTGGCCACCAGCAAGACCGTGGCGGCAATCAGCCCGACATGGGGCGCGCGCAGCCCGGCGGCGGCCATCAGGATCACGGACAGCACGAAGGCGGACGAGATCGGGTTCTGGTCGACCATGCCGACCGAGATGCCGTTGACCAGCGCAAACACCAGCACCAGCAGCACCGCCATCAGCTGGAAGCCCAACGGCTGGCCGAACCAGGCCACGCCCGCCGCCACCGTGGCCGCGCCCCACAACAGCGCCCAGGCCGCCACCCAGCCCATGCCCGGCCCGCGCCGCGGTGCGGGGTGGCGGCGCGCGCGCCACTGGCGGCATGCCTGCGCCAGCAGCAAGGCCACATCAACCGCAGCTGCCCCCATGATCATGCCCAGCGCCACCAGGAAGGTGGCCTTGCGATAAGGCTCGCCAGGCGCCATCCAGCCCGCCGCGACAAACCACGGGGTCATGGCCCAGCCCGCCAGCCCGCCCACCAGCGCGGCAATGCCCACGCGCGCGCCGACAATCATGCCGGCGCCGAAAGTCGCGGCCGACAGGTCCAGCGCCGCCAGCCACGACATGCGCGCGGCGCCCAGGCCGCAGCCCAGGCCCAGCGCCATGCCGCCCCCAAGCCGGGCCACCGAACGCCGCAGCAGCGCCGGATCGGTCAGCGCGCGCAGGATATTGGCCACCGCCAGCCCCGACGGAAAGGTCAGCTGCATCCGGTCCACCAGCAATGGCGTGTACAGCATGCCCACGCCCACCCCGAACATGCCGATGCACAACATGTACAGCACCAGCTGCCACAGCGGCGGCTGCGCCATGCCCAGCCACGCCATCGCCTGCAGCACCACGGCCATGCCGCCCATGCCCGCCACGGACGCCGCCGCGGTCTGGATGTAGTTGGCGCCGTGGCGCCCGGGCGCGCCATAGCCCGCCGTCACCACCGAGCCGAGGATGCCCGCCAGCACCTGCCCGCCGACAAAGAAGCCCAGCGAGAAATTCATGTACGCGGCAGCGATCCCGCCCAGCGGCCCCAGCACCAGCATGCCCGCCGCGCCCAGCAGCACGTGGTACTGCCAGCTGCCCGGCGCGGGCAGCCAGGTGGCACGGGGTGCGGCATCGGTCGGGAGCGTTGGCATGGCGCGGCGAGCGGGCTGAGGCAGAGTGCCTCTTGCGAAGCATAGGCCAAGGCTGCCCTGCGGCGATGTGCGACTTGTCTCCGACTTTCGCCGGAAGGTCGATACCCGCCCGGGTTAACACTAGTTTCGTACGCAACCATCTGATCGATATAGTTGCGCACACAACTACATCGCAGAGACACCACAACCCCGCCATGCCAGACTCCACCGCACCCCACGCGGCCGTGCCACCGGCGCCGCCGCCCTCGTCATCGCGCCCATGGCCGCAGCGCGTGCCGGTACTGATTGCCGGCGGCGGCCCGGTCGGCCTGACGCTGGCCGCGCTGCTGGCGCGCCAGGGCATTGCCGCGCTGGTGGTGGAAGCCGACGACGGCTACTGCGCCGGCAGCCGGGCCATCTGCATGGCGCGGCGTTCACTGGAGATCCTCGGCTGGGTGGGCGCGGACCGCACCACCGTCGAAACCGGCCTGCCCTGGGTGGGCGGGCGCAGCTACTACCGCGATGCCGAGGTGCTGCATTTCCGCATGCCCAGCGAGCCCGGCGAGCGCTTCGCGCCGATGGTCAATATCCAGCAGTACTACCTGGAGGCCTTCGCCCATGACGCCGCGCTGCACGGCACGGCGCCGGCCGACGTGCGCTTCGGCGCGCGCGTGCAGGCAGTGCGCCAGCACGGCAGCGGCGTCGTGGCCGAGATCCAGACAGGCGAAGGCGTGGTGCAGGTCGACGCGCAATGGCTGGTGGCCTGCGACGGCGGGCGCAGCACCGTGCGCGAGCAACTGGGCCTGCGCATGGAAGGTACCCAGTACGAAGGCCGCTACGTGATCGTCGATATCGTGCAGAAGACGCAGCGCGAGGTGGAGCGGCTGGCCTGGTTCGACCCGCCGTCCAATCCCGGATCGACCATCCTGATGCACCGCCAGCCCGACGATGTCTGGCGCATCGACTACCAGATCCGCGACGACGAAGACCCCGACCAAGCCGTCAAGCCGGAGAACGTGCTGCCGCGCGTGCAGAGCCACCTCGACATGATCGGCGAGAACGAGCCGTGGCGGCCGCTGTGGATCTCCATCTACAACGCCAAGTGCCTGACCTTGCAGGACTACCGCCACGGCCGCGTGCTGTTTGCCGGCGACGCCGCGCACCTGGTGCCGATCTTTGGCGTGCGCGGGCTCAACTCCGGGCTGGACGATGCCGGCAACCTGGCCTGGAAGCTGGCGTGGGTGCTGCGCGGCCAGGCGCCTGACAGCCTGCTTGATTCCTACTCGACCGAACGCGTGCATGCCACGCGGCAGAACATCGCCTACGGCGCCAAGAGCACCGAGTTCATGGCACCGCCCGACTTCGCCTTCCGGCTGATGCGCGAAGCCACGCTGCGGCTGGCGCAGCACCAGCCCGCGGTGCGTTCGCTGATCAATCCGCGGCAGTCGGCACCGATCGCCTATACGGATTCGGCGTTGAACGGTCCCAGCGACTTTGGCGACGATTGCCCTGGCGCCGCGCCCGGCATGCCCGCGCCGGAAATGCGCGTGGCAGGCCCCGACGGGGTCGCGCACCTCACGCAATGCTTCGGGCAACGGTTCACGTTGCTGTACTTCAGCGATGCGCCCACGCTGCCCGGGCCACTGGCCGCGTTTGCGCACGCGCATCCGGACGCCATTCAGGCACACGTGGTGGTCACCGGCGGCAACGTGGCCGGCGCCACGGCGCTGGCCGACGTCGCCGGCCAGGCCCACACCCGCTACGGCGCACAACCAGGAACGCTCTACCTCATCCGCCCCGATGGCTATGTCCTGGCTCGCTGGCGCGAACCATCATGGGACGCCGTGCGCACCACCCTCGCCCCCCTGATGCAAACCGGAGCCCGCCATGCAAGCTGAAGACCTCGACCTCGCCTACACCCGCCTGTGCGAGGCCATGGGCCGTGCCGGCGAAGCGCGCACCCCGCTGCTATTGGCAATGGTGTGCCTGGGCCTGATGAGCCGGCAGGAGGCGCTGGCGCCGGTGCTGGCGCTGATCGACGAAGCCGAGGCGCACAGCCAGCAATAGGGAACATAGGACACGAGAATGCCGACGCCTGACAAGGACACGCCATGAAGCCACTGCCACGCCTCGACCAGTTCCTGACCTACCGCCTGCACCAGGTCAACAAGCTCAGCGACAAGGACAGCGCCGCCGCCTACCTGGAGCAATGCGGCCTGCCGCTCAGCGAGGGCCGCTGCCTGGCCGCGATCGGCGCCTTTGCGCCGCTGTCGGTCAACGAGCTGGCGCAGGGCGCCAACCTGACCAAGGGCCAGGCCAGCCGCTCGGCGCAGGCGCTGGTGGCGCGCGGGCTGGTCAGCAAGGAGGCCAGCGAGGCCGACGGGCGCGGCGTGGTGCTGTCACTGACTGCACAGGGCAAGCCGCTGTACCGGCAGGCGATCGCGATGATCGCCAGGCGCAATGCGGAGATCTTCGGCTGCCTGAGTGACGCCGAACAGGCGCTGCTGGGCAGCCTGCTCGACCGGCTGGTCGCGCACGCCGGCCAGCAGGACCAAGACGGCGCCGAAGACGCCGGCGCCTGATCCGTCAGCGGCGCAGGTTGTCCACCTGCATGCGTGCGCCATCGCGGCGCGCGGCGTCGGCCACTTCATTGGTGACCACAGTCTGGCCGATCGGCGCCAGCGCAATGCCGGCCAGCTTCAGGTGCTGGATCGCAAACGGGATGCCGATGATGGTCACAAAGTTGGCGACCGCCGCCATCACGTGGCCGATGGCCAGCCACACGCCGGCAAAGATAAACCACAGCACGTTGCCGACCAGCCCCAGCGCACCGGTGCCGACATCGTCGCGCCCGGTCAGCTCGCGCCGGCTGATGGCCTGCTTGCCGAACGGGAAGAAGGTGAAAGTGCCGATCACGAAGCAGGCCTTGCCCCAGGGGATCCCGATGATCGAGATAAAGGCCAGCAGCCCGGCCAGCCACCAGGCCAGGCCCATGACCACGCCGCCAAGGATGAACCAGAGGAAGTTGCCGATTGCGCGCATGCCGTTCTTTCACGAGTGAGGAAGAGAACACGCATGATACGCAATGGTGTTGTGCCGGCATCGCAGCGAGGGGGTCGTGGCAGCAAAGCGTACCCGTTTCTGCGTGCCTCGCCGGGACCGGCAGAACGGCGTCGCGGGGCCTTCGGGAGACGCGTTCCGGCCTTGTTATAGGCACATATTACGCCGGAAGACTCATCGCGCAACCGGCTCGCGGAGGCAAAGCGTACCCGTTTCTGCGTGCCTCCGCGCGTGCTGGCGCCTTCGGCAAGCCCGACGCCGCAGCGATAGAATGTGACGCCGGCCCGCTATCCGCGTGACGGACTCCAGGTGCATCCAACACGCTGTCACCCTTCTCCGACTCCACCGCCTATTCCGCTGTCCCTCCATGAAGCCCACGCTGCTGATCCTGACCCAGGTCGCTACCCACCACCGCGACGCCATTGCCGAACGATTCGAGATCCTCTACGCGCCAGACGCCGAAGGCCGCGCCGCGCAGATCGCCACGCAGGGCGAACGCATCCGCGCGGTACTGACCATCGGCTCCACCGGCCTGACCGCGGCGGAGATCGACGCGATGCCGGCACTGGAACTGGTGTGCGCACTGGGAGCGGGCTTCGAGAACATCGCCGTGGCCCACGCCCGCGCGCGCGGCATCGCCGTGGCCAATGGCGCCGGCACCAACGACAGCTGCGTGGCCGACCACGCCTTCGCGCTGCTGCTGGCGACCGTGCGCGCCGTGCCGCAACTGGACGCGGCCACGCGCGCGGGCACCTGGCGCACCGCGCTGCCGCTGCGGCCCAATGTCTCGGGCAAGCGGCTGGGGATCGTCGGGCTGGGCACCATCGGCCGTCGCATCGCCCGGCGCGGCGAGGGCTTCGACCTCGAGATCGGCTATCACAACCGCAAGCCGCGCGAAGACGCGGGGTACCGGTACTTCGACAGCATTGGGGCGCTGGCCGCGTGGGCGGACTACCTGGTGATCGCCACGCCGGGCGGGGCCGGTACGCGGCACCTGGTCGATGCAAGCGTGCTGGCGGCGCTGGGGCCGGCCGGGTTCCTCGTCAATATCGCGCGCGGCAGCGTGGTGGATACCGAGGCGCTGGCGTCAGCGCTGCGCGCTGGCAAGCTGGGGGGGGCGGGGCTGGATGTCTATGAGAGCGAGCCGGCGCCGCCGGCGGAGTTGTTCGACTGTCCTGACGTCGTGCTGACGCCGCATGTGGCTGGCTGGTCGCCGGAGGCCATCACGGCGTCCGTGACGCAGTTCCTGGAGAATGCGCGGCGGCATTTTGTGGGGGAGGGGTTGTTGACGCCGGTGGGGTGAGGGGCAAGCTTTTGCATTGGCCAACGGTACGCCGTCGTCGCTCTTGGCATGCGTGGGCTGTTTCGCCGGCGTAGCCGGCGACTTACTTTCTGTCCGGGCGGACAACAGCCCAACCAGCAGCTCGAGACCTACCCGGCCCCAAACACCACCCTCACCCGCAACCCCGGCCCCGCATCCTCCAGCACCACCCGCGCCCCATGCGACTGGGCAATCTCCGCCACGATAGCCAGCCCCAGCCCGCTCCCGCCGGTCGGCGCATCCGCCACCCGATAGAACCGGTCAAACACACGCGCCCGCTCTTCAGCGGGGATCCCCGGCCCGTTGTCGCTGACCACCAGTTCAACCGCGCGCCCATCGGCGCTGCGACCCACCAGCACATCGATACGGCTTCCGGCAGGGATATAAGCCAGCGCGTTATCCAGCAGGTTGGTCAGCAGGATGCGCAACGCATCCACATCCCCCCGCACCACCGCCGGCGATGTGTCCTCGCTGCCGTCCAGCCCAAGGTCGATATTGCGATCCAGCGCGGCCTGCGCCATTTCCGCGACCACGCTTGCGGCCAGTTGGTGCAGCTCCACCGGTTCGTGCGGGGGAATGGCCGCGCCCGGCTCCTGCCGTGCCAGCGTCAGCAACTGCGCAACAAGGTGAGTCAGCCGCTCCAGCCCCTGGCGCAGCTTGCCGATCGCTTCGTCACGCGCTGCGCCGTTCTCAGCCCGCTCCACCAGCTGTGCCTGCAACTGCAGCGCGGCCAGCGGCGTGCGCAGGGCGTGCGCGGCGTCGGCGACAAAGGCGCGCTGGGTGTCGATGGCGTGCGAGAGCCGCGCCAGCAGCTGGTTCAGGGCCGCGCTCAGCGGAGCGATCTCGTCCGGCATCTGGCGCACGGCCAGCGGCGCCAGGGTGTTGGCGTCGCGCGCGCGCACCTCCGTGGCGATTTCGCGCAGCGGGCGCAGGCCGCGCCCCACGGCCATCCACACCAGCCAGCCAAGCAACGGCAGCAGCAACAGCAGCGGCGCCACGGTGCGCAGCGCCATGCGCGCGGCCAGCGTGCGCCGCGCGCTCATCGGCTGCGCGATCTGCACCACGGTGGGTCCGAGCTGCATGCTGTACAGGCGCCATTCGCCCTGCTGCGTGGTCACATTGGAAAAGCCCAGCTCCGCACGCGCGGGCAGCGCCGGGTGCGAATGCGACAGGTACAAGCTGCGGCCGGAGCCGTCCCAGATATGGATGACCACATCCTCGTCGGCGTGGGCCAGGTCGTCGGGCGCTCCCAGAAAAGGCGGCGCCACCGGGTCGGCGAACTGGCTGGGCAATGCCGCGGCCATCTGCTTCATCTGGTAGTCGAACAGCGCGTTGGCTTCCTGCCGCGCCTGCCCGTAGATCAGCGCCGTGGCGACGGCGATGCCGGCAAGCAGGCCCGCGGCCAGCCACCACAGCAGGGTTCGCTGGATGGAGCGCATCAGGGGGTGTCTCCTTCGCCTGCGGACGACGCTTCCCCGTCCAGGCGCGGCACCACATAGCCCACGCCGCGGATATTGCGGATCAGCGCCGCGCCGAACTTCTTGCGCAGCGCGTGGATATAGACCTCGACGGTATTGCTGCCGACTTCATCGTCCCAGCCGTACAGCCGCTCCTGCAATTGCGGCACCGACCAGACCTTGCCGGGCCGCGCCATCAACGCGGACAGCAGCGCGAACTCGCGCGCCGACAGGCGCACCGGCTCGCCGCGGTGGGTGACCTCGCGGGTAGTGGGGTTGAGCACGATGTCGCCATAGCTGACCAGAGGTTCCGCCCGACCGGCGGCGCGGCGTGCCAGCGCGTGCATGCGCGCCGCCAGTTCCTGCAGGTCAAAGGGCTTGACCAGGTAATCATCGGCGCCGGCATTGAGCCCCGCGACACGGTCCGCGACGGCATCGCGCGCGGTCAGGATCAGCACCGGCGTCGGCACGCCGCGCGCGCGCAAGCTGCGCAGCACGTCGAGGCCCGGGCGCCGCGGCAGGCCGAGGTCGAGCAGGATCAGGTCATAGCACGCCTGGCCGCCCTGCGCGGTGCTGGCCGCGGCCAGGCCCGCGTCGCCGTCGCGCACCCAGTCGACGGTAAAGCCTTCCTGGCGCAGCGCCAGCTTGACGCTGTCGCCGATCATGGCGTCGTCTTCCACCAGCAGCACGCGCATGGCTATGCGTTCCCGCCGCAGCCGTCGAGCCGCTCGGCCAGTGCGCGCGCCAGTCCCGGCAGCGCGGGGTGGCTGGCGGTGATGACATGGACCGGCACGGCCTCCAGCCAGCCGCGCATGCGGCCCTTGGCGACGAAGCGTTCGGCAAAGGCCGAGGCCTGCAGCGCCGGCACGAAGCGTGGCAGGATGCCGCCACCCAGGTAGACCCCGCCACGTGCGCCCAGCACCAGGGCGATGTCGGCCGCAACCGAGCCGAGCAGGCCGAAGAACACCGCCATGGCGCGCTGGCACAGCGGGTCGTGACGCTCGAAGGCGCCGGTGGTGACCTGCTCCGGCAGCAGCGGCGCAAGCAAAAGCGTACCCGTTTCTGCGGCCAGCGCGGCATGGATATGCGACAAGCCGCTGCCGCACAGGAGCCGCTCCGCCGACACCCGGCCGAAGTTGCAATGGGCGGCGCGCCAGGCGACCCATTCGTCGTCAGTGTCGGGCATCAGCTCGATATGGCCGCCTTCGCCGGCGAGCGCCACGGCTGGTCCGCCCGGCGCCGGCACCAGGCCGGAAACCCCCAGCCCGGTGCCCGGCCCGACCAGCGCGAGCGGCGCGGTGCGCACCGCGGTGCCGGCGCGCACGGGCACCAGCCCGTCGGCAGGCAGGTGCGGCAGGGCCAGCGCCAGCGCGGTGAAGTCGTTGATGGCCACCAGGGTCTGCAGCCCGAGCGCGCGCCGCATGCCATCGATCGAGAACGACCAGTTGTGGTTGGTCAGCCGGACCTGGTCGCCGGTCACCGGGTTGGCCAGGCCGATTGCCGCGTGGCGCGGCACGGGCTTGCCCGACGCGGCCAGGCCGTCGAGAAATTGGCGCAGGGCCGCTTCGAGCGACGGGAAATCGGCCACCTTCAGCGCGGTCACCGGGCCGATCCGCATTGGTGCGGCTTCCAGTGCAAAGCGCACATTGGTTCCGCCCACATCGGCGAGCAGGCGGGGGAAGTCAGCGCAGGAGGATGCAGTGGTGGCCATGGCGTCGGGTATCGCTCCTCTTGGGAATCAGGTCTGTCAGGTCTTGAACACGTCAAGCCCGTGCCGGTGCCGTGACAGCACCAGGCTGACTGGCAACGACGACGCAGGTCCCTGCAGCGCGCGTTCAAGCACCTCGGCCTTGGCTGCGCCAGACACTGACAGGAACACGCGCTCGGCGGCCAGCAGCGCCGCGAGGTTCAGCGTGATGCGGGCATGCGGCGCGACTGACGGGTGCGTGATCACGTAGCCGGGCTGCGGCTCGCTCAGCGCGCTCTGCAGTTCGGGCGCATCCGGGAACAGCGAGGCGGTATGGCCGTCCTCGCCCATGCCCAGCACCACCACGTCGGGCTGGCGGAATGGGCTGTTGGCCCGCGCCACCGCCTGTGCCGGCGCAGCAACGTCCTGCGCATCGGCAATCAGCGGTACGAAGGCGGCGCTGGCAGCGGCCTCGCGCAGCAGGTGCGCGCGCACCAGGGCGGCGTTGCTGTCCGCGTGGTCAGGGGGTACCACGCGCTCGTCGACCAGCGTGATGGTCACCGCTTCCCAGCGCACGTGCCGGTGGCGCAGCCGCTCGAACATCGCCACCGGCGAGCGTCCGCCCGAGACCGCCAGCACGGCCCAGCCCTTGACGCGGATGGCCAGCTCCAGCGCATTGCCGATGGAGATGGCCAGCGCCTCCGCTTGGTCCATCGGGGTGGGATGTTCAAACTGGCGCATGATGGTTTCCTTTGCGATTCTGCGGGCGCATGGCTCAGGCTTCCTCGTGCCACAGCCCGTTGTCGCGCGACATCAGCGCCGACGACGCGGCCGGCCCCCAGGTGCCGGCGGTATAGGGCTTGGGCGGCACGGTGCTGGCCTCCCAGGTGTCGATGATGGGTTCGACCCAGCGCCAGGCCTGCACTTGTTCATCACGGCGCACGAACAGGCCCAGCCGGCCGCGGATCACGTCGAGCAGCAGCCGTTCGTAGGCGCCGGCGCGGCGCACCTTGAACGAGTTGGCAAAGTCCAGGTCGAGCGAGGTCGGCGTCAGCTCCAGCGTGTCGCCGGGCTGCTTGACCAGGCAGTACAGGCGGATGCTTTCTTCCGGCTGCAGCTGAATCACCAGCCGGTTCTGCGGCGACAGCGTCAGCGGCCGCGGGAAGATCGCGTGCGGCACGTCGCGGAAATGGATCACGATCTCGGCCACGCGGGACTGCATGCGCTTGCCGGTACGCAGGTAGAACGGCACGCCTTCCCAGCGCCAGTTGGCGATCTCGGCCTTGATCGCGACAAAGGTCTCGGTGCGGCTGTCGGGCGCGATGCCCGCTTCTTCCAGGTAGCCCGGCACCGGCTTGCCGCCGATGGCACCGGAGCGGTACTGGCCGCGCACGGTCTTCTCGGCCACGTCCTGCGGAGTGATCGGTTTGAGCGCCTTCAGGATCTTGATCTTCTCGTCGCGGATGGCATCTTCGCTGAGGCTGGCCGGCGGCTCCATCGCCACCATGCACAAGAGCTGCAGCAGGTGGTTCTGCACCATGTCGCGCAGCGCGCCGGTGCGGTCGTAGAAGTCGCCGCGCGTTTCCACGCCCAGCTCTTCGGCGATGGTGATCTGCACGTCCTGCACCCATTCGCGCCGCCACAGCGGCTCGAACAGCGCGTTGCCGAAGCGGATCGCCATCAGGTTCTGCACCGACTCCTTGCCCAGGTAATGGTCGATGCGGTAGATCTGCTCTTCGGCGAAGTACTTCGCCACTGCGGAGTTGATCGCCTCGTTGGATTCGAGGTCATGCCCCAGCGGTTTTTCCAGCACGATGCGCACGTTGGGCGCCTGGCACGTATTCAGGCCGGCGCGTGCCAGCTGCTCGCAGATCGACACGAACAGGTGCGGCGCGGTGGCGAGATAGCACACCACCACTTCAGGCTTGCGTGCCAGCACCTGCTCCGCGAGCGCATCGAAATGCGCTGGCACGCGTGCGTCGGCCTGCACGTAGACAATGCGCGTGCAGAACTTGTCCCATGACTCGGGCGGCGCATGGGCCAGCCCGGGGCGCACGGTCTGCTCCAGCAAGGCGAGGTAGTCCGCGGTCGAAAGCGGCTGGCTGCCGGTGGCGAGGATGCGCGCGGCCGAATGCAGCAGGCCGGCGTGGTGCGCATCGAACAGGGAAGGCAGCAGCTTGCGCCGCGCCAGGTCGCCGGTGCCGCCGAACAGCACCATGTCGAAATCAGGCATGCTCACCCTGGGACTCCTTGTGCGGTTGAGGACCCGCCATGGGCGGGTTTGCATGGTGGCAAGTTTACGTGACTCGCCCCCGCTTGGCGAGGCGCAGGCCGCGGCACATGCCGTGGCAAATGCATGGCCCGGGCCCAAAGCGTACCCGTTTCTGCGTGCACCGGTCAGGGCAGCGTGCGGTACGCGGCAAAGTGCGCTAGGCTGAAAGCTCCCCCGCAGGAGAACCCCATGCCACGTCATCCAGTGCTCGAGCGGGTCACCGCCCGCATCGTCTCCCGCAGCGCCGCCTCGCGCCAGGCGTACCTTGACCGCACCCGCGCCATGGCCGGGCAGAAGGTCGAACGCGCGCAGCTTTCCTGTACCAACCTGGCCCATGCGGTGGCTGCCATGCCGGACGCCGCGAAGATCCGTCTGAAGGCCGACGAGCGGCCCAACCTGGCGATCGTCTCGGCCTACAACGACATGCTGTCGGCGCACCAGCCGCTGGCGGCTTTCCCCCAGTGGCTCAAGGAAGCGGCGCTCGAGGCCGGCGGCACCGCGCAGTTTGCCGGCGGCACGCCCGCGATGTGTGACGGCGTCACGCAGGGCCAGGACGGCATGGACCTGTCGCTGTTCTCGCGCGATGTGATTGCGCTGGCCACGGCGGTGGCGCTATCGCACCAGATGTTCGATGCCGCGCTGTACCTGGGCGTGTGCGACAAGATCGTGCCCGGGCTGGTGATGGGCGCGCTGTCGTTCGGCCACCTGCCGGCCGTCTTCGTGCCGGGCGGGCCCATGACCACCGGCATCAGCAACGACGAAAAGGCACACACACGCCAGCTCTACGCCGAAGGCAAGATCGGCCGCAAGGAACTGCTCGAGGCCGAGACCCGCTCCTATCACGGCCCCGGCACCTGCACCTTCTACGGCACCGCCAATTCCAACCAGATGCTGATGGAAATGATGGGCCTGCACCTGCCGGGCACGGCCTTCGTCAACCCCAACACGCCGCTGCGCGAGGCGCTCACGCGCGAGGCCGCCCGCCAGGCGCTGAAGCTGGTGCACGGCGGCGAGCGCTATACGCCGGTGGCCGAGGTGCTGGACGAGCGCGCCTTCGTCAACGGCATCGTCGGGCTGCTGGCCACCGGCGGCTCCACCAACCACACGCTGCACCTGATCGCGATGGCGCGCGTGGCCGGCATCGTGCTGGGCTGGGACGACTTTGACGAGCTCTCGGCCGTGGTGCCGCTGCTGGCGCGCGTGTACCCGAACGGCAAGGCCGACGTGAACCAGTTCCAGGCCGCCGGCGGGCTGCCCGTGGTGATCCGCGGGCTGCTGTCGCTGGGCCTGGTGCATGACGACGTGACCACCATCGTCGGCCGCGGGCTGCAGGATTACACGCGCGAGCCGGTGCTGCGCGACGGCAAGCTGACGTGGATCGACGGCCCGGCCGCGCCGCTCGATGACAGCATCGTGCGTGGCGCCGACGCGCCCTTTGCCCCGGACGGCGGCATCAAGGTGCTGGACGGCAAGCTTGGCCGCGCGGTGATCAAGACCTCGGCGGTCAAGGCCGAGCACCAGGTGGTGGAGGCACCGGCGATCGTGTTCGAGCACCAGGACGATGTGCTGCACGCATTCAAGCGCGGCGAGCTGGAGCGCGACTTTGTCGCGGTGCTGCCGTGGCAGGGCCCGGCCTCGTGCGGCATGCCCGAGCTGCACAAGCTCACGCCCACGCTGACGGTGCTGCAGGACCGCGGCTTCCATGTGGCGCTGGTGACCGACGGGCGCATGTCGGGCGCGTCGGGCAAGGTGCCGGCAGCCATCCATGTCTGCCCCGAGGCGCTGCACGGGGGCGCGATCGGGCGCGTGCGCAGCGGCGACATGCTGCGCGTGGATGCGCCCGCTGGCGTGCTCGACGTGCTGGTGCCGGATGACGAATGGCAGGCGCGCGCGCCTGCCCGTCCGGACCTGAGCGCCAATCGCCACGGCGTGGGCCGCGACCTGTTCGCCACCTTCCGCCGCCATGTCAGCACTGCGGAAAGCGGTGCCTGCACGCTGTTTTCGGACGAGGGCGACGAAAACAATCTGCAGCGCTAGCTCAGGTGCTGCACCGGCTGGCGCGGCGCCGCGCCGGCCGGGTGCGGCGCGCCCGCCGCTGGCGCGCTGTCGGCCACCTTCACCGCACCCGGCACCGAGGCGGCGCCCGGCACGTGCAATTCCTGGATCGGCACCGCCAGCTTGCTGCCGGCCTGTTCCAGCACGTGCTTGATGCGCTCGTAGAACGCGAAACGCACGTTCCAGTAGTCATCATTCGAGGTCCAGTAGCGCACATTCAGCGTGATGCCCTGCTGCGTGTAGTTGACCACCATGGTCTCGGGCTTGGGCTCGGCCAGCAGGCGCGGCTCGCGCGCGAGCATCGCGCGCAGCGCTTCCAGGCTGCGCTGCACATCGCTGTTGAAGGTCACCGTGGCCTCGATGTCCGCGCGCCGCGTGGCGTTCTCGCTGTAGTTGGTGATGGCGCTGCCCCACAGCTTGCCGTTGGGCACGCGCAGGCAGACGCCGTCGAAGGTGGTCAGCTCGGTCATGAAGAGACCGGTCTCGCGCACGGTGCCGGCCACCCCCTGTGCATCGATGTACTGGCCTACGCGGAACGGCCGCAGCAGCACCAGCATGATGCCGGCGGCAATATTCTGCAGCGTGCCCTGCAGCGCCAGCCCGATGGCCAGGCCCGCCGCACCCAGCATGGCGATGATGCTGGCGGTCTGCACCCCGAACTGCGACAGCACCAACACGATGGTCAGCACGCGCACCATCCATTGCAGCGCGTTGGCCAGCAGCGGGCGCATGGTCTCGTCCACGTGCGTGCCGCTGAGCGCGCGCCGGGCCGCCCGGGCCACGCGGGCCGACAGCCACCAGCCGGCCATCAGGATCAGGATGGCTGCCAGGCAGTTCATGCCCTGGTTGATGGCGAACTGGACCAGGTAGGTCCAGCCCGCCTCCAGCTTGTTGGCATCGATGAAGTTGAGGTCCATGGGAGCGGCTCCGTTTGCGGTTGTTATGGAAGAGACAGGCGGTGCTGCGTACCCGTTTCTGCGTGCAGCAGCGGGCTGCCAGGTCGCACTCAGGCGCCTGACGAAGAACTTCCCGCTTGACAAATTGCTGCAGGTTGCAGGCGCGATGTCAGACGATCACCGACAATGCCGGCACGGCAATACAGTGAAGGGGACAAGCAAGGCGGGATTTGGTTTCCGGCGATTGCGGCATGCGCTTGCGTGCCGGCGCGCCAGCCCTTGTGCAATCAAGGCTGGCGGTGGATCAGAAAAATCCGAGCGAGGGAGGGACCAGGGGCAGCCAGGCCAGGCCTGGTGCGGCGGGCCAGCTGTGCAGCACAACTTTCAGCGACGAAAGTTGGCGAAGGGGGTCGGCGAGACCGCCGTCCGGGCATCGGCAGGGACGCAGAAACGGGTACGCTCCCTGCCCTGCCCCGGCAACGGGTCAGGCAGGATGGTCGTGCAGCCGGTCGCGCGCGGCCAGCGCAGGAAAGAACCGCATCCACAGCGCCACCACCAGCAGCGTGCCGACGCCGCCCAGGATCACCGCGCCCACCGGGCCCAGCAATGCCGCGGTGACGCCGGACTCGAACTCGCCCAGCTGGTTCGAGGCGCCGATAAACACCGAATTGACGGCGCCGACGCGCCCGCGCATGTCGTCCGGGGTGTCGAGCTGGACCAGGGTCGAGCGCACCACCACGCTGATCATGTCCGACGCCCCTAGCACCACCAGCGCCACCATCGACAACGGCAGCCAGGTCGATACGCCGAACACCACGGTAGCCACCCCGAACAGCGCCACCGCGCCGAACATGATGCGCCCGGCGCGCCGGTTCAGCGGATGGCGCGCCAGCCACAGCGCCATCACCAGCGCGCCGACTGCCGGCGACGAACGCAGCAGCCCCAGGCCCCACGGCCCGGTGTGCAGGATGTCGCGCGCGTAGATCGGCAGCAGCGCCACGGCGCCGCCCAGCAGCACCGCGAACAGGTCCAGCGAAATCGCGCCCAGCAGCACCGGGCGGCTGCGGATATAGGCAAACCCGGCAAACACCGTGCGCACGCTGACCGGCGCGGTCAGGCGCTGCGCGGCCTGGCGCAGCGTGATGCCGCTTACCAGCACGGCGGCAATGGCAAAGAGCGTGGCACTCAGCCCATAGACCACGCCCGGCCCGGCCACGTAGGCAAAGCCGCCGATGGCCGGGCCGATGATGATGGCGGCCTGCCCGGCGGAGCTGGCCAGCGCCACCGCGCGCGGCAACTGGCGCGGCGTCACCACGCTGGGCAGCAGCGCCTGCAGCGTGGGGGTCTCGAACGCGCGCGTGGCGCCGATCAGCGCGACGAAGACAAAGATGTGATGGCTGCCGATCCAGCCGCTCAGGCTGGCCACCGCCATGCCGGCGGCCAGCAGCGCCTCGATCGCCTGGCAGGTGCGCACGATGCGGCGCCGGTCGAAGCGGTCGGCCACGTGCCCCGACATCAGGATCAGCACCACCGACGGCAGGAACTGCACCAGCCCGACCATGCCGAGCATCAGCGGGTCGCGGGTCAGGTCATACATCTGCCAGCCGACCGCCACCGTAAAGATCTGGTAGCCAATCGTGGTGCACAGGCGTGCGAACCAGTAACGGCGGAAAACGGCGTCACCGAAGACGCTGTCCGGCGCGGCGGCCGGGACGGTGGCAGGGGAAGACATGGATGTGGGAGGGCGGCGGAGATGGCTGCGCACCGCCCGGCGCCGCCGTGCCATTGAGGACGCCACGCCAGCCTTTGCAGTGCACAAAGGCAAGATTCTAAAGCGCCTGCTGAATACCTGCATACAGATGCCCACACGCGCACACCCGCCGGGAACAGTGTCGGCAATTCCTCTCTTTTAAGTGTCCGAATGTCTGCACATTGATGCACAGAAACCACAGTGCTCCAACGCCGGGTACTGGCCGCCTCGCTTTTGAGAATCATTCGCATTTATAATCGCGGCCCATTGGCGCGGCCGCCCACGACGTCCCTCCCTGGCTTGCGGAACGCGCTGCTTTTCAGGAATCTCATCTTGCAGCCCGCTTTCCGCCTTTCCGGGGGTGCCATCGGCGCCGCCCTGCTGTTCGCCCAGCTTGCCGCCCCGCCGGCCCACGCCGCTGATCCCGCACCTGCTGCTGCACCTGCCTCCGCGCCTGCCGCCAACCCCGAAGCCACGCTGAACACCGTCACCGTGGTCGGCAACTGGCTGGAAAACGCCAACGAGGCCAAGGTGCTGGAGCACCCCGGCGCGCGTACCATCGTCGACCGCGAGACCTTCCAGGAAGCCGGCGCCAACAATGTGCGCGAGGTGCTGCGCCGCATTCCGGGCGTGCAGGTGCAGGAGAACAATGGCACCGGCGGCAGCGATGTGTCGCTCAACGTGGGCGTGCGCGGGCTGGCCTCGCGCCTGTCGCCGCGCTCGACCATCCTGATGGACGGCGTGCCGCTGGCGGTGGCACCCTATGGCCAGCCGCAGCTCTCGATGGCGCCGCTGTCGCTGGGCAACCTGGAGACCATCGACGTGGTGCGCGGCGCCGGCTCGGTGCGCTACGGCCCGCAGAACGTGGGCGGCATCATCAACTTCGTGACGCGCCCGATCCCGAAGCTGTTTGCGGCCGATGCATCGGTATCGACCGACATCTACAGCCACGGCGGCGGCGTCAAGACCAACCCCACAGCATTCATCGGCGGCACCAACGACAACGGCCTGGGCGGCGCGCTGCTGTACTCGGGCATCCACGGCAACGGCTATCGCGAGAGCAACGACCACGTCAATATCGACGACCTGATGCTCAAGGGCGCGTACCGGATCTCGAACACCGATGAACTGAGCGCGGCCGTCCACTACTACGAGGGCAGGGCCGGCATGCCCGGCGGCCTGTCTTCGGCCCAGTATGCGGCCGACCCGTTCCAGTCGGTGCGGCCCTACGACAATTTCGACGGCCGCCGCAGCGACTTCAGCCTGAAGTACGGCCACAACGACAACAACCGCAAGTTCGAGGTGCTGACGTACTACACCGACAGCTTCCGCGGCAGCAATATCGAGCAGCAAGGCACCGGCGCGCAGGCCAACCTGCGCCGCCTGACCGCGGCCCCGCGCAACTACCATACGTTCGCGATCGAGCCGCGCTACTCGCAGCTGTTCCGCGGCGAGAGCATGAGCCACGAGGTCAGCGTCGGCTACCGCTTCCTGCGCGAAGCCAGCGACGAAAAGGCATCGCGCACGCTGTTCTACACCCCGGGCACCATCGACCCCACCACGCTGCCGTCGCCGGTGTACCAGTCGCGCACGGGTGGCACCACCGCCAATGCGGTCTATATCGACGACACCATCAACGTCGGCAGCTGGACCATCACGCCGGGCCTGCGCTACGAGTTCATCCGGTCGTACGTGACCGACAACTTCAGCGGCGCGCGCAACGACGTCTCGTCCAACGAGCCGCTGCCATCGCTGGCGGTGATGTACCACGTCAGCGACCAGTGGAAGCTGTTTGCCAATGCCGGCGTCTCGTTCGGGCCGCTGCAGTACTTCCAGATCGCGCAGACCACCAACGGCCTGACGCCCGAGAAGGCCAAGACGTATGAGGTCGGCACGCACTTCAACGCCAACGGCTGGGGCGGCGAGCTGACGCTGTTCAATATCGATTTCGACGACGAGCTGCAGCTGCGCGGCGGCACCGGCGGCGCGCCGGATGCGTGGACCAACCTCGGCGCCACCACCCACCGCGGCGTGGAATCGTCGCTGCGCTATGACTTTGGCGCGCTCGACAAATCGCTGGCCGGCCTGTCGGCGTACGCGACCTACACCTTCACCGAAGCCACCTACAACCAGGGCAACTTCGCCGGGCGCGACCTGCCGTTCTATTCGCGCCACGTGGCTACCCTAGGCATGCGCTATGCGCGCAACCGCTGGGCGCTCAATGTCGATGGTTTTGCGCAGTCGAAGCAGCATTCGCCGGGCGATCCGAGCACGTCGACCAACTACCAGACGGCGGAAAGCGCAAACGGTGCGCTGGGCGATATCCCGGGTTATGCGCTGCTGAACATGCGGCTGGGCTATGACTTCGGCAAGTCGGCGCAGAATCTGAAGGTGGCGGTTGGGGTGAAGAACGTGTTCGACAAGCGCTATTTCACGCGCTCGACGGACAACAATGCGGGCAAGTATGTGGGGATGCCGCGGACGTTCTATATTCAGGCGTCGCTGGCATATTGAGGCGCAGTTTAGCGCCACCGCCCTGCCCCCTCAGGAATGCAAAAACGGGTCGCCATGGCGACCCGTTTTGCATGTTCAGCGATGGGATCGTTAAACGATCTCGCGCGTCTCCAGGAACTGCAGCTCCGGGAACCGCTCCTGCGTCAGCCGCAAGTTCACCATGCTCGGCGCCAGATAGACATGGTCGCCCGCGCCATCGAGCGCCACGTTATGCCCCGCCTTGGCGATCAGCTTTTCGATCTCCGCGGGCGCGCCCTTGAGCCAGCGTGCGGTCGCGCATTCATGCGATTCGAAAATGGCATCGACGCCGTACTCATGCTCGAGCCGGTGCGCGACCACGTCGAACTGCAGGATACCGACCGCGCCCAGCACCAGGTCGTTAGAGGCGAGCGGGCGGAACATCTGCGTGGCGCCCTCCTCGGCCAATTGCTGCAAACCCTTCTGCAGCTGCTTGACCTTGAGCGGGTTGTTCAGGCGTGCGCGGCGGAAGAACTCCGGCGCGAACGACGGGATGCCGGTGAACTTTAGCGGCTCGCCCTCGGTGAAGACATCGCCCAGGCGGATGGTGCCGTGGTTGGGCACGCCGATAATGTCGCCGGCGTAGGCTTCTTCCGTGGTGTTGCGGTCCTGCGCCATGAAGGTGATGGCGTTGTTGATCGCCACGGTCTTGCCGGCGGACACGTGCAGCAGCTTCATGCCGCGCTCGAAACGGCCCGAGCACACGCGCACGAAAGCGATGCGGTCGCGGTGGCGCGGATCCATATTGGCCTGGATCTTGAAGACGAAGCCGGTGAACTTGGGCTCCTGCGGCTCGACCACGCGCGAATCCGTGTTGCGCGCCAGCGGCGGCGGCGACAGCTCGCACAGCGCATCCAGCAGCGACTGCACGCCGAAGTTGTTGATGGCCGAACCAAAGTAGACCGGGGTCTGCTTGCCGTTGAGGAACGCGTCCTTGTCGAAGGTGTGCGAGGCACCGCGCACCAGCTCGATCTCGATGCGCAGCTCTTCGGCCTGGCTGCCCAGGATGCGGTCCAGCTCCGGGTTGTCCAGCCCCTCCAGGATCGCGGCCGTGCCCTTCTCGCCGTGCGGATCGAACAGCTGCACCTTGTCGTCGATCAGGTGGTACACGCCGCGGAAGGCCTTGCCCATGCCGATCGGCCAGGTCATCGGCGCGCACTGGATCTGCAGCACCTCCTCGATCTCGTCGAGCAGCTCGATCGGCGAACGGCCTTCGCGGTCGAGCTTGTTGATGAAGGTGAGGATGGGCGTGTCACGCAGGCGGCAGACGTTGAGCAGCTTGATGGTCTGCGCTTCCACGCCGTTGACCGAGTCGATCACCATCACCGCCGAGTCCACCGCGGTCAGCGTGCGGTAGGTGTCTTCAGAGAAGTCTTCGTGGCCCGGGGTGTCGAGCAGGTTGACGATGTTCTCCTGCGCCTTGCCATCGGCGGTCTCCCGGCGGTAGGGGAACTGCATCACCGACGAGGTCACCGAGATGCCGCGCTGCTTTTCCAGCTCCATCCAGTCCGAGGTGGCGTGGCGGTCGGCCTTGCGCGCGCGCACTTCGCCCGCGACCTGGATGGCGCCGCCGAACCACAGCAGCTTTTCGGTCAGGGTGGTCTTGCCCGCATCGGGGTGGGAGATGATGGCAAAGGTGCGTCGACGCGCAATTTCAGAAACGAGCGAGCTCACGGCAGCGGAGTTTGACTGGGAAATATTGGATGGCCCGGCGGGCGGCCGGGCCAGGGCCGGCAGCGCCCGCAGGCGATGGCGGGGCCGGGCTCTGCGGGCACGCGAAGGGAATGGGGCGCTATTTTACCGGTTTTGGGCACTGCTCCGGGTTTGTGACGGCCAGGCTCGGCAAGTTATTCCGCCAGCTTATCCGCCGGCTTGCCGCGCAGGCTGCCGAACTGCAGCGCGTACTGGCGCGTCAGTTCCGCGCCGAAAAAGAAGATCTGTGCCGAGTAATACACCCATAGCATCAGCGCCACCACCGAGCCCGCGGCCCCGTACGACGAGGCCACGGCGCTGTTGCCCAGGTACAGGCCGATCAGCCGCTTGCCAATCGAGAACAGCAACGCGGTGATGACCGCGCCCATGGTGACGTCGCGCCAGGCAATGCGCGCGTTTGGCAGCATCTTGAAGATCACCGCGAACAGCGCCGTCACCACGGCAAAGGAAAAGGCGGTGGAAATCATATCGGCCACCGGCGCGAACCACGACTGCGTCCACAACTGGCCCCAGAGGCGCTCCACCACGGCCAGCGCCGCATTGACGATCAGCGACACCAGCAGCATGAAGGCCAGCACCAGCACCAGGCTGAACGACAGCAGGCGCGTGCGCAGCAGTTGCTGCCAGCCCGCGGTCGCGGGCACCGGTACATGCCAGATGTCGTCCAGGCTGCTCTTGAGCTCGGCAAAGGCGCTGGTGGCGCCCACGAGCAGGATGCCCGTCGCCACCAGCGCCGCCATGCCGCTGCCGCCGGCGCGGTGCGTGGCCGCCAGGATTTGCTGGATGGCCGCGGCGCCCTGCTCGCCCACCAGGCCTTCAAGCTGCGAGAAAATCTCGCCGCGCGCCGCCTCGGCGCCGAAGAACAGGCCGGCAATCGAGATCACCAGCACCAGGATCGGCGCCAGCGAGAACAGCATATAAAAGGAGAGCGCCGCCCCTTTGCTGGCCGCCCGATGCGCGAACCAGGAGTTGATGGCGGCGGCGACCACGCGCAGGGTGCGCGTGCCGGTATGGCGGTCCGGCAGCCAGTGCGGGCGGTGCCGGCGGGGCTGTGGCGGCGCGCTGCCGGCGGAAGTGGACGGGCGTTCGGTGTTGTCGGTCACGGCCTGGTGCTGGCGCGATGCGCCAGGCGGATCGCGGGTGCGTTGCGCATGCCTTCGCGTCACGGTCTGTGCGGCGAGGGCCCGTGCGTTCATCATACTGCGCATCAGGCGCTGCCCCAAACCGGCGCACGGGGGGCAACCTGCTACAGTAGGACGAGGCACACCTGCCGGCGCAACCCGTGCCCGCGCGCCGGCGCAAGGAGGCACCGTGACCTGCAACCTCCGCACGCGCCCAGCGGCCGTGCTACTGATCATCGGGATGCTGGGCTGCGCCGGCTGCGAACGCAGCCAGCCGGGCCCCAAGCCTATTTCCGGCACGGCGGCCAGCGCCACCCCGGGCGCGCCCGCCACGCTCAATCCCGCCGACACACCAGGCGCGCCGGCATCCGGGCAGCCACGCTGACGGCGCTGCAGGCACTGACCGGGGCGTACCCGTTTCTGCGTGACCCATCGGCCGGCGCAGGTGTTGCCGGGCCGTGTCCGCTGCAACGCCGGTTTCAGTCGTGCAACGCGTTGCAAGACCGCGCCTGCGGGCGTGGCGCATCGCGTTATGCCGCACCCTGCGTACGCAACGGGCACCCTGCGCCGCACCAGCGCGTCCATCACGCGCCCCGCCGTGCGCAGGGCGCGTTGCAGCGGCGAAACCGATTGGTCTGCCACCGCGCCCTGGAGCCTGCCCGCGCTCGCCCCGCCCGCCGCAAACCCGCGTGGCATAAGCCTTTGCGGCCCTTGGCACACTTGTCGCTCAGGCTGGACAGGGGCACATGCGCCCGTGTCCGTTGAACCCGTCATTGCATGCAGGAGAAAACCCAGCCATGCGTCATCCGCCATCACGCATGACAGCGCGCCGGCGCTCCTACCGGCTCGCAGGTCCGCCGCCGTCGGTGGTGGATCTGCTGTCGTCGCCGCTGTTGCCCCATCCGCGTGCGCGCACGCCGCCCGCCGCGCCAGCCGCGCAAGGCACGGGCTGCGCAGCGACGGCAAGGCAGGGGGTTGCCGCCAGGACTGCCTTCCGGCGCCACGCGGGCAAGCGGCGCGCGTGACCGCAGGCAGCATCGGCGACGCAGGAATTCGCGGCAGGCTGGCGCCGCAAACAGAATGATGACGGGCACGCGAGCCAGCGTGCCCGCGCGGATTTGGTGCTCCGTCCCCCGGCGGGCACCGTTTTTTCCACAGGGAGGCACCAACCATGACAGCCGGAATACTTGCCGCCACGGTGCTGGCGGTGTTCTCAACCAGCGCCGCGGCGGCAAGCTATGCCTGGTTCGACCGCCCCGAAGCGGCCAGCGCCAACAGCCACGCGGTGGTCAGCAATGATGTCTACGTGCGCGGCTTTGGCTGGGCCTGGGGGGAACTGCAGCTATCGCCGGACACCTCGTCCGGTGCCGCCATGCCAACGCCAGGGCGGCAAGCGCGCGACAAACCGGAGCGCGGCGCGATCGTGCCGTGGCGCCAGCAAATCGAGAACGGGCCGCCGCGCCATCCGCGCGGCAAGCTCAGCATGAACCTTGCCGCCGAGCCGATGGATGCGGCCAGCGGCGGGTCCGGGGCCAGCCAGCCCCTTGCGGTGGTGCGCTGACGTGCCGACGGGCACGAGGAAAGGCGGAACCGGCGAGCGGACGTCGCCTGTTCCCCTTTCCTGCGGCGCCTGGGATTGCGCCCGGGCACCGGCAACCTGCGCCGGCTGAGGCCCGCCAACCGCCAACCGTTTACTCGCCCGCCGTCGGCTGGCTCTCCACGCGAATGTTGTGCTTGTGCATGAGCCGGTACAGCGTCACGCGCGAGACATTGAGTTCGCGCGCGGCCGGCACCACGTGAAAGCCGTGGCTGGCCATCACGGTGCGGATGGCCTCGCGCTCGGCCTCTTCGCGGATCGCGTCGAGGGTCTTGCGCGGCAGCTCCGCCCCGCCATGCAGCTGCAGGTCTTCGGCGGTGATCTTGCGGTTGTCGGTCATCACGATGGCGCGGCGCACGCGGTTGATCAGTTCGCGCACGTTGCCCGGCCACGCGTACTGCATCATTGCCTGCGTTGCGCAGGCCGAGAAGCCGCGAATGCGCCGGTGCGCCTCGTGCCCGTGCTCGGTCAGCACCGCGTTGGCCAGCTGCAGGATGTCCTCGCCGCGCTCGCGCAGCGCCGGGATGGTCAGCGTCAGCACGCACAGCCGGTGGAACAGGTCGGAACGGAAGCGCCCGTCGGCCTGTGCCGCCACCAGGTCCACGTGCGTGGCCGAGATGATGCGCAGGTTCAGCGGGATCGACTGGTGTCCGCCCAGGCGGGTGATCATGCCCTGCTGCAGGAAACGCAGCAGCGCCACCTGGCTTTCCAGCGGCAGGTCACCGATCTCGTCCAGGAACAGCGTGCCGCCCTGCGCCTGCTCGATCCAGCCAATCTTGCGCTGGTTGGCGCCGGTGAATGCGCCCTTTTCATACCCGAACAGCTCGGACTGCACCAGGTGCGACGGAATCGCACCGCAGTTGATGGCGATGAACGGTCCCTTGCGCCGGCTCGAGGCATCGTGGATCGCCTGCGCGGCAAGTTCCTTGCCGGTGCCGGACTCGCCGGAAATGAACACCGGTGCCTCATTGTGCGCCACCTTGGTCAGCGAGCGGAACATCGCCCGCATGGCCGCGCACTCGCCGATCATGGTGCCGCGCGAGGCGGTCTCCTGCGGGCGCGCGCCGTGCAGCGATGCCATGCCCTGCGCATGCTTGAGCGTGTAGAGCAACTCTGGCATCGAGAACGGCATGCGCACGTAGTCGACGCAGTAGTCGCGGATCAGCCGGCGCACGCGCTCCTGCGCCAGCATTTCATCGGAGGTGATGGCCACCCACGTAATATGCAGGTACTGCAGTGCCTGTTCGAGCTGCGCGAACTCGGCATCGCTGTAGTCGGACTGCAGGTCGATCACGCCGGCCATGGGCGGGCAGGCCCGCACCACGCGTTCGAGGTCGCGAATCTGCTGGACCCGGCGGATTTCCCATCCCGTGGCTGTGCCTGACGGGTCAAAACCAAAATCTTCATGACGCGACACGACCACGATCTGTGCAGTGCGTGACGCCTTGCACAGTCGGTCCATCACGATCTCCCGGACGTTAGGCTTGTTTTTGGTTCCGGCACCCGTGTCCGCCGTCGCGGCGTGCGGCCGCGGCGGACGGTGGGGCTGAACTGGCTGCGGGCACGCACCCGCGCGCGACGTCGGTATCACGAGCTGGACAGACTGCGGAGTTGCTCATCGGGCGCGGCAAGATAGTCCGCACCTGCCTGGAGCTGATCGCGGATACGCCGCCGCACAGTCTCCTTTTCACGCATCAACTCCAGGCGCGGCGCCTGCGGCGACTGGCCGGAGTATTGGTAGTAGAGCGTCTTGTAGGTCAGCTGGCTCAGGATCCATTCCTGCAGCAGCGTGCGCTGGCGTGCCAGTTCGCCCTCGAGCAGGCGATGGCGGCGCAGCAGGTTGGCCACGGCCGCGCGCGCGCTGTCGCTGAGTTCGTTGTCTTCGGCAAGCAGGGCGGCCACGTCGGCCGTCGCGCCCTCTTGGACTGCCCGCTTGCTGGGCGCTTCGCCTGCGGCTTCCCCCACGGCAGCCCAGGCATGATGGATGGATCGGATGGAGCGGTTATTAGTCTCCCTGACAGGCCCGATGGCGGGTCGCCGGATCTCTCCTGCGGTCATGATAATCCCCGTTGAACAACATCCCCCGGCACTACACGTCTGCGGTTACCACTTGTCAGTCTTTGAACTAGTTTTTTTGTCTGCGTGGCGCGCGTGTTTCCCGCACGCTCCCGGATGGTGGCTATGCCGCCTTGTTGACGGTCTGGTCCGAAATGTCCCCCGACTGGCGAACGGCGCTCAAGCGCTCTCGGTTGGCTCCGACATCCTGCCGCATGCACCGGAGTCAAGAAGGGGCGCCTTGCCGCGCCCCTCTTTGCCACGCCTATAGTTCAGTGCATTTGGGGCACTTTGTCCAGCCCCGCGTGGATGACTTACAGCCAATCTCATACTTTGGTATGAGGCCGCGCGCACACTAGCCGCCGGCCTGCGACCACACCCCTTTCGGGCACATTCCCAGCGGCCAATGTTTGCACCTATGCTACGCAGAAACGGGTACGCTTTCACACCCCCGAACGGGTGATGACGACCCCGTCTCCGCGGGAATGGCAAGCCGTGCCGCATGCCGCGAGGGCGTGGCGGACTGTCACGCAGAAACAGGTACGCCCGGCCTTTGGGCCCGCTTGCGCGGTACGCAGAAACGGGTACGGCTGACGGATGCGGGACGGCGCTGCGGCACCGCCCAGCATCACGATGGCAATATCATGACAGCGGCGCACCATGGAAAAAGGGCGGCCCTGGCCGCCCTTCCTTCATCGCATGCCGGCTGGCGCGCTCAATGCCCCGGCAGGTAGTAGAACTTGAAGATGAACACCGCCGCGATGATCCACACCATCACGGGCACGCTGCGTGCGCGGCCAGTCAGCAGCTTGAGCGCCGCGTAGCTGATAAAGCCGAACGCTACGCCGTTGGCGACCGAGTACGTGAACGGCATGCCAAGCGCGGTCATCACCGCGGGCACGACTTCGGTGACGTCGTTCCAGTCGACCTCCAGCAGCTCGCGCAACATCAGGCAGGACACATACAGCAACGCCGGCGCGGTGGCATAGGCCGGCACCGTGCCGGCCAGCGGCGCGATGAACAACGCCGCGAGAAACAGCACGGCCACCGTCACCGCCGTCAGTCCGGTGCGCCCGCCCGCCTGCACGCCGGACGCGCTTTCGATATAGGCCGTGGTGGAAGACGTACCGAGGAACGAGCCCGCCATGATCGCGGTGCTGTCTGACATCAACGCCTTGTTCAGCCGGTCCATTTTCCCGGCCTTGAGCAGGCCCGCGCGGTTGGCCACGCCCATCAGCGTGCCGGTGGCGTCGAACAGTTCCACCAGGAAGAACACCAGCACCACGTTGATGATGCCAATCGACAGCGCGGCGGAGATATCGAGCTTGAACAGCGTCGGGCTGAGCGACGGCGGCGCGGAGAACACGCCGTGGAAGGTATTGCCGGCAAACGCAAAGCTCAGCAGCGTGGTCAGCAGGATGCCGATCAGGATCGCGCCCTTCACCCGCAGGTGGTCCAGTGCCACGATCACGAAGAAGCCGATGATCGCCAGCACCGCCGAAGGCTGGTGCAGGTCGCCAATGGTCACCAGGGTGGCCGGGCTGGCAGTGACGATGCCGGCGTTCTTCAGCGCGACAATCGCCAGGAACAGGCCGATGCCCGCCGTGATCGCCACCCGGATCGAATGCGGAATGCCGTTGACGATCATCTCGCGCACGCGGAACAGCGTCACCAGCAGGAACAGGCAGCCGGAGATAAAGACCGCGCCGAGCGCCGCCTCCCACGCAAAGCCCATGCCCTTCACCACGGTATAGGCAAAGTACGCGTTCAGGCCCATGCCCGGCGCCATCGCGATCGGGTAGTTCGCGTAGAAACCCATGATCAGCGTGCCGATCGCCGCGGCCAGGCAGGTGGCGACGAACACCGCGTCTTTCGGCATGCCCGCGTCGCCCAGGATCGACGGGTTGACGAAGATGATGTACGCCATCGTCAGGAACGTGGTGACGCCGGCGAGGATCTCGGTGCGCACATCGGTCTGGTGTTCGCGCAGCCGGAACAGGCGCTCGATCAGCGAAGGCGCGGCCTGGGGCCGGCCGTGCGGCGGATTGGCGGTTGACGTGCCCGGCTTGGAAGCGGGTTCCGGCATCGACATGACTGGTCTCCTGATATCGTTATCGTGTGCGCGGCGACAAGGACGGCGCGGCCGCTGGTGGCTGGCTTCGGCCTGAAGCATCCTGCGACGCTCCGCTGTGCGGCAAGCGTACTCTGGTGCAGGTCAGCCCCGCTTCGCCATGGCACAGGCGAATAAGCGATATGCAAAAGGCGTGATGATCCCACAGCGCGCACCGCTGAAGCCAGCGGCCCAACGGGACGTTGCGGGGCGCCCCCAGCTTGACGCTTGCGGCAATCCCCCGTATAAAGCCGCCTAGATTCAAGCGACGAGGCAACAGTTCATTCGTTAGCCACCGTCTGGTACTTCGGTTGTCCATGGTGTCCTTTCCTTGAGTTCCCCGAGTCGGATGACGTTTTTTCGTCATGCGATGTTTTTTGTCCTTTTTCTGGAAAGCAAATCATGCAAACCGGTATCGTCAAGTGGTTCAACGACGCCAAGGGCTTCGGCTTCATCAAGCCGGACGCGGGTGGTGACGACCTCTTCGCCCATTTCTCGGAAATCCGCGCCGACGGCTTCAAGTCGCTGCAGGAAAACCAGCGCGTGCAGTTCGAAGTCAAGAATGGCCCGAAGGGCCTGCAGGCCGCGAACATCACCCCGCTGTAAGCGTTGACTGCCGGCGCGCCCCGTGCGCGCCGAACAGCGTAGAACCCCGCCCGATGGCGGGGTTTTTTGCTTTCAGGCGCGGATAGCGCCACTGGCGGCGCTACCTGCACCACCTTCATCACATCCCGGCCCGCCTGCCCCGGTCGCGCAAACGGCCAGGCGCCCCGCTCTTGCTCCCCTGCCGATGCGGCCGACCGCCAGCACTCCTGGCCTTGCGCGGCACGCCATCCCGCTCACCACCCCGCCCCTCGCCTCACGCAGAATCGGGTACGCCCTGCTGCGCCGCACGAAGTCCGGCGCAGCCCGTGGACGTCGCAGAAATGGGTACGGTCGGCCTCGCGGGCCAGCTCGCGCTGCGCAGCGCGCACGCAGAAACAGGTACGCCCTGCGGGGTATGTGGTCTTTCCCGGCACCTTCTGGCACGCAGAAACGGGTACGCCTGGATTTTTTTCCAATTCGATTCGGCCGATGGCAGCGCTTGTCTGCCCCCGCATTCCGCCGACATATCCACAAAACCGGGCCGGACCGACGACGCAGAAACGGGTACGGCGAATGCTGCAACGCAATAGCCACCTGAAGGCCTGAGGCTGCCCGCGCCTCACGCAGAAACAGGTACGCCGGCAGGCGCGGGTGCACAACGCTACGCCACGCAGAAACTGGTACGCCTACGGCATGTGAGGCGGATGGCCACCAGGTCGAGGCGCGGCAACCGTGGTGTGTCAGCGCAGAAACAGGTACGGCACGCAACTTGGCGAGTTTGTTGCGTATACGTTGAGTGTAGGCGCTAGCTTTTACTGCAACACTCATGTACAATGGAAACTGGGTGGAAAATCCGCTGGAGCAACCCCATAAGTCTGCGCAGAAACGGGTACGCGTGCCCAAGGAAGCCCGGTGACAGGCACGCAGAAACAGGTACGCTTCGCGGCGCACAGGGCTCCCCGGGGCGGTACGCAGAAATGGGTACGCCGCAGAAACAGGTACGCTGTGGCAACACGCCGGCCGCTTTTCAGGCCGGCGCAGAAATGGGTACGGTTTCAGGCTTCGGTACGCAGAATCGGGTACGCCTGGCGTGCAAAGCGCCCGCCGGCAGATCGGCAAGTGAACCAGTTTCTGCGTGGATAACCGGGCTCTGGCGGTGCTTTCTGCAGGAGGGAGGCCTCTAGACGCTCGTAAACCGCGTATACCCGGCGCTTGCTCGCAGAAACGGGTACGGTTTGCGGGGTGGCCGCTGTGGAAAAGGCTGTGGAACCAGCGAGTTATCCCCGCAGAAACCAGTTCGCGCCACCCGCAGATACAGGTTCGGCTTGCCGCAGATACGGGTTCGGCCCTTCGCAGAATCGAGTACGCTTGTCCGCAGAATCGGGTTCGGTGGGGTTGCTTTTTCCCTTATGAATCAAGGCGCTGAACTTCACGTATACGGTTTACAAGTAGTTAACCCGTATCGGTATCGTTTACTGGTAGTGGATGGCTGGCGAACCGTGGACAACCCTGGCGGGTTGCCCACCGTCCGCCACCATGCGACCAGTCGTGAGATTCCCGGCTGGCAAAAAACAGGCGAGCAAGGCAAAGGCTTTGTGTACCTGTTTCTGCGTGACAACCTTTGCGGCTTCGAGTACAAAGGCGGGTAATCCGAAGCTCGCCAATATGCCCATCAAACGCTCCCCGGCCACCACGGGGGATCGACGCGTCCTCGACCTGGACGCCGAACCCTCCCGCATCATTGTTCCCGGCAACGAGAACAACCTGGTTCCGTCCGAGAAATTCCAGCGTCTGTTCGACGAAGCGCAGGCCATGGAGCGTGAAGACGCCTGGCAAAGCGGCGAAGTCGGCTTCCTGAGCCGCGCCAGCGTCCAGGTGACTCTGCCCTACCGCGCGCCCAAGGGCGCGCCGCCGGTATGGACCCGCACCAGCGGCAATATCTCGCTGATGATCCAGCCTGGCTACTTCACGCAGCAACGCTCGGAGCGTGCCGCCAACGGCCGCCAGAAGCTGGTGTCCGAGACCGTCTCGCTGGGCTACCCCTATGGCTCCTATCCGCGGCTGATGCTGGCCTGGATCGGCAAGGAGATCATGGCGAAGAAAAAACGCGGTGAATTCACCGGCACGGTGGAGGACCGGCGCATTTCGCTGGGCAATTCGTTGTCCGAGTTCATGTACAACCTCGGCATTCCGATGGCCACCGGCGGCAAGCGCGGCACCATGACGCTGGTACGCCAGCAGATGATCCGCCTGTTCTCGGCCACCATTGCCATCGTGCAGAACAAGTCGACGCCGAGCCAGAACCAGAACCCCAACCACGAGCCGCTGTCGATCGACCGGGTGGGCTACCTGCTGGCCGACCAGCTGTCGACCTGGTGGGACCCTATGCAACCGGGCCAAGGGTCCATGTTCGAGAGCTTCGTAGTGCTGTCCGAGCCGTTCTTCAATGAGCTCGTCAACCGCCCGGTGCCGGTGGACATGCGCGCTCTGAAAGCGCTGAAGCAGTCGCCGTTCGCGCTGGATGTGTATTCGTGGCTGACCTACCGCTTCTTTACGATCCAGCGCCGCACGGAAATCCCTTGGGAAGCGCTGCAGATGCAGTTCGGCACCGAGACCGAAAGCGAGCGCAAGTTCCGCGCGCTGTTCCGCAAGGCCCTGAAGGATGTGCTGGTGGTGTACCCCGGTGCCAAGGTCGACGCGGATTCGTCCAAGGCACTGATCCTGCAGCCCTCCCGGACCAGCGTGCGCAAGCTGGGCTGATCTCCTGGCTACCGGCCCGGGCCGCGTACGCCGTTGCACGCGCTCTCGGGACGGCAGCGGCGGGGGATGGCCACCATGCGCGGCCCCTGAATACAAAAAAGGCAAGCGTTCAACGCTTGCCTTTTTTGTTTGCCCGCCGCGGACGGATCCGCAACGGGCGGGGTCAGCCGAGGCTGGTCAGGCCGGCTTGATTGCCGAAGCCTGCAGGCCCTTCGGGCCTTGCTTGACTTCAAACGTCACGCGCTGCCCATCCTTCAGGGTCTTGAAGCCCGAGCCCTGGATTTCCGAGAAGTGCGCGAACAGGTCTGCACCGCCGTCGTCCGGGGTAATGAAGCCAAAGCCCTTGGTCTCGTTGAACCACTTGACCGTACCGGTTGCCATAGGAATTTCCTTTTCGAAGCAAGTTCTTGTACACAACGCAAACAACCGTTCAAGCACGTTGAGTTCTCGTAGATACCGAACGGAAGCCGACGAGGTTGACACGACTTGACTCGACTGTAGCGCGCATCATAACCACTTTGGATTGCGGTGTCATGTGCGGCGTAATGCGCACTACAGATACTTTAGGCACATTCCGGCCTGCTTTTCAAGGAATTTTACGGTCCGGCGCGTTTCCGCCTGCCAAATGGCGGTCGGTGCCCCCAGTCGCGGTAACATATATTTTGTAAATTTGAAAAACGGTTGAAGCATCACCTGGTTTTGGCTACAGTTGCGCCTTAAGAATCAACCGCGCTTTCAGCGCTGAAAGAGAGGTCGCAGTGCCAGCCAAAATCATCACAGTCTTTAACCAGAAAGGTGGTTGCGGCAAGACCACGGTCAGCATGCACCTTGCCGGTACGCTCGGCCTGCGCGGCGCGCGTTCAATGCTGGTCGACATGGACGAGCAAGGCACCGCCACCCGATGGGCGGCTCAGGCCAGCGACGAGCGGCCTTTCCCGGCTTCCGTGATCGGCCTGGCGCCCTCGGGCGGCGCCATGCACCGCGAGGTCCGCAAGTTCGTCCAGGATTATGACTACATCGTCGTGGATTGCCCGCCGGCGGTGCATTCGGCAGCGCCCTCGAGCGCGCTGCTGATTTCCGATCTTGCCATTATCCCGGTTGTGCCTTCGCCGCCGGATCTGTGGGCGGCGGTAGCGGCCAAGACGCTGGCGCAACACGCCCAGGTCCAGAATGAATCCTTGCTGATCCGCGTGATGGCCAATATGGTCCAACGCCGCGTCTCGATCGCGCGCCAGGCTATTGAAATCCTTGGCGACGACGGCGACGTACCGTTGTTGAATTCGATGATTGGGTCGCGCTCGGCATTCCGGGAATGCCAGGCGATCGGCTGCACCGTGCATGGCGTTGCCGGCGCACGTGAGGCGGTGCAGGAGGTCGACATGATGGTCGACGAAATACTGTCTTTGATTGAGCACTAGGCATGGCTACCAAACTGAAGAGCCTTAAGGCTGGCATGCTGGCCGGCATGGCGGCCGAAAAGAACCGCAACGAAACGCTGGACCGCTTCGCACGCGCGGAAGCGGCCATTTCCCAGCATCCGAACGGCTTGCTGCAGGGCAGGGGAGCCGATGGCACGCCCGTTTTCAGCGCTGAAAGTCTTGGCGAAGCCGCCGCGGGCCGGCAGCTGATCAGGATCCCGCTGGCGCAACTGCACGACAATCCCCTCAACGCGCGGCGCCTCTACGATCCCGCCGTGGTGCAGGAGCGGGCGGCATCCATCGCCACGCACGGTCAGAAGACGCCCGGCCTGGCCGCGCCCGACCCGGCGCGCCCCGGCCATTACATCCTGATCGACGGTCATTACCGCAAGCGAGCCCTGGCGTCTGCCGGCAAGCTCGAGATGGAATGTTTTGTCGAAAACGACCTGAGCGACCTGGACTTCTACCGGCTGTCGTTCATGCTCAACGAGCAACGCTCGGACCAGTCGGCGCTGGACAATGCGATCGCCTGGCGCCAGCTGCTGGACGAAGGCAAGGTCCAGAAGGAAGAGGAAATCTGCGAGCTGACCGGCATGTCGGCTGGCACCGTGAATAAGACGCTGGCGCTGCTGCGCCTGCCCGAGTCCGTGCTGGGCGTGATGCGCGAGCGCCCGAGCGCGATCGGCATCGCCGCGGGCTATGAGCTGACGCTGTACTGCAAGCTGGCGGGCGAGGACCGCACGCGCGAACTGGCGGGGCGCATCATCAATGACGGCCTGTCGAGCCGCGAGGTTGAAGCCATCCGCAAGCACGCGCAGGAAGGCAAGGCGCGCAAGGTCAAGGAAATCAGCCGGCAATACAAGATCCGGACCGACAGCGGCCAGTTGCTGGGCACCATCAAGGAATGGGACTCGGGACGCGTGATGCTGGACGTGCAGCTGAGCGACCGCAGTGCCCGCGAGGCGCTGGTCGAGGCCCTGAAGGCCCGCTTCGGGCTGGACAAGACGCTGCTCTGAGCCGGACAGGCAAGTCATGGCGCTGCGGCGGCAGTACTGCCGCCGCCGTGCTCAGGCCAGCAGATCGCGCGGCGACCGCGCGCCAAACTCCTGGTCACAGGTCTTGCGGTAGCGCTCAAGCATGCTGGACAGCAGGGCGTGCAGGCCGCGCACCGAGTAGCCTGCCTGGGGCAATGCCGCCAGCTTGCGCTGCGCGCGCCGGGTCGGCGGCGGGGCGGGTGGGCCGATCAGCGACGCGTCTTCGGTGCCCGCGCCATCCCACTGGAGATTGCGGTCATGCCAATGCCGGACCAGCGCGTGCTGCGTGGTCGCACCAAAGCCAGGCATGCCGTTTGCCGTAGTACTCCCCATACCGTCATCCGAACTCCACGCAGGCGGCTGCATCTGTGCCAGTGAACGTCGCGTAACCGAGGTCAGCCGGTCCAGGCTGAGCCGGTGTTCCCGCAACAGCAGGATTGCCGCATGGGCCGTCCGGTAGCGCTGTCCATCGCCGTCGCCGCCCCGGCGTTCCAGCCATGACAGGAAGGGGGCCAGGCTGGCTGCGGGAACCTGCGCGGCCGCCGCAGTTGCCGCCGATGCGTCGGTGCCGTCCGGGACCTGCGCTGGCCAGAGCGCCGCGCCGGGGTACCCGTTGGCATGCATCCAGCGGAAGAGGGCGGCCAGCACCCGCATGCTGTGCCGCACGCTCGCCGGACTGAGCGGGCCGGTGAACGGACGCCATGCGGCCAGGTGGCGCGGTGCGCGCGGTCCGCACCAGCGGCTGGCCGGTTCGGGCTGAGCCAGGAAGCCGAGGTAGGCCCAGCGGTCGTCCAGATCGAGCTGGGACAGGCCCTTGCGCCGCTCCAGCGCTGCCCAGAGCAGCAAGCGCTCCGCCTCCTTGCGGTAGGCCGAAAACGTGCTGCCGTTGTCGCCGGCGGCATCGCGCAGCCAGGCCTGGACCACGTCGAGGCCCTGGCTGTATGGGCAGCAGGCGTCTGGCTCCGACGCGGGCGAAGCGGTCATCCATTCCAGCGGCAACGGCTGGCGCATCCCTGGCCCCAGCCCGCCTTGCTCGATCAAGGTGCGGTTGCCGACATGCGCGCCCAGCAGCGGCTTGCCGTCCGGGTCTCGGAAGGCGGCACGGTTCTCGCTGAGCCAGCGGTTGACGGCGGCGCCGGCCAGCGCGCCAATGCGCGGGACGACCCGCCACCAGGCGCTGCCGCGCTGGTTTGCAAGCTCAAAAAGAGTATTAAGAGTCACAATTTCAGCCTTGCGCAAGCGTCGCGCCAAGGCCGGGGCAAACCACAACTCCACGCCATGCTGGGGGCGCGGCGCCGCCGTGCCCAGCCGTTCGAGCTCGGCGAGGGCGTCCACCCGGCGGTCCATGCCGCGGTTGGAGCGGCCGGGGCCGGCCAGCAGCAGTTCGGCCAAGTCTGCCCGGCCGTGCAGGTGCGCAAGCTGGACCATCCGGTCGCGCAGGGCAAGCAGGATCCGCAGTGAAGACTCGGCCCCGTCTTCGTCGTCATCGCTTTCGTCGGCCAGGTAGCGGGGCACCACCATGGCCGCCGGCATGCCCTGGACATAAGCGCGCACCGCCGCAAACTCGCTGCGGGTGAGGCTGACCGTCATCATTCCAGGAATCATGGGCACGTATGCGCTGAATGGCTAACTTCTTGATTTATAAGGCACTTGAAGCGAGCGAGAATTCATCCGGCCCGAAATGCATAGCGAAATGCAATGCCGATAATTTTATGCGTGTTTTCACTGGAAAGTCATCCCCGCTGGCCCGGTGCGATCCGTATGCTGGCGTCAGGCAGTGCTCGGGGAAAACCCGTCGCAGCGCACCATCACCTTGCATTCGCACTACGCGTTTCATATGCTGCAGGTCAGGAGTTATAAATACTTAGATCAGACTTCAGTCGTATCTAAGACTGTTTCTACATAAGCGTCTTAACACGCAAAACGGGGCGATCCGGTATCTCCACGGGAAGGACGGACCTGCAGCCAGACGGGAAGGCTGCAAAGGCGGTCTGGAGCGATGGCGGATCGTATGGAACTGCAACCGCAACATAGCGGAGCATTTCCGACAAGCAAGCGCGGATTGTCGCAGGGTCCGTACTTGCCGCAATAATAAGAGAGCGGCCATGGCCACCATCCTCTTGATCGAGCCTCACCCCCTCCTGCGCCTGGGTCTGCGCCATCTGCTGGCCCAAGCACATATTCCTGGTGACCTGATCGATATCGATCCCCTCGCCCCAGTCGATTCGGATTTGTGGCTGTACGATGCCGACCTGCTGATCTATGGTCTGCCTGCCGACCACGCTGGCGGCTGGGCCATGCTGGACGAACTGTGCCAGCGGCTACGCCCGCAGCGCGTGCTGGTCCTGAGCGATCAGGCGGCGCCATCGCTGCCGGGTGCGGGCTTGCCTGACCCGGTGCGCGGTTGCGTGGCCAAGAGCTGCAGCGCGGATGCGCTCGATGCGGCGGTGCGGCTGGTGCTGGCCGGCGGCGAGTGTTTCCCGGCGCGTGCCCCGGGCAGCCACGCCTGGCAACCGGAACTCGAAGCCGGCCATGTCCCCGCGGCAAGCAGCGCCGGGCAGGGCGAGGCCCGGGTTGTGGCGCTGCGCGCGGGCATCGGCGAGGCCATGCTCGAGCACGCGGTGCCCTCGCCCCAGCGCCATTTCCAGGCGCATGCGACGTACCACGAAACCCCGTCGGCCGGCGCGCACCTGCTGAACATCACCGAGCGCCAGTACGAAGTGCTTGCGCTGCTGGCGCGGGGCTATCCCATCAAGACGGTCAGCCGCATGCTGAATATCTCGGTGGCCACCGCGAAGACGCATGCCTGCACGCTGTACCAGCGCCTGCACGTGCGCAACAAGGGCGAAGCCGTCTACGTTGCCCTGCAGAAGGGGGCCACGCTCAACTGGGCCGGGCCCCCCACGCCCGCCAATCCGGTGACCCGCGTGCCGGCGCCTGACCATACCTGCCAGGCAGCGTGACTGGTGGCGGCGCGGGTTCCAGGGCGCCACACGCTCATCCGCGCCTCATCCTTCTGGCGTGCGGCTCTCGGCCAAAAGCATGAGGCAATGGCGGCGGCGGCTTGCTACCTTGGGATGAAAGGCATCTGCAGACACTTTTGCCGGCGGCTTGCGCTGCCCTGATGCCCTGCAAGGCGGGCCGCGCCGCGGCCCGGATCCCGACCGGGTGGCAAGCGCATCTGCGGCCCGGGCCCGCTGCCAGACCGAGTCAATGCCGACCTACCTCATCGCCAGCAATGAAATGATGTGCCGTGTCCTGGCGCGTCGCCTGAACGCACTGGACGTGCCGCAGCCGATCACGTGGCGCACGCCGCAGTGGCTGCATGAATCAGCGTGCGCATCGACGCAGGCGTGGTCATCGGAGCCATCGCCGGACCCGGCGGATGTTGCGCTGATCGATTGCAGCGCGCTGGAAGGTGACCCGCGTGCGTTGCTGGACCAGCTGCAGGCACGCCTGGCGCCACGGCGCTGGCTGGTGCTGTCCGATCGCCTCGATGCCTCGCTGATGCTGCATGCCGCGCTGCTTGGTGCCAGCGGGTGTCTCGCGCTGCCGGCACCGCTCGAACTGGTCTGCGCAGCCACCGTGCTGGTCTGGGCGGGCGGCCAGTGTTTTCCGCGCATGGCGCTGTCACTGACGGGCGCCAACGGGACGGGCGCCTCCCTCGTTTGAGCGAGCCGTCCTACATCCACCGGAGGAGTGCGCATCGCACCCGATCACCTATGCTTGATTCGCCCGGAGGCAGAAGCCAGCCCAGTTTGCAGGCAGGCCGCCCCGGGGAAGTAAGGGGGTCATATGGAGGCCGGACTGGAATTCCTCGTCGTTCGCGGCTTTGCTGTGCGCGAAGGCAGAGGCAAGTGGGCGTGCTGCTTCGAGATCAGGCTGGCTAGCAGCCTGGACGATGGTTGCCACGCGGGTGCCAATGAGGGCAGCGATGAGCCGCTGCTCTACCGCGGTGAACTGCACGGGCGTCAGTTTGACTGCGAGCTGGCCGCAGCCGACGCGGCCCGTGCGGCCGGCGAGCGCGAAGCGCGGCTGCGTGTGGAAAGCCTGAGGGCGCTGATCATTGCTCAGCATCGGCATCGCGTGCCGCCGCCACTCGTAGCCTGAACCTGCAGGCATCCCGCGAGAATCATGCACAGTGGCACCCGGCGGCCTCGCCGGGTGCCACTGTGCCTTTGTCATTCCCTTCGTGATCGCGCAGCTAGTGTCCTGTTGCGTAGATGGCTTGCCAAAATGAAATCGTCCAGTTGGCTGTCAGGCTAGGCGCGAGGAGGCGCCATAGCCGTAGCTATGGCAACGACGAGCAACGACGCATGGCGGCCAACCGGTCGATTTCATGGCAAGGTATTTGCGGAACAGGACACTAGCCGGCGAGCCAAAAAAGAAGCCCGCCGACCGGGGGACCATGCGGGCTTTGAAGGCGTGCGGGCCATACTGCCCGCCCACACGTCTCCTTGACGATAACCAATCAACTCGCCCTCCTCCATCAACCAGAAGCACCATGCGCGCATATTTGCGGCTGAGTGCCCCTGAACTGCCTGAACCGTCTGCCTGTTTGTGCGCCGTCCAACAGACTGGCCTGAACCGCGCGCGCCAAGATCGCCATTACGGCCAATGGCAGCAAGTATCTGGCTCGGGTTCAGGGGGAGACGGAAAAATGACTGGTGTCAGCGCTCGGCCTGCCATATCGCACGTCAGGCACGCGCGCGGGCCCGGCATGGGCCATCCGTACCCGCTCATGAAACGGCATGGCAGGCGCGGAGGTCACTAGTGCACGGCGACACCAGGATGCGCGGGCGGGGCGGACCGGGGTTGCGCGGCGGCAATCCGGTGTGGTCGCACGTCAACTGCCATATCGACCTTTGGATCGAACTGCTGCACGGGCTGGACCTGCCGCCGGTCGCGGCACTGGCCTGCGCGGTGCGGCAGGACTTCGAGGCCGACCACTTCACGCAGTGCCGCTTTCCGGATGCCGACCTGGAGCGGCTGTACGGCCTCACCGTGCACGCACTGGCGTTCTACGACTCGCTCGAGTCGCACGTGGCGGCACAGACCTCGCGCGGCCATATCGTCGTGATGGAGCTGGACAGCAGCCAGCTGCCGCCACCCCGCGGCGCGGGCTACCTGCGCCATTGCATGCCCACCTGCATTGCCATCGATGTGCTGATCCCCGAGGCCGGCGCGGTCGGCTACTACCACTCCGACGGCTACCACACCGCGACCGGCGAGGACTACGCCGCCATCATTCGCCTGGCACCAGGCGTGCGCAGTGCCGAGACGCTGCCCTTCATGCATGCCGACGTGGTCCGCCGCAACGGGCACCCGCACGCTGCCGAGACGCTGCTCGAGGCCTCGCTGGCATTGCTGCGCTTTCACCTGGGCAACCGTCCGCGCGAAAACCCCGTCACCCTGTTTCGCGCGGTGTTTCCCCAGCATCTCGAGCGGCTGATGGCGCGCGGCGAACCGGGCTTTCACCACTACGCGTCAGGCGTGCTGCGCCAGCTCGGCGCCAATTTCGAACTGCTGGCGCGCTACCTGCGCTGGCTGGTGCTGCACGGGCAGGAGGTGCCCGAGAAGGCGGCGCAAGCCTGCTACACCATGGCCTCGGAGGCGATGGTGATGCAGTTCCGCCTGATGCGCGCGGTCATCAGCCGCAAGCCTGACCGTTGCGAAGACTGCCTGGACCAGCTCGAAGCCTCATACCTGGCCAGCGTGCCGTTGCTGGCCGCGCATTTCGGCGAGTTCACGCCATGAGCCGGCAGATCGTGCCTGCAGCGGGCAACCCGTGGCTTGTGTGCCGCCTCTGGCGCGTGGCACAGAACCGGTTTGAACCGGCGCCGGGGGCAAGCCGGTGCATCCGCCTTTTGCACGATAGCCCGGATCTCATGCCGACAGCGGAGGGCATGCCATGTATCCAGCCTTGCGTGCCTGCCGTGGCTGATTAGCCCGGAGCTGCTTCCAGCCGCCGTGCTGCCTCGCCTCGTGCGGCGGCGGCAGACATCGCAGCCGCCGCGGCGCATGGTGCCTTTGTTAGCGCCCGCTTCACTCTCGCCTTTCGGTCCAACCTCCCGATGGATGACCGTTTCCCAGCCGTTCGCCTACTGTCGGAGCGCGCTGCCATGACGCTAAATAGAGGCACTGGCTTGCAAAGAGCGCCGCACCTGGGTCGGTGGCGTAGCCGGCCGGTTCTCGGGCAGCAGTCGTGCCGAGCCAGGCCGGCAGAGCGTTGTTCCCGGACACGGGATTGGACAGGGGGTACGAAAATGATTACGCATCGATCGGATCTGCATGTCAATCACCTGCTCAGCGCGCTGCCGCGCGGCGAGTGGGAGACGCTGGCGCAGCACTTCGAGCTGGTCCGTCTGCGCGCCGGCGAACTCCTGACTGATTCCGGCCAGCGCATCGTCCACGTCTATTTCCCGACCACTGCGGTGGTGTCGCTGCTGTCGCTGCTGGAGGACGGCGCGACGGTCGAGATCGCCGCAGTCGGCAACGAAGGGCTGGTCGGCATCCCCGTGGTCACCGGCGGCGACACCATGCCCAGCCGGGTGGAAGTGCGCAGCCCCGGCATGGCCTACCGCATTCCCGCGCGCCAGCTGCGCGGCGAGCTGCCGCGCCTGCCCACGCTGCAGCGCGTGACGCTGCTGTACGTGCAGGCCATGCTCACGCAGATTGCACAGACCGCGGCCTGCAACCGCCACCACTCCCTGAACAAGCAACTGTGCCGCTGGCTGCTGCTGGCCATCGACCGGCTCAGCTCCAACGAGCTGGTGATCACCCAGCAGGTCATCGCCAACATGCTCGGCGTGCGCCGCGAAGGCGTGACCGAAGCGGCCGGCAAGCTGGAAGACCTGGGCCTGATCCACCACAGCCGCGGCCATATCACCGTGCTTGACCGCTGCGGGCTGGAGAAGCATTCGTGCGAGTGCTACAAGCTCGTCAAGCGCGAGTATGACCGCCTGCTGCCCGCGCTGGCCAGCGCCTGAGCGATACGCTCCGGCGCGCGTGGCCTGCGAAGCGCGGCGTGCATATGCCGCGCCGATCCCATTTGAGGAGCTGTAGTCGTGAGCAGACTGTCATATGCCGGTGGCCCGGCTGAGAGCGCCACCCCGCGCCGTGAGGCCCAGCCGGGCGTCACGCAGGCGCGCGCGCTGATGGACCACCTCGGCTGGATCGCCGCGGCTGGCGTGGCCGGTGCGGCCGCAGGCTTGCTGGTGGCGCTGTCGGCGCCGCCGCAGTATCGCGCGCAGGCGCTGGTGCAGGTAGAGGGGCGCGATGGCGGCATGCGCAGCGTCGCCCAGATGCAGGGCCCGGCGGCCTTCGACGCGGGCCTGCTCAAAAGCCGCGCCGTGGTCGGTCCGGTGGTGGAACGGCTGCGGCTCGATATCACCGCGCAGCCGCTGCGTGCGCCGCTGGTGGGCGCGCTGGTCCAGCGCTTTTCCACACCCGGCCAGCCGCGCGGCACCTGGCCCGCCAGCCTGGGCTATGCCTGGGGGGGCGAGCGCCTGGTGATCGCCAGCATGACCGTGCCCGAGGCGCTGGTAGACCAGCCGCTCACCCTCGAGGTGCGCGGCGAGGGCCGCTACCGCCTGATGCAGCAGGACACTTTGCTGCTCGAAGGGCAGGCCGGCGAGACCGCGATGGACAACGGCATTGTGCTGCGCGTGGACAAGATCGAGGCCGCGCCCGGTACGCGCTTCCAGCTCACGCGGCACGACCTGGCCCGCACCGCCGAGTCCGTGCGCCGCGGGCTCACGGTGGAAAGCGAACGCAGCGAAACCCCGGCGAGCCTGGGTGGCGCGGCCGACCCCCTGACCGCGCCGGGCGGCACCGTGCGCGTGAGCTGGCAATACCCGGACCGCCAGCTTGCCGCCCAACTCGTCAACGGGGTGACGCGCGCCTATATCGACGGCCAGACCGACAAGCGCCGCCAGGACGCGGCCGGCACGCTCGCGTTCCTGTCAGGCGAGCTGCCGCGCGTGCAGAGCGAACTCACGCGCGCCGAAGAGGCGCTCACGCGCTACCGCGCGCGCACGGGTTCGCTCCAGCCCAGCCGCGACGCGCAGTCGTTCCTGAGCAACAGCATGGAGTACCAGCGCCAGATTGCAGCGCTCAGGCTTGAGCGCACGCGGCTGCTGCAGCGCTTCACGCCCGAGGCCAACGAGGTCCGCACCGTCGACAGCCAGATCCAGCAGATGACTCGCGAGCGCGCGGAGATCGACGCGCGCATGCAGACCTTGTCGGCCTCCGAGCGCGAATCGGTGGCGCTCACGCGTGACGTTAAGGTGGCCGAAGACATGTACATGTCCCTGCGCAGCAAGGTCGAGCAGCTGTCGCTGATGCTGTCCGACAGCTCCACCCAGATGCGCGTGGTCGATGCCGCAATCGCGCCGGTCACACCGGTCGGTCTCGGCGCGTGGCCGTTCGCGTCCGGCGGCGCCTTGCTCGGCCTGTGCCTGGGTGTGGCCGCGGTCAACCTGCGCCAGCGCATGCGCCCGTCGGTAGCCAGCGCCGCCGATGCGGAAGAGCGCCTGGGCATGGCCATGCTGGGCGATATCGCCTTCAGCAACGAGCAGACCGAGCTGGAACGGCTGGTCGACGCCAAGCGCCGCCTGGGCATCGCCTCCGGCTTTGTGCTGCCGCCCAATGTGTGCCTGGGCTGGCCCGAGCCTGACACCAGCGTGATCGACGCCGCCACGGCCGCCGCCCCCGAGGACGAGCGCGCGCGCGCCGAACGGCTGATGCGCCAGGGCCTGCACGACCAGTTCCTGCTGGCGCGGCGCGCCCCGCATTCGCTCGCCGTGGAAGGCCTGCGCACGCTGCGGGCGGCGCTGCATTTCGCGTTGCGCGATGCGCCCAACTGCGTGGTCGCGGTGACCAGCCCCGCCGCCGCCGCCGGCAAGACCTTCGCCGCGGTCAACCTGGCGGTGCTGTTCGCTGAAGCCGGCCAGCGCGTGCTGCTTGTCGACGCGGACCTGCGCCGCGGCCGCGTGGCGGACTGGTTCGACCTGCCTGCCGAGCCGGGGCTGGCAGAAGTGCTTGCGGGCCGCAGCGCGATCGCCGACGCGGTCAAGCCGAGCGTGGTCAACGGACTGTTCCTGCTCAGCCGCGGCGCGGTGCCGGCCAATCCGTCCGAGCTGCTGATGCTGCCTGCGCTGGCTGAATCCCTGCGGCTGTGCGCGGGGCGCTTCGACCTGGTGCTGGTGGACACGCCGCCAGTGATGGCGGTGGCCGATGCCACGCTGGTGGCCAGCCTGGCCGGTTCCACTCTGGTGGTGGTGCGTGCCGATGTCACGGCGACGGCGCAGGTCGACGAAACCCTCAAGCGCCTGGCGCATGCCAATGCGCGGCTGGCCGGCGGCATCCTCAACGGTGTCATGCCCCGGCGCAGCAACCGGGCGGACTTCAACACCATCAATCCCTATCTGGGCATGCCCCTGCCGCCGCCGCAGCTCAGGCATCCGGCACTGGCAAAGTCAGAAACGCCCGGGCAATCCTGAGCGGCAGGACGTCGGCCGTACCCATTTCTGCGGACAGTCCGTTAGTGTCCTGCCGCAGGAATGGGCCGCGGCGGCACGCGACGGCGTGCGATGGCGTGCGAGTCAGGTCAGCGGGCCACGCGAGGCCGCTATGGCGCGAGCAGGATATGGGCACCAACGACGTTGTTTGCAGCATCGGCACCGGCGCCCACCTTGATGGTGTAGTTGCCACCGGTCAGGTCCGTCGTGATCGAGTTGTTCATGAACGTGGCTGCGTTGATGATGCCGACCACCGATCTGGAGCCGAAGTTCTTGTGCGGATAGGAAAGCTTGTTGCCTGAGAAGCTGGCAACCCCGGCCCTGATATTGGGAAAATCGTCGCGGTAGTCAGGCCCGTGCGTGCTGATGAAGGTGTTGTTCTCGATCACGACGCTTGCCCCCGCATCGGCCGCCTGGAGCCCGACGCCACTGCTCCTGATGGTGTTTCCCCTGACGATCGTATTCACTGCCTTCATGTCGCCAATGCCTTCCGAGAAAGAGGGATAAACACCGCCGTCGATGGTATCGATGTGATTGTTTTCAATGACGGATCCGGGCGCCGACAGGATGATCACGTAAGGATGCTTGTTCCCGGCCCGGCCGACGAATTCCGAATTCCGGATGGTGACGTTCTCGGTGTTCCGGCCATTGTCGCCGCCGACGAACTGCGAGCCTTTGTTATTCACGAAGCGGCAGGCATCGAAGACCATTTCTCCAGTTCTTGCGGTCACGCCGTCGGCCGGCGTTCCGTCTGGCTCGATATCCACCCCGGCGGCGGGCGCGTGGGTAGGGTAGGCCCCGTCGGTCAGGCCCGTGTTGCGGAATGAGGAGTTGGTGATCCGGAAGGATCTTGCCTGCATGATGCTCATGCCTTGACGGGCATTGTTGTACGAATCCACCGCGTGGATGGTGCCATTGAGATCGGCGGTGAAGTCGCCGCCAATGAACAGGCCATCGCAGGCAAAGTGATGGATCTTCAGGTGGCTGAGCTCATAGTTGGAGCTCGCGTTGGTCTGGATGCCATAAGACGGTGTCTCACTCAGGGGCTTGCCATTCGGCGAGGGCGGCCGCGACAGCTTGTTGACGTTGCCGTTGAGCTCCAGGCCCGAGATCCTGAAGTTGCTGGCGTTCCTGATCTCGAACCCGAGCTGGTGCCTGGCGGAATACCATGATCGGCCAGAGAAGTGGTCGTTGGTGATGGTGAAGTTCCCCTTGAAGGAAACCACGGCCCCGGTGCAGCCGATCAGGCTGAAGTTGCTGGCTTTCAGCAGCCGGATATTCTGGTTGTGATTCGCCCAGGGACCGCGGGTGACGGCGTAGCGATCGATGTAGTAGGTGCCCTTGGGGAAATATACGATCTGCCGCCTGGTAAACCGTTGATTGGAAATATCCGCCGCCATCATCTGGAAGGCCAGATATTCATCCGCGGCGCCATCTCCCCTGGCCCCGTAGGAGGTGATGGACCTCACGGTGGCGCCGGGATAGGCCTGTTTCTCGGCGCTCAGGAGCGGGCAGGGATCCGGGCGTCCGGAGGGCTCCGTGGCCGCGGCGTCTGCCGCGCCTGCGCCCGATGGGTTGCCGGAACCTTGCCGGGTTTCATTCGCGCTCCCGGTTGTCGCCCCGGATCCGGTCTGCGCGTAGCTCGGCAGCAGCAGGAACGAAGAACAGGCGACTGCGGAGACGGACGGCCAGAGGCGCTTCGACCTCGTTCGCTTGTGCGGAGCAGACATCATGTCCCCCTGAATGACCGCTGGCTGACCCGGCGGTATTTGCCAGTAGCTGTCACGACTTCACATGGCAAGCCCTCCGGTCCGGCAGCGGACGGAGGGCTTGCATGCCGGCGATAGTCCGGAGTCCTACGGTATTTCTGCTTCCTTGGTCGTGGTCAATGCCGGCTGACCTTCCTCAGGCCCGTTTTGGCGGCTTCGCGCTGTACTCGCCAAGGTAACGGTATTTGCCGAAGTAGTAATGCGCCCGGTACCAGCGCCCCTCGATACGCAGCCCGTTGAGCAGCACACCCTTGACGTCCGCCCCGCTCTGCTTGAGGGCCCGATAGGATGCCTGCAGTTCGTTCACGGTGGTTTTCTCGGCGAGCGCCACCAGGAAGACCGCCGCGGCCTTGGCCGCCAGGATGCCGGCGTCGGTGGCGGCCAGGATGGGCGGGGTGTCGATCAGGACCAGGTCGTAGCGCTTGGTGAGCGTGTCGAGCAAGGTCTCCATGGCGGGACTGAGCAGGACATCCGCCGCATGCGGCGGCTCGCTCCCCGTCGAAATGAAGTCCAGGCCAGGCGCGACCTCTCTCTGCACGACCTGTTCGAACGGCGCGCCCAGCAGCAGTTCGGTGAGCCCGGGCGTGCGCTGGGCGCCGAAGCGGCGTTGCAGCGATCCGCGCCGCAGGTCGGCGTCAATCAGCAGCACGCGCCGGCCGCTGGCGGCGATCACCGAGAAGTTCGCGCAGATAAAGGACTTGCCGACGCCGGGCGCCGGACCCGTGATGACCACGGTCCGGTTCTTGTTGCCGGCCAGCGCGAACTGCAGGGCGGTGCGGAAACTGCGCAGCGTCTCCACGGCGGGATCGTCTGGCTGCTCGCGTACCAGCAAGCCGCCCCCGCTTGCGGCGTCCTGCGTCTGCGCCTCCTGCGGGGCGAAGGGGATCGTGGTGTAGACCACCAGGCCCGTCCTGCGCTCGATCTCGTCCGCGTCCGCAACGCCGCCGTTGAAGGCATGGCGCAGCACCACCGCCGCCAGGCCGGCGATGAGGCCGAGCACGACCGCCAGCGTGGCAATCACCTCGCGGTTCGGGCGGATCGGGCCGATCGGCACTTCCGCCGCGTCGACCAGGCGCGAGTTGCCCACCTTGCTGGCCTTCATCAGCCTGAGCTGCTGCACGTCGTTCAGCAGGGACTGCAGCATTTCGGTGCTGACCTTCACGTCGCGCATCAGGCGCAGCACGTTCTGCTCGACGTCAGGCAGCTTCTGGATGCGGCCCGACAGGCCATTGATCTGGGCGTTTACGCTGGCGATCTGGCTGTCGATCAGGGCAATGACAGGATGGTTGGGCATGAAGCGTGAGTCCAGCTCCTGCCGCTTCTGCCGAAGCTCTTGCAGCTTGGTCTGGAGCTGGACCGACTGGTTCAGCATCAGCCTGGATTCCTCGGTCAGGTCAACCGTGCCGCGCTGGTTGCGCATGGCGTTGTAGCGGTTCTCGGAGATCTCGACCTGCTGCTTGAGCTGAGGCATCTGCTGTTCCAGGAAGGCCAGCGACTTCTCCGCTTCGGCAGCCTTGCGCAGCACGTTCTGCTCGACATAGGCGTTGCCGATCTCGTTGAGCGTGGCCGCCACCATCGCAGGGTTGTCGCCTTCCAGCGAGATGCCGATCACGCCGCTTTGCCTGCCGCGCTCGGTGATCACGAGCCTGCCCTGCAAGCGTGCGATGGCGGTGCTGCGTGGCAGCCGGCGCAGCTCGAACCTGGCGCCGGGGCGTGCGTCGAGCTCGCCGACCAGCAGGCGGACGGCGCCGGCCGGCGTGGCGATCGACAGGGGCGCGCCGACCTTGCCGCTGGCCCTGGCCTCACCGCCATTGAACGACACCGAGTAGCCACCGTTGCCAGTTGCGGTCAGGTCGATCCTGCGGTCTTCCATCGACGCCGGCACGTCCAGCTCCTTGACGGCGATCGATTCGCTTCCCCAGACGTAGCCACCCCAGCCGAACAGGCCCGGGTTGGACAGTTCCCGCTTGAAGTGCGCGACGGTCCCCCCGATCAACGGAAAGTAGCGCGGCTGCGCCTCAACATCGAGATGCAGGGATGCCACGGCCTTGCCCACCACCATGCGCGAACGCAGCAGCTCCATTTCCGCCGTAGGCGCCGGCTTGATGTCCAGCGCCGGCGATGTCGACGTGGACAGCTTGCTTGCACTGCCGCCAGCCGGACCATTGCTCTCCTCCACCTGGACCACGATGTCGGTGCGGTAGACCGGCGAGGCGACCATGGCGTAGAGCAGACCCAGCGCGACGACGAAGATGGCGGTGCCGAGGAACGTCCAGCGGTAGCGGACCAGAATGTCGAGGTAGGCGGTCATGTCGACAGACTTGTCCGGGTCTGCCGCTCCCTCGATCGCGTCATCTTGTTTGGTTATCGTTCTCATGTCGCCTCCCTCTGGCTGTCAATCGACGCAATGGCGTGCTCCTGTTCCAGTTGCGACGACCAGGACAAGATTCCCTGCTTGATCATCTCCAGGACAATGCTGAACATCTGCTGCGAACTGCCGTACGGGTCGGGCACGTCGAGATCCATGCCTTCGCAAAGCCTGAACGTCTTGCCGCGTGACTGCGGAAAGCGCTGTTCGAGCGCTTCCCGCTGGAGGCTTTCCATGACCAGTACCAGGTCGGCGGATTCCACCAGGACACTATCGACGGCGCGCGCCCGGTGGCCGGCGAGGTCGCAGCCCTCGTGGGCCAGCAAGCGCACGGCGCGCGGATCGGCCGCGGCGCCGACAGGCGGCGCGAGTCCGGCCGAAGTCACTTTGAAACCGGGCAGGGCGCGGTTGAGCAGCACTGCCGCCATCGGGCTGCGGCAGATATTGCCGAGGCAGACGACGAGGATGGATCTGGGCATGCCGGTTTCACTCACTTGATCCCTGCTGCAGTGCCGAGCAGCGACGTGGACGGCAGCACCAGGTTCATCACGCGGCTCCAGCGAACCAGGTCGCGGGCGTCAACATAGACCACGTCTTTCGGCTCCAGCTCAAAGCCTTCGGCAATGGCCAGCGCCGCCGGGGAGGTGCCGTCCAGGTGGAACACCGCGGGTTCGCCGTTCGACGCCTTGCGGATGACGAAGATCTGCTCCGCGTTGGCCGTGCCCGGGTTCACGCCGCCTGCGTCACCCAGTGCCTCGTTCAGCGTCATGCGGCCATTGCGCATCAGCAGCGATGTCGGTCTCGCCACTTCGCCGGTCACGAAGATCTTGTTGTCCTCGCGCTGCTCCACGCGCACGATGTCACCGGAGCGCAGCATGATGCGGGCCGGATCGACGCCCCTGGCCAGCAGGGCCGGGATATTGACGTACCAGCTGCGCTCGCCGCGCGTCACGCGTATGCGGCTGTTGTCGCCGGTCAGGTTCAGCACGCCGCCGGCACGGTTGAGCGCTTCGACCAGCGTCATCGGCGCATCGTCGATGGCGAGCATGCCGGGCGTGCGCACTTCGCCGTCGACATAGACGCGCTGGCTGCGGAAGCCCAGCACACGCACGGTCATCTGTGGATTGCGCACCACGCGGGAGAGGATGCGGGCGGTTTCGTCGCGCACCTGGTTGGCGGTCTTGCCAGCGACCTTGAGCGCGCCGGCATAGGGAAACTGGATGTCTCCCTGTGCGCTCACCACGTAGCCGGGCAGGTTGGAGCCACCGGTCGACGCGGGAATTTCGTAGCTCGCGCCGGGGCTGTAGGTCTGGGTCGGGAAGACCAGCTCCGGGTGGTCCCAGACCACCACTGAAATGATGTCGCCCGGGCCGATCCGGTAAGGCTGCGCCGGGGCGTACAGCTGTTCGACGCGCTCGTTCGCGGGCTTGACCTTGTGGCGCAGTTCGCGCACGAGGTCAAGCGTGATCGGCGTCACGGTGGGCGTTGCGTCGGGTCCGACCGCCTTGACCGGTGCCTTGCTGTCGAAAACCATGCCAGGCGAGGCGGCGCATGCCGTCAGCAGCGCGCTGGCCAGGAGGGGCAGCAGGGACGCCGCGCCGCGGCGCGGCGGCTGGTTGGGGCGCTGGATGTCACAGTTGTAGATTGATCTCACGGCGATCTCCTCGCGAAGCGGGCAGGCAACCAGGCCGGTACTTCACCCACGATGCACTGATCGTAGGAATGCCGGCTGAAAGTCTCGGTGCGCTGACACACATTGCTTTCAAGCGAGAGCCCCGACCACGGCAGGACCGAAAACAACAGGGCACGGATGGCGGTTCCCCTCCTCCATCGGGATGAGACGGCCATCTGGACGATGGTGCCACCCCGGCCAGGCTGTAGTCTGCGGGAACACACGGCCGGCACGGCCGCATGTCTGGTCAGCGAATCGAGCATAGGCGATGGCCGTGGGGGCAGCCCCGACGGGGCGCCCCGCAGTGTGCGGGGGGCAACAGTGAGCGCAGTTGCTGGGGGGCAGAATATTTAGAATCGGTGCAAGCGCCCGGCCAACCGGGTGGCAGCGCCAGGCGCAGCCGCGGCAACTGAGGTTCAGTGCCGGGATGCGTCATCAGAACGAAGCGAATGCGGTCCTGGCAAGGCGCGCGGCCCCGGACAGCAACGGTTGTACGGCAGGACCGCGCGACGACGCCAGCGTGTTTTTTGATAGGGGTTCCAACGAAGACCGGCAAGACTGGCAGGTGCGCGCGGCACATCCGGCGGCCCTGCCGGCAACGACTTTTCCGATCTTCTTTCCGGAGAGACCTGGCATGCAAATGCAGATCGCCCGCAATGTATTCTGGCTGGTCTTCGAGCGTGGCCTGCAGGTGGTGTTCGGCATCGTGAGCGTGGCCATGATCGCACGCGCGGTCGGCCCCGAAGGCTTTGCCGAGTTCCAGTATGCTCAGTCGCTGGTGCTGATTGCATCAGCGGTCGCCCTGATCTGTGGCAATGAAGTGGTCATCCCGCGCCTGGTTGCGGACCAGGCACCGGCCGCGCAACACCGGCTGCTGGCCCATGTATTCGGGCTGCGCGAGATTGCCGCCGTGGTGGGCTACCTGCTGCTGGTGGTGGTCGTGGCAATGACGGAAGACGACGAGATCATTGTCGTGATCGTCTTCATCTCTGGCATCCCCATGCTGTTCCGCGAACCCTTCGGCGCGGTCCGGACATGGCTGCAGGCGCGTACCGACAGCCGCCCGGCCGTGATTTTCAGCATGGTCGGCCTCGCCTTCCGGATGATTGCGGTCTCTGCGCTCTACCTGGCAGGCACGGACTCCGCGCCGGCCTTTGCCTGGGTGATTGCCGTGGAAGCCCTCTTGGCTGCCGTGCTGCACGCCCGCTACTACCGCAAGCGCAGCCCCCGTGTGGCGGTCGAACTTGACTGGTCGCTTGCCAGGACGCTGTTGCGCGACGGCACGGTGTTCTGGGCGGGCTTGATCCTGATGCTTAGCGCAAAGCGCATCGATCAGCTCCTGCTCAAGCCGCACATTTCGCTGTTCGAGCTTGGCAGCTATGCGGCCTCCATGCAGGTTCTGGACAACTTCATGATGCTCAGCGCGATCATCGCCAGCTCGGTGGCGCCGTTGATGATCTACGCGCAGCCGACCACGGCGCTGGTACGGCGCAATGTGCTGTACGTCGTCGCCGGCATGGTCGCCATGGGGGTGGCGGGAGGCGCGGTGCTCGCCTACTGCGCGCCCTGGATCATCGCCCTGATCTATGGCAACCACTACGAGGCGGCGGCGGACCTGTTGCGGTGGTCGGCGATGGCCTCCGGGCTCGTGTTCGCCGATGCCGGGTTGTCGCTTCTTGTGCTTTACCTGCGCAAGCCGGCCTGGCTTCTTGAGAAATGGCTGCTGGTACTTGGCACCATGGTTATGGTCGATCTCATCGCCATTCCGTCGTACGGTGCCTACGGCGCCGTGCTCGGTTATTTCGCGGGCAATATCGTGGCCGTGGGCGCCGGCATCGGCTTTTTCCTGCGAACCCGCGAGCCTTCGGCAATGGAGCAGGCAGCATGACTTCTCGTCCAACAGTCTGCTTTCTGGTCGGCACACTGGACCTGCTCGCGGGCGCAGAACGAGTCACCACGGTCGTCGCCAACGGGCTGGCGCGGCGAGGCTGGCAAGTACGGATCCTCAGCCTCTGCAGTCAGGCCAGCCAGTTCGCACTCCACGAGGCCATCCAGATCGATGCGCTCTACACCACGCGGCCGTCATTCAAGTCGAAATACGCCGCGACGGTACTGGCAATCAGGCGCTACGTGGCTGACCATGGCATTGACGTCCTGATCAGCGTGGACACCATGTTGGCATTGTTCTCGCTGCCTGCCTGCCTCGGCTTGCCGGTACGGCAGATCGCATGGGAACACTGCCATTTCGACCAGGACCTGGGCCGACGCAGCCGTCGGCTGGCGCGGGGACTGGCGGCGCGATACTTCGAGCGGGTGGTGGTACTGACCGAGCGCGACCGGGCCCGTTGGCATGTCGGCACCAAGCCCGCACGCCCGGTCGAAGCCATTCCGAATCCTCTGCCCTTTGATCTGTCTGAGCCCGACTGCCTGCCCCGCCCGAAAACCGTCCTCGCGGTTGGCCGCCTGACCGAGGCAAAAGGCTTCGACATCCTGCTTCGCGCCTGGAAGCAAGTGGTGGCGGCAGCGCCGGGATGGAAGCTGAGGATCGTGGGCGAAGGGGAATGCCGAGCCGAACTGGAGCATCTTGGCGCCCAACTGGGACTGCACGATTCGGTCAGCCTGCCCGGGGCAACCTGCCAGATTGCGGCGCAATACCGCGACGCAGGAATCTTCTGCCTGAGTTCGCGCTATGAAGGCTTCGGCATGGTGCTGATCGAAGCCATGGCCTTTGGCTTGCCGGTGGTGTCGACGGACTGTGAAACGGGGCCTCGCGAGATCTTGCGCGATGGCTTCAATGCGCTGCTGGTACCCGTAGACGATAGCAACGCGTTGGCGGATCGGATGCTGCGCCTGATCTCGGACGACAGTATGCAAAAGCGCCTGGCGCAGGGCGGGGTGGTGACGGCACAAGGCTACGCGGGCCACTCGATTCTGGCACGCTGGGAAGACTTGCTGCTTGCTGTCCATTCGACCCGTGCCGAGGTCGTCGAGATCATGAGTTGAAGCAGCGCCCTGGATCAGTTGCGTTCTACTGAGAGTATTTCGATCATGGTCTTTGCAACTTCGGCATGGCATGTGATAAGTGCGTCTATCGTGCTTTTGGTTGGCATGGTCATCGCCCTGGCAGCAGGGCGAAAGTTCGGTATGACGACACCAGGAAGAGTTCTGTTCCTATATGTCTGGCACAGCGTATTCTGCGTGCTCTACGCGAATGTTGTGCTGGAGAGTGGTGGGGACGCGCTGGATTACTACCAGCTCTCGCTGGATCCGAATCCCGAGTTTTCGGTTGGCACCGAGAGTGTGAGCTACTTCGCTCATTTGTTTTCCTCTATGCTCGGCTTCTCGTTCCTGGGCGTCTCCTTTGTATTCAATATTTTTGGCGCTTTAGGACTACTGGCCTTTGACTCCGCGCTACGTTCTGTAGTCGATGGGAACGGCGTGAGAGTCCGGTGGTTGAGTACGCTGATCGTCCTGCTGCCTTCAGTCAGCTTCTGGAGTGCGGCAATCGGCAAGGATTCCATCGCCTTCATGGCTGCAGGCCTGGCACTATGGGCAAGCCTGTCCATGCCGCGCCGATTCGGCGTGATGGTGCTTGCGGCGACATCGATGTTTGTCGTGAGGCCGCATATGGCGGGGCTGCTGATCGTAGCGATAGCGGCGTCACAGATCATCTCCTCACGGATATCTCTGGCATGGCGCCTGGGGCTTGCAGCCGTTGCCTTGGGCTCCGCGGCCATCGTCGTGCCGTTTGCCTTGGACTATGCCGGCCTCGGCGACGCGGGCACGGCATCGGATATCGGGCAATACATCGAAAGCCGTCAGAGTTATAACCGGGAAGGCGGTGGCGGCATCAATATCGCGGAGCTGTCATTGCCAATGCAATTGTTTGCCTTCCTGTTTCGTCCCTTGCCGTTCGAGGCAGTCAACGGATTCGCCCTGGCCGCTTCGGTTGAAAATGCGATTCTGCTGGCGCTCTTCGCAGCCGGAGCCTGGGGCATGCTGAGAAAGGGCGGCGGACATGCTTTGCCAAACCGGGCATTCCTGTGGATATATTGCTGCAGCGCATGGCTGCTGTTGGCAATGGTGACGGCAAATCTGGGTATCTCGCTGCGCCAGAAGTGGATGTTCCTGCCGATGCTGCTGTGTATCCTGATCTGCTATGTCGGCAAGGCGCGCAGCAGGTAATAAGAGATAACAAGCCCGTGAGCGTTCCGCTGTTTGCATCCTGGTTGGGGCACGTGGCAGAGCCCCCGGTCCGGTTCTGGTCCCGCTATGTGGCTTCGCGTACAGATGGAACTGGCGGGAGCGGATGAGACTTCCCTGGTCAGGCATTTCAGTCACAGGGGGCGGCAGATGAGGGCTATCCAACGACTTGGGGCGAGCGCTGCCGCAGCGCTGCTGGTGGTGGCCGCTATGGCTGCTGTGCCTGTGACAGCGTGGGCATCAGGTTCACGCGCTGCGGCCGCGGCGCCCTCAGCAGGCGGCGATTGCCCACTGCTGGCACTCGAGCAGCAGCGATATCCCAAGGCCACGGTCAAATCCGCTCTTGCGTATGGTCTTAAAGGCGACGGTGCGACGGACGAATACAACGCCTTGCAGAAGATAGCGGCTGATATCTCGAATAAGAAATTCGCTCAACGCATGATCGTCTATTTTCCTCCCGGAACCTATCATATCAACCGTTTCGTCAAGGAATCCGGCGAGGGCGCGAACAAAAATAAACACATCAAATATGCCAATGCCAGCAACTTCAGTCTGATTGGCTGTACCGGCGCCATTATTTCCGTCAAAGGCGACTTCCGCATGGCCAATGACACGACTCGGGGGAGCCGATGGTGGTACAGCCATACCCAGCAGTTGAATCCTTTCAGTCTGGAGGGGGCCGAAAATTTCAGGGTCTCTGGATTTGAGATAAACGGAAATCTCGACAAGATGACGCGCCAGGTCCCTGCGGACGGCAAGGGCCTTGCAGAATCCGATTCCTATGGGATGCTGACTTCCGCAGCCAGGAACTACGAGATCAGCCATATGAAGATCCATCACTTCGCCTCCGACGGGATCCTGGTGGGGGCGAGCCACACTGCCGATGATGGCGGCGTCTACGACAACATCGAGGTGTACAACAATGCGCGTCAGGGCGTGAGTGTCATCCAGGCTGTCAATCTGAAGTTCACCAACTCCACCTTCCGGGACACCGGCTTTACCGATGGTGCTTATCCCCATCACGCCCCGTCAGCGGGAGTGGATATCGAGCCCAACTGGACGCCGGCCAATGGTGCTTCGGCAAAGACCGGGAACATCGTTTTCGAGAACTGCCGCTTCAGGAACAACCGCGGCTCTCAGTTCGTGACCGGGGGTAACGGGCAGACCGTCGAAAATGTTCGCATCAGCAACTCCGAGATCATTGGCCGGGTTGGTGGATTCCCATTCGTGGTGATCATGTCCGTTCCCGGTGGAGTCATTGAAAACAACCATATCGATACCGCCACCGGAGGAATCTACCCATTCTTTGAAGACGAAGTCGGTTCCATCCAAAGGGTGAATACCATCGTTCGGGGAAACACTATCGCCAGCTCCGGTGTCGGCCTTATCGCCGCGGACATGGATGCGAAAGTGGTGGTGGAAAACAATACCTTTATCAGCAATCACGATCCTGGTTTCGATAACTACTTCCCTCACATCACGCGAGGAGTCGTGCGCTTTGCTGGCAACAAGATCAACTTCAACACCAAGAATTTCGGCAAGAGATTCGTGATCTCGCTGATCCGGGTTCCGGATTTCAGGAACAATACGTTCACCACCAACCGCACCGACGGAAACTACTTCATTGGCGTGGGCCCGGGAGCCCATCGCGCGGACAACATAGTTTCTGATCATATTCAGATCGGTCAATAGACCCACCACCCTGAGCTGCTGCCGTTAAGCGCGGTTGTGGTGAGCATCATCGAATGGCCTGCGGGGGACGCCGACCCATTGAAGTACTTCCTGCCAGCTCCTCTTTATGGCATGAAGCGCAGCGCGTCCGCTACGCGCATTCAGTCTTTCGTACGCCAAGCCACGAAGCCTCGCGCACAGCGCGCCGCCTGCCCCCGATAATTCTTCAAATAAGTCCACTATCCCGTGCCGCCGCTTTCGGGCGCACGCACCCAGGAGATCATGGCCATGGACCTCAGTCACGCACAAGTCGCCATCATCGGCCTGGGTTACGTCGGCTTGCCTCTTGCGGTGGAGTTTGGCAAGCATCGGCCCGTCGTCGGCTTCGATATCAATGCCGTGCGCATCGACGAGCTGCGCGGCGGACGGGATGCCACACTGGAGGCCAGCCCGGATGACCTGCGCAGCGCACACCACCTGCGTTACAGCAGCGACCCCGTGGACCTAAGGAACTGCCAGGTCTTTATCATTACCGTACCCACGCCGGTGGACAAGGCCAAGCGCCCGGACCTGACACCGCTGATCCTGGCGAGCGAGACAGTGGGCCGCGCCATGACGCCAGGCGCCGTAGTGATCTACGAATCGACCGTCTACCCCGGCGCCACCGAGGAAATCTGCGTGCCGGTGCTGGAACGGCACAGCGGCCTGAAATTCAACGCGGACTTCTTCTGCGGATACAGCCCGGAACGCATCAACCCGGGCGACAAGGAACACCGGCTGCCGGATATCCGCAAGGTTACCAGCGGTAGCACGCCCGAGGCCAGCGAGGCCATCGACGAGCTCTACCGGAAGATCATTGTGGCCGGCACGCACCGGGCGAGCAGCATTCGCGTGGCTGAGGCCGCAAAGGTCATCGAGAACACCCAGCGGGACGTGAACATTGCGCTGATGAACGAACTCAGCCTGCTCTTCCATAAATTGGGAATCGACACGCTCGAAGTGCTCAGGGCTGCGGGCACGAAGTGGAACTTCCTGCCATTCCGCCCGGGCCTGGTTGGCGGGCACTGCATCGGCGTCGATCCCTACTATCTCACGCATAAGGCGCAGGAGGTCGGCTATCACCCGCAGGTGATCCTGGCCGGAAGGCGCATCAACGACAAGATGGCCTTCCACGTTGCCGACGAGGTGGTGAAGCTCATGTTGCGTCGGGGTATTCCCGTGCTCGGCAGCCGCATCCTCGTGCTTGGCCTGACCTTCAAGGAGAACTGTCCGGACGTGCGCAACACCAAGGCCGTGGACATCGTGACGACGCTGCGAGGCTACAACGCCGAGATCGACGTCTATGACCCCTGGATCAACGTCGAGGAGGCCGAGGAGGAATATGGCCTGGCGTGCCTGCGCGAGCCCCCGCGGTACGATCAGTACGACGCGATCGTGCTGGCCGTGCCACATCACCAGTTCGTCACCATGGGCGTGAGAGCAATCAAGGCCTTCGGCAAGCCCCATGCGGTGCTGTTCGACGTGAAAGGGATCTTGCCGAGGAGTGAAGTTGACGCACGCCTGTAGGAATGCCCGGAAAGCAGCCGGAACCGGCACGGCACAAGAACAACCTATGGAAGCCAACAGCTACGCGCCTCTCAAGGTCCGCCTGGCCGCTACGCCATGCACGTGGCTTGTCACCGGCGTCGCCGGATTCATAGGCAGCAATCTGCTGGAAACATTGTTGCGGCTAGACCAGCGCGTTATAGGCCTGGACAACTTCTCCACTGGCCATCGCCGCAATCTCTGCGAGGTCGAGGCGCTGGTGTCGCCCAGGCAGTGGGCCAATTTCCAGTTCATTGAAGGCGATATCCGCAACTTCGAGCACTGCCGCAGCGCCATGCTATTTCGCGGGCCTCAGTCCAAGGGAGCAGCCGCCGACTTGTATCCGGTGGATTTCGTGCTGCATCAGGCGGCTCTCGGCTCCGTGCCCCGCAGCCTGGAAGACCCCATCTCGACTCACAGCGTCAACATCAGCGGCTTCCTGAACATGCTGGTCGCCGCCCGCGATGGCCAGGTCAAAACCTTCGTCTATGCGGCAAGCAGCAGCACCTACGGCGACCACCCAGGCCTGCCGAAGGTGGAGGACAGCATTGGCAAGCCCTTGAGCCCCTATGCGGTCACCAAGTACACGAACGAGCTGTACGCCGACGTCTTCGCCCGCTGCTACGGCGTGCGTGCCGTCGGACTGCGCTATTTCAATGTGTTCGGGCCGCGCCAGGATCCCAACGGCGCCTATGCGGCCGTGATCCCGCGATGGATCGCGGCCCTGCTGCGGCGTGAAACTGTCTACATCAATGGCGACGGGGAAACGAGTCGCGATTTCTGCTACGTCGCGAACGCCGTGCAGGCCAACCTGCTGGCTGCCGCCGGCGAAAGCGGGGAGGGCGGCAGCCAGGTCTACAACATCGCCGTCGGCGACCGCACCACCCTGCGCACGCTGTTCCAGCTTCTTCGCGATGGGCTCGGCCCCTACGGCATCGCTGCCGAAACCGAACCGGTCTATCGCGCCTTCCGGGAGGGCGACGTGCGCCACAGCCAGGCGGACATCGGCAAGGCGCGACGGCTGCTGGGATACCGGCCCACCCACCGCATCCGCGATGGCTTGGCCGAGGCGATGCACTGGTATGTGCAGATGCATCAGGCACTGGACCTCTGAGCGTAACAGGAAGAGAACGATGTGCGGATTCGCAGGATTTCTCGGCGGCTTGCCTGCCGCTCTGGCCGACCGAGCGGCCATGCTGTCGGGCATGGCACACCGGATCCGCCACCGTGGGCCGGACCACGGCGAGGTCTGGTGCGATCCGAACGCACCGTTCGGCTTCGCACACCGGCGCCTGGCGATTGTTGACCTCTCTCCCGCTGGCCAGCAGCCGATGAGGGCGGCCAGTGGCCGCTATGTCATCGTCTTCAACGGTGAGATCTACAACCATCTTGAAATCCGCGCCGAGCTGGAAGGCGTCGGCGCCGCGCCTCAGTGGCGAGGGCATTCGGACACGGAGACACTGCTCGCAGGTATCGATGCCTGGGGCGCTGATGCCACCGTCCGGCGCGCCGTAGGGATGTTCGCCTTTGCGTTGTGGGACCAGCAGACGCGCACGCTTACGCTGGCGCGTGACCGGCTAGGCGAGAAGCCGCTCTACTACGGCTGGCAGGGGACAGGCAGGGCCCGTACGTTTCTGTTCGGGTCGGAACTCAAGGCATTGCGCCCGCACCCGGCATTCGAGGGCCGCATCGACCGCGACGCACTGAGCCTGTACGTGCGCTACAACAACGTGAGCGGCGCCCATTCTGTCTACCACGGCATCGCCAAGCTGCCGCCGGCGCATCTGTTGACCGTCTCCATGCACGCGCCCGAGCCTGTGCTGCACACTTACTGGTCTGGCGCGGCGGCGGCGCTGCGAGGCCACCAAGACCCCTTCTCAGGTGAACCCGAAGAAGCGGTGGACAGGCTGGAGGCGCTGTTGCGCGACGCGGTGCGCCGCCAGATGATGTCGGACGTGCCCCTGGGCGCCTTTCTCTCCGGTGGAGTCGACTCCTCGACCGTGGTGGCGCTGATGCAGTCGCAGTCGTCGCAGGCGATCCGCACATTCTCCATCGGCTTCCATGACGCGGACTACAACGAAGCTGCGCACGCGAAGGCCGTCGCCCGGCATCTGGGCACGAGCCATACCGAGCTGTACGTCACGCCGGAAGATGCAATGGCGCTCATCCCGGACCTGCCGGAAATCTACGACGAGCCGTTCGCCGACTCCTCGCAGATCCCGACGCTGCTTGTCAGCGAGCTGGCCAGGCAGCACGTTACAGTGTCGCTCTCGGGAGACGCGGGCGATGAGTTGTTCGGCGGGTATAACCGCTACCAGCTCACGGCCGAACTGTGGCATCGTCTTGCGCGCATTCCTCGCCCGATGCGTGCCGCGGGGGCATGGGGGCTGACCCGCCTCTCGCCGCACCGGATCAACCAGATTGCAGCATCGTTTCCCATGGCTTCGCGCTGGGCCAACGTCGGCGAAAAGGTCCACAAAGGTGCCGGCGTCATGGCCGCGCGCTCTGCAACCGAGCTCTACCGTGGCCTGGTCTCCCAGTGGCCATTCCCGAAGGAAATTGTCCTGGGGGGGACGGAGCCGGCCAGTGTGCTGGACGGCGCCAGGGGTTCGCTCGAGAGACTGAGCGACGTAGAGCGCATGATGGCGTCCGACATGCTGACCTATCTGCCCGACGACATCCTTACCAAGGTCGACCGCGCGGCGATGGCGCGAAGCCTCGAGACGCGCGTGCCGTTCCTCGATCACCACGTAGTTGAGTTTGCATGGCGCCTGCCCCTGGCTTACAAGATCCGTCGTGAAGGCGCCGGCTACACGACCAAGTGGGTACTGAGGCGCGTCCTTGACCGTTACGTGCCCCGCGCACTGATCGAGCGGCCGAAGATGGGCTTTGGCGTCCCGATCGACGCCTGGCTGCGTGGACCGCTGCGTGGCTGGGCCGAGGATCTCCTTGACGAGCAGCGCCTGCAGCGGGAGGGTTACCTGAATCCGGAGCCGGTTCGCAGGCGCTGGGCCGAGCATCTTTCCGGGCGGCGCAACTGGCAGCATCCGCTGTGGTGCGTGCTTATGTTTCAGGCGTGGTTGGCTCACGAGACCGGACAGCCTCCCACGCAGCAGGTCTCGGAGATTGTGTCCAACCGGAGGCCGGCATGCGCTTTCTGATGATCGCGGGTTTTGCAGAGTCGCTGATCGCGTTTCGCGGCCCACTCATGGCGGCATTGCAGGAAAAGGGCCTTGAAATGCATGTCGCCGCGCCGGAACTGCTAGCGGGACACCCCATCCGCGCCGAGCTGGAGTCCCGCGGTGTGATCGTGCATCACTTCCCTCTCGAACGTACAGGCAAGAATCCGCTGGCCGACGCGCGCACGCTTTTCGCCCTGCATCGACTGATGCGGCGAATCAGGCCTGACTGCGCGATGAGCTACACGATCAAGCCGGTGATCTACGGCATGCTGGCGGCATGGCTGGCCCGCGTGCCTCGCCGTTTCGCGCTGATCACCGGCCTGGGCTACGCCTTCCGCGAAAACAAGGGCAGGAACGGTCTGCGTAACGTGGCCCAGCAGTTGTACGCGCTGGCGCTCAGCCGGGCGCATACGACCTTCTTCCAGAATCCCGACGACGAGGCGCTGTTCCGCCGGTCCGAGATCCTGCCGCCCGACAGGCGCTCGTGCATCGTCAATGGCTCCGGCGTCGACGTCGCCAGCTTCCGGGTCGCACCCCTGCCCGACGACGGCCCGCGCTTTCTGCTGATCGCCCGTCTGCTGGGCGACAAGGGCGTGCGCGAGTATGCCGAGGCGGCGCGGCGGGTCCGGGCCCGTAGCGCCGGCGCGCGTTTTTGCCTGGTTGGCTGGATCGATAACAGCCCCGATGCCATCACGCAGCAGGAACTGGACGCATGGGTAGCCGACGGGACTGTCGACTTCCTCGGGCGACTGTCGGACGTACGTCCGGCCATCGCCGGCTGCAACGTCTTCGTGCTGCCCTCCTACGGAGAAGGCACACCGCATTCCGTGCTTGAAGCCATGGCGATGGGCCGCCCCATCATCACCACCGATGCTCCGGGCTGCCGCGAGACGGTGGTCGATGGCGACAACGGCCGGCTGGTGCCGGTCAAATCCGTCGACGCACTGGAGCAGGCCATGATGCAGCTGATAGGCGACTGGGAACAGGTTGTGCGCATGGGCCGGCGCTCGCGCCAGATCGCCGAGAGCAAGTACGACGTGCGCAAGATCAACGCCGCGATGCTGCGCGAGATGGGGCTCGGGTAGACGCCGCGGCGACAGGCGACACGATCACAAATTGCGCGTTCCGGAAGGGGTATTCCGAAATCTCCGGCCAAGCTATTCGTACCTGGCAGGCTGATCGGTATCCAATCTCCCTCAATGCCTTGTCACATCCGCCTTGGAGGGTTGTTCACGGCCAACTTCTCGGAAGGTGACGTTTTCAGGGATTTAGCGCCATGTCTGCGCACCCCAAAGCGGTCATTGATGAACGAGCGCATCGGATTCTCGACCAGGTAGTGAAGCAGGACAGCAAACGCCAGGGTAAGGACAAGCAACAGCAAAGCTTGTACTGGCGCAGGCACTGCCGCAAGCTCGGGCAGCCTGCTTCTGGCGAACGAAAACAGGTATTGCGGTATGCGCTGGACCAGGTAGATGCAGTAGGAGATCTCCCCAAGAAATGCCAGCGGTGCCCAGGACAGAGGACGGGTCAGCACGTCCCTCTTGTACGAGAGAAAGAAGATCAGGCATACCGCACCGGCCACGAACAGGCTGTCCGCGCCAACCTTGATGGCGAAGCCGCAGATCAGCAGCGAAACGAGCGAGCCGCCAGCCCAACCCTCAAACTGCGGCAGCGTTTCGCGCCAGCGAAAGAGCAGAACCCCGAGCAGGAACTCCGGAATGAGACGCGCAACGCCGCCGGCCAGCGACAGGTGCTCTGCCGAGGTGAGTTCGACCGCCACGAGCGCGGCCAGGGCCAGGCCGGCGACCGCGAAGATGCGGACCTGCTTGTGTCTGGGAGCCACCAGCAGGAACACCGGGAACCAGACGTAAGCAAACCATTCCGCACTGACAGACCAGGCCACATCATTCCATCCGGTCGGACCGGCATAGTGCCACGCGTTGAGCAGCAGGGCAGTCAGGATGAAACCGGAAGCCGTGTAGTCCTGCGTTCCCAGCGCGTGGGTGTGCAAGGCAAAGTCGCGGGCGATAGCGAATGCCGCGAACAGCAGCAGACATGCGATATGTACCGGATAGATGCGCGCGATGCGCGCGACAATGAACTTCCTCTTGTCGAGCGGGTGGCGATTCGAGGCACCATAGTTGTAAGTGAGGATGAATCCGCTCAGGATGAAGAAACCGTCGACGCCGAGATAGCCATGGTCGAAGAAGGTGTTGGCGCTGCCGATATCGATAAACATCGGATCTGAGCCATAGACATGAAACCAATGCCTGCACAAGACCCACAGGGCGAGAAATGCCCGCAGGCTCGTAAGGGGTTTGAACTGACCCATTCGGTGCTCCATATGGCACGAATATATATACCCGTTTTCCATCATGGTAGTGCCGTGACGGGGCTGCCGCGTATCGGCCTCTAAGTCTAGAGATTATGGTTCCCTTCCATCAAAGGGATGATCGAGGCGTAGGCCTTCAGTCTACTGGGCGATGGCTGCGATCTGGCGCTCAATACAGGAGAGGCCTTTCCAGGCCAAGCTTCATTGGGGGGCTGCCACGGCCTTCAAGGCCGCTCGCCGGAGCTAAACCCAGGAGCTCGGCCTGGAGCGGAGCGAAGAACTGAATCTTCGGTTCGGATCCTTGCGCGAGGGCACGGTGTCGCGTTGCAGCGTCAGGCGTGTGCGATCGCTCTCGTTCACCGTACTGCGATTCTCAATCTAGTTCGCGAGGCAATGATGAAAAATGCCATGGGCGAGTACATGCCGCCAGCCAGTGCGCCAGTCCCGATCCTTGTAGTCGTGCCTGACTCGCGGAACCCGGCATCCTGGCAGCGGCAATTGGTGGATCGCCTTTGCGCCTGCAGCCTCTGTGAAACCTTTGTCTCGGATGTCGGGATGTCCGATGTGAGGCGCGCAGGGCCGGCGCGATCCGGCGGTTCGGCCGAGCCCCCAGGGGCGTGCCAGTTCAAAGCAATCATCGACCTCACTGGCCGCCTCAACGCCGGGCGGCATGGCCAGGCCGCCGAGGGAATATGGAGGCTTTGTGACGGGCACGGCGTCGTGCTTGGCGACCATCGTCATGGACTCGAGACGATCGCGGCAGGCGTGGGAATCCAGTTGCACCTGGTTGCCAGCACCGACGAGGTAACCACCCTGATCGACAGCGCCGCGGCATATGCCGAGCCCGGCGAGCATATTCCGCTGGAACGATTGTGCGTTTTTGCGCAGACACTGTTGCTGTCAGCGGTACGCGAGATTTCCGTGCTTGGGGCGCTGGAGCCGCGCCGCGCATGGGAGCCGGACGGCGTGCATCCGACGTCTGCATCGCAGTTGGTGTGGAAGGCGCGAGGCGTGGGCAATCGGATCCGGAAGTTGCTAAAAGGCTTCATGGTGATCGACGAATGGATGGTAGGCGTTGTCGACATGCGGCTAAGCGAGGCGCTGCGTGCGCGGGAGCTCCCGGTACGCTGGATCGGCAATGGTGGGCCAAGCCGCTACTGGGCCGACCCGTTTGGCGTGCCTGGCTGTCAGGATGAGATTTATTGCGAGGAGTTCGATCTCAGGCAGAACATCGGCCGCATTGTCAAACTGAAGCTTGATGGATACGTCGTGCCTGAGCGGCCACAGGAGGTCGATCTCGGGCTTCCGGGGCATTTGTCATTTCCTTACCTGTTTCGTCATGACGGTGCTTTGTATTGCGTCGCCGAGTCGGGACAGAGCCGCCGTTGCGTGTTGAATCGCCTGGACGAAAGCGGGCGCTGGCAACAGGTCGTGGAGCTCCTGAACAATGTCGAAATCGCCGACCCGACGATCTTCCGGCACGGAGACTACTTCTGGCTGGCGTACACCGACGTAGCCATGGGTGCTTTCGATAATCTTTGCCTTTGCTATGCATCGGACCTGCTGGGTCCCTGGCATGCGCATCCGCAGAATCCGGTGAAGTTCGATCACTGTTCATCTCGCTCAGCAGGCTCGGTGACCAGGGATGGCGATCAGCTGCTGCGCGTGGCGCAGGTTTGCAGGAGCGGATATGGACAGGCCGTTGCCGTCAATCGCATCCTTCATTGCACGCCGGAGTTCTATCGTGAAGAGGTGATTCATGTCGTCGGTCCGGGCAACGATCGGATGAATCCGAACGGACTCCACACGATCTCCGAATGGGGCGATCGCATCCTGGTGGATGGCAAGCGATACGTGGTCAACCACTGGGTGCTGAGGCGCAGGATCGCCTCGCGCATTGATCGCGCCTACCGCGCATTCGCGCTGTCCCGGGCCAGGGCGCAGGGGTAGGGCGGGCGCCGGAAGGCCGGCTGCGACTCACGGCCGTATGCGCTGCAAACGTTCGCCACGGCGCTGCCGTTGCGGCGCCGCTCGCGTGGCCCGTGACAGGAGATCTCCCTGATGCAGGGGCGCGCCCCTGCGGCCCTCAAGCCGCGCAACGTACCCGTTTCTGCGTAGCCGCTGTATCGCTGGCCTCGCGCCTTCCTTGCGTGGGCGGAACGGTGTTGGCAGTCTTCATCCTTGCTCAACCCGTGCGCCCACGCTGGCCAGGTAGTCGCACTTGGCCAGTTCGATTCCGGCCTGATAGTGGACTTCCTGCCCTTGCTGTCCGCCACGCAAGCAATTCAGCAGCACCCGTACCAGGTTGGCTCCCGCCAGATGGGTAAAGGGATAGCCGCCTCCGAACCTTGGATTCATCTCCAGGAGGTACTGGCGCCCGTCACGCACGATCACATCGCAGTCAACGTTGCCGATATGCCCCAATTCGCGGCTGATGCGCGAAGCCAGGTCGCTGAAAGGCTTGCTTTCGACAGTGATTGCCCGATCCGTCTCCCCCGCCCGCATCGACAGCTTCTTGCGCACCGCAAGCCCGACCGGCTTTGCCTCGAGATCGTTGAAGATGTCGAGCCCGTACTCCTGGCCCGAGATCGCCTCCTGGACCAGCACCGGTGATTCTGGCTGCCCCATTCTTGCCAGGTTCGATTGCCGCCAGATTCGCTGGCAATAGGCATGGGCGAAACAAAGCTCCTCCAGGTTCTCGACGAAGAAGATGCCAAAACTCGCGCTGCCCCAGCGGGGCTTGACCACCAGAGGGAAGGACACCGCACCCGACGCAATGGCATGCTCGGCGCTTTCGAGGGTCGCATAGCTGCGCGGCGTGGAAACCCCGATTGACTCGGCGAACTGCGCGGTCAGGAACTTGTCCGCGCAAAGGTGAATGACCTCCTCCGACGAGATCACCGGTGTCGTGCCGACCTCGCGAAACCGGTGTGCGTGCGCGGCAAGGAGCGGAAGCTCCAGGTCATTCAGCGACAGGATCGCCGAGACCTGATGCGTCCTGCATACATCAACCAGGAAGTCGATGTAGTCATCCGCATAGAGTGCAGGCGCTACCAGGAACCTGTCGCACGCACTCGCCGCGGGCGCACCGGCATGCATGTCCACCCCAAGCACCAGGCCAGACCCGTCCAACTCCGACTTGAAATACTCCACCAGATAGCGCCTTCTACCAACGCACGTCAGCAGGACGTTCATGTTCACTCCACGTTCAAGAGAGAAGCCTGGCCATGGGAAGAGCGGAAATCGGCATAGGAACTCGTCGTCATGCCGCTTGAATCGGATTGTCCCCTCTCGGCGCGGGCGCGGGCGCGGACTCGTTGACCGCTTGTACGCCTGGACTGCCTGTGAAAGACGGCACTTCCACGTCTCCCGCCGCGTTGATGCCCTGACGGCGCATAACGGTCCCCACCGTTAGCCAGAGGATTTTCAGATCCAGCCGGAAAGAGAGGTGGTCGACGTACCAGGTGTCGAAGCGAAACTTGTCTTCCCAGCTCAGGGAGTTCCGCCCATTCACCTGTGCCCAGCCGGAGATGCCGGGACGCACCAGATGACGACGTGCCTGGTGCGGTGAGTAAAGCGGCAGGTACTTCAATGGCAAGGGGCGTGGACCAATGACACTCATGTCTCCCACCAGAACGCACCAGAACTGGGGCAGCTCATCGAGACTGGCGCGCCGCAGGAACCTGCCGAACGGCGTGAGCCTGTCATTATCCGGCAAGAGCTCGCCATCGGGGCCTCGCTCATTCGTCATGGTTCGGAACTTCAGAAACTCGAATGGCTTGCCGTCGAGGCCTGCGCGCGGTGTACGAAACAGCACCGGGCTGCCCAGATTCCAGCGCACTGCGCTTGCCAGGATCAACAACGGGATTGCCAATACAAGCAATGCCATGGTGGCGAAAACGATGTCGAACAAGCGCTTCATGTTAGATCCGTCCAGTTCGTCGCGCAGCGGAATTCATGGCCGTGCCGCGACAGGCAATGGACTTCCGCACTGGAGTCAATCTAACCAGAGCCGCGACGCTGCGTGAAGCATCAAATGTGTTCGAGGCCACGTTTCGCCGCGCCGCCGGTGATGCAAAAAGCCGCGGCCCTGCTGCGCTCGAAAACTCGCATAGTCGTCTTGCATGAGTGCACAAGCCGCCTGTGGACACCGAAAGGAATCATAAATTGAGTGTGTGCGCGCCCGTACGGACGACACGGCTAGCCGGCTCTTAGATTGACGCATCTGGCTGGGCCGCGCGACAGGAGCAACCGCTGTGCCGCACGGCGCGGCTCCGCAAGCGCCCGGCAAATTTAATGGGAAGAGCAATAATGATCTCCTCGACGGATACGGTTATTATCGGCGCTGGCCCCTATGGCCTATCGGCTTCGGCTTACCTGACCAAGGCCGGCGTGCCCCATCAGATTCTTGGGCAACCCATGCATGCCTGGCAAAATTTCATGCCCCCCGGGATGCTGTTACGCTCGGAGCCATTTGCCTCGAACCTCTATTCGCCGTGTGGCGGCTACACGATGGAAGAGTACTGCCGCCGCAATCGTCTCGAATATCAGCCTGTTGGTATCCGCGTGCCGGTGGAACACTTCGTGGACTACGGGCTTTGGTTTCAGTCGCAGCTGGTCAGTCATCTCCGTCCGGTGGAAGTTGTCGATATGCGCCGCAAGGATGGATTCTTCCGGCTGGCTTTGGGCGACAACAGCACCCTGGTGGCGCGGCGCGTGGTATTGGCATTGGGCCTGAAGGGATTTGCGCAAACGCCTCCAGCACTACAGGGCTTGCCGAGGCCTTATGTGGTTCACTCCGGCGAGTTCGGGAGCCTGGCTTGGGCGAAGAACAAGAATGTCGTGATTGTCGGCGGGGGGCAATCGGCAATCGGGCTTGCTGCACTGATGCGCGAGATCGGCGCGCGGGTTCGCCTGCTCGTGCGCGGAGCGGATGTGAATTGGAGTGGTGAACCGCGTACCTCCCGCGGGATCATCTCAAGGCTACTCAGAGCGCGCGTCGGCCTGGGGCGCGGTTGGGACTCAAATAGCCCCAGTTCTCTGCTGACTTCCTTCCTGCTGTCCGAATACCCTGTTGTCTTCCACATGATGGATCTTCAACGTCGCAAGAGAATTCTGGAGACCGGGTGGGCACCGTCGGGTGCTTGGTGGCTGCGCAATCGTGTGGAGGGCAAGATTGATATCCTGGCTCAGACTGAGATCAGGCATGCTGAACTCAAGAATGGTCAGATGGTTCTGCAGATCGCGTCCGGGAACGAAATATCCTGCATTAGCGCCGACCATGTCGTTCTCGCTACAGGATTCAAGGTTGATTTGGCCAGACATTGCTTTATTTCCCAGGAGATCCGGAATTCGCTCTCACTCGTTAGTGGCTCGCCAAGCCTGACGGGCAACTTCGAAACCAATGTACGCGGCCTGTACGTGATCGGGCCAGCTGCCGCGTTGAGCTTCGGTCCTGCGCTGCGTTTCGTCTACGGCGCAAAATATGCGGCGCCACACTTGGCACGACACATCAGTAGATGCTTCCAAGAGGAGGCCGGGAATCGTGTCGTCCCATCACAGGCCATCCCGTCAGAACCGGTTGAGGAACATGGTGGGAGCGGCTTGCGCGGACAAAGCATTTTCCCAGCTCCCGGGAGTAATGCGGAATAGTGTCAGAATTCACAACTCTGCGACCTGGTCCTGGCTGAGCGTCTGCTCGATGGCCGGGCGCAGCCGCGTGACCAGGTCCTGGCGGCGCACGTGGTCGAGCATCCGCGAGATCGGGTTGGCAATGCCGGCACTTGGCATCCGGCGTTTGCAGACGTCATAAAGCCACAACACCCATGGATAAAGCCGGCCCCAATTCTCCCCTGCCCAGCTGGCGTCAACCTACGCCACGCTAGCTCTGATCGCGACGGCCGCAAATATCGGTACGCAGTTGCCGCCGGGACCATCATCGGGCTCGTCATGCACATCGTTGGCAATGGCGCCGCCTAAGTGACGAAGCGCGTGCCTGGCGTAACCGGCAAGAACCAGCCACGTGGCACCATCAGCCGCAGTATGTCAGCCAGCAAGACACCACCCTCGCAGCGCAAGACGCCGGTGCGCTCGTCGAAGTCAATAAAGTGGTCGAGATAGCGGGTAGACAACAGCGCGCCGCCGCTGTTCAGGCAGCTATCGCCCTAGCTGTGCCCATTGCCAAAGGGAAGCGCGCTCGGTACACCAGCGGGCAATGCGGGCAGGCCCTTGACGCGGCTGCGCAACTCCAGCATTTTGCACTGAGAACCGAGCGCGCGCCCCCAGGAGAAGATGGTCCGCCGTGCCATCTCAGCTAGCGAGGTAAATGGTGATGGCACACAAAATGCCGACTATCAAGCTGGCACGGTCCTTCAGTGCGAACAGCACCGGATCGTCATGCACGGCTCCGCGATGCGCGCTCATCCAGACGCGGCTGATCCAGTACAGCATCAGTAAGCACAACATCCACATGATCTGGGGCTGCCGGTACAACGCCTCCACCGCCGGGCTGTTGATATAGAGTGCCAACACCAGCACACTGAGAAAGCCGGCACTGGTGCCAAGGCTTTCCAGGACGGCGAGATCGTCCAGCCGGTAGCCGCGTCCTGCCACCCCCAGACTACCCTGGCGCTGCATGACCTGGAGCTCGGTATAGCGCTTGACCAGCGCGAGGCTGAAGAACAGAAAGACCGAGAACATCAAGAGCCAGAATGAGAGTGGCACCGATACCGCGAAAGTGCCGGCCACGATGCGAATGGTGTAAAGCCCGGCGAGTACGACTATGTCGATCAGCGCCACGCGCTTAAGTCGAAACGAGTATGCCAATGTGAGCAGGAAATAGCCGGCCAGTACCAGACGGAAATTGGGCGGCAAAAGCATGGCAGTGGCGATCGCCCCGGCCAGCAGCAACGGCACCAACACGAAACCGGCAAGCAGCGGAAGCTGGCCAGACGCAAAGGGCCGCTGTGCCTTGCGCGGGTGCTGTCGGTCTGCTTCCAGATCCAGCATATCGTTAAGCACATAGGCGGAGGAAGCGCACAGGCTGAAGGCCAGGAAAGCCAGCATTGCTGCGCCGAGCGCCTCGACGTCGAGCAGTTGGTGTGCCGCAGCCAGAGGCACAAACAGCAGAATATTTTTCACCCATTGGTGCAATCGCAGCGCTTTCGCGACGGCACGCATCATGTGCCCCTGCGGTGCGAAGGTCCTGTAGACGTCCGTAACCATGCGGGCACGTTTCTCAAGCCTCTTGGGCGCATTGACCAGCACGCCGCCACGGCTGACTGACCATACCGCCAGATCGACGCGATGGTTGCCGCAATAGTCAAAAGCTTTCACGCCAAACTTCTCGACCAGCGAATCGGCCTTGTTTCTCCCCGAAAGATTATGCGTGTCGCTACTGGCGAGCACGCCCTCGAACAGCTTCAGATGATCGGCAATGCCGGTAGCCAGCCGGTGGTTGGACGCGGTGCACAGCCATAACTGGCGGCCTTCCCCCTTTTGGTCGGAGAGCCAATTGAGGAATTCCCGATGGACAGGCAAGGTGGCATGATTGAGGCATACCCGGCGTGCCAGTTCGGCCTTGAGAACGGCCTTGCCGCATAGCAGCCACCACGGCATGAGGAACAGGTAAAGCGGATTGCGCCTGAGCAATGCCAGGCAGCATTCCAACAGAAGGTCCCCGTGAATCAGCGTCCCGTCCATGTCGACGCAAAGTGGAATCGAAGGCAGGCTCATGGCTTTTCCCATCCAGCTGATGAAGATTTTTGCTAAAACCCCAGAACTCTTCGTGAGAAAACATCCACATATGGCAGCACGCTGTCAACACCAATTGGACCAAGCGGCAAAGCATACAAAATAAACAGAAAATTCAACATCCGCGATGTTATTTTCAAATCCGATTTCCCTGACATTGAATGAAAGACCACAACAATCAGGTTTGAAAACAGGATAAGCTGGCACCATCTGGCGTAGTCAGTTCCAAGTGCGAAAAGTGCGAACGTAGATAACGTCGCAAAGAATACAAGGTCGAGCCGCAGCGCATTGGAGCGGTAGAAGTGCGTCAAAAAGACGCAAGGCGTCAAAGCATAAAACGCCAGCACAGCGTATTGAATCAGGCTTAAATTCGTGGCGGGCTCCAATAAACCTCTCTGCCAAACCATGCTTCCCCGATCAAAGCCGGGCGGAAGCGCAGCCGCGAAACTTACATCGGAGTTACCTAAAATTGCAACCGATATCGCGCACACGGATGGAATTACGGCTGGTTTTAACAAGGCACCAGCAATATTGAAAATAGGCTTGTGCTTATTGGTGGCAACTCCAATGGCCAGCAAGACAGGCAATCCAAAAACAAATACGGCTTCATGAACCAAAACACCCAGCCCAAGCAACACGCCGGCAAGAACATTGTGTCCCTTTAACATCAAAACCAGCGAAGCCATAACCAATATCATATTTACATGATCGAAGCGCCCGGCATCGTAGGATAGCTGCATAATCCCAACCGGACTGAATACTATCAAGCATTTGATAACATCCTTCAACGTGGTGCCAAAGCGAGATTCTCTATCAAATGCTATCTTTATCAGGGCTAACCCGCCGAAAACGATTGCGAAGTCGAGCAGGATAATCATTGCAACGGCAAGAGGTTTGTTGCCACCTATCGTGTGGAATATGGGATACAAGAGCGTTCCAAGCAATCCGCGCTTAACAAAACCAAAGTCAAAATAGTTTACATAATACTGAGTCAATCTCCATGACAGGAAATTGTCAAGGCTGTTATCCCGAATCGCCACCGCTATGCTCTGGGATATTCCAAACACCCAGAATGCAAAGCAAAGTTTCAGGAAGTGTTTGGACGTAAATGTTAGTAAGCGGTTCATGACAAGTATCTCTATAATATCGAGATAACCAAGAACCGCGACATAGACGATGGCACTGAAGCCGCTGAAACTGACGAAAGAACAACGCACCGAGCTTGAGGTCCTCGCGAGAAGTCGCCGTGATTGGAGAACACGAGACAGGTCGCGAACCATTCTGATGTTTAGCGACGGCGTGCCAGCCAAGGAGATAGCCAAGCGGCAAGAGTTGACGTTGGAGGCGGTGTACGAGAGGCGCTATCGTTGGTTGGAAAAAGGCATGGCAGCGCTGTCGGACGCGCCGCGTAGCGGTGCGCCCTCCAAGCTATCGTCGGAGCACGTTGAGCAGTTGAAGGTGTGGGCGACGCAGGAGGCGCTGACGGCTTCGGAACTGCTGGCACGACTCGAGCAAAAGTTCGGGGTTCGAGTTCATCTCAATACGCTGACAGGGGTTCTCAAGCGAGCGGGGCTGGTGTGGAAGCGAACCCGGCATAGTTTAAAAAAAAGCGAGATGAACAGCGGTTCCGACAAGCCCAATCTGAGATCGGGGAGTTGGTCGAGCAAGCCAAGCGTGGCGAAATCGAACTCGCCTACGTAGACGAAGTTGGCTTCGCGCAAGCGCAGCCGAATCGGAGTGCGTGGACACCAGTCGGGGAGCAACACATGATTGAAGCTCGGCGCGGTAAGCGTCTGAACGTGGTCGGAGCACTGCTGTCCTCAGGGGGGCTTTTTGCAGTGAAGTTGTGGGAGACCATGACCTCGATGCTGTTCGCTGGATTCCTCGGCCTGTTGGTCGAACACGTCGGCAAGCCGCTGACCGTGATTCTCGACAATGCCTCGGTCCACACGGCCCGCGCACTGCGACCTTATCTCTGGCTCCTAAAAAGGAAAGGCTTGACGTTGTACTTCCTGCCACCGTACAGCCCGGAGCTAAATCGCATTGAGAAGCTCTGGCACAAGATGAAATACGAGTGGTTGGCCTTCAAGGCCCGCGACGCCAAAACCCTCGAAGCTGATGTCGATGTAATCCTTCAAGGAATCGGAAAAGACTACAGATTCACTTTTTGTTGAACGCTTATCTTCATTCCTTCTTCTCCGGCAGCTTTGTCGCCATCGCAAGTCTCCCGCGCATTCCGATTCAGGCTAGCGAAGCCAGGATGGCCCGTATGTTCGCCTTCGTACCATCGGCGAGAAATCGCGGTCGGAATGTCCCTTTTCTGGGACCTCCTACCCTGCATCGCGGTTACTCGGCAGTCTCAATCTTGTGATCAGCCGAATTGGAGAACGGCGTCTCCGGCGTCGCAAAAAGTACCAAAGCCTTTTCGGCACGCCACGTTCGCGGAATTCGTGGGCGCCGTTCGCAGAATCGGCGTTCCTCAACAACAGGCTTACGCTCCACAACCTTCGATTGCCCACGACCTTTGAGGGGAGCGTCAAAAACCTTGGGGTTGTAACTCCGAGGCAAGCCCGCATGGGCTTTCTTGATCTGGGTATCCCAGAAGCATCAGCGAAGTTTGTCAATGCGGGAGATCAACACAGGTCGGGCGGCTTTTTCCATTTCCGTCCTGGCACGCATACTCTTGACGGTCCGGGCGAGCTTGTTGGCTACTGCAGCGACCACGGCATTGAAGGAACGCCGCTGGAGCAAACCGTCGAGCCAGGCGGTTCGTGCGCCTTTGATGACTAGTCTGACCTGAACTGACCAAGATGCTGGACGCCGAATGCCGTCCGCTGGCACGCTGGCACCTCCGAGATGCCAGCGTCCCCAGAGGACGTCCGAGAGCTCTCGGCTTAATCCAGATTATTTCCCGAGGCCCGGAAAATGCTTTGTCCATGCAAAGCAGCCCCGCTGTCTCCCTCGACCGGATCTGAAGGGAAGACAAAATCCCGCGCTTCCTCTTTGAAGCATCTACTGATATGTCTCGTCAATTGCGGGGCGCCATATTTTGCACCATAGACGAAGCGCATAACAGGACCAAAGCTGAGTGCCGCGGCCGGTCCAATGACATAAAGGCCGCGCACATTGGTTTCGAAGTTGCGCGTCAGTTCTGGCCAGCCGCCGACGAGGGATAGTGACTCCAGCAGCTCTCGGGAAAAGAAGGAGTGCTTCGCCATGTCAACCCCGAACCCCGTGGCGACAATAAGATGGTCAGCGGTAACGCTAGACGTTTCATTCCGGCTTGCGATCTGAAGAATTAGCTGACCATTCTTGACCTCGGCATGGCTGACCTCCGTTCGAAACGAGAGATCAACCTTGCCGACCACGCGATCATGCAACCACCACGCACCCGACGGTCCGAACGAACTCTCGGCAATTCTCTTGCGCAATTGGCGATGGATCGCGCGGAAGAGAAAAGGGTACTCGGACAGCATATATGGGTACCAACCGGCTGCAAGGCCCCCTTCCGGCTTTAGCAGCCTCGAGATGATACTGCGCGAGGCGTCCGGTTCCGCATTCCAGCTCACAGCCTCACCGCGCACGAGCACGCGAACGCGAGCGCCGATTTCGTTCAGGAGTGCTGCAAGTCCGAGCGCCGACTGCCCCCCGCCGACGATGACGATATTCTTGTTCCTCGCCCATGCCAAGCTCCCGATCTCGCCCGAGTGAATCACGTAAGGCTTTGGCAGGCCTTGAAATATCGGAGGCGTGCGGTCAAATCCCTTCAGGCCTTGAGCTACGATCACGCGCCGCGCAACCAAGGAACTGCCGTCGCTCAAAGCGAGCCGGAAGAATCCATCCTGCCGGCGCAATTCGACAACGTCCAGGGTGCGAAGATGACTAACGAGTTGTGACTGAAACCAGAGCCCATAGTCAACGAATGTCTCCAGCGGCAGGCGCATGCCAATCGGCGCATAGCTGATTCCGTTGCGCCGGCAATATTCCTCCAACGTGTAGCCTCCCTGCGGTGCATACAGATCGGAGGCAAATGCCTCGGAGCGCATGAGCATCCCAGGCGGCATGAAATTTCTCCAGGCGTACATTGGCTGCCCCAGAACCTGATGGGGCACGCCGGCCTCGGATAGATATGCCGAAATCGACAAGCCATAGGGGCCCGCACCGATAATGGCGGTGTCTGTTGACGAGTTCATCTTTCTTCCCATTGGATTTGTTCGCCGCTAGTCGAGTTGCGCCGGACCGTCCACTGCCTCATGATGCGGCTTCCCAGTGAGCCACTGATGCAGTAATGCTGCACAGCAGGAAGCGGGTCGCTCCAGCGAAAGTACCCATCGAAGATCCGGAAGCTGTTTGTCAGCAAGTGTCGCGGCGCTCGTTCCGCAAATGTCGAGCGCCATGCAACATGAGATGGAACTGTCACACTCGGCACGGCCGGAAGCCCTAGTTCGTATCGATACGCCGCCAATGGAATATTCACTCCGCACAGCGTTGCAATTTCCTCTTGCCAGTCCGTTCTTCCGACCGTTGGCTCAATAATCATGAATCTCTTGTAATGACTGTCCCACTTATATTCCATGCTGCCCATGCCATAGAAGTCGGCGCAATTGGCGATAGCGAGAGTCATCGGTTCGAGCGCTTCTCCTGCCTCGGGTGCGGCGATACAAATGGCGGTGCTGCCTATATCACGCGGTGAGCATAAGAGCTTGCGCCCGGTGAAAATGGCGGCTATTTTCCCGTTCTCGCCCCGATAGAACAGCGTGAAGTAGATGTTGCTCTCGGGTCCCTCTATCCACTCTTGCGCAACAATGCCGCCAGGCGTACGAAGCATGATGCCGGCATGCTTCATGGCATCGTCCAGGGAGTCGGCGCGGACCGCGCGCTCTTTGTCGCCGCTCAGTGCATAGCGCTTGTCATCGGGCTTGATGATGCAAGGAAACCGTAGCCTGGACAGAAGCGGGAGGTCGGATGTGCCATTGAGGATTTCGGTATGCGGAACTGGAAATCCGTTTTGCTCGGCGAATCGATGAAATTCTGATTTATTGCTCAGAAGCTTGACGCCTGTGTCAGGTGGCAGGCGAAAACGAAACCACTTGCCTAGTTCTGGGCGATTCTCGGAAACCGTGTGCACAGCGTCTTCGTCGGTCAAGAAAAGCACGGGGCGCTTTTCGAATCTTTTGCCCAGCGCAATCATGTCTTCGACAAAATCTTGGCCCTTGAAGCTGCGAATCACGCAGCGGCGGGCATGGCGGGACCATAGCGCTGCCTTGCTGCTGGTGGTATCCACCGCGATGATGGGCATCTTCTGGTTGGCCAGCGAGCGCACCAACCCAAGCCCGTTGAGGTCGCCACCAACGATGACTACCGCGGCGTTCTCAGTAGAGTCCGGCATTCTCAGCATGGTTGGTTTCCTTACCAGCATGTCAATTCGATCGACACGGCGCGCCAACATGGCCCTTGCCCGTCTGCTTTGCTCATGGGGTTCGGCCAGGTAGCGCCAATCTAGAACCAGCTTCCCGCGTCATCCGTACGGGCGCGCACACTCTCTTTTCAAGATCCTGTCCGGACGTTCGCGACCCCACCTCACAACAGCCGCTTTCGCCGCCTGGCTTTCAACGGACCAGGGAGCATTCAAACTTCGCAATCGGTCGCCGCTCAGGGCGGCCGGAACCTATGTCGGTAGTCGAAGCCGTATCAATGATGCCGGGCATAGTGGCCGATCCATTGGCTGGCGATGGCTTCGATGTTGAAGTGCGATGCGATGTGCTGATGCCGCGCAAGCTGCTGAATGACCTGGCCTCTTCCCGATGCCAGTGCCTCGCACATGGCCGAGGCCAGTGCTTGCACATTGCCCCTGTCAACAATCCTGCCAACACCAGTCAGCACATCCGCAACTCCCGAGGCATCGGTGGCGACCACCGGACACCCGCATGCCAACGCTTCGCCCACGACCAGGGGCATGCCTTCGATCACGGAGGAGAGGACGAACAGGTCGGCCGCGTTCAGCAAAGCGGGTATGTCGTGGCGTTTGCCGAGCAGGATTGCTTTTCCAGCAAGACCCAGCCGCGCGATCTGCTGCTCCAGAGCCGCACGGTCGGGCCCTTCGCCGGCAATCATCAGTATTGCGCCGGATTTGGGGGCAACCAGGCTGAAGGCGTCCAGCAGGACTGCTTGCGCCTTGTCCGGGATCAGGCGCCCGACGTTGACGATGAGCTTATCCTCCGCGCCAATCCCGAGTGAGGCTCGGGCAGCCGCACGGATCTCGGCATCCAGGTGGTAGCGGCTCGTATCGATGCCATTCGGGATAACGATGATGCGCCCCGCCGTGACGGCGCCTAACTCAATCATGCGCCGACGGCCTTCAGTGCTGACATGGGTGGTCAGGTTGGCCCATCGGTCCGTGAGCCGGTATGCCAGCATGCGCAGCTTGCCACCCTCATAAATGCTGTGCGCTGTGCAGATCGTAGTCGGGACCGCGCAGACAAGCGTCAACGTGCGTGCAAACAGATTCGCGTGAACCATGTGAGCGTGAATCACATCCGGACGCCACGCTTGTACAAGACTCCGCACGCGCCAGAGGGTGCTCACCATCGACTGCGGTGACTTTTTGATATCGAGACGTAGTGTCTGGATATCTTTGGGAAGGTCCACCTCGCAACCCGGCGTCAGGCTGACCACGGCAATGGCATGGCCTAACGCCGCAAATTGTCGGGCCAGCGCAGCTACCTGTTGCTCGGCGCCCCCCAGTCGCAGCCCGGTAATCAGCAGCATGATTCTCATCGGAGACACCCCTCCGGCAGGCTCGACCTGGCTCATCACCGTGCCCCTGCGAGGAGCACTATGCCAGTCTTGGTTCCCTTTGGTCACCGGCATGGACTGACACGGAAGGCAAGTATCGTCACCTGCATTAATGGCGGCTTTCGCACGCGCAGCGTTGTATTCCGATTCCAAACCTTGCCGTCAGGCGAAGCGCCCATCTGTTCGCTGACACACACGTACATTGGCTTGAGCGTGAGATGCATCGCTTTATGCAGGCTGACCAGTGCGACACCAGGCCGGGGGATCCCAGATCGTCGTCGGACGCAATCGCACTGCCGCATATACAAGTGCCAGTGCGTTGACTCAGACAGCGGTCCTGGAGCCGGCAATGCCTTATCCGGTCTGGCAGTGTGGGCTGGGCAACGCCCAAGGCTACACGAAGGCGCACATCGGTGATTAGATTCAGATGCTGCATTCGACGGAGCGATCCGCGGGGCAGCACACGTCGAGCGGCACGACTGCTGCGTTCTTGCACTTGGCACGGTCATCCGTTGTGACCGACGAGATTTGGCTTCAGGGCCAATATGAGGTGATAAGCATGGAGCGTCTTCTCGACATTGTCGGAGGGGGCATTTGCGCGGCGGGCGGCGCGGCGGCGCCCAGGATTACGGGAAGCAATTTTGCAAGGGATGGCGCACGGCGCGAAGCCGGATTTCGATTGCCCAGGAAAATGTTCCATGCTGACGACTGAATTTTCCCCATGGCCAAGCTTCACCTCGGGCGAGGCGGAAGCCGTGCAACGGGTGCTGCTGTCCAACAAGGTGAACTACTGGACGGGCACGGAATGCCGCGAGTTCGAGCAGGAATTCGCCGATTGGTGCGGCGCGCGTCATGCCGTGGCGCTGGCCAATGGAACGCTGGCGCTGGATGTCGCGCTCAAGGCGTTGAATATCGGTCCGGGGGACGAGGTGGTGGTGACGCCGCGCACCTTCATCGCCAGCATTTCCTGCGTAGTCAATGCGGGCGCCATTCCCGTGTTCGCCGATGTCGAGGAGGATAGCGGCAATATCTCCGCCGCGACCATCGCGCGCGTCCTGACACCCCGCACCCGCGCCCTGATATGCGTGCATCTGGCCGGGTTCCCCTGTGACATGGATCCGATCATGGCGCTGACGCGAGCGCATGGGCTCAAGGTGATCGAAGATTGTGCCCAGGCCCATGGAGCCAGCTACAAGGGCCGTGCGGTCGGCACCATTGGCCATGTCGGCGCCTGGTCGTTCTGCCAGGACAAGATCATGACCACCGGTGGCGAGGGGGGCATGGTAACGACCGACGATCGTGAGCTTTGGTCTCGCATGTGGTCGTATAAAGATCATGGAAAGAGCTGGGAGGCCGTGTACGAGCGCGAACATACACCGGGCTTCCGCTGGTTGCATGATTCCTTCGGCACCAACTGGCGCATGACCGAGATGCAGGCAGTCATCGGCCGCATTCAGCTCAAGCGGATGGCCGAATGGACCGAGCGGCGTACGGCGAATGCCATGGCATTGGCCGAAGCCTTGAAATCGTGCGGGGCGCTGCGTTTTCCAATGCTCCCTCCCGCTATGCAGCATGCCTGGTACAAGTTCTACGCCTTTGTCCGGCCGCAGGCGCTGAAGACGGGGTGGAGCAGGGACAGGATCATGGCCGAGGTCAATGCCGCGGGGGTGCCCTGCTATGCAGGGGTATGCTCGGAAGTTTACCTCGAGAAGGCGTTCGACCACACCGGCTGGCGCCCGGCCGAGGGGTTGCCGGTTACAAGGGCCTTGGGCGAAACCAGCCTGATGTTTCTGGTACATCCGACGCTGACCGAAGCAGAAGTGACAAAGACCGGGATGGTCGTCCGGGATATAGTCGGACAAGCGTCGCGCTGAGAACCTGCGCATGGAGGCTGCAGGTGCGCAGACAGGGGTACTAGCCTCCAGGGATGCGCGATAGATGACACCATGGTTTCAGATAGTCCATATTGGCGAAGACACTCAGGCGCTGGCGCTGGCAGGGTTCATTACCGTGTGTCTGGCCTGCGCCGGATACTGGAAACGCGCGTTCCGTTGGGTTGCATCGCTCGGAGTCGGCGCGGGCCTGGTGCTGGCTGGCAAGCTGGCCTTTGAATTTTACGGCTGGTTCTTGCCATCATTGGGGCTATACAGCATCAGCGGCCATGCCATGTTGACTGCCGCCGTCTATCCGGTGATGTGCATGCTGCTCGGATCGACGGTCGGCGAACGTGCCGCAAGATACGGGATCGTTGCCGGTCTGTGGGTGGCGCTGGTAATGGCAATCGTGCTTGTGGCTGGACGCTACCATACCCTGGCCGAAACCCTGATCGGGGCGGCGATCGGCCTGTGCGTGGCGTGGATCAATGCCAGGCCTGTTGTCAGCCTGCGGGGCCATCGCGTCTCTGTCTTGCTTGCGGCATTGCTCGCTGTGCTTGCGCTGGCTGCGTTGCCACGCATGCTTGAGCCGATCAAGGAATCGCTCTGGGCGCAAGGGGCGCGTTGGCTCGATGTGACGATGCAATGCATCAGGGACATCGATGTCGACCCTGCATCCGGGCAGACCGTGGTCAGGGTCCTGCAGTGTCCTGTCTCATTGCCCGCGAATCGGCCCCCCCGAGCTGCGCGGCCATGGTTGGAGTTGGCTGCCGGTTGAGCGTCAAGGCGGATAGCAGCGCTCCGGCGGTCCCACGCTTCTTGGCCGTCTGGAAACAGGCGCCTGGCCGGTTGCGCGCTTCCGGCTAACCCATTTGGTAAGGGCGCGTACCGCCGGACCCTGCCAGGTGAACTTGCCGAGGAGCTGCCGATACAGTGGGCCGTGGAGAATCGCCTTCAACGCTTCAGGAGATATCCCCTGGACTCGACAGCTTGGCCGGCTCCAGCTTGTTCGCCGCTTCGGTTTGCCGCAGCGAGCGCGAAGCGACCTTGCGCATTGCAAGCTGCAATGGCAGCCGGAAGTCCTCCTGCGTCTGCGCCGGCTTGGCCGCGCGGACCTCAAGCGAGCTGTATGGTGCGTATTCCGGCACGATCGCCTGCACCAGCATCTGGATCTTCAGTTCGTCGCGCGTCTCGCAGGCGGCGAAGAGCCGGGCCAGGCGGTCATGCAGCTCGTCTTCTTCCATAAAGGGCTCTTGCGAACACATGATGCGCTCATGCTCGCTGGGGGTCACCGTGCCGCCGATCAGGAGTTCCTCGTAAAGTTTCTCCCCCGGGCGCAGGCCGACGAACTTGACCTCGATGTCCCCGTTCGGGTTCTTGGGGGTGCGTTCCACCAGCCCGGCCATCTCGATCATGGTCCGGGCCAGGTCCACGATCCGCACCGGCTGCCCCATGTCCAGCACGAACACCTCGCCGCCGCGGGCCATCGCGCCCGCCTGGATCACCAGCTGCGAGGCCTCGGGGATCAGCATGAAGAAGCGGATGACATCGGGGTGGGTGATCGTGATCGGCCCGCCCGCTTCAATCTGGCTGCGAAACAGGGGAACCACGGAGCCGGAAGACCCAAGCACGTTGCCGAAGCGGACCATCGCGAAAACCGTGCGGGTGCCGGGCCGTGCCGCCGCGGCCTGGAAGATCAGCTCCGCGATGCGCTTGCTCGCGCCCATCACGTTGGTGGGGCGGACGGCCTTGTCGGTCGAGATCAGCACGCAGGTCTGCACGCCGAAGCGGTCAGCCATATTGGTGATGGTGAGCGAGCCCAGCACGTTGTTGCGAATGCCCTCGGGCATGTTGCTCTCGACCAGGGGCACGTGCTTGTAGGCCGCAGCGTGATAGATGGTATCGACCTGCTGGCCCTGCATGGCGGCGGCCACGGCATTGGCGTCGCACACCGAGCCGATGCGCGCCAGCAACGGCACCTCGGGGAAGTTCCGGCGCAGATCCTGCTCCACCATGTACAGTGCCCATTCGGAATGGTCGAACAGGATCAGCTTGCGCGGCTGCTGCGTGGCAACCTGGCGGCACAGCTCGCTGCCGATGGAGCCGCCCGCGCCGGTGACCATGACGACCTTGCGGTGCGTGCACTTGGCGAACAGCGCCTCGCGCGGCGGTACGGCTGGCCGGCCAAGCAGGTCCTCAACCTTGACCTCGCGGATCGACTGCATTGTGATCTTGCGGTCCACCAGCTCGAGCAGCGTGGGCAGGGTGCGCACGCTCACGGCGTACCGGTGCAGCTTGTCCAGGATGCGCTTGCGCCGGTCCGGCGACAGCGAGGGCACCGCCAGCACCACTTCGTCGATGCCCAGCCGCTGCAGCTGCTCCCGCATGCGCGAGGTATGGAAGACCGGCAGGTCGGTGAAGGTGTGGTTGTCCAGCGAAAGGTCGTCGTCGAAGAAGCACACAGCCTCATGGTCGACGCTGGCGCGCATGGCGTTGGCGAGCTGGAAGCCGGCCTCGCCGGCGCCGAAGATGCCCACGCGCCGGGTCGGGCGCCCGCGGGCGCTGCGCCACAGCTCAGTGCGCCGCAGCATGGCGCGGATCAGGAAGCGCGAAATCACGACATAGGCGAAGGCGATGAACCAGTAGATCAGCAGGCCGGCGCGCGGCAGCCGGCTGTCATTCATGAGAAAGGACACGCTGTAGGTCAGCCCGACCATGGCTGCCATGCTGATGCCGGCGACCCACAGCACCTTGAGGTCGATGTAGCGCAGCACGGTCCGGTACAGACCGCTGAACGAGAACACCGGGATCGTGCACGCCGCGATGAACAACGGCGGCAGCAGGCCGTACTGCACGATCAGCTCCTGATTGCCGGCGCGCAGCAGCAGGGCCAGCGCGAAGCACAGCGGCAGGGCCAGCAGGTCGACCGTCATCATCAGCGCGATCTTCTGGCGGCGCGAGAGGGATGGCAGGCGCAGGGGGCGCAGGGCTGTCATGCCCGGAACCCCTGCAACGCCACCGCCGCGATTGTCACTGCTACCCGCATGGCCCACAGGCTCTGGCTGGCGGGAACCGCTCGATGCATCCATATCGGTGTGTCCATTGCACGGCTCTTCTGCCCGGAAGGCGCCGGCGTCAGCCTGCGACTGGCTGTGATGCCATGGGTCGCCGTGGCTTCACGCATCACCGTGTGCCGGCGTGAATCCGCTTTCCTGCAAAGCTATCGTTTCTGCGTGGTGTGGCGCAATCGGGCTACGTGCGCTGCCGAACGTGGAATGCCGATGGACCCGGGCACGCAGAAACGGGTACGCATGCCATTGCCGCCAGCTGGTGTCGTCATCGATCGCGCCATGGAAGGCTGGCGCAGAGGGAGCACGGGGAAAGGGCGTTATTGCAGCGGCGCAGGCGCTGCAATGCGGGTACGTGCGTTGCCGCACAGGCGCTGGCGAGGGAGCGCAGAAATGGGTACGCTCCCGGGCCTGCGTGGCTGTCAGTCGCGCGGCAGAGGCGCGCTGAGGCCGCTGCTCCCTGACCCCTGGCGCCCGGCTGGTCGCGGGCCGCGCAGCAGCTGCCACAGGCAAGTCGCCGTGTCATAGAAGGTGCCGGCGCCGCGCAGGCCCGCTGCGCGCAGGTGGTGCGCAAGGTCGTGCGGCAGGGCCAACAGCAGGAACATTGCCGTCTTCAGCGGGTGCTCCGGGCCATGGTCATAGCGCCGGCAGGCCACATACAGCCGTGAGGCGTCGCTGGCGGGGCACGGCCGGCCGGCCGACGCCGATGGCAGGCGCTGGTTGACTGCGCTCGGGACCATCTCGATGCGGTAGCCGAATTCCTGCACCGCGCGTGCGGCCAGTTCCAGGTCGTCGTAGCCGACGGCAAGGTGCTCGTCGAACGACAGGTTCTCGAACAGCTCGCGCGGGAACACCGCGCTGTGCAACAGCACCGAGCACAGGCGCTCGCCGCGGCGGTAGTCCAGTGTCGGGTAGCCCAGGAACGCCGGCTTGCGCGGAGCGCCGCGCCGCCCCTGGCAGACTTCGGTCCCGGTCAGGATGAGCGGCGTCGCGCAGCCGGCGGTGGCCCGCCGGAGATGGTCGTCGGCCACGGACTCGGTCATCTGCTGCAGGAAGGTTGCGCCCAGCAGGGTCTGGTCATCCAGGAACAGCACGTGCGAGCCGGTGGCCGCGCGCAGGGCGCGGTTGCGGTTGGCGGCCCTGGAGCGGCGCGGGCCTTCCAGGTAGGTGATGTCCGGATAGTCCCGGCGCATCATCTCGCGCGTGTCGTAGCCGCTGCTGTCGTCGGTGACGATGAGCTGGTGCGGCGGCATGGTGGAATCAGCGACCGATTGCAGCGTGTGCCGCAGCTGCTCGGGATGGTCGCATGTGGATATGCACACCGAAACGGTGGGCAGGAAGGAGCTTGCCGGCATGGTGACCCCTCCAATGTTCGGCAGATGGCAGACGCCTGCGCCGGCCCGTCTGGTGCGGGCGCGGCGCAGGGTCCTGAATTACAGCACCGGGCTGGCGGCCTGGAACGCGGCGTCGCCGGTGCGGGATGCAACCACCGGGCGCGCGTTGCTGCCGCGCGTGAGGCGTTCATCGCCGCTGACCCACTCGAGCGTCGCGCCACGCTGCAGGGCGGCATAGACGGCCTCGCCCTTGTTGCGTACCTTCAGGCGCTGGTACAGCGTGCAGGCGTGACTCTTGACCGTGGCCACCGAGATATTGAGCATGCGGCTGACGGTCTTGATCGGGTAGCCGCGTGCCAGCAGCACCAGCACCTCGTACTGGCGCGGCGTGATCTTCAGCATTTCGGCTTCGTCGTAGCTGGGCTCTTCCTCGACCAGCGGCGCTGCGCTGGCGGCAGCCGGGGCCGACAGCGGCTGCCCCGGCCGCAGGCAGGTGAGGTCGCGCACCGCCACGGTGGTGCGCGCGGCACCGGGCGTGCCGGCGCATGCCACCAGCGACAGTTGCTCGCCTGTCAGCGCGTGCGCAGGGTTCAGCGGCAGCGGCGCGGCCGAGGCCAGCGACTGCACCGCCGGCATGGCCGAGCGCGACGCCGACGGCATGGAGCCGGTCTCGGCCGAGAACAGCAGCCCCTGCACGCCTGACACCGCCAGCCGGATGGCCGCCTCGATCACCGCCAGTGAAGCGGATTTCGGCAGGCAGCCGCATACGCCGCGTGCGCTGTCCGCGTTGGGCACATGCAATGGCAAGATGTCCGCCAGGATCAGGATGCGGTGCGGCGACAGGGCTTCGCGGGCCTGTTCGAGCTGCGGCCAGCCAGACCCCACATCGGCGGGCATGCCGAATACCAGCAGGTCGGCATTGTGGTGCCGGGCATCCAGCCTGGCGATGTCCGCGGGCGCAATGGCGGCAACCTGGGCGGACTCCTGGATGTTCTCGAGCATCTGCAGCAGCCCGAGCCGGAGCAGTGGATGCTCCTCGATCAGCAACGCATTCATTGTCTTCACTCCCCGTTACTCGGGAGCGGACTGCGGGGCGCTTTGCGTATGGAGGGGCATTGCAGGACAGCAGTCACCCGCGGCGACTGGCTGCTTGTCTGACCCCCATGCTTCCATGCTCCCGCAGTCCCGTTCTTCTGGATGGAACTTGTCGGCGGCTGGAAGGTTGACCCGAACCCGGACCCGAAAGATTCTCGCTCCTAAATCGGCTTAAATTCATCTTATGGGCTGGTTGAATGGAATGCAAGCAGACCGGTCTGGGACGAGTGGGGGTGGGAATGAAAGGACATACATAATCCTTTCAAAAATCACCTAAACGCGCCGGTCCAGGTTCCGCAAACGCCGCGCTGATGCGGGGTTCAGGAGGTTTCATGGATGTGACATCCGGATTTAATTTGGTTGCAGCACTGAAACAGATAGCATTATCGACACCCCCCGTAAGTAGTGTTCTTAACCCCATCGTGGGGTATCGGTAATATATCTGCGGCGGATTGCTCCAATCATGAAACGCCGGTTTCATATGTGTTTTCGAAATAGGCCTGCCTGATTTTCAGGCAGGTCGGGCGCATGGCCTAATGCTTCTGGATGAGAGACGTCTCCCACCTCGGGATGAGCCCTGCGGCGTCGGCTGCACCGGCCTGCACCGGGCTTGCCACCGCCTGCCGGGAGGGCAGGGCGGCGGGCCCGGGGCCGGCCGGCAGGTCCGCCCGCGGAGGCGTCAGCGGGCCCAGTGGCCGGGGCGCATGACCCAGCCGTGCGGGCCGCGCACCCAGCGCTCGGGCACATAGCGGTAGCCTGGACGCTGCGCCTGCCAGTAGCCGCCACGCCAGTCGTAGCGCCCGCCGGTGGCGGCCCAGTGGCCCGGCACCCAGACCTGGCCGCGGCGCGCGGCGGGGTGCGGCTCATAGCGCGGCGGCGGGGGCGGATGGCCATAGCCGTGGGCGACCACCACCGGCTGGGCCTCGGCGGGGGCGGTCAGTCCGAAGACGCCGCCCGTGGCGAGGACGGCTGCGGCAAGCAGGAGCTGGCGTTTCATGTGGATTCTCCTTGGGGCGGTTGGAAGTGGTTGGAAGCGGTTGGATCGATCAATAGCGGTCGTAGTGGTGGTAGCGCGGCGGCGGCCCGCCGCGCGGTGGCACTACGATGCAGGCGGACAGCAGTGCGGCCGTGGTGGACAGCAGCACCACCAGCGAGAGGGCGCGTTTCATATAGGCTCCTGGCGGGTTCGCGTTGGACACGGCTTCAATGTAGCGAGCCGGCCCCGCGCCGCGTGCTTGCACTTGTAAGGCTGTCTCACATGGGCTTGTCCTTTGGCGCAGGCCTGCGCCGAGCGCGCGGCATCCCGGAAGCCCTTGCGTATCAAGGCGTTGCGCGCATGGCAGCAGCCCCATGGCATGGTGTGCGCGTGCCGGGTCGGAGGTAATGTGACGTTACACCGGAAATAATTCTCGCAAGGCAACGGGCCCGGAGCGGGCGCCGCACCCTTTGTGGGCGGCCTGGCCGGGCACGCAGAAACGGGTACGCCGCGATGGTGCGCGATGCCTCGGCATGGCCCGGCGGGGGGCGTACTGGTAGCGTGACGGCGCCATCGTGGTGCCGTCACGGGCATTCAGGCGCGCATTTCCGTGGGGCGGAAATGGCATGAAGCTTGCGCCATGGGCTATACCAGTCGGAAGTGGCCTCGTGTGCTTGAAGGAGGCGTCATGCCGGTCATGCTCATCGTGCTTGCCCTGCAATGGCTGCAGGGGTTGTCGCCGCCCGCCGCGGCGTTGTTCGCGCTGCCGCAGGAGATGGCGCCCGCGGGTGCCGCGGCCATCATCGAACCCGCGCTGACACGCTGACATGGGCTGACGCCGGGGTGGTATGACCACCCTGCCGCCGTGGCAGTCCGAGTGGTTCCATCCAACCTACCACTGTCATGGAGTCAGCATGAACCGCAGCGATGTCACCGACCTCATCATCGAAGCCAAGGTCACCCGCGGCATCACCTGGGCGCAGGTGGCCGAACGCGTCGGCCGCAGCAAGGAGTGGACAACCGCGGCGTGCCTGGGCCAGATGGCATTCGACGCCGCCGGCGCGCGCGCGGTGATGGAGGTGTTCGGGCTGCCGCCCGAGGCCGAGCCCTGGCTGCGCGAGGTGCCGTACAAGGGCTCGCTGCCGACGCAGGTGCCCGCCGATCCGCTGATCTACCGCTTCTACGAACTCATCAGCGTGTACGGCACCACGTTCAAGGCGCTGATCCATGAAGAGTTTGGCGACGGCATCATGAGCGCGATCGACTTCCGCATGGACCTGCAGCGCGAGCCCGATCCCAACGGGGACCGGGTGCGCATCGAGATGTCGGGCAAGTTCCTGCCCTACAAGACTTACTGAGCGGCGACTGCGCGCACGGGCGGCAGCGCAAAGGACACGCCATAGCGCGCCGGGTCCAGGCGCATGGTCAGCACGCCCACCAGCGCGGCGCAGGCCAGGTGGTACCACCAGCCGGCGGCGAAGTCGCCGGTGCGCTCGTGCAGCATGGCGGTGATCCAGGGCGCCAGCGACGCCAGCAGGAAGCCGCCGCCCTGCATCAGGGCGCTCAGCGCGCCGGCGCTGTCGGGGTCCGGCAGGTGGTCCAGCGCCACCACCAGGTACAAGGCAAAGCAGCCGCCCAGGCCGGCGCCGCCGATCACGGCCCACGCGTGCGGCGCGGCGTCGGGCCATAGCGCCAGTCCGCCAAAGCCCGCCACCTGCATGGCCAGTGCCAGCGCCATCCAGGCGCGGCGGTCCAGGCTGCGCGCGGCCAGCACCGGCAGCAGCAGCGCCGCGGCGGCCTGCGCCACCGCCATCAGCGCCACCAGCGACCCGCTGGCCGAAGCGCTCCAGCCGTGGTCCTGGTAGAACGGCGCGAGCCACGCCACCAGCGACGCATAGCCGCCGTTCATCACGCCAAAGCAGGCCATCAGCAGCCAGGTGCGCGGACGCCGCAGCAGCGCGCGCGTTGCCCCCGCGGGGCGGCTTGCCGGCACCCCGGGGCCGCGCGCCGCGGCGCGCGGCAGCGCCACCCAGGCCAGCGCCAATGCTGCCAGCGCGGGCACGGCCCACAGCGCCAGCGCATCGCGCCAGCTGCCGGCCAGCGCCGTCACGTAGGGCGACAGCTGCGCGCCGAGCGCGCCGCCACCCATCAGCGCGGCGGAGTACAGCCCCATCACCGGCGCCACGCGCCCCGGGAATTCCTGCTTGACCAGGCCCGGGCAGGCGGCCTGCACCACGGCCACGCCCAGCCCGCACAGCGCGGCCGAGGCGATCAGCCAGGTGCCGTCCGCCACGCCCAGCCGCAGGGCGCAGCCGGCACCCAGCAAGGCCAGCGCGCCCAGCACCGCGGTGCGCGCACCCAGCCGCTCGCGGATGGCCGGCCCGAAGAAGGCGCCCACGCCCATCAGCAGCATTGGCAGCAAGGTCAGCCAGGCCATGCCCTGGTAGCTGAGACCGGTGCCGGTGCGGATGGCCGGGGCCAGCGGCCCCACCGCGGTCAGGAATGGCCGCAGGTTCAGGCCGATGCCAGCAACCGCGGCCAGCACCAGCCAGCGCGGGGTGGTGCGGACCGCGCTGCCGGTGGCGCCGCGCGCGCCCTCAGCCACGCGGCGAGCGCGGGCCGTAGAGCTGCGCGGCAGAGAGATCGACCGGCACCCGCGTAAGCGGCAGCGGCGGCGGGTTCAGCGGCAGGCGCAGCGCCTGGTAGGCGGCCTCGCTCGACATGCCGTAGGGCGCGGCATCGTGGTTGTCGAAGGCGTAGTAGACCGCCTGCACGCCGGCCATGGTCATCGCCGCCAGGCACATCGGGCAGGGGTGGCCGCTGGCGTAGACCACGCTGCCGCGCAGGTCGGGGCGGCCCAGCTTGCGCGCGGCGGCGCGCACCGCCTCCATCTCGGCATGGGTGGTGGGGTCGTGGCTGTGGACGATGTCGTTGACGCCGGTGGCGACGGCCTCGCCGTCGAGCACCAGCACGGCGCCGAAGGGGCGCGCGCCGCGGTCACGGTTGGCCGCGGCAAGGCGAACCGCCTCGCGCATGAATTCCTCGTGAGTGGTCATGGTTGGCAAAAAAGTGAGTGCATGCTCGCGAGCAGGGCGGCATGGGTCTTTGAGGGGCGTTCCCGGCGGCTGCAGGGCGCGGGCCGGGGCAGCGCGCCAACTGTACGCCGGGGCTTGGTAATTGGGAAATTAAATGATGAAATCGCCGGCAGTGGAAAAACCAATGGATAACCGGCCATGCAGGACCCTCGCCTCGACCCCGTGCTGCTGCAGAGCTTTGTCGCCGTGGCGGAAAGCGGCAGCTTTACCCGCGCCGCGCAGCGCGTGCACCTGACCCAGTCAACGGTCAGCCAGCAGGTGCGCCGGCTGGAAGACCAGCTCGGCTGCGTGCTGCTGGACCGCGGCGGCCGCTATGTGACCACCACGCCCGAGGGCGAGCGCCTGCTGGGCTACGCGCGCCGCCTGCAGCAGCTGATGGCCGAGGCGGTGGGGCAGCTGCGCCAGAGCGCCGGCCAGGGCGAGATCCGCATCGGCGTGCCCGAGGACTTTGCCGCGCGGCCGCTGACGCCGGTGCTGGCCGGGTTTGCCTATGACTGGCCGGGCATGCGGCTGGAGGTGACCAGCGGCATGAGCCATGAGCTGTGGCAGCGCTTCCAGGACCGGGAACTGGACCTGGTGCTGGTCAAGCAGCGGGTCGGGCAGGCGCCGGGGCTGGCCAGCTGGCCCGAGCCCCTGTGCTGGATCGACAGCCGCAGCCGCCCGGCGGTAGCGCGCGACCCGGTGCCGCTGGTGGCGTTTCCGGTGGGCGGGCTGTACCGCGGCGAGATGACGCACGCGCTCGACGCCGACGGACGGCGCTGGCGTGTGGCCTTTGTCAGTGCCAGCCTGGCCAGCATCCTGGCCGCGGTGGCCGACGGCCTGGGCGTGACGCTGCTGCCGCGGCGCCTGGCCACGGACCAGCACCAGGTGCTGGAGGACCACGGTTGGCCCGCCGCGGTGCCCGACGTCGAGCTCAGCCTGCACGCGCAGCCGGACCTGCCGGCCGCGGCACGCGACATGGCCGCGCGCCTGGCCGCGCTATGCGAGACCGTGATGGGGCCGGGCGAGCCGCCCGCGGATCAGCCGAAGAACTCGTTGTAGTAGCGGGTGCAGGTGCCGGCCGGGCGGAAGGTGTAGGGCAGCTCGGCCATCGCCGCGGCTTCCAGCGAGCCGAACGGGATGTCGGGCGCGGCCAGGGGGCCGGCTTCGGGGGCGGATTGGTGGTCGGGGCGCGCAAGCTGGGCGCGGGGGGTGGATGGCGAAGTCATGTCAGGCTCATTCTCAAGGGGCCGGGCACTGCACCCGGCAGCTGTGGATCGGCGTTGTCAACGCGCGCAGCCATCCTAATGCTGCAGCGCGGCGCAGTCAGCCACCCCAGCCTGAACACACTGTTGCGCAATCGGGCCCAATCGGGGCGACTTGCCCGGCATTGCCCGCGCCTGGGTGCCGCCGGCGACTTGTGCCAACGCCTTGCGCGGCAGGGTCTATATTTGGCTGAGGGTTGCCTGCGCCGCTTGCCTTGCGGCCAGCGCGGCCCGAGTGCCGCCGACCTTCCGGAGCGTGCCATGTCGTTGCCACCATGCTTTGCCGATCGCCGCGAGGCTGGCCTGTATCTGGGCCGCCGCCTGGCCGAGCTGGGTTTCGGCGCCGCACAACTGGGCCAGCCCGCGCTGGTGCTGGCGCTGCCGCGCGGCGGAGTGCCGGTCGCGTTCGAGGTGGTGCGCGCGCTCGACGCGCAGCTGGATGTGCTGCTGGTGCGCAAGATCGGCGCTGCCGGCTATCCCGAGCTGGCGCTGGGCGCGGTGGTGGAGGGCGATGCCGGCGGCGGCGGCCCGCACACGGTGGTCAATGACGATCCCTGGGCGCGCCGCGCCGTGGAAAGCGGCAGCTTCGATGCCGAGCGCGGCCGCCAGCTCGACGAGATCGCGCGGCGCCAGCAGCGCTATCGCGGCGGTGCGCCGGTGCCGGCGCGCGCCGGGCGCACAGTGATCGTGGTCGATGACGGCGTGGCCACCGGCGCCACCATGCGCGCCGCGCTTGAAAGCGTGCGCATGGCCGGCGCGGCACGTGTGGTGGCAGCCACGCCGGTGGGGTCGGGGGAGGGGCTGGCCAGCCTGTCGGCCGCGGCAGACGAGGTGATCTGCCTGAACACGCCACCCAGTTTCGGCGCGGTTGGCGCCTTCTATCTGGATTTCTCCCAGACCAGCGACGAAGAGGCGCTGGCCCTGCTGCGCGCGGCGGCGGCGCCGCCTGCGCGCTGAGGTTCGCTCAGCCCTGGTCCTTGCCCAGGCGCGCCTTCAGGTGCGGCACCAGCCCGCCGGCGGCCAGGATCGCGCGCAGGAAGTCGGGGATGGGCTCGCACGCGACCAGGCTGCCGTCGTCCAGGCGCAGTTGTGCCGACGCCAGGTCCAGCACCGCGTGCGCGCCGTCGGCCAGGCGGCTGGTGTCGGCGCAGACCAGCACCGGCAGGCCCAGGTTGATGGCATTGCGATAGAACAGCCCGCCGAAGGACTGCGCCACCACGGCGCCCACGCCCAGCTCGCGCAGCGCCTGCGGCGCCTGCTCGCGCGAAGAGCCGATGCCGAAGTTGGCACCCGCCACCAGCACGTCGCCGGCGCGCACGCTGCCGGGAAACTCCGGGCGCAGCGAGGCCAGGCAATGCCGGGCCAGCACCGGCAGTGGCGATTTCATCAATACGGCGGGGGCCATGGCATCGGTGTCGATGTTGTCGCCGAAGCGCCAGAGGCGGCCAGCGGGGGCGGGGGCGATAGCAGAGGTCATGCAAGAAGTCTGTCCCGCCAGGCGGGCACAAAGTCAGGCCCGCGGCGTTACTCCAGCAGGGTGCGGGGATCGGTAATGCGGCCGGTGACGGCGCTGGCGGCCACGGTCATCGGCGAGCCCAGCCACACGGCGCTGCCGGCGTCGCCCATGCGGCCTGGGAAGTTGCGCGCCGTCGACGCAATCGCGCGGCTGCCCGCCGGGAAGCGCGCCGCGCCATAGCCGGCGCAGGCACCACAGGCGTTGGGCAGCAGCGTGGCACCGGCATCGGTCAGGATGCCAAGCGTGCCCTCCTGCTCGGCCAGCAACTGGTCGCGGCGCGAGGCCGGCGCCACCTGCAGGGTCACGCCCGCGGCCACGCGGCGCCCGCGCAGCACGCGCGCGGCCATGCGCAGGTCTTCCAGCTTGGCGCCGGTGCAGGCACCCAGGTAGGCAATCTGCACGGGCTCGCCGGCGGCCTGGCCTACCGGCGCGCTGTTGGCCGGGGAGTGCGGCGCCGCCACCTGCGGCACCAGCGCCGCGGCGTCGAAGCGGTGGGTGGCCAGCACCGGCGCATCGGGGTCGGTGCGCCAGTGGGCCAGGTCGATCGCGGCCAGCGTCTGCGCTGGCACGCCGGCCTCGGCCAGCCAGCCGAGCGTGACCGCATCGGGCGCCACCAGCCCGGTCTGCGCGCCGAGCTCGGCGCTCATATTGGCCAGCGTCATGCGCTCCTGCATTGGCAGCGCGGCGACGGCACTGCCGGCGTACTCCAGCGCCTCATAGCGGCCGCCGCCCATGCCTAGCGTGGCGCACAGGAACAGCATCATGTCCTTGGCGCAGACGCCCGGCGCGAGCCGGCCGTCCCATTGCAGCCGGATGGTATGGGGCACGCGCAGCCAGATCTCGCCGGTGGCCAGCACGCCGGCCATCTCGGTCGCGCCCACGCCGAACATATAGGCGCCGAAGGCGCCGCCGGTGGGGCTGTGGCTGTCGCCGCCGACAATCAGGCGACCCGGCAGCACATGGCCGCGCTCGGGCAGCACCACATGGCAGATGCCTTCGGCGTCGATGAACTGGGCGCCGGACTGGCGCGTCCAGTCGCGCGTGAAGCGCAGGATCGACTCGGCCTGGGCATCGCCGCCCGGCACGAAATGGTCGGTCACCACCACGTAGCGCGACGGGTCCCAGACCCCGGTGCCAAGCTCTTCCAATAGCGGCGCCACGCGGCGCGGGCCGCTGGAGTCGTGCGACATCGCCAGGTCGACCCGGCAGATCACCACCGTGCCGATCTCCGCATGCGCCAGCCCGGCGGCGCGCGCCACCAGCTTCTGCGCCAGCGTGGCGGGGGTGTGGCTCATTCCGGCGACGCTCCCGAATATTTGACCACCGCGGCCCAGCGCTTGACGTCCTGCTTCACGAACGCGGCGAAGGCGTCGGGCGGCGTGCCCATCGGCTGCGCGCCGTCGTTCTCCAGGCGCTTGCGCACCGCGGGCGTTTCCAGCCCCTTGCGCGCGGCCTGGTACAGCGCCTGCGTGACGTCGTGCGGCATGCCGGCCGGACCGAACAGGCCGAACCATGCGCTCGACTCGAACCCCTTCACGGTGGCGCCGATCGGCGCCGCGCCCGGGAACTGCGGCAGCGGCGCGGGGCTGGTCACGCCCAGCACCTTGAGCTTGCCCGCGCGCACGTGCGGCAGCACGTTGATGGTGCTGGCGAACATCAGGTCGCACTGGCCCGCCAGCACGTCGGTGAGCGCGGGCGAGGTGCCCTTGTACGGAATGTTGACGATGTAGGTGCCGGTCATCATCTTGAACATGTCGCCGGCCATGTGCAGCGACGAGCCCACCGAGCCGATGGCAAAGTTCAGCTTGCCCGGTTCGGAACGCGCCAGGCGGATCAGCTCGGGCACATTGCTGGCCGCCAGCTTCGGCGTGGCCACCAGCACGCTCGGCACGGTGGCCACCAGCGTGATCGGGGTGAAGTCCTGCACCGGGTCGAACGGCAGCTTCTTGTACAGCGTGGCGTTGATGGTGTGGCTGGTGAAGCTCATCAGCAGCGTGCTGCCGTCCGGCGCGCTCTTGGCGACCAGGTCGGCGGCGATATTGCCGCCGGCGCCGGGGCGGTTCTCGACCACCACCGGCTGGCCCAGCTCCTGCGACATTTCCTGGGCGATGGTGCGCGCCAGCGTGTCGGTGGTGCCGCCGGCGGGCGCGCCCACCAGGATTCGGATCGGCTTGCCGCCGGCCACCTGGTGTTGCCCCTGGGCGGCGGCTGACAGCGGCAGGACCAGCGCGCACGCGGCCAGGCTGGCCATGGCCAGGCGCTGCACCGCGGCGCGGCGGGGGATCGAAGGCGAACGGGTCGGGCTGGACGGGACCAGGCGGAACACTGGCATGGCGACGGCTCCTCGCTTGATGTGATCAGAGATGCGCAGTATCGCCCGGAACGCTACGTGGCGCATCCCTGGCAGCGCCGCCCGCCGGAAGTCGGCGGCGGTTCGCGGGGTCAGTCGCGCAGGCCCGGGCGGGTTTCGCTTTCCACCCAGACGTTGGCGCTGTCCACGCCGGCCGGCGACAACTCCATCCGGTACTCATAGCGGTCCGGGCGGTACTGGCCGAGCAGCAGCTGCACCGGGCGCCCGGCCGCATCCTTGACCACGCGGCGCACCGCCAGCAGCGCGCCGCCTACCGGCACGTCCAGCAGCGGCGCCACCACCACGTCGGCCAGGCGCGCTGACAGCACCTGGCTGGCACGGCCCAGCTTCACGCCGCCGGCCTCCAGCAGGCGCAGCACCGGCCGCTCTTCCAGGGACTGGCGCGTGATCGGCCGGCCCAGGTCGGCGGGCAGGTAGACCGTGATATGCGACAGCGGCCGGTTGCGGTAGTGGCGCACGCGCACGATCTTCACCACCGGATCGCCCGGCTCGATCTGCAGCGATTCGGCCACGTCGGGCGTGGCATGGACTTCGTCGATCGAGATCACCTTCACCGACGTCTTCTGGCCCATGTCGATGATGTTGTCGAGCAGGCTGGTGCCGCGTTCCTCGCCGGCAGCCGCCGCCGGGCGCACCGGATGCGGATTGACGAAGGTGCCAAGCCCGCGATGGCGGCGCACCAGGCCCTCCTGCACCAGGCGGTCGAACACGCGCCGCATGGTCACGCGCGAGGCGTGGAACTGCTTGGCCAGGTCGATCTCGCCCGGCAAGGGGCCCTGGCCGAAGCGGCCTTCCACGATCTGCTGGCGCAATACCACGTAAATCTGGTGATACAGGGGAACGACGGCTTCACTCATGGTTTCCCTTGTGGAGAGATGACAAGTCTGTAATGCCTCTAATGTACTTTAAATCAGACATAGAGCCTAGCATGGATAGCCGCAGTGGCGCTTGCGGGACAACGCCGCCGGCGCAGTGTTGCAGCGATGCATCCCGTTTCAGCCAAGGTCCCTTGGCTGATTGCGCCAATGCGAGTGAAGTCGGTCCGGCGCCGCTGCATGCGTTGCAGGGAAGGACAACGCCGGTGCGGTGGAGCGGGTTTGCGCAGGGCGGCGAGAACATGACATCGGGGCGGCGCTGCTGCGAGGTGGGATGCCTCACGCGGGCGGCGGTGACGGCACCCTCGGTGTCGTGTTTCAGTCCCGATACGTACGGTGGCGCCTCGGGCAAATCCTGACTGCCGTAAGTGCTCAATAACCCGGGGCAAAGCGGCGTGGTGCTGGATGGTCTGTGGCTGGGTGATTGGGATAGGTATGGACACGAGGCTGTTGCCAGCTGCAGCGAGTTTTGCTTGTAAACGCGGGGTGGAGATGTTAACTTTCGCGGCGCCGTTACCACCACCGACGTTGCCGAATGACCATCTCCAAAAAATACACGCTGCCAGAGATCCCGCGAGAAGGAATGACGCCCAAGGAACTCGAGGTGCTGGCGTGGGTTGAGGAATTGGTCGAGATGGCCAATGGCCTGCAGCAGGAGAAGGAGCAACTGGAGCAGCAGCTTGCTGAGCTGAGAAGAGCTGCAAAGCGCGCGTAGAGCGACAGCGGCCGTGAAGAAAAAGCTTGTTGCACCGTACATTGCGGAGGCTGAGCGCACGCCGGCGGTGCTGAAGGTGCTGGCCTGGGGTGAAAGCCTCGTGGAGCTTGTCCATCGCCTAGTTGAGGAGAAGGGGCATGCGAACGACGAAGTCGCGGTGCTCAAGGGGGAGAAGAAGCGGCCGACGTTCAAGCCCAGCCGTATGCATGAGCAGGCTGGCAAAGCCAGCGACTCTGGTCCGCAGCATGGCAAGCCAGCCAGGCGACGCGGTTCGCCCTCCAGGAGCAAGACGGGGCAGTTGAAGATCGATCGCGAGCAAGTCATCCAGCCGAGCGAGCCGATCCCGCCAGGCTCGCGGTTCAAGGGCTACCGGGACTTCGTGGTACAGGACCTCGTGATCGGGACACACAATACGCGCTACCGGCTCGCACGGTGGCAGACGCCAGACGGTCAGGCACTGACCGGGCAGCTCCCCAAGGCCGTTGATGCCAGCCATTTTGGCGCGACCTTAGTCAGTTACGTGCTGTACCAGTACCACCATTGCCACATCACTCAGCCGCTGCTGTGCGAGCAACTGCGGGAATGGGGCATCGAGATTTCGTCCGGGCAGATGAATGCGCTGCTGCAGCAGGACAAGGAGCGATTCCATGACGAGAAAGACGGCCTGCTGTCGACGGGTCTGGCGCTCTCGGCATATGTGACGGTCGACGATACTGGCACGCGGCATCAGGGCCGCAACGGCTATGTCACCCACATCGGTAACGAGCACTTCGCCTGTTTCAAAAGCACGAACTCGAAGAGTCGGATCAATTTCCTCGAGCTGCTCGCAGCGGGACATGGCTACCCGATCAACGACGAGGCCATCGCCTACATGAAGAGGCGGGAACTGCCGCAGGCGTTCCTGGATGTGCTGCGTCAGCACGAGCGCGCGAGCTTTGCCGATCAGAGTGCGTGGCTATCTCACCTGGACAGCCTGGGCATGGACGTTGCCCGTCATCGGACCATCGCCACCGAAGGGGCGTTACTGGGTTGCCTGAAGCGGCGAGGCATCGCCCAGGATCTGGCCATCATCAGCGATGATGCGGGACAGTTCAATGTGCTGGTTCACGGGCTATGCTGGGTACACGCCGAGCGTCTCGTGCACAAGCTGCTGCCGCTCAATGACCTGCACCGCGAGGATATTGCCCGCGTGCGCGCAGACATCTGGTCGTTCTATGCGGATCTGAAGGAATACAAGCTGCATCCGACGAGCCAACGCAAATGCGAACTGCAAGAACGCTTTGACGCGGTCTTCATCCAGAAGACCCGCTACGCGACGCTTGACCGCTTGCTCAGGCGCATTCACAAGAACAAGTCCGAGTTGCTGCTGGTGCTGGAACGCCCCGAAGTGCCACTGCATACAAATGGCAGTGAACGGGACATTCGCGATCAAGTGAAAAAGCAGAAGATCAGTGGCGGCACACGCAGCGAACTCGGTCGTCAATGCCGTGACACCTTCTCGAGCCTGAAGAAGACCTGTCGGAAGCTGGGAATCTCCTTCTGGAATTACCTGACCGACCGCATCTCATACACCAATCACATTCCCCTGCTGCCGCACATCCTCGAGCAGCGCCTCGCTATCTCTGCATGAGCAGCAGGCTCATCTTTGCCCCGGGTTATTGAGCACTTACTGACTGCCTGCATAAGGCACTGAAAAATAAGGCGTTTTCCTACCACTCCGGACCCCCTCCAGGCGGGCTGGGAGTGGCCGTGTCACAGCGATGTGACATGTCGGCTGCCGTGCACAGCAGCGAGGGCGGTGGCGATCGCGCAAAGCAGCGGAAAGTTCCCGTCAGGGTGCCGGGCAGGCCTTGAAATACAAGGAGTTGGCGCCTCAGGTGGCGCAGCTGGCACCGATTATGCGCAGGGGGAGTCTGGTTTGGCAGGGTGCCGGACCTAAGGATCCTAGCAAAAATAACTTGAACAATTACGTCTTGCGACGAGATGTTCGAGGTTTGATGCGGTAGTTCCACTCGCCATGAAATTCGTCGCGCTCAATGGCCACGGCAGCGAGTTCGGCGTCGCTGACCTTGATACCTGCGTCGTACATGTTCTCGTCCAGTTCCGCACGCACTTTCAGCCCTTCAGCGGTACTCACGCTGCCGATGAGGTTCACTACCACCTGACGCGTCAACAGCGGTCGGCCGCGCCAGTTGTTCGTGATATGGCAGAACAGGCGATGCTCGATCTTGTTCCACTTGCTCGTACCCGGCGGAAAGTGGCACACCTGCACAGCGAAACCGAGTTCGTCGGCCAGTCGCTGCAACTGCACCCGCCACAGCCGCACACGATACCCGTTGCTGCCACCGCAGTCGGCGGTGACCAGCAGTCGCCTGGCTTTCGGATACAACGGACGGCCCATCTCCAGCCACCAGCGACGGATGCTTTGAACCGCGAACTCGGCGGTGTCGTGGTTGATGCCCACGCTGACCCAGCCCTCGTTGGCCGTCACATCATAGACGCCATACGGGGCAACCTTGCCCAGTTCATCGTCGATGAAATCGTGCACACGCGCCTGCTCGGGTTGGCCCTTGGGCTGCCATTCGCGGCCAGCGTTCTTGAAATCGCCGATCAGCTCCTTCTTTTTCGTGTCCACCGAGATGACCGGCTGACGCTGGCGCTGATACTGCGCCACCTTGTCGGCGATGTAGTGGAACTGCGCGTCGCGGTCGGGGTGCTGCGCGCCTTCGCGTGTCTTGCGCACCGATTGCAAGCTGTAGCCCGTCTGCGTCAGCAGATCGCAGATCGTGCGCTGACTCACGCGATGCCCCAGCCGGTTGAGCTCTTCGGCCAGACGGGTGGTGCTCTTGCACGTCCATCGTAGTGCTGACATCGGGTCACCCCGGCTGGTCGGCTCCACCAGTGCATCCAGGTGCTCCAACAACCTCGCATCGAGCTCAGTTAGCCTCTTGCGCCCGCCTCCCGGGGCACGAATGCGCTTGGCCGTCATGTCCCGCGTCGCTCCACCGGCCGCTTCGAGTTCGGCCAGTCCCGCATAGATCGTGGTGCGCGAGATGCCTATCGCTTTGGCCACCAGACTCACGCCCCCACGCCCCAGGCTGCGCGCTTCGGCGGCGGCCCATAGGCGCAACGTCGCCTCATCAAGGCGCGCCTGCAGGGCCCGAAACTTCGCTTCGACTGCCTCGCTGATATCCATGTGCGCATCGTATAGACGCGAGGACAACTGTTCAAGTTATTTTTGCTAGGGTCCTAACCTCCAGCCGTCGTTCGGCACGAGCGCCGGCCGGAGGCTGAGCCGCTGTACATCTTCCTGGGAGCTTCGTATGAATAAGACCTTACTGGCATCGGCGATTGCGCTGGCATTTGGCGCTGGCCAAGCCTTGGCGAACCCGACCAACAACGCCGACGATAGCGGGACCACCAATACCCAAAACGCGACCGCGACTTCCACGCAGAGCGGCAGTGGCGCCGCAGCCAACGAAAACTCGACTGCTGTGCAGGCCAATGACAGCAGCACGAATACCAGTACCCGGACCTCAACCCGGACCAGCACAAATACCAACTCCAAGAACCGCACGGATCAGGATATGAGCGGTTATGGCAATGCGGCCGCGGCCAATGGCAGCACGGCCACCGCCAATTTCTCCAACGCGTTCAACAGCAGCAAGGCGCTGGCGATCAGCAAGCTGGAGGGCTATGTATCCGGTAACACCATCGCAGCGATGGGCAACCGCGCCGGCAACTGGGGTAACGCCAATGGTGGCGTCGGCGGCAAGGGCGGCAACGGCTATGGCGGTGTCGGCAATGGCGGCCGCGGCGGCGATGGCGGCAACGGCGGTAACGGCGGTAGCGGCGGCAGCGCCACCAACGGCAGCGCCACCAACGGCAGCGCCACCAACTATGGCGCACGCGCGGGTAGCGGCGGCGACGGCGGCAAGGCGGTTGGCTGGGCTGGTGATGGCGGAAACGCCAAGTCGTATGGCGGCAGCGCGCTCAGCGCGGCGGCCACCCGGGGCGGCAGCGGCGGCGACGCTATTGGCGCGGGCGGACGCGCTCTGAGTGCTTCGCTTGGCGCTGGCGGTCGCGGCGGCAGCGCACTCGGTGCCAGCCTTGGCCTGGGCGGCGCTGCGGGCTCGGCAGGTGGGTCCAGCGGCAACGGTGGCGCCGGTAACGACACGATCGGCGCGGGCGGCGCAGCCGGTGCGGCGACTGCCGCCGGTTCTGCTGGCGCGGGCACGGGGACTGGCGGTGCGGGCGGCGCCGGAACGTCGTCGGCTAGCGCAACCGGCGGTGCCGGCTCCGGTACCGGCGGTGCGGGTGGCGCAGGCGGCACAGGGACCTCGACGGCTACGGGTGGCGCGTCCACCAGCACGGGCGGCGCTGGCGGCACGCAAGTGAGCGTTGGCGGTGCGGGCGGCGCAGGTGGTGCGGCCACGAACGGCAGCGCTTCGAGCTCGGCGAGCAACGGTAGCGCTACGGCCGGCTCCGGCGCGGCGGGTGCTGTCGGTGCTACCGGCGGCGCAGGCGGAGTTGGCAACGGCGGCACCGGCAACGGTGCAGTCGGCGGCGCTGGCGGCGCAGGCGGAACTGTCGCGGTTTCTGCCGGCTCGTTCAGCCTGTCCAACGTGATGACCAGCGTCGGCCAGACCGCCGCGGGCATCATGGTCGCCAACCAGAACCTCGGTGCAGCTTCGCTGGTTCAGCAGAGCGTCAACGTCCAGGCCAACCTGAGCGTCGGCCGCTAAGACGTGAACCGGGCCGGTCGGCCAGCCATATCCAGCCTCTGGCGGATGGGCGGGCTGGCCGGTGCCAGTGCAAGTCTTCAAGCCGACGGGGGGCATCCCGGCGAGCGATTCGCGCAGGGTTGCCTGCCTGGCAAAACCTGTAAGTTCCGCCGCGGCTGGCTGGATGGGGCTGGGCGCGGCGGGCATGGAGGAGACGCATCATGCAACCGATTCACACTGCTGTCACGGCGCTGACGGCAGCATTTCTGGCCTGGCCGTTCATGCAGGCTCAGGCAGGACCGCTGGCGGGCGATGCCGCCGTGGCAGCGCCTGTCGCTGCGGTGGCCCCGGCGGCGAGCAATCCTTTTGGCACGGCCGCGGTAGCTGTCGCGAGCGACAAGCTTGATGACGTCCGCGGTGGTGCGGAAGTGGTGGTCAACGACATGCGGCTGCATGGCACGGTGGCGGACAACGCCGCGGTCCATACGCTGTCCGGCACCAACATGATCACGGAGGGCGCCTTCGCGAATGCTGCGGGCATCCCGACGGCCATCCAGAACTCGGGCAACAACGTGTTGATCCAGAACGCCACCATCGTCAACGTCCAGTTCAAGTGATGAAGATGCTTCAAAGACTGCTGCGGGCGCTGCCCTTTGTCCTGGCCCTGGGTGGTACCTCGCCGGCACTGGCTGACCGGATCAGCATCTACGGGCCTGTCGGCGAGTACTACAACGTGCCGGTGACCAGCCTGCGCGAAGCACGCTTCAAGACAACGATCCGTCAGCAATACGATTTCAGCTGCGGCTCGGCCGCGGTGGCAACCCTGCTGACCTACCAGTACGGGCAACCGGTCAGCGAGGAACTGGTCTTTGCCAACATGTTCGTCAATGGCGACCAGGCCAAGATCCGGCAGGAGGGATTCTCCCTGCTGGATATGAAGCGCTATCTGGCGTCGCAGGGGTTCCTGGCCGACGGGTATGAACTGCCTCTGTCGAAGCTCGAGGAAACAAAGATACCCGCGATCGTGCTGGTCGCCGAGAACGGCTACCACCATTTCGTGGTGGTGAAAGGGGTCCGCGGCGATCGCGTGCTGATCGGCGATCCGGCGCGCGGCACGCGCTCCATCTCGCGCGAACACTTCGAGAGCATCTGGGAAAGCCAGTTGCTGTTCGTGATCCATAACCGGACCGAGCAGGCCCGGTTCAACCTGGCGGCCGACTGGCGCGTAGCGCCATCGGGCCCTTACTGGATGGGAGTCAACCGGGACAGCCTGTTCTTCACCGTCATGCCAAAGCATGGCGCCAGCGATTTCTGAGGAACACATCATGTTCGAGACATCCGCCCCGAATACCACCGCCTGCCGCAGCAGGGGAGCCGGTACGGCGACTGCAGCGGTCCTGTTCGGCGCCGGCATGGCATGTGCCACCGCCGCGCAGGCGAGCGAGCAGCCGCTGCCGGACGCCCTTGACGCGGCCGCGGTTCCTGCACAGACTGTATTGGACACGCAAGAGAACAAGCAAGACCAAACACTGGCTGCCGCTACCCATGGCAGCATGGCCGGCTGGAAGCCGGTCTCGGAAGACAAGCTGGATGAAATGCGCGGCGGCTTCGACGCCGGCGGACTGCAGGTTTCGTTCGGAATCGAACGCGCGGTGTACGTCAATGGCGCCCTGGTGGTGGCCACCAGCATTAACATACCGGACATTGCGCGCATCACCAGCGACCAGGCCGCGAAGCTGGCTTCTGCGCTTGGACCGGCCATTGTAAGCAATACGTATGCTGACGTGAACAGCGCGATGGCGGGCAACCCGGCCACGGCGGGCGTTCAGCTAGGCAGCAATGGCAGCAGCAGCGCAGGTGCCGCGGGAACGGCCACGGCGGTGGCATCGAACGGAGCATCGGCAAGCAGCGCCGGTGCGGCCGGCCTGCCGTCAACCGCGGTGACAACGCCAACCGGCCAGGTCGTTACCAACGGGCTGCTGGCGGTAATCCAGAACGGCGCGGGCAATTCCGCGGCGGTGGCCAATGGAACGTCGCCGATGACCGTAATCCAGAACACCCTGAACAACCAGAGTATCCGGAGCCTGATGACAATCGACACGAGTGTGAATACGCTCCAGGCATTCCGGTCACAGGTCGCCAACGCAACGCTGAACAACGTGCTGCTGCGAGCCGCCAGCATGAGGTAGGAGTAGCCGTAACCGTAGCTTTGATGCGCAGGAGGTAGCGCGCGCCTGCAAGGTCCAGTCTGCCGTCCCGGGGGAGGAAGACGTCATGAAGAAGCGGTCGATGCAGGGCATCCGCAGCGCCGGGTGCTCGACGTTGCTGTTGCTTGGAGGCCTGGCGCACGCCCAGACCACACTCGACGCGGGGCCACCCGCCGCCGGGCTGGAATCCTTGCAGAACCAGCTGGCCGAGCAGGCCAGCCAACTCGACGCCATGAAGCGCGCGCTCGCCGAGCAGGAAGTGTTGATCCGTGAGCTGCGCAGCGTGATCGGGCCGGAGGTGCTGTCCCGCAAGCGCGGCGGCGCCGGGCCCGGCGTCACGCCGATGGATAACGCCACCAACGCCGCGGCCGCCGCGGCCGGCGCCAGCGCGACGCAGGGCGTGCCCAACGCGGTCACGTCGCCGCAGGCGACCCAGGGTGACCAGCCCCCGCAGATGGTGGTGCAGCCGGGGCAGCCGCAGCAGGGCGAGTCGACGTACCAGCAGGTGGTCGCGGACGAGCCCGTGGGCAAGCCGCCCGAGCGCGATACGCGCCCGCCCGAAATCGCGCCGATCACGGAACAGCCGGGCGTGCTGACGGCGCAGGGCAAGCTCGTGATCGAACCCGGCTTCCAGTACGGCTATTCGTCGAACAACCGCGTGGCGCTGGTCGGCTATTCGATCATCCCGGCCCTCCTCATCGGCCTGATTGACGTGCGTGAGGTCAAGACCTCGACCTACATCCCATCGGTTGCGTTCCGCTACGGCATCACCAAGCGGCTGGAGATCGAAGCCAAGGTACCCTATGTGCATAGCTCCGGTTCCACCGTCAGCCGCGAAGTGTTCACCGGTACCGCAGTCGACCGCGTGTTCAATGCCAGCGGCAGCGGCATTGGCGATGTCGAGGCGACGGTGCGCTACCAGCTCAACTATGGCAGCGAGAAGCTCCCCTACTTCATCGGCTGGCTGCGCTACAAGTCGAATACCGGCAAGGACCCGTTTGAAGTCGTCACCGATTGCGTGACGCGCTGCGTGGGCAATGCCACTGGCACCGGCCTGCCGCTGGGGCTGCCAACCGGCACCGGCTTCCAGGCGATCCAGCCCGGCGTCACCTGGCTGCTGCCGACTGACCCGGCCGTGTTCTTCGGCACCTTCAGCTATCTGCACAACTTCGCGCGCGACAACGTGAGCCGCACCGTGCTGAGCGGCGAGAAGGAACCGCTGGGCAAGATCGCGCCGGGGGACATCTTCGAGTTCAGTTTCGGCATGGGCCTGGCGCTGAACGAGCGCGCCTCGTTCAGTATTGGCTATGACCAGAGCATCATCTGGCCGACCAAGCAGAACGGCCAGACCGTGCCGGGTTCGGTGCGCGTGACGCAAGGCACCCTGCTGGTGGGCTACTCGTACCGCTTCAGCAACCGCTACACGCTGAACCTGTCGGTGGGCGCGGGGCTGACGCGCGATACGCCCGACCTGCAGGTGAATGTGCGCCTGCCGATCACTTTCTGACGCGCTTTCCTGCGCCGCGTTTCTGCGCATTTCCGCGCGACGTGACGCGTGCCCCGCATGTGCGGGGCTACGCGTGCGCATCACATCCGCGGCCAGGGTGCGCAGGTACGGAAACGCGCCTTGCGCTGGCCCCTTGAACAGCGTACAAAGAAATAACCCCGCGCCGCCAGCGGTACTTTCTCACCAGGTTCAAACTCACCGGTGGTGCGGCCTGAAAAAGGAGAGAGACATGCGCAAACGCATCTTCTGGTTGTTGCCCGACCTGGCGAGTGCCCGACGCACCATGGACGACCTGCTGCTTGCCCGCCTCGAGAACCGCCGCATCCACTTCGTGGCGCGCGACGGCTCCGACATGACGGGCCTGCATGAAGCCAACCTGTTCCAGACCTCCGACATCGTGCATGCCGCCGAGATGGGCCTGATGGTGGGCGGCGGCGTGGGCGTCGTGGCCGGCGTGGTGGTGGCGATGTTCCCGATCGTCAGCGACACCCCACAGTGGGGCCTCGTTGGCGTGCTGGCGGTGCTGGGCGCGGTGTTTGGCGCATGGGCCTCAAGCATGATCGGCAGCTCGGCACCGAACAGCCGCCTGCGTGCGTTCGAGAAGGACATCGAGGCCGGCAAGATCCTGCTGATGGTTGACGTTCCGCGCAGCCGTGTCGAGGAAATCGAAACCCTGCTCGCGAACGCGCATCCGGAAGCCAGCTTTGCCGGGTTGGACCCGGCTGTACCGGCTTTCCCCTGAGCCATCGGCTTATCGCCGCTGGTTGTTGTTCAGCGCTGTCGCATCTCTTTCCGCGCGCCCTTGCGGCGCGCCCTGACGCGCATCCTTTCGCGCGCCCCGGCTCACACCGGAACTGCCTGCGCGGTTCCGGTGTGATGCTGCTGCAACACTCCGATCTTTCCCGGTTTGCCCCCATGAGACGCATGCGGTAACTTGCATGACGGCACACGGCCGTGCATGCCGTGCCGCAATAAAACGATGAAGTCAGCCGGACAGGCTCAGGGGGTCGAGACAATGAAAGCGAAATGGATCGCGTGCGGCATGCTGGCCGCCACGCTGGCATGGGCCGCGCAGACGGCCCTGGCGGAACCGGGCGTGACCCGCAACACCATCCGCATCGGCCAGTCGGCCGGCGTCACCGGTCCGGTGGCCGGTTCGGTCAAGGAGCAGATCGCCGGTGCGCAGGTGTACCTGCGCACCATCAACGCCAGCGGCGGCGTGGCCGGGCGGCGCATCGAGCTGGTGACCCACGATGACGGCTTCGATGCCAAGCGCACGCCCGACAATGTGCGCAAGCTGATCGACGAGGACAAGGTGTTCGCGCTCTTCATGGTGCGCGGCACGCCGCAGAACGAAAGCATCCTGCCCATCATCGCCGCGCAGAAGGTGCCGCTGGTGGCGCCGCTGACCGGCGCCATCACGCTGCACCGGCCGGTGAACCGCTACGTGTTCAACGTGCGCGCCAAGTACCAGGACGAGGTGGCGCGCGCGATCAACCACCTGGCCACATCGGGCATGAGCCGCATCGGCATCTTCTACGCCAACGACGGCTTTGGCCGGGACGTGCTCGAAGGCTACAGCACCGCATTGCAGGCGCGCGGCGTGCAGCCGGCGGCAACGGCAAGCTTTGCCCGGCCCATGGGCGACATCACCCAGAGCGTGGCCGCCATGAACAAGGCCAACCCGCAGGCGGTATTGGTGATCGGCTCGGGCTCCGAGGCGGCGCGCATCATCCGCGAGCTGCGCCGCGCCGGCAGCGAGGCACAGTTCGTCACGCTGTCCAACAATGCGGCCGATTCCTTTATCCGTGAACTGGGCGACGATGCGCGCGGGCTGATCATCACGCAGGTGGTGCCGGGCACCAACTCCAGCCAGATGACGCTGGCCAGCGAATACCGCAGCCTGGCCAAGCAGCAGGGCGTGGAGCCGTCCAACGCCGGCATGGAGGGCTTCATGTCGGCCAAGGTGCTGGTTGAAGGGCTGCGCCGCGCCGGCCCCGACCTGACGCGCGAGCGCCTGGTCACGGCGCTGGAAGGCATGCGCGACTACGACCTTGGCGGCATCCTGATCAGCTACAGCGCCGTGCGCCATACCGGCTCGTCGTTCGTGGAAATGTCGATCGTCTCGTCCACCGGCAAGCTGATCCGCTAAATCCCGCGGGCAGGGGGGCTGCGGTATAGTCCCCCGCATGGCTACTCCTACCCCCTCCCCCGATTCCCGTACCCCGTTCTCGCTGCACGGCCGCGTGGCGCTGGTGACCGGCGGCGCGCAGGGCCTGGGCCTGGCGATTGCCGCCGGGCTGGCCGATGCCGGTGCCCATGTGCTGGTGGTGGCGCGCAATGCGCAGCGCGTGCAAGCGGCCGTCGCCGCGTTGGCCGCGCGCGGCGGCAGCGCCGAGGGGCTGGTGCTCGATATCACCGATGAAGCCGCCGTGGCGGCCGCGTTCGACCGCATCGACGCCGCCCATGGCCGGCTCGACATCCTTGTCAACAACGCCGGCGCGCGCAACCGCAGCACCATGGCGCAGCTCGATGCCGGCGACCTGCGCGCCATGCTCGAGACCAACCTGGTGGCGCCCTACGCGCTGTGCCGGCTCGCCGCGCAGCGCATGCGCCGCGGCGACTACGGGCGCATCGTCAATGTGAGCTCGATCGCCGGCCAGGTCGCGCGCGCCGGCGACGTGCTCTACCCCGCCACCAAGGGCGGCCTGGATGCGCTGACGCGCGCCATGGCGGCCGACCTGGGGCGGCACGGCGTCACCGTCAACGCGGTTGCCCCGGGCTACTTCGCCACCGAGCCCAACCAGGTCATGGTCGAGGACGAGGGTGTGGCCGAGTGGCTGCGCCAGCGCACCTCGCTGGGCCGCTGGGGCCAGCCAGAGGAAGTGGCGGGCGCGGTGGTATTCCTGGCGTCGCCGGCCGCCTCCTATGTCACCGGGCAGGTGCTGGCCGTCGACGGCGGCTATCTCGGGCACTTCTGAGGCGCCGCCGGCAGCAAAGCGTACCCAATTCTGCGTGCCGTTCTAGCCGGGATTTCAGCGCCGCGCGGGCGGCTTGCCGCCGCGGTAGAACGCCTGCAGGCAGTCGATCATCGCGGCTGCCGCGGCCGAGTCGCCGCGGTCCTTGAGCCGCACCAGGCAAATATCGCGCACCAGCGACGGCAGCTGCAGCGGCCGGATCGCCAGCCCCTCGCGCCGGAACTGAAACAGCGCCAGCGACGGCACCGCGCTCACGCCCAGCCCCGCCTGCACCAGCGCCGCCACCGTCGCCAGGTGCTCCACCTCCATCACGCTGGTCAGGCGCAACGGATGCAGCGCGGCGTCCAGGTGCTGGCGCACGCTGGTCGTGCGCGACAGCTGGATAAACGGCAGGCCCGCCAGCATCTCCGGCGTGATGCGGCGCTTGCGCGCCAGCGCATGGTCCGCCGGGCACACCAGGTGGAAGGTGTCGCGCACCAGCGGCTCCACGCGCAGGTCGTCGTCCTGGGCCGGCGCCGGGGCCAGCGCAAAGTCGGCACGGCCCTGGCGGACCAGTTCGATGCAGCCGTCGGCGAGCTGGTCGAACAGCTCCAGCGCGATGCCCGGATAAAGCGCGCGGAACTGCGCCAGCAGCGGCGGCAAGTCGCCGGCGGCCAGCGACGGCAGCGCCGCGATCGACACGCGCCCCTTGCGCCGCTCGGCGTGCGCGCGCAGGTCCTCGAACGCGGTTTCGAAATCGGCCAGCAGCCGGCGCGCGGTCTGCTCGAAGCGCACGCCGTCGCTGCTCAGCTCCACGTGCCGCGTGGTGCGTTCGAACAGCCGGCTGCCGGCCTGTTCCTCCAGCGTCTGCACCAGCGCGCTGAAGGCAGATTGCGACAGGTGGCAGGCGCGCGCCGCGCGCGTGAAGTTGCGGTAGGTGGCCAGCGCCACGAAGGCGCGCAGGTGCTTGACCGAGAGGTTCATGGGGCCTGGCGGATTTATCCAGCAAGTCGATAGATTAATCCAAATAATCCGTTTTTTGGCTGGACGTACCCGCCCTAGAATGGGATCGACCCCACCAACAACCTGCCCCCGACCATGACTGCTCCCTTGCTGATCGGCTCCGGCGCCGGCTTCTCCGGCGACCGCACCGATGCCGCGCTGCCGGTGGTGCGCACGCTGATTGCCTCCGGCCAGCCGGCCGCGCTGATCTTCGAGACCCTGGCCGAGCGCACGCTGGCGCTGGCGCAGCTGGCGCGGCGCAACGATCCTGCGCAGGGCTACGAGCCGCTGCTCGATGCGCTGCTGGTGCCGGTGCTGGGCCTGTGCCTGCAACACCGCATTCCCATTGTCGGCAATTTCGGCGCCGCCAACCCGCGCGCCGCGGCGCGGCGCGTGCTGCAGCTGGCGCAGGAACTGGGCCTGCCCGCTCCGCGCGTTGCAGTCGTTGAGGGCGATGACCTGTCCGACGATGCGGGGCGCGCGCGCTTGCACGGCATTCTTGACGATGCCTTTGATGCCGATCGCTTCGTCTGCGCCAACGCCTATATCGGCGCGCAAGGCATCGCCGAGGCGATCGCTGCCGGTGCCCAGGTGGTGGTGTGCGGGCGGGTGGCCGATCCGGCGCTGGCCGTGGGGCCGGCGATGGCGCACTTTGGCTGGTCGTGGGACGACTGGGACCGCCTGGCCGCCGCCACCATGGCCGGCCACCTGCTGGAATGCGGGGCGCAGGTCACCGGCGGCTACTTTGCCGATCCCGGCATGAAGGATGTGCCCGACGTGCATGCGCTGGGCTTCCCGATCGCGCAGCTCGATGCCGACGGAGGCATCGAGATCTTCAAGGCCGCCAATACCGGCGGCTGCGTGGACCTGCGCACGGTCAAGGAACAGCTGCTGTATGAGGTCCACGATCCGGCCGCCTACCTGACGCCCGACGTGGTGGCCGACATCGGCGCCGTCACCGTGGCGCAGCTGGGTCCGGACCGGGTGGCGGTGCGCAATGTGCGCGGCCATCCCCGCCCGGCTCAGCTCAAGGCCAATGTGTTCAGCCAAGGCGGCTGGCTGGCCGAGGGCGAGATCTCATACGCCGGCCCCAATGCCGCCGCCCGCGCACGGCTGGCCGCCGACATCCTGCGCCGGCGCATGCAGCTGCTGGGCCATGACGCGCCCATCCGCTTCGACCTGATCGGCGTGCTCAGCGTGCTGGCCGACGATGGCGGCGCCATGTTCGCCCAGCGCCAGCCGCATGAGCAAGCGGCGCAGGACGTGCGCCTGCGCGCCGCGCTGGCGCATGACGACCTGGCGGTGGCGCAGGCCCTGCAGCGCGAGGTCAATGCGCTCTATACCTGCGGCCCGGCCGGCGGCGGCGGCGTGCGCACCGCGCAGCGCGCGCGCCTGAATGCCGTATCGTGCCTGGTGCCGCGCGAGGCCGTGACGGCCACGCATAGCTTCATCGCCTGAGGAGGTCCGACCATGACTGACACTGCTGCGCTCTACCAGTTCGCCCACGGCCGCACCGGCGACAAGGGCAACCGTTCCAACATCAGCGTGATCGCCTACGACGCGCGCGACTACGACCACCTGGTCGCGCACGTGACCGAAGACGCCGTGCGCGCCCTGTTCCGCGAGCGCCGGCCCACGTCCGTCACGCGCTACCTGGTGCCATCGCTGCAGGCGATGAACTTCGTCCTCGACGGCGTGCTCGATGGGGGCGTCAACGACGCGCTCAACCTCGACACGCACGGCAAGGCGCTGTCGTTCCGCCTGCTGCAGCTTGAGATCCCTGTGCCGCCGCGGCTCGCGTCCGGCACCGCGGATAGCCACTGATCCATCGCTTCACACCGAAAACAACTTCTACAGGAGACCACGATGTACCCATTTCTCAAGCCACTGGCCGTTGCCGCGCTGGCGCTGATCCTGCCCGCGGGGCAGGCCTGGGCCGAGTTCCCGGACAAGCCGATCCGCTTCGTGGTGCCGTTCGCGGCCGGCAGCGCCACCGACCAGCTGGCGCGCGCCATCGGCCAGGCCATCACCGTGGACAGCAAGGCCACCGTGGTGGTCGACAACAAGCCGGGCGCCAACGGCTTCATCGCCGCGTCGGACGTGGCCAAGGCCGCGCCGGACGGCTACACCGTGCTGATCAGCACCAACACCACGCATGCGGCCAACGAGCACCTGTTCAAGAAGCTGCCCTACGACCCGGTCAAGGACTACGCGCCGATCACCGCGCTGGGCCGCGGCGGCCAGATCATGGTGGTCAACCCGCAGGTGCCGGCCAAGACCGTGGGCGAGTTCATCGCGCTGGCAAAACAGCAGCCGGGCAAGCTCAGCTTCGGCAGCGGCAGTTCGTCGTCGCGCATTGCCGGCGAGCTGTTCCAGCAGATGGCGCATGTGGAGTTGCTGCACGTGCCGTACAAGAGCAACCCGCTGGCCATCACCGACCTGCTCGGCAACCAGATCCAGATGATGATCACGGACACGGCCACCGGGCTGCCGCAGGTCAAGAGCGGCAAGCTGCGCGCGCTGGGGGTGTCGGGCAAGACGCGCTCGCCGCTGGCGCCGGACGTGCCCACCATCGACGAAGCCGGCGTCAAGGGCTACGAGATGAGCTACTGGTTCGCGGCCTATGCGCCCGCCGGCACGCCGCAGCCGGTGGTGGCGAAGCTCAATGCGATGATGGTCAAGGCCGCGCGCGGCGATACCGCGGCCGGCTTCTACAAGTCGACCGGCACGGAGGTGTTCACCAGCACGCCTGCGGAACTGGCGAAGTTCCAGTTGCAGGAGTCTGGCAAGTGGGGGCGCATCATCAAGGCGGCGAATATCCAGCCGGAGTGAACGCGGGGCAGCGCAAGCTCCCATGCATGGAAAACGGGGCCAAACGGCCCCGTTTTTTACGCAGAAGTAGGTACGCTTTGGTGCTTCCGGCCTTGATGGACAAGGGCCGGCTAAGATATGTCCTGGCCGCGCGCCTGCGGCTCCGGTCTTCTCCTCGACAACACCAACCAGAACAGGAACAGGATATGAAGCAGCAGTCCGTGGTGTGCCATGCAACCTTACGTCCGGGCCGTCGCCCGGTGCTGCGCCAGGCCGTATTGCGTGCCGCCATCGCCGTCACCATGGGGACCGTCGTGCTTCCCGCCATCGCCACCGCGCAGACCACCACGCCGCCGGCGCAGCAGAAGACCCAGGTGCCGGGCTACTACCGCATGATGGTCGGCCAGCTCGAGGTCACGGCGCTCGATGACGGCTATATCGACCTGGACCCGAAGATCCTCAAGTACACCAGCGCGCGCGAGGTGCAGAGCCTGCTGGCGCGGATGTTCGTCGAATCGACGCCGGGCATGCAGACCGCGGTCAACGCCTACCTGATCCATACCGGCAGCCACCTGGTGCTGGTCGATACGGGCGCGGCAGCCTGCTTCGGGCCCACCCTCGGGCGCATCGGCGAAAACCTGCGCGCGGCGGGCTACGCGCCGGAACAGATCGATACCGTGCTGCTGACCCACCTGCACGGCGACCACGCCTGCGGCCTGGCCACCAACGGCAAGGCGGCGTTCCCGAACGCAATCGTCTATGTCGACAAGGCAGATGCCGACTACTGGCTCAGCGAAGCCAATGCCGCCGCCGCGCCGAAGGAGGCGCAGGGCCTGTTCGCCATGGCGCGCGCCGCGGTCGCGCCGTACCAGGCGGCGCAGCGCTTCCGACCCTTCAACGGCGGCGCCGGTGTCGAGCCCGTTCCCGGTGTGCGCGCGGTGCCGGCCAATGGCCACACTCCGGGCCACAGTGGCTACCTGTTCACCTCGGGCAAGGACAGCCTGCTGCTGTGGGGCGACATCGTGCACAGCCATGCGGTGCAGTTCCGCCGCCCGCAGGTGGCGATCGAGTTTGACGTGGACAGCCAACAGGCGGTGATCACGCGCCAGCGCATCCTGGCCGATGCCGCCAAGGGCCGGCTGTGGGTGGGGGGCGCGCATATGCCCTTCCCGGGCCTTGGCCATGTGCGTCGCGATGTGGCCGGGTATGTGTGGGTGCCGGCCGAATTCGGGCCGATCCGCAACGACCGCTAGCCGACCACGCCGGGCTGTCGCTTTTTCGCCTAGAGTCATCCCAGCGGCCCGTATGACATACGGGACGGATGGTCGTGTCCACTGCGGAGGATTTGCGATGAACGCCAGGGCATCCCGCTTCGATCCTGCCCGCCGCCGCTGGCTTGGCGCCGGCGCCGCGGCCCTGGTGCTGGCCGCGCCCGTGCCGCGCGCCGTGCGCGCCTAGCCTGGCCCGGCGGCCGGCCGCAAGGCCGGCGCGCAGCGCATCGGCGTGATCGGCTCGGGCCACATCGGCGGCACCGTGGGCGGGCTGTGGGTCAAGGCCGGACACCCGGTCCTGTTCTCGTCGCGGCACCCGGAGACACTCAAGCCGCTGGTCGAAGAATTGGGTACGCTGGCGCGCGCCGGCACCGTGGCCGAGGCCATTGCGTTCTCCGACGTGCTGTTCCTGGCCACGCCCTATGGCGCGCTGCCGCAGCTCAGCCGCGACCATGCCGATGCCTGGCGGGGCAAGATCGTGCTCGACGCCACCAACGCCTATGAGCACCGCGATGGCCCGATCACCGAGGAGGCCAGGCGTAACGGCATCGGCATCACCACCGCGCGCTACCTGCGCGGCGCGCGCGTGGTGCGGGCCTTCAACTTCATGGGGGCGTCGCAGTTTGCCAGCGAGCATCACCGGGCGGGCGGCCTGGTGGCGGTGCCCATCGCCGGCGACGACAAGGCCGCGCTCGACGTGGCCGCGCAGCTGGTGCGCGATGCGGGATTCGAACCGGTGGTGGTGGGGCCGCTGGCGAGCGCGGATCGCTTCGCACCGGGCGGGCCGCTGTTCCGGCAGGTGGGTACGGCCGAGGAGTTCCGGCGCAAGATGGGCGCACGCTGACGCTGCGCCTGGGGTGCTGGCGGATCAGGGCCGGCGCCGCTCCATTGCCACCATCGACGGCGTAAAGCCGAGCTGGCCGAAGAATGCGGCTTCGGAGGAACGCGCCGCGCGCAGCATCCAGGTGATGTCGGGGTCGTTGCCCACGATGTGCCGCACCAGGGCGCGGCCGATGCCGCGCCGGCGGTGGCTGGGCGCGACGGCAACCATCGACAGGAAGCCGTCGCAGACGTCGTCGCACAGCGCGCGGGCAAAGCCGACGATCTCGCCGTGCTCCACCGCCACGACCACCCGTTGGGAGTTGGCCACCAGCCGTGCGAATTTCTCCGGGCCGCCCACCCGGTGGGCCCAGCCGTTGGCGATCAGTAGTTGTCTGGCTGCCTCGATGTCGTCGGGCAACAGGTTACGGATTTCCATCGGCGGCTCTCCCAGTAAAGCGTGTACGGCCCCTCGCCGCCCCTGCCACTAGGGGCGCCGCGAGTCGAGAACGGCACGGGAACCCGTGCCGCGCAATTGGCGGAGTGTAGCGAGCGGGCGCGGGCGCGTCAATTTGGCTTCCGGCGGGGTCGGGTGCTGCTCACGCCGGCGCGCCGGCGCGGTATCATGGCCTCCATGAACGCCCCCGTCTTTTCCTCCGCACATCCGGCCGACCAGCTTGCCGAGTTCACCGACGCGGATGCGGCGATCGCGCGCATCCGCGACATCTACGAAGCTTCGGTCGGCGCCGTGCGCGCGCGCTTCGATGCCTTCGCCAGCGGCAAGCCGCTGCCCTCGGCCGCGCATGCGTGCTATCCGTACCTGGGCATCTCGGTCAACATCGAGACCATGGTCACCGACAGCCGGCCGTCATGGGGCACGGTAGCCTACCCGGGCGTGTATGGCACCACCGTTACCCGCCCCGACCTGCTGGCGGACTACTACCGCGACCAGATCGAGCGGCTGATGCGCTATCACCGCGTGCCGGTGGTGGTGGGACTGAGCCGGCGCCCGATCCCGCTGCCGTTCGTGATCGAGGCTTCGACCACCGACATCAGCTACACCCAGGCGCGCGAGCTGGAGGCATCGTTCGTGCTGCCCGAGCTGAGCCGCATCGACGACGGCATCGCCAACGGCACCTATGAGCCGATCCCGGGCGAGGCCTGGCCGCTCTCGTTGTTCCCGGCCGAGCGCGTGGACCTGGCCCTGCAGCGGCTGTACCACTACACCGGCACGGCACCGCAGCATTTCCAGCGCTTCGTGCTGTTCACCAACTACCAGCGCTATGTCGACGAGTTTGTCGAGCTGGGCCGGGGCCTGATGGCCAGCAGCGACGGCGGCGGCTACACCCGCTTTGTCGAGCCCGGCGACGTGATGCAGGAACTGGGCGGCGCGGAACCCGACGACGCCTCGCGCCCGCGCGCGCTGCCGCAGATGCCGGCCTACCACCTGGTGCGCGAAGACAAGCTGGGGGTGACGCTGGTCAATATCGGCGTGGGGCCGTCCAACGCCAAGACCATGACCGACCACCTGGCCGTGCTGCGCCCGCATTGCTGGCTGATGGTGGGCCACTGCGGCGGCCTGCGCCGCTCGCAGCAGCTGGGCGACTACGTGCTGGCGCACGCCTATGTGCGCGACGACCACGTGCTCGACCACGACCTGCCGCCGTGGGTGCCGGTGCCGCCGATCGCCGAGATCCAGGTGGCCCTGCAGGAGGCCGTGGCGCGCGTGACCGGGCTGTCCGGCAACGAGATGAAGACCCGCATGCGTACCGGCACGGTGGTCTCGACCGATGACCGCAACTGGGAACTGAAGTCCAAGTCGCTGTATGCGCGCTTCAACCAGTCGCGCGCGATTGCCATCGATATGGAAAGCGCGGCGGTGGCGGCCAACGGCTTCCGGCTGCGGGTGCCCTATGGCACGTTGCTATGCGTGTCGGACAAGCCGCTGCATGGCGAGCTCAAGCTGCGCGGCATGGCCAACGCCTTCTATCGCCAGCGCGTCAGCCAGCATATGACCATCGGGCTGGAGGCGATCCGCATCCTGCGTGAGAACGGGGTGGAGCAGCTGCATTCGCGCAAGCTGCGCAGCTTTGATGAGCCGGCGTTCCGGTAGGTCCGCACCCTCGCTCATCCGGAAAAGCAAAAGGCCGGCGCCTGATTGGCGCCGGCCTTTTGCATGGCACTGCAGGATCAGAAGCGATACCCCACCCCCATGCTGAACAGCCACGGATCCAGGTTCACCTTCGATACCTTCACATCCCCCGCCTTCACATCGCTCGACAGCCAGATCTTCTTGATGTCGGCGTTCAGGAACCAGTTCTTGGTCAGCTTGTAGTCCATGCCGATCTGCAGCGCCGGGCCTACGCTCCAGCTATCGAGCTGCAGCGCGTTGTTGGCAATGTTCTCGCCCCAGATGCGGGTGAAGTTCAGGCCCGCGCCGATATACGGGCGGAAGGTGCCGTTGGGGATGAAGTGGTACTGCACCAGCAGCGTCGGCGGCAGATGCTTGAAGGTGCCGACCTTGTTGCCGTCCAGGTAGACGTTCTGCTTCTGCGGCACGGTCAGCACCAGTTCGGCGGCGATGTTCGGCGTGAAGAAGTAGGTGACGTCGAACTCGGGAATCCACTTGTTGTTGACCGTAATGCGGTCCGACGGGCCGACGCCGCCGACGGGGTCGGAGCTCTTGGCCATGTCGAGATAGGTGCCGCGCAGGCGCACCATCCAGTTGCCCTGGGCATCGTCCGCGGCGGCGGCAGGGGTGGCGAAGGCGCCCAGCATGGCGCAGGCGGCGATGGCGGAACAGGTGACCCGGGTGCGAAGAGAGAGTGTTTTCATGAGGTTCTGCTTGGTCTGGTATCAAATCCGGATCCAGTTTGGCCGAGCAGGCCGGGCTGGGCCTTGACCCAAAACAAGTAGCAGGGAACGGGGCTGGCCGCGTCGCGCAGGCGCTACAGCGAGGAAGGCGCCGCGGTGCCAGCTGCACCGACGCTTCTAAACACATGCGGAATTATTCGTGGCGCGGTGCGATGCTGCCCCTTACGCTGTGCGAAGGATCCGAGCACGCCTGCAGCGTGTGCGGATCGGCACCGAGCATGTCGTGGGCGTCCGCAAGGGCGTCTTTCCGGGTGTGCCCCGTGGGGGCGGGGCACACCGGTTTTCTTGCGGCGGCTTGCGGTGTCAGGCCTCGGCGGCCTCTGCGGACTGCGGGGCCTGGGCCACGCCAAAGCCGGCCTGCAGGTGCCGGTTCACGCCCGAGATCACCGCGCGCAGCGAGGCCGTGACCAGGTTGGCGTCGATGCCGGCGCCGAACCCTGTCGGCGAATCGCCCACACGCACTTCCACATAGCAGGCCGCGCGCGCATCCGCGCCGGCGGTCATCGCATGCTCGTGGTAGTCCATCACGCGTACCGGCAAGTCCAGCGCATTGACGAAGGCGTCGATGGGCCCGTTGCCGGTGCCGCGCACGCTGCACGGCTTGCCGTCGCGCACCATCTGCACTTCGATCTCCGTGGCGCCGCCGCTGTCAGACACCAGCTGGTGCGATACATAGCGCAGCGGTGTTTCCTGCGCCAGGTACTCGCGCCGGAACAGCCCATAAAGATCCTCGGCGCTCGCCTCGAGCCCGGTGTCATCGGTCATGGCCTGCACCGCGCGGCTGAATTCGATCTGCAGGCGGCGCGGCATGTAAATGCCATGCACCTGCTCCAGCAGATAGGCCATGCCGCCCTTGCCGGACTGGCTGTTGACGCGGATCACCGCGTCATAGCTGCGGCCGAGGTCGGCCGGGTCGATCGGCAGGTAGGGCACTTCCCAGATGCCGTCCGGCTGCTGCTGCGCAAAGCCCTTGCGGATCGCATCCTGGTGCGAGCCCGAGAACGCGGTGAACACCAGGTCGCCCACATATGGATGGCGCGGATGCACCGGCAGCTGGTTGCAGTGCTCCACGCACTGGCGCACCGCGTCGATATCGGAGAAGTCCAGTCCGGGCGCCACGCCCTGCGTATAGAGGTTGAGCGCCAGCGTCACCAGGTCGACATTGCCGGTGCGCTCGCCGTTGCCGAACAGGCAGCCTTCGACGCGGTCCGCGCCCGCCATCAGCGCCAGTTCCGCGGCCGCCACCGCGGTGCCGCGGTCGTTGTGCGGGTGCACTGACAGCGCGATGTGTTCGCGCCGTGCCAGGCGGCGGTGCATCCATTCGATCTGGTCGGCGAACACATTGGGCGTGCTGCATTCGACCGTGGTCGGCAGGTTCAGGATCATCGGCCGGTCCGGCCCGGCTTGCCAGGCGGCAGAGACAGCATCGCTGACTTCCAGCGAGAAGTCGAGCTCGGCCAGGCTGAAAGTCTCGGGCGAATACTCATAGGTCCATGCCGTCCCAGGCATGGTATCGGTCAGCGCCTTGATCAGGCGCGTGCCCGAGACCGCGACTTCCTTGATCTCTTCACGCGAGGCATTGAAGACAATGCGCCGCCAGGCCGGTGCGATCGGGTTGTACAGATGCACCGTGGCCCGCGCTGCGCCGCGCACGGACTCGACGGTGCGGCGGATCAGGTCTTCGCGCGATTGCGTCAGCACCACGATGCTGACGTCGTCGGGGATGCGCTGCTCTTCGATCAGCATGCGCACGAAGTCGAAATCGGTCTGCGAGGCCGCGGGGAACGCCACTTCGATTTCCTTCAGGCCGATCTTCACCAGCTGCTCGAAGAAGCGCAGCTTGCGTGCCGGGTTCATCGGCTCGATCAGGGCCTGGTTGCCGTCGCGCAGGTCAGTGCTCATCCAGCGCGGTGCGCGCGTGATAGTGCGGCCGGGCCAGGCGCGGTCAGGGATGTCGACGGTGGCGGCGGGCTGGTACTTGGTGGCGGGATTGCCGAGCATACGGGGTCTCCTTCCTCGCTAAGGGAAGTGAAAAAAGAAAAACGGAAAAAGGGTGGCGAAAGGCTGCCGAACTGCCACGGGGCACTAGGCCCGGCAACCGATCGATAGGCTTAGCAGTAGCGAGGAAGCGCGCAGGGCGCGGCCCGATGCCAGGGCAGCCAGCACGCGAGCGCGGGCAGCGATGCGGGACGCATCGGCAGCCTGGCTGAGTGTGCTGGTGTAACGGTTCATCGTGCCTGGAGGAGGGGGGCCGAGGGCCGCTCGTGGTTGGTGCGCGTCCGGCAGGCGCCGGATGGCCTGCAAAGGTTAGTCGACAAGGCCGGGCCCGGTCAAGCGTGGGAGCGCGCCGGGTGGGGGCGTGGCCCGATCGGGGGACTGCCATGCGCGGGTTGCGCCAAACGGCTGGGCCGGCTTGCGGGCGAATCCGTGCCGGTCATATTTGCCTCGCCCGAATGGCGGTGCCGCTGCGCTGGAAGGATGAACCACGCGCATGTTCTGTGCGCCGCACCTCAGTCCTCTGGCCGGTATTGCGCTGGCACCTTTGTGCCTAGGCTGTTAGCGCGGGAAAAAAACACATGACTGGGGGGAACATCATGAGACTGAGAACGTGGGCATCCTGGCTGGCAGGCGCTGCCATGACCTTGCTGCTGGCAGCGTGTGGCGGTGGCGGCGGCGGTTCGAGCACGCCCACCACGCCAAACGCAGGCGGCTCCACGCCGCTGACCTATACGGTGAAGATGAGCGTGACCTCCGGCGAGGTCGGCGTCGGCCGCACGATCACAATCAGCGCGCTGGCGGTGGACAGCAACGGCCTCGACGTGTCCGGCAACACCACCTTCAACTGGACCAGCACCGACAGCGGCATTGCCACCGTGGAGCCGAGTGCCACCACGCCGGGCAGCGCCGTGGTCAAGGGCATTGCAACCGGGACGACCACCGTCCAGGTGGTGGCGAGCGTCAAGGGCGCCGACAACACCACGGTGCAGCTGCCCGCGCAATCCGCCACCATCACCGTGGTGCCGGCCTCGGCGCTGAGCTACAGCCTGTCGATCCCGAACAGCAGCCTGTCGATGAGCGACGGGCAGACGCTGCCGGTCAAGGTATCGCTGGTCGACAGCAACGGCGCCGATGTGTCCGCCAGCGTCAACAGCTGGGCATGGTCCAGCAGCGGCACCGCGGTCCAGGTCACGGCCAGCCAGAACAGCGCCACGCTGAAGGCGAGCAACAGCTCACCCACCGCCGTGGCCACGGCCAGTGTCTCGGTGTCGGTGACCGCGCCGGACGGGCATGCCATTGCCGGGGTGATCGCGGTGACGGTGCAGAAGAACGGTGCCGCCGCCTATCGCGTGGTGACGACCAAGGGCGGCCGCGAGGTGAATGCGCTGCAGGTCTTCAGCAACCGTCCGGAAACCTTCACCTCGCGTGTGCTGCGCCACGATGGCCAGGACGTGACCGCGGAGTTCGACGGCGCCTGGGCCTACACGGCGACCTCGGCCACGCTGTCCGCATCGGAAGCGGCGGGTACGCATGACGCCACGGTCAGCACCAGCCTGGCCAATGACAAGGGTCCGATCCAGAGCAGCCTGACAGTGACCGCAGTCAGCACCAGGCTGGGCGAGCGCCGCAGCGCCACGCTGACGGTGACCGAGAACCCGGTCTGGGCGCTGGTTGGCGATAACCAGGATCCGATGACGCTGCTGCTGATGCCGCCGATGACGGTCGAGGTGACCGCGCGCATGAAGCACCTGGGCGATGACGCGCAGTACACCGCGTGCAACAACTGGGCATGGGACAAGACCGGTCCGGTGACACTGAGCCCGAGCATGGTCATGCTGCCGAATCAGGTGCGCGTCACCGGCACCGCTGCTGGCGACTTCACCATTACCGCGACCTGCACTGCGGCCGCCGACAATACGCCGCTGAAGCTGGTCTTCTACGGTACGGTCAAGTAAGCAGCAGGCTCCCGCGCCTGGCAGAACGCCCTCCATCCGGAGGGCGTTCTGCTTTGGGGCATACAAGTGGCCGTCGGAAGGGAAGCCGTCAAAGCGTACCCGTTTCTGCGTGACCGGCGCCGGGCGTTCCAGGCGCTGCCGGGGCCTGCCGGCAAAGGCCTCCGGACAAGGCTGGGCCTGCCTTTGCGGGACGTCCCCGAGCTGCGTGCCAGGCCAGCCAGCGCGCAAAGCGTACCCGTTTCTGCGTGCCGCGGCGCAAGCCTTTCCAGGCGGGTTTTATCGCCGCCAGACGGTCAACAGGCGAGCGCAAAACGCTGCTTCCGCACCGGGCGGAAGCAGCGGGCGTACCCGTTTCTGCGTGGATCTGTTGAGGCGGAAAGCGCGCCGTTCAGCGCTTGCGCACGAAGCGAACCACCTGTTCGGCAGGCTTGTCCTGCGCGCCGGAAGTGGTGCTGGCGGTGTTGGATCCGCAGGTATTGCAGCCACCGTCGTCGCAGCCGCTGGCGCAGCCCGCGGCGGCCTGCGGGGCCAGCCAGCGCACCAGCCGGGCACGCCAGCCGGTGACGGCGCTGCCGCCCAGTCGCGCGGCCAGCGTCGCCTTGACGCGCTCGCGCGTGCGCGGCGCGTAGCGCGCCATCACCGATACCGCGCACGCCAGCACGATCAGCGGGACCAGCAGCGTTTCGATGGCGTGGTAGAGGGTCATGGCGTCGTGGTGCCTCAGCTGAACATCAGCGCGACGCGGTAGGTCACGAAGGCCGCCAGATAGGCCAGCCCGGTCAGGTAGGCCGCCGACAGCGCCATCACCTTCCACGAGTCGGTCTCGCGCCGGATCACTGCCAGTGTGGAGATGCACTGCGGTGCGAACACGTACCAGGCCAGCAGCGACAGCGCGGTGGCCAGCGACCATTGCGCGGAGATCATCGGCGCCAGCTGCGTGGCCACGGCCTCTTCGCTGCCCGACAGCGCATAGACGGTTGCCAGCGCGCCCACGGCCACCTCGCGCGCGGCCAGGCCCGGCACCAGCGCGATGCAGATCTGCCAGTTGAAGCCCACCGGTGCGAACACCTTCTGCAGCGCGTGGCCGATCATGCCGGCAAAGCTGTAGTCGATGGCCGGCGCGGTCGCGCCCACGGGCGCGGACGGGAAGGTCGACAGGAACCACAGCAGCACCGTCAGCGCCAGGATCACCTTGCCCACCCGCGACAGGAAGATGCGGGCACGCTCCCACAGGCCGATGGCCACGTCGCGCGGATTGGGGATGCGGTACGACGGCAGCTCCATCAGCAGCGGATGGTCGGTGCGGTCGCGGCGGAAGAACTTGAGCGCGTAGGCCACCACCAGCGCGCTGACGATGCCCGCCACGTACAGCGCGAACAGCACCAGCCCCTGCAGGTTGAACAGGCCCATCACGGTGCGCTCGGGGATGAAGGCGCCGATAAGCAGCGCATACACCGGCAACCGCGCCGAGCAGGTCATCAGCGGCGCCACCAGGATGGTGGTGAGCCGGTCGCGCGGGTCCTGGATGGTGCGCGTGGCCATGATGCCGGGGATGGCGCAGGCAAAGCTGGAAAGCAATGGGATGAACGAGCGCCCCGACAGCCCCGCGCCCATCATCAGGCGGTCCAGCAGGAAGGCCGCGCGCGGCAGGTAGCCGGATTCCTCAAGCGTCAGGATGAACAGAAACAGGATCAGGATCTGCGGCAGGAACACCACCACGCTGCCCAGGCCCGCGACCAGGCCGTCGACCAGCAGGCTCTTGAGCATGCCGTCGGGTAGGTACGCGCCCAGCATCTCGCCGGCCCAGTGCACGCCGCCCTCGATGCCGTCCATCAGCGGCTGGGCCCACGAGAACACCGCCTGGAACATCAGGAACAGCAGCACGGCCAGCAGCAGCAGGCCGATCACCGGATGCAGCACGATGCGGTCGAGGCGGTCATCCAGCGCGGCGGTGCGCGCCGGCATGCTGACCGCGGCCGCCAGCAGGCGGTTGACTTCGGCATGCACATCAATGTCGTTGGCGGGTTCCGGCGTGGCCGGGGGGGCCGGTGGCAGGGTGTCGTCGAGCAGGCTGACCAGCGCCGCGGCACCGTCGTGCTTCACCGCCACGGTGCTGACCACCGGTACGCCGAGCGCGGCCGACAGCTTGTCGCGGTCGATCTGGATGCCGCGCCGCGCGGCGGCGTCGCTCATATTGAGCACCACCACCATGGGCAGGCCCAGGCGGCGCAGTTCCAGCACGAAGCGCAGGTGCAGGCGCAGGTTGGTCGCATCGACCACCGACACCAGCAGGTCCGGGCGCTGCTCGCCGGCGCGCATGCCCAGGCAGACATCGCGCGTGATGGCTTCATCGAGGCTGGCCGCATGCAGGCTGTAGGCGCCCGGCAGATCCAGGATGCGCACCTGGCGCCCGGCCGGCGACACGAAGTAGCCTTCCTTGCGCTCGACGGTCACGCCCGCATAGTTGGCCACCTTCTGGCGGCTGCCGGTCAGGCGGTTGAACAGTGCGGTCTTGCCGCAATTGGGATTGCCGACCAGCGCAATGCGCAGGGCAGAAGTGGAAGGAGCTGCAGACATAATCCGGGGGAAGGCTCAGGCAGTCCGTTTTGCGGACGGTTTGGCGGTCTGGTCGCCGCCCTGCGTGGCGGGGGCGATGCTGGTGACCGAGGCGCTGGCGACCTCTACGCCGATGCGCGCCGCTTCCGAGCGGCGCAGCGCAAAGCGGGTGAAGCCTACCTGCGCCACCAGCGGGTCCATGCCGAAGGGGCCGTAGGCGATGATCTGCACGGCTTCACCGGGGACGAAGCCCAGTTCGCGCAGGCGGCGCGCGACCGGGTCTCCCGGGGTGGCGTCGTCCACCGATTGCACAACGGCGGGCGTACGCCGTGGAAGTTCAGACAACCGCATCATGCTTCCAGTCCGTGGCGCGGTCTGCCGCCAAGCGGTCAGCGCGACCACGCCGGGGTGTGTAAATGAAAATCGTTTTCATTGTATCGCAAATAAGGCATGACGTTGCCCCCCTCAAAGGGCGGGCACGCCGGCCAACTGCCGCGTCAGTGCGCCGCAGGAGGCAAATGATAACCGCTCGGGGTGGGGGTGAATGGGGGTGCGCGGGCGGGTAATGCTGCCCAGGTAACGTTTCTTGGCCTGCCGTCATTCCCGCACGAGCGGGGCCGACGGCGGCCCGACTGAACGGCTTTGTCGCACAGGGGGGGCGATGCCCGATCGCCCCCCTGTGCCGCTACCAGCTCCAGCGCGCGCCGCAATAGCCGGACAGGCTGTTGCGCGTGGCGGTATCGAGGTTGGTGGTGTAGGCGGCGGTCGCGTGCAGGCTGAGGCTGCGGTTCATGCGCGCGGCCACGCCCAGCCCCAGTTGCGCGGCGGTGCTGGCAACCGCGGTGCCGATTGCGTCGGTGCCGGCAAAGACGGTCTGGTCGGTGCCGCCGAAGCTCTTCAGCACATTGGCACGCAGGCAGGGCAGCCAGGTCACGCCGCTGCGCTGCAGTTGTGTCTCCACCCGCACCCCGACCCGGCCCAGCCAGCCGTTGGCGTTGCGGAACGCTACGCTGGAAATGCCGTCGTCCAGGTCATTGACCGACAGGTGTTGCCACACCAGCTGTGCCTGCGGCTCCGCCGTCACGCGGCCGAGCGGCATCGGCAGGCCGGCCTCCAGCAAGGCAGACAGCGCTGCCATGCGCGGTGGCGCCAACGCCGCGTGATGAACGCGGATCGATGGTCAGGCAAGCGTGGCGAAGGTGCCGCTGCCCGCCCAGGCCCAGTCGCTGCCTTCCATGATCAGCGTCGGGAAGTTCAGGAAAGCGTTGTCGGCCGAACCGCTGCCCTGCAGGACCAGCCGCGTCGCCGGGTTGCCGCCGCCGCTGGCCGAGCCGCGGATCACCGAGCCGGTCTGCAGGATCAAGGTGTTGGCGCCGGTGCCCATGTCCACTGCCTGGCCGACATCGCTCTGCAGCAGGCCGGCGTTGATCAGCGTGCTGGCGCCGTTGAGCGTGCGCACCGCAAAGCCCTGCCGGCTGATGATCTGCCCGCCGGGGAGGTTCTCGATGGTTGCCGTGAAGCCGGCGCTGGCCGTGTTGGAAAACACCCCGTTGGGCGACAGTGGGGGCACCGAGTTGCCCCCACGCGCCTCGATCACACCGCTGTTGATCAGGCGGTTGCTGTTGCCCTGCATGAAGACGCCGGGGCTGTTCTGGCCGGTGACCAGCACCGAGCCCTGGTTGACCACGGTACCGCTGCCGCCAAGGATCGACATGCCGCGGGCTGCAGGTGGTCGTGATTGACCCGGTATTGGTCAGCGTATTGCCTGACTGGCCCACGTTGGTCTGGCCCCACGCCGCGCGCATGCCATAGGAATTGGGCCCGGCGGTGATGATGGTGCCCTGGTTGGTCAGGCGGTTGTCGCTGCCGTTCGCCGCCATGCCGTCATTGAACGCGCCCGTGGTGGTGATGGTGCCCTGGCTGCCGTTGGTGATGGTGTTGCCGTTGCCCGTGCCAAGCAGCCCGGCGGCACGGTTGGTGCCCGTGCCGCCACCCCCGGTCAGGGTCAGCGTGCCGTTGTGCGTGATCTGGCTGCCGGTGTCGACGCTGATGGGGGGCCACGTCGATGGTTACGCCGGTGCTGCCAATCACCGCGTTCACGCGCGGCGCCAGCGTGCCGGAGCAGGTGACGGGCCAGCGTGGCGATAAACAGCGCGGGCGAAATGGCCAGCGCCAGCGAGCGCGGGCGACTCGGAGGGGCGTTTTTCTTGTTTTGCACAGCTAGCTCCATGGTCAGTGGCCGGCAGGGGGGCGGGCCTCTCAAGTCACTTCTGCGTTGCCGTGCGGATTAAATGCTAAAAGTGTTAAGCGCCACGCCGTCATACGAGCGTGTGGCAATGTGTGGACATTTGGCGACAATATTGGGCAAATGAGTGGAAGGCATGCGCATGCATTCAGCCCGATGCAGTTCGGCTTTGCGAAGCCGAATGCAACCAGCTTCATGCAGCGCCGATCAATTACTACATTTGCGTTATTGGATGCCGTAAGCGGGCAGGGTTAAGCTCCAAGCACGCTGAACACCCCGTTCCACGCGTACTTCACAAGCCATCGGTCTATGGACCGGTGGCTTTTTCTTTGTGGCTGCCCTGGGCGGCGGCTGTCATCTCCCGCACCATGCCCACAAAGTGATCGCGCGCCGGATGGTCCGGTGCCGTCTTCCACGCGCAGTAGACCTCCGAGCGCACCGCCGCATCGGCCAGCGGCCGGAACGCGGCCCCGGCCATGCCGGAGCGCGCCAGCGCCGCCGGCACCACCGCCACGCCCATCCCCTGCGATACCAGCGAGACCACCGACAGCCAGTGCCGGACCTCATGCCGGATCTGCGGGTAGAAGCCCTGCGCCGCGCACATGTCGAAGATCCGGCTGTAGTAGTCCGGCGAGGCCTTGCGCGAGAACAGCACGAACGGCTCGCCGCGCAACCCCGCCAGCGGCAACTCAGGGAGCGCGGCCAGCGCATGGTCGGCCGGCAGGCAGCAGACAAAGGGCTCGCTGTGCACCAGCGTTGCCTGCAGCGTGTCCGGCACGCGGCCGGTGTGGATAAAGGCCGCGTCGAGCTCGTCATGCAGCAGCGCGTCGATCTGCTCCTGTGAGTTGAGCTCGGTCAGCGCCACCTGGATGCCCGGATAGGCCGCCTGGAACGCGCGCAGTGTCTGCGGCAGCCCGCGATACAGCATCGAGCCGACAAAGCCCACCCGCAGCCGCCCGACCGCGCCTGCCTCGATTTCGCGTGCCAGCACCCGCGCCGCCTCGGCCTGCGCCAGCAGCGCCATGGCCGATTCGCGGAAGGCCCGCCCGGCCGCGGTCAGGCGCACGCCGCGGCTGTCGCGGTCGAACAGCCGCGCCCCGACCGAGGCCTCCAGCTGCTGGATATTGAGCGACAGCGGCGGCTGGGAAATGGCAAGCCGGCGCGCGGCCCGGCCGAAGTGCAGTTCCTCGGCCAGCACGAGGAAGTAACGCAGGTGGCGGAATTCCATGGCGATACAGAAATTATATGGATCAAGCCAATTTTAGAATTAGACGCGAATCCTTGGGGTTCCAATAATGGAGGCCAAAGGGGCCGCAAGCCGGCACCAGCCAATTCCAGGAGACCAGCCATGCCGTCCAGCGCCGTGCGCGACACCACACTTCAAGCCCACTCCACCGCACCGGCCGCTGCCCACCCGGTACCCGACCGCCAGGGCGGCAGCCTGTTTGCCGCCGACCCGGACCTGCGCGCGCTGCTGCCGCTCTACCTGCCGTCCGACCTGTTCAACCACCTGCTGCCGCACCTGGAGCGCATGGGTGTGCTGGCCGGCGGCGTGCTCGATGAACTGGCCGGCGCGGCCGACCGCCATCCCCCCGAACTCACCTACCGTACCCGCGCGGGCGTGGATGCGCAGCGCATCGACAAGCATCCGGCCTATGTGGAGATGGAGCGTGTGGCCTTTGCCGAATTCGGCCTGGCGGCGGCGTCGCACCGCGGCGGGGTGCTGGGCTGGGACAAGCCCATGCCGCCAGCGGCTAAGTACGCACTCACATATCTGTTTGTGCAGGCCGAGTTCGGCCTGTGCTGCCCGCTGTCGATGACTGATTCGCTGACGCGCACGCTGCGCAAGTTTGGCGACCCGGCGCTGGTCGAGCGCTTTCTGCCCAACCTGATCACCCAGGTCTTCGATGATCTCTACCAGGGCGCGATGTTCATGACCGAGCAGGGCGCCGGCTCCGACGTCGCCGCCACCGCCACCCGCGCGGTGCGCGACGCTTCGGCCGAGGGCGGCTGGCGCCTGCTGGGCGACAAGTGGTTCTGCTCCAACCCCGACGCCGCGCTGGCGATGGTGCTGGCCCGCGTGGAGGATGAGGCCGGCAACGCCGTGCCGGGCCACAAGGGCGTGTCGCTGTTCCTGCTGCCGCGCAAGTTGGCCGATGGCAGCGACAACCACTACCGCATCATCCGCCTGAAGGACAAGCTGGGCACGCGCTCGATGGCCAGCGGCGAGATCCGGCTGGAAGGCGCGCATGCCTGGCTGGTCGGCGAACCCGGCCGCGGCTTCGTGCAGATGGCTGACATGATCAACAACTCGCGCCTGTCCAACGGCGTGCGCGCCGCCGGCCTGATGCGCCGCGCGCTGACCGAGGGCCTGTTCATCGCGCGCGAGCGCCAGGCCTTCGGCAAGCGCCTGCAAGACATGCCGCTGATGCGCCGCCAGCTGCTCAAGCTGACCCTGCCCACCGAGCAGGCCCGCACCATGGTGTTCCAGACCGCCGAAGCACTGCGCCGCGCCGATGCTGGCGAGGCCGACGCCTACCCGCTGATGCGCATCCTGACGCCGCTGATCAAGTTCCGCGCCTGCCGCGACGCGCGCAAGGTCACCGGCGACGCCATGGAGATCCGCGGCGGCTGCGGCTATATCGAGGAATGGAGCGATCCGCGCCTGGTGCGCGATGCCCATCTCGGCTCGATCTGGGAAGGCACCAGCAATATCGTTGCGCTCGACGTGCTGCGCGCGGTTCGCCGTGAAGGCGCGCTGCCGGTGCTGCAGGCGCACCTGGCCGGCCTGCTGGCCGATACGCCGATGCATGCGGCGGCGCGCGCCGTGTTCGAAGGCGCCATCGCCGCGGCGGCGAAGCTGGCCGCGCAGGCCGCCGAGGCCGGCGCCGACGGCGAGCTGCTGGCGCGCCAGGCGGCCTCGGCGCTGTACCACGTCACCAGCGCGGTGGCGATGGCCTGGGAGGCCGGGCGCATCGGCTCGGTGCGCCGCATGCGGCTGGCGCAGTTGGTGCTGCGCCATCGCGTGCTGCCGCAGGACCCGCTGGCCGCGCGGGCCGAGCCCGAGTGGCTGGCCGAGACCGTCGCACCGGCTGACGGCACGGTGCGCGCCGCCGGCGCGGTCGACCAGGTCAACGTGTTCTGACCGGATCCACGTCCGGCACCAATCCCCCGCAACACCATCCCGCCATCAGCGGGAGACGTCCCATACCCAGGAGACAACGCCATGAAACTCTGGCACCGCGTAGCGGCCATCGCCGCCTGCTCGCTCTGTATCGCCCCCGCCTTCGCGCAGAAGGACTTTCCGTCCAAGCCGATCATGATGGTCGTCACCTACCCGCCGGGCGGCCCCACCGACGCCATGGCGCGCACGCTTGCCGCCGCGCTCAAGACCAGCCTGGGCCAGCCGGTGGTGGTGGAAAACCGCGCCGGCGCTGGCGGCAATATCGGCGCCGAGGTGGTGGCGCGCGCCGAGCCCGACGGCTACACGCTGATGTTCGGCACCTCGGCGCCGCTGGCGATCAACGTGAGCCTGTACCGCAAGATCAACTACGACCCGGTCAAGAGCTTCGCGCCGGTGATCCAGATCGGCCAGCTGCCCAATGTGCTGGTGGTCAACCCGACCGTGCCGGCGAAGAACGTCACGGAGCTGATCGCCTATGGCAAGGCGCACCCGGGCAAGCTGACCTATGCCTCGTCCGGCAACGGCGCGTCGTCGCACCTGGCCGGGGTGCTGTTCAACAACGTCACCGGCACCGATTTCCAGCACATCCCGTACAAGGGCACCGGCCCCGCGCTGAACGACCTGCTGGGCGGTCAGGTCAGCATGACCTTCACCGACGTGCTCACCGCGATGCCCTTCATCAAGAGCGGCAAGGTGCGCGCGCTGGGCGTCACCACCAAGGCGCGCTCGCAGGCGCTGCCGGAGGTGCCGACCGTGGCCGAGCAGGGCGTTCCCGGGTTTGACGTATCGGTGTTCTTCGGCGTGGTCGCACCCGCCGGCACGCCGCCCGAAGTGATCGGCAAGCTCAACCGCGCCTTTGCCGATGCCCTCAAGCAGCCCGAGGTGCGCAAGACCCTGCAGGCGCAGGGCCTGGAGTTCGCGCCGTCGACCACGCCCGAGCAACTTGGCGGCTTCGTCAAGGCTGAGGTCGGCAAGTGGCGCGCCGTGGTGCAGAAGTCCGGCGCCCAGCTTGACTGAACCGCACAGGAAAACCAGCCATGACCCAAACCAGCCCCGGCGCGCTCGCCGGCATCCGCGTGGTCGACCTGTCGCGCATCCTGGGCGGCCCGTACTGCGGCCAGATCCTGGGCGACCACGGCGCCGACGTGCTCAAGATCGAACCGCCGCAAGGCGACGACACCCGCACCTGGGGGCCGCCGTTCAAGGACGGCGTGGCCTCTTACTACTTCGGCCTGAACCGCAACAAGCGCGTGATGCGGCTGGACCTGACCGCCGACGCGGATCGTGAGGTCCTGCTTGCGTTGCTGGCCGAGGCCGACGTGCTGGTCGAGAACTTCAAGACCGGCACCATGGAGAAGTGGGGGCTGGGCTACGACACGCTGTCCGCGCGCTTCCCGCGGCTGGTCCATTGCCGCGTATCCGGCTTCGGCGCCGATGGCCCGCTGGGCGGCCTGCCCGGCTACGACGCCGCCATCCAGGCCATGTCCGGCATCATGAGCATCAACGGCGAGGCCGATGGCGATCCGCTGCGCGTGGGTTTGCCGGTGGTGGACATGGTGACCGGCCTGAATGCCGTGATCGGCGTGCTGCTGGCACTGCAGGAGCGCGCGCGCAGCGGGCGCGGCCAGTTCGTCGAGGCCGCGCTCTATGACTCCGGCCTGTCGCTGCTGCATCCACATGCGGCCAACTGGTTCATGAGCGGCAAGACGCCGCAGCGCACCGGCAACGCGCATCCGAACATCTACCCATACGACACCGTCGCCACTGCCACCGACCCGATCTTCCTCGCGGTGGGCAATGACCGGCAGTTCCGCATCCTGTGCGAGCACCTGCAACTACCTGCGCTGGCCGATGACGAGCGTTATGCTACGGCCGGCGCGCGCTCGGTGAATCGCGTGGCGCTGAAGGCAGAGCTGGAAGCCAGCCTGCGCGAATTCGACGGCAAGGTGCTGGCCGACGAACTGGTGGCCGCTGGCGTGCCGTGCGCGCCAGTGCTGTCCGTGGCCGATGCCTTGCAGCATCCGCATACACAGCACCGCGAAATGGTGGTGGAGATGGAAGGCGGTTACAAGGGGCTGGGCGCGCCGGTCAAGCTGAGCCGGACGCCGGCCACCTACAGGCATGCACCGCTCACCGAAGGGAACGAGTTCCTGGACTAGACACGGCGTTGCGTCGTTGCAAAAGAAAAGGCGGCCATACGGCCGCCTTTTTTCCATCGGTGCCGACCGGCGCGTTACCCCGGGATCATCCCCGGCAACAGGTAAGCCTGCACCACCGTGATGATGCCGATGATCACGGCAAACAGCAGGCCGTGCCTGACCGTGAAGCGGAACAGCTCCGACTCCTTGCCCACCAGCCCGGTCGCCGCGCAGGCCACGGCGATGGATTGCGGCGAGATCATCTTGGCCGTGACGCCGCCGGTCGTGTTGGCGGCCACCAGCAGCGTGTCCGACACGCCGATCTGATGCGCCGTGGTGTTCTGCAGCGCGCAGAACAGTGCATTGGACGAAGTGTCAGAGCCAGTCAGGAACACCCCCAGCCAGCCCAGGAACGGCGAGAAGAACGGGAAGGCCGCGCCGGTGCCGGCCAGCAGCAGCGCCAGTGTCGACGACATGCCGGAGTAGTTGGCGACAAAGGCGAACGCCAGCACCAGGCCGATCGACAGCACCGGGCGCGCCAGTTCCACCAGGGTCTCGGCAAAGGTGGCCAGCAGCGTGCGCGGCTTCATGCGCAGCAGCACCGCCGAGATCAGCGCGGTCAGCAGGATGGCGGTGCCGACGGCGGAGAGCAGGTCGAGCTTCAGCACCGCGTCATAGGCCTTGGGCGTGGCCACGATCGGCGCGGCCTTGATCACCATCTGGTCCAGCCCCGGGATCTTGAACTTCAGCACCGTGCCCGCCAGCGCGCCGTTGGCGGCGAACAGCGCCTTGAACGGCTGCAGGCTCCACACGGTGACGATGGCGGTCAGGATGCCGAACGGCGCCCACGCGCGCAGCGTCTGCGCCATGGTGTAGGGCGACGCCTTGCGCCCGGACATCGCGCCGCCGAAGCCGCCGCCGAAGCCGGCCAGTGCGACGGTGCCGCCGCTGACATTGCCGCCGGCACGCTGCGACGCGCCGCGCGGCTGCCATACCTTCAGGAACGCGGCCAGCGACACCAGGCTGACCAGTGCCGAAGTGATGTCCGGCAGTTCGGGCCCGATATGGTTGGACGTGAAGTACTGCGTCACGGCAAAGCTGCCGCCGCACACCAGCGCCGCCGGCCACGTTTCACGCACGCCCTTGGCGCCGTCCATCATGAACACCAGCCAGAACGGCACCAGCAGCGACAACAGCGGCAGCTGGCGGCCGGCCATCGCGCCGATATGGAAGGGATCGATGCCCGTGACCTGGCCCGCCACGATGATCGGGATCCCCATCGCGCCAAACGCCACCGGCGCGGTATTGGCGATCAGGCACAGGCCCGCCGCATACAGCGGGTTGAAGCCCAGGCCGACCAGCAGCGCTGCGGTGATCGCCACCGGCGCACCGAAGCCCGCCGCGCCTTCCAGGAAGGCGCCGAAGGCAAAGCCGATCAGCAGCATCTGCAGGCGCTGGTCGTCGGTGATCGACAGCACCGAGGCGCGGATCACGTCGAACTGGCCGGTCTTGACCACGATCTTGTAGAGGAACACCGCGGTCACGATGATCCATGCAATTGGCCACAGGCCGTAGGCAAAACCGAAGCCGGCCGAGGCCAGCGCCTGCTGCGCGGGCATGCCGTAGGCGAAGATCGCCACGGCCAGTGCCAATAGCAGCGTCACGGCCGCGGCGACATGGCCCTTCATGCGCCAGACGGCCAGCGCAATGAAGAAGAACAGGATGGGAATGGCTGCCGCCAGCGACGACAGCCACAGGCTGCCCAGCGGCGTATAGAGTTGGGTCCAGGGTTGCACGGTTTAGTCTCCTGCTTTGGTGGTGTTTCGGGAAATCTTTGTTTTGTTTGCAAGCACTGCGTGAAGGCCTACTCCGGCTGTCCCTTCTCCTTCAGCAAATCCGCCAGGCTCTTCGCCGCCGGCTTCAGCGGCGTGCGGTGCTGCGTCCAGCCCATCTGCTTGGCCGGCGTCAGCGCGCGCAGCCGCGTGGCGGCCCAGCGGAACAACCGGTACGTCGCCGGGTGCGAATACGCGCCGCTCCAGAAGCGCCACACCAGGTGCTCGCCGCGGCTGTACTTCGCGCCCTGGCCGCGCAGCGGGTTGGCGACCTGCTCTTCCGGGTCGCGGTTGGCCTCGGTGCGCAAGCGCACCAGCAGTTGCGGGATCGGGATGCGTACCGGGCATACCTCGCCGCAGGCGCCGCACAGGCTCGACGCGCTGGCCAGGTCGGCGGTGGCGTCCAGCCCCAGGAGGTGCGGCGAGATGATCTTGCCGATGGGGCCCGGATAGGTCGTGCCGTAGGCGTGGCCGCCGATGCGCGTGTAGACCGGGCAGTGGTTCATGCACGCGCCGCAGCGGATGCATTGCAGCGTGGCGCGCAGCTGCGTGTCGGCATAGGCCTGGGTGCGGCCGTTGTCGAGCAGCACCAGGTGGACCTCGCGCGGGCCGTCGCGCTCGCCCGCCCGGCGCGGCCCGGAGATCAGGTTGAAGTAGGTGGTGATGGCCTGCCCGGTGGCCGAGCGCGTCAGCAGCGTGGACAGCGGCACGATGTGCTCCAGCCGGGCCACGACCTTCTCCATGCCCATGATGGCGATATGCACGTCGGGCACGGTGGTGGAAAGCCGGCCGTTGCCCTCGTTCTCCACCAGCCACAGCGTGCCGGTGTCGGCGGCGGCGAAGTTCACGCCGGACAAGCCGATATCCGCTTCGACAAAGGCCTGGCGCAGCGCACGGCGGCCGGTCTGGATCAGCGCGTCGACATCCTCGGTATAGGGCGTGTCGGGGATATGCGCCTGGAACAGCTGCGCGATATCGCCCTTGGTCTTGTGGATCGCCGGCATCACGATATGCGAGGGCTTTTCGCCGGCCAGCTGGACGATGTACTCGCCCATGTCCGACTCGATGCAGTCCACGCCGCGCTCGGCCAGGTAATGGTTCAGCTCGATCTCCTCGCTGGCCATCGACTTGCCCTTGATCACGCGCTGCGCCTGCTTCGATGCCGCGATGCGGTGGATGATCGCGTTGGCTTCGTCGGCGTTCTCGGCCCAGTGCACCTGCACGCCGGCAGCGGTGAGCTTTGCCTCCAGCTGCACCAGCAGGTCCGGCAGGTTGGCCAGCGCGTGCTGGCGCACCGCCTCGCCCAGGTCGCGCAGATGTTCCAGCTCATCCGCGTCAGGGAACTGCGCCAGGCGCTTGCCCTGCAGGAAGTCCATCGCGCCACGGAAGCTCTGGCGCAGCTTGGGATCGTCCAGCGCCTCGCGGGCGCGTGCCTTGAAGTCCTGCGGCGGAACAAAATTCAGTGTGTGCTGGCTCATCGCCCGGCCTCCGCGGTGTCGGTCTCGATGACGACCCACAGCCGGCGCGGACCATGCGCGCCGTAGGCCAGCGTCTGCTGGATGTCGGAGGTCTTGGACGGGCCGGAGATCAGCACCAGGTTGGTCGGCATGCCGTCGGACCAGCGCTCGGCGCGCGCGGCCAGGTGCAGGTCGGCATGCAGGGTCGAGGCGCGCACCAGCGCGACATGCAGCGGCGGCACCAGCGACACCGTGCGCGGCGAGCCAGCATCGGGCGCGACCACCAGCGTGCCGGTGGCGGCAATGCCGGAGCGCGCCACGGTGAAGCCGGCATCGACGGTGTCGAACAGCTCCGCCTTCCAGGCTTCGATCGGGCGGTCGTAGCCGATGGCTTCGATATGGGCTGGCAAGGCGGCCGCCAGCGCGGCACCGGCCTGGCTGGCGGGATCAAGCAGCAGGCGCTTCACGCCGGCATTGGCCAGCTCAGTGGCCAGCAATGCCGGCCAGGCCGCCTCGCTGGCGCACCAGACCTCGGCATGCAGGCCTTGCAGTGCCGCCTGCATCGCGCCGGTCAGTTCGCCCACGGCTGGCGTGCCGTGGCGGCGTGTCTCGAAATGGCCGTCGATGCGGCGGTCGAGTTCCGCGGTGTCTGGGGAAGACGCAGGCGCGGCAGCGCGCAGCCGGCCAAGCATGCGTTCGCGGGCGCCAGGCGTGCTCATGCGGCACCTCCGGTACGGCGCCACAGGAAGGTGGCCAGGTGCTCCACCTGCAGCGGGGCGCGGTCATGCGCCGCGGTATGGCCGATATTCAGCAGGCAGCCGCAGTCGGCCGAGACCAGCCGGTCGCAGCCGGTGGCGCAGGCCGAGGCCACCTTGTCGCGCACCATGGCGCCGGAGATATCGGGATGCTTGAGCGAGAAGGTGCCGCCGAAGCCGCAACACTCGGACTCGCGCTCATGCTCCACGCGGGTCACCCCCGGCAAGGCGTCGACCAGGGCCACGCCGTGCTGGCGCGTACCCATTTCTCGACGGGCGCCGCACGAGGTATGCAGCACGATGCGCTCCTGCGGCTGGCTCGCTGGCGCGGCATCGCCAAAGTCCACCTTCAGCACATGCAGCAGGAACTCGCCCAGCTCATAGATGCGCCCGGCCAGTTCCAGCGCCTTGGGGCCGGCCACCGGATCGTCGGCAAAGAGCTGCGGCCAGTGGTGGCGCATCATGCCCGCGCACGAGCCTGATGGCACGATCACCGGCCAGGGCTGGCTGAACAGGTCGAGTTGGGCGCGCGCCACCGAACGGGCCGCGTCGGGGTTGCCGCTGCTGTAGGCGGGCTGGCCGCAGCAACTCTGGCCGCGCGGGAAGTGCACGGTGAGCCCTTCGCGTTCAAGCAGCCGTACGGCGTCGAGGCCGGCCTGCGGCACGAACATGTCGACCAGGCAGGTGGCAAACAGGTAGGCCTGCGCGGGGGCAGGGCCGGTGGGGTACTGACGATCCTTCATGTCTCGCTCCGGACGTGCTGGGGTCGCACGTTTCGGCGCATAATTCCCGCTTCCGCGCGGCGGTACAAATTGGTTGGACCAATCTGCACGGCGACGCGCAAGCTCAGGAGCGAGGACACACGGTATGACGGCAGCGGCAGCAAGGCACGGGCGCACCCGCGGACGCGTGGAGTCGGTCATGCGCCGGATCGAGACCGCGCTGCTCGACGGCACCTGGCCGCCCGGCACGCGGCTGCCGGCCGAGCGGGTGCTGGCCGGGCAGTACGAGGTGGCGCGCAACACCGTGCGCGAGGCGATCCAGCGGCTGGCCGCGCGCGGCCTCCTGCAGAGCCGGCGCGGTGCCGGGGTCTACGCCACCGACCAGCTGCGCGCCGGCATTGCCTCGCCCTGGGGCCAGCTGGTGGCCGACCACCCCGCGCTGCGCGACGACATCCTGGAGTTCCGCCGCGTGCTGGAGGGCGCGACCGCGTATTTTGCGGCGCTGCGCGCGGATGCCGCTGACGTCAAGCGGATCCGCGCCCTGATGGCCGAGCTGGAACGCGCGCGCGCCGCCGACGACAAGCAGGCAGAGGCCGATGCCGACGCGCAGCTGCATGACGCCATCGCCCAGGCCTCGCACAACACCATGTTCCTGCACCTGCATACCAGCGTGATCGGCATGCTGCGCGAGCACATCACCATCAACGGCACCGGCCTGCGCGAACAGGACGACGGCGCCTCAGACCTGCTGTTGCTGCAGCACCGCACGCTGTGCGATGCGATTTGCGCGCGCCGCCCGGAAGAGGCGCGCACCGCCATGCAGACCCATATCGACTTCGTGCGCAGCCGGGTGGAGCAGGACGGCGCCTGAACCGGCATTGGTCCTACCACCGCTGCGGCGAGCCGGCTGCGGCACTCAGACCAGCCCGGCGCCGGCCAGCTCCCGCTTCAGGTAGGCATAGAAGATCGGCCCGGCGATCACGCCCGGGATGCCGAACAGCGTTTCCATCAGCAGCATCACCGTCAGCAGTTCCCACGCCGCGGCCTGGATGCGCGCACCGATGATGCGCGCGTTCAGGAAGTACTCCAGCTTGTGGATCACCACCAGGAACACCAGCGACGCCACCGCGATCGGCAGCGACACCGACAGCGAGGCCACCACGATGGCGGTGTTGGAAATCAGGTTGCCCAGCACCGGCAGCAGCCCGGCCACGAAGGTGATCACCAGCAGCGTCTTGGTCAGCGGCAGGTGCACGCCAAAGAGCGGCAGCACCAGCAGCAGGTAGATCGCCGTCAGCACGGTGTTGATGGTGGAGATCTGGATCTGCGCGAAGATGAACTGCGAGAACGCCTGCTGCAGCGTGCGTGCACGCGCCACCAGCGCCGCGGCCAGTGGCCGGCGGTTGGGCCGCGCCACCGCGCGGTACAGCGCCACCATCGCGCCGATCACCAGCCCGATCAGGATATGCACCAGCGTGCGCAGCACCTCGGCACCCAGCTTCTGCGCCATCGCGGCATGCTCGCGCAGCGTCTCGATCAGCGTGTTGGCCAGCTCGTCCACGCCCTTGGGCAGCGCATCGCTGAGCCACGGCGGCATCTGCTCGCGCGAGCGGTCGATGATGTCCGCCACATGGTTGAGCAGCCCGTCCAGGGTATTGCCCTCGCCACTGACAAAGCGCACCAGCAGCCAGCCCGCCAGCGTCAGCGCCAGCAGGATCAGCGCCGACAGGATGGCCACGGCCAGGGCGTCGTGGCGCTGGTGCAGGCGCTTCAGGCGCGGCGCCAGCACGTCCACCAGCGAATACAGCAGCAGCCCGGACAGCAATGCCGCCACCAGGTTGGCGTGGAGCACGGTCCAGAGCGCCAGGGCGGTCAGCAGGTAGGCGACGGTGCCGACGCTGTACCACGCGGCCGGCAGCAGGCGCGGGGTGGTGGTCGGGTCGGGGTCTTTCATCGGGGTCTCCGGCATGCAATTTGCTCAAATTTATTCTGAATTCTCGCTGATCCAGATGTTGTTCCTGAGTCAGGCCGTGTGCGCTGACGCGATGTTGGCATCACGGCACACGCAAAGGCTGTCTATATTAGGGGGAATCGTGCCCGGCAAGGCGCCTGGCGCCCCGCCGTCATCGTTTTCCCCAAAGCCCAGGAACGGAACGTATGGCCTACACCCACACCATCGGCACCCACCGCCACGCCTTTGCCGACCTGCGCACGCTGCTGGCCCGGGCCAGCCCGGCGCGCTCCGGCGACGCGCTGGCGGGCGTTGCCGCGGCCAGCGAGCAGGAGCGGATGGCCGCACGGCTGGCGCTGGCGGAGGTGCCGCTCAAGCAGTTCCTGACCGAGGCGCTGGTGCCGTATGAGGACGACGAGGTCACGCGCCTGATCCTGGACCGGCACGATGGCGCGGCCTTTGCCGCCATTGGCGCCAGCACCGTGGGCGACCTGCGCAACTGGCTGCTGCTGCATGAAACCGACAGCGCCACGCTGGCGCGGGTGGCGCCGGGCATCACCCCGGAGATGGCCGCCGCGGTCAGCAAGCTGATGCGCAACCAGGACCTGGTGGCGGTGGCGCGCAAGTGCCAGGTGGTCACGCGCTTTCGCAGCACGGTGGGGCTGCCGGGCCGGCTCTCGGTGCGGCTGCAGCCCAACCACCCGACCGACGATCCCAAGGGCATTGCCGCGTCGATCATCGACGGGCTGCTCTATGGCTGCGGCGATGCCACCATCGGCGTCAACCCGGCCTCGGACAACCTGGGCGCCATCGTCTCGCTGCTGCGCATGATCGATGAGCTGCGCCGCCGCTTCGACATTCCCACGCAATCCTGCGTGCTGACCCATGTCACCAACACGCTGCGCGCGATCGGGCAGGGCGCGCCGGTGGACCTGGTGTTCCAGTCGGTGGCCGGCAGCGAGCGCGCCAACGCGGCCTTCGGCATCAGCCTGTCGCTGCTGGCCGAGGCGCACGACGCCGCGCAGGCGCTGGCGCGCGGCACCGTTGGCGACAACCTGATGTACTTCGAGACCGGGCAGGGCAGCGCGCTGTCGGCCAATGCGCACCATGGCGTCGACCAGCAGACCATGGAGGCGCGCGCCTACGCGGTGGCGCGCGCGTTCTCGCCGCTGCTGGTCAATACGGTGGTGGGCTTTATCGGTCCCGAATACCTGTACGACGGCAAGCAGATCATCCGCGCCGGGCTGGAAGACCACTTCTGCGGCAAGCTGATGGGCGTGCCGATGGGCTGCGACGTCTGCTACACCAACCATGCCGAGGCCGACCAGGACGACATGGACACGCTGCTGACGCTGTTCGGCGTGGCCGGCATCAATTTCATCATGGGCGTGCCCGGCGCCGACGACATCATGCTGAACTACCAGAGCACCTCGTTCCACGATGCGCTGTACCTGCGCGAGGTGCTGGGGCTGCGCCCCGCGCCGGAGTTCGAGGCCTGGCTGCAGCGCATGGGCATTGCCGATGCCAGCGGCAGGCTGCTCGAGCCCGCCGAGCGCCAGCCGCTGCTGCAGATGGCCCACAGCCTGTAAGGTGCAGCCGATGACGGCCAGACGCCCGCCTCCCGCCGATCCTGCATACGCCGTTCCGCAAGCCGATGCCGACCCCTGGCAACGCCTGCGCCAGTTCACGCGCGCGCGCGTGGCGCTGGGCCGTACCGGCCACAGCCAGACCACCGATGCGGTGCTGGCCTTCGGGCTGGCCCATGCGCAGGCGCGCGATGCGGTGCACCTGCCGCTGGACGTGGGCGCGGTCACCGCGGCGCTGGATGCGGCGGGGGTACAGAACCTCGCCGTGCACAGCGCGGCGCCGGACCGCGCGCACTACCTGCGGCGCCCCGACCTGGGCCGGCGCCTGGACGATGCCAGCCGCGCGCGGCTGGCCGCGGCACGGCCGGGCGCGGCGCCCGATGTGGTGTTCGTGGTTGCCGACGGCCTGTCCGCGCTGGCCACGCTGACGCACGCGCTGCCGTTGCTCGATGCCACCCGCGCGCGCTTGCCGCCGACATGGCGCATCGGCCCGGTGGTGGTGGCCGAGCAGTCGCGCGTGGCGCTCGGCGACGAGATCGGCGAGCTGCTTGGCGCGCGCCAGGTGGTGATGCTGATCGGCGAACGGCCGGGGCTGAGCTCGCCCGACAGCCTTGGCATCTACCTGACCCATGCGCCGCGCACGGGCCGCACCGATGCCGAGCGCAACTGCATCTCCAACGTGCGCCCCGAAGGCCTGCCGTATGCGCAGGCCGCCGACCGGCTGGCCTTCCTGCTGCGCGGCGCGGCGGCATTGGGCCGCTCGGGCGTGGACCTGAAGGACGACAGCGTGCCGGCGTTGCCTGAAGGCTGAAGCGTCTGCATCACCCGCCCGCCAGCATGCAAAACGGCCACCGCGCGGGCTCGCAACCCGCGTGGTGGCCGTTCAGTGGCCAATAAAAAGCGCCGCTTACATCATGCGGCGCGAAAACTGCCCGTGCCCAGCGTCCGACATCAGCTGCGAGAACTGCTCGCCGCTCATGTGCACCAGTTCCTGGTGGTCGCCGCCTTCGAAATACACGTCGGGCTGCGCCATCAGGCTGTCGTCCACATAGGTCTGCATGCCGTAGGCCATTGCCACCGGCGGGATCGCGCCGAGGTCGCAATCCTTGAAGATCTCGCGGATCTCGTCCTCATGCGCCAGCACCAGGTTGCGCCCGGTCTGTTCGCAGATGGCGGCCATGTGCAGATGATGGCTTGAAGGAATCACGGCGGCGACATAGCCGCGGTCATCCTCCAGCAACAGCGTCTTGGCCAGCCGGTCCCCGGGAACATGCGCGGCCTCGGCAGTGGCCATGCTGCTGAGGGTGTAGGGGTGGCGGATGATGTCGTACTGGGTGTTCTTGCTGCTCAGGCAGCTTGCAAGCGTGCTAGCCAGGGCCATGGTAGCTCCTCAGGTGCGGATGCGCCGACGATTATCCTTGTGCTCCTACTATAGTCCGTGGCGCCGCTGCTGAAGGCGCGGCCACACTGCCTGCAGCTCGGTCTTCAGGAAGTTCAGCAGGTAGCGCGTGGCCAGCGTCTGGTAGCGGTTGGGCATGGTCAGCATGTAGAGCTTGCTGCCGAACACGCTGATGCGGTAGTCGCACAGCAGCGGCACCAGTGCGCCGCTTTCCAGTTCGGCGCCGATTGCATAGATCGGGAGAATGCCGATCCCCAGGCCTGCCAGCACCGATTCCTTCAGGAAGGCAAAGTTTTCCGAGGTCAGCGTCGGTTCGAGCACCACCTGTTCGCGGGATTCTTTCGCGTCATGGCCTTCATCGCCATCCAGTCGCGTGCCCGATGCCTTGAGCTTCTGGCCCACCGGCGAGGCGCAGACCATCGCATGTCCTTGCAGCCCGGTGAGTGCCTTCGGCGCGGGATGCGCGGCGAGATACCCCGGCGACGCGCACACGATCCAGTCGACTTCGCCGATCTCCGTGGCGACCACCGAATCGGGCGGGGTGGAGATAATGCGCAGCGCCACGTCCACGTCCTCGGACACCAGGTTATGCACGCGGTTGTCGAACATGACGTCAAGCGTGATGTCGGGATAGCGCTGCTTGAACAGCACCAGCAGCGGCGACAGCAGCGTATGCCCCAGCCCTGTGGGCACCGAGAGCCGCACATGGCCCTGCAAGCTCTTGCCCATATTGCTGATCAGCGCATTGGCGGCCGCCACTTCGCCCAGGATGTTGCGGCCGTGCTCGTACAGGCCGGCGCCGACCGGGGTCGGCTCGACATGGCGCGTGGTCCGGCGCAGCAGCTGCACGCCCAGCTCTTCTTCGAGCGCCTTGAGCCGGTAGCTCACATTGGCGCGCGTCATCTTGAGCTTGCGCGCGGCCGCGCTCAGGTTGCCCGCATCGACGATGTCGACGAACAGGCGCAGGGCGTTCAGGTCCATGGGGTGATCAATGAAAGACGGGGGCGATTGCCGCCCCCGTATATTGCCATGCTCGTGGCGGCGTCCCGCAGCATTGCACCGCGGGGTGCGCATCAATGCTCGTGATGCAGGTACTTGGCCTGGCGCGGCAGGCGCAGGCTGACGAAGAAGGCAATCACCATCATCGCCGTCACGTACCAGTAGAACGCGGTCTCGTGACCGAGCGTCTTCATGCCCAGCGCCACGTATTCGGCCGAGCCGCCGAAGATCGCGTTGGCGATGGCATAGGCCAGGCCCACGCCGAGCGCGCGCACCTCGGGCGGGAACATCTCGGCCTTCACGATGCCGCTGATCGAGGTGTAGAAGCTGACGATGGCCAGCGCCACGGCAATCAGCACGAAGGCGAGTTCAGGGCTGCTGACCGTGCCCAGCGCCGTCAGGACCGGCACCGTGCAGAGCGCACCGAGCGCGCCGAACAGCAGCATGTTGGTGCGCCGGCCGATGCGGTCGGACAGCGCGCCGAACACCGGCTGCATGCACATGTACAGGAACAGGCATCCCGTCATCACATAGCTGGCGGTCTTGATTGACATGCCGGCGGTGTTGACCAGGTACTTCTGCATATACGTGGTGAAGGTGTAGAAGATCAGCGAGCCGCCCGCGGTATAGCCCAGCACCGTGAAGAAGGCGGCCTTGTGGTTGCGGAACAGCGCGGCCACGCTGCCGGCTTCCTTGCTGCCGCGGGTGGCCGCCGACGAGGTCTCGTGCAGCGTGCGGCGCAGGAACAGCGCCACCACCGCGGTGACCGCGCCGACCACGAACGGGATGCGCCAGCCCCAGGCCTTCAGTTCGGCCTCGTCCAGCAATTGCTGCAGGATCACCACCACCAGCACCGCCAGCAACTGGCCGCCGATTAGCGTCACATACTGGAACGACGAGAAGAAGCCGCGCCGGCCGCGCAGCGCCACCTCGCTCATATAGGTGGCGGTGGTGCCGTATTCGCCGCCGACCGACAGGCCCTGGATCAGGCGCGCGAGCAGCAGCAGCGCCGGCGCCCAGTTGCCGATGCTGTCATAGGTGGGCAGGCAGGCGATCAGCAGCGAGCCCGCGCACATCATGATCACCGAGATCAGCATCGAGTTCTTGCGGCCGTGGCGGTCGGCGATGGTGCCAAACAGCCAGCCGCCGATGGGCCGCATCAGGAAGCCGGCGGCAAACACGCCGGCGGTGTTCAGCAGTTGCGCGGTGGGATCGGACTTGGGGAAGAACGACGGCGCGAAGTAGATCGCGCAGAAGGCGTAGACGTAGAAGTCGAACCATTCGACCAGGTTGCCCGACGAGGCGGCGACGATGGCGTAGATGCGCTTGCGCACCTCTTCGCGGCTCGGGGCGGCCGTCTGGGCTGGGGTAGCGGTGAGATCGGTCATGTTGTTGTCTTGCAGTCAGGGCGGCGCAGGGCAGCCGCGGGTCAGGTCGCGCTGCGCAGTGCTGGCGGCAGATGCCGCAAACATGGCGGCCGCAGGCCACCGGAACGGTGGGCGGCAAGGGGGAACACGGGGAAGGCCGGGCGGGAGCCCGTCGGTCTGGGGCGTGAACTGGCGCGCACTGCGGCGCATTTGCCATCGAAGCGTAGCCTGATCCGCCGGACCTGCCCACCCCTTGGGTGTGCTGCGGTGCAGCATAGACCTGCCGGTCGACGCAGCCATCAGGGTTTGCGGGCGATTGTCCATGTGGCTGGACACTGAATCCGGCTGCGGCCCGTCTGGCGCCCGGCCACAACAGGGTGTTGCGTGCGCTGTGGCTTGCACTGTGCGCGGGTCTGGGCAATGATGCGAGCCGGACCCTCAACTGGCCTACTGCGCCCCCCGTTTGCCATGCACCGCTCGTTGCGTCGATGGCTGTGCCTGCCTTTGCTCTTTGCCGCCGCCAGCGCCCCTGCCCAGGACCTGGTCGAATGCAAGCGGATCGAGCACGAGCAACTGATCACAGCCTCGCAGGAAACGCTGCTGTTCCTGCGCTGCCGCGCGCGCCAGGCCGCGTATGAAGCGCCGCGCCTGAAGGGCGTTTCGCAGCGCGTAAAAGACGACCTGGTGTTCGCCTGCCTGGACCAGGCCGACGCCGTGGAGCACCAGCTGCGCGTGCGCCACGGCTACTCGCGCGACGCGCTGGCGCGCCTGCGCTGCGATCTGTCCTTGCCGACGCCCGGGGGCTGACTTCTGGCCCGGCAGGCAACGGCTCAGGCAAAGCCCCCGTTCACGCGCACCACCTGCGCATTGGTCCACGCCCCATCCGGCCCGGCCAGGAACGACACCGCCGCGGCAATGTCCTCGGGCGTGCCCAGCCGCTCCAGCGGCGCCACTTTGGACAGCTGCGCCACTTGCGCTTCCGATTTGCCATCGAGGAACAGTTCGGTCGCGACCGGCCCCGGCGCTACCGCATTGACGGTGATGCCGCGCCCGCGCAGTTCGTTGGCCAGGACCCGCACCAGCCCTTCCACGCCTGCCTTGGCGGCGATATACGGACCGTATCCGGGGAAGGAGCGCGCGATCACGCTGGTCGACAGCGCAATGATGCGCCCGCCGTCGCCCAGGCGCGCGGCGGCCTCGCCCAGCAGCAGGAAAGCGCCGCGCAGGTTGGTGGTGATGGTCTGGTCGAAGGCGTCCAGGCTGGCCGGCGCAACCGGCGCCATCTGCATGATGCCGGCGCTGTTGACGACCACGTCGAGCCGGCCGAACGCCTGCTGTGCGGCATCGAACAGCCGTGCCACGTCTGGCGCCTGCGCCACATCGCCCTGGATGGCGATGGCATTGACGCCGGTTTCGCGCGCCGCCGCCACCGTCGCTTCGGCCCGGGCGGCGTTGCCGGCGTAGCCAATGGCCACGTCGAAGCCGTCGGCGGCCAGCCGCAACGCGATGGCGCGGCCGATGCCGCGGGAGGCGCCGGTAACGAGCGCGGCGCGGCGGGAGATTGCTGGGGTGGAGGTCATGGCAGTTTCCTTGGGAGCAAAGGGAAGATGACCTCATGATGGATGTTGGCTGCCTTTGGATAAATGCGCAAAAATCAATTTGATTAGCCAGAATTTCTCAACAATATCGGGCGTGCCGCATGCGCCGCACCGGATTGCACATCCCGGAAATCCCGCGCTGGCGTCGCAGGCTCCGCCTGCGCCGCCCCCAAGCATGCGTTAAAATTCTTCCTTTCCAGCCGTCTTTGGCGCTGCATCCTGCCGCTGTATCCCGCGTTTCGCCATGAGCAACCTGAACCAGCAATCCATCCTCTCCGTCCACCACTGGACCGACACCCTTTTCAGCTTTACCTGCACGCGCGACCCTGGTTTTCGCTTTGAAAATGGCCAGTTCGCCATGGTCGGGCTGGAAGTGAACGGCCGCCCGCTGCTGCGCGCCTACAGCATCGCCAGCGCCAACTATGAGGAAACGCTGGAATTCTTCAGCATCAAGGTGCCTGATGGCCCGCTGACCTCGCGCCTGCAGCACCTGCGCGAAGGCGACCAGATCTTCGTCGGCAAGAAGCCGACCGGCACGCTGTTGGTGGACAACCTGCTGCCCGGCAAGACGCTGTGGCTGCTGGCCACCGGCACCGGCCTGGCCCCGTTCCTGTCGATCATCCGCGATCCGGAGGTCTACGAGCGCTATGACAAGGTCGTGCTGACGCACACCTGCCGCTTCGTGGAAGAGCTGGCCTACCGCGAGCTGATCCAGGAACACCTGCCGCAGCACGAGCACCTGGGCGATCTGGTGCGCGAAAAGCTGGTGTACTTCCCGACCGTGACGCGCGAAGAGTTCGACAACCGCGGCCGCATCACCGACCTGATCGCCTCGGGCGAACTGTTCGAGCGCCTGGGCGTGGAGCCGTTCTCGCTGGAGAACGACCGCATCATGCTGTGCGGCAGCCCGGACATGCTCAAGGACGTCCGCGGCATCCTGGAAGAGCGCGGATTCGCCGAAGGCAATATGAGCCATCCCGGCCATTTCGTGCTGGAAAAGGCCTTCGTCGGCTGAGGCCGGCCTGCCCCGGCGCGGATCGGTTCCGTGCCGGGGCGCATCTCTGCTACATCCCCCGCTACACCTCCCGCGTCATCCCCTTCAGGTCGATCCACTCGGCGAACTGAGCCTCGGTGACATGCCCCGACGCAATCGCCGCCTCGCGCAGCGACAGGTTGCGCTTGACCGCCAGCTTGGCGATCTCCGCGGCCTTGTCGTAGCCGATATGCGGGTTGAGCGCGGTCACCGGCATCAGCGACCGCTCCAGCAGTTCGGCGATGCGTTCGCGGTCGGCCTCGACGCCTTCGACCATATGCTCGGCAAAGCTCGACGCGGCGCCCGCCAGCAGGCTCACCGACTGCAGCAGGCTGTAGATGATCACCGGCTTGTAGGCGTTCAGCTCAAGCGTGCCCAGCCCGTTGGCCAGCGTCACCGTGGTGTGGTTGCCGATCACGCGGCAGCACACCATCGCCAGCGCCTCGGCCTGGGTCGGGTTGACCTTGCCCGGCATGATCGATGAGCCCGGCTCGTTGGCCGGCAGCACCAGCTCGGCAAAGCCGGCGCGTGGCCCTGAGCCCAGCAGCATGAAGTCGCGCGCGATCTTCAGGAACGACGAGGCCGTGGTGCTAAGCGCGCCAGACAGGTCGGCCAGCGCGTCGTGCGAGGCCTGCAGCGCATAGCGGTTGGGCGCGGGCTCGAACGGCAGGCCGGTGTAGTCGGCCAGCGCCCGCGCGAAGGCCGCGGCGAAGCCGTGCGGGGCGTTCAGGCCGGTGCCTACCGCGGTGCCGCCCTGCGCCACCGGCATCGCGCGCAGCATGGCCTGCTGCAGGCGCGACTGCGCGTCGGCCACTTGCGTCATGTAGCCCGAGAACTCCTGCCCCAGCGTCAGCGGCACGGCATCCTGCAAATGGGTGCGGCCGACCTTGACGATATCGGCAAAGGCTTCCACCTTGCGCGCAAAGGTCTGCTGCAGTTGCTCCAGCGCCGGCAGCAGTTCCTGCTGGATCGCGCGCGTGGCGGCGATATGCATCGCGGTGGGGAAGCTGTCGTTGGAGGACTGGCTGGCGTTGACGTGGTCGTTGGGGTGCACCGGCGTCTTGCTGCCGACCTTGCCGCCCAGCAACTGAATGGCGCGGTTCGCGATGACCTCGTTCAGGTTCATGTTGGTCTGCGTGCCGGACCCGGTCTGCCAGACCGATAGCGGGAACTCATCGGGCCGGCGGCCTTCGATGACTTCGGTCGCGGCCTGTTCGATCGCGTGCGCCAGTTCGGGCCTGAGCACGCCAAGCTCGCCATTGGCGCGCGCCGCGCACAACTTCAGGATGGCGAAGGCCTCGATCAGCGCCGGCGGCATCTTCTCGTTGCCGATGCGGAAGTTCTGGCGCGAGCGCTCGGTCTGCGCCCCCCACAGGTGATCGGCGGGCACGGGCACGTCGCCCAGGCTGTCTTTCTCGATGCGGGTGGCGGAGGTGGACGGGGCAGACATGGGCAGACTCCTATGCAAGGCAGCGGACGGTTGGACCGGGTGGCTTGGTGCAGTCCATTAGAATACCGCCTCACCGCGGCCGGCGCCCAGACGCTCGCCGCCTTGCCTTGCCCTTAGCGACATCCCTCGGCCGCATGCTCATCGCCCAGCTCAAGTCCTTCTTCATGGTGGCCCGCATCGGCAGCGTCACGCAGGCCGCCAAGCGCCTGGGCCTGTCGCAGCCCACCATCACCGCGCAGATCCGCGCGCTGGAAGAAGCCTACGGGGTCGAGCTGTTCCACCGCGGCGGGCGCCGCCTGGCGCTGTCAGACGCGGGGCTGGCATTGCTGCCGCGCGTCGAGGCGCTGGTGCAGCAGGAAACCGAGATCGACTTCTTCCTGCGCCATTCGGGCGACCTGCGCACCGGCAGCCTGCGCGTGGGCGCAACCGCGCCCTACTACGTGCTGGAGCTGATCCGCGGCTTCAGCGAGCGCTTTCCCGCCATCGATGTCAGCGTGGTGACCGGAAATTCGCAGGAAGTGCTGGAAGCGCTGCAGGAATACCGCGTCGATATTGCCACCTCGTCGCAGCGGGTGGACGATGCGCGCCTGTCGCGCGTGCTGCTGGGCGTGGACCCGCTGATGCTGGTGGTGCACCGCACCCATGCGCTGGCCGGGCACACCGAAGTGGCCGTCAGTGCGCTGGCGGGCTGCCGCCTGCTGATGCGAGAGCTCGGGTCGACCACGCGCATCGCCACCGAAGACATGCTGGCGCAGGCGCGCGTGAGCCCCGCCGCGCAGATGGAGATCGGCAGCCGGGAGTCGATCCGCGAGGCGGTGATACGCAACCTGGGCGTATCGGTGATCGCCCGGCACGAGGTGCCGAGCCATCCGGACCTGCGCGTGCTGGGCTTCACCGATGCCTCGCCCTGCCTGCACGAGTATCTCTACTGCCTGCGCGAGCGGCGCGGCGCCAGGCTGATCGATGCCTTCGTCGCGCTGGCCGAGCCGCCGCAGGGGCAGCAGGAAGCGGGCGGGGACCGCTAAGCCGTCATCTTCAGGCACTGCTCCATGCAGGCTGCGCAGGCGCGGGCGCATTCCTGGCAGTGCTCGGTGTCATGGTGCTCGCATTCCTCCTTGCACCACTTGCAGACTTCGGCGCAGTCTTCGCACACCAGCGGCGCGAACTCGCTGTTGCGCAGCATGTAGGACGCGGCCAGCTGGGCGATGCCGGCGCAATCCATGTCCAGCGCGATGCAGCGCGCCATCTTGCGCACGTCCTGTTCTTCCAGGCAGGCAGCGGCGCACTTGAGTGCGGCAGCGGCTGCGGCATTGCAGGCGGCAATGCAGTCGGCGTAGCGGGCGGCGTTTTCCTGCACGGTGGGTCGGATCATGGAACGTCCTCCTTCGGGGTAGGTGGATGGAACCGGGAATAACCTGCACCAGCGTCGGCGCCGGTTGAGGGAGAGGCCCGTGGTGCCGGAAGCGGCGCATCCGCACCCGCACGGGGCATCGTTATCCACAATAGCAGGCGCTGCGGGTTCCTGTCGGCCCGGTATTTGCTGCGCCGCGCTGGTTACAATGCCAACTGAGCGCAGCAGATCGGCGATGGCGCGCACGCAGCGCGGCCGTCACCTGCGACAATGGCCGGGCACCACCGGCACGCATTGCGCATCTAACAGGCACGGTCCCGCCGCACTGGCGGGGCCGATGCAAACACACACCGGCAGCACGGGGAAGGAAGGCACATCATGGGCGAGGCAAAACGGCGGGGTACCCCCGAGGAGCGTGCGGCACAGGCACGCGCAAAGATTGAGGCCTTGCGCCCCGCCCAGCTGGTCTGCGGGCACTGCAAGACCGCGTTCGCGCAATTCGACGCGCTCGACGTGCCGGGCCTGCCCGGCATCGATGCCGTGTTCGGCGGCGAATGCCCCGGCTGCGGCAACGACGTGGTGGTGTTCAAGGGCGCGCCCGATGCGGTGGCCCAGGCCATGATCGCGTGGGAGAAGATGCTGGGCGCCGATGCGCAACTGGGCTACCAGTCCAGCGACGGCCGCCACGTGCCGTTCGAGCCCGAGGGGGCCGGCGGCGCGGCGTCGGACAAGCCCGGCGGCACCATCCACTGAGCCCTCGGCCGGGGCTGCCTACTGCGGGTTGAGCTCGCCCGCCAGTTCCGGCGGGCCGATCTCATAGCGCCCGCGGCCCGCGCCCTTGGCGCGGTATAGCAGCACGTCCGCCAGCCGCATCAGTTCGCGGTCCTGCGCCGGGCCGCCGTTGTAGAGCGCCACGCCGATGCTGACGTCCACGTCGGCGGACACGCCCTCGAAGTCGAAGGGCTCACCCATCGCCTGCAGGATGGCCTGCGCCACGCGGCGTGCCGCGGCGGGCTGGGTCATGTCCTCGAGCACCACCGCGAACTCGTCGCCACCCAGCCGGGCGACGGTGTCGCGCTCGCGCTCGCGCACGCAGCGGCGCACGCGCTGGGCAAAGGTCTGCAGCAGCTGGTCGCCGGCGGCGTGGCCGTGAATATCGTTGACGGCCTTGAAGCGGTCCATGTCCAGGTACAGCAGGGCCATCAGCGTGCCATGCTCGCGGCTGCGCACCATCGCCGCGTGCAGCTGGCCCTCGAAAGCGCTGCGGTTCATCAGCTGTGTCAGGTGGTCGGTGCGCGACATGCGCGCCAGGCGCTGCGTCTCCAGCTTGCGCTGCGTGATGTCCTGCACATGGATATGCACGCCCACCACCTCGCTGCCGTCGGCGCTCCATTCCGGGCGCAGGCTGCTCTCCATGCAGTGGTATTCGGGGTCGCTGTCTTCGGTTTCGAAGGTCACCGCAGTGCCCGCCAGCGCGCGCTGCATGAATGGCTGCACGCGCGCGTAGCGGGTCTCGCCCAGGATCTCGCGCACGTGCCTGCCGCGCAGTTCCTCCGGCTTCAGGCCGAAGACACGCTCGTAGGCCTGGTTGTTGAACACATAGCGCTCATCGGTGTCGATAAAGGCCAGCAGCGACGGCAGCGTGTCGGTCACCGCGCGCAGGCGCCGTTCGCTGCGGTCCAGCGCCTGGCGGCGCTCGCGCACGTCGCGCATCAGCTTGAGGAAGACGCGCGTCAGGTCGCCGATCTCGTCGCGCTGCTGCCGTGTCGGCAGCCGCTCGAACGCGGACAGATCGTTGGCGCTGGCCTGCACTACTTTGTGCAGGCGCGCCAGCGGCGCCAGCTGGCGCCGCACCGCCAGCCAGATCAGCAGGGCCACAGCCGCCATGGCCACCCCGGCCATGCCCAGGAAGCGCTGCTGCATCTGGTGCAGCGGTGCGTAGGCCTCGCGTGCGGGCAGCAGCGCCACCAGTTCCCAGCCGGTGCTCGACATCAGGTAGCGCGCAATCACCGGCCGCGCCGGCGTGAGGAATTCCAGCGGCGCGGCGCTGTCATCCTCGCCGCAGGTATCGGCCACGGCCAGCGCCGGCTGGCGCGCCTGCGCGGGGTCGGGATGGCGGATGTAGACCGGCTCGGGGCCGGCCGACACCAGGCAGTAGTAGCCGGTGGTGCCGAGGCGGTTGTGCAGGATCTCGACCAGGAAGTTGGCGCTGGACAGGTCCAGCCAGCCGCCCACCAGGCCGACGAAGGTCTGGTTCGGCGCCAGCACCGCCACCATCACCCCCATCTGGCCGTTGGTGCGCGAACGGATGGGCGGCGACACCACGGGCGCGAGCGAGCGGGCGGCCTCGCGGAAATAGCTGCGGTCGCCAATGTCCGCCCCGGTGCCGCGGTTGCTGACGATGTTGCCCTGCATGTCGGCGACCAGCAGCGCGTTGAACGCGGCCGGCACCGGGATCGCTGCAGACAGCGTATCCAGCGCCCGCTCGCGCACCGCCGCGGCTTGCGCGCCGTGCGCCTGCGCCAGCAGGCCGCTGAGTTGCGCAGCCTGGTGCGAGAGCAGCACGATGCGGTCGTTCATGGCGGTGTCGAGCTGGCTGGCGGTCAGCTTGACGACGGAGTCCTGCTGGACCTGCAGCGCTTCGTGCAGGTCGCGGTGGGCGTCGTACAGGGCGGTCAGTACGATGCCGGTGCCGAACACCGCGGCCAGCACCGTGGTGATGATCGCAATGCGCGCTTTCAGCGTGGGTGTGTAGACGGGCATGTAGGGCGCAGTTGGGGCGTTAGGATCCTAGCAAAAATAACTTGAACAATTACGTCTTGCGACGAGATGTTCGAGGTTTGATGCGGTAGTTCCACTCGCCATGAAATTCGTCGCGCTCAATGGCCACGGCAGCGAGTTCGGCGTCGCTGACCTTGATACCTGCGTCGTACATGTTCTCGTCCAGTTCCGCACGCACTTTCAGCCCTTCAGCGGTACTCACGCTGCCGATGAGGTTCACTACCACCTGACGCGTCAACAGCGGTCGGCCGCGCCAGTTGTTCGTGATATGGCAGAACAGGCGATGCTCGATCTTGTTCCACTTGCTCGTACCCGGCGGAAAGTGGCACACCTGCACAGCGAAACCGAGTTCGTCGGCCAGTCGCTGCAACTGCACCCGCCACAGCCGCACACGATACCCGTTGCTGCCACCGCAGTCGGCGGTGACCAGCAGTCGCCTGGCTTTCGGATACAACGGACGGCCCATCTCCAGCCACCAGCGACGGATGCTTTGAACCGCGAACTCGGCGGTGTCGTGGTTGATGCCCACGCTGACCCAGCCCTCGTTGGCCGTCACATCATAGACGCCATACGGGGCAACCTTGCCCAGTTCATCGTCGATGAAATCGTGCACACGCGCCTGCTCGGGTTGGCCCTTGGGCTGCCATTCGCGGCCAGCGTTCTTGAAATCGCCGATCAGCTCCTTCTTTTTCGTGTCCACCGAGATGACCGGCTGACGCTGGCGCTGATACTGCGCCACCTTGTCGGCGATGTAGTGGAACTGCGCGTCGCGGTCGGGGTGCTGCGCGCCTTCGCGTGTCTTGCGCACCGATTGCAAGCTGTAGCCCGTCTGCGTCAGCAGATCGCAGATCGTGCGCTGACTCACGCGATGCCCCAGCCGGTTGAGCTCTTCGGCCAGACGGGTGGTGCTCTTGCACGTCCATCGTAGTGCTGACATCGGGTCACCCCGGCTGGTCGGCTCCACCAGTGCATCCAGGTGCTCCAACAACCTCGCATCGAGCTCAGTTAGCCTCTTGCGCCCGCCTCCCGGGGCACGAATGCGCTTGGCCGTCATGTCCCGCGTCGCTCCACCGGCCGCTTCGAGTTCGGCCAGTCCCGCATAGATCGTGGTGCGCGAGATGCCTATCGCTTTGGCCACCAGACTCACGCCCCCACGCCCCAGGCTGCGCGCTTCGGCGGCGGCCCATAGGCGCAACGTCGCCTCATCAAGGCGCGCCTGCAGGGCCCGAAACTTCGCTTCGACTGCCTCGCTGATATCCATGTGCGCATCGTATAGACGCGAGGACAACTGTTCAAGTTATTTTTGCTAGGGTCCTTAGTGTCCTGTTCCGCAAATACCTTGCCATGAAATCGTCCAGTTGCCCGCCATGCGTCGTTGCTCGTCGTTGCCATAGCTACGGCTATGGCGCCTCCTCGCGCCTGGCCTGACAGTCAACCGGATGATTTCATTTTGGCAAGGTATCTACGGAACAGGGCACTAGTGGCGCGGACTGTCGCGTACTTTGGGGGCATCCGTACTGGGGGGCATCTCCGGTGCAACCCTACCATACCCCGCCGTGGTGGGGCATGCGGTCTTTCCCCCGAACGGGTTCATCCCCGGCGGGGGTGTGCGGGCTGCCTGTGCCACGGTATAGTCCCCCGTTAATGCGAAGGCACGTCCACGCAGACGGCATGCCCCTGCTGCATGCCGGAACCGATCGACCATGAGACTGACTTCGCTTTCCCCTGCCTTGTTGTCATTGCTGGTCGCGGCCGGCGGCGCGCTGTTGACGGCAGGGGCATGGCTGCAGGCGGAGCGGCTCGAGCGCCGTGAGGCGCAGCAGCATTTCGACGCGCTGCTGGGCCAGGCCGGCAGCGCGCTGCGCGAGCGCATGCTGGAGAACGAACGCCTGCTGCGCGGCGTGGCCGCCGTGCTGACCGCCAACCCCGACACCTCGCGCGCGCAGTGGCGCGACTATCTCTATACCGCCCAGCTCGACGACCTGCCCGCCGGCACCCAGTCGATCGGCTACGCGCCGCTCACGCCGTTGCAGCAGGTGCCGCGGCTGGTGCACGCCGCCCGTGCCGACGGCCTTGCCGACTACGACATTCATCCCGGCGGCAAGCGCGACCTGTACGCACCGATCTTCTATATCGAACCGCTGGACGGGCGCAACACGCGCGCAGCCGGTTTTGACATGCTGTCCGAGCCGACACGCCGGGCGACGCTGGAAGCCGCCCGCGACAGCGGCGAACCGCGGCTCACGCCCGGCCTGGCACTGATCCGCGAAGCCGAGGCGGCGCAGCGCCAGCACGGCGCGCTGGTAGTCCTGCCGGTCTACGCCGGGGAGGCGGCGGTCAGCACGGTGGCGCAGCGGCGCCAGGCGGTGCTCGGCTATGTCTACGTGTCGCTGCGCCTGGGCGACCTGATGCGCGCGGTCAGTGCCCCGGCGGCGGCGGAACTGGAGCTGTCGCTGTATGAGGGCTCCCCGGCCGCGCTCGGGCCGATGCTGTCCGGCGGGCCGACCGAGGGCGAGCGCCGCGAGGACGGCAGTGCCGCGCTGCTGCAGGGCGAGCGCCAGCTCCAGTATGGCGGCGTCACCTGGACGCTGCGCGGCGCCACGCGCCCCGCCTTCGAAGCCGCGCATGGCCCGCGGCAGGCATACCTGGTGCTGGCCGCGGGCACGCTGGCCACGCTGCTGCTGGCGTGGCTCACCCATGCACTGGCACGCCAGGGCCGCGCCGCGCGCCAGCGCGAAGCGCAGGCCGTCCATGCCTGGGAAGATGACAATGCCATGCTGCAGGCGTGCATGGCGCAGTCGGCCGACGGCTTCCTGCTGGCCGATGCAGAGGGCGTGGTGGTGCGCACGAGCGAGCGGGCGGGGCAACTGTTCGGCGCCGATCCGGCGGCACTGGCCGGGCGCAGCCTGGACACCCTGGTACCCGGCGCCACCGGCGTAGTCCCCAGCGGCGCTGCGGCAGGGGCCGAGGCCCACCGTGAACTGGCGGGCGTGCGCGCAGACGGCAGCCGCTTCGCGCTGCGCGCCGGCGCCGCGCGCCTGCCTGTGGCCGGCGGCGGCACCGCGCACTGGCTGTGGGCGGTCACGGACCTGGAGCCGGAACGGCGCGCCCAGCGGGCCGCCGCGGTGCAGGCCGCGCGCTATGCCGGGCTGCTCGACCATGCCGCCTTCTGCGTCATCACCTTCGATGAGGACGGGCTGATCACCGGCATCAACGCGGCTGGCCAGCGCATGCTCTGGTACAACTCCGCGGAGCTGGTCGGGCACATGCACATGACCGGCCTGCATATTGCCGACGAACTGGCCGACCATGCCCGCATGCTCAGTGGCGAACTGGGCGAGCCGGTGCCGCCGGGGCTGCCCGCCCTGATGGCCAAGGCACGGCTTGGCCTGACCGACGAGCGCGAATGGACCTGGGTGCGCAAGGGCGGCTCGCGCATGCCGGTGCAACTGGCGGTGTTCGCCTTGCCGGCGCCCATCGAGGCTGCGGCCGCCGACGCAGCGCCAGCCGGTCCCGCCGATGGTGCCGAGCCCCGGCCCGCGCCATCGCCTGGCTACCAGGCCATCGGCTACGACCTGACCGAGCGCCTCCGCGTCGACGAGTACATCCGACACCTGGCGCTGCACGACCCGCTGACCGGCCTGCCCAACCGCGCCGAGCTGAGCGAGCGCGCGCAGGCGCTGCTGCTGCACGCGCGCAGCCACGGCGAGCGCGTGGCCCTGCTGCTGCTCGACCTGGACCATTTCAAGCACATCAACGACTCGCTCGGCCACCCGGTTGGCGACGACGTGCTGCGCACCATGGCCGACCGCCTCAAGGGCACGGTACGGCAGGGCGACCTGGTGGCGCGCATGGGCGGCGATGAATTCGGCGTGGTGCTGGGCGGCCTGCGCCATGACAGCGAAGCCGAGCTGATTGCCGCCAAGATCCAGGTGCGCGTCAATGAAGAACTGCAGGCCGGCGGCCAGCGCCTGCGCGTGACGCCGTCGATCGGCATGGCGATCTTCCCGGACGATGGCGATAGCCTGACTGAGCTGCTCAAGGCTGCCGACTCGGCCGTCTACGCGGCCAAGCACGACGGCCGCGCGCAGTTGCGCCGCTTTGCCAGCGCCATGGCCGAGGCCTCGCTGGCGCGCTTCACCATCGAAGGGCTGCTGCGGCGCGCGCTCGCCCGCGATGAGTTCCGGCTGCGCTACCAGCCGATCGTTGATGCCGCGACCCTGGCCATCACCGGCGTCGAGGCGCTGATTACCTGGAACACCCCGGAACGCGGCGCCATGCAGCCGGCCGAGTTCATCCCCATCGCCGAGCAGAGCGGCCTGGTGGCGCCGCTGGGCGAATGGACCCTGGCCACTGCCTGCCGCGAAATCCAGGCGCTGCGCCAGGCGCTGGGCAGCGAGATCGAGGTCGCGGTCAATATCTCGCCGCTGCAGCTGCGCCAGGCCAACTTCCCCGATACCGTTGCGCGCTGCCTGCAGCAGGCCGGCCTGCCGCCGCAGGGGCTGGTGATCGAAGTCACCGAAGGCATCCTGGTCGACGGCGGCGAGACCACCATCGAGACCTTCCGCCGGCTGCGCGAGCTGGGCGTGGGGCTGTCGATCGACGACTTCGGCACCGGCTACTCCGGGCTCAATTACCTGACCCGGCTGCCAATCAGCCGCCTCAAGATCGACAAGTCCTTTGTCGACGACGTGGCCACCCCCGGCCACGATCAGGCGGTGGCCGCGGCGATCATCGCGCTGGGCCACCAGCTACACCTCAAGGTGATTGCCGAAGGGGTGGAGACGGCGGCGCAGTTCGAGTTCCTGCGGGCGCAGGGGTGCGACGGGCTGCAGGGGTTCCTGTTCAGCCAGGCGGTGCCGCAGCAGGCGCTGCGGGAGATCCTGGAACAGGGGATTCGGGTGCCGCCCCCCACGTCTGCGGGCGCCACTGCGCTGCGCGAGTCATAGCCGTCCAGGGGCACCATTCATAACTTGCCGGCGCGCCCGCGCCGCTGCCCCATCCCAAATCCCCCGATACCTCCATCGAAATACTTTGCCGATCTGCCACACGGCTGGCATCTGCGCTGCCTATGCTGGCGACCGATTCAATTGAGATTGCGGAGATTCGGTCATGCAGGCAGGCAAGTCCGCGGAGGGCCGGGCGTTCCTGGCGGTGGAGCAGGTCAGCAAGCGCTTTGGCAGCTTTGTGGCGCTGGACGGCGTGTCGCTGTCGGTCGGGCAGGGCGAGCTGCTGTGCCTGCTGGGCCCGTCCGGGTGCGGCAAGACCACGCTGCTGCGCATCATCGCGGGACTTGAGCGCGAGGACGCAGGACGCATCCATGCCGGCGCGCGTGAGCTGACCAGGTTGCCGCCGCAGGCACGCGACTACGGCATCCTGTTCCAGTCCTATGCGCTGTTTCCCAACCTGACCGTGGCGCAGAACGTGGCCTATGGCCTGCACGGGCGCGGCATGGGACGCACGCACCGCGACGCGCGCGTGGCCGAGATGCTCGGCCTGGTCGGCCTGGCCGGCAGCGAGCGCAAGTTCCCGGGCCAGCTCTCCGGTGGTCAGCAGCAGCGCGTGGCGATGGCCCGTGCGCTGGCGCCGGCGCCTTCGCTGCTGTTGCTGGATGAGCCGATGTCGGCACTCGACGCGCGCGTGCGCGAACACCTGCGGCTGGAGCTGCGCCAGCTGCAGCGCCGCCTGAACATCACCACCGTGATGGTCACCCACGACCAGGAAGAGGCCATGACCATGGCCGACCGCATTGCCGTGATGGACGGCGGGCGCATCGTGCAGGCCGGCACCCCCGCCGAGATCTATGAGCAGCCGGCGTCGGCCTTTGTCGCCGGTTTTGTCGGGCAGGCCAACTGGCTGCCGGGGCGCAGCGCGCAGGCCGGGCGCTTCACCGTTGGCGAGGGCGGCCAGGCCGTCGATTTCCTGGTTGACTCGCCGCAGCCGGCGGCATCCGCCGGCCGGCTGTGCTGCCGGCCGGAAGCGGTGCGGCTGGACCCGGATCCCGCCGAGCCCAACCGGCTGCTGGCGCGCGTGATCGACCAGACCTACCTCGGCAACCGCTACCGGCTGGCGCTGGAAGCGGACCGCCTGCCGGGGCTGACCCTGTTTGCCGACGTGGCGCGCGAGGCGCGGCACCGGCTGCCCGACGCGGGCGGCCACAAGTTCTGGATTGCGCTGCCCGCGCAGGCGTTGCGGGTGTTTGCATGATGCGCGCCGCAGCCACGGTCGAGTTGCACCCGGGCACGCAGGCCGCATCCTCGCGCGGCACCGGCCTGGCCTCCCGGCTGGCGCACGGTGCCCCGGCCGCGATGAAGTGGCTCTGGCTGGCCGGGCTGGCCGTCGGCTTGCTGCTGCCGTTGCTGGCGCTGTTCCGCCAGGCCTGGTTCGATGCGGCGGGCCAATGGGCGCTGGGCGCGCGCATGGCGGCGCTGGTGACCAGCCCCAACTTCCTGCCGATGCTCGGCCGCAGCGTGGCGGTGCCGCTGGCGGTGGTGGCGCTGGTGGTGCCGCTGGCATTTGGCTTTGCCTATGCGCTGCAGCGGTCCTGCATCGCGCTGCGGCCGCTGTGGCGCGGCATTGCGCTGCTGCCGCTGTTTGCGCCGTCGCTGCTGCCGGCGATCGCGCTGGTCTACCTGTTCGGCAATCAGGGCATCTTTAGCGGAGCATTCGGCGCGGGGGGCATCTATGGCTTCTGGGGCATCGTGCTCGGCGAGGCCTTCTACACCTTCCCGCATGCGCTGATGGTGCTGGTGGCGACGCTGTCGCTGGCCGATGCGCGCCTCTATGAAGCGGCGCGCACGATGGGCGCCAGCCCGTGGCGCACCTTCTGCACGGTCACGCTGCCGGGCGCGCGCCAGGGCCTGTTCGCCGCCGCCTGCCTGGTGCTGACGCTGGTGATCACGGACTTTGGCGTACCCAAGGTGGTGGGCGGCGGTTACCCGGTGCTGGCGCTGGAAGCATACAAGGCGGTGGTCGGGCAGCAGCAGTTCGACCGCGGCGCGCTGATCGGCATGCTGCTGCTGGCGCCGGCGCTGCTGACCTTTGCCGTGGACATGGCAATGCAGCAGCGCCAGCGCACGCAGATGGGAAGCCGCGCGCAAGTGTATGTGCCGGCGCCCGAGCGCGGCCGCGACAGCGCGTGCCTGCTGCTGGTGGCGCTGGTCAGTGCCGCGCTGCTGGCAGTGATCGCCACCGCGGTGGGCGCGTCGCTGGTCAAGCTGTGGCCGTACAACCTGGGCCCGACGCTGGCGCATTACGACTTCGACAACATGGACGGCGGCGGCTGGCTGGCCTACCGCAACAGCCTGAAGCTGTCGGCGCTGACCGCGCTCGCGGGCACGGCGGCGATCTTCCTGGGCGCCTGGCTGACGCTGCGCACGCGCGGCCCGGCCTGGCTGCACGGCGTGCTGCGCGCGGGCTTCCTGTTGCCGATGGCGGTGCCGGGGCTGGTGCTGGGCCTGGGCTATGTGTTCTTCTTCAACGCGCCTGGCAATCCGCTGCACGCGCTGTACGGCACCATGGCGCTGCTGGTGCTGTGCAACGTGGCGCACTGCTACACCACCGGCCACCTGACCGCGGCCGCGGCGCTGCGCCAGCTCGACAACGAGTTCGAGGCCGCGGCGCTGTCGCTCGCGGTGGCGCCGCTGGTGACGTGCTGGCGCGTGACCGTGCCGGTGTGCCTGCCGGCACTGCTCGATATCTTCCGCTACCTCTTCGTGTCGTCAATGACCACGGTCTCGGCGGTGATCTTCCTGTACAGCCCCGACACCGTGCTGGCCGCGATCTCGGTGCTGAACATGGACGATGCCGGCGACACCGCGCCCGCTGCCGCGATGTCGACGCTGATCCTGCTGACCTCGGTGCTGGCGGCCTTGCTGCTGCACGCGGTCTCGGCCGGCTGGATGCGCCGCGCGCAACGCTGGCGTGCCGGCTGACCTTTGCCCGATTCGCCGTACCCCTGCATTCCGGAACACTCACCGAACCCAAGGAGAAACCATGTCCCGCATCACCAACCTTGTCGCGGCGCTTGCCGCCGCGGCCGCCCTGCCGATGCTGGCGGGTAATGCCAGCGCCGCCACCGTGCTGACGGTCTACACCGCGCTCGAAGCCGACCAGATCGCCGCCTACAAGGCTGCGTTCGAGAAGGTGCATCCCGATATCGAAATCAAGTGGGTGCGCGACTCCACCGGCATCGTCACCGCCAAGCTGCTGGCGGAAAAAGCCGCGCCGCGCGCCGATGCGGTGTGGGGGCTGGCCGGCTCCAGCCTGGCGATCCTGGACAAGGAAGGCATGCTCGACCCGTATGCGCCGAAGAACCTGGCCGCGATCGATGCCAAGTACCGCAGCCCGGCCAACCCGCCGGCATGGGTCGGCATGGACGTGTGGGGCGCGGCGATCTGCTTCAACACCGTGGAGGCGCAGAAGCAGGGCCTGCCCAAGCCGACCTCGTGGGCCGACCTGACCAAGCCGATCTACGCGGGCAAGGTGGTGATGCCGCACCCGGCCTCGTCGGGCACGGGCTTCCTCGATGTCAGCGCCTGGCTGCAGATGATGGGCGAGCAGAAGGGCTGGCAGTACATGGATGCCTTGCACAAGAACATCGGCCTGTACACGCACTCGGGCTCCAAGCCGTGCAAGATGGCCGCGCAGGGCGAGTTCCCGATCGGCATTGCGTTCGAGTACCGTGCCATGAAGTCGAAGAAGGAAGGCGCGCCGATCGATATCGTGCTGCCGAGCGAAGGCCTGGGCTGGGACATCGAGGCCACCGCCATCGTCAAGGGCAGCAAGAACCTGGACGCCGCGCGCAAGCTGGCTGACTTCTCGGCCTCGCGCGAAGCGATGGCGCTGTATGAGAAGAATTTTGCCGTGCTGGCCGTGCCCGGCATTGCCAAGCCCGACGCGCTGCTGCCCGCCGACTACGAGAAGCGCCTGATCAAGAACGACTTCCGCTGGGCGAGCGACAACCGCGACCGCATCCTGGCTGAATGGAGCAAGCGCTACGAAGGGAAGGCAGAGAAGAAGTAAGGCACAAGGCGCGCCCGGCGGGGAGGGGATGGCCCGCAGAAACGGGTACGCTCCCCGCGCCGCGGCGGCCGCCCTGGCCGGATCAGGCCGGGCGCGGCACTTCGTCGGTGGCCGGCTGGCCGGCGTGCAGGCGGCGGTAGAGATCGTCGATGCGCTTGCGGCTGGCCTGCAGTTCTTCGCGGCCGTGCTCGGTCAGCAGGTAGACCCGGCCGATGCCGTCGCGCAGCACGCTTTCCAGATAGCCTTCCATTTGCAGGGCGCGCAGCAACGGGCGCACTGAGCCGATATCGACCTGGAAGCCGTATTCCAGCAACATGTCGGCAAGCATCGCCACCGTAGCCGGGACTTCGAGCGCAAATTGCAGGACGTAGACGCGGGCCAGCAGGCCCAGGAACTGTCGTTTCATGTGGACTGGCAACGCGGCAGACGCCGCGCCGGTTGACGCAGGCGCTGTCCGGAGCTCGGGGTTTGCAGGCGTTGTGACGCCGGCGGCGTGGCAGCCTGTCATCCTGTTGGACTGGCAGTGCTCGATGCGCCGGGCAAGGCGCATTTTACCCGTTCGGACAAAAAAGAAGCCGCCAGGAGCCCTGGCGGCTTGTCGGGAATGCGTCGGAGGGGTCAATTAACTCTGGCGCAGACCAGAGTTTAATTTAATCGAAGGCGGCTTGTCACGCGTCGGTAACAGCGCCCCCTCCAGCGTGGGGTGATGATGAAAGGCTCTGGTAAGAAAAGTGACGAGTTTGCGTGATATTGTGCGGAGAACGGCGCTCAAGAATGTCGTAGATCCGTCAACATCATTCAAATTCCAGGCGGAAAGCGGGCCGCCAGCGTGGCGACGGCGGGGCACAGGTCCGAATCCGGCTTGCGGTATGCGCTGCACAGGCGTCAAATCGCGGCGACCCTCAACCCGCGCCAGCTTGCCCGGCGCCTCCCGGTTCCCCTGATGAAACCCGCCGATCTCGCCCGCTTGCTTGCCCTGGCCGCCATCTGGGGCGCCAGTTTCCTGTTTATCCGCATCGGTGTGCCAGTGCTGGGACCGATGCCGACCGCCTTCGCCCGGGTGCTGATCGGCGCGCTCACGCTGGCGGCATGCCTGCCGCTGCTGAAGCTGCGCTGGGATATGCAGGGTAAATGGCCGGCGGTGCTGGCGCTGGGCGTGGTCAATTCCGGTATCCCGTTTGTCATGTACGCCATCGCCGCGCTGTGGCTGCCGGCCGGTTATTCGGCCGTGTTCAATGCCATGACCCCGCTGATGGGCGTGCTGATCGGCGCGCTGGCGTTTTCCGAACGGCTCACGCGCGCCAAGGCCGCGGGCGTGGTGCTGGGCGTGGCGGGCGTCGCGGTGCTGACCCGCACCGGACCCGTGGCGTTCTCGGCCGACGTGCTGCTGGGCGCGCTGGCCTGCCTGGTGGCCACCGCCTGCTACGGCCTGTCCGGCTTTCTCGCGCGGCGCTGGATCACGCAGCGCGGCGGGCTCGACAGCCGGCTGGTCGCCGCCGGCAGCATGGTCGGCGCCACCGTGTTCCTGCTGCCCTTCTGCCTCGCCGCGCTGTGGCGCCACAACACGCTGCCCGCTGCCGGAGCCGGCGTGTGGGCGGCCATGCTGGGGCTGGGCGTGCTGTGCACGGCGCTGGCCTACATCCTGTATTACCGCCTGATTGCCGACCTGGGCCCGGTGCGCTCGCTGAGCGTCACCTTCCTGATCCCGCCGTTCGGCATTGTCTGGGGCGCGCTGTTCCTGGGCGAGGCACTGTCGTGGGCGCATGCGGCGGGTGGCGCGCTGATCGGGGTGGCGGTGTGGCTGGTGTTGCGGCCGGTGGCGGGGGGGGAGCAGGGCGCCCGGCCGGCCCGCAGTGTTGCGGTCGAACGTTGAACCTGCGGTTCAGGCCTGTGCCGCCGTGCCCGCCGCCACGTTGTACTGCTCGCGCACCATCATCACCACGCGGCGTGCCTGGCGCAGGTGACGCACGGCGTCGGCTTCGCTGCGTTCGGGGAAGTCGACTTCGGCGCTCCAGTTGCAGCCGGTGTGGTCGGGCCGGTGCACGCAGACCGCGCGCAGCTGGCAGTCGTGGCAGCCGGGTTCCTGCCGCAGGCACAGGTTGAGCAGGCGTTTGAGTTCGGACAGCGGTTTGTTCAGGCGCTCCATGGATGGCTCCGTCAGGTGCGCGGCATGAGGCGGCGGGGTGCTTACGAGCGGGCGGGCAGCCCCGGCGTGGGCTCGGCCTCATTGGCGCCGGCCCGGCATTGCGGGCAGACACCGTACAGCACCAGCATGTGCTCGCGCAAAACAAAGGCGTTGTCGGCGGCTACCTGGCGCTGGCGCTGCTCGATGCTCTCGTCGCGGAATTCCTCTACGCGGCCGCAGGCGACGCAGATCAGGTGGTCATGGTGGCCGCCTTCGTTGAGTTCGAACACGGCGTGGTCGGACTCGAAGCTGTGCCGCAGCAGGATGTCGGCCTGCACCAGCTGGTTGAGCACGCGATACACCGTGGACAGTCCCGCGTCCTCGTCCTGGGTCAGCAGGATGCGGTAGACGTCTTCGGCGCTCAGGTGGCGCCGGGCGCTGGTGCGGAACACTTCAAGGATCCGCATGCGCGGCGAGGTGGCCTTCAGGCCGGCGCGCTTGAGATGGATCGGGTTTGTGCTCTCGAATGACATGGCGGAAGGCATTGGCATGCGGCTGGCGCCCCGCGGGCAGGGCAGCGCCCGGCCTGGCGCCGCGCACGGGCGGCGTCGATGGCTTGGCGGGATTTCAGGCTGAAGCGCCAGGGGCGGACCAGCGCTGGCGCTCCCGTCCCTGGCGGCGCGCCGTGCCTGCACGACGCGCGGAATAAAAAGGTGGCCTGGCTTGTCACCGGAAGACGCGATCGGGAAAGCGGGGTCTGGTTGCTTTCCCGATCTTCCGAAGACTGGCTACTGCCAAACGCTCCGCGTGACGGAGCGGTCCCCACAAAAGTCGGTGTCGAATGCCGCAGCGGCGGTATCCGGAAATCCTGTTCCTGCCAGCTTCGGTTGCTGCCGCGTGCCGCGGCGCGCCGGACCTGGCCGGTCTGCCTGTCGGGCGGTGCGCCGTACGTCAGGCAGTGATCGAATAGTAAATGGGAATCGATCTCATTACAAGAGATATTTTGCCGAGCCGCCTCTTTTTTTGAGGGTGGCCTGGTGGCTGCAGGGGCGCGGCCCGGCGGCGGTTGCTGGCCGGCGCGCTCGCGCTGGCCTGGTCGCTCCATGTTGCTGCCGACGGCGGGCCGTTGGGAACCGTGTCGTGGCTTGGCACGCTGACCGCCAGCGCGTTTGCCGTGGCGCTGGGCCTGTCCTATGCGCCACGCGCGGTGCGGCGCCTGCTGCCGGGCGTGGCGGGTATCGGCCTGGCCGCGCTGGCCGCGCGCTGGCTGCTTGCAACCTGGGCGTAGCCCCTGCGCAGCCTTACAGCGGCGGGGGCACCCAGTACGGGTCGCGGCCGTAGTACTCGTGCAGCGATTTGCCCCACAGGGGATCGGCCATGCTCGGCCAGCTGTCCTTGTTGAAGCCCGGTGCGGACTTGAGCCGGTCCGCCGTCACGGCAATCCGGAAGCATTTCTCGTCGGTGTCCATGACCAGTGCATTCCATGGGATGGCGTGCAGCGTGTCGCCGATGCCGAGGAAGCCGCCGGTGGTCAGCACCGCGTAGGCGATGCGGCCGTGCGGCACATCCAGCATGATCTCGGAAATCTTGCCGACGTGTTCGCCATCGGATGAATAGGCCTTGGTGCCGTCAAGGCTCGATGCCGCCATCACTTCAGGGCCCGGGCCTTCGCCCACGCCTGAACCGATGATGGCCGCGCCTTCACTGGTGGGAGATTGGTTCCGCATGCTTTGCTCCTTGTCGCAAGACGTTGGAATGCATGGCATGCGCAATGACCATGCCTGCGCCGTTTGTGGCGCCGTGCGCATGGGGCTGAAGTTGCCAGCTGCCGCCGTGGTAATTCTTTCGCGCGGCATGGAAGAAGGGCGCGTCAGCGTGGCGCTGCGCGCCTTTTCTTAGTGAACACCTCACGGCGATACTTCGTCACAAAGACCAAGTGGACGTGCATCAGGTAAACGCAGTGCCGCCCATGCCGAATATCGTTTTCACTGCTCATAGGCCAGGAGTAAAACTCCGGCCATGCAACGCATCCAGGCCTTCAGGTACGAACTGATGCCGATCGGCGATCAGCAGTGCCACATGCGCCGCTTCGCTGGCTCGTGCCGTTTCGTGTTCAACAAAGCGCTGGCGTTGCAAAAGGCAAATCACGACGCGGGCGGCAAGTTCATCGGCCATATCGCGATGGCGAAGCATCTGACGGCGTGGCGCAACAGCTTGGGGACGGCTTGGCTGAAGGATGCGCCCGTCCATCCTCTGCAACATGCGCTCAAAGACCTCGACAAAGCCTACGGGCGGACTTCCCGCGCTTCAAGCGCAAGGGGCAACGCGACAGCTTCCGCTACCCCGACCCGAAACAGATCAAGCTCGATCAGGCCAATGGCCGCCTCTTCCTGCCCAAGCTGGGCTGGCTGCGCTACCGCAATAGCCGGAAAACGCTGGGCGAGTTGCGCAATGTCACCGTCAGCCTGAGCGGCGGCAAATGGTTCGTCAGCATTCAGGCGCGGCGCGAGGTTGAAACCCCTGTGCCGCACGGCGGCGCGGTGGGTATCGACCTGGGCATCGCCCGCTTCGCCACGCTCTCGGACGGTTCGTCTATCGCGCCGCTCCACAGTTTCCAGCGGCATGAAATCGCTTTGCGCAAGGCGCAGCGGGCGCTGAGCCGCAAGACCAGATGCAGCAGCAACTGGAAGAAGGCCAAAGCCCGCGTCCAGAAGATTCACTCCCGCATCGGCAACGCCCGCCGCGACTACCTGCACAAGTGCTCAACCACGATCAGCCAAAACCAAGCGATGGTGTGTATCGAGGACTTGCAGGTGCGGAAGATGTCCAGGTCGGCAGCAGGCACAACCGAAGTACCAGGCAGTAACGTTCGAGCCAAGTCCGGTCTGAACAAGTCCATCCTCGATCAGGGCTGGTTCGAGTTCCGCCGCCAGCTGGATTACAAGCTGGCGTGGAACGGCGGCTATCTCATCGCCGTGCCGCCGCAGAATACCAGCCGCACTTGCCCGTGCTGCGGCCACGCTTCAACGCACACAGGAGCGCTTCGCCTGTGTCGAATGCGGCTTCGAGGCAAACGCCGATCTGGTCGGCGCGATCAATGTACCAAGGGCAGGACACGCCCGGTTAGCTTGTGCAGATACTTCGCATGAAGTCGGGGCGTCGGGCCAAGTACCCACCGAAGCGACCATACAGTTCAGCGTATAGCGCCGTAGGAATCCCCTCCTTTCCGGCCTCAGGGCCGGCGTTGTAGCTGGCGCGGCCGTCGTCGCTGCCGATGACCTGCATAGCGCAAACGCTCCCCGGAAAGTGCTTCATCGACCGCAGCGAGGTGGCGCGATCAGTTGCCCGCAGCCGTGGCCGGCGCATCGCGCGACAGGCCCAGGATCCAGCTGCGGAAGGCCGCCAGCGCTTCTGATTCGGGCCGGCCCTCCGGATAGGCAAAGTAGTAGCCCTGCTGCTCGTCCAGCATGCCCGCCAGCGGGATCACAAGCTGGCCTGTCTGCAGTTCGCGCTCGATCAGCAGGCGCGGCGCCAGGCCGATGCCAAGCCCGGCCGCCGCCGCGGCCGTCATCATCGTGAACAGTTCGTAGCGCGGCCCGCGCGAGGCGGCCAGGTCATAGGCCCAGCCCTGTGCCGCGTACCAGTCGCGCCAGGCGTTGGCGCGCGTGCTCAGGTGCAGGTGGCGGCAGTGCGCCAGGCTGGCGGCGCCGGTCACGGGATGCCCGGCCAGGAAGGCGGGACTGCACACCGGCACCATGCCCCCTTCGCGGAAGATCACGCCGCCGCGCGTGCCGGGCCAGAACTGGTCGCCGAAGTAGATCGCCGCGTCATAGGCGCATTCCTGGAACGAGAACGGCTGCGAGCGCGCCGACAGGTTGACCGTCACATTGGGATGGCGCCGCGCAAAGTCCGGCAGGCGCGGGATCAGCCATTGGGTGGCAAAGGTGGGCACCACCGCCAGCTCCAGCGTGTAGCCCATGGCCCGGCCGGTGGTGATTTCCAGCGTGTCGCGCTGCAGGTGGTCCAGGTGCCGGCGGATGCGCGCGGCGTATTCGCGCCCGGTATCGGTCAGCTCCAGGCGCCGGCGCACGCGCGTGAACAGCGCCATGCCCAGGCGCTGCTCCAGCTGCGCCACCTGCCGCCCCACCGCGCTGTGTGTCAGCGCCAGCTCTGCCGCGGCGCGGGTAAAGCTGCCCAGCCGTGCCGAGGCCTCGAAGGCCTGCAGCGCGCCCAGGTTGGGGATGTCGTTTCTCATGGGACTGCGAGGGAAGGAAGGCTGACAGTATAAACAGCGGCGCCAGCCTGCACCGTCAGACGGCACCACTACCGCGGTCGTGCGCCGCACGCACAACGTTGTGCGCAATGCGCGCTTGTGCGCGCCATGGGGGCGCCCCTATCCTGCCTCGCGTATCGTCGCCAGCCCGGCTGCCATTCCAGTGCTCACCTGTTTGCGCCCATGACCTCCAAACTCTCCACGCTTCTCACCGCCAACGTCGGCGCCGCCCGCGGCGCGCAACTGCTCGCGCTGGTCACCTTGCCCGCGGATCTGCCGCAGGCCCCGCCGGGCCGTGCCACCCGCGCGGAAATCGCCCAGGCCCTGAACATGGTGCTGTTCGGCGGCATCCTCGAGCGCGTGCCGAGCGGCCGCGCCTACACCGACGATGTCGCCGCCGCCGGCGGCAAGGTCACCTTCGACCACGGCGCGCTGCGCACGGTCAAGTGGCGCGACAACGGCGCGCTGCCCGAAGGCGAGGCCGCCTTCACCCGCATCCTGCGCCCTCTCGGCTACGTGCTCAACGGCACCTATCCGCTGGACCGCATCGGCATGACCGGCCGCTCATACGCGCATGCCGACGCGCCTGAGGACATCGCCCAGTTCTTCCTCAGCGAATTCCATCCGGAACGCTTCAGCGACGCCTTCCGCGCCGCCGTCAGCCGCGTCACCGGCACCTCCGCCGACCCGCTCACGCCGCGCGCGCAGACCCTGCTGTGGCAGCTTGAGCGCGACGGCGCGCTGGACCTGGCCGACGGCGCCGAGCTGGTCGGCCTGCTGGTGCCATGCTTCGAGCGCCAGCACGCCACGCCGAGTCTGGCCGACTATGAAACCCTGCTGAGTGAATCGGCGGAGATGGCCTGGGTCGCCACCGAAGGCAACGCCTTCAACCACGCCACCGACCGCGTCGATGACGTGTTCGCGCTCGCCGAGCAGCAGAAGCAGCTGGGCCGGCCGATGAAGGACAAGGTGGAAGTCTCGCGCAGCGGCCGCGTCAAGCAGACCGCGTTCCGCGCGGATACGGTGCGCCGCGCCTTCGTCGGCTCGCAGGGCGAGACGGTGGAGCGGGACGTGCCGGGATCGTTCTACGAGTTCATCACGCGCGACCGCTTTGCCGAAGAAGCGGCAGCGCCGCAGCGTTATGACCTGGGGTTTGATGCGGGCAATGCGCAGGGGATCTTCAAGATGACGGCGGCGGCCTGCTGAGGTGGTGAGGGGGGAGGGCGCGGGCGCGTGGCTGCGTCAGCCCTCTCCCCCGGCCCCTCTCCCGCAAGCGGGAGAGGGGGAGCAAACCTTCGTTACCCTGCCCGCTTCGCCGAAATCACCGCCTCGGCCACATTGGCCGGCGCCTCGGCATAGTGCTTGAACTCCATCGTGTACGTCGCGCGCCCCTGCGTCAGCGAGCGCAGCGTGGTGGAGTAGCCGAACATGGTTGCCAGCGGCACCTCGGCGCGCACGATCTTGCCGCCGCCACCGGCGATGTCTTCCATGCCGTGCACCATGCCGCGACGTGACGACAAGTCGCCCATCACGTTGCCGGTGAATTCCTCAGGCGTTTCCACCTCGACGGCCATCATCGGCTCCAGCAGGATGGGCCGGGCCCGGCGCATGCCTTCCTTGAACGCCATTGAGCCGGCCATGCGGAACGCGTTCTCGTTCGAGTCGACATCGTGGTAGGAGCCGAACACCAGCGTGGCCCTGATGTCGACCACCGGGTAGCCGGCCAGCACGCCTGACTGCAGGGTCTCGCGGATGCCCTTGTCCACCGCGGGGATGAACTCGCGCGGGACTACGCCGCCCTTGATGGCATCGACGAACTCATAGCCGCCGCCGTGCGGCATCGGCTCGAGGTTGAGCACCACGTGGCCGTACTGGCCGCGTCCGCCCGATTGCTTGATGAACTTGCCTTCCACGTCCTTGACCGGCTGGCGGATGGTCTCGCGGTAGGCCACCTGGGGCTTGCCGACCGAGGCCTCCACGCCGAACTCGCGCCGCATGCGGTCGACCAGGATTTCCAGGTGCAGCTCGCCCATGCCGGAGATGATGGTCTGGCCGGATTCCTCGTCCGTGGTCACGCGGAAGGACGGGTCTTCCTGCGCAAGGCGGTTCAGCGCAATGCCCATCTTTTCCTGGTCGGCTTTGGTCCTCGGCTCCACGGCCTGCGAGATCACCGGTTCCGGGAAGCTCATGCGCTCCAGGATGATGACCTTGTCGGGATCGCACAGCGTGTCGCCGGTGGTCGCTTCCTTCAGGCCGACGGCCGCGGCGATGTCGCCGGCGCGCACTTCCTTGATCTCCTGGCGCACGTTGGCGTGCATCTGCAGGATGCGGCCCAGGCGCTCGCGCTTGCTCTTGACCGGGTTGTAGACGGTGTCGCCGGATTTGACCACGCCAGAATAGACGCGGAAGAAGATCAGCTGGCCGACAAAGGGGTCGGTCATGATCTTGAACGCCAGCGCGGCAAACGGCTCGTCGTCGCTGGGATGGCGCTCGGCTTCGCGGTCGTCTTCGGTGTGGCCCAGGATGGCCGGCACGTCGGCGGGCGAGGGCAGGTAGTCGATGACGGCGTCCAGCATGCTCTGCACGCCCTTGTTCTTGAAGGCGCTGCCGCACAGCATCGGCACGATCTCGTTGGCGATGGTGCGCTTGCGCAGGCCGCGCTTGATCTGCTCCTCGGTCAGCGGCTCGCCCGACAGGTACTGGTGGAGCAGCGTCTCGTCGGCCTCTGCGGCGGCTTCGACCATCTTGTCGCGCCATTCCTGCGCGGTGGCCAGCAGGTCCGCCGGAATGTCCTGGTATTCGAAGCGCACGCCCTGGCTGGCATCGTCCCAGACGATGGCCTTCATCGTGACCAGGTCGACCACGCCCTGGAAATGGTCCTCGGCGCCCAGCGGGATCTGGATCGGCACGGCGCGGCCCTTGAGGCGGTCGGCGATCTGCGTCTGCACGCGGAAGAAGTCGGCGCCGACGCGGTCCATCTTGTTGACGAAGGCAATGCGCGGCACCGCGTACTTGTTGGCCTGGCGCCAGACCGTCTCGGACTGCGGCTGCACGCCGCCGACGGCGTCATAGACCATGCAGGCGCCGTCGAGCACGCGCATGGAGCGCTCGACTTCGATGGTGAAGTCGACGTGTCCCGGCGTATCGATGATGTTGATGCGGTGTTCGGGGTAGTTGCCGGCCATGCCTTTCCAGAAGGCAGTGGTGGCGGCCGACGTGATGGTGATGCCGCGCTCCTGCTCCTGCTCCATCCAGTCCATGGTGGCAGCGCCATCGTGCACTTCGCCCAGCTTGTGGCTGACGCCCGTGTAGAACAGGATCCGTTCGGTCGTCGTGGTCTTGCCGGCGTCGATATGCGCGCTGATGCCGATATTGCGGTAGCGCTCGATGGGGGTCTTGCGAGGCACAGTGTTCTCCATGGATGAAACACTCCGGAATAGAGTAGCACCACTGGCCGTTTGCCGTTGTCCCTGCCGTGCGCAGGGGCACACCGCCGCGGCCCGGTGCTCCGGCATGAGCGTGCGTCTGAGGCGGGCCTAGGATTCGGCTTCATGCGAAACCGATTTCTCCCATCCTGCCAGCGTCCGCGGCTCCCTATACTGGCGCAGCATCGCGCCCCGCGTGTTCATCGCCCCTGCCATTCCATGCCCGGGTGGAATGCGCCTGGTCGCCGATGCGTTCCCGGACTACGAAGCCACGCATGACAACCATCCTGATCGTTGACGACCATCCGGCGATGCGGCTGGTGCTCAGGCACCACCTGTTGCAGCTGCTTGGCGTAGACGAGGTGATCGAAGCAGACAACGGACAGTGCGCCATCGAGCTGGTGCGCGCGCACACGCCGGACCTCGTGCTGCTCGACCTGGACATCCCGCGCTCCAGCGGGCTGGATGTGGCGCCGCGCCTGCGCGCGATCCATCCGCAGGTGCGTATTCTGGTGGTGACGGCGCTGGACCCGGCCGTGTTCATCAGCCGGTCATGGCAGGCCGGTGCGCAGGGCTTCGTCAGCAAGACCCAGGACATCAAGGAAATCCTGCGTGCGGTCGAGGCGGTGCTGGCGGGCTATACCGTGTTCCCGGTGCTCAGCCGCGGCGGCGCGCCGCGCCAGGCCATGTCGGCGGACGAGGAGATCCTGCGGCGCCTCTCCGACAAGGAACTGGTGGTGCTGCAGATGCTGGCGCGCGGCCTGTCGTACAAGTCCATCAGCGCCAGCCTCTTTATCAGCAACAAGACTGTCAGCAGCTACAAGGCACGCATCATGGGCAAGCTGCAGGTCTCGTCCCTGGTGGAGCTGGTGGACTTTGCGCGGCGCTGCCGGCTGACGCCGTGATCCCGGTCATTCTCATTAGACATCGTATGACTTGGCGGGCTGCACCCAGCCGGGTGCGTGCGCGCCGGTCAGCCTTGGGCGCCGGCTGTCCCTGAGGCCTTGCGCAGCCGTTCGCGGCTGTTGGTCAGGTGCATGCGCATGGCGGCCTTGGCCCCGTCGGGGTCGCGGCGCTCGATCGCGTCGTAGATGTTCTCGTGTTCGATGCTGACGCGCTCCAGGTACTGCTCGCGCTCGGGGGTGCTGACCTGCAGGCGGCTGCGCGGGATCACCATGGTGCCCAGGTGGCCCATGATGTCCGTGAAGTAGCGGTTGCCGGTGGCGCGCGCGATCTCCAGGTGGAAGGCAAAGTCGCTCTCCACGGCGTCGTTGCCGGCGCCGGCGCTGCGCTTGAGCTCATCCAGCGCCTGGCGCATGGCGGCCAGCTGCGTGTCGGTGCGGCGCGATGCGGCCAGGCCCGCGGCCTCGGCTTCAAGGCTGACGCGGAATTCCAGCATCGCCATCACATCCATGGCCGTGCCCAGCGCGTCCGGCCCGATGCGGAAGGGCGAAGGCGCCTCGGCCGCGCGCGCCAGCACGAAGGTGCCGATGCCGTGGCGCGTCTCCACCAGGCCGCTGGCCTGCAGCCGCGACAGTGCCTCGCGCACCACGGTGCGGCTGACCCCCATCGACGCCATGATCTCCGACTCGGTCGGGAGCTTGTTGCCGGGCTTGAGCTGGCCCTGGCGGATCTCTTCGCCAAGGGCTTGCACCACTTCCTCGGCAAGCGTGCGGCCGCGGCGGCGCAGCGGCGCTTGCGGCGCAGAAACGGGCGGAACGGACTGGGCGGGGGTGGAGTTCGGCATGGTGGATACGGGCGGGGTTTCCCGGACTTGACCGGTTCGAGATGGCCTCATTATACTGGGTTATCAGTCATACGATGACAGATAACATACGCGACACGATGGTCCGGGTGAACGATACTGCGCCCGCCGTCGGAAATGCCGGAGACAACCCAGAGATGACCCCAACCGCCGCCCCCATGGCGTCCGCCCACACCCCGGTCGTGACCGAACTGACCGTGGTGCCCGTGGCCGGGCATGACAGCATGCTGATGAACCTGTCCGGCGCCCATGGCCCGTACTTCACGCGCAATATCGTGATCGTGCGCGACAGCGCCGGCCATACCGGCGTGGGCGAGGTCCCGGGCGGCGAAGGCATCCGCCAGACGCTGGAAGACGCGCGGCCGCTGCTGGTGGGCCAGCCCATCGGCCAGTACCAGGCCATCCTGAACCGCGTGCGCGCGACGTTCGCCAACCGCGATGCCGGCGGCCGCGGCCTGCAGACCTTCGACCTGCGCATCGCCATCCACGCCGTCACCGCGCTGGAGTCGGCGCTGCTCGACCTGCTCGGCCAGCACCTGGAGGTGCCGGTGGCCGCGCTGCTGGGCGAGGGCCAGCAGCGCGACGCCGTGGAGATGCTGGGCTATCTGTTCTATATCGGCGACCGCCAGCGTACCACGCTGGACTATCGCACCGAGCCCGATGCCGACAACGCGTGGTTCCGCCTGCGCAATGAAGTGGCGATGACGCCCGAGGGCGTGGTGCGCCTGGCCGAGGCCGCGTACGAGCGCTACGGCTTCAACGACTTCAAGCTCAAGGGCGGCGTGCTGCGCGGCGACGAAGAGATGGAAGCGGTCCTGGCGCTGGCCGAGCGCTTTCCCAAGGCGCGCATCACGCTGGATCCCAACGGCGCCTGGTCGCTGGCCGAGGCCGTGCGCCTGTGCCGCGACAAGCGCGGCGTGCTGGCCTATGCCGAAGACCCGTGCGGTGCCGAGGACGGCTATTCCGGGCGCGAGATCATGGCCGAGTTCCGCACCGCCACCGGCCTGCCCACCGCCACCAACATGATCGCCACCGACTGGCGCCAGATGGGGCATGCGGTGCGGCTGCAGTCGGTCGACATCCCGCTGGCCGACCCGCACTTCTGGACCATGCAGGGCTCGGTGCGCGTGGCGCAAATGTGCGCCGAATGGGGCCTGACCTGGGGCTCGCACTCGAACAACCACTTCGACATCTCGCTGGCCATGTTCACCCACGTGGCCGCGGCCGCACCGGGGCGCGTCACGGCCATCGACACACACTGGATCTGGCAGGACGGCGAACACCTGACCCGCAATCCGCTGAAGATCGAAGGCGGTCTGGTGCAGGTGCCCAAGACGCCGGGCCTGGGCGTGGCGCTCGACATGGACGCCCTGGCGCGCGCGCACGAGCTGTACCAGCGCAAGGGTCTGGGGGCACGCGACGATGCCGCGGCGATGCAGTTCCTGATCCCCGGCTGGAAGTTCAACAACAAGGCGCCCTGCATGGTGCGCTGACGTGCTACCGGCAACGACGCCAACAGCCGCGGCCGTCATCGGAACGGCCGGCTCATCTCACCAGGACATTGCAGGAGACAACGATGTACACGTTCCAACGCCAGGGCGCGCTGCGCCCGCACCACTGGCTGCGCGCCGTCGCGCTCGGCTGCGCCTTCACGGTGGCGGCCCTGACCGCCGTCAGCGCCACGGCTACCGCCGCGCCACAGGACTGGCCGCAACGCCCGGTATCGGTCGTGGTGCCGTTCCCGCCGGGCGGCTCCAGCGACGCGATCGCGCGCATGCTGACCGTGCCGCTCAATGAAAAGCTGGGCCAGCCCTTCGTCATCGACAACCGCCCCGGCGCGACCGGCGCCATCGGCGCCACCTTCGTCAAGCGCGCGCCGGCGGACGGCTACACCATGATGGTGGCGTCGATCGGCGTGTATGCAGTGAACCCGTTCCTGCAGAAGAACCTGGCCTATGACCCGGCCAGGGACTTCGACCTGCTGACGGTGGCGGTGCGCGCGCCAAACGTGCTGGTGGCCAATCCGCAGTTCCCGGCCAACACTCTGCAGGAGCTGGTGGCCTACATGAAGAAGAACCCGGGCAAGGTCAGCTTTGCCTCGTCCGGCGCGGGCTCGTCCGACCACCTGACCGCGGCGCTTTTCTGGCAGAAGAGCGCCACCGACGGCCTGCACGTGCCCTACAAGGGCGGCGGCCCGGCAATCTCCGACCTGCTTGCCGGCCAGGTCGACGTGTCGTTCCAGAACATCAATGCCGTGCTGCAGCACGTCCGCGCCGGCAAGCTCAAGGCGATGGCGGTGACCTCCGACAAGCGCTCGCCGGTGCTGCCCAATGTGCCCACCATGGCCGAGGCCGGCATCAGGGATGTGGAGGTGTACTCGTGGCAAGGCGTGGCCGCGCCGCGCGGCCTGCCGCCCCAGATCAAGAGCCGTCTGCACGGAGCGCTGGTGTCCTCGCTGAACGACCCGAAGATGCGCCAGAAGTTGTCCGAGAGCGGCTTCGAGGTGGTGGCCAACACGCCCGAGCAGTTCAACCAGTTCGAGGCGCAGGAGCTGCAGCGTTGGAAGAGCGTGATCGAGAAGGGCAAGATCGCGCTGGACTGAAGCCGCTGGACTGAAGCTGCACACCGAAGCACCAAACGCGCCGGCCACGCACGCCCATCGTGCTGCGCCGGCGCGCGCGCCATTGACAGGAGACATGAGCATGACCCAGGGACGCCGCAACTTCCTCAAGCAATCCTCCGCGCTGGCCGCCGGCCTGGCTGCGGGCCCGCTCGCGGGCCTGTCCTCGGCCGCGCACGCCGCGCAGGACTGGCCCACCCGCCCGATCCGCCTGGTGGTGCCGTACACCGCCGGCGGCTCGTCGGACATCATCGCGCGCCTGATCAGCAAGCAGCTGGGCGAGGCGCTGGGCCAGTCAGTGGTGGTGGACAACCGCCCCGGCGCCAACGGCAACGTCGGCGCGGCGCTGGTCGCGCAGGCCACCGACAACCACACGCTGATGCTGTGCGATATCGGCGCGCTGGCGATCAGCCCGTCGGTCTATACCAAGCTGACCTTCAATATCGCCAAGGACCTCAAGCCGGTGTCGATGCTGGCCTACTCGCCGCACCTGCTGGTGGTGCATCCGTCGGTGCAGGCGGCCAGCGTGAAGGAACTGGTGGCGCTGTCGCAGCGCAGCCAGCTCAACTTCGCCGTGACCGCTATCGGCAGCGCGCCGCACCTGGCCGGCGTGGCGGTGGAGCAGGCCACCGGCGCCAAGTGGCAATACGTACCCTACAAGGGCGGCTCGCAGGCCATTGCCGATACCGTGGGCGGCAGCGCCCAGGTGCTGATGAACGGCATGCTGGCCACGCTGCCGCATGTGCAGTCGGGCAAGCTCAAGCTGATCGCCCAGTCCAAGCGCACGCGCATGCCGCTGCTGCAGAACGTGCCGACCATCGCCGAGCAGGGCGTGCCGAATTTCGAATCCGGAACGTGGCAGGGGGTGATGGCCCCGGCCAGCATGTCCGATGCGATGGTGGCGCGCCTCAGTGGCGAGCTGATCCGCATCATCCGCGCGCCGGACCTGCGCGCGCAGCTGGTGGCCCAGGGGGCGGAAGTGGTGACGATGACGCCGGGGGAGACTGGGAAGTTCTTTGTTGCCGAGCAGACGCGATGGGCGGGGGTGGTGAAGCAGGCGGGGATCAGGCTGGAGGCTTGAGTGGGAGCTTCTCCGCTGCGCCCAACGAGAGACGCCCTTACCGAGGGCGTTTTTTGTTGGGCGTTGCTGATGGCGTAAGGGGTTCGTGGGGGTGGGGTTGCTTTGCCTTCGTGCCATGCGGTCGGATTGTGGCTCTTGACTAGCGTGGGCTGTTTCGCCGGCGCAGCCGGCGACCTACTTTCTGTCCGAGCGACAGAAAGTAGGCAAAGAGCGCGTCGCCTGGGCGGCTGGCCATAAATTGCACGGTGTTGGTCATATGGCGGCGGTGCTTGCTATTTGGGCGTGGTTGCCCGTTCGACCCAGCTACGCTCCCTGTCCGGTGCCTACGTCCGCGGACTATTGGACGAACCCGACTTTAGTCTATTGGCAGCCTGCTAATCAGGTCATCGGTAGGACGCCTTCGGCTGCGCTGCGCGCACTCAGTATCGCAGGTTAGGTGCCCACGCACGGAGCGCATCGCTGCGCTCGCACGGCGCTGTCATAGTGCCAGGCCAAAAGCGCAAATCAGGGAGTGGCCGTTCGTTCTGCCACGTTAGGGCCGGCGCGAAGCGCAGCCGAAGGCGTCCCACCGACGCGGTGGTTAGCAGGCTGCCAACCGCCTAAAGTCGGGTTCGTCCAATAGTCCGTTGACGTAGGCACCAGACAGGGTGCGTAGCAGGGTCGAACCACCAACCCCATCGAACGGAAATCACCACCGCTCGAACCACCATCGCCGTGTAATGGATGGCCAGCCGCCCAGGCGACGCGTTTCTTGGTTACTTCTTGTCGCTTGGACAAGAAGTAACTCGCCGGCTACGCCGGCGAAACAGCCCACGCCTGCCAAGACCAACAACCGTCCGCGTAGCGACAACTCGCAGCAGCCCACCCACTCGCCCGGTTCTTCGACGCGATGTACGTGGGCATGAGCGGAAGGGCCTGCGGGATCAACCCTTCACCGCTTCCGGCAACAACGCCTGCGGCAAGTTCTGATAACAAACCGGCCGCAAGAACCGGTCAATCGCCGTCGCCCCCACCGAAGTGGATCGCGCATCCGAAGTCGCCGGGAACGGCCCGCCATGCACCATCGCATAGGCAACCTCAACCCCAGTCGGATAACCATTGCACAGCACCCGCCCGGCCTTGCGTTCCAGCACCGGCAGCAGGCGCCGCGCGACCGCGTGGTCGGCATCATCGAGCTGCATCGTCGCCGTCAACTGGCCTTCAAGCTGTCGCGCCACCGCCAGCATCTCGTCGAGATCACGGCACACCACCAGCACCGTCGACGGCCCGAATACTTCGGCCTGCATGCGGTGATCCGCCAGGAACTGCGCCGCGGTGGTCTCGAACATCACCGGCCGCGCCTGGTTGGCCCCATTGCTGTCGACGCCGTCGCCAATGCGTTGCAGACCGTCGAGCGACGACAGCTGTGCCACGCCTTGCTCATAGGCGGCATGGATGCCGGGTGTCAGCATCGTTGCCGCCGGCTTGCCTTGCAGCGCGCCGAGCGCCGCGGCGCGGAATTTGTCCAGCGCAGGGCCTTCGATGCCGATCACCAGCCCGGGGTTGGTGCAGAACTGGCCGACGCCGAGCACCAGCGAATCCACCAGCTGCCGGCCGATTTCCTCGCCGCGCGCATCGAGCGCGGCGGGCAGCAGGAACACCGGATTGATGCTGCTCATCTCCGCGTACACGGGGATCGGCTGCGGGCGGGCGCTGGCGGCGCGCATCAGCGCCATGCCGCCCGCGCGCGAGCCGGTGAAGCCCACCGCCTGGATCGCGGGATGCGAGACCAGCGCCGTGCCGATGACATTGCCCGCGCCTACCAGCAGCGAGAACACGCCCTCGGGCAGGCCGGCGTCCTGCACGGCCTTCTGGATCACGCGCCCGACCAGCTCGGACGTGCCCAGGTGCGCCGAGTGCGCCTTGACCACGACCGGGCAGCCGGCGGCCAGCGCCGAGGCGGTGTCGCCGCCCGCCACGGAGAAGGCCAGCGGGAAGTTGCTGGCGCCGAACACCGCCACCGGGCCGATGGCGATACGCTGCATGCGCAGGTCCGGGCGCGGCGGGTTGCGCTCGGGCAGAGCGGGGTCGAAGGTGGCTTGCTGCCACCGGCCCTCGCGCAGCACGGTGGCGAACAGGCGCAGCTGGCCAGCGGTGCGGCCCCGCTCGCCCTGCAGGCGCGCGATGGGCAGCGCGCTTTCCAGGTGGGCGCGTTCGATGAGCGTGTCGCCCAGCGCCTCGATGCCGCTGGCGATGGCCTCCAGGAACGCCGCGCGCTGTGCCGGCGTGGTGTTGCGGTAGGTGTCGAAGGCGGCTTCGGCCAGCGCGCAGGCGCGCTCGACCTCGGCCTGCCCGCCGCCGTGGAAGTCAGGGCCCAGGGCCTGGCCGCTGGCGGGATTGATGGCCTGCAGCAGGGCTTCGGAGCCGCGCATGGCGTGCGCGCCGATCAGCATGTCGCCGGTGATTTGCATGGAAGGATTCCTTGTCAACGTTTGGAACGGGAAAGCCGGCCGCAGGGCATATGCCCCGCGGCCGGCCAGTCGAAGTGCAACGCGAGGACGGCGGGTCCTGCCGCTTACTGCGGGCCGAGCTTGTTGATCAGCGTGCCCAGCATCTCCATCTCCTCGCCGGTCAGGTCGGTCAGCGGCGCGCGCACCGGGCCGCCGTCGCGGCCGACCAGGCGGGCCCCGGCCTTGACGATGCTCACGGCATAGCCGGCCTTGCGGTTGCGGATGGCCAGGTAGGGCAGGAAGAAGTTGTCGAGCAGGCGGCCCACGGTGTCGTGGTCGTCCGCGGCGATGGCGCGGTAGAAGTCCATCGCGGTCTTGGGGATGAAGTTGAACACGGCCGACGAATACACCGGCACGCCCAGCGCCTTGTAGGCCGCGGCATAGACCTCAGCCGTGGGCAGGCCGCCGAGGTAAGAGAAGCGGTCGCCCAGCTTGCGGCGGATACTGACCATGGCCTCGATGTCGCCCACGCCGTCCTTGAAGCCGACCAGGTTAGGGCAGCGCTCGGCCAGGCGTGCCAGCTGCGTTGCATCCAGCTTCGAGTTGGCGCGGTTGTAGACGATCACGCCGATGTCCACCGACTTGCAGACCTGCTCCACGTGCGCGGCGATGCCGTCCTGGCTGGCTTCGGTCAGGTAGTGCGGCAGCAGCAGCACGCCGGCCGCGCCCAGGCGCTGGGCTTCCTGTGCGTAGGCGATGGCGGTGCGGGTCGGGCCGCCGGCGCCGGCCAGGATCGGCACCTTGCCGGCGCAGGTGCGCACGGCGGTGTCGACCACGGCCGAGTAGTCCTGCGGCGTCAGCGAGAAGAACTCGCCGGTGCCGCCCGCCGCGAACAACGCGGTGGCGCCGTAAGGGGCCAGCCACTCCAGCCGCGCGGCGTAGGACTGCGGCGTGAAGTCGCCCTGGGCGTCGAAGTCGGTGATGGGGAAGGACAGCAGGCCTTCAGAGACGATTTGCTTGAGTTCGTTGGGTGCGAGCATTGCGGCAATCCTGAGCGGGCCAGTGGCCCCGGGTGGCAGTGGCGGCTGACTGCGGCGGCGCAGGTCATCCGAGTTATCAGTCATCGTACGACAAGGTTTTGGTGAAGGCAATAGGGCGGGTGATCATTCGGGGTTAACCGGGATGCGGCCGGCGTTTCCGCTGGAGAGCGTTGCGGGCGTTCAAAAAACGACATAAATGCGCAGTCAGGGGCACTTCGTGCCTGAGGCGGCGGTCGTACTATGGTGAGGTCGGGTGAGGCTGGGATGTAATGTTGTAGGACAACGTAGGTCACGACGACCCCCTGCCGGCGTGCCCTCCACTCAGGAAATTTGAAACACCCATGCAAAGCTGCCGGTGCACGGGCCCCCGGCGACTGGCACACTGGCATCCTGGACTGACGGGGAGAACATGGTGGGAGAGTTACAGGCCTTGCTGGAAAACCACGGGCTGATGCTGGTGTTCCTGAACGTGCTAGTCGAGCAGGCCGGGCTGCCGGTGCCGGCGTACCCGATGCTGTTCGTCGCCGGCGCGCTGGGCATGCAGGAGACCGGGCCGTCGATCGGCGCGGTGCTGGCTGCGGTCATCTTCGCCTGCCTGATTGCCGATACCGGCTGGTACTTCGCCGGGCGCCGGCTGGGGCAGCCGATGCTGCGCACGATCTGCCGGGTATCGATTTCGCAGGATTCGTGCATCCGCCAGACCCAGTCGCTCTACCTGCGCGTGGGGCCGCGCTCGCTGGTGATTGCCAAGCTGCTGCCCGGTGCCGGGGCCTTGTCCACCGCGATGGCGGGCATGACGGGCACACCGTTGCCGGTGTTCCTGTTTTATGACGCCATCGGCGCGCTGGTGTGGGCTGGCAGTGCCTTGCTGATCGGCGTGGTGTTCAGTGATTTTATCGATGCCATCCTGGAGGCGTTCAGCGCCTACGGGCATATGGCCGTGGTGGGGCTGTTGGTGGCGTTCGCGCTGTTCCTGGCGTGGCGCTGGTGGCGCCGCTTCCGGCTGCTGCGCCGCACGCGGCGCGTGCCGCGCATGACGGTGGATGAGCTGGAAGCGCGCCGGCTGGCCGGCAGCCTGCCGGTGGTGATCGACGTGCGCGCCCACGGCGACACGCCGATGGAGCGCATCCCCGGCTCGGTGGTGCTCGACATGCAGGGCGCGCTGGACAGCCTGGACGCGCTGGGTGTGCCGCACGCCGGGGCCGACATCGTGGTCTATTGCGCCTGCCCCAATGAGCTGTCCGCCGCGCTGCTGGCCGAGCGCCTGCGCGTGGCCGGCTACCCGAAGACCTGGGCTCTGGCCGGCGGCTTCGACGAATGGAAGCGGCGCCACGGCGGCACCGCCCCGACCGAGGCGGCCAACCAGCCAGGACCGGCCGAAGCCGCCTGAACCTGCCAGGCCGCCGGCGCTGCGCTCAGCGCTTGCCCGCGGTCTGGAAGACCGACAGGTCCGGGTAGACCGCGCGGATCTTCTCCCACTCGGCGGCATTGAAGAACTGGCACTTGCCGGCGCCGAAGCGCTTGGACACCTCCACGCAGAAGCGCACGGCTTCAGCGATGTCGATCTCGTGGTTGGCCGAGGTCGCGCTGCCCGACACCACCGACTGTGCCGTCACCGCCACGCCGACCACCGGCGCCTGGGTGGCCACGTGCGGCTGCATGATGCTGTTGAAGTGGTACAGGCCGTTGTGGTACGGCGTGATGTCCTGCTGCGAGATCGGAAAGGTCACCGCCGGGCAGCCGGTGGTGGACTCCATGGTCGCCACCAGGTCTGGCGCCACGCGCAGGATGTAACCCTGCATCGCCGTCGGCGAAATCGCAAAGCCGCGGTGCTTGATGATGCTGTTGCCCTTGGAGGCATCGATCGACAGGATCGCGTCCATCTCCGGCAGCACCTGGTAGTCGTTCATGGTGTCGGACGAGACCGGCATGCCCATGAACGGCACCGGGTCGTGCGGCTGCATCGAGACATTGGTCGACAGGTGCGTGGTCACGATCACGTCGCCCACCAGGTGGTCGCCGCGCGCCTTCATCTGCGCCAGCTTGAGCGCCACCGCCAGGCAGCCGATCGGGCCGTCGGCGTCAGACACGAGCCCCACCAGTTCCGGGCGCGCGCCAATCGCGCCGTTGCGGCCGATCACGCCCAGCGTCGGTGCACTGCCGCCGCTACGCTTGCCCGTGGTGCCGGGGATCACGATGGTGATGAAGTCGGTGGTGTTGGCCGTGTTCTCGGGCGGGGCGTTGTGGATCGTGGTCACTTCCACGCTCGCGCCGGCGCCGGCATAGGGCGCGAACAGTTCGCTGACGACCGCACCGTTGGCGTGCGGGCTGTCCAGGGCTTCATGAATGACCAGCGTCTGCTGCAGGGCCATGGCTTTCTCCAAATGATGTGCCCTGCCCGCGCGGCGCGGGCAGGGCGTCTACAAAAAGTCAGAACTGGTGGCGCAGGCCGACCATCACCGTGGTCTGGCTGTCGCGCCCGTCCAGCGGCTTGCCGCTGCCGCCGGTCCAGCTGGTGGTGTTGTTGCCGAACAGGCCCGACCAGTCACCGTGCACACGGTCATAGGCCAGCGCCAGGTAGGCATCGGTGCGCTTGCTGAAGGCGTAGTCGGCGACCGCGTAGGCGGTGGTGCGGTTGCCGCTGAAGCCGTCGGCACGGGTGCGGTTGTGCATCACGCTGCCGATCAGCGTGACATTGCCGGTGACCGGGTAGCTCGCGCCCAGCGTGAAGAAATCGTCGTGGCGGCTGCCGCCGAAGACCGAGCTGATGGCGGCGCGGTTGGTCGGCGTGGCCGCGGTTGACATGCTGGTGATGGTGGCCGTGTCGGTGCCGCCCTTGGACGAATCGAAGCCCGCGTCGCGGTCGCTGTGGATGTAGTTGGCGAACAGGCTGGCCCGGCCCACCGCGGCCTTCAGGCCGGCCAGGTAGATGCTCGCGGCGCGGCTCTGGCTGTCACGGGTCTGCTGGAAATCGCCCACTGCGGTGATGGGGCCGGCGGCGTACCTCACGCCGAACGACATCGACGAGGTCGCGCGGGTGTTGCCCGCGGTTTCGCCCAGCGTGTATTCGGCGATCACCGATACCGGGCCGAAGTTGCCGGTGTAGCTGACGGCGTTGTCGTAGCGCTGGCCGGTCAGGTAGACCATCCACGCATTGGACGGCGCCGCGCCCACGCCGAGCGGGTCGACGTAGTACAGCATGGTGTTGGCCGTGGTGTACTGCCGGCCCAGCGCCAGCTCGCCCCACTGGTTGCCGATCTTCACATACGCCTGGCGCCCGAACAGCTGCCCCTGCTGGTCCAGCTTGCCGGTGTCGGCCAGCAGGCCGTTTTCCAGCACGAAGCCGGCCTTCAGGCCGCCACCCAGGTCTTCAATGCCGCGCAGGCCGAAGCGGCTGCCCGACAGGAAACCTTCGCCGCCCTGCTGCAGCCCGATCTGGGCATCGCCCGCCGGGTTCGAATGGGTCTGGTAGGTCAGCGCGGTATCGATCACGCCATACAGCGTCACCCCGGACTGCGCCATCGCGGCGGCCGGCAGGCCCAGCAGCAACGGCAGTGCCAGGCGGGCCGCGTGGCGAGTGGTGTGGCTCATCTTGTTTTCTCCTCCAAAAGGCAAAAGGGGGCTTGCGCGGGCGGCACGGCGCGGCCCGCGGGGCGGTTTTCTCTTTGTTGTGCCCGGGACCGGCCCGGGTCAGTGCGTCAGTGGCTCAAGGCAGTGCCGCCGGCTCAGGCAGCAAAGCCCGGCCAGTCCTGCATGCCGGCCGGACCGGTGATCTGCGACAGCGGGAAGGTCTCGCCTTCGCGGATGGTTTCGACCTTGCCTTCGGCCGGGAACCACAGCGCATGGCGCTCGCCCAGCACGGTGCCGCGGGTGCCGTCCGAGAACAGTGCCGAACCCTCCGGCAGCGCAAACACCTGCTCCGGCGCGTTGATGTGCAGGAACTCGGCCAGGCGCTCTTCGCGGCTTTCGCCGTTGTGGCCGGCGGGCTTGCCGCTGATGAAGTGCGGGTTGATCTGGAACGGCACCAGCCCCAGCGCGCGCAGCGACGGCGGCTGCGCGATGGGCATGTCGTTGGTGGTGCGGATGGTCGGGCAGGCGACGTTGCTGCCGGCGCTCCAGCCCACGTACGGCGTGCCCGCGCGCACCCTGGCGCGGATCGCGTCGACGATGCCGGCGTCGTACATGCGCTTGAGCAGCGCAAAGGTGTTGCCGCCGCCGACCGCGATGGCCTCGGCCTGCTCCACGGCGCGCAGCGGATCGCCGCTGTGGTGGATCGATTCCAGCGCGTAGCCCAGCGTCTCGAACACCGGCTTGACCATGCCTTCATAGGTGTCGAAGCTGAAGGTCACGCCGGCGAACGGCACGAACAGCACCTTGCGCGGCTCGCGCCTGAGCAGCGTGTGGATCTGCTCGTCTTGCGTATCACTTGTCCCAGCTCGAACCAGCGCAAGCCCAAGCCGTAGCGGCCAACCGCGTCCTGCACCAGGAAGCCATTGGCGGCAAAGGTCGCCAGCACGCGGTGCACCACGGCGTGGTGCACGCCGCTGTGGCGCGCCAGTCCGCGCACGCCCCAGCTGGGCTGGCGGGCGGTGAAATGGGTCAACAGCGCCAGGGCGCCGTCCAGGGTCTTAAGCATGGTGGGTGGTTGCGTCGACTGCTTGTGTCTCTATATAAGAGACAGCGTCTCTGATACGGAGAAATGCTCGGCTTCGGCCCGGCTCTCAACAATCAGGGTTAACGCGGGGCCGGATGGCCGCGCCGGGCGAATGCCGGCGGCGGCAACGGTGGAGCGCCGCCGCCTATACTTGGCGCAGACCGACTGTTACCGGGAGGACGCGCATGGCCGCGGAACACCACGGAACCGGCGGATCCGGCGGATCCGGCGACGAGGCCACCCGCATCGCCCAGCGCCGCCGCCAGCTCGGCATTACGCCGCGCGCCGGCGACGGCCAGCGCAACTGGGCCCTGGCGTTGTCCGGCGGCGGCATCCGCAGCGCCACCTTCTGCCTGGGCGTGATGCAGGCGATGGCGGGCACCGCGATGCCCGCCAAGGCGGCAGCGCCGGCCCCCGAGCCGGAGGCCGCGACGCCGGCGGCCGCCACCGCCGCCGCGGCGCAGACCGTGCCGGGCCTGGCCTCGCTGCTGGCGCAGTTCGACTACCTGTCCACCGTCAGCGGCGGCGGCTACCTCGGCGCCTTCTTCGTCAGCCTGTTCGTGCCCGGCCGCCTGCGCCGCGGCGCAGGCCCGGTCCAGGCCGCCACCGACGCCTATCACACGCTGCAATGCGAGCCGCCGGGGCGCATCCATACCTCGATGTCCTACGCCGCCGACCCCGGCCGCGGCGCGGTCGCATGGCTGCGCGAGAACGGCCGCTACCTGTCGCCCACCGGCGCCGGCGACAACCTCTATGCCGCCGCGCTGGTAGTGCGCAACTGGCTGGCCATGCATTTCGTGATCGGCAGCGCGCTGCTGGTGCTGCTGGCTGCGCTGGCGCTCGGGCAACACATTGCGGTGGGCGTTTCCTACGGGTTGGGGCGCCATGAGATGGACCTGCTGCACGACGCGCGGCAGGCCTACAACCAGGGCGAATGCGCGATCTGGTGGAGCACGCTGCTGTGGCTGCCCCTGGCCACCGCGCTGGCTGGCGCGGTGCCGCCCGGGCTGGCCTACTGGCTGATCTACCCGCGCGCCAACGATCCGCAGGCGACGGTCCGCTTCCTGAGCCCCGCGCCGCTGCTCGCCACGCTGCTGGGCCTGATGCTGCTGGCTGCGGCGCGCTGGTCGGAATGGCTCGGTTCGGGGCTGGTCATCGGCAAGCTCTTTGCCGCGCTGGGCGTGCTGACGCTGCTGGGCGTGCTGTGGTGCCTGGCGCTGCTGCAGGGCGAGCCGCGCACCGTGGCCGCCTACCGGGTGCGTGCCACGCGCGCACTGCGTGGCGCGCTGACGCTGACCCTTTGGCTGTCGGCGCTGGGCATTGCCGACACCATTGCACGCACCGCTTACCTGTTTGCCCACCAGGCCCACCACCAGTGGGGCGCGGCGCTGCCCGCAACCGTGCTGGGGGTGCTGGTCTGGCTGGTGCGCTACGGATCGCGCTGGCGCGACGCCGGCCGCCAGGGCAGCACCGACACGCCATGGCGCGCGCTGTGTGCCCGGCTGCCGGTATCGCTGCTGGCGGGCGCGGTGGCGGCCGTGCTGGCCCTGCTGTTGTTCGTGCTGTGGTCGTGGCTGGTGCTGTGGGTGCGCTGGGACGGGCGCGAGCCGGTCGACTGGCTGGTGTTCGGCAACGCCTATACCGGCCCGGCGCTGGCCATGCTGACCGTGGTGAGCCTGGCACTGGCGCTGGTGGTGGGGCGCTTCGCGGGCTTCCTGAACCTGTCGACGCTGCAGCCGTTCTATGCGGCGCGGCTCACCCGCGCGTACCTGGGGGCGTCCAACGGTGAGCGCTTTGTGCCGCCCGATCCGACGACCGACCAGGACGGCAGCCAGCGCGCCCGCTTCAGCGTGGCCGAGCCCGTGCCCGGCGACCAGCTCAGCCTGAACACCTACTACGATCCGCGCGTGCTGGCGCCGCTGCACCTGATCAACGTCACGCTGAATCTCACCGTCGACCCGGCCGAGCAACTGGTGCAGCGCGACCGCAAGGGCAAGCCGCTGTGCCTGGCGCCCGGCCCCTGCGTGGTGCAGTCCGGCGTGGCGACGGCAATCCCGCCGGACGCCTACGCGCGCTTCACCATCGACGGCCGGGGCTGCTGCCCCGATGTGTCATGGCCGTCGTCGGGCAAACTGGCCGAATCGCGCACGGTGGGAGACTGGATGGCGATCTCGGGCGCGGCCGTCTCCACCAGGCTGGGGCGCGCGACCACGCTGGGCACATCAATGCTGCTTGGCCTGGCGAACCTGCGGCTGGGCATATGGTGGCCGTCGTATCCGGCCAGCCACGCGCGCGAAGGCGGGCGCCGGGGCCGCGCCAGGCGCCATCCGGAACGCGCCACGCATCCTTGGCTGGCCGCGGGCATCGCGCTGTTCCGCACGCAGTACTACCTGGGCTGCGAACTGAGCGCGCGCTTCCACGGCACACGGCGCGGCTGGCAGTATCTTTCCGATGGCGGGCATTTCGACAACACCGGCGTGTACGAGCTGCTGCGCCCGGGCCGCGATGTCTCGCTGATCGTGCTGTGTGATTGCGGGGGCGACCGCGACTACCGCTTCGGCGACCTGGCCAACCTGATCCGGCTGGCGCGCATCGACCATGGGCTGGAGCTCGTGGTCGATACCGAGGCTGCCACCACGCATCCGGTGCTGAGCCGGGTCTTCGGCGTACCGGATGATTTCATGCCGGGCGCGCCGACCGGCGACAAATGCGCGGTGCTGCTTAACGTCTTTCGCACCGGCCCGGAGTGCGGGGCGCCACGCGCGCGCACCTGCCGCATCGTGCTGCTCAAGCCGCGGCTGGTGTCATGGGCGGCGGCCGACGTGCGCCACTACGGCGCGACCCATCCCGCGTTTCCGCAGGAGGCCACCGGCGACCAGTTCTTCGATGAGGCGCAATGGGAGAGCTACCGCGCGCTGGGCCATGCGATCGGCCAGCGCGTGCTGGGCGGGGCCGTGGGCAAGGCCCTGCTGGCGTGAGGAGACAGCGCGTCAGCGCACGAAGCCGATGACGTCTTCCAGCCGGCCGCTGGCATCGCGCAGCGCCTCCAGCAGGCGCGGCACCGCGGCTTCGTCCAGCCGCTGCTGCGGCCCCGCGATGGCGACCGAGCCCACCACCGCGCTGCGGTCGCGCGACCACAGCGGCAACGCCAGGCCGGCCACGCTGGCGGCGGCTTCCTCGCGCGTGTGGGCCCAGCCGCGCTCGCGCACCTCGGCCAGCTGCTGCTCGATGCGCTCGCGGTCCGGCGTCGTGTGGGGGGCCATGCGCGCCAGCCCCTGGCGGTAGACCTCATCGCGGAAGGCATCGTCCTGGAAGGCCAGCATGGCCTTGGCATGCGCGCCCGCATAGAGCGGGAAGCGCTCGCCCAGCTCGATCGAAAAGCGCAGCTGGTGCTGGCTCTGCACCAGTCCCACGCACAGGCCGTCATGGCCATCGAGCCAGGACAGGAACACGGTTTCGCCGCTCTGCGCGGCGAGCTTTTCCAGCACCGGCCGCACGATCTCGTCGGGCGAGAAGCTCTTGCGTACCACCTGTCCCAGCTCGAACAACCGCAGTCCGAGCGAATACTTGCCGGTGGCCGCGTCCTGCACCAGGAAGCCGTTGGCGGCAAACGTGGCCAGCACGCGGTGCACCACGGCGTAGTGCACGCCGCTGTGCTTGGCCAGCTCGCGCACGCCCCAGGTCGGCTGGCGCACGGTGAAGTGGGTCAGCAGGGCCAGCGCACCGTCCAGTGTCTTGAGTGTCATCGCTTGTTCCTTCGCATCGGGCTGCATGGTACGGGCAAGCGCGGCGCGACTCAATCTTTCGTGCCCCCGACTATACCCACGCCGCCCGAAGGGCCGCGATCAGGCCGCCAGCACGATCGCGCCGGGGTCACTAAGATAGCGAGCCATATGCATTGCCCGCGTGCGGCACCAGCCGCCCGCCATCCACCACATGAATCACGACTCTATCCCCAACGGCGCAGGCGTTGCCTGGTCCGTGCTGGACCTGGCCCCCATCCCTGAAGGCAGCGATGCCGGCCAGGCCATGCGCAACTCGCTCGACCTGGCCCGCCATGCCGAGCAGCTGGGCTACCACCGCTACTGGCTGGCCGAGCATCACAATATGCCCGGCATTGCCAGCGCCGCCACCGCCGTGCTGATCGGCTATGTCGCCAACGGCACCAGGACCATCCGCGTGGGTTCGGGCGGCGTGATGCTGCCCAACCATTCGCCGCTGGTGATCGCCGAGCAGTTCGGCACGCTGGCCTCGCTCTACCCGGGCCGTATCGACCTGGGCCTGGGCCGTGCGCCAGGGACCGACCAGGCCACCGCGCGCGCCTTGCGCCGCCACCTGTCGGCCGACAGCGCCGATACCTTCCCGCAGGACGTGGAAGAACTGCAGGCCTATTTCGACGACGTGCGCCCCGGCCAGCGCCTGCGTGCGGTGCCCGGCGCCGGGCTCAAGGTACCGATCTGGCTGCTGGGTTCGAGCCTGTTCAGCGCGCAGCTGGCCGCGGCGATGGGCCTGCCGTTCGCCTTTGCCTCGCACTTTGCGCCGGGCTTCATGCGCCAGGCGGTGGACCTGTACCGGCGCACCTTCCGGCCCTCCGAAGCGCTGGACCGGCCCTATGTGATGCTGGGCCTGAACGTGTTCGCGGCTGAGACCGGCGACCAGGCGCGCCGCCTGTTCAGCTCGCTGCAGCAGCAGTTCCTGGCGCTGGTGCGCGGCACTCCGGGGCAGCTGCGCGCGCCGGTGGACGATATCGAATCACTGTGGACCGAGAGCGAGGCCGACCATATCCGCCGCTCGCTGGCGTGCTCCGTAGTGGGCGATCCCGACGCCGTGCGTGCCGGCATGCAGCGTTTTGTCGATGACCTGCGCCCGGACGAGCTGATGCTGGCCGGGCAGATCCATGACCACCAGGCGCGCCTGCGCTCGTTCGCCATCGCCGCCGATGCGGCGCGCAGCCTGAAGACCTCATCGGCGCTCTGAGCGCCTGCGATGCTCCGGTATGGCGTGCGCCGCACTTGCGGCGTGCGCCCGTGAGCGCGCCTCCCCTAATCCTGTTTGCGCGCCGCCGATCCGCTCGGATACATTAGAAGGCCCGAGACACAGAGGCGCGGCTCCCGCAGCACGCGCCCGACAGTCCGCCCGATCCACCACCCCATCCATCACCCGTGGGGCCGACGGCAGCGACGACAGGAGACAGCGATGGACCTGCGGCAACGCGAGCACATCGAGACGGTGGTCCAGGCCACCACATACCTTGCCCCGCCGGCCGTGCTTGCGGACCGGATCGCGCACGACGCCATCATCCAGAACTCATGGCGCCGCTGCGTGCACCAGTACGGCCTGGATCCGTCGCGCATGCAGGAGGCGCGCATCCTGCCGCAGCCGCGCCTGCGCGAACACCAGGAACGCATCGACGACTTCGCGCGCATCGCGCGCCACGGCCTGCAGAGCCTGTATGGGCAGGTGGCGGGCCTGGGCTATGTGGTGCTGCTGACCGATGCGCAGGGCGTGACCGTCGACTATATCGGCGAGGCCCGCAGCGATGCCGCGCTGCGCCACGCGGGCCTGTACCTGGGCGCCGAGTGGAGCGAGAGCGGCGCCGGCACCTGCGCGGTCGGCACCGCTCTGGCCACCGGCCAGGCGCTGACGGTGCACCAGGCCGATCATTTCGACGCCACCCATATCCCGCTGACCTGCACCGCCGCGCCGCTGTTCGACACGCACGGCAACCTGCACGCCATCCTCGACATCTCCGCGCTGACCTCGCCGCAGGCCAAGGACAGCCAGGGGCTGGCGCTGCAGATGGTGCGCATCTACGCCGCGCATATCGAGAACGCCAACTTCCTGCGTGCGCACCGCCGCGACTGGATCCTGAAGCTGAACGTGGCGCCGGAGTTCGTCGACGTCAATCCGGAATACCTGCTGGCGCTGGACGAGGCCGGCCGCATCGTCGGCCACAACCACCGCGCAAGGCTGATGCTGGAGGGCGAGCTGGGTGGCGCACCGGGCGCCACCGTGCTGGGCCAGCGGTTCGAGACGCTGTTCGACGCGCGCCTGGAAGACCTGGGCCACTATGTCTATTCGCGCCCGAGCGAGCAGCGCCTGGTGGCGCTGACCCGCAGCGGCGGCCTGCTGTACCTGAGCGTACTGCCGCCCGCGCTGCGCTGGCAGGCGCCGCCCGCCGAAACGCAGGTGACGATGCCGCCTGCCCTGGCGGCGCTGACCGGCGGCGATGCCGCGCTGCAGCAGCAGTTGCAGCGCGCGGCGCGCCTGGTCGATTCGCCCATCAACCTGCTGATCCACGGCGAGACCGGCAGCGGCAAGGAGTTCCTGGCCAAGGCGCTGCATCTTGCCAGCGCGCGCCGCGGCGGGCCGTTCGTAGCGGTGAACTGCGCGGCGATCCCTGAAACACTGATTGAAAGCGAGTTGTTCGGCCACCTGCCCAACAGCTTCTCCGGCGCAGGCCCGCGCGGCAAGCGCGGCCTGATCCAGGAAGCCGACGGCGGCACGCTGTTCCTGGACGAGATCGGCGACATGCCGCGCGAACTGCAGTCGCGGCTGCTGCGCGTGCTGGCCGAGGGCGAAGTGCTGCCTGTCGGCGCCGCGCGGCCGGTGCCGGTGCGGTTGCGGGTCATCTCCGCCACGCACCACAGCCTGGAGCAACTGGTGGCCGACGGGCGCTTCCGCGAGGACCTGTACTACCGCCTCAACGGCGCGCGCTTTACGCTGCCGCCGCTGCGTGCGCGCACCGACCTGGACTGGCTGGTCCGCAAGCTGCTGCAGGAAGGGGGCGCAGAAGGCGGCGAGATCACGCTGTCGCCCGCGGCACGCGAGCGGCTGCACCGCCACCGCTGGCCCGGCAACCTGCGCGAACTGCGCAACGTGCTGGAGTACGCGCGCGCGGTCTGCGCCGACGGCTATATCGATGTGCCGGACCTGCCTGACAGCCTGGCGGGACCCGCTCCGTCCGCCGCCCTGCCGCAGCTAGGGCCCGCCCAGTCACCCGCTGCGGCGCCGTTTGATCCGCACCAGTTGCCGCCGGAAGGCATGCTGCTGATGCAATACCTGCGCGCGTCCGGCTGGAATCTGAGCGCGGTCGCGCGGCAGATCGGCGTCAGCCGCATGACGCTGTACCGGCGCATGGAGCGCTACGGCATCCAGTCGCCCAACCGGCGTGACGGCGGCCCAGAGCCCACCGACGCATAAGCCGGCAGGCAGCACGGCGCACGCGCGCCATCCCTGCGATACGGTTGCCCATCCCCTGTACACCTGCGCTGTGACACCTGTCACAGCGCAGCGTCGTTTTTGCCCTGCCGCCTCGGGGTAATCCCTCGGATCCAACCCCGCTGATACCCCTGTTTCCCCGGTTTTCACTGCCTGCGCGCACTGGCACGGCCATTGCAAATACGCCTGGCAAGACAACGACAACAGGAGACAGGCAATGGGGCACGCAGCAGGCGCCAGCGCGCAGATCGCGCCAGTGGTCGGCATCATCGCCAACCCGATTTCCGCGCGCGACATCCGTCGTGTGATCGCCAACGCCAACAGCCTGCAGCTGGCCGACCGCGTCAATATCGTGCTGCGCCTGCTGGCCGCGCTGGCGTCCTGCGGCGTGGAGCGCGTGCTGATGATGCCCGACCGCGAAGGCCTGCGCGTCATGCTGGCGCGGCACCTGGCACGCCGGCAGGGGCCGGACTCGGGCCTGCCCGCGGTCGACTACCTTGACATGCCGGTCACAGCGCGCGTCGACGACACCCTGCGCGCCGCGCGCTGCATGGCCGATGCGGGCGTGGCCGCGATCATCGTGCTGGGCGGCGACGGCACCCACCGCGCGGTGGTGCGCGAGTGCGGCGCGGTGCCGATCGCGGGCCTGTCAACCGGCACCAACAATGCCTACCCCGAAATGCGCGAGCCCACCATCATCGGGCTGGCCACCGGCCTTTATGCCACGGGCCGCATTCCCCCTGCGCAGGCGCTGGCGTCGAACAAGCGGCTCGACATTGTCATCCGCGACGGCAACGGCGGCTTTCGCCGCGATATTGCGCTGGTGGATGCGGTGATCTCGCACGAGCACTTCATCGGCGCGCGTGCCTTGTGGAAGACCGACACGCTTGCCGCCGTCTACGTGTCCTTTGCCGACCCCGAGGCCATCGGCCTGTCATCCATCGCCGGGCTGCTGGAGCCGGTGGGCCGGCGCGAGGAGGGCGGCCTCGCGATCGAGCTGGCCGCCCCTGGCGAAGGCGAATTCGACCTGTGCGCGCCGATCGCACCCGGCCTGATGTGCACCGTGCCGGTGGCCGGCTGGCAGCGGCTCGAACACGGCCGGCCCCATCGCGTGCGCCAGCGCAGCGGCATTGTCGCGCTGGACGGCGAGCGCGAACTGGCCTTCGGCCCGGACGACGAAGTCACCGTCACCCTGCATGACCACGCCTTTCGCAGCATCGACGTCGCGGCCTGCATGCGCCATGCCGCGCGCCACCACCTGATGCGCCGCCTGCCGCAGCACGCCGCGGTGGGATGACACGCGGGCACCGCGTCCGCCCGCTTTTCCCCTTTCTTGAAGTGCAACACCTGAAAACGAAGGAGACAGACATGACAGCCAGAGCTTCTCAAGATTCCGCCGCGCTGCCGCTCGACAAGGAGACGTTGCTGACGGTGTACCGGAAGATGCGCACCATCCGCGATTTCGAAGAACGCCTGCACGTGGACTTCGGGCGCGGCGACATCCCGGGCTTCGTCCACCTGTACGCGGGCGAGGAAGCCGCGGGCGTCGGCATCCTGCACCACCTGAACGATGGCGACCGCATCGCCAGCACGCACCGCGGCCACGGCCACTGCATTGCCAAGGGCGTCGATCCGGTGGCGATGATGAAGGAGATCTACGGCAAGAAGGGCGGCTCGTGCAATGGCAAGGGCGGCTCGATGCATATCGCCGACCTGTCCAAAGGCATGATGGGCGCCAACGGCATCCTGGGCGCGGGCGCGCCGCTGATCTGCGGCGCCGCGCTGGCCGCCAAGTTCCGCGGCAAGGGCGAGGTCGGCATCACCTTCTGCGGCGACGGCGCCTCCAACCAGGGCACCTTCCTGGAAAGCCTGAACCTGGCCGCGGTCTGGAACCTGCCGGTGATCTTCGTGATAGAGAACAACGGCTATGCCGAATCGACCTCGCGCGATTACGGCACCGCGGTGGACAGCTACGTGGACCGCGCCGCCGGCTTCGGCATCCCGGGCGTGACGGTGGATGGCACTGACTTCTTCGCCGTCCATGAAGCGGCCGGCGAAGTGATCCGGCGCGCGCGCGAAGGCGGGGGGCCGTCGCTGCTCGAATGCAAGATGGTCCGCTTCTACGGCCACTTCGAGGGCGATGCGCAAACCTACCGCGCCGCCGGCGAACTCGACGACATCCGCGCCAACAAGGATTGCCTGAAACTGTTTGGCCGCGCCGTGACCCAGGCCGGCGTGGTCGCGCGCGAAGAACTCGACGCGATCGACCGCGAGGTCGCCGCGCTGATCGAGCATGCCGTGCAGGAGGCCAAGGCCGCACCGCAGCCGGGGCCCGAAGACCTGCTCACCGACGTCTACGTCAGCTACTGATCCGCCACGCGCTAACCCAATATCAGGAGACAAACCATGGCTCGCAAACTGAGCATCAAGCTGGCGATCAACGAGGCGATCGACCAGGAAATGACCCGCGACCCCAGCGTCATCATGCTGGGCGAAGACATTGTCGGCGGCGCCGGCGCGGACGGCGAGAAGGACGCCTGGGGCGGCGTGCTGGGCGTGACCAAGGGCCTGTACGCCAAGCACGGCGACCGGCTGCTGGACACGCCGCTGTCTGAATCCGCCTACGTGGGTGCCGCCATCGGCGCCGCGGCCTGCGGCATGCGCCCGATCGCCGAGCTGATGTTTATCGACTTCATGGGCGTTTGCTTCGACCAGATCTTCAACCAGGCGGCCAAGTTCCGCTACATGTTCGGCGGCAAGGCCGAGACCCCGGTGGTGATCCGCGCGATGGTCGGCGCGGGCTTTCGCGCGGCCGCGCAGCACAGCCAGATGCTGACGCCGCTGTTCACGCATATCCCCGGCCTGAAGGTGGTGTGCCCGTCCACGCCGTACGACACCAAGGGCCTGCTGATCCAGGCGATCCGCGACAACGACCCGGTGATTTTCTGCGAGCACAAGAACCTGTACGGCCTGGAAGGCGAGGTACCGGAAGGCGCCTACGCGATCCCGTTCGGCGAGGCCAATATCGTGCGTGACGGCAAGGACGTGTCGATCGTCACCTACGGGCTGATGGTGCATCGCGCGCTGGAAGCGGCCGCCGCGCTGGCGAAGGAGGGTATCGAGGCGGAAGTGATCGACCTGCGCACGCTCTCGCCGCTGGACATGGACACCGTGCTGGAATCGGTCGAGAACACTGGCCGGCTGGTGGTGGTCGACGAGGCCAGCCCGCGCTGCAATATCGCCACCGATATTTCGGCGCAGGTTGCGCAGCAGGCGTTCGGGGCGCTCAAGGCGGGCATCGAGATGGTGTGCCCGCCGCATACGCCGGTGCCGTTCTCGCCGACGCTGGAGGACCTGTATATCCCCAGCGCCGCGCAGATCGTGGCCGCCGCGCGCAAGACCATGAAGGGAGGCAAGCACTGATGGCAACCGAACTTTCCCCCACGATTGTCCCGATCGTGATGCCCAAGTGGGGCCTGTCGATGAAGGAAGGCACGGTCAATGCCTGGCTGGTCGACGAAGGTACCGAGATTACCGTGGGCCTGCCGATCCTCGACGTGGAAACCGACAAGATCGCCAATGCGGTGGAGGCGCCCGACGCGGGCACGCTGCGCCGCAAGGTGGCGCAGGCCGGCGACGTGCTGCCGGTGAAGGCGCTGCTCGGCGTGCTGGCACCTGCGGAGGTGAGCGATGCGCAAATCGATGACTATGTCGCGGCTTATGAAACGCCGGCGGACGACGCTGGCGAAGAAGACGCCGCTGCCGCGTACCAGTTTGCCGACGTCGACGGCATCCGGGTCCGCTATGCCCGCAAGGGTGGCGGCGCCGAAACCGTGCTCTTCATCCACGGATTTGGCGGAGACCTGGACAACTGGCTGTTCAACCTCGATCCACTGGCCGACGCGTACACCGTCGTGGCCCTCGACCTGCCCGGCCACGGACAGTCGTCGCCGCGGCTCGCGGGCACGACGCTGGCGCAGATGGCCGGCTTTGTAGCACGCTTCATGGACGAGACCGGGATCGAGGCAGCGCATGTAGTCGGCCATTCGATGGGCGGCGGCGTGGCGGCGCAGCTGGCTGTGGATGCACCGCAGCGGGTGCTGTCGGTGGCGCTGGTGTCGCCGGTGGGCTTTGGCGACGCCGTCAACAGCGGCTATACCGAAGGCTTCGTCAGTGCCCAGTCCCGGCGCGAGCTCAAGCCCGTGGTCGAACTGCTGTTCGCCGACGCGGGGCTGGTCAGCCGCCAGATGCTGGACGACCTGCTGCGCTACAAGCGGCTGGACGGCGTCACCGAGGCGCTGACGGCACTGGGGCAGGGACTCTTCGGCGGCGGCCGCCAGAGCGAGCAGCCTGGCCAGCGGCTGGCCGGCAGCGGCAAGCGCGTGCTGGTGGTGTGGGGCGGTCAGGACCGGATCATCCCGGTCGCGCACGCTGAAGCCGTGCCGCCGGGAGCAACCGTCAAGGTCTTTGCCGATGCTGGCCACATGAGCCAGATGGAGAAGGCCAATGACTTCAACGCGCTGCTGAAGAAGCATCTGGCCGGCTGATGCCGCGCGCGGATGGCGCCGCCCCAGGGCGCCATCCGCTTGGCCAGTTCGCCTTGTTCGAATTCAAGACAGGACACCTCATGACCACAGACCTGAAGACCCGCCTGACCGAGATCAACAAGCAATTCGGTGCGCTCGGCCAGGCCCAGCCCGCCGCCATGAGCGCCTTCCAGGGCGTGATGAAGGCCGCCACGCAGGACGGCAGCCTGCCGGCCGCCGTCAAGGAACTGGTCGCCGTTGCGCTGGCGGTGCAGAAGGGCTGCGACGACTGCGTGCTGTTCCACACCAGCCAGGCGCTGCGCCATCGCGCCACGCGCGAGCAGATGGCCGAAGTACTGGCCATCAATATCGAGATGGGGGGCGGACCCGGCGCCATGTATGCGTCGAAGGCGCTGGCATACTTCGATGTGCTCAACGGCTAGCCTTGCTAGACTCCGCACGTTGCCATCCGGAGGCCGGTGCTATCCCATGCCGTTTGAATTTGTTGATGCGGCTCATGCCGGGCAGGCGGGCGGCGACCCGCTGCAGGATGAGCTGGCCTTGCTCGATCTCGCGGCACTGGGCCGGCAGGTGGCGCAGCTGTGGGAGGCGCCGCTGTCGCTGGTGGTGCCTCGCACCTACCTGCGCCACGCCGCGCTGGAAACCGCGCGCGCCGACTTCGCGCAGCAGGGATGCCCGGTGTTCCTGCGCATGTCGGGCGGCGGGCTGGTGCCGCAGGGCCCCGGCATCCTCAACCTGAGCCTGGCCTACGCAGTGGGGCAGCCGCCGGGTGCGCGCAGTGACGCGGTCTACCTGCACCTGTGCGAGGTCATCGGCAACGCGCTGCAAGCGCTGGGCGTCGACACGCACTGGCAGGCGGTGGACGGCTCCTTCTGCGACGGCCGCTTCAACCTGGCCTGGGGCCCGCCCGAAGCCGCGCGCAAGATCGCCGGCACGGCGCAGTACTGGCGGCGCGCACCCGCGGCCCTGCAAGCGCCCGACGGGCAGCGCCACCTGGTGCTGGCCCATGCGGTGCTGCTGGTCAGCGCCGACCCCGTGCAGATCAACGCGCGCGCCAATGCGTTCGAAGCGGCCATCGACAGCGGCCGGCGCTATGACGCGGGCAAGGTCGTCAGCGTGCGCGAGGCATTGCTGGCCGGCGACCGCACGGTCGATGACGAGGGCGCGCTGATGGCGCAAGTATCGGATGCGCTGCGGCGAAGCGTCGGGCAGACGCCGCCGCCGGCGTAGCCGCCTGACCGGGAGATGCCGATTGGTGATCTCAAAAAAATCGCGGCCCACGCGGGGCCGCTAAAAATCGGGAATGCGAGGCGTGTCAGATGCCTCAGGAGACGTTATCGGCACAGTGTGGGCCACCGAGACCCCACTTTGGTGGGGTCTATCGAGCATAATCATGGAGGCGAGCGATCCCTTACGCGATCAGGTAGGTGGAGTGCGGGTCCGGCCGGATGGCAGTGCGCAGCTTGCGCACGCTGGCTTCCAGTTCCGCATGGGCGGCATCGAGCCAGGCCACGCGATGGCGCACCGGGTCCTTGGCCGACAGGTCGCTGGCGGCGATCTCGCGCAGGAAGTAGCGCACCATGCTGCCGGCGCGCGCCGGCACTGGCATCATCCCCAGCAGTTGATGCTTTGCCAGCACCCGGCGGCTGACTGCATGCCGCAGCCCTGCCCATGCGGTACGGCCCAGCGCGATGTACAGCGCATCCGTGCGCATCTGCCGCACGGCGCCCAGGAACTGCGCTTCGAATACCTCGCGCAGCATCGGTGTCTCCAGCAGTTCTTCCAGTGGCCCGTCGAACGCCAGACAGCGCCGCGTGGTGGCATGCGGCAGCAAGGCAAGCGGTTGCAGGCGCTCGAACCCGTCGTTCCACAATGCCGCGGCGTGCGGCAGGCCGACCAGTTCCGGCACCCGGAAATGGTCGAGCATCCGGATCAGGTTGGGCCGCACCAGCTTGCCGCCCAGCTCGACGCGCCGCTTGTTCTCGCGCTGGATCACGCGGCCGGGTGCATGGGCGCGCATCAGTTCCTCGGTGACGGCGGCGGCCAGCCGCACATGGGCGTGGCCGGGCGTGGTGCTGACCAGCACCAGGGGTGCCTGGGTGTTCAGGTATTCGCAGGGCACGTAGTGCATGGCGTAGGTGCTGTCCTGTGCCACCACAACCGGTTTGGCGATCACGCCGACTGCGCCCGCAAGCCGAACCTGCGCGCAATACGCTTCGATGAAGTTGGTCAAGGAATCCCCCCGCTCGCTTCGATGTATCGGCGCTTTCTATTGGCGCCTTCTACTTGTTCTGCTTTCCGTTCATGCTAAGCCTGCGGTGCATGGCAGATAAAGCGCGCGGCGCCGGTTTGACCGGAATGCGACGAAACCTTGGTGGGCCAGCCAACACACCGGGGCAGGATGCCCCTCGAACGGGTGGGGCACGTGTGTGGTTCACGGCAGGTACGGTATCGCACCGCGTGCGTCAGGACGATGACATCAGGCGGGAGGGAATCAGCCGGAACGGGACGGCCGCGACGGTGGTCGCCGGAAAGAAAAGACCGGACACGTGCGTGTCCGGTGAACCCATTTGCTGACTCAGGTCGTGTCACAGTCTGAGAACTCAAATGATAACGATTATCATTTGAGTTGACAATAGCAAAGGGCGATCTTGCCGGTTGGAGTCAGGCAATCGAAGTCTGGATGGAAAACTGTCCCGACAAGGTCTTGTGCACCGGACAGCGGTTGGCCACGCGGAGCAGGTCATCCAGGATCTGGGGCGTGAGCTCACCGCTGACCTTGACCTCGCGGTTCATGGTGTAGGTCCCGTTGGCCTCTTCATGACCGACCGATACATGGACTTCGGTGATCGCATAGCCCTTGCGTTTGGCGTACAGCTGCAAAGTCAGCGTGGTGCAGGCGGCCAGGGCCGAATCCAGCAGGTCATGCGGGTTCGGGTATTGGGTGTCGCCGCCGGCAGATGCATCCAGGTCGGCCTGCCACTCGGCAGTCCCATTGGTCAGGTGGCAGATGCTGTTGCCCTGGCTTGGTTGCCAGGTCGCTTGGATAGTCATCAAACGTCCCCATCTATAAGAGAGCGGCCCGGCGGGCCGGAGCAACCATTCTATAAGCAGCGCCGGGCGGGGGCTGAAGTGGCTTGAAATGCATTTCCTAGGTGGTTTGGCTTTTTTTCGAAATACCCCTTGCCAACCCCGCTGCGGTCACTTAATATTCGCCCCCTCGCAACACAACGCAGCGCTGCAAAGCAGACGCAGCAAGGGTTGCGGGGTCGACCGGAGAGGTTGGCGCAGCGAAGTTAGCGCGCTGACCGCAGCGAAAAAAGATTGCTGAAACGGTTGACGAAACGAAGAAAGCTCTGCATAATCTCGTTTCTCTGCTGCAGACAACGCAGCAGCGCTGAACGGCAAAGCCGGCAGCGAAGTTCTTTAACAAACAAACAACCGATAAGTGTGGGCGCTGGGTAGCGGACGCCACTGTCTTCGGACGGTGTTGCTTCACAAGTTATACAGTGCTCGCACAGCAAAACGTGACTGGATCTTCGGATCTGGTCAGTCAGTTTTCTGAGAGTGAGCGACCGCTCGAAAGAGCGAGGGCCCGCGAGGGTCCACACAGAGATTGAACTGAAGAGTTTGATCCTGGCTCAGATTGAACGCTGGCGGCATGCCTTACACATGCAAGTCGAACGGCAGCACGGGCTTCGGCCTGGTGGCGAGTGGCGAACGGGTGAGTAATACATCGGAACGTGCCCTGTAGTGGGGGATAACTAGTCGAAAGATTAGCTAATACCGCATACGACCTGAGGGTGAAAGCGGGGGACCGCAAGGCCTCGCGCTACAGGAGCGGCCGATGTCTGATTAGCTAGTTGGTGGGGTAAAAGCCTACCAAGGCGACGATCAGTAGCTGGTCTGAGAGGACGATCAGCCACACTGGGACTGAGACACGGCCCAGACTCCTACGGGAGGCAGCAGTGGGGAATTTTGGACAATGGGGGCAACCCTGATCCAGCAATGCCGCGTGTGTGAAGAAGGCCTTCGGGTTGTAAAGCACTTTTGTCCGGAAAGAAATGGCTCTGGTTAATACCCGGGGTCGATGACGGTACCGGAAGAATAAGCACCGGCTAACTACGTGCCAGCAGCCGCGGTAATACGTAGGGTGCGAGCGTTAATCGGAATTACTGGGCGTAAAGCGTGCGCAGGCGGTTTTGTAAGACAGGCGTGAAATCCCCGAGCTCAACTTGGGAATGGCGCTTGTGACTGCAAGGCTAGAGTATGTCAGAGGGGGGTAGAATTCCACGTGTAGCAGTGAAATGCGTAGAGATGTGGAGGAATACCGATGGCGAAGGCAGCCCCCTGGGACGTCACTGACGCTCATGCACGAAAGCGTGGGGAGCAAACAGGATTAGATACCCTGGTAGTCCACGCCCTAAACGATGTCAACTAGTTGTTGGGGATTCATTTCTTCAGTAACGTAGCTAACGCGTGAAGTTGACCGCCTGGGGAGTACGGTCGCAAGATTAAAACTCAAAGGAATTGACGGGGACCCGCACAAGCGGTGGATGATGTGGATTAATTCGATGCAACGCGAAAAACCTTACCTACCCTTGACATGCCACTAACGAAGCAGAGATGCATTAGGTGCCCGAAAGGGAAAGTGGACACAGGTGCTGCATGGCTGTCGTCAGCTCGTGTCGTGAGATGTTGGGTTAAGTCCCGCAACGAGCGCAACCCTTGTCTCTAGTTGCTACGAAAGGGCACTCTAGAGAGACTGCCGGTGACAAACCGGAGGAAGGTGGGGATGACGTCAAGTCCTCATGGCCCTTATGGGTAGGGCTTCACACGTCATACAATGGTGCGTACAGAGGGTTGCCAACCCGCGAGGGGGAGCTAATCCCAGAAAACGCATCGTAGTCCGGATCGTAGTCTGCAACTCGACTACGTGAAGCTGGAATCGCTAGTAATCGCGGATCAGCATGCCGCGGTGAATACGTTCCCGGGTCTTGTACACACCGCCCGTCACACCATGGGAGTGGGTTTTGCCAGAAGTAGTTAGCCTAACCGCAAGGAGGGCGATTACCACGGCAGGGTTCATGACTGGGGTGAAGTCGTAACAAGGTAGCCGTATCGGAAGGTGCGGCTGGATCACCTCCTTTCTAGAGGCTTGTGTCTCAAGCCTAGCGTTCACACTTATCGGTTTGTTTGCTGTTACAGCCAAGGGTCTGTAGCTCAGGTGGTTAGAGCACCGTCTTGATAAGGCGGGGGTCGTAGGTTCAAGTCCTACCAGACCCACCAAGTTATCCGGAAGGGGGATTAGCTCAGCTGGGAGAGCACCTGCTTTGCAAGCAGGGGGTCGTCGGTTCGATCCCGTCATCCTCCACCATCACCTGGTACCTTGGATTGGTTGTCAAATGAAAGCGCTTCGCGACGCTGAGTTGCGAGTGTTTTCATTTGGCATTGCCAAGCGATCGCAAGATCGGCTGTTCTTTAACAATATGGGATGTAGTAAAGGTGTCGCGAAGCGTTGATGAGACGCTGCAGTACCAAACGCGATACCGGGTTGTGATTGTATCAACCAAAATGTATTTAAGTGATCGAAAGATGACTTGGAATACGGCACAAATGCGAGAACTCATCCTGTAGCGACTGTTTCGAGCAATCGAGACACACTCGTTATAGGGTCAAGCGAACAAGTGCATGTGGTGGATGCCTTGGCGATCACAGGCGATGAAGGACGCGGTAGCCTGCGAAAAGCTTCGGGGAGCTGGCAAACAAGCTTTGATCCGGAGATGTCCGAATGGGGAAACCCGGCCCGTATGGGTCATCCCTGACTGAATACATAGGTCAGGGAAGCGAACGCGGCGAACTGAAACATCTAAGTAGCTGCAGGAACAGAAATCAACCGAGATTCCCAAAGTAGTGGCGAACGAAATGGGAAGAGCCTTGTACTCTTTAGCAGCATTGTTAGCAGAACGGGATGGAAAGCCCGGCCATAGCAGGTGATAGCCCTGTATGCGAAAACAGCGTTGTGGAACTAGGTGTACGACAAGTAGGGCGGGACACGTGAAATCCTGTCTGAAGATGGGGGGACCATCCTCCAAGGCTAAATACTCGTGATCGACCGATAGTGAACCAGTACCGTGAGGGAAAGGCGAAAAGAACCCCGGGAGGGGAGTGAAATAGATCCTGAAACCGCATGCATACAAACAGTCGGAGCCTGGCAACGGGTGACGGCGTACCTTTTGTATAATGGGTCAGCGACTTACATTCAGTGGCAAGCTTAACCGATTAGGGAAGGCGTAGCGAAAGCGAGTCCGAACAGGGCGTTGAGTCGCTGGGTGTAGACCCGAAACCAGATGATCTATCCATGGCCAGGTTGAAGGTGCGGTAACACGTACTGGAGGACCGAACCCACTAACGTTGAAAAGTTAGGGGATGAGCTGTGGATAGGGGTGAAAGGCTAAACAAATCTGGAAATAGCTGGTTCTCTCCGAAAACTATTTAGGTAGTGCCTCGTGTCTCACCTTCGGGGGTAGAGCACTGTCATGGTTGGGGGGTCTATTGCTGATTACCCCGCCATAGCAAACTCCGAATACCGAAGAGTGCAATCACGGGAGACAGACATCGGGTGCTAACGTCCGGTGTCAAGAGGGAAACAACCCAGACCGCCAGCTAAGGTCCCCAAATATAGCTAAGTGGGAAACGAAGTGGGAAGGCTAAAACAGTCAGGAGGTTGGCTTAGAAGCAGCCACCCTTTAAAGAAAGCGTAATAGCTCACTGATCGAGTCGTCCTGCGCGGAAGATGTAACGGGGCTAAGCTATATACCGAAGCTGCGGACGCACAGTAATGTGCGTGGTAGGAGAGCGTTCCGTAAGCCTGTGAAGGTGTCTTGTAAAGGATGCTGGAGGTATCGGAAGTGCGAATGCTGACATGAGTAGCGATAAAGGGGGTGAAAGGCCCCCTCGCCGTAAGCCCAAGGTTTCCTACGCAACGTTCATCGGCGTAGGGTGAGTCGGCCCCTAAGGCGAGGCAGAGATGCGTAGCTGATGGGAAGCAGGTTAATATTCCTGCACCGTCGTATGATGCGATGGGGGGACGGATCGCGGAAGGTTGTCCGGGTGTTGGAAGTCCCGGTCCCTGCATTGGAGAAGGCGCTCAGGCAAATCCGGGCGCGGAATTCAAGGATGTGGGGCGAGCGGCCTAGTGCTGCGAAGCAATTGGAAGTGGTTCCAAGAAAAGCCTCTAAGCTTCAGTCATACGAGACCGTACCGCAAACCGACACAGGTGGGCGAGATGAGTATTCTAAGGCGCTTGAGAGAACTCGGGAGAAGGAACTCGGCAAATTGGTACCGTAACTTCGGGATAAGGTACGCCCTGGTAGCTTGACTGGCCTGCGCCAGAAGGGTGAAGGGGTTGCAATAAAATGGTGGCTGCGACTGTTTAATAAAAACACAGCACTCTGCAAACACGAAAGTGGACGTATAGGGTGTGACGCCTGCCCGGTGCCGGAAGATTAAATGATGGGGTGCAAGCTCTTGATTGAAGTCCCGGTAAACGGCGGCCGTAACTATAACGGTCCTAAGGTAGCGAAATTCCTTGTCGGGTAAGTTCCGACCTGCACGAATGGCGTAACGATGGCCACACTGTCTCCTCCCGAGACTCAGCGAAGTTGAAGTGTTTGTGATGATGCAATCTCCCCGCGGCTAGACGGAAAGACCCCATGAACCTTTACTGTAGCTTTGCATTGGACTTTGAACCGATCTGTGTAGGATAGGTGGGAGGCTTTGAAGCGTGGACGCTAGTTCACGTGGAGCCGTCCTTGAAATACCACCCTGGTTTGTTTGAGGTTCTAACCTTGACCCGTGAATCCGGGTCGGGGACAGTGCATGGTAGGCAGTTTGACTGGGGCGGTCTCCTCCCAAAGTGTAACGGAGGAGTTCGAAGGTACGCTTGGTACGGTCGGACATCGTACCTAAAGTGCAATGGCAAAAGCGTGCTTAACTGCGAGACCGACAAGTCGAGCAGGTGCGAAAGCAGGACATAGTGATCCGGTGGTTCTGAATGGAAGGGCCATCGCTCAACGGATAAAAGGTACTCTGGGGATAACAGGCTGATACCGCCCAAGAGTTCATATCGACGGCGGTGTTTGGCACCTCGATGTCGGCTCATCTCATCCTGGGGCTGTAGCCGGTCCCAAGGGTATGGCTGTTCGCCATTTAAAGAGGTACGTGAGCTGGGTTTAAAACGTCGTGAGACAGTTTGGTCCCTATCTGCCGTGGGCGTTGGAATCTTGACGGGGGCTGCTCCTAGTACGAGAGGACCGGAGTGGACGTACCGCTGGTGTACCTGTTGTCTCGCCAGAGGCATCGCAGGGTAGCTATGTACGGAAGAGATAACCGCTGAAAGCATCTAAGCGGGAAACTCGCCTGAAGATGAGGATTCCCTGGAGGCTTGACCTCCTTGAAGGGTCGTTCGAGACCAGGACGTTGATAGGCTGGGTGTGGAAGCGCAGTAATGCGTTAAGCTAACCAGTACTAATTGCCCGTAAGGCTTGATCCTATAACCAGTGTGTTTCACCTGGTGTGTGATCGCGACTGTGCCGAAACAGTTGACACAAGACGCACAACCCCAACTACATCCCTATTCGCAGCGTTGACCTCAACCTCAGCGCTGCAACCCCTCATGCCTGGTGACCATAGCGAGCTGGAACCACCCCTTCCCATCCCGAACAGGTCCGTGAAACAGCTCCGCGCCGATGATAGTGCGGATACCCGTGTGAAAGTAGGTCATCGCCAGGCTCTTATTCCGCAGAACCCCCAGCCCCAAAAGGCTGGGGGTTTTTGCTTTGGCGCGGCGAAAATGCAATGGCTCGCCGCCGCTCCGGCGTAATACCATTACCGCTGAATTCCTCGCTGAATCCCCCATTACCCATCCATGTCGGCTGACGGCGCCTGGTATCTCTATTTGCTCGAATGCACCGGTGATTCCATCTACACCGGAATCACGACCGATGTTGCCCGCCGCTTCGCCGAGCATCTGTCCGGAAAAGGTGCCAAATACACGCGATCGCGCAAGCCCATACGCGTCTTGGGCCAATTGCGCTTCGAGACGAAATCCGAAGCGTTGAAGGCGGAAATCGAGATCAAGCGCTTGAGTTCGACGCAGAAGCGGGCATTTTGCGCGCAACTGCCAGCAGGCGAGCCGGATCAGTAGCCCCCAGGGCGACCAAACAAAAAGGCCGGTATCGCCTTCGCGATACCGGCCTTTTCCATGCCTGCAGGATCAGACCACAGTCAGCGTCACGTCGATATTGCCGCGCGTTGCGTTCGAGTAGGGGCACACCTGGTGCGCCTGTTCGACCAGCTTTTCGGCAGCCTCGCGCTCGAAACCCGGCAGCGAGATCTTCAGTTCGACCTGGATGCCGAACCCTTGCGGGATCGGGCCGATGCCGACCGCGCCCTCGATCGTGGCATCTGCGGGCACGGCGATCTTCTGCTGGCCGGCCACATAGCGCATGGCGCCCAGGAAGCAGGCCGAATAGCCGGCAGCAAAGAGCTGTTCCGGATTCAGGCCGTTGCCGGCGCCACCCATTTCTTTGGGCACGGCCAGTTTGGCGTCAAGCTGGCCATCGGACGTGGTGGCACGGCCGTCACGGCCGCCGGTGGCGGTTGCATGGGCGGTATAAACGACTTTTTCGAGTTTCATCTAAGGCTCCGGTTTGTTGCCCGAGAGGGCGTATCAATGCTTGCCGTCAGTCCGGCAGGCTGGAATCGGTCCGCGCTTGTTCAAGCGACGACCGCAGTGCATGCAGGCGCTGCGTCAGGGCCTGGATCTCTTCGACCGGGCACTGCGTGGCGCACAACATCTGTTCAGGAATACGCGCAGCAAGCTGGCGCAACGCGCGGCCGGCGTCGGTCAGGCGGACCAGCACCCGACGTTCGTCGGCCGCGTCGCGTGTGCGCGTGACCAGCCGGGCCGTCTCCAGCCGCTTCAACAGCGGCGTCAGCGTCCCGGAGTCCAGCGCCAGCCGGGCGCCGAGTTCCGAGACCGTCAGCGTTTCCGTCTCCCACAACACCAGCATCACCAGATATTGCGGATAAGTAAGTCCAAGCTCACTTAAGAGCGGCTTGTACAACTTGGTCATGGCCAGTGAGCTCGAATACAGCGCAAAGCACAGTTGGCGATCCAGCAGCAGCCAGTCTGGGGAGGGGTCGTTGTCGTGTTCCATGGCGATATATTAGACACAATTAAATTGTGCGCAATATAAATTTACACTTTCCCGAAATGTGCTCGATACGCCCGTGCATGGCCAGTGCTGAACCTTAAGTCTGTTTTAAGTCTGGGTCGCTAGCATGACCGTGTCGCGTCGCAAAGTGCCGACGCCTGATGCACAAGGAAAGGAACCACACATGATGCGCCAGACCATTGCTCGCACGGCCGTTGGTATCGCGGCCCTTGCCGCCCTTGGCGGTGGCTATGCCTATCTGCAGAAGGAAGTCATCACGCCGGGGTACGCGGCTCCTGCGCCAGCCGTCGCGCCTGCGCAGCCGGCGGCCGCCGTGGCCACGCCGACGGATTTCTCCGGCATCGTGGCACAGTACGGGCCCGCCGTGGTCAATATCAGCGTCACCGCGCGCGCCCAGCGCACTGCGGCGCAGATGCCGCCGGGCATCGATCCGGACGATCCCCTGTTCCAGTTCTTCAAGCGTTTTGGGCCGCAGTTCCAGGGTCCGCAGGGTGGCCAGCAGCAACTGGTGCGCGGACTGGGCTCGGGCTTTATCGTGAGCCCTGACGGGCTGATCCTGACCAATGCGCACGTCGTCGACGGCGCGCAGGAGGTCACCGTCAAGCTGACCGACCGCCGCGAGTTCAAGGCCAAGGTGCTCGGCAGCGATCCGCAGACCGACGTGGCCGTGATCCGCATCGACGCCAGGAACCTGCCGACCGTGCGCCTGGGCGATCCTTCGCGGGTGCGCGTGGGCGAGCCGGTGCTGGCGATTGGTTCTCCCTACGGCTTCGAGAACACCGTGACCGCGGGCATCGTCAGTGCCAAGTCGCGCTCGCTGCCGGACGATACCTATGTGCCGTTCATCCAGACCGATGTTGCCGTCAATCCCGGCAACTCGGGCGGGCCGCTGTTCAACCAGCGCGGCGAGGTGGTCGGCATCAACGCGCAAATCTACAGCCAGACCGGCGGCTACCAGGGCCTGTCGTTCGCGATCCCGATCGACGTGGCCACCAAGGTGCAGCAGCAACTGGTGGCGCATGGCAAGGTCACGCGCGGGCGTCTCGGCATCAGTGTGCAGGAGGTGAACCAGGCGCTGGCGCAATCGTTCGGGTTGCCCAAGCCTACCGGTGCGCTGGTCAACTCGGTCGAGCCCGACAGCCCGGCCGCGCGCGCTGGCCTGAAGCCCGGCGACGTCATCGTGCAGCTGGACAATGACGTGATTGACCATTCGGGCGACCTGCCCGAGCACGTGGCCGATATCAAGCCGGGCACGCAGACCTCGCTGAAGATCATCCGCAAGGGCCAGCCGATGACGCTGTCGGTGACGGTGGGCACGGCCAAGGACCGGGCCGTCGCACAGAAGGGCGGCAGCAGCGAGGCCGGTGGCCGGCTGGGGTTGGCGGTGCGGCCGCTCACGCCGGCGGAGAAGCGTGACAGCGGCATCGACGGCGGCCTGGTGGTCGAGGACGTGGCCGGTCCCGCCGCGCGCGTCGGCATCCAGCCGGGCGACGTGATCCTGTCGCTCAACGGCACGCCAATCAGCTCGGCCGAGCAGCTCAGGTCGCTGGTATCGAAATCCGGCAAGCAGGTGGCACTGCTGGTGCAGCGCGACGATGCGCGCATCTTCATTCCGCTCGACCTGGGCTAATTGCCGCGGGCACGCCAGACTGCCCGCAAGCCGTTAACTGGCAAGGCATTGCTGCCCGCGCGGGCCGTATACCCCGACGTATACCGACACGTATACGAAGAGGGTATACGGCCCGCTAAGCCTTGCCGGAGGCGGGATTCAGCGCAACGAACTGCTTACAGAAAGCGCGCCAGCAGGTATTATCTCGACTGCGATGCACGAAGCATGCGGCGGCAGCCCCCGCCGACCCTGGTTCTGCTGAATCGACAAAGAGGAAGTCTATGCAGTTGGATTTCACCCGCGCCATCACGCCGGGTACCGATAGAGCGCGGCGACTGACGTCCACGACGTCCACCGCCGGCTCCGCGCCGAAGCCCCGGCGGCGCAAGAAGGTTGTCGCCCCCCACTGGGAGCGCGGCTACCGTTCACACTTCTACCGCAACGAACGCGGCGACAAGCTTGGCGAAGTGCGTCTGTCCGAGCGCGGCGACATCCCCGTGGTCTACCACTGGGCCGCCGGCAATTACTCTGGCGCAGAAGGCTCGCTGGCCCACGCCCGTGCGCGCGTGGAAGAGACCATCGGTTTCGGCATGCGCCAGCTGTCGCTGTTCTGAGCAGGTACTTCGCCGGTGCCGCGTCCGCCGGCACTGCGACCCGTCCGCGCCATCGCCTCGTGCGCGGTGCCTTCGCTTCTCCCCGAATTCCGCGTCTGTCCCGCAGTAGTTCCAGTCGTCGCACGGCTTGCGCATAGCCGCTCGCGCGGGCTTCAGGCCAGCCGCCGCTGCAGCAGCATGTACGCCGCCGCACCCAGCGCCAGCACCGCAATCAGCCGATAGATATCCTCGCAGGCAATCAGCCTGGCCTGCTGCTCGATCAGCCCGTTCAGTTGCGCGAGCGCGCCCAGGTGGGCCTGCGCCGCATCGAAGCCGCGCGCGGCCAATGCCGCCTGCATGGCAGCCATCCAGTGTTCGGTCTCGGCGGGGCGCTGGCCCACCGCGTGCAGCAGGCTGTCGTGCACCGCGAACTGGCGGTTCTGCAGCAGCACCGCACCCAGCGCCGAGGCAAAGGAGCTGGCGACCTGCCGCATCAGGTTCTTGCTGCGGTAGCCATGGGCGAATTCATCGGGACTCAGCGCCCGGAACGTCAGCCCGGCAATGGGGATGATCACCAGCACGCCGAACAGCCCCTTGCCGACCAGCCCCCATGCCAGCGCCGGCGGTCCGGCGTCGGGCGGCATCTGCGAGAACCACCATGCCGTGGCGGCCATCAGCACCAGGCCGGCGACCATCAGCGGCTTCTTGCGCGCCAGGCGCGGCGCCACCTGCAGGTAGACGAAGATGCCGGCCAGGCTGACCAGCGCGGCAAAGGTGTTGAGCCAGCCGGTGGTGGCCAGCGGGACCTTCAGGGCCTGCTCGGCGTAGATCGGGAACAGGTAGCCGCTCAGGTTGCTGATCATGTAGTAGACGAAGTACATCGCCAGGCCGGTCAGGTACACCGGCTGGCGCAGTGCGCGCAGGTGCAGCACCGGATCGCTTTGGTGCCACTGGTGCCACAGGAACACGGCCAGCAGCGCCAGGCCCGCGGCAGCCACCAGCGCGAGCCGCAGCGGGTGCGAGAACACGTCGAAGCGCGCCTCGGTCAACGCCGCCTGCAAGGTCACGATGGCGGCGCCGAACAGCAGCAGCGGCCCGAGCGCGGGGCCGCCGGCATCGGCGCGCGGCTCCGCATCCGGCAGCAGCAGCCAGGCACCCAGCGTGGCCAGCGCGGCGAACGGCAGCACGCCGTAGAACACGCCCTGCCATACGCCATGGTCGATCAGCTCGGCGGCGAAGGCCGGGCCCAGCGCCGACGCCGAGAAGATGCCGATCATGAAAATGCGGGTGGCGCGCGGGCGCGCCGTCGGCCCGAACAGGACGTTGACCAGGATGCGGCAGCTGGTGAACAGCGCGCCGCCGCCCGCGCCCTGGATAAAGCGCGCCACCACCATCTGCGGCAGCGCATGGCTGGTCGCGGCCACGACCGTGCCCGCCATGAACAGCAGCAGCGCCCCCGTCAGGTAGTAGCGGTAGCCGAACCGGCGCGACAGCCATTGCTGCTTCAGGATCATCAGCATGCTGCCCACCGCGTAGGCCGCCTGCACCAGCGCAAAGCTGCGCGGGTCGGCGTCGAGGCCGCCGACGATATGGCTGGAGGCAAACACGAACATGATGTTCTCGAGGAACTCCACGCCGGTGGCCAGCGCCAGCAGCATCATCAGCAGGGTCTGGCGCTGCCGGTGGCTCAGCCAGCGCAGCCACCGCATGCTGACGCGCAATCGCCACAGCGGCTGCCAGGGTGAGCCGGGATTCATGGCTGGAGCCCCTCCAGGGTCTGGTGCAACTGGGTCAGTGCACGCGTGGCGCCGGCCAGGCCGCCTGCGCCGAGCGGCGCCCAGGCGTCGCCGTAGGCGGCATGCACCGCCGGCGCGGCGCGCTCCAGCAGCCGGCGGCCGGCCGGGGTCAGGGTCAGCTCCAGGCTGCGGCGGTCGCTGGCCGACGCCCGCCGGCGCAGCAGCCCGCGCGCTTCCAGGCCGTCCAGTAGCCGCGTCATCTGCGTGCGCGTGGCGTCCAGCGTGGTGCCCAGCTCGGACGGCATGCTGGGCTGGCCGTCGTCGACGGCAAGCATGCTCAGGAGCAGGTATTGGCTCATGTCCAGTTCGAATGGGGCCAGCGCCTGGTCGATATGGCCGCGCAGCAGGCGCGCGGTGCGCAGCAGCAGCCTGGAGGCCAGGATCAGGTCGCGCGGGGCCTCGGGATGGCTGGCGCAGAAGCGCTCGATGCGTTGTTCGAAAGACATGGCGGGAGGCGTTGCGATCCACGCGAGCGGCGGATTGGCTACATTCAATATAGTTACAGATGTAATTATATCAAACGAAGCTAATTCCGTCAGGGCGTGCCGGCCGGTCTGGCTGGCGGGGGCCTAATGCCGCAACGCCGCGGCGATCTGGCGAATGCCTGCCCGCATCGCTGCCAGCGCCTGCGCCTGGCGCGCGGCCGGCAGGTTGCCATAGCGCAAGCCAACATAGGCGGCGCTGACAGCAGCGATCGCGTCGGCCGCGCGCGGCAGCCGTGCGCTGGCGCGCGCGGCGAAGTCTTGCGGTCCTTCGGCCTTGGCGCGCTCGCAGCCGTGGCGGGCAAGCAGGGCGCAGAAGCGGGCATAGGCCGCATCGACCGGGTCCGCCGGCCCGCGGCGCCGCCACAGCGGCACCAGCGCCAGCAGGCACAGTGCGCCCAGCACGCCGGCCAGCAACTGCCCGGCGCCCACGCCGGCGCCGAGTGCCAGCAGCAGCCGCTGCTGCTGCGCATGGTCATACCGCAGCACCCAGCGCTGCCAGGTGTAGACGACACCTTCATAGGCCCAGCGCAGGTCCTTCAGCCACGCCGGTTGCTGCGACGGCCGCCAGTCGGCGGCTTCGCTGCCCACCACCGCATCCAGCCCCTGCTCGATGCGGCTCGGCGCGACGGCGCCGGTCGGGTCCACGCGCACCCAGCCGCGGCCATCCAGCCAGACCTCGGCCCAGGCATGCGCATCGGACTGGCGCACCACGTAGTGGTTGCCGATGGGGTTGTACTCGCCACCCTGGTACCCCGTGACCACGCGCGCGGGCACGCCGGCGGCGCGCATCAGGAAGACGAAGCTGCTGGCGTAGTGCTCGCAGAAGCCGCGCCGGGTGTCGAACACAAAGCTGTCGACCTGTTCGCTGCCCAGCGGCGGCGGGCTCAGCGTATAGGCGAAGGGCGCCGCCGCGAACAGCCGCAGCGCGGCCTGCACGCGCGCGGCGGGATCGGCATGGAGATCGGCCCATTGGGCGGCCAGCGCGCGGGCGCGCGGGTTGCCGTCGGGCAGGCTCAGGGCCAGCCGGCGCGTGGCGGCTGTCAGCGCTTCGGGCGCGGGGGACAGCGTGGAATGCGTGCGGTAGCGGATGCGCTGGTCCACCGGCCGGCGCACCATGAATTCGCCGTCCGGAGTGGCGGCGGCGTCCACGCCGGCGGACAGCGCCTGGCCGCGGTCCAGCGCGAACAGCCAGCGCTGCTGGCTGGGCTCGAGCGTGATGCTGACGTCAATGCCGTCCGTGTTGCCGGCGGCGGGCGCCAGTTGCTGCCGGCGCTGTCGCGACGGGTGCCAGGTGGTGCCGTCGTATTCCCATAGCACCAGCGCACGCCAGTACAGCGCTGCGGCGGGCAGCGGCGGGCCTGCGACTTCGGCACGCAGGGCGACTTCCGGCGAACGGATCAGTTGTCCGACGCTGCCCGGCCGCATGGTGTCGCTGATACCGGTGGTGCCGCGCGGCGCCGATTGCGGCAGTTGCCACAGCGGGTGCTCCAGCCGCGGGAACAGCACGAACAGCGCCAGCGCCCAGGGCAGGCCCAGCAGCGCCATGCGTCCCAGCAGTGGCCAGATCGCCAGCCGGCTGCGCGCTTCGGGGTGGTGCAGCAGCAGCCAGTTGCGCAGCACCCAGGCGCCGATCGCCAGGCTGTACAGCGCCAGCCAGAACGGCTGGTCGGACAGGTACAGCGTCAGCAGCAGGTAGAACGACAGCTGCGTGACCAGCGTCGCGTCCGACAGCGAGCGGCATTCCAGCAGCTTGAGGATGACAAAGGCACCCAGCAGCGCCACGGCGAGCTCGCGCCCCATGCCGCCGCTGTCCTGCCAAGCCAGCGCGCTGGCCACCAGCAGCACCATGACCGCGGTGATGCCGAGCATCCAGCGCGAGGGCAGCGGCGCCCGTCGCCGCCACAGCAGCCAGCGCCAGCCCAGCAGCAGCACCAGCAGCAGGCTGACCGCCACCGGCAGCGTGCGCGCCTGCGGCGCCAGCACCAGCGCCAGCTGGCCCAGCAGCAGTCCATGGTCGTCATGCCGCAGCGGCCGCGCGACGGGTTTCACGCCCGGCCTCCGGCACGGTAGGGCGCGGGCCGTTGCGGCCATAACGCCAGCGCTTCCAGGCAGGCGCGCCGGTGGCTGCCGCCGCGCGCCGGCGGCAGTTCAACCCCGGGCAGGCGCAGGCCGATCTCGGCATCGTCACCGGCGGCCAGCAGCCACGCGCACAGGCGCGACAGCCGCGCTTCCGCTTCCATGCCGGCGGGGAGTGCGTGCCAGTCCAGCCAGCGCGCCGGCTGCTGCGGCGGATCGCCGGCGCGGCTGAGCCAGCGGCCGGTGCGCGCGCTGTGCTTCCAGGCGATGCGGTGCAGCGGGTCGCCGCTGCGGTAGCGGCGCAGTTGGTCTATGCCGTCGTCGCTGCTTGCCACGCTGGCGGCGGTGTGCACGGCGTCGCCACCGTCGGGCCGGTATGCGGCAGGCGGTGGCGGGGCATCGGGCTCCGGGGCGGGATAGACCAGCATCGACATGTCCAGGTCTGCATAGCTCCAGACCCGGAACAGCCCGAACGGAAAGCGGCTGGCGATTGCCACGCGCGGCAGCACCAGCCGGCCCCGGCGCGCTGTTGGCACGTACAGGGCGAGCATGCCGCTGGCGCTGCCATCGAGCATCAGTATGGCGGTTGCCACGTTTGGCCGCGTCGGCACGTGCGCCTCGATGCCGATGCGCGCGTCGGCATCGCGGTTGTCGACGCGCAGCTGGAACACGGCATCCTGCCCGGCATGGGCCGGCGCCGCCGGGCCCGCGGCCACGGCGAGGTCGAGCAGGTTGCGGTAGGCCAGCCACATGCAGGCCATGCCGATGCCGGCCAGCAGGAAGGTCAGCGCAAAGCCAAGGCTGATGTTGTAGTTCAGCGAAGTCAGCAGCATCGCCGCCAGCACGACCGCAAAGCCGAGGCCGCCGCGGGTGGGCAGGATATAGAGGTGGCGGCGATCCAGCAGCAGCGTGCCGCCGGTTCCGCCGGTCGGGCGCCGGCCCGCCCTGCGGCGCTGAGCCATGGCCGGCGCGCCGCGGAGCACGCTTTTGCGCGCCTCCATGGCCTTCAGGGAATGGCCACGCCGGCCTGCAGCGCGGCCAGCTCGCCGGCAACGGCCGCGTGGCCGCCCGCGCCGGCGGGCAGCAGCCGGTGCGCGGCCACCGCGGTGAAGACCGCCTGCACATCTTCCGGCAGCACCATGTTGCGCTGCGCCAGCAGGGCCCAGGCGCGCGCGCAGGCCAGCAGCGCCAGCCCCGCGCGCGGCGACAGCCCCGCGGCAAAGCCGCCGTGGTTGCGCGTGGCCTGCACCAGCGCCAGCACGTAGTCCACCAGCGCCGGGCTGGCGTACACCTGTGCGGCAGCCTCCTGCAGCGCCAGCACCTGGCTGCCATCCATAACCGGAGGCAGCTCCGGCGCGCTGGCGCCGCCCAGGTACAGCACGCGCTCGAAGGCGGGGTCGGGGTAGCCGAGCGACAGCCGCATGGTGAAGCGGTCCAGCTGCGATTCGGGCAAGGCATGCGTGCCGATCTGCTCCAGCGGATTCTGCGTGGCGATCACGAAAAACGGCGACGGCAGCGCGTGCGTGGTGCCGTCATGGGTCACCTGCCCCTCGGCCATGGCCTCGAGCAGCGCGCTCTGGGTCTTGGGCGGCGCGCGGTTGATCTCGTCGGCCAGCACCACCTGCGCGAACACCGGGCCGCGATGGAAGCGGAACTCGCCAGCGTCGCGGACAAAGACGGAAACCCCGATCAGGTCGGCCGGCAGCAGGTCGCTGGTGAACTGCACGCGCTGGTATTGCAGCCCGAGCGTGCGCGCCAGCGCATGGGCCAGCGTGGTCTTGCCGACGCCGGGCACGTCTTCCAGCAGCAGGTGGCCGCGTGCCAGCATGCAGGCCAGCGCCAGCCGCACCTGCTGCGGCTTGCCAAGAACGATGCGGCCCAGCTGGGCCTGGGCCTCGGACAGCGAAGCGACGATGCGTGGGCGAGCTGTCACGTTGGACCTCGGCGCAAAAGGTGGAAGAAGCGGGTGGATGCGGGGAATATCGGGTGAAGACCAGCGCATTGTAGCGGCGCGGGCGGCACGCGGCACCGTCTGTTTCCGTACGGAGACAGACGATGCCCCGGCGCTGTCTGCATGGTTATGGTGCAGCGCCTGCGCCAGATCGCGCCGGTTCTGGCATCATGAGCCTGTCGGGCCACCGCGGCCCTTCCCATTCCTCTTTCCGCTGCCTGTTCCGCGCCTGCTGCAATGACCTCGCTGGACCCCTCCGCCGACCTGCCTTCCTCCGTCCTGTCTGCCGATGCCGGCGCGCTGCCGCGCCTGGTGCAGGCCTTCCACGCCAACGGTTTCGTGATCCTGCGCGGCTTTGCCGATGAGCCGGCGTGCGCGGCGCTGGAGGCGGTGACGCGTGAGCATCTGGCGGCGGCGGTGCCGCCGGTGGAGTTCGAGGCCGACCTGGGCTATCCCGGCGCGCCGGCCGCGCGCGATGCCGCCGGCGGCGGCACGGTCAGGCGGCTGCGCCAGGCCTACGGGCGCGATGAGGTATTCCGCCGCTGGGCCAGCGACCCGCAGCTGGTGGCGGTGGTGCAGGCGCTGCTGGGCGAGCCCGCCCGCATCACGCTGGCGCACCACAACTGCGTGATGACCAAGCATCCGCACTATGGCAGCCAGACCGGCTGGCACCGCGATACGCGCTACTGGTCGTTTGCCCGGCCGGAACTGGTGACGGTGTGGCTGGCGCTGGGCGACGAAGACGAGCGCAACGGCGTGCTGCGCGTCATCCCGGGTTCGCACCAGGCGAAGCTGGAGCCGGGCCAGCTGGACCCGGCCGAATTCCTGATCGAAGCCCACCCGGCCAGCCAGCCACTGCTGGACGCCGCGCAGCCGCTGGCGCTGCACCGCGGCGACGTGCTGTTCTTCGACAGCCGGCTGTTCCATGCGGCCGGCCGCAATGCGTCCAACGCGGTCAAGCTGTCAGTGGCGTTTGCGTATTTCGGGGCCAGCAACCGGCCGCTGGACGGCACGCGCTCGGCCGAATTCGGCAGCGTGGAGCTGCCCGCGGCAGTCTGATCCCGGCGGCTGCGCTCAGGTGCGCAGCCCGACCAGCCCGGAAATCTTCTCCGAAGCTTCCAGCAGCGGCGGCAGGAAACGCTCCAGCATCTCCTGCGCGCTGGTGCGGTTGGCCTGGCCGCTGATATTGATGGCGGCGATGGTGTGGCCGGCGCGGTTGCGGATCGGCGCGGCCAGCGACACCAGCCCTTCTTCCAGCTCCTGGTCGTTGAGCGCCCAGCCGCGCTTGCGGATGTCGGCGACGATGGCCTTGAGCGCATCCACGTCGGTAACGGTGCGGCCGGTGCGCGCGCGCAGTTCGGTGGCGCGCAGCACGCTGTCGAGCTCGGGCTCGGCCAGGCCGGCCAGCAGCACCCGCCCCATCGACGAGCAATAGGCCGGCAGGCGGCTGCCGATCGACAGGTTGATGGTCATGATCTTGCGCGCCGGCACGCGCAGCACGTAGACGATCTCGGTGCCGTCCAGCACCGAGATCGAGCAGCTTTCATGCACCTGCTGCGACAGCGTCTCCATGATCGGCTCGGCCAGGTTCCAGAACGGCATCGAGGTCAGGTAGGCGAAGCCCAGGTCCAGGATCTTGGGCGTCAGCCGGAACAGGCGGCCGTCGGCCTGCACGTAGCCCAACCCCACCAGCGTCAGCAGGATGCGGCGCGCGCCGGCGCGCGTCAGGCCGCTGGCCTGGGCGATCTCGGTCAGCGTCTGGGCCGGGTGCTGCGCGTTGAAGGCCCGGATGACCGACAGCCCGCGTGCAAAGGACTGCACATAGCTGTCGCTCGGCTTTTCGGGCGTGGCGGCGGCGGTCTGCGGTGCTTGCGGCGGGTTCTGGCGGGAATCGGCGGGACTGGCCATTTACGTAGCCCGGCGCGGTTCGCCGGATTGGCACGGAAAGGCCGAAAGGGTAGAGGAAATGCCGGGATTGCGCCAGTACCGGCCCCGGACGTGGCCTGGCGCCCGGTGCTTGGGTTCCTTAGCGGAAGCTGCGCTGCGCCAGCACGAACACCGCCGCCACCACGCACAACACGGCAAAGCCGTGCAGCATGTCCATGCCGGCCAAGAGCGTGGCCTGCCGGTCGACTTCCAGCGAGATCCTGGCCAGACCCGTTGCCGAGAGCGCATCCGGCGCCTGCAGCACCGGGTTGTAGCGCGTGATGTGCTCCACCAGGTGGGTGCGGTGCTGCGCCAGGCCGTCCTGCATGAACACGCTGGCCAGGCCGGTGCCCATTGCCGAGGCGATCTGCTTGCACACGTTCTTGAACTGGTAGGCGTGGGAGAAATCCTCGATCGGCACTTCCAGGTAGGTCATCGATGCCACCTGCACCATCAGCAGCACCGGCGTCAGCCCTTCAAGCAGCACCACCGGCACCAGCGCGTAGTCCGGCGCGCCCGGCATCAGCTGGTGCGACAGCAGCATCGCCGCGCAGGCGTAGACGACAAAGCCGATGGCGATCACGCGCCGCTTGCGGAACACCAGCGCCATGCCCAGCGTGATGACGACGGCGCCGATGGCCGACACCGTGCCGCTGGTCGACAGCAGCATGCAGGTGGTGCGGAAGGTCAGCCCCAGGCCGGTCTGCGTGAGCGAGGGCAGCAGGAACGACCAGGCCGACGAGAGCAGGTAGTACAGCGTGTAGAAGCCCAGCCCGTACAGGTACTGGCGCCCGGCCAGGCGCGAGAAGTCGATCCACGGGTCCGGATGGCGATACAGCCGCCAGCCGCTGAAGGCGAACAGTGCCAGCCCGCACAGCGCGGCCAGCGGCATTTCCAGCGAGCTGAAGAAGCGCGTATAGCGCATCTCCTGCAGCGTGTGCAGGAACACCAGCGCGCCCAGCGCGGCGGCGATGGCGGCGGGCCAGTCCAGTGTCGATACCGGCGGATGCGGGTCGCGCGGCGCGCGGGTCGGGTAGGTCAGCGCCACCGACAGCAGCACCGGCAAGGCAATGCCGGCCTGGAACAGGAACACCGCGCGCCAGCCGATATCGTCCAGGAAGATGCTGGTCAGCCAGGGCGTGATGGCCAGCATCGAGAACGCGCCGCCGCCGAAGCGCAGCATCAGCGGGCCACGCTCGGCCGGCGTCGACACCAGCTGCACCAGGATGCGCGAGGCCGCGAACAGGCCGCCGGCACCCAGCCCCTGCACCGCCTTGCCGGTGATCAGCCCGGTCGGGCTGGCAAACTCGGCGCAGATCAGCGAGCCCAGGATGAATACCAGCAGCGACCCGATGGTGAAGCGCTTGTAGGTGGTGCGGCGTGCGACCTGGTCCAGAACCATGTTCATCAGTACCGCGGTGGCCGCGTAGGCCGAGATCGCGTACAGATAGTCTTCCGGCGCGGCACCGACGCCGCCCTGGATATGCTGGCTTGCCACGCCCATCATCAGCGTGGAAGAGAAGTCGATGCCGGTCACCAGCCCGAGCGTCAGGCCGAACAATGAAAGACGCCAGTGACCCATTTCCGGGTGACTGGCGAGTTGCATGCGCGGGCGCTGGGGTGTGGGGGCGGCGGGGGCTATGGCTGCTGGAACTGCGGGGGCTGAGGCGTCCGGTCCAGCTGGGACAGGCGTTTGTTGCATCGCTCAAGCATAATGTAGGCCTGCCGTCGGGAACTACAGCTTGTCAGGGAAACATTGTCCGGTGAACGAAACAATCCAATGGAATGATTGGGAGGCGTTCTGCTGCGTGGTCGAGCAGGGGACGTTCACGGCCGCGGCGGAGCAGCTGGACTGCCCCAAGTCGCGCGTCTCGGCCGCGGTGGCGCGGCTGGAAACCGCCATCGGCGCCAAGCTGCTGGAGCGCACCACGCGGCGCATGCGCCTCACGGATGCTGGCAAGGCGGTCTACCGCGATGTTGCCCCGTTGTTTGCGCGCCTGCGCGAAATCCGCCAGGAAACGCTGGCGCGTGAAGAGCGCGTGCAAGGCGTGCTGCGCATCGCCACACCCTATGAGTTCGGCGCCCAGCAACTGGGCGGCGTGATCTGCCGCACGCTGGCGGCGCATCCGGCGCTGGATGTGGCGGTGGAAATCACCCAGGGCCTGGTCGACCCGATCCGCGACGGGTTTGACGTGGCCTTTGTCGTCGTCGATACCGACCTGCCGGATTCAGGCACGGTGGCGCGCCGTATCTACCACGTCGAACGCGGCCTGTTTGCCGCGCCGGCGCTGGCGGACAGCCTGCCGGCGCAGTTGCGCCCGGAAGACCTGGCCAATATGCCGACCCTGACCACGCCCGGCGACACCGTCTGGGAATTCACCCGCGACGGCCAGACTGTGTCCGTGCCGATCCGTCCGCGCATGCAGACCCACAACGCCGAACTGCGCGTGCAGGGTGCGCTGGCGGGGCTTGGCATCGCCCGGCTGTCGGTCATTTATTGCGAGGCCGAGATCGCGCAAGGGCGGCTGGTGCGCGTGCTGCCGGACTACCCGCTGCCGCCGCTGCGTGTGTTCGCGCTGCTGCCGGACCGGCGGCTGCAGCCGCGCAAGGTGCGGGCCTTCATGGAAGCGATCGAGTCGATGATGGTGTCCGAGCTGGAGCCCAACGCGGGCCTGGACGGGGGGATGGGGGCGGAAGCAGCCGCGAGCGGGCATGCTGAGGGAGATGCCCGCCCGGCGGGTTGAGGGCGCTGGCGGGCCGCCACGGCCGGGGCCGTGGCAAGGGAAGGGGCAGGGACTCAGGCGCCGTCGGTGAACGCGTCGCGGCGGTCGGTGACATTGGCGCCGTCAGTGAACGGGTCAGGCTTGCCAACCCGCGCGCCATCGGTGTACGGATCGGGCTGGCCGATTTTCGCGCCGTCCAGGAACGGGTCGGCCTTGCCGACGTGGGCGATGCTGCCGTCCAGGCGGGCGATGTCGGAAGCGGGTTCGGAGGCGTGGGCAGCAGCCGCGGCAAACGACAGGCTGACGGCGCAAAGCAGGGAAAGCGCCAGGCTGCGGCGTTGGGCGATGGTTTTCATGGTGTGTGGTCCTTCTAAGGCAGGGTACGTGGCGGAAGCGCCGCGGTGCCTGTAATGTAGGACTTCACACTGGGCAGAAAAAGGGTCAATTCTCGACACACTGTCCAGGGTTCTGGACAGTGTGTCGAGCTGCCGGTGGGTCAGTAGTGCATGCCGAAGATGCCGGCGCCCAGCCGCGCGATCACCATCAGCAGGATCTGCGCAATCACGAACAGCACTAGCGGCGAAACATCGAAGCCGCCCAGGCGCGGCACCACGCGCTGGATCGGGCGCAGCACCGGCGCGGTCAGGTGGTCGATGGCCGGGGTGACCGGCGAATGCGGGTTGACCCACGACAGGATCGCCATCAGCAGCGTGACCCACATCACCAGGCTGATCGCCCATTTCAGCACATAGAGCAGCGCGGTCAGCAGCATGGCCGGCAGGAAACCCAGCAAGTCGATGCCGCTGATCAGCGCGACCAGCACCAGGAACACCACTGCGGTCAGCCAGGCGCCCACCACCGTGGCCCAGTCGATGCCGCCCAGCCCGGGGATGATCCGGCGCAGCGGGCGCACCAGCCAGTCAGTGATCTGGAACACCCCCTGGGAGACCGCATTGCGCGTAGGCAGCCGCGTGAGCTGCATCCACACGCGCAGCAACAGCGCCATGCCGAACAGGGTGAAGACGGTATCCAGCAGGAAGAGAGCGATTTCCGAGAACATCGGTGCGTTTTCCGGTGACGGGTGAAGGTGTCTGCAACCGCACAGATTCTGCCATAGCCGGACGCCGGCACGATGCAACTGTGCGCCGGGCACGTGACCTGGCGGGCAGGTTTGTGCTGGCGGCGCGGTGCGCGGCCCCTATAATTGCGTGCGCCCCGGTTGCGGGACCGGCCGCGCGCCCGCGGTCTTGCGCGTTATGCCCGCGCTTTCCTCCTCCTTTGCGCTTTTTCGCCACCTTATGCCCAGCAAGTCCGCCCCGTCCCGGAAATCCACATCGCTTACCAAGGCCGACTTCGAGGCGCTCTCGGATTTCCGCTACCAGTTGCGGCGCTTCCTGCGGTTTTCCGAAGATGCGGCGCGCGTGGAAGGGTTGACCGTGCAGCAATACCTGCTGCTGCTGCATATCCGCGGCTGTGCCGACAAGGACTGGGCCTCGATCGGCGAGCTGGCAGAACGGCTGCAGGCCAAGCAGCACGGCGTGGTGGCGCTGGTCAACCGCTGCGAGGCGGCGGGGCTGGTCAAGCGCCGGCTCAACCCAGAGGACCGCCGCGTAGTGCAGGTGCACCTGCTGGCCAAGGGCGAGCGCTACCTGAACCGCCTGGCGATGCTGCACCGGACCGAGCTGGAATCGCTGCGCGGCGCTTTCCGCGTGGCCCGCATCACCCAGTTCAACGACGACGGCGCCGAGCGCGGCTGAGCCGCGGCAGGCCAGCACTGCCAGCCGGTTACAGGCAGTTACCAATCACAAGTTCCGGTGACACCCGCCAGCCGCCGGCGGCCCTAGACTCGCGCGCATTCCCCAACACGCGCAGCGCGCAGGAGTCCTGACATGTCCATCCCCTTTCGTTCGGTTGTGCTTGCGGTGCTTGGCGCCGGTGCGCTGGCCGGGTGTGCCTCGCCGTACGGTTACGACAACGGCTATGGCGGAGGGTACGGCGGCAGCTACGGTGGCGGCTATAACAGCAGCGGCTACGGCGGCAGCGGCTATGGCGGCAGCACCACCATCAGCGGCTACCCGGCGCAGCAGGGCTACCCGCAGGGATATCCGCAGCAAGGGTATCCGCAACAGGGTTACCCGCAGCAAAGCTATCCCCAGCAGGAATACCCGCAGTCTTCCTACCCGCAGCAGCCGTATCCGCAGCAGTCATATCCGGACGGCAGCTATGGCAACAACCATGGCAACCAGGCCTACGGCGTGCGCTACGGCTGGGTCGAGGCGATCGAGGTGGTGCCCGGACAGCCGCCTTCGACCAGCGGCGCGGGCGCCGTGGTCGGCGGCATCGTGGGCGGGCTGCTGGGCCACCAGGTCGGCGGCGGCCGCGGCAATACCGTGGCCACCATCGGTGGCGCCGTGGCCGGTGCGGTGGCCGGCAACGAGGTCGAGAAGCGCACCGGATCCTCGGCCGCGGCTTACCGCGTGCGCGTGCGCACCAGCGACAACGCCTACCTGACGCTGACGCAGTCCAATGCCTACCAGATGCGCATCGGCGACCGCGTCAAGGTCGAGAACGGCGTAGCCGTGCCATACTAAGCCTGCGTGCCGAACAGCTGCGCGTAGTCCTCGCGCAGCTGGCGCTTGAGCAGCTTGCCCGCCGTGTTGCGCGGCAGGTCCGCGACGAACACGATGCGCTTGGGCACCTTGAACGGCGCCAGCGCCTGGCGGGCATGGGCGATCAGCTCTTCCTCGGCGGCGTCTTCATGGCCGCGCTTGCGCACCACGCAGGCGGCCACTGCCTCGACCCACTTCGGGTGCGGCAGCGCGAACACCGCTGCCTCAGCCACCGCGCCGTGGGTGTACAGGCACTCTTCCACCTCGCGGCTCGATACCAGCACGCCGCCCGAGTTGATCACGTCCTTGATCCGGTCCACCACGTACAGGTAGCCCTCGGCATCCATATAGCCGAGGTCGCCGGAATGGAACCAGCCGCCGGTGAAGGCTTCGGCGGTCTGTTCGGGCTTGTCCCAGTATTCCGTCAGCAGTTGCGGCGAGCGATGCACGATCTCGCCCAGCTCGCCATGCGGCACGTCCTGCATGGTCTCGTCGACGATGCGGGTCTCGACGTTCAGCACCGGCCGGCCGGCGGATGCCGGGCGCCCGGCATGCTCGTCGGGCCCCAGCACCGTGGCCAGCGGCCCGATCTCGCTCTGGCCGTAGCAGTTGTAGAAACGCAGTGCCGGCAGCTTCTGCTGCAGTTCCAGCAGCACCGGCACCGGCATGATCGAGGCTCCGTAGTAGGCCTTGGTCAGCGACCCCAGCCGCGCCGGATCGAAGTCCGCATGGCGCAGCAGCGCGATCCAAACCGTGGGCGGCGCGAAGAAGCTGGTGATGCCCCCGGCGTGGATGGTGCGCAGGCAGTAGCCGGCCTCGGGGCTGTCGGCGATCAGCGTGGTGCCGCCGCACAGCAGCAGCGGCATCAGGAAGACATGCATCTGCGCCGAGTGGTACAGCGGCAGCGCGGCCAGCGAATAGTCCGACGCGCGGATATCGCAGGCGGCGATGGTGCTGACGTATTCAGCGAGCAGCGCGCGGTGGGTCAGCACGGCGCCCTTGGGCGCGGAGGTGGTGCCCGAGGTGTACAGGATTTGCGCGGGCGTGCTGTCGGTCAGCGCTTCGGACACCGGTGAAACGGGGCCGTTGGCCGCCACCACCAGGATATCTCGCACCTTGCCACCGTGCAGCGTGCCGCTGACCTTGCAGGGCAGGCCGTCGACGCGGTCGGCCAGCGCCGGATCGGCAAAGATTGCGCTGGCGCCCGATTGCGTGACGATGTACTCGGCTTCCGCGCGCGTCATCGAGAAATTGACGGGCACATGGATCAGGCCGCTGCGCAGGCAGGCCAGCCACAGCAGCACGTAGGCGTCGGAGTTCTTGCCGAAGGCGGCCACGCGGTCGCCGGGGCGCAGGCCCCATTGCGCCAGCGCGCCGGCCACGCGGGCGGCGGCCTCATCCAGCTGGCGGTAGGTCCAGGCCCGATCGCCGAAGCGGATCGCGGTCTTGCCCGGGCTGCGCCGCACGGCGCGGGCAATGGCGTCGGGGATGGTGTTGCGCAGGGCGCGCTGCTGCTCTGACTGCATGGTGGTCTCCATTGTTATGGTTTGGGGTCCAGCAAGTCTTGAAGCCAAGCGCCGAGGATAAAGGCTGCCGCCCGGCCATGGCAAGGCGGCAGCGCCTCGGGGGTGGGACTACGGAGCCTCGGGGTGGGACTACAGCGCTTCCGACAGGAACACCAGCGCGCGCCCGTGCGCCAGCGCGGCGCTGGGCTGGTGGTAGGAGCCGCGCGCCCAGCAGTTGAAGCCGTGGTCCGCGCCCTCGTAGACGAAGATCTCGCTGCCGGGTTTGCCGGTCATGGCGTCGCGCACGCCTTGCATGGCCTCTGGCGGGATATGCGCGTCGAGCGCGCCGTAGTGGAACTGCACCGGCACGCGGATGTTCGCCGCCTCCTGCAGCTGGTTCTGGATGCCGCCGCCGTAGTAGGGCACCGCGGCATCCACCAGTCCGCGCGCCGCGCTCAGGTACGACAGCAGACCGCCGAAGCAGTAGCCCACCGCGGCCACCTTGCCGGCACCGGTGTGCTGGCGCAGCACCTGCACCGTGGCGGCGATATCGTCCAGCGCGGCCGGTACATCCACCGCCTTGCGCAGCGCCATGGCGCGCGCCATGTCGTCCCCTTCATAGCCCAGTTGCACGCGCGGCGCCTGGCGCCAGAACACGTCCGGCGCCAGCACCGCATACCCGTCGGCGGCGTACTGGTCCGCCACGGCACGGATATGCTCGTTCACGCCGAAGATCTCCTGCAGCAGCACAATGCCCGGCGCGCCGGGCTGCACGCCTGCAGGCGGCAGGCTCAGATAGGCATCGAAGCTGCCCGCGGCGGTGTCAACGCGGATCCACTGGCTGTCGGGGATGGCTGTCATGGGGAAAGGCTCTCCGGAAGGGGGCTGAACAGGAAAGCTGCAAGTTTGCCACTGCGCGCCGCTTCGTGCAGGGCAGGGCGCCCCGACGCTGCCGTCGTCAGTACGCGCGCGACTGCCGGTAGCGCTTGTTCCAGTTGTCGGTGTAGGCCCTGACCACCGCGGCGTCGCCGCGGATCAGCATGCCGTTCTCGGCGTTGCGCTCCTGCGCCGACTTGGTGAAGTTGAACGATCCGGTGAAGACCGCCTGGTCGTCGAACACCATCACCTTGTTGTGCGCGATCGCAGGTTTGTTGTCGATCACCACCGGCACGCCGGCGTGCTTGAGGTAGGTGGCGCTGGTATAGCGTTCGGACTGCTGGCTCTTGTCCAGGATCACGCGCACGTCCACGCCGCGCCGGTGCGCCTGCGCCACGGCCTCGGCAATCGGTGCGCTGGTGAACGAATAGGCCTGGATCAGCAGGCGATGGCGCGTGCTGCGGATGGCATTGACCAGCAGCGCCTGGCAACTCGCGCCATCGGGCACGAAGCACAGCGTGTAGCCGCTGCCATCGGCAAAGGGCCTGGCCGGCACCGGCTTCGCGTCCGGCGGCTGCGCCGGCTGGGCCGGCTTGCCGGCGCGCGTGGGAAAGTGGTTGGCGACGGCCTCGTTGAAGGTCTCGCTGATGCTGTTGGCGATGGTGTCGGTCACCTGGTCGAAGGTGGAAGCCGAGCGGGCGTGCGCCAGCAGCGCGAAGGGACTGAACGAGGTGAAGGCCGACACGGCGGCGGCCAGGCCCAGGCCCAGCACGGCCCGGCGAATGAATCTGTAAGTCACGGCGGATCTTTGCGTCGGTGAATGACAGCATGCGCGCGCCGCGCGCCGCATGCTGTCGGGGCGGGTCCGCAGCGTAGCAGCCGCATACGCCACTGGCAAAGCGTGATTGTGTAACAGGATCTGCGGCCGGCTATGCGGTGCAGCATCGGTGTGCCGCCGCTGCCCTTGGGACTATCCGCACCCGCGCCTATGATGGATGGAACCCCCGCGGGGCCGCCCGCCAAGGAGAGGGATATGAGCAACCATACCTACAAGCTGGTCGAGATCGTCGGATCTTCACCCGATGGCTGCGACCAGGCCATCCAGAGCGCCATTGAAAAGGCCGGTGAAACCATCAAGAACATCGACTGGTTCGAAGTGGTGGAAACGCGCGGCCACATCACGAACGGCAAGATCGCGCACTACCAGGTCACGCTGAAAGTCGGTTTCCGCGTGACCTGAGTGCGGCGCCGCGCTTGCGCGGCGGTATCGCGCGACGGCACAGGCTGCGCTGCCTGTGCGGGTTGGTGCGCGTGCTCGCTCCAGACGCAGCCTTCAGGATAAAAAAAACGGCCGACGCGAGACTGCCGTCGGCCGGGTACAGGGAAACCTGGTGTCGTCAGCCCAAACGCGACCAGCTCAATCGAACTGGTACGAATAGGTCATGTTGATCCGCGGCGACCGATGGCTCGCATTGGTCGGCCTGTCACCCACCGGTTGCGCCACCGAAAGGTCCAGTGTGTAGTAGCGGCGGTCCGAGAAGCGCGCGCCGATGGCCACCGATGACAGGCTGCGGTGCGACAGCGACACGCTGTTGGAGAACACGCGCGCCACGTCGGTCGACACATAGGGCTGGATCGTGCGCAGGTAGGTCATGTCGGGCAGGAACAGGCGGCTGATTTCCGCCGAGGCCCCCCAGCCCTTGTCGCCCGCCACTTCGCCGGCGGGATAGCCCAGCCCGAAGAAGCGTCCGCCGAAGCTGATCTGCTCGCCCGAGGCCAGGCGGTCGCCGCTGTACTGGCCCGCCGCGGCCACGGTGAGGCCGAAGCCCGCCGGCAGGTCTTTCGACTGCGACAGCAGCAGCCGCGTGCGAAAGAAGCTCAGGTCGTTGGTATTGTTCTGACGGCTCGCACCCAGCGCATCGAAGCCCTTGTACAGGCCGAGTGTGGCGTTGCGGCTCACGCCTTCGCCGCGCTGCGCGTAGGTCAGCTCCGCGGTGCCCACGCGCACGTTGGTGCCCAGCGTCACGCGCGTGCCGGTGGCGGTGTGGGTGTAGCGCTCGAACTGGTCGGCGCCGTAGAAGCCGCCGGTCAGCGTGAGCGAGTGCGCGTTGGACAGCAGCAGCGGATAGCTGAGCGAGCCGCCGATGCGCTTGGTGTCGTTGACGTAGCGCGGGTTGAACCCGATCGCCTCCAGCGTGGCGTTCTGCGGCACGCCGCGGTAGTGCGAGGCGTTGAGCCGCGCGATCATGCCCTCGGTGCCGAGCGGCTGCGCGTAGCTGGCGGCGTAGTACTCCTCGTTGTCGCGGCCCTTGGGGAATAGTGCCGAAACCGAGATCTGCTCGCCCAGCGGCGTCAGGCTGTTGGTGGTGGCGGTGGCAATGGCGCGCAGGCCCGGCGACATGTATTCGATGCCGGTTCCGAAGGTGAACGGCTTGCGCTTGACGTCCAGCACAATCTCGCAGGCGCCGTCGGTGGTGGTCGGCGGCTGCACCGTGGCTGCCACCTGCAGCCCGGGCTGCAGGGCCAGTGCATTGACGTAGTGTTCGAAACGGTCCTGGCGCAGCGGGCGGTCCTGCTGCAGCTTCTCGGCAATGGCGCGCAGCCGGCCCTCTGCCGGGCCCGCCTTGCCGGTGACCGTCACCTTGGCCACATAGCCTTCGACCACGGTGATCAGCACATCGCCGTTGGCAAAATCCTGCGCCGGCACGAAGGCAAACGAGAGCGGATAGCCGCGGTCCTTGTACATCTGCGTCACCGTGTTGGCCGCTTCCAGCAGCCGCGCCACCGTGATCTCGCGGTTGGCCAGCGGCTTGAACTGCGCGGCCACTTCCTCGAACGGCAGCGTCTTCGCGCCCTCGATGCGAAAGCGCCGCGGTGTCAGGCGTGTATTGAGCAGGTCCTGCATGGCCGCCTGCGGCCGTTCGACCTGCACGGTCACGCTGCTGTCCGGCCGGGCCGGAGCGATCTTCGGGAGTGTCTGGGTTGGGTCGCCCTGGACCGGGCTGCGCGGATCGGCCTGGACCAGGCCGTGATGGAACGCGCCGACGCCGACCAGCAGCGCGGCAACGCGATGACGTGCACGCATGGTAATACCCCTGTAAGGAAATACTGCGGCTATTGACGTCGCGTGCCACTGGCGCGGGGATTGCCGCTACCCCCGGGCGCCTGCTGTCCGATGCTGCCGGCTCAGCGCGTGGCCGCTACGTTGAATCTGGTGTGCTCCGCTGCCGGCGATCAGGCGATCGCCAGGGCAGCGGCTGAGACTGGATTACTTCTGGCCGAGCGCGCCGGTCAGGCCGCCCAGCAGGCCGCCCACCAGGCCGCCGATCGGGCCGGTGGCGCCGGTGGTCGAACCCTTGCTGGTGGTGCTGCCCGCGGTGGAGGTGGCACCGCCGGTCACGGCGGCGACAACATTGGTGACGGGAGCCAGCGGGCTGGTGGTGCCAGTGCCCGCCGTGGCGCCGGTGACGCCGCCCACCACGCCATTCACCACGCCGCTGACCGCGGTGGTGACCGGTGCCAGCGGCGAACCGGTGCTGCTGCCGGTGGCACTGCCAAGGCCGCCGGTGATGCCGCTGACCAGGCTGGTGACAGGCGCCAGCGGCGAACCCGTGCCACCAGCGCCTGCACCGCCAGTCAGCCCCCCGGCCAGCGCAGTCACCGGTGCCAGTACCGGGCTCAGCGCGCCCAGGCCGCCGCCGCTGGCGGGCCCGTTCACCGCGCCACCCAGCGATGCCACGGTCGTGCCGGTGGCGTTTACCACGCCGCCGACGCCCGAGACCACCGGCGTGTTGGTCTGTTGCAGCTTGGTGCCGGCCGTGGCCAGCGCACCGCCCACGGTCGCCAGCAGGCCGCCGGTCGGAGCGCCCAGGCCCGTGGCCGCGCCCAGCGTCTGGGTGGCGCCGGTCAGCTGCGAGGTGATCGGCACGATCAGCTTGCTGGTGGTAGTGGTCACTTGCTCGACCGCGCCGGTCGACAGCACCGTGGTCAGCGTGCCGCCGGCGTTGCTCACCGTGTCGCCCAGCTTGTCCACCACCGTGCCCAGCGGCGAAGTCAGCGGCGCCAGCGGCGCGAGCTGGCCGGTGCCCAGGCCGCTGACAGCGGTGCCGGCGCTGGACACTGCCTTGCCGAGTTCGGTGACCACATTGCCGGTGCTGGCGACCGTGGTGCCAACCGGGTTGGTCGAATTGGGGATGCTGCCCAGGCCCGCCTGCAGGCCCGTGGCCAGCGCGCCCACGGCATCGCCGGTGGAGGCCACCACGCCGCCCAGTCCGCTTTGCGTCTGCGTCGGCACCAGCGGCAGGTTGGCGCTGCCGAGCTGGTTGCCGAGGTCGGTGACGGCGCTGCCCGTATTGCCCAGCACCGTGCCGCCATTGTTGATGACCGTGGCGGTCGGGGTCAGTGCGGTGGGCGTTTCGCCGCCGCCAGTGTTGCCGCCGTTGCCACCCGTTCCACCGGTGCCGCCGGTACCACCCGTGCCGCCGCCCGTGCCACCGGTACCGCCGCTGGCCACGTCGGTGCTGCCGCCGGAGCCACCCATGCCGCCAGTGCCATCGCTGCCCGTAGTCTTGGTGCCGCCATTGGTGCCCGCCGTGTTGCTGGTGCCCATGGAGGTCGATCCGCTGCCGCTGGCGCAGCCACCCAGGGCCAGCAAGGTTGCGAGGAGTGCCGTTACGGCGAGTTGTTGTTTGCGCATGTTCTATTCCCTCATTCCCGTCGTTTAAATCGCTCGGCCGCGCAACGCGTTCGTTTTCTGCGTGCGGCGGTGACGGATATGGCGCAATCGGTATGCCAGCGCCGCGACGCGTCCCGGAAGGGACCCTGCGGAAGTCTGGTGTGCTGCCCGCAAAGCCTTGCCGGGCAAGGCTTCCAGGGGAGCGGCGGGAGCCGCTTGCGGCGCTGCCGGGGACGGGGTGTCAGGGCGGCCGCGCGTTACGCGTTACGTAACGTGTGTCGTCTGCGGGGGAACAAAACAGCCGGAACGGCGGGCTTGCGGCGATGGCGACCCACCCAGGAAAGCGCGCCGTGCCGCGCGCTGCCACCGCCCTCCCGCCACGGTCATCCGCGCCGCCGTGTTCCCGTGTTCCCGGAACACGTTACGTAGCACGTAACACGTCCGGCCCGCGCCGCAACGGCGTTTGGGCCCGGCCCGTGGCTACCCCGGACTCCCGGCAATCCGCGCCAGGCAAGGCTTGCAGCGCCGCGGCCGGTTCCGTGCCGGCACCGCTGGCGTCGCTGGCACGCGCCTTGCCATTCATTGTCCAGACGCGCCGACGATCACGCGTTCCACTGTCTCGCCGTGCCGGTTCGGAGCGGTCCACCGGAGGAACAAAGCGGGACACCGGGGAGGCTCGTCGGCAATCCCATGCGGCGTACATAAGACAAGACGGCCGGCAACACCGTGGCCAACAAGACAGGAGAAGGACAATGAAAATCAAGCAACCGTCGCAGCATGGCATGACCTCACTGGCCGCGGCAGGCGTGGCCGCCCTTGCCTTGCTGATGGCAGGCTGTTCGTCGAGCGGTGGCGGCAGCGGCGCCAATCCGCGGCCCAACAGCAACATCGACACACCGGTCACGCCGGGACCGTCCGCATCGGGCGAGACCACGCCCACCGCCAAGGTGACCGAAGGCACGGGCAATACCGTGGTGGCCACGGGCAATGCCATCAGCGAGATCGGCAAGAGCATCCAGGAAGCGCCGCTGCCGTTGCTGCCTACCAAGGCGCGCGAAGGCGCCGGCGACGTGGTGATCAATGCCGGCAGGGCCGTTGGCTCGCTCGGTGCCGGCGTGCGCGACGGGCTGGGCCAGATGGGTTCGGTCGACAACCCGGTTGGCGTGACGGTGGCCAGCACCAGCAATGTGGTCCATGACGTGGGCGAGGCGTTGATCAGCGGCGGCGACTTGGTGAGTGGCCTGGGCACCGAGAAGCTGGCACCGCTGGCACCGGTGACCACCCCGGTGGGTGGCCTGGTCAGGCACGTGGGCATCGCGGTGCACGATAGCAGCGGCAAGCTGCACAGCGTGTTGTCTGAAGGGCCGGTCGCGCAGGTCACGAATTCAGTCAGCAAGGTCATCGTGCCGCTGACCAGCAAGGCCACCGACGGCACGCAGACCCTGGGCGCGGTCACGCGCCTGGGCGATCCGGCCAACGGCCTGCTCTACAAGGTCGGCAATACGGCGGCTGCCGGCGGCAGCATGATCAGCAACACCCACGCACCGGTGGTCTCGCCGCTGGGCGGCGTGGTGACTGAGGCCGGCAAGACGGTCGCGGCCGCCAGCGGGCTCCTCAACGGCAATGGTCAGGGCGGCGGCAACCCGCTTGGTGGCCTGCTGAGCAACCTGCCGCTGGCAGGCGCGGGCGGCGGGTACGGCGGCGATGGCGGCCATGGCGGCAACCCGCTCGGCGGCGTGCTGAACAACCTGCCGCTGGCCAAGGTCGCTGGCGGCGGTGAGGGCGGCTCCGCGGGCGGCGCGCTCAGTCCCGTGACCGCGCTGCTGGCGCCGGTGACCGGGCTGGTTGGCGGGCTGAAGCAGGGCGCTCACGACAGCCAGGGTGGCAGCGGCGACGTCAAGACGCTGCAACTGCCGCTGGTGGGTGGCCTGCTGCGCTGAAATGTCTCATACCGGCTAGGTGTTTTCACGGTGCGCTGTCGCTCATCACCCCGTCGCGGCGCATCCTTTTATTTTGCCTGGCAGTGCGGCTGCAATGACCGCAATGCCAGGCTGCAGGCCGGTTCCCGGCCGGCCTGCCTGCTCTTTAACAACCTGTGACCCAGGCATGCCTGGTCGTTTCAAACGCGCGTCTTAACCCCTTTGGGTCATTGCCATCACCCGTAGGAGGGGTATGGTTGAGACATTCCTTATCTTAAAAAGAAAGTGCAGCAAGCGTGAAATGTCGATAAAAGAGCGGGCCACAGAGCACCGTGATAATCGAACGGGGGAAGCGTGATCGCGGCTTTTTAGATCACTCGGGAGTGACAACATGAAACGACTCATTGCACGCTTTATTAAAGACGAGCGCGGGGCGACGGCTATTGAATATGGGCTGATCGCGGGACTCATCGCTCTCGCCATCGCCGTTTCGGCTGGCGCCCTTGGTACAAATCTGAAGGATGGCTTTCAGAACCTTGCCGACAAGGTGGGTATTTGGCTGCCAAAGCCCTAGGCTTGGCTACTTACTGAAGCCGTTTTGATTGCCGCGCTCCTCTGCGCGGCGACCCTCTACACAGACCTCGCTTACCGGCGCGTTCCCAACGCCTTGCTGGCGGCCGCTGTGCTGGCCCTCGGGCTGGCACTGCTCGCCGGACAGGCCGCGGAACTGCCGCTGGCCACGCGCCTGATCGGCGCCGGGCTCGGAATTGCCGTCACGCTCCCGGCGTACGCCTTCGGGCGCATGGCGGCAGGGGACGTCAAGTTCCTGGCGGTGGCGGGGCTGTTCACCGGCCCGCAAGGACTGATGGTGGCATGGGTCGTCGGCAGCCTGCTCGGGCTGGTGCACGCGCTGCTGGCGCTGGCACTGGACAGCAGCGTACTGGCCGCGCTTCGGCAGCGGGCCGCGGCACGCCTGCGCGTGGCAGCCGGCACGCCGGCTACGGAGCAAGCCTTGCATCACCAGGACAGACCCATTCCAACGGCGCAGTTTTCTCGGGCGCGCGGCATTCCATATGCCGCGTACCTGGCCGCGGGCGTGCTGGTCTGGATGGCCGCGGGCCAATAGCCGGACAGGCTGTAGGCAAGCAGGCTGCGTCGCCGGTCGGCGCGAAAGAACACCAAAGGACCGGGGTTTCAGATGTTGCTGCACGCAAGGGTCAACAGGGGGATCAACCGGCGCCGCCACGGCGCCGGCAGCGCTGCGATCGAGTTTGCGATCGTGGCGCCGGTGCTGCTCGCCATCGTGATCGGCATCGTTTACTACGGCGTGATGCTGGCGCTGCAGCAGGTGCTGACGCTGGCCGCCGAAGAAGGCGCGCGCGCTGCGCTGCGCTATCCAGCGGGCGTTTCCGGCTCAGGCCTCGCGGCCACGCAGGGCGCGCGCGTCGATGCCGCGGCGGCGATGGCGCGGGGCACGCTTCCCACCTCCATCAGGAATCTGCTGCCCCCCGGCAACATTGCGCAGGCGGTGCCCTGCGCGTCCGGCTCCACCGATGTCTGCGTGCAGGTCACGCTGAACCTTCCCACCACCAACATACTCCCCGCCGTGCCGATGGTCCCGGTCCCCGCGATGCTGTCGGGCTCGGCCATGGTCCAGCTTTCTCCTGATATCTGAGCCGCCATGCCGCAACGCCCCCACGCCATGCTCATCCCAAGGAATCCCGCATGACCAGCAAGCAGATCCGACTCCTGGCGGGAGTGCTGCTCGGCCTGGCCCTGCTGCTTGCGCTGCTGGCGTGGCAGGTGGGCCGCCAGCCAGCCCAGGCGCCTGCTGCATCGACGTCTGCCAAACCGCTGCACGCAGTGGTGGTGACCACGCAAGCGGTGGAAGCGGGCAAGCCGCTTGCCGCCGAAGCGCTCAAGGTCGAGATGCTTCCGATCGATCCCGCCGGCGCTTACAGCGAGGTGGCGCGCGTGGCGGGGCAGGTGCCGCTGGTGGCATTGGGCGCCAACGTGCCGGTGCTCGAGAGCCAGCTGCTGTCCGGCCTGGCAGCGCAGGTGCCGGAAGGCCAGCGCGCGGTGGCGGTGTCCGTCGATGAAGTCATCGGCGTCGGCAACCAGGTGCAGCCGGGCGACTATGTCGATGTCTTCCTGGTGCTGCGCCGCGACCAGCAGGAGATCCCCGAAAGCCAGGCGCGCATGCTGCTGTCGCGCATGCGCGTGCTGGCCTACGGCGTCGCCTCGGTCAACCGGCCGCAGAACGCCAAGCCGGAACAGATGATGGCGCGCCAGGAAGGCGCCAAGACCGCGGTGCTGTCGGTGCCGCTGGAGCAGGTCAGCCGGCTGGCGATGGCGCAGCAGTCCGGGCGCCTGCTGCTGGCGCTGCGCAATCCGCAGGATGAAGCCATGCCCAGTGACGGCATGTTTGCCGAGCCTCCGCCCGCGCTGGCCGCGCGTGCCGGCGTTCCCGCCGACGCGCCGCGCGCCCCCTCCGACAAGGCCATGGCCGGCGTGATGCTGTCCGGCCTGGCCGCCCCCGCCGGTGCCTCTGCCCCCCGCGCGCCGGTGGCAGCGCCGGCGCCGCGGCCGTTGCAGGTGGCCGCGCCGCCCGCGCCAGCCCAGGCAAGACAAAGCGCAGGCGTGGAAGTGATCCGCGCGGGCAAGCGCGAGATCGAATAAGAACGTGGGCGCCGACCTTATGCAAATCCAGAACAACCAGGCCCGGAAGCACCAGGCCCATTCGGCGGCCGTGCGCCGCAGGCTGATGCAGCTCGCGCTGGCCGCGATGCTGGCCACTACCGCGTGGTGCACGCTGGCGCCGCGCGCACAGGCGCAGGAAGCCATGAACGCGCGCCAGTTGCGCCTTTTGGCCGGCGCGCAGAAGGAGATCCGCAGCGCGCAGCCGGTGGAGCGCGTGGCGGTGGGCAACCCGGCGGTGGCCGACGCGCTGGTGCTGCGCACACGCGGTGCCCCCAGCGTGCTGCTGGTGGCCAAGCAACCCGGTGTGACCGACGTGATGGTGTGGACGCGCGGCGGCGCCGAGCCGCTGACTTACAACGTGCAGGTCGATGCCATCGCGCCCGATGCCGATGGCGCGAAGCTCGGCTATTCCGCGGCCGGTACCACCATCACCGGGCAGTCGCCCGATGCCTATGCCGCGGCGCGCGCGCAGGCCGTTGCGCGCGCGGCCACCAACGGCAAGAGCGATGGCAAGCCCGGCCTGGTGGTGGACCGCTCGACCGTGCCGCTCTCCGGCACCGTGCAGGTCGACGTCAAGGTGGTGGAGATCAGCAAGACCGTGCTCAAGGAAGTCGGCATCAACTTCTTCCGCAATAACTCCGGCTTTGCCTTCGGCACGTTCTCGCCATCGACGCTGAACAAGTTCACCTTTACGCCCGGCAGCGGCGGCGCGCCGGGCAGTTTCAGTGCCGACATCGCGTCGCCGATGAGCAATGCCTTCAATCTGGTGGCCGCGTCGCTGACGCACGGCATCTTCGCCAATATCAGCCTGCTGGAGGCCAACGGCCTGGTGCGCGTGCTGGCCGAGCCCAGCCTGGTGGCGCTGTCCGGCCAGAGCGCCAGCTTCCTGGCCGGCGGCGAGATCCCGATCCCGGTGCCGCAGGCGCTGGGCACGACCACGATCCAGTTCAAGCCGTTCGGTATCGGGCTGACGGTGTCACCCACGGTGCTGTCGGCCGACCGCATCGCGCTGAAGGTGGCACCGGAGGCGAGCGACCTCGACCCCTCGCGCGGCATCTCGATCAATGGCGCGGTGGTGCCCGCCATCGTCACGCGGCGCGCCGACACCACGGTGGAACTGGGTGACGGCGAGAGCTTCGTGATCGGCGGGCTGGTCAGCCGCAACACCGTCAGCAACGTCAACAAGGTGCCGCTGCTGGGCGACCTGCCAGTGATTGGCGCCTTCTTCAAGAACCTGAATTTCCACCAGGAAGACCGTGAGCTGATGATCGTGGTCACGCCGCGCCTGGTGAAGCCGCTGGCCAAGGGCGCGCCGGCGGCGCAAGCCGTTGGTGCCGACGGCCGCACCAGCGGCAGCCCCAATGTATGGGGCTGGTATGTGCTGGGCGAATTCGCGGACCCGACTTTGCCGGGTTTCTCAAAATAGCCGCCGGCCGTGCCGGCAGGCATGGCCAACGGCTTGAGGCAGAGAGATGGACTATTTTCTGTTGCATGCAACGCAGGGCGAAGTGAAGGACTGGCTGGGCAAGGTCCTGGGCGGGCTGGGCACGCTGGTGGCTGAAGGCGGCGCCCAGGAAGCCTTTCTCGAGCGCGCGGCCCAGCTGCGGCCGGGGCTGGTGTTCCTGCATTTCTCGACGGAACTGGCCGGCGTGTCGGCGCGGCTGGGCGAGCAGCTGCTGCGGCTCTTCCCAGGCCTGCCGCTGGTCGCGGTGGGCCACGCCGACGAGCCCGGCATCATGCTGGCGGCGCTGCGCGTGGGCGTGAAGGACTTTATCGACCTGCGCGACGCGCCGGCCGATGCCGAGGCCGTGGTCAAGCGCCTGGCCGTGCCGGGCGAGCAGGTGCGCCCGGCCGAGTCGGCGCGCCAGGGCAAGATCGTGGCGCTGCTGGGCGCACGCCCCGGCGTGGGCGTGACCAGCCTGGCCGTGAACCTGGCCGCGGCGGCACGCCGCCACCTGCCGCTGAACGAAAAGACCGACGCGCGCGCCGAAGTGCTGCTGCTGGACCTGGGCCTGCCGGCGCGCGACGGCGCGCTGTACCTGAACCTGAGCCCGGGCTTCCACTTTGTCGAGGCGGTGCGCAACCTGCGCCGCTTCGACCAGGTCTTCGTGCAGACCGCGCTTACGCGCCACGGCAACGGCGTGTGCGTGCTGCCCCTGCCCGCAGCGCTGGGCGAGCTGCGCGACATCTCCTACTCCGAAGCCATCAGCCTGCTGGAGCGGCTGCGCGCGTTCTTCGACATGCAGATCATCGACCTGGGCGGCTTCGGCAATGCCGAATTCACCGCGCAGATCGTCAAGGCCGCCGACAGCGTGGTGCTGGTGGCCGACCAGAGCGTGGGCGCGATCGTCTCGGCCGCGGAGCTGGTGCATGAACTGCGCGCGCGCGAGGTGGAGCGCGACGACCTGCACCTGCTGGTGTCGCGCTTCGATGCGCGCCTGGGCGTGGATGCCGCGCAGATCGCGCAGCGCGTGGGCGTGCAGTCGGTGGGCACGCTGCCCGACAGCCGCGCGCCGCTGGTGCTGGCCATGAACCGCGGCGCGGTGCTGGCCGACGACGATCCGCACGACCCCTATGTGCGCGCGCTGGCCGACCTGCTGGCGCGGCTGGGCTACCGCGCGGCGCAGGCCAGGGAGACCAGCCTGCTGGCGCGGATGAAGGACAAACTGCCTGAGGCGCTGCGCGCGGTGCGCGTGGCACGCACTGGAAGCTGACATGACGCAAGCGATTGAATTCTCCGACAATACCCCCGCACCGTTCCCGGTCTCGCAGGAATTCCAGAACATCAAGGAGGCGGCACACGAGCACCTGCTGACCCGCATCGAAGAGCTTGGCGCAGAGTTCGGCCGCTGGTCGCGCACCGCGATCCAGCGCTTTGTCGACCTGGAGCTAGAGAGCTTTACCCGGTTGCGCCGCATCCCCATCAACGAGGCCGAGCTGCGCCAGATTGCCGAGGCGCTGACCAAGGAGCTGGCCGGCTTCGGGCCGATCGAAGACCTGCTCAACGACCCCGCGGTGGAAGACATCCTGGTCAACGGCCACCTTGACGTCTACGTGTCGCGCCACGGCGTGCTGGAGCGCATCCCGGTGCGCTTTACCGACAGCGGCCACCTGCTGCGCATCGTGCGCCGCATCCTGGCCCCGATCGGCAGGCGGCTGGATGAGTCCAACCCGATGGTCGATGCGCGCCTGCCCGACGGCGGCCGCATCAACGTGGTGATCCCGCCCCTGGCGCTGGAGGGCCCGGTGGTGTCGATCCGCAAGTTCCGCAAGGACCCGATGACGCCTGCTGACCTGCAGGCGCTGGGCACCATGAGCCCCGAGATCTGCGACCTGCTGCAGGCCGCGGTGCAGGCGCGCTGCAATATCCTGGTGAGCGGCGGCACCAGTTCGGGCAAGACTTCGCTGCTCAACGCGCTGGCCACCTTCGTGCCGACCACCGAGCGCGTCATCACCATCGAGGACACCGCCGAGCTGGCACTGAACCACCCGCACGTGGTGCGGCTGGAAAGCCGTCCCGGCGGCTTCGAGGGCACCGGCGTGGTGTCGATCCGCGACCTGCTGCGCAACAGCCTGCGCATGCGCCCGGACCGCATCATCGTGGGTGAAGTGCGCGGCGGCGAGGTGCTGGAAATGCTCCAGGCGATGAGCACCGGCCACGACGGCTCGATGGGTACCATCCACGCCAGCAGCCCGCGCGAATGCCTGTATCGGCTGGAGATGCTGGCCGGTTTTGCCGGCTTCCAGGGCAGCGAGGCGAGCCTGCGCCGGCAGATCGCCAACGCCATCGACTTCATCGTGCAGATCGCGCGGCTTTCCAACGGCAAGCGCCGCATCGTCTCGATCACCGAAATCACCGGGCTGGGCGACAACATCATCTCCACCCAGGAGCTGTACCGCCACGAGCCCTTCATGAACCCGGACGGCACCGAGACCGACCGCTGGCTCTCGCTCGGCCTGCTGCCGCACTCGCCCAAGCTGGCGCGCATGCGCGGACCGGGCTTCATGCTGGACGACCGCTTCGATGTCTAGCGCCACGCTGCTGCTTGCCGCCATGGCCCTGGTCATCACCGGCCTGGGCCTGCTGCTGCTGGCCAGCGCGCAGGCGCGTGCGCGCCGCGAGCAGCAACAGGCCTTCCTGCAGGCGCAGACCGAGCAGGTGCGCCTGCGCTATGCGCAGGCGCCGGATCCGGCGCTGCAAGCGCCCGCGCGCGACCTGCGCCGCCGCTGGGACGACTTCCTGCGGCGTGCCGACCTGGTGCCGACGCGCCGCACCGCCATCGTCTGGATCACTCCGATGGTGCTGTGCACGCTGGCCGGCGCAGTGGCAGGGCAATGGCTGGGCGCGGTGTCGGCCCTCATCGTGGCGCTGGCAGTGGCAGCGTTCGCGGCATGGAACCGCGCGCGCCGCCTGCACAAGAAGCTGCTGTCGCAACTGCCCGGGTTCCTGGATGGCGTGGTGAGGTTGATGACGATCGGCAGCAGCGTGCCGGCGGCGTTCCAGAATTCGATCGCCAATACCGAAGCGCCGCTGCGCCAATGCCTGGTGCAGGCCATACACCTGCAGCGCGCCGGCAAGGAGCTGGACCAGGCGGTGCTGCAGGTCGGGCGCGTGTACAAGGTCGAGGAACTGGTGCTGGTGGCTTCCGTGCTGCGCCTGTCGGTGCGCTACGGCGGCCGCGCCGACGTGGTGATGGAGCGCACCGCCGCCTTTATGCGCGACCGCGAACAGGCCCAGCGCGAGCTGATGGCGCTGTCGGCCGAGACCCGGCTGTCGGCGTGGATCCTGGGGCTGCTGCCGCTGGTGGTGGCCGGCGGCCTGTTCATGCTGAACGCGGGCTACATCATGATGATGTGGAAGGACCCCACCGGCAAATCGATGCTGCTGTCGGCCCTGGCGCTGGAAATTGCCGGGGCCTTCATGCTGTACCGGCTGGCCAAGTCGATCTGAGCGGCATGCCAGCACGCAGACAGGAGCCAACATGGACCGCCTGACACTGATTTCGCTCAGCCTGCTGGTCGCAGCCTGCGGCGTGGGCGTACTGACGCTGCCGCTGTTGCGCGACTGGCGCCAGCGCCGGCTGGCGGCGCGCACCATCGACGGCGCGCTGGCCCGGCAGCGCGCGGCAGAAGCTGCCCAGGCCGCGCACGCCGCCCAGGCCGCAGCCCCCGCTGCGCCTGGCGCCCAGGCTGCGCCAAAGGCCGGTGCCGCCGCGCCGCAGGGCAGGGGCGGGGCGGCTAAGGCGATCGGGGCACAACTGGGCGCGCGCGTGGGCGAGCGCATCAACGCCCACTGGCTGGATTCGCGCCTTGGGCGCGCGGTGGTGACCCCGGAAGACCAGCAGTTGCTGGAGCAATGCGGATGGTACGGGCCGCAGTCGCGCATGCTGTTCGGCGTGCTGCGGCTGGGTTTGCCGCTGGCGCTGGCGCTGGCTGCCATGCTCTGGCACGTGGGCGCGGGTGCCTTCGCCATCGTCGCGTGGGGCTTCGGCACGTTTGCGCTGACCTACCTGGCCCCCAAGTGGCACCTGCGCCGCCGTGCCGCGGCCCGCCTGCGCATGGTCGATGACGAGCTGCCGGTGCTGATCGACATGCTGCGCCTGCTGCAGGGCGTGGGCCTGTCGATCGACCAGAGCCTGCAGGTGATCGTGGCCGAGTTCGGCAGCATGCTGCGCGTGCTGGGGCCGGAGCTGGCACGCGCCAACCAGCAGTTTGCCTCGGGCCGCTCGCGCGAACAGACGCTCTTGCGCATCGGCCGTCTGTTCGACAGTGAAGACCTGAAGAGCCTGATCACACTGCTGACACAGGTGGACAAGCACGGCGGCGCGGTGCAGGAGCCGCTGCGCCAGTTCGGCCTGCGCATGCAGGAGGCGCGCAAATCGCGCATGAAGGACGAGATCGGCCGGCTCACGGTCAAGATGACCGCGGTGATGGTGGTCAGCCTGCTGCCGGTGCTGCTGATCCTGACCGCGGGCCCCGGCTTTCTCGGGGTGATCCGCATGCTGGCACATATGGGAGGGAAGTGATGACGCGCTCAGTCAGTCCGGCACTGGGCCGGATCTCGAAAACGGCGGCGTGCCTGCTGCTGGCGGCGTTATCCGGCTGCGCCGCCAATCAGAACGGGGCCGCGGCCATGCATGAGCAGGCCGAGGCCCAGGTGGAACTGGCCAAGCTGCGCGACAAGACCGCGCGCGCCGAATACAGCGAGCAGGCGGTCTACCTGGGCCTGATCCGCAAGATGCAACAGGACGGACTTTACTTCGCCTCGCTGGCGCATATCGAGGTCTACGTGAAGCGCTTCGGCGCCGGCCCGGAGATCCAGGCGATGCGCGCCGATGCGCTGCGCGAGACCGGGCAGGACAAGGCTGCCACCGATGCTTACCAGCAACTTGCAGCGACGTCGCAAGGCGAGCAGGCCGCGCATGCGCACCACGGGCTCGGCCTGCTGGCGGGGCGCCAGGATGACTTTGCGCGTGCCGTCACCGAGCTGCGCCAGGCCGCCGCGCTCGACCCCGTCAATCCGCGCATCTCCGGCGACCTGGGCTACGCGCTGATGCGTGCCGGCGCGCTCCAGGACGCGCGCGTGCCGGTGATGCAGGCGCTCGAACTGGACGCGCGCAATCCGCGTGTGATCAGCAACGCCGTGGTGTGGCTGATGGCCGACGGCAAGCGCGCGCAGGCCAACGCCATGATGCAGAAGGCCGCACTGCCCGAAGCCACGCGCAGCGCCATCCGCAAGGAAGCCGACCGCATCGCCCGCGCCACCGCGGCGCGCGACCGCGCCGCGGCCCGTCCTGCGCCGGCAGTGCGGGCGCCATCGAAACCCGCCATGACCGCACCGGCCACCTCGGTGGCGGCCGTGGCCGCAACCGCAGGGGCTACCCCATGACCGCCATGTTCCGCATTGCCATCCCCGCGCTCTGCCTGCTGATGCTGGCGCCCGCCGCGCAGGCGCAGACCGACCGTGCCACGACCGAGGCAGCTGCCGTCACCGGCATGCCGGCAGGCAGCCCGGCGCAACGCGAGATCGGCGCCGACACGCGCGCCATCCTTGCCATCCAGCGCGAAGGCACGCAGGCCGGCCCCATGCTGCCGATGCGCGGCGAGCAGGCGGCACTGGGCTATGAGCGCTACCTGAACAGCTTCCGCTTCGCGCTGCCGGAGTTCTACACGGGGCAGGCCAACGCCAGCACCGCGCGCGCCGGCTCCGCTGGCCAGATGCTGGGCGGCAAATGAGCGTGCGCCAGCCGCGGCTGCGCCGGGCACCTCGATCCGCGCGCGGCGCCATCAGTGTGATGGCGGCGCTGCTGATCGCCACCGTGGCGATCGCTGCGCTGGTGTCGATCGACGTGGGGCATGTGTTCATGCGCCAGCGGCAGCTGCAGAACATGGTGGACCTGGCGGCGATGTCGGCGGCGCAGCAGCTCAAGCGGGCGGATAGTCCGGCGAATCTCAACGCCGCTGTGCTGGGTACGGTCAGAAATATCGGTGCGAAGAACGGGTATCCGTCGGGCATTGCAATGGGTTGCGGCGATGCCACCGGTGGCGGCGCGGATGCCATGACTGCCTGTCTTGGCGTGTGGGATCCGGCGAGCAGCGGACCCAGGCATTTCAGCGCCGCCTACAATCCGGCCCAGGTGTCGCCCAATGCCGTGCGCGTTCAGGCCACGCAGACTGTGCCGATCCTGTTCGTGATCAATGGGGGTGGCGGCCGGCAGCTGTTTGCGGAATCGATTGCCAGTGGCAGTCCGCCGGTGGCGGCGTTTTCGCTGGGTACTGGGTTGCTGGACGTCTCCACCGCCAACAGCATGCTGAGTGTGTTGCTGGGCAATACGGTGACCTTGTCGTTGGTGGACTGGCAGGGACTGGTCAATACCACCGTGACGCTGGACCAGTTGCGGCTCAAAGCGGGTGTCGGCACGGTGGACCAGCTGTTGAACACTTCACTGAACCTGCGTGATTTCTACGCACTGGTGCTTGGCGCCGCTGGCCGCGACGCGCTGCTGACGACGATGGTGGGCAGCCCGCCAACCGCGCTTGGGGCCAGCGGGGCGGCGGCTACGGTGTCACTGGCCAGGCTGCTTGATCTTGGTGTGATGGCGCCTGCGGCATCGTCGGCGGTGGAGGTGGGCCTGAACGTGGCGCAGTTGCTGCTCGCCTCCGCGCAGGTGGCGCGAGGGGATACGGCAGTTGCCCTGCCGCTGAACATACCCAAGCTCCCGCTTGGCCTGGGAGGCATCAGCGCCAACCTGCGCGTAATCGAGCCGCCGGTGACGGCGGCGGGTCCGGCGCGACAGCTCTCCAGCACCCCGGACAGCTGGCAGACGACCGCAAGCTCGTCCCAGGTAAAACTGACCCTGATGCTCCAGATCACCGCCAATATCCTGAAACCGGTACTGGACGCCAACTTGAACGTGCCGCTCTATCTCGATGTGGCCAATGCCAACTCCGACCTGACCAAGCTGCAATGCGCGGCGAATCCTGGGGACCGCCGTGCCACGATGCACGTCAAGAGCGGTCTCGTCACGGCGTGCCTCACCGACGGCTGCACGGGTAGCGACGTGGTGCTCGGCCAGGCTAAGCTGGGGCTGTTCGACATTGCGGAGGTGATTGCCACGGACGTGCCACGCTATGGCAGCACGGTTGGCCAGGAGGTCACGCTGGCACCGGGCGGGCATGTGCAAGTTGGTACCGCCGATCCGTTCGGCGGGTTGTTCTCGCAAGCGCTGGCCCTGAAGGTGCGGACCAAGCTGCTGGGCATCCTTAGCGTGCCCATTGATCTCGGCCCGCTACTCGCGCCGGTCGGGGCAGCGCTAGACGCACTGATCCCGCCGCTGCTCGCCAGCCTCGGCATCCAGCTAGGCACCGCCGACCTCTGGGTCCACAGCATCGACTGCAACAATGCCGAACTGGTGTACTGAGCCATGATCGCGCCAAACCGCCTGATGGCAGAAATCGAATGAAGACAGACCGCTGGGCCTACGAAAACCTTGAAGTCTACGTGTGGGAAGGCAAGTACGAGATTGCCGACCGCGTCACGCGTTTCCTGGCGCCGCTGGGCGTGGACGTGATCCGCGCCGGCGCGCTCGAAGCCTTGCCCGCCGAGCCGCGCCTGAAGCCCTGCATCGCGGTGATCAGCGTGTCCGTGATCGGCGCGGCGCGCTTCTCGCTGGACTGGGAGGCCGCGCACGGCATGCCGGTGATCTGGGTGGCCGGCCCGGGCCGCGAGGCCGATCCCGGACGCTTTCCGCCGGAGTACGCGCATATCCTTGCCGATGACTTCACCGGCGCCGACCTGCGCAGCCAGATCGGCAAGCTGCTGCCGCAACTGCTGGCCACGGACGCGCCCGGCGAGCGCGAGGCCGACCTGGTGGCCGGTTCGCCGGCGATGCGCCAGCTGCTGCAGCATGTGGAAACCTTTGCCGACTTCGGCAGCAACGTGATGCTGTATGGCGAAACCGGTGCGGGCAAGGAACGCATCGCGCGCCTGTTTCATGAGCGCAACGGCACCTATGGAAAGGGGCCGTTCGTCGCGGTCAACTGCGGCGCGATCCCTGACGGCTTGTTCGAGTCACAGTTCTTCGGCCATGCCAAGGGCGCGTTCACCGGCGCCTCATTCGCGCACCGTGGCTATTTCGAGCAGGCCAACGGCGGCACGCTGTTTCTCGATGAAATCGGTGACCTGCCGCTGTTCCAGCAGGTCAAGCTGCTGCGCGTGCTGGAAGAGAACGTGATCACGCGGCTGGGCTCGACCCTGGCGGTCAAGCTGGATTTCCGGCTGGTGGCGGCAACCAACAAGGACCTGCGCGATGCGGTGCGGCAGGGGCGCTTCCGCGCCGACCTGTTCTTCCGCCTGGCAGTGATCGAGATGCGCATCCCCAGCCTGGAAGAGCGTGGCCCGGCCGACAAGGTGGCGCTGCTGCAGTCGTTCCTGCGCCATATGCTGGGGCAATCCGGCTTCGACGCGCTGCCGCCGATGCCGGACTGGCTCAAGGGCGCGGTCGGCACCGCCTATTTCACCGGCAATGTGCGCGAGCTGCGCAACCTGGCCGAGCGCGTGGGCATCACCGTGCAGCAGACCGGGCATTGGGACGAAGAGCGCATCCGGCCGCTGTTCCGCTCGCTGCATCCGGGTGCGTTCGATGGCGGCGAGCGCAACGACCTGCGTGCCGATACGGAAGAACGCCGCCGCATCCTGGCCGCGCTCGATGCCAATGGCTGGCGGCGGCAGGACACGGCGGCAAGCCTGGGCATCAGCCGCAAGGTGTTATGGGAAAAGATGCGCAAGTACCAGATCGCCGACAGCGAGGCCGAGCCGGTCTGAGCGCGCGCATCCGCCTCACTGCAGGCGGATCTCCTTCACGTCGAAGTGCGATTCGCCAATCAGCCCCTTGTCGTATTCGCCGAGCAGTTCCACCGTGGTCTGCGCATCCACCGGTTTCTGTGCCGGCCAGAGCTTGGCCTTGATCTTCACCTTCATCTGGCCGGTGCCGTCCGAGAACAGGTAGTGCTCGTGGCCGACGTTGCTGACGATCTTGCCGCGCAGCATGGCATGCTGGTCGTCCTTGCCTTCCGCCTGCAGCGCCTTGACGGTCATCGCCGGGATGGCCGACGGGCCGGTGTACTGGGCGCTGGCGCCGGTGGCGGCCAGGCCCAGGGCTAGCGTCAGGGCAGTGGCGGTCAAAATGCGTTTCATGAGCGTTCTCCGTTAGCTTCAATCTGGGGGCGACTGCATGCATGATGCGCGCGCCCGCCTGAACCGTTGCTGAACGGGTGGTCAGGTCGCGACGCATTATGATGCGGGTTTCGCCCTTTCTTCTACCGGATCCCGGATTGCGTTTCCTTCACACCGCCGACTGGCATCTCGGCCGGCTCTTCCATGCGCGCAGCCTGCTGGAAGACCAGGCCCATATCCTCGACCAGTTTGTCGAACTGGTCCGCACCGAACGCCCCGACGCCGTGCTGATCGCCGGCGACGTCTACGACCGCGCCGTGCCGCCGCCCGAGGCGGTGGCCCTGCTTGACGACGTGCTGGGCCGCATCGTCATCGACACCGGTGTGCCGGTGGTGATGATCGCCGGCAACCATGACAGCGCGCAGCGGCTGGAATTCGGCGCGCGGCTGATGCGGGCCCAGGGCCTGCACGTGGCCGGCCGCACGCTGGCCGAGGCTGCCTGCGTGACGTTGCACGACGCCCACGGCGAGGTGCGCTTCTACGCGTTGCCGTATGCGGAGCCTGCCGTGGTGCGCGATGCCATGGGCACCGACCTGCCATCGCATGAAGCCGCGCTGCGAGCACAGCTCGATGCCATCCGCGCGGTGCATCCGCCAGGTGTGCGTGCCGTAGTGGTGGGCCACGCCTTCGTGGTGGGCGGCGCGGCAAGCGAATCGGAACGGCCGCTGTCGGTGGGCGGCAGCGGCGCAGTGGCCGCGGACCTGTTCGCCGGCTTCGACCTGGTGGCGCTGGGCCACCTGCACCGGCCCCAGACGCTGGGCGGCGGGCGTATCCACTATGCGGGCTCGCTGCTGAAGTATTCGCTGTCCGAGTGCGCGCACGACAAGTCAGTGTCGCGCATCGAACTGGGCGCGGACGGTGCCGTCGCCATCACGCCAGTGGCGCTGCAGGCGCTGCGCGACGTGCGCGTGGTGGAAGGCGAATTGGCCGCGGTGCTGGCGGCGGGTACCGATGATCCGCAACGCGATGACTATATCCATGCGCGGCTCACGGATACGGGCGCGCTGCTGGACCCGATGGCCAGGCTGCGGCAGGTCTATCCCAACGCGCTCGCGATCGAACGCACGGTGCTGGCCCGCACCGGCACGGCTTCGGAGGCCGGGCGCAAGCTGCGGCAGCTGGGAACCGGCGAGCTCTTTGCCAGCTTCTTCCGCGAAGTGGCGGATGCCGAGCTGGAACCGGACCAGCGTGCGGTGCTTGACCAGGTGCTGACCGGGATCGCCGCCGCGGACAGGGAGTCGGCATGAGACCGCTGCAATTGACGCTGCAGGCCTTCGGCCCCTTTGCCGCCACCGAGCAGGTTGATTTCACTCGGCTGGGCGAGCAGGCCTTCGTGCTGATCCACGGCCCCACCGGCGCGGGCAAGACCACGCTGCTCGACGCGATTTGCTTTGCCCTGTACGGCGATACCTCCGGCGGCGAGCGCAGTGCGCAGGCCATGCGCAGCGCCAACGCCGCGCCCGCGCTGCGCACCGAGGTGACGCTGGAGTTCAGTCTGGGCGCGCAGCGCTGGCGCGTGGTGCGCTCGCCCGTGCAGGAGCGGCCCAAGCAGCGCGGCGAGGGCTGGGTGACGGAGCCGGCCAAGGCGCAGCTGGACCTGCATGACGGCAACGACTGGGTCAGCAAGGCCAGCCAGCCCGCCAGGGTCAGCGATGCCGTGCGCGACTTGCTGGGCTTCGACAGTGCGCAGTTCCGCCAGGTGATCGTGCTGCCGCAGGGGCGTTTCCGTGAGTTGCTGACAGCCAGTTCGCAGGCGCGTCAGGCCATTCTGGAGCGCCTGTTCCGCACTGAGCTGTACCGGCGCGTGGAAGAGCTGCTGAAGGCCGAGGCCGCCGGCATCCGCCGTGATGCCGAGCGCATCGCCATCCAGCGCGACGAAGCGCTGCGCCAAGTTGGCGTGGAATCGGCACAGGCGCTGGCAGAGGGGGTCGAGGCATTGCAGGCCGAGTTGCTGGCGCTGCAAGGGCAGGAACAGGGCGCGCGCGTCACGCTGGCCGCAGCGCAGGCGGCGTTGGGTGCCGGCGAGCAGGTGGCGGCGCGGTTGCAGGAACGCCAGCAGGCGCAGGCCGCGCACGCGGCGCTGCTGGCGCGCCAGCCAGCCATGGAGGATGAGCGCGCGCGCCTGCACGCCGCCCAGCGCGCCGCGTGTCAGGCCGGCATTGCAGGCATGGCAGGCCGCCCAGCGCGACCAGGCCGCCAGCGCTGTTGCCTTGACGCAGGCCGGCGAGCAGGCTGCGCGCGCCGCGCAACAGGCCACGCAGGCGGCTGCCGCATTGCAGGCCGAAACGGCACGCGCTGAAGCGCGCCAGTCCGCGCGGCGGCAGGCTTCGCAGCTGGCAGACATGCTGCCGCGCGCGCAGCAGCTGGGTGCGCAGCTGGCCGCGCTGCAGGCGGCCGAAGCCAGGCAGGTGGCAGCCGCCACCGCGCGCGAACGCGCCGCCGCACAGCTTGCCACGCGGCAAGCCGATGCCGTTGCCGCGGAGTCCGCGCTGGCGCAAGGCCAGCTTGCCGCGGCGCAGGCACAGGCCACGGCGTTGCAGCTGGCCGCATTGCAGGAACGCGCGCGGCAGCTTGACCGTCATCAGCAAGCTGCCCGGGCGCTGGATGCCGCGAACGCACAGGCGGCCACTGCCGCCGCTGCCGAACAGCACGCCCTGCGCCAGCGCGAGCAGTGCCGCGCCGCGCTGGCCGAAGCGGAAGCCGCCTGGCGCGCCGGACAGGCCGCGCGGCTGGCTGCAATCCTGGCAGCGGGAGATGCCTGCCCGGTCTGCGGCAGCACCGCCCACCCGGCACCGGCGCAGCATGTGGCGGCGCCGCTGTCGGACCAGGCGCTGGAGCAGGCCCGCCACGCCGCGCTCGAGGCCGAATCCCATGCGGTGCGCAGCGCCGGCCAGCATCAGGCGGCACAAGCCGCCATTGCCCAGGCGCGCGAGCGGCTGGACGAACTGGCGCAGGCGCTGGGCGAGGTCGGCGACGAATCCGCCCGCAAACTGAAGGCGGAGATCACGGCGCTGGAAGCGGCATTGGCTGAAGGCCGGCTAGCGGCGGCAAGCCTTGCGCAACGTGAAGCCGCCATCGCTAGTTGCCGCACGGCGCTCGCCGCGGCGGACGCCGCCAGCCGCGATGCCGCCGCCGCCGCCGAGGCCGCTGCCCAGGCGCTGGCCCACTGCCGTGGCGAATGGCAGGCCGCCAGCGCGCAGGTCCCTGAGGATTCACGCGACCCCGTGGCGCTGGGCGAGGCCCTGCGCCAGGCGCAGGCCATGCTCGCCGCGCTGGAACAGGCGCTGGCCGCTGCGCAGGCGGCCGAGCGCCAGGCTGCGGCGGACGCAGCAGGGGCACAGGCCGGACTGGTTTCGGCACAGCAGGCGCAGGCGCAGGCGGCCAACCGCCTGGCCGATGCCGAAGCCGCGCTTGCGCAGGCGCTCGCGCAACAAGGCTTTGCCGATGAGCCGGCCCACGCCGCCGCCTGTCTTGGCGACGATGCCATGCAGGCGCTCGACGCGACGCTGCGCGCGTTCGATACCCAACTGGCCACAGCCGCCGACCGGCGCGAACGCGCCGAGGCCGCCGCGCTAATGCTGGACGCGCCGGACCTGGACGGCCTGCGCGCAGCGCTGGATGCGTCGGCAGCCGCGGTGGAAGCCCTGGTCCGGCAACAGGCCGAGCGCGGCCGTTCGCGCGACACGCTGCTGCAATGCCAGCTGCGCCTGCAGCAGCTCGATGCGCAGGGGCGCGACATCGAGGCACGCTACGCGGTGCTGGGCCGGCTGGCCGAAGTCGCCAACGGCAACAACCCGCGCCGCATGACCTTCCAGCGCTTCGTGCTGGCCACGCTGCTCGATGAGGTGCTGGAAGCCGCGTCGGCGCGCTTGCTGGCGATGAGCCGTGGCCGCTATGTGCTGCAGCGCGTGCGCGAGCAGGCCGACCAGCGCAGTGCGGGCGGACTGGATATCGAAGTATTCGACCACGATACCGGCGCGGTGCGGCCGGCCAATACGCTGTCAGGTGGCGAGGGCTTTCTCGCGTCGTTGTCGCTGGCGCTGGGGCTGGCCGACGTGGTGCAGTCGCGCGCAGGCGGCATCCAGCTCGATACGCTGTTTGTCGACGAAGGCTTTGGCACGCTCGATCCCGAGAGCCTGGACTTCGCCATCCGTACGCTGCTGGACCTGCAGCAGGCAGGGCGGCTGGTCGGGATCATTTCGCACGTCACCGAACTGCGTGAGCGCATCGACGTGCGTTTGGAGGTGCGCCCCGGGGTTGGCGGCAGCCGGGTACTGTTGACGGGTGTGGCGGCACCCGCGTAGTGCGGCGTGACTTCCCCGTCAGGCGACAAATACCTGGCGGCAACGAATCGCCATGACTTGCGCTTCAAACGCGCGGGCGGCTGCCCGGGCCAGGCGCGCACGGCGTGACAGCGGGGGCGGGCGGGATGGCAAGTCGGCGCCTGCCGGGGCGGGCGCGGGGGATTGCAGTCGATCCTTGCGGGGTTTCAGTCCCCAAGCCTGCTGCGTGACATGCAGGATGCGCGCAAGCGCCACTGCATGGGGCGTGGATGAAAACGGGACGTGGACGGTGGCCATGATCGGGCTCCTCGTTCTTGTTTGTTGCCAGGGCTGCCCTGCGCAGCCGGGTGGTCCGGTGGCTGCTGTGCGGGTCTTGCCTTGCCTGATTCCACAATAGCCCGCGCGGCCCCTGGGCCATATCGAGTGCGAGCCGATTGTGATGTCGGCCCCGTCCTACACACGGGGCCTGCCCGTCACCCGCGCGCGCTTATCGCACAATCTGGTTGGCCGACCGCCCGGTCGGCTTGACCGTCGCCGACGCGCAGGTGTAACCTGTTCATTCTGCGAATTCAAGTTCGATTAGCGAACATTGCGCTAGACTCGAGCAAGCGGCTGGTACAGCCGCCACAACACTACGCAGGCTGCTGGACCGTTCAACGGGCGGCAAACGCGGCGCAAAAGCCGCGGGGCCGAGACGAACATCCTTTCCGGCAGGACTATCGGAGACAGTCCTTCATGCGCCGCGCCTTGCGGCCCGCTCCGGTGGCCTGGCGGATCTTCCGACCTGGAACGCAAGTGATCAACAAGCTATACGACTCGGTGGAAGCGGCGGTCGCCGGCATCCACGACGGCGCCACCATCCTGATTGGCGGCTTCGGCCTCGCAGGCATGCCCGCGGAACTGATTGACGCGCTGATCGAGCAGGGCGCGCGAGACCTCACCATCGTCAACAACAACGCCGGCAACGGCGACACCGGGCTGGCCGCGCTGCTCAAGACCAAGCGCGTGCGCAAGATCGTGTGCTCGTTCCCGCGCCAGGCGGATTCCTACGTATTCGATTCTCTCTACCACGCGGGCGAAATCGAGCTGGAACTGGTGCCGCAGGGCAACCTGGCCGAGCGCATCCGCGCCGCCGGTGCCGGCATCGGCGGCTTCTTCACGCGCACCGCGTACGGCACGCCGCTGGCCGAAGGCAAGGAAACGCGCATTATCGACGGCCAGGGCTATGTGTTCGAAACCCCGATCCACGCCGACTTCGCGCTGATCAAGGCCGACACCGCCGACCGCTGGGGCAACCTTACCTACCGCAAGACCGCGCGCAACTTCGGCCCGATCATGGCGATGGCCGCCAAATGCGCCATCGTGCAGGTCAGCCGAGTGGTCGAGCTGGGCGAGATGGATCCCGAACACATCGTGACGCCGGGCCTGTTCGTCAAGCGCGTCGTCAAGGTCGCCTGAGCGCGACAGGCAATAGGAGAACTGAGATGCAACGCCTGACCCGCGATCAGATGGCCGCCCGTGTGGCCAAAGACATTCCCGAGGGTGCCGTGGTCAACCTCGGCATCGGACTGCCGACGCTGGTTGGCAACCACCTGCCCGCCGACAAGGAAATCCTGCTGCACAGCGAGAACGGCCTGCTGGGCATGGGCCCCGCGCCCGCCCCGGGCGAAGAAGACGGCGACCTGATCAACGCCGGCAAGCAGCCGGTGACGATCAAGGCGGGTGGCTCCTACTTCCACCACGCGGACTCGTTCGCGATGATGCGCGGCGGCCACCTGGACTTCTGCGTGCTGGGTGCGTTCCAGGTCTCCGAGAAGGGCGACCTAGCCAACTGGCACACCGGCGCGCCCGGCGCCATCCCCGCCGTGGGCGGCGCGATGGACCTGGCCATTGGCGCCAAGCAGGTGTTTGTGATGATGGAGCACCAGACCAAGCAGGGCGAGAGCAAGATCGTGCCGCAGTGCACCTATCCGCTGACCGGCATCGGCTGCGTGACCCGCATCTACACTGACCTTGCGACCATCGACGTGACCGCCGACGGGCTGGTCGCGCGCGACCTGGTCGAAGGGCTGAGCTTCGATGAACTGCAGCGCATTACCGGCGTTCCCCTGAAGCTGGCCGCCTGAGCGCCGGCATCACCACACACCAAAACGAGAGAGACACACCATGACCGAAGCCTTTATCTGCGACGCCATCCGCACCCCCATCGGCCGCTACGGCGGCAGCCTGTCCGCGGTGCGCCCGGACGACCTCGGCGCGGTGCCGCTGAAGGCACTGATGGCCCGTAATCCGAACCTGGACTGGAAGGCGATTGATGACGTGATCTACGGCAACGCCAACCAGGCCGGCGAAGACAACCGCAACGTGGCACGCATGTCGGCGCTGCTGGCGGGCCTGCCGCAAGAGGTGCCGGGTGCGACCGTCAACCGCCTGTGCGGTTCCGGCATGGACGCCACCGGCATCGCCGCGCGCGCCATCAAGGCGGGCGAAGCCAACCTGATGATCGCCGGCGGCGTGGAAAGCATGAGCCGCGCCCCGTTCGTGATGGGCAAGGCCACCAGCGCGTTCTCGCGCGATGCGCAGATCTTCGACACCACCATCGGCTGGCGCTTTATCAACCCGGCCATGCGCGCGGCCTACGGCGTGGACTCGATGCCCGAGACCGCCGAGAACGTCGCCACCGACTACAAGATCAGCCGCGAAGACCAGGACCTGATGGCCCTGCGCAGCCAGGAAAAGGCATCGCGCGCACAGGCCGACGGCACGCTGGCCCAGGAAATCACCGCGGTCACCATCGCCCAGAAGAAGGGTGACCCGATCGTGGTCGAGCGCGACGAGCACCCGCGCGCCACCAGCATGGAAGCGCTGGCCAAGCTGCGCGGCGTGGTCCGTCCTGACGGCACCGTGACCGCCGGCAATGCCTCGGGCGTGAACGATGGCGCCTGCGCGCTGCTGCTGGCCAGCGAAGCCGGCCTCAAGCAGCACGGCCTGACCCCGCGCGCCCGCATCGTCGGCATGGCCACCGCCGGCGTGGCGCCGCGCGTGATGGGCATCGGCCCGGCACCGGCGTCGCAGAAGCTGCTCAAGCAGCTGGGCATGACCATGGACCAGATCGACGTGATCGAGCTGAACGAAGCGTTCGCCGCGCAAGGCCTGGCCGTGCTGCGTGAACTGGGCGTGGCCGACGACGACAAGCGCGTCAACCCGAACGGCGGCGCGATCGCGCTGGGCCACCCGCTGGGCATGAGCGGCGCGCGCCTGGTCACCACCGCGATGTACCAGTTGCACCGCACCGGCGGCCGCTTCGCGCTGTGCACGATGTGCATTGGCGTGGGCCAGGGTATTGCGATGGTGATCGAGCGGGTCTAAGTCAAGCCTGTTGGAAAGCTGAGGGTGTACTCCCTCTCCCGCAAGCGGGAGAGGGAGCGAGTTAGCGGTAGTTCCTGGAGTGAGCAAGAGATGTCCCTTCCCGTAGCCACGCTCGTGACCGGCGGCAGTTCCGGTATCGGCCGCGCCATCTGTGAAATGCTGCTGGCCGATGGCGTGACCCAGGTGGTCAATGTCGACTATGCCGAACCGGCCTGGTCGCACCCGAACATGACCTTCTTCCAGGCCGACCTGACCGATGCCGAGGCGACCCGCGCCGTGGCCGCGCAGGTGACCTCGCGCTTCGCCGTCACGCGCCTGGTGAACAACGCCGGCGCCACGCGCCCCGGCACCGCCGACACCGCCACCGTTGCCGACCTGGACTACGTGACCGGCCTGCACCTGCAGGCCACGCTGCTGCTGACGCAGGCGTGCCTGCCCGCGATGCGTGCCGCCGGTTTTGGCCGCATCGTCAACATGGCCTCGCGCGCCGCGCTGGGCAAGGCCGAGCGCGTGGTGTACTCCGCCACCAAGGCCGGCCTGATCGGCATGACCCGCACGCTGGCGATGGAACTGGGCGGCGACGGCGTCACCGTCAACGCCGTGGCCCCGGGTCCGATCGCCACCGAACTGTTCCGCAAGAGCAACCCCGAAGGTGCCGAACAGACCAGGCGCATCCTGGCCAGCATCACCGTCAAGCGCATGGGCACGCCGGAAGATGTTGCGCGTGCCGCGCTGTTCTTCCTGTCGCCCGACAATGGCTTCGTCACCGGCCAGGTGCTGTATGTGTGCGGCGGCACCACGCTGGGCGTGGCGCCGGTGTAAAGACCGCGCGTCCCAGGCACCCGCATTCAAACATTCAACAAGAAGAGACGTTAGCCAAGCGTCACGCATGGCGGCCCGTGGCCGGGCCGCCCACCGGATGCGCGCATGTGTGCGCCATCCGTTCGGGAACGGCAATCAAGCCATTCAGCACAACCTCCCGCGGTACCCAATCACCGCCGGAACGATATAGCACCGGAGCATTACCGATGAGACAAGATTCCCAGACCTCCACTACGCGCCGCCGCCTGCTTGCCGCTGGCGTGGCGCTGGCCACCACCATCGCCGGCTTTGCCGGTGCGGCCCATGCGCAGGGCGGCTACCCGACCAAGCCGATCACCCTGATCGTGCCGTTCTCGGCCGGCGGCACCACCGACATCCTGGCGCGCATCGTCGGCCTGCAGCTGGGCAAGGCGCTCGGCCAGCCGGTGGTGATCGACAACCGTCCGGGCGCGGGCGGCAACATCGGCGCCTCGCTGGCGGCCAAGGCTCCGGGTGACGGCTACACGCTGTTCATGGGCACCATCGGCACGCACGCGATCAACCAGTCGCTGTACTCCAAGCTGCCGTATGACCCGGTCAAGGACTTCGCGCCGATCACGCGCGTGGCAATGGTGCCGAACCTGGTGGTGGTGAATCCCAAGGTGCCGGTCAACAACGTCAAGGAACTGATCACCTACGTCAAGGCCAACCCGGACAAGCTGTCGTACGGTTCGTCGGGCAGCGGCTCGTCGATGCACCTGTCGGGCGAGCTGTTCAATTCGATGACCGGCCTGCATATCCAGCACATCCCGTACAAGGGCAGCGCCCCGGCCGTGAACGACCTGCTGGGCAACCAGATCGGCCTGATGTTCGACAACATGCCGTCGTCGTATCCGCACGTGAAGGCCGGCAAGCTGCGCGCCATCGCCGTGACTTCGGCCAAGCGCTCGCCGGCGCTGCCCAATGTGCCGACCGTGGCCGAGTCGGGCGTGCCGGGCTATGAAGCCACCTCGTGGTTCGCGCTGTACGCCACCGGCGGCACGCCGCAGCCCATCGTCGACCGCCTGAACGCCGAAGTGGTGAAGATCCTCGCCATGCCGGAAGTGAAGAAGCAGATGGCCGACCAGGGCGCCGAACCCAATCCGGAAAAGCCGGCCCAGCTGGCCGCGTTCATGAAGTCGGAAACGGCCAAGTGGGCGAAGGTGGTGAAGGCTTCGGGCGCTACGGTGGATTGATTCACATCCCGGCTGCGCCAAAGAAAAGCCGGTCCCTGTCGGGGGCCGGCTTTTTGTTTATGCGTGGGCGGGGACGGCTCGTGCGGGCATGTCTGCCACTCAGTCGCTGCCAAGCTGCAGCTTGTTCTTCTGCCGCTTCTCGATCGCGGCCTTGAGCAGCGCCGCACTGCGATAGATGCCGTGTGCGAACTTGCCATACGGCAGCGTCGCAAACAACGCCATCACCACGCCAAGGTGGACCGCCAGCAGCAGCGGCATCGCCGCCGTGCCGCGCCCGGCCAGCAACCCCAGCCCGGTGGCGCTGGTCAGCAGCAGCAGCGCGATAAAGCCGCGGTCCATCGGCCGCTGCCGGGCATCCCCATGCATCGGGTGTCGGCGCAGGTTCAGCCACAGCAAGCCGGCCGGGCCCACCAGCAGGCCCGCGCCGCCGGCGGTGCCCAGCAGCACCGGCAGGCTCGTGACCGGGTAGGGCGCATGCCAGCCCAGCAGATAGTGGTAGCCGGTCGCCACCACTGTCGACGCAAAGCACAGCATGAAGCCGTAGAACGTGAAATGATGGAAGCGCCGCCGTGCCAGCGTGAAGCGGTCGCTGGCCTCGTTGCAGCCGTCGCCGTGGCCGCCATCGAGGTAGGTGAGTGCCAGCACGTTCCGGGCGGCCTCGGCCACGGCGGGTGCCGACGCTGTGCCGGCCGAAACCTCGCGCCAGAAGCGGCGCACGCCCAGTCCAAGCGCGAGCACGGCAAAGCCGAACACCCCGCCGAACAATGCCGCCAGCGTGTTGTGCGGGAATACCGCATAGAAATTGCCGCCCGCATGCGTCTGCCACAGCGCACCGCCCAGCGTGGCGGCCAGCACCAGGAACAACGCCAGCCCGAAGGCCAGCGCCACCGATACCGTGAGCCCGTTGCGCTGGTACAGCTTGCCCAGCGGCGCGGGCCACGCATATTCGCTATAGGTTTCCAGCCGCACCTTTGCCATGGCCTGCGGCACATTGACGCCGAAGTCGTGCGGCGGCGCGTACTGGCAGGCGTGGTAGCAGGCGCCGCAGTTGTGGCACAGGTTGGCCAGGTAGTTGACGTCGGCCTTGCCGAACTCCAGCCGGCGGGTCATGGCCGGGAATACCGCGCAGAAGCCTTCGCAGTAGCGGCAGGCATTGCAGATCTGCATCTGCCGGGCGACTTCGGCCTCGTTGTTGGTCAGCGGCAGCACGCGGATGACGCGGGATTGCGACGCCGGGGCGGCAGCGTCCTGCCCGGCCAGCTGCGCGGCCTCGCGCGCCAGGGCCTCAAGCTTCTGCATGGACAGCTCCCGTGTTGATGCCTGCCGCCAATGCAGCCTGCGTGCCCGCGATGCGCCCGAAGGCCGTGCCGATCGACATGCCGACACCGGCGGTGTATCCCTTGCCCAGCACGTTGCCGGCCATCATTTCTCCTGCCACGAACAGATTCCCGCTTGGCTTGCCGCCAAAGTGCACCTGGGCGCGGTCGTTGACCTTGAGCCCCAGGTAAGTGAAGGTGATGCCCGGGCGCAGCGCGTAGCCGTAGAACGGCGCCTGGTCGAGCGGCCTGGCCCAATGCGTCTTGGCCGGTGCCAGGCCTTCGGTGTGGCAGTCGTCCAGCGCGGTGTGGTCGAAGGTGCCGACGCGGCAGGCGGCGTTGTAGTCCTGCACGGTCTGCACGAACGCCGCTTCCGGCAGCCCCAGCTTGCGCGCGAGCTCAGGCAGCGTGTCGGCCTTCTCGCCGGGAAACACCGGCGGCATGAAGCGGCCGATGGCCTTGCTGTCGATGATCGAATAGCCGGTCTGCCCGGGCTGCTGCGCCACCAGCCGGCCCCAGATGGCGTAGCGCTTGGGCCAGAAGTCCTCACCCTCGTCATAGAAGCGCACGGCGTCGCGATTGACCACGACGCCCAGCGACACGCAATCGATGCGCGTGCAGATGCCGCCGTCGTACAGCGGCGCGCGCGCGTCGATGGCGACACAGTGCGATTGCGACGGGTCGCCGATGGCATCGGCGCCGGCATCGATCATGTGCCGCAGCAGCACGCCCTGGTTGAAGCGCGTGCCGCGGATCAGGAAGTTGTCGGCGGGCCATTCGCCACGTTCGTTCTGGCCCCAGGCTGCGCGCAGCCATTCGCGGTTGGATTCGAAGCCGCCCGCGGCCAGCACGCAGGTGCGCGCGGTGAAGCGCTGGCTGCCGCTGCGCGCGGCGACGAAGCGGTCGCCGTCCAGCTCGATCGCATCCACCGGGGTTTCATAGCGGACCTGCACGCCCATCGCTTCGGCGCTGCGGTAGTACGCGTTGACCAGCGCCTTGCCGCCGCCCATGAAGAAGGCGTTGGTGCGCGCCACGTGCATCGCACCCGACAGGGGCGGCTGAAAGCGCACGCCATGCCTGCGCATCCACGGCCGGCAGGTCGATGACGCGCGGATCACCAGCCGCGCCAGGTGTTCGTCGGTGATGCCGCCGGTGACCTTGAGCAGGTCCTGCCAGTACTCTTCCTCGGGATAGGCATCGACCAGCACGTCTTGCGGCGCGTCGTGCATGCAGCGCAGGTTGCGCGTGTGCTGGGAGTTGCCGCCGCGCCAGGCGCGCGGCGCGGATTCGAGCAGCAGCACCGAGGCCCCGGCTTCGCGCGCCATCAGCGCCGCGCACAGGGCCGCGTTGCCGCCGCCAATTACCAATACGTCGACCATGGGGATTGTCTCCTTGCTGGCGCCATCTTGGCGGGCAAGGCGGGCGGGCGCCAGCAGGGGCGCGGCAAGGGGGCTTCAGCTTTCGTGAAGCCCGGCCGGGGCACAGCCGGCTCAGCGCGGGCGCAATGTGGCGCCGGGCCAGCGCCCCTCGCGCACCAGCGTGGTGGCGACGTCGGCCAGCACCACGCGCGCGGCCAGGCCCGCCGGCGACAGTTCATCGTCGGACAGGCTGACCAGCAGGTTGGGCCGCGTGGCGCCAGCGTCGGTGACCAGTATGCTGCGGTAGGGCGTGCCATGGCTGCGCGCCAGCGCCGCGCCCGGCTGGATGGTGGCGCCCAGGCCACCGCGCACGGCGTCCATCAGGATCGCCAGCCCGTCGATCTCCGCCACCACCTGGGGCTCACGCTTCGCCTGGCGAAAGCAGGCGGCGACCAGCGCGCGCAGCCCATGCGAGCCGCTGGGCAGGATCAGCGGCAGCTTGCCCAGTGCCGCCACCGAGGTCTGCTCGCCGCGCGGCATGCCGGCCAGCCCCTCGGCGCCGATCACGAACAGGCGCTCATCGAGCAGCGGCAGCACGCTCCAGCGCTGTGCCGGCTCCTCGCTGAACAGCACCGCCAGGTCGATCTGGCGCGCGCTCAGCATCGTGCCGAGGTAGCCGGACAGGCTCTCTACCATGCGCAGCCGCACGTCGGGGTAGCGCTCGCGCATGGCCTGCATGAAGGGCAGCGCCAGCACCGCGGCGGTGCTGGGCGGCAGGCCCACGCTGACATGGCCCGACAGGCGCGCCTGCCGCGCGGCCAGCGCGGCATCGTCGATATGGCGCAGCGCCAGCTGGGCCTGGCGCCAGAAGGCCAGCCCGGCGTCGGTGGCGACCACGCCGGTGGAAGTGCGCTGCAGCAGCCGCGTCGACAGCTCGCTCTCCAGCCGGCTGATCTGCTGGCTCAGCGCCGACGTGACCACGCCCAGCTCCAGCGCCGCCTTGCCCATGCTGCCATGCTCGATCACGCTGACGAAGTAGCGCAGTTGCCTCAGTTCCATGTCGCGTCCCCGCTGCCGCAATTTGCCCGCATGGTAGCGGAAAACCTGCCGCAGTTCACGAATCCTGAAGACCCCTTAACGCCCACCCGATGGCGCGCTTGCCAGCGGCTGCGTAGATTCGCACCGGTCAGAAACGGGCGGAAGCGACGCTACGCAGCCGCCATTCCATAACAACATGACTTCCCGCAAAGGAGACTGCATGACAACCGTTTCGCGCATGCGCCGCGCCGTGGTGGCCGGCCTCGCCGGTGCCGCTGTGCTGGGCGCGCCCGCCGCGTTCGCCGCGGACAACTGGCCGGCCAAGCCGATCACCCTGGTAGTGCCCTTCGCCAGCGGCGGCACCACTGACATCCTTGCCCGCACCATCGGCCAGAAGCTGGGCGAGGCGCTGCAGCAGCCGGTGGTGGTGGACAATCGCCCCGGCGCCGGGGGCACCCTTGGCGCGGCCAACGTGGCGCGCGCGCCGGCCGACGGCTACACCTTCCTGCTGGCCACCGTCGCCCACACCATGGCGCCGGCCATCTACAAGAGCCTGCCCTACGAATTCACGCGCGACCTCGATCCGGTGGGCCTGGTGGCGCTGACGCCCAATGTTCTGGTGGTCAATCCTGCTATCCCGGTGAAGTCCGTGTCCGACCTGATCGCCTATATCAAGGCGCATCCCGGCAAGGTCAACTACGGCTCGGCCGGCATCGGCAGCACCGAGCACCTGTCCGGCGAGCTGTTCCGCGCGCTGACGGGCACCGACATTGCGCATGTGCCATATAAGGGCGGCGCGCCAATGATGACTGACCTGATCGCAGGCCAGATCCAGATGGCGATCGAGACCAGCCCGTCGGCGTCGCAACACGTGCGCAGTGGCAAGGTCCGGGCGCTGGCGGTCACCACAGCGAAGCGTTCCGCCGCCTATCCCGGTGTGCCGACGCTGGCGGAGAGCGGCGTCAGGGGCTACGAAGTCACCACGTGGTTCGCGCTGATGGCGCCGCGCGGCACGCCCGCGGCGATCGAGCAGCGCGTATCGGCGGAGCTGGGCAAGCTGCTGAAGGCGCCGGAGGTGCAAAAGCGGTTTGACGAGCAGGGCGTGACCGCTGGCGACATGACGCCAACGCAGCTTGCAGCGTTTATCCGCGCCGAGACCGACAAGTGGGGCAAGGTGGCGCGGGAATCGGGGGCGAAGGCGGAATAGCGGCCTCGCTCACAGGAGCGGCGCTGGCGTTACAGAAGGAGATTGTGCAGGAGCGGCTGCGGCAGGCTACCGGCCGCCAGAACGGGGGCTGAACACCCCCTGCCGGCCAGGGTCCAATGGATGTCGCCAGCCTGAATACGGAGGAACCCACCATGCATGACCTTTCCTTCGTTCACGCTGACGCGGCCCATGTCGAGTGGCAGGTCGCGCTGGCAGACTGCCAGCGCCAGCTGGACACGCAGGATTTCCTGCGCCAGGCGAAGGCAGACAACGCGCCGCCGCTCACGCTCGGCTGGTGCTACCTGAGCGACTACTACGCGCTGGCCGCCGAGGCCATCCTTGCCGCGCTGCAGCAGAACTGGCCCGGCGTGTCCTGGGTCGGCACGGTCGGGCTGGGCGTATCCGCCAGCGGCAAGGAGTATTTCGACGAGCCGGCCATGGTGCTGATGGCGGCGCCGTTTCCGCGCGATGCCTTCCAGCTGTTTTCGGGGCGCCAGCCCTTGCCGCCGGCGTCTTCCGGCTTCGTTCCCCATACCGCGCTGGTGCATGCCGAGGGCAGCACGCCCGATGTGCAGGACCTGTTGCACGAGCTGAGCGCGCGCACGGCCACCGGTTACCTGTTCGGCGGCTTGTCGTCGGCCCGCAACCGTACCTTGCATATTGCCGATGGCGTCTTTTCCGGTGGGTTGTCGGGCGTGCTGTTCGGCCCCGAAATCGAACTGGTCTCCCGCGTCACGCAGGGCTGCCAGCCGATCGGGCCGGTGCGCGCCGTGACGCGCAGCGATCACAACCTCCTGTTCGAGCTGGACGGCAAGCCGGCCCTGGATTGCATCCTGCATGACCTGGGCGTCGAGCGCGACGCCCAGGTGGAGACCATGGCGGAGGCGCTATCCGGAACGCTGGCCGGCTTGAATTCAGCCGCCGACGATGCCCCGGTCCTGCCCGGCAGGTTTGGCTCGGACACGCTGGTGCGCCACCTGATCGGCCTGGACGTGCAGCATCGCATGCTGGCGCTGGCCGACATGGTCGAGCCCGGCATGCGGCTGGCTTTCTGCATGCGCAATGCTGACGCGGCGCGCGCCGACCTGGTGCGCGTCGCCACCGAGATTCGCACAGAGATCGAACACGGCGGCAGCCGCGCACGTGGCGCGCTCTACATCAGTTGCTCAGGCCGGGGCGGGCCGCATTTCGGCGCGCCGCATGCCGAGCTGCAAACCGTACGCCGCGCGCTTGGCGACCTGCCGCTGGCCGGATTCTTTGCCGGCGGCGAGATCGCAAGGGATCACCTCTATGGCTATACGGGGGTGCTGACGGTATTCACCGGCCATTGAATCAGCGAATGACAGCATCGATGTTGCGCATCTGGCGCGCAAACCAGATGCGCAACAGGCTGTTCGACAGGACCATCGGCAGCGAACATGCAATGATCCGATATACCTTGCCGCGCTGCAGGCGGGATGTCTTTGCCGGGTCCAGCCAGTCGTCGTTGCCCACCAGGAGCAGCAGGGTTTCCATGCCGATAAGGACGGGCCACAGGCAAGCCAGCCGCAGCCGGATAAAGTGCGGGGGAATGGCAAGCGTGTAGGCCATCGCCTCGTGAAAGTGGTCAAGCGTCTTGCGCACGAGCTCGCGCATCAAGGCCCGCGCGCGCAGCGAGGCGTCCGGCAGCAGCAGGTCCTGCGGGCTCAAGCCATGCTGGTGCAGCATCGTGGCCGGAAGATAGCAGCGCCCGATGCGCAAGTCCTTGCCGCAGTCGCGCAGGACATTGGTCATCTGCAAGGCCTTGCCGAAGCGGACCCCGCGGCGCAGCATGGTGTCGGGCACGCCGATCGCGCCGGGCACATGGGCGGCAGTCATGCTGGTCCAGAACTCGCCGACGCATCCGGCGACCAGGTACGTGTAACGGTCAAGCTCTTCCGGTTCGCCAAGCGCGACGATGCGGCCGGCGTGTTCATCGGGGAACGTCCGCAGGTCGAATTCCAAGCCTTCGCTCAGGGTCGATACGATCTGCCGTACCGCTTGCTGGTCGTCCGGCTCCAGCTGCGCCAGCACCGCCAGCGCAGGACCAAGTGACTCGAGCAGGATGCGCTCATCCGACTGTTCCTGCCGGCCTGCCACCTCCGCTGCGATGCTGTCGGCCAGCGCTGTGTCCGCTGTTGCACCGTTGACCTGGTCGCGCAACGACAACAGCAGCGCCAGCCGGCGTTGTGGCGGGATCAGCGAGGTATCGGCAATCGTGTCCGCGGCGCGCGCCAGCAGATAGGCCAGGCCGACCGGATCGCGCATATGGACAGGCAGCACGCGCAGCGTCAGATAGAACGACCGCGAGACGCCTTTGAGCAGCGGACCGAGGAGGAACGCCCGGCTGGGGTCGCGCATGGGTGGTGTCCTGTTCCCTGAGAGGTTTGCGAAAGTGACATTGCCCGGGTGGCAGTCAGGCCAGGCCCGGGCATTGTACCTTCGACGCCAGGGGCAGATTGCAGGCCCTGGTCAGGGCGAATCCTTGCCGAGATAACGCTCAAACCACTGCGCTGCCAGGCGAGCGACCGATTCCAGTGCGCCGGGCTCTTCGAACAAATGGGAGGCGCCGGGCACGATCACCAGTTTCTTGGTGCATGTCAGCTGGGCATAGGCCGACTCATTGCGTTCCAGGACGCTCAGATCCAGTCCGCCGATGATCAGCATGGTGGGCGCAAGCAGTTTCGCAAGGGCGTCGGGACCCGCCAGGTCGACCCTGCCCCCGCGCGAAACGACGGCGTGTATTGGGATGGGCGACTGGCACGCGGCACGGATCGACGCGGCGCCACCAACGCTGGCGCCGAAGTAGCCGAACCGCTGTGGCACGGCTTGCTGCCGCGCCACCCAGCTGGTCGCCTGCGCCAGCCGTGTCGCCAGGAGCTCGACGTCGAAACGGATGGCCTGCACCTGGTCTTCCTCAGGCAGGAGCAGGTCCATCAGCAGCGTTGCCATGCCGCAGCGATTGAGCTCCGCGGCCACATATCGATTGCGCGGGCTAAGCCGGGAACTGCCCGTGCCGTGCGCAAACAATACCAATGCGACTGCGCCGGGCGGCAACGTGAGTATGCCTTGCAGGTCCACGCCGCCGGCGGGGATCACAACCTCGATGGCTTCTGAATTGCTCCGCATGGCGCAGTCCTCCGACAGGTGGTGCGTTGACGTGCATCGCGTTGCAATCGCGCCCATCCAAGTCCACTATAGGGCGGGCGTGGCGGCGAGGCCAGTCGCCGTGTGCAGGTCTCCTGACGCGCGCAATCGACATCATTCCTTTGGATCAGGAGGAAACATGAAGACCCTGTTTCTCGTCCGGCATGCCAAGTCAAGTAAAGATGATCCCTCCTTGCCCGACCGTGAGCGCCCCCTGAATGACCGGGGCCGGCACGACGCCCCGGAAATGGGCAAGCGCCTGGCCGAGCGCAAGCTGAAGCCCGACCTGATCCTGTCGAGTCCGGCCCTGCGTGCGCTGACGACAGCGCAACTGATTGCCGACGAGCTCGGCTACGCACGCAAGGACATCGCGCTCGATGACCAGCTGTACGCCACCAGCGCGGAGGAGTTGCTGGCCGTCGTTCGTGCGCTCGACAAGAAGCTCGGTTGCGTGATGCTGTTCGGTCACAACCCCGAGTTCACCGACTTCGCGCATCGCTTGTCGGACGAGATTACCGACATGCCGACCTGCGCCGTCGCCAGATTCAGCTTCGACACAAAGGCGTGGGAGGATGTCGGCGAAATCACCCCCTCGAAAGTCACGCTGGAATCGCCGAAGGAGTAGTCCGATGCCGGCCGCCGTCGGCGTGACAGTGATATCCCCGGCTTGACCATACGGGGCGAAGCGATAAGAATTTGTGATCGCAGGCGAAAGCCTGCCCTCACGCTTCTCTGCCCGCTTCTCTACGCTTCGTCCCACCCATGATCCCACCCGTCAGCACCCTCCACGGCCGCCTGAAAATGCAGCACCTGCGCCTGCTGCTGGCGGTGGAGGAGCGCGGTTCGCTGCGCCAGGCCGCCGAGGCGCTGACGCTGACGCAGCCCGCGGTCAGCAAAATGCTGCAGGACATGGAAGACCTGCTCGGTGTGCCGCTGTTCGACCGCCATGCGCGCGGGCTGCGGGCCACGCGCTTCGGGCTGGCGGCCACGCGCTATGCCCGGCTGGTGTTTGCCGACATGGGCGGGCTGCGCGATGAACTGGTGGCGCTGGAGTCCGGCAAGATCGGACGCGTGCGGGTCGGCGCGGTGATGGCGCCCACGCCGGGGCTGCTTGCCGATGTGATCCGGCAGCTCAATCGCGATCATCCGCGGCTGGAGGTGGCGGTGCACGTGGAGACCAGCGATGTGCTGATGCCGCAGCTTGAACGCGACCAGCTCGATATCGTGCTGGGGCGCGTGCCGGATGGCTGGGACAGCAGCGGGCTGGAATTCGAGCAATTGGGCGACGAGGGCCTGGCCATCGTGGTCGGGCCGCAGCACCCGCTGGCGCGGCGCCGCAAGCTGTCGTTCGAGGAACTGACGGGCTACCCATGGATCATGCAGCCGCGCCCCAGCCCGATGCGCGCGCTGATCGACCGCTCGTTCGAGGATGCCGGCGTGCCGGCGCCGCCGTCGACCATCGAGACGGCGGCGGTGCTGATGACCACATCGTTGCTGGCGGACAGCGAACTGATTGCGGTGTTGCCGGAGTCGGTCGCCGCCTACTACGGCCGGCTTGGCGCGCTGGCGGTATTGCCGCTGCCCCTGCCGCGCAAGCTTGGGCCCTATGGCATCGTCACGCGGCGGGGCCGCCCGCCGACGGCATCGATGAGCCTGCTGATCGATGCGTTGCGGGCGTTGTCGAGGTGAGCCTCAGCCGGGCATGCCTTGGCGCTTGCCGTCGAGGCGCCACGCGTGGCGTTGCGGGCTGTCCGGGCGCAGCGATGCGGGCAGCAGGCCGGGCGGCATGTCCTGGTAGCTGACCGGGCGCAGGAAGCGCGCGATGGCCAGGCTGCCGACCGAGGTGCTGCGGCCGTCCGATGTTGCCGGCCACGGCCCGCCATGCACCATCGCATGCCCGACCTCCACGCCCGTGCCGAAGCCATTGACCAGGATGCGTCCCGCCAGGCGTTCCAGCGCTGGCAGGAAGGTGCGGGCGGCGTCGTGGTCGGCGCCGTCGATATGGAGGGCGGCGGTCAGCTGGCCTTCCAGTGCGTCGATGACGCGCCGCATCTCGGTGAGGTCGCGGCAGCGCACGACCAGAGAGGCGGCGCCGAAGACTTCGTGGCGCAGCGCTTCGTCGGCCAGGAAGGCACCGGCGTCGGTGGCGAACAGTGCGGCCTGTCCCTGCGCAGCCGATCCCGCCGCGCCACGCGCCACGGTCTGCACTTGCGCATGGCTGGCGAGCGTATCGACGCCCGCGCAATAGGCACGATGGATGCCGGGCGTCAGCATGGTCGCAGCCGGCAGCACGCCCAGCCGCGCAGCCGCGGCATGCAGGAAGCGGTCCAGGTCATCCCCCGCAACCGCCAGCACCAGGCCGGGGTTGGTGCAGAACTGCCCCGCGCCCAGCGTCAGCGAATCAGCGAACGCCGTGCCGATGGCTTCGGCGCGATTGGCCAGTGCGTGCGGGAATAGCAGCACCGGGTTGATGCTGCTCATCTCGGCAAACACGGGGATCGGCTCGGACCGTGCGGCCGCGATCGCCATCAGCGCCATGCCGCCAGCGCGTGAGCCGGTGAAGCCGACGGCCTTGATGCGCGGGTCGGCCACCAGCCCTTGGCCAACCTCCAGCCCGGCATCGAACAGCAGCGAGAAGGTGCCTTCGGGCAGGTCCATGTCGTCAACGGCCTTGCGGATGGCGCGGCCGACCAGCTCCGATGTGCCCGGGTGCGCCGGATGTGCCTTGACGACGACCGGGCAGCCCGCGGCCAGGGCCGAGGCGGTATCGCCGCCGGCCACCGAGAACGCCAGCGGGAAGTTGCTGGCGCCGAATACCGCCACCGGCCCCAGCGCGATATGGCGCAGCCGCAGGTCGACGCGCGGCAGCGGCTTGCGTTCAGGTTGCGCGGGGTCGACGCGCAGTTCAAGGAAGTCGCCCTGGCGCAGGAGGCTTGCGAACATGCGCAACTGCCCCACGGTGCGGCCGCGCTCGCCTTCGATGCGGGCGCGCGGCAGGCCGGATTCGCTGGTGCAGCGTTCGATCAGGGCATCGTCCAGCGCCAGGATATTGGCGGCGATGGCCTCGAGGAAATCGGCGCGCCGCTCGGGCGTGGTCTCGCGGTAGGCGTCGAATGCCTGCCACGCCAGCGCGCAGGCCTGGTCGAGCTGCGCGGCCGTGGCGCCGCCGAATGCCGGTTCGAGGGTGGCGCCGCTGGCCGCGTCGATGGCGTGGATGGTGCCATGGGTGCCACGGACAGACTGGTGGCCGATCAGGAGGTCGCCGGTGAGGGTCATGGTTGGTCCTGTGAAGGAGTTGTCAGGCGTGAAGTTCAGAACGGGGGTGGCATGGAATGCGCGGCGACTTCGTGGAGGCTCCGGCCCTCTCCCCAGCCCTCTCCCACAAGCGGGAGAGGGAGCACGCAGTCGGGAGTTTCAAGGACAGTGGTGGTTTCGTACGCTGGAGGTTTGCTCCCCTCTCCCGCTTGCGGGAGAGGGGCGGGGGAGAGGGCAGGCGTCGCTCGATGCGTTGTGCTTCACCACACCACAGCTTCACGACTCACTGCCCCCAGCGCAACACCAGCGGATCCAGCCTCCGCGCGATCTTCAGCAGCCCTTCGCGGGTGGCCGGGTGCATCGGCTGCAGCGGATGGCGCACCGCGTCCGACGCGATCACGCCGCCTGCCTGCATCAGCACCTTGCTGGTGGCCAGCCAGCCTTGCCGGTTCTCGTAGTTGATCAGCGGCAGCCATTGCTGGTAGCGCTGCGCGGCCAGTTCGGCGTCGCCGGCCTGCCAGGCATCGAGGATCTGGCGGATGCCGTCGGGGAACCCCGCACCGGTCATGGCGCCGGTGGCGCCCGCTTCCAGGTCGGCCATCAGCGTGATGGCCTCTTCGCCGTCCCAGGGGCCGACGATGGCGTCGCCACCCAGTTCGATCAGCTCGCGCAGCTTGGCGGCGGCCTGCGGCACTTCGATCTTGAAGTACGACACATTGCCGATCTCGCGCGCCATGCGCGCCAGGAACGGCGCGCTCAGCGTGGTGCCGCTGACCGGCGCGTCCTGGATCATGATGGGAATGTCGATGGCATCCGAGACCGTGGCGAAGAACTCGTAAGTACCGCGCTCGGGCACGCGGATGGTGGCGCCGTGGTAGGGCGGCATCACCATCACCATGGCCGCGCCCGCGTCCTGCGCCGCGCGGCTGCGCTCGGCGCACATGCGCGAGCTGAAATGCGTGGTGGTGACGATCACCGGCACGCGGCCGTCCACGTGTTCCAGCACGGTCTTCATCAGCACGTTGCGCTCGTCGTCGCTCAGCACGAACTGCTCGGAGAAGTTGGCCAGGATGCAGATGCCGTGCGAACCTGCGTCGATCATGAAGTCGATGCAGCGGCGCTGGCCGTCGAGGTCGAGGCCGCCTTGGGCGTCGAAGATGGTGGGGGCCACCGGGAATACGCCGCGGTAGACGGTGGGGGATGGGGTGCGGGTCATGGTCTCCTCCGGCTGCTTATGAATTGGATCGGGCCAATATACGAGCCGCCCTGCGGCCTGTATATTGAAACCTTTCCATCTTGTGATCGCTTTTACGACTCACCGCGTCTGTCATGAAATCCACCCTCGACACCCTGACCGGCCGGTTGCGCATGAAGCAGCTGCAACTGCTGATCGCGCTGGACGAGCATTCCTCCCTGCACCAGGCCGCCGCGGCGATGGCGATGACCCAGTCGGCGGCCAGCAAGTCGCTGCAGGAGCTGGAAGGCATGCTGGAAGCGCCGCTGTTCGAGCGCTCCAAGCGCGGCATGCGTCCCAATGCCTTTGGCCATTGCGTGATCCGGCACGCACGCCAGCTGGTGGCCGACCTGGGCGCCATGTGCGAGGAGGTGGCGGGCATCCGCGCGGGCAGCGGCGGGCGCGTGGCTATCGGCGTGATCATGGGCGCGGTGCCGGAGGTGCTGGTGCCGGCGCTGGCGCAGTTGCGCCAGGCGCAGCCGGAACTGGCGCTGGAGATCATCGAGGACACCAGCCTGCGCCTGCTGGGGCTGCTCGACGACGGCCACCTCGATCTGGTGATCGGCCGCTCGCTGGTCAGCGATGAACCGGCCCGGTACCACTACCACCCGCTTGGCGACGAGCAGGTCGCGGTGGTGGCGGGCCATGCGCATCCGGCGCCGCGCGCGCGGGCGATGGGGTTTGCCGACCTTGCGGGTTATCGCTGGATCACCTATGCCGGCCATATGCCGATGCATGCGCTGCTGCAGCGCGAGCTGGACCTGGCCGGCATGAGCTTTCCCGCCAATGCGATCTCGACCTCGTCGGCCCTGGTCACCGTCGCCATGCTGCAGGGCGACCCCGGGCTGGTGTCGCTGCTGCCGACCGGCGTGGCGGCGATGTTCGTGCGCCAGAAGATGCTGCGCATCCTGCCCGTGCGGCTGCAGTCGCGGCAGCAGACTTTTGGCATCGTGACGCGGCGCGGCGGCGCCTTGTCGGCGGCGGCGCGACAGCTGGTCGCGATCCTGAAGGCCTTGCCGCCAACCGCGCAGCAGGCGGCTGCGGAGGTATAACGCCAAGTGATCGCCAATTCAAAAAACATCAGTGGTGGCGAATCACTGATGCTCCTATAGTCTGCCCATCCGCGCCGCAGAGCCGGACAGCAAAACGACGGAGACAGCAATGAGGACATGGATCGCCGGCGCACTCGCCGGCCTGGCCACGGTGGCGGCAGTAACGGGCAATGCCTGGGCGCAGGACACACGGCCGGTGCGGCTGATGGTGGGCGCCGCGCCCGGCGGCGGCACCGACGTGATGGCGCGCATCGTCTCCGACAAGCTCGCCGCGCAGCTGAAGCAGCCCGTCGTGGTGGACAACCGCCCCGGCGCGTCCAACACCATTGCCGCGGATTTGACCGCCAAGGCGGCGCCGGACGGCAATACGCTGCTGATGGGCGTGGTGACTTCGCAAGCGATCGCCCCGCACCTGCTCAAGCTGCAGTTCGATCCGCTCAAGGACCTGGCGCCGGTGGCGCTGGTGTCGTCGGTGCCCAATGTGCTGGTGGTCAACAACCAGGTGCAGGCGCGCGACGTCAAGGCGCTGGTGGCGCAGATCCAGGCCAATCCGGACAAGTTCCGCTACAGCTCGTCCGGGGTCGGCAGCACCCAGCACCTGGCCGGCGCGTCCTTCGCGCGGCAGATCAAGGGCAAGCTGCTGCACGTGCCGTACAAGAGCAGCAGCAGCGCGCTGGTGGACCTGATGGGCGGGCAGGTGGACATGAGCTTCGAGACCATGCCGTCGGTCATCAGCCATATCAAGGCCGGCAAGCTGCGCGCGCTGGCGGTCACCGCGGACCAGCGCTCGGCGCTGCTGCCCAACGTGCCCACGCTGGCTGAAGCGGGCGTGCCCGGCATCCAGATGAGTGCGTGGTACGGTGTCTATGCGCCGGCCGGCACGCCGCCCGCGACGCTGCAGAAGCTGGGCAGCGCGCTGGCCACGGTGATCAAGGACCCTGACACCGTGCGCCGGCTGGCGGATGTGGGCGCGGTGCCCGGCGCGCTGACCGCGGCGCAGTTCGATGCCTTCTCGCGTGCCGAGTATGTGCGCTATGGCAAGCTGATCGCTGAGCTGGGCGTCAAGCTCGACCAATAACTACCCGGAAGTCCAATGAATTCCCGTCCAAGAATCGCCATGGTGCTGGGCGACCCCGCCGGCATCGGCCCCGAACTGATCGCCAGGCTGCTGGCCGACCCCGAGACCGCCGCGCAGGCCGAGATCCTGCTGATCGCCGACCGCGACGAATGGCGCCACGGCATGCGGATCGCAGGCGTCGAGCTGGCGCTGGCCGAGACCGATGCGCCCGCGTTTGCCGATGATGGCAAGCCGCGCCTGTACCACTGGCAGCTGCCGGAGCGCCCGGCGTATGCGCGCGGCGAAGCCAGTGCCGAGGGCGGGCGCTACAGCCTGGGCACGCTGGCGCTGGCGCTGCAGCTGGCGCAAGCGGGCCAGGCCGACGCGATCCTGTTCGGGCCGCTTAACAAGAGCTCGCTGCACGCCGCCGGCATGGCGCACAGCGATGAGCTGCACTGGTTTGCCGAGCAGCTTGGCTACCACGGCAACTTCTGCGAGTTCAATGTTCTGGACGGGCTGTGGACCTCGCGCGTGACCTCGCACGTGGCGCTCAAGGACGTGCCGGCGATGATCACGCCGGAACGCGTGGGCGGCGCCATCGACCTGATCGACCACGCCCTGCGCCGCGCCGGCATGGTGCGCCCGCGCATCGCGGTGTGCGGCCTGAACCCGCACAACGGCGACAACGGCGCCTTCGGCCGCGAAGAGATCGACGTGATCGCCCCGACCGTGGCCGCGGCGCGTGAGCGCGGCGTGGCGGCCGACGGTCCGTTCCCGGCCGACACCATCTTCCTGAAGGTGCTGGGCGGGCCGTCGCAGCGGCAGTTCGATGCCGTCGTCACCATGTACCACGACCAGGGCCAGATCGGCATCAAGCTGATGGGCTTCTCGCGCGGCGTGACGGTGCAGGGCGGGCTGCCGGTGCCGATCACCACGCCCGCGCACGGCACCGCGTTCGACATCACGCAGCAGGGCCGCGCCGATCCGGGCGCCACGCTGCAGGCATTCCAGATCGCCTGCCGCATGGGTGCGCAGCGGCGCGCCGCGCCCTAGCCACCACCTTCACCACACCAAATCCAGCAAGACCGCCCCCGGTGCGGCCGGGGAGCGTTCGCGCCAACACATCGCCATCAGGAGCTGAACATGAAGATCACCAACGTCCGCGCCCGCGTCTTTGAATGGAAGGGCAAGACCGTGCCGCCGCAGGCGCATTTCTGCACCAACGCCACCGACATCCTCTTTGAGCGCGGCGACGCCATGGGCTCGTTCCGCTTCCATGGCTGGCTGGTGGTGGAAGTGGAAACCGATACGGGCCTGGTCGGCATCGGCAACTGCGCGCTGGCGCCGCGCGTGGCCAAGGAGATCGTCGACCAGTACCTGGCACCGGTGGTGATCGGCCAGGATCCGTTCGACAACGAATACCTGTGGCAGAAGATGTACCGCCGCACCCATGCGTGGGGCCGCAAGGGCATCGGCATGGCGGCAATCTCCGCAGTCGATATCGCGCTGTGGGACCTGATGGGCAAGGCGGTCGGCAAGCCCGTGTTCAAGCTGCTGGGCGGGCGCACCAAGGAGAAGATCTGGTGCTACGCCTCCAAGCTCTACAACAATGACGACCGCGACACTTTCCTGGCCGAGGCGCAGGGCTATCTCGACCAGGGCTTTACCGCGATGAAGATGCGCTTCGGCTACGGCCCCAAGGACGGCCCCGCCGGCATGCAGAAGAACATCGAGCAGGTGCGCCTGCTGCGCGAGCTGGTCGGCGACGGCGTCGACATCATGCTGGAGTGCTACATGGGCTGGACCCTGGAGTACGCGCGCCGCATGCTGCCGCGCCTGGCAGAGTTCAACCCGCGCTGGCTGGAAGAGCCGGTGATCGCCGACGATATCGAAGGCTATGCCGAGCTGAAGAAGGCGAGCCCGTTCCCGATCTCCGGCGGTGAACATGAATTTACCTCTTACGGCTTCAAGGACCTGCTGGAGCGCCGCGCGGTGGACGTGATCCAGTACGACACCAACCGCGTCGGCGGCATCACCGCGGCGCAGAAGATCAACGCCATGGCCGAGGCCTGGTCGGTGCCGGTGATCCCGCACGCCGGGCAGATGCATAACTACCACCTGACCATGGCCTCGACCGCTTCGCCGATGTCGGAGTACTTCCCGGTGCACGACGTGGAGGTGGGCAATGAGTTGTTCTACTACATCTTCAAGGGCGATCCGGCGCCGGACAACGGCTACCTGCAGCTCGACGACAACCTGCCTGGGCTGGGCCTGGAGCTGAATGAGGAATACTTCAGCCAGTTCAACATCATCGGCTAACGCACCAGCCTACGCGGCAGCGCGGAAGATACCGCGCGCCGCTTGTCCCACCGACACCGAGGACAGGAGACACCATGACGACATCCGCCACTCCCGAGGCCGCGGCCTCGCCACCAGCGGCCATTGCAAGCGCCGAGGCACCGAGCCGGGTGCGCTGGCGCATCTTTGCCGTGGTGTTCGTGCTGGTGGTGATGAACCTGCTCGATCGCATTTCGCTGTCGATCGCCATGCCAACCATCGGCACGGAGTTTGGCCTGTCGCCGACGATGCAGGGGCTGGTGCTGAGCAGCTTCTTCTGGTCGTATGCGCTGCTGCAGGTGCCGGGCGGCTGGCTGATCGACCGCTTCGGGCCGCGCAAGGTCATCACCGGTTCCACCGCGCTGTGGGGCGCGTTCCAGGCGCTGGCGGCGTTTGCCACCGGCGGCATCTCGCTGATGGCGACGCGCATGGCGCTGGGTGCGGCGGAGGCGCCGCTGTTCCCGGCCGGCGCCAAGCTCAATGCGCTGTGGCTGTCCTCGGGCGAACGCAGCCGTGGTGCGGTGCTGGTCGACGCGGGAAGTCCGCTCGGTGCGGCCATCGGCGGCATCGTGATTTCCTACCTGATCGTCGCGTTTGGTTCGTGGCGGACTGCGTTCTTTATCGCGGGCGCGGTGACCGTGGTGATGAGCTGGGTGTCGTGGCGCTACCTGCGTGACCAACCTTCACAGCATCCGGGCGTCAATGATGGCGAGCTTGCGCATATCCGCGCCACCGCGGGCAATGCGGCCGCTGCGGCGCAAGACAGGCGCATCGCGCCACGCTCATGGTGCGGCCTTACCATCGGCCGCGCCTGCTGGGCGATGGTGTTCTTCGGCCTGCTGACGTGGGGCCCTAACTACCTGGCGCATGCGCGCGGCTTCGACCTGAAGCAGATCGGCATGGCCATGTTCTTCATCTTCTTGTCCGGTGCGGTGGGGTCGCTCGCCAGCGGCTTCGGCGCCGACGCGCTGATGCGCCGGCTGCCGCGCGCACTGGTGCTCAAGGGCATGCTGACCGTCTCAGGGTTGGTGATCTGCGCGGTATTCCTGCTGTTGCCGCGCATCGACGATCCGGTCGAGGCCGTGGTGCTGCTGTGCCTGGCCGCGTTCATCACCATGTGGGGCAGCCTTTACTGGAGCCTGCCGGCAATCCTGGCGCCCGCCCACCACGTCGGCATCGTTGGTGCCACCATGAACTTCGCCGGGAGCCTCGGCGGCATCGTGGTGCCGATTCTGGTCGGGCTGATCCTGCAGCATCTGGGCAGCTACCAGACCGTGCTGCACTTCTTTGCGGGCTGCGCGGTGGTGTTCGTTGCCTGCACGTTGCTGATCGATCTTGGCAGCGGCAAACTAAACAAGGAGCCGCGGTGAACGCATCCACGCGCTACGACGGCCCCATCGTCGACGCCCACCACCATTTCTGGGATCCGGTCACGAACTATCATCCGTGGCTGTCCGACCCCGGCCTGATCCCATTCCGCTACGGCGATTACAGCGCGCTGAAGCGCCGCTACTACCCGGCGGACTACTTTGCCGACGCGGGCGGGCATGACGTGCGCAAGACCGTCTACGTCGAAACGGAATGGGATCCGCGCGATCCGGTCGGTGAGACCGCGTTTATCTCGCGCGTGGCCGCCGAACACGGCGCGCCGCATGCGGTGGTGGCGCAGGCGTGGTTGCATCACGATGACGCGGCCGACGTGCTAGCGCGGCAAGCGGAATTTCCGCTGGTTCGCAGCGTGCGGCACAAGCCGGGCGGCGCGCCCGATGCGCAGTCGGCAGCGCGCAGGCCAAGCCTGATGGAAGACGAGCGCTGGCGCCGCGGCTTTGCCGAGCTCGGGCGCCATGGGCTGCATTTCGACCTGCAGGTGCCGTGGTGGCATGCGCAGGAAGCGGTGCGGCTGGCGCGAGATTTCCCGGCGACGACGATCATCCTCAACCACGCGGGCCTGCCTGCGGATCGCAGCCCTGCAGCGCTTGCTGCATGGGAAGACGCGATGGCGATGCTGGCGGAATGCCCGAACGTCGTCATCAAGGTTTCGGGGCTGGGACAGGCCGGCCAGCCGTGGACGGCGGCGGCCAACGCGCCGATCGTGCTGGTCTGCATCCGACTGTTCTCACCCGCGCGCGTGATGTTCGCCAGCAATTTCCCGGTCGACGGCCTGTGCGCCAGCTTCGACCAGATCTTCAGCGGCTTCAAGGTGATCACCGCCGGTTTTACGCCGGCCGAGCAGCGCGCGATGTTCCACGACAACGCCCGCCGAATCTACGGCCTCGCAGCCGATACTGCAGTGCCTCAGGGCTGAGCGCCGTAGATCCGCTGCGCACTCTCGCGCAGCGCGTCGGCCACCAGCAGCGCGCCCGGCGACATCAGCCGGTCGGTCGGCGTGATCAGGCCGAAATCGTCCATATGGCAGGGCATCTCCATCGGCAGGATCTCCACCATGCCGAACGCGGCGTAATACTGCGCCACATCGGCGGTCAGTACCGCAATCATGTCCGATTGCGTCACCATGCGCGTCAGGAACAGCAGCGCGGCGGTCTCCACCACGTTGACCGGCGGCGCCAGGCTGGCGCGCTGGAACATCAGCTCGAAGCGGTGGCGCAGCACCGTGCCCGCCGGCGGGATCAGCCACGGGGCCTCGGTGGTGTCGGCCAGCGACAGGCCCTGCGCCGACAGCATCGGGTGGCCCGGCCTGACCACTGCGCACACCGGCTCTTCCGACATCGGCTCATAGCGCAGCCGCCCCTTGTCGTGCTCCGGAAAGAGCCGCGCCACTACCATGTCCAGCTTTTCCTGCCCCAGGCGGTCGAGCAGCACGTTGCTGTGGTCGATCTCCACCGACACGCGCAGGCCCGGGTAGCGCGCCTTGATCTGCGCGATCGCCGGCGGCAGCAGCCGCACGCCTGGCGACGTGATGGCGCCGATCGCCACATGGCCGAGCCGCCCCGCCTTCAACGCCAGCACCTCTTCACGCGCCTGGTTCAGGCTGCCGATCACCGCGCGCGCATGCCGGATCATCGCCCGTCCGTAGTCGGTCGGCGCCATGCCGCGCGGCAGGCGCTCGAACAGCGGCACCGACAACATCTCTTCCAGTTCCCGCAGCAGTTTCGACGCGGCCGGCTGCGTCATCGCCAGCCGCTCGGCGGCGCGATGGATGCTGCCTTCGTCGGCGACCGCCAGCAGCAGCAACAATTGCCGGGTCTTGAGGCGGATGTGGCTTTGCCAGAGCGGCGCGGCGTCGGGGGCAGGGGAATTGGTGGGGGCTTGCATAAGGACTAGGGTTAATACCAATGCCGGGATTGATATGGCAATGGCCGAACTCTTCATTAGTATCATATGGGCAAGCTGCATACACTCCGTCCGACAAAAGAAAAACGACCGGAGACAGCGTGGCGCCGCGCCGCCATGACGCAACGCTGCTGGATCCGTCGTCCCTGCCATTCCGGCCGCCAGCCATGGCGGCCATCGCATCAGGAACAACATGTCGGATTCCAAGGACAAGCAACGCAAGCCGCTGCGCTCGACGGCGTGGTTCGGCAGCGCGGACAAGAACGGCTTCATGTACCGCAGCTGGATGAAGAACCAGGGCATCCCCGACCACGCCTTCGACGGGCGCCCCGTGATCGGCATCTGCAATACGTGGTCGGAGCTGACCCCTTGCAACGCGCACTTCCGCAAGCTGGCCGAGCACGTCAAGCGCGGCGTGTATGAAGCCGGCGGCTTTCCGGTCGAATTTCCGGTTTTTTCCAACGGCGAGTCCAACCTGCGCCCGACTGCGATGCTGACGCGCAACCTGGCTGCGATGGATGTCGAGGAAGCCATCCGCGGCAACCCCATCGATGCGGTGGTGCTGCTGACCGGCTGCGACAAGACCACGCCCGCGCTGCTGATGGGCGCGGCCAGTTGCGATGTGCCGGCCATCGTCGTCACCGGCGGGCCGATGCTCAATGGCAAGCTCGACGGCAAGGACATCGGCTCGGGCACCGCGGTGTGGCAGCTGCATGAATCGCTCAAGGCGGGCGAGATCAACCTGCACCAGTTCCTGTCGGCAGAGGCCGGCATGTCGCGCTCAGCCGGCACCTGCAACACCATGGGCACGGCTTCGACCATGGCCTGCATGGCCGAGGCACTGGGGACTTCGCTGCCGCACAATGCCGCGATTCCCGCGGTGGACTCGCGCCGCTACGTGCTGGCCCACATGTCCGGCATCCGCATCGTCGAGATGGCGCGCGAGGACCTGACGCTCTCCAGGATCTTGACGCGCCAGGCCTTCGAGAACGCGATCCGCGTCAATGCCGCGATCGGCGGCTCCACCAACGCTGTGATCCACCTGAAGGCCATCGCGGGCCGCATTGGTGTGCCGCTGGAGCTGGAAGACTGGAGCAAGGTGGGGCGCGACACGCCGACCATTGTCGACCTGATGCCGTCGGGCCGCTTCCTGATGGAAGAGTTCTATTACGCGGGCGGCCTGCCGGCGGTGCTGCGCCGCATGGGCGAGGCCGGCCTGCTGCCGCACCCCGGGGCGCTGACCGTGAACGGCAAGGCGATCTGGGACAACGTCAGGGACGCGCCGATCACCAACGATGAAGTGATCCGCCCGCTGGAGCAGCCGCTGATCCGCGACGGCAGCATCCGCATCCTGCGCGGCAACCTGTCGCCGCGCGGCGCCGTGCTCAAGCCGTCGGCGGCCACGCCGAAGCTGCTGCGCCATCGCGGTCGCGCGGTGGTGTTCGAGAACCTGGAACACTACAAGGAACGCATCGTCGATGAAGCGCTCGACGTCGACGAGAATTCGGTGCTGGTGCTCAAACGCTGCGGACCGCGCGGCTACCCTGGCATGGCCGAGGTGGGCAACATGGGCCTGCCGCCCAAGCTGCTGCGCCGGGGCGTCAAGGATATGGTGCGCATCTCCGATGCGCGCATGAGCGGCACCGCCTACGGCACCGTGGTGCTGCACGTGGCGCCTGAGGCCGCCGCCGGCGGGCCGCTGGCCATCGTGCGCGACGGCGACTGGATCGAACTCGACTGCGAGGCCGGGCGCCTGCACCTGGATATCGACGAGGCCGAGTTCGCGCGCCGCATGGCCGACGTGCAGCCGCTGGAAGCCCCGGCCGACGGCGGCTATCGCAAGCTCTACGTCAACCACGTACTGCAGGCGGACGAGGGCTGCGACCTCGACTTCCTGGTGGGCTGCCGCGGCCGCGAGGTGCCGCGCCACTCGCACTGAACCACGGCGCCGGCTGCCGCCGCGCAGCCGGCGCGATCCTGCCTGCCACAATAAGAGGAGACTTGCCATGCATGGCACCCAGACCGCGCCGATGGAGCGCGCCGCCCCGACACAGGGTGAAGATTCACAAGCGATAGAGGAAAGCCGCATCATCGGCATGCTGGTGCGGCGGCTGATCCCGTTCCTTGCGCTGATCTACGTGGTCGCGTATATCGACCGTTCGGTGGTGGGTTTCGCCAAGCTGCATATGAACGCGGCCATCGGCATCAGCGATGCGGCCTACGGCCTGGGCGCGGGCCTGTTCTTTGTCGGCTACTTCCTGTGCGAAGTGCCGAGCAATCTGGCGCTGGAGCGCTTTGGCGCGCGCCGCTGGTTCGCGCGCATCCTGCTCACGTGGGGCGTCATTACCATGGCGATGGCGCTGACCAGCGGCCCCTACAGCTTCTATGCGCTGCGCTTCCTGCTGGGCGCGGCCGAGGCGGGCCTCTACCCGGGCATCCTTTACTTCCTCACCAAGTGGTTCCCGATGCGGCACCGCGCGCGCATCATCGGTCTGCTGGTGCTGGCGCAGCCGATCGCACTGATCATCACGGGTCCGCTGGCAGGGCTGGTGCTGTCCACGCATGGGCTGTTCGGCATGAACAACTGGCAGACGCTGTTCGTGCTGAGCGGCCTGCCCGCGGTGCTGCTGTGCCTGCCGACGCTGAAGCTGCTGCCGGAGTCGCCGGCCAGCGCCGCGTGGCTGGCGCCGGGCGACCGCGCCTGGATCGAGCGTGAGCTGGCTGCCGACCAGGCCGCCTATGCGCTGAACTCCCATGGCAATCCGCTGCAGGCGCTCAAGGACAAGCGCGTGCTGCTGCTGTCGCTGCTGTTCCTGCCATTCCCGCTGAGCATCTACGGACTGTCGCTGTGGCTGCCGACCATCATCAAGCAGTTCGGCGTCACCGATGTGATGACCGGGATGCTGTCGGCCGTGCCCTACCTGTTCGCCGTGGTCGGGCTTTACCTGGTGCCGCGCCATTCGGACCGCAAGCGCGAGCGCTACGGTCATATCGTGGTGGTGTCCGGCATGGCCGCGGTGACCATGGCGCTGAGCGCATGGGTGCAGTCGCCGGTGCTGCAGTTCCTGTTCATCTGCCTGACTGCGTTCTCGATCTATTCGATCCAGGCGGTGGTGTGGGCGCTGCCGGGCGAGTTCCTGACCGGTGCCAGCGCCGCGGTGGGCATCGCTACGATCAATTCGCTGGCCAATCTGGGCGGCTACTTCGGGCCGTATGGCATCGGCGTGATCAAGGACGCCACCGGCAGCCTCGCTGCCGGCCTGTACTTCCTGGCGGTGATGCTGCTGTTTGCGGTGCTGATGGCCTTCGTGGTGCGCGCCGCGCTGCGGCCTGCGGCCGTGCGGGCCTGAGAGGGCATGGCGGCCTGAGAATCCTCAGGGCCGCCTCTTTTTCCACTCGTAGTCGGGCGGCGGATCCGCCGCCCCGGCTCGTCCCACCGAGTTGGGATTCTCCGAGCACAGGGTGACAAAGCTCACCGGCTCGCCCGCGTGCTGGCGCTGGCGCAGCGCCTCGGTGAAGTGCAGCGCCTCGCGCATGGCGTCGCTGGGGAATGACTGCGCGCGGGGACTGAGTCCGGTGCCGTCGGCTTCGGACCAGTAGACCATGTACATGGGGCTTCCTCTTCGTTGTGCCGGGTCACGTGCCGGGTGCTGCATCCTGCGATCCCGGCATGCCAATTGCAATCCCTGCATCGGGATTTTGCAAGCCTGGGCATGCCGCAGGCACAATGGGCACTTCCCGATGCCTCGCCGGGTGTGTGGCGAGCCCGGCCTTCTGATTCGTGCCACCTGTCATGTCCGATCTTGCGCTGATCCCCGCCACTGCTGCCGATGCCGAACGGCTTGCCGCCATGCACGCCGCCAGCTGGCAGCACACCTATCCCGGCATCCTGCCAGCCGCCTACCTGCAGGAGCAGGCCTTCCCGGAACGGCTGGCGGCCTGGCGCGCCCGCATGCTCGACGGCGCCGACGGCCCGGCGGAAGTCACGCTGGCCATGGTCGACGGCGAAGCCGCCGGCTTTGCCTGCCTGCTGCCTGATGCAGAGCCGCAGTTCGGCATCTATCTCGACAACCTCCACGTCCTGCCCGCCTTTCACGGCCATGGCCTGGGAAAGCGCTTGTTGGCCCATTGCGCGCAACGCGTGGCCGGGCACTGGCCCGGCCGGCCGCTGTTCCTCTATGTGCTGGAAGACAATACGCAGGCGCGCGAGTTCTACCGGCGGCTGGGCGGTGAGGAATCCGACGTGTTTCAAGACGATTTCCCCGGCCCTGGCCTCAGGGTCATGGTCCGTCGCGTGACCTGGCCGGACGTGGCAGCGCTGGTCAGGCGCCTGGGATGACCAGCGGCGAGCCCGGCCAAGGCCAACTGGAGACCTCATCCATGCTTAAAACGTTCGCTCCAATCCTGTCAGCGAAGCCGGCCGTGCGCCTGGCCGGCGCGACCATCGCCTTGGCCGCGCTGACCGGCTGCGCCGGTGCTCCTCCGGCCCCCTCCGCAACCAGCAAGCCAGCCGAGGCGGCGGCCAAGGCAGCATCGGCCGGGCCGCACTGGCAACGGCTGCACCTGGGCACGGGCGCAGGCTATGACTTCCCGGTCTATGCCAGCCATCGTCTCGATGGCGACCTGTCGCGCATCCGCGAGGTGGTGTTCGTGCAGCACGGCCTGCAGCGCAACGGCGATGACTACTACGCCGCCGGCGCTGCACTGCTCAAGGCCAGCGGCCGCAATCCGGACGAGGTGCTGCTGGTCGCGCCCAACTTCCCCGGCACGCCTGACCACGGCAAGGGCTTCGACGGCATGCCGCAATGGTCGGTGCAGGGCTGGATGAGTGGCGAGAACGCGGTCAACACGCCGTTCACGGTCAGTTCACTGCAGGTCCTCGATGACCTGATGGCCTACGTCACCGACAAGGCGCGCCTGCCGCAGGTGGCCAGGGTGACCGTGGCCGGGCATTCGGGCGGTGCGCAGATCGTGCATCGCTATGCCGTGCTGAACAATGTCGACGAGCGCATCCGCGCGCGCGGCATCGACCTGCGCTATGTGGTGGCCAACCCCTCGTCCTACCTGTACTTCACGCCGGTGCGCCCGGCCGGCGCGGACGGCCGCTCGCTTGCGCCTTACGACAAGGCGGTGTGCCCGGATTACGACAAGTACCGCTATGGCATGCAGGACATCGTGCCCTACGCAAAGGGAGCCAATGGCCTGTCGCTGTACCAGCGCTACGCCGGGCGCCAGGTGACCTACCTGGCCGGCACGGAAGACAACGACCCCAACCACCGCGTACTCGACAAAGCGTGCGGCGCTGAGGCCGAAGGTCCCACGCGCCTGCAGCGGGCCCGTGGCTACTTGCGCTATGAACGCTACCTGGCCAGCCCCGGGCTGGTGATCCGCCACCAGGCCTATGAAGTGGTGGGTGTGGGCCACGACCAGGCGCGCATGTTCGGCTCGCAATGCGGCGCCAGGGCGGTGTTCGGCATGGCGGAATCAGCCAACCCGGACGGCGCGGCCTGCCGCGCGCCGCAGCTCTGATTCCGCCGGTCAAGAAAAAACCCGCGAAATTCGCGGGTTCAAGTTCCTGCCCGTTCAGGAACGGGCTCGGAGGAGACAACCACAGGGAAATGGTTACTTGCCTGGTCAGCCCAGGCTGAATTTGACAACCTGTTCTTCGACGCCGACAAAGCGCACCAGCTGGCGCAGCCCGCTGGCGTATTCCTTGATATGGTGCCCGTCCGGCGTATCGGGCAGGCGGTAGTAAATGGGCGCCTTGTCGCGCATGGGCGGCAGGATGCCGAACGGGAGCTCGCCGGCGTCGGCTTCCCAGGCCACGTCGCGCTCTTCGGCAAGCAGGATTCTTCCGGTCATGGACACACTCCAGGATTGCTGCAAGGTGCGGCCGGGGGCGGATATGCGCTCGCACTGGATTTCAATGTATGGAATGTATTGCATCAAGCGCAGAAATGCCATTCAACGTTTTTTAATTCTGTCTGCTATGAAATTTCAAAAATGACAAATTTAACTAATGTATGGCATCTGCTGGCGACGCCGATGACGACCTCGCTGAGGGTGCTGCGCAAGGCCGGCATTGCGATACCATAGCGCCAGCCCGGCGAAGTGCGGCTACCGGCGCGTTCCGGTTCCGGGTCTGCCGCACCCGCTTCCAATCATTTTTCATCGCCCCCCGACGGGCCACTGCCCAGACGCATGTCGACCCAGCACGCCTTGTTGATTTCCCTGATCGAGAAACCGTCGTCCGGTTATGACCTGGCGCGGCGCTTTGACCGTTCCATCGGCTATTTCTGGCATGCCACGCACCAGCAGATTTATCGCGAGCTGGGACGGATGGCCGAGAGTGGCTGGATTGCCGCGGATGAAGCCGAGGCAGCGGAAGGCGAGACCGGTGCCGGCGATCGCAAGAACCGCAAGAAGGTCTATCGGGTGTTGCCGGCCGGCCGTGACGAACTGGCACGCTGGGTGCTGACCCCCGGCGCCAGCCTGGACCAGCGCGAGGAAATCCTGGTCAAGCTGCGTGCCGATGCGGTGATCGGGCCGCTTGGCCTGGGTGACGAAATGCGGCGGCTGATCGCGCTGCACCGGGCCCGGCTGGAGACTTACCTTGCCATCGAGCGGCGCGATTTCTCGGCGCCGGACATGGACCGCGCGCAACAGTTGCGCTATGCGCTGCTGCAGCGCGGCATCCGCTTCGAGCAGGACTGGGTGGCCTGGGGCGAGGAACTGCTGCCAATGCTGTAGCCGCGCCCCGCACGGGCGGCGGCTACAGCCTGCCAGGCCAGCTGACTGGCAGCGTCAGGCCAGATCGACGGCACGCGTGCCGGCCTGCCTGGCTTCGCCCAAGCCCAGCCGGCGGCGTGCCAGCGCATATTCCTCGGCAAAGCGGCGCACCAGCTCGCCCGCGGGCACCACGCGCTTGATTGCGCCCACGCCCTGGCCGGCGCCCCAGATGTCCTTCCACGCCTTGACGCTGGTGGAGCCGAAATTCATCTTCGACGGATCCGATTCGGGCAGCGCGTTCGGGTCCAGGCCGGCGCGCTCGATGCTGCCGCGCAGGTAGTTGCCGTGCACGCCGGTGAACAGGTTGGAGTAGACGATGTCGTTGGCGGTGCTGTCGACGATCATCTGCTTGTAGCCGTCCTGCGCGTTGGCTTCCTGCGTGGCGATAAAGGCCGAGCCGATATAGGCCAGGTCGGCGCCGGCGGCCTGCGCGGCCAGGATGGCGTCGCCACTGGAGATCGAGCCCGACAGCAGCAGCGGGCCGTCGAACCATTCGCGGATCTCGTGCAGCAGCGCGAACGGCGACAGCGTGCCGGCATGGCCGCCGGCACCAGCGGCAACCGCGACCAGTCCGTCCGCGCCCTTCTCGATGGCCTTGCGCGCGAAGGTGTTGTTGATCACGTCGTGCAGCACGATGCCGCCGTACGAGTGCACTGCGTCGTTGACTTCCTTGCGCGCGCCCAGCGAGGTGATCACGATCGGCACCTTGTAGCGCACGCACAGCTCCAGATCATGTTCAAGCCGGTCGTTGGACTTGTGCACGATCTGGTTGACGGCGAACGGCGCCGACGGGCGGTCCGGGTGTTTGGCGTCGTGTTCGGCCAGCTCGGTGGTGATGCGGTCCAGCCATTCTTCCAGCTTGGGTGCCGGGCGCGCATTCAGCGCGGGGAACGAGCCCACCACGCCGGCCTTGCACTGGGCGATGACCAGGTCGGGGTTGGAGATGATGAACAGCGGCGAGCAGACCACCGGCAGCGACAGCCGGTTCTGGAGTTGGGCGGGAAGGGCCATGGGTGAAGTCTCCTGGGTAATCCGGTAAAACGAAAAAGCGGTGCTGCGAAACAGGGTTGCGTCAGGCCGCGCCGGTCAGCGTGTCCTTCTGGCTGGCCAGGCGCGCGCCCATGGCGGCGGCCAGCGCCTCCAGGCCCGAGCGCGGGCGCACCATGACTTCGAACTCGGCAATGCGGCCGGCGTCGTCGAAGCGGATCATGTCGATGCCCTTGAGCGCCTTGCCGTCCACGGCCGCGCTGAATTCCAGCACCACGCTGTGGCCGTCCTCGCTGACAAAGCTGCGGTGATAGCGGAAGTCCTGGAACACCTGGTTCACCGTGGTCAGCACCAGCCCAATCGCGGCGCGGCCGGGATAGGGGGTGTGCGCGACCGGCGAGCGGAACACCACCTCATCGGCCACGATGGCGTCGAGCCCGGCCATCGAACCGCTGGCCAGCATCTGGTGCCAGGCTTCAAGTGAGGCCTGTGCGGCGGGAATCAGGTTGGTGGTGGTCACGTCGGTCTCCTTGGCTGGCGTCGGTGCGCGGGCGTCTCGTTTGACGGGGTATGACTGCAGGGTTTATGCAACCAGTTGCATAGTGGAGGGAAAGGTAGCATGCGCCGGGGCACTGTGCAAGCGATGCGGGGCCAACGGTGCCGGCACCCCCGCCGCGCAGTGACGGGTTGTCTACAATAGGCGGGATCCCAACCCCGCACGCCGGCCCCCGGCAGGAGAGTCAGTGACCACTAAGCCCTCCGCTGCCCATCCTGAACAGGCGGCCTTGTTCGATGCCGACCTGGCCGCCTGGCGTGACCATCCGGAGCGCGCGTTCGACGGCTGGCTGGCACGGCATGGCTTCCGGCACGGCACCAGCGTGGTGTACCGCGCCATGTGGGGCAAGCTGCTGCGCTGGTCGGCCGAGCGCGGGCTGCCGCCGCTGAGCTGGTCGGCGGAACAGATCGGTGAGTTCCTGGACGCGCAGCAGCTGCACAAATCGCACCGCTATCGCTATACGCGGCTGATCGAGCGGGTGTTCCATCACCTGGCGCGGCTGCGCGAGGGCATGCACAACCCGGCCAGCCAGGCGGTGCGCGCCCATCTGGCCGAGGGCGAAAACGATCCCACCGCCTTCCTGCTGCCGGGCGAGCGCGACCTGCTGGTGGCGCGGATACTCGGCCCGGCCGGCATGCCGGCCGGCGACACGCATACCGCGGCATCGCCCACCCAATGGAAGCGTGCGCGCGATGCGGCCCTGCTGGCGGTGCTGCTCGGCGGCGGCCTGAAGGTAGGCGAAGCCCGGGCGCTGCGGGTCGATGCCATCGAAGCTGGCGCACCCGGCCGGATGGCGCTGCGCATGGTCCGCGCGGACAACGGCCGGGCCTATACCGTGCCGCTGTTCAGCCTGGCCCATGCGCCGCTGCGGGCCTGGCTGGCATTGCGCGAAGCCTCCGGCACGCTTGGCGGCCTGGTGTTTCCCGCCATGCCGTCGGGGCGGCCGATGCATGCCGCCTCGGTCTACCGGCGCGTGGAGATCCTGCTGGACGAGGCCGGTGTACTGGCCGGCCGCAGCGAACGCGCGTCGCCGCAGACGCTGCGCAATACCTGCGCCGCCATGCATTTCGAGGCCGGCACGGCGCCGGCCGAGGTAGCGCAATGCCTGGGCATGCGCGACCTGGAGTCCGGCTGGCGGCTGCGCGCCGCCTATGAAGCCTGGCAGGCGCGGGCAGGGCTGGTGGCGGAAGCGCCGGCGAGCCGCGCCTAGCATTGCCCGCGCGCTGGGCCGGCTGCCCTGGGCGCAACGGCAGATCGTGGATAATAAGCAGCTTAACCGGCTTACGCGGTTGAAAGTGTCGTTTGCGACACTTTTTGAATCCGCCAGGCCAAGTCCCGGCCCTGAATCGAATTCCGACGCCTATTTTCCATGCCTGAAACCTTGCTTCTGACCGGTGCCACCGGCTATATCGCCTCGCATACCTGGGTTGCGCTGCTCAATGCCGGCTACCACGTGATCGGTCTGGATAATCTGTGCAACAGCAGCCCGGTGGTGCTGGAGCGGCTCGCCACCATTACCGGCAAGGCCCCGCATTTTGTGCAGGGCGACGTGCGCGACCGCGCGTTGCTGGACCGGCTCTTTGCCGAACACCGCATCAGCGGGGTGATTCATTTTGCCGCGCTCAAGGCAGTGGGCGAATCCGTGAGCCAGCCGCTGGAGTATTACAGCAACAACCTGGGTGGGCTGCTGACGGTATGCGCGGCAATGGGCGCGGCCGGGGTGAAACAGCTGGTGTTCAGTTCTTCGGCCACGGTTTATGGCAATCCGCATGCGGTGCCGATCCTGGAGGATTTCCCGCTGTCGGCCACCAATCCGTATGGGCAGACCAAGCTGATGGGCGAGCAAATCCTGCGCGACCTGGAAACATCGGATCCGGACTGGCGCATTGCCTACCTGCGTTATTTCAATCCGGTCGGCGCGCATGAAAGCGGGCTGATCGGCGAGGATCCGCGCGGTATTCCGAACAACCTGATGCCTTATGTGGCCCAGGTGGCCGGCGGGCGCCGTGAAAAGCTGATGGTATTCGGCGGCGACTACCCGACGCCGGACGGCACCGGCGTGCGCGACTATATCCACGTCTGCGACCTGGCCGACGGCCACCTGGCGGCGCTGGGTTACCTGCGCGCGCAGGGCAGGAGCATGACCGTGAACCTGGGCACGGGCCGCGGTTACAGCGTGCTGGAAGTGGTGCAGGCCTACCAGCGTGCCAGCGGCAAGCCGGTGCCGCATGACATCGTGGCGCGGCGCCCGGGAGACATCGCTTCGTGCTACGCCGATCCCGCGCTGGCCAACCAGCTGCTGGGCTGGCGCGCGCGCCATGACATCGACCGCATGTGCCAGGACTCATGGCGCTGGCAGTCGATGAATCCGCAGGGGTTTGACGCCTGACGGCCGGGGCAGGCGGTGCCGTGGTGTTGCGCAGGCGCCGCGGCAGGCCAGAAAACAAAAACGCCACGGATCAATTCCGTGGCGTTTTGCCATCTGCCGGATCGCGTGTTTCAGCGGATCAGGAAGTCTTCAACTGCCTTGCCCTGGGCCAGGGCCTGGGTCAGCCAGCCCGGGCGCTTGCCGCGGCCGGTCCAGGTATTGCCGGCGCTGTCGCGATAGCGTACCGGCACCTTGCGGTTGACTGCCTTCTTGCCGGCCGGCACCTTTGGGCCAAAACCCAGGTCTTCCGCGGTCAGGCCATATTGCTCGATTTTCTCGCGAATATCCGCGATCACCGTGGCTTGTTCGCGTGCCTTGATTTCCTCGGCCTGCTTCTGCAGTTCACTGATTTTCTGAACGATTTCCTGATACGTCGCCATTGGATCCTCGGTTTCCGGTGGAGTGGAATGCGGTGGGTGCGTGCGGGGGGTGAAAATGCTGGAAACAATTATAACGGGGTAGTCGCCCGCTGCAAATCCTGCGGTACTAATCGGATGCTGTTTTTGCGAAAATTCTTGGCGCCGATAATTGTGTGAACTTTCGGTGTCGTGGTCTGTCGCCGGCATTTCCGTCGTCGTCGGTGTTGCTCGGCTGCAGTTCCGGCCGCAGTTCCGGCTTCAGGCCCGCAAATGGTGCGGCCGTGCGCAAACCAGCCCGGCAGCAGCCAGCCGCCAAAAATCAAATCGCCATAATCGGCCGTGGCAAATTGGCAAAGGCGTTTGCGGCGATCGCGCGCAACCCACGTGGCGTATATCCGACACGCCGGTTATCACCGATTAATTGCGCCCGCCACCGGCGCGGCGGCTCAAGTACGAGAAGGCGGCGCCGTTATCCGGGCAGGGCGGATCATCTGGGCGTCGATCCTGCCGGAACGGGGCCAGGGGTGTGCCCCGCGGGTTGCCACAGTCTTCTTTCATTCATGTCCTTCCACAACAATATCCAGATCAAGACCCTGCTGCGGGGCACCATGGGAATGCTGTCGCTGCTGTTGTTGCTGGTCGGCGGTGCCGGCCTGCACGGTATTTCTCAAAGCAATGATGCCCTCGGGGAGACTTATGCCAACCAGCTCGGCTCCACCGTCGCGCTCAGTGAGGCGATGCAGGCCACCACGCGTATGCGCCTGGCGCTGGACCGCAACGTGATGCAGGGCGAGCAGGACGATCCCAAGGTTCACGTGGACCGCTCCAGGGTGTTTGTTGAGGCTTCGGAGGCTGCCTGGAAGCGCTATATGAGCCTGCCGCAGAATCCTGAGGAAAAGGCGCTCGCCGCGGAACTGGGCAAGCAGCGCCAGGTGTTCATGGAGCAGGGCGTGCTGCCGCTGCAGGCGGCCTCGCTGGCGGGCAACCAGGAAGAGGCCCTGCGGCTGGCGAAGAAGGTGCTGCCTGACCTGCAGCGCAGCATGTCGGGCGTGCACGAGAAGCTGCAGAAATTCCAGATGACTGCCGGGCAGGCCAACTTCGATGCTGCGCAGGCCAGCTTTGCGCGTATCCGCATGCTGTCGGTCGTGCTGATCGTGCTGGGCCTGGCGGTCGCCGTGCTGTGCACGGTCACGCTGAACCGCGCTATCGTCACGCCGGTGGAAGAGGCGCTGGCTGTGTTCGAGCGCATCGCCCGCGGCGACCTGACCTCGCGCATCGCCAGCGCCTCGAAGAACGAGATCGGCCGCATGATGCAGGCGCTGGCCGCGATGCAGGCCAGCCTGTCGGGCATCGTTGCCGAAGTGCGCACCGGCGCCGATTCGATGGCATCGGCCACGCAGCAGATTTCCACCGGCAACCTGGACCTGTCGCAGCGCACCGAGGAGCAGGCCTCGTCGCTGGAGCAGACCGCCGCCAGCATGGAAGAGCTGACCACGGTGGTGCGACAGAATGCCGACAACGCGCGCCAGGCTGGCGTGCTGGCCAACGAGGCCTCGCAGATCGCGCTCAAGGGCGGCGACGTGGTCGGCCGCGTGGTCGACACCATGAACGAGATCAACGGCGCCTCGCGCAAGGTGGTCGAGATCATCAGCGTGATCGAGGGCATTGCCTTCCAGACCAACATCCTCGCGCTGAACGCCGCGGTGGAAGCCGCGCGCGCCGGCGAGCAGGGCCGCGGCTTTGCCGTGGTCGCGGGCGAGGTGCGCAGCCTGGCGCAGCGCTCGGCTTCGGCCGCCAAGGAGATCGAGGCGCTGATCGGCGAGTCGGGCCAGCGCGTGGAGAGCGGCACCCGGCTGGTGGCCGAAGCCGGACAGACCATGGGCGAGATCGTCCAGGCCGTGCGCCGCGTGACGGACATCATGAACGAGATCGGCGCCGCGTCGCAGGAACAGACCAGCGGCATCGAGCAGGTCAACCAGGCGGTGACCCAGATGGACGAGGTGACGCAGCAGAATGCCGCGCTAGTGGAAGAGGCCGCCGCCGCAGCCGGAGCGCTGGAAGAACAGGCGCAGAAGCTCAAGAACGTGGTCTCGGTGTTCAACCTTGGCACGGGTATGGGAGTGGGCGCAGGCGCGGCCGCGGCGGCTGTCGCTGGCCGCACCACACGCACCATGTCGGTGCGACCGGCGGCAGCCGCGGCGCCGCGTGCCGCTGGTGCCCGCCCGGCCGCGGCGCTGCCGGCAAGCCGTCCGGCGGCGAGGCCCGCGCTGGCCGTTGCCGGGGCCGATGATGACTGGAGCGCGTTCTAGACCATATGTCCCCACCATTGCCTTGTTCACACGGCGACCGCAAGATGCCATGATGCGGGGTTTGCCCCGCGTCCTGACCTTCTTCGCGCATTCTCTTCATCATCGCGCAGCCTAATGATTGCCCTGAGTTCCGTCCTGTTGCTGCTGGCTGCCCTGCTGGGCGTGGCCGCCGCCCTCGGCGTTCGTGCCGGGCGCGCGGACCAGTCAGCCGGTGGCCGCTCGCTGCGCACGCTGACCTGGTCGGCGGCACTGTTGTCGCAGCTGAGCGTAAGCCTGCCCGTGCTGGTGGTGATGCTGTCGGGCAGCGTGCCGGCGGCCAACGACACGGCGCAGATGGCGGCCAGCTTCGCCGCCGCCGCGGCAGCCACCGCGGCTGCCAAGCTGCTGGTGCAGTGGCTGCGCCAGGGTACGAGGCTGTGGCGTGGTGCGGCGATCATGGCGGTCGTCGCTGGCGCCGGGCTGGTGGCGGCGGCCGGCACGCACCTGGGCCGCGCCTGTGGCGCGGGCTCGGTCTCGGCGCGCGCCTGCATCGATGCCGCCGGCCTGCCGCACCCCGCCTGGCTGGCGGGCGGGCTGACCGCGTTGTGCGCGCTGATGTTCGCCGTCCACCGCATGCAGTCGCGTGGCTTGCTGCCGGCGCACCATGAAGCCGGCCTGGCCGATGAACTGGCGGACGAGGCGCACGGCCTGCCGCGCGGGCACGAGCCCCGGCTGGCGCGGCGCGGCGCGCGCATTCCCGGCCGCCCCGGCCGTCTTACCGTGCGTGCCGCCGCGCGCGGGCAGGGCACGGTGGGCGAGTACAGCGTGGCAACGACGATGCCTGACCGCGTCGCCTTCGGCCGCTGGCTGGACCAGGCGATCGCGCAGGCGCGGCTGGCCGAGACCGGCTGCGCCGTGTTGCTGATCCATATTGCCGACTACCGCGAGGTCGACGAGGTCTTCGAGATCCGCGCCGACGATATCCTGGCCCAGGACGCCGGCGCGCTGGCGCAGGCCGTGCTGGAGCCGCATGACTTCCTGGCCCGGCTGGCGCGCGACGAGTTTGCCGTGGGCGTGCCGGAGCTGGTCCATCACGGCCGCGCGCAGGAACTGGGCTCGCGCATGCTCGGCTCGCTGGCCGAGTTCATCGCCGCGCGCGGCTTGCAGATGCAGATCGGCGTGAACATCGGCATTGCCATCTATCCGCGCGATGCGCAGACCTCAGAGGCGCTGATGCAGGCCGCGCGCGTCAGCCTGGCCGAGGCCCGCCAGAGCGGCTCGAACCAGGTGCGCCTGTTCAACAGCGCCGCCGGCGAACGCGCGCGCCGCACCCGCGTGATCCGGCGCGACCTGTGGCTGGCGATCCAGGACGACGCACTGTCGCTGCAGTTCCAGCCCAAGTACGATGCGCGCCGGCGCACGCTGGTGGGGGCGGAAGCGCTATGCCGCTGGCGCCATCCCGCGCTGGGCCAGGTGAGCCCGGCTGAGTTCATCACCGTGGCCGAGCAGTCGGGCCAGATCGACAAGCTCGACGACTGGGTCCTGACCAGCGTCTGCCGCCAGGTGCGCCAGTGGCGGGACGCCGGCGTGCCCACGGTGCCGGTGGCGATCAATGTCTCGGGTCTGCGCTTTGCCAGCCGCAATTTCCCGCAATACCTGCTCGAGCAGATCCACCAGCACGACATCCCGCCCTCGGCGATCACGCTGGAGATCACCGAGACCGCGGCGATGAAGGACATCGGCAAGTCACTGGAAACGCTGGCTGAACTGCAGTCGCTCGGCATCCAGGTGGCGCTGGACGATTTCGGCAGTGGCTATTCCAGCCTGGGCTATCTCAAGCGCCTGCGCGTGGGCACGCTCAAGATCGACCGCACTCTGATCGGCGGGCTCGACACCGATGCGCAGGGCCGCGCCATCGTCGGCTCGATGGTGGCACTGGCGCATGAATTGCGCATGAAGGTGGTGGCCGAGGGCGTTGAATCGGCATCGCAGCTGGAAATCCTCAATGAGATGGGGTGCGACGAGGTGCAGGGGTACCTGCTGTCGTTGCCGCTGGACGCTGCAGGCTTTGCGGAGGCTTTGCGCGAGCAGGCGGGGGTCTGACTGATTGGGTTCTTGGCCTTTGGCAATGCGGTTGGTTGTCGTGCTTGACGGGCGTGGTCTGTTTCGCCGGCGTAGCCGGCGAGTCACTTCTTGTCCAAGCGACAAGAAGTAACCAAGAAACGCGTCGCCTGAGCGGCTGGCAATCCATTACGCGGCGTTGGTCATATGGGCGGCGGTGCTTGCCGTTTGGGCGTGGTTGCCCGTTCGACCCTGCTACGCCATGTGAGTCAGGGATAGTGCCTGCGTTAACCCACTATTGAACGATCCCCATGCAGGGCGTAGGCCGCCTGCTGCCGACCGTATCGGTGGGACGCCTATGGCTGCGCTGCGCGCCGGCCCTAAGCACAGCGACGACCACGTCCTAACTGCGCTGTGTTCGGCGTCATTCGCGACCACGCGCTGCGAGCGCAGCGATGCAATCCGTGCCCGTGCCTCCGACCTGAGATGATGCGTGCGCGCAGCGCAGCCGAAGGCGTCCCACCGATAACCTGGTCAGCAGGCTGCCAATCCCCTAAAGTCGGGTTCGTCCAATAGTCCGTGGACGGAGGCACCAGACAGGGTGCGTAGCAGGGTCGAACCACCAAGCGAATCGAACGGAAATCACCACCGCTCGAATCACCAACGCCGGGCAATGGATAGCCAGCCGCTTTGGCGACGCGTTTTTCTGCTTACTCTTTTGTCGCTTGGACAAAAGAGTAAGTCGCCGGCTACGCCGGCGAAACAGACCACGCCCGCCAAGCACGACACCCAACCGCAATGCCGAAGCCCACCCCATACCAAAAAGAACCTAAAGTCTGGCCGCGGCGGCGCCGATAACCGGTCTGGCAGGCTGCCCGCGTTGGCGGAGCGGCCCTGCGCCGGCCTGTCCGTCGCCGGCCGCGCCGCCCATCTTCCTGGCGGACCCACCAAGTTCCTGCAAACCGGAGGCGCCCATGTCATCGCCCAGCATCCTCGTCGTCGACGATTCCCCTTCGCTACGCCGCATGATCGGCGCCTGCCTGCGCGCAGGAGGGTTTGACGTGACCGAGGCGGCCGACGGCGACCAGGCTCATGCGCTCGCGGCCGGCGCCAGCTTCGGCATGCTGGTCACCGACCAGGTCATGCCCGGCATGGATGGCCTCACGCTGATCCGCAGCCTGCGCGCCACTGAGCGCTATGCGTGCATTCCCATCCTGATGCTGACCACCGAGCAGGACGGCAGCATCCGCGAACAGGCCCGCGCCGCCGGCGCCTCGGGTTTCCTGCCCAAGCCCTTCGATCCTGACCAGCTGATGCAGGCCGTGACGGCGCTGCTGTCCACCGCGCACCCTACCTCGGAAGGGTAAGGAAAGCCGGGCGTCGCCCTTCAGTCACCCGGATTGCTGCCGTAAACACTGGTGGGCGAAGTCATGCCCCGGTGCCAGCCAGCGGCCTTGGCCGCAGCAGCGCCAGCAAACCAGCATGAGCCAATTTTGGGGGGCTAGACGATGAAGCACATCGACAAGGCAGACGGCGCGGGCGAGGAGTTCCTGGCCTTTACGCTGGGCCGGGAAGAATACGGCGTCGACATCCTGAAGGTCCAGGAGATCCGCGGCTACGAGTCGGTCACCCAGATTGCCAACGCACCGGACTACATCAAGGGCGTGATCAACCTGCGCGGCATCATCGTGCCGATCATCGACCTGCGCATCAAGTTCCGCCAGCCGAACGTCAGCTACGACCAGTACACGGTCGTCATCATCGTCGACCTCAACGACCGCACCACCGGCATCGTGGTGGATGGCGTGTCCGACGTGCTGACCCTTGCCGCCGAGCAGATCAAGCCCACGCCGTATTTCTCCGGCGAACTGGCGACCGACTACATCCGTGGGCTGGGCTCGGTCGAGCAACGCATGCTGATCCTGGTCGATATCGAGAAGCTGCTCAACACCGAAGAACTGGCCGCGCTGGAAGCGGTGTCCTGATCCAGCGTTTGCGCCAACGCCGTCCGGCGGGGGCACACGCCTGCCGGACCGAACCCGCCCGGGTGCTGCCACATAGAAATGCGGCCGCGCCAGGGGCACGCAGTCCTGTCATAGATGCGAAACAACCAACCCGTTACGCAGCGCGAATACAAGCTCTCCCCATCGGACTACCTGATCTCGCGCACGGACCTCAAGGGCCGGATCACCTTTGCCAACCGCACCTTTATCGAGGCGAGCGGCTTTGCGGCGGAGGAACTGCTGGGCGCGCCGCACAACCTGGTGCGCCACCCCGACATGCCGCCCGAGGCGTTTGCCGACCTGTGGCATGACCTGCAGGCCGGACGCACCTGGAAGGGCGTGGTCAAGAACCGTCGCAAGGACGGCGACTTCTACTGGGTCAATGCGACCGTGACGCCCACGCGTGTCGATGGCCACGTGGTTGGCTACACCTCGGTGCGCTCGATGGCGACGCGCGAGCAGGTGGAAGCCGCCGGTGCCGCCTATGCGCGATTCCGCGCCGGCCGCGCGGACGGGCTGGCGATCAGCCACGGCGCGGTGGTCCGCACCGGCTTGCGCGGCCTGCTGCAGGGCCTGCTGCGCCTGAACCTGAAGCGCCGCATCCTGTGGGCGCAGGCCGGCGGCCTGGTGTGGTTCCTGGCCGCGCTGGTTGTGGTGGAAGCGCTGGGGGGCGCCGCCACGGCCGCGCTGCGCCCGTGGCTGTGGGGCGGCTTCGTGATGGCGCTGGCGTCGTCGTTCGCGGCCGGCACGATGTTGCTGGCGCGCGTAAACCGGCCGGTGCGCGACATGCTGGACTTTGCGCTGCGCATGGGCGCGGGCGACCTGACCACGCGCTTCGAGCACCGCAGCGCCGACGAAATCGGCGCGCTGGCGCAGGCCATGCAGACCATGCAGCGCAGCCTGCTGTCGGTGGTGCACGAGATCCAGGAAGGCATGGCCAGCATCTCCACGGCGACGCGCCAGGTGGCCGCGGGCAACAACGACCTGTCGCAACGCACCGAGCAGCAGGCGGCGTCGCTGGAGCAGACGGCGTCGAGCATGGAAGAGCTGACCAGCACGGTGCGCCAGAACGCGGACAACGCGCGCCAGGCCAGCGGGCTGGCGGCGAACGCGTCGGAGACGGCGCTGCGCGGCGGCGAAGTGGTGGGCCGGGTGGTGCAGACCATGGACGAGATCAACGATGCGTCGAAGAAGATCGTCGACATCATCGGCGTGATCGAAGGCATCGCCTTCCAGACCAACATCCTGGCGCTGAACGCGGCCGTGGAAGCGGCGCGCGCCGGCGAGCAGGGCCGCGGCTTCGCGGTGGTGGCGGGCGAGGTGCGCAGCCTGGCGCAGCGCAGCGCCAACGCGGCCAAGGAGATCAAGGGGCTGATCGGCGATACGGTGGAGCGCGTGGATAACGGCTCGGCGCTGGTGGGCCAGGCGGGCAAGACCATGGACGAGATCGTGCAGGCGGTCAAGCGCGTGACCGACATCATGGGCGAGATCAGCGCGGCGTCGGCCGAGCAGAGCGCAGGCATCGAGCAGGTCAACCAGGCCGTGGCGCAGATGGACCAGGGCACGCAGCAGAACGCGGCGCTGGTGGAAGAGGCCGCCGCCGCCGCGGGCTCGCTCGAAGAGCAGGCCATGCGCCTGCGCGACGCCATTGCCACGTTCCGCGTCAGCATGCAGGCCGAGGTGCGTCCGCAGCGCCTGCCGGCCCAAGCGCGCGCCGAGGCGGCCCAGTCACTGGCACAGGCCTAGTCCACGGAACCAGGCCAGTCCGAATCAAAGACGAGGCAGGCGCGGAACACCGGCCTGCATGCGTACAAAACGGGTGCGGCACGCCGCGCCCGAGGCTTCAGTTACAAGGGGGAGTTGCTATGCATTGGTTCAATCAACTGCGCGTCACGACCAGGCTGGTTGCCGGATTCCTGGTCGTTGCCGTGATCGGCGCCGTGATGGGGCTGCTGGGTGTGGTCAACATGGGGCGCATGGCCGACTGGACCGGCAAGATCTACAACGACGACCTGCAGGCGCTGAAGGCTGTGCAGGACGCCAATATCAACCTGGTCTATGCCAGCCGCGCGCAGATCGGGCTGCTGTCGGCATCGACCATGGGCGAGCGTTCGGCCGAGAAGGAGCAGATCGTGAAGTCGCTCGGCGCGATGGACGAGCGCATCCGCCAGGTTGCGGGCGCATTCGAGAAGCCTGAGGGCAAGGCACTGGTCAAGCAGTACCAGGAGCTGTCGCCGGCCTTCCGCGCGCGCATGGAGAAGTACGTCGAACTGGTCAGCAAGCAGCCGTTGGATACGTCGCAGTTTGAAAGCCAGGTGTTCTCCGAGAGCGCCGACCTGCTCAAGGACAGCCATGCGCTGGAAGCGGTGATGTTCCAGATGGTCAAGCGCCGCGACGACCGCGCCCGCAACAACATGGAGGAAGCGCGCAGCGTCTACAACGCATCCCGCCTGTGGATGCTGGGCCTGGTGCTGGGCGGCCTGGCGCTGTCGGTGCTGCTGGGCGTGCTGCTGGCGCGGGCGCTGTCGCGCCAGCTGGGCGGCGAGCCGGGCTATGCGGCCGCGATTGCCGCGCGCATTGCCGAAGGCGACTTCTCCTCGCCGGTGACCACGCGCGCAGGCGACAAGAGCAGCCTGGTCCATGCGATGCAGCAGATGCAGCAGCAGCTGTCGCGCATGGTGCGCGATTTCAAGGTGTCGGCGGAATCCATCGGCGGCGCCTCGCGTGAAATTGCCGCGGGCAACAACGACCTGTCGCAGCGCACGGAGCAGCAGGCGGCGTCGCTGGAGCAGACGGCGTCGAGCATGGAAGAGCTGACCAGCACGGTGCGCCAGAACGCGGACAACGCGCGCCAGGCCAGCGGGCTGGCGGCGAACGCGTCGGAGACGGCGCTGCGCGGCGGCGAAGTGGTGGGCCGGGTGGTGCAGACCATGGACGAGATCAACGATGCATCGAAGAAGATCGTCGACATCATCGGCGTGATCGAAGGCATCGCCTTCCAGACCAACATCCTGGCGCTGAACGCGGCCGTGGAAGCGGCGCGCGCCGGCGAGCAGGGCCGCGGCTTCGCGGTGGTGGCGGGCGAGGTGCGCAGCCTGGCGCAGCGCAGCGCCAACGCGGCCAAGGAGATCAAGGGGCTGATCGGCGATACGGTGGAGCGCGTGGACAACGGCTCGGCGCTGGTGGGCCAGGCGGGCAAGACCATGGACGAGATCGTGCAGGCGGTCAAGCGCGTGACCGACATCATGGGCGAGATCAGCGCGGCGTCGGCCGAGCAGAGCGCGGGCATCGAGCAGGTCAACCAGGCCGTGGCGCAGATGGATGAAGGCACGCAGCAGAACGCGGCACTGGTGGAAGAAGCCGCCGCCGCTGCCGGCGCGCTGGAAGAGCAGGCCGGCCGGCTGCAGGCGGCCGTGGCGACCTTCCGTCTGGCGGCTGAGGATGACCGCGCGGGTTCGTTCGTGGCCCAGCCCCTGCCTGCGGTGACGGCGATGCCGGCCAGGGCGTCTCGTGCCGCCGGCGCGGTGCGCGCCATTCCTGCCGGCAAGCGGGTCGCCAAGGCGCTGCCTGCCAGCACGAAGGCCGCGGCTGTGGCTGCGGCGGACCATGCCGCCGCACCCGAGGCGGCTGATGCTGTCGCCGCGCAGCCGGCGCGGCCGGTGGCAGGCAGGACCGCGCGGCCGGTGCTGGCAGCCGCCGACAACGGCGACTGGAGCGCATTCTGATCCCCACCGGCAACGGGCCGCGCGGCGGCCCGGATGGCAAGGCGATGACGACCGAGATCAACCTGGCCCTGCCGCATGACGATGCGGCGCGGCTGCGCAAGGAATTCGAGCAGTTCGTCGGGGTCTCGACCGGCCTGGACCGCGAGTTCCTGCCGCCCGATTTCCAGGAGTTCCTGCGCGCGCGGCTGCTGCAGCATGACGGCCCGCTCACCGAGCGCGCGGTCTCGCGGCTGCTGTCAGGCGGTGAATACGGCTGGGCACGCCGCGTGTTCGACAAGCAGTTGCCCAATGCGCTGGCGGCGCTGATGCGCGATGCCCAGCGCTTTGGCTTCGGGCTGGCAGTGCAGCCCGACTGGACGCCGGACCAGCGCCTGGCGCATGCGCGCGAATGGGCGGCGCAGGTGCTGTCGGAATGCGGCGCCGATGCGGCCTTCACCGAGGCGCTCGCCACGCAGGTGGCGGCTTCGGCCGAAGACGTGCGGGTGTTGGAAGAGCGCATGCGCACGCCCGCATGGCGCCTGGCCGAAAGCCTGCGCCAGCGCGCCTATGACCTGATGTACGCGCTGCAGACCGAAGACAGCGAAGCCGCGGGCCGCGCACGCGTGGGCGAGCTGCGCGGCATGCTGGGCCTGGCCCTGGAGTACGGCTCGGTGCGGCCGGAAGAAGCCTCGCGCGTGCTGGAGCAGGTGGAGCGCATGCGCCCGGCGCTGTTCCGCGAAGCGCCCGACGATGTGTTCGCCCGGCTGGCGGCGTGGCTGCGGCGCATGTTCGGGCACTGAGGGCGCGGTGGGAATCCGGCGCGCTGCATCCGGCTACGAACTTCGTGCCGGGATGACGGAGAGTGCCTGCGCGCGGAGCGCAACATGCGGCACTCGTCAATAGAGGAATCCAGCAGGCTACCGAGGGCGCTGGTCGCGCGTTTGCGGATATGACGTTTGCGAAACTCGCTTGCGCCAGATCAAGTGTCAGGGGCGTGAACGGTTACAAAATGTGCGCGCCCATGTATGTTTCATGCGACATTGGGTTCCCCCCCGCGTAAGTAGGGATTGGCATTGCGGGTCGATTGCCGATATAAACGTAACAGTCCCACTTACACTCTGTAACACTTGTAACGGGGTTGATTACAGTTGGACACGGGCGTAGTTCCTTAGTCGTACGTTGTACCCGCCCAGCCGCATACAAACGATCTGGTCGCCGGGCCCGCGAGGGCATCGGTAAGCGCCGGACAAGCGGCCACGGCGGGTTTTTGGTAGCGGGGATAAATTGGAAAGCAGTGAAGTTCTCCAGGAGATCAGGGAGGTTAATCTCGCCTATCTGCTGCTCGCGCAACGCCTGGTGCGCGAAAACCAGGTCGAAGCCATGTTCCGGCTTGGGGTCAGCAAGGAAATTGCCGATATTCTTGCCAAGCTGACTTCCGCGCAACTCGTCAAGCTGGCGGCATCCAACATGGTGCTGTGCAGGTTCCGCTTCGACGACCATGCGCTTCTGTCCACTCTCACCCACACGGCCAAGAGCCATGACATGCAGCAGATCCACGCCGCGATCCTGCTTGCACGCCAGCCTGTGGAGTCGCTCAATTGACCGCGCTCCTGCAGGCCGAGCCGACCCGGAGTTACACGGCCACCTCCGTTCCCAGCCGCAAGAGCGTGCTCCAGGATGCGAACCAGACCCAGCTTGCGATCGAGCTGATCGGCCTGGGTGCGCGCCTGCAGGTGCTTGAAGCCGAGACCACGCTGTCGCGTGACCGGCTCATCCGCCTGTACAAGGAGCTGCGCGGCGTCTCGCCCCCCAAGGGCATGCTTCCCTTCTCGACGGACTGGTTCACCACCTGGCTGCCGAATATCCATTCGTCGCTGTTCTTCTCTGCCTACCAGTTCATGGTGCAGGAGGGCGAGACCGTGGGCATTCGCGCGGTGGTGGCTGCCTACCGCCTGTACCTTGAGCATGTTTCGCTGCTCGGCGGCGAAATTGTCTTAAGTTTCACGCGTGCCTGGACGTTAGTACGGTTCTTCGAGAGCAATATGCTGCAGCTGTCCCGGTGCACGTGTTGCGGCGGGCAGTTTGTCACGCACGCGTATGAGCCGCACGCGAACTTTGTGTGCAGCCTGTGCCGTCCGCCGTCACGCGCAGGGAAGGTGAAGAAGCTCTCGAAAGACGCCGCCGCCGTGCAGACCAACACCTGATCCTGGTCAAGGTCCGCCGGCTGGCAAGCTTGCAGCGCTGGCGGACGGATTCTCTCCGTGCGCCCGTGCAACGGGCAAATGAGCGTGGCTGACGCGCGTTTTTAGACGGGGATCCGATCGTGCTAGTAGTTCTTGGCTATGTCGTCGTGGTTGTGGCGGTGCTTGGCGGTTACGCCATGACCGGCGGCCACATGGGCGCGCTATATCAACCGGCGGAATTTGTGATCATCGGGGGCGCCGCCTTCGGCGCCTTTATCGCCACCAATACAGCTAAGGCCATCAAGGCCACCGCCAGGGCGCTGCCGGGCCTGTTCAAAAGCTCCAAGTACAAGAAGGAGCTGTACCTGGACGTCATGTCGCTGCTGTACGTGCTGCTGTCCAAGGCACGGCGCGAGGGCATCCTGTTCCTGGAAAAGGAAATCGCGGACCCCGCCGCCAGCAGCGTCTTCAGCCAGTACCCGCGCATCCTGTCGGATCCGGTGGTGATGGAATTCCTCACCGACTACCTGCGCATGATGGTCAACGGCAACATGAACGCCTTCGAGATCGAGGCCCTGATGGACCACGAGATCGAGACCTTCCGCCACGAGGCCGAGATCCCCGCCCATGCACTGTCGCGCGTCGGCGACGCGCTGCCCGCCTTCGGCATCGTTGCCGCGGTGATGGGCGTGGTGCATGCGCTGGGTTCGGCCGACCTGCCGCCGGCCGAGCTGGGCGCGCTGATCGCGCACGCCATGGTCGGCACCTTCCTGGGCATCCTGCTGGCCTATGGCTTTGTCTCGCCGCTGGCCGCGCGCATCGAGCTGCAGGTGTCCGAGAACGTCAAGGTTTACGAATGCATCAAGGTGGTGCTGCTGGCCTCGCTCAACGGCTACGCGCCGCTGGTGGCGGTGGAATTCGGCCGCAAGGTGCTGTACTCCACGGTGCGGCCGTCGTTCCTTGAGCTCGACGACCACGTGCGTGAAGTCAAGAGCCTGAATTAAGGCGCGCAAGCAGCAAGGGGCACCGTCATGAGCAGCGCACACGATATGCGTCCGATCATCGTCCGCCGGGCGAAATCGCACGCCAGGCCGCACGGCAACCACAGCTGGAAGATCGCCTACGCCGACTTCATGACGGCGATGATGGCGCTGTTCCTGGTGCTGTGGCTGCTCTCCAGCGCCAACAAGAAGACGCTGGAAGGCATTGCCGAGTACTTCCGCATGCCGCTCAAGGTGGCCGTCGTCGGCGGCGAGAAGAGCAGCCAGACGCCCAGCGTGATCCCGGGCGGCGGCCAGGACGCGCTGCGCAAGGACGGCGAGACCCTGCGCGCGCGCAACAACGAACCCAGCGACGAGCAACGGCGCAACGAGCAGCAGGAAGCGCAGCGCCTGCGCGCGCTCAAGCAGCGCCTTGAGCAGATCATCGAGAACAACCCGGTGCTGCGCCAGTTCCGGCCGCAGCTGCTGCTGGACATCACCAGCGAGGGGCTGCGCATCCAGATTTTGGATACGCAGAACCGGCCGATGTTCCGCACCGGCAGCGCCACGGTCGAGACCTATATGCGCACCATCCTGCGCGAGATCGGGCCGGTGCTGAACGAGCTGCCCAACAAGGTCAGCCTGTCGGGCCATACCGATGCGGCCAACTATTCCAGTGGCGAGCGCACCTACAGCAACTGGGAGCTGTCGGGCGACCGCGCCAACGCTTCGCGCCGCGAGCTGATCGCCGGCGGCATGCAGGAGGGCAAGGTGCTGCGCGTGCTGGGCCTGGCCGCGACCATGCCGCTGGACAAGGAAGACCTGCTGGCGCCGGTGAACCGGCGCATCAGCATCGTGGTGCTCAACCACAAGGCCCAGGCGCGCTTCGAGGCCGAGAACGCCAGCGCCGCCGAGGTCTCGGTGGCGGCGCAGGCCGGCAAGGCCGGGCAGGAGATGCAGGCGGGGCTGGCAGCGGCCTCCGCGCCCGCGCCTGCGTCCACGGGCAGCAAACCATGACGCGCGGCCGCTGCGGCAGCGCCAGTGCAGTAACCAAGTGACTCAGGACGCCATGTCTGTCGATATCGATATCACACAGTTTTACCAGACCTTCTTCGAGGAAGCGGAAGAACTGCTCGTCGAAATGGAGCAGCTGCTGCTCGGCCTGGACATTGAGTCGCCCGATCCCGAGCATCTGAACGCGATCTTCCGGGCGGCGCATTCCATCAAGGGCGGGGCTGCCACCTTCGGCTTCGCGGCGCTGACCGAGACCACCCATATTTTCGAGAACCTGCTGGACCGCACGCGCCGGCAGGAACTGGCGTTGACCAGGACCATCATCGACACCTTTCTGGAAACCAAGGACGTGTTGCAAGACCAGCTCAACGCCTACCGCAACGGCACCGAACCCGATCCGGAAACGCTGGCGCGCATCTGCGCCGTGCTGCAACAGCTGGCGCAGGAAGCCGCCGGCGATGCCGGCGCAACTGCCGCCCCGGCGCCCGCTCCTGTTGCCGCAACGACCCCCGCTGCCGCTGCCACGGGCGGCGGGCTCAAGATCCGCCTGATCCGGGTTTCCGCCTCAGACCAGGCGCTGCTGCGCGAGGAACTGGCCAACCTGGGCGAGATCACCGGCCAGCAAGAGGTGAATGGCGAACTGGTGGTGTGGCTCAACACCCAGTGCAGCGCCGACGACATCATCGCGGTGTGCTGCTTCGTGATCGACCTGGACCAGATCGTGATCGAAGCCGAAGCCGAGGCTCCTGCTGCCGCCCCCACGGTGGTCGAGGTGCCGGTCCCGGCGCCCGTCCCGGTCGCGGCGGCCCCCGCAGCAGCAGCGGCAGCGCCCGCCGCCGCGCGCGAGAAGGCCAAGCCGCAGGCGAGCGCCGCGCACGGCGAAGGCTCGATCCGCGTGCCGACCGAAAAGGTCGACCAGATCATTAACCTGGTGGGCGAGCTGGTGATCACGCAGTCGATGCTGGCGCAGACCGCATCTGCGCTGGACCCGGTGCTGTTCGACCGCCTGTTCTCCGGCATGGGCCAGCTCGAGCGCAACGCGCGCGACCTGCAGGAAGCGGTGATGTCGATCCGCATGATGCCGATGGACTATGTGTTCTCGCGTTTCCCGCGGCTGGTGCGCGACCTGGCCAGCAAGCTTGGCAAGCAGATCGACCTGGTCACCTTCGGCAAGGCCACCGAACTGGACAAGAGCCTGATCGAACGCATCATCGATCCGCTCACGCACCTGGTGCGCAACAGCCTGGACCATGGCATCGAAACCCCGGACAAGCGCGTCGCCGCCGGCAAGGACGCGACCGGCCAGCTGATCCTGTCCGCGCAGCACCATGGCGGCAATATCGTCATTGAAGTCAGCGACGACGGCGGCGGCCTGAACCGCGAGCGCATCCTGGCCAAGGCCATCCAGAACGGCCTGCCGGTGTCCGAGACCATCACCGATGAAGAGGTCTGGCAGCTGATCTTCGCGCCGGGCTTTTCCACTGCCGAAGTCGTCACCGACGTGTCGGGCCGCGGCGTTGGCATGGACGTGGTCAAGCGCAACATCCAGGAAATGGGCGGCCACGTCCAGATCAGCTCGCGTCCGGGCCTGGGCACCACCATCCGCATCGTGCTGCCGCTGACGCTGGCGATCCTGGACGGGATGTCGGTCAAGGTGGGCGAAGAGACCTTCATCCTGCCGCTGAACTGCGTGATGGAGTCGCTGCAGCCCAAGGCAGAGGATGTCCACACCGCCGCCAACTCCGATCGCGTTATGCACGTGCGCGGCGAATACCTGCCGCTGCTTGAGATGCACCGCGTGTTCAACGTGGCCGGCGCGCTGCAGGAACCCACGCAGGGCATCGCCGTGATCCTGCAGGCCGAAGGCAAGCGCTTTGCGCTGCTGGTGGACCAGCTGATCGGCCAGCACCAGGTGGTGCTGAAGAACCTGGAAACCAACTACCGCAAGGTGCCGTGCATCTCGGCGGCGACCATCCTTGGCGACGGCAGCGTGGCGCTGATCGTCGATGTCGGCGCGCTGCAGCGCACCGGCGTGCGCCGGCAGGAACCGGCGCTGGTGCAGTAATCGTCCAATCACAGGAGAACGAGACATCATGGCCGGCATCGGACACATCGATACCCCCGGAAGCGACGCTTCGGGCCAGGAGTTCCTGGTCTTCACGCTGGGGTCGGAGGAATACGGCATCGACATCCTCAAGGTGCAGGAGATCCGCAGCTACGAAACCGTGACCCGCATCTCCAGCGCGCCGGACTTCATCAAGGGCGTGACCAACCTGCGCGGCGTGATCGTGCCGATCGTCGACCTGCGCCTGAAGTTCCGCCTGGGCAACGTGCGCTACGACCACCAGACCGTGGTCATCATCCTGAACGTGGCCGGCCGCGTGGTCGGCATCGTGGTGGATGGCGTGTCGGACGTGCTGACGCTGACGGGCGATGCGATCAAGCCCGCGCCGGAGTTCGGCGTGTCGATCTCGACCGAGCACCTGACCGGGCTGGGCACCATCGACGGCCGCATGCTGGTGCTGATCGACATCGAACGCCTGATGACCAGCGCGGAGATGGCGCTGGTCGAGGCCGAGCTGGCCTGACGCAGCGCACGCACCACTGAAGCACATCCCATGACGCCGTTCCGCACCGCCGCCAGCGTTCCCGGCCAGACCGGGTCGGTCCTTGCGCCGGGCGCCATCCTGCGGCGCGACGACGCGCGCGACTTTTTGCTGACCGAACGCGATTTCGAGAAAATCCGCGCGCTGATCCACCGGCGCGCGGGCATCTCGCTGGGCAGCCACAAGCGCGAGATGGTCTACAGCCGCCTGGTGCGCCGGCTGCGCGCGCTGCAGCTGTCGGACTTCGCCTCGTACCTGGCGCTGCTGGACGCGGACGACCGCTCGTCGGAGTGGGAGTTCTTCACCAATGCGCTGACCACCAACCTGACCTCATTCTTCCGCGAGGCCCATCACTTCCCGCTGCTGGCCGAGCATGCCAAGAAGACCGGCCGCCCCTACAGCGTCTGGTGCTCGGCCGCCTCCACCGGTGAGGAGCCGTACTCGATCGCCATCACGCTGGCGGAGGCGCTGGGTGACCGCGCCGGCACGGTGCTGGCCACTGACATCGACACCCAGGTGCTGACCAAGGCCCGCGGCGGCGTGTATTCCGCGGAGCAGGTTGCGCGGCTGTCGCCGGAACGGCTCAAGCGCTTCTTCCTGAAGGGCACCGGGCCGCGCACCGGTTCGGTCAAGGTCAAGCCGGAGCTGGCCGCCACCATCGCGTTCGAGCCGCTGAACCTGCTCGCGCCCGACTGGGGCATGCGCGAGCAGTTCGACGCCATCTTCTGCCGCAACGTGATGATCTACTTCGACAAGCCGACCCAGGGACGCATCCTGGAGCGCTTCGTGCCGCTGCTCAAGCCGCACGGGCTGCTCTTTGCCGGCCACTCGGAGAACTTCTCCTATGTCACGCGCGCCTTCCAGCTGCGCGGGCAGACCGTTTATGAACTGGCGCCGGACGCGGCCAGGGCGGGAAGGCCGTGATGCGCACGCCCCATCTGCCCGAAGCTCTTGCCACGCGCACGTATTTCGACCGCGAGTTCGGCAAGCAGGCCATCAAGCTGTTGCCCAACGAGTACTACGTGACCCGCGAGGACGTGGTGCTGACCACCGTGCTGGGCTCGTGCGTGGCTGCCTGCATCCGCGACGAGAGCGCCGGCGTGGGCGGCATGAACCACTTCATGCTGCCCGATGACGACGGCAGCGCAGACCGCATGCTGTCTGCGTCGATGCGCTACGGCAGCTATGCGCTGGAAGTGCTGATCAACGAACTGCTCAAGATGGGCGCGCGCCGCGAGCGGCTGGAGGCCAAGGTCTTCGGCGGCGGGGCGGTGCTGGCCAATATGACCACGCTGAACATCGGCGACCGCAACGCGGACTTCGTCCTGCGCTACCTGAAGACCGAGGAGATCCGCGTTGCGGCGCAGGACCTGCGCGGCCCGCATGCGCGCCGTGTCAGCTACTTCCCGGTCGGCGGGCTGGCGCTGGTGCGCCGCCTGACGCGGCAGGACGACCAGGTTTCGGTGGCGCGCGAGGAGCGCGCACTGGCCCGCGCCATTGCCACCTCGGCCCGGGCGCCGGCGCAATCGCCTGAACTGTTTGCGCGGCAGTCCTTTGCGCGCCAGCTTCCCTGAAACCAATACAAGCACGATCAATCATGACTGCTGCCAAGATCAAGGTGCTCTGCGTGGACGATTCCGCGCTGATCCGCAGCCTGATGACGGAGATCATCAACAGCCAGCCCGACATGGAAGTGGTCGGCACCGCGCCCGACCCGCTGGTGGCGCGCGACCTGATCAAGCGCCTGAACCCGGATGTGCTGACGCTGGACGTCGAAATGCCGCGCATGGACGGCCTGGACTTCCTGGAACGCCTGATGCGGCTGCGGCCGATGCCGGTGCTGATGGTGTCGTCGCTGACCGAACGCGGTTCCGAGATCACCATGCGTGCGCTGGAGTTGGGCGCGGTGGACTTTGTCACCAAGCCCAAGCTGGGCATCCGCGACGGGCTGCTGGAATACACCCACACCATCGCCGACAAGCTGCGCGCCGCGTCGCGCGCCCGCGTGCGCGCGGCCGCGCAGCCGGCCGCGCCGACAGCGGCCGGCGCCGAGCCCGCGCCGATGCTGCGCAGCCCGCTGCTGTCGACCGAAAAGCTGATCATCCTGGGCGCCTCCACCGGCGGCACCGAGGCCATCAAGGAATTCCTGATGCCGCTGCCGCCCGACAGCCCGGCGGTGATGATCGTGCAGCATATGCCGGCCGGCTTTACACGCTCGTTCGCGCAGCGGCTGGATGGCCTGTGCCGCATCACGGTCAAGGAAGCCGTGCACGGCGAGCGCGTGCTGCCCGGCCATGCGTATATCGCGCCGGGCGACTCGCACCTGCTGCTGGCGCGCAGCGGCGCCAACTATGTCGCGCACCTGTCGCAGGAAGCGCCGGTCAACCGCCACCGCCCGTCGGTCGACGTGCTGTTCGATTCGGCCGCCCAGCATGGTGGCAAGAACGTGATCGGCGTGATCCTGACCGGCATGGGCAAGGACGGCGCGCGCGGCATGCTGCGGATGCGCGAGGCCGGTGCCTACAACCTGGCCCAGGACGAGCACACATGCATTGTGTTTGGCATGCCGAAGGAGGCGATCGCCACCGGCGGCGTGCATGAAGTCGTGCCCTTGCCGGCGATGACCCAGCGCGTGATGGCACGCCTGGCCACATACGGCACGCGCGCGCAGCGGGTGTAAACGAAATCGGGCCGAGCGGGGCGCGCATGCCGGCGCGCGGCGCTCGTCCTGGCAACAAGCCAACACTGTATTTACTGGAGCCCTCAAAGTGGACAAGAGCATCAAGATCCTGGTCGTGGATGATTTCCCGACCATGCGCCGGATCATCCGCAACCTGCTCAAGGAGCTGGGTTTCGTCAACGTCGAGGAAGCCGAGGACGGCGCCGCCGGCCTGGAGAAGGCCAAGGATGGCAGCTTCCAGTTCGTGATCTCGGACTGGAACATGCCCAATATGGACGGCCTGACCATGCTGCAGGCGATCCGCGCCGACGCCAATATCGGCAAGATCCCGGTGCTGATGGTGACCGCCGAAGCCAAGAAGGAGAACATCATCGCCGCGGCCCAGGCCGGCGCCAACGGCTACGTGGTCAAGCCGTTCACGGCAGCCACGCTGGACGAGAAGATCACCAAGATCTTCGAGAAGCTCGGCGGCTGAGGCGGAGGCGCGTTTCCATGACCCCGACCCTGAGCAATGATTCCGCCGAGCAACTGATCCTCCGCATCGGCAACCTGACGCGGATGCTGCGCGACAATATGCGCGAGCTCGGCCTGGACAAGGAGATCGAGCGCGCCGCACAGGCCATCCCCGATGCGCGCGACCGGCTGAACTACATCGCCGCCATGACCGAGCAGGCCGCCGAGCGCACGCTCAACGCGGTCGAGCTGGCGCAGCCGATCCAGTCCGGTATCGAGCAGCAGGCCGAAACCCTGGACAAGCGCTGGGACGCCTGGTTCGAGCAGCCGGTGGAGCTGGCCGACGCCCGTTCGCTGGTGCTCGACACCCGCGCCTTCCTGTCCGAGGTGCCCGCCCAGGCCCGCGCCACCAACAGCCATCTGCTCGACATCATGATGGCGCAGGACTTCCAGGACCTGACCGGCCAGGTCATCAAGAAGATGATGGACATGATCCGCGCGCTGGAGCAGGAGCTGCTGCAGGTGCTGATCGACAACGTGCCGTCCGAGCGCCGCGTGGAAGCGCCGGCCGCCACGCTGCTGAACGGGCCGCAGGTCAACCCGGAAGGCAAGCCGGACGTGGTTTCGGACCAGGCGCAGGTGGATGATTTGCTGGCCAGTCTGGGGTTCTGAGAGCCACCCCTTTCAAGGTGACGAAAAATAGGGCACGCTCCGTGTTTTCGAGCCGAAAGCGGAGTCAGTGGCGTGGTACTGGATGCAGTGGTGGAACGCTTCATCGAACATAGCCCGATCAGCGTGATGGCGCGCCTGGGGCTGCAACGCGCGCTCGATCCGGCCTGGATCGATGAGTTGTTCGAGCAGGAGCGGGAGATGCAATACACGCGGGAGCTATTGTTCTCGACCACGGTGGAAATCATGTCGCTGGTGGCCGTGGGGCTGCGCCCGTCGGTGCATGCGGCGGCCAAGGCCAGTCCGGCGCTGCCGGTATCCATTACCGCGCTGTACGACAAGATCAGCCGAACCGAGCCGGGGCTGGTTCGTGCCCTGGTGCAAGGCAGCGCGCGGCGGCTGGCGCCGGTTGTGCAACCGATGTTGCGCAAGCAGCCGCCCTCGGTGGACGGCTATCGCCTGCGCATCGTGGATGGCAGCCATTTGCCGGCGAGCGAAAAGCGCCTCAAACCATTGCGTGGGTTTCGCGGCGCGGCCTTGCCGGGGCAGTCATTGGTGGTCTACGACCCGGATACAGCGATGATCGTCGATCTGGTGCCCTGTGAAGACGCGCATGCCCAGGAGCGGGCCATCATGGAAACCCTGCTCGAATCGGCCCAGCCTGGCGAGTTGTGGATCGCCGATCGCAACTTCAGCACCCGGGCGATCCTGGCCGGCTGGCAGCGACGTGGCAGCGCCTTCATCGTGCGGGAGCACGGCCGCAATCCGAACCCCAGCGAGCTGGAGCCGGCACGCAAAATGGGCCGGGTCGAGACTGGGCTCGTGTACGAGCAGGCGGTCAGCATTCCGGATGAGTCAGACGCGCCGCTGGTGCTGCGGCGCATTGAACTGCATCTGGATGGCGCTACCGAGGACGGTGACACCGTCATCCGCCTGCTGACCAATGTCCCTGCCACCCACCTGACAGCCGAGGCCGTGGCCAAGCGCTACCGGCAACGCTGGAGCATCGAGAATCTGTTTCAGCGACTCGAATCCGTGCTCAATAGCGAGATCCGTTCGTTGAGTCAGCCACGCGCGGCGCTGCTGGCCTTTGGCGTGGCCGCGCTCGCATATAACGTGCTGAGCGTGATTGCGACCGCGGTGAGAATCCAACATGAACTGGATAGCAGCGATATCGAGCTTTCGCCGTATTACCTCGCCAGCGAAATCCGGGCGACGTATGCCGGCATGATGATCGCTGTACCAAGCGAGGTGTGGCAAGGCTATGACCCACTCACTCCGGCCCAACTCGGCCGCATGCTGCTCAAAATCGCGACGCACGTTGATCCCCGCGCGATGCGCAAACATGCACGGGGACCGAAAGCGCCCAAGAAGAAAGGCTATGTTGCCGGCTGCGTGGCACGACGGCATGTGTCTACGGCCCGTGTCATCAAGGCTGGACGTGTCGTTTGATCACCTTGAAAGGGGTGGTTCTGAGAGCCTGATGAGCTGAGCTCTCCCGCCGGTTTGCTCCCCTCTCCCGCCTGCGGGAGAGGGGCCGGGGGTGAGGGCAGGCGCGCGCCTCGCGACAAGGGTTTTCGTCCATCAACGTCCCGCCCTCACCGGGGCGCTGCCGTCGACCTCCCGCCTTCTATCGCAGGTGCGATTTCGCCGTGCGTGGCCGGTACTGGAATCACTGGCCGACCACACGCAAGCCGGCGTCCACTAAACTGCGTTGTCCGCGCCCCACGGAATGTAAACGATTGTGATGGCGTGGGGGGTGAAGCTTCTCCCGTGCGCTAGGCTGAAGCCCTTTGCGGCGCCGCATTGCAGGTGCGCGACGGCCCGGGCCATGCTCGGACTGGCCGCCGCATGGCCCCGAAAAATTGCGGAAATAGCCGCCGCGAGATTCGGAATCCTCCGACCCTGACGCCAGAGTCGGCTGGGTACAGTGGCTAGTTTTGGCCTCAGTCTGGTCCCTGGCAGGCGCAACCGAATCGTCTGCGCACCCAGTCCTTCGAAGACTGACCTGCGAGGTGACCCTCGGCTGGCCGGTTCAAGAAGCCCGAGTTCTTCCGCGCGCGCCAGCCTGATCTCGCCGCACAGATCGGGGTGGCGTTCTGACCCGCCGAACGGGGCGCGGTATCGATTTGCTGTTGTGACGGAGCATCAATGTATGTTGACCCAACTGAAGGAGAAGATCGCATGAACAAAGTGACGGCCATATCCCTGGTCGCCGCCGCCGGGCTACTAGCCATGCTCGGCGGCTGTGCCACCGAATCGTCCACGGCGCTGCCGGTGCAGAAGGTCGAGAGCGCCAGCCGTCCCTACGCCGGCGTCCGCACGCCGATTTCGGTCGGCAAGTTCGACAACCGTTCGAGCTACATGCGCGGCGTGTTCTCCGACGGCGTCGACCGGCTGGGCGGCCAGGCCAAGACCGTGCTGATCACGCACCTGCAACAGACCAACCGCTTCAATGTGCTCGACCGCGACAACATGGACGAGATCAAGCGCGAGGCAGCCATCAAGAGCCAGGCTCAGCGCCTGAAGGGGGCCGACTACGTGATCACCGGCGACGTGACCGAGTTCGGCCGCAAGGAAACCGGCGACCAGCAACTGTTCGGCATCCTGGGCCGCGGCAAGTCGCAGGTGGCGTATGCCAAGGTCGCGCTCAACGTGGTCAATATCGCGACCTCGGAAGTCGTGTTCACCGCCCAGGGCGCAGGCGAGTACGCGCTGTCGAGCCGGGAGGTAATCGGCTTTGGCGGCACGTCCAGCTATGACTCGACGCTCAACGGGAAGGTGCTCGACCTCGCCATGCGCGAAGCCGTGACCAATCTGGTCAGCGGCATCGAAAGCGGCGCCTGGAAGCCCGTCACCCCCTGATTCCACAAATCAGTCAAGGAGAGATTGTGAAGACATTGTTCCGGCCGCAGCGCCTGGCGGTGCCGGCCCTGGTCGCAAGCGCATTGCTGGCGGGTTGTGCGGCTCCCGCCAAGCCCCTGTATCAGTGGGAAGGCTACCAGCCGCAGGTCTACCAGTACTTCAAGGGCGAACCGAAGCAAGCCCAGATCGAGGTGCTGGAGCGCGACTTGCAGAAGATCATGGCGGCCGGCAATACCCCGCCGCCAGGCTACCACGCGCACCTCGGCATGCTGTATGCCGATATCGGCAAGGATGACGAAATGGTCCGCGAATTCCAGACCGAGAAGGCGCTGTTTCCCGAGTCGGGAGCCTATGTGGACTTCCTGCTGAAGAACGTCAAACGCAAGGGAGAGAAGAAATGAGCAAGCTGTTCCATCGCGTCCTGATGCTGCTGGGCGTCGCCACGCTGGCAGCCGGCTGTGCCGCACCGGCGAAGAACGTGGATTACGCCGCCTTCAAGGAAAGTCACCCCCGCTCGATCGTGGTGCTGCCGCCGCTGAACAACTCGCCGGACGTGAAGGCCACTTACGCCATGCTGTCGCAGGCCACACAGCCGCTGGCGGAATCTGGCTACTACGTGCTGCCGGTCGCGCTGGTTGACGAGACCTTTCGCCAGAACGGGCTGACGATACCGGGCGACATCCACGCGGTGGCACCCGCGAAGCTGCGCGAAATCTTCGGCGCGGACACCGCGCTGTACATCACCGTGACCGATTACGGTCCGAAGTTCCAGGTCGTCAGCAGCACAACCGTTGTCGCCGCCGAAGCGAAGCTCCTGGACCTGAGGACGGGCAAGACGCTCTGGACCGGACAGGCGTCGGCTGCCAACAATCAGTCGGGTAACGCTGGCGGTGGGTTGATCGGAGCGCTGATCGGGACGGCCATTGCGCACGCCATCAGCAGCGTGTCGGATGCCGCCTATGGGGTGGCCGGCAGGACGAGCCAGCAACTGCTCTCGGCGGGTACGCCTGGCGGCATCTTGTATGGGCCGCGGTCGCCGAAGTACGGCACGGACTGACTATCATGGCTCTGGTTTTGTGAGGGGACCGGCCTGACGTAGTTCGCGCGGGCATCTCCCGATGCCCGCCCCCCCATCCACGCCTAAAGTCCTCCCAATCAGGCGCCGTTAACGCCACCAGGCCCCTGATTTCCCAAACAACACCCAATTCCCCCGCCTTTTCCCATGAATGGGAAGGCTGTCCCGCTTCGATAATCCCTGCTGACGAATAGCGGCCTGCCGCTTCGCACGGAGCATGGATGTCCGAAGAAAGCGACCTCGAGAAAACCGAACCCGCCTCACCCCGGCGCCTGGAAAAGGCGCGCGAGGAGGGGCAGGTGGTGCGTTCGCGCGAGCTCGCCACGTTCGTCATGCTAATCGCCGGCGTGACCGGCCTGTGGACGCTGGGCGGCCATCTGGGCAGCAGCCTGAACCAGGTGATGCAGGGGGCGCTGCGCTTCGAGCCGGCAACGGCGTTCGATACCTCGCGCATGCTGTCGCGCTTTTCCATGATGGTGTGGGACAGCCTGCTGGCCTTCCTGCCGCTGCTGTTCCTGTTCGGCGTTGCCGCGCTGGCGGCGCCGTTGCTGCTGGGGGGCTGGGTGTTCTCGGGCAAGTCCTTCGCGCCGCAGTTCTCGCGCCTGTCGCCGCTGGCGGGGCTGGGCCGGATGTTCTCCGCGCATTCGCTGGTGGAGTTGCTCAAGGCCGTGGCCAAGTCGCTGCTGGTGGGCAGCGTGGGCGCCTGGGTGCTGTGGCGGCGCCTGCCCGAGGCCATCGCGCTGATGAACGCGCCGGTGCAGGAAGCGCTGCTGCACATGGTCGACCTGGTCATGTATTGCTGCCTGGTGGTGTCGCTGTCGCTGCTGGTGGTGGCGGCCATCGACGTGCCGTGGCAGTACTGGGAGTTCTTCAAGAAGCTGCGCATGACCAAGGAAGAGGTCAAGCAGGAATTCAAGGAAAGCGAGGGCGACCCGCATATCAAGGGCCGCATCCGCCAGCAGCAGCGCGCCATGGCGCGCCGCCGCATGATGACCGAGGTGCCAAAGGCCGACGTGGTGGTGACCAACCCCACCCACTTCGCCGTGGCGCTGCGCTATGAGGAAGGGCGCATGGGCGCGCCGCGCGTGGTGGCCAAGGGCACCGGCGATATTGCCGCCCGTATCCGCGAGCTGGCCGCCGAGCACCGCGTGCCGCTGATGTCGGCCCCGCCGCTGGCGCGTGCGCTGCACCGCCACGTGGAGCTGGGCCAGGAAATTCCCGCCGGACTGTACACCGCCGTGGCCGAAGTGCTGGCCTGGGTCTATCAACTGAAGCACTGGCATTACTCGCAGGGTCCACAGCCGCAGGCACCCGCGGAGCTGCCGGTGCCCGATGAACTCGCCGTACCGGAAATGCGCGAATGAACGCTCTGAGCAACCTGTTCAACCTGCCCGGCCTGCGCGCCGCCGGCCAGTTCAAGGCCATGACCGGGCCGCTGCTGATCATCATGATCCTGGGGATGATGATCCTGCCGCTGCCGGCCTTTGTGCTGGACCTGCTGTTCACCTTCAATATCGCGCTGGCGATCATGGTGCTGCTGGTCAGCATGTACACGCAGAAGCCGCTGGACTTTGCCGCCTTCCCGGCGGTGCTGCTGTTCACCACGCTGCTGCGCCTGTCGCTGAACGTGGCGTCCACGCGCGTGGTGCTGCTCGAAGGCCATACCGGCCCGGACGCGGCCGGCAAGGTGGTGGAGGCCTTCGGCCACTTCCTGGTGGGCGGCAACTTCGCGGTCGGCATCGTGGTGTTCGCGATCCTGGTGGTGATCAACTTCATGGTGATCACCAAGGGTGCGGGACGTATCGCCGAAGTCGGCGCGCGCTTCATGCTGGATTCGATGCCCGGCAAGCAGATGTCGATCGATGCCGACCTGAATGCCGGCCTGATCGACGAAGCCGCCGCCAAGAAGCGCCGCGCCGAAGTGGCGCAGGAGTCCGACTTTTACGGGGCCATGGACGGTGCCAGCAAGTTCGTGCGCGGCGATGCCGTGGCGGGCCTGCTGATCATGTTCATCAACGTTGCCGCCGGCATGGTGGTGGGCATGGTGCAGCACGACCTGGACTTCGGCACCGCCGTGCACAACTACACGCTGCTGACCATCGGCGACGGCCTGGTGGCGCAGATCCCGGCGCTGGTGATCTCCACCGCCGCGGGCGTGATCGTGTCGCGCGTGTCGAACGAGCAGGACGTGGGCGAGCAGCTCACCGGCCAGCTCTTTGCCAACCCGCGCGTGCTGTACCTGACCGCGGGCATTATCGGCCTGATGGGCATCATCCCGGGCATGCCGCATTTTGCCTTCCTGCTGCTGGCGGGCGTGCTGGTGTGGATGGGCCGTTATATGTCGCGCCGCGCCGCCACGCAGGAGCAAGTCAAGCAGCGCGAGGAGCGCACCCCGGCGGTGGCGCAGGAATCCACTGAAGCCAGCTGGGACGACGTCACGCTGGTCGACCCGCTCGGCATGGAAGTGGGCTACCGCCTGATCACGCTGGTGGACCGCGCGCAGGACGGCGAGCTGCTGGGCCGCATCAAGAGCATCCGCAAGAAGGTGGCGCAGGAGATCGGTTTCCTGGTGCCGGTGGTGCATATCCGCGACAACCTGGAACTCAAGCCCAACGCCTACCGCATCACGCTCAAGGGCGTGGAGATCGGCCGCGGCGAAGCCATGCCGGGCCAGTGGATGGCGATCAACCCCGGGCAGGTCAGCGGCACGCTGCCGGGCGCGGCCACGCGCGATCCCGCCTTCGGCCTGCCGGCCGTCTGGATCGACGCGGGCATCAAGGAGCAGGCGCAGTCCTACGGCTATACCGTGGTCGATGCCAGCACGGTGGTGGCCACGCACATGAACCACCTGATCCACATGCACGCGGCCGAGCTGCTGGGCCGCCAGGAAGTGCAGGCGCTGCTGGACCGCATCGCCAAGGACTCGCCCAAGCTGACCGAAGACCTGGTGCCGAAGGCCATTTCGCTGACCGCGCTGCAGAAGATCCTGCAGAACCTGCTGGACGAAGGCGTGCCCATCCGCGACATGCGCACCATCCTGGATGTGGTGGCCGAGCATGCGCCCAAGATCAGCGACCCGAACGAGCTGACCGCGATGGTGCGCGTGGCGCTGGGCCGCGCGATCACGCAGCAACTGTTCCCGAACAACGCCGACCTGCAGGTGATCGGCCTGGATGCCGGCCTGGAGCGCGTGCTGTCGCAGGCGCTGACCAATGGCGGCGGGATCGAGCCGGGCCTGGCCGATGCGTTGCTGCAGCAGACCCAGGGCGCGGTCACGCGCCAGGAACAGATGGGCATGGACCCGGTGCTGCTGGTGCCGTCGCAGCTGCGCCCGCTGATGGCGCGCTTCCTGCGGCGCACCATGCCGCAGCTGAGGGTGCTGTCGCATGCCGAGGTGCCGGACAACCGCAATATCCGCATCACCGCCATGATCGGCGCGTGAGGAGTCAAAGATGAGCGTAGCCAAGTTTGTCGCGGCCAACGGCCGCGAAGCCATGCGCCAGGTGCGCGAAGCCATGGGTCCGGACGCCGTGGTGCTGTCCAACCGCACCGTCGAGGGCGGCGTGGAGATTGTCGCCATGCGCGATACGGATCTGGGCAGCGTGCAGGCCACGGCGCAGGTCTACGTGCCACCCGCACCAGTGGTCGAGCCCGCCGCCATTGGCGACCTGCGCGGTGAGCTGCAATCGATGCGAGCGATGCTGGAGCGCCAGCTGGCCGGGATCAACCCTGCCCCGAGCGCGGTTGCAAGCGCGGCAGGGCACGGCGTGGCCGCCAGCGACCCGCTGCGCGAATCCCTGTTTGAATGGATGGTCGGCGCCGGCTTCTCCGGGCAACTGGCGCGCACGCTGCTGGCGCGGCTGCCACTGGGCTACGACCGCCCCGCGGCCATGGGCTGGATCCGCACCGAACTGGCCAGCAAGCTCCCGGTGCTGGGCGACGAGGACAGCCTGTTCGCGCAAGGCGGCGTGCTGGCGCTGGTGGGCCCCACCGGCGTCGGCAAGACCACCACCGCGGCCAAGCTGGCGGCGCGCTTCGTGCTGCGCCACGGCGCCGACAAGCTGGCGCTGCTGACCACCGACAGCTTCCGTATCGGCGCGCACGAACAGCTGCGCATCTACGGCGACATCCTGGGCGTGCCGGTGCATGCGGTGAAGGATGCCGCCGACCTGCGCTTCGCGCTGGCGGCGATGAAGGACAAGCACCTGGTGATCATCGACACCGTCGGCATGAGCCAGCGCGACCGCAGCCTGTCGGAGCAGATCGCCATGCTGGCCGGCGTGCCCGCGCCGGTGCAGCGCGTGCTGCTGCTCAACGGCGCCAGCCACGGCGATACCCTCAATGAAGTGGTGCATGCCTACCGCCATGACGCCGCACCCGATGGCGGCGGCATCGACGGCTGCATCATCAGCAAGCTGGATGAAGCCACCCACCTGGGCTCGGTGCTGGACGTGGTGATCCGCCATCGCCTGCCGGTGTTCTACGCCTCCACCGGCCAGCGCGTGCCCGAGCACCTTGAGCTGGCCAACAGCACCGCGCTGGTGGAGCGCGCCTTCCTGACGCCGCGCCGCGGTTCGGTATTTGCCGATGCGGACGCCGCGCGCCGGCGCGCCGCCGGCACCGATGACGAGGCACCCGCGCGTGGCGGCGCCGACGAGGTGCTGCGCTCGCTGACCGACAGCGCCGACGCGCTGAGCCAGTGCGTGGCAGAGCTCAATGGCGCGGGCCTGGGCCTAGACCTGGCCCGCTCGCTGTGGCAACAGCGCGGCGCCGGCGCCCCGGCCCTGCGCGCCATGTCGCAGCAGGTGCGCGAAGCGGTCTGCCGCGACGTGATCCGCCAGTGCGAGCAGTACGTGCTGGCCAGCGCCGCCACGCTGCAAGTAGCTGTGCCCGGCCGCCGCACGCCGCAGCCGATGCAGCACACGCTGTGGCTCGCCGACCGCGACGGCGTGCCGCTGGCCGCCACCGTGACCCCGACCGGCCGGGGTCACGGTGCGGGCCAGCCATTGGGCGAAGGCGAATCCGATGCCGCCAGCCTGCGCGCCGCCATGGGCGCCGCGCGCAAGGTGGTCAACCTGATTGATGCCATACCGTCCGCCGCCATGCTGGCACGCTGGCAGCAGGCCGGCGAGCGCTGGGTGGCCAGCGCGCGCAAGACCGCGCGCGTGGTCAGCGCCGGCGCCGCCTGGAAGCTCGATGCGCTGGCCGACACGCTGACCTTCCACGCCGTCGGCGAGGACACCGTGCGCGAGCGTGACACCGTGCGCTGGCTGGCCAGCGCCGAAGTGCGCGTGCCGGACAGCCCGGTGCGCGGCAAGGGCACCCCCGAAGGCGGCACCGATGCCTGCCTGGTGGTGGCCCGCCTGGCCGACCGCGCCACCGGCGAACTGCTGGATACCCGTTACCTGTTGTGCGACCCGGCGCTGGCGCAGGATGCCGCGCAGGTGGCGCGCTGGGCCTTGTGGACCGACGCAGCCGATGCGCGCCTGCGCACGCTGCGCCACGCCATCGACCACTTCGCCCAGGACGCCGAAAGCGGCCACGCCGCCGGCGCCGCGCTGGCCGCGCTGCAGCTGGGCCTGTCGGTGCTGCGCCTGGAACACGCGCCGACCGCGGCCGCGCCCGCCTTCCTCGCGCGCCTGGCTGGCCGCACGGTGCGCCAGGGAGCGCCGGTGCCGGGCACAGTGCTCAATGAAGGCATGGGCCGCATGCTGGCATTGCTCGACGTGCTGGAAAACTATCCGGGCCGCGGCACCGCCGTGCCCGCTGAAGCGATGGAGGTCCTGCAGTGAGCGCCCTCGCCATGGACCAGGCCGAGAGCCTGCGCCGGATGCTGGCGCCGCGCACGACGCGCCGTATCGCCGTGGTCGCCTGCGAAGGCGGTGCCGGCGCCACCACCGTGGCCCTGGGCTTGTCGCACGCGCTGGCCATGCAGGGCGAACGCGTGCTGCTGGTCGACGAAGACGCCGCCGCGGCGCGCGCCACGCGGCTGTCCGGCGCCAAGCCCGCCGGCACCCTGGCCGATGTCAGCGCAGGCCGCCTGTCGCTGGAAGCTGCTGCAGGCACCGGTCCCGGTGGCGTGCTGTCGGTACTGCCGGCTGGCCGGCCTGTGCCGGGCAGCGCCTTGCCGGCTGCTGCCGCGAGCGGCTTTCGCAGCGTGCTGGTGGATGCCGGCGTCGATGCCGACGGCGCGCTGTCGCCGCTCGCGGGCGGCGCGCACAATGTGCTGATCGTGATGCGGCCTGAGCTGGCGTCGATCACCGCCGCCTACGCCTGCATCAAGCGCCTGCACCACCTGTATGCCTGGCGCCAGTTCCACCTGATCGTCAACATGGCGGCGAGCGAGGCCACGGTGCAGGCGATCCTGCGCAACCTCGCGCGCACGGCCAGCCAGTACCTGGGCGTCGAGGCGTTGTGCGCGGGCTGGCTGCCGTCCGACCCGCTGGTGGCGCGCGGCGTGCAACTGGGGCGCTGCGTGGTCGAGGCGTTTCCGGCGGCGCCGGCCACCACCGCGCTGCGCCGTACCGCCGGCAGCATTGGTGCCTGGCCGCTGCGCGCGGACATGTCCGCCCCCGCCCCCGCAGCCGCAATGGCCTGAGCCTGCCAGCCATGCCATCCCACCGAACCAGACCCTGAGCCAGCCCCCGCCGCACGGTGTGGCGGTCCAGCAATCCAGCATTCACGAGAATTGCACCATGTACACGATCCAGGGAAAGCTCGAACAGGCCGATGTGGTCAAGGCGCATGCACAGCTGGTGCGCCGCATCGCCCTGCAACTGGCCGCCAGGCTGCCTGCCAGCGTGCAGATCGACGACCTGATCCAGGCCGGCATGATCGGCCTGCTGGATGCCGCCAAGCGCTATGAAGACACCCACGGCGCGCGCTTCGAGACCTATGCCAGCCAGCGCATCCGCGGCGCCATGCTTGACGAGGTGCGCGCCAACGACTGGCAGTCGCGCAGCCTGCGCCAGTTCACCCGGCGCATCGAGCGCACGCAGCGCGGGCTGGAGCAGAAGCTTGGGCGCGCGCCGGTCGACTCCGAAGTGGCCGAAGCCATGGAGATGGCGCTGGACGAATACCAGTTGCTGCTCAATGAGGTCTATGGCTGCCAGCTGCTGCACTACGAGGACTTCGAGCGCTCCGGCGAAGAAGACTTCCTGGACCGGCACCTTGGCGGCAGCGATGACGGCAACCCGCTGGCCGTGCTGATGGAAAGCGGCATGCGCGAGGCGCTGATCCGCGCCATCGACCGGCTGCCGGAGCGCGAGAAGCTGGTGTTGTCGCTGTGCTATGACCAGGAGCTGAACCTGCGTGAGATCGGCGCGGTGCTCGATGTGACCGAGTCGCGCGTGTGCCAGATCCGCGGCCAGGCGATCACGCGGCTGCGCAACCAGTTGCGCGGCTTGCTGTGATGCCATGGCTGGGTAGCGCCGTGCGCGGCGCTTGCTGGATGCTGGTTGCGGTATCGGCCTGCGCCTGGGCTGCGATCGAAGGCGGCACCCGCCACACCTGGACCGGCTCGGTCAACGGGCCGGCGCTTCATGGCCGCGGACAGCGTGCGGTGTCGCCGCCAATTCTGCCGACCGGGGTGTTGCCGCAATCTGAAGGGGTGATTACTTCGGTGCGCTGGCGCTACAACTTCTCCAAGGCGCCCCCCGTCGAACTCCAGGCCTACCTTTGCAATGCCCAGCGCTGTGTGCTGCTGCCGCAGGCAGAAGGCAAGACCGATGCGTTTTCCGGGGATGACGCCACCAAGGGCTTTGTGTTTGCGTTCCGGGTGCCGGGGCAGGGGAGTCTGGTGCCGGTGCTGCAGGGGCGGAGTAATGAGGTGGTGGTGGGGTTTAGGTGAGGGGGGCCTTGGCGCTATTCGGTTGGATGTCGTTCTTGACGGGCGTGGTTGGCAGCCTGCTAACCAGGTTATCTGCGGGACGCCTTCGGCTGCGCTGCGCGCACTCAGCATCGCAGGTCAGAGACACGGGCACGGAGTGCATCGCTGCGCTCGCACCGCGTTGTCGCGGATGATGCCGAACCCAACGCTGTTAGGACGTGGTCAGTCGCTCTGCTTAGGGCCGGCGCGCAGCGCAGCCTTAGGCGTCCTACCGATATGGTCGGCAGCAGGCTGCCAACAACCTAAAGTCGGGTTCGTCCAATAGTCCGTGGACGTAGGCACCAGACAGGGTGCGTAGCAGGGTCGAACGGGCACCCACGCCCAAAGGAGACCAAAACCGCCTATATGACCAGAAGCGGTGAATGGATAGCCAGCCGCTCAGGCGACGCGCTCTTTGGTTACTTTCTGTCGCTCGGACAGAAAGTGACTCGCCGGCTACGCCGGCGAAACAGACTACGCGCGTCAAGCACGATAACCGCCCGTTGTACGACCTTCATCCAGCCGCCAGGCTAACACCCCCAACCCCCGCCGCCGCCTTCCCATCCTTCCCATACAACCCCGCATCCCCGCCACTATGCTGGCGCAGCGCCTGGATGGCTTCGCGGGTGAAGTCGAGGTGGGCGTTGACGACGGCGCCGTTAAGGGCGTTGCCGTCGCGCGCGGTGCGGGCGGCGAAGATCAGCTGGTGCCAGGCGTCGGCCACGGCCGGATCGACCTGGCGGCCGAGCAGCTGGCCTTCGGGGCCGGCGCGCAGGCCAAGCGCGCCCATCTGGGCTTCGCGGGCCTTGAGCTGGCGGGACAGGGCCTGGCCCAGTTCAACCTTGCGCGTCAGCAGTCCGCTCAGGGACTGGAAGTCGCCCCGCTTGAGGGCGTCGCGCTCATCGGCGAGGAGTTGGCCGAAGGCCTGGATGCCTTCGGTTTCGCGCTGCAGGGACTGGATCAGGCTCTGGTTCATTGGGCTAGCGGGGTTCGGCCTGGCCAAGCTCGCGCAGGGTCGCGAGCAGGCCGTCGGCAATCTTGCCCGGGTCGATCCTGATCCGGCCCTCGGCGATGGCCTGGCGGATCTCTTCGACCTTGGCGGTGTCGATATCGTCG